>NZ_CP176875.1:0-138550 GCF_046628145.1 Streptomyces mutabilis | reverse complement strand
ACCCGGCGGTCGGCGGCGATCTGGCGGAAGTTCTCCCACTGCCCGGGCGGCAGGAAGGTGGAGAACGAGTCGGCACCGGAGGTGTCGACGGTCGCTGTGGCGGAGGCGAGGTCGCACCAGTCGCTGATGCTCCGCTCTACGGCGGTCTGGATCTCGATGCCGTGCTGAGCGGCTCTGATCTTGAGGCTCTGGCGGAGCCAACCCGGCAGTTTGGAGACGACCTTCTCCCGGTCGCTGGAAGCAGCTGGCGAAGTCATGGAGGTAACCATACTAACGTCGATGATCCTTTGAGGCACCGACACGTTAGTTATGGCAACCGTCGCTTGATGACGTGCGACGTCGGGCGATGCCGACGATTCCGGCGATGTCGCGTGACGACCACGCTTCCTCGTGAGGTCTTTCGAGCCCGGCGGGGTGATTACGGCGTAATCACCCCGCCACGAGAGGTCTCGCCACCACGGGCGCAGTCGTCGCGAGTGATTACGCCGTAATCACCCCACGACCCCGCGGCGAGAGGTCCCGCCACCGGGGGTGCAGTCGTCGCGAGTGATTACGCCGTAATCACCCCGCGGCCCGGAGGGCGACCCGCCACGTACGCCGAAAGTACGCCGAATGTACGCTGCGGTACGTTTCCGGGATAGCGTCGCCGTCGGGAGGTGTCCATGTCGGAGCTGTTCGACGCGGTCGACGCGTTGGTGGCGTCCCGCGCCACCCTGCCGCCGCCGGAGGAGCGCAAGCGACTGCGCAAGGCCCACGGCCTGACCGTCGACGAGGTCGCCACGGCACTGCGCGTACGCCGCGCCACGGTGAGCGGCTGGGAAGCCGGCAAGACGGAGCCGCGTCCGCCGGAACGCGACGCCTACGCACGCCTCCTCGGCAAACTCGCCGAGCTGTACCCGGCCGACCCCGACACGGTCGCGCCGACCGCGCCGACCGAGCCGTCCCGGCCCGACCCTGCCTTGCCGGTCCCGGTCCCGTCGGGCCCCTCGTCCTCGTCCGCCTCGTGCGCCCAGAACACGTCCGCGTCACCGCCGGCCCCCGGCACCGCTCCCGCTGCCCCCGCACAGGCACCGTCCGGCCCCGCCCCGGCTCCGGCGGCAGTACCCGCGCCTGCGCCCCGCCCGGCAGCCGATTCCGAGCAGCCCCCGGCGCCCCCCGGTTCCCGTCCTCGTTCCCGCTCCCGCCGCCCGGGCGGGCCGGCTCCGGCAGGGCCTGCCCCGGGGGCGGACACCCGCTTCGAGAACGGTCCCCTGGCCGTCATCGACGCCGAGGACGGCCAGGTCTTCGCGTACTGCGTCGGCGGGCTCGTCCTCGACGTGCCGGCCAGGTCGGTCCCGGCCCTGATCGACTGGACGCTCAGGGAGGCGAGGCTCGGACAACCGAGGCTGTCCGGACCGGGCAAGGACGCCGACCCGCTGCTCGTGCTGACCGAGTCCGCGTGCGCGCGCTACGGCCTGCCGGTCCACCTGACCGACGCCGAACGCCTCGCCGGACGGCTGCCGGACGACCACAAGGCCGTCAAGCAACTGGCACGCGCCGACTGGAGGCTCACCCAGCGCGGTTTCGGCCCCTGGGCCCGTGTCTACCGACCGGCCCGGGGCGCGGAGCGCAACTGCGTACAGCTGTGCATCCCGTCGTGGAACGCGCTCGACACCCGCCACTGGGCGGACGCCGCCCAGCTCCCGCCGGCGGAACTCGCCCGCGTACTGGGCACCTACGCGGACCGGGTGATGACGCCCCGCGGTTCGACCGCTGTGACAGGTCTGGAGCTGATGACCGCCCTGCACCCGCCGACCAGGGCCTCCGAACCGGACGGGACGGGAAAGCGGCACAGCGAGCACAACCCCGGCTCGCTCGGGACGGAGCCGGTGGACTGCGCCCCCTGCGAGGCCCCGGACGGCCACCCGCTCCTCGCCGGCCTGCCGCGCTTCCACCGCCGTACCCCGGCGGAGGTCCTGATGGAGGAGGCGTACGACTGGGCACGCCCCCTCACCGACGAGGAGTGCACCAGGCGCTACCTCGTCGGCATCGACGTCAACATGGCGTTCGCCGCCGGAGCCAACGGTCTGGTCGTCGGCCTCGACGCACCCGTTCACCTCGACCGGCCCGTGTTCGACCCGAAGCTGCCCGGCTCCTGGCTGGTCGACCTCTCCCACGTCGACCTCTCCCGCGTGCGGCTGGGCAAGGAATGGACCCGGCTCCAGGCCGACCTGCTGCCCAGCCCCTTCACCCCGACCGGCGACCGGCCCGAGGGCCCCGCCTGGTACGCCACCCCCACCGTCGCCTACGCGGCGGAACTCGGGTACGACGTGCGCCCGCTCGAGGCCTACGTCCGCTACGACAAAGGCCGCTACCTGGACGCCTGGTACAACCGGCTGCGCGACGCCTACGTGGCGACGATGGCCGACCTGGGGGTGCCCGCCACGGCGAGCCCCGAGGAGTTCCTGGCCGCGATGGACGGGCACAAGGACCGGGACCCCGGCATGGCGATCGTCCTGTCGGTGATCAAGGCCACCGTGAAGGGCGGGATCGGCAAACTGCGCGAGCGCCCGCGCGGCGAGGGCTGGAAGCCCGGCCGTCCCTGGAGGGCCCTGTCCCGCCCGACGTGGCGCCCGGACATCCGCGCCGCCGTCATCTCCCGCACCCGGATCAACATGCACCGCAAACTGGTCAAGCACGCGGCGTTCACCGGCCAGTACCCGGTCGCCGTCCTCTCCGACTGCGCCGTGTACGCGTCCGACGGGCCCTCTCCGCTCGACTTCCTGCCGTACCGGGAGGGCAAGCCGTTGCCGGGCGGCTGGCGGCTGGGTGTCTCACCGGGGATGGTCAAGCACGAGGGCACCCAGACCGTGCTGTGGGGCGAGGGCGTGCGCGAGCGGTTCGACGCCCCCGAACTCAACCTCGCCCGGTACATCAAGTCCGGTGAGGTCACCAACCAGGACAGCGGGGAGTAGCGGCTCATGGCCTTGTTCGGGGACGGCCTGGAAAAGGCGTCGCAGCGTTCCTTCACCCGGCCGGTCCCCAGATCGGCCGGGGCGCAGATGCGGTATCTGGTCAGGCAGCTCAAGGGCACCCGTCCCGTCGCCGAGCTCCTCGGCGTCTCCCGGCGCACCGTCGAACGGTACGTCAGGAACCAGATCCGCAGCCCCCGCCCGGAACTCGCCGCCCGCCTGGCCGCGGAGGTGACCAGGCGCTGGCAGCCCCAGGTCCGGGCCAGGGCCCGGCGACGCGCGGCGACCACCGACGGCATCGTCATCGACACCCGGGCCAGGGTCGGCTACACCGCCCCCGTCGGAACCACCGACGACGCCCGTCTGCGCCACCTGACCGTCGCCCTGCCGCCCCGGTACGCCGCTCGCCTCTTCGACGCCCAGCAGCAGAACGCGGGGGAGCGGCTCTTGCGGGAGATCACGGCCGAGGCACTCAAAGAGGTGTACTTCCAGGACGACGGCCGCCGTGCCGGAAGCCTGGAACAGATCCGCTTCACGGACGTCGAGTACGTCGACTTCGAGTTCTAGGGGCCCGGTTCGACCGGATCGGCGTGGTCGAGCCGAGTGGGGGGTGCGGGTACCGCGTCGGTCACTGGTCCGGTGGAAGGACCAGAGTGGGTTCGAGGACGGTGCGGGGGGCGGGGGAGTCCTCCTGGACCGGCGCCTGGACCGGGTCCTGGGCCGGGGGGTCCGGGGTCAGGTGCAGGGGCAGGGGTGGACGCGGGCCGCGTTGCTGGCGCCAGCCGGCCTGGGCGGCCACCACGGCGACGTAGGGGATGACGACCGAGCCGATGAGGGCGCTGACGGCCACGACGGGCCAGCGGGTCCAGGTGAGGGCCATCAGGACGACGCAGGCGGTGCGGATCAGCATGGCGGTGAAGTAGCGGCGTTCGCGGCCCCGCAGGTCCTCCGTCAGGCCGGTGCGGGCCTGGGTGATGGACGCGGGGCGGGGGGCTTCCCGGTGCCAGGGGCTTGTGCTCATCGGGCCTCCGTTCGTCGTACGCGAAACGGCTGCGCGGGTGACCCGTCCCCTGGTCACCCGCGCAGCCGTGCTGGCCGGCCCCCTGCGGCGTGCCGCCGGGTCAGTGAACGTCCGGGCCCCGCTCCAACTGCCCGGCGGTGTGCTCGTCGTGCTCGGCGTGGGCCAGTTCCTCGCGGGTCGGCTTCGGAATCTGACCGCCGTAGAGCCAGCGGCTGAGGCGGTGGCGCAGGACTTCCTTGCGGTGGTTCGGGTTGGGTACGCCGTCCTGCTCGGGCGCGGGCGCCGGCAGGGGCCGGTAGTCCTGCCGGGACAGCAGCGCGTACTGCGTGCCGCGGTCGAGGGGTTCGTGCACCTCGACGAACTCGCCGTGCGGGAGCCTGCGGATCCTGCCGGTCTCGCGGCCGTGCAGGAGCTTGTCCCGGTCGCGTCGCTGGAGACCGAGGCAGATCCGGCGGGTGACGATGTAGGTCAGTACGGGGACGACGAAGAAGCCGACGCGTACCGACCAGGTGACGGCGTTGAGGGAGAGGTGGAAGCGTTCGGCCAGGACGTCGTTGGCACCGCCGAAGAACAGCACGAGGTACAGGGCGATGAAGGCACAGCCGAACGCGGTCCTGGTGGGGTGGTCGCGCGGTCGGTCGAGGAGGTGGTGCTCCTCGGTGTCCTTGGTGACCCAGGCCTCCAGGAAGGGCCACAGGGCGAGGACGGTGGCCATCAGGGTGGGCACGACGACGGCCGGGATCAGGACGCCGAGGTTGACGGTGTGGCCCCACAGGACGAACTCCCAGGGCGGCATGGCGCGCAGGGTGCCCTCGAGGAAGCCCATGTACCAGTCGGGCTGCGATCCCTGGGAGATCTGGTCGGCGCGGTAGGGGCCGTAGGTCCACACGGGGTTGATCTGCGCGATGCCGGCGAGCAGGGCCAGGAAGCCGGTGACGAGGAAGAAGAAACCGCCCGCCTTGGCCGCGTAGTTGGGCATCAGGGGCTGGCCGACGACGTTGCGCTCGGTGCGGCCGGGGCCCCTGAACTGGGTGTGCTTGTGGTAGAAGACCAGGATCAGGTGGACGGTGACCAGGGCCACGATGATTCCGGGCAGCAGCAGGATGTGAAGGCCGTAGAACCGCTGGATCACGTCGTCGCCGGGGAACTCGCCGCCGAAGAGGAACATCGACAGGTAGGTGCCGACCACCGGGATGGCGAGGGTGACGCCTTGGGCGATGCGCAGGCCGGTGCCGGAGAGCAGGTCGTCGGGCAGCGAGTAGCCGAGGAAGCCTTCGAGGATGACCAGCACCAGGATCACGAAGCCGATCAGCCAGTTCATCTCACGCGGCTTGCGGAACGAGCCGGTGAAGAAGTGGCGCATCGTGTGCACGCAGAGGGCGGCGATCATGACGAGGGCCGACCAGTGGTGCAGCTGGCGGATGAGCAGGCCGCCGCGCACGTCGAAGCTGATGTCGAGGGTGGAGGCGTACGCCTGTGACATCCGAGTGCCGTGCAGCGGGGCGTAGGAGCCCTCGTAGACGGTCTCGGCCATGCTCGGGTCGAAGAACAGGGTGAGCCAGACACCGGTCAGCAGCAGCACGATGAAGCTGTAGAGGGCGATCTCGCCGACCATGAACGACCAGTGGTCGGGGAACACCTTGCGGATCAGGCTGTGGAAGCTGTAGATCCCGAGCCGTCCGTCCGCCCAGTCCGCGATCCGGGCGCCTTTGGATGCCTCGGTGCGCGCACCCGGTGGCGCCGTTTCGGTCGTGCTCATGTGCGCGCACCCTCCCCTCGCCGCTCGGCCGTCACTGGCACACCCGGTCCGGCCGGTGGGCGGTCGGTGATGGGGTCGGCCTGCTGCGGCGCAAGCGGGCCCGTGCCTTGGAGCAGCTGGAACGCTATCCGCGCGCGGCGGCGCCGAACAAGCGCTCTCAAGTCGGATTGATGTGCCAACTCAAGTCATTCTCAAGGCGGTTACGAGTGGCGGCGCTCTGGCGTGCCGGACCGGCGGGGAGGCCGGCCGTGGTTCTCGCGGCAGGGGCGGGGCGGCGGGCGCCCGGTCCGGGGGGTGCGGCGGGCGGGGCCGCCGGCGCCGACGCGTGAGGCGCCGGCGCGGGGCCGTGCGGGCCGCGCAGCGCGGCCCTGAGCACCCGTGGCCGTAACGCCGTGGCGGGGGAGGCGTCCGTCTTCAGGAGGTGGAGCAGCGCGGTCGCCGCGTACGGGTCGCTGGTCGCGGCCGCCGCGATCCGGGCGTGATAGCGCCTGCCGAGCCGGGCGCCGACGCCGGGTTCCCGGTCGTTGTCCGCCGCCCGTACGGCGCGGGTGCTCGTCCGCCAGGCGGGGGCCAGGCGGTGGGCGAGGGCCCGGCGCAGCCGGTAGCCGAGGCCGACGGCCGTGCCGTGGGCGGCCAGCATCTGGCCGAGGACGAGGGCGGAGCGCACCGCTGCGGTCATGCCCTGGCCGTGGGCCGGGTCGAAGGCGGCGAAGGCGTCGCCGAGGACGAGGAACTGGTCGGGCCAGCGCCGCAGCTTCTCGTAGTGCCGCCAGCGGTTCTCGGTGGTGCGGCAGACGTAGACCGGGCCGAGCGGGGTGGCGGCCCGCAGCACCTCGTGCAGCAGGGGGTGGCGCAGGTCGCCCGCGGCGCTCAGCAGTCCCGCGTGGCCGGTCGGCGCGCTCGCGCCGTCGCTGGTGCAGATCGACACCGACCAGCGGCCGCCCTCCAGGGGGTTGAGCATGCCCTGGGCCGGGTTGTCGGGCGAGGGCATCAGCAACAGGCTCTTCCAGTCGGCGACATGACCGACCGGCGCGGTGAACACGGCGGTGGCGACGGCGGTGCCGGCGTCGGCCACGGTCTCCCGGGGCGGCTCGTAGCCGAGTTCGGCGAGCCATTGGGGGGCGCGCGAGCCGCGTCCGGTGGCGTCCACCACGAAGTCGGCGGACAGCAGCCGGCGGGCGCCCCAGCCGTCGGACGCCTTGCGGTCGCGCCGGCGTATCCACACGCCGGTGACGGTGTCGTGGGGGCCGGGCTGGAGCGCGACCGCCTCGTGCTCGCCCAGGAGGGTCACCTTGGGGTCGGCGAGCAGCCGTTCGCGGGCCACCGAGTCGATCAGGTCGCGGCTCGCGCTGAGCATCGACAGGCCGGAGCCGACGCGGGGGAGCCAGCCGCTCGGGCCGAGCAGCAGCATGTCCTCGGGGATGCGGACGTGCACCGCTCCGGCGTCGGTGAGGTCTTGAACCATGCCGGGGAACAGCTCCTCCAGACCCTCCTGGGCGGCTTTCATGAGGCTGTGCGTGTGCCTGGCCTGGGGCACTCCCCGGCGGCGGCCGGGACCGCGCGGGACCCAGTCGCGTTCGACGACGGTGACCCGGTCCATGAAGCCGGCCAGGGCGCGGGCCGCGGTGAGCCCGGCGAGAGACGAGCCGAGGACCACGGCGTGGCCGTGACCGCCGCCTCCCGCCGCGGGCCCGGCGGCATGTGCGTGCACACTCACTCCGTTGCCCCCTCCGTGTGGGTTGTCCTTGCATGATGCGGGCGCCGGCGGTTCCCGCGGCGGGGATCGGCCGGTGGGGGGCGATGGCTCGAGGGTTCGTCGACGGGGCCGCGAGGGGAATTCGAGCGTCATTCGCGTACGCGGCGCGCGGCGTACGGTCTTGGCGCCGCGCAGTGGAGCGCGGTGGGCGCGGTGGGGCCCGGCCCGGCCGGGCGGGAGCGGCGGCGCCCGGCCGGGCGGGGCCGTCCGGCGGGCGGGAGCGGCGGTGTCCGCCCGGGGGCCGTGGCGGGTCGTGCGCGCGGGCTCTTTCAGGCGCGCACGGTCTTGAGGGCGCGGGCCCAGGACTCCAGCTGGTCGAACAGGACGGGCGCGGACTCGTCGTGCTGCTCGCCCGGCTTGAACAGGGACCAGTTCTCGAAGTCGGTGAACATCGAGAAGGACAGCTGCTGGCGGACGTGCGCCAGGCGCAGTTCGCTGGCGATGGCACGCAGGTGCTCGATGGCGCGGGCGCCGCCGAGGGTGCCGTAGGAGACGAAGGCGGCGGCCTTGTCGGCCCACTCCTGGTGCAGGTAGTCGATGGCGTTCTTCAGCGCGGCCGGGACGGAGTGGTTGTACTCGGGGGTGACGAAGACGTATCCGTCGTAGGCGGCGATCGTCGCGGCCCAGGCCTTGGTGTGCTCGTTGCGGTACTGGCGGCGGGCCGCCGGGACGGGCTCGTCCAGCAGCGGCAGCGGGTGGTCGGCGAGGTCGACGAGTTCGTACTCGGCGGCGGTGCGGGCACCGGCCCGGTCCATGACCCAGTCGGCGACGGCCTTGCCGTTGCGGCCGGGGCGGGTGCTGCCGAGGATGACGGCGATCTTCAGGTCGCTCACGGGGGGCTCCTTGGTCAGGCGCTCGGACGTTGGCAACGTGTGCTCGGGGCGTTCAGGCGCTCAGGCGCTCAGGCGTTCTGCCCGGCCCCGGACTTGCCGGCGTCGTCGGCCCGGTCGTAGAAGCCGTCCTCGTGGATGGGCTGGATCTCGACCGGCCGGTCGTTGGCCTTGAGCCACTCCTCGCGCAGGCGGGCGGCCTCGTCGTCGGCCTGCGCGGCGGGGACCAGGCGGCCGTCGGGGGTCAGGCGCATCGGCCGCTCGCCCGCCGGACGCCAGTCGAACCGGGCGGCGATCTTGAACAGGTCCTCCTGGGTGAGCGGGCCGCCGTTGTCCTTCTCGGCCTGCAACGCGGTGGGGTGGTAGTCCTCGTACCCGCCGGGCATGTGCAGGGTCAGGAAGTGCGCGCCCTCGCCCGGAGGGGTGGCCCAGGTGTGCCGGGTACCGACGGTGATGTGGGCCATGGCGCTCGGGCCGAGTTCGACGACCTCGTCGTCGACCTGGACGATCAGCTTGCCGGAGACGACGAAGTAGGTCTCCGTGGACTCCGCGTGCGTGTGCAGCGGCGGGCCGGACCAGGCAGGTCCCTGGCGGGTCTCCACCAACGACGCCGCCCCGTCCGTCATCTTGCTCGACAGCACGATCTCGAATCCGCGGCGGCCCTCGGGCCGGTCACCGGGGTGGATGATGTACGTCATGGAGTCCTCTCTCGGATCGCGTCGCACGGCGTCCTCGATCTAACCCGCGGCCCGGGTGTCCGACTGCGGCCGCGAGGGCGCGGTTGAACAGGGCGGTCCTGCCGTTACCGTCCGCGCGCGCGGTGGGCCCTGCCGCCGGGCCGCGAGGGCCGGGCCGCGGGCGTGCGGGGGCTCGGGCGGCGCCGTGCCGGGGGTGTCGTTCCTGGTGGCGCGGCGGTGCGCGGGCGCGGTGCCCGGGGCCCGGCGGTGCCGGGGCCGGTGGCCGCGGGGGACCGGTGGCCGTCGGGGCTCCGGCGGGACCCGGTGCGGCTCCGGGCGGGCACGGGGGCGGCTGTGGCGCGGTGCGGTCCGTACTGCGGCGGGCGGCAGGCCGGGCTCCGGCGGGAGTCCAGGCGGGCCCGGGCGGGGCTCCGGCGGATCTGGGGCGCTTCTCCGCCGCCCCGCCCGAAGGTTGCGTGGACGGCTGTGACCGCCGACCACTCAAGGAGGCCCGCCATGTGGGATCTGCTGCGCCCTCGCCGTGTGCTGCGTGAGATCTACCGTTGCCTGGTGGCGTACGGCACCGTACAGACGGGCCCGGTTCCGGGCGCGACGGACGGGGCGCCGCGGGGCGCCGCTCCCGGGGAACCGGCGGACCCCTTGCGGGGGCCGGGACCGGGCCACCCGGAGCAGGTGTGCGGGGACGTGCCGCTCACCCCGCTGGAGCGGTCCCTGGCGCGGGAGCTGGAATCGCGCTGAGAGGCCGCCGTACGCGGTGCCGCCGGTGCCGTGAAACGCCGCTGCCGGGGCCCTCGGCGGGGCCCCGGCAGCGGCGTTCGGATGACGGTCAGGCGGCCACGCGCTCGCTGAGGAACTCCTCCCAGGTGCGCTTGCCCACGTCGTTGCCCTTCAGGGCGAGGTTCTGGCCGGCGCGGTAGGCCTTGCCGGCCTTGCCGGGCATGCGCACGGGCAGCATCGGGCGGCGCTTGCCCTGCGCGGCCAGGTAGCTGCGCAGCAGGTCGCCGAGCGGGTAGACCTTCGGGCCCGCGAGGTCGGGCACGCGGCCGGCCGGCTCGCCGAGGGTCAGCTCGACCAGGCGGGCCGCCACCTCGCGGGAGTCGACCGGCTGGAACTGAAGGCCGCCGGGGGCGGGGACGACGGGCATCTTGGTCATCTTCTGCGCCATCATCCACACGATGTCGTGGAACTGGGCGGCGCGCAGCATGGACCAGGGGATGCCGGAGTCGGTGATGATCCTCTCCGCTTCGAGCTGGGTCTTGAACCAGCCCAGCGGCATCGTGTCGGTGCCGATGACGGAGATGTAGACGATGTGGCGGACGCCGGCCTTCTTCGCGGCGTTCACCAGGGTGCGGGCGACCTTGTCGTCGCCCTTGTTGCTGCCCGCGAGGTGCAGCACCGTCTCCACGCCGCGCAGGGCGGCGTCGATGCCTTCGCCGGTCATCAGGTCGACGGCGAAGTACTCGATGCCGTTGGCGGACTCGCGGGGCTTGCGGGCAAGGACGCGTACGTCGTGGCCGGCCTGCTGCAGCAGCGGAACCACATGGCTTCCCAGGGTGCCTGTGCCACCGGTGACCAGAATAGGTGCGGTCATCGCTCCCTTGTCTCCTCTTCGCTCTGGGGTCGGGGTCTTCTGGCGGGTTCGGGTGATCGTCCGGGGTCAGACACCCGCGGTGACGCGGGCCGGGCCGAACCAGCTCTCCAGGGCCGCGGTCAGGCCGGCGCTGCCCGGCCCCGCCCAGGCGACGTAGCCGTCGGGCCGCACCAGCACGGCGGCCGGCAGCCGCGCCGGCCCGCCCGACGCGTCGGCGGGCGCCCAGGTGCCGGTGACGATGTCGACGCGGTCGGACCAGGCGGCCGCCCGGTGGCGCGGTCCGTCGGTGCCGTCCGGGGCTTCGGTGCCGCCCGGGTCTTCGGTGACGATGAGGACGCCCCGGCCCGGACGCAGCAGTTGCGCGACGCGGGCGCGGTTCCCGTCGGGCAGGTCGAGTGCGTGGTCGGGAGACAGCCGGCGGCCCAGCAGGGGGTGGTCGCCGGGGCAGGTGTCGTAGCGGACCCCGAGGCCGCTGACCATGCCGGCGAAGTGCTCCGCGGCGTTCTTGTCCTCCATCAGCTCGCGCAGGACGGCGCGCAGCGGGTCCATCTCCTCGTCGCTGAGGTAGAGGGCGGTGGCGGCGTGGGTGTTGCGCAGCAGCTGCTCGCCGAGGGGGTGGCGCTCGGCGTGGTAGGTGTCGAGGAGGGTTTCGGGGGCGCGGCCGGTGGCCACCGCGGCGAGCTTCCAGCCGAGGTTGGCCGCGTCCTGGATGCCGGTGCTCAGGCCCCAGCCGGCCAGCGGCGGGGTGGCGTGGGCGGCGTCCCCGGCGAGCAGGACGCGGCCGCGCCGGTAGGTGGTGGCCAGGCCCGCGCCGTTGCCGAAGGCGGCCATCCAGCGGGCGCTGCCGTGGTGGATGGACTCGCCGGTCATGCGCTGCCAGGCGTCGGCGACGTCGGTGAAGGTCAGCGTGGCGGTGTCGGGGTGGGGCGGCAGGCTCCGGTCGTGGATGAGGACGCGGTGGTAGCCGTCGCCGAGGTCGACGCACAGGACCATGCTGCCGCCGGGGACGTGCTCGCCGGTGGGCCGTTGGCGCGGCTCGATGCCCTTCACGTCGGCCATGTACATCCCGCGGGTGGACTCCCAGCCGGGGGCGGGGATGCCGGCCAGGGTGCGGATCGTGCTGTCGGGGCCGTCGCAGCCGACGAGGTAGGCGGCGGTGTCCCGGTGGCGGCCGTCGGGGCCGTCGAGGACCAGCTCGACGCCGTCGGCGGTCTCGGTGAAGGCGACGGCCTCGTGGCCGCGCCGGACGGTGACGCCCAGTTCGCCCAGCCAGTCGGTGAGCATCTGCTCGGTGCGCGACTGGGGCAGGCCGAGCACCCCGTGGTGGCTCTCGTCGAGCATGCTCAGGTCGAAGCCGACACCGCCGAAGTGGCCGCTCCGGCCGCGGCGGAACTCGCCCAGGCGGGCGAGCAGGCCGCGCTGGTCGAAGATCTCGGCGACGCGCTTGGTGAAACCGAGGGCCCGGGATTCCCCGGACGGCGCGGGCAGTCTGTCGTAGACGGTGACCTCCGCGCCGCCGAGCCCGAGTTCACCCGCGAGCATGAGACCCACGGGACCGGCGCCGACCACTATGACGCGAGTTTCCACAATCCGCTCTCCCTTTGCAGCGTCGAAGACACATATCCGCCCACGACGTCGAGCGCCGATGTGACAGCCATCATGACATGAATGCCACTCGCGAAATAGTCGCGCCAGCGGACTCCGGCAGCCTTACGCGTCCGGATCGAGCATTCGGGGACTTTTTCCTGAGGGCTTCTCGAGCGATCCTCAAGCGAAAACAAAGCGTTGCTCAAGCGGACTTCGAGTGGAATTCGAGAGCGGGCTCGGAAGGCAGGACCGGGGCCTCCCAGTCGATGCGGTGGGTGAACTGCCAGTCGAGGGGCTCGGGCTTGAGGTCGCGCGCCGGGCGGGCGAGCGGGCTGGCCTTGCTGGCGTTGGTGCGGGCGGCGAGGGCGATGATCCGCTCCACGCGGGCCCGCCGCAGTCCCTCGTACGCCGTGAACGCCTGGTCGTAGGGCAGGTCGCGCAGGCAGCGCGCCAGTTGCACGGAGCTCTCCACGGCCTGGGAGGCGCCCTGCCCGGAGCTGGGGGAGGCCGCGTGCACGGCGTCGCCGACCAGCACCATCCGGCCGCGGCTCCAGGTCGGCACCGGCGGCATGGTCTCCAGCGGGCCGGTGATCAGCAGGTCGGCCGCCTCGGTGCGGGCCAGCAGGTCCGCGGCGGGCGCGCAGTGGCCGGCGAACGCCTCGCGCAGGCGGTCCAGCCACCGCTCCGGCGAGGTCCGCCGGGCCTCTGCCAGCGTCAGCGGCTCGGGGTGCGGCAGGTTGACGAACCAGCCCCCGGAGCCGTCGGCGTGCACCAGGTGACCGAAGGAGCCGGCGGGGCCGTAGCCGACGTGCAGTCTGCCGCCGGTGCCGGGCAGCCCCGTCTCGGCCAGCGGGGCCGCGAAACCGAGCAGGCCGGCGTACTGCGGGCTGGGGGCGGCCGGGTCGACGAGGGCGCGCACCGTGGAGCGGATGCCGTCCGTGCCGATCAGGATGTCGGCGCTCTCCTCGGTGCCGTCGTCGAAGCGGGCGGTGACGCCGTCACCGGTGTCCTCGGCGGCCACCAGCCGCTTGCCGTGCCGGGTGCGGATACCGCGGCGGGTGGCCTCGTCGTACAGCGCCCGGTACAGCGCGCCGCGCCAGACGAAGCGGGACGGCGGCAGGTCGGCCGGCAGGGTGATCTCGCCGAGCGGTTCGCCGTCCGCGCTGTGCAGGACGGTGCCGCGCATGGGGGTGCCGACCCGGCGGATGACGTCGCCGGCGCCGATCGCGTCGAGGGCGTTGACTCCGTTGGGGGCCAGGCTCAGGCCGCCGCCGATGCCGTCGGCGGTGACGTGGTACGCCTCGCGGACGCGGGCTTCGACGCCCGCGCGCTGAAGCGCCATGGCCGTGGTCGAGCCGGCGATGCCACCGCCGATGACCAGTGCGGTACGGATGTGGGAGGTCATAATTCCTGCCTCGGTCGGTCGGGGGCCGTCGGTCGGCCGGCTGCGGGGCGCGCGGACGGCTTCTGCATCGGCCGTGTACGGGCGTCGGTCCGGGATTTATCGACCTGCGCCGGCTGATCGCGGGAGGGATTCCTGGCCCGGCCGACTTACCCGGCGAGGGTAATTCAGCGGGTGTCTTCCGACAACACTCGGCGGATTGACCGTGTTCGACTGCGGAATGCCGAGGTTGAGCAGTCGGGCGTTCAACTGTCCGCGTTTTCCGCATTGACCGCCGCCGAAATCGGCGACTAGTTTCCCGGGCGGAAAAAGCTGGCAGGAATGTGCCCCTGGGGGAGTGTGTGATGCACAAGGTCGTATCGCGGGACGGCACCACCATCGCCTACGAGAAGGCCGGCGAGGGACCCCCCATCGTGCTGCTCGGTGGCGGTTTCCGCGACCACACGGCCTTCGACACGCTCGTCCCCTACCTGACTCCCCACTGCACCGTGTACGCCTACGACCGGCGCGGGCGCGGCCAGAGCGGGGACTCCCCCCACTACGCGGTCGAGCGGGAGATCGAGGACCTCCAGGCGGTCATCGACGGGGCGGGAGGCCGGGCGGCGGTGTTCGGCGGTTCCAGCGGGGCGATCCTGGCACTGGAGGCGGCCCTCGCCGGGGCGGCGATCAGCAGGCTGGCCCTGCTGGAACCGCCCTACCGGGTCCCGGGTTTCCGCACGCCGCCCGCCGGTTTCGCCGGACACCTGGACGCGCTGCTCGCCGCGGGGCGGCGTGGTGAGGCCGTCGAGTACTTCCTCGGCGAGCACGTGGGCTTCCCGCCGGAGTGGATCAAGGAGTGGAAGGACAGCCCGCTGTGGTCGTCCAACGAGGCGCTGGCGCACACCCTGCCCTACGACACCGCGGTGATGGGTGACGGCCGGGTGCCGGTGGAGCGGATGGCCGGGATGCGGGTGGAGACGCTGGTCGTCAACAGCGACCACACCAGTGACTGGCTGCTCGCGGCGGCCGAGGCGACCGCGGCGGCCCTGCCGGACGGGCGCCGGCTGGAGCTGCCCGGAGTGTGGCACCGGGTGCTGCCGGAGGTGCTCGGGCCGGTGCTGGTGGATTTCGTCACCGCCTGATACCGGCCGGCGCGCGGGCAGGGCGCGCAGTCCCCCCTGCCGGGGCCGCGACGGGGACGGCCTCGGGGAACATCGGTACAGCGGTTGGCGCTGAGAACGATCATGGTCAGGGGGTAAGTGCGCTGACCCGGTTCTCGTACTCTCGGCGGGCCTGGAGCTGGGCAGATTCCCCGTGGACTTAGACGTGACGGATGTAGGCGGGCGCTGTCGGGAACCAGGTTCGCCACCGAGGGCCCCCTTCCGTACGGAGGATCGGGATCGGACCCCATCTGTCGTCGAACCCTGTCAGCAATCGCCATCGGATCTGATGGTTCGCGCTGCTGTGAACCCCCGGATTGCACGGGTTCATTGGACGCGTCGCCTGCCTGTCGGCAAACGATCGTTTACCGACAGCGACGCCCCGCACGGTCGCGGCCCCGCGGGCCCCTCCAGCGCTGGGACGGCGGCGTACGAATGCCGGCTTCGGATCAGGCTGGTCGATCGGAGGCATAGCGGGCGAGCGTGGTCTCGACCGCTTGCTCGACGGCGTAGCGGATGTCGGAGGCTGTGGGGTTCCAGTCGGTCAGCAGCATGCGGGGCCACAGGACGTAGTTGGCGATCATCCCGAGGAACTGGTTAGCGGCGCTCTCGGTGTCCGGAACGTCGGCGTTACCGGCCTCGTGCTCCGACTCCAGGTAGCGCTGGACAGAGGTGAAGTAGGGCAGCTTGCCGAGCTGGAACTGCATCCGTCCCAGTTCGGGGAAGCGAGGCAGCTCGGCGATGACGATGCGGAACAGGGCTGTCATGCCGGGCCGGCCGATCAGGTCGGCGTAGCGGTGGCCGATGGAGGTCAGGCCGGAACGCAGATCTCCGGCCTGAGGTCGCGCGACGGCGCCGGTGGCGTCACGCTGCCATGACTCGGTGACGATGGCCTCGAAGAGGGCTGCCTTGGTGGGGAACTGCTTGAACAAGGTGGACTTCGAGACTGCCGCCCCTTCGGCAATGCGCGCGAGGGACGTGCCGTCGTAACCGTGGTTCAGGAAGAGGTCCGTGGCCGCGGAGATGATCGCCTCACGCTTTTGCTGGGCGAGACGGCGGTGGTGTGCGGAGAGCTCTGCTGCCATGCGTGCAGTATGCCCCAGATCCGAGGCGAGTCACTTGACTCGCCTCTTTCGGGCTGCCTACGCTGCAATGGAAAGGCGAGTCAATTGACTCGCATCTGATGGCGGTGCCCGATGTCTCTCTGGTGCCGTGTGATGGGGGAGTAGCGGATGACAGCCGACAGGATCGCTTTGGTGACCGGTGCGAACCGTGGTCTGGGCCGGAGTACGGCTCTTGCGCTGGCGGCGCGCGGGGTGCGGGTGGTGGTCACTCATCGCGGTGATGTGGCCGGGGCCGAGGAGACGGAGCAGCACGTGCACGCTGCGGGTGGGACCGCCGCTGTCGTGCGTCTCGACATCAGCGACGTCTCCTCTTTTGGAGCCTTCACTTCCGAGCTGAGCGGACTGCTTGAGCGCTGGGGGGCTTCGCGGCTCGATATCGTGGTCAACAACGCGGGGGTGGGTGTCTTCGGCCCACTGGAAGCTGTCACGACCGACGACTTCGACACGGTGTTCGGCACGAACGTGCGGGGCACGTTCTTCCTCATCCAGTCGCTTGTGCCACTGCTGGCGAAAGGCGCCCGCGTCGTCAACGTCTCGTCGTCGTTGACTCGCCACACCAGCCCCGCGACCTCGGTCTACTCCGCCTCGAAGGCCGCCGTCGAGGCCCTGAGCCGCACTCTGGCCGCAGAACTCGGCCCCCGAGGTATCCGGGTCAACTCCATTGCCCCGGGGCCGACCGCCACCGACTTCAACGGCGGTGCCATGCGGGATGACGGCGGTATACGCCAGGGTCTGGCCGGGCAGACCGCGCTTGGCCGCGTCGGCGAACCCGAGGAAATCGGCGACGCCGTCGCCACGCTGGCGTCCGACGGCCTGCGCTGGATGACCGCCCAGCGCATCGAGGTCTCCGGCGGCGCCCTCCTGTGACCGACCGGGCGAGTCTGTTTCGGGTCGCAGGCAACGGCGCGCCGGATTCATTCCGCGCCAGTCTCGTCTTCATCCAGCTCCGACGCGTCCGGGTCGCGCAGCGGGCCCCGGGCGGTGGCGGCCCCGGCCGGGGCCCGTGCGGTGGTGCGGGGCTACCAGGGGACCGGACCCGATTCGTCCTGGGAGGTGCCGGTGGGGCCGTCCGGGGGGAGCAGGGCCAGGCGTACCGCTGTGACGGCGCCCTGTTCGACCGTCTGGTGGCCGCGGTGGTTGTTCATGTCGGTGGCGGTGAAGCCGGGGTTGGCCGCGTTGACCTTGATCGGGGTGTCGCGCAGTTCCCTGGCGTAGGCGAGGGTGAGGGCGTTCAGGGCCGTCTTGGAGGACTGGTAGGTGACCAGGTTGTAGTCGCCGAACCCCCCGGAGAGGTCCGCGTTGAGGGTCAGGGAGCCCACGGTCGAGGACATGTTGACGATGCGTCCGGCCGGGGAGCGGCGCAGCAGCGGCAGCATCGCGTTGGTCACCGTCAGCACACCGAAGACGTTGGTCTCGTAGACCTCGCGCAGCTGCTCGGCGGTGGCCGCGCTGGGCGGGCCGTGGAACGTGCCGTTGACGCCCGCGTTGTTGACCAGGATGTCCAGACGGCCGTACCGCCCGTCGATCGTGGCGGCCGCGTCCGCGACACCGGCGGGGTCGGTCACGTCCAGCGGCAGCGGGTGCGCGTCGATTCCCTCGGCGGCGAGCGCCTCGGCGGCGAGTTCGCCGCGCCGCGCGTCGCGGGCGCCGAGCAGCACGCTCACCCCCCGCGCGCCCAGCTGACGGGCGATCTCCCGGCCCAGGCCCTTGTTGGCGCCGGTGACCAAGGCGATCGGGCCGCCTTCGGGGTTGCCGGTCATGCCGCCGTCACCCCCTCGCCGAACCAGTGGGCGAGCGCGTCCGTCAGTCCCTCGGCGCCGCGCCCGTCCCCCGCCCAGGCGACGTATCCGTCCGGGCGCACCAGCAGGGCGGCGGCCCGGCCGAACGGATCGTCGGCGCCGGCCGCGACCGGGGAGACGGTCACCACGTCGACCCGGTCCCGCCAGGGGCCGGCGGCCCGGCGCACCCGGGCGTCGTCCGTCAGGTCGAGCAGCACTCCGCGCGCCGTGTGCAGCAGCTGCGAGGCCGTGCTCTTCACGCCCGCCCCGTCGACCAGTTCGGCGTCCGGCAGCCGCAGGCCCAGCAGCGGGTGGTCCGGCGCCGTCATGGCGTACCGGATGTCCAGGCCGGTGACCATGCCGATGAGGTGCCGGCGGACCTCGGGCAGCTCCATCAGCTCGGCGAACAGTTCCCGCACCGGCCGCATGTGCTCGCCGGTGATGTACAGGCTGCGCTGGGTGAGGGTGTTGACCAGGACGCGGGCGCCCACCGGGTGCCGCTCGTCGTGGTAGGTGTCGAGCAGGTGCCCGGGGGCACGGCCCTTGACCGCCAGCGCCAGCTTCCAGCCGAGGTTGACCGCGTCCTGCACGCCCGCGCTCATGCCCTGTCCGCCGATGGGCAGATGGATGTGCGCGGCGTCGCCGGCCAGGAACACCCGGCCGCGCCGGTACTGGCTCGCCTGCCGGGTGGCGTCCGTGAACTTGCCGATCCAGCGCGGTGTGCCGCCGCGGATGTCCTCGCCGGTCAGCCGCAGCCAGGCGCCGGCGACCTCGTCGAAGGAGGGCGGGGCGTCGCCCTTGCGGGGCACGACACCGGCGTCGTAGTAGGTGACACGGAAGGTGTCCGGGCCCTGCTGGAAGGCGAGCACCATGCCGCCGGGCACCCGCTCGCCGTTGGGCCGCGGACGCACCCCGGTCACCCCGACCACCTCGGCGAACGCCATCTCGATGGTGGCGTCGTGGCCGGGGAAGCCGATGCCCGCCCGCTTGCGGACGGTGCTGCGGCCGCCGTCGCAGCCCACCAGGTAGGCGGCGCGCAGCCGGACCGGGCCGTCCGGACCGGACGCCGTCACCTCGACGCCGTCGCCGTGGTCGGCCAGGCCGGTCACCTCCCACCCCCGGCGCACGTCGACGCCCAGTTCGCCGGCCCACTCGCCGAGGACGGCGACGGTCAGCGACTGCGGCACGCCCTTGGCGCCGTAGGAGCCGCCCGGCACCTCCCGGTAGTCGAGCGGGACGCCGCCGAAGTGGCCGATGTCGATGGTGTCGAAGCCGCCGAAGCGGGGCAGCAGCCCGCGCTGGTCGAAGGTCTCGATGGTGCGTGCCGTGAAGCCGAGGGCGCGGGACTGGTCGGTCGGCTCCGTCGACTTCTCCAGCACGACGCACCCGACGCCGGCCAGCCGCAGCTCGCACGCCAGCATCAGCCCGACGGGACCGGCTCCCACCACAATGACGTCGGTGTCCACGGCTTCGGTGTCCATGCGGCTCATGTCGCTCCCAGGTGAGGATCGGGTGAGGTGGCCCGTACGCCGGTCAGCGCCCGGTCGACCAGGGCGCCTGCCGCGCCGGTGCAACCGGCCGGGTCCAGCAGGGCGGCGGTTTCCACGGGGTCCAGTACGCCCCGCAGCTGCGGCATCTCGGCGAGGACGTCGGCGAGATGCCGGGAGGTCTCGGCGGCCCGCAGCGACGCCTGCGTCAGCAGCTCCCGGGCGGCCGTACGGCCCAGCCGGGGGGCCAGGGCGGCGCTGACGCGCTCAGAGGCGATCCGGCCGCCGGTCGCCTCGAGGCCGGCGCGCATCCGGTCCGGGTGGACGGTGAGGCCGCGGGTCAGTTCCACCGCCGTGCGGGCGGCGCCGCCGGCCAGCCGCAGGCACTCGCGCAGCGGCTGCCACTCGCTGTGCCACACGCCCGCCGACCGCTCGTCCTCGGTCACCAGGCACTGCGTCAGCACCGAGGCCAGCGCCGGGACCTGGAGGGCGGCGGAACGGATCAGCGTCGCCAGGACGGGGTTGCGTTTGTGCGGCATCGCGGAGGACGCGCCGCGGCCCGCCGCCTGCGGTTCGGTGACCTCGCCGACCTCGGTGCGGGCCAGCACCAGCACATCCGCCGCGATCTTGCCGAGGGCGCCCGCGGTGTGGGCGAGCGCGGCCCCCAGGTCGGCGATCGGGGTGCGCAGGGCGTGCCAGGGCAGCACCGGGGCCGCCAGGCCGGTCTGGGCGGCGTAGGCGGCGGTGAGGTCGTCGACGAGCTCGGCGGCGTCCGCGTCCTGGCCGGCGTGGGTGAGGTAGCCCGCCAGGGTGCCGGCCGCGCCGCCCAGGGACACCGGAAGGCGGCCGGCGACCCGTTCCAGCCGCTCGGCGGCCTCCAGCGCGAGCTGTCGCCAGCCCGCCGCCTTGAGCCCGAAGGTGGTCGGTACGGCGTGCAGGGCGAGCGTGCGGCCGGCCATCACCGTGTCCCGGTGCTCCGCGGCCAGCGCGGCGAGCGCGTCGGCGGTGCGGTGCAGGTCGGCGACGATCAGGCGCAGCGCGCGCCGGGCGACGAGCATCGCGCCGGTGTCGAACACGTCCTGGCTGGTGGAGCCCCGGTGGACGTACTCGACGGCGTCGGGGGCGTCGGCGGCCACCACCGCCGTCAGCGCCTTGACGAGGCCGACGACCGGGTTGGCCGTCTCCCGTGCGGCTAGGGCCAGGTGACGAAGGTCCAGGCGTTCGGCACGGGCCGCGGCGGTGATCGCGGCGGCGGCCGGGGCGGGGACGGTGCCGCAGTGGGCCTGGGCGCGGGCCAGGGCCGCCTCGGCGTCCAGCATCGCCTGCAGCCAGGCCGTGTCGCCGACCGCCGCCTCCACGGGGGTGCCCGCCCTGACCGGGGAGAGCAGACCGCTGTCCAGGTCGGGGGCGGGGTGGACGGCCGTGCCCCCGTGGGGGGCGGTGTCCGTGCCGCCGTGGCGGGTGGTGTCCGTGCCCTCGTGGCGGGCGGTGTCCGTGCCGCCGTGGTGAGTGGTCGTCATGCCGCCGCCTTCGTCGTCGTCCCGTTGTCCAGCGACGCCCGGCGTGCCCGTACGGCCGCGCGGTCCCCGGTGTCGGACAGCGCGGGCGACTCCAGTACGGCCGCGGCGATCGCGTCGGAGTCCTCCAGCGTCACCGAGCCGACGCCCGGCCGGATGCCCGCCGCGGTCACCCAGTGCACGGACTCGGTGGGCACGCCGTGGGCGAAGCGCCGCGGGTGGGGCTCCCCCCGCGCGTCGAGCAGGTGGTAGGGCCGCTCGGTGACGGCCAGGCCGCCGGTCTCGTACGGGACGCCGCCGCGGGCCGGGACCCGGAAGGGGCGGCACTGCCCGGTGCGCAGCAGGTGCGCCATCAGGGGGTCCGCGGTGCGCCGCAGGTCGATCTCCGGCAGCCGGCTGTCGATCAGCGTGGTGGCCGCGACCAGCACGCCCGGGACGTCGCTGGTGCCGGTGAAGCGGCCCCGGTCCTCGTCGGTGCCGGCCCGCGTCCCGGGGCCGAGGACCTCCAGCACCCCCGCGTCCATCAGCGCGCCCATCTCCTCGATGCGGGAGGCGGGCGGGCCGATGGACAAGTAGGCGTTGAGCGGCGTGTACCAGCCGTCCAGGTCCTCCCGGTGGGAGTCGGCGTCCAGGCCGCCGTGCTCGACGGCCAGGCGGACCTCGTTGCGCAGGTCCCGCAGCACGTCCAGGGCCGCCTTGAGCGGTCCGGAGACGTTGCCCCGGCGAGCCTGGCGCACGTCCTCGTCGAGATGGCCGCGCAGCCAGGACCGGAAGGCCGCCAGGTCGGGAAAGGAGCGGCCTGCGCAGGGGCGGGCGACCAGGTCCCAGTCCCAGCGCTCGGCCGCGTCGATCCCGGCGGCCCGCAGCACTTCCTCCCGCTGCGGGCCGGGCTCGGCGCGCAGGTAGCGGGCGGCGAAGCCGGCTGCTACGGCCGGCGTTCCACGGGTGGCCAGCAGCGTCTCGTAGTAGACGCTCTCGACCTCCCCGGCGATCAGGGGCCACAGGTCGGTGGCGAAGCGGATCGGGCCGCGGCCCGGGGCGCGCAGCGCCGCGACGCGCTCGGCGGTCAGCAGGCGCGGGAGGTGGCGGCCGTGGGCGCCCTTCTCGTTCTCGCCGCGTGCCTGGTACGGCACCCCGCGCCGGGAACCGGCGTACAGGCGCGGTTCCCGGCCCGAGGGGCGGTAGACCAGGCGGCCGTCGACGCGTTCGAAGACCCCGCCGCGGGCACGGGTGAACAGCGCCATGTAGTCGAAGAAGTTCAGGCCCAGGCCGCGCAGCAGCACGCTCTCGCCGGGCGCGACGGACGACAGGTCGACGTCGGCGGGATTGGCGGGGGCGAGGTAGGTCAGGCCGTGCCGGGAGGCGAAGGCGGCCAGTTCCCGTTCGGCGGGGCCGGGGAGGACGGGCAGGTGCCCCTGCGCCAGCACCACCGCGGACAGGCCGGTCAGCCGGGTGCCGTCCTCCAGCAGCACGGTCTGGGGCGGTGCCGCACCGGGCGTGCCGCCGGCGTCGTCCAGGGCGACGGCGCGCTGGGCGTGGACCCGGACCGTCACGTGCGCCGCGGCGTTCGCGGTGACCTGCTGGAACACCCAGGCCAGGTACCGGCCGTACAGGGCGCGGGTGGGGTAGCTGTCCGGGCCCAGGTCACGCGCCTCGGCGAGCGTCTCGTCGTCGTACGCCGCGCCGCGGCCGGGGGCGAGCGCGCCGGGGCCGATCGCCTTGGCCCACTGGTAGAGGCTGGGCCCCTCCTCGAGCGGGCCGGCGATGCTGACGCTGGCGTCGGTGTAGACCGTCACCTGGGAGGCGACGGTGTTCATCAGCAGGTGCCGGGACTGCGAGGGCCGCCACACCTGGCCCGGGCCGGGCGGGCCCGGGTCGACGACGTGCACGGTGACGTGGTCCCAGCGGGGGGACGCGCGCTCGTGGGCGCACAGCCGCTCCAGCACGGACAGGCCGCGTGGTCCGGCGCCGACGAGGCACACTTCCGTACGTCCGCTGCTCACAAGGACACTCCGCTCGGCATACGGGGGCGGGCGTGCGGCGCGTCCGCGGCGGCGGCCGCGCGGCGGACACACCGGGTGCCGTCCCCGAAGGTCTTGGTGAATTCCCGGGGTTCCGGGCAGGGAGGACCGGCCGCCGTCATCGGCAGCCCCGCTGGGGGTCCGGTGAACCGTCCCGCTCGCTCGTGCGCGTACCGTCCACAGCGCCTCCTTCCGACGCCACGGTCGGCCGGAGCGCTCAAACGGGGCTCAATCGGCACTGGGGCGGGAGCGCGGGCCGGGGCGCGGGTCCCGGGCACGGGGCCGGAGCGCGGGCCCGGAGCGCGGGCCCGGAGTCGGCGGGGCGGTGCGGGGCGGTGCGGGCATACGCGGTGGTGCGAGTGCGAGTGCGAGTGCGGGGCGCACGCGCGGCACCTCCCGTCGCCGGGGGCGTACGGGAGGTGCCGGGTGGTGCTGCGCGGGGTCGCCGCACGGTCAGCCGCTGTCGTGGGCCCGGTCGGCGGGGTCACCGCGCGGGGGCCGTGGCAGGGGGACTTGGGCTGCGCGGGGTGGCCGCGCACCGGTGGCGGGGACGCCGGATGCGACGCCCGGTCCCCTCGGCTGAAGCGGGACGGCCGCGGCCGGCGCGGGCCGGTCGCGTCCCGTTCGTTGACGCCCCCTCAGTCTTGGCCGGGGCGGCCGAGTTCCGCTCGAGAAGCGCCGGAGGCCACTGACCTGCGCAGGGCCACCTCGCGCACCAGGAGCCCGGCCAGCAGGGCGAGGGCGCCGGCGAGGGAGCCGACGAGGAAGGCGCTGTGGGTGCCGGCGGCGGTGGCGTGACGGTAGGCCTCCTGCACCGCGGGCTGCAGGCGGGCCAGGCTGGCCGCGTCGAGCTGGGCGTGGTCCAGGGCCGGCCGCCCGGGCGTGCGCTCGGCCATCACCTCCAGGACGCGGCGGTTGAACAGCGCGCCCATGACGGCGACGCCGAAGGAGCTGCCCAGCATGCGGAAGAGCGTGACGGCGGCGGAGGCCACGCCGATGTCCCGGATGTCCACACTGTTCTGCGAGACGAGCATGACGACCTGGAGCAGGCAGCCCAGGCCCGCGCCGAGCACCGCCATGTACAGCGCCGCCTCGGTGCGTGAGGTGGAGGTGTCCATGGTGGACAGCAGCAGCATGCCGGTCAGCATCAGCGCGCCGCCCGCGACCGGGAAGGCCTTGTAGCGTCCGGTGCCGCTGGTGATGCGGCCGGCCACCATCGCGAGGACGATCATCGCGCTCATCATCGGCAGCAGCAGCAGCCCGGAGTTGGTCGCCGACACCCCCTGCACGGCCTGCTGGTACAACGGCAGGAACAGCACCGCGCCGAACATCACGAAGCCCATCACGAACCCGGTGACCGACATCAGCGCGAAGTTGCGGTTGCGGAAGATGTGCAGCGGCAGCACGGGCTCGGCGGCCCGCGTCTGCCAGAAGACGAACGCGCCCAGGCAGAGCACCGCGGCGGCGCACAGTGCGACGATGACGTCCGATCCCCACGCGTACTCGGTGCCGCCCCAGGTGGCGACCAGGACGACGGCGGTGATGCCCGCCATCAGCAGTGCCGCCCCCGGATAGTCGATGCGGGCACTGGACCTGCGGGACGGGAGCCGCAGCACCAGTACCGCCAGGACGAGGACGACCGCGCCGATCGGCAGGTTGATGTAGAACGTCCAGCGCCAGCCGAGGTGGTCGGTGATCGTGCCGCCGACCAGCGGCCCGCCGATCATCGACAGGGCCATCACGGCCGCGAGCATGCCCTGGTAGCGGCCCTGCTCGCGCGGCGGCACCAGTTCGCCGACGATCGCCATGACCCCGGCCATCAGGCCGCCCGCGCCGAGCCCCTGGATCACCCGGAACCAGATCAGCTGGGTCATGTCCTGGGCCATGCCGCTGAGCGCCGAACCGACCAGGAAGATCACCACGGAAATGAGGAAGAGCCCCTTGCGGCCGTGCAGGTCGCCGAGCTTGCCCCAGATCGGGGTCGCGGCGGCGGTCGCCAGGGTGTAGGCGGTCACCACCCACGACAGGTGTTCCATGCCGCCCAGGTCGCCGACGACGGTGGGCATCGCGGTGCCCACGATCATGTTGTCCAGCTGGGACAGCAGCATGGCGATCATCAGCGGGAGCAGCATGAGCCGTACGCTCGGCCCGCCTGCCTCCGGCTGTGCTGTGCCCGCCGCCTTGTCGATGGTCGTCGCCACGGTGCTCACCTCGTTCGATCGGGCTGTCCGCGCGGGCGCGGCGTGGATCGCCCGCCGGCCGTGCTGGGCGCCGCCCGGACGGCGCGGGCACCGCGCGCGGTGAGCAGCGCACGGAAGTCCAGCAGGGTCCGCTCGTGCGCCGCTCGCGTCCCGCTCACCGCCTGCCGCACCCCGCATGTGCCGCCCCGCCCGGATGAGCTGGGCTTTCCGTGCCCGCCCCCGCTCGTGCGCGGCGGCGGGAGCCGGTGGGGCGGGCCGGGACGGGGCGGTGTCAGGGGTTCGTCAGCCCCGTGTCAGGAGGCGTTGCCAGGGTCCGTGCGGGGCCCTGCCCCGGCCCGACAGCCCGCCGTGTCCACGAGGAGTCGCGGTATGACCCATCAGACCGTGCGTGTGCATCACGACAGCAGCTCGGAGCGACTGCTCGCCCTGAAGGACGCGCTGGGCGAGGCACCCGTGGAGCGGGTGCGCCTGGCCGACCTGACGGCCTCGTTCACCCCGCGTTCCGGCGGGGTGGACGGCGAGTGGGCGCTGGCCCTGGCACACCTGGAGAGCGAGCTGCCGCCGATCGTCGTGCACCGCCCCACCCTGTCCGTCATCGACGGGCTGCACCGGCTGCGGGCCGCGCGCCTGAAGGGCCGTACGCACATCGCGGCGCGCTTCTTCGACGGGTCCCGGCAGGACGCGGCCCTGCTGGCGGTCGCGATGAACGTGGCCCAGGGCCGGCCGCTGTCCCAGAGCGACCGGGCGGCCGCCGCCGAGCGCATCGTCGCCGCGCGGCCCCAGTGGTCGGACCGCGCCATCGCCGTGGTGGCGGGGCTGTCCGCGAAGAAGGTGTCGGAGCTGCGGGCACGCATGGAAGGACTGCCGCGCTGCGAGCGCCGGGTCGGCCTCGACGGGCGGGCCCGGCCGCTGAGCACCGTGCAGGGGCGGGAACTGGCCGGGGAGCTGCTGCGGGCCGACCCCACCGCGTCGCTGCGGACGATCGCGCGGCGCGCGGGGATCTCCCCGGCGACCGTCGCCGACGTACGCGACCGGCTGCTGCGGGGTGACGATCCGGTGCCGCCGCGCCAGCGCGGCCTGGCGGCGGGCGGGCGCGGCGCGCGGGAGGGGCGGGAACCGGGCGGCCGGGACCGGGAGGAGGAGACTCGGTCGGCCGAGGAGCTGATCACCCTCTTCGAGGCGCTGCGGCGGGACCCGTCCCTGCGGCTGAACGAGATGGGCCGCAGCACGCTGCGGATGCTGGAGGCGTGTGCGCTGCTCGCCCGCGACCGGGGACGCATCATCGCCAATCTGCCGCCGCACTGCACCGGGCAGCTGGCGGAGCTGATGCGCGGCTACGCGGACCTGTGCCAGGAGTTCGCCGAGGAACTGGGCGACAGCGCGGTCCGGCCGGGCCCGGCCCGCTGAGGCCGGCCGCCCGCCCGGGGGCTCCGCCGGACGTCCCGGGCCCTTGGGCGGACGTCGGGCCCTTGGGCGGACGACCGGAGCCCGGACCCTGGACGACCGAACCCAGACGACCGGAGCCCGGCCCCGCCTCAGCGGTGACCGAGCCTGAAACCCACTCCCCGTACCGTCACGACCCAGCCGCTGTCGCCGAGTTTGCCGCGCAGGCTGCTGACGTGGGTGTCCACCGTGCGCCGCGACCAGGAGTCCCCCCAGACCTGCTTGAGCAGCTGCTTGCGCGGGACGACCGCGTCGGGGTGCGAGGCCAGCAGGCACAGCAGGTCGAACTCCTTGCGGGTCAGGGCGACCTCGGTCCCGTCCACGCTGACCCGGCGGGAGTTGACGTCGATGCGCAGCGAGCCGTGGCGGATCTCCTCCACGGCGGCCGGCTGCCACTGGGCGCGGCGCATCACGGCCTCGATCCGGGCCATCAGCTCGCGCGTGCCGTAGGGCTTGGTGACGTAGTCGTCGGCGCCGGCCTGGAGACCGAGGACGCAGTCCAGTTCGGACTGGCGGGCGGTGACGATGATGACGGGGACGCGGCTGACCGAACGGATGGCCCGGCACACCTCCAGCCCGTCCAGGTCGGGCAGTTCCAGCGCGAGCAGCACCAGATCCGCGTCCGCGTGCCGCTGAAGGGCCGCGCTGCCCTGGGTGACGCCGACGGGCTCGTGGCCGTGCCGGCGCAGCTGGTCGGCCAGCGGGTCGCCGCGGTCGGGGTCCACGACCAGGACGCGCCACGCCGGGGCCGCCACGGCCGGTGCGGACACGGGCGGTCCCTGGGCCGGCCGGGCCGGCCGCGGGGCGGGTGTCCGCGGCTCCGGCAGCACTTGTGCCGTCATCGTCTGACTCATGCCTTCCCCCAAGGGTCCTGCACGGCCGATGCGCGCTGCCGCGTGAGGCAGCCGGACACGGCCCGCCCCGCGCAGGCGGTCACCGGGCCGTGCCCCCGCCTCCGACCCTACGGACCGGCGGTCGAGTCCCGCTGAAGCGCGAGGCTCGACCGCGTGGAGCGGCGGTGCCGCCCGCGGCGCCGCTACGGGTTGAGCACCCACGCCGAGTTGTGCGGGGTGAAGCCGATGTGCGGGTAGTACTCCGTCGCGGCGGGCGCCGACAGCAGCACGATCTTCGCCGTCGGGGCCTCCTTGCGGGTGGCGTCGATCAGGGCGCGGCCGATGCCGGAGCGCTGGTACCCGTCCGACACCGCGATGTCGGACAGGTAGGTGACGTAGGAGAAGTCGGACACGCTGCGGGCGATGCCGATGAGCGTGCCGTCGGTGTCACGGGCGGCCAGGACGAGGTTGGCGTTGCGCACCATCGCGGCCATCCGCTCCCGGTCGTCGGCCGGACGCCGCTGCCCCAGGCCCGACGAGCGGTACACCTCCAGCACCTCGTCCAGATCCAGGGCGGCGCCTTCCACCCGCTCAATCGTCCAGTTCACGGAGCTTCTCCAATCGGCTGCGCAGTACGTCGTGGTGGGTGAGGAAGCGCTCGGGTCCGAGCGGGGGCAGGTCGATGCCCTCCTGGGCGAGAGTGGCGGCGAAGTGCTCGCCGGTGGCGATCGTGCGGTTCGCCGCGGCCTGCACCGAGCGGTAGGCCCGCTCGCGTTCGGTGCCCTCGCCCAGCAGCTCGGCGAGGACCGACGAACTGTAGACCAGGCCGTCGGTGGCGTCGATGTGGGCGCGCATCCGCTCCGGGTGCACGGTCAGCGACTCCACCAGCTCGGCCGCCTTCGTCGCCTGGAAGTGGCCCACGGACAGGCTGTCGGGCAGGATGACCCGCTCCACCGACTGGTGGGCGAGGTCCCTCTCGTGCCACAGCGCCACGTTCTCCAGGGCGGTGGTGGCGTAGCCGCGCAGCAACCGGGCCAGGCCGCACAGCCGCTCGCTGGTGGTGGGGTTGCGCTTGTGCGGCATGGCGCTGGAGCCCTGGTAGGCGCCGGCCCGGGGCTCCTCGACCTCGCGGACCTCGGTGCGCTGCAACAGCCGCAGCTCCAGGGCGATCTGCTCGATGCACGCGCCGAGCGCGGCGACGGCCTGCAGCAGCTGGGCGTGCCGGTCGCGGGCGACGACCTGGCTGGGCACCGGCTCGACGCCGAGGCCGAGCGACCGGCACACGTGCGCCTCGACGGCGGGGTCGATCAGCGCGTAGGTGCCGACCGAGCCGGAGATCGTACCGACGGCCACGGCGTCGCGGGCGGCGGCCAGCCGGGTCAGGGAGCGGTCGACGGCGAAGGCGTAACCGCCGAGCTTGTGGCCGAACGTGGTGGGCTCGGCGTGCACACCGTGGGTGCGGCCCACCATCACCGTGTCCCAGTGGGCGAGCGCCGTGCCGGTCAGGGCCCGCCGCAGCCGCCGTCCCGCCGCGACGAGCAGGTCGGTGGCGCGGGCCAGGGTGTGGCCGAGGGAGGTGTCGACCAGGTCGTAGCTGGTCATGCCGAGGTGCACCCAGCGCGCGGAGGACTCGGGGATGTTCTCGCAGTACGCGGCGAGGAAGGACAGCACCTCGTGGTCGCGTTCCTTCTCGAACTCGGCGACCCGGGCCGCGAGCGGGACCGGGGCGCGGCGCATGTCCGCGAGCGCTTCGGCGGGTACGTGTCCGAGCCGCACCTGGGCCTCGGTGGCGAGGATCTCGACCTCGGCCCAGGTGGCGTAGCGCGACTGGTCGGCGAAGAGGTCCGCCATCTCGGGCAGGGTGTAACGAGGGATCATCGTCGGCCTTCGTCCGGGGGCTGGTTGAGGGAAAGGACGGGGGACCCGGTGCGGTGGGAGGCGCGTCCACGGCCGCACCGGGCCCGGTTCCGGCGGCGCTCAGTACGCCCCGAAGTACTCGCGCTGCTCCCACTCGGTGACGCGGCCCGGCACGGGGGCGGCCTGCGCGCACCAGCCCTCGAAGCGGCGCAGCTCGCTCTCCTTGAGCTTGGCCAGGCAGGCGGCCAGCGGTGCGCCGAGCAGGTGCCCGGCGCGGCCGGCGGTGAAGGCCCCGAGCGCCTCCCGCAGGGACTGCGGCACCACCTGGCCGGGACCGTCTCCCGGGCCGTCCCCCGAGCCGGCGGCGGCGCCGGCCAGGCCGTCGAGGCCGGCGGACAGCTGGGCGGCGATGTTCAGGTACGGGTTGGCGCACGGCTCGCCCACGCGGTTCTCGATGTGGGTGCCCGCCCCGCTGCCGACCACCCGCAGCATCGCGGTGCGGTCCTCGACGCTGCAGCCGACGCGGGTGGGGGCGAGGGAGTGCTCGGCGGCCAGGCGCCGGTAGCCGTTGACGGTGGGCACGGACAGCATGCACAGCTCGCGCGCCCAGGACAGCAGGCCGTCGGCGTACGCCTTGCCCTGCGGGGACAGCCCGCCGGTGAGGCCCTCGGCGCCGAAGACGTTGCGGCCGGTGGCGTCCTCCACCACGGACTGGTTCAGGTGCCAGCCGCTGGGGTCGGCGGCGTCCAGCAGCGGCTGGGACATGAAGGAGGCGTGGTGACCGAGGCGGGCGCACAGCCGCTTGGTGTGGGTGCGGAACAGCAGCATCGCGTCGGCGGTGTCCAGGGCGGACATGGGGCTGAAGGTGGTCTCCACCTGGCCGGGACCCGACTCGTGCTCCATCGACCTCAGCGGCAGGCCCAGGGCGAGCAGGTCCAGGGCGAGGGGGTCGGTGACGGGGGCGACGGTGTCGTAGGCGGCGTCCAGGTTGAACTGGTAGCCGGCGTTGACGGCGGCCACGCGCGGCGCCCGGCCCTGGAGGCCGAAGCCGTTGCCCTGGTTGCCGGGCTCGTCGTCGAGGCGGCGGGTGAGGTACCACTCGACCTCCAGGCCGAGCACCGGGGAGAGCCCCTGCTCGGCGTAGCGGCGCAGCACCCGGCGCAGGACGGCGCGCGCGGACAGCGGGTGCGGGGTGCCGTCGCGCAGGTACTCGTCGCCGATCACCCAGGCGGTGCGCGGGCCGTCGCCGGGCAGCACCTGGAAGGTCAGCGGGTCGGGCACCAGGACGAAGTTGCCGGCGCCGGCGATCTCGTCGACGCCGATGCCGTGTTCGCCGAGGAAGTCGACGGCGACGGCGTGCCCGGTGTCGAACAGGAACGGGCCGGGACTGAAGTTCATGCCGTCGCGCAGCACACCGCGGAAGACCTGCGCGGTCAGCGTCTTGGAGCGGGCCAGACCGTGCGGGTCGGCGAAGGCGAGCCGCACGAAGTCGACGTCGTCGAGGGCGGCTTCGACGCGTTCGGCGGCGGCGAGCTGCCCGGCGTCCCACAGCCCGTGGTCGGTGACGAACGACGGGTGCCCGACGCCGCCCTCCGCGACGGGGGCGGACCATGACCTGGCATACATGGTTCAGAACGTCCTTTCACCGGTGGTGACGGGGATGGGGCCGGTCGCGGGCGGGTGCGGCAGCGGCGCCAGCATGGCCTCCAGGCGGCGGGCCACCGTCAGGACGAGGTCGTCGGCGCCGACCGGGCCGACCAGCTGCACACCGGCCGGGAGACCGGAGCGGGTCAGCCCGGCGGGCAGGGACACGGCCGGCTGCCCGGTCATGTTGTACGGGTAGGAGGCGGGCGCCCAGGCCAGCCACATCAGGTCGCGCGGGTCGGACGCCCAGTCGGGACCGATGGCGCCGGCCTCGAACGGCTCGATCGGCACGGTCGCCATGGCGAGCAGGTCGTAGCGGTCCATGACCGAGCGCAGGGTGGCGCGCAGGTTCTGGCGCACCTCCTCGGCCTGGATGACCCGCACCCCGCTGAGGGTGCGGCCGTGGCGGACGATCTCCAGGCGTCCCGGGTCGCAGAACGCCTCGTGCTCGGGCGGGGTGCCGGCCGCCTCGGTGGCGGCGAGGATGTCGACGACGGCCGGGTAGAGGTTCTGGCAGCGCACCTCGACGTCCTCGACCCGGTGCCCCTCGGCGACGAGCAGCTCCTTGCCCTGACCGGTGACCCGGCGGATCTCCGGGTCGGTTCCCTCGTACTCGATCCAGCCGATCCTCAGGGCGCGCAGATCGCGGGGGGAGTCCAGGGAACCGAGCCCGGAGTCGGGGTCGGTGGGGTGGGGGCCCGCGATGACCTGGCCGAGCAGCCCGGCATCGGCGACGCTCGCGGCGAGCGGCCCCTGGTGGGCGAGGCGGTCGGCGCCGTTGGGCCAGTAGGGCACCCTGCCGTACGACGGCTTGTAGCCGACGACGCCGCAGAACGCGGCCGGAATCCGGATGGAGCCGGACCCGTCGGTGCCGAGCGCCCCCTCGCACAGTCCCGCGGCGACCGCGGCACCGGCGCCGCCGGAGGAACCGCCGGCGGTCAGGCGGGGGTCGTAGGGGTTGCGGGTCGGCGGGGCGACGCGGCCGACGGTGGAGGCGCTCCAGCCGAACTCGGAGGTGGTGGTCTTGCCGACGACGACGGCGCCGGCCGCGCGCAGCCGGGCCACCGCGGGGGCGTCCTCGCGGGGGCGGTCGTTGGGCAGCAGCGAGCCGCGGGTGGTGGGCAGGTCGCGGGTCTGCAGCAGGTCCTTGACGGAGACCGTGACGCCCAGCAGCGGCTGGTCCCACCAGGCCTCGCGGCCGCGTTCGCGGATGCGCGCGTCGGCCCGCTCGGCGGCCCGCAGGACCTCGTCGCCCGCGACCGCGACGTAGGCGCCCACAGCGTCCTGCTCGCGGATGGCGGTCAGGACGGACCGGACGTGTTCGACGACGGTGATCTCCCCCCGGGAGAGGAGGTCCTTGATGTGGCTGATGCCGAGGGCGGTCATCGAACTCTCCTGTCCTTCAGCGGCGCTCGGGGAGCGGAACGGGGCGGGGTCCGCCGTGCGCGTCAGGACGACGCACGGCGGACCGGTCCGGTCTCGGTGGAGGCCGACGCGGGATCGCCGCCCGCGATGGCCGACCAGTGCCAGGGCGAGTCGAACGCGGTGACCTCGACCGGCGTGCCGGCCGCGGCCAGGGCGGCGGCCAGGCCCGTGGCCCGGCCCACCAGCGCGGAGACCCGGTGCACGGCGAGCAGGTCCTGCTCGTCGAAGGGGGTGCCCGCGCAACGCAGCAGCCGCAGGTCGATGAAGCCGTCGAAGACCCGCCCGGCCACCTCGACGGCCTGCGGGGAGCGGATGGAGAACCGCACCTTGTTGTTGACGTGGCCGTGGTGGTGCTGGTCGGAGTAGAACGCGACGTCGGGGATCGTCGGCGGCACGAAGTGGTCGCGGGCGGCCACCTCGTCGGTGCGGGGCAGGTTGCCCGCGATGAAGTGCCAGGAGTTGTACTGCATGCGCGAGGACATCGCCCAGGCGGCGTCGGCGAGGGCGGCCGCGGAGCCGCCGTAGTGCCGTGCGGCCGACGGGTCGGGGACCACGCAGCAGAAGAAGCGGGTGATGTCCCAGTCGCAGATCTCCGGCCAGCGCTCCTCGCGCAGCGCCTCGATCAGGGCGGGCAGCGACCGCATGCCGCGGCTCATCGTGAAGTCGGCCTCGAACACCTCGGTGACCGCGGCCACCGTCTCGTGCACGAGGTGTTCCAGCCCGGTGCCGAAGCCGCCGGCCGGGCCGGCGAGCCAGCCGGGGGCGGCGGCGAGGTCCTCGCCCAGCTCGTGCAGAGTGGCGCCGGACAGCGGCAGCCGCTCGGTGAGCCGGGCGACCATCGCGTCCTCCCGGGCGCGGGCCCGCTCGCCGGGGGCCTGCGCCACGCGTTCGATCTTGTGCATCAGCGCGCCGTGGATCTCGCGGTACAGCTGGGCTCCGCGTCCGGCCTCGGCGCGCCGGGTGCGCAGCGCCACGGCGAGGTCGTTCAGGGCCGCGACGGTGCGAGCGGCGGCGGGCGCGACCGGCGTGCCGCCGGGGACGCCGTTGTAGCCCCGCCTGATCCGCTCCAGCATGTGGGCGACGTGATCGACGGTCAGCTGGGTGTTGTTGGCCTCCTCGACGCGGCCGAAGCCGGCCGAGCGGATCAGCAGGGTCAGGCAGACGATCAGCTGGACGTCGTGGTCCGACCACAGTTCGAGGGGCAGGCCGCGCAGGCTGCTGAGCACGCAGTCCGGGTGGCCGGGCCACAGCGTCTTGCCGGTGAGGTTGTTGGCCTCGCGGAAGTTGGTGTACTGCCGCTCCTGCTGGTAGAGCACGAACGGCGCGTTGCGCAGCGCCGCTTCACTGACCTGCGCCAGCAGCTCGTCGCGGCCCTCGGGTCCCTGCTCGTCGAGCCAGCGCCGGCAGTCGGCCGTGCTCTCCGCCAGGCGGGCGGCGGCGGCTCGCATCCGCTCCCCGTAGGCGCGCAGGGCGCGCTTCGTCCAGGGCACCCGGCGCACGCCGCCGACCAGGTCGTCCTTGCGCAGCGGCCCCTGGGAGGGCACGCGCAGCACGATCCGGCCGGAGGCGGACAGGCCGATCTCCCCGAGGAACGCGGTCTCCTCGTCGTCCGGCCGCGCGTCGGGGGCGTCCCCGGCCGCGGTCGGGCCCGAGGTGCCCGGCGTGTCCGCAGTGCGCCAGGTCAGGCCGCACAGCGCGTGCAGCGCGGCCTCCTCGGGCGCGGTGAGCGCGCGCAGCTGGACGTCGGCGGGCACATGGCCGTCGAGGGTCAGCAGCACCTCGACGAAGGAGCGCAGGCCGTCCGCCTCCTCGGCGCGCTGCCAGGTCTGCCGCAGCAGGCCGGGGAACCCCGCCTCGGGGTCGAACTCGCGGTCCGGCTTGACGGTGCCCGCGGGAATGCCCAGGCGGCTGGGACGCCGGCTGATCCGCTTGCGCGCGTTGATCTGGCGGCGTGATTCGCCCCGCTCGGTCAGCCCGCTCATTTCGTGTCCTCGGCGGTCAGCTCGATGTGGTTCCACATCGTCTCGTCGGTCGGTGTCCAGTCCTCGTCGACGTAGATGCAGTCGACGGGGCACTCCAGGACGCACGCCGGGCAGCCCGAGCACAGCTCGGGGATGATCACGACGTCGAGGCCGCGGTCGAAGATGGCCCCGAACTCCGCGGGGCAGCTGCGCAGACAGGTGTCACAGGTGATGCACTCGGACTTCTCGATGCGGCGCGGCGGTTTCTTCCAGTTGTCGGGGCGGGTGCGTCGGGCGATCCGCTCGGCCCGCCCGGACAGCGCAGCCGACGAGGCGATCTTTTTCACGGGCAGGGACCCCTCTGGTGAGTCTTCCGGCGCAGCCGGAAACCGGACGCATCCGATGTTCGGGGCACCTCCTCGACCGGGCCCGGAGCCCGGGTGGGGGACCGGTCGAACCACGGGCTCAGGTCCGCGCGGCGGCCGGCGCGGGCGCGGCCGGCCGGCGGGCCCCGCCGCCCGCGCCGGCCAGGTCCAGCAGCAGTTGCTTGACCTCGGTGGCCGCCATCCGGCCGGGCAGGGCGCCGGGGGCGGAGCACAGCACCACCGGGCCGTCGCCGTCGCCCGCCGGGAGGCGGCCGTGGCTGCCGCGGACGGGTGCGGGGTCCAGGGGCACCACGGCCATGCGGTAACGCATGCCGAGTCTCTTGCGGGCCAGGGCGGTGGCCGCCCGGGCCTTCACATAGGGGTCGTGGGGGTCCATGAACAGCTCGGCGGGGTCGTAGCCGGGTTTGCGGTGGATCTCGACGAGCTGCGCGAAGTCGGGCGCGCGGTCGTCGTCGAGCCAGTAGTAGTACGTGAACCAGGCGTCGGGTTCCGCGACGGCGACGAGTTCGCCGGCGCGGGGGTGGTCGAGGCGGTGGGCCTTCTTGCCCTCGTCGTCGAGGAGTTGTCCGATCCCGGGGAGTCCGTCGAGGGCGGCTCGGGTGGCGTCCAGGTCCTCGGGGCGCCGGACGTACACGTGGGCGATCTGGTGGTCGGCGACCGCGAAGGCGCGGGAGGCCATCGGGTCGAGGTACTCCATGCCGTCCTGGGTGTGCACCTCGAGCAGGCCGGCACGGCGCAGGGCGCGGTTGACGTCCACGGGCCGGCTGACGGGGGTGATGCCGTACTCGGACAGCGCGACCACCGTGCGGCCTTGCGCGCGGGCCTCCCGGAGCAGCGGGGCCAGTGCCGTGTCGAGGTCGGCGGCCGCGCGCGCCGAGCGGGGGTCGTCGGGGCCGAAGCGCTGCAGGTCGTAGTCCAGGTGCGGCAGGTAGGCGAGCGTCAGGTGCGGGTCGCGGGAGGTCATCACGTACCGGGTGGCGTCGATGATCCACCGGGAGGAGGCCAGGCCCGCGCCCGGGCCCCAGTAGCTGAACAGCGGGAAGGTGCCCAGGCGTTCGGTCAGCTCGTCGTGCAGGGCCGGGGGCCGGGTGTAGCAGTCGGGCTCCTTGCGGCCGTCGGCGCGGTAGACGGGGCGGGGGGTGACCGTGTAGTCGGTGTCGGCGCCCATGGCGTACCACCAGCAGACGTTGGCGACGGTGTAGCCGGGGTGGGCGCGGCGGGCGGCGTCCCAGACCCGTTCGCCCTCGATCAGCCGGTGGCTCTGCCGCCACAGCAGGACCTCGCCGAGATCGCGGAAGTACCAGCCGTTGCCGACGATGCCGTGCTCGGCGGGGGAGCGGCCGGTGAGGAAGGTGGCCTGCACCGAGCAGGTGACCGCGGGCAGCACGGTGTCCAGCGGGGCGCTCGAACCCCGCTCGCCCAGCGCGGCCAGGTGCGGCATGTGGGCGAGCAGCTTCGGGGTCAGGCCGACGACGTCCAGCACGAGCAGGGGCACGGGCCCTTCGGGGCGGGTCATGGCAGTTCCTTCAGGCCGAGGTCGGTCAGCAGGTCGCGGGCGAGGGACAGTTCGGCGGCGATGCCGTCGGCGAGCCCGTCAGCGTCGCGGGGGCGCGCGTCGGGCGGCAGCACCTGCCAGGTGTACGTCTCCACCTCCAGGTGCCGGGTCAGCGGCCGGTCGCCGCCCACCAGGACGGACAGCGCGCGGCGCAGCACGGGCAGCGTGGAGGTCAGGGGCGGGGCGGGTGCCGCGTGCAGCGGCACGTGGAAGTGGGAGCGCCAGGGGCTGCCGGCGGGCAGCCGGGCGCCGGTCAGGGCGGGAGCGAGGTCGTCGGTGCCGCGCAGGCCGGCGGCGGTGAGGGTGCGGGTCTGGTGCAGGAAGCGCGGCTCGGCGAACGCGGCCAGGGCCTCCCGTGTCCCGGGGCGGTCCGGGTGCTCGGCGTGCAGGGCCGCGGACACCTGGGCCTTGACCACGCCGACGCCGGCCGCGGTCAGCGCGGGCAGGGCGGTCTCCGGCTCCTCGAAGGAGGTGGCCAGGTGGCAGGTGTCGACACAGACGCCGATCCGGTCGTGGCCGACGGCGGTGAGCGGGCCGATCGCGTCGGCGCAGGTCTCCACCACGCAGCCGGGCTCGGGCTCCAGGGCGACGCGGACGGAGCGGCCGGTCGTGCGGGCCAGCTCGTCGAGACGGCCGGCCAGTTCGGTCAGGGCCGCTCGGGCACGGGCCGCGCGCCGGGCGTCGTACGCGGTCCGCCAGGCCAGCGGCAGAGTGGAGACGCTGCCCTCGGTGACGTCGTCGGGCAGCAGGGCGGCCAGGATCCGGGCGAGCGCGAGGGTGTGGGCGTAGCGGCGCGGGTCCGCCCAGTCCGGCCGGTACACCCGGTACTTGACCTCGCCGGCGCCGAACCCCTCGTACGGGAAGCCGTTGAGGGTGACGACCTCCAGCCCGTGCCGGTCGAGGGTGTCGCGCAGGGTGCGCAGGGCGCGCGGGTCGGTGTCCAGGGTGCGGGCGGCACCGGCGGCCAGCCACAGGCCGACGCCGAGCCGGTCCACGCCCAGGCGGCGGCGGACCGGCGCGCAGTGGGCGCCCAGCTGCGCGAGGACGCCGTCGAGGTCCTCGGCGGGGTGCACGTTGGTGCAGTACGCGAGGTGGACGACGCTGCCGTCCGGGTGGCGGAAGCGCACCGGGTCACCGCCCTGCGGGCACGGGGTGCGCCGGGGCGCCGCGCAGGATCGAGTTGCCCTCGTGGGTGGGGCCGGTGGCGGCGACGTCGAGGTCGAGGCGGCCGCTGAGGGAGTAGAAGGCGACCGGGTTGCGCCACAGCACGAGGTCCACCTCGTCCTCGGTGAATCCCGCGGCGAGCATGGCGTCGCCGACCTTGCGGGTCTTCAGCGGGTCGCTCCTGCCCCAGTCGGCGGCCGAGTTGACCAGCACCCGCTCGGGGCCGAACTCCTTCAGCACGGCGACCATGCGCTGCTCGTCCATCTTGGTGTCCGGGTAGACGGAGAAGCCCAGCCAGCAGCCGGCCTCCCGGGCCGCGGCGACGGTGGTCTCGTTGAGGTGGTCCAGCAGCACCCGCCCGGCCGGCAGGGCGGACTCCCGAACGACGTCCAGCGTGCGGTGCAGTCCCGCGAGCTTGTCGCGGTGCGGGGTGTGCACCAGGGCGGGCAGGCCGTGGTCGGCGGCGAGCTGGAGCTGGGCGGCCACGGCGGTGTCCTCGGCGGGGGTCATCGAGTCGTAGCCGATCTCGCCGACGGCCACGACGCGGTCCTTGACGAGATAGCGGGGCAGTTCGTCGAGGACGGGGGCGCACCGCGGGTCGTTCGCCTCCTTGGGGTTGAGGGCGATCGTGCAGTGGTGGGCGATGCCGTACTGGGCGGCGCGGAACGGCTCCCAGCCGAGCAGCGTGTCGAAGTAGTCGAGGAAGGAGGCGGCCGAGGTGCGGGGCTGGCCGAGCCAGAACGCGGGCTCCACCACCGCCCGGACCCCCGCGGCGTGCATGGCCTCGTAGTCGTCGGTGGTCCGGGACGTCATGTGGATGTGCGGGTCGAAGATGCGCATTACCGTTCCTCCTCGGTCAGGGCGAGCATGTGGCGCAGGTCCTCGGGGACCTCTCGCGCGGCGGCGGTGCGTTCGTCCGCGAACGCGCGCAGCATCCGGGCCAGCTCCCCGTCCCCGCGGGCCCGTTCGGCCAGGGCGAAGACGCGGACCACCGGCACCCCGGTGAACAGGCACTTGAGCACCGCGTGCCGCCAGGCGTGGGCGTCCAGGTACCGGGCGGCGCAGGGGCCGACGGCGGCCGCCAGCAGGCCGGTGTCGTTGGTGCGCAGGGCGTCCTCGACCAGCGGCGTGCCGTGCGCCGGCGCGAGGTCCAGCCGCGGCAGGGCCAGCAGTACGGCGCGGCGCTCGACGGTCGTGCCCTGCCGGTACAGCCGGGTCACGGTGGCGGCGTCCGGACGGGCGGCGGCCAGCAGCTCCACCCGGGCGGTGTCGCCGAGGGCACGGCAGCGGCGGCCGGCCTCCGCGAAGCGCAGCTCCCAGTCCCGGTCCCCGGCCGCGGCCGCGGCGCAGGCCCGGGCGAGCCAGTCGCGCGCGTCCTGTTCGGCGCCGGGGGCGGGCCGGGGGACGGCGGGGTCCTTCTCGGCGTGGACGGTGGTCATCCGGTGCCTCCGTTTCGCAGGAACCGCAGGGAGCGCGCGGCGAGTTCGGGGCCGGCGTGCGAGTGGCGGGGCAGTTCGACCACGGTCAGTCCCCGGTAGCCGGCGGCGGTCAGCGCGGCCAGGACGGGCGGGAAGTCGATCTCGCCCTCGCCGAACGGCAGGTGCTCGTGGACACCCCGGCGCATGTCCTCGATCTGCACGTGCTTCAGCCAGGGCGCGGCCTCGCGCACGCAGTCGGCGGGCGGCAGGGGCTCCAGGCACTGGCAGTGGCCGATGTCGAGGGTCAGGCCGAGCGGGGGCGGGTCGCCCAGGTCGGCCCGCAGCCGGTGGAAGCCGGCCAGGTCGCCCAGCAGATGGCCGGGTTCGGGTTCGACCGCGAGCGGGACCCCGGTCGTCTCCGCGACGTCGAGGACCGGTTCGAGGGTGTCCGCCAGCCGCTTCCAGGCGGTGTCCGGGTCGGTCCCGGCCGGCGTCACGCCGCTGAAGCAGTGCACGGCGTGCGCGCCGAGGTCGGCGGCGACGCGCAGGGCGCGGATCAGCAGCCGCACGCGCAGCCCGCGGGCGTCCGCGTCCTCGTCCAGCAGGGTGGGCGCGTGCTTGCGGCGCGAGTCGAGGACGTAGCGGCCGCCGGTCTCCACCGTGACCTGCATTCCGAGCCGGTCCAGGCGGCGCGCGAGGCGGGCGGTGCGCGTGGCCAGGTCCGCCGCCAGCGGGTCGAGGTGCATGTGGTCGAGGGTCAGTCCGACCCCGTCGTAGCCGAGGTCGGCGAGCAGGGCGAGCGCGTCGTCCAGGCGCAGGTCGGTCAGCCCGTTGGTGCCGTAGCCCAGGTTCAGCCGGCTCATGTGGTGCTCACCTTCCGCGCCAGCCGGGCCGCGACCGGGGCCAGCGCCGCGGTCAGCAGCCCGGCCACGGGCGCCCCGGCGCGGGCCGTGAGCGCCGCCTGCAGACAGACGGTGGCCCTGATCCCGGCGCCGACCGCCCGCTGGACGAGCACGGGTGACGGGTTGAGGGCGGCGTGCGCCAGCGGCGGGGCGGCCGTGGCGAGGTAGCCGAGCGCCAGGGCGGTGCGTACGGCGTGCCGGTCCGCGGCCGGGCGGCGCGCGACGGGCAGCAGGCTCGCGGTCACGGCCGCGGTGGCCGCGAGCGCCGTGAGCGGGGCCGCCGGCGAGCCGCCCTCGGTCTCGCGGCGGGAGGCCAGGGTGACGGCACAGGTGTGGCCGGCCAGGGTGGCCGCCGGGACGAGTGCCGGGCGCAGCGGGCGGCCGGTGGCGGCCGCCCCCAACAGCAGGTCCAGTCCGCGCGCGGCGGCCATCGCCGCGGGACCGGCCGGGGTGTGCTTCAGCTTCAGGTCGTACGCCCACACCGTGGCCGCCAGCGGTACGGCGACGGCCAGGGGCCGCCGGCCGGCGCGGGCGGCCAGGGCCAGGCCCGCCGCCGTCAGCGTGCCCGCCGCCGCCAGCGCGGCACGCGGCCGGACGCGGCCCGAGGGCAGCGGGCGGTGCGGGCGCTGCACGGCGTCCTCCTCGTGGTCCGCCCAGTCGTTGAGGGCCATGCCCGCCTCGTACAGGCACACCGAGGCGCCCACCGCGAGGGCGGTCGTCCGCCCGGGCCGCGCCCCGGCGGCCGCGGCGCCGGCCAGCGCGTCGCCGGGCACCGTGAACACCGCGGGCACCCGCAGCAGTTCGGCCCAGGCACGGGCGGTGGCGGCGACGGGGACCGCGGGGCCGCCGGTGCGGCCGCCGGCGACGGACGGGGAGGCGGGGGGCGCCGTGGGGGCGGGCCGGTGGAGGCGGGATCGCAGCCGCCGGACCGCGCCGGTGGAGGTGATGCTCACCGGTGCTCCCCCAGCCGGTCGGCGAAGGCCAGCAGGGCGGCGTACTGCTGGGCCAGGGACGTGCTGTCGCCGTCGGGGTCCTTGAAGTAGAAGCCGAGTTCGGGCCGGGGCCCGGACAGGCCCACCTCGTGGGCGCGGGCCAGCAGCCGCGCCAGGTCCAGCACGAGCGGCGCGGCGAGCGCGGAGTCGCAGCCCTGCCAGATCGTCTGCAGCACCATGCGGGTGCCGAGGAAACCCTCGAAGGCGACGTGGTCCCACGCCGTCTTCCAGTCCCCGAGCGCCGGTACGTCGTCGATGTGCACGTCGCCCTCGGGCCGCGCGCCCAGGTTGTCGACCAGCACCCGCTCCTTGCCGGCGTTCTTCGCGGCGGCGGCCGCCGGGTCGGCGAGCGCGGCCCCGTCGCCGCCGCCGAGCAGGTTCGTACCCGACCAGGCCCGCACCTGGAGGGCCCGCTGGCGGAACATGGGCGCCAGCACCGCCCGCAGCAGGGTCTGGCCGGTCTTGCCGTCCCGGCCCGCGCACGGCAGGCCCGCGAGGGCGGCCGCGTCCGCCAGCCGCGGGTGGTTCATCCCGGCCGAGGGGGTGAAGTTGACGTAGGAGCAGCCGGCGCGCAGGGCCGCCGCCGCGTACAGGGAGCTGGCCGGCCACTCGCCGGGGCCGGGGACGGGCTCGGTGGAGGCGACGTTCACCACGACGGTACGGACGGCGCCGGTGGTGCGCGCGAACTCCCGCAGGTCCGCGGCGAACGCGTCGATCAGCTCCTCGGTGCCGCGCTCGTCGCCGGCCTGCGGTCCGCCGGGCCGCACGCGGCTGTCGGCGGCGGCCAGGTCGCCGTGCACGGCACCGGGCAGCCAGTGCGGCAGCACGCCCTGCGCGGCGAGCTGTTCGGCCCGTTTGGGCAGCGGACCGCTGCCGGTGTCGTGGCCGCCGAAGACCAGGGAGGACAGCTCGGGCAGACCGCTGCGGGCGAACGCGGGCGTCTCGGTGACCAGGCCGGTGGGCGCGAGCAGCCCTCCCGCGAGGGCCGCGCAGCCGGCGACGGTCGTCGTGGCGACCGAGCCCCGGGCACCGACCAGCCACACGCCGGTCGGTGGTGCTGCGGCGGGGGTGTGGGCGTGAACGGACACGGGCGGCCTCCTTGGGCGTCGGATGGGGTCCGCGCAAGCGGATGCCCGGCCAGAATGCCGATCCGTGCGGTCGGCGGCCGTCCCCCTCCGGCCGCTGTCGAGCGGCGGCCGAGCGGTTCCCCACCGGAGGCCCGGCCACCGCCCGACCACCTGGTGCGCGCGCCCCCGGGCACGGCGACGGCCCCGCCGGCGGGGGAACCCGGCGGGGCCGCGAATGGGGACGGCAGCCTCGGAAGGCGGCGCGGTGAGCCTGTGTCAGGCCCGCCCGGCCTCAGTACCAGACGCGTACCAGCTGGCCGTTCGTGCCGACGGAGTGGTTGGTGATGTACACGCAGCCGAAGATGTCGACGCCGAGACCGGAGGGCTGCCGCAGCCGGTCGCCGGTCGGGATGGTGGTGACCTTCTTCGTGCTCAGGTCGATCTCGGACAGCGAGCCCGGCGTCGGCGCCCCGGCCAGCGAGGAGGAGCTGTAGGACAGGGCGAGCAGGTCGCCCTTCCAGTCGAAGGCGATGTCCACGATGTTGGTCAGCCCGGAGACGAGGACCTGCGGCTGCTGGCCCGGCGGCACCTTCCAGATGCGCGAGCCGCCGACCTGCCCGCCACCCATGTCGGCTATGTAGAGCGTGCCGTCGGAGCTCTTGACGATGCCGGTGGGCACCGACTCGGCGGTGCCGTTCTTCGGCAGCACGTACTTGGTGGAGGTGGTGCCGTCGCCCGGACCGGCGACCACGTCGTTCGAGCCGGCGTCGGTGGCCAGGAAGCCCGCGCCGTCCCGCACGAACCGCCACGGGTTGCCGTTGATGTCCCCGCCGTCGGGGTTCAGGGTGGCCTCGTGGGTGACCATGTCGCCGAGGACCTTGTTGTCGCCGGTGCGGAAGACGGTGCCCAGCGTCTTGGCGGAGGCGCCGAGGGAGGAGCGCAGTTCGGGGGTGCCGGGGCCGCCGAAGGCCGACAGCACGGTGTAGCCACTGCCGGCGGTGGTGCCGGCCACGGCCTGGGACGGGCCACTGGCGTTGACGGTGGTGGGGTCGGCCGCGCCGACGGCGACGGAGGGCAGCCCGGTCACCACACGGCTCATGCTGCCGCCGAACGGCACCTTGACGATGGCGCCGGTGGCGCCCAGGCAGCGGGTGCCCGCGGCGCAGCCCGGCAGGCCCTCGCCGGACTCGGCCACCAGCACCGAACCGTCGGACTGCGCGGTGATGCCGCGCGGGTTCTTCAGACCGGAGGCGACGACCGTCAGCGTGGCGGAGGGCTTTTCCTCGGCCCCGGCCTCGGCAGGGACGGCGGCCGTCGTGGCCGTCAGCATCACCGCCGCAGCGGCGGCCGTCGGCAGGACCTTCTTCCAGGAGGCGCGTGAATTCGACATGTCTCTCCTTCGCTGCATGCTTCCCCCGATTTTTCGGAGAGCCGGATGCGAAACCTGCGCCACCATAGGGGAGTCGACGGGGGCGTTTGACCGCTTATTTGCCGCACTTAAACAGAATTAATCCGGGCGCGATCTGAATTCGAGCAGCCCTCCAGTGATTCCCGAAAATTATTCCTACCGTTGACAACCGGGTCCCTTGCCCGTTCGGCGGCTGGGACGGAATGAGCACCTACTGCACGGGAGGAATCGCATGCCGGAACTGCCGCCCCCTTCAGTGGTCCGCGACCTGGAAAAACAGCGGGCGGAACTCCAGAAGCAGGTCAGGGAGATGGCGCCGCCGCCCTTCGCCCTGCTCGAACTGATCATGGGCTCGATGATCACGCAGGCCCTGCGGGCGACCGCCGAGCTGCGTGTGGCCGAGGCGCTGGCGGACGGTCCGCTCGGCCCGGAGGAGCTCGCCGGACGCGTCGGCGCGAACCCGGACGCCCTGGGCCGGGTGCTGCGGCTGCTGGCCTCCCAGGGCGTCTTCGCCGGCCACCCGGACGGCACGTACGGGCTGACCCCGATGGGGGAGGCACTGCGCGCCGACCACCCGATGACGATGCGGGACATCGCGCTGCTGATGGGGCACCCGACCCACTGGGAGGACTGGAGCGCCTTCCTGGAGACGGTGGTCACCGGCGAGCCGAGTCTGCCGAAGCTGCGCGGCATGAGCGCGTTCGAGTACCTGGAGAGCAACCCGGAGTACGGCGCGGTCTTCATCAACGGCATGGGCAACATGTCCGCCACCGAGACCGAACCGGTGGCCGCCGCCTACGACTTCTCCGCCTTCGGCACCGTGCTGGACTTCTGCGGCGGGCAGGGCGGGCTGCTGGCGGGCATCCTGCGCGGATCGCCGCAGACCCGCGGCATCCTGTTCGACCCACGCGTCGAGGCCAACGGGGCCGCCGGGTTCCTCGCCCGGCAGGGGGTCGCCGACCGCTGTACGACCGTGGCCGGTGACATGTTCGGCCCGGTGCCCACCGGCGCCGACGCCTACGTCCTCAAGCACATCGTGCACGACTGGCCCGAGGAGGAGGTGCTGAAGATCCTGCGGAACGTGCGGGCGGCCGTGCGGCCGGGCGGCAAGCTGCTGCTGGTCGAGATGGTCGTGCCGGAGCAGGGCGACGAGCCGCACTCGGGGAAGCTGGTCGACCTGTGGCTGATGCTGCTCGTCGGCGGCCGGGAGCGCACGGCCGGCCAGTACGCCGACCTCCTGTCCCGCGCCGGCTTCCGGCTGGAGCGCGTGGTGGAGACGGCGGCCGCGGTGTCGGTCGTCGAGGCCGTGCCGGTCTGATCGCCCCACCGGGCCCACCGGGCCCACCGGACCCGCCGAGGCCCCGGCCGCCCCCGCAAGGGGAGCGGCCGGGGCCTCGGTCGTGGTTCTGGGCGCGGACCGCGCGTTCGGCCTCGCCGGTGGGCGGGGGCGGGGTCGGCGGGGGGGCGGTTCCCCCCTTCGAACCGGGCGGGAAGTGCCCCTGGGGCCGGTTGGGGGGGGGAAGAGCGTGCGCCGAACGGCCGGGCTGCCGGAGGGCCAGGCGCGCGGGGAAGGGGCACCCGCGGATGCCGTGGCCGTCCGGAGGAGGACGGTACGGGGCAGGCGCGCACCGGCGGCACCGGCCGCCCGGGTCCGGGGGCCGGTGCGCGGGGGATGCGGACAAGGGGCCGGCCGCCCGGAGGCCGGTGCGGGGAGGGGTGCACCGCAGGGCCGGGCGGCCGGAGGGGGGTTGAGGGTCAGCGGGCCGCCGGGCCGAACCAGCGTTCCAGGGCGGGGGCGAGGCCGTCGGCCGCAGAGGTGCCGGCCCAGGCCACGTAGCCGTCGGGGCGGACCAGGACGGCCGTCGCGCCGGCCAGGGCCTCGGTCCCGGCGGCGTCCGCGGCGGCCACGGTCGCCACGTCCACGCGGCCCTGCCAGCCCGCCGCCGCGTCCCGTGCCGCGGCGTCGTCGGCCAGGTCCAGGAGCACGCCCCGCCCGGCGTGCAGCAGTTCGGCGATCCGGGTCTCGCCGCCCTCGCCCACCAGCGTCCGCGGCGGCATCCTGCGGCCCACGAGCGGATGGCCGTCGGTCTCCTGCGCGCCGAGGTCGTAGCGGATGTCGAGGTGGCTGACGATGCCCGCGAGGTGCTTCTTCACGTCGTCGTACCGCAGCAGTTCGGCGAACAGCTCGCGCAGCGGGTCCGCCTGCTCGCCGCCGAGGAAGATGGTGCCCTGGGCGCGGGTGTTCATCAGCAGCCGCCGGCCCACCGGGTGCCGTTCGGCGTGGTAGCTGTCGAGCAGCGCCTCGGGAGCCGCCCCGCGCGTGACCAGGGCCAGCTTCCAGCCGAGGTTGACCGCGTCCTGCACACCGGTGCTCAGTCCCTGCCCGCCGGCCGGGAGGTGGATGTGGGCGGCGTCGCCGGCCAGGAAGACCCGGCCGCGCCGGTACTCGGAGGTCTGGCGGGTGGCGTCGGTGAAGGAGCTGACCCACTTCGCGCCGCCGTGGTGGATGTCCTCCCCGGTGATGTGCTCCCAGGCGTCGGCGACCTCCTCGAAGGGAACGGTCGTGTCGCGGTCGCTGACCGGGGTGCCGTGCGGGCAGGCGATGAGCCGGTTCACGCCGTCACCCAGCGGACCGACCATGACCATGCCCTTGGGCAGCCGCTCACCGAGGTAGCGCGGGCGCAGGTCGCAGCCGACGACGTCGGCGACGTACATCTTGCGGCTGGCCGGGATGCCGGGGAAGTCGAAGCCGGCCGCCTTGCGGATACGGCTGCGCGAGCCGTCGCAGCCCACCAGGTACGAGGCGCGCAGCCGCCGCGGGCCCTCGGGCGTGTCCAGGGCGATCTCGACGGCGTCGCCGTCCAGGAAGCCGTCGGCCAGCTCGGCGAACTCCCAGCCCCGCCGGATGTCCGCGCCGAGTTCGGCGGCCCACTTCTCCAGGACCTCCTCGGTCTTCCACTGCACCACGCCGCGGGCGCCGAAGTGGGAGTCGGGGAGCACGGAGTAGTCGAACTGCACGCCCCCGAAGTGCCCGACCGGCATGGTCTCCAGGCTGCCCCAGCGGGGCAGCAGTCCGCGCTGGTCGAACGTCTCCATCGTGCGGGCGGTGAAGCCCAGGCCGCGCGACTGCATGGTGGGTTCGGTCAGCTTCTCGACCACGATGACGCGTGCTCCGCCGAGGGCGAGTTCCCCGGCGAGCATCAGGCCGGTCGGCCCCGCGCCCACGACGACGACATCGGTGTCCACCGCTGTCCCTTCCATGGTGTTCCCTTTCTGCAGAATCGTCCTTGCGCTTGCGGTGGGGGGAGGGGCCGTTGCGGCCTACCGGTCGGCGGGCGGGCCGAACCAGCGGACCAGGGCTGCCCGCAGCCCTTCGTCGCGCATGTCCTCGCCCACCCAGGCGACATGGCCGTCCGGGCGCAGCAGCACACGGTCGGCGCCGTGCAGGGGGCCGGGGTCCTGAGGGAGGACCGCCACCGCGCTCACCCGGCCCGCCCAGCCGTCGGGCGGCCCGGCCGGATCACCGCCGCGCAGGTCCAGCAGGACGCCTCTGCCGGTGCGCAGCAGCTGGGCGGGGTGGAGCCGGCGCCGGCCGGCGTGCAGCACGGTGTGCGGCATCCGGGCGCCGAGCAGCGGGTGCGCGGGGCCGCCGACGTCGTAGCGCACGTCCAGGCCGCTGATCATGCCCGCGAGGTGGGCCCGCACGCCCTCCTGGCCGATCAGTTCGCCGAGCACCGCGCGCAGGGGTTCCACGGTGCGGTCGCCGAGCAGCATCTGGGCCTGGGCCCGGATGTTGGCCAGCACCCGCCGGCCGACCGCGTGCCGTTCGGTGTGGTAGGTGTCCAGCAGCTCGTCGCCGGCCTCGCCGCCCAGGCACAGGGCCAGCTTCCAGCCGAGGTTGAAGGCGTCCTGGATGCCGAGGTTGAGGGCCTGCCCGCCGATCGGCATCTGCTGGTGGGCGGCGTCGCCCGCGAACAGGACCCGGCCGTGCCGGTACCGGGTGAGCTGGCGGGAGGCGTCGCCGAAGGCGTTGACCCACAGCGGGGTCCCGCCGCTGATGTCCTCGCCGGTGACCCGCTTCCAGACGGTGGCGATCTCCTCGAACGAGGCGTCGGCGGTGCGCTCGCGGGCGGACGAGCCGAACTCGTGCACCATCACCCGGGTCACGCCGTCGGGGCGGCGCGCGGCGATGGCCAGGCCCCGTTCCAGGCGCTCGAAGCGCCGGTTGGGCACGTCGATGCCGTCGACGTCGGCGCGCAGCAGTTCCCGGCCGGCGTCCTGGCCGGGGAAACCGGCGCCGAGCAGGCGGCGCACGGTGCTGTTCTCGCCGTCGCAGGCCACCAGGTAGTGGCAGCGCAGGCGCAGCACGCCGTCCCGGCCGACGGCCTCGGCCTCGACCCGGTCCCCCACCTCGCCGACGGCGACCAGTTCGTGCCCGCACTTCAGCTCGGCGCCCAGCGCCAGCGCCCATTCCTCGAGGACCGCCTCGGTCTTGGTCTGCTGCACCTTCCACTGCCCCGGGTGGGTGCTGGGCAGGGTGAGGTCCAGCGGGACGCCCCCGAAGTGGCCGCGGGGCTCGGCGGGCGGGGACCCGAAGTCGGGCAGCAGCCCCCGGCTGTCGAGGATCTCCATGGTGCGCGCGTGCAGGGTGGAGGCCCGTGACTCGTGGTTGGGGGCGTGCCGCTTCTCCAGGAGCACCACGTCGACGCCGGCGCGGGCCAGTTCACCGGCGAGCATCAGCCCGACGGGACCGGCCCCGACGACGACCACGTCGGCCGCAAGGCGGTCCGCTGCCACGGTCAGGCCTTCTTCTGCTCGGCGTAGGCCTTGGCGTGGGCCAGCGTGGCGCTGCTGTTGGTGGACAGCGCCGTGTGCACGTACGCGCGGGCGTCGGCGACGGTGGCGTCGGCGCCGAGGACGCGTGCGATGTTGTCGGTGTTGAGGGTGACGGTGTGCTGGGAGGAGGCGCTGGTGCCCTCCTCGGTCTCGACGAACGTCCACTCGCCGGTGTGCAGGGTCATCAGCGCGGGCAGCGTGACCTGCTTGTAGGCGATCTTGTGGTGCGGGAAGACGACGCGGTACGACTTGGTGGTGTGCACCGAGCCGTCCTTGGCGCGGGTGTCCATCTCCAGCTCCTGAAGGCCCGGCGTGTCCTCGCCGAGGCGTACGACGGCCACGTGCGGCAGCCGCTCGGCCCACCGGTCGGCCTCGTTGATGAAGTCGAAGACGTCCTTGGCGCTGCCGTCGATCCGCACGGTGTCGGTGAAGGAGAAGGTCAGCTCCTCGGTGTCGGCGGCGTGCACGCGCTCGACGTTCTCCTTGAGCGCCGCCAGCTCGGAGGTGCTGTTCTTGTCCACGGCCCGCTCGATCCACAGCAGGTCGTGCGGGTCGTCGCCGACGGCGCTGTAGTCGTGCAGCAGCCGCACCCGGGAGGCGGCCTCGCCGAGCGGCTCGATGATCCAGGTGCCGCCCATGTGCTTGACGGGCGGCGCCGGGATCTCCTGGCGGAAGGTGATGGTCAGCGCGTCGGCGTCCAGGGTCCGGCGCGAGGTCCAGTCCTTGGGAGTGCCGTTGGCGGTGGCCCAGATCCGGATGCGCTCCTCGTCGCCCTGCTCCTCGAGCCGGTCGACGTGGATGGTGGGCGGGAAGATCCGCGGCCAGTTGGTCACGTCCGCGAGCAGCTCGTAGACCGCGGCGGCCGGGGCGTCGATGGTGATCTCGTGCTCGACCTCACGCGTCGTCATGAGGTTCTCCTCGGAGGGTGTCGGTGGGGCGGAGGTCAGAAGTTGCCCAGACCGCCGCAGACGTTGAGGGCCTGCGAGGTGATGGAGGCGGCGGTGTCGGAGGCCAGGTAGCCGACGAGGCCCGCGACCTCCTCGGGCGTGGAGTAGCGGCCGAGCGGGATCTTGGCCTGGAACTTCTCGAGGATGGCGTCCTCGGAGGTGTCGTAGGCGTTCGCGTAGCCCTGGCGCACGCGCTGGGCCATCGGGGTCTCGACGTAGCCGGGGCAGACCGCGTTGACGGTGATGCCGGTGGGAGCCAGCTCGTTGCCGAGGGCCTTGGTGAAGCCGACGACGCCGTGCTTGGAGGCCGAGTAGGGCGCTCCGAGGACGACGCCCTGCTTGCCGGCCGTGGAGGCGATGTTGATGATGCGGCCGCGGTCCTTGTGCCGCATGCCGCCGGCGTTGAGGACCGCCCGGGTCATCCGGAAGACGCTGGTGAGGTTGGTCTCCACCACGTCCTCCCACAGCTCGTCGGTGAGGTCGGCGGTCACGCCGCCGCCGGACCGGCCCGCGTTGTTGACCAGTACGTCGACGGTGCCGAAGCGGTCGACGGCGGCCCGCACGAAGGCGTCGACGGAGGCGGTGTCCCGCACGTCGAGGACCGTGCCGTCCACCTCCAGGCCCTCGGCCTGGAGGTCCTTGACGGTGGCGGCGACGTTGTCGGCGTTGCGCGCGCCGATGAAGACGCGGTGGCCGGCGGAGGCCAGCAGGCGGGCCGAGGCCAGGCCGATGCCGCTGGTGGCACCGGTGACGAGGGCGACCCTCGCGGTGCTGTTGTCGCTCATGTCGGGCGTCCTCCTTCAGGCGGCCTGGGCCGGCGCGAGCTGCGCGTTGACGACGTCGATGAAGGAGCGCGGCGTGTTGGCCTCGCTGACGGCCTCCTCGTCCAGGGAGATGCCGTACTCGCGCTCGATGAGGCCGCCGGCCTCCAGCAGCGCGAGCGACTCGTAGCCGATGACCTCGAACTCGGTGTCGAGGATGTCGCCGTCCAGGTCGACGCCCTCGGCCACCCCGGCGGCCTCCCGCAGGGTGCGCTTGAGGTCCTCCAGGGTGAACAGCTTGGTGGCCATGCTGGGTCCTTTCGTCTGTGGTTCGGGGTGTGCGGTGACGGGGTGCGCTACACGGCGGCGCGCACGACCATCGCGGAGTTGAAACCGCCGCTGCCGCGGGCCAGGACGAGCGCGGTGCGCACGGGCGCCGGGCGGGGATCGGTGAGAACCAGGTCGAGCGGGTAGTCCGGGCACGGCTCGGTGTGCACGGTCGGGGGGATCACCCCGTCGCGGATCGACAGGAAGGCCGCCGCGAGGTCCAGCGGAGCGGCGCCCGAGTACAGGCGCCCGGTCATGGTCTTCGGCACCGTCACCGGCACCCCGCGGTCCCCGAAGACGGCGCTGAGCGCCTGCGCCTCGACGAGGTCGCCGGCCGGGTCGCCGGCGCCGTCGGCGAAGACCACGTCGACGTCGGCGGCGTCCGCCCCGGCGTCGGCGAGGGCGACCTCGACGGCCTTGCGCAGGCCCGGCTCGCGTCCGCTGCCCGGGCGGGGGTCGATCGTGGCGCCGTAGCCGGCGATCTCGCCGTAGACGCGGGCACCGCGGGCCCGGGCCGCCTCGGCGTCCTCGGCGATGAGGATGGCGCCGCCCTCGCCGGGCACGTAGCCGCGCGCGTCCCGGTCGAAGGGCAGGTAGGCGCGGGTCGGTTCGTCGCTGGTGGACAGCTTGCCGGTGGTCAGCTGGGCGACCCAGCCCCAGGGGCAGATCGAGGCGTCGAGCGCGCCGGTGACGATCAGGGCGGTGCCCTTGCGGATCTGCCGGCGGGCCTGCGCGACGGCGTCCAGGCCGCCCGCGCCCTCGCTGACGACGACTCCGGAGGGGCCCTTCATGCCGTTGCGGATGGAGATCTGGCCGCTGTTGACGGCGTAGAACCAGGCGAAGGACTGGTAGGCGGAGACGTACTGGCTGCCGCGGCTCCACAGGTTCTGCAGCTCGCCCTGGCCGAACTCGAAGCCGCCGGCGGCGGACGCCGTGATGACGCCCATGTCGAACTCCGGCAGTTGCCCGGGGTCGGCGCCGGCGTCCTTGAGGGCCCAGTCGGCGGCGACCAGCGCCAGCCGGGTGACCCGGTCGGTCTGCGGCAGCAGACGGCTGCTCAGGTGGTCCTCGGCGACGAAGCCGGGCACCTCGCCGGCCAGCCGGGCCGGATAGGCGGACGGGTCGAAGCGGGTGATGCGGCCGATGCCGTGCTTGCCGCCCAGCGTCGCCGACCAGTAGTCCTGCGTGCCCAGGCCGTTGGGTGCCGCGACGCCCAGGCCGGTCACCACCACCGAGGCGGTCATACGAGGCTCCTTTCCGCGCTGGTGAGCACCATGGCGCTCTGGAAACCGCCGAAGCCGCTGCCGACGGTCAGGACGGTGTCGACGAGCTGGTCACGGGCGACGACGGGCACGTAGTCGAGGTCGCACTCCGGGTCCGGGGTGTGCAGATTGGCCGTGGGCGGGACCACGTCGTACTCCATGGCCAGCGCGGACGCGGCGATCTCGATGGAACCGATGGCCCCGAGGGAGTGCCCGACCATCGACTTGATGGAGCTGACCGGGGTGCGGTAGGCGTGCTCGCCCAGGCTCCGCTTGAACGCGGCGGTCTCGTGCCGGTCGTTCTGCTTGGTGCCGGACCCGTGGGCGTTGATGTAGTCGACCGACTCCGGGTTCAGCCGGGCCTCGTCCATGGCCCGCTCGATCGCCTCGGCCATCTCCACGCCGTCGGGCCGCAGGCCCGTCATGTGGTAGGCGTTGGAGCGGGTGGCGTACCCGGCGATCTCGGCGTAGACGTGCGCGCCGCGCTTGCGGGCGCTCTCCAGCTCCTCCAGGACGAAGAAGGCGGTGCCCTCCCCGAGGACGAACCCGTTGCGGGTGGCGTCGAAGGGGCGGGAGGCGCACTGCGGTTCGTCGTGGCGGGGGGTGGTCGCCTTGATCGCGTCGAAGCAGGCCATGGTGATCGGCGAGATCGGCGCGTCGGAGGAACCGGCGATCACCACGTCCGCCGAGCCCTCGCGGACCAGCTCCACCGCGTAGCCGACGGAGTCGATGCCGGAGGTGCAGCCGGTGGAGACCACGGTGCTCGGGCCCTCGGCGCCGACCGCCCAGGCGACCTCCGCGGCGAACGAGCTGGGCACCATGTGCCCGTACAGGTGCGGGACGGCGTAGGTGTGGTCCACGACGTCGAGGCGGCCGCCGTCGCTGACGACGCGGTACTCGTCGTCCAGGCCCATCGTCGCGCCGACCGCGCTGCCCACGGTGACCCCGACGCGGTGCGGGTCGACGGCCCCCAGGTCGATGCCGCTGTCGGCGACGGCGCCGCGCGAGGCGACGACCGCGAACTGGGCGGCCCGGTCCAGCCGGCGCACCTCCTGGGGCGTCAGGCCGTGCTCGTAGGGGTCGAAGTCGGCCTCGGCGGCCACCTTCGAGCGGAACGGGGCGGGGTCGAAGAACGTGATGCCCCGGGTGGCGGTACGGCCGTTGCTCAGCAGGTCCCAGAACCTGTCCCGGCCGACACCGCCGGGAGCGATGACCTCGATCCCGGTGATGACAACGCGTCGCCGGTTCACGCGGACGCCTCCCAGGTGTAGAACCGGGTGGCCATGGCGTCGGCCGGCGAGCGCCAGGTCTTTGGGTCGTAGGCCTCGATGAAGGGCTTGAGGTCCTCGCTGATCCCGACGAAGCGCGGGTCGGTCTTGGCGGCCTCGATCAGCTGGCCGCCGTTGTCCTCGTCGAAGTCCTGGAGGTGGAAGTACAGGCCCCGGTAGGAGAACAGCTGGCGGCGCCGCGTTCCCATGCGGTGGGGCATGTCGGTCGCGTCGAAGTCGGCGAACAGCCGCGCCACGTCGTTGCTCGAGGCCTCGGCCATCCGGGCGACAATCAACGTGCTGTGCATAGAGGTTCAGCTCCTCGGCGTTGCATGGGAGATTTCGCGTAGTGGGCGGGGCGGCCGGGGGACCGGTGGGGGAGGCCCCCCTGTGTGCCGACGGTGCGGCCCGGCGGTAGGGCCCGGCCCGCACGGCGCCTGAGGCCGGCCTGAGCCGCGTTCACGGGCGGCCGGTGGGGTGCGGCGGACGCCCGGCCCCGCGAAAGGACCGGGCGTCGGGGTGAGGCGGGGCGTGCCGGCGGGCGGCACGCCGGTTCACTCGTCGCCGGCGGCGCGGGTGAGGACGACCTGGTAGGTGTTGACGTCGACCTCGGTGGTGACCGCGGTGATGCGGGCGTGGGCCTTGCTGCGGCCCTCCGGCCACTTCTCCTGCGGCAGGTCCCGGTGGGCGTCGTAGGCCTCCTTGCTCTCCCACTGCGAGTAGGAGACGACGAAGGAGCCCTCCAGGCCGCGGGCGCGCAGGCCCTTGAGGACGATGTGGCCGCGGAAGCCGGGGGCGTCGACGATGCCCGCCTGGCCGGGGCCGAGGGCGTCGATCAGCTCGTCCTGGTCGCCCTGCGCGACCTTGTGGACGGCGATGACGGTGTAGTTGCCGCGGTTGGGGCAGATCGTCACCTCGCTGCCCGGGCCGTCGGAGGTCAGGGTGTAGGCGATCTCGTTCTGCAGCAGCCGGATGGAGGTGGTGATCTCACCGAAGACCGGCAGGGTGCGGTGCTTGAACTCCTCGCCCTGGTAGCGCTTCTCGAGGTCCTCGCCGCTGCGCCACTGGATGAAGTTGGCGGTGCCGGGGCTGTCGACGCCGGCGTGCACGGTGCTGGACATCCAGCCCTCGTACGTCGCCGCGTTGACGATCTTCGTCATCTCCTGGATGAGCGAGTCCTGCTTCTCGGGCGCGTCGGTGGTGAACAGGTTGAGCACGGTGAGGTGGTTGTCCTCGACGGAGACGGTGGGCATGGGTTTCCTTCGCTTCCTGTGACGGTACGGACGGGGGCCGGCTGAACGGTTTCAGGCGGCGGGGCCGAACCAGCGGGTGAGGGCCTCGGCCAGGCCGTCGGCGCCGGCCCCGGTGGGCGCGACCCAGGCGACGTAGCCGTCGGGGCGGACGAGGATGCCGTCGACGGGCACCTCGCAGTCGAAGTCGGCGGCCACCAGGTCGACCCGGTCGGCCCAGCCCGCCGCCGCCGTGCGCAGCCCGTGGTCGCCGCCGAGTTCGAGCAGCACCGGGCGGCCGGTGTGCTGGAGCGTGAAGCTGGAGACCTTCTCGCCGTCGACGACCAGCTCGCGCTCCGGAAGGCGCCGGCCGAGCAGCGGGTGGTCGCCCTCGCCGACGTCGTGGCGGATGTCCAGGCCGGTGACCATGCCCGCCAGCAGGCGGCGCACGGACTCGTGGTTCTCCACGAGCTCGCCGAACACCTCACGCAGCGGGGCGATGTCGTCGCCGCCGAGGTAGAGGGTGCGCTGGGCCAGGGTGTTGGTCAGGATGCGGGCGCCGACCGGGTGCCGCTCGCCGTGGTAGGTGTCGAGCAGGCCCTCGGGGGCCCGGCCCTTGACCTCCAGCGCCAGCTTCCAGCCCAGGTTCACGGCGTCCTGGACGCCCGCGCTCATGCCCTGGGCCCCGATCGGCAGGTGGATGTGGGCGGCGTCGCCGGCCAGCAGGACCCGGCCCTTGCGGTAGGTGACGGCCTGCCGGCTGACGTCGGTGGTGGAGCTGACCCACAGCGGGGTGGCGCCGCTGATGTCCTCGCCGGAGAGCCGCTCGAAGGTCGCGGCGACCTCCTCGAAGGTGATCGGTTCCCGGCTGGTGCGCAGCGGCTCGGTGCGGTCGAAGTAGATGACGCGGCTGCGGTCCGGGCCGAGCGGCATCACCATGACCATGCCGTCCGCCACCCGCTCGCCGCTGAACCGCGGGCGCAGCTGGATGCCGGCCACGTCCGCGAAGCGGAGCTCGATGGTCGGCTCGGTGCCGGGGAAGTCGATCCCCGCGAGGGTGCGCACGGTGCTGCGGGCGCCGTCGCAGCCCACCACGTAGCGGGCGCGCAGCCGGACGTCGCCGTCCGGGGTGCGGGCGTGGACGGTCACCGCGTCCTCGGCCGTGTCCAGGCCGGTGACCTCGGCCCCGCGGCGCACCTCGGCGCCCAGCTCCCGCGCCCAGTCGCCGAGGACGGCCTCGGTGCGGGCCTGCGGGATGCCGCGGGCGCCGTACGATCCTCCCTCGATCACGCGGTAGTCGAGGCCCACGCCGCCGAAGTGGCCGACGGGAATGACGCCGACCTCACCGAAGCGGGCCATGAGGCCCCGCTGGGCGAATTCCTCGATGGTGCGTGCGGAAAATCCCAGAGCCCTGGACTGTCGCATGGGCTCGCTCAGTTTGTCGAGCACGGTGACCGAGACTCCATTGAGCCTCAATTCACCCGCGAGCATAAGTCCGGTGGGTCCGGCTCCCACCACGATGACGTCAGCGTCGAAGTCGTTCATTTGGCCCTCTTCCCACTGGTGTTCGGCCAGTATTACGAGGGCTGCGGACGGCCGTAAATAGCGTTCGGTACAGGACTTCTACAATGAATGCCAGAGAAACCTGGGGAATGTCAGATCTTTGTCAGGAAGGTTGCCGGGCCGAGGGCGGACGGTGGAATTATCAGGTATGACCTACACCCGCAGCATCGATGAATCTGCAACCAATTCGGCGGAGTCCCCGGAGGAGTCCCGCGCCTCGGTGGCGGCGCTGCTGAACCGCTACCTCGTCTCGCTCGACGACACCGACGACAGGCTCGACGACGCCTGGGCGGACGGACTGTTCACCGAGGACGCGGTCGTCGCCTTCCCGATGAGCCGGCACCAGGGACGCGCCGGCATGGCCGAGTACCACCGCACGGCGCTGTCGGCGTTCGCTGCCACGCAGCACCTGGGTTCCGCCCCGGTGGTGGTGCTGGACGGCGACCGGGCCACCCTGCGGGCCAACCTGATCTCCACGCACGTGCACCACGCGCGGCACACTCCTCCGCTGGGTGAGCTGGCCCCGCTGTTCGCCACCGGTACGTTCGTCACGGGCCGGGCCCGGCGCACCGGCGGGGGCTGGCGGCTGTCGGAGCTGGCCTTCCGGCTGCTGTGGGCGGACGGCTCCCCCGCACCGGCCGCGTGAGGTCCGGGCGGACGGGCCGGCGCCGCCGACGGCCGCCCGGGCCGCCCAGTTCCTGCCGGTCCCGCGGCACCCGCCCGGTACGGGCCGGGAGCCGCGGGGCGCTCACGTGTTGAGGCTGAGCACCCGGTCCACGGCGATCTCGATGACCACCCGGCCGGGCGGGTTGGGCGGCGTGGACCAGTACCGCCGGGCGTACAGCTTCGCCCCCCGCACCACCCGCTCCGGGTCGCGCACGACGGTGCCGGTGCCCTCCAGGGTGGCCCAGGCGAACCCGTCCACCTGGCACAGGGCCACCCGGCTGCCGGGCGCGGCCAGCAGATTGCGGGCCTTGCGGGACGAGGCGACGGTCATCACCCGCGCGAGACCGCTGGACGACTCCCACGTGAACCGCACCGGCGCCACGTGCGGCGACCCGTCGGGCCGGATCGTGGTGAGGGCGGCGACGTGCTGCGTGTCGGTGAGGAACGCCTCCAGGGAGGCGGACACCGCCACGGCGGCCGGGCGCTGCTCGGGCAGAGGCATCGTCTTTCGTCCTTATGTCCTCGGGAACGTCGATCTCGAACTTCGACCGGGAACGTCGAGAGAGCACGGGGGGCCGTCGGCGGAGAGGGCCGAGGGGAACAGCGGGAAGGCGGCCCGTGTCCCCGGCGGGTCAGTCGATGCCGCGGACGATCGTGTCCTCGTCGTCGTCCGCACCGGCCAGCCGCAGCGGCGGCGCGCAGATCACCGGCGCCGGCCCGGATTCGGCCGCGCCGGCCTGTGGGATTCCCGTCTCGCCGTCGTACATGGGCGCCTCCTTCATGGGCACCTCCTTCGCGTCGATCACCCCAGGGTGTCAACGTTCCCTCGCGGTTCTCTCGCGGTTCCCTCGACGGTGGGCGGTCCGTCCGTCGAATGCGGCCGGAGCCATTCGGCGGGTCCCTCGCGGCGCCGTGCCGGAGCCATGCGCGGTGCCCGGTCCGCGCCGAGGACGGCCAGCACGTCGGCGACGGTGGCGTTCCGCGCGGTGCCGGGCAGATGGCGCAGCAGGCGGGTGCAGTGGGCCACGAGCAGGGCCGCGTCGGCGTCGGAGAGCCGGGCCCGGTCGTACAGGGCGGCCAGGGCCAGCGAGCCGTCGGCGAGGTGGTGGGCGAGCAGGGCGACGGGGAGGACGGTGTGCGCGCCGCCGGCCCGCTGCCGCTCGAAGCTGATGCCGGCGGCCGCCAGCCCGGCCCGCAGCTCGGCCGGCGGGCGGGGGACCGCCTCGACGGTCACCAGGCTCTCCAGCAGCCTGCCGGTCCGGGCGCCCGCCCACTGCTGCACCTGCCCGGCGGAGGTCCACTCGTAGGCGGCCATGTCCAGGGCCCGGTCGCGCAGCGTGGCCAGCAGGTGCGCCAGCCGGTGGGCGGGATCGACCTCGACGGTCATGGGCAGGCAGGTGCGCATCGGCCCCACCAGCCGCTCGACGGCGTCCAGGGGGATGCCGCGCCCCGAGGCGGTGACGCCGAAGCCGACCGTCACCGGCCCGCCGGTCCCGGCCACCCGGTACAGCAGCAGTGCCCACACCGCGTGCAGGACGCTGGAGCCGGACACCGCCCGGGTGCCGGCCCAGCGGTGCAGCCGTCCGGCCTCGGCGGCGCTCAGGCGGGCCTCGGCCCGGCCGCAGCCGCTCTGCCGGGTCGCGGGGCCGGGCAGGGCGGGCAGCAGCACGGGGCGCCCCGACGGCAGTGACCGGGTGAAGAAGTCCCGGGCCGCTGCCGGGTCCTGGCGTTCCAGCCAGCGGGCCCGGTCCCGGATGTCGGGCCTGCGTTCCCCGCCGGGCAGCACGCCGCCGGCCAGGTAGGCGCGACCGAACTCGTCCATCAGCACGAACGCGCTCCAGGCGTCCAGCAGCGCGTGATGGAAGGTGAGCAGCACCCGCGTGGCCGGTGGTCCGTCCGTCCGGGCGGAGCCGTCGTCGGGCAGGTCGAGGAGGGTCAGGCGCAGCGGGGCCGGCCGGCGCAGGTCGAAGCCGCGCAGCCGGTCGTGTTCGAGCAGGTCGTCCCAGTCGACGCTGCCCGCACGGTGGCGTACGACGTCGGCGCGCGCGTGATCGTGCAGCACGATGTGGGGGCCGGGCGGCAGGACGCGGGGGTCGGGCTGCCAGTCGACGGCGGTGCGCAGCACCGCTTCCCGGTCCATGACGGACTGCCAGGCGCAGGTGAAGCGTTCGGTGTCCAGCGGGCCGCGCCAGTCCCAGGTCACCTGCTCGACGTGCCGGCCGGTGTGCCGGTGCGCCAGGGAGTCGAGCAGTACGTCGTACTGCTGCCACGTCACCGGTACGGTCGGTCGCTGCTGCGCACGCCCGGAGGCGGTGCCGGCCGCTCGGCGGTCGGGCCACCGCCGGCGGCGTGGGCGGCTCGGCCTCGCCATCGGCGCCTCCTGTCGCATCCGCGTGCCTGCTGCCGTACGGGCCGCAGTTCACCGCGGTCCCGGGGGCGCCCGCCCGACGGACGCGCTGCTCCCGGGCACATCGTTCAGGAGTGCACCGTCATCGGCCTGACACCGGCCTGACGCGGCTTCACGTCCGCCACAGAACCGCCGCAGGCGTCGCCCCCGTCCGCCTCAGGGGAGCGGGTCGGGCGTGCCCTGGGTCATCGCGGACAGGAACCCCTTGTCGAGCATGGTCTGCACGGACATGTCACCCGCCGTGCTGAGCCCCGCGTCGTGGCAGGCCACGCTGAGCAGATAGCGGTCCAGCACCGAATGCGTGGCGAACCCCCACTCGCCGCGCGTGGCGGCGCTTCCGTCGGGGGCCTGCAGCCGGCCCCCGCGGCTGAAGCCGAACTCCTTGAAGCTGAGCCGCAGTCCCTGGCCGAGCGCCTTGCTGTACGCCTCCTTCAGCGTCCACAGCCGCAGCAGGTACGGGGCCCGCTCGGCCTCGGGCAGAGCGGCGACCTCGTCGGCCTCGGCGGGCGTCAGGATGCGGGCCTGCAACAGGTCCAGCCGTACGAACCGGTCGGCGAACTCCACGTCCACCCCGATCCGTCCGGTACGGCTGAGCCCCACGGCCATCACGTCGCCGGTGTGGGACAGGCTCACCTCGATCTGGTCGAAGCCGCGCAGATAGGGCCGGCCGCCCAGCCGGTAGCCCAGGTCGAGGTACTCGGGGGGAGTCTTCAGGGCGGCGGCGGCCGTGTACTTGATCAGCAGCCGGGCGGCGGCGAACCGGTGGCGTACGGCGGCGTCGGGGGTACGGCGGTAGCGGTTCCAGTCGGCCCCCAGCAGCTCCCGCAGGCGGGGCTCGGTCAGCACGCTGGGCAGCCACTCGGTCCACGTCGTGTACACCAGCGCGTTGCCGAGCTGCGCCAGGTTCTCCCGAACGCCGTGCCAGGGACCGGCCGGTCGCGGCACGTGGAGGGGCAGGGCACATCTGACCGGTTTCATCGTCCTCTCCCGTCGTGTCGTTGCGGGGCGCGCCCGCGGACGATGCCCCGGGCGGGCACGCCCGGTGCGGCGGGCGGGTGCGCCCGGGGTCGCCGGCCGGGTGCGTCGGGCGGGACGCGACGGCACACCGCGCGGGCCTCAGCCGGCCAGCCGCGTCGCGTACAGGTCGAGGCTGAGTCCCGTACGGCACCGCTCCAGCACCTCGGCCAGCACCGAGGACTCCGCCTCGGCGGGCACGTCCGGAACCTGGGCGCCGAGTCTCCTGGCCAGGCGGCCGAGCGCGACCACCGCCCAGGCCGGGCCCGCGAGGAAGCCGTCGCCCGCGGAGGCCCGGCCCTCCCACACCCCCAGGCACGCCGCGGCGGCCAGCACCAGCGCGTAGCGGTCGGCCAGGACGCAGGCCTGCGGGTCGAAGGCGGTGCCGTCCGCGCCGGGCAGCGCCGCGCACCGGGCGCGCAGCACCCGCAGCTCGTCGACGAAGGTCCGCGCGAGTCGGGCGAGGGCGGTGCGCAGCGGATCGCGCCCGCCCGTGCCGTCCAGCCGTCCGGCGACCGCGACGAGCGTCGCCGACAGCAGGTCGTCGGTGCCGGAGTGGGCGAGCCGGCGGTGGTCGAAGACGGGCAGCGGCGCGCCGGGGTCGAACAGCTCCGCGGGCGGCTCCGCGCTGCGGAACCAGACGGTGCGGGCCAGCGTGGACAGCTGGGGCACGATCACCGCCTGGCACAGGGCCGTACCGGAGTGCCCGAGGCCCGCCACGGGCAGGTCGCGGGCGAGCTTCTGGAAACCCCCGTAGTGGGGCCCGCGGTCGTATCCGCGGGCGCCGAGCACGGCGGCCATCTCGTCCAGGTCCTCCCGCAGCAGGTCCGGCATCGTGTACTTCACGGCCGCCGCCGGCACGTACGCGTCCCGCGGCGCCAGGCTGAGGGCGCGCAGGCCGGTCACGGCCATGGCGTCGCAGGCGAGCAGGTCGGCGAAGACCCCGGTGATCGCCTTGTGCCGGCGCCGCGCGGGCTGACCGCCGGGCCGGTTCTCGGTGGCCGCGCGCACGGCCTGCCGCAGGACGCCGTCCACGCAGGCGACGACCGTGCCGGGCACCAGGCAGTGGCTGATCTGGAAGCTGCGCAGGGCCAGGGAGACACCCTCGCCCACCGAGCCGACGACGGCCGAGGCGGGCAGGGCGACGTCGGTGAGTTCGATGCCGCAGAAGCGGGCGCCGCGCATCCCGGAGGTCTCCACGCGCCGGGACCGGCGCACCCGTCCCGAGACGGGCGGTTCGGGGCCGAGCAGCAGCACCGAGTGGCTGCCGGGGCCGTCCTGGGCGTCGGTGCGCGCGTACGTGACGAACACGTCGGTGCGGTCGGCGTTGATGACCGCGTCCTTGCGGCCGTTGAGCACGAAGCCGCCGTCCGGGGTGCGGGTGGCGGCCAGTTCGTTGCGCAGGATGGCGTTGGCGTGCGCGATCTGCCGGTGCACGATCGAGACCCGGCCGCCGCCCAGCAGCACCCGGGCGACGGCGCGTCGCTGGTCGTCGTCGCCCGCGGTCCACACCGACGACGCAGCGAACAGCGAGGTGATGCCGAAGCCGTAGCCGAGGGCGAGGTCGCGACGGAAGACGGGGCGCAGCACCCGGGCGAGCCGTTCCAGGTCGGTGAGGCGGCCGCCCAGGTCGTGCGGGACGAACTCGGCGCCCAGGCCGGCCTCGGCGAGCAGTGCCTCGGTGGCCTCGGGCACCGCGCGGGCGTCGTCGGCGCGCAGCAGCGCCAGTTGCCCGTGCGGGTTGCCGGGGTCGAAGGGATCGCCCAGCGCCGCCTCCAGGAAGGCGGCCTGCTCCGGTTCCCCGCCCGTGACGTGGGGGGCCTGCGTCGGTACGGCTTCGGCCGCCGTCCCCCGGGCGGCGGTCACAGGACCCGTACCGCGCTGGTGGCGTGGTGCGCGGCGCGGTCGAGGACGATCCGGGAGGCCCGGCCCAGTTCCTCGCGCAGGTGGCGGCGGGCGTCCTCGACGGTGGCCGCGGGCCCCAGGACCCTCTCGACGGCGTCCTCGCGCAGCAGCACGGTGTGCCGGGCGGTGACGTCCAGGCCGGAGGCGTCGGGCTCGACGGACCACTCGCCGGTGTGCGCGGCCATCAGCGGGGCGGTGCGGGTCTGCTTGTAGACGATCCGGCCGGCGCCGGGGAAGCACATGCGCACCGACTCGGTGTCGTGGGCGGTGCCGTCCCCGGTGGCGCTGCCCATGGCCATGACCTGGACGCCGGGGCTGTCCTCCGTCAGGCGCATGCTGTGCACGTGCGGCAGCCGGTCGGGCCAGTCGCCGGCCCGGTAGAGGAAGTCGAAGACGAGCTCGGGGGGCGCCTTGAGGCGGACGGTGTCCTCGAAGGACAGCACCAGGGCGTCCAGCCGGTCCCACCGTTCGGCGAGCCAGGCCAGCCGGTCCAGCTGGGCACGGCTGTTGGCGTGGGTGATCCGTTCCAGCCGGGCCACGTCCTCCGGGTCGTCGCCGGTGACGGTGAAGGCGTGCTCCAGGCTCACCCGGCAGCGGTCGCCGAGCGAGGTGACCGTCCAGACGCCGCGCATCGACTCCACCGGGGCGGCGGTGACGTCCTGGCGGAACTCCACACGGCGCCGCCCGACGTCCAGCCGGCGGCTGGAGACCCAGGAGGCGATCTCGTCGCCCGCGGCGGCCCACATGCGCAGCCGCTCATGGCTGCCGTCGAAGTCCAGCTGCTCGACGTGCAGGCAGGGCTGGAAGAACAGCGGCCAGTGAGAGGCATCGGCGATCAGCCCGTACAGCACGCCGGCCGGGGCCGATGCGGTCACCTCACACACCGCGCGGTGCACTCGCGAATCCGGCATCCTCACACCCCTTGTCGTCCGAAGCGGCTCCCGCGGCGGTCGGCGTCGCCGGGCCGGCCCGGCGGGTGCCGCCGTCCGCTGCGGCCGCGGCGGTCTGCGCCAGGCGCCGGCTGCCCGCCGACCGTGGCGCCGATGCTGTCCGGAACCGCTCGGGACCCGGCCCAGGGCGGCTCGGGTTCCGCTCGAACGCGTCGGCGCGGCAGGGGCGCGCGCGGCGCCGTCGGTGCCGGTGGGCCGTCCTTCGGGGCGGTTTCGCCCGCCAAGGCGCCGGCCGGGCGCTCGACGCGTGCCCGAGCCGCGCTCCGCCGCCGCCCGGCACCGCCTCGACCCCGGCGGCGCACGGTGGCCGCCGCACCCGGCGGAAGGGGAAACGACCATGAGGTGGCGAGACGCGTACTTCCCGTACCCCTGCCTACGCAGTGTGTGGAACAGCCTGGCCGCCTCCGGCGTGCTGCACCCGCTGGGGGACACCGCCCCCGGCCTCCCGGCGTACGACGACGCTCCGCCCGCGCGACAGGCCCGGCGGCCGGGCCCGACCGCGCCGGAGCGGCGCCCGGCACGCGAAGCACGGCAGGGCTCCGGCACCAGCACGGCCTGATCCCCGCCCCGGCACCACAGCGGTGCGGGCCCCGGGCCTTCCGGCCCCGGTCACAGTCCCGCCACGTCGCGGGCGGTGAGCGGGTCGAGGCGGTCGGCCCGGTTCCGGCACCACAGCGGTGCGGGCCCCGGGCCTTCCGGCCCCGGTCACAGTCCCGCCACGTCGCGGGCGGTGAGCCGGTCGAGGCGGTCGGCCAGGTCCCGCTGTTCGCGGGCGAGTCGCTCCAGCCGGTGCCGCAGCCAGGCGATCTCGTCGTGCAGCGGCCCCACGGGCCGGGCCGTCTCCCCGGTACCGGGACCCGGCTGCCCGCCGACCGCGGACAGCGGCCGGACGGCGGATCCGGACGCCGCGGGCGGCCCGGGAAGCCCGTGGTGCAGGATCGCCTCCATCCGGCCGCGCAGCACCGGGCCCGGTTCGATGCCCAGGTCGTGGACGAGCCGGCGGCGGACCCGCTCGTACGTGCCGAGCGCCTCGGCCTGCCGGCCGCTGCGGTACAGCGCGGTCATCAGCAGTTCGTAGAACCGCTCCCGCAGCGGGTGGGTGGTCGTCAGCTCCTCCAGCTCGCCGGTGATCTCCTGGGCCAGGCCCGCCCGCAGGCAGGTGTCGTACAGCGTCTCCAGGGCGACCAGCCGGTTCTCCTCCAGCAGGGCGGCCTCCGTCGAGCAGATGGTGCCGCGGCCGCAGCCCTCCAGGGCGGGGCCGCGCCACAGTGCGAGCCCTTCGCGCAGTACCTCCACCGCTCGGCCCGGGTCGGTGGCCGCCAGGGCGCGCCCCTCGGCGACCAGGCGGTGGAAGCGCTGGGCGTCGGTGGGGGCGCGGAGGCGCAGCACGTAGCCCAGGGGGCGGGTCACCAGCCACTCGTGGTGGGGTTCGCCCGAACCGGGCAGCGGCTGGGGCAGCAGACGGCGCAGCCGGGCCACATGGGCCTGCAGAGCGTTGGCGGCCCGGGCCGGCGGACGTTCGGCCCACAGCTCGTCGACGAGCCGTTCCGCGGGCACGACCTGCCCGGCCCTCACCACCAGCGCGCCCAGCAGGGCCCGCTGTTTGGCGCCCGTGGGCACGACCGACACGTCCACGCCGTCGTCGTAGATCTGGACCGGGCCAAGAATCCTGAACTCCATCTCGTCCTCACCGGGAATTTCGACGAGACCGCTTCCCCGGCGCACGGTAGTGTCCAGTAATTCGGAATGCCGCGTTCACCAGCATTCGGCAGGTCCGCGCGGACGGTGCCTCAAGGGTTTCTCGAGGGCTTTTCAGGCTGCCCGGCCCGTCGGCTCCGAGAACTCCACCCGGCAGGGGCGCCGATAATAGGCGCTGAGTACGCCCAGCAGCTGGGCATCGGGCAGTTCCGGCAGGAAGGTGCCCCGGTCCGGCCCCTGCCGGCCGGCTTTCCCGCTCGGTTCCCCACAGGCCGCCGACGCCCTCAGCCGGACCAGCAGCCCACGGGTGACCGGGTCCGCGCCGGCCGGGGGGACCGTACGCGCCGATTCTGTCTCCATGGCCGGAAACTAGCAGCGCCCGCCGTCCGGCGGGAGTCTTTTCCCCGTTCTTCAATGGTGGGCGGGTGTTTTGTCAGCCCCGTGTCAGCTGCCCGTCAGAGCCGTGATCAGAAGGCGGCTCAAGACATACTCGAACGAATCTGGGGTGCCGGTCTGCAATGGTTATGGCCTGCCTAGTGATCGGCCCGTGTAAATGACCCAGGAAACCGCGAAGCGACAGTATCTGAGGACTCGATCAGCACTCGGTCCGACGGCCGCCATCTCGGCACGGAGGTAATCATGAACATAAAAGTCCTGGGTGCGTTGAATGCCGAAGTCAACGGAATATCGATCGTGCCGACCGCGGGAAAACCCCGCCAGGTCCTGGCACTGCTCGCCCTGTACCCCGGCCGGGTCGTGCCGGTGCCCACCCTCATGGAGGAGATCTGGGGCACGGACCTGCCGCAGAGCTCCCTGACCACGCTCCAGACCTACATCCTCCAGCTGCGCCGCATGCTGGGCACCGCCATGGGACCGGACGTGCCGGGCACGGCCAAGGACGTGCTCGCCACCCGCTACGGCGGCTATCTGCTCCAGATCCCTTCCGAGACGGTCGACGTCTTCCGCTACGAGCGTCTGGTCGCCGAGGGACGGCAGGCCTTCGAGGACGGCGAGGACGCCCGCGCGGCCTCCCAGCTGCGCGAGGCGCTCGACCTGTGGGAGGGGCCCGCGCTGGTCGACGTACGCGTGGGTCCGGTGCTGGAGATCGAGGTGCTGCGGCTGGAACAGAGCCGCCTGGTCGCCCAGGAGCGCCGGATCGACGCCGATCTGCGGCTGGGCCGGCACGTCGAGCTGATCGCCGAGCTCACCGACCTGATCGCCCGTCACCCCCAGCACGAGGGGCTGCACTCCCAGGCGATGGTGGCGCTGTACCGCTCCGGCCGGCAGGCCGCCGCGCTGGACGTCTACCGCCGGCTGCGGCAGCGGCTGATCGACGAGCTGGGCGTCGAGCCCTCGCCGCAGTTGCAGCGGATGCACCAGGCGATGCTGGCGGTCGACCCGCGGCTGGACATCGTCGCGGGTCCCCGCCGCACGTCGACGTTCGACCTGTACGCCGCCTAGGTGCGCTGCCCGCGGAGCGCGGGTGGCGGCCCCCGGCGACGGGGCGCCGCACACGCCGGGTCGAGCGCCGCCCGAGCAGGGGTTGCTTAGCTCGTGTCACCCGGTGTGCGGCACGGCCGCCATCCGGCACCAAGGGCGGCGCTTCGAGCAGGACGTGCCAGGAGGAGGGGCGAGTGATGGCTTTCCGCACGGAGGTCGAGGAGGCGGGCGGAAGACCGGTCAGGCTGCACTGCCTGGCCCACGCGGGAGCGGGCGTGGCCAGTTACCGGCGTTGGCCGGCGGCGGTCGGACCGGCCGTCGACGTGGTGGCCCTGCCGCTGCCCGGCCGCGACAGCCGCCGCCGCGAGTCCCGGGTCACCGACCGCGCCGGGCTGCTGGCCGACCTGCTGCCGACCCTGCTGAAGGCCGCCGGGGAGGGCCCGTACGCGCTGTACGGGCACAGCCTGGGCGCGCTCGTCGCCTACACCCTCACCCGGGCGCTGGACGACGCCGGCGCTCCCGCACCGCTGTTCCTCGCGCTGGGCGCCTGTCTGCCGCCGCACGTGGCGACCGCCCTGGTGGGCGCGGCCGACCTGCCCGACGAGGAACTGCTGCCGCTGCTGGGAGACCTCGGTTCGCTGCCGCAGGGCGTCACCGCCTCGCCCGGCGGGCTGTGGCGGCGCAGCGTGCTGCCCGTGCTCCGCGACGACCTGCGGCTGGCCCGGTCCCTGCGCGAGGCGGCGCTGGACCCGATCGCCGGCGGGCCCGTCAGGTGCCCGGTGCTGGTCTTCGCGGGCAGCGACGACCCGCTGGCGGCGCCCGACTCCGTGCAGCACTGGCAGCGGTGGGCCAGCGGGCCGATCGTGCGGCACACCGTCACCGGGGACCACTTCTTCGCCGGGTCCGCGCAGGTGCCGCGGCTCGTCGGGCGGGCGTGCCGGGACCTGGTGGGCGCCGGAGCACGGGACAGCGGCCGATGAGACGCGTAGTGATCACCGGAGTCGGGGTCGTCGCACCGGGGGCGGTGGGCACCGGTCCCTTCTGGTCCCTGCTGACCTCCGGCCGTACCGCCACCCGCCGGATCACCCTGTTCGACGCCTCGACCCACCGCTCGCGCATCGCGGCCGAGGTCGACTTCGACGCCGCCGCGCACGGCTTCACCCCGGCCGACGGCGAACGCCTGGACCGGGCGGCGCAGTTCGCGCTCGTCAGCGCCCGCGAGGCGCTCGCCGACAGCGGACTGGGCGGGGCGGGTGATCCGCTGCGCCGCGGGGTGAGCCTGGGCAGCGCCATCGGCTGCACCACGGGGCTGGCCACTCAGTACGCCCTGCTCAGCGACTGCGGCAAGACCTGGGCGGTGGACCACACCCGGGCCGCGGACTGCCTCTACGACTACTTCGTGCCCTCGTCGCTCGTGGCCGAGGTGGCCAGGGACTGCGGAGCGCAGGGCCCGGTGGGTCTGGTGTCCAGCGGCTGCACCTCGGGCCTGGACGCGGTCGGGCACGGCTGGGAACTGGTCCGGGAGGGCAGTGCCGACGTGGTGGTCGCCGGTGGCACGGAGGCGCCGATCTCGCCGATCACCATGGCCTGCTTCGACCGCATCCGGCTCACCAGCCCGCGCAACGACGACCCGTGGACCGCCAGCCGGCCCTACGACCGCACCCGCGACGGCTTCGTGCTCGGCGAGGGCGCGGCCGTGGTGGTCCTGGAGGAGTTCGAGCACGCGCGCCGGCGCGGCGCCCGCGCCTACGCCGAGCTGTCCGGCTTCGCCGCCCTGAGCAGCGCGCACCACATGACGGGGCTGCGGCCGGACGGTCAGGAGATGGCCGGGGCAATCCGGGCCGCGCTGGACGAGGCCCGGCTGAACCCGGTCGACGTCGACTACATCAACGCCCACGGCGCGGGCACCCGGCACAACGACCGGCACGAGACGCACGCGTTCAAGGCGAGCCTGGGCGAGCACGCCCGCCGGGTCCCGGTCAGTTCCATCAAGTCGATGATCGGGCACGCGCTCGGCGCGGCCGGCGCCCTGGACCTGGTGGCCAGCTGCCTGGCCATCCAGCACGACACGGTGCCGCCGACGGCCAACCTGCACGAGCCCGACCCGTCCTGCGACCTCGACTACACCCCGCTGGTCGCCCGGGAGCAGCGCACCAGCACGGTGCTGAGCGTGGCCAGCGGGTTCGGCGGGTTCCACAGTGCCACGGTGCTCACCCGGCCGCGGCTGAGGGAGGCGGCGTGAGCGCCCCCGCGGAACCGGCACGGCAGGCCGTGATCACCGGTATCGGGGTCGCGGCGCCCAACGGCCTGGGCACGGAAGCCTGGTGGCAGGCGCTGCTGGAGGGCCGCAGCGGCATCCGGCCCCTCACCCGTTTCGACGCCTCCGGCTATCCGGTGCGCATCGGCGGTGAACTGACCGGCTTCGTCGACGAGGAGCACGTCCAGAGCAGGCTGCTGCCCGCGACCGACCGGGTCACGCGCATCGCCCTCGCCGTCGCCGGGGAGGCACTGGCGGACGCGGCCGTGGACCCGGCCGCGCTGCCGGAACACGGGGCGGGCGTGATCACCGCGAGTTCGGCGGGCGGCGCGGAGTTCGGGCAGCGCGGGCTCGCGGCACTGTGGTGCAAGGGCCCGCGGTACGTCAGCGCCTACCAGTCCGCCGCCTGGTTCCACGCCGCGGGCACCGCGCAGATCTCCATCCGGCACGGGTTGCGCGGTACGGGCTCGGCCGTCGTCAGCGAGCAGGCGGGCGGCCTCGACGCCCTGGCCCGCGCGCGGCGGCGGCTGCGCGCCGGGGCGAGCCTGATGGTCGCCGGCGGGGTCGACTCGACGCTGTGCCCGTGGGGCTGGGCCGCACACCTGGCGGACGGCCGGATGAGCCGGACCGCCGACCCGGCCCGTGCCTACCGGCCGTTCGACGCGGCCGCCGACGGACATGTGGTGGGTGAGGGCGGGGCGCTGCTGGTCCTGGAGGACGCCGGGTCGGCCGCCCGGCGCGGGGCGCGCGGTTACGGGATCGTCGCCGGCTGCGCGGCGACCTTCGACGGCCCGGACCGGCCCCGCCTGCGGGAGGCCGCCGAACTCGCCCTGCGCGACGCCGGGGCCGCCCCTGACGAGGTCGACGTGGTCTTCGCGGACGCGGCGGCGGACCCGGTGGCGGACCGCCAGGAGAGCACGGCCCTGCGCACCCTGTTCGGCCCCCGCGGCGTCCCGGTGACGGCCCCCAAGTCCATGACCGGCCGACTGGGCGCGGGCGGCGCCTCCCTGGACGTGGCGGCGGCCCTGCTGACCCTGCGCCACCGGCTGGTCCCCCCGACCACGGCGACCTCCCGCCCGGCCCCCGAACACGCCCTGGACCTGGTCACCGGAGCCCCCCGCTCCGTGCCCCGCCTGCGCACGGCCCTGGTGCTGGCCCGAGGGCGAGGCGGCTTCAACTCGGCCCTGGTGCTGCGGGCGGTGCCGTGACCCCCGCCGCCCACCCGCGCCGCGGGGAGGGTGGGCCGCTGCCGGACCGTCGCCCGTCGCGGCACCGCGTACGCACGCCGCGGCACCGCGTAGGCCCGGCGCCGTCGCGGTGTGCGCGACGGCGCCGGGCCGTGGGGGAGGCCGTGCGGGCGGCGTGCCGCGCGGTCAGTTCGTGCGGGCGACGAGCCGGCGGCCGGTGGCACCGGGGGAGGCCGGGGTCGTGGCCGTGGCCGGGGCCGGGGTCGTCGGGGCGTCGGGGCGGGCCACGAGTATCGAGCGCTGGAGCCGGCTGAGGGCGGCGGAGGGCTCCAGGCCCAGCTCGGAGACGAGCGTGGTGCGCAGCCGCTGGTAGACGTCGAGCGCCTCGCCGCGCCGCCCCGACCGGTGCAGCGCCAGCATGAACTGCCCGTGCAGGCTCTCGTGCATCCGGTACTGGTTGACCAGCACGGTCAGTTCCGGCAGCAGCTCACGGTGGCGCCCCAGCCGCAGATCGGCCTCGATGCGCTGGTCGAGAACGCACAGCCGGGCCTCCTCCAGCCGCTTGACCTCCATGTCGATGCGGCTGCCGGCCTGGATGTCGGTGAGCGCCGGCCCCGCCCACAGCGACAGCGCCTCGGCCAGGCGGCGGGCGGCCCCGGGGTAGTCCTCGGCGTCCATGGCCCGGTAACCGGCGCCCGCCTGGCGCTCGAACTCGCGGAAGTCGATGCTCCCGGAGCGGGTGTCCAGGCGGTAGCCGCCGGGGACGGTGGCGAGGATGTCCTTGGGGCTGCACCGTTCGTTCTCGCCCTGGGCGAGCGCCTCGGCGAGCAGCTCCCGCAGTTGCAGCACGTACGTCTGGAGCGTGGTGCGCGCGCTGCGGGGCGGTCTGCTGCCCCACAGTTCCTCCACCAGCGAGGTCACGGGGACCACCTGGTCGGCCTGGAGGGCCAGCAGGGCCAGGACCTGCCTGGGCTTGGGCGCCGTCGGCACGATCGACACCCCGTTCTCGCGCACCGACAGCGCGCCCAGCACTTCGATGTCCATATTGTCCCCCACGAGTTCAGGCCGGAGACCGGCCCTCGGCCTACGCGCTGCCGCTGCGGTCCGGTGCCCTGCTTGTCATCCAACCCCTTGATAAAAAAACGGCGCGGTCGGTTTGTCAACACAGAACGGCCACACGATGCCTTGAGTGGCGATATCCGGCCAGCTGTTCCTCGAACGTGAGTCCGCTTGACCTGAGCCTGAACAGGAAGAATCTCCGGGTCGTCCCCGAGTTCCGCTCGAGCGGGGCGTTGAGCACCGAAAACATGAAGCCACCGAACGGCTGGATCCGGACAGCCGGGAACGTGGGCGACCGCCGCTTCCCTGCGTGCGTCCGCCAGGACGGGGCGCCCGGTGTCCACTTCCGGACATGCGGGCGCCGGGAAACCGGCCATTGGGGCAAGATGAAAAATACCGGATGGTCGAGTGAATTCTTCTGGGAGGCTGCTAGCGTCGGCCCGCGGAGCGGAAGGACCCCTCGGGCCGGACCCGGGCGGCCACGGCGTCGGACGCCAGCGTGGGCAGCAGCAGCCGCCAGAACTCCGTGACCGTGCCCGGGGCCAGCCACGCCCTGTCCCTGACCCCGAGGACCTCGAACCCCACCGTCGCCGCCACCACGGCGGAGACCACCCGTCCCACCGTCACGCCCTCGCGCAGCTCACCGCTCTCCTCGCAGCGCCGCGCCTGCCGCTCGACCCGGTCGCGCCAGGACATCCGCAGATCGGTGTGCGGCTCCCGGGCCGCCTCGCCGCTCAGCTCGAACCCCGCGCGCAGCACCACGTCGTCGCGCAGGGCCTCGGCGAGCCGGTGCGTGGCGTCGACGAGGTGCTGGAGCCGGCTGGTCCCGAGGTGGCCGGTGTCGGGCGCGACGGTCCGCAGCACCGTCGCGGCCGCCTCCTCGACGGCGTCCGCCAGCGCCGCCTTGCTGGCGAAGTGGAAGTGCAGTGCGCCGCTGCTCACCCCGGCCCGTGAACTGATCCGGGTGAGCGAGGCGACCGTGAAACCGTCCTGGTCGAACGACTCGGCCGCCGCCCGGATCAGGGCTTCACGTGTGCGCACCGCACGTTCCTGCTTGGCCATTGACTGCTCCGTTACTGAGGTGGGTTGCCGTGCTTGCGCGAAGGCACGTCGGCCTGCTTGGAGCGGAGCATCGTCAGGGAACTGATGAGCACCTCGCGGGTCTCGGCGGGGTCGATGACGTCGTCGACGAGGCCGCGCTCGGCCGCGTAGTACGGGTGCATCAGCTCGGCCTTGTACTCCTTGACCATGCGTTCCCGCGTGGCGCCCGGGTCGTCGGCCTCGGCGATCTGGCGGCGGAAGATGACGTTGGCCGCGCCCTCGGCGCCCATCACGGCGATCTCGTTGGTGGGCCAGGCGTAGGTGAGGTCGGCGCCGATGGACTGGGAGTCCATGACGATGTAGGCGCCGCCGTACGCCTTGCGCAGGATCAGGGAGATGCGCGGGACGGTGGCGTTGCAGTAGGCGTAAAGGAGCTTGGCGCCGTGGCGGATGATGCCGCCGTGCTCCTGGTCGACGCCGGGCAGGAAGCCGGGGACGTCGAGGAGGGTGAGGATCGGGATGTTGAAGGCGTCGCACATCTGGACGAAGCGGGCGGCCTTCTCCGACGCCTCGATGTCCAGGACGCCGGCCAGGGCCTGCGGCTGGTTGGCGACGATGCCGACGACCTGGCCGCCGAGGCGGGCCAGGGCGCAGATGATGTTGCGGGCCCAGCGCTCGTGGACCTCCAGGTACTCGCCGTCGTCGACGATCTCCTCGATGACCTTGGTCATGTCGTACGGCCGGTTGCCGTCCGCCGGGACCAGGTCCAGCAGGACGTCGGACCGCCTGCTCTGGGGGTCGGTGCACGGCACGCAGGGCGGGAAGGCGCGGTTGTTCTGCGGGAGGAGGGAGAGGAGGTAGCGGACCTCGGCGAGGCAGGTCTCCTCGTCGTCGTACGCGAAGTGCGCGACGCCGCTCGTCTCGGCGTGCACGTCCGCGCCGCCGAGCCCGTTCTGGGTGATCTCCTCACCGGTGACGGCCTTGACCACGTCGGGCCCGGTGATGAACATCTGCGAGGTGTCGCGGACCATGAACACGAAGTCCGTGAGGGCCGGGCTGTAGGCCGCGCCGCCCGCGCACGGGCCGAGCATCACGCTGATCTGCGGGATGACCCCGGACGCCTTGGTGTTGCGCTGGAAGATCCCGCCGTACCCGGCCAGCGCGGAGACGCCCTCCTGGATACGGGCACCCGCACCGTCGTTGAGCGAGACCAGCGGGGCACCGGCCGCGATGGCCATGTCCATGATCTTGTGGATCTTCGTCGCGTGGGCCTCGCCCAGCGCACCGCCGAAGATCCGGAAATCATGCGCGTAGACGAAGACCGTACGGCCCTCCACCGTGCCCCAGCCGGTGATCACACCGTCCGTGTACGGCTTCTTGGCCTCCAGGCCGAACCCGGTCGCCCGGTGCCGGCGCAACTGCTCGACCTCCCGGAACGACCCCGGGTCCAGAAGCAGCTCGATACGCTCCCGCGCCGTCAGCTTCCCCTTGGCGTGCTGCGCCGCCGTCGCCTTCTCGCTCGGTCCGGCCAGAGCCTCCGCCCGCACCAACCCCAGCTCGGCCACACGCTCGCGCGTGGTCGCCGGCTCCGCGGAGACCCGAGGATCGTCATTGATGACCGTCACTGGACAACTCCCTCCTCGCGGTGCGGCCGGCGGTGTCCTTCAACAGACAACAAACCGTTACGACGGTTTGTTAGTGGCGCGCACACGAATGTACCAGGGCGAGAACTCCCTGGATCTACTGCCAGTTGTAGGGGGAGCGGTACGCCTCGAGGGCCCGTTCAGGGCTCCACAGCGGGAACTCGGGCGTCTGCTCGGGGTCGGTGTCCGGGCCCGGCGCGGCCAGCAGCGAGACCAGCACGACGGTGACCGCGGCCAGCTCTTCCGGCGTGGCCCGGCCCCGCTCCACTCGAAGTACGGCGTCCGTGCTGCTCATCCGGGCGGCTCCCCCCTCGTCGGAACTCCCGCAACCGTCGGCCACCCCGCTCAAGAGCCGCTCTCGGCCCGGTCGAGGCACGTCGGCCGACCGCCGCACCCCGGGCCGGGTGGCACCGCTCCGGCCCGGAGCGGTGCCACCCGGCCCGGGGAACGCGGTGACCTGCGCCGACGCCTGAGAACCACGGCCGGGCAGGAGAGGGCGGCCGGGGCGGTTCGAGCCGGGCCGAGCGGACCTCCTCCCTCCGTCCGGCACCGCTCGAGAGGCCCGTGCTGAAGTCGGCGCAGCCGCGCGCGCCCCCGCCCTCCCCGGCGCGGCTCGCCGGCGGGAGGGCGGGGGCGCGCGCCACCGTCACCCCTCACGGTGGCTCCGTCGAGCAGGGGCGCGCTCCTCGATGAGGGGGGGAGGCGCCCCGGTCCACGGGCGGGTGATGCCGACCCGTTCGGGAGCCCACCGGGGTTCTTGTCAGGCACCACGCCGTACGGGCACCACGCCGTACGGGCACGACGGCACGGTTGCGGGTGGGCGGCGGAGCACCGGGTACGAGCCGCTCGGCGCGGCGGACGTCAGCCCCCGAGCAGCACCGGCAGCGAGCGGTACCCGTGGAGCATGAAGGTGGGCATCGGCTGGAGGTCGGCCGGCGCGCAGGCCAGGGCCAGGTCCGGGAACCGCCCGAAGAGTTCGGCGAGGGCGACACCGGCCTCGATCTCGGCGAGCGGCGCCCCGAGGCACCGGTGCGTGCCGTGCCCGAAGCCGAGGTGGCCGCCGCGCCGCTCCCGCAGCAGGTCGAAGCGGGCGGCGTCCGGCCCGTGCCGCTCCGGCTCCAGACCTCCTCCGTGGAACGCGACGATGATGGGATCGCCCTGCTTGATCAGCACTCCGTCCAGGTCGATGTCCTCGACGGCGTACCGCAGGGGTGCGAACGCCGGGGGCGTGTGCACGCGCATGGTCTCGTCGATGACGTCGCTCCAGCCGGCACGGCCGGCGCGTACGTGCTCCAGCTGCTCGGGCTGCGTCAGCAGCGCGGCGACGGCGTTGGTGATCAGGACGGAGGTGGTGTCCTGACCCGCGGCGATCATCATGAAGAGGGTGCCGAGAAGTTCGTCCTCGGAGAGGCGGTCCCCCTCGTCCCGCGCCTCGATCAGCGAGGTGGTCAGATCGTCACCGGGCTCCTCGCGCTTGGCCATGACGAGCTCCGTGAGCAGCTCGTAGGCACGCAGGCGCGCGGCGGCCACCTCCTCGGCGGCGAGGGTGCTGCAGAACACCGTGTGCAGGGCGGCGCTCAGTTCGTCGGTGGCGGCGCCCCGGGGCACTCCGTACAGCTCGCAGATGACCCTGAGCGGCAGCAGGTCGGCGTAGGAGACGCGCAGGTCGACCGGGGTTCCGGCCGGTACGCGGGCCAGGTCGTCGATGAGTTCCGCCGCGATCCGCGCGACCTTGGGCCGCTGGTCGTGCGACCGTCTCGCGGTGAAGGCCCCGGCGATCAGCCGGCGCAGCCGGGCATGGTCCTCCCCGTAGGAGAAGAGCATGTTCTCGTTGGCCGCCCACGGGTACAGCGGCCATTCCTGGGTGATCTCGCCGGCGATGAACGCGGGCCAGTGCTTGCGGGCGTCACGGGAGACGCGGCGGTCCGTGAGCAGCCGCTCGACGTGCTCCTGTGCCACCACCGCCCAGGCGAGGACTCCGCCCGGCAGTTCCACCTGTACCGCGGGTCCCTGGCCCCGCAGCATCGTCGCTTCCGCGGCGAGGTCTCGCCCCGCCACGTCCAGGGTGTGAGGACAGGCTGTCGGTGTCATCGGAACTCCCCCCAAATGGGCTGTGCCCAGTGTGTGTTTCGACGTGTCCGTACGCGCCCGGCCCCGCACCGCGTGGTCCCGGCCGGCCGGTGCCTGCCCGGCGGGGGCCTCGGCCTCGTCAGTCGACGCGCAGTGCTTCGGCCTCCTGACGCAGTTTCATGGCCTGCTCATACACGCGGGCGCCGCGGTCCGGCGCCATGTCGAGCTGGATGAGCACGGCCGGTACCGCGATGCTCGACATCAGATGCCGCTCGACGGAGGCCACGCGTTCCGCGAGGTCGGCATGCCCCGTCATGATCTTCGACAGGATCTGGGCCCCGGTGAAGGCCGCCACGAACACCCGCGCGGTGTCCTGGACGTCGACGTGGGGCAGGACCTCGCCGTTCGTCTTGGCCCGGTCCAGCAGCGCGACATTGTGGTCGATCCAGCCGGCCATCGGAATCCTCCGGTCCAGACCGTCCTGCGGGGACCCCTGCTCGACGGTCAGCCTGATGCTGCCGCGCACCAGTGGATCCCCCAGCGTGAGCATGTGGGAGAGCAGGAAGGTGGCGTCCAGGCCCTCCTGGAGGGCCAGCTCCTGCGGGGCAGGTTGCGGCATGGAGCCGAGCTGGTCGGCCAGGACCTCCTGGGCCAGCTCCTCCTTGGAGGAGAAGTGGAAGTACAGCGCTCCCTTGGTGACGTTGGCCCGCTGGTGGATCTCCGAGATCGTCGCCGCCTCGTACCCGACCTCGGCGAAGACCGCGGCGGCGGCGACCAGGATCGAATGGCGTGTCCTGACCGCGCGTTCTTGCAACGCCACGGATCACCTCCGCTTGCGGGACGAGTACTCAAAAGAAACCGGCAGGTTCGTATCCTCCCATCGACTCAAGGGAGGATCAAGCGACCTGCGCGGCGAGTGAAATGCACGGATATGGCCTCTTCTCCAGATGCTGACCTGCCAAAGAAACCCCACAGGCGGTTTCTGTTCACTCCGGCTCCTCCTCATGACGGCTGCATATACCGGTCCTCTCCCTACCTGAATCGGGCATTCCGCTACCGGGGCGATGCTGAACAAGTGGAGAACTTGTACAAACGCAGTCACTCTTTGCTCACTGATGGCTTGTAAGAAAACCGGTAGGTCAGTATCTTCTTGCCCCGCCGCACGGCATCTCTTCTGGATCTGCGACTAGGGGGAGAGGACCATGGTCCTTCTGACAGTCCAGCCCGAGAACCACTCCGCAGCGTCAGGCGTCAGGCTCGTGCTCCCGGAGCAGCGCCGCCCGGAGGGCCCGCGCCTCGGGGAGCCGGCGCCGAGCCGCTTGGCACCACCCGCTCCCACGCCCGCCCAGGAGCTGGCCCGCCTGCTCTTCGACCAGGACGGCGAGCGCCACCGCGTGCACGCCCCCTGGCGCCGGCTCATCGCCGACGAAACGTTCCGTCATCGGGCGGGTCTCTCACCCGCCGAGCAGGTGGCCCAGTCCTACGAACGCCTCCGGCTGGTCAACGACACCGTGGGCGACGCCGAGCGGCTGGCACGCGATCCGCACCTGCTGACCAGCCTGCACGAGTGGGCCGCGATCGTGGACGGCGGCGGGGGCCTGTGCACGGTGGCCAGCATCCACTACAACCTGTTCCTGGGCAGCCTCCTGGACCACGGCGACGACGGCCGCCGCGACCTGACACCGTTCACGTCCCTGCGGCGCACCGGAACGTTTCTGTGCACCGAGCTGGAGCACGGCAACGACAGTTTCGCGCTGCAGACCACCGCCGAGTTCGACCCGGACGCGGGGGAGTTCGTCCTGCACACCCCGCACCCCGGCGCCCAGAAGTTCATGCCCAACACCAGCACCACGGGCGGGCCGAAGTCCGCCGTGGTCGCCGCCCGCCTCATCGCCGACGGCCGGGACCAGGGGGTCTTCCTCTTCCTCACCCCGCTCAGCGACGAACGGGGGCTGCTGCCGGGCGTCAGGGTCCGCCGGCTGCCCGTCCGCCCCGGCGCGCCCGTCGACCACTGCCTGACCGCCTTCGACCGGGTGCGCCTGCCCCGGGAGGCGCTGCTGGAGGCGGAGCACGGCCGGTTCGACGACAGCGGCGCCTTCACCAGCACGTTGGGCAACCATCGCAAGCGGTTCCTGTGCTCGATCCAGCGGGTCACCGTGGGCAAGTTGTGCATGAGTGCGGCGGCGGTCGGGGCTTCGCGGGCCGCGTTGTCCGTTGCTGTCCGATACGGGGAGCGCCGTCAGGTGAGTGGTCCGCGGGTGGGTGACCGTATCCCTGTCAATTCTTATCGCACCCATCACGGCAGGCTGTTGAAGGCCTTGTCCACGGCGTACGGCATGACGTTCCTGCACCGGGCGGTCACCGCCCGCTGGGCCCGGCACACAGATGCCGACCGGGCGGACGTGGAGCGCGAAGCGGCCGTCGCCAAGGGCTGGATCACCTGGCAGGCCCGCGGTATCGCGGCCGAGTGCCGTGAACGGTGCGGGGCCCAGGGGCTGTTCGCGGTCAACGGCCTGGCCGGCTTTCCCGACTACATCGAGGGGACGATCACTGCCGAGGGGGACAACCTGGTGATCTGGGCGAAGGCGGCCGCTGAGCTGGTCTTCGACGGGGACACCGGCGGCCGGGAGGCTCCGACCGCCCCGGCCGGAGACGCCGACCAGCTGGACGACGTCCGTTTCCTGCGCCACCTGCTGGCCCGCGCGGAGGGCATATGGCAGACCCGGGCCCGTGCGTCGCTGCGCCGGGGTCCCTCGAAGGACCCGGTAGGCCGCTGGAACAACGCCTCCTCGGCCGCCCTGGAGATGGTGTCGGTGCACGCCGCGGTGCGCGCGGCCGATGCCTACCTCGACGCGGTGGACCGGGCCGCGCAGTCCGGGGCCCGCGAGCTGCTGGACGGCCTGTGCCGGCTGTTCCTGCTCACCCAGCTCGGCCCGTACACCGGTGACCTGCTCGCGGACGGCCACATGAGCATCGAGCAGGTCCACGCCCTGCCCCTGGTCCTGGACGGGGTGGTGGCCGGCCTCGCGCCGCACATGATGACGCTGGTCGACGCCTTCGACCTGCCGGAGGCGTACCTGGCCGGGGTGCCCATCGCCAACGGCGACAGCCTCCCTCTCGCCGACTGCGCGGGCACGGTCGGCTAGGGCCTGTCCGGCGGATCAGGTCGCACGAGGGACTCGGCGCCTTATCGACGCAAGTGAGCGGGGGCTGGTGCGTGCAGCTGCAAGGCGGAGTAGGGCGTCGACGCGGAGCGTCGACAACCGAAGACAACGCCGCAGATGTGCGTACCAGCCCCCGCGTCTGCGGCATGGTCCGCCGGACAGGCCCTGGACCCCTTTCGTCCGGACCCGCCGGTCGCCGGTCCGGGTGCGCCGTCGGTGACGCGCGGTGGGCGCGGACCGAGCCGTGGCTCCCGGACCGGACACCGAGGCGGGGAGGCCGCCGAGACCATGGCCCGCGGCAGCGTCGCCCCCCTGGACCGGCGAGAGGGAGTATCACGGTCGCGGGCGCGCCGAGGGAGGGCGCGGCACCCGGGCCGTGCCGAGCGACCGCGTCAGTGGGCGCCGCCCTCGCAGATCGTGCCCGAGGAGTTCCACAGGCAGGTGCGCAGCCAGACGTTGCGGACCTTGACCGTGGCGTGCTTGCCGTAGTTCCACGTCTCGCTGCCCTTGCCGCCGCTGGTCCTGGCCAGGGTCCGTTGGGTGTGCACCCACTGCGACCCGTTCCAGTAGTCGTACATCACCTGCGCCAGCGCGCCGTAGCCGTCGCCGGCGGTGTCGCGCGCGTAGCCGTAGACCGAGGCGTTGCCGCTGGAGTTCCAGGAGATCTCGATGTAGCTCCGGGCGCCCTTCCAGTCGGAGGAGGTGTACCGGAAGCTGCCGTAGCTCTTCCACGGGCTCTCCCAGTGGCCCGCGGCCGAGGCCTGGGGGGCGAACCCCACCACCATGGCCGCCGTCGCCGTGAAGGTTCCGCAGATGGTGGACATGCGTCCGAGGCGCATTCGATTCCCCGTTCTCTCCTGCCCCGCAAGGGGCTCTGAAGTGAGCCCTCATGTTGGCGTGCGCATGCCCTGCCGGTCGTCATGCCGGTGGTTGAGCCGGGGTAAACCTGTGGGGTACCGCGGAAGTACTACCGGTCGCCGCGGAGCGCCGTGGACTCCGCCGGTGACAACTCCGCCCGAGGGCGTAGAGGTTGCCCCGGGTACGTCCCGGGTGGCGCGTCCGGGGTCCACGGCCTGTACCCCGGACGATGAGGGCCCACCCCCAGGGGACGAACGTGGCTTTCCGGGCATTTCCAGGTGGTGGCGCATGGGGCGCCATCTGGCGAACGGTGGCGAATAGTCGGATGGCGTCCCTGGCGCAAGCATGGCGAATACGCTGCTGCCTGGCGGTAGAAGATCCACGCCGTCCCAGGCCCCTTCGCGTCCCGAACTCGAATCGACGGACGACGGAAAGGGCACGCCTGTGGGCGGTCAGGATAAGAAGCCGTGGTGGCGAAGGACCCCGAGCTGGCTCCTCAGCGCGGCGTCGCTCTGTGTGAACAGTGCTCGACTGGCCCTCGAGCTGTTCAAGAGCGGACCGCACTGACACGGACCCTGCCCAGGGATCCTTCACTCCCGGGGGCGCGCTTCGGCGCGCCCCCTCCTGTATCTCACCTTTACGCATCCGGAGATGCGCTACGGCGAACGGTCCCCAATGTATCCGCGTGGACAGAACCAGTCAGCGTCTTCGGTCAGAGTTCCCTCAGCCGAGATGACTTTTACATCACCGGCGTCCCCGTAGCGGCTGGTCGGTGGACATCCGTGTTCCGCAGTCCTTGTCAGTGCCTCGGAGTGTGGTGCGCGGCAGCGGCCGGACAGCCGGACGGAGATCGTGCGGGATTTCCTCTCCGTGACGCGTGACGCGTGACGCCCGTCGGCCGCACCATCGCCGTCGTCGTCGGCAGCTCGCGCCCTCATCCAGATAACAGCAAGAAGCAAGGAAGACCTCAGCGGGGCCGAGGGCCCCGCCTCCGGGCCGCCCGGGGGTCGTACAAGGACCGTACCGGGCCTGCACGGACCGTTCTGGTCCGACACGGACCGAGGCGAGACCTGCAGGCGGCCCAGGGAGGGGGCTGCCCGGGCTTCTTACTGTTATCCAGCACAGCAGGACTGGATTCCGTACCCTGACGGCATGCCGAACCCGCGCACCTCCGACGCTCTCGCCGCCATCGGCACCTTCATCGAGGCTCAGCAGGACGCGGGGTACGCCGACCGGACCGTACGCTTGCGCGGCACGCTCCTCACCGAGTACCTGGAGCACGTCCTGGACGAGGAGAAGACCGGAGCCCTCACCGCGCAAGAGCTCGTACAGCCCGAACGCGCGGACTCCTGGCTCGAAGCCGCAGACGCCGGCGAGACCCGCCGCCGCAACACCCTCACCGGCCCCAACGCCGCCGCGGCCCCCGACTCCCAGCGCGCCCGCATCCAGACGTACAACACCTTCGTCGACCACCTCGGCCTGCCCGAACTGCAACGCCCCTACCCGCAGTCCGGCCACGGCGACCGCCTCGAACCCGAGCAGGCCCACCAACTGCTGCGCACCCTCGCCGTACAACGCCCCACCGGCGCCAACGCCGCCACCGCCATCCGCACCGCCGCCGTAGCCGCCCTCGTCTCCGCCACCGGCCACACCGTCCCCCAACTCCACAAGCTCGACGTCACCGACATCGACCTGGAACGCCGCCCCGTCCCCGTCGTGACCGTCGCCGACTCCGACCACCCCCTCGACAAGCACACCGTGCAGATCCTGCGCCGCTGGCTCGACGTCCGCGCCGGCATCACCGAGGCCCTGGAAGGCAGCGACCCCGGCTACCTGTGGATCCCGACGAAGCCCGGCCGCGAACGCGCCGGCGTCCGACCGCCGAAACCCGGCCTGACCCGGGCCGCCGTACGCACCCTGCACGCCGCACACCGCAACCTCGTCCTGCAGGTCGTCGGCGTACCCCTGCGCCCGTACGCCCTCCTCCCGCGCCCCTGACAGCGGCCGTTCACCCGCCCGGACTTCCCGAGGACGGAGGCGGCGTGAAGGCGCTCGCGCAAAGGACCGCTCGCGCGAGGCGTGCAGTGGAGTGGCCGCCCCGGTCTGGACGCACGTCCCGGCCGGACGCTGTTACTTCAGGTCGGCGAGGAGGCCGTCCAGGGCCTCTACAAGGGCTGCCGCATTGGCCGGACCGAACCAGGCGGTGCGGATGCGCTCGTTGTTCCCATTCGGTGTCTCGTGGTCGGCGGCGAGTCGGTGCAGGGGGCGGGTCTCGTCGCTCAGGGAGCGGCCGACGTTCTGGAAGAGGCCGCGCACATACCGGTCGGCGGCGTCGGGGGCGATGCCGTGGCCGGTGGCCCACGAGGTGAGCGTGGCGAGGTAGGCGTAGTGGGCGGTGAGCGTCCCGGTCAGCGCGGAGAAGACGTCGAAGGCGCCCTCGTCCGCGACGGGCAGCGCTCCGCCCAGCTGTTCAAAAAGAGAGTCCACCACCGGGTGCGAGGGGCAGGTCACGGTGACGGAGCGGCGCTCGCGCACGGCGGGCAGCGGGATGGCGCGGACGATCGGAGCGCCGGTGGCGAGGGTCCGGCGCAGGTCGTCGGTGGCGACGCCGGCCATCAGGTTGACCACGGTCTTGTCGTCGTCCATCTCCAGCCCGGCGAGGGCCTCATGGTGGTCCTGGCGGCGCACGGCGATGATCACCACCTCGGAGCGGTCCAGCACCTCCTGGTTGTCGGCGCACACATGGACGCCGTCGAAGCGCTCGGACAGTCCGGCGGCGGCGCGGGCCCCCCGGGGAGAGAGGAAGACCTCCGGCGACGCACCGCCCCGGTTGCGCAGGCCCTCGACGATGGCCCGGCCGATCTCGCCCACTCCGATGATGCCGATGCTCTGCACTGTGTCTTCCTCCGTGGTGCGCGGTGGCCGCGACCCGTATCGGTGCGGCTCTGTGCGGTCGCGATGGTTGCCGTCGGCTCCTCACGTGCGAAGTCGAACGGAGCCGAGGTCCGGTCAGACGCTGTCTTCTCCACAGCAATGTGACCGCAGCGACGCCTGCCGGGCGGGGAATCATCCCGGCCCAGCCCAGCTCCGGCGGCAGGCCGGTCTCGCCGGAGGTGTCCTTGGTGAGCATGCTCATGCAGCCGAGGCCGAGTCGGGAGACCGCTGAGCCGTCGGTCCAAGGGTGGGGTGCACCGTTTCCTCCGTCACTTCGCCAGGGCCGCGCGGAGGAACTCGAGGATCTCCGCCCGGGCGGCCTCAGCCTGTGGTTCCACCCCGGGCAGGGTGAGGAACGCGTGCCGCGCTTCCGGGTATTCGGAAAGCCGCACGGAGGTCCCTGCCGCGCGCAGTCGCTCGGCGTAGCGGCGGCCGTGGTCGGCGACCGCGTCCTTGGTGGGCACCACCACGAGCGCCGGAGCCAGTCGGCTCAGGTCGTCCGCGTACAGCGGCGAGACTGCGCGGGCGTCGGCTCCCGGCGGGACGGCGAGCCGCTGGAACAGCCGCAGCAGCGGCAGGGCCCGGGCGGGGCTGTATGCGTACTCGGCGACCGAGGGGTAGTCGAACATCGTCCCGGTCACGTCGACCGCGGGGTTGACCAGCACCTGTGCCTTGAGTTCCAGCCCGGCCTCCCTGGCCCGGACGGCCGTCAGGGCGCTGATCAGCGCGCCGCAGCTCTCACCGAAGACGGCCGCGCGCGCCGGGTCGACGCCCCACTGCGCGGCGTGCCGCACCACATGCTGGATCACGTCCCAGCCGTCGTCGACGGCGTTCGCGAGCGGACTTCCGGCGTCGAGGAGGCGGTGTTCGACGGAGACGACGAGGGCGGGCAGGCGGGCGGCGAGGCGGCTGTTGGTCCAGTCGCACTGCACCGCTGTGCCCACGAAGCTGCCTCCGTGGACGTGGACCACGAGCGGCAGGTCGGTGCGTGCTGCGGCTCCGGCGGCTCCCGCCGGAGCCGGCCGGTACACGCGGACCGGCAGGTCGCGGCCGGGCAGCGCGATCTGCTGCCAGGCGATCGCGGCGCCGGGGTCCGGCTCTCCGAGGATCGCCCGCGCCGCGCTGGAGGCTCGCCAGTGGTTCTCCGCGTCGCGATAGGCGAGCAGTTCCTCGGGCGTGATCACTGAGTAGTCAGGCTCCGTCGGCCGCGTCGCGGTCGTGGTCTCGCTCATGTCCCCTTTTCCCCTCCCGGCCGGATTCCGGGTGTGGCGTGGTGGCCGGACACCCCATTGCCCTCATTATGCACGCAGTGCGTGCATCATCAAGTGCATAGGCTAGGCTGAGCGTGGACGAGAGGGGCGAGATGACTGGCCGCAGGCGATGGTCGACCGAGGAGATCCTGGACACCGCGGCGGAACTGCTGCGCACGAGCGACGCCGAGTCGTTCAGCGTGCGCAAACTCGCCGCAGCGCTGGGGACCGACTCCTCCAGCCTCTACCGGCACTTCCGCAACAAGACCGAACTGCTCCGCGCGGTTGCCGACCGGATCCTGCTGGCCGCCATGGACGGCTACCGCCCCGCGGGCGACTGGAAGCAGCGCATCACCGCCCTGGCCCTACGCCTGCGCAAGGCCTTCGGCGAACAGCCCCAACTCGCAGGGGTGTGGGGGCACTACGGGTCCGGCGGCGCCGGATCCCGATTGGTCATGGAGGAGCTGCTGCAGGCCCTGCGCACGTCCGGCCTGCCCGACGAGGAGGTCCCAGCGCGCTACCACCGCATCGTGATCCTCCTCGCCGCGCTGATCGCCTCCGAAGCCGGTATCACCACCCTCACCCCCAAGGAGTACGAACAGGGCATGGAGCAGTTCCGGGTCGCGGTGCTCGGCGCGGACCCCGAAAGCTTCCCCGCCCTGGCCCACTTCGCCCGCGACATCCGCCCCCTCGGAGCAGATCGCCGCGCCGCATTCGACGAGATCCTCGCCGCCCAACTCGCCCACATCGAGGCCCAGATTCCCTGACGTGCCGGATTACGGATGCGATGCGGTCGGGTCACGCCGCTGCCGCAGGCCCAGCGCGGGAGGCCGGATGCAGGAGTGGCCGTACCGGAGCGGGGAGAGCCGGGCGATCGTTCAGACCGGGCCTGCTCGGACGCCCGCCGGCTGGGCAGCGGACACTCGTCCTTCGATGGCTCTCCCCGCCCATGCGGCACCTGACCGACCTGTGTCCGGGCGGGCCTCGTGGTTGTCGCCGGGCTCTGTCGGACAAGTCGGCTGTCGGTCAGTCGAGGTCGGACATGTCGAGTACGAAGCGGTAGCGGACGTCGTTGCGTTCCAGGCGTTCGAGAGCCCTGTTCACCTGGGACGACGGCAGCAGTTCGATGTCGGCGGTGATGCCGTGTTCGGCGCAGAAGCGCAGCATGGCGGCGGTGGACGGGCGACCGCCGCTGCCGGCGGAGCTGAGCTTCTTGCGGCCGATGAGCAGGTCCGTGGTTTCCACGGTGACCGGCCCGAGGTGGCCGAGGTGGCTGAGGGTGCCGTCCATGGCGACCACACGCAGGTAAGGAGCCAGGTCGTGGGGGGCGGAGATGGTGTCGATGACCACCTCGAACCGGTCGCGGACCGCTTCCATCTGCCTGGGGTCGGTGGACACGACGAATTCCTGCGCCCCCAGGCGGCGCGCTTCGTCAGCCTTGTCCGGGGTCCGGCTGATGACGGAGGTCGTGGCGCCGAGCGCGGTCGCCATCTTGACCGCGAGGTGTCCGAGGCCGCCCAGTCCGGCCACGGCGACGGTACTGCCCGGGCCCACTCCGAGCGCCCGCAGCGGTTCCCACACAGTGACGCCGGCACAGAGCAGAGGGGCCGCGGCGGCCGCGTCGAGGCCCGCGGGGAGGTGGTAGGAGAACCGATTGCTGACGACGTACTCGCGTGAGTACCCGCCCAGCGTGGTCGACCCGTCCTGCCGGTCGGCTCCGCCGTAGGTCAGTGTCGGGAACTCACGGCAGAAGTTCTCCTGGCCGGCCCGGCACGTGCGGCAGGTGCCGCACGAGTCGACGATGTTGCCGACGGCCACGGGGTCGCCCGGCAAGAAGTCGGAAACCGCGGTGCCGACCTCGGTCACCACGCCTGTGAACTCGTGCCCGGGTACCAGCACGCCGTTCGCGTCGCTCGTGTGCCCCTGCAGAGCGTGGAGGTCTGTGTGGCAGACGCCGCAGTACTCGACGCGTACAGCGATGTCGTCCGGGCGCAGGTCCCGGCGCTCCAGCGCCGCGCGGCGCAGAGTCCGCGTCGTGCTGTCCGCCTGCCATCCGGTCGTGGAACGCATCACCAACTCCTCAGACAGACTGTTCGGTCTGCTTGACACTAGGCGCAGATGAGCCGAAAAACAAACAGACAAGTCTGTCTGTTAAAGTGCGGAGTATGCCTGACCAGCCATCCAGCAGCCGCGGAGCCGCGACGTATCAGCGCATCGTCGACGCCGCCACCCAGGAATTCGCCCAGTACGGCATCGCCGGCGCACGCATCGAGCGGATCATCGCCGCCGCACGCACCAACAAGGCGCAGCTCTACGGCTACTTCGGCAACAAGGAACAGCTCTTCGACGCGATCTTCTTCGCCTCGCTGGAGCGGATCACCAATGTCGTCCTCATCGACGCCGAGGACCTCGCCGACTGGGCGGTGCGCCTCTACGACGAGTACCTCAGCCGCCCCGATCTGATCCGGCTCGCGACCTGGGCGCGCCTGGAACGGCGCCCGACCGGGCATCTCGTGGCGGACCACGACCACTACGACGACCACAAACTGCGCGCCATCGCAGAGGCCCAGGCCGCCGGGCGCATCAGACAGGGAGACCCCTTCGACGTGATGGCCGTGGTCATCGCCATGTCCATGGCCTGGTCGCCGGTGAGCAACGTCTACGCCGCCTCCGCCCAGGAGCCCGCGAGCGTGCACGACCAGCGGCGCGCCCTGCTCCGAGACTGCGTGAGCCGCGCCGTCGCCCCGGACCGGGAAGCCTGAGCACACGAACGACGGCCCGGTTCGACCCGCGCACCCCACGAGCGAGCGGCCCCGGAGCGGAACGGGAACTCGTCGCAGTCCCGGCCGAGGGTGGACTGAAGGGCCGCGGGCCGGCCGGTGGTGGAGTGATTGCCGGTCTTGTGGCAGGCGTCGTCCCGGACACGGCCGACCAGGCTGCGACCGAAGTTGCCCCTTCGGCCACAGGGCCGTCACAACGGCCACCACCTGCTGCGTTCTTCGCCACGGCCCATCCGCCGCGGTCCGTCGCCCTCACTGTCTCGGGCCGGCGCCGCATGCTCCTGGTCTTGTCATGGGCGGCCTCCCGGGCCGCCGACCGGCGCTCAGGTGAGCCCGGCGGTGGCGTTGTCCTCCCAGCCGTCGACCCGCTGGAAGTAGCCGTTCATGGAGCGGGAGTGCCGGGCCCACCCGCCCTGGTCGGCGATGGCCACGGCGTCCTTGCCCCTCTTGCGGGCGGTCGTGGCCAGGCCGATGCGGAGGGAGTGGCCGGTCCAGGCGAGCGGGACCCCGGCGCGGACGCTGATCCGCTTCACGGCCCGGGTGACGGAGTCGGGGACCATGCCGCCGGTGACGTTGCCGTGCCGGTCGATGCCGACGAACGCGGGGGCGTCCGGCTCCGACCAGCGCGGCTCGGCTTCGGCGGCGAGGCGGTTCCGGTACGCCTTCCACGCCTCCACCGGGCAGACTGCCGGGTCCCGTTGATAGTTGATCTTCGCGTCGCGGACGCTGTGCCTGGTCTTGCCGGTGAGCACCGACACGACCAGGCCGCGCGGGGTGAGGGCGACATCCCCGGCGAGGAGACCGGCGGGGTCCTGGGCACGCGAGGCGTAGTGGAAGCCGGTCAGGACGAGCGCCTTGTCGCGGGCCCCGGCGAGGGTGTCGGGGCAGGCCCTCGCCACCCGGTACAGGTCGGGAACCTCGGCCGCGACTGCCTGGCCCCGGCCGCGCCGCTCCCCCGCCTTCAGCAGTTCCACGGCTGCCGCCTCCAGCGTCGTCCGCGCCTGCCCCTGGTCGTCCCGGCTCACCTCCGCACCACGGCGGCGCAACTCCACGACGGCCCCGGCCAGGATCGTGCTCGCCGACGAGGGGGCGTAGCCCTTCCCGTCCACCCGGCCCCGGTCCAGCAGCCACACGACGAACGCCACCAACGCCCCGCGCGTGGCCTCCAGTTCGGGGAACCCCTGCGCTTCGCAGAACCGCCTCCAGACCCTCCACGCCTTCGCGTACGTGTCCGTCGTGTTGGCCGGCCGCAGCCGCCGCCGCACCTCGTCCGCGAAGTCCTCCGCATCCGCGAGACGTTGGGCGACCTCCACACCGTGGCGCCGCGCCCACTGGACGACGATGGGGTCACGTTCCGTCGGTACGGGGGGCCGGTCGGCCTCTTCCGACGAGTGATCGGTGGCGGTGGTCAAGGGGCGCTCCCCCGGTTGCTCCTGACGTCGGATAAGGAGAGGTTATCCGATGTGAGACCCACTTGCTGCGCCACCGGGCCATCCGTATCCATGGAGAATTCCGGCCAGGTTCTCCGGGATCTGTAGGCGGACAACCGGTGAGGCGGCCCATACTCTCCATGGAGAACCCGCAGAACCGGATAAGAATCTGACGGAAGGCCGTATGAAGATCACGATCGAGGGCGCGGACAAGGACTTCGCCGAAAAGCTCGTCGCGCTCGCCGCAGCGCACCACGCAGAGCTGACTGTCGCGACCGTCGACACCAACTGGACCCTCGAGCGCGCCACGCGTTTCCTGCGCTCGCTGACCGCCGGCGCCCGCCGGTTCGCCGAGATGGTCATCGTCGACGGCGACGGCTACATCGACGCGGACCGACTGCGCGCCGCCATCGGGAAACTCAACGGCCCGACCGTCGCCCTGTCCCGCACCATCCCGCGCGGCGTGCGCGAGGGCTGGTGGCCCGAGGGCATCAGCGCGCCCATCACCCCGGTCTACGACCCGGACAACCCCAGCTGGCACAAGATCATCGCCTACGAGATGGCCAGCGAGAACGTGCCCGTCTTCCGTTCCGCCGTCACCGCCCTGGCCACCGGCCGAGGTGCCTCCACGTCTGCGGAGCCGCCCACCCCCTGGAGCGGGGATGCGCCGTCGGCCTTCGCCGTGCCACCCGGCTGGGGCTCCGGCGACGACGTACCGCTGGTGATGCTCGACGAGGGCGGCACCCATGCAGGGACCGACACCGACAGCGCACAGCAGCAGGACAGTTGAGGCAGGTCAAACGGGGGTTGCGCGGCTAACCCCCCGCTCCCGCACAGTCGGCGCGGTCCGTCACCCCGGCGGACCATGACCGCCGCCGCACAGGAGTGATGCCGCCATGCCCGCCCTCGTCTCCCTCGCCCTCGACCAGGGCCTGGACCTTCTCGGCACGGCCCTGGGCCAGTGGCTGCTCGTCATGCTTCTCGCCACTGCCGCCGCCGGAACCGCGCTGTGCCGACGGACCCGCGCCAATCCCTCCGAGCCGCCCCGCGTCCGCTGCTTCACTCTCCTGCGCACCGAGGGCGCCGACGGCACGCCCGTGCGGTACGAGACCACCCGGCCCACCGGAACCAAGATCACTCCTTGGGTCGGCGGCCGCCAGCGCCTCTACGAACTGACGGACGTGCAACTGGAGGACGGGACGTACGCAGCCGAGCCCCTTGACCGTTCTTGAACAGCCAGGGCCGGTACCTCAAGTGCACCGGTAGTACCTGCTCGTTCAGCACGCCCAGGCAGTCGTCACGGCGGCTCCGGCTTCAGCCTCCCGGAGGGGGAGTGAACGCAGCAGCCCCGGAGGTATCCGCCATGCCGGTCAGCGCCCGTCAGAACCTACCGGTCGAGACGGGCACTGATCGCCTTCTCCAGATCCCCCATGGTGCGCACGAACGCGCTCTCCAGGTCGATGCCGTAGCGGTGGGCGAGGATCAGCACGGACCACAGGCAATCAGCCAGTTCATGCTCCAACGCGGCCTGGCCGTCCGGGCGGACCGTCCGCGCCCCCTCCTCTGCCAGAATCAGCTTGGCCAGGTCACCGACGTCCCCCATGAATCCGAGCATGAACTCTTCGCGAGTCCACACCCGGCCGCGTTCTCGCATGTTCAGTTCGTCGTACAGGTCGTGGATACGCAGAGCGCTCTGGTGAAGTTGGTCAAGACCCATCGCCGGACTGTAGCCCTCAGCCCGCCGGTTTTGTTCAGCCTTCGCCGTTGCAGCGCCGGCCACCCTCACGGGTGACGATCAGCATGGTGGCCCACTCCACGAGTGCGTGCGGAAGACCGAGTGCGCAGGATGGATGACCAACGAGGCCCCCGAGCAACGTGATTGAGACGTCAGAAACCTCGATCAACAGGCCGGGGGGCCTCGCTCGTTGCGCTTCACGCCCCATCACCCGATCGGTGGCCAACTCGAAGAGGCTCAGTCTTCGGGTGTCCCGGCGCTCGCCCACTGGGGTGCGTGGTCCTGGACGAACTCGGCGAAGGTGCGGGGCGGGCGGCCGGTCAGGTCCAGCACCGCAGTGCTGACCTGGTCGTCCCGGCCGGTTCGGATGCCGGCGTCGACGGTGGCGAGGGCGGTCGCGAAGGTGTCCGGCATGCCGGACGCACGGTAGGTGTCTGCCTGCTCGGCGACCCCCACGGGCACGACCCGGACCGGTCGCCCGGTGTGGTGGGTGATGATCTGTGCCGCGTCCTGGTAGCTCAGCGCCTTCGGCCCGGTGAGCAGGTAGTCACGCCGGTCGTCGGGGTGACCGTCGGGGTCGGTCAATAGTGCGGCGGCGGCCGCCGCGATGTCTCGTGCGTCGATCCAGCCCACCCGGCCGGTTCCGGCGGCGGTGCGGATCTCGCCGCGTCGCCGGATCCGCTCACCCAACGGGTGGGGGGCCAGGAAGTTCTGCATGAACCCGGAGGGGCGCAGCACCACCCATCCGGGCCGGGCCCGCACCTGCGCCGCCAGTTCCAGCGCGCTCGGGGCATCGGGCAGCACGATGGCGGAGCCGAGCAGCACCGTGCGGCGCACGCCGAGGCGTTCGGCCTCGGCCAAGAACGGTTCGACCAGCGGCATCGGGTCCGTGGTGTTCACCGGAGGCACCAGGTAGACCTGGTCCATTCCGTGCAGCGCGGCCGAGTGGGTGGCCGGGTCGTTCCAGTCGAACCGAACCGCGTGCGGGGCGTCGGCCGGTGGGGTGCGGCTGGCCACCCGGACCGGTACACCGCTTTTGCGGAGCAGTTCGGCCAGGGTGCTGCCCGTCTTCCCGGTGCCGCCGGTGATCAGTACGCCGGTCACCGGTTGGCCTGCGAACGCAGCGAGCCGAGCAGTTCGGGCAGCGCGCCGGCCGCTGAGGCGGCGGTCAGCGGGTTCCAGTAGTCCCGGTAACGGGTGATCATGCCGTGGTGGGTGGTGAGCACCGTGATGTAGTCCAACTGGTACGGCTCGTCGGTGGCCACCGTGCGGCCGTGCGCGGTGAACTCCACCACGATGGTGTCCGGCTGGTCCGTGTGGTGCACGGTGACGTTCGGGATCGCCTGCACGTCCATCAGGTCCGGGTAGCCGGCCAGATAGTCCCGGACAGCCTCACGTCCGGTCAGCTGTTTCGGTGAGGCCCCTTCGGCGAAGGGGAATTCGGCGGTGCCGTACTCCGCCCACAGATCGGCGATGGCATCCATGTCCTTGGCCAGCAGCAGTTCCAGCAGCCGGCGGAAGGTCTCTTCGGAAGTGCGTGATGGCACGGTGATGCTCCAGCGTTTCAGCAGGTCGTGTGACCGCACCAGAGTGGGCTCACGGGGCGGCACCGTGGAACGCACCAATGAGCCCCGGACCACTGGTCCGTGGCTAAGCCGAGTGCCGTTGTGCCAACCTGGCCGGGTGAGCAGAGCAGAACTGGCCGACTTCCTGCGCCGCCGACGCGAGGCGCTGCGCCCGGCCCAGATGCCGGCCACGGCCGTCCACCCACCCGGCCTGCGTGCCCGGCGCACCCCCGGGCTGCGCCGGGAAGAAGTGGCCGCCCTGGCAGGGGTGTCCACCAGCTACTACGAGCGACTGGAGCAGGCCCGCGCGCCGCGTCCGTCACCGCAGGTGCTGACCGCGCTGGGCACGGCGCTGCGCCTCACCGCCACAGAGCGTGAGCACCTGGCGCGGCTCGCCGGGCAGTTCCCGCCCAGCAGGGACGCCGATCGTGCGCCGGTGCCTGCCGATGCACGCCGACTGCTGCACCGGCTCGGGCCGATACCCGCCTACCTGGTGAACGACCTGGAGGACATCGTGGCCTGGAACGCTGCGGCGGCCACGTTGATCATCGACTTCGCCCAGCTGCCCCTCCACGAGCGCAACACCGTGCGCCTCGCCATCCGGCTGGGCGGTACCCTCTGCTCGGCACCCCCCGGCGCGGAAGGCGACTTCGCCCGGCAGTCCGCCGCCCACCTGCGCGCGGCCGGCGCCCGCCACCCGGCGGACCGTGCGCTGGGCGAGCTGGTCAACGAGTACGCCGCGCACGACCCGGACTTCGCCGCCGGCTGGCGCAGCCACGACGTGCGTCCCCGGCCGACGCTGCGCAAACGCCTGCGTCATCCGGAACTCGGCGAGCTGGAACTGGACCGTCAAACACTGCTCATGCCCGGTACCAACCTACGGCTGGTGCTCTACACCGCAGATCCCGGCAGCCCGAGCGCCACCGTACTGGCCCAGCTGGACCCTCCCGACACGGCACCGTGACCGTTGGCCCAGGCCAGGCCAGGCCAGGCGGGGCGAGGCGAGGCGAGGCGGCAAAACCCTTGTCCCGAACGCTCGAGAGCCCCGCGGGCGCGGGAATGCTCTCGTGATCGTGATCAAGAGCCATCTCGAGGACGCCCCCGATGTACCTCCGCTCCGAGCCCAGCGGCCGAGGACCGGCGGTGATCACGCCTTCTGGAGATCGCCACCGACAGGTCCCGCACGACACGCCGAGCGCGCTCCCCCCTCCCCACGCGATAGGCCAAGGTCACCCGTACTGCACCCCGTTGATGCGCTCCGACGAGCGGCGTAGGGCCCCGAATCGATCTTGTCTCCGGGGATAAGGTTCGGGCTTCACGAGACTGCTCTCGGAGGTGCTCGCCTGGTGGCCGACAGCTTTGTTCACCTGCACAATCACACCGAATACTCGATGCTCGACGGCGCTCAGAAGCTGAAGCCGATGTTCGCCGAAGTGGACCGGCAGGGCATGCCGGCCGTGGCCATGAGCGACCACGGCAACATGTTCGGCGCGTACGAGTTCCAGCAGGTGGCCAAGAGCTTCGGCTCGGTCAGGCCGATCATCGGGATCGAGGCGTACGTGGCCCCCTCCTCGCGCCGGAACCGGCGGCAGGAGTTCTGGGGGCCCGGCGGCCAGCGGGCCATGTCGGACGACGGCGAGGGATCGAAGGACGTCAGTGGTGGTGGCCGCTTCACTCACATGACCATGTGGGCGACGGGGGCACAGGGTCTGCGGAACCTCTTCTACATGTCCACGGAGGCCTCGTACACAGGTCAGTTCCCGGCGGGCAAGCCCCGCATGGACATGGAGCTGATCTCCGAGCACGCCGAGGGCGTCATCGCGACCACCGGATGCCCGTCCGGCGCCGTCCAGACACGGCTCCGCCTCAACCAGTACGACGAGGCCAGGCAGGTCGCCTCCGCCTACCAGGACATCTTCGGCAAGGAGAACTACTTCCTGGAGCTGATGGACCACGGTCTGTCCATCGAGCGGGATGTGCGGGAAGGGCTGCTGCGCCTGGCCAAGGAGCTGGACATTCCGCTCCTGGCCACCAACGACGCGCACTACATCCACGAGAGCCAGGCCGACGCGCACGACAATCTGCTCTGCATCGGCGTGGGCAAGAACAAGGCCGACGAGAAGCGGTTCCGCTTCAACGGCAGCGGCTACTACCTGAAGTCCGCCGCCGAGATGCGGGCCCTGTTCGCGGAGTTGCCCGAGGCCTGCGACAACACGCTCCTGATCGCCGAGCGGGTCGGGTCGTACGACGAGGTCTTCGACAACGTCGACGAGATGCCGCAGTTCCCCGACGTGCCCGACGGGGAGACCCAGGAGTCCTGGCTGCGCAAGGAGGTCCTGGCCGGCCTCGCCATGCGTTACGGCGATCCCGTGCCGGCGGAGGTCATGGAGCGCTTCGAGACCGAGATGTCGGTCATCGGTCCGATGGGGTTCTCCTCGTACTTCCTCGTGGTCGCGGACATCTGCAAGTACGCCCGGGACAACGGCGTGCCCGTCGGCCCGGGGCGCGGCTCCGCCACCGGCTCGATCGTCGCCTACGCGACCCGCATCACCGAGCTGTGCCCCCTGGAGCACGGCCTGCTCTTCGAGCGGTTCCTCAACCCGGAGCGGATCAACCCGCCGGACGTCGACCTCGACTTCGACGACCGTCAGCGCGACAAGATGGTCCGGTACGTCACCGAGAAGTACGGCGACGAGTACACCGCCATGGTGAACACGTTCGGCAAGATCAAGGCCAAGAACGCGATCAAGGACTCCTCGCGGATCCTCGGCTATCCCTTCAGCCACGGTGAACGGATCACCAAGGCGCTGCCGCCGGACATCATGGGCAAGTCGATCCCCCTGGACGGGATCTTCGACCCCGAGCACCCGCGCTACGGCGAGGCCGGCGAGATCCGGACGATGTACGAGAACGAGCCGGACGTCAAGACGGTCATCGACACCGCCAAGGGCGTCGAGGGCCTTACCCGCGGCACCGGCGTGCACGCGGCCGCCGTCATCCTGTCCAAGACCAGGCTCACCGACCGCATCCCACTGCACATGCGCGCCTCCGACGGCGTGAAGATCACCGGCTTCGACTACCCCAGTTGCGAGAACATGGGGCTGGTCAAGATGGACTTCCTGGGCCTGCGGAACCTGGGCGTCATCGACCACGCCATCGAGAACATCCGCGAGAACCGCGGCGTCAGACTCGCCACCGTCGACCCGATGGACGGCGACACCGGCACCGTCGTCATCCCCCTGGACGACAAGAAGACCTTCGAGCTGCTCGGCCGCGGCGACACCTTCGGCGTGTTCCAGCTCGACGGCGGCGGCATGCGGGCGCTGCTCAAGCTGATGGAACCGACCCGGTTCGAGGACATCGCCGCCGCCCTCGCCCTGTACCGGCCCGGTCCGATGGCCGCCAACGCGCACACGAACTACGCGCTGCGGCAGAACGGCAAGCAGGAACCCGACCCGATCCACCCGGAGCTCAAGGAAGTACTCGACCCGATCCTGGGCTCCACCCACCACCTGCTCATCTTCCAGGAGCAGATCATGGCCATCGCCCGGACCCTGGCCGGCTACACGCTCGGCGGCGCCGACATGCTGCGCCGCGCGATGGGCAAGAAGAAGCCCGAGGTCCTGGCCGCCGAGTGGGAGAAGTTCCACGACGGCATGGCCGCCAACAGCTACTCGGAGGAGGCCATCAAGGCCATCTGGGACGTGATGCTCCCCTTCTCCGGCTACGCCTTCAACAAGTCCCACACCGCCGGCTACGGTCTCGTCTCCTACTGGACGGCGTACCTGAAGGCCAACTACCCGGCCGAGTACATGGCGGCGCTGCTGACGTCCGTCGGCGACGACAAGGACAAGGCCGGCATCTACCTGGCCGACGCCCGCAAGCTCGGCGTCACCGTCCTCCCGCCGGACGTCAACGAGTCCGTCGCCGAGTTCACGGCCGTCGGCGACGACGTGCGCTTCGGCCTGCGCTCCGTCCGCAACGTCGGCGACAACGTCATCGACGCGGTCATCACCGCCCGGAAGACCAAGGGGAAGTTCACCTGCTTCGCCGACTTCCTCGACAAGGCCGACCTGCCGGCCCTCAACAAGCGGGCCATCGAATCGCTCATCAAAGCCGGCGCCTTCGACTCGCTCGGACACACCCGCAGGGGACTGTGTGCCGTGCACGAGACGGCCATCGACGCGGTCGTACCCCTGAAGAAGGCCGCGGCCTACGGCCAGGACGACCTCTTCGCCGGGCTGGGCGGCGGCACCGACGGTGACGGCGAGTCCGGCTTCGGCCTGGACGTGCGGATCGACGACGGCGAATGGCCGCGCAAGCAACTCCTGTCCACCGAGCGCGAGATGCTCGGCATGTACGTCTCCGCCCACCCCCTGGACGGCACCGAGCACATCCTCGCCGCCCACCGGGACACCACCATCCCCGACCTGCTGGCCTCCGGGCGGACCGAGGGAACGGTGCGGCTGTCCGGGCTCATCACCAGCGTCCAGAACAAGGTGACCAAGCAGGGCAACGCCTGGGCCATCGTGAACCTCGCCGACCGCGACGGCACGATCGAGGTCCTCTTCTTCCCCGCGACCTACCAGCTCGTGCTGGGCGCGCTGGTGGAGGACAGCGTGATCTCCGTCCAGGGGCGCATCAACGACCGCGACGGCGCCATCAGCATCTTCGGCCAGGAACTCCAGGTCCTCGACGTGACGGCCGCCGAGCGCAGCGGAGCGGCACCGGTCCAGCTGGCGTTCCCGTACCACCGCGTCAACGAGCCGATGGTCAGGGAACTCAAGCGGATCATGGGCGCTCACCCGGGCGAAAGCCCTGTCCATCTCTCCGTACGCGGCCCTCAGAAGACCACCGTCTACCTGCTGCGGTCGATGGTGAACGCGGCCACGATCGCCTCCGACATCAAGGGCTCCTTCGGTCAGGACACCTGGCACGGTGTGGCATGACCGACGGTGATGAGATCGCCGTCCGGGTCGAGGAGGTGCCCCCGTGCGCCCGCTGCGGAGGCGCGGCACTGCTCCGTGTCCGGTTCGGTCATTCATGGACGAACATCTCCGGGCACGCTGTCCAGGGCTTCCGGGAGGCGGACCTGTGCCCGGCCTGCGACAGCGGTGACAGGTCGGCGGACGACCTGCTGGCGTTCCTCTCCGTTGACGAGGAGATTCCCGCCCTGCGTGTCGCCGACTTCGGTGGCCACGTGGTCGCCTGGGTCGAGGCGGTACGGCAGCGCGGAGTCGACATGGGTCGTTTGCGAAGTGAGGAACACGCTCACCGACTCCACGGTGAGCTGCCGTGACACCGAGTCCGCACCGTCGGGAGTGAGCTTCAGCAGGGACCGCCGGAGCGGTGCAGGGTGGCACGGGTCCGGTCAGGGCTTGCCCGCCAGGTGCTCGTGCGCGGGCCGGCCGGTGGTGCCCGACGAGCCGGGGGCGGCGGTCGTCGGCCTGGAGAGCCGGCGCAGAGTGGCCGCCCCGAGCGCGGCATGGAGCAGGCCGGCGACCACGGCGGCGGCGTGCAGGCCGGTGACGAAGGCGTCCTTGGCGTCGCGGAGCGCCGCGGGCACGAGGTCCGGCAGCTGGAGCGTCTCGTCCAGGGTGGGGGCGAGGTCGGGCCCCTGGACGCGGAAGAGCAGGGCGGCGAGCGACCCGAGGAGCGCGATGCCGAGGGCGTTGCCGATCTCGTTGCTGGTCTCCGCGATCGCGCCGGCCGAACCCGCGCGCTCCGCGGGGACCGCGCCGACCGCGGTGTCGGCGACGACACTGAAGGAGATGCCGTACCCGACTCCGGCGATCACGGTCGAGGCGACGTACCAGCCGACGCCTCCGGTGACGGTGGTGGGCAGGAGCAGAAGGAGGCCGCCCGCGACGGCGAAGTGGCAGATGACGAGTGCGGCCTTCTTGCCGATGCGTTCGACGAAGGCGGGGGTGACGACGCAGGTGACGGTGAGGACCGCCGCTCCGGGGAGCGCGAGCAGTGCCGCGTGCAGGACGCTCAGTCCCAGGACGGACTGAAGGTAGATGCCGGACAGGTAGGCCGTCGCCGACCACGCCGCCAGCGGCAGCAGTCCGGTGATGACCGCGATCGTGAAGGTGCGGTCGCGGAACAGGGAGAAGTCGATCAGCGGGTCCTCCAGGTGCCGCTGGCGGAGCACGAAGAACGTCAGGGTCGCGAGGCCGAGGAGTCCCGTCACGACCGGCAGGACCGAGAAGCCGTCCGCGGCCAGGTGTTTGACGCCGTAGATCGTCAGCAGCAGGCCGCCGGCGGAGGCCATGACGCTGAGCAGGTCGATGCGGCCGGTCCGGGTCGCCCGTACTTCGCGCAGCAGGACCGGCGCGAACAGCAGGAAGGCGACGATGACGGGCAGGTTGACCAGGAACACCGAGCCCCACCAGAACTGTCCGAGCAGTGTGCCGCCGACGACCGGGCCGATGGCGAACCCGGCCGCGAACGCGGCGGCGAAGATGCCGATCGCCCGGGCGCGCTGCTTCGGGTCGGGGAACAGTTCGCTCAGCACCGCGAGCGCGGAGGGCAGCAGGGTCGCGCCTGCCACGCCCATGAGCGCCCGGCAGGCGATGAGCAGCTCCGGGTCGGGTGCGAACGCCGCCCCTGCGGATCCGATGCCGAACACGGTCGCGCCGATCATCAGGAGCCTCAGGCGGCCGTAGCGGTCACCGATGCTGCCGAAGGCGACCAGCAGGGAGCCCACGGCGAAGCCGTAGATGTCCAGGATCCACAGGGCCTGGTCGGCGGTGGGCGAGACGGCCTCGGTGATGCTCGGCATGGCGAGGAACAGGATCGAGCCGTCCATGGAGACCAGCAGGACCGGGCCGAGGATCACCGCGAGCCCGAGCCAGGCCCGCAGGCGGGGTGGGGTGTGCGCAGGCTGTTGAGTCATGTTGCCGACGGTCCGGCACCCGGGGGTCCGCAGCCATCCCCGTGCCGTGGGTACACCTGACAGGTACACCCACGGGCCCGGCCCGCGTCTTAGGCTCGGACGCGTGGAGAGCCTCGGAACGTTCCTGAAGAGCCGCCGTGATCGGGTCACTCCGGCCGAGATCGGCCTGCGCACCTACGGCACTTCCCGCCGGGTCCCCGGTCTCAGGCGTGAAGAGCTCGCTCAGCTCGCCGGAGTGAGCGCGGGGTACTACACGCGTCTGGAGCAGGGGCAGGCCGAGACGGCGTCCGAGCAGGTGCTCGACGCGCTGGCCCGGGTGCTCAGGCTCGACCAGGTGGAGACCGTCCACCTGCACAATCTCGCCCGGCAGTCCGCGAAGCCCGGTCTGAGCGAACCGCCCTTCGAGGAGCCGCATCCGCGTGTCCTCAGGCTTCTCGAGTCGCTCGGGGAGGCCACTCCCGCGGTCGTCCTGGGCAGGCGTGGGGACGTGCTCGCGTGGAACCGCACCGGGCACGCGCTCGTCGCCGAGCACGTCTGCTACGCGGCCCCGAAGGACCCGCAGCAGCGTCCGTCGATCCCCCGGATGTTCTTCCTCGACCCCCACACCCGCGACATGTACCGCAACTGGCACGAGCTGGCCCGCGTCCACGTCGCCTACCTGCGGCTCACCGCGGGCCGGTATCCGACCGATGCCCGGCTCGCCGGTCTGATCGGGGAACTCACCATGCGCAGCGACGACTTCGCGACGATGTGGGCCACCGGTGACGTCTCCGACTGCACCGTCGGCGCCATGCACCTGCAGCACCCCACGGTCGGTGCCGTCAACGTGGACTACCAGGTGTGGCTCCAGCCCGACAGCCCCGACCACCGGGTCGAGATCTACACCGCGAACGACTCGACGTCCTCCGACGCGCTGCGGGTCCTGACCCAGCAGAGCGGGCGGGCCGACGAGCGGGAGCCGCTGGTACGGCCCTGAACCGTGCCGTACTGAGCGGTCGGAGCGCCCGACGGCCCGCCCCCGTACGACGCCCGGCAGGCGGGTGTCGGAATGACGCGAGAGGCGGAGAAGCGCGAGAGGCGGAGAAGCGCGAGAGAACGTTGCGTCCCTCGCGCATCCCGCGACCCTCTCTCGACGGGTGTGCTCGCTCAGCCGGTCGGCCGGTTCAGCAGGGGGACCACGACCTGCCGCGCGGTTGCCGCTTCGCCCAGGCGGAAGAACTTCACCTGGCCCATGGTGTGCGTGCACTCCAGGTAGCCGGCTGCCTCGAGCTCGCGTCGGGCCCGGGAAAAGTGCGGCGCGGGTACGCCGATCAGCTCAGCCAGCTCGGCCGCGGTGCGCTCGACGCTGCTGTCCAAGCCGCCCAGGATCGCGTAGGTCATCAGCACGTTCTGCTTGAGGTGGGAGAGATCGCTTATGCGCGCCTGCAGGGCTTCGAGCTCTGGGTATGGACTGTTGCGTGCCATGGTCAGGCCCTTCGTCGCTGCGCCGGACGGCCCGGCAGGGTCGGCAGGTGGTAGGCGGCTGCCTCTTCGGATTGTTCCCGTCCGGAGAGACTGGAGACGATATGCGGAGTCACCCGGTACTTGATGGTCCGGCCGATCACATCGGCCACCAGGAGCATCTTGTGCTCGGCCAGCTTCTTCGCCATCCTCCTCGTCGCCTGCGGGGTCAGTCCAAGGAAGTCGGCGGCCTCCACCGCTGTGGCACCACCCTTCCCGTTGTACGTCATGATCCCGCAGTAGAAGAACAGCCGAAACTCGTTACCGGTGATTCCGGAATCAGCCGCGAGCATGGCGAGGACTCGTTCGAAGCTGAACTGCCCGTGCCGTCCGCCGAAGGAGTAGGACCGGCGTGGGGCGCCCTCGTCTTCTGGTTCCAGCAGCTCGTGGACCTCACCAGTCGCGGTGTTGACCAGCGCACGGCTGCGTCCACTGCGGCCCTGATTTGGCACTTGCGACCCCTGACCTGGGCTTGTCTCTGACAGCCGGGACATTACCACTGGCGACATGTCGTGTGGGGTAACCGAGGGAGCGTGGCGTTTCCTTCACATACCCGGGGCGACATGTCGCTCAGGGTCATCGAAGGAATCCTGAGGTTCCTTCGATGACCAACCGGGTCATGTCACCACAGGTCATCGGTGGAACCTCCCGGTTCCTTCGATGACCACTGACGACATGACCACTGACGACATGTATCGGCATCCTAGGATGCCGATATCGGCACTCTAGGATGCCGATATGGGCATCCCAGGATGCCTATCGAGGGGGCGTTTTCGCAGGTCAAAGCGTCGGGGAGGCTACGCACTCTCCATACAGGGGAAGGAACCTCAACGGAACCCTCCGTACGGGAAGCCCTGCGGTACTCGCGCAAGCGCTCCGTTCCTCGGGGTGCCCCTCAGGCCGTCGGACCTCCTCGGCTCGTCTCGCCCACCGGTCTCAGCAGTTACGGAACGTGGCGGAGGCCCGGGGTGGGTTGCGGAGGCACACGCGCGCCGATTCGGGAGTCTGCACGTATCACTTCGGCGGGCTGTCGCAGGCTGAGGATCGAACCGCGGTTGTACTGAGGAGCGGGATCGTGTTCGTCCGCGCTGGGAGGGGGTGGTCCCACTGCCTTACGGGTTCTGTGGGGGTGTGGTTTTGAGGAGGGCGGAGGTCTGCTGTTGCCTGGGGGGACATCACCTCATGGACATGGGTATCCGACCGGACCGCCTCCGGCGAGCTGAGGCGGTGCTCGTCATCCCAGGGGAGGGCTTGTGATCGTCTTCGTGTGTGCGGGATGCGGCGCCGAGTTGTCCGCTCCGCTGTCCCAGGTCGCCCTGCCGGTCCACAGCCGTCAGAAGTACGGGAACGGGGTCCAGCTGCCGGTGCTCATGGAGACGGGCACGTTCGCGATGGAGCTGGGCGGGTCTGATGGCCGAAGGGAGCCGCGGGGGATCGGCCCGGCGCGGGGGCGTTCACTCGCCTTGTAGCTTGGCCCTTGCCTGTTGCAGTTGCTCGACGGAGACAGCGCCGGTGTCCGGCAGGCCGGCCTCGGTCCACGCGGACTGCGCGCGGGGAACCGCGCCGCCGGCGTCGTCGAGCAGGATCTTCTTCGCCAGGTTCACGGCGATGGCGCCGTCGCCCAGGTCCATGAGGTGGGCGAGCATGCGTACGCTCTTGGTCGCGGAGGCCTTCTCGTTGTACCGGAAGACCAGCACCCATCGGCCCCGCAGGCTGCGGGCCCGCTCGATGAGGTCGCGGCCGCGGTCGGTCTCCTGCTGCTCGGTGCGGATGTGCTCGGTCTCCCCGGCCGTGGAACGCAAGGTGAGCAGGCCCCGGCGGCTGGACTCCTCGATCTCGACGTCCTCCAGGAACGCCACGAACCGCGAGGCGCTCTCCAACCGGTCGATGTCCTGCGCCGCCTGCTGGGCGATCAGGTGCAGGTCGACGGTCAGAGCGTGTACCCGGCGGCCCCAGGACGGTTCTTCGCCGACCGGGCAGGGGCCGGCGGCCTGGGCGGCCGCGATGACAAGGCTGTAGTCCACGCCCCTCATGATGACGGCCTCCGGCGACGACCGGGAAACGCGTTCTCACCGACAGACGCCACGGCTGTGTTCCTCATCCGCTGTCGTCGACGGCCCGGCCCCGGAACCACCTGCGTCCTCAGCCACGAACCAGTCCGCCACGACGGCGGGTCAGCCGAGCGGCCGGGCGCGCGTGTGCCACCTCAGCCACAGACCCGGCCAGCCACGCCTTCCTGTTGCTGCGTCACCTGAGCCCCGGTCGACCCGCGCCTCGGTGACGGCCTGTGCGTGACACGCCCGAGAACCGGTGCTCGCGCAGGCGCTCAGGGCCTGCCCGACGACGCGTGAGCCGGGGCACCTTCATGCAGTAAGAGAGCGTAACCCCGAAAGCGCATCTGACCTGCGAAAATGCGCGAGGCGATCCGACTCCAGGATCGGGTATGCCGATCCTGGAGTCGGGTTACCCGATTCCAGAGTCGGATCAACCCGACTCCAGAGTCGGATCAGTTAGCTATGTGCACACTCCGGCGGCCTGCTCACCTCGCACGTCGATCCGACTGTGCAGCGGCATCGCTTAGCAATGTGGTAATGCTCGTCCTGGTAAGTGATCCGCTCCCCGGGCCTGATCGCTTGCCGACCCCATACCGACTTGCAGGGACGGCCCTCACATGACGGAGCAGGCGCGAAAGATCCTCGCCCTGGTCGATCAGGACACAGGAGAGTTCGAGGAGGTACACCGCGCCAGCTACGCGTTCGACGGGGCTCACATCAACGTGGGGATCCGCAAGGGCCGGGAGCTCGCCTCGGCGGCCTCGGGCCTGACCGACCGGGAGTTTCGCGTCCTGGTCTGGTACTGGTTCGCCACGGAGACGAGCGAGGAGGCCGTCATGCGTACGGGCTCCGCCATCGCGGAGGAACTGGGCATGAGCGCGGACGCCTTGTCCAGGGCGGTGAAAGTGCTCAAGCAGGCTCGGCTGCTCGTGGAGGCAGGCGGGCTGGGGCGGACGACCTTCTACAGGTGCACGCCTTACCTTGCATTTATCGGTACCGGCTTCGCACACCGCGAAGCCGTGAAGGACTGGAACCCTCCGGAGACCAAGGTGCGAGAGCCCCGTGTCCGTCGGCGTGGGAAGAAGGGCGAGGCCTGATGAGGATTCATGACGCGGCAGACGTGCAGTACCTGCTGAAGAAGACCGGGCGCGTCCTCAGCCCGAACCAGCGCATCGTGGTCATGCTCTACGCGTCCTCGGAGCAGCGTCCCGACGGAACGGTGATGATCAAGGCCAGCACGCTGGCCGCCACAGCGGGAATGACACCGCCGGTGCTCTCCCGCACCCGCAAGGAGCTGCTCGAGGCAGGCTGGCTGGAGGTGACGGGCAGTGTGGGCAGCGTCAAGCACTACCGGCTCTCCCCGGCCCTCTTCGAGGACCGCGGCCAGGCCGGACGTCACCTGCGAGCCGTCGGCAGCTGAAGGGGCGATGCCGTGAAGCGATCCGACTCTGGAGTCGGATCGTTTCTCCATGGGTGAAGGGCGGGAGCGTCGCGGGGTGACGGTTCACCACAGCGGCAGTGCGCCACCCGCCTCCCCCACCGCCGGTGACAGCGGACCGCCCTCCGAACGTTCCGTCTTGCGCCCCTTGCGGCCCGGCTCCAGTGTCCGCGGGTCGACCGCCTCCGCGGGCGCGCCCGTGGCGTACAGACCTTCGGGAACCGTGTCCCGATCGTGCGGGAGCAGCCAGAAGACCCGACGCCGGAAGGTCCCGGACGAGCGGGACGGCCTCGCCTGCGGGCCCAGCACGGCGTAGCCGACCATCCGGCCGTCGCGGTGGTACGCGGGCTTGCCCCGCCGAGTGGGCAGACGGTCCAGGCTCTGACGGACGTAGTCGAGCGCGGCTATGTCCTCCAGCCAGACGAGCTCGGCCTCGTGGAAGATCTCGTCCTCTGCGATGAGGGCGCTCATGCTGTCTCCTCGTCGGCGACCAGTCCGATTCCCGGGTAGTACTTCCGCTGGTTGGAGAGGATCATCTCCTTGGGCGAAGCCAGTCCCACCACCTCACGGACCCGCGCCGCGAAGGCCCGGGACGAGACCGCCGGGACGCCCTCATTCTGGCACCAGCTCTTGTAAGCGGCGTAGAGCTGAGCCTGTTCGGCCCGCTGGGAGGGCTCCAGCCGGCACGATTCGCTCAGGAACCGGCCGGTGTGGTCCTCCGTCTCGGCGTAGGCGGTCGTGGCGATCCGCACCCGTTCGGGGCCGGTGAGGTCCTTCTCCCCCGCCAAGTAGCGACGGGCGCCCACGATGAGCCAGTTGAGGATGCCCGGTCCCTCCTCGGTGACGAGGATGTCCGCCAGGTTGTCGATCTTGTGGTCGTCGGACACCACGTGCTCGAACGGGATGAGCCGCATCCGGCGCCAGAACGCGAAGCCGCCGGTGCCGACCTCGGGCCGGTGGTTGCCCAGCAGCCACAGCTTGTGGGTCGGGGCGAAGCTGAAGAAGTCCTGCCGCATCCGGCGGGCCTTGATGCGGTCGCCGCCGGTCAACAGCTTCACGCGGGCCTCGTCGAAGCGGTCGCCCGGTTTGACCTCGCTGCACACGATGACGCGCCGGCCGTGGAGTTCGGCGAGGTCGGTGGGGTGCCCCTCGTACGGCCGGGCCATCAGGAACCCGGGCGGGGCCGCGTCGGCGTAGTCGCCCAGGAGCTTCATCAGGACGTCCAGCAGCACCGACTTGCCGTTCTTGCCGGACCCGAACAGGAACGGCATCACCTGCCCGCCGACGTCTCCGGTGATGGAGTAGCCGAGCAGCAGGTGCAGGAAGTCGATCATCTCCGCGCCCGCGGGACCGGCACCGAAGGTGTCGGTGAGGAACCGGTGCCAGCGCGGGGTCGGCATCGGCTCCGGAGCGGCGGTGGTGGACCGGGAGTGGAAGTCCTTGTCCGGCTCGGGCCCGCGGATCGTGCCGGTGCGCAGGTCGACGATGCCGCCCGGGGTGCACAGGGCGTACGGGTCGGCGTCCAGCAGCGCTGCGTTGAGCACCATGCCCGGTGCGGATCTCGCCTGGGTGAGCATCGCGTTCATGCCGCTGGTGCTCAGCGCCCGCCGCCGGTGCTGCTGCAGTGCGGAGGTGGAGAAGTGGCCGCGGGGATCGGTGGTCGCCAGGGACTCGGCCAGGTCGCCCGCCGCCCACATCACGGTGTCGTCCTCGTCCATCAGCCAGCGGGTGCTGTCCCACCGGAACCAGCCGAGCCCGGGGACGTGCCGGTAGTCACCGGCGTACAGCTTGACGAACAGCTTGGCGTTGCCGCGGTCGCTGAGGGTGTCCGGTAGCAGCCCGTCGGCGGTGGCCTCCCCCTCCGCGGCCGGGGACGGGCCCGGCACCCCGGGACCCCGGCCGTTCGTGCCGCTCGGCCAGGAAGGCTGCTCGGGCTCGCTGAGCAGGATCTGCGCGGCGACCGCCTGCGGGTCGAAGAGGGTGTCGTCCTCCCCTGGCGTCATGCACGGCCTCCCAGGTGCAGCGGGCGCCGTACGCCCGCGTCCAGACCGCTGCGGATGATGGCCGCACAGCGTCGCCGCTGACCGGGGCGGGCGAGTTCGGCCGTCTCCCGCAGCAGGCGTTCCGCCTCCCCGGCCTCCAGCCTGCCGGCGGCGACCAGTCCCCCGGCGGTGTACGCGGCGCGGTTGAGCTTCTCGGAGAAGGCTGCGCCCTCGGGTACGGCGGCACAGGCGGCCACCTCGGCCAGTAAGGGTGCCAGGAGGCCGCTCGTGCCGTCCCGGCCGCCACCGGCCGCCAGGACGGCCTGACGGGCCCGTGGCGGCACCGGCCGGGGCGCCGGGACGCGTACGGGCGGCAGATGGCCGGTGCGCTCCAGTTCACGGACCAGCCAGGCCGGCAGCAGCGCGGGCTCCCGCACGCCGCCCACGGGCTCGTACGTCCCGGCTTCGGTGACGGTCCCGGGGGCGACGATGTAGCCGCCGTGCGCCCGTACGTCGACCTGCCAGGCCAGCGCCCGTCCGCCCGAGCCGGTGGAGCACTGCCAGCGGTGGCCGCGATGGGCCCGGTACCACACGTGCAGGCCCCCCGAGGGGGTGCGGACCCGCAGGGTGGTGTCGTCGTCCGCCGGGCTCACACGGCCCCGCAGAGCCGCCAGGACGCCGAGCGTGTGGAAGCCGTTGGACAGTCCCGTCAGATCGACGCTCGCGTCGATCCGGACGCCGGGCAACAGCCGGTCCCGCTGCGGCAGACGGCATTCGTGCGCGTCGATGTCGAGCACCACGAGCCCGGCGGGCCCGCAGGCGATCCCGACCCCCAGGTGCGAGCCGGCGCCCCACCACTGCTCGATGCGGGCGCTGTCGAGGGTGGCGGCGTGGAACCCGTGGCACCAGCGACCGGCGGCCGGACAGCCGCACCCCCGGTGGGTGTGCCCCGGTGCCCGGCAGGCGTCGCAGTTGCCCGCCGGGGTCTTGCGTCCCGGAGCGAGCGGATGCACGGGCCAGCCCCGACCGGCACACCACCGGGCGATGGCCAGCGACCGTCCCCCGGAAGCCCGCCGTGGCGCACAGCTATGAGAGTCCCCCAGCTCAGAGGCCATCCGCACCCCCCGTCAGCGACCCAAGCGACTGAGCAACGGGGACAGACTAGCGAAGCGCGTGGGCCGCGAGCGGTCCATGGGACGACAAACATTGTTCGGTTCGAGTCACCGGCGGACAGGCCGCGCCGGGCCCAGCGACCGAGACGGATACCGGCCAGCGACCGAAGCGCGTTCGGTCGCTCTTCAGGCGCTCGACAAAACCGGAGGTCACAGCCCCGGCACCACGGAATCAGCGACTGAAGCGACCCAAGGTCTCTATATATGACGCACACACGCGCACACGCACACGCGCGCCAATGTCTTCATATACCCGGAGCCTGAGTCGCTTCAGTCGCTGATCGCTTGGGCTTTCCCGCTCTGACCTGCTGGTTCTCGTCAGCGACCGACAGCTGCCCATGTCCCGTTCGGTCGCTCTTCTTCAGTCGCTGCCCGTCCCCCGCCGGTCGGGCGGGAGCTCTCCGAGCCGCCGCAGGATCTCTCACGCTGTCACCGGACAGCGACTCGAGCGACCCTGCAGCGACTGTCCAGACTGTCCGGACCGGCCTGACCCTCTCCCCGACCGGCGGGCGCATGTCTGTCCCGCGCAGAGTCGCTTGAGTCGCTCGGGTCGCTCGCCCCGGCCGTCCCGGTCGGTCACCGGCCGACAGTGTCGCCCATCGCGTCCCGCTCGCGCTGGTGCTCGTTGAGGATGCTCAGCATCCTGTCGAACTCGACATCGCTCATCTTGCGGATGAGATGCATGGCGAGGAAGGCGCCGTCGTCGTAGGGGAGTTTCCGCGGGCCGCGGTCTTCGCTCGCCGTGGCCACGGACCCGGCCGGCCGGCTGTCGGCGCGCGGCTCCGGAACGGTCTCGGGACTCCGGGCCGTCTGCTCGCCGGGCGCCCGGGACCCGGTCGGCGGCTGCGGTTCTCCGCCGTCGGTGATTACGCCGTAATCACTTCCCGCCTCGACCGCCCCCTCCCGTGCGGGTCCCGCCCCGCTCGGGTGCGCCTGCGTGGGCTCGGACACAAGCCCGGACGCGGCTGCGGGCGCCTGCCCGGGCTCGGACACGGGTTCAGGAGCAGTCCGCGGGACCGGCCACGGTCCGGGCGTGGGGCCCTGCCCGGGTTCCCGTGGGGTATCGTCCCCGCCCTGCGCTGCGCCGCTCCCCCGCGCTCCCTTGAGCTGCTGGGCCGCCTGCTTCTCCGCCTCCTTGCGCGCACGTTCGGCCTTCAGCTCGTCCAGGGCGGCCACCTGCTCCTCCCGCGGCCTGTTGCCCACCGCGCGCAGCAGGTCGATGGGCTCTTCCCCGATGCGGCCCTGGAGTTCGGGCGTCAGGTTGAGCAGCGCGAGCCGCTGCGACACCCAGCCCTGGGACCGGTGGAGCCGCTTGGCCAGTGCCCGTTGGCTGCCGTGGATGGCCAGCAGCCGTTGCAAGGCCCGTGCCTCGTCGAGCTCTTCGAGGTCCTGGCGGTGGATGTTGGCGACGAGCGCCGACTCGAGCAGTTCCTCGGACGACGTCCCCTGGTCGTCACTGACCATCACCTTGACGGTGGCGAGCCGCGCTTCCCGGGCTGCCGCGAGCCGGCTGCTGCCGTCGATGACGACGTGGGTCGTGTCCGGCTCCAGGTCGGCCTCACGCTCCGGGTTGGCCTTGACGTAGGCGTCCCGGTTCATCACCGTGATGGCCTGCTTCTGGCCGTGGGTCCTCAGACTGCCCACGAGGTCGGTGAGGTCCCCGAGGCTGGACCGGGGGTTGTCCGGATTGGGGCTGATCCGGTGCGGAGGCAGCTCCGACGGCGGAGCCACACCGTCGGTCGGCACCCCGGTGGCGGCCGCGACGGCTTGCCTGCGGGCGCTGACGGACTGCACTCCCCCACCGAAACGACCGGCACCCAGCCGGTTGGCCTTGCTGCTCACAACACCTCCCGGGCCAGTGCGCGCATGCCGATCGACTGCTGCGACTTCGGCGCGTAGGACAGCAGCGGCTGCTTCACTCGCACGGCTTCCTTCTGTTCCTTGAGATCACCGATCAGCCCGACCACCCTCGGGTCCTTTATGTCCACCCACCCCTGCAAGGAGGACGTGGCGATGTAACCGCGCCGGGAGTCGTACAGGTTGACGACGATGCCGAGGTAGTCGATGTCGACCTGGAGGTCCCCCCGCAGGTCGTCGATCTGGGTGGTGAGGAGTTCGTAGGCGTCGGCCGAACTGTCCTCGGCCTGGACCACGATCAGCGCGCCGGACTGGCCGGGCTTCTCTCCGTCGCGGCGCCGTCCGTAGTAGGCGGCGGCATCCATGCTGAGGCCCAGGCTCGGCGGGCAGTCGACGATGATTACGTCGTAATCACTCTCCAGCGGCGCGAGCGCCCGCTCCAACGCGGCTTCCCGGGCCCGCACCGCCGACAGGCGCACGTCGAGCAGGAAGGCGTCGTTGCACGCGGGCAGGAGGTGCAGCCGCCCTCCGAATGCCTCGTCGTCGATGGAGACGATCAGGTCCCGCAGGTCGCCCTTGGGGTCGCCCGCCATGTGGTTGGTGAGGCTGTCACCGTTCATGGGCAGGGGAGTGGCGCCCAGTTGGTTGGTGAGGTGGCACTGCGGGTCGAAGTCGACGAGCAGCACCTGCTGGCCGGGGCCGGGCAGGTTCTCGATGTCCAGCGGGTTGCTGTCCGGCTCCACGTGCTCGTCCTGCACCTCGCTGTCCCGCAGCGCTTTGGCGAGTGCCTTGGCGACACGGACGGGGTACAGCTCGTTGGAGTCCTCGGCGAGGGCTTCCCCGAGTCCCGCGGTGATCGCTGTCTTGCCGACGCCGCCCTTCTGGTTGCAGACGATGAAGCGACGAGTGATCTCGGGCCGCGCGACGTCCGGCGCGGGGTTCGAGTCGAGCCACAACTGGACGGACTGGGCCAGACCCTGGATCAGGGACACCCGGCGGTCGGCGGCGATCTGGCGGAAGTTCTCCCACTGCCCGGGCGGCAGGAAGGTGGAGAACGAGTCGGCACCGGAGGTGTCGACGGTCGCTGTGGCGGAGGCGAGGTCGCACCAGTCGCTGATGCTCCGCTCTACGGCGGTCTGGATCTCGATGCCGTGCTGAGCGGCTCTGATCTTGAGGCTCTGGCGGAGCCAACCCGGCAGTTTGGAGACGACCTTCTCCCGGTCGCTGGAAGCAGCTGGCGAAGTCATGGAGGTAACCATACTAACGTCGATGATCCTTTGAGGCACCGACACGTTAGTTATGGCAACCGTCGCTTGATGACGTGCGACGTCGGGCGATGCCGACGATTCCGGCGATGTCGCGTGACGACCACGCTTCCTCGTGAGGTCTTTCGAGCCCGGCGGGGTGATTACGGCGTAATCACCCCGCCACCCGCCACGAGAGGTCTCGCCACCACGGGCGCAGTCGTCGCGAGTGATTACGCCGTAATCACCCCACGACCCCGCGGCGAGAGGTCCCGCCACCGGGGGTGCAGTCGTCGCGAGTGATTACGCCGTAATCACCCCGCGGCCCGGAGGGCGACCCGCCACGTACGCCGAAAGTACGCCGAATGTACGCTGCGGTACGTTTCCGGGATAGCGTCGCCGTCGGGAGGTGTCCATGTCGGAGCTGTTCGACGCGGTCGACGCGTTGGTGGCGTCCCGCGCCACCCTGCCGCCGCCGGAGGAGCGCAAGCGACTGCGCAAGGCCCACGGCCTGACCGTCGACGAGGTCGCCACGGCACTGCGCGTACGCCGCGCCACGGTGAGCGGCTGGGAAGCCGGCAAGACGGAGCCGCGTCCGCCGGAACGCGACGCCTACGCACGCCTCCTCGGCAAACTCGCCGAGCTGTACCCGGCCGACCCCGACACGGTCGCGCCGACCGCGCCGACCGAGCCGTCCCGGCCCGACCCTGCCTTGCCGGTCCCGGTCCCGTCGGGCCCCTCGTCCTCGTCCGCCTCGTGCGCCCAGAACACGTCCGCGTCACCGCCGGCCCCCGGCACCGCTCCCGCTGCCCCCGCACAGGCACCGTCCGGCCCCGCCCCGGCTCCGGCGGCAGTACCCGCGCCTGCGCCCCGCCCGGCAGCCGATTCCGAGCAGCCCCCGGCGCCCCCCGGTTCCCGTCCTCGTTCCCGCTCCCGCCGCCCGGGCGGGCCGGCTCCGGCAGGGCCTGCCCCGGGGGCGGACACCCGCTTCGAGAACGGTCCCCTGGCCGTCATCGACGCCGAGGACGGCCAGGTCTTCGCGTACTGCGTCGGCGGGCTCGTCCTCGACGTGCCGGCCAGGTCGGTCCCGGCCCTGATCGACTGGACGCTCAGGGAGGCGAGGCTCGGACAACCGAGGCTGTCCGGACCGGGCAAGGACGCCGACCCGCTGCTCGTGCTGACCGAGTCCGCGTGCGCGCGCTACGGCCTGCCGGTCCACCTGACCGACGCCGAACGCCTCGCCGGACGGCTGCCGGACGACCACAAGGCCGTCAAGCAACTGGCACGCGCCGACTGGAGGCTCACCCAGCGCGGTTTCGGCCCCTGGGCCCGTGTCTACCGACCGGCCCGGGGCGCGGAGCGCAACTGCGTACAGCTGTGCATCCCGTCGTGGAACGCGCTCGACACCCGCCACTGGGCGGACGCCGCCCAGCTCCCGCCGGCGGAACTCGCCCGCGTACTGGGCACCTACGCGGACCGGGTGATGACGCCCCGCGGTTCGACCGCTGTGACAGGTCTGGAGCTGATGACCGCCCTGCACCCGCCGACCAGGGCCTCCGAACCGGACGGGACGGGAAAGCGGCACAGCGAGCACAACCCCGGCTCGCTCGGGACGGAGCCGGTGGACTGCGCCCCCTGCGAGGCCCCGGACGGCCACCCGCTCCTCGCCGGCCTGCCGCGCTTCCACCGCCGTACCCCGGCGGAGGTCCTGATGGAGGAGGCGTACGACTGGGCACGCCCCCTCACCGACGAGGAGTGCACCAGGCGCTACCTCGTCGGCATCGACGTCAACATGGCGTTCGCCGCCGGAGCCAACGGTCTGGTCGTCGGCCTCGACGCACCCGTTCACCTCGACCGGCCCGTGTTCGACCCGAAGCTGCCCGGCTCCTGGCTGGTCGACCTCTCCCACGTCGACCTCTCCCGCGTGCGGCTGGGCAAGGAATGGACCCGGCTCCAGGCCGACCTGCTGCCCAGCCCCTTCACCCCGACCGGCGACCGGCCCGAGGGCCCCGCCTGGTACGCCACCCCCACCGTCGCCTACGCGGCGGAACTCGGGTACGACGTGCGCCCGCTCGAGGCCTACGTCCGCTACGACAAAGGCCGCTACCTGGACGCCTGGTACAACCGGCTGCGCGACGCCTACGTGGCGACGATGGCCGACCTGGGGGTGCCCGCCACGGCGAGCCCCGAGGAGTTCCTGGCCGCGATGGACGGGCACAAGGACCGGGACCCCGGCATGGCGATCGTCCTGTCGGTGATCAAGGCCACCGTGAAGGGCGGGATCGGCAAACTGCGCGAGCGCCCGCGCGGCGAGGGCTGGAAGCCCGGCCGTCCCTGGAGGGCCCTGTCCCGCCCGACGTGGCGCCCGGACATCCGCGCCGCCGTCATCTCCCGCACCCGGATCAACATGCACCGCAAACTGGTCAAGCACGCGGCGTTCACCGGCCAGTACCCGGTCGCCGTCCTCTCCGACTGCGCCGTGTACGCGTCCGACGGGCCCTCTCCGCTCGACTTCCTGCCGTACCGGGAGGGCAAGCCGTTGCCGGGCGGCTGGCGGCTGGGTGTCTCACCGGGGATGGTCAAGCACGAGGGCACCCAGACCGTGCTGTGGGGCGAGGGCGTGCGCGAGCGGTTCGACGCCCCCGAACTCAACCTCGCCCGGTACATCAAGTCCGGTGAGGTCACCAACCAGGACAGCGGGGAGTAGCGGCTCATGGCCTTGTTCGGGGACGGCCTGGAAAAGGCGTCGCAGCGTTCCTTCACCCGGCCGGTCCCCAGATCGGCCGGGGCGCAGATGCGGTATCTGGTCAGGCAGCTCAAGGGCACCCGTCCCGTCGCCGAGCTCCTCGGCGTCTCCCGGCGCACCGTCGAACGGTACGTCAGGAACCAGATCCGCAGCCCCCGCCCGGAACTCGCCGCCCGCCTGGCCGCGGAGGTGACCAGGCGCTGGCAGCCCCAGGTCCGGGCCAGGGCCCGGCGACGCGCGGCGACCACCGACGGCATCGTCATCGACACCCGGGCCAGGGTCGGCTACACCGCCCCCGTCGGAACCACCGACGACGCCCGTCTGCGCCACCTGACCGTCGCCCTGCCGCCCCGGTACGCCGCTCGCCTCTTCGACGCCCAGCAGCAGAACGCGGGGGAGCGGCTCTTGCGGGAGATCACGGCCGAGGCACTCAAAGAGGTGTACTTCCAGGACGACGGCCGCCGTGCCGGAAGCCTGGAACAGATCCGCTTCACGGACGTCGAGTACGTCGACTTCGAGTTCTAGGGGCCCGGTTCGACCGGATCGGCGTGGTCGAGCCGAGTGGGGGGTGCGGGTACCGCGTCGGTCACTGGTCCGGTGGAAGGACCAGAGTGGGTTCGAGGACGGTGCGGGGGGCGGGGGAGTCCTCCTGGACCGGCGCCTGGACCGGGTCCTGGGCCGGGGGGTCCGGGGTCAGGTGCAGGGGCAGGGGTGGACGCGGGCCGCGTTGCTGGCGCCAGCCGGCCTGGGCGGCCACCACGGCGACGTAGGGGATGACGACCGAGCCGATGAGGGCGCTGACGGCCACGACGGGCCAGCGGGTCCAGGTGAGGGCCATCAGGACGACGCAGGCGGTGCGGATCAGCATGGCGGTGAAGTAGCGGCGTTCGCGGCCCCGCAGGTCCTCCGTCAGGCCGGTGCGGGCCTGGGTGATGGACGCGGGGCGGGGGGCTTCCCGGTGCCAGGGGCTTGTGCTCATCGGGCCTCCGTTCGTCGTACGCGAAACGGCTGCGCGGGTGACCCGTCCCCTGGTCACCCGCGCAGCCGTGCTGGCCGGCCCCCTGCGGCGTGCCGCCGGGTCAGTGAACGTCCGGGCCCCGCTCCAACTGCCCGGCGGTGTGCTCGTCGTGCTCGGCGTGGGCCAGTTCCTCGCGGGTCGGCTTCGGAATCTGACCGCCGTAGAGCCAGCGGCTGAGGCGGTGGCGCAGGACTTCCTTGCGGTGGTTCGGGTTGGGTACGCCGTCCTGCTCGGGCGCGGGCGCCGGCAGGGGCCGGTAGTCCTGCCGGGACAGCAGCGCGTACTGCGTGCCGCGGTCGAGGGGTTCGTGCACCTCGACGAACTCGCCGTGCGGGAGCCTGCGGATCCTGCCGGTCTCGCGGCCGTGCAGGAGCTTGTCCCGGTCGCGTCGCTGGAGACCGAGGCAGATCCGGCGGGTGACGATGTAGGTCAGTACGGGGACGACGAAGAAGCCGACGCGTACCGACCAGGTGACGGCGTTGAGGGAGAGGTGGAAGCGTTCGGCCAGGACGTCGTTGGCACCGCCGAAGAACAGCACGAGGTACAGGGCGATGAAGGCACAGCCGAACGCGGTCCTGGTGGGGTGGTCGCGCGGTCGGTCGAGGAGGTGGTGCTCCTCGGTGTCCTTGGTGACCCAGGCCTCCAGGAAGGGCCACAGGGCGAGGACGGTGGCCATCAGGGTGGGCACGACGACGGCCGGGATCAGGACGCCGAGGTTGACGGTGTGGCCCCACAGGACGAACTCCCAGGGCGGCATGGCGCGCAGGGTGCCCTCGAGGAAGCCCATGTACCAGTCGGGCTGCGATCCCTGGGAGATCTGGTCGGCGCGGTAGGGGCCGTAGGTCCACACGGGGTTGATCTGCGCGATGCCGGCGAGCAGGGCCAGGAAGCCGGTGACGAGGAAGAAGAAACCGCCCGCCTTGGCCGCGTAGTTGGGCATCAGGGGCTGGCCGACGACGTTGCGCTCGGTGCGGCCGGGGCCCCTGAACTGGGTGTGCTTGTGGTAGAAGACCAGGATCAGGTGGACGGTGACCAGGGCCACGATGATTCCGGGCAGCAGCAGGATGTGAAGGCCGTAGAACCGCTGGATCACGTCGTCGCCGGGGAACTCGCCGCCGAAGAGGAACATCGACAGGTAGGTGCCGACCACCGGGATGGCGAGGGTGACGCCTTGGGCGATGCGCAGGCCGGTGCCGGAGAGCAGGTCGTCGGGCAGCGAGTAGCCGAGGAAGCCTTCGAGGATGACCAGCACCAGGATCACGAAGCCGATCAGCCAGTTCATCTCACGCGGCTTGCGGAACGAGCCGGTGAAGAAGTGGCGCATCGTGTGCACGCAGAGGGCGGCGATCATGACGAGGGCCGACCAGTGGTGCAGCTGGCGGATGAGCAGGCCGCCGCGCACGTCGAAGCTGATGTCGAGGGTGGAGGCGTACGCCTGTGACATCCGAGTGCCGTGCAGCGGGGCGTAGGAGCCCTCGTAGACGGTCTCGGCCATGCTCGGGTCGAAGAACAGGGTGAGCCAGACACCGGTCAGCAGCAGCACGATGAAGCTGTAGAGGGCGATCTCGCCGACCATGAACGACCAGTGGTCGGGGAACACCTTGCGGATCAGGCTGTGGAAGCTGTAGATCCCGAGCCGTCCGTCCGCCCAGTCCGCGATCCGGGCGCCTTTGGATGCCTCGGTGCGCGCACCCGGTGGCGCCGTTTCGGTCGTGCTCATGTGCGCGCACCCTCCCCTCGCCGCTCGGCCGTCACTGGCACACCCGGTCCGGCCGGTGGGCGGTCGGTGATGGGGTCGGCCTGCTGCGGCGCAAGCGGGCCCGTGCCTTGGAGCAGCTGGAACGCTATCCGCGCGCGGCGGCGCCGAACAAGCGCTCTCAAGTCGGATTGATGTGCCAACTCAAGTCATTCTCAAGGCGGTTACGAGTGGCGGCGCTCTGGCGTGCCGGACCGGCGGGGAGGCCGGCCGTGGTTCTCGCGGCAGGGGCGGGGCGGCGGGCGCCCGGTCCGGGGGGTGCGGCGGGCGGGGCCGCCGGCGCCGACGCGTGAGGCGCCGGCGCGGGGCCGTGCGGGCCGCGCAGCGCGGCCCTGAGCACCCGTGGCCGTAACGCCGTGGCGGGGGAGGCGTCCGTCTTCAGGAGGTGGAGCAGCGCGGTCGCCGCGTACGGGTCGCTGGTCGCGGCCGCCGCGATCCGGGCGTGATAGCGCCTGCCGAGCCGGGCGCCGACGCCGGGTTCCCGGTCGTTGTCCGCCGCCCGTACGGCGCGGGTGCTCGTCCGCCAGGCGGGGGCCAGGCGGTGGGCGAGGGCCCGGCGCAGCCGGTAGCCGAGGCCGACGGCCGTGCCGTGGGCGGCCAGCATCTGGCCGAGGACGAGGGCGGAGCGCACCGCTGCGGTCATGCCCTGGCCGTGGGCCGGGTCGAAGGCGGCGAAGGCGTCGCCGAGGACGAGGAACTGGTCGGGCCAGCGCCGCAGCTTCTCGTAGTGCCGCCAGCGGTTCTCGGTGGTGCGGCAGACGTAGACCGGGCCGAGCGGGGTGGCGGCCCGCAGCACCTCGTGCAGCAGGGGGTGGCGCAGGTCGCCCGCGGCGCTCAGCAGTCCCGCGTGGCCGGTCGGCGCGCTCGCGCCGTCGCTGGTGCAGATCGACACCGACCAGCGGCCGCCCTCCAGGGGGTTGAGCATGCCCTGGGCCGGGTTGTCGGGCGAGGGCATCAGCAACAGGCTCTTCCAGTCGGCGACATGACCGACCGGCGCGGTGAACACGGCGGTGGCGACGGCGGTGCCGGCGTCGGCCACGGTCTCCCGGGGCGGCTCGTAGCCGAGTTCGGCGAGCCATTGGGGGGCGCGCGAGCCGCGTCCGGTGGCGTCCACCACGAAGTCGGCGGACAGCAGCCGGCGGGCGCCCCAGCCGTCGGACGCCTTGCGGTCGCGCCGGCGTATCCACACGCCGGTGACGGTGTCGTGGGGGCCGGGCTGGAGCGCGACCGCCTCGTGCTCGCCCAGGAGGGTCACCTTGGGGTCGGCGAGCAGCCGTTCGCGGGCCACCGAGTCGATCAGGTCGCGGCTCGCGCTGAGCATCGACAGGCCGGAGCCGACGCGGGGGAGCCAGCCGCTCGGGCCGAGCAGCAGCATGTCCTCGGGGATGCGGACGTGCACCGCTCCGGCGTCGGTGAGGTCTTGAACCATGCCGGGGAACAGCTCCTCCAGACCCTCCTGGGCGGCTTTCATGAGGCTGTGCGTGTGCCTGGCCTGGGGCACTCCCCGGCGGCGGCCGGGACCGCGCGGGACCCAGTCGCGTTCGACGACGGTGACCCGGTCCATGAAGCCGGCCAGGGCGCGGGCCGCGGTGAGCCCGGCGAGAGACGAGCCGAGGACCACGGCGTGGCCGTGACCGCCGCCTCCCGCCGCGGGCCCGGCGGCATGTGCGTGCACACTCACTCCGTTGCCCCCTCCGTGTGGGTTGTCCTTGCATGATGCGGGCGCCGGCGGTTCCCGCGGCGGGGATCGGCCGGTGGGGGGCGATGGCTCGAGGGTTCGTCGACGGGGCCGCGAGGGGAATTCGAGCGTCATTCGCGTACGCGGCGCGCGGCGTACGGTCTTGGCGCCGCGCAGTGGAGCGCGGTGGGCGCGGTGGGGCCCGGCCCGGCCGGGCGGGAGCGGCGGCGCCCGGCCGGGCGGGGCCGTCCGGCGGGCGGGAGCGGCGGTGTCCGCCCGGGGGCCGTGGCGGGTCGTGCGCGCGGGCTCTTTCAGGCGCGCACGGTCTTGAGGGCGCGGGCCCAGGACTCCAGCTGGTCGAACAGGACGGGCGCGGACTCGTCGTGCTGCTCGCCCGGCTTGAACAGGGACCAGTTCTCGAAGTCGGTGAACATCGAGAAGGACAGCTGCTGGCGGACGTGCGCCAGGCGCAGTTCGCTGGCGATGGCACGCAGGTGCTCGATGGCGCGGGCGCCGCCGAGGGTGCCGTAGGAGACGAAGGCGGCGGCCTTGTCGGCCCACTCCTGGTGCAGGTAGTCGATGGCGTTCTTCAGCGCGGCCGGGACGGAGTGGTTGTACTCGGGGGTGACGAAGACGTATCCGTCGTAGGCGGCGATCGTCGCGGCCCAGGCCTTGGTGTGCTCGTTGCGGTACTGGCGGCGGGCCGCCGGGACGGGCTCGTCCAGCAGCGGCAGCGGGTGGTCGGCGAGGTCGACGAGTTCGTACTCGGCGGCGGTGCGGGCACCGGCCCGGTCCATGACCCAGTCGGCGACGGCCTTGCCGTTGCGGCCGGGGCGGGTGCTGCCGAGGATGACGGCGATCTTCAGGTCGCTCACGGGGGGCTCCTTGGTCAGGCGCTCGGACGTTGGCAACGTGTGCTCGGGGCGTTCAGGCGCTCAGGCGCTCAGGCGTTCTGCCCGGCCCCGGACTTGCCGGCGTCGTCGGCCCGGTCGTAGAAGCCGTCCTCGTGGATGGGCTGGATCTCGACCGGCCGGTCGTTGGCCTTGAGCCACTCCTCGCGCAGGCGGGCGGCCTCGTCGTCGGCCTGCGCGGCGGGGACCAGGCGGCCGTCGGGGGTCAGGCGCATCGGCCGCTCGCCCGCCGGACGCCAGTCGAACCGGGCGGCGATCTTGAACAGGTCCTCCTGGGTGAGCGGGCCGCCGTTGTCCTTCTCGGCCTGCAACGCGGTGGGGTGGTAGTCCTCGTACCCGCCGGGCATGTGCAGGGTCAGGAAGTGCGCGCCCTCGCCCGGAGGGGTGGCCCAGGTGTGCCGGGTACCGACGGTGATGTGGGCCATGGCGCTCGGGCCGAGTTCGACGACCTCGTCGTCGACCTGGACGATCAGCTTGCCGGAGACGACGAAGTAGGTCTCCGTGGACTCCGCGTGCGTGTGCAGCGGCGGGCCGGACCAGGCAGGTCCCTGGCGGGTCTCCACCAACGACGCCGCCCCGTCCGTCATCTTGCTCGACAGCACGATCTCGAATCCGCGGCGGCCCTCGGGCCGGTCACCGGGGTGGATGATGTACGTCATGGAGTCCTCTCTCGGATCGCGTCGCACGGCGTCCTCGATCTAACCCGCGGCCCGGGTGTCCGACTGCGGCCGCGAGGGCGCGGTTGAACAGGGCGGTCCTGCCGTTACCGTCCGCGCGCGCGGTGGGCCCTGCCGCCGGGCCGCGAGGGCCGGGCCGCGGGCGTGCGGGGGCTCGGGCGGCGCCGTGCCGGGGGTGTCGTTCCTGGTGGCGCGGCGGTGCGCGGGCGCGGTGCCCGGGGCCCGGCGGTGCCGGGGCCGGTGGCCGCGGGGGACCGGTGGCCGTCGGGGCTCCGGCGGGACCCGGTGCGGCTCCGGGCGGGCACGGGGGCGGCTGTGGCGCGGTGCGGTCCGTACTGCGGCGGGCGGCAGGCCGGGCTCCGGCGGGAGTCCAGGCGGGCCCGGGCGGGGCTCCGGCGGATCTGGGGCGCTTCTCCGCCGCCCCGCCCGAAGGTTGCGTGGACGGCTGTGACCGCCGACCACTCAAGGAGGCCCGCCATGTGGGATCTGCTGCGCCCTCGCCGTGTGCTGCGTGAGATCTACCGTTGCCTGGTGGCGTACGGCACCGTACAGACGGGCCCGGTTCCGGGCGCGACGGACGGGGCGCCGCGGGGCGCCGCTCCCGGGGAACCGGCGGACCCCTTGCGGGGGCCGGGACCGGGCCACCCGGAGCAGGTGTGCGGGGACGTGCCGCTCACCCCGCTGGAGCGGTCCCTGGCGCGGGAGCTGGAATCGCGCTGAGAGGCCGCCGTACGCGGTGCCGCCGGTGCCGTGAAACGCCGCTGCCGGGGCCCTCGGCGGGGCCCCGGCAGCGGCGTTCGGATGACGGTCAGGCGGCCACGCGCTCGCTGAGGAACTCCTCCCAGGTGCGCTTGCCCACGTCGTTGCCCTTCAGGGCGAGGTTCTGGCCGGCGCGGTAGGCCTTGCCGGCCTTGCCGGGCATGCGCACGGGCAGCATCGGGCGGCGCTTGCCCTGCGCGGCCAGGTAGCTGCGCAGCAGGTCGCCGAGCGGGTAGACCTTCGGGCCCGCGAGGTCGGGCACGCGGCCGGCCGGCTCGCCGAGGGTCAGCTCGACCAGGCGGGCCGCCACCTCGCGGGAGTCGACCGGCTGGAACTGAAGGCCGCCGGGGGCGGGGACGACGGGCATCTTGGTCATCTTCTGCGCCATCATCCACACGATGTCGTGGAACTGGGCGGCGCGCAGCATGGACCAGGGGATGCCGGAGTCGGTGATGATCCTCTCCGCTTCGAGCTGGGTCTTGAACCAGCCCAGCGGCATCGTGTCGGTGCCGATGACGGAGATGTAGACGATGTGGCGGACGCCGGCCTTCTTCGCGGCGTTCACCAGGGTGCGGGCGACCTTGTCGTCGCCCTTGTTGCTGCCCGCGAGGTGCAGCACCGTCTCCACGCCGCGCAGGGCGGCGTCGATGCCTTCGCCGGTCATCAGGTCGACGGCGAAGTACTCGATGCCGTTGGCGGACTCGCGGGGCTTGCGGGCAAGGACGCGTACGTCGTGGCCGGCCTGCTGCAGCAGCGGAACCACATGGCTTCCCAGGGTGCCTGTGCCACCGGTGACCAGAATAGGTGCGGTCATCGCTCCCTTGTCTCCTCTTCGCTCTGGGGTCGGGGTCTTCTGGCGGGTTCGGGTGATCGTCCGGGGTCAGACACCCGCGGTGACGCGGGCCGGGCCGAACCAGCTCTCCAGGGCCGCGGTCAGGCCGGCGCTGCCCGGCCCCGCCCAGGCGACGTAGCCGTCGGGCCGCACCAGCACGGCGGCCGGCAGCCGCGCCGGCCCGCCCGACGCGTCGGCGGGCGCCCAGGTGCCGGTGACGATGTCGACGCGGTCGGACCAGGCGGCCGCCCGGTGGCGCGGTCCGTCGGTGCCGTCCGGGGCTTCGGTGCCGCCCGGGTCTTCGGTGACGATGAGGACGCCCCGGCCCGGACGCAGCAGTTGCGCGACGCGGGCGCGGTTCCCGTCGGGCAGGTCGAGTGCGTGGTCGGGAGACAGCCGGCGGCCCAGCAGGGGGTGGTCGCCGGGGCAGGTGTCGTAGCGGACCCCGAGGCCGCTGACCATGCCGGCGAAGTGCTCCGCGGCGTTCTTGTCCTCCATCAGCTCGCGCAGGACGGCGCGCAGCGGGTCCATCTCCTCGTCGCTGAGGTAGAGGGCGGTGGCGGCGTGGGTGTTGCGCAGCAGCTGCTCGCCGAGGGGGTGGCGCTCGGCGTGGTAGGTGTCGAGGAGGGTTTCGGGGGCGCGGCCGGTGGCCACCGCGGCGAGCTTCCAGCCGAGGTTGGCCGCGTCCTGGATGCCGGTGCTCAGGCCCCAGCCGGCCAGCGGCGGGGTGGCGTGGGCGGCGTCCCCGGCGAGCAGGACGCGGCCGCGCCGGTAGGTGGTGGCCAGGCCCGCGCCGTTGCCGAAGGCGGCCATCCAGCGGGCGCTGCCGTGGTGGATGGACTCGCCGGTCATGCGCTGCCAGGCGTCGGCGACGTCGGTGAAGGTCAGCGTGGCGGTGTCGGGGTGGGGCGGCAGGCTCCGGTCGTGGATGAGGACGCGGTGGTAGCCGTCGCCGAGGTCGACGCACAGGACCATGCTGCCGCCGGGGACGTGCTCGCCGGTGGGCCGTTGGCGCGGCTCGATGCCCTTCACGTCGGCCATGTACATCCCGCGGGTGGACTCCCAGCCGGGGGCGGGGATGCCGGCCAGGGTGCGGATCGTGCTGTCGGGGCCGTCGCAGCCGACGAGGTAGGCGGCGGTGTCCCGGTGGCGGCCGTCGGGGCCGTCGAGGACCAGCTCGACGCCGTCGGCGGTCTCGGTGAAGGCGACGGCCTCGTGGCCGCGCCGGACGGTGACGCCCAGTTCGCCCAGCCAGTCGGTGAGCATCTGCTCGGTGCGCGACTGGGGCAGGCCGAGCACCCCGTGGTGGCTCTCGTCGAGCATGCTCAGGTCGAAGCCGACACCGCCGAAGTGGCCGCTCCGGCCGCGGCGGAACTCGCCCAGGCGGGCGAGCAGGCCGCGCTGGTCGAAGATCTCGGCGACGCGCTTGGTGAAACCGAGGGCCCGGGATTCCCCGGACGGCGCGGGCAGTCTGTCGTAGACGGTGACCTCCGCGCCGCCGAGCCCGAGTTCACCCGCGAGCATGAGACCCACGGGACCGGCGCCGACCACTATGACGCGAGTTTCCACAATCCGCTCTCCCTTTGCAGCGTCGAAGACACATATCCGCCCACGACGTCGAGCGCCGATGTGACAGCCATCATGACATGAATGCCACTCGCGAAATAGTCGCGCCAGCGGACTCCGGCAGCCTTACGCGTCCGGATCGAGCATTCGGGGACTTTTTCCTGAGGGCTTCTCGAGCGATCCTCAAGCGAAAACAAAGCGTTGCTCAAGCGGACTTCGAGTGGAATTCGAGAGCGGGCTCGGAAGGCAGGACCGGGGCCTCCCAGTCGATGCGGTGGGTGAACTGCCAGTCGAGGGGCTCGGGCTTGAGGTCGCGCGCCGGGCGGGCGAGCGGGCTGGCCTTGCTGGCGTTGGTGCGGGCGGCGAGGGCGATGATCCGCTCCACGCGGGCCCGCCGCAGTCCCTCGTACGCCGTGAACGCCTGGTCGTAGGGCAGGTCGCGCAGGCAGCGCGCCAGTTGCACGGAGCTCTCCACGGCCTGGGAGGCGCCCTGCCCGGAGCTGGGGGAGGCCGCGTGCACGGCGTCGCCGACCAGCACCATCCGGCCGCGGCTCCAGGTCGGCACCGGCGGCATGGTCTCCAGCGGGCCGGTGATCAGCAGGTCGGCCGCCTCGGTGCGGGCCAGCAGGTCCGCGGCGGGCGCGCAGTGGCCGGCGAACGCCTCGCGCAGGCGGTCCAGCCACCGCTCCGGCGAGGTCCGCCGGGCCTCTGCCAGCGTCAGCGGCTCGGGGTGCGGCAGGTTGACGAACCAGCCCCCGGAGCCGTCGGCGTGCACCAGGTGACCGAAGGAGCCGGCGGGGCCGTAGCCGACGTGCAGTCTGCCGCCGGTGCCGGGCAGCCCCGTCTCGGCCAGCGGGGCCGCGAAACCGAGCAGGCCGGCGTACTGCGGGCTGGGGGCGGCCGGGTCGACGAGGGCGCGCACCGTGGAGCGGATGCCGTCCGTGCCGATCAGGATGTCGGCGCTCTCCTCGGTGCCGTCGTCGAAGCGGGCGGTGACGCCGTCACCGGTGTCCTCGGCGGCCACCAGCCGCTTGCCGTGCCGGGTGCGGATACCGCGGCGGGTGGCCTCGTCGTACAGCGCCCGGTACAGCGCGCCGCGCCAGACGAAGCGGGACGGCGGCAGGTCGGCCGGCAGGGTGATCTCGCCGAGCGGTTCGCCGTCCGCGCTGTGCAGGACGGTGCCGCGCATGGGGGTGCCGACCCGGCGGATGACGTCGCCGGCGCCGATCGCGTCGAGGGCGTTGACTCCGTTGGGGGCCAGGCTCAGGCCGCCGCCGATGCCGTCGGCGGTGACGTGGTACGCCTCGCGGACGCGGGCTTCGACGCCCGCGCGCTGAAGCGCCATGGCCGTGGTCGAGCCGGCGATGCCACCGCCGATGACCAGTGCGGTACGGATGTGGGAGGTCATAATTCCTGCCTCGGTCGGTCGGGGGCCGTCGGTCGGCCGGCTGCGGGGCGCGCGGACGGCTTCTGCATCGGCCGTGTACGGGCGTCGGTCCGGGATTTATCGACCTGCGCCGGCTGATCGCGGGAGGGATTCCTGGCCCGGCCGACTTACCCGGCGAGGGTAATTCAGCGGGTGTCTTCCGACAACACTCGGCGGATTGACCGTGTTCGACTGCGGAATGCCGAGGTTGAGCAGTCGGGCGTTCAACTGTCCGCGTTTTCCGCATTGACCGCCGCCGAAATCGGCGACTAGTTTCCCGGGCGGAAAAAGCTGGCAGGAATGTGCCCCTGGGGGAGTGTGTGATGCACAAGGTCGTATCGCGGGACGGCACCACCATCGCCTACGAGAAGGCCGGCGAGGGACCCCCCATCGTGCTGCTCGGTGGCGGTTTCCGCGACCACACGGCCTTCGACACGCTCGTCCCCTACCTGACTCCCCACTGCACCGTGTACGCCTACGACCGGCGCGGGCGCGGCCAGAGCGGGGACTCCCCCCACTACGCGGTCGAGCGGGAGATCGAGGACCTCCAGGCGGTCATCGACGGGGCGGGAGGCCGGGCGGCGGTGTTCGGCGGTTCCAGCGGGGCGATCCTGGCACTGGAGGCGGCCCTCGCCGGGGCGGCGATCAGCAGGCTGGCCCTGCTGGAACCGCCCTACCGGGTCCCGGGTTTCCGCACGCCGCCCGCCGGTTTCGCCGGACACCTGGACGCGCTGCTCGCCGCGGGGCGGCGTGGTGAGGCCGTCGAGTACTTCCTCGGCGAGCACGTGGGCTTCCCGCCGGAGTGGATCAAGGAGTGGAAGGACAGCCCGCTGTGGTCGTCCAACGAGGCGCTGGCGCACACCCTGCCCTACGACACCGCGGTGATGGGTGACGGCCGGGTGCCGGTGGAGCGGATGGCCGGGATGCGGGTGGAGACGCTGGTCGTCAACAGCGACCACACCAGTGACTGGCTGCTCGCGGCGGCCGAGGCGACCGCGGCGGCCCTGCCGGACGGGCGCCGGCTGGAGCTGCCCGGAGTGTGGCACCGGGTGCTGCCGGAGGTGCTCGGGCCGGTGCTGGTGGATTTCGTCACCGCCTGATACCGGCCGGCGCGCGGGCAGGGCGCGCAGTCCCCCCTGCCGGGGCCGCGACGGGGACGGCCTCGGGGAACATCGGTACAGCGGTTGGCGCTGAGAACGATCATGGTCAGGGGGTAAGTGCGCTGACCCGGTTCTCGTACTCTCGGCGGGCCTGGAGCTGGGCAGATTCCCCGTGGACTTAGACGTGACGGATGTAGGCGGGCGCTGTCGGGAACCAGGTTCGCCACCGAGGGCCCCCTTCCGTACGGAGGATCGGGATCGGACCCCATCTGTCGTCGAACCCTGTCAGCAATCGCCATCGGATCTGATGGTTCGCGCTGCTGTGAACCCCCGGATTGCACGGGTTCATTGGACGCGTCGCCTGCCTGTCGGCAAACGATCGTTTACCGACAGCGACGCCCCGCACGGTCGCGGCCCCGCGGGCCCCTCCAGCGCTGGGACGGCGGCGTACGAATGCCGGCTTCGGATCAGGCTGGTCGATCGGAGGCATAGCGGGCGAGCGTGGTCTCGACCGCTTGCTCGACGGCGTAGCGGATGTCGGAGGCTGTGGGGTTCCAGTCGGTCAGCAGCATGCGGGGCCACAGGACGTAGTTGGCGATCATCCCGAGGAACTGGTTAGCGGCGCTCTCGGTGTCCGGAACGTCGGCGTTACCGGCCTCGTGCTCCGACTCCAGGTAGCGCTGGACAGAGGTGAAGTAGGGCAGCTTGCCGAGCTGGAACTGCATCCGTCCCAGTTCGGGGAAGCGAGGCAGCTCGGCGATGACGATGCGGAACAGGGCTGTCATGCCGGGCCGGCCGATCAGGTCGGCGTAGCGGTGGCCGATGGAGGTCAGGCCGGAACGCAGATCTCCGGCCTGAGGTCGCGCGACGGCGCCGGTGGCGTCACGCTGCCATGACTCGGTGACGATGGCCTCGAAGAGGGCTGCCTTGGTGGGGAACTGCTTGAACAAGGTGGACTTCGAGACTGCCGCCCCTTCGGCAATGCGCGCGAGGGACGTGCCGTCGTAACCGTGGTTCAGGAAGAGGTCCGTGGCCGCGGAGATGATCGCCTCACGCTTTTGCTGGGCGAGACGGCGGTGGTGTGCGGAGAGCTCTGCTGCCATGCGTGCAGTATGCCCCAGATCCGAGGCGAGTCACTTGACTCGCCTCTTTCGGGCTGCCTACGCTGCAATGGAAAGGCGAGTCAATTGACTCGCATCTGATGGCGGTGCCCGATGTCTCTCTGGTGCCGTGTGATGGGGGAGTAGCGGATGACAGCCGACAGGATCGCTTTGGTGACCGGTGCGAACCGTGGTCTGGGCCGGAGTACGGCTCTTGCGCTGGCGGCGCGCGGGGTGCGGGTGGTGGTCACTCATCGCGGTGATGTGGCCGGGGCCGAGGAGACGGAGCAGCACGTGCACGCTGCGGGTGGGACCGCCGCTGTCGTGCGTCTCGACATCAGCGACGTCTCCTCTTTTGGAGCCTTCACTTCCGAGCTGAGCGGACTGCTTGAGCGCTGGGGGGCTTCGCGGCTCGATATCGTGGTCAACAACGCGGGGGTGGGTGTCTTCGGCCCACTGGAAGCTGTCACGACCGACGACTTCGACACGGTGTTCGGCACGAACGTGCGGGGCACGTTCTTCCTCATCCAGTCGCTTGTGCCACTGCTGGCGAAAGGCGCCCGCGTCGTCAACGTCTCGTCGTCGTTGACTCGCCACACCAGCCCCGCGACCTCGGTCTACTCCGCCTCGAAGGCCGCCGTCGAGGCCCTGAGCCGCACTCTGGCCGCAGAACTCGGCCCCCGAGGTATCCGGGTCAACTCCATTGCCCCGGGGCCGACCGCCACCGACTTCAACGGCGGTGCCATGCGGGATGACGGCGGTATACGCCAGGGTCTGGCCGGGCAGACCGCGCTTGGCCGCGTCGGCGAACCCGAGGAAATCGGCGACGCCGTCGCCACGCTGGCGTCCGACGGCCTGCGCTGGATGACCGCCCAGCGCATCGAGGTCTCCGGCGGCGCCCTCCTGTGACCGACCGGGCGAGTCTGTTTCGGGTCGCAGGCAACGGCGCGCCGGATTCATTCCGCGCCAGTCTCGTCTTCATCCAGCTCCGACGCGTCCGGGTCGCGCAGCGGGCCCCGGGCGGTGGCGGCCCCGGCCGGGGCCCGTGCGGTGGTGCGGGGCTACCAGGGGACCGGACCCGATTCGTCCTGGGAGGTGCCGGTGGGGCCGTCCGGGGGGAGCAGGGCCAGGCGTACCGCTGTGACGGCGCCCTGTTCGACCGTCTGGTGGCCGCGGTGGTTGTTCATGTCGGTGGCGGTGAAGCCGGGGTTGGCCGCGTTGACCTTGATCGGGGTGTCGCGCAGTTCCCTGGCGTAGGCGAGGGTGAGGGCGTTCAGGGCCGTCTTGGAGGACTGGTAGGTGACCAGGTTGTAGTCGCCGAACCCCCCGGAGAGGTCCGCGTTGAGGGTCAGGGAGCCCACGGTCGAGGACATGTTGACGATGCGTCCGGCCGGGGAGCGGCGCAGCAGCGGCAGCATCGCGTTGGTCACCGTCAGCACACCGAAGACGTTGGTCTCGTAGACCTCGCGCAGCTGCTCGGCGGTGGCCGCGCTGGGCGGGCCGTGGAACGTGCCGTTGACGCCCGCGTTGTTGACCAGGATGTCCAGACGGCCGTACCGCCCGTCGATCGTGGCGGCCGCGTCCGCGACACCGGCGGGGTCGGTCACGTCCAGCGGCAGCGGGTGCGCGTCGATTCCCTCGGCGGCGAGCGCCTCGGCGGCGAGTTCGCCGCGCCGCGCGTCGCGGGCGCCGAGCAGCACGCTCACCCCCCGCGCGCCCAGCTGACGGGCGATCTCCCGGCCCAGGCCCTTGTTGGCGCCGGTGACCAAGGCGATCGGGCCGCCTTCGGGGTTGCCGGTCATGCCGCCGTCACCCCCTCGCCGAACCAGTGGGCGAGCGCGTCCGTCAGTCCCTCGGCGCCGCGCCCGTCCCCCGCCCAGGCGACGTATCCGTCCGGGCGCACCAGCAGGGCGGCGGCCCGGCCGAACGGATCGTCGGCGCCGGCCGCGACCGGGGAGACGGTCACCACGTCGACCCGGTCCCGCCAGGGGCCGGCGGCCCGGCGCACCCGGGCGTCGTCCGTCAGGTCGAGCAGCACTCCGCGCGCCGTGTGCAGCAGCTGCGAGGCCGTGCTCTTCACGCCCGCCCCGTCGACCAGTTCGGCGTCCGGCAGCCGCAGGCCCAGCAGCGGGTGGTCCGGCGCCGTCATGGCGTACCGGATGTCCAGGCCGGTGACCATGCCGATGAGGTGCCGGCGGACCTCGGGCAGCTCCATCAGCTCGGCGAACAGTTCCCGCACCGGCCGCATGTGCTCGCCGGTGATGTACAGGCTGCGCTGGGTGAGGGTGTTGACCAGGACGCGGGCGCCCACCGGGTGCCGCTCGTCGTGGTAGGTGTCGAGCAGGTGCCCGGGGGCACGGCCCTTGACCGCCAGCGCCAGCTTCCAGCCGAGGTTGACCGCGTCCTGCACGCCCGCGCTCATGCCCTGTCCGCCGATGGGCAGATGGATGTGCGCGGCGTCGCCGGCCAGGAACACCCGGCCGCGCCGGTACTGGCTCGCCTGCCGGGTGGCGTCCGTGAACTTGCCGATCCAGCGCGGTGTGCCGCCGCGGATGTCCTCGCCGGTCAGCCGCAGCCAGGCGCCGGCGACCTCGTCGAAGGAGGGCGGGGCGTCGCCCTTGCGGGGCACGACACCGGCGTCGTAGTAGGTGACACGGAAGGTGTCCGGGCCCTGCTGGAAGGCGAGCACCATGCCGCCGGGCACCCGCTCGCCGTTGGGCCGCGGACGCACCCCGGTCACCCCGACCACCTCGGCGAACGCCATCTCGATGGTGGCGTCGTGGCCGGGGAAGCCGATGCCCGCCCGCTTGCGGACGGTGCTGCGGCCGCCGTCGCAGCCCACCAGGTAGGCGGCGCGCAGCCGGACCGGGCCGTCCGGACCGGACGCCGTCACCTCGACGCCGTCGCCGTGGTCGGCCAGGCCGGTCACCTCCCACCCCCGGCGCACGTCGACGCCCAGTTCGCCGGCCCACTCGCCGAGGACGGCGACGGTCAGCGACTGCGGCACGCCCTTGGCGCCGTAGGAGCCGCCCGGCACCTCCCGGTAGTCGAGCGGGACGCCGCCGAAGTGGCCGATGTCGATGGTGTCGAAGCCGCCGAAGCGGGGCAGCAGCCCGCGCTGGTCGAAGGTCTCGATGGTGCGTGCCGTGAAGCCGAGGGCGCGGGACTGGTCGGTCGGCTCCGTCGACTTCTCCAGCACGACGCACCCGACGCCGGCCAGCCGCAGCTCGCACGCCAGCATCAGCCCGACGGGACCGGCTCCCACCACAATGACGTCGGTGTCCACGGCTTCGGTGTCCATGCGGCTCATGTCGCTCCCAGGTGAGGATCGGGTGAGGTGGCCCGTACGCCGGTCAGCGCCCGGTCGACCAGGGCGCCTGCCGCGCCGGTGCAACCGGCCGGGTCCAGCAGGGCGGCGGTTTCCACGGGGTCCAGTACGCCCCGCAGCTGCGGCATCTCGGCGAGGACGTCGGCGAGATGCCGGGAGGTCTCGGCGGCCCGCAGCGACGCCTGCGTCAGCAGCTCCCGGGCGGCCGTACGGCCCAGCCGGGGGGCCAGGGCGGCGCTGACGCGCTCAGAGGCGATCCGGCCGCCGGTCGCCTCGAGGCCGGCGCGCATCCGGTCCGGGTGGACGGTGAGGCCGCGGGTCAGTTCCACCGCCGTGCGGGCGGCGCCGCCGGCCAGCCGCAGGCACTCGCGCAGCGGCTGCCACTCGCTGTGCCACACGCCCGCCGACCGCTCGTCCTCGGTCACCAGGCACTGCGTCAGCACCGAGGCCAGCGCCGGGACCTGGAGGGCGGCGGAACGGATCAGCGTCGCCAGGACGGGGTTGCGTTTGTGCGGCATCGCGGAGGACGCGCCGCGGCCCGCCGCCTGCGGTTCGGTGACCTCGCCGACCTCGGTGCGGGCCAGCACCAGCACATCCGCCGCGATCTTGCCGAGGGCGCCCGCGGTGTGGGCGAGCGCGGCCCCCAGGTCGGCGATCGGGGTGCGCAGGGCGTGCCAGGGCAGCACCGGGGCCGCCAGGCCGGTCTGGGCGGCGTAGGCGGCGGTGAGGTCGTCGACGAGCTCGGCGGCGTCCGCGTCCTGGCCGGCGTGGGTGAGGTAGCCCGCCAGGGTGCCGGCCGCGCCGCCCAGGGACACCGGAAGGCGGCCGGCGACCCGTTCCAGCCGCTCGGCGGCCTCCAGCGCGAGCTGTCGCCAGCCCGCCGCCTTGAGCCCGAAGGTGGTCGGTACGGCGTGCAGGGCGAGCGTGCGGCCGGCCATCACCGTGTCCCGGTGCTCCGCGGCCAGCGCGGCGAGCGCGTCGGCGGTGCGGTGCAGGTCGGCGACGATCAGGCGCAGCGCGCGCCGGGCGACGAGCATCGCGCCGGTGTCGAACACGTCCTGGCTGGTGGAGCCCCGGTGGACGTACTCGACGGCGTCGGGGGCGTCGGCGGCCACCACCGCCGTCAGCGCCTTGACGAGGCCGACGACCGGGTTGGCCGTCTCCCGTGCGGCTAGGGCCAGGTGACGAAGGTCCAGGCGTTCGGCACGGGCCGCGGCGGTGATCGCGGCGGCGGCCGGGGCGGGGACGGTGCCGCAGTGGGCCTGGGCGCGGGCCAGGGCCGCCTCGGCGTCCAGCATCGCCTGCAGCCAGGCCGTGTCGCCGACCGCCGCCTCCACGGGGGTGCCCGCCCTGACCGGGGAGAGCAGACCGCTGTCCAGGTCGGGGGCGGGGTGGACGGCCGTGCCCCCGTGGGGGGCGGTGTCCGTGCCGCCGTGGCGGGTGGTGTCCGTGCCCTCGTGGCGGGCGGTGTCCGTGCCGCCGTGGTGAGTGGTCGTCATGCCGCCGCCTTCGTCGTCGTCCCGTTGTCCAGCGACGCCCGGCGTGCCCGTACGGCCGCGCGGTCCCCGGTGTCGGACAGCGCGGGCGACTCCAGTACGGCCGCGGCGATCGCGTCGGAGTCCTCCAGCGTCACCGAGCCGACGCCCGGCCGGATGCCCGCCGCGGTCACCCAGTGCACGGACTCGGTGGGCACGCCGTGGGCGAAGCGCCGCGGGTGGGGCTCCCCCCGCGCGTCGAGCAGGTGGTAGGGCCGCTCGGTGACGGCCAGGCCGCCGGTCTCGTACGGGACGCCGCCGCGGGCCGGGACCCGGAAGGGGCGGCACTGCCCGGTGCGCAGCAGGTGCGCCATCAGGGGGTCCGCGGTGCGCCGCAGGTCGATCTCCGGCAGCCGGCTGTCGATCAGCGTGGTGGCCGCGACCAGCACGCCCGGGACGTCGCTGGTGCCGGTGAAGCGGCCCCGGTCCTCGTCGGTGCCGGCCCGCGTCCCGGGGCCGAGGACCTCCAGCACCCCCGCGTCCATCAGCGCGCCCATCTCCTCGATGCGGGAGGCGGGCGGGCCGATGGACAAGTAGGCGTTGAGCGGCGTGTACCAGCCGTCCAGGTCCTCCCGGTGGGAGTCGGCGTCCAGGCCGCCGTGCTCGACGGCCAGGCGGACCTCGTTGCGCAGGTCCCGCAGCACGTCCAGGGCCGCCTTGAGCGGTCCGGAGACGTTGCCCCGGCGAGCCTGGCGCACGTCCTCGTCGAGATGGCCGCGCAGCCAGGACCGGAAGGCCGCCAGGTCGGGAAAGGAGCGGCCTGCGCAGGGGCGGGCGACCAGGTCCCAGTCCCAGCGCTCGGCCGCGTCGATCCCGGCGGCCCGCAGCACTTCCTCCCGCTGCGGGCCGGGCTCGGCGCGCAGGTAGCGGGCGGCGAAGCCGGCTGCTACGGCCGGCGTTCCACGGGTGGCCAGCAGCGTCTCGTAGTAGACGCTCTCGACCTCCCCGGCGATCAGGGGCCACAGGTCGGTGGCGAAGCGGATCGGGCCGCGGCCCGGGGCGCGCAGCGCCGCGACGCGCTCGGCGGTCAGCAGGCGCGGGAGGTGGCGGCCGTGGGCGCCCTTCTCGTTCTCGCCGCGTGCCTGGTACGGCACCCCGCGCCGGGAACCGGCGTACAGGCGCGGTTCCCGGCCCGAGGGGCGGTAGACCAGGCGGCCGTCGACGCGTTCGAAGACCCCGCCGCGGGCACGGGTGAACAGCGCCATGTAGTCGAAGAAGTTCAGGCCCAGGCCGCGCAGCAGCACGCTCTCGCCGGGCGCGACGGACGACAGGTCGACGTCGGCGGGATTGGCGGGGGCGAGGTAGGTCAGGCCGTGCCGGGAGGCGAAGGCGGCCAGTTCCCGTTCGGCGGGGCCGGGGAGGACGGGCAGGTGCCCCTGCGCCAGCACCACCGCGGACAGGCCGGTCAGCCGGGTGCCGTCCTCCAGCAGCACGGTCTGGGGCGGTGCCGCACCGGGCGTGCCGCCGGCGTCGTCCAGGGCGACGGCGCGCTGGGCGTGGACCCGGACCGTCACGTGCGCCGCGGCGTTCGCGGTGACCTGCTGGAACACCCAGGCCAGGTACCGGCCGTACAGGGCGCGGGTGGGGTAGCTGTCCGGGCCCAGGTCACGCGCCTCGGCGAGCGTCTCGTCGTCGTACGCCGCGCCGCGGCCGGGGGCGAGCGCGCCGGGGCCGATCGCCTTGGCCCACTGGTAGAGGCTGGGCCCCTCCTCGAGCGGGCCGGCGATGCTGACGCTGGCGTCGGTGTAGACCGTCACCTGGGAGGCGACGGTGTTCATCAGCAGGTGCCGGGACTGCGAGGGCCGCCACACCTGGCCCGGGCCGGGCGGGCCCGGGTCGACGACGTGCACGGTGACGTGGTCCCAGCGGGGGGACGCGCGCTCGTGGGCGCACAGCCGCTCCAGCACGGACAGGCCGCGTGGTCCGGCGCCGACGAGGCACACTTCCGTACGTCCGCTGCTCACAAGGACACTCCGCTCGGCATACGGGGGCGGGCGTGCGGCGCGTCCGCGGCGGCGGCCGCGCGGCGGACACACCGGGTGCCGTCCCCGAAGGTCTTGGTGAATTCCCGGGGTTCCGGGCAGGGAGGACCGGCCGCCGTCATCGGCAGCCCCGCTGGGGGTCCGGTGAACCGTCCCGCTCGCTCGTGCGCGTACCGTCCACAGCGCCTCCTTCCGACGCCACGGTCGGCCGGAGCGCTCAAACGGGGCTCAATCGGCACTGGGGCGGGAGCGCGGGCCGGGGCGCGGGTCCCGGGCACGGGGCCGGAGCGCGGGCCCGGAGCGCGGGCCCGGAGTCGGCGGGGCGGTGCGGGGCGGTGCGGGCATACGCGGTGGTGCGAGTGCGAGTGCGAGTGCGGGGCGCACGCGCGGCACCTCCCGTCGCCGGGGGCGTACGGGAGGTGCCGGGTGGTGCTGCGCGGGGTCGCCGCACGGTCAGCCGCTGTCGTGGGCCCGGTCGGCGGGGTCACCGCGCGGGGGCCGTGGCAGGGGGACTTGGGCTGCGCGGGGTGGCCGCGCACCGGTGGCGGGGACGCCGGATGCGACGCCCGGTCCCCTCGGCTGAAGCGGGACGGCCGCGGCCGGCGCGGGCCGGTCGCGTCCCGTTCGTTGACGCCCCCTCAGTCTTGGCCGGGGCGGCCGAGTTCCGCTCGAGAAGCGCCGGAGGCCACTGACCTGCGCAGGGCCACCTCGCGCACCAGGAGCCCGGCCAGCAGGGCGAGGGCGCCGGCGAGGGAGCCGACGAGGAAGGCGCTGTGGGTGCCGGCGGCGGTGGCGTGACGGTAGGCCTCCTGCACCGCGGGCTGCAGGCGGGCCAGGCTGGCCGCGTCGAGCTGGGCGTGGTCCAGGGCCGGCCGCCCGGGCGTGCGCTCGGCCATCACCTCCAGGACGCGGCGGTTGAACAGCGCGCCCATGACGGCGACGCCGAAGGAGCTGCCCAGCATGCGGAAGAGCGTGACGGCGGCGGAGGCCACGCCGATGTCCCGGATGTCCACACTGTTCTGCGAGACGAGCATGACGACCTGGAGCAGGCAGCCCAGGCCCGCGCCGAGCACCGCCATGTACAGCGCCGCCTCGGTGCGTGAGGTGGAGGTGTCCATGGTGGACAGCAGCAGCATGCCGGTCAGCATCAGCGCGCCGCCCGCGACCGGGAAGGCCTTGTAGCGTCCGGTGCCGCTGGTGATGCGGCCGGCCACCATCGCGAGGACGATCATCGCGCTCATCATCGGCAGCAGCAGCAGCCCGGAGTTGGTCGCCGACACCCCCTGCACGGCCTGCTGGTACAACGGCAGGAACAGCACCGCGCCGAACATCACGAAGCCCATCACGAACCCGGTGACCGACATCAGCGCGAAGTTGCGGTTGCGGAAGATGTGCAGCGGCAGCACGGGCTCGGCGGCCCGCGTCTGCCAGAAGACGAACGCGCCCAGGCAGAGCACCGCGGCGGCGCACAGTGCGACGATGACGTCCGATCCCCACGCGTACTCGGTGCCGCCCCAGGTGGCGACCAGGACGACGGCGGTGATGCCCGCCATCAGCAGTGCCGCCCCCGGATAGTCGATGCGGGCACTGGACCTGCGGGACGGGAGCCGCAGCACCAGTACCGCCAGGACGAGGACGACCGCGCCGATCGGCAGGTTGATGTAGAACGTCCAGCGCCAGCCGAGGTGGTCGGTGATCGTGCCGCCGACCAGCGGCCCGCCGATCATCGACAGGGCCATCACGGCCGCGAGCATGCCCTGGTAGCGGCCCTGCTCGCGCGGCGGCACCAGTTCGCCGACGATCGCCATGACCCCGGCCATCAGGCCGCCCGCGCCGAGCCCCTGGATCACCCGGAACCAGATCAGCTGGGTCATGTCCTGGGCCATGCCGCTGAGCGCCGAACCGACCAGGAAGATCACCACGGAAATGAGGAAGAGCCCCTTGCGGCCGTGCAGGTCGCCGAGCTTGCCCCAGATCGGGGTCGCGGCGGCGGTCGCCAGGGTGTAGGCGGTCACCACCCACGACAGGTGTTCCATGCCGCCCAGGTCGCCGACGACGGTGGGCATCGCGGTGCCCACGATCATGTTGTCCAGCTGGGACAGCAGCATGGCGATCATCAGCGGGAGCAGCATGAGCCGTACGCTCGGCCCGCCTGCCTCCGGCTGTGCTGTGCCCGCCGCCTTGTCGATGGTCGTCGCCACGGTGCTCACCTCGTTCGATCGGGCTGTCCGCGCGGGCGCGGCGTGGATCGCCCGCCGGCCGTGCTGGGCGCCGCCCGGACGGCGCGGGCACCGCGCGCGGTGAGCAGCGCACGGAAGTCCAGCAGGGTCCGCTCGTGCGCCGCTCGCGTCCCGCTCACCGCCTGCCGCACCCCGCATGTGCCGCCCCGCCCGGATGAGCTGGGCTTTCCGTGCCCGCCCCCGCTCGTGCGCGGCGGCGGGAGCCGGTGGGGCGGGCCGGGACGGGGCGGTGTCAGGGGTTCGTCAGCCCCGTGTCAGGAGGCGTTGCCAGGGTCCGTGCGGGGCCCTGCCCCGGCCCGACAGCCCGCCGTGTCCACGAGGAGTCGCGGTATGACCCATCAGACCGTGCGTGTGCATCACGACAGCAGCTCGGAGCGACTGCTCGCCCTGAAGGACGCGCTGGGCGAGGCACCCGTGGAGCGGGTGCGCCTGGCCGACCTGACGGCCTCGTTCACCCCGCGTTCCGGCGGGGTGGACGGCGAGTGGGCGCTGGCCCTGGCACACCTGGAGAGCGAGCTGCCGCCGATCGTCGTGCACCGCCCCACCCTGTCCGTCATCGACGGGCTGCACCGGCTGCGGGCCGCGCGCCTGAAGGGCCGTACGCACATCGCGGCGCGCTTCTTCGACGGGTCCCGGCAGGACGCGGCCCTGCTGGCGGTCGCGATGAACGTGGCCCAGGGCCGGCCGCTGTCCCAGAGCGACCGGGCGGCCGCCGCCGAGCGCATCGTCGCCGCGCGGCCCCAGTGGTCGGACCGCGCCATCGCCGTGGTGGCGGGGCTGTCCGCGAAGAAGGTGTCGGAGCTGCGGGCACGCATGGAAGGACTGCCGCGCTGCGAGCGCCGGGTCGGCCTCGACGGGCGGGCCCGGCCGCTGAGCACCGTGCAGGGGCGGGAACTGGCCGGGGAGCTGCTGCGGGCCGACCCCACCGCGTCGCTGCGGACGATCGCGCGGCGCGCGGGGATCTCCCCGGCGACCGTCGCCGACGTACGCGACCGGCTGCTGCGGGGTGACGATCCGGTGCCGCCGCGCCAGCGCGGCCTGGCGGCGGGCGGGCGCGGCGCGCGGGAGGGGCGGGAACCGGGCGGCCGGGACCGGGAGGAGGAGACTCGGTCGGCCGAGGAGCTGATCACCCTCTTCGAGGCGCTGCGGCGGGACCCGTCCCTGCGGCTGAACGAGATGGGCCGCAGCACGCTGCGGATGCTGGAGGCGTGTGCGCTGCTCGCCCGCGACCGGGGACGCATCATCGCCAATCTGCCGCCGCACTGCACCGGGCAGCTGGCGGAGCTGATGCGCGGCTACGCGGACCTGTGCCAGGAGTTCGCCGAGGAACTGGGCGACAGCGCGGTCCGGCCGGGCCCGGCCCGCTGAGGCCGGCCGCCCGCCCGGGGGCTCCGCCGGACGTCCCGGGCCCTTGGGCGGACGTCGGGCCCTTGGGCGGACGACCGGAGCCCGGACCCTGGACGACCGAACCCAGACGACCGGAGCCCGGCCCCGCCTCAGCGGTGACCGAGCCTGAAACCCACTCCCCGTACCGTCACGACCCAGCCGCTGTCGCCGAGTTTGCCGCGCAGGCTGCTGACGTGGGTGTCCACCGTGCGCCGCGACCAGGAGTCCCCCCAGACCTGCTTGAGCAGCTGCTTGCGCGGGACGACCGCGTCGGGGTGCGAGGCCAGCAGGCACAGCAGGTCGAACTCCTTGCGGGTCAGGGCGACCTCGGTCCCGTCCACGCTGACCCGGCGGGAGTTGACGTCGATGCGCAGCGAGCCGTGGCGGATCTCCTCCACGGCGGCCGGCTGCCACTGGGCGCGGCGCATCACGGCCTCGATCCGGGCCATCAGCTCGCGCGTGCCGTAGGGCTTGGTGACGTAGTCGTCGGCGCCGGCCTGGAGACCGAGGACGCAGTCCAGTTCGGACTGGCGGGCGGTGACGATGATGACGGGGACGCGGCTGACCGAACGGATGGCCCGGCACACCTCCAGCCCGTCCAGGTCGGGCAGTTCCAGCGCGAGCAGCACCAGATCCGCGTCCGCGTGCCGCTGAAGGGCCGCGCTGCCCTGGGTGACGCCGACGGGCTCGTGGCCGTGCCGGCGCAGCTGGTCGGCCAGCGGGTCGCCGCGGTCGGGGTCCACGACCAGGACGCGCCACGCCGGGGCCGCCACGGCCGGTGCGGACACGGGCGGTCCCTGGGCCGGCCGGGCCGGCCGCGGGGCGGGTGTCCGCGGCTCCGGCAGCACTTGTGCCGTCATCGTCTGACTCATGCCTTCCCCCAAGGGTCCTGCACGGCCGATGCGCGCTGCCGCGTGAGGCAGCCGGACACGGCCCGCCCCGCGCAGGCGGTCACCGGGCCGTGCCCCCGCCTCCGACCCTACGGACCGGCGGTCGAGTCCCGCTGAAGCGCGAGGCTCGACCGCGTGGAGCGGCGGTGCCGCCCGCGGCGCCGCTACGGGTTGAGCACCCACGCCGAGTTGTGCGGGGTGAAGCCGATGTGCGGGTAGTACTCCGTCGCGGCGGGCGCCGACAGCAGCACGATCTTCGCCGTCGGGGCCTCCTTGCGGGTGGCGTCGATCAGGGCGCGGCCGATGCCGGAGCGCTGGTACCCGTCCGACACCGCGATGTCGGACAGGTAGGTGACGTAGGAGAAGTCGGACACGCTGCGGGCGATGCCGATGAGCGTGCCGTCGGTGTCACGGGCGGCCAGGACGAGGTTGGCGTTGCGCACCATCGCGGCCATCCGCTCCCGGTCGTCGGCCGGACGCCGCTGCCCCAGGCCCGACGAGCGGTACACCTCCAGCACCTCGTCCAGATCCAGGGCGGCGCCTTCCACCCGCTCAATCGTCCAGTTCACGGAGCTTCTCCAATCGGCTGCGCAGTACGTCGTGGTGGGTGAGGAAGCGCTCGGGTCCGAGCGGGGGCAGGTCGATGCCCTCCTGGGCGAGAGTGGCGGCGAAGTGCTCGCCGGTGGCGATCGTGCGGTTCGCCGCGGCCTGCACCGAGCGGTAGGCCCGCTCGCGTTCGGTGCCCTCGCCCAGCAGCTCGGCGAGGACCGACGAACTGTAGACCAGGCCGTCGGTGGCGTCGATGTGGGCGCGCATCCGCTCCGGGTGCACGGTCAGCGACTCCACCAGCTCGGCCGCCTTCGTCGCCTGGAAGTGGCCCACGGACAGGCTGTCGGGCAGGATGACCCGCTCCACCGACTGGTGGGCGAGGTCCCTCTCGTGCCACAGCGCCACGTTCTCCAGGGCGGTGGTGGCGTAGCCGCGCAGCAACCGGGCCAGGCCGCACAGCCGCTCGCTGGTGGTGGGGTTGCGCTTGTGCGGCATGGCGCTGGAGCCCTGGTAGGCGCCGGCCCGGGGCTCCTCGACCTCGCGGACCTCGGTGCGCTGCAACAGCCGCAGCTCCAGGGCGATCTGCTCGATGCACGCGCCGAGCGCGGCGACGGCCTGCAGCAGCTGGGCGTGCCGGTCGCGGGCGACGACCTGGCTGGGCACCGGCTCGACGCCGAGGCCGAGCGACCGGCACACGTGCGCCTCGACGGCGGGGTCGATCAGCGCGTAGGTGCCGACCGAGCCGGAGATCGTACCGACGGCCACGGCGTCGCGGGCGGCGGCCAGCCGGGTCAGGGAGCGGTCGACGGCGAAGGCGTAACCGCCGAGCTTGTGGCCGAACGTGGTGGGCTCGGCGTGCACACCGTGGGTGCGGCCCACCATCACCGTGTCCCAGTGGGCGAGCGCCGTGCCGGTCAGGGCCCGCCGCAGCCGCCGTCCCGCCGCGACGAGCAGGTCGGTGGCGCGGGCCAGGGTGTGGCCGAGGGAGGTGTCGACCAGGTCGTAGCTGGTCATGCCGAGGTGCACCCAGCGCGCGGAGGACTCGGGGATGTTCTCGCAGTACGCGGCGAGGAAGGACAGCACCTCGTGGTCGCGTTCCTTCTCGAACTCGGCGACCCGGGCCGCGAGCGGGACCGGGGCGCGGCGCATGTCCGCGAGCGCTTCGGCGGGTACGTGTCCGAGCCGCACCTGGGCCTCGGTGGCGAGGATCTCGACCTCGGCCCAGGTGGCGTAGCGCGACTGGTCGGCGAAGAGGTCCGCCATCTCGGGCAGGGTGTAACGAGGGATCATCGTCGGCCTTCGTCCGGGGGCTGGTTGAGGGAAAGGACGGGGGACCCGGTGCGGTGGGAGGCGCGTCCACGGCCGCACCGGGCCCGGTTCCGGCGGCGCTCAGTACGCCCCGAAGTACTCGCGCTGCTCCCACTCGGTGACGCGGCCCGGCACGGGGGCGGCCTGCGCGCACCAGCCCTCGAAGCGGCGCAGCTCGCTCTCCTTGAGCTTGGCCAGGCAGGCGGCCAGCGGTGCGCCGAGCAGGTGCCCGGCGCGGCCGGCGGTGAAGGCCCCGAGCGCCTCCCGCAGGGACTGCGGCACCACCTGGCCGGGACCGTCTCCCGGGCCGTCCCCCGAGCCGGCGGCGGCGCCGGCCAGGCCGTCGAGGCCGGCGGACAGCTGGGCGGCGATGTTCAGGTACGGGTTGGCGCACGGCTCGCCCACGCGGTTCTCGATGTGGGTGCCCGCCCCGCTGCCGACCACCCGCAGCATCGCGGTGCGGTCCTCGACGCTGCAGCCGACGCGGGTGGGGGCGAGGGAGTGCTCGGCGGCCAGGCGCCGGTAGCCGTTGACGGTGGGCACGGACAGCATGCACAGCTCGCGCGCCCAGGACAGCAGGCCGTCGGCGTACGCCTTGCCCTGCGGGGACAGCCCGCCGGTGAGGCCCTCGGCGCCGAAGACGTTGCGGCCGGTGGCGTCCTCCACCACGGACTGGTTCAGGTGCCAGCCGCTGGGGTCGGCGGCGTCCAGCAGCGGCTGGGACATGAAGGAGGCGTGGTGACCGAGGCGGGCGCACAGCCGCTTGGTGTGGGTGCGGAACAGCAGCATCGCGTCGGCGGTGTCCAGGGCGGACATGGGGCTGAAGGTGGTCTCCACCTGGCCGGGACCCGACTCGTGCTCCATCGACCTCAGCGGCAGGCCCAGGGCGAGCAGGTCCAGGGCGAGGGGGTCGGTGACGGGGGCGACGGTGTCGTAGGCGGCGTCCAGGTTGAACTGGTAGCCGGCGTTGACGGCGGCCACGCGCGGCGCCCGGCCCTGGAGGCCGAAGCCGTTGCCCTGGTTGCCGGGCTCGTCGTCGAGGCGGCGGGTGAGGTACCACTCGACCTCCAGGCCGAGCACCGGGGAGAGCCCCTGCTCGGCGTAGCGGCGCAGCACCCGGCGCAGGACGGCGCGCGCGGACAGCGGGTGCGGGGTGCCGTCGCGCAGGTACTCGTCGCCGATCACCCAGGCGGTGCGCGGGCCGTCGCCGGGCAGCACCTGGAAGGTCAGCGGGTCGGGCACCAGGACGAAGTTGCCGGCGCCGGCGATCTCGTCGACGCCGATGCCGTGTTCGCCGAGGAAGTCGACGGCGACGGCGTGCCCGGTGTCGAACAGGAACGGGCCGGGACTGAAGTTCATGCCGTCGCGCAGCACACCGCGGAAGACCTGCGCGGTCAGCGTCTTGGAGCGGGCCAGACCGTGCGGGTCGGCGAAGGCGAGCCGCACGAAGTCGAC
>NZ_CP176874.1:4360000-8019266 GCF_046628145.1 Streptomyces mutabilis | reverse complement strand
CCGGCCCGGCTGCGCCGGGCCGGTGACGCTCCGTCCGCTGCGCTCCCGGAGCTGCGGGGGTGCAGCCCCCGCGAGGTGGCCTCCGCTGCGCTCCAGCCACCCGGCCGCACCCGCTGTGCGGGACGGCCAACGGGCCTACGGCCCGGGCAGCAAGGGGAGAAGGTGGCCGGGGCCGGTGACCCTGCATCAGGTGATGCCCCATGTAGCTTTGGCAGAACCGGGCCACCCTCTCCCCTTGCTTCAAAGTGAAGCGCCAGACCAACTCTGGAACCAGGCCCTGCCCCCGCCCCTTTCGAGGCGGGGGCAGGTGCGCTTACATTCCGTTCTTTCGGCGGTTGGTCCTGCGGTCGAGTGCGGCCCGGAGTACGAGAGCGCGGCGGCTGGATGCGGGGCACGGTTCCAGGATTCCCCGCGTGTACAGGGCGGCGCCCATTGCTGCCCCTGCCTTCAGAGCTTCTTCAATGGCTCCGAAAATTGCTTGTGCCTGCTCCACGCTGGTCGGGTGCTGGAAGTCGCATTCGCACTCGTACTTGCGGTCGGCGGCCAAGTTGATGAGGGCGAGGGGGTGGTCCTTGACGGGAATGCATCCGGGGTGCCGGGTGATGGGGCGGGGGATGCCGTTGCCGTTGCGGCCGCGCAGGTGGCTCCAGAAGCGGTGGCCCTTCCAGCCGCACAGGCGGCACTCCATGAGCCACGGCTGGTCTGCGCCGGGGTAGCCCGCCAGGGGAACCCACCCGAGCTGTGCCAAGCGGGACATGGCCTCGGCGGCGCGTACCAGGTTGGGCAGGGTGAACCGCAGGTCGGGCAGGAGGTAGGCGTAGGTGCGGGTGGCGCGCAGGCCGACGATGGAGCGGAGCCGGTCGGCGGGTGAGTGGACGGGTGCTTGTGCGGGGACGGTGGGGCGCTTGCCCTGGTCGATGAGGGTGACGAGGTGGGCGGCGGCCTGGTCGCGGTCGGCGGCGCGCTGGACGGGGTGGCCGGGCATGGTCGCGTACCAGGAGCCGTGACGGCGGTGGACGGTTCCGGCTGGGGTCTGGTCGACGGTGACGGGGTAGTAGCCCTCGCCGTCACGCTTCCCGAGAATGTAGCGCTGCTGGATGTCCATTCCTTTGTTTCCTTTGTTTGTTGCTTCTTCGGTTTGCCGGTTGGGTGCCACTCCCTCCCGGCAAGGAAAAGACTATCCAATTCGCCGTCCGAGATCCAATAAATCGGGTCCCCGAAAGGGGTCTTTTTAATTCTCTTTTTCTGCCTGAATAGGCTTCACCATTTCCCTTTTCCGGGGTAGGCGGGCCGGGGCGCGGTGTCGGTCGCCGCTTTCGATAGCGCGCAGCGCTGTCGGTGACCGGCGCCGCGCAGCGGGGTCGGCAGGGGCGTGCCGCGCAGCGGGGCGGCCCGCAGCACGCGGAGGCGCGCAGCGCCGCAGGGGCCGCGCAGCGAGGGCGGGAGCGCAGCGGACGTCCGGTGCCCCGCCCGCGTGGCAGGCGGCGACCGGCGGCGCGCCCCGGCCCACCCACCCCGGGAAAGGGAAATGGTGAAGCTGCGCCTTGCCCGAGGCTGCGCTTGTGTGCCGCCCGTCCCCTCGCCGCGCTGCTGCGCCTGTGCACGCTGGAGGCCGGCGGACGGGGGCGGGGCCGATATGCTGGCCTCGGAGTCCTCCTTTGTGGGGTTCTTCGGTTGGTCGGTGCCCGTGCCACCCGCTTCGGCGGACTGAGGGCGCCGGCCGTTTTCGTCTCAGGGCCGGATGCCGTGCGCTGCCGCCTCGCGCAGCGCCCCCAGCGCGCCCCGGAACGTCCGTGTGGTCTGCTGGCGGACGACTTCCGGGCACGGGTACTCCGTGGCCTCCCGCAAGTCCTGAACGGCGTCCTGGAGAGTGTCCAGGGCTGCGCGCGGGGCGTCGAGTAGGACCAGGGCGCCCGCGCTGTCGGCCGTCCAGACCTTCCCTGTCTTTGGGGCGATGTCGGCGGCGTCGAGCTGCTGTCCGCAGGCGCAGGTGAACGTGGCGTCCGGCTGGAGGGTGTACGGGGGTGGGCGTGGGCGCAGGTGATCGGGTCCACGAGGTGCCCTGGCGTGGTGGTGCCCAGGAGGCCGTGCGGTGGAGCGGGGCCTCGGCGGGACCGCGCTTGCGCGGCGCCCGTCGACCGGGGCCGCGGGTGCGCCCCACAGGGCGCTCCCGGACGGCCCCCGACCCGCGCCGTGTGGCACCTGGGCCACCACCACGCCAGAAGGGGCGTCTACTGGCCGAGTGGCGTCTTTGCCGACATGCGAAAGCCCCGGCCGCTACGGGAGCAGGGCCGGGGCCGCGAGGGGGTGTGCCGACGGAAGGCGTCTGCGCTCGCCCGTCAGATCGCCGGGGGAGGGGTGCCGGCGTTCGTCGACCTGCGGGTGGCGTCAGCAACCGCCGTCATGTCTGAGGCGTCGCTGCGCCGCAGCACGAAGATCTTGACCAGGGCGAGCAGGCTCGGACCACACATCAGGGTGGACAACCACCAGTGCTGTGGGGCTACCAGGACACCACCCGCGAGCATCGCCAGCGCGACTACCCCGCCGACGATCAGGTTCACCAGGTACTGCGTGTGCCGGCGCTTCTCCTGCCGCTCCGCGTAGTGGCGCTCCTCGGATTCCTTCATCATGGTCATGCGCATCATGCGCTCGCGGTGCTCACGTTTGAGTGACGGCTCCATGGCCGAGAGGGCTACCTCAAGATGGGCGGCGTCCACGTCCTTCCATTGTCGGGCGACGTGCATCGCCGCTGAGAACGCGGGATCGTCACCGGCGGTGCGCTCGGGGAGACGCTGTCCTTCGGTACTCATTGCGTCGCTCCTCCGCCGCCGCTGGTCACTGGGCTGAAGTCGCGGTCCGTACCTTCAGGCGGTGGCCCCAGTCGCAGGAACAGGCGAGCCAGCGTGTCCGAAACCAGGGACGCCGCCTCTTGGGCCAGTTGGTCCCTCTCGGCGGGGGTCAAGTCGAGGTAGTCAGGTTCCGCATCCTGGGACTGACTTGGCGGAGTCACGCGTATAGCCGTGTCCCACAATCGGCGGGTCTTCTCCTGAAGCCGACGGAGGTTTTCCTGGTATCGAGCCAGCTCCTCCGGGGTGAGGTCGACTGGGTTACGCTCGGCCGGTATGGCGAAGCCTCGCTGTCGGGCGTCAAAGCTTTCGCGTCCGTCGGTGGGGTCGGCCGTGATGAGCAACCAGGCACCGTCGCTGTCGTCCGAGAGGTCGTCGATCAGCTTGTCGACTACGTCAGCCTGATCGTCGCTAGGTTCCTCTGCCCTGCGTCGTCTCTGCAACCGTCGACGCCATCGGCTCCAGCCGTCACCTGAGTCTGTCATCGCGCGCCCCCCCGAGTGATGAGTCGCCAACTCTAGCGATTTGAACGCGGAGCGGTAAGGGATACGACGACGGGAGGAGGGGCGCTGGCGGACAGGGCGTGTACCCCTGCGCCGCCCGAGTACTGCATCAGCACTTCCGCCAGCGCCCGGTCCGAGGGCTGCGCGGAAGCCCCCCATCCCTGTGTCCGTGTCGGCCTGTCCGATCGGTGTACCAAGGTGTCCCGGTGCATCTTCAGGATGCGGCGACCTTGCCACCACACTGGCCGCGGTAGCCACGGTCGCACTCGTGTGGTTCGGGGCCGGCGGACACGGCCTGCGCCTTGTGCAGCTCTGAAGAGTCCTCGCGCCCGCTGGAAAAGGCGCCGGGTCAACTCAACGAGGTGGGGCGGCGCGGAGGTGGCACCGCGCGCAGGAGTTCCCACAAGGGGCGTGAGCCGGATGCCCACACCGCGAGTGTCTGGCGGTCGACGACGTGCAGGCGCTGCTGCTTGGCGAAGATCACGGCCGGCCCGGTCACGCGACCATTGGTAACGATCACCGCGACGTCGGCGCCGTGCACCTGGCGGGCCGTCCCGTTGAGGACCTGGAGGTCGGGTGTGCCGACCGGTGAGCCGTGGGCGCCGTTGCGGCGGTGTTTGCACTGGATGACCCAACGCCGCCCGTAGGGGTCGGTGGCTTTCACGTCGGCGCCCAGATCGCCGCGGCCGCCGACCCGCTGGGCATCCCGGCAGCCGTCGCGCTGCATCAGCTCCCGTATCGCTTCCTCGAAGCGCGTGTAGTGCAGGGCGTCCAGCTGCGGCAGGCCGTAGCGCAGGCCCTGGGACCGTACTGCCTCCCAGTGGGCTTGCTGCTGGCGGTGGTAGAACCAGCCGGCGCCCGCGAGGGCGGCGAGGACCAGAGCCGCGACGAGGATCCACCAGTGGGTGAGCAGCCAGTTGACGACCATCACGACCAGCGTGATGCCGGCCGCGGCCGCCGCGGTATAGGCGAGGAGCTGGGCGTCGCGTTGCTGCTGCCTGCGGCTGGACCGCCTACTGCGCCGCCGCGCGGGCGGCCGTCGGCGGGTCACCGCTCCCACCGGATCGGGTACGAGACAGTGGGGCGCGGCTGCGGCGCCCTCACGGCGGGTGCGTCGTCGAAGCGGATCGGGTACTGGACGGTGGTCTGCGGCCGCAGGGTGTTCCCGTCGCCCGTGGAGATGTTGCTGTTGCCCAGGCCGACCACAGCCAGGGCCACCACGCTGAAGATCATCGTCTCCCGTCTGGCACCCGGCACCCACCGCGAATGCCCGCGAACCGGTGTCCCGTCAGAGCGCACGTACGGCCGAACCCAAGGCATGCAAGCCTCCCCCTCGTCACCGACTTCCCCCTACACCAGGACATGCTGACACCAGGCACTGACAACGCGTCAGCAGACCAGCACCCGGGGTGATCAAGAAAGAGGAGAACAAGCCAGGTCAGACAAGCCGAGAGGCCCCGCATCACCCGACGCCGGCGGAGGCCGGAGGCGACCCACCGGGCGCGGGTGGCGGGGGGGCGGCGACTACGCCGCAGCCTCATGCCACCGTCCGCGCGCACTTACCGTTGTCGTTCAAGGGCGGTCGCCCGGGCCAGCCGGCCCTCCAACTCACGATCGAGGTCCCGCTCATGAGCGGCCGTGGGGGCTGGGCTGCCTGCTTCGCGGCTCACTCTGTCACGTCTCCGTCGTGCTTTGCGCCCCGGCTCCGTTTGTGGGCACGAGCGGCCGCAGCTACCGCGGCAACGATGGCTGCCGTGATGAGTTGTGCCGGCAGCTCGGTCAGCAGGCCGTGTGCGAACAGGCCAAGGGCGTGATCAAGTCGCTCGGTCATGGTGTCGCTCTCCTCGTAGCTGCCGCCTGCGGGCGGCGCAGTCGGATTGGCTCATCGTCTGATGCTCTGCACTCTTCATCTGCTGAGATGGCGTGGTCGACTTGTTCGGGGAGCGGGCGGGACAAGGTCGGACATCGGCTAGTTGTTCGTGGACAACCAGGGGGTCGTAGTGACGTCGAAGGGGAGGAGAACCCGTCCGTGGGGTCGTCTCCGGGGGGCATCTGCGCGGGACAACGCGATGGCAGGCCTGCTGCGTAGCTGGGTGGACCAAGCCGGCCTAAGGGTCGATGACCTCCTCATAGCGTTCCAGCCCGAACACTTTCTTGACGGCCGTGTCCCTAGCCGCACGACGGTGTCTGAGCGGCTAGCGGGAGTAGGGCTGAGGCAAGATTTCATCGAGGCGGTGGCTGATGTCTGTTCTGCTGATGCTTCAGGACGGGACCGGCTGCTGCTTGCAGCCAGAAAACTGCAAGAGCTAGCTCCGCATCAGTCGCCCGGTGATCCACCAGAAGCCGAGGGGGCCTCGTCGAGCGAGTCGGCAGGTCCGTTCGCTACGGAACTGGTAGCTGTTCAGCAAAGGTCTCTTGCAGTCTCGGACAAGCTGATGCGCGCCATGGAACGAGCTGTCGAGCTGGAGCGTGAGCGGAACCAGGCCAATCAGATGGTGCTGGTGCTGCTGGCCATGGTGGAGAAGCTGCATCGAGACATCGCTGCGTTGTCTCGCGCGCAGGACCGTCTGACGTCTCACAGTTCGCTCAGCACCGAGCTCACTCAGACCCGGCAGCAGCTGTCACGCAGTGAGAGGCAGAGAGAGACGGCTGAGGCCGAGCTCAGGCGAGCCAGGTCTGAGCGGCAGAAGGCCGACCAGCTGGCAGAGGAGGCCGCCGAGCAGGTACGCGTGCTGTCCGAGGAACTCGAACGTCTCCGGGGCCAGCGGCCACACGAGGAGCCGGAGAGTTCTGATCCCAGCCCCACGCCAGTCCTGCAGCAGCCCCTGGAAGGTGACGACGACATCGACGTGGCGCTGGCCAAGGCGTCCCAGCACCTGGACGAGCATGCCGACCGTCTTGATCAGCTTGCTGGCGAACTACATCAGGACAACCCGCCGCCCAGCCCCTCCACCTCGGCGAATGCTCCGGACAACCCGTCGGACAACCCTGCCGATGCGAGCAACCGGCGTAGCGCTCCGCGCCGTCACCGTCTTCCGGCGCGTCACGAGCACGCCTACTGGGCTCCGCGATCGCCGACCACCAGAACCATTCAGGCGCTGGAGATGGTGGAGCAGACGAAACCGGACAAGGTGAATCATCCCTCGAGTTTTCCTGTGCGTCATGCCCACGCCTACCTCCTAGGCATGTCGGGGGACGTGGCCGCAGCGGTTGAGATGTATGAGCAGCTGGTTCATACACAGGTGATGATGTTGGGCGCCACCCACCCGAACACTTTCACCGCTCGACACAACCTGGCCTACTGGAAAGGCTGCGCCGGAGCCCCGGAAGAGGCCGCTCATGCCCTGGCTCAGCTGCTTTCTGAGCAAACGGAAGCGTTGGGATTCGACCACCCGGACACACTCACTACGAGCAACAATCTCGCCTACTGGCAAGCTCAGGCAGGCGACAGTGCCGCCGGTACAGCTGCTCTTATGGACCTCGTACTCACTCGCTCAGAAACGTTGGGCATCGACCATCCCGACACGCTGCTCGCCCGGAGGCATCTCGCCGTGTGGCACGGTGAAACAGGTGACGCCGGCGCCGCAGCAGCTGACCTGGAGCCCTTGCTCATCGACTTCCGTCGCGTCTACGGCTCAGCAGACCCCGAAACGGTCACCACCTGGCATCTACTTGCTCACTGGCAGGGCGAAGCCGATAGACCGCTCGCAGCCGTGAACACGCTGCAGCAACTCGTGAGCAAACAAGCATCGATCCACGGCCGAGCCTTACCAGCCCCACTCCAGGGCTATAAGGAACGAATCGCGTACTGGCTCACTCAGGCGCCAGGCGACTCTTCTCCCAGCCATCCGCCCTCTGAGCCGTCTTAGGTGCGTACGAGCGTTTCCCTGGGTAGCCGGCCCCCCAGTCAGTTCCATTTGTCAGTCCGGTGGGTCGCGATGCCGTCGCGGTGTCTCGGACCACGCATTGGCCAGGGAGGGCACGACCAGGGCGCCGCCCAACTACACCTATTGCGGAGCCCTTTCACTTCGGCGAAGAATGACTTCGCGCCCCACGCGGCGCGGCTGACGATTGGAGCGCCCCCGCGTCGGCGGGGAGAACGCCTCCAGCCCCTCGTAGGGGTTCACTCGGTTCGGAGCACCCCCGCGTCGGCGGGGAGGACGGGTCGGCCATCCATGTGGCGGAGGCGACGGGCGGAGCACCCCCGCGTCCGCGGAGGTGTTCCGGCGATCAACCCGGACGAGGCCGAGGAGATCAGGTCCTCCCCGCCGACGCGGGGGTGTTCCTACGGCACGTTCGAGCGGGAGGACTCCCGCGGCGTCCTCCCCGCCGACGCGGGGGTGTTCCGCGGCAGCAGCTCCTCGACGCCCTCGCGCAGGCGTCCTCCCCGCCAACGCGGGGTGTTCCGGTTACGCGCGGCGTGCTGCCCCGAACAACCTGTCGTTTCCACCGATGCCGTGTGTTCCGCTGCGGACCACGTGGCACGACCTGGACGTCGTTCCTGTCGATGTGGTGCTGGGAGGGCTGGCGCGCTATGGCCCTGCCTTGCCGGTCTAATGCTTCAGACCTCGATGTACGCGACGACGACCACGGTGCGCAGCGCTGTGATCCAGTACAGGAGGCGTACGTGTTCGATCTCGTCGGTGTACTGGCGCAGGTGGGGGTTGGTGGCGTCGCCGGGCAGGGGTTCACCGATGTCGGGGTCGACGGAGATGACGACCAGGGCGCGGTCCAGGGCGTGGAGGTCTGCCTCGCTGGTGATGGTTTCCAGTTGCTTGGCGGCGGTGTCGGAGAAGGTGATCCGGGCGCGGTGTGGGCCGTGCTGTCGGGTCATCAGGCGACGGCGGGGCGTTGGCGGGTGAGTCGGGCGAGGTGGGTCTCGCGGAGTTCTTCCCACGGTGTGCAGTCCTCGACGGAGGGCAGGCCGTTGGTGGCGATGTCTTCGAGGACGGCGGCGAGGTGGTCGGCGTTCTCGCGGGTCTTGGTCGCGTAGGCGCGGATCGCGTCGGCGGCTGCGGGCTGCAGTTGCTGCCGGGGTGTGTCCGTGGTGGCCGGCTGTTCGCTCATCGTGGGCTCCAGGGCGCGTGACTGGCGTGTCTCATCACGGTATCGCCGGGTGCAAGAGGAGGGGGCTGCTTGGGCGACGCCGGGCGTCGGCAGCCGCGTGGACGGCGTGGTCTGGTGAGGGTCGGCGTGGGGGTTGGGGGCTTGGAGGGGTGCAGGGGGCGCACGGTCACCCTTGGCGTGTGCTTCGCGTGTGAGCTTCCGCACGCTGGGGGTGGGAACTGGCACGGCGTACCCGTCGGGCCGTCAGGCACTGCCGCTGTTCGGGGACTTGAGCGCCGTTTGAGGTTTGGGAAGTTCGCCTATGCGACTGCTCGGTATGGCACGGAGTGTCAGATCGGCGTTTGGTAGTGCCGTGTTTGACGGGAAACGGGATCCGTGGCGCTCAGGTAAAGTGCCACCACCTCGTAACCCCAGGGCCCATGCGTACGCGTGGACCGCCCCGCGCGGGGTCCACGAAGTTTGTGGCCTCCGCGGAGCTGCGAAATCCGCAGTCTCCAGAGGAATGGGGTGATGGGTCCCGATGACTGAGCACGACGAGTCGGAGGGGCACTGCCGTTGTTGCAGCAGGCGGGAGCCGCCCGAGCGGGCCTCCCGTTGGCTGGGGCTTTTGATCCACGTGGCTTACGAGGTCGCGCGGAACTGGCCCTGGTAACGCGGAAAGCCCCGGTCTGAGGACCGGGGCTCTGACCGACCTATAGGTCGGCCGCACTGCACACGGGCGTGCTGGGAAGGCCTCACCGGGATGCTTGGCCGGCGTCGGGTGGGGCTTTCCTTATGTCCGAATGCGGTTACCGCCGCGAACGCAAGCGAAACTCAGCTTTTGTGATGCCTGTCACACTCGGGGGTGGCGATGTCCCCACTATGCCTTGCCTTGCCGCCCTGATGCGACAGGTAGTCACATGTTGATCAGCACACATCCGGGCCCTCAGGGCGGAAACAGCGCTGGTAGTTCCCACTTTTTCCCCATGTGGGCGTGATGCAAGTCACACCCTCGTATGGGTGATGCGCCGCACTGACGACCGCGCTTTTTAGGTCGATTTGTCGGGGATTCACACGTGCATAAATCCAACTCGGTACGGCCGCTGTGATGCGGCGCCGGACTTTACACGCACCCTCTGACAATCACATCCCCGAAGGGCACGTTTCTTCATACGCTGGTGCCGTCCGTGCAGGCGTCAGCCTGGACGGGACGTGCTGCGCCTGCCGGCCTCTTCCTCGATGAGCAGGACTCCGCGCCATCGGCGTCGATCCCAACTTCCCGAGGATGCCGCCGACCCCGCGGCCGTGAACGCGCCTCCGTCCACGGGTGCCCGACCGCGAGGGCGTGAGCAACTGCGGTGACGGGCGCCCACGTCCGGGCACTTCCGGGGCCGCCCGTCGCCCCCACCCGCCCGCCATGAGGCCAGGCGATCGCTGCTCGACCAGCTGCACGTTCTTGTCCTTCGCAGCCAGAGCCCCGGGGCCGGCTCGTTCCGCGGAGCAGCCACGGTTGCGTCGAGGGGAGGCGGTATGACCATTGCACTCACACGGGCGGCGCACTCGGCGAACCGCCGATAGCGCCCCTCCCCCGGCCGCTATCAACAGCTCATGCTCACCTCAGTGCTGCGCGGTCTGGCCGCCGCCTCCCTCGCCGTCCTGTCCGTCACCGCGTCCACGCCTGCGGCCCACGCCGCGGAGACGCTTCCTGTCGCGGAAGCCGTCACCCGCCTGCCGGTCGATGCCGAGTCCCGCGACGGATACGACCGTGACGCCTTCCGCCACTGGAACCGCGGGGAGGATCCGGCCGACGGATGCTCGACCCGCAACGAAGTCCTCATCACCGAGGCCGTCGAGCCACCTGCGGTGGGGCCCGGGTGCCGGCTGTCGGGCGGGCGCTGGTGGTCCTACTACGACCAGACATGGGTGACCTCGGCCTCCGGACTGGACATCGACCACATGGTGCCACTCGCGGAGAGCTGGGACAGCGGGGCATCGGCATGGACGGCCGAGCGGCGTGAGGCGTACGCCAACGACCAGGGCGCGAAGGCGTCGCTGGTGGCGGTCACGGCACGGTCGAACCGGTCCAAGGCCGACCAGGACCCGGCCCAGTGGCTGCCGCCGGCCGCCGAGGTGCACTGCCGGTACGTCGCCGAGTGGGTCGCCACGAAGCTGCGCTGGAATCTGAGCGCGGACGAGACGGAGGTCGCGGCGCTGCGGGAGGCGGCGGACGGCTGCCCGGAGCAGAGCGTGACCTACGAGCCCGCCGCATAGCGTCCTTCCCGCCGCGGGCGGCGGGGGCGGGAACCGGCACGATGTCACCCAGTTGCTCCCTCTACTCGACGCTTGTCCCCCGCATACGAGGAATGTGAGGCTGGCCTCGGAGCAAGCGCAAGCGGTTGTTTGCCGACCGCGGCTACGACTTCGATAAGTACCGTCGCCTGCTGTGGAAGCGCGACATCAAAGCTGGGCAGGACGCGCTGGGTGGGCGAGCGCACTTTCGCCTGGCTCCTTCGAGCTCTGATACGAGTGAAGTGTCAGCGAAGTCGCGGCATCACAGGGCGTAGTAGTACGGGCTGTTGTCGTCGAGTTCGTCTCACTCGTGCACTATCTGCCACATGGCCTGCGCGTCCTCGACCCGCGGCAGCTTCTGGAAGAGAAGCGTCAGCAGGAGGACGTCGGAACAGCTGTCGGGGAACTTCGGCTGTCATCGCCGTGCAGGGGTCGGGTGAGGCGGTAGCACTGGTCGACTGCTGCCTGCGAGCTGGAGACGAGGACGGAAATGGTTACGGCGTCCCTGTTACGCACGACGTTCTTGACGTCGAAGGAACGGCGTCCGGTGGGGTCGAGGCCGTTCTGTATCCCGGCGCGCGTCAAGTCCATGGTGTTCATGCTCGAGATGCGCGTCAGCGCCATGTGGACACGGCCAGCGATTTGGGTGCTCGGACGGCACTGGTCGTCGTCCTGCACGGAAACCCGCGGGGCCCACGCCGGGCCAGGGCGATGGGTATAGGTGAAGACGAAACAGCGAGTCAGCCGGCCGGCTCCGCTACCGGGGAGTATGCCTTCTGCGTCGTACTGGGCGGTTCTCGCGGCTGTGGCGGTGAACTCGTGACGGGCTGCGCTGTAGCTGATGACCGGGGTTGCGGAGTGCTGCCAGATCACGCCGGTCAGGGTGTCGACATCGGTCGCCTGGCTCGTGTCAAGTGCGCGGGCCGTGTCGTCCGATATGGCACGGGCCTGCTCGAGGAGCGCCACGGTTTCCTTCTTCTGGCGCTCGCTATTGATGTTGTCGTCATGCCAGTGGCGGTACCACAGCCAGGAGGCAACGATGCCGAGAATGGCGATCAACGCAGTCAGGCTGATCAGACAGCCGGTGGTCGCGAGGCGGTTGCCCTGCCTCGCGACCACCGTGCCACCGGTTCGGTCAGGTTCCACTAGCTGCCTTTGTATCCGATACCGGCCAGTTCCTGCTCCATGACCCGGGCGTAGCCCGTGGTGCCGGCGTTCTTCGGGTGGAACGACTCAAGACTGGCACAGATGTTCTCCCCGGGCCAGGGCAAGCAGGGCGCCTGGTTGGCCGGGTCTCCGGCGTGGAAGTCGCCATCGCCGTTCGGGCCGGCGACGACTCGGTTGATCCACTCGTCACCGTCACAGATACCGTGGCCCTGGAAGGCGGGTATCGGGTCGGCGAAAGCCACCTTGGTCCCGGCCTTGTTAAGTTCCGCCACCTTGGCTTTCTGCTTGTCTCGTACGTAATCGGCCAGCTGGTTCAGGGCGTTGAAGTCGGCTGTCACGCATTGCTTGTCACTGACCAGGCGTGGGTAGCCCATGAGGACGATCTGTGCGTTCGGCGCGGCGAGTGCGATGTCAGCGATGAGGCCCCCGGTGTCCAGGACCGCTTGGTCGACCTTGCCTGTGTAGTCGGCCGGGTCGCATATTCCGATGATGTAGCAGTTCGTGATGGCGTTGGTGAAGTTGTCCCCGTCGTTTCCGCCGATGGTCAGCATGACCAGCGTGGTGTCCGGGCTGAGGACACCGGAGTCGATCTGGCTCACCTCGTGGTAGTTGCCGATCTCTCCCCAGGGCAGGGGGTCGCCTGGGGTCAGCTGCGAGGTCTTCGCGCCGGAGCAGCTGACGTCGAGGAAGTCGACGGTGGCACTTCTGTTGTCCGAGAGTTCGCCGATGCTCGTGCTCTGACCGGGCAGCAGGACCTTGCGCGGCCAGGAGTTGTCGCTGCGCCGGCAGGCGTTCCAGTCGCTCTCACCGTGGTCTCTGTCGGACTCGGGCGAGTAGGCTCCGGCGCCCTCGCCAGAGGTGTAGGAGTCGCCCATGGCGACGACCATGTGCTTGGGCTTGCCCGCCAGCGGCTGGAAGGCGACGGCGTCCCAGGCGACGTCTTCGTCGGCGGTGCCGTCGGCGGTGGTGTTAGTCAGCTGCACTTGCGGGGTGCCGGTGAAGCGGTAGACGCCGAGTTCCACCCAGGTGTTGGCGCTGAAATGGGTGTTGACGTAGCGATGACGGTCGCCGCCGGCGACTCCCTTGATCACGTAGTGGGCCTGCTGGGTGTGTGCCCCGGTGTCGGGTTGGTGCGCGAAGACGCGGGTCCACTCGACGTTGCGGTCGAGGGTCCAGGTGCCGTCGATGGTCATGCGGCCTCCGGGACCGCCGAGGTGCGCGGTGTCGCGGGTGTGCGTGTACCAGAAGTGGCCGCCTTGCCCGCCGCCGATCTGGTGCAGGTCTCCCTTGGCCTCGTACTGGCCGAGCCCTGGTCCGGTTGCCGCCGGGTTGGGGTGGAAGGTGAACTGAAAGTGGCCGGCGTCGGTGTCGGAGTCTCCGCAGGTGCTGTAGGTCGCGGTGTTGTCAGGGATGGACTCGACGATCAGCGCTCCGGCGGGAGCTGCACCGCACTCCGGTGTGCCGTACTGCAGTCGGGTGCCGCGGCCGGGTTCGGCGCGGAGCGTGACGTACTTGATGTTCTCGTGGCCGCAGTCGGCGTCGCAGTTCGCTTTCCACGTCACATTCGCGCCGCGCCACCAGTACGTTTCGTAGCACTTCGCGTCGGGGCAGTCCGGTGGGTTGGCGGCGTTGCAGTTGTTGGTGGCGTTGCAGAAGGCGTCCAGTGGCGGCTTGATCCTGTCGCGCTGTCCGGGGTTGTTCCACCAGGCGGGCCGGAAGCCGGCGGAGTCGTAGCCTGACTCGCCGGGCCAGTCCTGCCGTCCGGAGGTGGCGTAGGAGTAGCCGGTGTCCATGGACCAGGCGGCCCAACCCATCACTTTCTCCTGGTAGGGCCAGTTCTGGGGCTTCGCTGCGTGCCGGGGATCGGTCATGAACGGGTCCCGCGAGGGCGGGTAGAACGGGTTGGCGGGGTTGTTGTACCAGCCCAGCCCCCATGGCTTGCCGTCACCCTTGTTCTCGTTGAAGCCGAGATTGTAGTTCCACAGGGCGGCGAACCAGTTCTCGGGCTTCGACGGGTCGTCGTTGTTGACGGTGATGGTCTGCCCAGGGGTGTGTACCTGGTTCCACTTGTCCGCGAGGATGTACATGGACGCGGCGATGTTGACCGCGTAGTCCAAGGCGACGGCCTTCTGCTTGGTCGGGGACAGGGATGTCTCGCCGGGCTTCTCGTAGCCGGCGAGGCGCATGCCGTCAGTGACCTGGCCGACTCCGTAGCCGCAGTCGGACTCGTGCCAGCGGATCTGCCAGTACGCCTCGGAGGTCTCTCCCTCGTGGCCGTAGAAGCCGGCGATCGCTGCTTGAGGGTTGCCCATCTGGCCGGGGATGGCGCCGCCTTCGGCCTGCCACAGGTTCGACTCTTGGGCGAGTACGCCGAGCAGCACCTGGGCGGGGATGCGCCCGCCGCCCTTCAGCTCGGGGGCCGGGAAGAGTCCCTGGGGGTCGACGGTGCCCAGTCCCAGCTGGGAGCGCCAGCCTCCCTGCGTGACCCACTGGGAGCGCAGCTCGCCGCGGATTGCCATGTTGACGGCCCATTCGACCTGGTTCGAGGTCGGCTGGAGCGCGAGCGCCTTGACGTCGTTGCGGGGGATGGAGCACCAGCGGTCGGTGTCCACTGGGTTGTGCGCCCGGGGGTCGGCCGCCAGTGCGGCTTTCCCGGGTGCCCGTTCCTTGTCGGCGGCTGTGCGCAGGGCGGGTGAGAAGGATCCCTTGCCCGTGTCGCTGGTCGTGTCGGTGACCGCCTGGGTGATCTTCTCACCGGTGGCGGTTGCGACACTGGTGAGGGTCAGCGGGGTGGCGCTGTCCCGCGTGGGGTCTTCAGTAGTGCGGGCTCGCGGCGTGGGTTCTGCCTTGGTGAAGCCCTTACCCGCGTTGCCGATCCTGTCCAGGCCGGCGCGTACCCCGGGCATGAGGACGGGGTCGACGGCCAGTCGGCCGTGGGTGGACACCTCTGTGTCTGCCGGAACGTCCAGGCGGGTCACTCCCGTGCCGGCAAGGTTGGCGTCTGTGGTGTTTCCGGTGAGGAATGCCTGGCCGTCAGTTCCGTGTCGGAGGGCCAGGTCGCCGAGCTTGCCCGTCGCGAGCAGTGACGGCCTGCTTCCCTGCTTCCATATTTTGGCGTGAGCGGTGGTGTCCTTGCGGTCGAGGAAGGCGATGCCCTGGCTGGTGGGGCGGATGTCGAACGGAACCTCGTTCGTGGAAGCCAGCCTCTTGAGGCTGCTGCTTGCCTGGGCAATGTGCACCAGGCGGCGACCGTGGGCGGCGACGAGTCCGTCCGTGGTCGGAACGGCGGAGGTCACCTGACCAGTGACAGAGATGTCGCTGGTCGTCTTGCCGCTGGTGTCGACGGTGAGGAGCCGGGTCTTGGTGTCGCGGAAGGCGGTGAAGGCGGCCGTGCGGGTTTCGGAGTTGCACGAGGGGTCGAAGTAGGCCAGTGATCCGGTGAAGGGGAGCTTTGTCACCTGGCCGGACTTCACATCGACGACTGCGGTGAATGCTCCGCCCCGCATGAGGTCCGGCTTGTTAGTGAACGTCCGCGGCGCGTAGACGACCGCAACGTGATCACGGTCCATGACACAGGAGTTGCCGATCCATGAGTCGGCCGGCATACCGGGCTCGGCCAGTGTGGCAGCGGTGCGCCATTGGTAGGCGTCCTTGCTGTCCGCGACAAGGATCTTGAATCCGTCGTTGTCTGCCGCTGTGGTCACGGCCCGGTCCATTGAGGTGTTCCAGCTCTTTCCGAGCTTCTTGCCGGGGTTGGGCACACGCGTCGGCGCGTCGGGCGACGGGCTACTGGTCGGCTGCGGTGCCGGTTTCGGGCCAGGAGCACTGGAGTCGGCGAATGCTGGCGTGGCCTGTATGAGCCCGGTCAGGACCGCTGTGGCCGCAAGGCCCGCGATCCCGGCAGAGGCGAATCTTCGAGCTTTCAACTGTTCTTCTCCAGAAAGTGACGTCCGGCCAGAGGCCGGCAGGCGTCGGTCGACGGAGACCGGGAGACGGTGATGACCGTTAGAAGCAGCGGCTGGTGGCACGTAAGAGGACGTGACGAGTCCGCAAGGCCAGTCTTGAACTGCTGTGCCATACGGCTCAGCGGTTGAGCTGGATTGTTGCGGTCCCGGCCGGAGAGTCCGGGACCGCAGCTGCGGGCAGCCAAAAGACGTGGCTGTCGGGCACTCTGGGAGAAGTGCCGTTATCGCTAAGTTATGTCACTCCCGCCTGCTCACATCGTTATGTAGTCGGCCTTGTCGTTGAAGGTGCCGCCCGTCGGGTAGCTGGCGGTGGAGAACTTGTAGCAGCCGCCGTTGGTCAAGACCATGTACGGGTCGGGCAGGCCCGTTCGTGCGTCGTAGACGGACACGCCGCCCTGATCGCGCTTCACGCAGCCAGCGCTGGCCTTGTCCCGGAAGTCCCAGTCCCCGAGCTGCTTGGTTCCCTTGGCGGTCCACTGGAGTCGGCGTCCGGTGTAGTCCGAGTGCTCCCACAAACAGACCCACCCGTACACGCAGTCGCTCCATGCGGTCGGGCCGAACTGGCCGTCAGCCTTCGCTGACGTGGCCCCGCTTGCGGAGCTTCTCGCAGTTGCCGGGGCGAGCGCAGCCATCGCCTGGTCTGCTTCCTCGGCACTGTCGTAGCAGTAGACCTCCCCACTGGGAACCTCGGAGCAGGCCTGCGCTCCCTGCCAGCCGTCGGCCAGGTTGATCTTCTCTCCCTTGTAGGTGGCAATCACAGGCTGGGACTCGGCGAGCTGCTGCTGCAGCTGCGCCTCCTCGGCCGGCGTGGCGAGGCCCACCTCAGGTACCGCGGAGGGCTGCGGTGCGGCGGTTGCGTTCGGCGCAGCCGCCGCCATGGCGCAGAGGGCGGCGACGACCGGGACAAGGAAACGTGTGCGGCGCATGCCTTTTTCTCCTGTGATGACGTTGTGTCAGTGAGTCACAGGAATTTCACAGTGCACTCTGAGGTGACGGTGTGACAGTGGCCGATTGTGTCGGATTATCGATCACAGTCGTCCTGATGTTCGACCTTGCGGCGGTGCCGACATCTGTGTAGGTCTCGCTGTGCTGCGACGTCTCACGGGGTCTGTCCGGCCTCGTCGACCATGCCGGAGTCGATGAGAGCGACGGAGGTGACGACGGTTCCGGCGTTGCCCCAGGCGTTGTCCTCCACGAGGACCGTGCGCTCGCCCAGCAGCCGGGCCGTGTTCTTGTCGAAAATCCACTCTGTGCGTTCGCCGTCGTGCGTCCGGGCGACGGCGACCCCGTGTCGACCCGCCGCGTCCACCGCGTCGGGGACCGTGTCGACTCCGGGAATGAGGGCAGCAGCGCGGTAGAGAGCCGCAGTTGTCTTGGGGGGCGTCACTCCGCTGCGCAGCAGGTCACCGATCGTGACGAAGGCTTCCTGGTCCGGTCCTGTGGTGGAACCGGAACCTGCTCCGTGGTTCTTCTCCGCGTCGTCGCGAATCTGCTTGAGCAGATCGTCGGGGTCGGCCGGCAAGGCGGCGAGGAAGCTGTAGGTCGGCGCGTTCAGGTTTCCTCCGTCGGCGGTACCCGGCAGCAGACTGTCGCTGCCGTCCTTGCGCTGCAGAGTCTGCTGGCTGCCGTCCACCGAGGTCCACTGCTCCATGCTCTCGTCCTCGCGCAGAAGTTCCATCTCGCCGGCTGAGGTCTCGGACAGCACCGTGGTGTGGCCAACCGTCTTGATGTAGGAGTACTGTCCGGCGCGCACGGTCGTCTGCGGCGTCGACGCCGCGGTCAGCGCCGCTCTTTCCAGCAGCTGAACCGATGCTGCTGAGGCCGGTGGCACGTCACGCGCGGTGTCAGGGGACCCGGAGCCGAGACCGAGGACGACGACGGCAGCCCCGGCGGCCACCGCTGTGCCCAGTACCAGTCCCCAACGTCCCGTCGGCCGCAGTGCCCAGCGGGAGGAACGGGAATGCGTCTGCCGGTCGACCTCGTTCAAGAGGTGTGCACGGCGTGCTGCCAGGCGATCGGGTGCCGGCTCCGGGTAGGGCACGGGAGGCAGCGTCCGGCTCGCCTTCGCACGCTCGGCCTGTTCCCGCTGCTCCAGATTCATCGTGCTCTCCTTCGGTGGGACGTGCGGGCTGCGGCCACCCCGCTGTGCGATATGTGTCCGCTGCCGGACCGCGGTTCCGTACCGTCCGAAACAGGCACCACCAGTTCCTCGTCGACGAACTTGCGCAGCTTCTCTCTCGCCCGGGAAAGCCGGGAACGCACGGTGCCCACCGGAATGCCCAGTGCCTCAGCGGCCGCCGCGTACCCCAGGTCGGACCAGACGACCAGCGTAAAGACCTCGCGCTCGCCGCGCTTGAGACGCTGCAGCGCTCTGGCGGCAGCGGCCAGCCGCTCAGCGTCAGCCATCTGACCGACCACATCGTCCGAGAAGTCCGGCAACGCTTCCGGGGGCGGCAGACGGGACATCGCTTCCCGGTGGCGGCGTGCCGACCGAGCGATATTGCGCATCACGTTTGTCGCGATGCCCAAGAGCCACGCCCGGACGCTTCTGACTTCCTCGCGCAGCTTGTCACGCAGCCGCCAAGCCTCCAGGAAGGTGAGAGACATGACGTCCTCGGCCATGGCCCAGTCGCCCGTCGTCCGGATCGCATGGGCGTAGACGATGCGCGCGTGCTCGTCGAAGATCTCGGCGAACGCCTCCCGATCACCAGACCGGATCCGTTCATGCAATAGGAAGTCCACAGCAACAAGTGTCCGCTCAGCCACAGCGGTTCCGTTTCTATACCCACCTTCTGACCAACACGTCCCCGAAGGGGGCGGTCCTGCGCCGGTGCCGTCACGAGCGGCCGTCAGCCCGAGACGGGCCGTACGGGCCACCGCCATAAATCCAAGTCACGCGAGAGTGCCGCCGACCCGCGGTCGTGAACGTGCGCCCGTCCATTCAGGTACTCGACTGTAAGGACGTGAGCGACTCTCCTATGGCGGCCGTACGCGACCCGCAGCTTCCCTGGGCCGCCCGTCATGCCCACCCGCTGCAGGGTCAAGCGATGGCCGCTCGACCAGCTGCACGTCCTCGTCCTCCACCGCCAGAGCGCCGGGGCCCGGCTCGTTCGACGAAGCAGCCATGGTCACTTGAAGGGGGGAGGATCAGCTGCCTTTCTCGCCGTCCTGCCCGTTGACGCGCGGTCACGACCCGCTCGTACCGGTCCAAGGCCGATCAGGGCCCGGCCCCAGTGGCTGCCGCCGGCCGCCGAGGTGCACTGCCGGTACGTCGCCGAGTGGGTGGCCACGAAGCTGCGCTGGAGCCTGACGGCGGACGAGACGGAGTTCGCGGCGCTGCGGGAGGCGGCGGACAGCTGCCCGGACCAGCAAGTGAGCTACGAGCCCGCCGCGTAACGCCCTCCCCCACCACGGGCGGCGAATAGACGGGCCCGGCCGCCGGGCATCTGCTCCGGCGGCCGGCTTCTTCACGCTGGTGGCTCGGTCAGCCGTGGTAGGTGATGTAGCCGTTGCCGTCCCTGTCGTTGGCCTTCTTGGTGTACGAGTGGACGTCGGCGCGGGCGCCGCCGGGCTTGTAGAAGTAGATGGTGTCCTTGTCGTTGTTCCAGATGAAGTTGCAGTTCTGGCGGTAGGCGACGTTGCCCGCGTCGGAGTCGGTGCCGCGGCCGCCGCGCAGGCTCACCTGGTCGCCGGGCTGCAGGGTGTGGTTCTTGGTGAACGTGAACGAGTTCCCGGCGGCGTCCTTGACCTTGTAGCCCTTCAGGTTCACCGTCGCCGTCTTCGAGTAGTTCTTGATCGTCAGGTACTCGTTCTTCGTGTTGCCGCCCGAGCACTTGTTGGAGTCCCGGCCCGGAGCGTCGTACTGCACGCCCTTGATCTTCAGGGCCGAGGAGTACTCGGCGGCCTGCGCCGGAGCAGCGCCGGCCAGGCCGAGCGCGGCAGCAGCCGCCGTGGTCGCGGCAGCGGTCACAGTGCGCCTGATGCGCATGAGGATTCCCCCCTCAGTGGTGCCAATGGAGCGCACGGAGCCTATCGGACGTGATCACGACGTGACGTTCAAGTGAAGGAAATGTGCTCGCGTTTCCGGCGGGCCCGGGCATGTGCCGGCCTGCCGGGGACCCGCAGGGGTGAATGCGAAGCGGGAGGAGAACTGCCGACCACAGCCGGTTCGTCGTGCCGGTCATGGAAGCGATCAACGATGTGCACGTGTCCGAGCCCGGCCTGGTCGTGGTCGACGTCGCCGCAGCCGACGACGAGACCGCGTTCGCCTTCCACACGGCGCTGGCCGCCCGATGGGCGACGACCTCGGTGGAACGCACCACACGCGAGGCCGGACAACCGGGCGTCCGGCTGCGCTGCTACCTCGACCTGCGCCAGCCCATCACCGCACCAGGACACTCCGTCAGCTCCTGATGAGGAAACCCCAGTAGGTGCCCATGTGACAGCGGCAGCACCCGACGGTCAGCCCCGACCACCGAACTCGGGAACTTGCATCGGATGCATCTCCGCTCGAACCCGGTGAAGGCGTACCGGGTGGCGCCACCGGCCGACCCCGTCGCGGGCGACGTCCACAGCGACCTCCACCACCAGCTGCGGGTCGACGAGCCTGACCTCCAGGACATCACGGCTGCCCCACCCGGCGGTGAACGTCCGGCCCGCCCACGGATGCTCGCCGACCGCCGGCGCCAGCGCGTCCGCGAGGGCAGCCGTCGCGGTGCGGGCAAGCGCGACGGTGCGGCCGGTGTAGCGCAGGCGGCCCGTGTCGTCGTAGCGGCCGAGCAGCAGCGTGCGGGGCGCGGCGGGCGTGCCGGTGACGGCGCCGACGATGGCCTCGGTGGTGACTCGGATCTTGTACTTGCCCCACGCCCTGGCCCCCGCACGGTACGGCTCGGTCAGCCTCTTGAAGCACAGCCCTTCCAGGCCGACGGAGGCCCAGGTGAGCCAGTCCCGCGCGGTGGCGGGGTCAGTGGTCGAGGGGCACAGCGTGAACGGCGCCGCCAACGGCGTGTCCGCGAACAGAGTCTCCAAAGCGGCCCGACGCCGGGCGAAGGGCCAGGAGGTGAGGTCGGCGCCCTCCAGGCGTACGACGTCGAACACGACCAGGTGCGCGGGCCAGGCGCGCGCGGCCGCCAGGGCGCCGGCGCCGCGGCGGCGGGCCAGGCGCTGCTGCAACCGCTCGAACGCGAGGCGTTCGCCCTCCCACACCACCAATTCCCCATCGAGGCCGGTGTCGCCGGGCAGCTGCGCGAGCGCGGCGTCGGCAATCTCCGGGAACGCGGCGGTCATGTCGGTGCCCTGCCGTGAGCGCAGCAGCACCCGCCCGTCGGCGTAGCGGGCGAGCTGTGCTCGGTAGCCGTCCCACTTAGGTTCTCCGGCGGCTCCGGGCGGCAGGTCGGGGCTCGCCACGGGCGTGGTGAGCATCGGGTCCGGCAGGGTCCAGGTCACGGCCGATGCCTTCCACGACGGTGGGCGCCGCGCGGCGGATTGCGCCGACCGGCGCAGGCCCCGGGTGTCAGCGGCTGGAATCGTTGATGCCGGAGACCAGCTCCCCCACGAAGTCCAGCACTCCCTGCCCGAACGCGGTCGGTGCAACGAGGATGCCGAAGACCAGGACGATCAGAACGGTCAGCTTCTCGTCATTGCGGCTGCGCGCGTGAGTCCGCCGGCGCAGCCGCAGGACGATGATGACCGCCAGCAGCACAGCGACATTGATCGTCAGCACACAATCCCCCACCAGCCGCAGAGACATCCCCTGGTGAGGTTGTAGCCAGCACGCACCTCCGAGGCGGCTGCATCGTACAAGGATGGCCGCATGTATCTGCCAGATCGGCCGGATCATCCCTCTTGCGGGGTGGAGGCCAGGCATCCGCACCAGTCAGTCGGCGCGCAGCTTCCTGCCCCACCGCTCGACGGCCTTGGCGTCGCAGTACTCGCACAGCGGGGAGCGGGCCCCGGAACCGTACTTATGGGTCGGCCGTCGGCAGGAGGAGCAGGGGCCGATCTGGTCCCCGGGGCACGAGCGGGCGGATGTGTCCGGTTCGCTGGTGGGCGGTACAGGGGCGGTCATCGGGGTTCCTCGTCGTCCCGGCGGCCACGAACGGCCGCTTCGAACGAAGAATAGAACGTAATCCGCTCCGCCCCCGGCAGGCTGGCTTCCCGGGCCGCCGCCCGCAGGTCCGCGGCGATGCCCTCCAGCGTCGCCGGGAGACGGGAGCGCCGGCGGACCGACATCCCGTGGTCCCAGCACAGATCCACCCAGCGCCATCCTGCTGCCGGGAAGGACACGGTGCGGACCGTGGCCGCCTGCTCTCCGCACACCACTCACGCCCGCGGCGGCATCGCCTGGACGCGGGCGAGAACCTCCCGCCGCGCGGGCGGCGCCGGCGCCGGCTCCAGGCCGTCGGGCTCGATGCCGTGCCGGTCGAGCAGGTCGGCGGGCTCCATGGGTGTCTCTCCGTTTCACCCACCCCTGGATTGCTGCATGACCAGCAGCACTCTCTAGAATAGAACATGTGTACGATTCAGGTCCTACGCGGCTCACGCTGCTCCGCTTCCTGGAGCGGGTACAGCTGCGCGACCTGGAACGCACCCGCCGATGGATCACCGACGAAGAACGGCGCGAGGCCGAACGCCGACGCGGCGTCGAGGAGAAACCTGCCCCGCCCGACTGGCTCCTGGAGCGGGGCCTGAACGGCCACAGCCCGCCCGTCTACGTTCACGCCGGGGACTGCTGGAACGCGGGCAAGCGCAGCACGGGCATCAACCAGGAGCAGGCCCGGCGCGCCCTCGCGGACGGCGTCAAAGCCTGCCCGCACTGCCGACCGGACAGCGCGCTGCGCGTGCTCGACTAGGCGATACAGCGCACCTGGTCGGTCTGGCGGGCTGGCCTGCCCGGCCCCCTGCGTCGTCCGGGCCCACCAGACTGCCCTTCTTCCACGGCTGCACATCTAGCCCGGTGAACGCCTTCTCTCGCTGCTGCGGCGAGCCGATCAGGCCATAGCCGGGGGTGTCTCGCCCCGTCCCCCAGTTCCGGCGGGATCGGGACGGGTGTCAGTCCGACTGGTTGGCTGAAGGCATGACTGACGCTCACCCAGCACACGGGGCCTTCGAAGAGGCGATCGATGCTCTGTCGAGCACCGCTGGCCGCGACAAGGTGCAGGCTGTCCGTACGCTGATGCGCATCGTCCGGGAAGACCCGGCTCACCGGCAGCAGGGCCTCGAAGCGCTCGATCGTTTCGTCCAGAACCAGCGCGGCCGACCGGGCTACCGAACCGACCCGGTCCTGGACGCCCGCACGACGCTGTGCGCGTTCGACCGCAAGCGGTCGGTACGGACCCTCATCGCAGTGGAGGCCTCCGCGGCCGTGCTGCTGGCTATTCCCCTGGCGACCGCCCACCTCGTCGGCGGTCACGGAGCCGCCCGCATCCTGGCCTGCGCGGGCGTCACGTTGGCGCTGCTGACCGTACTCGCCGCCACCACGCGACTGTGGAGGCCCTACCTGGGCCCCTGGGCCCTTCTGATGTCCACGTCCACTGACCGGCGCCTGCCGGGCATGCTCATCGCCGGACGGGTCATCTTCCTCGCGCTGCTGCTCAGCCTCCTGATCCGAGCGGTCCCCGACTCGGCAACCAGGGCGGCAGTGCACGCCTTGGCTCTTTGCGTTGTGGCCTGGGTCCTCTACAGGCGAGGGCCCCGACCGGCCCGGCGCCGGTAACCGGCGCGTCTTCACGGAAGAGCGGTCACCTCCGATGAGGTGGCCGCTCTTCTTTCGTGCTCGCCGGGCTGCGCACGGTCTGCGGAACGGGGTTCAGGAGGCGCGGCGGATGACCGCGGCGGGGCCGATGACGTCCTGGCCGTACTTGTCGCGTACCCGGTCGACGGCGGCCTCCGCGACGAGTCTGGCCTCGCGGGTGTGGTCCAGGCTGATCTGCTGGGCCACCTGGTCCGCGTCGACGAGGTCGTCGCCCATGAGGACCAGGCCGGTGATCCGGCCGCGCTGCAGACCGGCGGAGTCGATCAGCCGGTAGGCCATGCTGCGCAGGTCCTCGTCGTGAGCGGACGCTTCCGGCAGACGGCGGGTCTTCTCCCAGCTGCTGCCGCCGGCGAACTGGAAGGTCAACGACAGCGCGCGGGCGGCCTGGCCGCGGCGGCGCAGCAGGCGTGCGAGTTTCACGACGAGGTCCAGCAGGGCCGCGCGGACGTCGGCGCCGTCCAGGACGTGCCGGTCGAAGCGCAGGCGAACGGTGGCGGATGCGGGCAGAGTTCGGGGCACGACGGGGCGGGGGTCGAGTCCGCGGGCCCGGTCGGCGGCGAGGCGGCCGGCCTTTCCGCCGAGCAGGCGTTGCGTGGTCTCGGGTGAGACGGCTGCGAGCAGGCCCACGGTGTGGATACCGTAGTCGTGCAGCGCGGCGGCCTGGCGGGGTCCGATACCGTGGAGGGCTTCGACCGGCAGCGGGGCCAGCCAGCCGGTCGCACGGTCGGGTGTGACGGTCAGGACTCCGCCGGGCGAGGCGACCTGTGCGGACGCGGTGGCCGCGACCGTGATCGACGGGCCGATACCGACCCGTACGTCGACCCCGAGGCAGGACAGGGTGCGCACCCGCAGGATCTCGCCCAGCCGGTGCGTGTCCGGCCCGTGATACCGCAGCGCACCCTTCAGCTCCACCAGGGCCGCGGTCGGCGGCAGCGCCTGCACGACCGGGGAGAGATCGGACAGCAGCTCCAGGACCTGCCGGTAGATCTCCCCCCGGACACGGTCAGGGCAACGCACATGCATCACCGTCGGCACCCCGCCAGCCCCCGTGTCTGTGTCCGTCACGACCCTCACCTCCCCCACCACATTATCGAACGGAAAATCGAACACGCGAGAGTGGCGCGATCTGAGCGCCGGGCGGCGGGAGCCGAAGGCGCGACAGGTTGCATCAGCGGCGGTCAGACCCGTTCGAGGCAGGTGGCGGGCACCTGGCCGCCACGGACGATCCTCCACACGTGTCCCCCTCGGCCGCACTTGCGGTAGGCCGGGCCGCTCTGTGTGCGGGCGATCGCCTCGACGCACGACGTCACGATGTCTCCCCGGTGCAGGTACCGCACGACCGGCGAGTCGGGTGACGCCACGGGCTGATTGTTCTGCGGCATCCGGACAGCGACCTTCTTGCCGGTGACCCGCCACTGCTTCGTGCACTTCGCCGCTGCCGGCGCCGAGGCCGGGCTCGCCGGGACCGCCACAGCAGACTCCCCGACGAGCGCCGTCACCGCGGCGGCCAGGACCAGCACCTTCACGAATCGGTTCATGATCCCTGCAACTGCAGCACAGCCAGCCCGTCACGGCCGGGGCCGGCATGACCACACCCACGAGCGACGACGCACCAAGCGGCAACCTGCTGGTCTCCCCGGCCCTCCGGCAGAGGTCAGCGGCTGCGCAGTTCCTCGGACCAGGCGCGGAGCTGGTCCTCAAGGGCGAGGTCGTCGAGCCTGAACCTTTCCCAGTCCGCGTGCGTCCCTACGTACACCGTGACACCGTGGAGCCACCGAACCATGACCACATCTGCGCCGCCACTCTGGCCGCACTGCGCACATGGCGCAGACCCTGCCGCCGACTCAGTCGGTTGCCGCGGCATCCACGTCCCCGGCCACACGGCGTGCCTCGCCCACCTTGCCGACGCCGATCGCGACGCTTACCTGGCCAGCCTGACTGCCGGCGCCAGCATCGACCACCGAGGCACGACCTTCACCTCCCGCCTCCTGAACTCCCTGCTTCGCGCCCTCCGTGACCCCACAACCGGACACCCCCGATTTGGCATCGCCGAGTTCGCAGGGTCAACCTTCGAGAGCGAGGCCTTCTTCGGGGAGGCGACCTTCGAGGGCGACGCCTTCTTCGGGGAGGCGACCTTCGAGCGCGACGCCTTCTTCGGGGAGGCAACCTTCCAGCACAACACCGTGTTCGCGGAGGCGACCTTCAAGGGCGAGGCCTTCTTCGGGGAGGCAACCTTCAAGCTCGCCGGATTCGGGGAGGCGACCTTCGAGCGCGACGCCTTCTTCGGGGAGGCGACCTTCGAGCACAACGCCTGGTTCAAGTCGGCGACCTTCGAGCGCGACGCCTTCTTCGGGGAGGCGACCTTCAAGGACGCCGTGTTCGCGGAGGCGACTTTCAAAGGCGACGCCTTCTTCGGGGAGGCAACATTCAAGGACGCCGAGTTCGGGGAATCGAACTTCGAGCGCGACGCCTTCTTCAGGGAGGCGATCTTTGAGCACAACGCCGTGTTTGGGGCAGCGACCTTCGAGCGCAACGCCTGGTTCGGGTCGACAATCTTCAAGGACGACGCCAGGTTCGGAGAGACGACCTTCAGTGGCGACGCCGAGTTCCAGTCGGCGACCTTCGGTGGCGACGCCGAGTTCCAGTCGGCGACCTTCGGTGGCGACGCCAAGTTCCAGTCGGCGACCTTCGGTGGCGACGCCAAGTTCCAGTCGGCGACCTTCGTGGAGGCTGACCAGTTCGGGCCATTGATGTGTGCTGGGCGGCTTGTGCTGTCCAGTGCTACGTTTGGCGGCCCGGTGACCCTCTCAATCGCTGCGAGCCGTCTGGAGTGCCGTCGCACTCGCTGGTCATCGACAGCGGAGGTCCGCCTGCGCTATGCCACGGTGGACTTCGCTCACGCCGTGTTCGAGTACCCCCTCACGATCGCCGCCGAGTCGGAACCATTCTTACTCTCCGACGGCCGGTCGCTCTCTGAAGATCTCTTTCCGAGCGCGTACGACCCCGGGGTGCGGATGGCGTCGCTGCGCGGGGTGGACGCGGCACATCTGGTCCTGGCGGACCTCGATCTGTGGGAATGCCTGTTCACCGGCACGGTCCACCTGGACCAACTCCGTCTGGAGGGGGCCTGCACTTTCAACAGCGCACCGTCCGCCGTGCACTGGCGGCGTTGGCCGCCCGTGCGGTTCACCGAGCGCCGCGTCCTGGCCGAGGAACACCACTGGCGCGCCGGCCAGCCGGGGTCAGTGCCAGGCTGGGTGCTCGGCACCGGCCGGGCTGGGCCGCTGCAACTGGCTCCGGTGTACCGAGCGCTTCGCAAGGCGTTCGAGGACCAGAAGCACGAGCCGGGGGCGGCGGACTTCTACTACGGGGAGATGGAGATGCGCCGCCATGCCGACGACATCCCCCGTAGCGAAAGGGCGTTGCTGACTGCGTACTGGGCGCTGTCCGGCTACGGCCTGCGCGCCTCCCGGGCCCTGGCCTGGCTCGGGACGGCCATGTTCCTCACCATCGTCTTGCTGATGGCCTTCGGCCTCGCCCAGGAGACACCGAAGCAGACCGCGACCGGCACCGTCCCGGCTGGCGGGGGGAAGGTCACCTTCGAGATCGACAAGGACGATCCCCAGAATCCCACCGGCGACCGGTTCACCGGCAAGCGCTTCGAGAAGGCCCTGAACGTCACGTTCAACTCGGTGGTGTTCCGCTCTTCGGGACAGGATCTGACCACTGCTGGCACCTACATCGAGATGACCTCGCGCGTGGCCGAACCCATCCTTCTCGGCCTGGCGGTCCTCGCCATTCGCAATCGCGTCAAACGCTGACAGCCCCACCCCGCCAGACGTGGCCTGCGGAACGCCCGGCTCGACCGGTACGAGCAGGACCGTGTCACCGCAGCGCGGGTTCCGCGTCCGGGCCGGGAGCGGGCACGGGACTCATCTCGAAAGCTTCGTAGTGGTCGCTCATGCGCCCCGCCCTCCGGCCTCACGCGACGTGAGGGTCAAGCCGGATCCGTGGCCGGTACGACCAAGGGGCGGAACGGTTCGGGACGGGTGACGCAGTCCTTGTCGTCGCCGGCATTTCGCTGCCAGGTGGGATTGTTGCGGGCACATGGCGCACCTACGAAGGTGTCATTGCACTGGCCGTCCGGCCGACATCCCTGCCTTGACCGGCTATTGACGCATGGATAGCGTCCACGGCATGTCCAAGGACCGGCAGTTCCGGAAGAGGCGAGCCATCGATCTGATGCGCGTCGCCACCGCGGTGTGTCGCTGAACTCCACCGCTCCACTGCCCGTCCTGCCCTGTTTTCGTGTCACCTCATTCGGTGTCTCCCCCCTCTTTTTCGGGGCGAATTCCCTCTTGGCGAAAGCTCTCTTCTGAGAAGGCCGTAATGACCTCTCGCACACATATACCCGGATTCCGGCGTCTGACCTTCTCGGCGGCCACCTTGACCGTCTCGCTCGCCCTGACCTCCTGTGTGGACCCCGCTCAGTCCACCGCGAGCAGCAAGGACGTCTCCGCCGAGAAGATCCCGGCCACGGTCTCCCGTGACACCACCCTCACCGTCGGCGCACCGGACCTCAAGGTCGCCCTGGAACTGTCGGGGCAGATCGACAAGCTGCCCTTCAAGGTGAAGTGGGCCAACATCAGTGGCGGCCCGCAGTGCTCGGAGGCATTCCGGGCCGACGCCCTCGACATCTGCTCGGCCGCGGAGATCCCGTCGATCAACGCGCACTGGACGGGGCTCGACACGAAGCTCGTGGCGGCGAAGTTCCGCAAGGATCCGCTGAAGAACCCGATCTACGAACTGGGCGTCGCTCCCGGCGCCGACATCCGCTCACTGGCGGACCTGCGCGGAAAGAAGATCGCCTACAGCCCGGGGCAGGCCCAGGGCGCGCTGGTCCTGCGCATCCTGGAAAAGGCCGGTCTCACCCGGCAGGACGTCGAACTCGTCGAAATCGCCAGCACGGGCGACGTCTATCCCACGGCACTCGGCAACCGCCAGGTCGATGCCGCCCCCATCGCGGACGTCAATATCAAGCGCTATCTGACGAAGTACGGCAAGGAGGGCGGCACGACCGTCAAGCACGGCCTCCGGGACGACCCCGCCCACCTGTGGGCGCTGACCGAGTCGGTCGGCGACGCCCAGAAGTCCGCCGCGATCAGGGAACTCATCGGGTTCTGGGCACGGGCGCAGATCTGGATCGACGAGCACCCGAAGGAATGGGTGGCCGGCTATTACGTCGAGGATCAGGGACTGAGCCGCGAGGACGGCGAATACCTGGTCCAGCGAGTCGGCCATCCGGACATTCCCGCTGACTGGACCGACGCCATCCGCCGTCAGCAGCAGACCATCGACCTGCTGGCGAAGGAGCAGGACCGCGAGCCCTTCGAGGCGGATCTGCTCTTCGACCGCCGCTACGAACCGGTGGCCGCCGCGGCCATCGCCGGCGAAGGGACGTCATCATGAGCACCACCGCCCTCGACGAACAGGCACCACCGGCGGCCGTGGCCCCGACGGCCGCCTTGCGTCCCCGCCGCCCCGGCCGCAAGCGGCTCGGTCCGGGCAGGCCCGTGCCGTACGGCTGGGCGATCGGCCCGCTGCTGCTGCTCGCGCTCTGGGCGGCCGGCTCCGGCCTGGCCCTCGTCGACGCGCGCAGCCTGCCCGCGCCGTGGACCATCGCCGGCACCGCCGGGGACCTGATCGGCAACGGCAAGCTTCAGTCCCATCTGGCCACCTCCGCCGGGCGGGCCCTGCTCGGCCTGTTGTTCGGCGTGGCGGCGGGGCTGGTCCTCGCGCTGGTGTCGGGTCTGAGCCGGCTCGGGGAGGCGGTGATCGACGGTCCCGTGCAGATCAAGCGGGCCATCCCCTCGCTGGCGCTGATACCGCTGCTGATTCTCTGGTTCGGCATCGGCGAGACGATGAAGGTCATCACGATCGCGCTCGGTGTCTTCGTGCCGGTGTACATCCACACGCACAACGGACTGCGCACCATCGACAACCGCTACGCCGAACTCGCCGAGACCGTGCGCCTCGGCCGGCTCGCGTTCGTCCGGCACGTCGTGCTGCCCGGCGCCCTGCCCGGTTTCCTGCTCGGCATGCGGTTCGCGGTGACCGCCGCCTGGCTCGCGCTGGTCGTGGTGGAGCAGGTCAACGCCACCAGCGGCATCGGCTACATGATGGAGCTCGCGCGGACGTACGGGCAGACCGACGTGATCATCGTCGGCCTGGTCGTGTACGGCCTGCTCGGCCTCGTCTCCGACGCCCTGGTACGACTCGTGGAGAGGAGGACCCTGACATGGCGACGCACACTGGCGGGCTGACGAGGACCGAGGAGCGCACGACGGTCCGGATCGAGAACCTGGTGCGTTCCTTCGGACAGCGCCGGGTGCTTGACGGGCTGGACCTGTCCATCGCGCCGGGCGAGTTCGTCGCCCTGCTCGGACGCAGCGGGTCCGGCAAGAGCACGCTGCTGCGGGCGCTGGCCCGGCTCGACCACGAGGTGGCGGGCAGCGGGGAGCTGACGGCCCCGGACCATGTGTCCGTCGTCTTCCAGGACGCGCGGCTGCTGCCCTGGAAGCGTCTGCTCGACAACGTGGTCCTGGGCCTGGGCGGGCCGTCGGCGCAGGAGCGCGGCAGGGCGGCCCTCGCCGAGGTCGGACTCGCCGGCCGGGAGCGGGCCTGGCCCGTCGAACTGTCCGGGGGCGAGCAGCAGCGCGTGTCGCTGGCCCGCTCCCTGGTGCGTGAGCCGCAACTACTGCTCGCCGACGAGCCGTTCGGCGCGCTGGACGCGCTCACCCGGATCAGGATGCACGCGTTGCTGCGGCGTCTGTGCGAGCGGCACCGGCCCGCCGTGCTCCTCGTCACGCACGACGTGCACGAGGCCATCGCGCTCGCGGACCGGGTCGTGGTGCTGGACCGCGGCCGGATCTCCGCCGATCTTCCCGTGGACATCCCGACACCGCGCCGCGGGGGCAGCGCCGAGTACGCGGCCCTGCGCGGACGACTGCTCGCCGGGCTCGGACTGGATCTCGTCGAGGAGGACAACGCGGCATGAGCGCCCGCAAGCTGCACCTGAACCTGTTCGTCTACCCGGGCGGCCACCACGAGGCCGCCTGGCGCCACCACGGTACCGATCCCACCCGGCTGCTGGACATCGGCTTCTACCAGGACCTCGCCCGCAGCGCCGAACGGGCCGCCTTCGACGCGGTGTTCTTCGCGGACGGACCGTCGCTGGCCGACAACGTGCGCTACGCCAGCCGGTTCCGGCTGGAGCCGTTCACCTGTCTGTCGGCCGTCGCCGCGGCCACCGAGCGCATCGGCCTGATCGCCACGGCGTCCACCACCTACACCGAGCCGTACAACCTGGCCCGTCTCTTCGCCTCGCTGGACCATCTCAGCCGGGGCCGGGCGGGCTGGAACATCGTGACGACGGGCGCCCCGCAGGCCGCCGCCAACTTCGGTCTCGACGCGCACCCGGTGCACGCGGAGCGTTACGACCGCGCACGGGAGTTCGTGGACGTCGTGACGAGGCTGTGGGACAGCTGGGAGGACGAGGCGCTGGTCGCCGACCAGAAGTCCGGGTTGTTCGCCGACACCGACCGCATCCACGAGATCGACCATGCCGGCCGCCATCTGAAGGTGCGCGGGCCGCTGAACCTGCCCCGCTCCCCGCAGGGCCGCCCGGTCTACGTACAGGCCGGGTCCTCAGAAGACGGCCGTGCCTTCGCCGCCGCGTACGCCGAGGCGGTTTTCACGGCGCACCAGACGCTGCGCAGCGGGCAGGAGTTCTACGCCGACGTCAAGGCACGGGCCGCGGCGCTCGGCCGGGATCCGCGCCAGGTGGTCGTCCTGCCCGGCATCAGCCCTTTCATCGGCTCGACGGAGGCGGAGGCACGCGCGCTGCACCAGGAGTTCAACGAACTCACCCAGCCCGAGTACTCGCTCCACCTGCTCCAGCGGCTTCTGGGACTGGAGCTGAGCGCCGACGAGCTCGACGGTCCCGTGCCACGGTCCCTGATCGAGACCCGGGGCGAACGCGGCAACGGCAGTCGCTTCCAGCTCGTGCTGGACATCATCGACCGTGAACAGCCCACGGTCCGGCAGCTCCTGCACCGCCTCGCGGGTGCCCGCGGCCACCGCGTGGTGGCCGGTACGCCGGAGCAGATCGCCGACGAGATCCAGGAGTGGTTCGAGCACGGGGCGGCCGACGGCTTCAACATCATGCCGCCCTGGCTCACCGGTGGATTCGACCTCTTCGCCGAGCACGTGGTGCCCATCCTGCGGGCACGCGGCCTGTTCCGCACCGCCTACACCGGCGCCACGTTGCGCGAGCACTACGGGCTGCCGCGTCCCGCCGCCGCCCCCGTCCCGTCGAAGGAGATAGCGTGACCGTGTCCGGACCCCGTCCCACCCGCCGGGGGTTCGTCGCCCTCGGCGCGGCCGCCCTGCTGTCGGCGTCCGTCGCCGTCCCGCGGGCCGTCGCCGCCGACCGCCGCTCGGCGGTGCTCACCTGGTACGACGCCACGGCGGATGCCGTGGCGGCGGCCGGAGCCGCCACCCAGGTCACCAACAGCCGTACGTGGGCGATCGCGTGGCTCGCCGCGGCCCGCGCCGCCCGCGACGTGCCCAGAGGTGTCGACCGCGCCGCCTACCAGGAGGCCGCGCTCGTCGCGGCCGTTCACTACGCGCTCGTGGAGCTGGTCCCCGGCCGGGCCGGGCAGCTCGACGCCACGTTCCGGCAGAGCGTCGACCGTATTCCGGACGGCGAGGCCCGGAGCCTCGGCGTCGCGGCGGGCCGGCGCGAGGCCGTCGACGTCCTCGACCGGCGCCGGCACGACGGGCTCGACCCCGCCTCAGTCAACGCCCCCTACCCCGTCCCGGCGCCCCGGCCGGGCATCTGGCAGCCGACACCCCCGGCGTACGCCCCGGCGACCCAGTACGGCAATCGCCTCGCCGTGCCCTTCCTGCTCAGGACGCCGGACCAGTTCCGGCCGGGTCCGCCGCCCGCGCTGGACTCCGGTCGCTATGCCGCGGACCTGGCGGAGGTACGCGCCTACGGTGCCGTGGACAGCAAGGCGCGCAGCCCGCACCAGACGGAGACGGCCACCTTCTGGCTGGGATCCTCCCTCACGCTGTACACCGAGCCGCTGCGGGTGGCGCTCTCCCGGTCTCCCGCCGGGACCGCCGAACTGGCGCGTCAGGTCGCCCTGTTCCACGTGGCGCTGGTGGACACGCAGATCGCCACGTCCGACGGCAAGTACGCCTACGAGCGGTGGCGCCTGGTCACCGCGATCCGCACCGGGGCCATCGACCCCGACCCAGGCTGGACACCGCTGCACACCACGCCCGCGCACCCCGACCACCCGAGCGGGCACAACACCTACTCGGGGGCGGCGGAGGCCGTGCTCACGGCGTTCTTCGGTCCGGGCACCGCCCCGTTCGAACTGACCAGTCCGACCGCTCCGGGGGTGACCCGCACGTACACGAGCTGGAGGCGGCTCTCGGACGAGAACGTGGAGGCGCGCGTCCTGTCGGGCATCCACACCAGGTCGGCCGACGAGGCCGGCATCACGCTGGGCAGGCGGGTGGCCTGGTACGCGCTGGAGCACGCCGGGGAGCTGTTCGGCTCGCGGTGAGTGCGCCGGACGGCTGCGGGGGTGCGGGACAGCGGTCCCGCGCCCCCGTCCGCTCGGACCCGCTCCAGCGCCGTGCGCAGGGCGGGCGGTGTGGCGGCGGCCCAGGCCTGCGGTGAGCACGCGTGCGGGTACGGGACCGGTCCGGTGGTCGCGTCGCGGTCGTAGCCGGCGACGACCTCGGGCAGCCGGTGGCCGTGGCGGGCCGCCGCGACGAGGCCCTCGATGACGGTGCGCACCTCGTCGGCGAGACCGTGCCGGGCCGGTCCGAGGGCGATGACGGCGTTGTCGTGGGGCCATGCGCTGCCCCGGTGGTAGGACAACGGGTGGTACGGCCGTTGTCCGGCCGCCAGGGTCCGGATCGCCCAGCCCGAGAAGAAGTCGGGCTCCAGCAGCCGCCGGCCCACCCGGCGGGCGCGGGCCGGATCGAGGATCCCCGACCAGAACAGGTGCCCGGCGTCCGACGCCAGGGCGTCCACCTGACGCCCCGCCCCGTCCAGCGCGAGGGTGGGGAAGCCGGCCTCCGGCATCCAGAAGTCGGTGAGGAACCGCTCGCGCAGCCGGTCGGCGGCTTCGCGCAGGCGCCGTGCGTACGGCTCGTCCCGCCGTACCCCGCGGGCGAGTTCAGCCGTGCGCACGAGGGCGTCGTAGGCGTAGCCCTGTGCTTCCGACACCGCGACGGGGCCCTGGGCCCGGGTGCCGTCGCGGAAGCAGAGGGCACCCGCGAAGTCCTTCCATTTCAGGTTGACCAGTCCGCCCGGGTCCGGGGTGTACGACGTACCCGTGCTCCTCGAGACCGCCCTCGGTGAGCATCCAGTCCACGGCCCGCCGTGCGTGCGGCTCCAACCATTCCGCCAGGGAGGCTTCGCGGCAGGTCTCGTAGTGGGCGTGGAGCAGTACCAAAAGGAGGGGCGTGGCGTCGAAGGCGCCGTAGTACCGGCCGTACGGGACCTGCCGGACGTGGGCGAGTTCGCCGTGCGGGGTCTCGTGGACGATGCGTCCGGGCTGCTCCCCGCTGTAGGTGTCCTGGCGCTGACCCCTGGGTGGCGGCGAGCGCGCTGAGGACGGCGGTCGCGGTCTCCGGCCGGTACGGCAGCAGGAAGTACGACGTCAGCAGGGAGTCGCGGCCGAACAGGGTGAGGAACCACGGGATGCCGGCGGCGGGTATGCGCACCTCCTCGCCGTCGACGCCGGTGACCGGGATGGTCAGCAGGTCGACGTCGGCGAGGCCGCGCTCGCAGGCACGGGTCAGGTCGTCCGTTCCGCCCGCCGCCGTGGGGTTTCGCCTGTGCGGCTGCCGTTGGGCGGGGGTGGTGAGCGGGTGGCGGGTGGGCGAGGTGCTGGTGACCGTCGTCACCCTGCTCAACCCCGGCGTGCTGATGATCGCCGGCGAGCTCTCCAGAGTCCCCTTCCTGACCGGCGTGCGCGAGTTGCTCTACCAGCGCGCCATGCCGCGTGCCACCGCTAATCACCAGGTCGTGACCTCGCGGCTGGGCGACCACTCCGGGCTCATCGGAGCCGCCGCCATGGTCGTGGAGTCCCTCTGCTCCCCCACCCGCGCCGACGCCCGGCTCGCACGGTGACAGCCTGGCCGCTCGCCCCACAGACAGGATCACCGTGACCACTGCCTCCCCCGCCCCGTGGACCCACCGGCCCGTCGAGGCCGGGCTCGTGGGCGCCGGCCCCTGGGCCAGGGCCATGCACGCCCGCGTCCTCGCCGCCGGGCCCGAGACCCGGCTCGCCGCGGTCTGGGCCCGCCGTCCGTAGGCCGCCCGGCAGACCGCCGCTCCCCACGCCGCCCACGTCGCCGCCGGCTTCGAGGAGCTGCTGGACCACCGCGAGGCCGTGGCCCTCGCCGTTCCCCCCGTCCGTCCAGGCCGAGTTGGCGCCGCTGGCGGCGAAGCGGGGCAAGGCCCGAGCTGCTGGAGAAACCCCTCGGCCCCGACCTGCCCGCGGCCCGCCGGGTGGCCGACGCGATCGCCGAGGCCGGGGGCGTCTCCCAGCTCGTCCTCACCATTCGCTATCACCCCGCCACCCGTGCCTTCCTCCAGGCGGCGCGCGGCCTCGACGTCCGTGGCGCCCGCGCCTGCTACCTCCACGGCGCCTTCGTAGCATCCGAGTTCGCCACCGGCTGGCGCCTCGAGCACGGTGCCCTGCTCGACCTCGGTCCCCATCTGCTCGACCTGCTGGACGCGGCGATCGTCTCTAACAACGGCATCCGCGGCACGGGCGACGCGCGCCGCTGGTTCGAGCTGACCTGCGAGCACGAGAACGGCTCGGTGAGCCAGGCGACCCTGTCCGGCTCGGTCGCCGTCCCGCGCACGCTCGCCCGTGTCGAGCTGTTCGGCCCCGCGCTCCCCCTGGTCCACGACACGACCGGCATCGACCACGAGGAGTGCTGGCCCGTCCTGCGCCGCGAGTTCGCGACCGCCGTCCGCACCAACGCGCCGAGTTCCATCGACGCCGGACGAGGGCTGTATCTGCAGACCCTGCTGGAGCGGGCTGCACACCACTTAACATTTCGTGCTCATGACAGGTTTGTTGACAGGCCCTCAACTCCCTTGTACCGCCCCGGCGGACGGCCGACGCTTGTCCACGACCGGGAGCGGAACGCAACGCTCCCGGTCGTGTGCGCGATCACGCGCACACCCCCCACAGACGCGCGCCCCACCCGGGCGCGCGCCGCCCGGAGGAGGACTCCCTCGTCATGGCACGACTGCGGAGCAAGAGAATCCGGTTCGCCGCGCTGGCCGGCGTGGCAGCCGCCGCCCTCACCGGCGGGCTCACCGCCGTTCCCGCCCAGGCCGCTCCCGCGGAGGGCACCGTCCTCGCCGCCGGTTCGCCGACGGCGGTCAAGGACAGCTACATCGTGACGCTCAAGAAGAGCACCGGCCTCAAGGCGTCCTCGGCCGCTGGCAAGGACCTCGTCGAGGACTACGGCGGCACGGTGAAGAAGACGTTCCGGAGCGCCCTGAACGGCTACACCGCCACCCTCTCCGCCACCGAGGCCAGGCGCCTCGCCACCGACCCGGCCGTGGCCTCCGTCGAGCAGGACCAGCGCGTCCGCCTCGCCGACACCACGCAGGCGAACGCCCCTTGGGGCCTGGACCGCATCGACCAGACGTCGCTGCCGCTCTCCGGCACCTACACCTACCCGGACAGTGCGGGCAGCGGGGTGACCGCGTACGTCATCGACACCGGTGTACGCATCACCCACCAGCAGATCAGTGGCCGTGCCTCCTACGGCTACGACGCTGTCGACGGCGACACCACCGCCTCCGACGGCAACGGCCACGGCACCCATGTGGCCACCACGATCGCGGGCACGACCTACGGCGCCGCCAAGAAGGCGAAGATCGTGGCGGTCCGGGTGCTCGACAACAACGGCTCCGGCACCACCGCCGGCGTCATCGCGGGCATCGACTGGGTCACCGCCAACCACTCGGGCCCCTCGGTCGCCAACCTGTCGCTCGGAGGCGGGGCGTCCACCACCCTGGACACCGCCGTGCGCAACTCCATAGCCAGCGGCGTCACCTACGCCGTGGCGGCGGGCAACAGCGGTGCCAACGCCTCCTCGTACTCGCCCGCCCGGGTCACCGAGGCCATCACGGTCGGCGCCACCACCAGCACCGACGCGAAGGCCTCGTACTCGAACTACGGCTCGGTCCTCGATCTCTTCGCGCCCGGCTCCTCCATCACGGCCGGCTGGCACACCGGCGACACCGCCACGAACACCATCTCCGGTACGTCGATGGCGACCCCGCACGTCGCGGGCGCGGCCGCGGTCTACCTGGCGAACCACACATCGGCCACTCCGGCGCAGGTCGCCACGGCCCTGGTGAACGGCGCGACGGCGGGCAAGGTCACCAGCCCCGGCACCGGCTCGCCGAACCGTCTGCTGAAGATTGTGCCGTGACGTGACACCGAGCAGGCCGTCGGCCTGACAACCACGTGCCCCGGGGCACGTACGCACAGGGCCCGGCCCCGCCGCTCGCGGGACCGGGCCGGTGGACCGGGTTCTGCTCAGCTCTGGCGGGCCTTGAAACGCCGGTCCTTCTTGTTGATCACGTAGGTCACGCCCCGGCGGCGCACCACCTGTGCGCCGGGCCTGGCCTTCAGTGAGCGCAGGGAATTGCGAACCTTCATGGGATCTCCTCGCTCCGGTCCGCCGTTCAGCGTTCCTCTCGGAAGGGGACGTGCTGCCCGGCCACCGGGTCGTACGTGCGCAGGACGAGCCGGTCGGGGTCGTTGAGCCGGTTCTTGCGCGTCGCGTAGGTGACGCCTGTTCCGGCGGTCGACTTCAGCCTGACCACCGGACGTGCGGTGCTGCGTGCTATGGGTGCCCCTTCCGACCGCCGCGCGATTGCGGTTCCGACCCGCGCACGTCAGTCGCGCCACTCAACACCGTCCGCCGTCGGCGCATTCCCGGGCCCGCTACAGCAGCCCTGCCACAGCCGGGTCATCACCCGCACGCCGAAGCGCAGGCCCTCCAGCGGCCTACACCGGGACCGCTTCGCCAGTGCGCAGCAGTCCGGTGCCGTAGTCGCCGTCGTCGACATCGAGGACTCCGTCGCCCCGGCCGATTCTCATCTCCTGATCGTCCCGGATTAGCGGTTCGCGACAAGGAGGTCTGCGGGCGTTGACAGGGTGGTCCGCAGTTCGCCTGCGGCCGTTGCTCGCGCACCCGGCCGCCGGGGTGCGGGCGCGAGCCGTAGCCGGGTTGCGGGCATTGGACGGCGCGGATGCTGAGCAGATACGACAACTCCTCGACGACCCTGCCGCCGAGGTCGTCCGCGAGACCGCCACCGCCCTGCTGTCCTCGGCCAAAGGGCTGCCCGCCGACCGGCTACTGGAGCGCACTAGCGGCCGCGGCACGTCCGCGTCGGCGCCTTCCGGCTGCTCGACGCACGCGGCGGCATAGTGGCGCTACGGGCGGCGGTCGGTCTACTCAAGGACCCCGATGTGAAGCTGGCACCTGGGCCGCTCAATCAGTGCAGCGCTGACATCCGCCCCCGGACGGCCGGCGCGGCGACGCCGAGGTGGGTGAACTACTCGACCGGTCCGACACCTCTTCAGCGACCACATGCTGCGCCGGCTCAAGTGGGAAGCCGGGGTGAACAGCTGAGACTGCACCGCGGTCCAGAACTGCGCTCAGCACTCGCCGCCCGGTGGCCCTGGTAACAACACACTGCCAACGGTCGTGCTGCGGCTCGAATACGGCTTATGGCAAGTGAGGAATTACCGGTGTCTCGAAATTCGAACTCAATTGACCTGACATCCGTTAGGCCAGCGTGCAGCTCCTTGTCCCGGGTTTCCCATTCCGTGAAATGGCTCGGCGATGGCCTCTGTGACGAGTGGATGCAGCTTCTGCTCCGTCGCACCGGACTCCCGGACGTGGAGGATCTGCGCGGTGTAAGTAGGAGGTTTCGGGGTGGAGATGTGCCGCTCGCGGCCGTCTTCGGACGACCCGTTGGCCGTGTAGAGCCGAGTTGCCTTCAGATCGAATAGCGACCTTCCGGATTCCGATGGCGCCAGGCGGGGGCTTTCACGCAGTCGATCGAATCATCACCGTGAGACGAGGTGATGCTGGGGAGGGCTGGCTGTAACCCAGGTCTTCGTACCCCCACGACCGGTACAAGGCATGGACTTTCCCGTCTCCAGCAGCGCTGTTCACCATCAACGTCACGTACCGCTCGCTCCGGTCAGCGAGGAACGCATCATGGATGCGCCGCGCGACGCCGGTACCGCGCCATGCAGAGCGCACACCGATCTCCTTCAAGGCTACGGCTGCCTGCACCGTGTACTTCTCGCTGGGCGCCGGGTGCGTGCGCTGCCAGTAGCGGTCCCCGTCCTCGATCCGATTGCCGTAGACGTACCCCACCGGGTGCTGCCCCTCGTACGCGAGCACGGCTTGGAAGCCGGGTTCAGCAGCATGCCGGTCCAGCCGCTCGCCAAAGGAGCTGACCGCATAGTTCGCCAGGTGAAGCAGTGGCGCCCGTACCTCGGCGTAGACGTCGAGCAGATCACCGCGGACGGTGTCCAGCTCGGTGAAGGTGCGCAGTTCGATGGCTGGTGCCGACGTCATGGGTGAGTCCTCCAGGCGGCCGTGTGCTCGCTCCAGGTGATCGCGCTGCTGCTGCCGGGTGCCATGGCGCGGAGAGCAGCACCAAACTCTTGCAGCATGCGGGATACACGGGGATGTTGGGTAGCGGCCTCCGCTTTCACTGTCATGGCGGTGTCAGTGGCGGTGTCGACGTCACCCTGTGCGAGTTGTGCCTGTGCGAGACGGCTGGTGGTGATGGCGCGGGAGCGCTCCATGTATGGACGGAGGGCGGCGAGGCACCTGTGGGCGTGGTACTCGGCGGTGGCCCAGTCGCCGGCAGCCAGGTAGGCGGACAGGGCGAGGGAGTGCAGTTCGGCTTCGTCATAGAAGGCCAGAAGCCATACCGGGCGAGAGGCGACTGGGTCTGCACGGTCCATCGCCTCGCGTGCGTGATCGAACGTGCGCGGCAGGTTCCGCTGCTCATGGGCGGCCCCCTGGATGGCCATGTGCCGTGCCAGACCCAGGGAAGCGAACATCGGGTCGCGGCGGGTGACGTGCAGGTTGCGGGCGACGTCGTTGGCGGCGCGGGCATCTGCGGGGCGCCCCATGTGCCGGTACAGCGTGCCCGCGTGGGACCAGATTCGGAACTTGATGGCCTGGTCACCTGAGAGTTCGGCGAGGGCTTGCGCCTCTCTCATGTGGGTGACTGCGTCCTTGAAGCGGCGTCCGTCGATCGCCGCCCACATCGCCGATGACCGGAAACTGGCGGCGGTGGCGTAGAGACTGCTGCGTACGCGCTGCGTCGCGCTTCCTGAGTTCTGAAGGTTGAGGGCTGTATCGGCGAGGCCTGCGGCTCGTTGCTCGATGTCGCGCTGTCCTCCGCGTTTGTGGTCGCTGGCGATGACAGCGGAGAACTTTTCCTGCAGGCGTGCGACATCGCTCATGCCGACCTTGCGGGTTGAGACAGCGCCTGGAGCGGCTGCAGCAACAGCTATCGAGACGGTTCCTGTCACGAGGGTGCGGCGGTGCATGGGGTCCTCCTGCGGTACGGCTGTCCGTGAGTTACGGCTCCGTGGCACGAACCCTAAGTCGACGGGAGACCTTCCGGAGAGGTCGGCCAGGACTTTCCGAGTTGCCGTGTTTGGCCAGCGGACGCGACCGGCACGCCACTCCCGGATATGTCGACCGTCGTAGGTGCCAGGTTTCCCGGTGAGTGCTTCCAAGCCTGCGTTCACCGCTTTGGCCAGGCTGTTGGCGCTGTACTTGTGCTCCCTCATCCACGCCTCAAGAGCCTCGTTACGCGTGGTTTCCATGAACGCAGGGTAGCCCGCTGAGCACGTATCGCGAGGTAAAGGAGTCACCAAGACCCCCTATGGGGCTCACTGTGTTGACGGCTCGATCCCCTAACCAGACTCCTGAAGCCAGGAGTTACCTATTCCACGTAGTGCCGGACGGAAGCCGGCTACTGCATGGAGGAAAGCCCCGATCTCGACCGTCATGGTCTGACCGGGCGCCCCGCGCCGGAGGGAAGACCTCATGAAGGTGACCACCACGAAATCGACTGCAATCGCCACGCCTGGTCACATCGCACCATGTGACGCCGCGCATATGAGTCGTGCAGCAGCGGTCCCATCGTTCGACGCCGTCATACTCGCCGAGGCGCGCCGGATCGAGCACGCGCGGCGCATCGCCAGGGCCTGGCTCAGCTGGCAGTGCGGCATGACGAAGCCACGTACGGACGCACTGGAGATCATCGTCTCGGAGCTGTGCACCAACGCGGTGTGCCACGGGGGCGCACCTGTGTTCGGCCTGCGGGGAGTCGTCCCTGCGGAGGGCCACGTGCGATTAGAAGTGCGCGACGGTACGCCCTGTGCGGCACCGAGTCCGCAGTGCCCGGGCCTGCTGGAGGAGCGCGGCCGCGGCCTGTTCCTTGTCGACGCCCTGGTGGACGAACTCAGCGGAACCTGGGGCTTCTGTGACAACGGAGCCGTCGCCTGGTGCCTCGTTCCTGTGCAGGGAGAGGGCCAGTGACCTCCATGGTTCTCAGCCATCTTGACAACTACTCCGGCACGCAGTGCGGGGCAGGCCCGTTGGAACCCGCCCGTCTTCCCGACTGCGCGGCGGTGGAGATGGTCCTGACCGCCTTGCGGGCTTGGAGCCCTTACGACGGTGATACGTGGCTGGACGACGTCGCCGATGCTCTCGACCCGGTACCACGGACCGGAGAGCGCGCGGACGAACTGGCGGAGCGTCTGCGCGGATACCTTCGGCAACTCATCTCCTACGCCGCGAGCAGCGAGGCGAAGAGAGACGAACGTGTGACGCCGCTTCTCGTGCGCGCTCGTGAGGTGCACGGGGAAGAGCCGGCCGACGACTACTGGAGAGCCGTGGGGCAGTTGCGGAGGCTCGGATGGGCGGTGAACGAGCTGCACGACGCTCTCGTCGAACTGCACGCCGTCAAGGGTCCGGACTCCCTGAGGGAAGACCAGTGGTCCACGCCCGGGCAGGGCACGTCATGATCCGGCCGCAACGTGACCACCCGTCTCACGGAGGGCTTAGCGTGGCCGCCGAAGTGCCGCTCCGCGCGCTGCCGCTCTCCGCTGAGGTCTCGACCGGTACGCCTGTGGTGCGCAGCTTCACCACGCAGCTTCCCGGTGATTCCCGAGCTCTGGGCCTGGCGCGTGTGTGGACGCGGCGCATCGTCACCGTGCTCTGCTGGCGCGGCGACGTTCTGCAGGCTGTGGAAGCCGTCACTCGGCTCGTCGACAATGGTGTGAAGCACGGCATTCCCTGCAGTGTGCCTCCGTCCGAGCAGCAACTCGTCCTCAGCGTCGCCACCGACGAGAGTGGCTCTGTGGTCATGGACGTTGCCGACCTGAACCCGGCGTTCCCCGACTTCGACACTGCGGTGCGCGGTGAGAAGGGGCGCGGCCTGTGGCAGGTCGCGGCCCTCGGCGCCAAGGTCACCCGATTCCTGCCGCACGAAGACCGCGGCAAGACCGTGCGCGCTGTCCTCTCCCCCGAGCGCATCGATGTGTGAAGCCGTCGACCCAGCAGACAAGCCCCCCGAACCTCCTGATTCTGAGAGGACAGAGTGCGCAGCGCCTGGAAGCAACGACCCGTCTATGACCGGAACAGTCCGAGTCGCACGGGTCCTCTGGTAGTCAACTATGACCTGGACCAGCTCAAGGTCGGTGAGAACCGTGTGGTGGTGGGCCGCAAGGACGGTTTCGACCTCCACGGCCGGGACATCGCGCCGGGTGACGGCTGGAGCCGCGCACTGTACGCGCCGGAGTGCACGTGGCCGCAAGGCGCGCACTTGTGTGTCCTGGTCGAGTGGCATCCGGACCGCAGGGTCAGCTCGGACTGGGCTGCCCGGCTGGAAGCGGTGGCGAGCGGACTGCGGTCTCTGGATTACGTCGTGGAGCGCGCGGGCCGGCCGGTCGACCCGGCCCACGATCTGCACGCCAATCTCCTCGTGTACCGCATGGAGGCGGGCCAGCCTCCGCCTGACCGTCCTGACGACGCGTGGGCGCACGTGCCTGCCCCGCGGACCTACACCGGGCCGGAGACGAACCCTCTCCAGCAGATGGAGTGGTGGACGACGCAGACGAAGGCAGCCAGGCACGGCGGATGCGTGACGGTGCGGGACGTGGCGAGTGTCCTGTGGCCGCCACAGGCGGACCTGTGCGGGCTTGTGCGCTGGTGGCCCGCCCCTGGCACCTTCACCGCAGCCGTCTACGACGGTGTGCGTGAGGTGGCCTCGGTGATGCAGGACGCCGGCTACCGCGTCCGGACACAGGAGAGACCCCTGCCCGAGCGCGTGGAATCGGTCGACCTTCTCGTCTACCACGAAGCCGCCCCGAGCCCCGCCGCCTGACTTCTGCCAGCGGAGCGGCTGTCGACACGGCCCCTGGCAGAGCCCAACCCCCGGCGCGGAGGAGAAACCCCGGCTGCTCCCCTACGGCAGGCATCCTCCCCCGCGCCGGGCCCACACAGCTGCTCAGCGGCCCCGCACTGCCACGCCCCGGACCTCTGAGCAGCTACCGCGGCACCTGCACCACCCTCCCCTGAGTGGAGCAGGTGCCGCGGACCAGTCCGCGGGAGCACCCGAGGGACTTTCGGATGCCGATGGCCAGATCTCGGCTGACCTGGTCATCGACAAGATGCCCCGCCGGAACTCTCATTCTCCCGGCTCCGGCGTATCACCAGGATCCGGGGAGTTCCGGCACGACGAGCGGTTCATGACCGCCCAGAGCACCGGCACGGCATCCCTGCCGTGTCGGCGCCGCCCTTGCGGCACACACACTGCGGCTCAGTGGGAGCCGCACACACTGATGGAGGAATCAGCGCATGGAGCACGACGAGTTCGACCTCGACATCAGCGTCCTGGAGTCCGGCGACGGACAGGCCACGTTGATCAACCTCACCGACGACGGCTGCGGCAGCACCTGCTCCAGCCCGTGCGCCACCAACGTGGCCTGACAACAAGCACGCCGATGTGCCAGCTCGCGCGGTCTTGTGCCGCGCGGGCTGGCACTCCCGACACGCCATGAACCCAGGAGGTGCTGCGTGGATACCAGTAAGGCCGGACCGCTGTACCGGTGCGCGGACACGGCGCTCGTGCGCGCTGCCCGGTGCTCGAGGCTGCCCCTGCCCATGTGGCCGGACCTCACCGACGCCGCCCCGGGCCGAGAGGTGCGGTGGCAGGCGTGGCTGCGCGGCGTCTGGTCGATGAGCGAGATCGCCGACACCATCGAGCAGGCCAGCCCGTTGCTCGCGCGGCAGGTCGAGGCTCTGTGCTCGACGGCTCGACCTGAGACACGTCCGCTGCGCCGCACGGTGGTGTCCGTCATGCGGTACGTGTTGCGGTTGACGGGCCGGGCTACGCCCCATGGCCTGTTCGCCGGCGTCGCTCTTGCCTCCTTCGGAGCGCGGCCGGGGTGGATCTGGGGTGAGGATCACCGGGCCGTCGTCCGTGCCGACGGCGATTGGATCACTGACCTGATCGCGCGCCTGGAGGCAATCCCAGAGTTTCTGCGGCTCGTGAGCGTCATGGCCAACAACACCGTCTTCGTACGCAGCGACCGGCTGGTCGTGCCTTATCCGCCCCGCTCACACCGCACCGTGCACAGCCCGACGGCGGAAGTCTCCCTCCGGTACACCTCGGCCGTACGGATCGCCGTCGACTCGGCCATCTCGCCCGTTCCCTTCTCCAGGGTCGTGAGACGGTTGAAGAGCGAGTTCCCTACCATCGCCCCTGACCGCGTGGAAGGGCTGGTCACCAGTCTGGTCCAGCGCGGCGTGCTCGTCAGCAGTCTGCACGCGCCCTCCACCACTTTGGACGCCCTCGACCACCTGGTCCGGCAAGCCGAGGCTGTCGACGTGCCGTCGGCCGCGGACCTCGTGGCCGGTCTGCGATCGGTCCGAGAGGCCATCCACCGGCACAACCAGGTCCTCGTCCCGGCGGAGGGCCGGCGGCTGCGGGCTGCTCTGCGTCAGAAGATGACGGCCTTGAGCGCCGTCAAGGCCCAGCCCTTCACGCTGGACCTGCGGATGGACTGCTCTCTCACTCTGCCTCCGCAGGTTGCTCGCGAGGCCGAGAAGGCCGCCACGGTGCTGGCCCGGCTGACCGCGTATCCCTTTGGCACTCCGGCGTGGAAGGACTTCCACAACCGGTTCTTCGAGCGGTACGGCATCCACTCGCTCGTCCCGGTCCGGGACGTCGTGGACGAGGATGTCGGCCTGGGCTTCCCGGCCGGATACCGGGACGCGGAACCCGAACAGCGTGAGGCCCTGACCGTCCGGGAGCAGCGGTTGATCTCCCTCGCGCAGGCGGCTGTGCTCGACGGACGTGAGGAGATCTGTCTGGACGAGGATCTGATCAGCAGCCTGACGGTCGGAGACCGGGATGACTGGCAGGTACCGGCCCACACGGAGTTGCGCTTCCAGATCCGCGCCGCATCACAAGAGGCCCTGGAGGGAGGGGACTTCGCTCTCCACGGCATCGTCCCGTCGCGCGGGATCGGTACCACGATCGGTAGAAGCCTGGGGCTGCTCACAGCAGATGATCAAGCTCGCGTAGGCGCTCTGCTGAAGGACCTGCCGGTCAACGCGTCCGGCTCGGTGCCCACGCAGGTCTCCTTTGCTCCACTCGACCGGGGCGACACGGACGTCACCCGCGTCGCCGAACTCCTGCCGGCCGTCATCAGCGTGGCGGAGCACCGTCCGGTCGACGCACGCACCATCCCGCTCGACGACCTCGCTGTGAGCTGCGACCGGCGCAGGCTCTACCTCGTCTCCCTATCCCGCGCCTGCCTGCTGGACCCCATGACGCTGCACGCGCTGGACCTGCGCGGCCACACACCGCCACTCGCACGCTTCCTCACCGAGATCAGCCGGGCCCAGAGTGCCGTCCTGACCGTCTTCCCCTGGGCGTCCGCTACCGCCCTGCCGTACCTGCCGCGCGTGCGCCACGGGCGCGTGATCCTCGCGCCAGCGAGGTGGCGGCTGGACCGGCCGGAACTGCCCGACCGCCGCGCCTCCTGGCAGGAATGGCACAAGGCGGCCGACGCGTGGCGCACGCGCCGCCGAGTTCCGAACGAAGTCGCGCTGTCCGAAGGCGACCAGCTCCTGCCGCTGGACCTCAGCGAACGCGCGCACCTCGCGCTGCTGCGCGCCCACCTGGACACCCACGAATCGGTGGTCCTGACGGAAGCGGAACCCGACAGGGGCTGGTTCGACGGACGGGCCCACGAGATCATCGCCCCGGTGACGGCTGTCCGCCCGCCCCAGCAGGCGACCACCCCTCCCGTGACCGCCGACCAGCTCCTCACGCGCGACCACGGGCATCTTCCGGGCACCGCCCCCTGGCTGCTGGTCAAGCTGTACGGGCACGTCGAACGGCAGCCCGAGATCCTTGCCGACCACCTTCCCGCGCTGCTGGGCCAGTGGGACGAGCCGCCGGCCTGGTGGTACATGCGCTACCGCGACCCCCGCCGGCACCTGCGGCTGCGCATCACGGTCCCCGGCAAGCGCGACTTCGCGGTCACCGCGCAGCGTGTGAGTGCCTGGGCGAGCGGACTGCACCGTGCCGGGCTCCTTACCGACATGCAGTTCGCGACCTCCTACCCGGAGACCGGCCGGTGGGGCGCCGGGCCGCTGATGAGCCTGGCCGAGGACGTCTTCACCGCGGACTCCCGAGCCCTGGCCGTCCAGTTCTCCCAGTCCACCCGCCCGCACCGACAGGTCCTCGCTGCCGCGAACTTCGTGTCCCTCGCCGCCGCCTTCACCGGCAGCATTGCGGCCGGCATGGACTGGCTGATCACCCACGGCCGGATCACCGATCCACGCCCCATGGGCCGGACCGTGCTCGCTCAGGCGGTACGCCTGGCCGATCCGACCGGCGGCTGGGCGGCCCTGCGCACGGCCCCCGGCGGCGAGGCCATCGCCAGCGCCTGGAGCGAGCGCGATGCGGCCCTGGCCCGCTACCGGCAGAAGCTGGACGCGTCCGACGGTGGGATCGACCCGGACCTCGTTCTCGACTCGCTGCTGCACGCCCACCACATCCGCGCCGCCGGCATCGACAAGGACGACGAGCGGATGTGCGTACGGCTGGCCCACGCCGCCGCGATGGCCTGGATGCGCCGAGGAGATCACCATGAACCTGCGTGAAAGCGCGCGGGCAGCCGCTAACACGATCGCCGAGCGGCTCGCCTCGCCGCAGGACGTACGGGGGCTGCATCACCGCCAGGGCTGGTGGCCGCAGTCGCTCGCGCACGGCGCGGCTGGTGTTGCGCTGCTGCACATCGAGCGGGCCCGCACCGGCCAAGGGCCGTGGCAGCGCGCCCATGACTGGCTCGCTTGCGCCGCGGCCGAACACGCTGTCGGTGGACCGGACAGCCACCTCTACTACGGGGCGCCCGCGCTGGCCTTCGCTCTGCACGCCGCGGCCGACCGCCCCGGACGCTACGCCCGCGCCCTGGACACCCTCGACCGGTGCGTCACTACGGCGATCCTCGACCGGCTCGCCCAGGCCCACGCGCGCATGGACCGCGGCCGGATGCCGGCGCTGGCCGAGTTCGACGTGCTCCGGGGCCTGAGTGGGATGGGTGGGCTTCTGCTGCACCGTGACGTCCACACCGACGTCCTCCGCGAGATCCTGACCTACCTGGTCCGGCTGACCGATCCGGTCGAACACGATGGGGAACTCCTGCCCGGCTGGTGGAGCCACCTCGCCCCCTCCGGCCGAACCTCCCCACAGTTCCCTCAGGGGCATGCCAACAACGGCGTCGCCCACGGCATCGGCGGCCCCCTTGCCGTCCTGTCCCTTGCCGCGCGCCGCGGCATCACCGTCGACGGTCACCTCGACGCGATCGCCCGCATCCTGGGCTGGCTCGGTCAGTGGCAGCAGGACGGCCCCGCCGGCCCGTGGTGGCCGTACTGGATCACCCGTGAACAGCTGCGTTCCGGGACGACCGGCCCCCGGCCGGCCCGGCCGTCCTGGTGCTACGGCACCGCGGGACTCGCCCGCGCTCAACAACTCGCCGCCCTGGCCCTCGACGACCGTGCGCGCCAACAGGCTGCCGAATGCGCTCTCCTGCGCGCCATGACCTACCCCGGCCAGCTCGGCGCGACCGTGGACGTGTCGCTGTGCCACGGCTTCGCGGGTCTGGCGCACATCACGCAACTGGCCGCCGCCGACGCCATCATCCCCGGCCTCGCCGAGTGCCTGCCCCGGCTCCTGGCCCCGATCACCGACAACACGCCGGAGATGCTGGCGGACTCCCTGATCGCCCCGCCCGGCGGCACAGACATCGGGCTTCTCGAAGGTGCCGCAGGCACCGCCCTGGCCCTGCACTCCTTCCACACCGCAACGCCGTCCGCGTCCGGGTGGGACACCTGCTTGCTGACCAACTAGCTGAAGAGAAGAGGGAACATGGCAGCGGACGCATGGCCGCAGCGCCTCATCCGGTTCGCCGACTGGAGCCGTGCGGAGGCCACCGCCGTGGAGTATCTGCTCCCCGTGCTGACCGCCCAGGAGTCGGAACTGGCCCAGTGGTCGTTCCTGCGGAAGTTTCCCTGGTGGCGGCTGCGTTTCCGGCCCGTAGGCCCGACCTCTACGCAAGGTCTGGACGCGGCACTGGACGAGCTGGTCGGTGCCGGCGTCCTCGCCTCATGGACACGCGGCCTCTACGAGCCGGAAGAGACAGCCTTCGGCGGGCCGGCCGCCATGAAGATCGCGCACACCCTCTTCCACTACGACAGCCGCCACCTGCTGGAGGAGCTGGCCCGCCAACAGAAGACGAGCGGCCCCCGGCTCGGCCGCCGCGAGCTGGCGATCCTCCTGCCCAGCGTGGCGATGCGTGCGGCCGGACTCGACTGGTACGAGCAGGGCGACGTCTGGGTGAGGATCACGGCCGAACGCCCCGGCGACGAGATCCGCCACCCGCAACGGCACCGGGCCGCTGTCCACCGGCTGATGACCATCGACGTCAGCACCACCAGCCGCAACGTCACCCAGGGCCGGCTCGCACCGCTGGCCGAGTGGATCGCCACCTTCGAGTGGTTCGGCCAGCAGCTCGCCGACCTCAACCGCCAGGGCCACCTGGAACGAGGACTGCGGGCCGTGATCGCCCACCACGGCATCTTCCACTTCAACCGTCTGGGCCTTGCCGCCCAGGACCAGCACACCCTGTCAACACTCGCGAAAGAGGTAGTCATGGGAACGAACGACAACGCCGCGTCCAGGCGAGCCGAGGGCGCGCCGAGCACTACGGTCACCGAGGTGAACAGCGACACCCTCGAAGCCCCCTCCGCCGACCGCCTGCGCTCCCAGCTGATCGACCATCTGGTCCAGACAGAGCGCGTGCGCACGCCCCACGTCGAGGAGGCCCTGCGGACCGTGCCCCGCCACCTCTTCGTCCCGAACGTTCCCCTGGAAACGGCATACGGCAACACCCCCGTGGACACCAAGACCGACGAGTCCGGCGCTTCCATCAGCTGCGCCTCCCAACCCGACATCGTCGCCATGATGCTCGAACAGCTCGACGTCCATCCCGGCCAGAACATCCTGGAGCTGGGCGCCGGCACCGGCTTCAACGCCGGACTCCTCGGCTACCTCGTCGGCGAGAAGGGCCACGTCACCACCATCGACGTGGACGACGACATCGTCCACGGAGCACGCCGCGGACTGGCCGCCGCCGACATCCACAACGTCGACGTGATCCTCAAAGACGGCGCCCTGGGCCACGCCTCAAACGCGCCGTACGACCGCATCGAAGCCACCGTCGGCGCCCACGGCGTCCCGCACGCCTGGCTCGAACAGCTCGCCCCCGGCGGACGGCTCCTCGCCCCGCTGCGCCTGCGCGGCAGTGTCTCCCGCTCGATCGCCTTCGAGAACCAGGACGGAGCCTGGCGCAGCGTCGGCAGCCAGATGAACACGTTCATGCCGCTGCGCCGGGGCATCGCCGACGACCCGCGCGTCTTCGTTCCCCTGGACCCCGACCACACGGTCACCCTCGTCACCAACGCAGACCAGACGGTCGACGCGGACGCCCTGAGCGACATCTTCCGCCAGCCGCGCACCGAGGTGTGGACGGACGTCACCTTCCGCGGCCCGGAATCGGCCGAGTACCTGGAACTGTGGCTCACCTGCGCCTTGCCCAACGGCCTGAGCCGGATGCCCGCCAAGAACGAGGCCATCGGCAAAGGCCTGGTCACCGCGCCCTACCCGTCCTCGACCGCAGTCTTCGCGGGCGGCACACTCACCTACCTCACCCGGCGGCCCTATGCGAAGACGGCTCCCGACGGCGCCGCTCTGTATGAGTTCGGCGTCATCGGCCACGGCCCCGACGCGAAAGCCCTCGCCGCAGACGTCACCGACCAGATCCGCACCTGGAGCCAGGCCTTCCGGACACTCGACGTCGCCTTCGAGATCCAGCCGCTCGACGCAGCCCCGCCCGCACCGAAGCACGGCCGCTTCACTGTCGACAACCCGCTGAACCGCATCGTCATCGAATGGAAGTGACATGGACGTCAGCCAAATAGCGCAGCGCTTCCCACTCGCAGCCCGCCCACGTCCTGCCTGCTCTCCCCTCGCCGACCGAATCCTCGAGGTCACCAACCTCGCAGCCGCCGCCGAGCGCGACAACAACGTGACCTCCGCGACCGTGGCTCTGAACAAGGCGGCACTCATCGCGAGCGACTGCGGCATACCGGACCTGGCGCGCGCTGTGGTCGGCGCGGGGCGCGGCCGGACGGGTTCAGTCGGTTGCGGACGGCTGCAGCAGTGCGAGAAGGAGACCGCGGGCGCGGTGTCGGGCGCGCGCCACCCGGATGTCCGCGCGGTTGGCCTGGCCGATGGCCTCGTCGAGCGCGGTCAGGGCCGCTTCGACGAACGGTTTGCCGATCCGGTCTGTGGCGCGGCCGGGCTCGGTGAGATGCCAGAACTCTCGCTCGGCGGCCGGCCAGTACCTGGTGAATGCGGCAGCGGCCCACGGGCCGGGCTTGCGGGCATCCAGCTTGATCTTGGCCTTCGGGGACAGGTCGACGCTGGTGTCGGTGGCGATCTTCCAGGCGATCCTGGCGGCGAGGTCCAGCCGGTCACCGGTCTGCTCCGCTGCCGTGTGGCAGCGCTTGACCAGGTAGGCCATCTCCGCGTCGTTCTCCTCCTGCCATTGCAGGATCTGCGGACTGGTCGCCCGGAACCAGACGCTGTCCTTCTGCTGGCCGTCCTGGTCGAAGCCGTAGGCGCGCACCCGCAGCAGCGGCAGCAGCCGGCGGGGCAGGTGCTCGAGCACCGGGGGACGCCGGGCGTCCTGACGGCTGTCCTTCAGCAGCAGTGAATCCAGGTCCCGCCACAGGGCCCGGGCGCCGTCGGCCTCCCGCGGCTGGAAGTCGCCGTCCCTGCGCCGGTCGAGGACCTGGTACGGGTCACGCACCCGGTGCGGCGGCTCGTGCGTCGACCAGGTCAGGTAGGCGTCGGTCACCGTCCGGCCGTCCTCGGCGGGCACGAGGAGTGCTGCGTGGCGAAACCGGCCGGTCAGCATCCGGCCCGGCCACGTCAGCGGCGGCAACGGCTGAAGCGGAGAGGGCAGATCCTCCTCCCACGGGCAGGCGTCCGGCGTCTCCCATGCGGCGTCGCTGTCAGGGCGCGGGACGGCCAGCACGAGCGTGGTGAACAGGTCAGGGGCCCAGGGAAAGTAGGAGACGGACTTGCGCAGCGGGGCCGCATCCCCGCTGCCTGCCCGGTGCTCGGTGATCCTGCGGGGCGTGCACTGACCGGACGGCCCGTAGTACAGCTGGGCGATCAGATGCCAGGCGGCCTCGGCGGCCGGCACCGCAACCGGCGCCGTGTCGGTGAAATGTCCGAACAGGACAGCCCCGTTGACTCCCGTGGGGCGGCCCATCACCAGCTTGTTCACCCCGGACGGATTCGGGGCCCCCTTCGCGTCCACGCACTCGGTGCGCAGCCGCGGATCCTGCAGGAACGGCCGCTCGGCATCGAACAGATCGAACCGTCCCGCCAGGTCCTCTCGGCCGAAATAAGCGTCCACGGCCCGCGCATCGAACCGGCCGGCCTTTCAGCCCCTCCCTCAAGGCAAAGAACAAGCAAAGCCCCTCCTGAACCCCAGGTCAGAAAGGGTCCTCCCCGCCGACGCGGGGGTGTTCCGGACTGGTAGGCGTTGACGGCCATCGGCCCGGCGTCCTCCCCGCCGACGCGGGGGTGTTCCGTTTTCACACGGGGCGCGCGGACCCCACACTGGGTCCTCCCCGCCGACGCGGGGGTGTTCCGGCGTCGTCGGCCTGGTCCTCCGGATTGTTGGGGTCCTCCCCGCCGACGCGGGGGTGTTCCGCGTTCCTGATCAGCCTCGGCCTGATGCGCCGCGTCCTCCCCGCCGACGCGGGGGTGTTCCGTCATCGACCCGGCCCCGGAACAGGGGGTGCGTGTCCTCCCCGCCGACGCGGGAGTGTTCCGTCCGAGCTGGAGAGCGCGTCGATCCCGCTGGCGTCCTCCCCGCCGACACGGGGGTGTTCCGGTAGTGGTGGAGGGGCGAGCGCATCGTGGCTAGTCCTCCCCGCCGACGCGGGGGTGTTCCGGTGAGGATCCGGCCGTCGTGTTCCCGGCGCATGTCCTCCCCGCCGACGCGAGGGTGTTCCGACCACCAGCTCCTGGCAGCCGTACGACCCGGCGTCCTCCCCGTCGGGGCGAGGGTGTTCCGTTGGCCGGCACCTCGTATCCGCCCTTCGGCGGATCCTCCCCGCCGACGCGGGGGTGTTCCGACGTGTCGGACGCGTCCCGGCAGGTGGTGGACGTCCTCCCCGCCGCCGCGGGGGTGTTCCGGTACGCCCATGACTCAGTCGACCCTTCGGCGGGTCCTCCCCGCCGACGCGGGGGTGCTCCGTCCCGCAGGGTGGCGCGGTGGTTCAAGGTGAGGTCCTCCCCGCCAACGCGGGGGTGCTCCGGACACGTCGCCCTGGTCGATGGTTAGTCCGTTGTCCTCCCCGCCGACGCGGGGGTGCTCCGGTGGTGCCGGACAGCTCCAGGCCCTGGCCGTCGTCCTCCCCGCCGACGCGGGGGTGTTCCGGACAGGTAGTGATCACCGTTGTCGGGGCTGAGGTCCTCCCCGCCGACGCGGGGGTGTTCCGCGTAGCGGAGGAATCGGTACATCCGCGCCCAGGTCCTCCCCACCGACGCGGAGGTGTTCCGATCTCGACGATGTTGTTCGTCCCCGTGAGCCGCCCTCCCTGCCAACACGGTGGTGTTCTGTCCTGCGGCTGGAGCCAGTACGGCTACGCGTCGCCCTCCCCGCCGACGCAGGGGTGTTCCGGTCTACGGGCGGGAGCCGGCGGTGTGGCTAGCGTCCTCCCTGCCGACGCGGAGGTGTTCCGGACTCGATCTACGCGGTCGTCAACCTCAACCCGCCCTCCCCGCCGACGCGGGGGTGTTCCGACGTAGAGGCGGTCGCGTTGGGGGCCGCGGCCGTCCTCCCCGCCGACGCGGGGGTGTTCCGCTGCACGTCCATCAGTTCCGGCACACGTTCGCGTCCTCCCCGCCGACGCGGGGGTGTTCCGTAGCGGCGGGCCCAGTCGGTGACGAAGGCGGTGTCCTCCCCGCCGGTGATCCGGCGGGGCTTTGACGTGGTCCTCCCCGCCGACGCGGGGGTGTTCCGCGGCCCATCACGCACGCCCCACGGTGGTCAGGGTCCTCCCCGCCGACGCGGGGGTGTTCCGGAGATCAGGCAGCAGGCGGTGGCGCACCTTCAGTCCTCCCCGCCGGCGCGGGGGTGTTCCGTGACCATGCAGAAGCGCTCAATGACCGCCGCCGTCCTCCCCGCCGACGCGGGGGTGTTCCGGCCACCAAGGCCGCCGGCGATCAGGCCCGCACGCCCTCCCGGCCGACGCGGGGGTGTTCCGCAGAGCGCGGACAGGCTGAGGCAGAGTGTCCTGTCCTCCCTGCCGACGTGGGGGTGTTCCGCCGGTGGACGGCCAGCGCGCGCCACAGCCTTGGTCCTCCCCGCCGACGCGGGGGTGATTCGATTCCCGGGTGCTGGCTCATCGACCTGTCCGAGTCCTCCCCGCCGATGTGGGGGTGTTCCGCGGCCCGGGTGGGCCGGGGGGGAGGGTCCGCGGTCCTCCCCGCCGACGCGGGGGTGTTCCGTGTCCCGAGTAGCACCGCGCCACACCAGACCAGTCCTCCCCGCCGACGCGGGGGTGTTCCACGCGTGTGGCGTCTGAACGTCGTGGAGACGACGTCCTCCCCGCCGAAGCAGGGGTGTGCCCTGGGCACAGCAGCAGCTCACCACCGCGCAGGGGTCCTCTCTACCGATGCGGGGGCCGTCGCTTTGCAGCCACGTGACGGCGTCTATGCCCTCCCCGCCGACGCGGGGGGGTCCAGCCACCGAGCTGGGCGCCCCCGCCGGGGGCCGGTCCTCCCCGCCGACGCGGGGGTGTTCCGTCACACCAGCCCCTCGGGGGTTTCTGGACTTTGTCCTCTCCGCCGACGCGGGGGTGTTCCGTACGCTCGCCTGAACCGCCTGTACGAGCGCGAGTCCTCCCCGCCGACGCGGGAGTGTTCCGACGGCCTCGACCTTGTCGGGGTTCACGTAGGCGTCCTCCCTGCCGACGCGGAGGTGTTCCGACCAGCGGGTCGGTGTACGGGTTCGGGGTAGCGTCCTCCCCGCCGACGCGGGGGTGCTCCGGGGGTGAACTCCTTCTTCAGGACCACGCCGTAGTCCTCCCCGCCGACGCGGGGGTATTCCGCACACGACCCAGGCCGTTTCGGAGTGCACCGCGTCCCCCCTGCCGCGCGGAGGTGCTCCGACGGTGGGGGCACGATGTACAGGAACGCCAAGTTGCCGGCCGACACCGGGATGCTCCAATCAGACAGGATGGTGCTCGTGGCCGACGCTGGTCCTCCCCGCCGACGCGGGGGTGTTCCGTGGGACTCGGGCGCGCGCGGCATGCGCTTCGCGTCCTCCCCGCCGACGCGGGAGTGCTCCGCCCTCGTTCAGAATCCGGGCCTGCGGGCACAGGCGCTCCCGCCGACGCGGGGGATGCTCCGCTCGAAGGCGAGGTCGCCCTCCCGGCCCTGTTGTCCTCCCCGCCGACGCGGGGGTGTTCCGATCACGGTGCAGTCGGCATGGGATCAGGCGTGGTCCTCCCCGCCGACGCGGGGTGTTCCGAGGAAGGCGTACCGCAGGTCGTTCGGCTTGTCGTCTCCCCGCCGACGCGGGGGTGCTCCGAAGGGTGGTCCCTTCGATCCTGCCCGAGTGGGGTCCTCCCCGCCGGCACGGGGGCGTTCCGTTGTAGACGGTGGTGAGCAGGTGGGTGCCGGAGTGCGCGGGGGTGTTCCGTCGACGGCGGTGTCGGTCGTCAGGCCGGCCTTGTCCTCCTCGCCGACGCGAGGGTGATCCGGTTCCTTCCAACACTGCGGTTCGAGTGCGCAAGCTTTCTCCGCCTCCGTGGGGGGCGGCCGTCGTTCTACTTGTCCGCGAGTTAAAGAGCCGAGTCCTCACCGACCGCTGGAATGCTCCGCCAACCGGCGACGCCGTCCCCTCGGCCATGCGGTCCTGCCCGACAACGTGGATCCCTCGCTGGCTCGCCCCGGGTCACCTCTGACGTCGGCGGGGAGGACGGCGGACCGGCTGAGCGATCCGCACGCGGGGACCGGGCATCCGCCCGTCGGCGAGGAGAACGTCGAGGTACAAGAAGGACCGTGAGTCAGCGACGCCTGGGAGCAACGCCAGGGCGGTGGCAGCCAGGTGCTTGTGGGCCTGGCTGCCGTCGGAAGGTGGGCTCATGTGGCTGCGCGGGCAAGGCTGAGCAGGCCGGCGCCGTAAGACTTGGCCCGTCCGATGCCGACCAGTACGGCCTCGGCGAGGGCGTCAGGGTCGGTGACGATGGCAGTGCCGTCGTAGCGCATCAGGTGATGCCGCACGGCGGCGGCCTTGTCACTGCGGCCGTGCACGGCAGCGACCGGGGTGGGCAGCGCTGTGGTCAGGTGGAGGCCGGCCTCGTGGGCGCGGCGTGCCCACCATTGGTCGGCGTCCGGTCCGGTGAGCGCGATGCGTTTGCCACGCTGGCCCTTGTTTTCCAGTGACAGGCGTTCGGTTTTGACTGGGTTGACGACGATGCGGTAGCGGACGGCGAGGCCCTTTTGGAGGGCCTTGAACACCGGGGTGAGGTCTTTGACGTCGGCGTGGCCGTAGCCGTCGGGCAGGCGTGTCGGGTCGAGGGCGGTGGCCTGGACCAGGAGCGTGCTGAAGGCGTCGGTTACGTCGAGGCGATACAGGAGCCCGGCTGCCTGCCGGGGACTGTCGCCCAGGCCGTCGGGGACCAGACGCATAAGGGTGCGGTGCATGTCGGTAGCGTTGCGCAGGTCGCGATGGACGGCGCGGCTGTGGGGGTTGAGGCGGATGCGGGCGAGGGCCGCGCCGGGGCTCATGCGGTGGCCTCCTTCATGGCGTGGTCGATCAGCTTCGTGGGCAGAGTGTGGGGCCGGCAATCAGGTGCAGGGAGGAACGTTGCCCGGTGCCGTGGAGCAGGTCGGCGTCGTTCGTAGGTGCGGCTGTGCGGGGGTGAAGCAGAGGGATGGTGTGCACGGTGAGTACGTCTGCTTCGGCGGCGCCGCGGGTGGCGGCGGCCCCAGCAGTGTGGTGGTCGGCGAGGTGGCCGCCGGGCCGGTCCGCCTGGACGGTGAACGCCAGAGCCGCGTAGTGGTTGGATGCGTCCGCGTCCTGGCGGTCATGCCCTGCGCTGTGGCAAGCGCGCTGAGCAGCTCGGAGGGCATGGAGAGCGGGATGGTGGCCCTCTCGGGGGTGAACGCCGAGCGTTTGCATCGGGCCGGCCAGCCGGAGCACGGGCCTGTTCACGCCCACGCCCTGGCGGCGCAGGCGGCGTTGATGAGGGTCTAGCAGGAATAGTCGTACGCCGCTTCGAGCGCGTCGGTGAACGTCTGCACCATTCGGTGGCACAGTCGGATGCCTTGCACGTTGTCGCTCAGTTCCGCGGGCATCGCGAGGGCAGGGCGCGACGGAGGTCGGCCACGCGGCCACCGGGTACTCCTGTCCGCCGTCGCGAAGTGGGTGTCGATGTAGCTCTGGAGCGTTTTCAGGTAGCTGGTGCCGAAGCCTGCGTAGGGGGCGTCCGGTAGGTGTACGGCACGCCGGTACAGCGGCCGTGGCCGGTACTGGCGTGCCAGGGGTGTGAATGACATCGGCTCGTCGGTGACTTCGCCGCTGTGGTGATCTCCGTCGTCCTTGTCCGGGGCGTCGGAGTTGGTGGGGAGCGCGCCGAGCGGTCTGTCGCCGTAGAAGTCGATCGGCTGCGGGCCGTTGCGCGGCTTCTTGGCCGCCAGGGGCAGCTGTATTAGGTGGTGCAGCGGATCTTCGACGTAGCCCAGCAGGATCGGGCCTTCCGGTGGGCAGGAGCGGCGGCCGAGGAAGAGGGGCCAGTGCGGGTCACGCAGGGCAGCGGCGCACGCGTTCAGCAGCGTTTGGTCATCGGAGGTCATGGCGAGCGTGAATGCAGCGTCGGCCAGGTACTGGCGCTTGGATACCAGAGTGCCTTTGCCCTCGGGGCGGTGTTTTCCATCGACGGTGACCACTGTCTCGTCGGCGGGCCGTCCACCACCGACGGTGTGGAAGTCGGACAGCACGACGCCGGGTCGGTCGACGCGTACCGTCATCGACAACTTTGTGAGGTCGTCCACGGGCGCCTGGCGCGCTCGTCCGAGACCTGCGGCCAGCATGCCCACGATGCCGGACCGGGTGGGGAATCGGGCTGTGTCACGCCGGGCGTACTTGCTGTGCGTGCCCCAGGACTGGAGTGGGCCTGCCAGGCGCAACAGCAGCCCTCGGGAGGGGCTGTCGGTCACTGCGGGGCCTCGGCGAGAGCGAAGTCGACGGTGGCGGTGACGAGAGCCTCGAAGGACGAGTGGCGCTCGCCGAGATGCTCGAGCTTGTCGAACTGGAGGGACGCGTGTGCCGCGTGCAGGACGCGGTCGGGGCCGAGGAGGGTGTTCGCGGCCTTGGCGTAGACGTCGATGCCTTGTACGGAGCGTCCGACGAAGCCGCCTTGTCCGGCTGACCGTACGGGTTCTTCGAAGGCTGCGGCGAACGACAGCGGCCGGTCGGAGCGGACCGCCATGTGGACCAGGTGGGGGATGGTGTGCGGTGCGGTGGAGTTCTTCTTCGCCTGGGGCAGGGACTCGATGAAGGAGAGCAGGAACTGGCCGACGAGCTCGCGGGCGGCATCGAGTGCGATGTCGCTGTCCTCGCTCAGGTTTTTGATGAGTTCTTTGAGATCGACGGTGGCGAATCGGTAGAAGGTGCCGGTGCTGAATTCGGCCGTGCCCATGTGGCCACTGCCCGTCTCATCGCCCTTCGCCTCGGTAATGTCGTCGACGGCTGCGAAGTAGTCGAGTTCGACCTCAGTGGTGTGCGTGGTGAAGGCGTGCGCGACCTGGACGGCACCGTCGACATTGGCGTGGTCGACCTCGGTGAGCATGCGACCGAAGAGGTTGATGACCCCGTTCCTTTTGACAAGAATTCTGTCGACCTTGCCTTTCAGGGCGCTTTCGGGCTTGCTCTTTCCCTTTCCGGTGAAGTCGGTCGTGAGCGCGTCCTTGTGGGCTTCGGCGATGTCGGCCAGGTCCTCGACGGCGTCTTCGGGAAGATAGACGAGCGCGTTGGTCAGGATCTTGTTCGTGATGGGCTGCTTGTCCCTTCCCTTGGCCACCTCCCACTTGATGCTGCTCCCCGCCGCAACATGTGCCCCCGCACGTTCGGCAAGCGCCTTGTCCCAGCCGCGCTCGCGAAGCACCTCGGTGACCCGCTCGCCGATACGGCGTGTCCGCAGCGCGTTCTCGCCAAGCGTGTCCTGGAAGTGCTCGCGGATGGCCCGTTTCCAGGACTGGCTGGAGATACGGGTACGCAGGACGTCGCCGTAGAGCATGCTTTTCACCGCGTTGGTGTCGTCCCGGTTCAGATTCGCGTAGGGAACGGGTTGGACGACGTGGATGTCGATGAAGCGTGGCTTGAGGTCCATCGGGGATCTCCTGTGGGGTGAGAAGGGTCAGTCCTGGTCGGCGCCGGCCGTGATCCGGTAGAAGTCCTGCAGCCAGCGGCGGCTGATACGCCCCGACTGGTACTGCCAGTCGATGAGGTCTGCCAGCAACTGTCCCCAGTCGATGGAGGTGCCGGTGGTGCGTACCTGATTCACCGCAGCAGGGAGGTGCAGGTGGATACCGCGCAGACTCTGCCGGGCCAGGAGGTTGATACGGCTTTCTGCGGCGCTCATCCGCATCGGCTTGCCCTTCGCGGTGACGGCTTGGCCCAGGGTGGCACCGAATGAGGTGCCGTACGGAGCCGGCCCGGGCGGAGCAACCTCCTCGCCCGGTTCCTCCTTCTTCCGCAGAGCCTGCTTGTCTGCCGCCTCGTGTTCGTCTGGGGTGTTCTCGTCGTCTGCCTGGTCGGGTGAGAAGGCGTGTCGGGGCTGGGCCGCGATCAGCGCGGCCACCGTGTAATGGGCCTGGGCTGTCGTGTCGTCGCAGCCGTCCGGCAGCCGCGGTGTCAGCAGCCGGTGCATGGGCCGTGTGCGCGGGTGGTCCAGGTCGCGGCGCAGGCCCGCGCGCAGCGCCGCTCGGGCACCGGGGTCTGTGCGGCACAGATGTTCGATGTGTGCGGTGAATGCGGCGTACGCGGCGCGTTTGCTCTGCCGCTTGCTCGCTTCGGAAGCGTGGAAGGTCACGGCTTGTCCTCGGGTCGGCGGGTGACGGTCACGACTTCTTGGCCGCACTTCTCGTGACCGGTTGTCCCATCGCCTTGTGGGGGTCTTTCAGGGCGGCGAGGATGATGGCTTTCGCCCGGGTGACGGCCTTGGCGCCCCGTGGTGTGCGTGTCACGGAGCTGGTCACTGCCTCGTAGGCGTCGAGTGCGTGCCGCCCGAAGGCCCGGCAGGCGGCCTCGAAGTCGAATCCGGTGTCCGTGGTGCCGCCAGCGCGACTCAACTGTCGGAACCGCAACCAGAATTCATCCTCCGCCGACGGCCAGTACCGTGCCGCGACCGCGTCCTGCCAGGCCCGCGGATCGTTCTTCTTGTCATCCGTGTACTTCAGCCAGGCTTCCTTCGTGGCCTGCTCCAGCCGGTTCCCGAAGAGCTCGCCGAGTTCACGGAGCTGGCGTACGGGCCGCTCGGTGTTCGCCGCGTCCTCTTCCACTCGGGCCAGGAGCACCGGGGTCACGGAGTCGACGTACTGGTGGTTGGCTGCCTGGCTGGCATCTTGTTCGAAGCCGAGGGCGCGTACCCGTAGGTACTCGCTGACGTCGAAGGCATGGTCCATGACCTTCGGCTGGATGGGGCTCGAGTCGTCCAGTTGCTTGAGCAGGAGGGCGTCGATGTCGCGCCACAGAGAACGGGAGGAGTCTGCGAGCCGGGGGGACGTCTTCCCGTCCTTGGCGATGTCCCAGATCAGGTAGTCGTCTTCTGGCCGGATCCGCTCGGCGTCATAGGCCCAGGTGATGTACGCGTCGGCCGTATGCGCGCCGTCCGGGGCGGGGACGAGACAGAGCGCGTGCTGTGAACAGGCGGTCAGCCGTGAGCAGGGGCCCTGCGGCTCGGGCATCGGCTTGAGCGGGTCCGGGAGGTCTTCGCGCTCCCAGGGGCACAGGTCCGTGTGCCGGCTGACGTCACCGTCCGGGGGTGTGAGTCCGGCCAGCAGTGTCAGGAGCAGGTTGTCGCACTGGGGGTGGTACGAGAGCGCGGCTCGCAGGGGTGAAGCTTTCGCATAGTGGCTCCTCACCTGCCCGACCGCGCGCCGTGAAAGGGCGCCGGGGTCTCCCCAGTAGTGCCAGGTCAGCAGGGACAGCGCTGACTGCGAAAGACCGGGAGAGACGGGACTGCCGTGGCTCCAGTGCTCGAACCAGGAGTGGTTGTTGCCCGCTGCCCGGCTCATGACCAGTTTGTGGACGCCGGCCGTGTTGTTCCTGTCGCACTGGTCAGGCAGGCGGGGGTCCTGGAGCCACGGGCGGTCGCCGTCGAACAGGTCGAAGCGGTCGCTCCACTGACCGAAGTAGCCTTCGATGCCGGCTCTGCGGCCGCCAGGCAATTCGATGCTCCGCTCGGGAAACCCCTGTTCGAGGACCTGTTCCCGCCGGTCGCCCCAGCTTCCGGGCCCTGCCTCGTCCAGAGCGGTGATCCGCGCGGTCAGCGCGTACAGCAAGCGCAGCAGCGCCGAATGAGCCGGCGCTTCCGGGATCAGCAGGGTGCGGATTTTGCGGGCGTGGACAAACAGGTCCCTGAGACCCACTTCAGGTGGGCCCGGCTGCCCCTCCACCCATGCGACCGGAATCCATGGCCGGTCGACCAGATTGGACGCAGACGTGGTCACGCGCCCCTCCCCCCATCGTTGCGCGTCACCAGATACTAGAAGGGCAGGCGGGGACGGTGTGAGCAGTTAGGGCAATTGATCGACAAGCAGGCCGAGTTCGCTAACCTGGAATCGGTGCTTCTCGCCGGTTCGCACCCATGTACCGTCTTCCGGGGTCATGTTGAGCCGGAGGACAGTCTTGAGGGCGGCCATGGCGCGCCAGTCGCTGTTGGCATCGCCTGCCACGCCGTCGACGAGCCGCTGCGGTACGGGTATCAGGTAGGGGACAAGCTGGCCCGGCTTCGGTCGACGCTTGGAATCGCGCGCAAGCTTCTCCTCGAGGACCCCGGCCTCAAGAAGAGACCCCGGGTACAGGCACACCACATGCACCATCTCCTCGCCAAGAACGGAAGAGAGCAGTTCGGGCTCCATACCGGGGTGGTCCCGGCTCAGCAGGCCGAGGTCGCCGTCAAGCTCCCACGGCCCCGGCACCTGCAACCAGCCCGCAGTACCGGTCGCTCTGCGTTCTCGGACCGTCCGCCGGTTGTCAAGCCGCTGAAGCTCACGCGCCGCAGCCTCCCCCAGCCCGTCGACGAGCTCGCCGGCGTACACCTCGTCCAACAGCAGGGGAACTTCCTCCGGCAGGGAAATCGTCCTGCCGGCACCCAGGACGATCTCAGTACGCCGCACCAGCGCGACATCGTTCAGGCCGGACCTGCTGTCGGCTCGGAGCACCACGAGCCGCGGCTGGCCCCCCGCGCTCTGGCCCGCACGGGCCAGCAGGTCCACAAGCGGAGCCGGCCCCGAAACGACGAGGTCGAAGCTCAAGCCCCTGACATGTTCCAGCATCGGCGTCGTCACCAGCACGGAAGGGGCGCTGACGCCGCCGTCGGGAGAGAACGCGCTCCGGCAGGCCGCGAGACGCCGCCATCGGTCCTTGTTGCGCATCTGTTCGTGGACCAGGGTCACCTCGAGGCCGGGCAGCTCCTGTGAGAGCAAGCGGAACGTACGGATGACTTCCGCAGGCGTCGACCGGTAGACGACGGCCCTGCCGTTGCCGGCCTCGACCAGGGGTGCAAGAGCCGCCCGGATCTCGTCGTACGGCTCACCGTCAACGACCTCGACGCTGAGCGTGCTGGCCCGCGCGGCGTCCGCAGCCTGCCGGGGCAGGTGCCCCCGTCCGGACTGAGCATCCACGAACGACCACGCCGGCAGCCGGCGAGGCTGCACCATCGGCTCCGCTACTCCTCCAGAGCCACGGCGATAGGCCGCCAGCATCGCATCCACCGACTTGTCCGCAGCCATCGCGGCCAGGACCACGGGAATCCGCAGCGCAGCGGCCCACTCCAGGAACCGGAGCATCAGCTTCTGCCCCCACGCGCCGCGGGCATGGGCCTCATCCACCACGACGACCTTGCCGGAGAAGGCAAACAGCCGCATCACGTTGAACTTCACCGGCAGGACCGCCTGGAGAAGTTCGTCCACCGTCCCCGTGCCCAGCGCGGCCAGGAGCGCGCGGTGATGGGAATTGAGCCAGCTGTTCGCTGTCAGAACCCATTCCTCACCAGGCTCCGCGCTGACATCACCCAACGCATGGGCGTGCGCCCACTGCTGCGCGGCTTCCGCCGGCTTCAACCGCGAAGAGCTGTGAAGCAGCAGCGACCGCCAGGGACCCGTCAGGGCCTGCTCAGCGAAAGCATGCAGCTGCGCCATGTGGCTCTCGGCCGCCGAACCGGTCGGCAGCGCATAGAACAGACCGCGCGCGTTTGCCGCATGCCCGAGGACCGCCGCTGCACGAAGAGCCGCCTCCGTACGCTCCTGCGACGGCGAAGCCGTCACCACCACCAAGCCCGGCCCGCGCTCGGCCACCAGACCAGGCAACTGGGCCTCCACACTGGCCACAAGACTGATCTCGCCTGCACACTGGCCCGGCTTGGGCCGGGCAAAACCCGTCCCGAGCAGGCCGCTGTGCTCCACCAGACGGACAGCTGCTGCTCGGGCGACCTGCCAGTAAGCGTCCAGGTCCTCAGGGGTCCCGGCCCATCTCTCCTCCCTGAGCCTGGCCTGAATCTCTTCTTCGATACTGGCCAGCCAGTCCGACAGGGTCACCAGCCCCGTCAGGACCACAGCCGCTCCCGGTGACATCCGCCCCTGCGGAACCGACACCGCCCCTGTCACTCTGCGCACCTCATCGAAGTGGGCCCGCCGCTGCTCCTCCCACCTGCCCGTGCCCAGACCGGGGTGACGGGCCACAGGGCACCGGTAATCCTTGGCGTAGACGACCGGGTGGAAGCGGCCGCCGTGCCCACCGAGCAGCTGGGCCACCGCGTGACTGAGCTGAGACTGCGGACGCCGCTTCGACGACGGATAGCCGATCTCCTCGAGAATCCCCGCCAGCCACCAGTGCGCCGCCGCCTCGTGTGACTGCCTGTCCAGCGCGGCGCCGGCCACGGAATCGTAGCCCTGCTCATCGCCCAGCTCCTGCGTCAGCAGCTCCCCATCCGCGCTCTTCGGACCGTTGCAGTGCAGCTGGAACGGCACGCTGATCTTCCCGATATCGTGCAGCCCCGCCCAGAACGCCACAAGCGCCCGCGCCTCCCCGTCCGGAACCCGCAGCGCCCCGACCACCATGCTCCGCTGATGCGAGGTCAGCAGTTCATCCCACACGACCTCCGCCACAGCTGCCGTATCCAGCAGATGACAGATCAAAGGGTGCGTGCGGTGAGCCCCGCGGGCGTTCCTGCCCAGCCCGGCAGCCTTGCCCCACAGGCGGGAGTCCAGGGCCATGGGGTGCTCCTTGTCTCGGATCCAGCGCAGGCGCGCCTCACAAGGGCCGCGGCAGACACATCCAGCCGCAGCTCTCCCCCCCCTCATCTGCTTCACCTCGTCGAAGGCCGGCGGGGGCAGTTCCCGCAAGCACTGCCACACCAACGGGTTCCCGCCGTAGAGTACATACCGCTGCACGCCTCCCTGGGAGGTGCGCGGAACCTCATTGCCTCTCCAAGCGACGGCACAGCCGAGCAGAACGCACGACCCTCCCGAGGGATGTGGCGCAACCTCGGCCCAGTCTGCGCTCTGGAGATACAGTGTCCCGGTTCCTGCACAAGTTCGTCCTGCGCCGCGAAGTACTTCTCGGTACCTCGCGCGTAGTGGTCAGCGCGGTGACCCGTGCCCTGATCAGCGAACTCGTCAGCTGGCTCATCTGAGCCACGGTGACGGACCCCAAGGGGTCCGTCACCTCCTGTCTGCAGACGCCCCCCGGCGGAGGTGTCCCCCGCCATCCTAAGACGCCCTCCCCACCGACGCAGGGATGCTCCGATCGTGGGCGTGAGGGTGACCAAGACGGGCAGGTCCTCACCGCCGACGCGGGGGTGTTCCGGAAGACGAGCTGCCGACCGCCTAGGAGGCGGTGTCCTCCCCGCCGACGCGGGGGTGTTCCGCCGGCGCCGGTGATGAGGGTGCGGTGGCGCTTGTCCTCCCCGCCGACGCGGGGGTGTTCCAACCCTCGACGCGAACCGGGCCGTGCTCCTCAAGTCCTCCCCGCTGACGCGGGGGTGTTCCGCCGGGGATGGCTGTCCCGGGCGACGCCCAGTTGTCCTCCCCGCCGACGCGGGGGTGCTCCGCACACGACCCAGGCCGTTTCGGAGTTCACCCCGTCCTCCCTACCGCGCGGGGATGCTCCGACGGTGGGGAGCACGATGTACAGAAACGCCAAGTTGCCGGCCGACACCGGGATGCTCCGATCAGAGTGCTCGTGGCCGACGCTGGTACTCCCCGCCGACGCGGGGGTGCTCCGCCCTCGTTCAGAATCCGGGACTGCGGGTACAGGCGCTCCCGCCGACGCGGGGGTGTTCCCGGGTTCAGGCCGGTGCGCGGCACAGGTGCAAAGTCTTCCCTGCCAACGCGGGGGTGTCCCGACGCTGTCGATCGCGTGGAACCTGCGGCTGGCGTCCTCCCCGCCGACGAGGGGGTGTTCCGGCGATCCGGCCACGGGAGTCGGTGGTGATGGTGTCCTCCCCGCCGACGTGGGGGTGTTCCGTGCCGGTGGTGCGGGACGGTGTACGGGCCCGCGGTCCTCCCCGCCGACGTGGGGGTGTTCCGCCAGAAGAGGACTGATGAGACCCACCCTGCTCGTCCTCCCCGCCGACGTGGGAGTGTTCCGTGCTGGTCGAGCTGCGCGCCGGGCGCGCTCGCGTCCTCCCCGCCGACACGGGGGTGTTCCGTGTGCTTCGTGTATTCGCCAGGGTGGGGTCCGGTCCTCCCCGCCGACGTGGGGGTGTTCCGATCCTCGCCGGTGCCGTCGACGCAACGGCCCTGTCCTCCCCGCCGACGCGAGGGTGTCCCGATCCTGGCCGCGGCACGGTCTTGGGGCGTCCCGCCCTCCCCGCCAACGCGGGGGTATCCCGACCGCCGCCCACCGCCTCACGAATTGGGTCCCGCCCTCCCCGCCGACGCGGGGGTGTCCCGGCCACCGCAGGATGCGCGGTGCGGTTCTTGGTGTCCTCCCCGCCGACGTGGGGGTGTTCCGATGTTGCCGACGATCTCGGCGACGTTCTCGCCGCCCTGCCCGCCGACGCGGGGGTGTCCCGCCCGCGGTCGGCTACGTCGCTGCCGCGCCGGGGTCCTCCCCGCCGACGCGGGGGTATTCCGGTCAACGGCCACGACCACGGCTTTGACCCGCGGCCCTCCCCGCTGACGCGGGGGTGTTCCGACGCTCACGCTGCGGAACGCGCACACCATCGAGTCCTCCCCGCCGACGCAGGGGTGTTCCGTGACCGTGACCACCATCACGGGAACTGCGGAGGTCCTCCCCGCCGACGCGGGAGTGTTCCGCCGGGATCGCTGCACGACGCCATCGCCGCCCGGTTCTCCCCGCCGACGCGGGGGTGTTCCGACGGCCGGCTTGCGGACGGTGACGGTGTCGCCGTCCTCCCCGCCGACGCGGGGGTGTTCCGGTGGCCGCGTGATCGCCGCCCTGTACCTCGCGGTCCTCCCCGCCGACGCGGGGGTGTTCCAACGTCTCTTCGGTGATCGTGACGTGCGGAGCGTCCTCCCCGCCGATGCGGGGGTGTTCCGGCCTTGGCCGGCTTCTCCTCCTCGCCGACGCAGCGGCGATCCAGGAGTTGAGAGGATGGAGCCATGCCCAGCTCTGTCCTCCCCGCCGATACGGGGGTGTTCCGCTGAAGACGCGGTCCATCGCGACTCCTTTCTCGGCCCTCCCCGCCGACGCGGGGGTGTTCCGTCGGAGCAGGTGTCGGGCCGATGTCGGCTACGGTCCTCCCCCGTCCTCCCCGTCAGCGCGGGGATGTTCCGACGACCGGCCACAAGAACAACCGGCCCTGGCCGCTTCCCGCCGACAGGGGGTGTTCTGATCGTTCGGGACTCGACGTCGCGCTACGTCCGGTCCACCCCGCGGACGCGGGGGTGCTCCGCAGCTCGGGGCGTCGACCGGATGGACGCTCGGGTCCTCCCCGCCGACGCGGGGGTGTTCCGTGGCACATCCGGGCCCTGTTCCCGAAGACCAAGTCCTTCCCGTCGACGCGGGGGTGTTCCGATATGCCGAGCCCGGGCATCAGTTCGGTACGCCCCCCCCCGCTGACGCGGGGGTGTTCCGAGCGCGGCCACCTCGCCAGCCCGGAACCGGGTGGCTCCCCCTCGCGCGGGCCGGGCACGGCTGGAGCCGGCCTCCGCTGGTGGGTCGGCCGGGGACCGAGCGAGGAGGGGGAAGGCAGGGCGATGCGGCGTCCGATAGCGATCCTCTCCACGACTTCCCCCGCGTCGACGCGGACAGGCGTGGGCTGCCCCAGCGGCGAGGGTTGCTGTGGCAATGCCGGGATGCCTCTCCACTGTCGCCGACGGCCCAGACGGCGCCGGGGTAGGCCTTGTTGTGGACGCCTTCATCCATCAGGGTTTCGATGCGGTCGGTCGCGTACGTCATGGTCTCCCTGTTCGCAGTCAGCGTCCCATCGGCCAGCGTAGTGATGGGCTTGGGCCGCCGCCCCGTGCACGGCACGGCTTGGGACATCCTGATCAGGCCATCTGATGCAACTCCCCTCACTGCACAGGACCGTGGCCCTCTGCCGTGGGCTCACCGAGCTGACGGCGAACCCCGGCGCGGGACCTCTTCCCCTGTGTCGTGCCGACACAGGCCTGCGAGACGAGAAGCGGCTGCCGTCCCTAGAAGGGAGCCGACGTACCCGCGAGCGCTCAGCGGCACTCGACTCACGCCGTGGGTCAGTCGCGTCGGGCGGCTCCCTGTGGCCAAACGATGTCTACGGGAAGACCGGCTTCGCGTGCCTCCATGACGGTGTCTGCGCTGCCGCCCCCCTTGCCGCTCGGGGGCTGGCCATTCCACACAGCGACGAGTCGGTCTGCCCGCTTCAGCAGAGCCCGGTTGGCGTCCTCGTAGGCTGACCGGTTTGCCGTCTCGTGATCCAGCACGACTACCTCATTCGCGGCATTCAGGAGGCGGTCGAAGGTCTCAGCGTGGTCATGCTTGACCTTGTTCTGCCGGTAGTCCTTCGAGGGGATGACAACCACCAGCTGTCCGCCCAGCTCGAGAACGGTTTCGGCGAAGAGGGAGTCAGAGCCCTTGGCGATACAGGAGACACCCGTTAGATCTGCGGCGTACGGCTCAAGCGTCTCGCGCAGCGCGTCGCGCACCAAGGGCACGGTGGTATCCGTCAGGTCCATGTGCCCGGTCACGGCGATGGTGGTCACATTGCTCCTTCAACTCGACAGGGCTTCGCGGATCCTTTTCCGCGCTTCGCTGACGGTACGTGATGCCGACCGGCCCACGGTGTACGGGTACAGCTGCGCGAGCTGAGTACGGACTCGACTTGACTGTGTGCGAGCAGCCGCGTCCACCGATCGGTGCGTGTACTCGACCGCGCTTTTCAGATCCCCTGTGAGGAAGTGACATTCGGCGAGTCCGATCAGGTCCAGGGCGTGGCTGCGTCCTGCTTCGGCGCCGCGCTGGGTGAGAGCGCTTCGGATATGAGTTGCTGCGTCTTCGGCGTGCGACTGCGGGTCTTGACGGGCCATGTCGAGGAGTCGGCCGCCCGTCACGCCTGCGAGTTCGGATTTATCGAAGTAGGCAATCCAATAGGGCTCGTCGTCTGTGTCAGCTTCAGCGAGGGCTTCTGTAGCCTCCCCGGTGGCCCGTCGAAATGCCGCAGGCCGCCCCATGGCAGCGTATGCCCAGGCCTCTCGCGTGTGCAGCATGGCGCGGACACGTGCGACCGAATGCGAAATGCCCCTCTGTGCCAGGTGTACGAGTTCCAGCGCGTCCTGTGGGCGGTCTAGGTAAAGCATCTGCCGGGCCATTCCCGCGAGCACGTTCGCTCCGAATGCCCTGTCGCCGGCAGCATGCGCTGCACGCAGCGCCAGCATGTAGTAGTTCTGAGCTTGCTTCTGCTGTCCGGAGTCCCACGCCATCGTCGCGGCGATTCCCCCAAGGTGGGCCATCACCCCGAACAGTCCTCGCTCGACGGCTGGTGTCTGGTCGTCCTCCAGGTAGCCGGCCGCTTCGTTCAGCTGTCCGACGACCGCTTTGCGCCGCAGACCGCCTCCGAAGCGGTGGTCCCAGGCACGGAACGCGCGGGCCGTTGCCTCCAGTTCCTGCACCTCACGCAGACCGATTCGACCGCTCTGACGCTTCTGGTCGGTCCGGGGCGAGGGCTGGAGCCAATCCTCCAGGGAGTCGAGCAGGGGCGCACCAGACAGGGCGGCGTTCGCCAGCGTGCGCGTTGCAGTGCGACGGTCCATCACGAGATCGCTCCTGGTCAGGTCTGCGGCCAGATGCACCGTCGCTGTGGGACACCACGGGGCGTCGTCAGAGGCAGGTGCGGCCGGCGGCGGGTCCGGCGTGCCGGGCTCTTTCTCCCAGGGACGGTCGGCGAGACCGACCAGGCGGCCGGGGATACGGAGCCCGTCAGCGATGCGGCAGATCACGTCGAAGCTGGTGACCTGCTGCTGTCCGCTTATGATCGTAGAGACTTTGCCGGGTGTGAGCTGACAGGCCGCCGCGATGCGGTTCTGAGACAGGCCACCCCATTTCTTGATGAGAGAGAAGGCAGCGGCGAAGTCGTGCTCTTCCAGGGCTCGTTTCACGTCATCCCGTTCGAGGACTTCGCGCGCGAGCGGGCCGGGGGTGGTGGCGTCCATGGGGCCAACTTCCGCATTGATGGTAGGCGCTTCGTCGCGCCCTTACGGAACCAGCAACGAGTGTATTACCGCCTCGGTAACACTCGCCGGTCATCCCGCAGTTGGTCCCGACGAACGACTCTTGATGCAAAGCAAAGTGATCCCGGCGACCGCGCGAACGGCCCCGGGACGTGGCCAACGCTTCGAAGGAGCGTCGACGTTATGAAAGTTACCGCCCGCAGAACGCGCAGCGCCAGGACGACCCCCCACGTGCACCGAGTCACTCGGGGCAGCGCAGTCTCTGGGAAAGTGGGGCCCAGGTGAAGGCCACTCGTCTTGGGACATCTGCGCAGGCCCTCGCCCTGTGCCAGCGGCCCAGCCTCGACAAGCCTGCCGGACGAAGGACTGGCGCACTGCCCCATCGCAGAGGGGACGTAATGCAGGCGCACTTCAAGGTGACCACCCCGCGCAGCGGTCTACCGTTGCGGCGCGAGGACGCCTGCCAGGTCGGGGTCATGCGTCGGATCGCGGCGGCACGGCTTCGCCGCTGCGGTCTTGCGTCCATGACGGACGACGTAATGCTGATCCTTTCCGAGTTGGTGACCAATGCGCTGCAGCACAGCGGGGCTGCGGAGATCAGCCTGGCCATCACCGTCGATGACGAGACTCTGCATGTCCGGGTACGCGACGGCATGCCGAGTACCGGCGCTGTGCGCACTCCCGAGGAATGTGCAGAGTCGGGGCGGGGGCTGCTGCTCGTCGACGCTCTCGCGAAGGAGCGCAGCGGCGCGTGGGGTTTTGGCGATGCCGGGGCGGAAGCCTGGTGCTGTTTGCCGCTGCCCGGCGTGGGGCAGCGATGACCGCGTTAGTCATCCCATCGTGGACGCCGCCGCTGGAGTCATCAGAGCTGGCCGGTGTGCTGGCCAGGCTTCAGCAGTGGACACCGTTCGACGGTGATGCGGTGCTCGAGGACGTCGGAGTGGCGCTGGATGACGTCGCGCCGCGCGAGGAAGAAGTTGAGGCCTGTGCTGCGCGGCTGGACGGGCATCTGGCAAAGCTGGTGGACATCGCTGTCGCTTCCGGGGCCGGCCAGGAGGATGCGGATGCCGACCTGCTGGTTCGACGGGCCCAGGACGTGCGAAAGGTGCAGGTGTCGGACAGCTGCTGGTCGGCGGTGGCGCATTTGCGACGGCTGGCCTGGTCCGTCAACGAACTCCTCGACTACCTCGCCGCCACAGGCTGTATCAGGGAGGCGGCGTGATCACTCCCCCGCTGCCTCACAGCCCATTCCCCTCCCCGAGCAAGGTCCGCTCCGTGCGCATCCCGAGCAAGCCCGGCTTGATCCCCTTCATCACCCAGCGGCAGGGAGAGGAAGCCGCCCCCGACAACCTTCTCATTCACCTGCACGCCTCCGGACCGCGGCTGTACTACCGCGACGAGGACCCGAGGGACCGGCCCCTGCGGGGCATCCTGTGGGCACGGTGCAGCTTCAACCCCGTGGACGAGCAGCAGATGCCGACCGGTGAGCCGCAGTGGAAGCTCATGCACCCCTACCGGCAGATGCTCACGATGCGGACGCTGCGCTGCCAGGTCTGCGCCGAGCTGGCGCGTACCCGGCTCGGGTGGGTCTTCCTGGCCGGTCCGGGAGACGTGGGCCCTGCCCTATCGACGGTCGTGCTCAACCAGCCACCGGTCTGCGCCAGGCATGTCCGCGTCGCCGCAGCGCGCTGCCCCCACCTCACCAGGGACCCGGTGGTGTTCCTCGCACGCAGTGCTCCCCTGTTCGGGGTGCACGGCACCCTCTACGGCTTGAACGCCCGAGGTCACGTGCACGTCGTCGCCCAGCCCGATCATCCGCTGCCGTTCGGGCATCCGAACCTGCGCACCATGCTGGCGTCACAACTCATCCGCCGCCTCAGCACGTACCGGGTCCTCACCATCAATGAACTCACCCGGGAGCTGGCGGAGAGGCCGTAGGCCCTGCTCGGCGACCTGGTGTTCCCCAGCCAGGCCGCATCCAGCGGGCACAGCTCTCCTGCAGCATCCGCTTCCGCGCCCACTCGGGTGACAGGGAGTATGCCCACCGGCGGGGTGCGGGCCTCAGAAACGCATGACCCACCGTCCAGCTGGCCCCGGGCGCGTAGCCCGTGACTGGGGCGGGCCCTGAGGAGTCCACCGACTTTGCCATCACACAGGACCCGCCCCACTCCCGCCAAACGACTTGAAGAACAACGCGCTCGAACTGAGGGCGATCCCGTTCCTGCGCCTCCATCGCCTCCAGTCTTCCCCGCCGGCTCACGCGCGGTGAGGGATCCCGTACCACAACTGAAGTATCGAACGGACAGCACCAAGAGAAGAGGGGTCTCCACGTGCTCATCGACCTTTCGAGCGAACTCGAAGCGGCCCTGATCGGCCTTTCACTCCCGGCGTGGGAACTCGATGGCTCGTTTTTGGCCCGTACCACCATGATGCGGTACCGCACCGAGCTGATGGTCACGCCACAATTCGAGGAGACCGTCGCCACATTGCGTCACGCCCTGACCGCGGAGAACGGGGGCTACGCCGTGCTGCGCCTGGGTAACCTCTTCACGGCGCTGGGGAACGATGACGGCCGGTTTCTGCGAGTGTCGGCGGCCTTCGCCGCCGAAATCGCGACTCCCTTCTCGCCCTTCCCCAGGTGGCCGCTGTGGAAGGACATCGGGGTCAAGATCGGCAAGGACCCCGGCAAGTCCAGCGGCATCGGGTACAACGCCTTCCACATGGACCTGGTGAACGCAGGCCTCCCTCCGGACTACACCACGCTCCTGTGCGTGCGCCCCGACCCGCTTGGTGGTGGCCCCAGCATCCTGTCCGACGCCCACGCTGCGGTGGCGCGTCTGTCGGAGGAAAGCCGCGCCCTGCTGGCCGAGTCGGCCTACCACTATGGGACCTTCTTCGACTTGTTCGGAGTGGGCGAGGAGTACAAGCCGTTTCCGATCCTGGACGGCTCCGGTCCTGGCAGGGGGTTCGTCCGGTTCACCGCCAAGATGCTGGAGCGGTCCCAGCTCGGGCGGGCGCACGCCAACGCTGCCAGAGAACTGGCCGAGGAGCTGGTCAAGGGCCAGGTCTCCTTCATGCTCATGCCCGGGGACTACCTCATCGTCGACCAGCGCCGCTTTCTCCACGGACGGGAGGCGCTCCGCAGCGGTCAGGAGACTGTTCCGGAATCCGACCGGCGGCTGCTCCTCCAGCTGTTCCTGCGTGCAAGGTCCGACGAGAGCTTGGCCGCGTAGCCGGCCGAAGGCACACGGTGTCTCGCGAGTCCAGTGCGCCGTACAGCCTCCGAGGACGCGGCACGGTCACGAAACGGGCCTGGTGAGGCAGGTCCAAGGGTCGTGTAGGGTTCCGGGCCCGTGCACGAGGTCAGATGCGCGAGTTCCGCACCGACTGCCACACAGCGCCGGCCAGTGCCCGCGTCGCCCGTGGGATCGACAGGTGCTCATGCTCGCGGTACAGAGTCCAGTTGTACTGCACGAGCGACAGCTTGTTGGAGGACAGGGATCCCGCTTGGTGGGCCCTGTACACCGCGAGCGGTTCATCCAGGCCTCGGGCGTCAGCGCCGTCCCGCATGATCGACAGCCACAGAGCGTAGTCCTGGCGCTTGCGCATCTCCGGCATCAGCCGTGTGCCCAGAACCCTGCGGTCGTACATGGCGGTCAGGGCACCGATGTGGTCCCGGACCAGCATCGCGCGGTAGTCCACGTGCTGCCGTGCGCGGATCACCCGCCCGTTGGAGACCCAGTCAGTACTCTCGCCGTCGTAGTCGGCGTCCATTTTGAAGTACGAGGTGAATGTCAACGGCGCATGGCCTTCTGCGGCGAAGGCGAGTTGCTTCTCGGTCTTCTCCGGGAGCCACATGTCGTCCGAGTCGAGGAAGGCGACGTAGTCCCCGCGGGCCCGCTCGATGGCGAGGTTGCGGGCCCGGCCCGCACCGCCCCGCGTAGGCGAGGACTGGGGCAGCACTCGCTCGTCCTGGGCGGCGAACTCACGCAGCAGGTCCATGGAGCCATCGGAGGACTGGTCGTCGGTGACCAGCAGCTCCAGGTCGCTGTGGGTCTGCGTGAGTACCGAACGGACGGCCGCGCCGAGGGTGGCCGCCGAGTTGTAGACGGGCATCACGACAGACACCAGGGGCACAGCACATCTCCTTGTCAGATCAGGAACGACGGTCCATTCAAGCACCGCAACCGAGTAGGAGCTGAAATGCAGGTAGTCGTCGCTGGTCAGGGTTACGTAGGGCTTCCGCTGGCGGTCCGCGCGGCGGAGGTGGGGCATCGCGTGATCGGCTATGACGTGGACGCGGACCGTGTCCGGCAGCTCACCGCCGGCCAGTCCGTCATCGAGGACGTGTCCTCAGCACGGCTGCGCGCCGTGCTGGAGTCCGCTGCGTACTCCGCGACCACCGACGATGCGGGGCTGGCCGGCTTCGACACCGCGGTGATCACCGTGCCGACCCCACTGCGGGACAACGTGCCCGACCTGACCTACCTCGAAGCTTGCGCGCTGACCCTGGGCGCGCACCTCCGCGTCGGCGGGACCGTAGTCCTGGAGTCCACGACCTACCCCGGCTGTACCGAGGAACTGCTGCTGCCGATCCTGGAGAAGGCATCAGGCCTGCGGGCGGGGATGGGCTTTCTGGCCGGGTTCAGCCCCGAACGCATCGCTCCGGGCAACAAGCGCTGGTCGTTCGACGGCACACCGAAAATCGTGTCCGGGATCGACGCCACGTCGCTCCACGAGATCAAGAGGTTCTACGACGGCATCTTCCAGACCACGGTCCCCGTATCCGGACCCAAGGTCGCCGAGTTGGCGAAGCTGCTGGAGAACACCTTCCGGCTGGTCAACATCTCACTCGTAAACGAGTTGGCAACGTTGGCGGCACCCCTCGGAGTGAACATCTGGGAGGCGATCGACGCCGCCGCGACCAAGCCCTTCGGCTTCACTCGATTCACCCCCGGGCCAGGAGCCGGCGGGCACTGCCTGCCCGTCGATCCGCTGTTCCTCTCGTGGAAGGTCGAGCAGGAACTGGGAGTCCCGTTCAGGCTCGTAAAACTCGCCGACGACGTCAACCGGCACATGCCCGACTACGTCGTCCAGCGCGTCGTAGACGGCTTGCGCAGACGCGGCCTGCCCATCGAGGGGTCGCGCGTCCTGCTGCTCGGTCTGACCTACAAGTACAACGCCACCGACCTGCGAAACTCCCCTTCAGCGCGGGTTGCCGAACTTCTCACCGGCCTCGGCGCCGATGTCTACGGCGCCGACCCGATCGTGCCGGAGGACGACATCAGCAAGCTGAACGTGCCCCGGGTCGATGCGAACCCGCAGGAAGTGGCAGCGGCTGATGCCGTGGTGCTCCTCATGGACCACACCCGATTCGACCTCACCATGATCGAGAAGGACGCACCGTACGTGCTCGACTGCCGCAATCGGCTGTCCGGAACCAACGTCGAGACGCTGTAAACCCCCGTATTTCCCCGGGTCCCGCTACCCCTTCAACCATCAGGAGTCCCCTTTTGCGCCACGAATGGGAGCACGCCCACACGGACTACAGCAAGCCCTCGCAGCGCCCGGCTCCCGCGTCGCTGGCCGAAAGTGAGGACAACTGGCGCCGCTATCTGGAGGATGACACCCCCAACGGATGGCTGATTCGGCACAACGCGATGACCGAAGCGCTCGTCAGCGGCCGGCCCCTGTACCTGCTGCACACCACCAAGGACATCACCGCCATCCGTGCCAGCAGGGAACTGCACGTCTCCACCGGATGCCTGGTCGGAGCCCTGTACTGCTCTCCGCTCTCACGCCGGCGCCAGGGATGGCGTCCGCACAATCTCGGCGCCTACCTGATGCACACGAAACCCGACACCACGCCCATGATCTTCGAGGTCACCCCAGACGCTCCGATCCCTACCAAGGGGGTGGACTATCTGCACCTCGGCCCCATCCACCTGCGCACCTACCTGCGCTATCAGAGCTTTCTCACCCGGTCCGAGACCGACCAGCTTGACGATGCCGTGCAGGCCGGGCTGCGCGCTGCGGCCGTGTTCCTCGACGTGGCCCTGCGCAACGCTACAGGCCGGGCCACGACAGCTACCGAGTTCATCGACCAGTTGGCCACTGCCGTACCCGCTGTGCCCTTCCTCGGCTACCTGTACTTCGAGGTGCTGTCCGAGTACCTGATGCTCCACTCCACGAGTGAGGAGACCAAGAACTGCGCCCAGGTCGGGGAACTGAACAACTGGCTGTACAAGCGCCTCGCGTTCGCCGCCGTGGACGGCATGCACGAATTGTTCGACCTCGCCCGCTTCCATCCGCGCCACCAGCAGCTCATTCAGCTCATCGACGGCATCGAACCGGCGCTGGCCCCACAAGTCGCCGAGTACGTGCGACGACGGCTGTCCCACCTGTTCGCCCGTACCGCGCTGCACCCATCTCAGGACCCGGCATCGGCGACCTTCCAGGACACGGATCTCAGCACACTCCGGCACGTCGCGCCGGGACTGATCGGACATATGATCTTCCGCGAGATCCGGTACATGCCGCGCTATCACAGGCTCTACCACTGCTTCGAGAAAGCCAAGGCGCTCGAAGCATGGGACTACTGGAACAGCGAACGCATCCCCACCCCTTTCAACGGCTTCCTCCCCAAGGGCGAGATCGGGATACAGCCCCTCTACCCCCGAGCGTCCGTCAGAGCGTGGACAGCCAAACAGGACGGCAAAGGACTCCTGCACCCAGTCCAAGAGGTCAACGCCGTCCTCACGCCGCACCTGGCAGCGTGGTGGGCTCCACCCCGCCACCGCGAACGGAAGACCACCATCTCCCGGGCCACGGCGGACCGTGATGTCCCGTCCTCGCTCCCTACCCACCCTGCCAAGAGGGTCTCCGCATGACCGCGGAACCCCTGTCCATCCTCACCGGCATCAACCGCCCGTGCGAGCCTTCGTCCGGAAGCCTGATCCTCGTCAACGACCTCTACCGCGCCATGCCCGAAACCCGCACGGCCTACCTCGGCCGGACGCCGTTCGATCAGACCTGGAAGGACACGTTCGATCACCTGATCCCCCTTTCCACGACCAAACGCCCCCAGGGCCCCGGCTTCGACGACTACGTCGACGAGCTGACGCGCGAGGTAGCAACGCTCATCCAGCAGGTCAAACCGAACGCCATCCACGCCCAGAACGTCGGGTTCGCCCTCAGCCTCGCGCTCAGCCGCACCGCCGGCAGCATCCCGGTCATCTCCATCGCTCACGGCACCGAGGTGATGGCGGCCGAGCGCAACCCGGCCGAACACGCGGCCGTACGCGAAGTGGCCGCCGCCAGCGCCGCGATCGTCGCCCCCACCTCAGACCTTGCCGAACGCATCGACCACCTGACAGGGCGCCGGTACACCGACCGCATCACCGTCATCCCCTGGGGCATCCGCCTAGCCGACGCCCAGCAGCGCGACCGGCCGTCCGCAGACGCCGGCCCGTTGTCCCTGGCCCACGCCGGACGCCTGGACGACAACAAGTCCACGATCACGGCCATCGAAGCCATCGCCCTCACTGAACAACCCCACCGTCTGACCGTGATCGGCAAAGGACCCCTGCGCAAGCACCTGGAACACAGAACTGCCGAACTTGGCCTGCAAGACCGGGTCCGCTTCGAGAGACACCTGCCACGCGTTGAACTGTGGAGTCTCCTACCGACCTTCGACGCCTTCGTGTTCACCACCAAAGGTCTGGAGGCATTCGGGCTGGTTCTCGTCGAGGCCCAAGCCCACGGACTCCCGGTCGTCTACTCCGATCTCCCTGGTGTGAGGCACCTCCTCGGAGGCGCCGGCGCCCCCTACACTCCCGGCGACCCCCGCTCCCTGGCCACGGCCCTGGACGAAATGAGCCGGAACCTTCACCAGCGAACGGCCGCGTCCAAGGCAGCTCTCCACAACGCACGCCGGTACGACATCACCACCACCGGACGCCTGCTCCACGAACTGACACTCCGCGTTACAAACAGCTGAGACACATCTAGCAGGGCGGCCTGGCCTGCTCAGCCCGGTGGGGCCAACCGTTGACGGCCGGCACCAGCCGACCCCAGTTCGGTCACCATCACCTGGGCAAGCACCGCACCTTTCGATCGGAGCACTCCCGCAGGCGCGGAGCCGACCCGTGGATGCGTGCGCTGCCGCCCGGCTACTCTGATCCTCCCCGCGGAGGCGGGGTCGACGAACCGTAAACGACGACGCTCACTGAGCGGCCGCCGGTGTTCGTACGGCGCTGCCTCCGGCTGCCGGTTGCAGCAGCGCGCCCTTATGAGCTGACCCTCCCGTCGGGACCACCCCCGCGGGCGTGGGGAGCAGACCGACGGCGACGATGGCCTCGCTGGCATCCGGGGATCAACCCCGCGCGTGCGGGGAGCAGGCGGCTTGACCTGGGAGTCTTTGGACCGCGAGGACGCTCTTCAGTGACTTGTACAGATTTCGACAGCATGTGCGGCGTGCAGGGGCGCAGGGAGCACGACTCCGACGTCGAGCCGGCGCACATGGCCAGGAGACCCCTCTGGGGAGTGGGAAGCAGTCGAGCGCTGCGTTAACTCCGGTTGGTGTACTCAGGCGAGGTCCAGGACGCGGATCGCCTGGCTGCTCCACCGACCCGGATCCGTGGTGGCGACGATCGCCCCGTCGGGGCGGTCGGGAGTGGGCTGTGCGGCGTGCAGGCCTTGTGCCTTGCCACGGCCAGAACAGCAGCGAGGTCCAGGTCGAGGACGGTGATGCCGGGCAGGGATGCCAGATGTTCCGCCGTGCCGGGCAGGGCTCGGTCGGCTTCCACCAACGCACATGCCGGGGCGTAGAGGAACCAGCCGGCTTCGGCGTGAGCGCGGTGGATGAGGCGGGAAGCAAGGACGTTGCCCTGGCCGGCCGCGGTCATCGCGGTGTCGTCCAGGACGATGTGCATGGCGTCGCTCACCGGCCGGTCACCCGGGCCAGACGGCGGTCCAGCTCGCTGTCGAGGTCCCGCTCCTGATCGGCGGTGGGAGTGTAGCCGTTCCACTCCTTGAGCGCGGCCCGCGCCTTTTCGGCCCTCTCAGCCCGCTCGGCTGCTGTCAGCAGGGTCTGCGCGAGCGCGCCAGGTACGCGCGAAGCGACAGCCCCTCCGCAGCGGCTATGACAGCGAGCCGATTCTTGGCTTCCGCGAGGATGCGAACGTCGGCATCAGTCATCGTAGTGCTCCTTCCCACCCCCGCGGTACGGGTACGTACCCGTACCGCGGATGCAAGGGTCGCTTGCCACGCAAGCCCGGATGGCCGCCGTGGAGGCGTCCCTGCCGACTCGATGTCGCGGACGCCGCGCACCAGCAGCCGGTCGGTGGGGCTGCGCGCACCACCCTTACATATCGGTGCAATTTCGATGAATTTAGGGTGGTCGGTTTTCCCGCGAGGGGTGGCGGAGGGTGGCGCTCTTTCGATTCGTGTGACGAGATGTCCGACCCCTTCATTGAATTGCAGGGTCGCAGGCGGTCCGTATTCCTTGAGGGTGGAGGCAGCCTGCAGGGGGCCGCGAGGGGACGGCTCGGTCTTATCCGTGGGCGGCGTCACGCCGTCCGATAATTCCTGAGAGGGGGGCACGCAGTGGACCCGTCTGTGCGTGCTGACCTGTGGTGATGAGCAACATTTTGCGAGAGGCGGGGCCCGAGTACCTCGCGGGGCTGCTGGTCCTGGCCACCGGGGCCTTGACCGGCACGCTTGTGCGCGCCCTGCGGCGCCGAACGACTGACCGCCAGCAGGCGGATCACACGCGCTCGGACGACTGATTCCTGTTTTCGCACCGACATGGGATGGAGAGTTCATGCCGTCACGAAAAAGTGTCGTCCGAGGGACGACAAAAAGCGTCGTCAGTAAGACGACAGAGTCACGACCGATTGAAGAATACAGCCGTGAAGCGGCCTGGCAGCATTTACACACTCCGCCGGAGCATGACCCCAGCGAGTGGGAAGGCGAACTGGCCCGCGTGACCAGTGAGTTCTCCGTAGCTGACCGCGATCTGACGAGCATCGCCGCGAAATATGACCTAGTGGTGCAGCGCGCCCGCTACCGCGATACGGGTATGGACGAAACCAGCGTGCTCGCCGCGCTCCTGGTCATCCGTACGCTGCGCGACAAGCTGGAAGCCGACGAACGCAGGCTCATCAGTACCGCCCGGAGCCTCAAGGTCACCTGGGGCAGGATCGGGAACGCTCTGGAGCTCAAGAGCCGGCAGGCAGCCGAGCGCCGATTCCTGCAGCTGCGTGATGACCTCGAGGATGTCGCCGGTGACGTCCTCACCCAGGCCGAGCGCGTCGAAGTGGCCCGTGCCCGGCGTGACCGCCGCACCGAGTACACGTGGGCCGCGAGCCATGCCACACCGATCATCTCGCTGGCCCTGCGGCTGCACGCCGTGTCCGGCCTGCAACAGCGCGCGGACAACTCGCCCGCCGCTCTTGCCGCCTATCAGCGGGCGGCCAACGGTGCGGTCTTCGAGGGCCGCCCCGCCCCGCCGCCCGCGCGGATGCCGTGGCCTGCGCGCCTGCATGAGGCGGTACAGACCTACCGCAACCACCAGCAGGCCGACCGGGAGTACCGGATGCGGGCGGTGATACCCGGCCCGCAGGAGGACACCCGGCCACCAGTGGGCCTGCTCGCGCCGGTGGCCTTCGACCGCCTTGTGCACGACATGTTCGGTCTGATCGGCCACGCCCTGGACATCGACTTGCGAGACCACACCGACATCGTCGAGGACGTGCAGACCCTCTACGACGAGGCCGGCACCGCGTCCCCCCGCGCTCTGGAGAAGTGAGCACGCGGGCACGTGCGCGTCAGGTCGCGGTGGCCTGCCGAATCCGAGGAGGATGCGCAGGTCGCCGCGGTCCCCGCCGCGCACACCGGGGCGGGCTTCGGTGATCGGCTTCGATCCCGCCGCTGGTCGGCGCGTTGCGGCGCGGGCGCGGTTCGGGCCGCCTTGGTGGAGCCGTTTCAAGATGGCCTCGCTGGCCGTCTCTCGCTGGGCCACGGCCAAGGGGGCGGGTGGCGGAGTCCTGGTGTGTCAGTCGGCCGTTGTGGTGTGCGGGGCTTCGGCGAACGCTGCGCGGTCGTCGATGACAATGCGGACGGGTTTGCCCTCCCCGTCGCTGCTGGGACGGGTGATGATCTCTTGCACCGCGGTAGTGATCTTCTGCTGGATGTGGTCTGCGATGGCTTGCGTGACCGGGTTGGCCGCGCTCCGCGCGATGTGGTTCAGGCTGGTGATGGCGGCGACGAGGCTGGGGCCGGAGAAGCGGACACTGACGAAGCCTTCGTGGTCGTCGACCTTGCCCGGGATGTGGAAGTGCTGCTCGTTGCCTGCGGTCTGGATGAGGAACGCCCAGGTGTCGCGATGGGCTTCGACTACGGCGTGGGCGATGCCGGCCGCCGCTCGCAGGACAGCCGGGTCAGGACGGGTCGGATCCGCCTCGGTCTCCGACTCACCTACCGCGCCTGATACGGGGTCAGGATCCGGGCCCGGGCCGGGCTGGCTCGACGGTTCGGGGTCCGCGGCGGGAGCTGTCTCGGGCGCGGCCGTGGGTTGGCTTGTGGTGGCGCGGAGCTGCCCATCGATCTGGGTGACAGCGCTTCGGAGAGCGACGATCTCGTTGCTGACCTGGGTGAGCGGACCGCCGACGAGGTCGGTAGTACGGGCCATGGCGTCACGGGCGACGGACCGGATGTCGGCGAGGCCAGAGTTGATGGCGGCGGCGGTGTCGTGGCGGATCTGGTCAAGGGTGTGCTGCTGGTCGGCCACCTGCTGCTTGATGGCCGCGATCTCGGTGGCCAGTCTGGTGAGCTGGTCGAGGATCTGCTTGAGCTGAGCCCTATCGCCGCTACCGAATGGCACGGTTCCCCCCTCATGCGTACGAGTGACCTGAATAGGGTGGAGTGGGTGCAACTACCCGACAAGGATGCGAACCGGCCACTGGATTCGGGTCGCGAACGGCGGTCTACAGGGCGGGGATCCGCGACCAGTAGGTCGCCGTCTCTCGGACCTCGGCGAGTGCCCCTGCGTCGAGCAGCACGTCGCGCAGTACGGCGCCTGGCTGTAGCCGACCGCGGCGTGGTCAAGGGCATCGAGGCGCTCGAGGCCTGCGCACCGACCGAGTCGACCTCAGCTGCACTGGACTTTAATGCGTGGCTGGACGACCAACGCCAGCCGCAACCCGGCCTTCGAAGTCGACGCTCGCTGCGACGAGTGGTAACGCGACACCGTCCACGCCTACTGGGGGCGGGGCGGGCAGGAAGCTCCTTTCCTCCCCGCCCCCAGCACACGACATGTCCCCCGGTTCCGGGCGCTGGAGCGGAGGACCTGACCGGCCGGAACATCCCTGCAGGCGCGGGGGCGACGTGGGCGGCGCCGCGCATCTCACCCGCGAAGCCGGGACGGCGCCACTCGGCGTCCGCCGCGCCCGGATGGCTTCCCGCCTGCTCTTGGAACTCACTTTCACCCGCCCGGCCTTGACGGACGGGGAACCTGGCCCAGTAGCCGCAGTGCACGGTATGCGGCGCGCCGGGCCGGCGTGTGCGCGCACAGCATTATGACGCAGGCCACACCCTCCCTATGTTCACGGCGCTTACATCGCACCTTAATGTTGGCACTGCATACACCGTGAGTGATCGAGACGGAAGAGGGAACCGGAATGACCAGCGAGCTGTTCTCCCCGCTGCTCCTACGTTCCGGGCAGGTGCTCGCCAACCGGATTGGGAAGGCAGCCATGGAGGAGAATATGGCCGACGGCGGCCAGGTGCCCGGCAAGCAGATCCTCACCCTTTACCGACGCTGGGCCGAAGGGGGTGCCGGTCTCCTGATCACCGGCAACGTCATGGTCCATGCCGAGGCACTGACGGCACCCTCCGGGGTCGTCCTCGACGCACATTCCCCCCTCAAGCCGTTCGCCGAGTGGGCGAAGGTGGGCAAGTCGGGCGGCGGCTCGATGTGGATGCAGATCAACCACCCCGGCCGCCAAGTGCCTTCCGGCATGCCCGGCGTCGTATGGGGCCCCTCAGACATCGGTGTCAACCTGGGCAGGCACAGCAAGCGTTTCGGCCGTCCGACCGCCATGACCCCCCAGCAGATCGACGACACTGTGACCCGGTTCGTCGTCACGGCCCATCGCGCCGAGAAGGCCGGATTCGACGGTGTCGAGATCCACGCCGCGCACGGATACCTGCTGTCGCAGTTCCTCTCGCCGCTGGTCAACAGGCGCACCGATCGATGGGGCGGCTCCCTTCAGAACCGGGCCAGAATGCTGCTGGACATCGTGCAGGCAGTCCGTGCCGCCGTCTCACCGTCCTTCGCGGTCGCGGTGAAACTGAACTCCGCCGACTTCCAGCGCGGCGGATTCGACACCGATGATGCCCGCCAGGTGATCGAAATGCTCGAACCCCTCGGCGTCGACCTCGTCGAACTGTCCGGTGGCAGCTACGAAAGTCCGGCGATGACCGGCCGCCCCGCTGATGAGAGCACCCAAGCCCGCGAGGCGTACTTCCTCGATCTCGCCAAGACCCTGGTCAAGAGGGGCCCTGTCCCACTGATGCTCACGGGCGGCATCACCCAGCGATACTCCGCCGAGCGTGTCCTCGACAGCGGCGTGGCGGTGGTCGGCATGGGCACCGCTCTGACTCTCATCCCCGATCTCCCCCATCTATGGAGGAACCAGCGCGAGGCAGATCGTTCGATGAAGCCGGTCACCTGGTCGGACAAGGCCCTCGCTTCGGCTGCCAGCATGGCAAGAGTCCGGCAGCAGATGCGCCGTCTCGCTCGTGGACGCCAGACTAATCCGGATGCGAACGCGGCGATCGCTCTGATCTCCGAACGGCGCAAGCAGCGCAAGGCCCTTCGTACTTACCGCTCCTGGCTGTCCGCGGAACGCAGCACCACCGGCCGGTAGGCCTGTTGCCTGTCCTACCCGCGGACGGCGGGGCAGAGCACCTCGTTCGTGGAGTCCCTCCCCCGACTGGTGCGCCGGCTGCCCGCCACACCAGCAGGTCCGGTGACCGCGGTGGGGAGAGCAGACCGGCAAAGGAGGGTCCTGTCCGTCGTGTGGGCCGGGACCCTGTCCTCGTGGTCGGGACGCTGGTCTTTACATCCTCGAGGATTAGCAGTCCCGGTCAGTGACCTCGTGGGTGCGCGGGTACGGGCGGACGTGTTGGGCAAACGGGGAGTCGCGGCGCCCATATCGGAGGCAACGGAAGGGCGTCACGAGTCGGGCGGCGACTCCCTTGTTGTCGGTTGCCGTGGCGATGGCCGGGACCGAATCCCCGTGAGCCCTGCGGGCTCCCCGGGGCCGATGTTGGTATCGAAGGATCGATCCCGGCAGGGTTCAGCCGAGGAGTTCGGTGATGCCCTCCTCATAGGAGGTAACGGTGAAGTCGGGAAAGCGAGTCGCGAACTTCGCTGCGTCGAAGATGTTGTCACCGCGGTAGCGCGGCAGCAGTTCCTGAACCTCTCCGAGCGGCCCGATGAAGCGACCTCCGAGGTTGAATACGGCCAGTGGTAGCACGCTGTATCGGATACGGCGACCAGTGACCTGTTCGGCCACGCCGATCATCTCGGCGTAGGTGAGGCGGTGTGGATCGACGGGCAGGTGCCAGGTCTGACCGTAGGCGTCCGGGGTGTTGCCGACGAGCGCCATAGCCCGGCTGGCGTCAGGCGTCCAGATGAGGGACCGGACGGTCTTCGCGCTGACGGGGACGAAGGGGCGCTTGCCCGCTCTGATCCGGTCGAAGACGAGTGAGTTCGTCAGGCTCTTGGTCTTTCCCGGACCGTAGAACTCCGGAGCCCGGCAGATGACGGCATCGACCGATCCTGCGGCCATCGCGTCGAGCAGCATCGTCGCGATCTGTGCACGGACGCGACCCTTGCGTCCGTTCGGTTCGAAAGCGGTCGACTCGGTCTGGGGGGCGGGCGTACCGGGGTACATGTACGTGTTGTCGAAGAACACGAGCTTGGCGCCGTACTTCGCGCAGGCGTCGATGACGTTGCGCATCATGGCGGGGAACTTCTGCTCCCACACTTGTGAATCCATGGGCAGGCCCACGGTGAGGTATGCGATTTCGCTGCCTTCTACGGCCCGGGCCGTGGCCTCGGGGTCCGTCAGGTCAGCCTTGATGAGCTGATCGGTGTCGTGGATCTTCGTGGGGTTACGGCTGACCAGCCGGATGTCGTGTGTGAATCTGCGGTACAGCTCGCGGGCCAGTTCTTCGCCGATCGGCCCGTTGGCGCCCAGTACGGTCTGCATGGAACTCATCACTCTTTCTTGTCTACTTGAGGCCAGGAAGGCGCTTGAGGATCTTCAGGTCCGCCGAAACGACGCTGGGATAGGGCGCGGGGTCTACTCCGTCGGACGCTCCGCCCGGAACCACGCGCTCGACGGCGATGGTCTGGGACTCGCTGTACTTCAACATGCCGTCGACCGAACCCCACGCTGCGGCGTAGGCGTCGTTGACGTTGACGGTTCCGGCCTGCAGGCGTGCCGCGTACCCGCCGTCCTCGGCGCGCGTCACCGGTCCAGACACTGAAGTTCAGGCCGTATTCGCTGTCGTTGGCCTTGGCAATTGCCTTTTCCTCGTCGGCTACGCGATGTATGGAGACGAGGGGTCCGAAAGTCTCGTGCGCGTACACCTCCATCGTGCCGTCGACACCGGTGGGAATCGTCGGCTCGCAGAAGAAGGGACCGAGGACCGGGCGGCGCATGCCCCAGGCCAGGACCGTGGCTCCCTTGGACTTCGCGTCCTCGACGTGGCGGATTACGGGATCCAGCTGCTTCTGGGAGACCAGCGCGGCCACTGTCCGCCCGACCGCGGTGGATCCGGTGAACATGAGAAAGTCGCAGTTCTCGATGATGGGCAGGCTGAGTTCGGCACCGGCTCCTGTGACGACCTGGACCAGCCCGGGCTGCATACCGGCTTCTTCAAGCAGGTCGACGGCCCACAGGGCGGAGAAGGGAGTCTGTGCGTCGGGTTTGGTCAGGATGGCGTTCCCAGCAACGATCGCCGGCAAGGCGTCGCTGATTCCGAGGGTCAGGGGGTAGTTCCACGGCGAGATGACTCCGACGAGACCCTTGGGGTGGTGCAGCTCGCAGACCCTGGTCAGGCCTGGCTGTGCTCCCTGCCGCCTCTTCGGGCGTAGGTACTCCTGTGCGGTGTTCGCGCAGTACCGCGCGTTGAGAGCGACGTCCATGATCTCCTCGAACGCATGACGGCGTGCCTTGCTGTTCTCGAGCTGGATCAGGTCCAGGACCTCGTCCTGGCGGTCGATGACGAGGTGGTGGGAGCGCCGCAGCACAGCAGCGCGTTCTCGGACTGGACGGGCTGCCCATGCCTTCTGAACACTTCGGTCTTGGGCTGGTTCCTGAAGAACTCGACCACGGCCACGCGAGGATCCTTCGCCACCTCGTCGAGATCGGCCTGCATCCGGTAACGGTCGAACAGTCCCCCCGCCGGGACGTGCACTGCGCGCTCGCCCAGAGTGACCTCAACCGTGTCCTGGGCCTTTGGGGCCTGTGTGTCGTCCATGGTTGTGCTCCAATCGTTGCCCTTGTTTCTCGGCAACTACACGACAACTCTACACCCAAATGTTTACATCGCTCACTTCTGGGTCGGTGACGTATGCCTCTTGCCGCGGTGATCCGGATGGCGGGCGCAGATCCATCATTGCCGCAGCAGGCAGCGCCCGCATCACATCTCTCGGCTCGAAGGGCACCAGGGGGGAACGACCCCGGTTTCCGTGAAGCGGCGAGCACGGGGCTGGAGGTACTTCGCGTCCGGGCAGGGAGAGTCCGACGGCTCTGGCCGAGCGAGGGCGCATCGGTACCCGGTGCGGCGGTTGGCTGCCAGGACGGCGACAGCTCAGAGGATTCCTCACCATCGGGCGGCTCGGCTGAGAGGAGAAGAGTCTGGGCCTGTCAGTGCCATATGCGGCAGTGACAGGCCCAGCCTGATCTGTGCGGTTGTGCAGCGCCCTGACGGAGCGGTCTCAGTCTTCGTGCAGAGCGGTACGCAGGGCGTCGACGGCGAGTTTGCGGGCGACGTTGGCGGCACGGGTGTCGCGCAGGCTGTCCAGGAGGAGGAAGTCGTGGACCATGCCTGCCACCCTGACGGAGGTGACGTCCACGCCGGCCTCGCGGAGCTTGTTGGCGTACTGCTCGCCCTCGTCGCGCAGCACGTCGGCCTCGTCGGTGATGACCAGGGTGGTGGGCAGTCCGCGGAGTTGGTCCACGGATGCCTGGAGCGGTGAGGCGTACACCTCGGCACGCTGGGCGGGGTCGGTGGTGTAGGCGTCCCAGAACCACTTCATGCCGTCGCGGGTGAGGTAGTAGCCCTCGGCGAACTGAAGGTAGGAGGGGGTGTCGAAGTCGGCGTTGGCCACGGGGTAGAGCAGCACCTGAGCCTTGAGGTCGATGCCGCCGCGCTCCTTGTTCATCAGCGCGAACACCGCGGACATGCAGCCGCCGACCGACTCACCTGTGACGGCGATCCGCGAGGTGTCCAGGCCGTGTTCGGCGCCGTGTTCCAAAACCCAGCGGCCCACGGCGTAGTTCTGCTCGACCTGAGTGGGGTACTTCGCCTCCGGCGCGCGGTCGTAGACGGGGAAGACGCCCGCTGCACCGGCGCCCACGGCGAGTTCGCGGAAGAGCCGGTCATGGGTCTTGTCGTCGCCGAAGACCCAGCCGGCACCGTGGATGTAGAACACCACCGGCAGCGGGCCGGTGGCGCCCTTGGGCCGGATGATGCGTGTACGGACCGTGCCCCACTCGCCCGCGGCCACGTCGACCCACTCCTCGTCGACGTCGGGACGGGGCACGCTCTGGTCGCTCTGCAGGCCGAGCAGGATGTCGCGGCCCTTCTCCGGAGGAACCTCGTAGATCCGCGGGTGGGGGTCCGTTGCCTCGCACAGTTCTTTTGCAGCAGGTTCGAGGTAGGGAGTGATTGGAGGGGGAAGATCGCTCATGTTCGGTCCATTCACGGACACAGGCGTGCCCTGTTCGCGCGGCCTCACCAGCCGCTCATGCTATGCCTGCCGATGGAGCCATGCCCTTATCTCATCGTTCACGCCCCCTTGGACCGCCGCAACCCGTCCCCCTGCCCGCAAGCGCTCACCCCGCCGCAGACGACGGGATGCGCAACTGTTCAAGGCGGCCACGGCCTCTGCGCCCGCAACCGGAGGCGGCCACGCGGTCGGCTGTACTGCTGCGCCAACTCGGTACGCGGGCGCCCGCAGGGCCCGCCGATCCGGCTGAACTTAAAGCCGGAGTGCGGTCTTCAATCGGCAGGGCGATCACCCGCTTAAGGATCTTGCCGCTCGGCCCCAACGGCAGCTTGTCCACCAACCACACCCGACGCGGGTACTTGTATGCCGCTACTTGACTCTTCACATACTCCCGCAGTTCCTCTGGCGTGGCCTGCTCGGCGGGGCGGAGCACGACCACGGCGGCGACCTCTTCGCCCAGTTCGGCGTGAGGAACACCCACAACCGCAGCCAAGGCGACAGCGGGGTGCTCGTGGAGGACCTCTTCGATTTCGCGCGGGTAGACGTTGTATCCGCCGCGAATGATCAGATCCTTCTTGCGGTCGACGATGTACAGGTAGCCATCCTCGTCTGCTCGGGCGAGGTCACCGGTGCGCAGCCAGCCGTCGGGGATGGCCGCCTGTGTCTCCAGAGGCCGATTCCAGTAGCCCGTCATCACGTTCGGCCCCCGGACGGCCAGCTCACCGATCTCACCGGGGGCCACGTCCTGCCCTCCTTCGTCCACCAGCCGTACCTCCACATCCCGGATGGGGGTACCGATGGAGCCGGCCTTGCGCGGGCGGTCGGGGTGGTTGAACGTGACCACCGGGCTGGTTTCGGACATCCCGAAGCCTTCGAGGACCGGACACCCGAACCGCCGCTCGAAACCATGCAGGATCTCTACCGGCAGCGAAGCCCCGCCGGAGATGCACATCCGCAGCGTCGAGACGTCCCCCTCGAACGGGTGCTGCAGCAGCGCTGCGTACATGGTCGGGACACCCTCGAAGACCGTGGCCCGCTCACGAGTGATCGCGTCCAGGACCGCTCCCGGTTCGAAGCGGGGAATCAGGACAAGGGAGGCACCACTGCGGACGGCTGCGCTCATGGTGCAGATCTGTCCGAAGATGTGGAAGAGCGGCAGGCAGCCCACCACTACGTCCTGCGGGGTCATACGCTGGACTTCGATGCTGTTGACCTCGGTGTTGTGCCGCAGGCCGGCGTGGGTGAGGACAGCCCCCTTGGGGCGGCCGGTGGTACCGGAGGTGTACAGCAGCACAGCCATGTCCTCACCGCACGCCTCGGCGACGTCGGCAAGTGGTTCGTGCTCAGCCAGTGCCGCGGCGAACGCGGTGGGTTCGACGGCGGTGTGTCGCACTCCTGCGGCGGCAGCCCCCTTGGCTCCTTCACCTGGTGCCTGGTGCCATTCGAAGAGCCGTACCGCGCCTGAGTCGGCGAGGTGGAACTCGGCCTCCCTTGTCTTCAAGAGCGGATTCATCGGAACGACGATCGCTCCGGCGCGCAGGGCTCCGTAGTAGAGGACGACGAACTCGGGGACATTGGGCAGCATCAGGGCGACTCGGTCTCCCACGCACACGCCTTCCGCCCTGAGCAGCGCGGCGGCGCGGGCGGTGCGGTCGTCCAGCTCCGCATAGGTGATGACCTGCTCGTCCAGGCGCAGCGCGGGGTGCCCGGGCTGCCGTTTCGCCGTCTCTACGAGGAACCCTGCCAGATTGGGCATGACCCGCCTCCGTAACACGAGATCACTGGATGTTTACATCGCAGACATCTTGTCGCTGTCCGTCGGGCATGTCCTATGGCCTGCACGACAGCGCTCACCCTCGCAGATTGTCCGTGACAACAAAATGGCAGCCGTATGCTGCGCTTATGAATATTTCGGGTGTTGCTGCGGCGCTGCATTCACGGCTTCCCGAGCTGGCCGAGAGCATGGCGCTTCGCATCCGCGCGGAGGTCGATGTCTACAAGGACGAATCGCTGATCTCCTTCGGGTCGCTGCGGCACTCTTGTTACGCCAACGCGGACTTCGTTCTGAGGCACCTCGGCCGCAAGGAGACCCCCGACGCGGCGGCCGCGCGTGAGACCGGTCGACTCAGGGCGGAGCAGGGTGTCCCGTTGGCTGACAGTCTGCGCGCATACCGCATCGGCTCGGAGCTGCTCTGGATGGAGATCGTCGCGGAGGCGCGCACGCGTCCAGAGATCTCGGACGATCTGCTGGTCTCGGAGTCCGCAAGGTTCTGGGCGTTGTTCGGCCTGTACGCGGAGGCGGTGGCGGTCGCCTACCGCGAGACGGCTGTCGAGCTGTCCTCACAGGGGCAGGCAAGGCGTGCAGCCTTGGTGGAGGCACTGTTCACCGGTGTCATCACCGACCACACCCTATGGGAGGCCGCTCGGGAGCTGGGGCTGCCCGAGCAGGGGCCCTATGCCGTCGCCGTCGCGGAGGTCAGCGCTGCGGGTGAGGTACCCCTGGCGGGTATGGGGCCGCGCTGCGGGAGGCGGAGATTCCTTTCGCCTGGAGGTCGCTGCCGGATCAGCAGCTCGCTCTGATCGCGCTTCCCACCGCCGCGGCGGAGAACATCTGCCTGCGCATCCTGCGGCGAGGGCGCGCCCGCGTGGGGTTCAGTCCGTGCTTCGCATCGCTGCGGAGCACTCCACAGAACCTGCGCTTCGCCCGGCTGGCCCTGTCCACGCTGCCCGGTGCTGGCCCCGGCGTGGCACGGTTCGACGACTATCCGCTGGCGATGGTCGTCGCAGCGGCTCCTGCTGAGGCGGCCCGCCTGGTGCAGGTGACGCTCGGTCCTGTTCTCGACCTGCCGGCTGGGGAACGTTCCCGCCTGCTGCGCACCCTGGAGCATTGGTTCGCTTCCGGCGGCTCGGCCAATGCCACGTCGCAGAGCCTTTTCGTCCATCCCAACACCGTCCGCTACCGCATCCGCCGCGTCGAGGAACTGACCGGCCGGTCCCTCTCCGACCCGCGAACGACGGCAGACGTCGGTGCGGCGCTCCTGGCGGTCCGCCATCAGGACAAGGGCCCCGCCGACTGTCCGCCAGACGTCGGTTGACGTCTGGCGGGACGCCCGGGCCCCCTCAATCAGGCGTGGTCTTCGTTGAGAAGGAGGATCTTGCCGAGGTGGCCGCCGGCCTCCATCAGGCGATGCCCCTCGGCGGCGTCCGCCATCGGCACGGTCCGGTCGATGACCAGCTGCACCGTGCCGTTCTCGATCATCGGCCACACGTTCTGCTGTACCTCGGCCACGACCTCGGCCTTGTACTCCTTCGAACGTGTGCGCAGCGTCGTGCCGTGCACCGATGCCCGCTTGAACACGATCTCGGCGAGATTGAGCCGGCCCTCCAGCCCCTTCTGCAGACCGATCACCACCAGCCGGCCGTCAGCAGCCAGCGATTCGACGTTGCGCTCCAGGTAGTCACCGCCCACGACATCGAGGATCACATCGTAGGGACCGTGCTGGGTGAAGTCCTCGGTCCGGTAGTCGATCGCCAGATCCGCACCCAGGCCCCGAGCCTGGGCGGCCTTCTCCGCGCCGCCCACCGTCGTGACCACACGGGCGCCCAGGGCCTTGGCGATTTGGATCGCCATCGTTCCCACACCGCCGGCCCCGCCGTGCACCAGCAGCGTCTCCCCCGCCTTCAGGCCCGCGGTCATGACGATGTTGGACCACACCGTGGCGGTGACCTCCGGCAGACCCGCCGCCTCCGCCAGCCCGACACCCTTCGGAATCGTGAGCAGCTGTCCCGCGGGAACGGCAACTTTCTGCGTATAGCCTCCGCCCGTCAGCAGGGCGCACACCTCATCGCCCACCTGCCAGCCAGTCACGCCCTCACCGAGCGCGCTGATACGGCCGGAGACCTCCAGCCCCGGGTACGGCGACCAGCCCGGCTGCAGCGGATACAGCCCCCACCGCTGCATCACGTCCGCCCGGTTCAGAGCACTGGCCACCACATCGACGATCACCTCACCTGCGGCGGGCGCCGGGTCCTCGGCCTCCACCCACTGCAGAACCTCGGGACCACCGTGCTCCGTGATCGACACAGCCTTCATGACATCTCCGTTCCCACAACGAGCTAAATGTTTACAGCACACACATTAGCTTGCCGAGTATGCAGCGTCAACATTCCGGGGCAATCACGCCAAAACCCCTGCACCTCCGTGTCGTCCGGGAGGTGCAGGGGGTGGTCGAGCGGTCCGATCAGACCCGGGCGGCCGTCTTGCGACGCGGGTCCGCCTTCTCGGTCTCCGGCCGCTCGGCCGGTGCCGCGGCGGGCAGACGCGCGCCTTCGATGTCGACGTCCGGGAGCAGTCGGTCGAGCCAGCGGGGCATGCTCCACGCGCGCCGTCCGAGCAGGGCCATGGCGGCGGGCACGAGCGTCATACGGACGACGAAGGCATCGATGAACACTCCGAAGGCGAGTGAGAATCCGATGGCCTTGACGATCGGGTCATCGTTGAAGATGAAGCCGCCGAAGACCGCAACCATGATCAGTGCGGCGGCAACGACGACGCGTGCACTGCTGGAGACGCCCTGGGCGATCGCGCGGGCCGCGTTCTTGTTGTGCTCGTAGTCCTCGCGCATCCGGCTGACGAGGAACACCTCGTAGTCCATGGCAAGACCGAAGAGCACACCGGTGAGCAGGATCGGCAGGAAGCTGGTGACCGGTCCGACGGCCGACACGTCGAGCAGGCCGTTCAGATGGCCCTGCTGGAAGACCCAGACTGAGGCGCCCAGGCTCGCCCCGACCGAGAGCAGGAAGCCGAGTGCCGCCTTGAGGGGAACGAGGACGGACCGGAAGGCGATTGCCAGCAGGAGCAGGGCGAGGAGGACGATGACACCCACGAACAGAGGCAGGGCGTCGCCGAGCTTGTCGGCGACGTCGATCGCCATGGCCGTCTGTCCGGTGACGTAGAGCGCTCCGCCCGCGGCGGCGACCTCGGGGGCCTGATCGCGCATGCGGTGGACCAGGTCGGTGGTGGCCTCTGCGTCAGGACTCGACTTCGGCACCACGGCCATGACCACGACGCCGCCGGACGGGCTGGGCACGGGGGGCGAGACCACGGCCACGTTCTTGTCGGCGGCGAGGGTGCCACGCAGCTGGGCCACGGCGCCCTGCCTCTGGTCCTGCGGGATGCTCTCGGCGTCGACGACGGTGATGAGGGTGGCGTTGAAGCCTGGACCGAAGCCCTCGCTGAGCAGGTCGTAGCTCTTGTGCTGGGTACTGGCCTCGGGCTGGGCGGCGTAGCTGGGCAGACCGAGGCGCAGGTCACGGGCCGGCAGGGCCAGCGTCAGCAGGCCCAGGATGCCGGCGACCAGGACGACGGCCGGTGTGCGGGTGACGCCACGGGCCCAGGCCAGGCCCCAGGAGCCGGGGGCGCGGCCCTTGCTCTTGCTCTTCCGCTTGGGCCGGCGCGGGCGCATCCGTTCGCCGAACACTCCGAGCACGGCCGGGAGCAGGCTGATGGCGACCAGGACGGCGACCAGAACCGTTCCGGCACCGGCGAGACCCATGATCGTGAGGAACGGGATGCCGGTGATGGCCAGGGCGGCGAGTGCGATGACGACCGTCGCGCCGGCAAAGACGACGGCGCTGCCGGCTGTGGCGGTGGCGCGGGCGATCGACTCCTCCCAGCCGGTTTCGGGGTCGGCGAGCTGTTCGCGGTGCCGGGAGATGACGAACAGGGCGTAGTCGATGCCGACCGCAAGGCCGATCATCAGGGCCAGCACGGTGGCGGTGCCCGTCATCTCCACGAAGCCGGAGACAAACATCGTGCCGAGCAGGCCGACGGCGACGCCGAGGAGAGCGGTCAGCAGAGGCAGTCCGGCGGCGACGATGGAGCCGAGTGCGACGGCGAGGACCACGAAGGCGACGACGACGCCGATGAGTTCGGCCGGGCCGCCCGCTTCGGTCTGCGGGAGCATGGCGGAGCCGCCCAGCTCGACCTGCATCCCCGCGTCGCGGAGAGGGTCGACCGTGGTGGCGAGCTCCTCCTTGACCTCTTCCGTCACCTCGGGGGCTTCGTCCTTGAAGCGGACGTCGGAGTAGGCGATGGTCCGGTCGGCCGACACAGCGCCCGCCTCGGTCGGCTGGGAGACGTCGACAACGCCCTCCATCTTCGCCGCCTCGCGCAGCACGCCGTCCAGCACCTTCTGCTGGGCCGGGTCCGTGAGGGTCTTCCCCTCGGGGGCGGCGACCACGATGCGTACGACACCACCGGCGGCCGGGGGGAACTTCTCCTTGAGGAGGTCCTGCGCCTCCTGCGCTTCGACGCCGGGGATGGTGAATTCCGTGGATGTCTTTCCGTGGAGTGTCGCCCCCAGGCCGCCGACGGCGGCGAGAAGGACTATCCAGGTCGCGATCACCCAGCGGCGGCGGCGAACCATCCAGCGCGCCCAGGCGTACAGGCGTGAGGCCATCGAGCATTCCTAACCGAACGAGACCCTGACCAAGAGGGCGTCAGGGGACACAGGCGTGAAGGGAGGAGCAGACATGGCGGGAGGGGGCGGAGTGGTACACCCTCACCGCTCGTTACACAGTAAGGCATTTTTACAGTCGTTGGTAATTTAGCTACCGGTGGTAATCTTGCCCCATGACGGGTGACAGCCTCAGAGAACGCAGCAAGGCGCGGCGCAGGGACGCGATTCTCACCGCCGCCTATGAGCTGTTCGCCGAACGCGGCTTCGACACCACGAGCATCGCCGACATCGCCGAGGCGGCCGAGGTTTCGCCCCGCACGGTCACGCTGTACTTCCCGACCAAACTGGAACTGGCGATGGCGCACTTCAACACGTTCGTCGACCAGTTGTCGGCAGCGTTGCGCGCCAGGCCGGCAGGTCAGGGCATCATCGACACCGTGGAGCATTGGCTGCGAGAACAGGCCGACTGCCAGGGGAAGTTGGACGAGCTCCATGACCGGATGCTCCAGGCCAACCCACAGCTCAAGGGACTCTGCCGGGGCCGGTTGGCCGATGTCGTCCAGGACGGCGCCCGGCTGCTCGCCGAGGAGCAGGGCTGGCGCGCCGACGCCTTCGCCCCGCGCATCCTGGCGGCCACCGTGGCGAGCGTGATCGGCGAGCTGACCCACCAGTCGGAGCCCGGGGACCTGGAGACCGCCATGGCGTTCATACGAGCCGCGGCCGCCACCCTGCAGCCGGGCTGAGCCGGCGCGCGTCCCCTACGGTCGCCTCTTCACCCCTGGATCGTCCGGAGAATGTCCGGCTCGCGGCCACGGACCGTCGTCGCGGCGTTCACGAACGCGGCGACGAACGGGTTCACCTGGTGGGAGCGGTGGGCCACGGCGACGACCGAGCCGGGGTAGTCGTCGATCGAGAGGAAACGGACGCCCGGGTGAGGCGAGTAGCGGCGTGCCGCCGCGGGTGTGATGTTGCAGGCCATCCCGGCGGCGACCACTTCCACTTCCTCGCTCTGGGAGTGCGTCTCGATGACGTTGCTCACGCGCTTGCCTCCACGGCGGCCGGCCAGGGTCCAGAAGTCGCGCCATACGGTGTCGTCGGTGCGGCCTATGGCGATCGGTTCGCCGAGGAGGTCCTGCACGCGGACACGGTCACGCGAGCTCAGCGGATGCGACACGCTCACCCCCACCACGCAGGGTTCGGTGAACAGGGGCGTTGTCACGAGGTCGTGCGTGGAGCTCGGAAGTCGCACGAACGCGACGTCCGTGGTGGCGGTGGCCAGGCCGGCGGATGGGTCGGCGAAGCCGAACTCGTGCAGCTCGACCCGCACTTCGGGGTGCCGTCCGGTGAACTCGCTCAGGATGAGCGTGGTCAGTTCGAGGGCAGCGCCGACGACGAATCCAACCCGTAGCGTGGCCTGCTCTGCCAGGCCCACTCGCCTGGCTTCGGCCGCGCCCCGGTCGAAGCAGGCCAGCACCTCGCGGGCGGTGTCCAGGAACACCTGTCCGGCAGGCGTGAGCTCCACGCTGCGCGAGGTGCGCTTGAGCAACCGCGTTCCGACCTGATCCTCCAGTTCGGCGATCTGTTTGCTCAGCGATTGCTGTGCGACGAAGAGCTTCGCCGCGGCGCGGGTGAAGTGCAGCTCCTCAGCCACCGTGACGTAGGCACGCAGGCGGCGCAGGTTCATATCCACAACTCCGGGATTGTAGATCCTGCCGATTTTGGTGTTTCACCTCACACCCAGCTCACCACGACCATGAGCCATCCGCGATGAGCCAAGGGGAGAGATGACTTTCACCACAGCCGTCGGCCACGCCGACGATCAGGGCGCCACCCCGGGTGACGCCGAAGCCATCGCCGAGCTGCGCGCCGTGTTCGCCGCGCAGAGGGCGGCCGTTCTCCGCGACCCCGCACCGGGCATCGAGCAGCGTCGCCGGAACCTGGGAACGCTGGTCGAAGTGATCAGTGCGTACCGGCACCGGATCCAGGAAGCGCTGGCGGCGGACTTCGCGGTGCATCCCGCCGGGTTCGCTGATCTCGTCGAGGTCCTCGGAGTGGCCGGACGGGCCGCCTTCGCCGCCCAGCACCTCGAGGAGTGGATGACGCCGGAGTCCCGTCTCTCCGACCCAGGGCTCCTGGGAACGGCACAGGTCGAAATGGCGTACCAGCCCAAGGGGGTCATCGGCCTGATCTCCCCCTGGAACTTTCCGTTCGACCTCTCCCTCGGCCCTCTCGCCGACATGCTCGCCGCCGGGAACCGGGTCGTCATCAAACCGTCGGAGCACACCCCGGCGTGTTCGGCTCTGCTGCGCCAGATGATGGCCGAGGCCTTCGATCCGGCCCAGGTCACCGTCGTCACGGGCGGTCTGGAGTTGGCACGCCAGTTCCCGACCCTGCCGTGGGACCACCTGCTGTACACGGGCAATCCCGAGGTCGGACGCCTGGTCGCGCGGGCGGCCGCCGAGAACCTGGTGCCGACCACGCTCGAACTCGGCGGCAAGTGCCCGGCGATCGTGAACGTGGACAGCGTCACCGCCGACACGGTCGCGCAGATCGTCGGGGCGAAGCTGGTCAAGAACGGGCAGATGTGTATCAGCGTCGACTACTGCCTGGTGCCTCGGGAGGGCATGGCCCGGTTCACGGAACTGGTGAGGGCGCACCTGCGCGAGCGGGTGCCGGGCTTCGCCGTCTCGCCGGACTGTACGGGCATCATCACCGAACGCCACCTGAACCGACTCGTCGGCCTGGTCGAGGAGGCGAAGGCGCGGAACGTGGAAGTCGTACAGGCCGACGACGCAAGCCCGGACGCGGCCGGCCGCCAGATGCCTCTGACTCTCGTCATCGACCCTCCCGACGACCTCGCGCTGATGCGGGAGGAGATCTTCGGTCCCATCCTGCCGATCAAGCCCTACGACCGGATCGAGGACGCGGTCTCCTACGTCAACGAGGGCGAACGGCCGCTGGGCCTGTACGTCTTCGCGCAGGACCGTGACGTCGCGGAACAGGTGCTGGCCACCACCGTTTCCGGAGGGGCCTGCGTCAACACCTGCGCGGTGCAGGGTGCCGTGCCCGACCTCGGCTTCGGCGGGATCGGGCGCAGCGGCCACGGGCGCCATCACGGCTTCGACGGCTTCCGGGAGTTCTCCAACCCGCGGGGCATCGTCAGGCGCGGCCAAGGCGACATGATCGACGTGATGTTCCCGCCCTACGGGGGCCTGCTCGACATGATCGTCGCCTCCGCGTTCGGTTCCGTGGATGGAAAGGTCACCGAATGACCCGGCCCGGTCCGGAGCAGAAGCCGTCCGAAGACGAAGCGACGGCCAGCGAGTTCGGGTATTCGCAGGAGCTGCACCGGTCACTGAGCTGGTTCTCGCTGTTCTCCGTCTCGTTCTCCATCATGTCGATCGCCACGGGTGTCTTCCTCAACTTCACCTTCGGAATAACCCAGTTGGGGCCGGTGAGCATCTGGCTCTGGCCTGCGGTGGGCGTCGGCCAGCTGCTCGTGGCCCTGGTGCTCTCCGAGCTGGGGACCAGGATCCCGCTGGCCGGTGCGGGCTACCAGTGGGGTTCCCGGCTGGTCGGGCCCGCCTACGGGTGGTTCATCGGCGCGCTGGGCATCCTGTACGCCGCCGTGGGCGTGCCAGGCATCGTCTACCTCGCCGTCGCCCCGTTGACGGAGTACGTCCTCGGGATCGACGATGCTTCACCCCGCATGACGCTGTTCATCGCGTTGCTGATGCTGACCGTCGCCTACCTCGTCAACATCATCAGCGTGCAGGTCGCCGCCCGGATCAACAACGTCGCCGTACTCGCGGAGATCCTCGGCACGGTCGTGCTGGCCCTGCTGCTGTTCTTCCTCTGGGTCACCGGGGCGAAGGACTCCGACCACGGCATCGGGTATCTCACCGAGCACCACCATCTGCCCGGGCATTCCTACGGGTACGCCGTCGCTCTGGCGTCCCTGGTCGGCGTGTACACGCTGGCCGGCTTCGAAGCGGCCGCCGACGTGGCCGAGGAGGCGGTCGACGCCAGACGTGCGCTGCCTCGCGCGATCCTCGGCAGTGTCGTGGTCTCGGTTGTCCTGGGCATGCTGGTGCTGATCGGTTTCACGGTGGCCATCCCCAGTGACGAGGTCCTCGCGGCCGGCGGTCTTCCCGCCGTGTTCCAGTACTGGCTCGGTGAAGGACTCGCGCGCACGTTCGTGGGCGTGGTCGTCTTCGCGATGTTCGCGTTGATGGTGGTCTCCGCTGCCGTCATCGCACGTCTCCTCTTCGCGATGGCCCGGGACAACATGCTGCCCGGATCGGCGCTGTTGAGGCAGGTCAACCCCGCAACAAGGACGCCAGTTCCCGCGCTCCTCGCCGGGTACGTGCTCAACATCGCGGTGGTGGTCTTCGGCTACAACAGCTCCAACGCCTTCGGCACGCTCGTCGGTGCCACGGCGGTGCTGCCGTACCTCGTCTACCTCCTGATTGTGCTCGCCTACGGCTACCGACGGCGGAGGCTGGCCGCGGTCGACGGCGCGTTCGACCTGGGCCGGTTCGCCGGCGCCGTGTTCGGAGCGTCCCTCGTCTACCTCGTCGCCGTGGTCCTGACGCTGACGCTGCCGGACGAGTTCCGCCGAGCGAACTACTACGTGCTCGGTGGGCTGGTCCTGGCAGCGCTGTGGTGGCTGGTCGGACTGCGCCCACGGCTCGCACGGGGCGAGGCCGGGGCACCGCTTCTCGATCAGCCACGCCCTGACACCGATGGCCCGAAACCCCAGGAGGTCGGAGGATGAAAAGGAAGGCTCCCACGGCCGGCACGTGGGTCAACTGGGCCGGCGACGAATCCTGTGTGCCGTACCACGCTCTGCAGCCACGCTCGGTGGACGAGGTCGCCGCGGCGACCAAACGGGCGGCCGCGGAAGGTCGGACGGTCCGCGTCGTCGGGGCCGGCCACTCCTTCAACGACCAGGTCTGTACCGACGGCCTGCTGTTGAACCTGGACCGGATGAGCGGCCTGCGGCATGTCGACGCCGAGGCGGGACTCGTCACGGTCGGCGCCGGTACCCGCCTGAGCGAGCTGAACCTCCAGCTCGCCCGCCACGGCCTCGCCCTGCCCAATCTCGGCGACATCGACCGGCAGAGCGTCGCGGGCGCGGTGTCCACCGGCACCCACGGAACGGGCCGACGGCTGGGCAACCTCGCCACCCAGATCGAAGCCCTCGATCTCGTCCTGGCCGACGGCACGACGCTGACCTGTACCGAAGCCGATTCCGAGATCCTGCGGGCGGCCCGTCTGAGTCTGGGGGCGCTCGGTGTGATCACGAGCTACACCTTGCATGTCGTACCGGCCTTCGCGCTGCGGGCGGAGACCAGGACCATGCCGCTCACCCGGACACTGGACAGCCTGGACGACCTCGTCGACGGCAACGATCACTTCGAGTTCTTCCTCTTCCCGCACAACGACGCGGCCCTGGTCAAGCTGAACAACCGCACCGACGAGCCCGTCCGGCCGCCCCGGGGCCTCGCGAAAGGCATTGCCGAGTTCGTCGAGAACGGGGTCTTCGACGCGGCATGCCGGGCAGGGCGCCGCTTCCCGTCCCAAATCCCCCGCCTGAACCGTGCCGTCACCCGGCTCATGAGTCCCTCCACTCACGTCGATCAGAGCCACCGCGTCTTCGCCAGCAAGCGGTCGGTGCGGTTCACCGAAATGGAGTGGTCTGTGCCCCGAGCGGCGTGCGCGGAGGTCCTCCAGGAGATCGTGCGGGTGATCGACCGCGAGCACCTGGACGTGAGCTTCCCGATCGAGGTGCGGTTCGTGGCCCCGGACGAGCAGTCCCACCTCAGCCCGGCCTATGGACGCGAGAGCGCCTATCTCGCCGTCCACATGTATCAGGGCATGCCCTGGGAGCGGTATTTCCGGAGTGTCCAGGACATCGCCCTGGCTTTCGACGGCCGGCCGCACTGGGGCAAGCGGCACCTGATGACCGCAGCGGGGCTGGCCGCCCGTTATCCCGCGTGGGATGCGTTCCAGGCGGTCCGGGCGCGGCTCGACCCGCAGGGCACCTTCACCAATGCCCATCTGCTCCGCGTACTCGGTCCCGTCACCGACAGCCACTCGAAGGGGCGGGCAACGACATGCTGATCAGTGAACTACAGACCCCCGTGCTGCTGGTCGAGCAGACGGCGCTGCGCCACAACCTCGATACGATGACGGCAGCACTGCCCGGCGCACGCTTGCGGCCGCACGTCAAGGCACACAAGTGCACGAGCCTGGCCCGGCTCCAGTACGTCAACGGGCATCGCGGCTTCACCTGCGCGACGATCCGCGAGGTCGAGGCGATGGCGGCCGCCGACCTGGGCGACGACCTCCTGCTGGCCAACGAGGTCCTCGACACCCGACGCCTGGGACGTCTCGTCGATGACGGACACCGGGTGACGGTCGCCGTGGACTCGGCCGAGACGGTCGAGGCCGCCGCTGCAGGCGGAGTACGCGAAGTCCTCATCGACGTCAATGTCGGACTGCCGCGGTGCGGTTGCTCCCCGGACACCGCCGGCGCGCTCGCCGACCTCGCCCGGCGGTCCGGACTGACGGTACGCGGAGTCATGGGCTACGAGGGGCACCTCATGCTCGTGGAGCAGGAAGCGGATCGCCGGGAACAGACAGAGCGGGCCATGGAGCTACTGCTCGCCGCGAGTGCCGACGTCGGCGGTGAGTTGATCAGTGCGGGAGGGACCGGCACGTACGCCGTCAATACCTGGGCCCATGAGATCCAGGCCGGCTCCTACGCGCTCATGGACACCGACTACCAGCAGCTCGGCCAGCCTTTCCGACAAGCCCTCTTCGTCCTCGGACGGGTCATCTCGGTCTCGTCCGGCTGGGCCGTCGTCGATGTCGGGCTGAAGGCGCTGAGCCTGGACCACGGGCTTCCTCGCATCGACGGCGCCGAGGTGTGGTTCTGCTCCGACGAGCACACCACGTTCCGCACCGACGGCACGCCCCCGCCCGCCGTGGGAGACCTCGTCCGGGTACAACCCGCCCATGTCGATCCCACCGTCGCGCTGCACGAGAGCATCCACCTGGTCGATGGTGTGAAGGTACTCGATCAATGGCCGGTCGACATGCGAGGCTGGCGATGACTGCCGGAACGAGTCCGTCGGCTGCCGTGACCACCGCCTGAAGAACCATGCGCCCCCCTGATCGCGAGACCCGCGGTCGTCCAAGCCAAGCCCCGAGTGATGCCCCCACCCATGTGAAGGCAGGAACCGTGGACACACCAGCACTCACGCGCAGACGAGGACTCCAGCTCATGGCCGCAGCCGCCGGCGGTCTGGCACTCGGCACCGGCAGGGCCGCGGCAGCGGACACACACGGTCCGTCGGCCTACCTAGTCGGCCGCGGGATCGCCGACATCACCGGCGCCGCCGCCGAGAGCGGCATGATGGGCTACTCCAAGTTCGACCAGCAGACCAGCGGCATCCACCAACGGCTGCGCGCACGGGCGTTCGTCATCGTCGATCTCGCGAGCGGCAACCGCATCGCCTGGTGCAACACCGACCAGGGCATCCTCCCGTTCGCCGTCTTCCGCGCGGTGCTGGCTCGACTGACCGCCGCGTTCGGCAGCGTCTACAGCGAACAGAACGTCTCGCTCAGCGCCACCCACACCCACGCAGGGCCTGGTGGCTGCAGCCACGACCTCGCCTACAACCTGGCAACCCTCGGCTTCCAACGGCAGAACTTCGACACCGTGGTCGACGGTATCGTCGAGGCGATCAGCACAGCCCACGCCGACCTCAAACCCGGCACCATCACCCTCGGCGGCGGCGAACTCACCGACGCGAGCGTCAACCGTTCCCTCCCTGCCTTCGAGCGCAATCCGCAGGCGGACAAGGACGTCTACCCCCTCGGCATCGACCCCGCGATGACCGTGCTGCGCTTCCGCCAGGGCGGTACCGACATCGGCGCGATCAGCTGGTTCCCCACCCACGGCACCTCGATGTCCAACGGCAACACACTGATCAGCGGAGACAACAAGGGGTACGCCGCCTATGCCTGGGAGCACGACACCGCCGGGGTGCGCTACCTCGACGACCGGCCCGGTTTCGTGGCCGCATTCCCCCAGACCAACGCCGGCGACATGTCGCCCAACCTCAACCTCCGTCCCGGATCCGGGCCGACCGACGACGAGTTCGAGAACACCAGGCTCATCGGCCTGCGCCAGTCCGTCACCGCGCAGCGCATCCATGCCTCCGCCACCACCCCGATCAGGGGCGGCATCGACTCCCGCCTGCGCTACGTCGACATGTCCCAGGTCCAGGTCGACGGCCGCTACACCCCCGACGGCCGGACGCACCACACCAGTTCGGGCGTCATCGGCCTGTCCACGCTGGCCGGCAGCGTCGAGGACGGGCCTGGCATCCCGGGTCTGATCGAGGGTACGCCCAGCCCTCTCGCGCCACTGATCGAGCACATCAACTCCGCGGTACCGCAGTGGCTCGCCGACGAGCAGTCACCCAAGACCTCGGTCGTACCCGGAGGGCTGCTCCGTGCGACGCCGGACGTCCTGCCCCTGCAACTGCTCAAGATAGGCCAGCTGTATCTGGTCGGCGGCCCCGCCGAGTACACCATCGTCGCCGGACTCCGCATCCGCCGTGCCGTCGCCGAGGAACTCGGCGTCCCGCTGGAGAACGTGCTGATGCAGGGCTACACCAACGGGTACAGCCAGTACGTCACCACGCCCGAGGAGTACGACAGCCAGCAGTACGAAGGCGCCTCCACGCTCTTCGGCCGGTACACCACACCCGCGTACCAACAGGAGTTCGCCAAGCTGGCCTCCGCGATGCGCGAGAACATCAGGCTCCCTCTCGGGACACCACCCACCTCACCGGCCGTCGGCACGCTGAACGTACAGCCCAGCGTCGTCCTGGACAGCCCCGGCCTGCTCCGTTCCTACGGCCAGCTACTCACCGACGCGGCACCCGGCTACCGGGCGGGGCAGCGGGCAACCGTGGTGTTCGTCACCGGCCATCCCAAGAATGACCTGCACCGTGGCGGTACGTTCCTGGAGATCCAGCGGCGCAAGGACGGCGAGTGGGCACGCTACCTCGATGACGGCGACTGGCAGACGACGTACCGCTGGCGGCGCACCAACGCCGTGACCGGCGAGTCCACCGCGACCATCACCTGGGACATCGCGCCGGACACCCCGCCGGGCACGTACCGGATCGTCCACTATGGCAACGCCAAGAATGGACTGACAGGAGTGATCGGCGCGTTCACCGGCACCTCGCGCCCCTTCATCGTCTCCTGAACGCAGTCCGTGCCTGGACGTCGGACGTCTGTCGTGCCCGTCACGGTTAAGCATCACTGCAGCATGATTGTGTGCCACTTGTGGGTTGCTCAACTTTCGTGCTCTGCGGGATCACATGCCCCAGGAGGGCACCTGTCCGCCGGACGAATCAGGTCCGGCTGGCGTGGCGGGCCCGGTGGGGTGCGCCTGGGGCACTGACCGTGAGGTCAGCACGCCCATGGAGGCCACAGTGTGCAGCGTTGCTCCGACACGGCCTCAACCGTCTCACGGAGGATGGATTACGGCTGGTCGTCCATGAGGTCGAGGTCGTTCCATGCCTGCTGGACCAAGCCGGAGGCGCGGCCGGCTTCGGTGTCGGTGAGTTCACCGAGGATCGCTTGGGTGACGGCGACCATGGCAGTGAGGGAGACAGTGCCCTGAACGCCCTCGATGGGCGTGACGATCAGATGATCGGCGTCCTCGGCAAGGGGGGAGGAACGCAGGTCCGTGAGGACGCTTACGGTGGCTCCGCGTTCGCGACCCATCCGGGTGAGGCCGCGCAGGGTGCGGGTGAGACGCCAGACGTTGAAGGCGAGCAGGCAGTCGCCCTCCTGCAGCCGAGTGATCTGAACGGCCTGAGTGGTGGCGGAGCCGAGGGCGAGCTGAATGTCGTAGCCCATGATGGTGCCGAGATGGCCGAGGATGTGGGCAGGCCCGGCCCCACTGCCGGAGCTGACGATCACGGTGCGGCGCGCAGACCTGATGGCCTGGGCGGTGGCACGGATCGCTTGGAGGTTCTCCTCGGTGGCCAGCGCGGTGACGTTGGCCGCGTCCTGATGCAGCACCCGAGCGGCGGCTTCGGCCGGCCGGGCCAGGCCGGGAGTGCCTGAGGCCACTGAGCTGAGGTAAAAGGCGCGCAGCTCCTGTCGGAGGTCTGTCCAGCCTTCGAAGCCGAGCTGTTGTGCAGTGCGAACGACGGTGGAGACGTTGACGCCTGCCCGCTCGGCGACCTCGCGGGCCGAGGAATACGTGGCGAACTGCGGCGCCCGGACGAGGACGTGGACCACACGCTCAGCCTGCGAGCCGAGCTTGCCCTGGCCCGCTCTTTCGGCAAGCCATGCCTCGATCGACACGTCGTCCTCCTCGTCGGCCTGCTGTCGGTCAGGTGGCCGGGGCGTTCCCGTACCCGACCTGGAACTCCCGGGTGTGCGCGCTGTCCGCGGAGCCGAAGAAGGGCGCCATACCCCGGCTGAACTCCAGGCGCTGGGCTGAATTGTGCCAGGCCGTGTACGCGGCCTGGTCGGCCCATAGGGCTGTGACGACGACCGTGTCCGGATCGTCGTCGGGGACCAGGACCTGGGAGGAGAGGGCTCCGGACGCCTCGAGGATGCCTGCCGCGCGGTAGTACGCGATCACGTCATCGACACGGCCCGGCGCGGGTCGCAGCGTCAGCATCGTGAATCTCATGCAACAAGCGTTGCAATAAACAGGTTGAACATCAAGTGTTGTTCTTCCGCTGTTGTGCATCTAGCGTTGCGTGCCATCTCTCCCCCGTCCCCAGTGGAGGCACTGTGTCGACCCTTGAGACCGGCCGCTCCGCCGCCGGCCAGGCGCTGCTGGCCAGACTCGACCGCCTGGAACCCGGCCGCCCGCACCGCCGACTGATGTTCCAGGGCGGCCTGGGCTACACCTTCGACTCCTTCGACGGCGCCCTGATGGGATACGCGCTCTCCGCCGTCATTGTGGTGTGGGGCATCGCCGCAGGCACCGCCGGCTGGCTGCTGTCCTCGATCTTCTTCGGCTACCTCGTCGGCGCGCTGGGCGCGGGCATACTCGCCGACCGGTTCGGGCGGCGACGCCTGATGATGTGCGCCCTGCTGTCTTTCTGCGTGTTCAGCCTGCTGATGGCCACTTCCTCCGGGACGGCCGAGCTGTTCCTGTGGCGGGCCTTGGCGGGCGTCGGCATCGGCGCGGAGACGACGCTGATCGCCCCGTACATTTCCGAGTTCCTGCCCGCACGGCATCGCGGGCGCTTCGTTGCCCGAACTGTCGGCTTCCTTGCCGTTGGATATGTCCTCGCCGGCATCGCCGCGCCGCTCGTGATCTCCCCGGATCCCGAGACGGGCTGGCGTATCGCCGCCGTTCTCGCCGCCGCACCGGTCTTGCTGCTGCTGTGGTGGCGCAAGACCCTGCCGGAGTCCCCGCGCTACCTGGTCGCCCGCGGCCGGATAGCCGAAGCTGCGAAGGTGGTCGAGAAGTTCGAGCGGGAATCGGCTGTCAACGGGCATCAGAAGGCGCCGCTTGATGAGGAGACCCCCGCCTCAGATGCAGCTGCTCGAACCGCCGCGCCCCGCGAGCGCAGCTTCCTCGGCCAGCTGGCTGCCCTGTGGCAGGGAAAAATGGCCCGTACCACGCTCGTCCTGTGGGTGCTGTGGTTCATCCTCACCGGCGTCAACTACGGTTTCACCAGCTGGTTGCCCGCAATGCTGGTGGCTGCCAAGGGTTTCACGATCACCAAGTCGTTCCTTTTCGCACTGGTCACCGCTCTAGCGCAGATCCCTGGCTACTACGTGGCGAGCGTCCTCATCGAGCGTGTCGAACGTAAGTGGCTCATCGCGGCCTATGCCACCGGCGCCACCCTGGCCGCCCTGGGCGTGGCCATGTCTGACGGCCAGGCGGCGCTGCTGGTCAGTTCGTCGTTCCTGGCCGCCTTCACCAACGGTTCGGCCGCCGTCTACTACGCCTACACCGCCGAGCTCTACCCGACCGCCATCCGTGCCACCGGCATGGGCGCGGCCTCCGCCGTCGGCCGGATCGGCGCTATCGCCGCCCCCATCACCATCGGCTACGTGTACCAGAGCGTCGGCTTCACCAATGTCTTCCTGGCCCTGGTCGGCGCTCTCGCCATTGCGGTGGCCGTGATCGTCGCGTTCGGCGAGAAGACCGCCGGACGCAGCTTGGAACAGTTGGAAGGAACCACCGCATGACTGCCTCCCCCGCCCCTCGCCTGCTCATTACCGGAGCCCGCCTCCTCCACCCCGAGCAGGGCGAACTCACCGATGCCTCCTGGATCGAGGTCGCCGACGGCCGAATCGCCGCCACCGGCACCGGCCGCCCCCCGGCTGCCCCCGACGGCGTAACCGTGATCGACGCGGGCGGAGCCACCGTAATGCCCGGCCTCGTGGATGCCCACGTCCACATCCTGATCACCAGCCTCAACCCGGCCGAGCGGGCGTCCTGGACGGCCGGCTACGCCACGGTCCGCGCCCTGCGGGAAGCCGGCCGCATGCTCCGCCGCGGCTTCACCACCGTGCGCGACGTGGGCGGCGCCGACCACGGCATGGCCCGCGCCCTGGACGAGGGCCTGATGCCTGGGCCCCGTCTCGTCTTCGGCGGCAAGGCGCTCTCCCAGACCGGTGGCCACGGTGACATGCGCCCGCTGTCCGAGGACCGGGTGCCCTGCTGCCATCACCAGCCGGACTTCGCGCGGATCGCCGACGGCCCGGACGCCGTGCGCGCAGCTGCCCGCGACGAGTTCCGCAAGGGCGCCCAGCACCTGAAGATCCTGCTCTCCGGTGGCGTCGCCTCCCCGCACGACGAGGTGTCCGCTGTCCAGTACACCGACGACGAGATCCGCGCAGCCGTCATCGAGGCCCACAACCACAACCGCTACGTCACCGTCCACGCCTACCACCCCCGCGGAATCAACCAGGCACTGCGCGCCGGTGCCCGCTGCGTCGAACACGGCAACCTCATCGACGACGAAACGATCGAACTGCTCCTGGCCAACGACGCCTTCCTTGTCCCGACGCTCATCACCTATGAGCAACTGGCCGAGACCGGCAAGCGGCACGGCTTGGGCGAAGCCTCGTACCGGAAGATCGACGACGTACGGCAGGCCGGCCTCGGCGCACTGGAGAGGGCACACAAGGCAGGCGTGAACCTCGTCTACGGCTCCGATCTCCTCGGTCCCATGCACGCCCACCAGCTCGACGAATTCACCCTGCGCGCCCAAGTACAGCCCAACGCCGACCTCATCCGCTCGGCCACCACGACCGCTGCCCGCCTGCTACGGATGGAAGGCCGAATCGGCACACTCGCCGTCGGCGCCCACGCCGACCTGCTCGTCGTCGACGGCGATCCCCTGGCGGACATTTCTGTTCTGACACGGCCGCAGGAGTGCCTCAAGCAAGTCATCAAAGCGGGCACACCGGTATGACCACCACGCACCGCCCGGTCGCCCGGAACAGCGCCGCCGACCGGGTGCTCCACTCAACCGTGCGGGCCGATGCGGGTGGGAGGCCGACGGCGGAGGGTCGAGCGGACGGTGTCGAAGGTAAGCGTGGCGAACAGGAAGCCGACGGCCAGGGCAACGATGACCATGCCGGCGATACCGATCTCGGTGACGGCGTTTAGGTGATCGCCGGGTTCGCCGAGTTCGACCGCCCCCTGCAGTCCCAGGGCTCCCGGGACGACAACCCAGAGCACCGGGACGAACCCGGCGTACGACGGCAGGGCGTCCGGGAGGCGATTGAAGACTCCGGAGGCGATGACGGTGGCGACCCCGGCGGCGACCCCGCCCAGAATCGGGCCGCCGTGGTCGGTGGCGAAGAACTGGACGGTGAAGGTGGTGTAGGCCACGAGTATCAGGGCGGGCAGGGCTCTGACGGGAGCCGACTCGGTGAGGAGGGATCCGGCGCAGAAGACGGCCACGCCGAGCCATGGGGCCCAGTCCAGTGTCGTGCCGGTGTAGTGGGGGGCGACGGGGATGAGCCTGGAGGCGGCGTAGGCGCCGAAGGCGAGCAGGACCATGCGCTGCACGCTGACTGCCAGCCGGGCCGTGCCGGAGATCGCCTGGCCTGCGGACAGGTCGATGACGGCGTAGGTCATGGCGGCGGCGGGCAGCAGCGACGCGAGAGGCGCGATCATAGCCAGGGAGGGGTTCATACCGATTCGGGGTGCGCACAGGTCGACGACGGCGGTGACGGCAAACGCGGCGACTACCGGGAACAGGGCCGCTCCGGCCCTGTTACGGCTCGCCAGACCGTTGACCCCGCCGACGATCATGGCCAGGCCGGCGGCGAGCACGAGGCCCCACCATGTGGCTTTGAGTAGCATGCCGAACCCGAGGCCGAACAACGCGTGCCCGGCCAGGACAGTGGCGGTGCTGTAGCGGGGCGGGGCGTTCTTCATCGCCCTGAGCCGCTCAAGGCCCTCCTCGGCGCTGGTCCGGCCAGCCGCTACATCGTCGAGCAGGGACTGCAGCTCCTGGAGCTGGTCCATACGCAGAGAGCCGGTTCCGGCGGTGGAGTTGTCGGCGTCGAAGAAGGCGGTGGTGCCGTCGGCGTGATGGACGAGCACCCCGGCGGGCATGGTGTAAACCCGGGTGCCGGGCAGGCCCAGAACGGTGGCGATCTGCTGCATGCGCCTGGTGACGTGGAAGCTCGGCACTCCGGCGTCGGCCTGGGTCACCGCGGCGTCATGGAAGAACTCCAGAGCCGCGTCCGAGGCTTCCGTGTTCCGGGCGGCGGCCGGTTCGCCGTCGGCGTCACGCCTGGTTCGGAATCTCATACCGGCTCCAGGGGTGTTCGCGGGGCGGTAGACGAGACGGGTCCGCGTCCGTCGGAGCACTGCCCCGGCGGACGCGGACCCCCGGACGCCTACTTGCCGTCGTCGAGGAGGTTCTTGAACACCTGCCCGTCCTTCACGATGACGACCAGGTTCTGCTCGGGTTCGGTGAGGACGGACGGGTCCTCCAACGGGTCGCCGTCGATGAGCAGGACGTCGGCCAGCGCGCCGGGCACGATCACGCCGAGGGTGCCGGGGTAGGGGTTGCGGGGCCCGGCCAGGGCGAGCATCCGGCCGTTGTTGCCGGTCGCCTGCCGCAGGATCTCTGCCGGGGTGAACCACTTGGTCCGGTGCACGAACTCCTCGTTGATCTTCGCGAGGGTGTCCGGCGCGCTGATGATGTCCGATCCGAAACCGATTCGGTCGAACCCGCTCTTCTTCGCCAGCCCGAAAAGCGTCTCCAGCCCCTCACGGGCCTGGGCGAACTTCTTCTTCGTCACCGGCGCGAGCCCCGGCGGGTCCTGGACGTAAACGCTGACCTGCGGACTTAGCCACGTCCCCTGCTCCTTCATCAGCTCCAGGGTCTCGGAGTCGATCAGGTTGGCGTGCTCAATGGTCCGCACGCCGGCCTCGACGGCGCGGCGGATGCCGGAGGGGTTGTAGACGTGGGTGGCCACGTAGGTATTCCAGTCGCCGGCCACCTTCACCGCCGCACCGATCTCCTCTGCGGTGAACTCGGTGATGTCCAGCGGATCCCGCTCGGAGGCGCAGCCCCCGCTCACGGCCAGCTTGATCTGGGAGGCGCCGCGACCCAGGACGTAGCGGGCGGCCTGCAGCATCTCTGGCACACCGTCGACCACCAGCAGATGCCCGTTCATCTGCATGTTGTCGCGGTGCCCTCCCAACAGACGGGCGGGTTCGGCCGCCGGGGTGAAGTCACCGTGCCCGGAAGTTTGGGAGATGATCGGCCCGGACGGGAAGATCCGAGGCCCCTGGGTCAGACCGCCGTCGATCGCCTTCTTCAACGAGAAGGTGTTGCCGCCGGTGTCCCGGATCGTGGTGTAGCCGCGCGACAGGTAGAGCTTCGCCATCGAAGCGCCGTACAGCCCGTGGTAGGCCAGGTCCGTGTTGGCCGCGTCCGCGAGCTTGGGCTGCAGCATGACGTGTGCGTGGGCGTCGATGAAGCCTGGCGTCAGGGTTCGCCCGTCCGCGTCGATGACCAGGGCGTCCGACGGGGCGTCGCCGCGGTCGCCGACCGCGGCGATCTTCCCGTCGGCGATCAGCACGCTGGTCGGACCGGTCAGCTCGTCCGAACGGCCGTCGAAGACCCGGACACCGGTGAACAGCACCGTCCGCCGGGAAGAAGCCGTTCCTCCTTCGGAGGCCGTACCGTCCGGCATCGACTTCGCAGCACTCATGAACGCCTTCCTCCACGATCGGCGGTCAAGCACAACCCCACCATGCTGCCCTGGTGGTCCAGTCGCCCAGCTGCTGGCGCAAACGAGTGACGCACCCGTATGAGACGCCCGGATCCCGGCTGCACGGGCATTTCCATGCCCTTCTCGCTCGGCAGCCGAAGGATCTCTATCGCCCTCCTGGGATCAGGAGGCCATCCGTCTGACGGGCACCACCATCAGCGGCCACAACGGCTCGCCCCTGTTCCAAGCGACTCACCTGCCGTACTGACCGCGTCGGTCTCCTGCACGCCCTCATCGACGTCCGTACGGTCCACCGGCAGCCGAGAATTGCCATGTCCACGCCTTTGCGGGGCCCGTGGCCGGCTACGCGGGCATGCGGGATGGGGCAGGCTGCCGGCCGGTATGCCGTGAAGGGGTTACGGGGGCGTAGCACGTAGGTAGGGCGCGCGCCGCGGGAGCCAGTAGCGGGTCAGCACGTCCAGAGCAAGGCAGATGTCAATGCTTCTGACGCCGTCCAGGCGGGCCAGGTCCTGAGTGATGAAGGTAGACAGTGCGGCTTCGTCCTCGAAGGCTCCATGGAAGAGCAGTGAGGATACGCCTGCGACGGTGGAGACGTAGCGGGCTGCACGATGTTGGCCGAGTGCGGTGGCGGTGGGAACGATGGCCGAGAGGTCGGTGGTGAGGGCGATCACCGGTTCCACGGGATAGCCGAGCAGGGCGGGTTCGATCTCGACCCGTGGCAGGACCAGTCCGCGGTCGAGGACAGAATGCAAAATGCGGTAGGCCGTGGACTGGCTGAGCCCCAACTTCCTGGAGATGTCCCCGGCGTTGGTTCGGCCGTCGTCGTGCAGCAGCTCGATGACAGCGCGTTCGTCATCTGTGATCGCCACCCTCTCACGCAGTGGTGACGAGGTAGGGAAGTCCTCGCACAGGTGATCGTGCTGAGCCGGGGTCAAGCGCGGCAGCCGCCAGTTTGCGGCTGTGGAGTAGGAGCCCAGGACTGTCTCCGTACGGGAAGCGGCGACTCCGTCAATGCCGCCGATCCGCTGGGCGAGGAGGTCGGCACTATCCGCGCGTCTGGGCGCCTGGACGATGGCGTAGACGTCACTGCTGCCGGACATGAGCGCGGTGAACTGGGTCTCGGATAGCTGGGCGACGGCCTCGGCTACCTCGCGGGCGCGCCCGGGAGCGGTCTTGAGCCAGACATGGTTGGGCGTGACGTCCGCGACCAAGGCCGAGTTGACCTGGCCGATCACCCTCGCGGTGCCGGTGTCCCGCAGGCGGCTCATGCGTCGGCTGACGGTGCTGGGTGATGTCTGCAGGACCTCGGCGAGCTGACGGGTGCCTGCCCGGGGCGCGTGCTGCAGGGCGGCCACGAGGTCCAGGTCCGCCTCAGCGAGAGTCACGGTCATGGCTCCAGATCATAGGCCCTGCCGCTCGTGGTCAGTTACCCGACCACGAGCGGAGACGGTTGATTGATTCAATTCAACCCAATCCATTGACTGACTATGCCATCTATGCGACGTTCACCGAACGTTTCCCCCATCCGCGTCTAGGGGAGTCCGCCGGAGGTCGCCGTGAACACCCAGACAGATGTCGAGCCCCGCGCTGCGCGGCTGCTCACCAGAGCGCTGAACAGGATCGAGTGGGCCGGCAACAAGCTGCCCCACCCCTTCTGGCTCTTCGTGGGGCTCAGTGCTGTCCTCGCCCTCGCAAGCGCCCTCCTGGACGCGCTGGATGTGACCGCCGCCGCCCCTGACGGAGAGGGGACGATCGAAGCGCGCAGTCTGCTGACCACCGCAGGGATCCGAGGCGTGGTCGAAAACGCAGCGGCCAACTTCACCGCCTTCCCGCCGCTGGCAACGGCTCTCCTGATCATGATCGGTGTGTCCGTCGCCGACAAGACGGGCCTGCTGAGCACTGCCCTACGCGCAGCAGTCATACGCGTGCCGCCGAAGTGGGTCACGTTCACGCTGTCGTTCACCGCGATGGTCTCGCACGTCGCCTCCGACGCCGCGTACATCGTGCTCATCCCGCTCGGCGCGCTCGTCTTTCGCAGCGTGGGACGCAGCCCGGTGCTGGGCATCGTGGTCGCGCTCGTCGCGATCTCTGCCGGGACCGACGCGAGCCCTCTGATCACACCGACCGACGTCATCCTGTCGGGACTGTCCACCGCGGCGGCACAGACGCTCGACCCCCACTTGGTGGTCAGCCCGGTGGCCAACTACTACTTCTCGCTGGCCTCGTCGATCGTGCTGTCCGTCGTGATCACCGTCGTAGTCGAGAAGTTCCTCGCCCGCCGGATCGAGCAGGACGAAAGCGACCGAAGTGATCTGTCCGTTGCCGGTGAGCAGGCACTGCACCTGACGCCGCAGGAGCAGCGCGGCCTGCGGCATGCGGGCTGGGCCGCAGGTGCCTTCATCGTGCTGATCACGGTGTCCGCGTTGCCGACCGGCTCCCCGCTGCGCGGCAAGAACGGCGCGGTCATCGAATCGCCGCTGATCTCGGGCATCGCCTTCCTGTTCATGCTGCTGTTCCTGCTCGCCGGAGCGGCGTACGGCCGAGCTGTAGGAGCGGTGCGCACCAGCCGGGACATCCCGGACCACATCGCGGCGGGACTGAAGGACCTCGCCCCCATCCTCGTCATGTTCTTTGCCGTTTCCCAGTTCCTGGCCTACTTCAAGTGGACCCACCTCGGGGAGATCATCGCGGTCAAGGGCTCCGACCTGCTGCGCTCGGCCGACGCGCACACCCTGCTGATCTTTGCCGGGCTGCTCGTCATGGTCAGCCTGATCAATCTGGTGGTGACGAGCGGGTCCGCGCAGTGGTCACTCGTCGCTCCGATCTTCGTGCCGATGCTGATGCTGCTCGATATCCCTCCGCAGACCACTCAGGCCCTCTATCGCATCGCCGACTCGTGCACGAACGTTGTCACCCCTGTCAGCGTCTACTTCGTCATGGCCCTCGGCTTCATCCAACGGCACCGCCACTCCGCCGGGATCGGCACTCTCGCCGCGATGACGATTCCGCTGGCCGCCTGCATGTTCGTCGTCTGGACCGCCCTGTTCCTGCTGTGGTGGGCCCTCGGCGTTCCCCTGGGTCCGGGCTCCCCCGTCCGCTGAAACCCCGCCGCCACAACCATCCCGCTTGTATCGAAAGGTCATCTGCCGTGCCTCGACCTCTGCTACTCAAGAACGCCCATGTCCTCGACCCGGAATCGGGCTCCTACCGCGAGGCTGACGTCCTGTGCGCCGACGGCCTCATCCAGCAGTCCGAGGGAAAGACGAAAGCTCCCCAGGACGCGATGGTCATGGACGTGGCCGGCGCCTTTGTGGTGCCGGGGCTGATCGACGCTCATGTACACGTCGCGGGCATCAACGCCGACACGACCGCCCTGCGCACGATGGCCCCCAGCTACATCGCAATCAAGGCCGCCCGGCGTATGGAAGCCATGCTGCGGCGTGGATTCACCACCGTTCGCGACGTCGGCGGCGCCGACTTCGGCATGGCGCAAGCTCAGCAGGACGGACTCGTGCAGGGGCCGCGCCTCGTCTTCGGCGGCAAGGCGCTGTCACAGACTGGTGGGCACGGCGACAAGCGCAGCCCTGGGGTGCAGGCGCAGGACGATCACCCGTTCTGCGGCGGCTCCTGCCGCGTCGTCGATGGCGTCGAAGGCGTCCGGCTAGCCACCCGGGAGGAGCTGCGCCGCGGCGCCCACCACATCAAGGTCATGGCATCCGGCGGAGTGGCCTCACCTACCGATCACATCGATGCCGTCCAGTACTCGGAAGCGGAACTGACCGCCATCGTCGACGAGGCCCACGCCGCCGGCACCTACGTCACCGTCCACGCCTACACCGCCGCGGCCATCAACCGGGCGCTGCGCGTGGGCGCCCGCTGCGTCGAGCACGGCAATCTCCTCGACGACCAAAGCGTGGAACTGCTGCTCTCCAACGAGGCGTTCCTCGTTCCAACCCTGGTCACCTACTGGGCCCTGCGCCGCGAGGGCAGGGACCACGGCCTGTCCGAGTACAGCTGGGCCAAGGCAGGAGAGGTGCTTGAGGGCAGCCTGTCCGCCTTGGAGCGCGCGGATCGGGCCGGTGTGCAGATCGTCTTCGGTACGGACCTGCTCGACGACATGGAGCGGCACCAGAGCCACGAGTTCCGGCTGCGTGCCCAGGTGCAGAAGCCGGCCGACATCATGCGCGCGGCGACGTCCACAGCGGCCCGGCTTCTGCGCCAGGAGGGGCGCCTGGGCACCACGACACAGGGTGCGCAGGCGGACCTGCTGGTCCTCCGCAACGACCCCTTGGCCGACATCGGCGTGCTGGCCGAGCCGGAGAAGCACCTACGTCACATCATCCAGGCCGGACGTGTGCTCGCTCAGCCCTGAGATCTTACAAAGGGAACGGGAGGAGGTCAGTTCTCGACGGATTTGTCCGTGTGACGTCGGGAGTCATGGCAAGGGCGACTACCGCCATCTACGACTACGGCTACGGCTGTTCACAGCGAGGCATCGCCCTCAAGGGCGGCGAGACGTCAGAGGCTCGGGCGGCACCGCTGAGCCATGGAAGAGACCATGACTCAAGTCGCCGGGTGCCGTCGATTCACCCGCCGCTATGAGCGTAAGGGCGAGCATTTCCTCGCCTTCACGAGCAGCGCCTGCAACCTCACCTGCCCCCCAGACTCGCGGGAAATGGCCTCGCACCCGGGCCAGGACAACCAGCGCACCCCATCAGGGCCGGGAAGGTGACCGTGCGCCCACGGTCATACGGGTCATGTCGCAGTACCGCTCCGCGAGTTCTTGCGGGGTGTACTCGCCTTCCGCGCGGTACCACTGTGAGACGCCCGTACACATGGTGACGATCGCCCTGCTGACCTCACGCGGATACGCGGTGACGAAGACGCCTTGCTCAACGCCCTCCTCGATCACGTGGTCCATCAGCCGCTGCTGTCGGTCACGGGCAGCGATGTAGGTGGTGCGGGCGTCTCCGGTGAGACTGCGGATCTCGCTGTAGGCAATGAAGGCGAGGCCTCGCCGGTGGGCATGGAAGAGCACGAGGCATTCCACGAGCAGTTCCAGCCGCCGCTGGACATCGTCGCCGGCCTCCTCCAGGGCTGCGGTGCTGCGTGCCCAGAGCTCGTCCATGGCGTAGGAGACGATTGCGACGAGCAGGGCCTGTTTCGACGCGTAGTGGTAGTACAGCCCCGGCACAGAGAGCTCCGCCCGGGCGGCCACCGTGCGGATCGTCGTCCCGTGGTAGCCGTGCTCCACGAAGCAGGCCAGTGCGGTCTCAAGGATGGGCGGCAGTCCGCTGCCTGAGTACGTTCTCCAGTCCGCCCTGACGTCCGCGTCTGACTTGGTCACAGCGCTCCCCTTGCCCCCTGGTTCTTCATCGCGTTGGCACGCCAGTATGCAGTGCCACGCGGCTCCGAACCGGCGGCAGACCTCTTGACATGGCGCTCCTGCCACATCAATCCTTCACCGAGCGATCGCTCGGTAGCCCTATCGTCGCACATCGCAGACCGAGCGAGCGCTCGGTAGCTATTGACCTGCGGTACGCCGTGAGCAGGAGGGACGAGTAGTGACAGTTCCTGAAGATCCCCCGTGGGGTTCGTTGCTTCCCACCAATGTCGAAGCAGAGACGGCGCCGGCACACGTCCACGACTCGCTCGTAGCCGCATGGACCGCTCGCGTGGCGAAGAACCCGGGCGCCCCGGCACTGCGCTACTTCGACGGCGTGATGTCCGCTCAGGAGGTCGACACGGCGTCGGATGCCCTGGCAGGTGCGCTCAAGAGCCGCGGAACCCGCCCGGGCGACCGCGTCGGCGTCTATCTGCAGAACGTCCCGCAGTACGCCCTCGTCCTGCTGGCCCTGTGGAAGCTGGGAGCCACAGCCCTGGGGCTCAACCCGATGTACCGGCGGCAGGAGCTGTGCCGGATTATCGACGACGCCGGTGCGGTCGGTGTGGTCTGCGCGGACACCGACGTCGAGGAGACGCTGGAGGCCCTGGCGGGAAGCACGGTCCGGTGGCTGATCAGTACGTCGGCGCTGGACTACCAGTCCCGGAACGATCCACGGGTCTTCGCGACGACGGAGCGCGCCGCCCCGGCACCGGACGGTGATCTCGCCGCGCTGATCGAGGAGTTCGCCGGTTTCCGGCCCGCACCGGCCCGGCTGAGCCGTGACGACGTCGCGTTCTTGACCTACACCTCCGGGACGACCGGACCGCCGAAGGGGGCGATGAACACCCACGGCAACGTCCTCAGCGTGGTGACGACGTACACGGCATGGACCGGCGTGAGCGACGGTGACGTCGTCCTCGCCATCGCGCCGTTGTTCCACATCACCGGCGCCGTGGTCAACGCGACGATGTCGCTGCTCACCGACACCACACTCGTCCTCGCCGGCCGTTTTCACCCTGAAGTGGCCCTGGAGGCCTTTGCCGAGCACGGCGTGACCTTCACCATCGGCTCCATCACGGCGTATAACGCGATCTACGAGCTGCCGCAGGCTGAGCCACGGCATTTCGCCTCGGTGAAGACCCTGTATTCCGGGGGTGCGCCGATCCCGCCGGCGACCGTCGAGCGGTTCCAGGAGCGGTTCGGCACCTACATCTACAACGGTTACGGGATGACCGAGACGACCTCTGCCGTCATCGCCGTGCCACCCGGACGCAAGGCGCCGGTCCATGGGCCGAGCGGGACGCTGTCGATCGGGATGCCGCTGCCGCATCTCACGGCACGCGTCATCGATCTGCACGGCGTTCCGGCACCCGTTGGGGCGCAGGGCGAACTCGAACTCAGCGGCCCCCAGGTGGTACCCGGGTACTGGGGAAAGCCGGAGGCCACCGAGCAGACGATGTCCGGAGGGCGACTGCGTACCGGTGATGTCGCCATCATCGACGAACAGGGCTGGGTCTACCTGGTGGACCGTCTGAAGGACCAGATCAACGTGTCCGGGTACAAGGTCTGGCCCCGTGAGGTCGAGGACGTGCTGTACGAGCACCCGTCGGTGCACGAGGCCGCTGTCGTCGGGGAGCCGGACGACTACCGCGGCGAGAAGGTCGTCGCCTATGTATCGCTCAAGTCGGGTGCGAGCCTCACTCAGGAGGAACTGATCGCCTTCTCCCGTGACCGCCTGGCGGCCTACAAGTGCCCTCGGCGGGTCCATTTCATCGCCGACCTTCCCAAGACGCAGAGCGGCAAGATCCGGCGCGCCGAGCTTCGTGCAGCGGACACCACGGGACTGTCCTCCCCCTCGAAAGGCTGATCCGTTGAACCAGAACCACACGGTGCGGGACCGGTTCACGGGGCGCACCGCCATCGTGACCGGCGCGAGCCGGGGCATCGGCCTCGCGATCGCCGAACGGCTGGTGGCCGAGGGGGCGCGGGTGTGCATCACCGCCCGCAAAGCCGGTCCGCTCGAGGAAGCCGCGGCCTCTTTCCCCCCGGACAGCGTCCTCACCGTCGCCGGTAGGGCGGACGATCCCGAGCACCGTCGCGAAGTCCTCGACAGCGTCGCGCGGGAGTTCGGCGGGCTCGATGTCCTGGTGAACAACGCGGGCATCAATCCTACCTATGGTCCCCTCACTCAGCTGGACGTCGATGTCGCCCGCAAAGTGCTGGAAGTGAATGTCCTCGCCACCCTCGCCTGGGTCCAGGACGCGGCGGCGCACGAATCCCTTCGCTTCGCCCAACGCCGGGGAACCGTCGTCAACCTCTCCTCGGTGACCGCGGAGACCCCGTCGCCCGGGATCGGTCTCTACGGGGTGAGCAAGGCAGCAGTGTCCCACCTGACCAGAACCTTCGCCGTCGAACTCGGTCCGGAGATCCGCGTGAACGCAGTGTCGCCCGCCGTGGTGAAGACGCGGTTCGCGAGAGCTCTCTACGAAGGCAAGGAGGACCAGGTGGCCGCGGACTACCCCATGAACCGCCTGGGCGTGCCTGCTGATGTCGCCGCCGCGGTGGCATATCTGGCCTCGGACGATTCCTCCTGGGTCACCGGCCAGGTCCTCACCGTCGACGGCGGCCTGAGGGTCGCCGGCGGCACCGCTTGACGACCACGCCCTGCGCGCCCCACCCCGAAAGGACAGTCATGGCTTTCACTCACCTCCCTCCCGAGGTGGCGGAGTTGCGTGAGCGCACGCGCCGGTTCATACGCGAGATCGTCATCGACGCGGAACCCGCCCCCGGCGAGCGTCTCGACCAGGCCGCGCGTGACGGGCTGCAGGCGGCGGCGGAAGACGCTGGGGTCTTCGCACCGCACGTGCCGAAGGAGTACGGAGGGCAGGGGGTGCCCATCGAACACTGGTCACCGATCCTGCAGGAGGCCGGCTACTCACCGATCGGTCCCAGCGCGCTCAACTGCATGGCACCCGACGAGGGGAACATGCACATGCTCAACCTGATCGGGACCGAGGAGCAGAAGCACCGGTACCTCGTGCCGCTGGCCGCGGGAGATATCAGATCCTGCTTCGGCATGACCGAGCCCCATCCGGGGGCCGGGTCCGACCCGGCGGCCCTGCGGACGAGGGCCGCGCGTACCTCGGGCGGCTGGATCATCAACGGCCACAAGCGGTTCACCAGCGGTGCGGTCGGCGCCGGCTTCTGCATCGTGATGGCACGGACCCCGGCCGTGGACGGCTTCCCGGAGGGAGCCACCATGTTCCTCGTCGACATGACGAACCCGGGCCTCAGGGTCGGTGAGGCGATCCACACCATCGACCGCGCCATCGACGGCGGCCACCCTCACCTCTTCGTACAGGACTGTTTCGTCCCCGACGACGCGGTGCTGGGTGAGGTGGGTCTCGGCTTCCGGTACGCGCAGGTACGGCTCGGTCCGGCGCGTCTCACTCACTGCATGCGGTGGCTGGGACTGGCGCGGCGGGCGCTCGATATCGCCCTGGACCGGGCTGGGCGGCGGGAGCTCTTCGGCGGTCCGATCGACTCGCTCGGTCTGGCGCAGAACCTCATCGCCGAGTCGGTGATCGACATCGAGACGTCCGACGCGATCATCACCAAGACCGCGGCTTTGCTCCACACCGATCCGAAGGCGGGGTCGGCGATGTCGTCGATCGCGAAGGTGCATTGCTCGGAGGCGATCTTCCGCGTCGTCGACCGGGCCATCCAGGTCTGTGGTGGTGACGGGGTCTCCGACGGGCTTCCGCTGGCGCAGTACCTCAACGAGGTCCGCCCGTTCCGCATCTACGACGGTCCGAACGAGACTCACAAGTGGGCGATCGCCCGCCGGGCCTCGGCCAGCCGGAGCGCGGCGGTCCGGGCCGGTGAGCGCTACCGGGGCGATGTCGTGGTCGGCCGGGGCGAGGGAGCGTGATGCACACCGTCCCCGACCGGGTGGAGGTCGTCGCGACCTGGGCCGCTGCCCGGCATCTCGAGAATCCTCCCCTTCTGGTCGTCGACACGGTCACCGCCTTCCTCGACGCGCACGGTGTCGGGCACGGGCCGATGGCGTGGCAGCGCATAGGTGACGGCCAGTCCAACGTTACCTATCTGATAGTGCGCGGCAGTGACTGCGTCGTACTGCGCCGAGGCCCGCGCCCGCCACTGCCGAAGTCGACGCACGACATGGTGCGCGAGGCCCGCATTCAGAAGCTGCTGCGCGGGCATGGGGTGCCGGTGCCGGAGATTGTCGCCGTCTGCGAGGACGAGTCGCTCTTGGGCGTGCCGTTCTACCTCATGTCCCACATCGAGGGAACGGTCATCACCGGCACGGTCCCGTTCCACCTCTCCTCGCTCGAACAACGTCGCGCGACCAGCCTGGCGGTCGTCGACACCCTGGTCGCGCTGCACCGCATCGACGTGACCAGGGGGGAGCTCGCCTCCCTGGGCTCCCCCGACGGATATCTCCGACGCCAGGTCGACCGTTTCAGCGGCTTGTGGGAGGTCAACGCCTCACGCCGTCTCCCGGCCGTGGAACGGATCGCGGACTGGCTCGGCCGCAACCTGCCGGCGAGTCAGGCCGCCTCGGTGGTCCACGGTGACTACCGCTTGGGCAACCTCATGTTCGCTCCGCAGGCACCCGCCGGGGTCCTCGCGGTCCTGGACTGGGAGATGGCCACGCTCGGCGATCCGCTGGCGGACCTGGGCTATCTGACCGCGACGTACTCCGAGGCCGGTGCACCCTCCACTCCGCTGGAACTGACCCCGGTGACCCAGGCGCCCGGCTACCTCACCCGACTCCAGCTGGCCGAACGCTACCGGTCCCGCACGGGCCTCGACCTCTCTCCGCTGCCCTGGTATCAGACCCTCGCGCTGTGGAAGGCAGCGATCTTTTGTGAGGCGATCTATACCCGTTGGCGCCGTGGCGAGCGTCCGGACGACACGGACTTCGGTCCGACGTTGGAGACGGGAGTGCCCCGTCTGCTGGAGGCGGCATCACAATACGCCGGCTTGGTCATGTCCCACCGGGCCTGACACCCGACGGCTTCTGCGCACCACCTCATCTCTGGGCACCGGGCGTCGCTCCGCCCTGCCCGAAATCAGTGAAGGAGCAGTCATGAGCAACGCGAAGGCAGGGACCGACGCAGCGACTGGAGCAGGAGCCCGCCCAGCCCTTAGGTCGCGACGCAGGTCTCTGTTCGCCAGCACGGTCGGCAACGTTCTTGAGTGGTACGAGTGGAGCGCCTACGCGGTGTTCGCGCCCTTCATCGCCACCGTCATGTTCAGCTCTTCTGACCAGGTGTCGGCACTGCTGTCGACTCTCGCCGTGTTCGCGGTCGGGTTTCTGATGCGTCCGCTGGGCGGCATCGTCTTCGGGCGGATAGCCGACCGGAGGGGGCGCAAGTTCGTCCTGGTCACCACCATGTTGATGATGGCTGGTGGGAGTCTCGTCATCGGGCTCATGCCCACCTACTCCTCCATCGGCGCCTGGGCCTCGTTGATTCTCCTGCTCGCCCGTATGGCGCAGGGCTTCGCCCACGGCGGCGAATCAGCGACGGCCAACACCTACGTCGCGGAAATCGCACCGCGCGAGAGCCGCGGCCTCTGGGGGAGCATCGTGTTCGTCGCGATCTTCGGAGGCTCCGCCCTCGCCTACTCGGTGGGCGGCGCGGTGACATCCCTGCTGTCCGACAGCGCGGTCGCCCAGTGGGGCTGGCGCATCCCGTTCGTCTTCGGAGCCTTTCTCGCCCTCGCTGCTCTCTACCTGCGCCGCAGCATGGACGAGAGCGAAGTGTTCTCGGACGACAAGTCGGCCGATGGAACCCAGTCGTTGCCTCGCAGGCAGGTGGTCCGTGCAGTGCTACTTGTCATCACGATGACCTCGGGGATCACCGCGGCCCACTACACCTGGACCTCGTACGTGTCCACTTACGCCATCACCCGTATGGGCATGGACGCCGACGTCGCCTACTGGTCTTCCGTCGCGGCCCAGTGCATTGCTCTCACCACTCTTCCGCTTTGGGGGCGCCTCTCGGACAGGATCGGCCGCCGGCCCATGATGATCACTTTCGCGGCACTGATGATCGTCTTGCAGATCCCGCTCACCAGCCTGATCGACTCTGCGGGCTGGACGCTCTTGGTGGCTTCCTCCGTCGCGCTTGCCGTCGTGGCCATCCCCGGTGCTCTTCTGTCGGCCACCATGTCGGAGGCTTTCCCCACACGGGTTCGCACTCAGGGGATCGGTTTCGCGTACTCCGTCTCCGTCGCCGTCTTCGGCGGCACCGCACCGTATCTGAACCAGCTCTTCAACGAGTACGGCGTGGCCCGGCTCTCCAGCTTGTACATCATGCTGCTGTGCTCATTGACGGGCATCGCGTGCTATCTCATGCAGGAGACCAAGGGGATTCACCTGAAGGACGCCTGACGGGAGGCTCTGGGCGTTCCTTCCTCGGCGCGCGGCGCGCCCCCTTTCATGGATGTCACGCCGTCGCGGGTCATGGTGCGGTGGAGGGAAGGGTGAAGCGGAAAGCGCCTGCCGCGCCGCCCAACTGGAGCCAGAGGTAACGGGGCTGTGCGACGACACGCAGGGCGATGGCGGCGCAGCCGGGGCAGCGGGCGGTCAGGCCGGGTTCGGGACCGTAGACGTGTAGTTGGGCCATGGTCGCGGGCAGTTGGCAGGAAGGGCACAGGCGCCAGGCCGTGGTCGGGTCGACGGCGAAGACCTCTCCGAGCGGGCCGGCCAGGACGTTCCCGTCGAGGTATGAGGGGTGATGGTTCATGGCAGGGTTCCTCCCCGTGGCGTTGGTGGGTCAGCCGAAGCGTTCGGTACGGATCTGGTCGGGTGCGTATCCGGCCATCAGGAGCAGGGCGCCGGTGTGCTCGACGAAGCCCGTCGGGCCACAGACGTAGCAACGGGCCGAAGACGGCAGGGCGTTCAGATCGAGTTCGGTCATGCGTCCCGCGGGGCGTTCGGAGCCGTCTGGCGCGGTGCGGGTGTAGAGGCGTCGCACGCGGACGACGTCGGCGGCGGCATCGAGTTCCGTGGAGTACCAGACCTCGTCCGGAGAGCGCACGGAATAGAGGAGCGCGCACGGCTCATCCGAATCCGACGCGAGTCGTGCCCGCAGCATTGCCATTAGGGGCACGATGCCGGAGCCCCCGGCGATCAGCAGCAGCGGGTTGCGGTCACGCGGTGTCCACACGAACCAGCCTCCGAGGGGCCCTTTGATCTCGACCTCGGCGCCCACGGGGAGTTCGTCGGCCAGGTACGGGGAGACCTCCCCTCCGAGCGTGGCCTGGACTCCTAATTCGACCCTGTCGGTGTCGGCGGGAGCGGCGAGCGAGTAACTCCGTCCGGCCTGGTAACCGTTGTCGGCGGTCAGCCGGACGTCGACGTGCTGGCCGGGCAGGTGTCCCGGCCACCGAGGCACCTCGAACTCCAGCGTGCGGCCGGTCGCGGTCTGTTTCGTCCGCTCCGTGAGGCGTGCCCGTCGCCATCCGTGCATCAGTCGCTCCAGTAACGCTGCTCGCGCCAGGGGTCGCCGTAGTCGTGGTAGCCGGCGGACTCCCAGAAGCCGGGTTCGTTGTCCGGCGTGAGGATGAGGCCCTTGACCCACTTGACCGACTTCCAGAAGTACAGGTGGGGAATCACCAACCGGGCGGGGCCGCCATGGTCCGGGGAGAGCGCGTAGCCGTCGAAAGAGTGCGCCAGCCAGGCTTTGCCGTCGGTGACATCCTCCAGGGGCAGGTTGGCGGTGTAGCCGTCGAAGGACTCGGCGACGACGAAGTCTGCGGTGGTCTCGACCTCATCGAGGAAGGCGTCGAGGGGGACTCCGCGCCAGTGGGTGTCGAACTTGGACCAGCGAGTCACGCAGTGGATGTCGACGGTGGGCTCTTCCTGCGAGAGCGCCATCATCTCCTCCCACGTCCACGAACGGCTCTCGCCGGCCTCGGTGGTCACAGTGAACGACCACCCGTCGATGGGGATGTGGGGCGTAGGCCCGGCGGACAGGACGGGAAACGATTCCGTCGGGTACTGCCCCGGCGGGAGCCGGGACATGAGGTCTCGGGGTTTCCCGTGGAATCCCGGTGACAGGTCGCCCATGTTTCTATTCCTCGCTCGGAGTCGGCTTCCGCCCGTTCTTCGTCGCGGTGGGCCTGGGCTCGGGCGTTCAGGTCGTGCACGAACCCGCGGGTGTCCTGCACGGAGTTGCCGGGTCGAGCCGGAGCAGGCGGTCTATCCGCGGGCCGAGAGGGCAGCCGGGTTCTTTTATGAGTCCTCCCCCGGTGAGCTGGGGCGACGTCCGCCGGTGGCAGGCCGACGGGGAGGTCGTTCCCCGTGCGCACCGCGTCGTGTTCTCCCTCTCATGGTCCCCGCCTGCCGTGCGCGTGCAACCCGGCGTGCTGGGTTCTGTTGGACGGAAGTTCTGCGGGGAGTCCAGCCGCCCGCAGGTCAGACCGTGACGAGACCGAGTGCGGCACAGCCCTGGCGGAGCGTGTCGATCCCGAAGGCGGTGGTGGGCCCCACCACACCGGGTGTGGCACCGGTGTGGGTGGCGAGGCGGTCAGCCGCCCAGGCGATGAGTTCGCCGGTGAGGGTGTAGGGGTTGGGGCCTTCGAGATGGACCTCCGCGAGCGGGGCTTGGCTCGGGAGGCCCGAGGAGGCGACGGCGACGACGTGTGAGGGGATCCGTTCGCGCAGGGCCGCATCTGGGCCGCCTGGCGGGCCGACGAGGAGCGGCCGGGTCAGCGCGTCGGTCAGTTTGCGGCCCGCGGGGAGCCGTGTGGTGGCGTTGACCAGGGCCGAGTAGAGGGACAGGGGGCGGCTGAGTCCGGGAAACCAGCCGTTGTAGACGGTGACGTCGTCGAGGAACGGGAATTCCTCCGGCAGGAACAGCACTTCGGTGCCGGAGACGAGGAACGCGGACTTGCGGCGGCCCCGCACCGTGAAGCGGTGGGTGTGGGAGGCGGTGCGTTCGTCGACGAGCCGGTGTTGCTTTCGGCGGGGCGAGGGCAGGGTCATGCCATCGCGCATGGTCGTGCGTGTCCCTTGGCTGATCCCGCGCCAGATGGGACCGGTGGCGAAGTAGCCGATGTCGACGGCGCGTGTGGTGGGTCCTGCTTTCTGGATGGCGAGGGCCGCGGCGAGGATGCCGGGCACGTAGTCGTAACCGAAGGCCGGCAGCATCACCGCGCCGGTCTCGCGGGCGGGTCGGTGGTGCTGGGCGTGCAGGGCGCGGACGAACCCGACTTCACCGCTGGAGTCGAGGTAATGAGCTCCCGCGTCAGCGGCGGCCTGCGCGACGGGGAAGCCGAAGCGTTCGAAGGGGCCGACGGTGGTGATCAGGACGTCACCGCGCCGCAGGTGCTTCTTCAGGCCGTCGGGGGTGCCGGCATCGACCACCAGGTGGTCCAGTTCGCCGGAGCGTTCGGCCAGTGCCGCCAGTGCGGCAGGGTTGCGCCCGGCCAGCATGGGCCTCACGCCTCTGCGCAACAGTGCGCTCAGGACGAGGTCACCGGTGTAGCCGGTGGCGCCGAGCAGGATGATGCGGCTGATCATCGCTTCCTTCCGAGGAGCGGGTGAGTCCGGGACACGGCCTTGGCGATGAGGGCGAAGGACCGGGAGGTGTGCGGTGCGTAGACGAGGCGCAGCGTGTCGGGCCTGGTGGGCTTGGTGAGGACTGGCTTGTGGTGGCTGAAGGTGTCGAAGGAGGTCTTGCCGTGATAGGCGCCCATGCCGGATTCTCCGACGCCGCCGAACGGCAGGTTCGGTACGCCGAGGTGGATCATCGGCGCGTTGTAGACGAGTCCTCCGGACGAGGTCTTCTCCAGCAGGGCCTGCCGGGCCGCCTTGTCGCGGGTGAACGCGTACAGGGAGAGGGGCTTGTCGCGGGCGTTGATGAAGTCGATGGCTTCGTGGACGTCTCGTACGGTCAGAACCGGGAGGATCGGGCCGAAGATCTCCTCGGTCATGACGGGGGCCCCAGGCGGCACGTCGGTCAGCACGGTGGGGGCGATGTAGCGTTCTTCCGCGTCGAAGGCGCCTCCGGTGAGGAGGTCGCCCGCTCCTGTGAGGGCGGTCAGCCGATAAAAGTGGCGGTCGTTGACGATTCGCCCGTAGTCGGGGCTGGTACGGGGATTGAGGCCAAACATCTGTTGGACGGCGCCGGGCAGTTCGGCCAACAGGGAGTCGCGGGCGGCGTGGGTGACGAGTACGTAGTCGGGTGCGACACAGGTTTGGCCGGCGTTGGTGAACTTGCCCCAGGCCAGCCGACGTGCGGTGACGGCCATGTCGGCGGTTTCGTCGATGAAGACGGGTGATTTGCCGCCGAGTTCGAGGGTGACGGGGGTCAGGTTCTTCGCCGCGGCTGCGGCCACAATACGACCGACCGTTCCGTTGCCCGTGTAGAAGATGTGGTCGAAGCGCTGCGCGAGCAGCAGTGTCGTCTCCTCGACGGCTCCTTCGACCACGGCGATGGCTTCCAGGTGGCGGGGCAGGAGGTCGGCGAGCAACGCACTGGTGGCAGGAGCGAGTTCGCTCGGCTTGACGACAGCCGCGTTGCCGGCTGCCAGTGCGCCCACCAGCGGGTTCAGCGTGAGTGTCAGCGGATAGTTCCAGGGCGCGATGATCAGGCAGACGCCAAGGGGTTCGGGGTGGATGCGAGCCGTAGCCGGTTTCAGGTTCATTGGCACGGCGACCCGTCGGGGTCTCATCCAGCGGTCGAGGTGGCGCAGGGCGTGCTCGATCTCGGCCAGGACTCCGCCGATCTCGGTGAGGTGTGACTCGGTGCGCCCTTTGCGCAGGTCGTCGTAGAGGGCTTCCTCAATGGCCGGGGTGTGGTTCCGTAGCATGCGTCGCAGGGCGTGAAGCTGGCGTCGACGCCAGGCTGCCGGCCGGGTGACGCCCGAGTCGAAGGTGCCCCGGAGTCGTACGACGGTCTCCGGGATGTGGTCCTGCTGCGCCTCGGGGGCGGCGGTGCCGGTCATGGGTGCCGGGCCTTCCATCCGGGGGGGGGCTGGTGATGCCGGGGTGGGCTACTGGGCTTTTGCCGCGGCGTCGACATCGGCGACGAGACGTTCGGCGAGGCGTTCGGAGGACGGCGGGTTCTGCCCCGTATAGAGGTTGCGGTCGACCACCACGTAGGGCCTCAGTGGCAGGCGTGCCTTGGAGTACTCCGCGCCGCTTTCCCGCAGCCGGTCCTCCAGCAGCCAGATGGCCTTTCGTCCGAAACTGTTGAACTTCTCCTCCAGGTTCGACAGCCCCGTCATGCGATAGCCGGTGAACGGCCAGGAGCCGTCCTCGTTCTTCGCCGCGAACGCAGCCGCCGGCGCATGGCACAGCAACGCCAGCGGCTTGCCCGAAGCAAGCACCTTTGTCAGCAGCGCGCCTGAGACCGGGTCGACCGACAGATCCTCCATCGGACCGTGTCCGCCCGGGTAGAACACCACGTCGAAGGCATCCGGGTCGATCTCGTCCAGTGACCGCGGACTGTTCAACTCGTCCTGGATCGAGTCCAGGTATGCGGCGACTTCGCGCAGTTTCGACGGCCGCCCCGCTGTCCTCGACATGCTCAACCGGTCGAGCGTCGGGATCCGCCCGCCTGGGGTCGCGATCGTGATCTCCCACCCCGCCCGAGTAAAGATCTTGTGCGGCATCGCGAGTTCCTCGCCCCAGAACCCTGACGGATGCACCTCACCGTCGCGCAGCGTCCACCGGTCAGCCGCAGACACAACGAACAACACCCTGGTCACAACAGACCCTCCTCTTACCGAAACGGATTTACCGACGTTCCGATGGCTGCATCGACGTGATGCGCCGCAAGGGGCTTAAACCATCATCTGCCTCGCAAAGGGTGCGGGCGACCGGGCAAGGCGACGCCACCGCACCCTTCACGACTGACACAGTACGCCATGACTGACACAGCCTGCCAGGTTTGACATTGATAGGCTTCCTGTATGAGGGAGACGACAGCGCCCGGTCTGCGCATGAAGACTCGCCAGGCCGTCACCGAAGCCTTGGCCGACACAGCCCTCGAGCTCTTCGACAGCACCGGCTTCGACCAGGTCACCGTGGCCGACATCGTCGCGGCGGCGGGTATCTCCCAGCGCAGCTTCTTCCGCTACTTCAGCAGCAAGGAGGACGTCGTCTTCGGCGACCGCATCCCGAGCGCCGAGGAGGTCCGAGAGGAACTGCTCAGGCACCTCGACGCAGGACCGGCATGGGACGCCCTGCGGAACACCTTCCATGCGGCCGCCGATCAGATGGACGCCGATCCGGGGCGCTGGAAGCGCGCGACCCGCGTCATCTGCCACACGCCCGGCCTGCGTGCACGCTACCTCGAAAAACACCTGGCCTGGACCGACGCCCTCGTACCCGAGATCGCGGCGCGGCTCGGCCCCGACGGTCCGGACGCGGACCTCAGGGCCCACACGATGATCAACACGGCACTGGGCTGTTTCGACGTCGCCCTGATGCGCTGGGCCGACAGCGGCGAGGACCTGTCCCTCGCCGTTCTCGTCGACGACGTGTTCGGGTTCGTACAGATCCCCCACACCTGACCGACCGGCCCGCCCGCCTCTATACCGTTTTACCCCGGCCGTCCCGCGACACCAGGCGCTTCAACTCCGAACGGTCCTGTCTCTGCGGTTCGGCGTCGGCGCAACACCGCCGCGACCATGGTGATCAGGACGCCGGCGACCGCCCAGGCCGACAGCACCAGCAGAGCGGGCGTCATTCCGTTGCCGTGAAAGTAGGAGATCGAGCGGGCCGCCCAGGTGCCGGCCCCCGGCGGCAGGGCCGGGCCGATCGCCTGCCAGAACGGCGGCAACATCGGGGCGGGAAAGGCACCGCCCGCGCTCGGATTGCCCGCGATGACGACCAGCAGGATCGCCAGGCCGATGCCCATGACACCGAAGAGGCCCTGGAGGGCGAGCGTGGCGGCACCGACGGCGAAGATGAGCAGCGCCCCGAGACCCCACAACGCCCACACACTGCCCGGAAGAGCACCCAGGATCGGGCCGACGATGACCGCACCGCCCAGTCCCCCGACGAGTGCGACCAGCACCATCGTGCCCAACCGGGTCGCCGCTCGGGCCGGATTGGCCGGCCGCGCTCCGGAACTGATCGCCAGGATCGACGCACATAGATACGCACCGACGCACCAGCCGATGACCAGATAGAACGAGGACAGACCGTTGAAGTCGTGCGGGGAGACCGCAGCCACGTCCACTGTCCGGACGTCGCGCCCCTGGCTCTGCTCCACACTGACGGTGAGCGTACCCAGCGCCAGCGACAGGGCCCTGCCGCTACCCGACGCAACAAGCAGCGTGTCGGTGGTTCCAGCCGGGTTCACCACCAGTGCCGCGTAGATGTCCCGGTTCGCGATCTGGTCCACCGCCGTCTCCTCGTCGGGCAGCGCACGCGGGTCCAACGGCGAACCCAGCAGCCCCTCCAGGCGACTCACCGTCTGTTCCGCCACTGCCCGTGGCGCCACCACGCCGAAGGTCACGTCCTTGAGCCTGGGCTCGTGCAGGGCTCCCACGTAGGAGGCGACGAACAGCAGCTGCAGGGCGATGACCCCGATCACCAGCAGCGTGGCCCGCGGAGTGACGGCGTCTTTCATCTCGGACAGGGCGCTCTGTCTCATGGATCCAACGGTCCGGGACGGCGGGCGCCTGCACAGGCGGGATGCCTCCGAATGGCCGTCGGCGCACCCGGAGTATGCCGGCGCCGAGCACGAGCCGCCCGCTTGCGACGCAGCCCACACCTTCTGATGTTTACATTGATTACATCAACCCCTAATGTGAGTGGTGCAAACATTTTTACGCTCGCCATTGGAAGAGAGGGCCCGTATGACCAGCGAAGTGTTCTCACCGCTGCCCCTGCACTCGGGACAGGTACTGAAGAACCGGATCGCGAAGGCGGCCATGGAGGAGAACATGGCTGGCGACGGCCAGCTGCCCGACGAGGAGTTGCTCACTCTGTACCGGCGCTGGGCCGCCGGCGGTACCGGACTGCTGATCACCGGCAACGTCATGGTGCACGCCGAGGCGCTCACCGGTCCCGCCGGTGTCGTGCTCGACGAGGACGCTCCCTTGGCTCCGTTCATCGAGTGGGCGAAGGCCGGCAAGTCCGGTGGCGGTGCGATATGGATGCAGATCAACCACCCCGGCCGCCAGGTGGCCTCCGAGATGCCCGGCGTCGTGTGGGGCCCTTCGGACATCGGCGTCAACCTGGGCAAGCACAGCAGCCGCTTCGGCCGACCGACCGCCATGACCTCGCAGCAGATAGAGGACACCGTGGCACGGTACGCAGTGACCGCGCGCCGCGCCGAGCAAGCCGGCTTCGACGGTGTCGAGATCCACGCCGCACACGGATACCTGCTGTCCCAATTCCTCTCCCCCCTGGTCAACAAGCGCACCGACCAGTGGGGCGGATCCCTCGAGAACCGTGCCCGGATGCTGCTCGACATCGTCCAGGCCGTCCGCTCCGCCGTCTCCCCCACCTTTGCCGTCGCGGTCAAGCTCAACTCCGCCGACTTCCAGCGCGGCGGGTTCGACGCCGACGACGCCCGGCAGGTCATCGAGATGCTCGAACCCCTCGGGGTCGACCTGGTCGAACTGTCCGGCGGCAGCTACGAGAGCCCGGCGATGACCGGCCGCTCCGCCGACGCCCGCACCCAGGCCCGCGAGGCCTACTTCCTGGATCTGGCCAAGGACCTGGTCAAGACCAGCCCGCTCCCGCTGATGCTCACCGGAGGCATCACCAAGCGTGCGACCGCGGAGAAGGTCCTCGACAGTGGCGTGGCGGTCATCGGCATGGGTACCGCGCTCGCCGTCACCCCCGACCTGCCCGACCGCTGGAGCCAGGGCCGTGAGGCCGACCGTCGGATGCGGCCGGTGAATTGGGCCGACAAGGCCCTCGCCTCCGCAGCGAGCATGGCTCAGGTGCGCCACCAGATGCGCCGCCTCGCCCGCGGAAGCAGCCCCAGGCCTGGCACGCACCCGGCGATCGCCCTGATCTCCGAACGGCGCAAGCAGCGCGCGGCACTGCGCAGCTACCGCGCCTGGCTGTCGAAGCGGCAGGGCGCGGCCTGACCGGCGCCGCTTCGCACCACCCAGGCACAGGGAGTACAGGAGTGGCGGAGCCGATCCACAACGACGAGGACCTGAGCGAAGGGCGATCGGGCGACAACGACCACCCGACCTCCCCTGTCCCGGCAGACGTGCCGTCCGCCGAACCCCACGAAGCCACCGCGCATGAACCCGCAACCCTGCCCGGAGCGGTAGCCACGGTGTGGTCCAGCATCCTCTCCACCGCCTACTGGCGGCTTGGAAAGAGGCGATGAGGGCCATGCAATCGCTCGCACACAGCGCAGCGGGCGCGCCCATGAACGGCGTCTCCCGCACTCCGCCGGCCGATCACGGCCATGAAAGGCCCCGCAGACTCCCCGAACCTCAGTGTTGACGCTGCAAACATAAAACCCTACAGTCAAACAAAAATGTGTACGCCGCTTACATCAGAGTGAGGAATGCGCCATGTCTTCGAATCAGCAGGACACCGTCAAGGTCGATCTGGGAGGCCGCGAGGTCACGGTCCCCAAGGGGGGCCTGTACGACCGCTACCGCATGAACCCCGACCTCGACGCGATCGGCCGGGATTCGCGCGTCAGCAGTGTGGACTTTTTCCGGAAGCTCCCCAAGATCAAGGTCGACTCCCCTATCGGCCCCACGCTCACCCCGAACTTCTACTACAATATCTCGACGGCCCGGCTCACGATGCTCGCGCCGTCCCGCGCCATTCGCGCCCGGCTGCCTGAGGAACTCTCGCCGCTGGAGGTCGTACCCGGCCTCGGCCTGGTATCGGTCATGTTCTTCCGCTACAACGTGTGCGACATCGACTTCTACACCGAAGCGGCCGTGGGTATCGCGGTCAAGCCTGCGCGGCACGGCAAGCTCGGCTTCTTCGACCTCGTCACCGGTCTGAAGAACGAGCACCTCGACTCCTATGTCCTGTCGCTCCCCGTCAGCACGGAGATCGCGCAGGTCCGCGGCCACGACGGCTACGGCTTCCCCAAGTGGGTCACCGACCTCGACGTCGACATCGACGCCCACCGGACGACCGCCCGCGTGGCCAATGACTCCGGCGGACTCGACCTGTCGCTCCTGGCGAACACCCCCGCCCAGAGGGCCTACGTGAGCGGGGAGCGCGTCGGCTCGCTGACCTCGTACACGAGGATCGACGGCGCGTGGCACTCCACCCTGAATCAGACCAACGTGCTGAACGCGGGCACGACGCGCAGCACCAGTGGCATCACCCTCCAGCTCGGTGAGGGTCGCATGTCCGACGACCTGCGGTCGCTCAAGCCGAAGCGGACCATCCAGTTCGACGTCATGACCGAGGGCCAGGCCGCCCTGCACATGCCGGTCCCCACCTCTGTCCAGAGCCGCAGCAAGTAGCAAAGGAGCCCTGCCATGACCACCGCCCCCGCCGGCCCGACGACCACTCGCGGTCCGAGTCTTCCTGCGTCCGTCACTCCGTCCTTCCTTCAGCGGCTAAGCGCTCAGGTCTCCGCCGCGCCGGACGCCGCACGGGTCACCACCAGTGCCCCCTACACCGGCGTCCCCCTGGCCGACCTTCCGGTCTCCACCCCCGAAGACGTCGAGGCCGCGTTCGCCCGTGCCCGTACTGCCCAGAAGACCTGGGCCTCCACGCCGATCGCGGAGCGCAGGAAGATTCTTCTGCGCTACCACGACCTCGTCCTGTCCCGTCAGGACGAGGTTCTGGACCTGATGCAGGCCGAGAACGGCAAGACCCGCCGCGACGCCTTCCTTGAAGTCGTCGACATCGGCATCGTCTCCCGCTACTACGCCCGCAACGCCGCCAAGTACCTGAGCCCGAAGCGCCGTCGCGGTGCGATCCCGCTGCTGACCCACACCACCGAGCTGCGCCATCCCAAGGGCGTCGTCACGGTCATTTCTCCGTGGAACTATCCGCTGAGCATGGCCGCCAGTGACACCATCGCCGCGCTCATGGCCGGCAACGCGGTTGTCCAGAAGCCCGACACCCAGACCGCGCTCACTGCCCTGTGGTCCATGGACCTCATGTACGAGGCCGGGCTGCCCAAGGACGTGTGGCAGATGGTGATCGGCCGGGGCAGTTCTATCGGCGGTGCGCTGATGGACAACGCCGACTACATGATGTTCACCGGCTCCACCGCCAGTGGACGCAACATCGCCAGTGACGCCGGCCGGCGCTTGATCGGCGCCTCTCTCGAGCTTGGGGGCAAGAACCCCATGATCGTTCTGGACGATGCTGACATCAACAAGGCCGCCGACGGCGCCGTCGCCGCGTGCTTTCCCTCTGCCGGCCAGCTCTGCGTCTCCATCGAGCGTCTCTACGTCGCCGAGTCCGTCCGCGACGAGTTCGTCGCCGCGTTCACCGCCCGCACCAAGAACCTCAAGATCGGCGCCGCGTACGACTACAGCGTCGACGTCGGCAGCCTCACCACCCCTGCGCAGCTCAAGACCGTCACCGAACACGTCGACGACGCCGTCGCCAAGGGCGCCACGGTCCTCGCCGGCGGCAAGGCCAGGCCCGATCTCGGGCCCCTCTTCTACGAACCGACGATCCTCACCGACGTCACGCCCGACATGACCTTGTACGACCACGAAACATTCGGCCCTGTCGTCTCCATCTACACCTACCGCGACATCGACGAGGCCATCGCACTCGCCAACGCCACCCCCTACGGCCTCAACGGCAGCGTCTGGTCCCGTAACGGGGCCCGCGGCCGGGCCGTCGCCGCGCGTGTCCATGCCGGTACCGTCAACGTCAACGAGGCATTCGCCGCCGCCTGGGGCAGCATCGACGCCCCTATGGGCGGTATGGGCGACTCCGGCCTCGGCCGCCGCCACGGCGCCGAGGGCCTCCTCAAGTACACCGAGCCCCAGACCATCGCCCATCAGCGCATCCAGGGTTTCACTCCCCCCGCCCGCATCAGCCCCGACGCCTGGGCCAGTATCCTGACCGGGGCACTCAAGGCCCTCAAAGCGGCCGGCGTCCGCTGAACCGCGACCGTATTCCAGGAGCTGCCCCGGCCCGGGCAGCTCCGCAAGGGCAGCAGGAGCACCCTCTCCGCCGCCTGGCCTGGCGCGAAGTGCAGGCCCGACGGCACTGCGCCCCGACGAGCGTGTAGGCGACAGGCGAAACAGCCGACACGGCAGGGTTCGGGGCTCTTCCGGGAAACAGGACCGCTGAGGCGCTTGGGCTGGACGCAGGCGCCGGAACCACCCTGCAACAGCAGAGCTGCCGGCCCACGCCGCGCGTCCTGGACAGCCCGTCAGGGCAGGCGGCGAAGCGCCCTGCGCTGTTGACGCCGTTCAGAGACCAAAGCGATCGCCGGCCGGGCCCGGGAACGGGGGCTTGCATGGGCGCAACGGCGCACCAGGCTGCGCCCGGCACTCACGCCCACTGAGGACACAGCGAAGCCCTGTCGGGCCACATCGCCGCCTCCCTCTTCCAGCCAGCGTCTCGGCCTGCCCATCCCACTTCCGGCGGCCGACAACCCGTGCCGCCGGCGGACCAGCGCCGGTGCAGTCCGCAGACTCGCCCGTAGGGCAGCCGGTCGCCTTCGGCCATGCCCCGCCTTCGCGAACCGGCACTCCAGCGCCTGGCCGGGGCGATACAGGAGTGGCGAGAACAGCCCCGTGACTACCCTGGTTCCCTCTTCCCTTTTCGATCACTTACGATGTATGCGACGTTCACATTAGAAAGAGAATGTAAGCGGCGTAAATATTAGGGAATGTGACCTATGCCTCAAGACACGTATCACCACGGCGATCTGCGTGCCGCCTGCCTGCGAGCCGCGCGTGAACTCCTCGAGGAGGACGGCAGCGCGGCTCTGTCGCTGCGCGCAGTCGCCCGGCGCGCCGGGGTATCGGCCACGGCCCCCTACCGCCACTACGCCGACCGCGACGCGCTTGTCTCTGCGGTGGCCGCCGAGGGCTACCGGGAACTGGCCCAGTACTTGGCCGAGGCCCATCCCGCGCCCTCGACCCCTGACGAACTCGCCGCGGTCGCCGTCGCCTATGTTCAGTTCGCCCTCGAGCACCCTGCCCTGTTCCGGGCCATGTTTGCCGAGCCTTGCGACCCGACCAGCGAAGAACGGGTCGCCGCGACCGCCGCCATTTCGGAGTACGTCCGCAGCATCGTCCGGGCCACCTTCCCCGGCGTGGACGCGGACGCCCTGTCCACCACCGTGTGGGCCTTGGTTCACGGCCTGGCGTTCCTGCACCTCGACGGCAAGCTCGACTCCTCCACCCCCGAAGTCGTCGCCGCACAGGTCCAGGGCGCCGTCCACGCGCTGTTCAACGCGTCTCCGGCGATGGCCCAGGCAACGACCGGGAAGGCGGCGGTCTAGGCCACCCACGCCCGTCCCGCCTGGAGCCGGCTCAGCGGTAGGTGCGCATATGACGCCTGTCGCCGGCGAAGTGGGCGTGTTCGTTGAAGGTCAGCAGCGTGGCTCCTGACGCGCCCACGGCAAGGGTGGTGACGGAGGCGTTGACGCTCACGCGGTTGAGTGCGACGACGCTCTCGTGGGGCAGGGAGAGCAGGGCGCCGCACAGAGCGGCAAGAAGGCCGCCCGAGGTGACAACGATCGCGTCCTTCCCTCGGTCGAGCCTGGCAGCCAGTTCGGCCAGTGCGGCCGCGGCCCGCTGAGAGAACGCCGCCCACGTTTCACCGCCGACCGGGTCGGGGTCCCTCATCCATCCCAGCAGGGCGTGATCGAGCAGGTCCTGTACCGGTTGGGGCTGCTGGGACACGGGGGCGTAGCGGGTGATCAGGGCGAGGTGGTCGTACTCGTTCCAGCTCGCGTCCTGGTGAAGCGGTTGGTCGTACCCGGTCGCTTCTGCGATAAGGCGGGCCGTGTCCCTCTGGCGGGTCAGAGTGCCCGAGACGAGGTACGGATCGCGCAGGCCCCGGCGGGCCAGTTCGTGGCCGACGGCAGCCGACTGATCCCGGCCGAGGTCGGACAGGACGTCGTAGTCTTCGGCGGTGGCGGAGGCCTGGCCGTGACGGACGAGGCAGATGAGCGGCATGGTGGGCTCTTCCGTCCGTTCTGTCAGATTGCAGTGCTGCGGCGGATGACCGCACGGCAACGGTGGTCAAGGTAGTTGACGGCCAGCCAGAAGTTGCGGAAGGCCGGGTTGCGGGTCTGTTTGTGGTGGTAGCGGTAGTAGATCTGCTGGACGATCACCGCGAGCCGGAACAGGCCGAAGGTTTCGTAGAAGGGCCAGTTGTCGGTGGACTGGCCCGTGCGGTGGCAGTACCGTTCGACGATTTCAGTGCGGGTGAGCATGCCGGGCAAGTGGCTGGGCTGGCGGCGCGTGGTTCGCGCGATGCGGTCGTCGTCGGCCTGCACCCAGTAGGCGAGAGCGTTGCCGAGGTCCATCAGCGGATCACCCAGGGTGGCCATTTCCCAGTCCAGGACTCCGGTGACCCGCAGGTCTGTCTCGTCGAGGACGAGGTTGTCCAGGCGCCAGTCGTTGTGGACGACGCAGAGGGCGGAGTCATCGGGCTGGTGGTCGGCGAGCCAGGCTGTCACCCGGCGGAAGCTGGGCGTGTTCCAGGTGCGGGCCTGGGCGTAGCGGCGGGTCCAGCCGTCGACCTGCCGACGGACGTAGCCGCGGCCTTTGCCCAGGTCGGCCAGTCCTGCGGCGGCAGGGTCGATCCGGTGCAGGTCGGTGAGGGTGTCGACGAAGGCTTCGGACAGTGCACGCGCCCTGGCTGCCGGCAGGTCCATGCCCTGAGGGAGCTTTCCGCGGAGGATGATGCCCGGCACCTTGTCCATGACGTAGAAGTCGGTGCCGATGACGGAAGGGTCCTGGCACAGTGCGCGGACCGTGGGGACGAGGGGGAAGTGGAGCTTGAGCGCCTCCTGTACGCGATATTCACGGGCCATGTCGTGCGCGGACGCGGCCTTCTGTCCGGTCGGCGGTCGGCGCAGGATCAGTTCCGTGCCCAGATGCGGGTAGCGCAGCAGGTAGGTGAGGTTCGAGGCGCCGCCCGTGAACTGGGTGATGTCGGGCGGGGGGCCGGAAAGTCCGCCGATCCGCTGCGTCAGCCAGGTGTGCAGGCGCTCGACGTCGAAAGAGTCCTCGGCGCGGACCGGGCTCTGATGGGTGGCGTTCATCGGGTCACCTGGCCACGAGTCGCAGGGGCAGGTGACGCATGAGGAATCCCACGGGGACCCAGGGCCAGGCGGGGACCTTCGCTTCGGTCCGTTCGCGCTCGATGGCTTTGACCATGGACCGTACTCCCTTCTCGGTGGTGGTCATCAGCGGTGATTTCGCCGCGCCCGCGCTGAGGTCCGTGGCGATGTAGCCGGGGTGGAGGGTGGTGACCTTGATTGGGGTGCGGGTGACGGTCATCTCGGCCCGGATGCCTTCGGCGAGGGCCGAGATGCCGGCCTTGGTGGCCGCGTAGGTGGTGAGATTGCGGGGCAGTCCCCGCATCGCGCTCATCGACGAAACGACCACGAGATGGCCCGATCGCTGGCTGCGGAAGATCTCCATGGCTGCCTCGCACTGGGCGAGCGCGGCCGTGAAGTTGGTCTGTGCGGTCTGCAGGTTCACGTCGAACTGGCCGGTGCCGATCCGCTTTCCCTTGCCGAGGCCTGCGTTGACGATGACGCGGTCGATGCCTCCCAGGTCCTCGCGCAGGGCTTGGAAGACGGCAAAGACCTGCTGGTGGTCGTTGACGTCCAGACGGCGTACGGACACGGTGATGCCGGGGTGAGCGGCAAGCAGTTCTTTGCGCAGCCTCTGCAGGCGGTCGGTGCAGCGTGCACAGAGCGCGAGGTCACGGCCGACGGCGGCAAAGGTGCGGGCCATCTGCTCGCCGAGTCCTGAGCTCGCCCCGGTGATGAGCACCTTCTTTCTCACGGTCACGCGGCGGTCCTCCCCTGCTCCAGCTCGTCCTGGGCCCGGAGTTTTCTGGTGGTGCGCCGCCATCTCCTGGCAGTCCGTGCGTCGGCTACACGGGGAAGAAGCCGCTTGAGGCATACAGCGCGCCGGTTCTCGGGGTGGGTGACGATCAAGAACCGTCCTTGTGAAACAGCATCGACGATCTGGTCGGCCACCAGCTCCGCGGGCAGCCCTCTGTCGCGGACCCTGCGGTCGGCGAGCTCGGCGAGTACGGGATCGGGGCTGTACAGCCCGGCTCTGAGGTTGGTCCGGATGGGGCCCGGGCAGACGACGCTGGTGCGGACGCCGAAGGTCCCCAGCTCGTGGTGGAGCGTCTCGGACAGAGAGATGACGGCAGCCTTGGAGGCGTTGTATGAGGCCATGCCGGGTTCGTTGAGCATTCCGGCCGAGGAGGCGACGTTGACGATATGTCCGCTGCCCTGCTGCTTGAACAGCGGCACGAATGTACGGCAGCCCTGGGCGACACCTTTGAGGTTGATGTCGAGGATCCAGTCCCAGTCGTCGGCGTGGAGGCGTTCGATGCGTCCGGCCGCCATTACTCCGGCGTTGTTGACCAGGATGTCGAGGCCGCCCCAGTGGTTCTCGCACCACTTCAGGGCGCGTTGCCAGTCCTTGTGGATTCGGACGTCGAGCCGGACGAATGATGCGCCGGCGGGGAGTTCGCTCGGCTGGTCGTGGTCCGCAACCAGGACACGGTCTCCGGCGGCTGCATATCGCTCCGCCAGGGCGCGGCCCAGACCGGAGGCTCCACCGGTGATGAGGACGCGCTTGCTCACCCTTCCTCCCGTGCGCGGTACCGGCCGAGTTCCGTCCGGGCCACAACCCCGAGGTGGACTTCGTCGGGTCCGTCGGCCAGGCGCAGCGCGCGGGCAGCGGCCATCGCGGCAGCGAGCGGAAAGTCGTCGGACAGGCCGGCACCGCCATGGAGTTGGATCGCCATGTCGATCACTTCACAGGCCATGACGGGAACGGCTGCCTTGACCTGGGACAGTTCACTGAGTGCGGCCGCTGTGCCTGCGGTGTCCAGCAGCCAGGCGGCATGCAGGACCTGCAGTCGAGCCTGGTTGATCGCGATCCTGGCCTTCGCCACGCGCTCACGGTTGCCGCCCAGGCTACTGAGCGGCTTGCCGAAGGCGGAGCGGGAGACCGCACGTCGGCAGGCCAGTTCGAGGGCGTTCTCGGCGAGACCGATCAGACGCATGCAGTGGTGGATGCGGCCGGGCCCGAGCCTGCCCTGGGCGATCTCGAATCCGCGGCCGGGGCCGGCGATCACCGCGTCCAGCGGAAGCCGGACGTCGTGAAAGGACACCTCGCCGTGGCCGTAGGGCTCGTCGAGGTAGCCGTACACCGGCAGCATCCGCTCGATGCGCACACCCGGGGTGTCGAGCGGCACCAGCACCATGGAGTGCCGGGCGTGGCGTGGAGCGTGCGGGTCGGTCAGCCCCATGAAGATGACGAAGCGGCAGTCTGGGTGCCCGATGCCGGTGCTCCACCACTTGCGGCCGTTGAGGACCACGGTGTCTCCGGCGATGAGGGCGGTGGCGGCCATGTTGGCCGCGTCGGAGGAGGCCACGTCCGGTTCGGTCATGCAAAAGGCCGAGCGGATCTCGCCGCCCAGCAGGGGCTCCATCCACCGTCGGCGCTGTTCGCTGCTGCCGTAGTGAAGCAGGACCTCTGCGTTCCCGGTGTCGGGCGCATTGCAGTTGAAGATCTCCGGCGCGATCAGGGATCGGCCCATGAGTTCGGCCAGCGGCGCGTACTCGGTGTTGGTCAGACCGGCACCGTAGGTGGTGTCGGGAAGGAACAGGTTCCACAATCCGGCCGCTTTGGCCTTCGCCTTCAGCTCGTCGATCACCGACGGTATGGACGCCCAGCGGTCCTCCTGGGCCCGCAGTGCGGTGGTGTACTCCAGCTCACGCGGCAGAACCTCTGACGTCATGAACGCGCTGACACGCTCCATGTAGTGGCGCGCCTTGGGCGAGTGTCCGAAATCCATGCGCCTTCCATCCTGTCGAGCATTGCTCAGTAACTGGCCCCGCACGCCTGGCGGGCTGCACCGGGGTCCGGCAGGCGTCAGTCCTGCCTGGCGACGAACTGATCCATGACCTGTTCCAGGCTGTCCACGAGCAGGTCGACCAGTTCTGCCGTGATGACGACCTGATCGGTGGCGCCGATGGCCATCTCCTCCGCCATGGCCAGCCAGCCTCTGACGGCCAGCCGGTGCAGCGGGGTGGGGGTATGGACCCCTGCGGCCTCCAGCACACGGTCGGCCAGGATGCGGCGGCTGTCCTCGAAAACCTCCAGCACCCGTTCGTCGCCACCGGCCGCAGCCCGCACCACAGCCACGTAGTTGTCCTTGCGACGCTGCACGAAGGACACGAATCCATCGGCGACGCCGCGTACCCGTTGCGCCGGGGTCCCTTCTTCCGGCGCCTTGGCGTGCAGCAGCAGGCGGTCCGCGCCGGCCCGTACCACCGCGACGTAGTAGTCACGTTTGGTCGGGAAGTAGTGGAAGAGCAGGCCTCGGGAGATGCCCGCTTCAGCGGCCACCTCGTCGACCGACATCTCGTGGATGGGGCGGGTGGTGAGCAGACGCAGGCCAATGTTGATCAGCTGCGTCCGGCGCTCTTCGGGCCTCAGTCGCACGCGGGTCGGCCCGGACTTGGCGGTCATGGGCGCCGACCCTAGCTTGTTGAGCAATGCTCGACAAGCGTTTCCCTGGCACGCGGCGGCGGCCAGGTACCGCCGCCTCGCCGACTTGGCGCCGAGCTCTCATCGCAGCACCCCCCAATGTTGACACTGCACACCCAGCCCTCTAATGTGAGCATCGCGCACATTGAGATCCGGCGGTTCGCTCCCGAGGCCGCGCCTCAGCTCTGCAGCCCCGGCACGCTCGTAGGCGGTGAAAACGGCACCGGGCCGCCAGAAAGGAGGCGGGGCCATGTTCCTGCCGTATTACCAGGTCAAAGTCCCCATGCGAAGCACCACCGGCGCCAGCGGCATACACGTCTTCACTGGACTGGCCGACAGCCGCAGTGCCGCCATACGGATCGCTCGCGACGCCTATCACGCAGCTCACACAGCGCAGCAGACCGGACGCAAGAAGCCTTGCGAGCGGCCGAACGGCTGGGGGGCTCGTGGTTACCGTGTTGGATGGAACCTCGACTGGAACGCGGCCACCGCCCTTCCCTGGCAGGACCAGTGGGGCTGGCACCACACGGGCATCGTCGATGCCGAACAGTAGGACAATCGCTGTGCGGGAGCGGGCATCCCCTGATCAGAACGTCCAGGAAGCCAGATGCTCTGCCCCGCAGAAATCTGCGGCCTCGGTGCCGTCGTCGGCACAATGAGAATGCATCCCGGCCACTGCCCGGGCCCCGGCCGCGCCGGCCGATAACCGTCCCCTTGAGCACATCCCCGGAGACCAGTCCGCCTTCCGCTCTCGCCCAGGCACGTCTCGGCTGGCCGGGACAGGGGCGACCGGCACCCTCTGAGCCGCACATCCTCGATCCAACTGGCCCAGGGACGTCACTATTCGTCCTGTCGGTGCGACCGGAGCCCACACGCGCGGAGTGCGCTGGGCGGGGAGACGAGTGCAGTCTGGAGGTGTGAGCAGCGTTGCGATCGTCGTGGGCCGGCCCTGTGCGAGCGGCGGCCGCCGGGTACTCCTGCGCCGTGGCGGCCATGAGAAGGTCCTGGGGCTCGCTCATTCTGACCACGACGTGGTCGTCTTTCTGGAGGCTGCCGGGATCGGCGATGCAGATGCGGCTCTAGACGATCCGCAGTGCGTGCAGTGGCAGGGAGCACCCGCTCATCAATGGGATGCGCCATGAACCCTCGTGTGAAGGTGCCCGCCAGGAACCGAGCAGTCGGCAGCAACGCCCTGGCTCCGTACTGACAAGCCGGTGGGATTCGCCTCGATGTTGTTCTCATCCGAGGTATGCCGGTGGGCGGAGGCTGCACAAAGCCTCCGGTCGGCGTTCTTGCGCCACCCAGCCGTCCCGGGCAATGAGCTGCCGGAGCGGTCAGGTCCCGCTGCCGTCGGGGTGATCCCTGATCCAGGACAGACCGCCGAGGTCGAGACGCCGACGCGCCCGGGTGACCGCGACGTACGCGAGTCGCGCTTCGGCATCGTCGACCGGGGCTGCGGGAGCAGGGCCGTCACCGGTGACACCGGCAGCGGATCCTTGTCGCGGGCGACGAGAACTCGGTGCCATTCGCGTCCTTTCGCCTTGTGCGCTGTGGAGACAGTGGCCTGGGCCTGCCGCTCGGAGGTGAGCTGTGCGACTGCGGTGAGGATTGCGTCAGTGCCGTGTGTATCAACGAGGTTGACCAGCGGCAGGAATTCGCGGCCGGCGGAGTCGTGCGAGGCGTAGTCCTGCAGATCGCCCCAGCAGGGAAGAAGGACCAGTTCGGGGTGATGCGTGCGGCGTCCTTCCTTCAAGTCGCGGGCGGCGAGAGCCAGGGCCTGGAGGTTGTCGCCGCCGCCGGCCAGGGCGACCCGGCGCCCGGCGGCCATGTACGTCATGACCTAGGCCAGTGGTAGATGGCCTGGGCGGAGTCGCCGACCATGACGAGCTGGGCGTGGTCGCGCTGGTTGAGGAAGATCTGTTCGACGATCGGCCCGGTGGCATGCCGCCCTGCTACACCCTCTCTCTGACCGGTGCTCCGGCCAAGGAGCGCGGCCAGGACGGGATGCCAGTGTCAGCGCATACAGTCGCTGCGACGTGACAGGGCACGCACACGGGGTGATCACATTGGTGTCGGGATGACCGGTCGATCCAGAAGAGGCGCGGCAATTGATGCTGCGGAACGGCTGCAGGCCGAAGACCGCCTTCACCACCGTGAAGGCGGAGTGGCCCTGCATCTGTGGTAGGTGCAAGGCGGACATCGTCCCGACGTTCGACGGCATCGCCAGGACAGCGAAGAAGCACGGCGACGCCCCAGCGGGTGCCGCGACTGCGCCGCCCGCGCGCGGGCGGACAAATATCTTACCGAAACCGTACTGCTCAACGATCCCGCCCGCGACGAGAAGTGGGCTCAACTGACGCCGTTGGCCTTGTGGATGGATGTCATGGTCGAGTCTGAGCAGTTGAGCTTCGACCTTGACGAGCAGCGGGCCAAGATGTCCGACAACTGATACCTGCGCCGGGGGCAATGCCGCCTTACCGGCCCTTCGAAATAGCCTGCAAGCACGGCCAGTTGCACGAGAGAGTGCAACAGCAACCGGTTCAGACCGGATCCGAGCAGGACGCGGAGCGCGGTCCAGGCGGCCAGGCCGACAACCGGTTCCGGGCAGGCAGGGCCTTAAGCCTGCGGTGCTGAAGCAGCCGGCACGCCCCGGCTTCCACCGCGGCGCCGTCCGCTTCATGGAATTGGCCCGCGGTGAGTTACCCGCAGCTCTTCCGGCGGGCCGAGTGCACCCGGCTGAGCATGGTCAGTTCTCCCTCATCGGTCACCTTACCGGCATGGCCGACGCGCCGTTGCCTGTTCTCCTGCCCTACCCGTGGACATCGCCGGGCGAAGTGTCCGGCTCGTTCAACTTCCCGAAGGGCACGTGCACGCTGGGCGTGCTGCGGGAAGTGCCGGACAGGTGCCTGACTTGGTCGTCGAAGAAGATGTGCGGCTTGAGCACCCCCATGATCGTGCTCTTGTCTATGCCGCCGAGGAAGAAGGCGTCGTTGACGGTCACACCCCAGTCCTTCAGGCTGCGCACCGCGCGTTCGTGGGCGGGTGCGTTGCGGGCAGTGACGAGGGAGACATGAACACGGATCTTGTAGTCCGGGTCTTTCACCCGCTGCTCTTCTTCCCGCTGCTGCAGCCGGTTGACATTGGCGAGGAAGTCCCGTAGAGGTCCCGGGTCGTGCGGGGTGGCAGCGTTCATCGTCTCGTGAGCGCGGAAGCCCTCGATGCCGTCAGCCTGATAGACCCGCTCCGAGGCGCCGTCGGCGAGGACTCCGTCAAAGTCGAAGGCGATCCGCAAGTCCTGGTCATCGCTCTCGTCGGCCGCCGCAGGCCCCAGGACACGACCGGCCGGCAGTCCGAGCGCGACGGCCTCACGGACGTCGGTTTCGTTCGCGGACAGGAACAGCGACATGTTCAGGGCCGGCATGAAGTGGTACGGCGAGCGGCCTTGCATGAAGATCGCCCGGGTGATCGGCAGGCTGTGGGACTGAATGGACCGCATGACCCGCAAGCCGGTGTCCGGGTCGTTGCGTGACAGGACGATGACCTCGACCAAGGGATCGTCGGGTGAGAGGTCGTTCAGGGACAGCAGCCGGCGGACGAACGGGAAGGCGACCCCGGTGCCCAGCGTTTCGTCCAGATGCTGCTCCTGGTAGGCACGGTAGGCCTCCTCCCCCTGCTCGCGGAAGACCGTATCCGCCTCTGCCAGGTCGAACAGCGCGCTGGAGGCGACCCCGATGACCAAACGCTGCTCGAGTTCACAAGCCACCGCACTCTCCCTAACATCAATTCGCACATGCGTCTCATTCATGGTACCGAGCGGCGCGAGTGAGCGGTGTTCCAGCGGGCGGCCCTAGCCGTGGGGGTCGCCGTTTCGGCCCTCACCTGGCTGTTGGCTCGTGTCCGGCGGCTTCTGCGGTTGCCCGGTGCGTCGCCCACCTTCCCTGTCCTCGCAAGGCCACGGATCACCGGATCGCACCCGTGCCGCCGCAGCCCGGGCGGGCGGGCGGGTGAGCGACGCTCCCGCCGCTGAACCGAGCCACACGCGGCAGGTAGGCGATCTCTGCGGCAGCGACCTGAGCGCCGTTTCACGGCAGCACTGCGGACCTCCCCGTCCGTCTCTCACCGCGGTCGCAGAGCGAGCCAGGACGCAGCGTTCACGGATGCGCACACGTCGAAGACGATCCAGCACTAAGGGATCATCTCGTTTGGTGGATCGAAGTGAAGGTGCCCCGGCGGACTGCATCTTCAGTGCTGGTGCGACGATGCGGGCATGCGCGAGGTCGATGAGCTGCTCAACGTCGATGATCCAGCCTGGCCGCTCCTTCTCCAGGAGCTGTCCGGCACTGACGTACCAGTCGAGGTGCTGCCCGGCGATGCCGAGACAGGCCGTGCATCGCTGTTGCAGCTCCAGGTCTCGGCCCGGTCGAATCTGGGCGGGATTGTCTTGAATAGCGGCGGTCTGCTGGTGGACAGCGGCTGGTTGCGGATCTTCGGAAGCCCGGGTGACGCTCATGCCGAGAGGCTGCCGGGCCTGGCGGAGATCAACGCGATGCCCTCGACGTTCGATCCGGCCTGGCGGCCAGGGGCGGGACTCGTGGTTGCGCACGATGTGCTGGGCGGGGTGTTCGCCCTCAACGGCGGAAACTCCCGTGCCGCCGGTCGGCCCGGAGAGCCGGGCGAAATCCTCTACTTCGCCCCCGATTCTCTTGGCTGGGAGGCGCTGGGCGCCGGGCACTCGGCCTGGCTGTCCTGGATTCTCTCCGGAGGGCTACAGGAGTTCTATGGGGGCCTGCGGTGGGACGGCTGGCGCAGCGAGGTGTCCGTGCTGAACGGCCGGCAGGGATTGTCGTTCTTCCCGCCGTTGTGGTCGGCTGAGGCCCGCCAGGACCTGCTGGCGACCAGTCGCCGTGCGGTGCCCATGGCGGAACTCCTGGGGCTGAGCCGCGACTCGTGCCTGCAGTTCGACGGCGCCGACCCGGGGTTCCTCGGAGTCGCATGAACCGGCTCACGCAGCCAGACGCCGGTAGCAGATGAGCGCGGCGGCGATGCCGGCGAAGGCGAGGAAGTGTTCGGCCTTGCGCTCGTAGCGGCGGTGGAGGCGGCGGCACCCGGCAAGCCAGGCCACCGTGCGTTCCACGGTCCATCGGTGACGGCCCAGGCGCTGGGAGGACTCGATGCCCTTGCGGCCGATGCGTGGGGTGATGTTCCTGGAGCGTAGCCACCAGCGAAGGTGGTGGTAGTCGTAGCCCTTGTCGCCATGGAGCTTGGCGGGCCGTCGTCGGCGCGGTCCGCGGCGGGAGCGGATGGGCGGGATGCCGCGCACCAGGGGCTCAAGCCCCTGGCTGTCGTGGGTGTTCGCGGCGGAGATCCCGATGGAGAGGGGCAGACCGGTCCGCTCGGTGATCAAGTGGATCTTTGATCCCTTCTTGCCGCGATCTACGGGATTCGGACCCGTCAGGTCCCCCCTTTCGTCGCGCGCATGTTCACGGAGTCGATGGCGCACCGGGACCAGTCCAACTCGCCACGCGCACCGAGTTCGTCCAGGACCAGGCGGTGAAGCTTGCCCCATACCCGGGCCCGGCTCCACTCGGTGAACCGCCGGTGCGCGGTCGGCCCGGACGGGCCGAAGACCGGTGGCAGTTGCCGCCAGGTACACCCCGTCGTAGCCACGAACAGGATCGCCGCCAGCACTTCGCGATCACCGTAGCGGCGTCGGCCGCCACCCTGCGGACGCACCGGCGCAGCCGGGACCACCCGCTGGAACAACTCCCACAACCTGTCCACCAGACGCCCCACCATCGCCATCACGGCCGCCAGCCTAGTGATCTAGCCAGTTGAGACGTCCTCTAAGGCGCTCGGCCGTGATCTGCGGCCGAGCGCCTCCGTGTTCACTCCCCGCTCAAGGACGCCGTCCCCCTGCAGCACGCAGGGTCACACCTCACGGATCGGGAGTCAGGACTTGCCCTTGCGGCCGGCGAGTACGGCAAAGACTGCCAGGAGCACTCCACATGCCACGGCGATCGCCCCGAGCACGATCGGAACGGCGTCACCGGTCGCGACTCCCGCGATACATCCGCTCAAACCTCCCACCATCAGAATGATGGAAAAGATCCGCACAGCGCGTACAGCGTCCGTCATCGGGGCGTCGCTCGCTGTCATCCTTACGTCACTCCCCTGTAGATGGTCTGGTTGGCGTCTGATTGAACGTCATCCGTAGGTGATGATGTCGGCTCCGTAGTAGCCCGCGACGCCTCCCACCGCACAACTGCCGACCACGACGGCACCGGCGCCGACCGTGTGCCACCTCCGGCACCGACCACTCCTCCGACCGCAGCGGCGTACCGGATGGTTCCGGTTGATGCGGCTGCACCAATGCCCGACACGCAACCCGACACGACGCCGAAGAATTTACTACCGGTGTCCAGAATGTCTGAGAAGCTGAACAAGCCGGTGGGGTCGGTTCGGTTGACCGGGTCGCCGGCGGCGTAGAGGTAGGGGTTGGTTTCCTGGCCGGAGGGGTCGGGCTGGGTGAAGCGGCTGAGGGTGGGGTCGTAGTAGCGGTGGCCCATCTTGTACAGGCCGGTCGGGTCGGCGTAGGCGCCGGCGTAGCGGTACGGCTGGGGGACGGCCTCGGTCGGCGTCGTGCGCGGCAGTCCGGTGGGGCCGTAGGCGTAGGTGTGGGTACGCTTGCCGGTATCGTCGACGAGGCCGAGGGCCTTGCGGCTGGCTGCCGCCCTCTGCTGCTATAAGCGGCTCGTCCACCTCACCGCGTAGGACACCTGTGTGTTCTGCTTGCTTTGGCAAGCAGAACACACAAGATCAGCAGTCTACGTGCGGCGCATAGGAGGAACTTTTCCCACTGCTCTGATTGAGCGTAATGACAGCGCAGGTCAGTACGCCAATCGAGACAGAGAGGCAAATCATCCAATCACGATCCTGTGAGAACGCCAGATTTGCGGTCGCTACTGTGGCGAGTACAAGGACCAGGGCGCTGACGATACGTGTTCGGGTTGAGCGGGCCTTCAATGTGCTCAATATGCGCGTGGGCAAGAGGGCCACAACTGCAAGCGCAGTGGCCCCGAAAGCTGTGGAAACGGCCGTTGATGTAGCTGCCATCGAGTCGTTCGCTGCGAGTATCGACGTAGCCACGAAAAGCGCGGCGGATCCTGCGCATAGAAGTCTGGCGACTAGCACGAGTCCTTTGCCCCTTCTAGGCCAGCCTGGCATGTTTCCCCGACGACGACACGACAGAAGGCCCTGCTTCCATGCGTCGGCACCAGCAGGCTCACCTGGATCAAGTCGTGTTCGAACCTCACCGACGACGTGAGCGGAAGGAGAACAGCCAGTCGGGGCTCGGGCCTAATTCCTGCGCCGGAACTGGACCAACACCGAAGCTGTTGCGATCACGCCTACGATACTAAGGACGAGGAGGCCCCAACGTTCAGTCGCAAGAGAGGTTCCTGAAGAAAGCACGCACAGAGCGAGTACCGTCCAAACGCAGGCTTTCCAGGTTCGACTCTCTCGCAAGTCCCCTGAGCCTCGCATACATACTCCTCTCGCTCTTACGACATAGGTTGCAACTCAGTGGGGTGGAGGCGATCGTGCGTCGCCTCCACCCAATGGCTTTAGTCTGCGATGTGCCGCCCGACTACCACCCCGACTCCGAAGGCACCGCCGATGAAGCCGCCGATGCCGACGCCGACTCCGCAGGCCTGGGGGCCGAAGAAGCACGCGCCTCCCCCGAGACCGGCTCCCGCTCCGGCGGACCCACCGATGATGCTGATATCAGTCACCAGGTCGTCGATGCCGTACAGGCCGGTGGGGTCGCTGTTGTTGATGGGGTCGCCGGCGGCGTAGAGGTAGGCGTTCTTCTCCTGGCCGGAGGGGTCGGGCTGGGTGAAGCGGCCGAGGGTGGGGTCGTAGTAGCGGTGGCCCATCTTGTACAGGCCGGTCGGGTCGGCGTACGCACCTGCGTAGCGGTACGGCTGGGGCACAGCCTCCGTCGGCGTCGTCCGCGGCAGGCCGGTGGGGCCGTAGGCGTAGGTGTGGGTGCGCTTGCCGGTGTCGTCGGCGAGGCCGAGGACGTTGCCGGTGGCGTCGGTGAGGTAGTAGTAGGACTTCCCCCCAGTCGTCATGGAGTTCAGCGTGCCCGCCGGTTCGCGGATGAATCCGGTGTCGACGCCGTTCGTCGTGGTGGAGGCGAGGCCGAGGGCGGTGTGGTGGAACCACGTCTCGCCGAGTTTGGTGCGTTCGTAGTTGCTGGTGCCGGCGTGGACCAAGTCGTAGGTCTTGCCGCCTGCGGTGATGCCGGACAGCTGGCTGTAGTCCGTCCAGCTCTCGCCCGTGCGCGGGGTGTTGTTGGCTGCGGCGGTTTCGTTGCCGAGTTTGTCGTAGGACCAGCCGGTGGTGGAGCCGTTCTTGCCGGTCAGCTCGGAGGCGTCGTTGTAGGTGTAGGTGGTGCCGCCGGGACAGGTGCTCTTGTTCCCGTCTCGGCTGGTGAGATTGCCGGCCTTGTCGAAGCAGTACAGCCACGACGCCTTCCGCGCCCCCGCCGCGTCGGCCTCGAGCGCGTAGGAGAGGCGGTCCTGGGAGTCGTAGGTGTAGGTGGTCTTGAGCTTGGTGAGGTTGTCGGTGCGGGTCCGGATCTTGGTGGTGTCCTTGCCCGCGTTGGCGTAGCTGTAGGTCAGGTCGACGAAGGTCTGCGTGCCCGAGGTGGTCTTGATCGCCTGCGGGCGGCCGTTCTTGTCGATGGTGACGGTCTGGGTGGTGCCGCCGGGGTAGACGGTCTTGGTGCGCTTGTCGTTGTTGTTGTAGTCGAAGTCGGTCTTCTTGCCGTCCGGCGCCGTCAGGTAGTCGAGGCGGCCGGCCTTGTCCCAGGTGTAGTCCGTTGTCCCGGTCGGATCGGTGTAGAAGTCGACGTCGCCGCCGGGGGTGTAGGCGAGTGCGGTCTGGGCGCCGTTCTGCAGGGTGCGGACGCTCTCGCGGTTGAGCTTGTCGTAGTCCCACTTGGTGGTGCCGGAGGCGTCGGTGCGGGACGTGACGTTGCCGTCGCCGTCGTAGGAGTAGGTGACGGTGAAGTTGGTGGAGGAGACCTCGTGGACGCGGTCGCGGGAGTCGTAGGCGTAGACGGTGGTGATGCCGCGGCCGTCCTTGACCGTCTCGACCCGGCCCAGCGCGTCGTAGGTGTAGGTCGTCTCCCCGAGCGGCGCCGGCGGCTTCACCTTGATCAGGTTGCCCTTGCTGTCGTAGGTGAAGGAGGTGACCTTGCCGTTGCCGTCCTTCGCGGTGCAGCGCTGGCCCTCGAACCCGCCGCAGGTCGGGGTGTCCTTGTTGTAGGTGTACTCGCGGGTCGCGCCGGCGGTGCCGGATGTGGTGACCGACAGGGTGTTGCCGTTGGTGTCGTACTTGAAGGTGTCCTTGCGGCCGTTGGCGCCGGTCATGTCGCTGGGCAAGTCGGTGCCCGCGATCGTCTGGTAGGCGCTCACCGACGCTGTCGCGCCCATCGGCAGCTTCTGGGAGACGGGGTTGTTGCGGTCGTCCCAGCCGTAGGTGGTGGTGTTGCCGCCGGTCCCGTCCGTGCCGGTACCCATCGCGTCGATCGCCGTCTGGGTGAGGTGGTTCTTGTAGGTGGCGTGGCGGGAGTGGCCGAGGGGGTCGGTGACCTTGGTGACCTCGCCGTCAGCGTTGTGCGTGTAGATCGTTTCGTCACCGTCGGGGTCGGTGACCGTCGTCGTACCCGCGTCCGAGGGGGTGGCCGCGGTGTAGTCGTAGCGCCAGGTCGGCCCGGTGTGGCCGCTGCCCGAGGTGCCGGTGGCGCGTTGCATGGAGGTGACGCGGTTGTGGCTGTCGTAGGTGAAGAGGGTGACGGTGCCTTCGGGGGTGGTCACCTTCGTCAGGCGGCGTGAGGAGTCGTACTCGTAGGCGGTGGCTTTGCCGGCGGTGTCGGTGACCTTGGCGAGGTTGCCCGTGCTGTCGAGGTCGAGGACGGAGGTGCGGCCGGTGTGGTCCTTGGCCTGCCACTGGCTCGCGTCCGTCTTGACCAGGTCGATCCAGCGGCCGGAGCGGGTCTCGGTGAGCTTGAAGCCCTTGTGCTCGGCGCCTTCGTCGTGCTGGTCGACGGTGATCGTGCCGTCGTTCTTGTCCGTCACCTTCAGCAGCGTGCCGTGCTCGTTGTAGGTGTCCTTGGTGCCGGACTTGCGGTCGGTGAGGGTGTAGGTGCCGTCCGCGTTCTTCTTCAGATCCTTCGAGTAGCCCGTCGGCGTCGTGTACGTGCCGTCCGCGTTCGCGGTGAAGCGCAGCAGGCTACCGGTGGCGTCGAAGACGTCCACCTCGCCGTCGTTGATCTGCAGGTAGCGTTCGTAGGCCTGCCACCAGCGCTGCGACATCTTCCCCCACGGCGCCTCAAGGGAGTTGTAGGTGCGGGTCAGCTGAAGTTTCTGGCCGACGCCGGCGATGTCGAAGTCGGTCGCGGCGAGCATCAGGTTGCCGTTGGAGACGTTCACCCGCGCGACCAGGGCGTCGTTCAGGCGGGTGTCGAGGATCTGGTGCCAGGGCACGTCTCCCTGTCCCTCGGGCAGGTAGTCGGCTGCAGCGGCGTCCACGGCAGCCGAGCGGGATGCGGACGTCTTGGCGGGCTCTTCGCCGGTGGCGCGGGCCTTCTGCGCCGTCCGCCAGGCCGCGACCTCGGCCGACGGCTTGGCTTCGGCCTCCGAGGTGGGCGCCTTGATCGTGCCGGCTGGCGTTACCGGCGCCTGTACCTTGGTCGGTTTCGTCCACGGACTCTCCGGCTCCGGCAGCTCCGGTTTCGGTGTCGCCGCCAGACCGGGAGCCGCCGCGATCACCACGGCAGCCGCGGTGATCGCCGAGACGAGAGCGGTTCTGTGTGTTCTCCGGGCACGCCACATGGGCGTGCGCGCAGCACGCGAGTGCATCAGCTTCCCCCCACAGGAAGTCAGACCCGGCAACCCCAGCGGTCGCCAGCGGCACACAAGCTGTCACAAGACGCACACAAACCGGCGCGGCGTCCCCCCGATGCACGCATGCATGCGGGCCGGAACCAGCCCCACCGCTTCACCCCGGCAAACCAGGACGTTAGCCCTTTAACTCTACGGGCAGCGGGCGGAGTTGTCGGTTCCGTTACCGTTCACCGGAGGCAGCTTGACCGGAATTGTTCGGTCCAGGGCGTCTTCCGGTCCGTCACGGTTCCCGACCGCCGCCTTTCGGCCAGGTTCAGACCTTTCCGGTGGCCTGTCGCGCAGGCTGAGCAGGGTGTTCTCGCTGGCCATGACGGCGAACAGGTGATCGGAGAAGTTGTCTCAGAGGACGGGGCGCACGGCAGGTGCCGCTGTGCGCGCGGTTTCACCGAATGCACACTTGGCCCGTCCTGCATGCGTGGTCCCCCAGCCCGCGGCAACCACCCCTGTCGTGAAGGACATCTCTGCGATGAGCACACCGGGCAGACACACGCCCTGCTCCCGTTCCAGTCGCCGCCACCGCGTTCCCGCCCAGCGGCTCACGCGCTTCGTGCAACAGGCCGGCCGCCTGCTGTGCTGGAGCCTCACCGCCGGCATGACCACCGCCGCCCTCGAACTCCTCATCACACCCGCAGCAGCCTGGTGGCACATGATGTGGCCCCTGCCCTGGTACCTCACCTGCCTCTCCGCCCCTCTCTGGGCCACCCTCCGCACCCACGAAAAGGCCGCGCACCAACAAGCGCCTGAGGAAGACAACGACATCCCCGGCAAGTGGGAGCAAGCCGCCTGACCCCACGACACCAGCGGGACCGGCAGGTGCAGTAACCGAGCATGGCGGCGACCTGTGACGCGTGCTGTTCCATGGACCGCTGGGGGCCTCTCGCCTCGGCCGATGCGATCGCTGCGGAGGTCGACCGTGACCGCCCCAACGCCGAGGTGCCGCGCACACTCCTCAGGGCGTACGACGTCCGCCAAAGCAGCGTCGACGGCATGCCGGTCATCACGCTCACCCCGAAGGGTGTTCCCCCTGTGGGGGAACTGCTCTATACGCACGGCGGCGCGTACGTGCACCCGCTGATCACGCCGCACTGGCACATCATCGGACGTCTGGGGCTGACCAACCCGCTGCGCGTGACCGTCCCTCTGTACGCGCTCGCACCCGAGCACACCGGTGACGAGACCTACCCAAGCTCCACAAGCTCTACGACAGCCTGACCGAATCCGGGTTGCCGGTGATCACCGCGGGCAATTCGGCCGGCGGCTCGCTCGCAATGGCTCTCACCATCCGCGCCCGGGACGAACACCGTCCTCTTCCCGCCGCGATCCTGCTGTTCTCACCCTGTCCAGACGCGACCCTGACCAATCCCGACATCCCAGGCATCGAGCCGCGAGACCCCATGGTCGGTCGTGAAGGGGCGCTATGGGCCATGCGCAGCTGGGCCGGGGGACCGCCTCCTGGAACACCCCTGGCTCAGCCCGATCAACGACAGCCTCCGTGACCTGCGTGACCTGCCTCTGATCTCCGTCTTCCACGGCGAACGCGACATTCTGTACCCCGACGCCAAGAAGATGGTCGCCAAGGCCAAGGCCGCCAGCACCAACGCCGAGATCAACCTCTACCCCGACGCCTTCCACGTCTTCGTCGGCCTGCCACACCTCCCCGAATCGCGGGCAGCCCTTGCCCACGCCAGAGAGATCATCAAAACCGTCACCGTGACCTGACCTCACCACGGGGGCGGACGCCGCCCCCGTGGTTCGCTGCTGTCGGCGCCCGCGCGTCCGCTGCAAGGAAGTGCAGGCACCCACAGCCCGTACGGTCCTCGCCTCTTGCGCCATCGGCAGTGCGCAAGCGGTGCGGGGCCGGGGCCCGAGTCAGATTACGGCGAGTAACTGGCCGTATACAATGGTGATTTCCTGCCGGACAGGCGAAGAAGCGACCAGCGAGCGACATCGAAAGACATCGCGATTGATCATGCCGGGACGGGCTCAGTGACTCCCCGAGACACCGCGAAACGACTCCCGTTCAGACCTCCACAGCCACACGACGACGGCCAACGCTAAACCCGCGGGTTCGGGGTGCGGGTGCCACAGAAGGTGACCGCCACGGTGATGGCCTTCGGGGCCGGGGTGCTGCTGTCGGCGGTTTCAGCTTCGAGCTGGTCGGGGAGGCATACGAGCAGGCCGGGCTGGCCCCGGCTGCAGTCGGCACACTGGCGGGCGCCGCGGCCTACACCGTCGGCATCATGTGGCTGGCCCGCCGCGGCGCCCGCCACCGCAAGCGCTCCGGCCACTACGACCATCAGGCGCAGCCTTCCGAGGAGCAGCAGAGCGGTTCGGGTCTTGCGCTGGCCTTCGGCGCGTTGCTGGACGGTGTTCCGGAGTCGGCGGTCATCGGCGTGAGTCGAGGGCGGAGCGGTGAGTCTGGTGACCGTGGCAGCGGTGTTCATCAGCAATGTCCCCGAGGGGCTGTCCAGTTCGGCGGGGATGAAGAAGGCGGGCCGTGGCAAGACCTACGTCTTCGGAGTGTGGGGAGCCATCGCCGGGGCGAGCACGCTCTCCGCGGTCCTCGGCTACACCGTGGTCGGCGGCTTCTCCCCCGCGGTGATCGCCGCCGTGACCGCGGTGGCCGCTGGTGCCATCCTCGCGATGATCGCCGACACATCCCGGAGGCCTTCAAGGACGCCCACCTGGCCATCGGCGTGGTCACCGTCAGCGGCTTCCTGATCTCCTTCGCCCTCTCCCACACCTGAACCAGACCACGCCCCGCCTGTTCGGCTCCGTCGCGCGACGCCGCGCATTGAGTGCGAGCGCCTGAGTAGTTTTCCGAGGCCCTGGACGCCGCCTAACCCTCCGCAGCCATGGCCACGCCGGTGGCTCCTGACCCAACGGGGGAGGCCAAGAGCCACCTGCGTGACAGGGCGGGCCCTGGTATGCAGTCGTCGGCTTCAGCCTCCAGCCAGGTGAGGGTCGACGGCGGCGACCGCACCAAATCCCGTCCGTGCCATCCAGGACAACGGCCGTCAGCACGAGTGGTCACGCCACTGTCAATCACTCCAACAATCGACTTCCCCTCCACACCAGCCACCACACCGTGTCGCGGCCCGGAAGCACCGCCGGACGCGCTGAGAAGAAGCCCCACCGGCAACGCGCCCGTCACCCAGTGAACGCCCTCACCACACCGTCGCTCACCTCGCTGCGCATAGAAATCTGTCAGAGGCGCCCTGTCCCGGGCTGGCGAGGCGGAATGCGTCCGAGACGGAGTGTCCGTTCCGTTTCTCGGCGCCGGCCGAGGACCGGTGCCGAGAGACGGCCGGTGCCCGCGGCGCATGTTCCAAACCATGGGCACCTGGCGGGCACCGGCCCCCGGGGGATACCGGCCACCGCCTGCCGCCCCTGTGCCCGGCCGGCGCCGTCCATAACACGATGCGGAGCGGGTAGACGCTGCCCAGTCCCTCCAGAAGGAACTAAAAGTACAAAACCCACAACTGAGAGTGACGATCTTCATGTCTCAACCGCTTATGAAGCAGGCGGAAGAGCAGGGACCGGACGACACTCTGCGTCGGCACCTGGCCTGGAGCGGCTCCCCGCCCACGGCCGCCCGGGCACGAGCCGAAGCCGACGCACTGCTGTCCGCCCTGCAGCACACGCATCAGGTGCTGATTGCATCCCGTATCGCCGACGACATCCGGCTCGTGGTCAGCGAACTGGTCACCAACGCCACACGGCACGCCCCCGGCCCCGGCCGCCTGGAGCTCGACACGGCCGACCGCGGCCGCACCGTGCGAATCACCGTCCGGGACACTTCCCCCGCCATGCCCCTGCCGCAGCCGGCCGACCCCCGCCGCGCAGGAGGACATGGACTGAGGATCGTCGAGGCCCTCAGCAGCCGCCTCACCGTCCAGCGCACCGACGAGGGCAAACAGATCACAGCCGAGCTGGCCCTCCACCAGCGCCGCACCCCACCCCGCCCCGACCGGTACTACGTGGACGTGGACGGGGCACGCGACGGCGCCCCGGAATAGGTGCAGCCAACCGCGCCTCGCCCGGCACGGCGCGCAGACGGCAGGACACCACGCCCCGGCGCACGTCCACGTCGGTCAACGGCGCTCCTGCTCGGCGCGGACCTTCTGCGCCACGTCCCGCAGCTTGATGTTGTGGTGCTGGGAGACGCGGCGCAGCACGTTGAAGGCGTCGTCTTCGCTCATGCGGTGGCGTTCCATGAGGATGCCCATGGCTTCGCCGATGGCGTGGCGGGTCTCCATGGCGTGTTCGAGCTGGTCGATGGTGCGGGCGCTGGCCAGGGCCACGGCGGCGTGGGAGGCGAGCATCCAGGCGGCGGTCTCGATGTCCTCGGTGAAGGTGCCGGGGCGGCGGGCGTAGAAGTTGAGGGCGCCGAAGTCCTCGTTGTCGGTGTAAAGCAGGATGCCGGTCATACTGCCGATACCGAGTTCGCGGGCAGCCTCGGCGTAGGCGGGAAAGTCCGGCTGAGGCTGGGACATGTCGGTGATCCGGTAGGTGCGCTCACCGGTCTCGTGGCGGGCCAGGTCGTAGCAGGGCCCCTGGCCGAGCTCGCCCTGGATACGGTCGGAATCCTCGACCCACTCCCCGCACGAGGACAGCGTGACCGCCCGGCCCTTGCGCACCGCCAGGATCCCCGCCGCGTCACACCCCTCGACCAGGTCCACAGCCGCCGCCGAGATCGCGTCCAGCGTGTCCTGGACCGACTTCTTCTCCAGAAGGTCCCGGGCCAGCACCGCCATCTGCTCAGCGAACCTCTGCCACCGCATCCCGCCACCACCCGCCTCGGCACACCCGTAGAGCCGTCCACTCACCCTAAGCCCCCCACCACGCCCGCCGTCCAACTGCCGCACGCTGATGGCTGCAACCCCTCGTCGATGCCTGTCTGTCCCACTCCAACAGTCTCCGCAGCGCGACCCGGTCTTCAGGCAGGACAACGGCTCGGGGCCGGTCAGTCAGCCCCATGAACGACTTGTCCGGGGCCAGCTGGCCCAGCGAGCAAACGCGCACAGCCTGGAAGGCGGCGAAGTCGGCGTGCACGGTTCTGGGTGCGGACGAGCGTTTGAGCGGGGCCGCTGCCCTGATCCTTCGAACGGGGCCGCCGACCAGGACGGCTAGGTGTCCCGAAGGGCGACACGAGTAACGCACCACTGGGGCAGGCGTGTCCGGGTGCTCCGGCTGCGCGCCGAACGAAACAATCGGTTCGTGAAAGGCTGCACGTGCGTGCTCCGATTGCGGCCGGCGGCCGGCTCGACGCGGCCGCCAAGCATCCTGGCCTCAGTGACCCCCGCCACCTGCAGCGGCGTCGGGCAACCACAATCCCCATAGCGCTGTCCGCCCGCTGGGCGGCGGCGCCGACGCCGCACGATGCGGTCGGTGCCGTGCAGGGTTGCCGAGTCAGGAGGCCGGGTCGAACCACAGGGGGTTGGTGCCGTCACAGGTGTAGCCGACGGTGATCTCCTGTCCCGGCGCGATGCCGCGCACAGCGTGGATGTCCACGGTGGCGGTGTCGGTGTTCTTGCGGTAGCGCGCGTTCGGCCGAGGCGAGTGGTTGTAGAGGCTGCCGTACCCCAACGCGAGGGCCGCCTGGTCGCCGGGCCAGTTGAAGTAGTAGTCGTAGCGTGTTGTGTCGTCGACGAGGTGGCGCTGTGAAGCGGGTACCAGGATCACGGGGCAGGACTCGACGGTCTCCCCTGCTGTGAGGGCGCGGGTGGCGAGGACACCGCGGCCGTGGACCGCGGAGGCGCCGATCAGGAGGTGGCCGGGGCCGCTCGCCGCGGCGTCCGGGACGTTTATGGGCGCGCCGCCCGGTACCAGCAGTCGGGCTCGCCCATCATGCCGAGATCACCCAAGCGGTCGATGCGGTCACGGTGGTAGTCCGACCGCTCGGCGACGGGACCGAATTGGTCAGCTCCAGGCCCGCTTCGGCGAACTGCTTCTTCAGCAGCGGGTCGGGCACGACCAGCTTGCTGTAGGTGTGCGCCGGCACGAGGGGTCGACGGCCGTGCTGGTCCAGGATCTCGCACCGGATGCTCAGCAACGCCATCCCGGAGGTGCCCAGTGGCCGGCAGGTGCGCGTGCGCCGGTCCACGACGTCCACGTCACCCTCCGGGCCGTGCCAAACCTGCGGCCATTCACTGGTCGTCGGTCCGGTGCCGACGGGCCGAACGCTGGCGTGCCGGGACCGCGGAGCCGACGCGGCACTCCTTCGCCACCGCGCAGATCCTGTCGAACGTCGGTGCTCCGGTGCGGGTAAGAGCGGGTGGGTGGGTGGAACGATGTGCTCGGCCGGGCGGAGACACTCGTGCTGCCTGCGGTGAGGTGAAGGCCACCGGGCCTGCCGACGTACTCCTCGGCTATCTGCCCGACCCTTGACTGTGGGGTATGCGGGCCCTTTCTCGCCGCGGGCTACCCGCCGCCGCTGCTCCGGCGCTTCATCGTGTCGTGGCCTGACATTCCCCGGTCGACTGCGCGATGCCGGTCAGCCGACTGCAGGCATCGGCGGCGTAACGACCTGATGCCCGATGCGTTGGGCAGTACGCGCGGGTCCTGCTCGCCCCACGACGGGACCTGCGTCGTCGACGGCTCCGGCCCCGCGCTCGGCGCCGGAGCCGTCTTCATCTGCCACCACCGTCCGCAGGCACGCATGCAATGGCCTGCGGAGTCGGAGAGGTAGGCGTGGTCGCCTGGGACTGGGTGTGTCGTCGGTCGGATAAGCGGGACAGTGCGGGGTACAACGATTGCGGCTCCTGCTGCCGGGAGCCGGAGCATGCCCAGATAGCTGGGCTGTTCCTCCGCGCATGAACGAAGGATCGACAGTATGGCCAGCGGCACCGTGAAGTGGTTCAACAGCGAAAAGGGCTACGGCTTCATCGCGCAGGACGACGGGGGCGCGGACGTCTTCGCGCACTACTCCGAGATCCAGGGCAATGGGTTCCGCGAGCTGACAGAGGGAGAGCACGTCACCTTTGAGGTCGGACAGGGCCAGAAGGGGCCGCAGGCGCAGAACATCGTCCGGCGCTGACCGGGCGGCGCGATGACCACCAGGCGGCTGCCGGCGCGGTAGCCGCCTCCCGCTTCGCGCCGCCCCGGGCGCCGGGCGCACGGATGAGGAACGTGGCGCGCATAAGTCGCTGGCCGTGGGTGGATGCATCGGGGGCTCGGTCTTGGGCCGGGCTGCGCCCGCTATCCGGCCATGCGATCATTCAAGATGGCGTCGTCCATGAGGTTCCTTTGACCGACGCCGTCTGTACCGATCGCTCCGCTGCTCCACCTGCTCGGAGGTGACGCCTCCCCCAAGGAGGTGTCACACGCTCGGGCCGCGGCTTGTGCTGTCCATAGAGGGAGGGTCCGCGATCTGGCCCGCCGATGCTTCCACGCCCGCTCCCCAGCGCGAGGGCGTCGGCATACCGATCAGCGGTGACGGTGTCAACGGCGCGCACGCACAGCGCGCGCTTCAGTCCACCCAGGGGGATCTGCCAGCCCACGCCTCCGGCGCCTCACTGTTCGCCTTCTTGTATCGACCACCACGTGTCCCGGCTGAGGGCGCGGGCACCCGGTGGCCATGCAGATGCCGACCGCACCCTTGATCGACCGTTCCCTGCCGGCTCTCCTCCAGGGCTACTCCTGGTTGCCCAGCGTGCTGCGGGAACGCCCCGACGGCGTGGCTCGCACTCGGGTGCTGGGCAAGCCGGCGCTCGTCGTGCGCGGGCCCGAAGCCGTGCGGTTCTTCTACGACCAGGAGAACGTACACCGCGGCGGCGCCCTGCCGGGGCCCGTGCTGAGCACCTTGTTCGGTCATGACGCCGTCCACACGCTTGACGGCGATGCGCACCGCGCCCGCAAGGAGTTCTTCCTGCCGCTGCTGCGCCCCGACCGGATCTCCGGTCTCGTCGAGCACGTGACGGCCGTGTGGGACGACGCGGTCCGGCAGTGGGGCGAGGCCGAGCAGACCGTGCTGTTCGACGCGGCGAGCGTGGTTCTCACCCGCGGCGTGTGCCGCTGGGCGGGTGTTCCGCTCGGCGAGGACACCGAAGAGACGAAGGACCTTGCCCACGACCTGGTCGCCATGGTCGACGGCTTCGCCACCGCCGGGCCACGGCACTGGCGAGCGCGACGTGCCCGCAGCCGCCAGGAGCAGCGCTTCACCCAGCTCATCGAGGACGTGCGCGCCGGCGAGGCAGCCGCCCCTGACGGATCGGTGCTCGCCGCCGTGTGCGAGCACCGCGAGGCCGACGGCGAACTGCTCCACCCGCACACGGCCGCGGTCGAGCTGCTGAACGTCCTGCGCCCCACTGTCGCGCTCTGCTGGTTCGTCACCTACACGGCGCACGCCCTGCATCTGCGGCCCGGCCAGCGTGAGCGGCTGCGCAGCGGCGGCCCCGCCTACGCCGCCGCGTTCGCGCACGAGGTGCGCCGTTTCTACCCGTTCGCCCCGTTCCTCGGCGGCCTGGCCGTCCGCGATCTGGCCTGGCGAGGAGTCTCGCTGCCGGCCGGCGGGATGGTGCTGCTCGACGTCTTCGGCCAGAACCACGACGAGAAACTGTGGGGCGACCCGTTCGTCTTCCGCCCCGAGCGGTTCCTCCAGCATGCCGTCGAGCGTGACGAACTGGTCCCGCAGGGCGGCGGCGAACCACGCACCGGTCACCGCTGCCCGGGGGAAGGGCTGACTATCGGGCTGCTCGAGGCTCTGGCACTTCGTCTTGCCAACCTCGACTATGCCGTCCCCGACCAGGACCTGAGGATTTCCCTGCGGCGCATCCCAGCGCGGGTACGCAGCGGCTTCGCCGTACGGAACGTGCGGACGACGAGCGAGCGCACGCCGACGCCCGTGTGAGTTCCGCTCCGTTGGGCAGGCGGGCCCCTGGCAGCGGTTCTTCCTCGGACCGGCCTGCGGTACGCGGGTCCGAGCGCTGCGTACCGCCGACCTCGCCCTACCCGCCCGTCAGTGGCCGTGCTCTCCCGTCAGGCAACGGAAACCAGGGAACTTGGCGCCGACGGAGCAGATACCTCGGGCGGGCGCGGCGACGCCCGTCCGCTCCTCAGGACGGCTGCTCGGGGGCCTTGCCGGTTCCCGGTTCCGCCAGCCGCCGGTGGATCGCCGCCTTGACCCCGTCGGGCAGCACCTTTCCCGCCAGCCCTTGTGCCTTGGTCTTCAAGGACCCGGTCACGGCCGTCGTCTCACCCGCCATGACCGCTTCGAATGCCTGCTCGGCCACCTGTGCCGGATCGTCCTTCTTCATGGTGCCGATCCGGGTGTCGTCCGCCATGCCGGCCCGGTCGAAGAAGGCCGTGTCCGTCGGCCCCGGCATGAAGGCGGTCACGGTCACGCCGGTGTCCTTCACCTCCTCCGCCAGTGCCTGGGCGAAGGACTGCACGAACGACTTGGAGGCGTTGTAAACGGGCTGGAAGGAGCCGGGCATCATCGAGGCGACGGACGAGGTGAAGGCGAGCCGACCCGCTCCTCGCGCCACCATGGCCCGCAGGAGCGGCTTGGCCAGTCTCACGGTCGCGGTGACATTGAGGTCGATGACCTCCTGGTCGTCGGCGAGATCGGTGTCCACGAAGGCACCGCCCTGGCCCACACCGGCGTTGAGGACGGCGACGTCGACCGTCAGTCCGTCGAGCGCGTCGAGAAGGAGGAAGCGTCCCTCGCCGGTCCGGAGATCGGCGCGCACCGCGCGGACCTCCGCTCCCGACTCCCGCAGCTCCTGGGCGGCGGACTCCAGCGGCGCTTCGTCCTCGGCGTTCACCACCAGGTCGTAGCCGTGGTGCGCGAACTGCCGGGCCAGTTCGTGGCCGATTCCGCTGGACGCGCCGGTGATCAGGGCGAGTGGCCGTGTGTCAGTCATGACGGACGGGTAACCGCCGCGCCCCGTGCCACGCCTTGAGGGACGGTCGCACGACCGTCACTCGCAGGCTGCGCACGCACACGGTGAGCGGAAGAGCAGGAAAGAGCCCGTTACCAGCCCTGGCACTCGGGAACACATGTCGCATCAGCTCAACCGCCGCCCCTCGGCACCCGTGCGGGAGGCGGCACGCCGAAGAAGGGGAGTCCATGACCAAGGCGCGAGAGATCATGACCGGCGGAGCCGAATGCGTCGGTGCTGAGGAGACGGTGCTGGACGCGGCCCGCAAGATGAAGGACCTCGGGGTCGGCGCCCTGCCGATCTGCGGCACCGACAACAAGCTGAAGGGTGTCCTGACCGACCGGGACATCGTGGTGAAGGTCCTGGGTGCCGGCAAGGACCCGGCCACCTGTCCGGCCGGTGAACTGGCCCAGGGCGAGGCCGTCACCATCGGAGCCGACGACGACGTGCAGGAGATCCTGCGCACCATGTCCGCGCACAAGGTGCGCCGTCTGCCGGTGATCGACGGACACGACCTGGTCGGCATGGTCGCCCAGGCCGATGTCGCCCGCTCCCTGCCCGACCCCCAGGTCGGTGATCTGCTGCAGGCGCTGTCCACCGACTGACGTCGCCCCTGTCCCGAGCCCCGGCCCCTTGTCCCACAAGACGTGAGACTGCGGGACCGGGGCTCGGGGCACCCAGGTCCGTGTGCGACCCGAGCGAGTGGCGGCGACCAAGGGAGACCCCCGATGCTGATGGCCCACCCGGCCGTGTTGAAGAACCTGGTCGAGCAGTACGAGGCGCTGCGCGCGCTGCACGCCGAAAACAGCGGTGAGGAAGCCCGGCGGCGCCTGGACGACGTCACCTACACCCTGTGCGTGTCCACCGGTACGCGTGACATCGCCTCCGCCCTCATCGCGGCGCGCCACCAGATGTCTGGGGCCCGGTGGGCGGACAAGACGCCTCTCACAGGCTGAGAGCCTGATCCGGCCGCGAGCCGTCGACGGGCCGCTCCTCGTCGGGCGGCCTCACGCCGACGTGATCGACGACGGCGGGTCACCCGGTCACTGATGCGCTTCCCCTTCACGGCTGCAAAAGCCTCTCGAAGCACTGATGCACAGGCGTACGAGGACCGTCGCCGGTTACTCACCACCCAGGCGACTCGGGGTGGTGGAGATCGGATCGAACACGGTGCGGCTCGTCGTCGCCCACGGACACGGTGACGTTCCGCTGCCTGTGCACAGCAGCAAGCGGCGACTGCGGCTCGCTGAGAAGTGCACCGGCGACGGCCGACTCGCCTCGGGCGCCGTGGAACAGCTGGCGGAGACGATCATCGGGATGCGCCGGGAGGCAGCCTACTGGGGAGTGGGCGAACCGCTCGCCGTGGCGACCGCCGCCGTTCGGGACGCCGCCAACCAGCAGCACGTCCTGGTCGAGGTACGCGCGCACCGGCCTGAACGTGCACATCCTTCCCGGCGACTTGGAAGCCGAGCTGACGTTCCTGGCCGCGCGCGACTGGATCGGCCTGCAAGCCGGGCCCATGGTTCTGCTCGACATCGGCGGCGGCTCTCTCGAAATACCTCAGGCCGGGGCCGTACCCCTGACTTCGCCGTCTCCCTGCCGCTCCGTGTCGTCCACCTGACACGGGAGTACCTGGATCACGACGCCACCTCCACGCCCGAACAGCTCCGCAGGGTACGGCGTCGCGTCCGCCACGAACTGCGCGACGTCACCGTCCGGATGCAGTGGGAGGGGCCGCGCACCGCCGCGGCGACCTCACGCACCTTCCACCAGCTCGGCAGGCTTTGCGGGGCGGCCCCCGGCCGGCAAGGGGTCTTCGTCCCACGTCAGTTGGACCGCCACGATCTCAAGGCCGGCCTGCGGCGCCTGGCCGAACTGCCCGCGCCCGCACGGGCCGATCTGCCAGGTATCTCCCCCACACGCACACGCCAGCGCCTGACCGGTGCGATCATCGCGCACACCGCCATGCGGTGCCTCGGCATCGCTCACGTCACCCTCTCTCCATGGGCCGTGCAAGAAGGCGTCCTGCTCACCCAACTGCAGGAACGACGCGTCCCGCGCGAGCGTCTCGGCGAAAAGCGGGCACCACTTGGTGAGGCACAAGCCGGTCGACTCCCCACCGGGGCCGGCTGAATGACCCATCCCAGCGGTTCGCATTATCGGGAGGTCACCGGCGACCGGGAGTGGACATCAGCAGATCAACGTTCGCGGGGTGCCATCGGGTGGGCCCGCCTTCAAGGCCGTTTGGCCACCGCAACACGGGCAACCCGTTCCGGCACTCATCAGATCGGGACGTGCGAACGACCGGTATCAGGAGGAGACGATCATGCCTGCGGGTTCCAGTTCCAAGCGGGAGCGTCAGTACGAGCACATCAAGGACAGCGCCGAGGACCGCGGGGCGTCAAAGGGCCGGGCCAAGGAAATCGCCGCCCGGACCGTGAATAAGGAGCGTGCACAGTCCGGCGAGGCGAAGTCCGCCAGCCGTAGCTCCACGAAGGGCAAGTCACCGTCCCGACGAGGCGGCGAGAAGTCCGGCTCCTCGGGCGGGGGCCCGACGCGGGAGCAGCTGTACCAGGAGGCGAAGAAGAAGGGCGTCGAGGGCAGGTCCACGATGAACAAGGACCAGCTCGCCAAGGCTCTCGGCCGGAACTGACCCCCTCCCTCCCCCGGCCTCTTTCAGCCGCGACGCCTGAAGCCAGGGTCCACGGGAGGACGCCCGGTGACGCTGGCGACCAACTGGGCGCACACGTCCCGGAGTTTGACATTGCGGTGCTGCGAGGCGGAGCGCAGGATGTTGAACGCCTCGTCGGCGGTGCAGTGGCGCTGACCCATGATGATGCCGAGCGCTTGGTCGATGACGCTGCGCGACCGCATGGCGGTCTGCATCTGGTCGGCGAACTCCTGGGCGTCACTGATCCGCTGGGACAGGGCGATGCCCTCGGTCGCCTGAGTGGCCAGGGCACGCAGAGCCGCGAGATCGCTGTCGGCGAACGCGTCGGGCGGGTCGGCGTAGAAGTTGAGCGCGCCCGCGGTGTCGGTGTGGGCGGCGACCGGCAGGGAGAGGGAGGAGCGGATGCCGCAGGAGGCGGCATAGGCGGGATAGTCGCCCCACCGGGTCTCGTCCAGCATGTCACCGACGGTGATCTCTTTACCGCTGCGCAGGGCCTGAAGGCAGGGGCCGTCGTCCTGTCCATACTGTTTCTCGTCGAGTTTGGGTGCCGCGATCCCCGCGCTGACCACCGTGAGGGGGCGGCCGTCCCGCTCCAGCGTCACTCCGACGCCTTCGCAGGGGGCCAGTGTCAGGGCGGCGTCGGCCAGCGTCTGGAGGAAGTCCTCCAAGGACTCGGTTTCCAGCAGCCACTGGGTGATGTGGCCGCTGTCGTACGGGCCCTCGGCGTTCATCTGATGTCCTTTCGCGGTGATTCGGGCGCTGAGCCCCGGTCGCAAGTCGGTCGGTTCGCTCTTCCACCAGGGCCGACGGACTCCAGGATCCGCAGGGAACATCTCCGGTGCGGCCACCGACCGCCATGGTTCGCGAGCGGAACGGCGTGGCCTTCGAACTCACACGCTACTCCCCGGTCACCGCCACACCGGTGGCGGTGACCGGCGCACTGGCGCCGGGCGGCCGCTCACACGCCGGCGCCCTGGCTCCCAGGGCCGTGCCATGCGCGCAGCATAGGGCAGTCCCCTCGCGAGGGGACTGCCCGCGTCCGTCCCTCGCCGGGAGGGACCTGGGCGACTCCCATGAACACTGCTGTTCGAGACATGCTCGCCGCTTACCCCGCCGACCTGGGCGGGGTGGATCGTGACATGCTCGCCCACTGCATCGAGGAGTGCGTCGCCTGCGCTCAGGCGTGCACGGCGTGCGCGGACGCCTGCCTGTCGGAAGAGATGGTCGCCGGGCTGACCAAGTGCATCAGGACCGACGCCGACTGCGCCGACATCTGTGCCGCCACGGCAGCCGTCCTCTCCCGCACACCGGTTACGACGCCAACGTCACCCGGGCCGTCCTCAAGGCGTGCGCCACCGTCTGCAAAGCCTGCGGTGACGAGTGCGCGAGCCACGCCGAGCAGCACGAGCACTGCCGCGTCTGCGCCGAGGCGTGCCGCCGCTGCGAGGAAGCGTGCAACGACCTCCTCGCCTCCCTCGGCTGACGCCCGCGCACCCGATGCCTTTCGTGCGGCCGGGTGGTGGGCAGGCGCCGTCTTCGATCAACCGTCGTCAGTCCCGCGCCACCACGCGGAGCGTCTTGAGCGAAGGGTCGGCCGCGTCCGGGATCAGGACCCCATGCTCGACACCGCTGCGCAGGTAGTCCAACACCTCGTCGGTGATGACTTCACCTGGAGCGACGACGGGCACCCCCGGCGGGTACGGGCTGACCATCTCCGCGGCGATCCGTCCCGCCGCGCGCTCGGCGGACACGTGCTCCACCGGGGCGAAGAACGCCTCCCGCGGCAGCATTGCCTGCTCCAGTTCCAGGGCCGAGGGCTCGGGCAGGTGCACCGGCGGCTGCTTCTCGATGGAGTCGGCGCCCTCGACGAGCGCGCGCAGGGCGTCCAACAGGATCTTCTCGGTCTCGTCGTCGTCAGCGTGCGTGATGGACGCACTGATCCGGCAGGTGTCGGAGCCGCCAATGTCCACATGCCGGTTCGCCCGCAGCCACTCGGCCGCCTGCATGCCGCTGATGCCCAGCTCCCGTACGTCGATCACCATCTTCAGCGGGTCGAACGCGGCGGCGAACCCCTCCTCGACGACCTCCCCGCCCATGGGCCGCAAGCCGGGCAGATCGCCGACGGCCGACCGGATGCGCTCCGCACGGTGCAGCGCGGCGTCCAGGAGGTCGTGTCCGTGTTCGACCATCTGACGGCGCCAGCCGTCGAGGGTCGCGTAGACCAGGGAGGAGGCGCTGGTGGTGCCCAGCAGGTCCTCCCGCTGCTTGAGGGCCTCCGGCGACACCCGGTCGTACTGAAGGTGGAAGACAGAGCTCTGCTCGATGGCCCCGCCCATCTTGTGGACACTCGTGACCACCAGGTCGGCCTCGGCGTCCATGCCCCAGGCCGGCAGCCCGGGATGGAACGGAAGGTGGGCCCCCCACGCCTCGTCGACGATCAGCGGGACGTCGAACTCGTGGCAGACCCGGGCCACGCCCGCCACGTCCGCACAGGTGCCCCAATCAGTAGGAGTGATCAGCAGCATGCCCTTGGCGTCCGGGTGCTCCTCAAGGCGGCGCCGGACGTCCTCGGGCTCCGGCGGGTGCGCCAGGTGCCGTTCGCCATCGAACTTCGGATGCACCCAGATCGGCTCCACACCGTTGACGACGACGGCCGCGATCACCGACTTATGCGCGTTGCGGGACAGCAGGAGTTTCTCGCCGGGACCGGCCACGGCCAACATGGCGGTCTTGACTGACAGGGAGCTGCCACAGGTGGAGAAGAACGCCTGTTCGGCCCCTACCGCGTCGGCCATCAGATCCTGGGCCTGGCCGAGTACGCCCTGGGACTGACGGCGGTCGTCCAGTCCGTTGAGGGACAGTACGTCCGACCGGAACACGTCGAGCCCGACGATGTCTGCCACCCTAGGGTCCACGCCTCGGCCCTGCTTGTGCCCCGGCGGGCCGAAGACCACGTCCCCACGACGCCGGAACTCCTCGAGCGCCTCCAGCACGGGTACCCGCGAGTGATCCATCGTTCCTCCCAGCGGTCGTCCTCCGCCCGGCCGTTTCCGGCACGGCGACTTCGCTCTGCGTCGTCCGTGAGCGCACCGGACGTGTTGCACCGATGTCCCGGATCGAAACCCGGAGGTGTGACGACGCCCGGTTGACGGCACCCGATGGTGCACGACGCGAAGACCGACGACCGCACCTTGATCCGAGGAGGCCAGGTGACCCGTACGCCTTCCGGCGACGCTGTGCATGCCGACGTCCACGAGAGACTGCGAGCGGAGGTCGCGAAACGGGCGCATCTTGTCTGGGAGACCGCCCTGGAGCTGCATGCTCACCCCGAGTACGCCTTCTCCGAGCACCGGGCCGCGGCGTTACTGACGGACACGTTGGAGAGGGCCGGTTTCGAGGTCGAGCGCGGGACGGCCGGGATGCCCACCGCGTTCACCGCCCGCTCGGGCCACGGCCGCCCCGCCGTGGCACTGCTGCTGGAGTACGACGCCCTGCCGGGACTCGGCCACGCCTGCGGGCACAACCTCATCGCAGCCGCCGGTCTGGGAGCGGCACTAGCGCTGAACGCGGTGCTGGACGCCTCAGACGGACGCGTCATGGCGGTCGGGACACCGGCCGAGGAGGGCGGGGGCGGAAAGGCCCTGGAGGTGGAGGCCGGCGTGTTCGACGACGTCGACGCCGCGCTGATGTTCCACCCCGGCGTGTACGACTGGACGCGGGCCCCGCTGACCGCGCAGGTGCAGTACCGGGTGGCCTTCCACGGCCGCGCCGCGCACCCCACCGGCAACCCGACCGAGGGTGTCGACGCTCTCCTGGCGCTGGTCGAGCTGTTCAACGTGCTGACCGCCCTGGGCAGGCGTCTGCCGACGGCCTCCCACATCCAGGGGATCGTCACCGACGGGGGCAGGGCAACCAACATCGTCCCGGAGTACGCGGAGGGGCTGTTCGGCCTGCGGGCGGCGACGAACGAGGAGTTGGAGGACCTGACCGGGCAGTTGCGCGCCGCCGCCGAAGGCGTCGCCCACGCCACAGGCACTCGTGTCGAGGTGGAACGGGCCACGCTCCGCTACGAGCACTTCCGGGACAGCGGCCCGCTGTCCGAGACGTTCGCCGAACGCCTGTCCGAGGCGGGGATCGAGCTGACGCCGCCCGCGCCGGGCGTCTACCTGGGATCGTCGGACATCGGCAACGTCAGTACACGCGTGCCCGCCATCCACCCTTTCGTCGCCATCATGAATGACGGGTCCGACCACACCCCCGAGTTCGCCGCGGCAGCCGCCTCTCCACGGGCCCGCGACGTGCTCGTCGCCGTCACCGGCGCGCTGGCCTGCACGGCCGCGGACCTGCTCCTCGACGCGGACTTGCGCGAGAAGGCGTGGGAACTGCACCGGCAGGCGGGACGCTGAGCCATGTCCGCCACAGCCATCTCCATAGAGTCCACCGGTGGAACGCAGGATGACCTGGGCTTCGTGGCACGGCAGCCATCTGCCAAAAACCCCGGACCGAGGGAAGTTTGCGGTACGAGCTAAGCCGAGACACCACCAAGCGTCGGCACCGCGGGGGCCTGGCTGTACCACTTCTTTCTCGGCGTCTCAGCTCCCGTGCGTGACCCGCGCCGCGCGGGAGCCGTCCGCCGGCTTCTCGTCGTCACCGTGTCGGTCGGTGACCGAGTGCCTCGACGATCTCGGTCACGTTGGTGTACGTGCCGCCCTCCGGGAGGTCCCGCGCCGCCTCCAGCACCGAGTCCGGTGCGTGGTGCGCCTCCAGGGCCTCCAGCACCGACCGCCGGTCGGCGGGGAAGACCGTGCGGTCCAGGTGGCGTGCCAGTTCGAGACGCAGGGAATCCGCCTCCGCCTCGGCGCGCGCCCGGTCGCGTTCCTCGCCTGGAGGGGGAACCGGTCCGCCCGGGTCCACCCGGATGTCGTCGTCCGCCGGCGGCTCCGGGGAGCTCGCTTCCTCCACGTGGGTCGGCCGGCCGGAACGCAGGTGTCCTTCCAGCTCGTGCTTCATCTCGTCGTCGGTACGCGGACTGATCGGGTTGCTGCCTCGTTCCGTCATGTCTCCACACCTCGCATTCTCGGCTGTGTCGCCGTCACGCCGGAGTCGTCTCGTAGGTCCAGCGCAGAAGAGCGCCCAGGCCGCCCGTAGGAATGTCCGTGGCTTCCGTGTCGTCCTCGTCCGCCGGGGGGACGACCAGTACGTCGGCGGCCGTGACGGCGGCTGCGCGTAGCAACGCGTCGTCCGCGCGTACTGCCGCCGGATCGCTCACCCCCAGCGTCCGGGCGTCGCTCCGGCGCGCCGCGACCTGGTCGGGCCGGCTGCCCACCCACGTCTCACGGTCCAGCTCCGGTCCGTCGGGCCGGACGAGCAACGTGTCGATGCGGTGTTCTCGGGCCGCTTCCACCAGCGCCGGGATGCCTTCCACCGCCTCCGTGGACCGGTCGGTGCCCACGCGGCCGGCACGGAAGCGGTCGAGCGCCTCCTCGACACGGTGACTCGTGTACCGCCGCCGGGCCTCCTCGATGGCCTCCTCCAGCAGCGCGGAGGCGGACCCCGCGGCGCGACCGCCGTGCTCGGTCTCCGTTGTGACCCGGCGGACCGCTTCGGTGAGCCTCTCGTGCACGGACGGCCGCTCGCGGGGGTCGCCGGCCAGGACGACCAGGTCGGCACCGGATTCCTCATAGGCCGCACTCAGCGCTTCGGCGATCTCACCGGCGTTGCGCTCCCAGGTGTTCTCGACCTTGAGCTGGAAGTGCCGCTCGGACCAGTCGGACGAAGCCGTGCGATGCACGGGGTGCTGCTGCCCCTCGACCTGTCCCGCGGACCGCGGGCCGGCTGCCCCGCGCAGCTCGAAGTCGGCACCCGTCCGGTCGATGTACGCCACGAGGCAGACCGGGTCCTGACCCACCAGTTCCAGCAGCGGCGTCAGCCGGGGCAGCGAGGCCCAGCAGGCGATCGGCCGCTGCGGCGGGCGGGAGAGCCGGTGGCTGAGCACCACCTCGCCCCCGGCCGCGAAGACCACTCGGCCCGTCGGGTCCTCCGCGGGTCCGATCCGAAGGAGGGCGTCGCGTACCGCTTCCGTGGTCGCGGCGTCGGCACCCTCCTCCTCGAGCGTCCGGCACGCTTCGCGTACGGACAGCTCACGCCGCTTGGCACCCGACTCGTCGTTCTGGGCGGGGTCGAAGTAGACGGTGGCCCACGGGCCCGGGCGGTCGAAGAGCGGTTGCAGGAAAGACAGCTGCACTTTTCCTCCTTCGGTCCGTTGCCGGGCCGGGTGCCCGAAGCAGGACGAGAGACACACGACGAACCCGGCACGCGGGTCTCACCCCGCGTGGTCCGACTACGGCCGGAGCGCCGTCGGTGCCCTCGGAGCGGCGGACCCTCTCTCCGCCCGGCTGCGCCGGCCGCCGGCCCTCATCCCATCCTTCGAGAGGGTCGGCGGCCCACCACCGGCATCCTCGACAGCCGTCCGGGTTTACTCGTTCCCGAACACGGCCTTCTGGACATCGTTCGGGCCGTCGAACTCGTCCGCAGGGGCATCGCCGAGCTTCTCCACGAGGGTGTCGTCCGCACCGTTGTCCTTGGCCAGCGTGACCAGGTCGTCGCGGCTGGCAGGGTACTCGGCGCCCTTGAGTGCCTTCTGCAGGTCGATCGGGCTGATGCTCGCCATGGCGGTCTCCTCGCTGTCCTGACGGTCCTCCGGTAGGCCCGTCGTACCGGGTCGGCCGGCAGGTACATCGTGGCCACAGCAGAGGGGACGGCGCATGTCGGCCCGTCCGCCCCGGCGAAGTGGGCGACACCGTCCGTGGCATGGGTCGGCTCCGGTTCGGTGGAGGCCCCGGTCCGCCCGCAGACGCGCGGAGTCGTGCCGGCCGGTCGGCACGCTACGAACCCCGTGTGGTCGTTCAGGGGCCACCGAAGCGACGCGCGGTCACCGAGCCGGCACAACCGCACGCATGCGGCAACCCGATCCGGCTACTCACACCGACATCCGAGTCGACGCGAGAGCGAGGAGGGACCCCGTGAGCGGACACCCCTGGCGCAGGGCCCTGGTGACCGGCGGAGCGGGATTCGTCGGATCCCACCTGTGCGCACGGCTGGCCGAGGCCGGCAGTGAGGTCGTGTGCGCGGACAACCTGGTCACCGGATCCCGGGCCAACGTCTCCGAACTGGAGCGGTACCGCGGCTTCCGCTTCGTGTGCGCCGACGCCACCGCCCCCGACGCCCTCGCGGCTCTGCCCGGCAGGTTCGACCTGGTGCTGCACTTCGCCTGTCCCGCCTCGCCCGCCGACTACCTGCGGCTCCCCCTGGAGACCCTCGACGTCGGCAGCACCGGCACCCGCAACGCCCTGGGGCGGCCCGCGCCGACGGCGCGCGCCTCGTCCTCGCTTCCACCTCCGAGGTGTACGGCGACCCGTTGGAGCACCCGCAGCGCGAGACGTACTGGGGCAACGTCAATCCCATCGGGCCGCGCAGCGTCTACGACGAGTCCAAGCGCTTCGCCGAGGCCCTGGTCACCGCCCACCGTCAGGTGCACGGCACCGACACCGCCATCGTGCGCATCTTCAACACCTACGGCCCCCGCATGCGCACCGGCGACGGCCGCGCCGTACCCACCTTCATCGCGCAGGCCCTGGACGGCATGCCCCTCACCATCGCCGGCGACGGCAGCCAGACCCGCTCCCTGTGCTACATCGACGACACCGTCACCGGCGTCCTCGCCCTGGCCGCCTCCCGCGAGACCGGCCCCGTGAACATCGGCGGCGGCGAGGAGATCACCGTGCTGGAACTGGCCCCCGCATCGTCGAGCTCACCCGATCCGCCTCCCGGATCCGGTTCGTGGACCGCCCCGTGGACGATCCCGCCCGGCGCCGGCCCGACACCCGGCTCGCCCTCGAACGCCTGGGCTGGCGGCCCCGGACCGGCTGGAGCCAGGGCCTGTCCCTTACCGTCAACTGGTTCTCGCGCTCGATGGCTGCCTGAAGTAACGCTCGCCGTGTGAACACAGCTCCGGTGCAAAGGAGGGTCCTGCGTCCGCACAGCCACGGAGAGAAACGAACGCGAGGACCTCCGGGCGAGCTGTCTCCAAGTGTTTGAGATGACTGCGGTGGGGACCCGCGAGGCCAGAGCGCCTCTGCATGCCGTCCGGGACGGAGCACCCTTCATGCGCATTCTTGGTGTCAACGCCCTGTTCCACGACCCGGCCGCCGCCCTCGTCGTGGACGGACGTACGGTCGCGGCGGCCGATGAGGAGCGGTTCAGCCGGCGTAAGCACGGCAAACGCCCGCTGCCGTTCTCGGCGTGGGAACTGCCGGAGCTGTCCGCCCGCTGGTGCCTGGAACACGCCGGTGTCCGGCCGGAGGAACTGGACGCGGTCACCTACTCCTACGACCCCGCGCTCGCCCGGCCCGCCGCCGACATGGACCTGGACGACCCCTTCGACCCGCTGCGCCAGGACTACGCCCGCCGCGCCCCCGAGTTCCTCGCCGAGGCCCTGCCCGGCCTCGACCCCGAGCAGGTCGTCTTCGTCCCCCATCACGTCGCGCACGCCGCCTCCGCGGGACGTGCCGCCCCGCATCCCGACAGCGCGGTCCTCGTCCTGGACGGGCGTGGTGAGTGCGCGTCCCACCTGGCCGGGCGCTACGACGACGGCAAGCTGGACACGCTCTTCACCCAGCCTCTGCCCGACTCCCTCGGCCTGCTCTACGAGGACCTGACCCAGCACCTCGGCTTCCTGCGCAGCAGTGACGAGTACAAGGTGATGGCGCTCGCCTCCTACGGCACCCCGCGCCACCTGGCCCGGCTGCGGCAGTACGTGCACGCCACGGGCGACGGCGGCTTCCGCGCCCACGGGGTCGACTGGGCCGCCCTGGCCCCTCCCCGTGCCAAGGGCGAACCGTGGACCCGGGAGCACGCCGACCTGGCCGCGAGCACGCAGGCCGTCCTGGAGGAGGTCCTCCTCGAACTCGTGCACTGGCTGCACCGCGAGGCCGGCGGTGAGACCCTCGCCCTGGCCGGCGGCGTCGCGCTGAACTGCGTCGCCAACTCGAAGATCGCAGCGAAGGGCCCGTACCGGAACGTGTGGGTGCAGCCCGCCGCCGGAGACGCCGGCACCGCGCTCGGCGGCGCCCTGCACCTGGCCGAGAACCCGGAGCCGATGTCCGGCGCCGCCCTCGGCCGCGGCTGGAGCGACCAGGAGATCCGCGCCTGGCTCCAGGGGGCGGGGGTCCCGTTCGAGGAGCCGGCCGACATCGCCGAGACTGTCGCCGGGGAACTGGCCCGGGACGGCGTCGTCGCCTGGTTCCAGGGCCGCAGCGAGTACGGACCGCGCGCTCTCGGGCACCGCTCCCTGCTGGCCCACCCGGGCCGGGCGGAGAACCTGGAACGGCTGAACCGGGTCAAGGGACGTGAGGAGTTCCGGCCCGTCGCGCCCATGGTGCTCACCGAACGCGCCCACGAGATCTTCTCCGGTGGCCCGCTGCCCAGCCCGTACATGCTGTTCGTGCACGACGTCGCCGCGGAGTGGCGTGAGCGCATCCCGGCCGTGGTGCACGTGGACGGCACCGCCCGCATCCAGACCGTCGACGCCTCTCAGGAGCCGCTCGTGGCGCGCATGCTGACCGCGTTCGAGCAGCGCACCGGGGTGCCCGTCGTGGTCAACACCAGCCTCAACACCGCTGGCCGGCCCATGGTCGACGATCCGCGCGACGCCCTGGAGTGCTTCGGCTCAGCACCGGTGGACCTGCTGGCGATCGGGCCGTACGCGGTGCGCCGGGGCGCGATGTTCGGGAGGGCCTGACGTATGACCGCCTACGCCGTCGTCATCCCCACGCTGGTGCGCGGCACGCTCGCCGACTGCCTCGCCGCGCTCGCCGCCGCGACCGGTCCGAAGCCCGAGAAGATCGTCCTCGTCGACGACCGCCCGGAGCCGGACGCCACGGCGCTGGATCATTCGCTGGGCGTCCTCGGCGATCTGCGCAAGCGCGCCCTGGTGATCCACAGCGGAGGGCGCGGACCCGCCGCCGCCCGCAACGCCGGACTGCGCGCGGTCAACACGCCCTGGGTCGCCTTCCTCGACGACGACGTCCAGGTCGGCCCGCACTGGTGCGACCAGCTCTCCCAGGATCTCGCGGAAGCCGGCCCCGAAACCGGTGGCGTACAGGGCGTCATCACCGTACCGCTGCCGGGGGAGCGCCGGCCCACCGACTGGGAGCGCGGCACCGCCGGCCTGGCCCGGGCGCGCTGGATCACCGCCGACATGGCGTACCGCGCCAAAGCCCTGAAGCAGACCGGCGGCTTCGACGAGCGATTCCGGCGGGCCTTCCGCGAGGACGCCGACCTCGCACTGCGGATACTGGACGCCGGCTGGAGCATCGGGCAGGGCCGGCGCACCACCCGGCACCCTGTGCGGCCGGCCGACCGCTGGGTGTCCCTGCGTGCCCAGCGGGGCAACGCCGACGACGCCCTGATGCGGCGCCTGCACGGGCCGGACTGGTGGCAGCGGGCCGAGGCGCCGCGCGGCCGGTTGCGCAGGCATCTCGCGATCACGGCCGCGGGTCTGGCCGCCGGTGTCCTCGCCCTGACCGGGCACCGCCGGGCCGCCGCGGCCGCAGCACTGGGCTGGGCCGTCGGCACCGGCGAGTTCACCTGGGCACGCATCGCGCCCGGACCGCGCACCCCACACGAGGTGAACACCATGCTCGTCACGAGCGTGCTCATCCCGCCCGCCGCCACCTGGCACCGGCTGAGCGGGCTGTGGCGCCACCGAGACGCCGCCCCCTGGCAGGAAGTGACGTCGTGAACGAGATCGACCTCGTGCTGTTCGACCGCGACGGCACCCTCGTCCACGACGTCCCCTACAACGGCGAGCCCGATCTGGTCCGCCCGGTCGACGGCGCCCGCGAGGCACTCGACTCGCTGCGCGCCCGCGGCATCGGCACCGGCGTCGTCACCAACCAGTCCGGCATCGCTCGCGGGCTGCTCTCCACCGCCGACGTCCGCCGTGTCAACGAGCGGATCGACGCCTTGCTCGGCCCCTTCGACATGTGGGCCGTCTGCCCGCACGGCCCCGACGACGGCTGCCACTGCCGCAAACCCCGGCCCGGCATGATCCTCCGGGCCGCCGACCGGCTGCGCACTCCGACGGAGCGGATCGCCGTGATCGGCGACATAGGAGCCGACGTCGAGGCCGCGAGCCGGGCCGGTGCCCTCGGTGTCCTCGTCCCCACCGCGCAGACCCGGCCGGAGGAGATCGCGGCTTCCGAACACGTGGCACGCGACCTGTCGACGGCCGTGCGCACCGTGCTGTCCCAGCGGCCGTCCGGACGGTTTCCAGTCGGCCGGCGGCCTGTCACAGCCGCCCACGAGATCACCGGGAGCATCCGATGAGGGCCCTGGTCACCCGCCTGGACAGCTTCGGCGACATGCTGCTGGCCGGACCGGCCATCCGTGCCGTCGCGGCCCGGGCCGACCACGTCACCGTTCTGTGCGGACCGGCCGGCGCCCCTGCCGCCCGCATGTTGCCGGGCGTGGACGACATCCTGGTCTGGGACGCGCCGTGGGTGGGCTTCACGCCCCCGCCCGTGGGCCGCGGCGAGGTCGAGCTGCTCGTCGACACCATCGACGCCGACACCGCGCTGATCCTCACCTCCTTCCACCAGTCGCCGCTGCCCGCCGCCCTGCTGCTGCGCCTGGCCGGCGTCGGCTTCATCGCCGCCGACAGCGACGACTACCCCGGCTCCCTGCTCGACGTGCGCCACCACCGCGCCCCACACGCCCACGAGGCGGAGGCCGCGCTCGACCTCGCCGAGGCCGCGGGCTTCCCCCGCGTCGACGACGGCCGACTGCGCGTGCTGCACCCGCCCAACGCCCTCCGGCTGACCGGACCGGAGCCGTACGTCGTACTGCACCCCGGGGCCAGCGTGCCCGCCCGGGCCTGGAGCCGGGAGCGGTGCGCCGAGGCGGTGCGTGAACTGTCGGTGGCCGGGCACCGGGCCGTGGTGACCGGCGGTCCCGGGGAGCGCGAGCTGACCGCGTACGTCGCCGGTGACCACGGCCTCGACCTCGGCGGCCGTACCGACGCCGTGGAACTGGCCGGCGTGCTGGCCGGCGCGCGGGCCGTCGTCACCGGCAACACCGGCCCCGCCCACCTCGCCGCCGCCGTCGGCACCCCGGTGGTGTCCCTGTTCGCCCCCGTCGTCCCCGCGGAACGCTGGCACCCCTACGGCGTCCCGCACATGCTGCTCGGCGACCAGGACGCGCCCTGCGCGGACAGCCGCGCCCGGGACTGCCCGGTGCCCGGCCATCCATGCCTGCAGTCCGTCACCGCGGAGGATGTGGTGGCCGCCGTGGAGAAAGTGATGGTCGTGGAATGAGGATCCTGATCTGGCACGTCCACGGGTCGTGGACCACGGCCTTCGTACAGGGCCCGCATACCTACGTCGTCCCCGTCACCCCGGACCGCGGACCCGACGGACTCGGCCGCGCCCGCACCTTCGACTGGCCGGAGTCGGTGATCGAACTCCCGCCGGAACGGCTGCGGGACGCCGACATCGACGTCGTGATCCTTCAACGCCCGCACGAGTACACCCTCGTGGAACAGTGGCTGGGCCGCCGCCCGCCCATGGTGTACCTGGAGCACAACGCTCCCCACGGCTCTCCCGGAGTACCGGACACCCGGCATCCGGTCAGCGACCTGCCCGGTGTGCCGCTGGTTCACGTCACCCACTTCAACCGCCTGATGTGGGACGCCGGAAGTGCCGAGACCACCGTCATCGAACACGGCATCGTCGACCCCGGTCCCCTGTGGACCGGAGAGTTCCCGCACGCGGCCGTCGCCGTCAACGAGCCGATCCGGCGCGGCCGTACCACCGGGACCGACTTGCTGCCGACGTTCGCCGAAGCCGCCCCGCTGGACGTCTTCGGCATGAAAACCGACGGCCTCGCCGACCACCTCCGCATTCCGCCCGAGCGCTGCCGCTCGTACGAGCTGGTCCAGCACGACCTGCACGCCGAGATGGCCCGCCGCCGCGTCTACGCACACCCCGTGCGCTGGACCTCCCTCGGGCTGTCCCTGCTAGAGGCCATGCACCTCGGCATGCCCGTGGTCGCCCTCGCCACCACCGAGGTCACAGAGGCCGTACCAACCGGCGCCGGTGTGGTCTCCAACCGCATCGACGTACTGACCGACGCCGTCCGCGACTTCATCACCGACCCGCTGCACGCCCGCACGGTCGGCGAGGATGCACGGGCGGCGGCACTGGCCCGCTACGGGCTGTCCCGCTTCCTGGACGACTGGGAGCGGCTGCTGAAGGAGGTGACCCGATGAGGATCGCCATGGTGTCCGAGCACGCGAGCCCTCTCGCCGCGCTCGGCGGTGTCGACGCCGGCGGCCAGAACGTGTATGTGGCACGGCTCAGCGAGGAGTTGGCGCGTCGCGGCCACGACGTCACCGTGTACACCCGCCGTGACGCGGCCGATCTGCCCGAGCGGGTGCCGCTGCCCGGCGGTGCCGTCGTCGAGCACGTGCCCGCCGGACCGCCCGAGGTGATTGCCAAAGACGGACTGTTGCCCCACATGCCCGACTTCGGCGCGTACCTCACCCGGGCCTGGCGGCCGGACCGGCCGGACGTCGTGCACGCCCACTTCTGGATGTCGGGCATGGCCGCTCGGATCGGCGCGCACCCGTACGGCATCCCCGTGGTCCAGACGTTCCACGCCCTCGGCACCGTCAAGCGCCGCCACCAGGGCCGGGACGACACCAGCCCGCCCGAACGCATCGGCGTCGAACGGCAAATCGGCCTCACCTGCGAACGGATCCTGGCCACCTGCACCGACGAGCAGGAGGAACTCGCCGCTATGGGCGTGTCCTCCAGCCGGGTGTCCGTGGTGCCGTGCGGCGTCGACACCGACCACTTCCACCCTCGGGTCGACACCGCCGACGCTCCCGGGCGGGAGCAGCGGCACCGGCTGCTCGCCTGCGGCCGACTGGTCCCCCGCAAGGGCTACGACCAGGCGATCCGCGCCCTCACTCGGATCCCGGACACCGAACTGGTCATCGCCGGCGGCCCGCCCTCCGACCGGTTGCACGCCGAGCCCGAAGCCCGACGGCTGCTGAAATTGGCCGAGGAGCAGGGAGTGGCCGAACGGGTACGGCTGCTCGGTGCCGTCGACCCGCGCCGGATGCCCGCGCTGATGGGCAGCGCGGACCTGGTCCTGTGCACTCCCGTGTACGAACCGTTCGGCATCGTCCCGTTGGAGGCCATGGCCTGCGGTACACCCGTCGTCGCTACCGCCGTCGGTGGTCACCGGGACACCGTCGCCGACGGCCGCACCGGACGGCTCGTGCCGCCGGGCGACGCCCCGGCGGTCGCCGCCACCGTCCGCGATCTGCTCGGGCACGACCGCAGGCGTGACCGCTTCGGCGCGGCCGGCCGCAAGCGTGTGCTCGCCCGCTACACCTGGCAGCGCGTAGCGGACGGAGTGGAACGGGTCTACCGGCAGACCGCCATGGGCCGTGAACTGCGTACGGAGGTCGCCTGATGAGCACCCATGCCGAATCGTCCGTCGTCGCGCACTGCGACGAACTCCTGGACGCCCTGACCCGGTTCCGCGGCCGGGCTCCTCTCACGGAGCGCTGGGGCGGGCTGCTCGCGGAGGTGCTCTCCAGCGGGGGCCGGCTGCTGGCCGCGGGCAACGGCGGCAGCGCCGCCCAAGCCCAGCACCTGACCGCCGAACTCGTCGGCCGCTACCGCGACGACCGGCCGCCGTTCTCCGCGCTCGCCCTGCACGCCGACACCTCCAGCACCACCGCCATCGCCAACGACTACGGCGTAGACGAGGTGTTCGCCCGCCAGGTACGCGCCCACGGCCGCTCCGGCGACATGCTGATGCTGCTGTCCACCTCCGGCGCCAGCGCCAACCTGCTGTCCGCCGCCGACGCCGCCCGCGCGGCCGGTCTGCGCGTATGGGCCCTCACCGGACCCGCCCCCAACCCGCTGACCGCGGGCAGCGACGAGGCCCTGTGCGTGGAGGCGCCCACGGCGGCCACCGTCCAGGAACTCCACCTGGTAGCGGTGCACATGGTGTGCGCGGCGTTCGACGCGGCGCTGGAGAGGAAGGCGAAGTGACCGTGGCACGCTCGGGCACGTCCCCTCGTCGTGGTCGGTGACGCCCTGCTCGACCGCGACTTGACCGGCCACGCCGACCGACTCGCCCCCGACGCGCCCGTACCGGTCGTCACCGAGCGGGCGCGACGGGCACGGCCGGGCGGCGCCGCCCTCGCGGCCTGCCTCGCGGCCGCGGACGGCCGGGACGTGACCCTGATCACCGGCATGGGCGACGACCCGGCGAGCGAGGAGTTGCGCCGGCTGCTCGACGGCCGGGTGAGGGTGATCGGCCTGCCGCTGTCCGGCGCCCTGCCGGAGAAGACCCGCGTGCTGGCACAGGGCCGCCCGGTCGTGCGACTGGACCGCGGTGACGGCCGCGTTCGCGGGGCCACCGACGAAGCCCGTGAAGCCGTCCGCTCGGCCCCCGCCGTGCTGGTCTCCGACTACGGCCGGGGCGCGGCGGACGCCCTGCGCGACGTCCTGGCCGAGCGTCCGCCGGTGGTCTGGGACCCGCACCCGCGAGGCGGGCCGCCGGTGCCCGGCATCCGGCTGGTGACACCGGCGCGGTCGGAGGCGCGCGCACTGGCGGGGGCCGTCGGAACACCGGACGGCGACCTGCGCGCCGCCGCCCGCGAGGCCGCCGCGCTCGTGCGGCGCTGGGGCGCGACCTCCGTGGCGGTGACCATGGGCGCGCGCGGTGCCCTGCTCTCGTACGGCGAGCACCCCCTACTCGTCCCGGCGCCGGCCGCGCACCACGGCGACCCCTGTGGCGCCGGCGACCGGTTCGCCGCGACGGCGGCCGGGCTGCTCGCCGACGGGACACTGGTGGGCGAGGCCGTCGAGGCCGCCGTCATAGCCGCGAGCGGGTTCGTCGCCGCGGGCGGCGCGGGCACGGTGGCCGGCGGGGCCCCGCCCGAAGCCGAGGCGCTTCCCCGGCAGCCCGGCGAAGACGGCGCGGGCGCTGCTCCCGACCCGCGCACGGTGATCGCCCGGGTACGGGCCGCCGGCGGCACCGTCGTCGCGGCGGGCGGCTGCTTCGACCTCCTGCACGCCGGGCACGTCGGCCTGCTCCAGACCGCCCGCCGCATCGGAGACTGCCTCATCGTCTGCGTCAACTCCGACGCGTCGGTACGGCGCCGCAAGGGAAAGGGCCGCCCCGTCAACCCGCTGGCCGACCGGGCCCGTGTGCTGCTCGCCCTGGGATGCGTCGACGCGGTGGCCGTGTTCGACGAAGACACCCCGGAACGGCTGCTGACCGACCTGCGCCCCGACATCTGGGTCAAGGGAGGCGACTACACCGGCGCGGACCTGCCCGAGGCGGTGCTGCTCGAGGAGTGGGGCGGACAGGCGGTGCTGCTGCCGTACCTCGACGGGCGGTCCTCGACCGCGCTCATGACCCGGGCGGCGGAGGGAGCCCGATGACGCACCCCCGCCTGCTCGTCCTGCGCGCCCTCGGCCTCGGCTACCTCCTCGCCGGCGTGCCGGCGCTGCGCGCCCTGCGACGGGCCTTCCCCGGCCACGAACTGGTATTGGCTCGTCCGCCATGTCCGCCCGCTCGAGGAAGTCGCCCGCCCCGCGCATCACCATGGCTCGCAGCAACAGTTTGGTCAGGCCAGCCGCACTGTCGCGCCGACGTTGAGATCGATGACCTACTGGTCCTCGGCCAGGTCGGTGTCCATCAAGGCGCCGCCCCACACCCGCGTTGAGGGCCCCCGCGTCGGCCGTCAGACCGTCGAGCGCGTCCAGCAGCCGAAACCGTCCCTCGCCGGTCCGCAAGCCGGCGCGCACGGCGCGCATCTCATGCCAGGGCGCCGTCACCCTGCCGGGTCGGCGGTTCCGAGAGGGGCGGGCACCCGCGGGTGAGTCTCACGGCACCGGGCAGTGTGGCTGCCACGCGCAGGTATCGGCAGACACCGGTTGTGCGGAAGACCCTGCGGGCCAGCGATCGACGCGCCACAACACACAGCACGGCTCCACGGCTATAGGCGAATTGCCGGGTACGCAGCAAGACACTGACAGCCGTGGCGGTGACCAAGGGCGTTTGCACATCGATGATCACGGTGCGGGCGGCCGACCGCGAGATCTTTCCGCAGAGGTGCCCGTGGGCGACGTCCTCCGTGTTGAAATCGATGGCGTCGTCGATCTGAATCACAATCTGGTCTTCGGTGAGGCGGTGGCACGGAAACAGCAACACGGACTCCTCGAATGCATGCCTGGCTAGCGGGCTGCCGCTTCCTGACGCCGTATCCGTCGTACCCCTGCCCCAGCGGCTGATGCCAAAGATCGGCGTGGTCTTGCCCACCCGCCCCCCCCCAGACTGGACGCGGGCACGAATTGCGGATCCGACGTACCCCTGCCCTGCCGGTGGGGAACGGCCCGACAGCGCGCGGGAGGAGGCGAGAGAGCCTTATTCGCGCATTGTCGTGCGTCCCGGGGGCAGTTCTCTGCCTGTGGGATTCGTGGGGCTGTCCGGTGGCACCTTCGTACTGGCGGGCTGCAACTCGGCTGGGGTTTCGGCAGCTCAGTCGCCTGCGGTCGCGCTGGTGCTGCTGGCCTTCGTCTTCCCGGTGCAGGCGCTGGCGAGCGTGCTGGAGTTCCTGGCCGTGACGCCGTCGCGGCACAGGCAGGGGTGTACTGGGTGGCGGTGGGTGCGATCATGACGAGCGGTCCGTCGGGGGCGACCAACGATGCCGCCGGGTTGCTGCTCCTGCTGGCCGGGCTCGCGCTGGGCAGCTTACGGATGTCGCTGGACTCGGCGCCGCGTTCCGCGGGCGGCCCTTTCCGCCAGGCCGCCCCGCAGCGGACGGCTTGCGCGGCGCGGTGCCGATCGACCTCGGCCGACCGGCCGAGGGATACGTCCGCCGTGGTGAGACGGCAGGTCGGACCGCGCGAGCCGGGTGCGATCGGAAGGGGTGGGGTACTCGGCGTCCCGACCGTCCCACCGGGTGGCACCCGCTCACTGCGGACACCCGCCTCTCGTCTGTTCTGGAGCCATGATGTCGCAGCCCCGCCAGCAGCAGGTCCCGCCCGGCCGGACCAGTCAGATGACACCTCGGCCCGACCACGGCGAGGATAGTTACCGAGGGTCCGGACGACTGGCCGGCAAGGTCGCCGTGATCACCGGCGCGGACAGCGGAATCGGGCGGGCGGTGGCCATCGCCTACGCCCGGGAAGGCGCGGACCTGCTGCTCTCCTACCTGGACGAGCACGAAGACGCCGAGGAGACGGCCCGATGGGTACGGAGCGCCGGCCGCTCGTGTCTGCTGCTCCCCGGGGACCTGGCCGAGCCCGCCCACTGCCGGACGGTCATCGACACCGCTGTACGGGAGTTCGGACGGGTCGACGTGCTGGTCAGCAATGCCGCCCACCAGATGACGCGCGACTGGATCACGGACATCCCCGATGAGGAGTGGGACCGCACGCTGGCGATCAACCTCAGCGCCTTCTTCCACCTGACCAAGGCGGCTGTCCCCCACATGCGGCCTGGGTCGGCGATCATCGCGAGCACCTCGGTCAACTCCGACAGCCCGCCGCCGCAACTGCTGGCCTACGACGTCACCAAGGCAGGCATCGCCAACATGGTCGGTGCCCTGGCCCAGATGCTGGCCGCCAAGGGGATCCGGGCCAACAGCGTCGCCCCGGGGCCCATCTGGACACCGCTCATCCCCGCGACCATGCCACCGGAACAGGTCGAGAGCTTCGGCTCCCAGGTACCGCTCGGCCGACCGGGCCAGCCGGCCGAACTGGCACCGGTGTACGTCATGCTCGCCTCCGACGAGGCGAGCTACGTCTCCGGGGCCCGGGTCGCCGTCACCGGCGGACAGCCGATCCTGTGAACGCCACAGAGACATCTCTGTATCCGTTGCGGTTGACCGTCACGGCGAAACCTCTGGTCTTCGGCGGTCACGCGATCGCCCGGCGGCTGGGCAAGACCGGCCTGCCCGACTGGAGCGTCGCGGAGACCTGGGAATGCAGCGACGTCACGGGCCACCGCAGCGTGGTGACCAACGGCCCGCTGGCCGGCCGGACGCTGCACCAGGTGCTCGGCGACCATCCCCAAGCGCTCATGGGCGCCGGATGGTCCGGCACGTCCTTCCCCCTGCTGACAAAGTTCATCGACGCCACCGGCACCCTGCCCGTGCACCTGCACGCCGACGACGAGACGGCCCGACGCCTGGAGGGAGAGCCCAACGGCAAGACCGAAGCCTGGCACATCCTGGACGCCGCGCCCGGAGCGACCGCCCTGTGCGGGGTCAAGGAAGGGGTGACGGCCGACCGGCTGCGGGCCGCTCTGGAAGCGCAGGACTTCGAGGCGGTGCTGCGCCGCCTGCCGGTGCGCGCGGGACAGACCCTGTACGTGCCCGGCGGCACCCTGCACAGCTTCGGACCGGACACTCTCGTGTACGAGATCGAGCAGACGTCCGACATTCAGCAGCACGCGATGCGCTGGAAGATGGAGGACGGCTCCCCAGTGGGCGACGAGGAGTTCCGGACCAATCTCGACATGCTGATGCTTCAGGCCGACCTGGAGATCCGTCCGGACTTCACTTCCGGGCTGAGCGTCGCCGTCGGGGACGCGGTGGAGCGGGTGTTCCTTTGCGCGGGGCCGTACTTCGCGCTCGAACGCTGGCGTGCCGGGACCGCGGAGCCGATGCGGCACTCCTTCGCCACCGCGCAGATCCTGTCGAACGTCGGTGCTCCGGTGCGGGTACGAGCGAGTGGGTGGAGCGAGGTGCTCGGCCGGGCGGAGACACTCCTGCTGCCCGCGGCGTGCGGTGAGGTGGAGGTCACCGGGCCGGCCGACGTGCTCCTCGGCTACCTGCCCGACCTCGACCGTGACGTACGCGGGCCCTTGCTCGCCGCAGGCTACCCGCCGCCGCTGCTCCGAGGCTTCATCGCGTCGTGAGCCTGACACTCCCTGGCCGACTGCGTGATGCCGGTCGGCGTCTGCGGGCATCGCAAATCGTCTCCCAGGTGTTCCGGGGCTGTCCCGGGGCCGTCCCGTCACGGTCGCGTGCGGCGCAAAGTCACCGACACGAGCTTTCGATCCAGAGGCCGGCCCTGTTCGGCGTTCGCGACGCGGATCAGAAGTCGGCGGGCAGGGTGTCGGGGAGTATGCGGGCGAGGTCGTACGCGGCGGGGTTCAGGTCGGCGGCGATCAGTAACAGGCGCAGGGGTTGAGACCGCAGGCCCGTCACGGTCCTGCGGCGGGGCGGCGAGGCATTTACGGAGTGGTCGAAGAGGACGCGGAGACCGGCGGCGCTCATGAAGGGGGTGTCGCGCAGGTCGAACAGGACGTCACCGACGTCCGGCGCGAGCGCGGTCAGGGCTGCCTGTAGCGAGGGCAGGGTGTCGGCGTCGATCTCACCATGCCGGTTGATCCGGGCGTAGGTGCCGTCGGTGACGGTCGCAGCCGGGTGAAGACGATGCGGTGCAAGGCCGCGTTTGCTTGGCGGTCGCCGCCGTGGTCGAGCCGACGCGTGTGCCGCCGACCGGAGGAGTACTCGATGGGGCTGACTGCGCAAAGGACAGCAAAGGACGCCTCGGTGTTCAGGCGCTCGGAATTGTCTCCCATGGTGATCAGGAGAGGGACAGCGCTGTCCGGACCGATACCCACTGGTTCGAGCAGCTGCGGGGCATGATGCTCGACGAGCCGGGCCAGGCGTTGGTTGAGCTCATTGATCTGCGCCGTGAGCTGTTCGATGCGTTCGGCGAGCATGCGCAGCGTCATGTGGGTGGCCTGGGTAACCGCGTCCTCGTCGTTCCCGCCGTCGTTCGGGGCGAGGCGCACGCAGGTGCGGGCGGACGAAAACGACTCCGACGCCGAGCGCGGAGTCGGAGCCGTAAACGACGCGGGCCCCGTTGTGGGGCGAGCGGAACCCGCGCGTGCTGCCCAGCGCACCAGGCTTCTGGCCGTTACGCCGCCGAACGAGCGAAGCACCACAGCACCGTCCCCCGCCTCATGTGTGTCAGCCGCCAACAGCAGACGCCGAGTGGCGCTGCGCCCCCGGGCCCGCGTTGATCAGTGGGTGGCTGGCCCTGGCCCGCCGTACGGCAATAAGCAGCTGTCGTACGGGAATCGATTCGCCCAGCAGAGAAACTCAGCGTGGTGCGGTTCGGCGCAAAGGCGGAGACGTTGTCCCGGCTGATGCCGAGATTGCGCAAGGCCCAGGTGCTGTCGCTGGTGTACTTCACCGTCGACGAGTGAAGCGGGATTCCGCAGCTGTACGCGGAAGAGTCAGCAGGTGTCCCTGGACTGGCGCGTCATTGGTAGTGCGGAGCAGTTCCCTGAGCGAAGACGCTGAAGGCATTTCGAACCGGTTCGCACCGGTCGGCAGGCGGACTTGGGCCCCGTGCCGCGCGACCAAGCCGGCAGTATAGCGCCACCCGAGGTTACTGGCGGTCGTGTCGCGTCGGCGATGGCCTCAGGGGTGCGGGGGTTTCTCCGGAGGTTCGTCTCGGTCGAGTGGGCCCCAGCGTCCGGGCTGTTCGGTGATGATGCGGGAGGCTTCTACGATCACTTGGTCGGCGATCCAGCCGAGGGGTTCGATCTGCGTCACCAGCGGCTCGTTGTCCGGACCGCGTGCCGTCTCCGTGCCGTGCAGGACCCAGGGGCGGGTGCGGGGGTCTTTCACGCGCGGCAGGTAGCAGTAGTCGTACAGTCGGCGGGCGACCCAGATGCGTACGGGGCGCTCGCCCCACCAGTCCTCAAGGTCCAGCGGGCTGGCCGACAGGCCCGGCAGCTCGATGCCCGTCAGATCGTCCGTACTGCTCGTCTTCGGCAGGTCGCTCTCCGGCCCGCGGGACCAGCGTACGTAGAGGCCGCGACGGCGGGTGATGAGCCGGGTGAGCTCATCGAGGCTGCTGAACGTCGGCAGGTCGACGGTCTTGGTCATGATCCTGGTGGGACGATGCCGGGGCAGTCACGCAGCCAGAAGGGAGTCGTCTTCGGTACGCGCTCCGGGCAGCTGGTGGCGGGCGGCAACGAGGGCGGTGTCGTCGATGTCGCGGGTCCCGGTCGACACGCACAGCGTGTAGGCGACGTCGTCCATACGCCGGCGCGCCTCCTCGGTGCCGTCTTCGGCGTGCAGGGCACGCAGCGTCTCGTACTGCTCGATGAGGTTCTTCAGCACGACGGGGTGTGCCAAGAGCATCGGGAGTCTCCCTTGTCACCGTCTCTCACGTGGGTCGTACACCGACGTGTGCCCCGGCCCCCGGCCGCCATTCCGGTGCGTTCCCGCACCGGCGGCCAGAGGTCAGTGGGGTCCAGTGTCCGGGTCAGTCGGTGGACAGGGCCTGGAGCAGGTCGCCGACCTTGGGGTCGGGCAGGGAGCGGGCGACGTCGGCCTGGGCGACCATGCCGACCAGGTCGTGACCGTCGATCACCGGCAGGCGGCGCACCTTGTGTTCCGTCATGGTGCGCAGGATCTCCTCCACGTCGTCGTCGGCGCCGATGGTCACGGCCTCGCCCTGAGCCAGGTCGCCGGCCGGGCAGGTCGCGGGGTCCTTGCCCGCGCCCAGCACCTTCACGACGACGTCCCGGTCGGTCAGCATGCCCTTGAGCTTGTTGTCCGTGCCGCAGATGGGCAGGGCGCCGACGCCGAGGTCCTTCATCTTGCGGGACGCGTCCAGCACCGTCTCCTCGGCACCGATGCACTCGGCCCCGCCCGTCATGATGTCCCGTGCCTTCGTCATCAGATTCACTCTCCCTGTGTCGTCGGCCGTCCCTGAGCACCGTGTCAGCGGACGGTCGCGTTGGGTGGCTGCGGGCGGGGTTCCCCGCGGTCGCCCGCCGTAACGCCTGCCTCGGCGCTGGCCTCACCGCTGCTGAAGCGGCACACCGCCCCGGCGTGAGCGGTCATCCGCCTCTCGGCACCGGGATGCGTGATCACCGGTTGTGACATACTCCGGTCGGCTGGATCCTGGTACGAAACCGGGGCAGGCGTAGGACTGCCTCTGCCCGGCTGCCCGGCTGCCCGGCTGCGGCCAGAGCACGGTCCAGCGCCAGCACCGACGCCGCGGCCGGTGCCTCTGTGTACTCCACGGCGTGCACGACACCGCCGCGGCCGCTGGCCTTGGCCAGCACTCAACCGCTGAGCCACCGTGGCCGCAGGAGTCGTTGTCTTGGGCCATGCGCTCGCGCTCCCACAGCACTCAGTACTGCCCATGCAGTGGCCTGGTTGGCGCTGACGACGGGCTTGCCGAGCCGTTCTTCGAGGTGAGGGAGGGCCTCGTAGGTGGGCAGAGCGGTGCAGCTGATGAACAAAGCATCGGCTTCACGGTGGTCTCCGGTGACGACGGCGTCCACTACCTCCTGTTCGTTCACGGTGTAGACGTCCTCGACCGCGTCGCAACCCAATGGTGTGAGAGCCACAACGGCGAAGCCGGATTCCTCGAGGTACGCGACCAGCAGGCGGTCGACCGGCTTTTGGTAGGGGTGCACGACGGCGAGACGACGAGCGCCGACGGCACGGAGAGCGCCAATGACCGCGCCGCCGGTCGTCAGCGCCTGCCGCGCCCCGTGTTTCCTCATTGCTTCGCGCAACGCCCGCTCACCGACCATGCCGCCGGCAAAACTGCAAGCGGTACACAGATACGCCACGGCCTCCGCTCCGCGTTCAACGAGCTCATTGACCGGCTCTGCCAGCAGGCCCGGCCTCCCAAGGCGGGAGACCAGCTCCAGATTGTCCCGGTAGGGAACCTCTTCCGTGAAGGCCAGCGTGAACTCCACGCTCGGCGGGATCCAGCGGCGCAGCTCCGCCTGACGTAAGAAGTCGTAAGAGGCGACCACACCGACATGCCGCCTCGTCGCAGCAGCGACACTTCGGGGACCCATACCACCGAGACTAACGCGACGGTTTCGCCCGGTTGTGCCGCCCGACCGAAGCACAGTGACGAGCAGCTTGCTCATTCAGTGACAGCTCACGTGCTGCGCTGCTGTAGAACAGCAGCGCAAGCGTCACCGATGGTGACAATCACCGTGCCACGGGACAGCACTAAGCCGCCAGGGGCGAGACGCGTTCGCGTTTCTGCTGGGACTGGTGAAGGCAGAGTCAGAGCCCTATTGTGCTCCGCCACAGCACTGGCCCACGCGCATCCTCACTGTCCGGGACCGAGACAGGGCAGTGAAGGCGCGTGCGACAGTCTTTCCGCCTTGCCTGGCGCTTCAGTAACGAGAACTGCCTCTTTCGCCGCCCGGGTACGTGATTTGGGGGTGGGGAGCATGATGGGGTTCCTGCTCTACGCCGAGGACGAAGAACTCGGCGCCCTGGACCTGTACTCCCGCGCGCCTGGCGCCTTCACCGAGAACAGCGAGACCGCAGGCTGGCTGCTCGCCTCCCACGCCGCGGTTGCCCTGGCCGGCGCCCGCACCCATGCCCAGATGGGCCAGGCGATCGCCACCCGCCACACCGTCGGCGAAGCCATGGGCATCGTCATGGGCAGTCGCCACCTCACGGAGGAGCAGGCTTTCGACGTACTGCGCCGCTACTCCCAGGAGCACAACATCAAACTGCGCGAAGTCGCCCGCCGAGTCTGCGAGAAGGGCAGCGTGTGACGAAGCCGCGGAGGCGGCTGGCCTGGTCCGTGACTGGACCGCGGGAGCCAGAGCGGGGTCGGCTCCCCAGGGGACGCCGCCGCCCCCGCCTGCGGAAGGCCGTCCCCTGTGCGCCTACGTCAATGCCCGTGATCAGCAGCCCACTGCTGTGACACGCGATCAGCGGACGGCACTCAGCCAACGGACGCTGACTGACCGGCCGGTTCCGTCGCAGTCTGCGTGCGCGTCGAGGAGGTGTACTGCCGGAAGGGAGAATCCTCCTCGAGGGCGGTCAGCAGGACGCCCTCACGCAGAGCCCAGGGACAGAGCACCACCTGATCGATCTCCAGGCAGCGCATGGTGGTGTGGGCGACGATCGCTCCGGCCAGGGACTGGCGTGCACGTGCGGCTGAAATTCCTGGCAGGGCTGCCCGCTCGCGTGCGGGCAGCCGGGCCAGTGTGCCAAGGGCGGCTTTCAGGTCCCGGCGCACCAGCCGACCAGGCTTCTTGGGGGCCTTGCGGCCGTTCTGGGCCGCGCACAGGCGTCCAAGTTGGTGGAACGTGCGGGACGTGGCCACGGCGGTCCGTGGGTTCTCCCACTGGATACGGGCGGCGGCATCCCGCAGTTCGTGTCGGATACGCCGCCGCACCTGCCGCAAAGCCGTGGCGTCGGGAACGTCGTCTTCGGCCAGGTGCTCCCGGGTGAGCCGACCGGCCCCGAGCGGCAGCGAGACCGCGAAATCGGGCGTGGTGCCGCGGCCGGAAGCGATCTCGAGCGACCCCCCGCCGATGTCGAGGAGCACCATCGCGCCCGCCTGCCAGCCCATCCACTGCCGGGCAGCCAGGAAGGAAAGCTCTGCCTCCATCTGCCCGGACATGACGAACAGGTCCATACCCGTACGGGCCTGCACCTCTGCCAGGACCTCTTCCCGGTTGGGTGCCGCCCGGACGGCGGAGGTGGCGAACACGAAGGGGTCACTCACGCCCCAGTCTGCCGCCTCCTTCACGACCTGGCCGACGGCCTCGACCAGACGATCGATGGCGCCACGGCCGAGTCGGCCGTCGGCTGCGGCCCGCTCTGCCAGCCGCAACCGCCGCTTGCTGGTGTACACGGGCAGCGGCATCTCACCGTCCCGTTCCGCGATGACCAGCCGCACCGTGTTCGAACCCACGTCCACAACCCCGAGTCGCATGGACGAGGAGTACCCAACAGCCGGGTGCCACGCCTACGAGTCGACGCTTCCCCCGGGTCGTTCTCACACCGAGCGCGAACGGCAGCGGCGCCCTGGGAGCCAGGGTCACGTGAATGCGTGCGGATAAGGGGCGCGCAGTGGCGCCGGGAGGCCGCTCACACGGCGGCTCCCTGGCTCCCGGGGCCGTGCCATGCGCAGCACAGGACGGTGGCGTCGTCGTCCAGCACGCCGTCGTGGTAGTCGAGGACCGAGTGGACCAGCCGGCGCAGGGTTTCGGGGAGCGAGACCTCGTCCGCGTGGTGACGTACTAGGAAGTCGACGAAGCGGTCGTGTCCGAACATCCGTCCAGTGGCGTCGCGGGCTTCGGTGATGCCGTCGGTGTGGAGCAGCAGCCGGTCACCGGGTTCCAACTGCTCCCAGCAGACGGTAGGGGTCAAGCCGAGATCGGTTCCCAGAGGATGCGTGGGCGGGCACTTCAGGATGGTCGTCCAGCGGCCGCCCCGGATCAGCACCGGTGGCGGATGACCGTAGTTCACCCAGCTCAGATGCCCTGTGCCGAGATCGAGGTCGGCGATGACACCGGTGGCGTAGCGGTCGCGGTGGAACTGCTCCATGAGCGCCGTTTCGATGGCGGTGCCGGTCTCGGCGAGGCCGGCGCCCCGACGGCGGTGGCTGCGGCAGGTGGCGACGGCCAGGTTCGCCGTCAGACCGGCGGTGGTGTCGTGTCCCATGGCGTCGAACAGAGCCAAATGTACGGTTTGACCGGCCAGTGCGTAGTCGAAGGCGTCACCTGCCGTCTCGTAGGCCGGTTCCATGGCCGCGGCGATCGTCACCCTTCCATTCGAGAACACCTGGGGCGGCATCAGGGTCCACTGCATCTCGGCCGAGGGGCTCATGGGGCGGGTGCGGGTCAGCCGGGCGTACGAGTCGCTGTAAGCGCGCTTGGACACCAGCAGCAGGCCCAGTAGGGAGGCCAGATCCTCCCTCGCTTTCCCGTCCGCTCCCCCGGCCGGCACGGCATCCACCCGCAGGACGCCCAGACGCTCGGTGCCGTCCAGCACCGGCACCCAGTGCCTGCCTCGGCCGTCGGACACGGCACCGCCCAGACCCTGCTGGAACGCCCTGCCCGCGAGGGTGGTGTCGATCCGCAGTTCCTCGCCCCCGTACCCGGCGTCGACGCCCCGGCCGGTCAGTTCACGCAGCACCCCTTGCTGCAGGTCGGCCAAGAAGATGGCGACCCGTCCCAGGCCCGCCCGGGCAGCGTGGGCGGCCACGAGGGTGGGCAGGTCCTCCAACGCCGACAGGTGGCTGGCCTGGGTGAGGGCGGTCAGTACGCGGGGTGGGTCCTCGTACGCTGCCACGGTGGTTTCCCCTCGCGAGGGGACTGCCCGCGTCCGTCCGTCGCCCTCGCCTGGAGGGGCCTGGGCCTGCTGGTGGCTGATGAAGACGGGAAGCCCGGAACACACTGTCGCCGTCAGCCTACTGCAGCCGGCAGCGCGTACCTGGTGAGGACAGGTGACGCTTCTTCCAAGGTCGGCCTTCGAGAACTGGGTCCGCCGCCATGGGCGCCTTCGCGTCCGGGCGGGTTTCCCCACCACCGTTCGGTGTTACGCGTCAAGGGCCGGGACCCATTCGCGCTCCCACTGCCACCGCACTCACTGGAGACTCCCATGAACGCTGCTGTCCGGGACATGCTCGCCGCTCACCCCGCCGACCTGGGCGGTGTGGACCGTGACAAGCTCGCCCACTGCATCGAGGAGTGCGTCGCCTGCGCTCAGGCGTGCACGGCCTGCGCGGACGCCTGCCTGTCGGAAGAGATGGTCGCCGAACTGACCAAGTGCATCAGGACCGACACCGACTGCGCCGACATCTGCGCCGCCACGGCAGCCGTCCTCTCCCGCCACACCGGTTACGACGCCAACGTCACCCGGGCCGTCCTCACGGCGTGCGCCACCGTCTGCAAAGCCTGCGGTGACGAGTGCGCGAGCCACGCCGAGCAGCACGAGCACTGCCGCGTCTGCGCCGAGGCGTGCCGCCGTTGCGAGGAAGCGTGCAACGACCTGCTCGCCTCCCTCGGCTGACGCCCGCGCGGCCGAGGCGGGCCCCACGAGGGCGACGTTTCCCGCGTAGCCAGACGGTTACCCATGGGCTGTGTCGTGCCCGCGGGCGTCCAGACGCCGGGGACCGCCGTTCACCATCGCGATCGGAAACGGAGTTTGCATGGCCAGCACGAAGGTGTCCGACTACATTCTCCAGCGGTTGCGCGACTGGGACGTCGACCATGTCTTCGCCTACGCGGGGGACGGCATCAACGGGCTGCTGGCCGCTTGGGGACGCGCGGACAACAAACCCAAGTTCGTCCAGGCCCGGCACGAGGAGATGGCTGCCTTTCAGGCCGTCGGTTACGCGAAGTTCTCCGGCAAGGTCGGCGTGTGCGCGGCGACGTCCGGACCGGGCGCGATCCACCTGCTGAACGGGCTCTATGACGCCAAGCTCGATCATGTTCCCGTCGTGGCCCTGGTCGGGCAGACGAACCGCAGTGCGATGGGCGGCTCCTACCAGCAGGAGGTGGATCTGGCCAGCCTGTACAAGGACGTCGCCTCGGACTTCTGCGAGACGGCCATGGTCCCCGAGCAGTTGCCGAACCTGATCGACCGGGCCTTCCGTACCGCGTACGCCAAGCGCACCGTCACGGCGATCATCCTTCCCGGCGACGTGCAAGAGCTGGACTACAGCCCGCCCACGCACTCCTTCAAGATGGTGCCCTCCAGCCTCGGAATGGGACGGTACGCGCCGGTCCCCGCCGACGAGGACCTCCAGCGAGCCGCCGACGTGCTCAACTCAGGCGAGAAGGTCGCCGTCCTGATCGGGCAGGGCGCCCGTGGCGCCCGCGCCGAGGTCGAGCGGCTGGCCGACGTGCTCGGTGCCGGCGTGGCCAAGGCCCTGCTCGGCAAGGACGCCCTGCCCGACGACCTGCCCTACGTCACCGGCTCCATCGGCCTGCTGGGCACCCGTCCCTCCTACGAGCTGATGCAGGAGTGCGACACCCTGCTGATGATCGGCTCCAGCTTCCCGTACACGCAATTCATGCCGGAGCTGGACCAAGCCCGGGCCGTGCAGATCGACATCGACCCGCACATGATCGGCCTGCGCTACCCGAACGAGGTCAACCTCGTCGGCGACGCCCGCGAGACCCTCCAACGGCTGCTGCCCCGCCTGCACCGCAAGGAGGACCGCTCCTGGCGGGAGAAGATCGAGAAGAACGTCGCCCGCTGGTGGGAGGTCATGCAGCGCCGCGCCGCCGTCAGCGCCGACCCGGTCAACCCCGAGTACGTCGTTCACGCCCTGGACGGCAAACTGCCCGACGACGCGATCCTGAGCGCCGACTCCGGCTCGGCCGCCAACTGGTACGCACGTCACCTGCGGCTGCGCGGCCGGATGCGCGGCTCCCTGTCCGGCACCCTGGCCACCATGGGCCCCGGCGTGCCCTACGCCATCGGCGCCAAGTTCGCCCACCCCGACCGGCCCGCCATCGCCCTGGTCGGTGACGGCGCGATGCAGATGAACGGCATGATGGAGATGGTCACCGCCGCGAAGTACTACCGCGAGTGGTCGGATCCGCGGCTGATTGTGGCCGTGCTGAACAACGGCGACCTCAACCAGGTCACCTGGGAGATGCGCGCCATGTCCGGCGCCCCGCAGTTCGAGGAGTCCCAGCACATTCCCGACCTGCCGTACGCGGACATCGCACGGTCGTTCGGTCTGGACGGGGTCCGGGTCGAGAAACCCAAGCACGTCGAGTCCGCCTGGGATCAGGCTCTCGCCGCGGACCGGCCCTTCGTCATCGACTTCCGCACCGACCCTGCCGTCCCGCCGATCCCGCCGCACGCCGAGCTGGACCAGATCGAGGCCGCAGCCGCAGCGATCCTCAAGGGTGACAGCGACCGCGGCTCCATGGTGAAGCAGGGATTCAAGGCGAAGGTGCAGGAGATGCTGCCCGGCAGTCGCCACCGCGACGACCGCCCCGGCGCCGGACCGCACGACAGCACCGAAGAGAACAAGTGACCCAGGCTGCCTCATCAGGTCAGGTTCTCCGCGGCAGTCCGGCCGTGGAGAACCTGACCGTCTCCGTCTACCGGATACCCACGGATCTGCCGGGCGGTGACGCAACGTTGACCTGGGGGGCCACCACCCTGGTGCTGGTCGAGGCCGTCGCGGCGGGCGTGACGGGCCTGGGCTTCACCTACGGATCGCCCGCCACCGCACCCGTCGTCGAGCACGAACTGGCGGACCTCGTCATCGGGCACGACGCCTTCGACGTGCCCGCCGCCAACGATCGGATGAGCCGGGCCCTGCGCAACGCCGGCAGGCCCGGCATCGCCGCCGGCGCCGTCTCCGCCGTCGACACGGCGCTGTGGGACCTCAAGGCCCGCCTCCTGGGCCTGCCGCTCCTGCGTCTGCTGGGCGCTGCCCGCACCGAGGTCGCGGTGTACGGCAGCGGCGGCTTCACTACGTACGACGACGCCCAGCTCGTCGAGCAACTGCGCGGCTGGACCGATCAGGGCATCGACCGGGTGAAGATCAAGATCGGCGAGTCCTGGGGTCGTCAGGAGGCCCGCGACCTGCACCGCACCGCGCTTGTCCGCCGTACCGTGGGCGACACCGCCGAACTGTACGTCGACGCGAACGGCGGCTACACGCGCAAGCAGGCCATACGTGTGGCAGCGGCCATGTCCGGCCTCGGCGTCACCTGGCTGGAGGAGCCCGTCTCCTCCGACGACCTGACCGGCCTGCGCGAGGTACGCGACGCCGTCACCGCTGACGTCGCCGCGGGTGAGTACGGCTACGACCTCCCGTACTTCGCCCGGATGGCGGCCTCGGACGCCGTCGACTGCCTCCAGGCCGACGTCACCCGCTGCGGCGGCATCAAGCAGGAACCCACCCTCCGCATGGCCCAGCGGCTTGTCCCTGTGCCGGAAGCGGTTGAGCGCCCCGCGCTCTCCGTCGGCGGTGCGGCTTCACGATGGCGCTGGCCGCCCACGCGCAGGGCCTGCACCCCGAAGCGGCGAGGTGATCCGAGCGCACCCGCTCGGCCTGCGGGCCCACCGGGCTGTTCGCCGAGGAGTACGACGTGGCACAGCGCCAGCTACGGGGCAATCTGCCGCAAGGGTCCGTCCATGCGCTGCTGTTGGAGTGCTCGGCACGGTTCAGCGACGCTACGGAGGCGGTGCCGTCGGCCGGTTGGTGACGGTTCGCACAGCGCGACTCCGCGCGGACTGGTGCGTGCCCTCCCGGGTACCCGAGGGGGCGCTGTCCACCACTGCGGGGGTCGAGAACCGTGTTGCTGTCTCACTCACTCGAGCACGGAGTGCTCGTCATCACGGTGCACCAGGCTCCTGACATCGCCGGACGTGCCGAGTTCGTGGGCCGAATCGAAGGTCTCGTTCACGCTCACAAACCCGCTCCCGTCCTGATCGTCCTGGAAGAGTACGCCGCGGACGGCCCCACGACCAGCGTCGTCCTCCGCGTCCACCGAACATGCCGGGACCTGGGCATACTGCTGTCCGTGGCCAGCACCAGCGCGCCCGTCCGGCGGCTGCTCGAGGCCCATGCTGACGCGGCTGGCACTCATCTTGTCATTCACGCACGCGCCGATACCGCTGTTACCGCAGCCGCCCGGAGTGGGGAACTCTCGGCATCGCAGCCGCCGATCTGACGTTGTTCGCCGTCACGATCTGGTCCATACGCAAGGTGGCCGTCGTCGGCCTCCCCATGCGGTCTGCCGGGGACCTCGGAGGCGCCGGGCCCTGGGAGCGACGAGCGACCTACGCGCGAGTCGGCGCCGTCGGCGATGGGGGCGGTACGCAAGGCCGTCCGGCGGTCGACCCGGCAAGTCTCCGGACGCGCCCCTGTCGAACCAACCGCGCCGAGACCGGGCGCTTGCTGCCTACCGTACGACCGCCCATGCACACGCACCGCGTCCCCGGCAGGGTCGCAAGCGGGACGGGCGACTGTCCGGCGAACCGCGCGGGTACCCAGGTGTCCGATCACGTCGCCGATGGGTCCGAACGTACCAAGAGCATGGAAGAGCACGCGCACCCGACTGGTTGAATCGAGGCGCTGGGCTGGTTCAGCCTGAGCGTGGCCTTCGCCTGTGCGCTGGTCATCCTGGCGGACCTCTTCCTCTTGGGCCGCCGTCAGCACATGTGGATCATGAATCTGGTGTATCCCGTGACGGCCCTCTACTGGGGGCCGGTCGCCTTGTGGTTCTACTTCGTCCACGGTCGCCGCACCTCCGAGCGAGCGGTCGAGGAACATGGCGTGCCCGACTCCGGCAAGCTGCCGGACTGGAACGCCCAGTCCAGGCGAGCAGCCATTGCGGAGCCGGCTGCACCCTGGGCGACATCGGCGCCGAGTGGCTGGTCTTCGCGGCCTCTCTCACCCTGGCCGGCAAGACCCTGTACGCGGACTTCGCCCTGGACTTCGCTTCGCCTGGATACTCGGCGTCCTCTTCCAGTACTTCACCATCGTGCCCATGCGGGGCGTCGGCAGGCTCAAGGGCATCTGGGCCGCCGTGAAGGCCGACACCCTGTCCCTCATCGCTTTTCAGGTCGGCCTCTTCCTCGGCATGTGGCCCTACCAGGAAGTTCTCTTCTCCCCGGCCTGCCCAAGACCACAGCCGCCTACTGGATGATGATGCAGCTCTCCATGATCCTCGGCTTCTTCACGGCCTGGCCCGTCAACGCCTGGCTGGTCCGGGTCGGCTGTGATCAGGCCGAAGGGAGCGCCACTCGTGCAGTGCTCCGTCACCTCGCCGACTGCGTCCACGCTGTCGGGCTGCCACTGGCCTCGGCACCCGGGGCAGACGGGAGTTGAGGCCGTTCCGGGCGGTTCTTCGGCGGGTCATGAGGTGCAGCGGCGTGGGCGAGCGCGGCGCAGGGGGTCACGTCGGGTGGGTGGTGAACAGCCGTGCACATGTCTCGTCGTCGTCTCCCGTCAGCAGCAGGATCTCGTCGTCCCTGCGCAACCGCGTGGAGCCGCTCACGGCAAGCAGGCGCCCCTCGCGGACGACGAGGCTGATCCAGGTGTCCTCACCGAGGTCGAGTTCCTCGATGGCGGTGCCGTCTGCCGGGGAGCCCTCCGCGACCACGTGGCGGACCACCCCCTCGGGGCGGTCACGCAAGCGCACTCCCAAAGCCCACGGCTCCAGTTCCACCGACCGCATCGGCACCCGGCACCACCGCGCCACGGTGGGCACCAGCGATCCCTGGACCACGACGGAGAAGACGACCACGACGAAGACGATGTCGTACAGGCGATCGGCGTCCGCGATCTGTGAGCTGACGATGTAGCTGCCGAGCAGCACCGGCACGGCGCCCTTGAGCCCGGTGAAGGCGAGGAACGCCCTCTCCCCCAGGCTCATCCGCATGCGCCACAGCAGAACGGCCATGACGACCGGACGCACGACCAGGGCGAGAAGCACCGCCAGGATCAGTCCGTCCTGCCACGCGCCTTCGGCGGTGAACGTCCACAGCGGTACGGTCAGCCCCAGCACGGCGAAGGCGACGACCTCCCCCAGACTGCCCAGCGCGGTGTGGAAGCGTTCGATCTCCCTCTTGTAGGGAGCCCGGACGTCGCCGAGCAGAATTCCGGCGACGAAGACGGCCAGGAACCCGGAGCCGTGGGCCACCGTCGCCAGTCCGTAGACCGCGAACGCCCCCGCGAGCGTGCGCAGCGGGTAGAGGCCCTCAGCCGGGAGCGCTACCCTGCGCATCAGCCACTTGAGCGCCCATCCGCCGGCGGCGCCGAGCACCGCGCCGACGACCATCTCCTGGACGAAGAGCACGGCCGTGTGTCCGGCCGTGCCGAGGGCACCGCCCGAGCTGCCCAGCAGACCGGCCATGAGCGCGATGCCCACCGGGTCGTTGGCGCCGGACTCGCCGGGCAGCAGCACTCCGGTGCGGCCCTTGATGCGGCGGCGTCCGAGCACCGAGAAGACGACGGCCGGGTCCGTGGGCGCGAGAGCCGTGCCCAGCAGCAGGGCGGGACGCCAGTCCAGGCCGAGCAGTGTGTGCGCCGCGACAGCCAGCAGGCCGGCGGTGGCGAAGGTCCCCAGTACACCGATCGCGAGGATGGCTCGGGCCTCCGGCCGGAAGCGCCGCCAGCCGAGGTCCATTCCGCCCTGGAAGAGCAGCACCACCAGGGCGACGGTGACCACGTCCTGCACCGTGGCGGTCGACAGTTCCCGCAGCCCGGGGAAGACGTCCACGGCCACGGCGGCCACCACCAGGAAGAACGCGGGAGCAGGAACACGGGTCCGCTCACTCAACCGGTTCGACGCGACCGCTGCCGTGCCGGCCAGTGCCACCACGAGAATCGCCAGTCCGAACGACCAGGTTCCCTCCACCTAGCGCACACCCTTCTTCAGGAACTGGTACGGGACACCCGGACACGTCGGGCGCCGACGGCGGCCGCGAGCAGGGCCGCGCCCGCCCCGGCCAGCGGCAGCAGTGCGCGTCGGCTCGGAGGCACGGGCCGGTCTGCCACGGGCTGATTCCCGCGCAGGCCGGCCGCGAGGATCTCCGCGAGGTGAAGCGGGGTGCGTCCGGTGCCGGCCTGGTCGACCTGAGTACGGCAGCTGAAGCCGTCGGCGAGCACCAAGGTGGAGTCGTCGGCCTGCCGTACCGCGGGCAGCAACCCGGCCTCGGCGCAGGCCATGGACACGTCGTAATGGCCCTTCTCGAACCCGAAGTTGCCGGCCAGTCCGCAGCATCCGGCGTCGAGGACGTCGGCGTCGACCCCGGCCCGCTCGAGGATCTCGCGGTCGGCGTCGAAGCCCATGACGGCGTACTGGTGGCAGTGACGCTGGACGACCGCCCGGGCGTCGACCCGGGGCGGCCGCCAGTCGTCGGCGCGCTCCACCAGGAGTTCGGCGAGCGTCCTGGTCTGAGCGCGCAGCCGCTCCACGTCCGGGTCCTTCGGCAGCAGTTCCACGGCGTCGGCGCGGAAGACGGCGGTACAGCTGGGTTCCAGACCGATGACGGGGGTGCCCCGGCACAGATCCGCGCGGAGCACGTCGAGGGTGTGGCGCAGAACGCGCTGGGCAACGCCCAATTGTCCCGTGGAGATCCAGGTCAGGCCGCAGCAGACCGCGTGATCGGGCACCTTGACCCGGAAGCCTGCCGCTTCCAGGACCTCGACGGCGGCGCGTCCGACGGCGGGGTGGAAGTGGTCGGTGAAGGTGTCGGGCCAGACCACGACCTCCCCCCGGTGTCCGTCCCCGCGCGGCCCGCCCCGCTCGCGCCACCAGTCGGTGAAGCGCTGTTCGGCGAAGACCGGCACGTCCCGCTCCGGCGCCACTCCGCCCAGCGCCTTCGCCGCACGTGCCAGCCAGGGCACGGATGCCAGGGCGTTGATGGTGCGGGGGGCGAGCGAGACGGCTCGTGCGACGGCGGGTAGCCAGCCCATCGAGTAGTGGGCGAGCGGCCGCAACCGGCCCTTGTAGTGGTGGTGCAGGAATTCGGCCTTGTAGGTGGCCATGTCGACGTTGACCGGGCAGTCCGTCTTGCATCCCTTGCAGGCCAGGCAGAGATCGAGGGCGTCGTGCACCTCGTCGGAGCGCCAGCCGTCCGTCACCGGGGAGTCGTCGTCGTTGTTGACCATCTCGAACAGCAGGCGGGCACGGCCACGGGTGGAGTGCTCCTCCTCGCGGGTGGCCCGGTAGCTGGGGCACATCACCCCGCCTTCCGAGGAACGGCACTTGCCCACTCCGACGCAGCGGGCGGCGGCCCGGCTGAACTTGCCGTCGTCGTGCGGGAAGGAGAAGGCGGTCTCCGGTTCCCAGGGCAGGTAGCCGGCTCCCAGCCGCAGGTTCTGGTCGAGGCGGTAGGGAACGACGATCTTGCCCGGGTTCATGCGGTTCTCCGGGTCGAACAGGCCCTTGAGCCGCTCGAAGCCCTCGATCAGCTCCGGCCCGAACATCTTCGTCAGCAGTTCGCCCCGGGACTGGCCGTCCCCGTGCTCGCCGGACAGCGATCCACCGTAGGAGACGACGAGATCGGCGGCGCGTTCCACGAACGCCCGCATCCGGGCGATCCCCTGCTCCGATTCCAGGTCGAAGCGGATGCGGGTGTGGACGCAGCCATGACCGAAGTGGCCGTAGACCGAGGGGTGCCCGTAGTCGAACTCTTCATAGAGGCGTTTGAGATCACGCAGGTAGTCACCGAGGCGGTGCACGGGGACGGCCGAGTCCTCCCAGCCCTCCCAGGTGTCCGGCTTGCCGGGGACGTGCGCGGTCGCACCGAGCCCGGACTCGCGCACCTTCCACAGCTGCCCGATGTGCCGCGGGTCGTCGTACCAGGTGTGGTCGACGTCGTCGGGCTTGGCGTCGATGAGCGCTTCGGCCCGCTTCTCCACCTCCTCCCGGGTGTCGCCGTTGAGCTGCACCATCAAGTAGGCCCGCCCGTCGGGCAGTTCCTTCAGAGCGTCGGGGTTGAGGTGCTTCTCCTGCTGGAAGTGAACCAACTGATGGTCCACGCCCTCCAGCGCCGCCGGCTCGTGCCGGAGGACTGCCGGTACGTGGTCGGCGGCCTGGCAGATGTCCTCGTAACCGAGCACGACCAGCGCGCTGTGCTTCGGGACCGGAACGAGCTCGAATTCCGCGTGCAGGACGGTGACGAGAGTGGACTCGGAGCCGGTGAGCAACCCGGCGACGTCGAAACCGTGCTCGGGCAGGAGCGAGTCCAGGTTGTAGCCGGAAACCCGGCGCGGGATGTCCGGGTAGCGCTCACGGACGAGGCCGGCGTACCGGTCGCGCAGGGCCTTCAAGCCGCGGTACAGCTCGGCAGTGCGCCCGTCGGACTCTGTGAGGCGTTGCAGTTCACCGTCGTCCGTCCGGCCCACCCACATGCGTACGCCGTCGTAAGTGAGGACTTCGAGGCGGTGCAGGTTGTCGACGACCTTGCCGTACGCCTGGGCCGTCGACCCGCACGAGTTGTTGCCGATCATCCCGCCGATCGTGCAGTTGGGATGGGTGGCCGGCTTGGGGCCGTACATCAGGCCGTAGTCGGCCAGCTGTCGGTTCAGGTCGTCCAGCACGATGCCCGGCTCGACGACGCATCGACGGTTCTGCACATCGACGGACAGCAGCCGGTTGCAGTACTTGGTCCAGTCCAGGACCACGGCGGTGTTGCAGCACTCGCCGGCAAGGCTCGTGCCGCCGCCCCGCGACAGCAGCGGCGCGTCGTGCTCACGGCATACCTGCACCGCCTCCCGGGCCGCCTCGACCGTCCGGGGGACGACCACGCCGATGGGTACCTGCCGGTAGTTGGAGGCGTCGGTCGAGTATGTCGCCCGCGTGCCCGCGTCGAAACGCACCTCCCCGTCGACGCGGGACCGCAGGTCCCGCTCCAGTACACCCGCATCGGGTTGCTCCTGCGGACACAGGACGACGGGAAGAGGCAGATCAACCGGGTCCATGAACAACCTCCACTGGTGACGAGGGGTGCGTCGGTATCAACCGGCTGACGCCGGGAGCAGTCGGCCCGTCCACCGGAGGACGGGATCGCGCGGCCTCAGTCCCTGCCGCGTCGCACCATGCCCGAGCCGGGAGCCGGCAGTGTGTCGGCCGGCGGTATGCGCACCTCGGCGTCGACGTTTTCCGTCGTGCCTTACGAGGGCGCCCCTCTCCTTCGTCGACCGCGTTGCCCGACCGTCTATCCAGGGCCTCGCGCACACAAACCGGGAGGCCCGTTCGGCGGCACGGCACGCCTCGCCGTCAGCCGCCCCGGTGGCGAGCCGCGACCCAACCGCCACGTCCACAGCCGATTCAGGACGGCCGCGTGCTCGCCGACCCGATCCGCTGCCGTGTCCTGCTCGCCTGCGCCAGGCGTCCGCCTGCCCGGCTTCGCCGCCGCCGTCATCGCTGCCATCGGCGCCGTCGCCGTCAAGGAAGACCGCGACGTCTTGCCAGGACAGGAGCTGCGGCGACAGGGCAGCTGGGCAGGTCAGCCCTTCCCGCGCCCTGTCAGGGCGTCCCTGATCCGGTCGACCATGCCCGTGCCGGGGGCCAGCAGCTTGTTGGCCGGCGGCTTGTCCGGGGCGGACGGGTGCGGTCGGGTCGGAGCGGTCTTCTTGGCCTGTCGGACCTTCTCGCCCAGCTTCACCAGCTGGTCCTCGGTGGCCGCCGACCGCAGGCGGGGAAAGAGGTTGTCCTCCTCGTCCCGGACGTGCGACCGGATCTCCGCCATCAGTTCGCCGATGAGCCGGTCGAACTCCGCGTCACCCGCGTCGACTCCTTCGAGGGCCTTCATCGTCCGCTCGGCCTCGGCGTGGTCCTCGATCTCCTTGTCCGCGATCGTGTCACCGTCCGACAGGAACTCCCGCACGGCCGGATAGAGGTACGCCTCTTCGGCGACCGAGTGCCGCACCAGCTCGATCACGGCTTGGTCGGCGTACTTCTTCCTCTGCCCGTCCCCCGGAGGCAGGGCCTCGATCTTGCCGAACAGTTCTTCGACCTCCCGGTGGTCGGTGGTCAGTTCCGCGGTGACATCCCCGCCGTGTCCCATGGGCGTTCCCTTCCTTCGCAATACCGTCCGCGATGCCTCGCCCGTGTATCCCAGTCCCCGCGCGCGCAAACCGGTGAAGCGTCCGGCGCACCGGGCCCGTCACGCGGGCTGTGCGAAGTGCACTGCGATCGAACGTCGCCCTTGGGGTACGCCTGTTCCACGACCAGGTCCGCGAAGCGTCGAGGGGTGTTGTGTGTGCTGCTGTCCCGAAGCAGAGCACGGCTGAGGCAGAGGATCGCACGCACGGGCAGCCGGGCGTGCTTGGCGCCGCAGTAGGCGCTCTGCAGGAATGCCGCGGTAGGCGAGCGCGGAGCCGACCTGCGCGACGGTGCCCCGGTCCCTGGGCACCATGCGGTCCAGCGCCGCCCGGGTGCCGTGCACGTAGCCGAGGTACGTCGACCTGGTCGCCTGCAGGAACTCGTCGGGGGACACGTCGGTGAATCTGCCGAAGGCCGCCGTGAAGGCGTTGTTCACCCAGACATCGACCGGCCCGAACTCCTCCTCGACGCGGCGGGCGGCCCGGTCGGCCTGATCCCACTCCGCCATGTCGGTGACGATGGGCAGCGCCTGCCCGTCGGCCGCCCGATCCCGGCACTCGCCCCGGTCACCACGACCGTCTGCCGTGTCGTCCGCTCATCGATCCTCCTCGTTCGTCATGCATGTGCTTCGGCGCGTGCCCCTGGGCACGGTCATGCGTCGCGCGACCCGTACTGGAAGACGAAACCCAGGATTCCGGGGACCAGTACCCCGGCACCGATCAGGAACAGCCACAGTCCGTACACCGCGCCCAGGCCGAGCAGCGCCGTACCCGCCGCCGCGAGCACGGGGAAGGCGCTGCTGGGCGGGAAGAAGGCGACGGGCCCCGCTGCCACGTGCACCGGCGCTTCCTTCTCGTCCTGGGGCAGGGGGCCGTCCTTGAGGTGCCGTTGCCAGAGGAAGAAGGCGACCAGCGCCGACATGAGACATGACACAGCGAGGGCGGCGGTGCCGGCCGGCTCTGCCGAGAACCATCCGTAGACGAGAGCGCTGACGGCGAAGAACAGACTGACTCCGGCGAACAGGGCGCTTTCGGCTTTCACAAGGACTGTCCTTCCTCACCGGACGGTGAGTGAGAGTGCGCCTTGCGGGCATGCCGGGGATGGTGCAGGTCGAAGGCGGGCGACTCTGAGCGGACACGAGGCATGGCGACGAAGTTGTGCTTGGGGGGCGGGCACGAGGTCGCCCATTCGAGGGAGCGTCCGAACCCCCAAGGGTCGTCGACGGTGACCGGCTTCCCGTACCTGGCGGTCTTCCAGACGTTGTAGAGGAAGGGGAGGGTGGAGGCGCCCAGCAGGAAGGCGCCGACGGACGAGATGCTGTTGAGGGCGGTGAAACCGTCGGCGGCGAGGTAGTCGGCGTAGCGCCGCGGCATTCCCTCGGCACCCAGCCAGTGCTGCACCAGGAACGTCAGGTGAAAACCGACGAACAAGGTCCAGAAGTGAATCTTCCCGAGCCGCTCGTCGAGCATGCGACCGGTGAACTTCGGCCACCAGAAGTAGAAGCCGGCGAACATGGCGAAGACGACAGTTCCGAAGAGCACGTAGTGCATGTGCGCCACGACGAAATAGGTGTCGGTGGTGTGAAAGTCCAACGGGGGTGACGCGAGAAGCACACCCGTCAGCCCACCGAAGAGGAACGTCGCCAGAAAGCCCAGCGCCCACAGCATGGGTGTCTCGAACGAGAGCGAGCCGCGCCACATCGTCCCGATCCAGTTGAAGAACTTCACCCCCGTCGGCACCGCGATCAGGAACGAGGCCAGGGAGAAGAACGGCAGCAGCACCGCCCCCGTGGCGAACATGTGGTGCGCCCAGACGATCGCGGACAGCCCGGTGATGGCGACGGTGGCACCGATCAGCCCGAAGAAGTACCCGAAGACCGGCTTGCGGCTGAAGACCGGGACGACCTCGGTGATGATGCCGAAGAACGGAAGGGCGACGATGTAAACCTCCGGATGCCCGAAGAACCAGAACAGGTGCTGCCACAGCAGCGCTCCCCCGTTGGCGGGGTCGAACACGTGAGCACCGAAGCGGCGGTCGGCGAACAGCGCCAGCAACGCGGCGGTGAGCACCGGGAAGGCCAGGAGCACCAGGATCGACGTGAACAGCACGTTCCATGTGAAGATCGGCATGCGGAAGAGCGTCATACCCGGGGCACGCAGGCAGATGATGGTGGCGATGAAGTTGACCGCGCCCAGAATGGTGCTCAGCCCGGACACGACCAGCCCCATCACCCACAGATCGCCACCCGCTCCGGGAGTGTGCGCGGGCCCGTTGAGCGGAGCGTAGGCGAACCACCCGAAGGAGGCCGCCCCGGTGTCGGTGAGGAAGCCCGACACCACCATCAGGCCGCCGAACAGGTACACCCAATAGGTGTAGGCGTTCAGCCGCGGAAAGGCCACATCGGGTGCGCCGATCTGCAACGGCATCACCGCGTTGGCGAACCCGACGAAGGTGGGGGTGGCGAACAGCAGCATCATCACCGTGCCGTGGATGGTGAAGAACTGGTTGTACTGGTCCGCGTTGACGATCTGCAGGCCCGGGCGTGCCAGTTCGGCGCGCATCAGCATCGCGAGCGCGCCGGCGAAAAGAAAGAACCCGAACGCGGTCGTCAGGTACATCTGGCCAATGACCTTGTGGTCGGTGGTCGTCAGCCACCGCACCATGGCCCTTCCCCGCGCCGGCCGCCTCTCTGCCCCACCCTGCGTCCGTGCGCCGCTGTCCACCGCCGCCATGCCGCCTCTTCCCATCACCCCGCCGACCCGCGCGGCCCCTGTACGGGAGACCGTCCGAGCCGGGACGTGCCTCCAACACCGGCGTCTAACCGATACCGCCGTCCCGGAAACCTACCGAGCCGTCGCGGAGGCAGGAGTACCCGGTGGACGAGCGCCTGCACCTACCGCTCAGCCAACGCGGTGCACCGGCGTCGGCCGGGTCGCCGTGTGCAGGACTCGGGCACCGGCGACTGAGCGTTCACCGAAGGCGCCCGAGCGGATCCACCGCTCTTATGTCTTGTCCGCCGCCGCCATCGGCGGTTTCGCACCGCTCGGTCCCGGGCCTGCTCCGGCAGGAACGGTATCGATACCGTCAAGCAGAGCCCCACAGCGGAGGCCGGTCACACGGGCGAGGTCCCGCAGGCTCCGCACGCGCGCGACAAGCTCCGGGCGTCGCTGCGGGAACTCGTCCCACAGCCGGTCCAGCTCCGCCAGCAGAAGCCCGGACTGTTCACGTGCCACGCCGACGAGCGTCGGTGCGCCCAGCCGCCGCGCGAAGTCGAACACCTTGCCGGCATAGGGCAGGGGCAACACAGGCAGACCGTGCAGCGCCGCGAAGATCAGGAAGTGCAGACGCATGCCGACGACCAGGTCGAAGTGGCGCATCAGCCCGAGGATCTGCCCAGGACTGTAAACGCCGTTGATGATCCGGCCCCTGTCGGATGCCGCCATCCTGGACAGCACGGCGTGGGCGTGGCGAATGTCCTGCCGTTCCATCGGTACGAAGACGACGTGGACGTCGAGGCGCCGTACCAGGAAGTCGGCAACGCCGGCGAGCAGTGTGTGGTAGTCGCCCTCGTCCAGGTGCTCGGCCGCCCGGCCCGGCTCACGCACCGACATGCCCACCAGACGGGCGTCGGCCGGGACACCCTCGCCTGCCATCATCTCCGAGGTGAACGGCTCCGCCGGCAGCAGCAGGGCCGGGTCTGCGGTGACAGTGATGCCACGCTCGACACCAACCTCCTCCAGAACCAGCCGTGACTCCTCGTCCCGCACCACCACGTCATCCATGGCCGACAGCACCGTCCGCACCGCCTCACGGTCATCCTGTTCACCCAGGGGCCCGGCTCCGACCGCGTAGGCGAACGTCCGCACGCCGTCGGCCTGCGCCGCCGCGACGAGGCGCAGATAGCGGCGCGCCTCGCCGTCGTAAAGGACGCCTCCCCCACCCAGCACGAGCAGATCAAGGTCAGCGAGGGTCTCATTCAACCGTTGGTACGAAACTCCCTCCCAGTGCAGCACCTCGTCCGCGAGCGGTTGGTGCACGCGTGTGTGAGCGGCGTCTCGACTGAAGACGATCAGGGACGCCCGAGGGCTGCGCGCGCGCAGGCAGGCGAGGACACAGGTGAGGATCGCTTCGTCACCCGTGTTCAGCCCACCGTAGGAGCCGAGCACCCCGATCCGCGGATCCGGCGGGAATGGCGGGCGGTCGGTGTTCATACGGCTCTCCTGTCAAAATCCCAGGGCGGAAGGCCGGGGGCCCTGCGGGGCGACCGCACGAGCAGGAAGCGGTGGTGTCCTGTTGCCAGAGGGCCGAAGCCCGCTGTCCGCACGACGGCATGGAAAGGTGCAGTCCGCTGGGAGCGGCCGTACTCTCGGTCCCTTTGACACCGAGGCTCCCGTTCACGACCTGTTGCCGGGTTCGTTCCTGCGGGTCTCGAACTCCTTGTGCCCGTTGGGGCAGGACGGGATCTTGTCTCCCTGTGTCACATGCACCTTCTCGCTGCAGTGCGCGCAGTAGAAGTCCCCTGTCTTCTGCGCCTTCTCGCCGGCCTCGGCGGTCATGACCGGTCACCTCGGCTGCCCTGGTCCGTCGTCCTGGGCCCCTGCGTACCTGCCGTGGTACCGGCTCCGGTGCCGGCCGCTTCGCCCAAGCCCGGAGCGACCGAGCCGTCGCCCGCCATGCCGAGGGTCACCTTGGTCCAGCCCGCCTCCCGCCGGTCGAAGGTGCGGTAGGCGTCGATCGCGTCCTCGGTGCCGACCCAGCGGGTGATCAGCGGAGTGGGGTCGAGCCGGCCGGCGGCGACCATGGACACCAGCTCGGGCACGTACCGGCGGTGGTTGCAGTTGCCCATCTTCAGGGTGAGGTTCTTCATGAACGCCTCGCCGTACGGATAGTGCTGCACCTGCGGCGGATAGACGCCGACGGTGCCGATCGTGCCGGCCTTCGCCGACATCTGCACGGCCCAGCGGGCCGCCAGGGTCGGGGCGTCACCGGGCACCCACGTGCTGCCGTCCGGATTCTGTTCGGGAGCCGCTTCCTGGCGTTCGTGCGCGAACTGCTCGCCCTGCTCGCGCAGCGCTTCGGCCGCCGGACCGTGGGCGGGCCGCTGGGCATCCACGCCCACGGCCTCGATCACACGGTCCACGCCGATGCCGCCGGTCAGCTCCAGGACGGCCTCGACCGGGTCCTCGGTGTTGAAGTCGACCGTTTCGGCATGCTGGTCGCGCGCCAGGTCCAGCCGGTCCGCCAGGCCATCGACGACGATGATGCGCCCGGCTCCCTGCAGGCGGGCACAGGCGATGGCCGCCTGACCGACCGGTCCGGCACCCACGACCGCCACCGTGTCGCCGTCTCCGACCTCCGCCAGCCTCGCCCCGAACCACGCCGTGGGGTAGATGTCGGAGACCAGGATGGCCTGCGCGTCATCCACGGTGTCCGGCAGCGGGACCAGCCCGACGTGCGCGAACGGGATACGGGCGTACTCGGCCTGGAGACCGTCCAGTCCTCCGGCGGCCTCCGGGCCACCGAAGAACACCGTGCCCGCCCGCGGACCACCCGGGTTGGCGTTGTCACATTGTGCGTAGTAGCCGGCCCGGCAGTAGCTGCACGTCCCGCACGCCACGGTGGACGGCACCACGACACGGTCACCGGGGCGGAGGTTGCGCACCCCGGAACCGACCTCCTCCACGACGCCGACGGCCTCGTGGCCGAGGACGCGTCCCTCCTGCATCCCGGGCATCGTGCCACGGATGAAGTGCAGGTCGGTGCCGCAGATGGCGGACGTCGTGATCCGCACGATCGCGTCGTACGGGTCCTTGATCTTCGGTTCCGGCACGTCATCGAGGCGTATGTCCCCCAGCGCGTGCCACACGACAGCCTTCATATGTCTCCTCCGTCGTTCTCGTATCACCGTTACCAGGCGACGCGACCGGTGTGCTCCTTATGGCCGTTTTTGGGTGTCCTGTCGAGGGTCCTCGAAACCGCGGCGTCCCGCCGATGACGGCGAGACCTGCTGACGTACAGACGATTCGCCTTCTCGAAGCCGGTGACGGGGAGCTGGATGCCGTCTTGACAGCCAAGGCATGGCAGGCGAGTTCACGACTCTCGAAAGGCGAGGGTACCGACCGGGCGGTATGCAAAGGGCCTGTCATCGCTTAGCCTTGTACCGCCCGGCCCGGGCGGCCCGGGCGGGCGGGAAGCATCCCACGACGACCGACAGGAGCAGCCCGTGGCTGTCGATCCCGACAAGGCGGTTCTCAACGCCTTCGCTACGCCTGGCCCGGATGGGCCGTTCGTGATGCTGAACCTTCTGCGGTTCACGCCGGACGGCCGGCGGTCCTACGAGGAATACTCACGCCGAGCGGCCGTCTTCCTGAGTAGATACGGAGGGGAACTGCTCTACGCAGGCGACGGTGATACGCCCCTCGTGGCCGGGGAAGGCCAGACCTGGGACGCGGTGCTTCTGGTCCGTTATCCCAGCCGGGAGGCGTTCAGCAGCATGGTCACCGACCCCGATTACCAGCAGATCACCGCGCTACGGACCCGCGCGCTGTCCGAGGCCGTACTCCAACCGACCGCACCCTGGACATCTCGGCTCGGCCCGCGACCGTCCTGAAGCGGGCCGAGCGGGTCCGCTCGAACCACCACACCGCCCCCACCATGTAGGGGCGTCTGCTCGCGCCCAGGACGTGGCTCGTGAGGGTGCCGATGTGACAGCAGGACGGGGCCTTGCGGACGCAGGAGCAGCTGCGCGCCATTCGCTCCTCAGGTGCGGACGTGGCGGCGACGCTGAAACCACCGCTGTACCGAACCGTTGACGAGCAAGGGACGAGAAGGCTCTACACAGCGCGCTACCGGCCCGCCGAAGGCCATGTGACGTACTACTGGCCCGGTGAGACTGGCAACAGCCCTTCGGCGACTTCGGCCCCTGATCCCGCGCCGAGACCCTGGTCCGGGCCGACTGAGAGGCTCCGGACTGCCCCTTGTGCACCCCTGTACGTGGACACTTCCCTGCGACGCACGATCGCCGAGGCAACACCGGGTCCGTGGGCGCCAGTAGGACCTACCGTCAGCGATTTCGCGATCTCGCGCGGTTCACAGACCGCCAGTTCATCCACCGGCGACAAACTGACCCATCCGACCGTTCCCGCTCCCGCATTCACACGACCCGGTCACGCTGAGAGGGACACACGCCTCTGATACGGATGAACGGGTGCGATGGCAAATCATGCACCCGAGGGTGTTCCAGCACACGGACCGCACGAGGCAGCGACGCTTCCACCGCGGCGCCGACCGCATCATGCGCACCAGCGCGTGCGGTCTCACGGCGAAGCCGCACCGGAGTGCTCCGGTGCGGCTTCGCCGTCTCACGGAACCGTGCAGAGATTCCGTCAGGGCGGACCTCGGTGGCGCCTCGCTTATCACCGACGCCCCTATAACGCGGGGGCGCGGGAAACCGGTCTGACCAGGTTGAATACCTCGCGGGCTGCGTATCGCTTGAGGCACCGGATAATTCCACGTCGGGTCTTGCCTTCCTGGGTGCGGCGTTCGTAGTACGCCTGGATGCGTGGATCGTGACGCAGGCGGGTGAAGACGATGCGGTGCAGGGCGGCGTTTGCCTGCCGGTCACCGCCGTGGTTGAGCCACCGCGTTCTTCGCCGGCCCGACGAGTACTCGAGAGGTCATGACGATCGAAGTGGCGTCGGGCACGGTAGTCGTCTATACGAAGTGGCGTGCGCGTGGTCCACGGTGGGGCTGGCGAGGCTGTACGCCGCTCGGGAGCAGGCGCAGGCGCAGGACCGGCTTCGGGTGGACCACCGTCTCTTCCTGTTGGAGGACATCAACCGCTTCCCCATTCCGAAGCGTTACCTGGACGCCGAAATCCCGGTCGCAGGGCCCCTGGCTCCGGAGCTCGGCTTCAAGCCGTGGCAGCAGGACCCGTCGGCCTGGCCGGTGACCGTCGCCCCGGCGAACGAGGCCGTGCACGCCGCGAAGGCCCAGTCGTACGCGGCCGCCGAGCAGCTGGACATGGCGCTGCGGCTGGCGTTCTTCCGCGACAGCCGCTGCATCTCGCTGCACCACGAGATCCTCGACATCGCCTCCGGCTGTGACCGGGTGGACACCGACGCGCTGGTCGAGGCCCTCGACACGGGAGCGCGCGCGGGGCGATGATGCGCGACTACCGGGGGCACCGTGACGAGGTTCAGGGCAGCCCGCACTTCTTCCTTCCGGACGGATTGGACGTCCACAACCCGGGCATCGGTCTGCGCTGGGAGGGTGATCCCGGCGCAGGTTATCCCGTGGTCGAGGACGATGATCCTGGAGCCTACGACGCGCTCGCCCGCCGCGCGCTGGGATGACGCCTCGTCCCGGCCACGAGGTCGTCGTGCGTGGCGTCCTCGTCGGCATCAGTCGTCGGATCAGCCTTACCGTGCCCATGACCTGCATGAAGGCGGCGGAGACGGGGCAGACGGTGGTCCTGTGATGGGGAGGATGCCATGACGATGACGGAGCAGTCGGCCGAGCCGACGGAGGAGGAGACCGTTCGCTGCGCACACCACGACGGTCACGGCCCGGGGTCGGGTGCCGAGGCGCCGGAGTCCCCGCGTGAGCGGGTCAACCGCCGCTGGAACGAGGTCCTGCAGGAGACGCGGATCACCCAGACCGGTGTACAGATCCTCTTCGGCTTCCTGCTGAGCGTGGCCTTCACCCCGCTGTTCCGGGAACTGGGGACGGTGGACCACGTCATCTACGTCCTCACCGTGGTCCTGGGCGCGTCGGCCACGGGATCTCTCATAGCACCCGTCTCCATCCACCGTTTCCTGTCCGGCCAGCGTATGAAGGACGAGGTGGTGGAGGCAGCCTGCCGCCTGATGATGTGCGGCATAGTCCTGCTCGCGTTGACCATCGGCTGCACGCTGCTGCTCATCCTGCGTTTCGTGGTCCCCGGTGTCCTCGCCGAAGTGCTCGTCGGCGGGGTCATGCTGTGGTTCGGCCTCTGCTGGTACGTGCTGCCGCTGCGCCTGCGCCGCCGCGCCGCCCGGCGCTCCCCCACCAACGACGCGTAGGCGCCCGGGGCGCGAGGCGGGCAGGGCGTCGTGACCGGATGCCGGAGCAACGGGCAACACGGTCCGCCTCAGGTGCGCGGCCTGAAGGCCAGCGGGTCGGGCCTGCCGCCGTCACCAGGGGCTCGGTCGCGGTCTGGCCGGCGTCCACCGCATTGAAGCGGACGACGGGGATCGTCCTGGCGTACTGCGTGGTCAGCCACGACGGACGGGGCGGTCGCTTTCCGCAGCAGGGGCAGGAACGCGTGCGTGACGCGCACCAGGCCGAAGACGTTGGTTTCGTGGACGTGGCGGACCTGGTCGGCCGTCAAGTCCTCGGATGCGGTCACTTCGCCGAGGATGCCGGCGTTGCTGACGAGAATGTCCAGGTGGCCGACCCGTGCGCGCAGCGTCTCGACCGCCGCGTCGACCGACGCGTCGTCGATCATGTCCAGCTGGACGAAGCCGGCGCCGAGCCGGTCGGCGGCCTTGCGTCCGTTCCCGGCGTCCCGGGCTTCGATCCAGACCGTCTGGCCCGCCTGGACGAGTCGGCGCGCGATCTCGTGACCGAGGCCCCTGTTGCCGCCGGTGATCAATGTGGTGGTCACGTCGTGTCTCTCCTGTGCGTGTCGTCGGAGCGGGTGCTCCCGGAAAGCGGTCACCGGGAGCACCCAAGGGATTGGTCCCGCGGCGGTGTGCTCCGTCGCGTCGACCCCGACGTCGGCGGGCGCCCTGCTCTAGTGGGCGGGGCGGAACGGACGCAGTAGGCGGATGCCGTCCTCGATGGATCCGTCGATCAGTTCGAGCATCTGCGGGACGAGTTCCCGCATCCGGGGCGCGGCGAGGTGTGCGTCGAGGTGTGCGCGTGTCTCCCAGCGTTCGTAGATGACGAACTCGCCGGGTCGGCCCTCGACTTCGTGAGACTCGTAGTCGATGTTGCCGGGGTCGTTGCGAGAGGGGGTGACGGCGGCGGTGATGAACGCCTTGAGGTCGTCCTCCCTGCCCGCCTTCGCCTTCGCGTCCCAGACGACGGTCACGTAGCCGTTGTGTGTTGCGGTCATAGTGATTCCTTTTCTGTTCCGTGTTGTGTTCCGTGCTGACGAGCTGTGTCTGGTACCGAGCCGGGTCAGCTCTTGATGAAGTCGAGGAGGTCTGCATTGACGGTGTCGGCGTTGACGGTGCACATGCCGTGCGACAGGCCCGGGTAGACCTTCAGGGTTACGTGCTCGACCAACGTGACCGCCGACCGGGCGGAGTTGGCGATCGGGACGATTTGGTCGTCGTCACCGTGCATGAGGAGCGTGGGCACGTCGATCGCCCGGAGGTCGTCGGTGAAGTCCGTCTCCGAGAACGCTCTGATCCCCTCGTGGTGCGCCTGCGCGCTGCCGGCCATCCCCTGGCGCCACCAGTTCTGGATGATGCCCTGGGAGACGTCCGCGCCCGGACGGTTGAACCCGTAGAACGGCCCGGAGGCGATGTCGAGGTAGAACTGGGAGCGGTCGGTGGCCACGCCCTCGCGGAAGCCGTCGAAGACCTCCACCGGCAGCCCTGCGGGGTTGGACTTCGTTTGGACCATGTGCGGCGGGACCGCTGCGATGAGGACGGCCTTGGCAACCCGGCCGGCACCGTGCCTGGCGACGTACCGGGCGACCTCTCCGCCACCGGCGCAGTGGCCGACGTGGACGACGTCGCGCAGACCGAGGTGTGCCACCACGGCGGCGGCGTCCGCCGCGTAGCGGTCCATGTCGTGCCCGTGGCCGACCTGGGCGGAGCGCCCGTGCCCGCGGCGGTCGTGGGCGACGACGCGGTAGCCCCGCCGGACGAGGAACAGCAGTTGGGCGTCCCAGTCGTCCGAGCTCAGCGGCCAGCCGTGGTGGAACATGACCGGTCGGCCCGAGCCCCAGTCCTTGTAGAAGATCTCGACTCCGTCGCTGGTGGTGACGAACGGCATGGTCCGCTCCTCGTGGTCTCGCCCGGGTACCGGGCGGATTCGATGTCTCCACGAGAATGGCTCGGCCACCGTGCCGACAGCCTCCGTCAGCTGACTGACATCCGGCCGACGGCTCGCTTACGTCAGTACCGGGGCAGTGCTGAGACCCGACCGGTAGCTCTCACAGCCGGGTGGCCGGAGGCTCGGGAGGCAGCGCCTCCAGAGCGTCGCGGAGCCCGGCCCGCGACGTGATCCCCAGCTTCGGGAATACACGGTAGAGATGCGACGACACGGTCCGCGGCGAAAGGAACAGACGCGACGCGATCTGCGGGTTCGACAGCCCCGTCGCCGCCAGCCTGGCAACCTCGAGCTCCTGCGGGGTAAGGGCCTCGCCGACCTTGCCCCGGCCGGTCCGCGTCATCCCGGTGGCGCGGAGCTCCGCCGCGGCCCGGGCCTCCCACGAACGCGCTCCGAGCTCCTCGAAGCGGCCGCGGGCGGCGGCCAGCTGCACCCGGGCCTCGCGGTTGAGCCCCTGGCGGCGCAGCCTCTCGCCGTATGCCAGATGAGCACGGCCGACCTCGAAGGGCCACTGTTCGATGCCCGGCAGCCCGAGTGCCTCCTCGAAGCACCGGACCATGTCCTCGGCAACCGATGTCATCGCCGTGACCGTGGCCGCGCTCAGCGCGAACCGCGACGAGAGGTGACCGACACCGGCGTCGCGCAGCGCGTGCGCGTGCCGTCGCGCCTCCGCGTGCCGCCCGGAGCGCACGGCGGCCTCGACGAGGTCCGGCGCGGACCACACGGCCTCGGGGTTGAACGCCGGCAGCACACCCGGGGCGCAGATCGCCGTGGCGTGCCGGAACGCCGTCTCGAAGTCGGCGGCGCCGAGGGCCGCCCGGGCCGCCGCCTGGTGGGCGCAGTTCTCCAATCGCCGCAGGCCCCTGGGACCCGACCACCCCCAGATGTCCTCGCAGTGCTCCCGGCACGCGTCGAGGGCGCCGCGCTGGGCCGCGGCCATTGCAGCGACGTAGTGCCCCACCTGGGCGAACAGGTGGTACCCCGTCTCCTCGGACAGCGCGATGAGCTCGTCCGCGGCGCCGGCCGACGCCTGCCACCGGCCGGCGTACAGGTCGTCCAGGGCGACGAACATCAGGGCCGGCATGCTCGATCCCACCGCGCCGCCGTCGCGTATGACCCGGGACACGGCCTCGTGACAGCCCGGAAGCCGGTCGAGGTACGAGGCGGTCAGGGCGGTGCGGATGACCACGTCGGCGTCACTCTGGTCCCTCAGCCGCGCGATCTCCTCGTCCAGGCGGCGCAGCATGCCGTCGGTGACGGAGCCGAGGTCGTGGTGGACGCGCCCCAGCGACGCCGCGGCGGCGGGCGCCGCCTCGGGGAACCGGGCGAGGACGTCGACCAGAGGCTGCCAGTGCTCGGGCCGGCCCGAGTACTGGCTGGCGAGGATGAGGGTGAACAGCGCGGTCTCCAGCTCCTCATGCGGCGGTCCGGGCATCACCGGGTTCTGCTCGACCGCCTCCATCAGGAGTGCATGGGCCGTATCGGCGTCGCCTTCCGTGACGAGCACCAGGAAGCCGGCCGTCGCGGCCGCCGAGAGCGACCGGGCCGCCGGATTGCCCTCGACCTCACGCATGATCTCGTGGCTGACCTTTAGATGGCCTGTGACCCAGGCGGCGGCATAGGCGGCCTGGGACAGGCGGCGCCTGCGGTCCGCTCGGTCGGTGCTCAGCTCGGCCGCGCGCCGCAATCTCGCGATCGCGCCGTCGGCGTCACCGCGCCGCAGGCTGCTCCGGGCCGCCGACTCCACCACGGCGGCGACCGCCTCGTCGGGCGCCGTCGTGGCTCTCGCCAGGTGATCACCGCGCCGCTCGGGCTGGTCGGCCAGCGCGTCGGCCAGCCGGCGGTGGGCGCCGCGCCGCTGCTCACCGGTGGAACCGTCGACTACCGCGGACCTGACCAGCGGATGCCTGAAGCGCACCGCGCGGCCGTACTCCGTGACCATGACCAGGTGGTCACGCTCCGCGGGAGCGAGTTCCTCAAGGCTGCCCGGCCCGCCGGCCGCCTCGAGGACGCCGATGTCGCCGGAGCCCTCGAGAGCCGCGAGCAGCAGTACCTCACGTGTTCCCCTCGGCAGTCGTCCAACGCGGGCGCCGTACAAAGCGCGGACATCCCGCCCCGGGCCGCTCGCCCACCCCGTCCCTTGGCCGTGTTGGTCGCCGGACACCCCGGTGGACCCGGCGAACTCGAGCAGCGCCAGGGGATTTCCCTGCGCCTCGTGGGCCACACTCGAAAGAACCCGGCGGGGAAGGTGAGCAAAGCGTCGGGACAGCAGCCGCAGGGCGTCCGCGTCACCCAGCGGCGCGACCTCGAGCTCCGGCAGACCGGTGGACCGGAAGGGTTCGCCGGACTCCGCCCGCTGCGCTCCGAGCAGCCCGATGCGGCGGCCCCCCAGCCTTCTGGCGACGAAACCCACCGCGGCTCGGCTCGCCTGGTCGACGACATGAAGGTCATCGACCACGAGGAGCAACGGCCGCTTCTTCGCGGCCTCGTCGAACAGGGACAGTGCCGCGTTCAGGACGGCGATCCGGCTCGGCGCGGGACCGGCGCCGAGACCGAGGGCGACCTCGAGGGCCTCCCGCATGGAACGCGGCAGACGATCGAGCTCGTCCGGCAGCGAGCCGACGAGCTGATGGAGGCCCGCGAAGCTGATGTCCGTCTCGTACTCGACACCGCTCCCGCGGACGACCCGCACTCCCTTCGCCACCGCCAGCTCGGCGGTCGCGTCCAGGAGTGCCGTCTTCCCCACGCCCGGATCACCGGTGAGCACCAGGACAGCTCCGTCCGTCCCGGCCATGTCGAGGAACACCGCAAGCTCGGCGAGCTCGCCCTCCCGGCCGACCAGCCCGGTCGGGCCGACGCCCATGCCTGTCCCTGACTTCGCCCACATCCGCCGCGTCCCTCGTCCTGCCTCGCGAAGCAGTCGAAACACTAGCCACGCACCTGACCAGGAAGTATCGCACCCACCGGCAAACCGAGCCTGAAGCCATCTGCTTCGCCGACACCCGCAGCTCCCAAACGAAGATCATGCAGAACACCCGTCGGGCGCCGCAGCCCCATCGCAACGACAGCACCAAGGGCAGTCAGCCTTCCCGGGAAGCTTTTCGAGTCGGCTGATAACGGTGATGTGGGTGGCGTCGACGTTGGCGGCCTGAGCGGCGTTGAGGACCTTGGTGGTCTCGGCTCCGTCGATGAGTACGCGACCCACTCGCCGGTGCCCACAGCGCGTACGGTCGCGTGGGTCACCGCGTCCGCGCCCCGCCGCGAGGACTTCGTCCAGGGTCGGCGGGTTCGCGGTGCCGAGCCGGTGCGTCCCCGTCGTCGGCGTGAACAACGTGTCGCCGTCGTCGAGCAGGTGCACCGGGCCCACGGCACGGGCGCCGTCGTACGCCGTGCCGGCCAGGTTCCCGCGGCGGCGGGGGTCTCCTCACAGAACTGGCACCGCGGCGCTTTCCTCGCCCCTCCCGCGCTCCGGGCCCGCCCCGAGCACCGTCAGCGTCACCCCGGCTGCCACCGCCAGCGCCGCCACCAGTCCCGCCGCGAGCACCGCCCAGTGACCCAGGAACGTACAGACGACCACCAGCAGCGCCGTGGTCGGCAGCACCGACTGCTGGGCGATCCCCACCTTGTAGAAGCGCGAGTGCAGCGCCCATACCGTGAGCAAAAACAGCGCTGTCGGCAGCGTCACCGCCGCCGACGCCGACAGCGCCGAAAGGTGCGTCTTGCCCACCGCCTGCTCCACCGCCACCTCCAGGCCGGCCCCGATCGCGGCACCCGAGACGAAGATCAGGTAATGGCCGTAGCCCCAGAGGAAGGACTGCCGGTTGGACCGGAGGTGCCCGTGGATGGGGACCGCGAAGTACACCCACCAGGCGGCGAAGATGATCAGCAGTCCGCCGGCGGCGATGGGCAGCAACTCCCCCAGGGCCTCGTGCTCGTCGATCCCCGACTGCACGGCGACGGTGGCCGCCGCGATGGTCTCGCCGAGCACGATGAGCGTGAGCAGCCCGTACCGTTCGGCGATGTGGTGGGGGTGCCACGGCGTGGGGTGGGCCCGCTCCGCATACAGCGGTACGGCCATCTCCAGTGGCGCCATCACCAGGAAGACCCACGGCCGGTCGGCCTCCGGCAGGGCCAGTAGCCCCAGCCAGCCGATCTGGCACAGCCCGATGGCGTACCGCAGCGCCATCGTCCGCTCGGGGCCCTGGCTCGACCGCGCCACGCGCAGCCACTGCGCCATCATGGCGAGCCGCGTGATCACATAACCCATGACGACGACCAGGTACGCGTGTTCCTCGAACACCTGGGAGACGCCTGCCGTCAGGACGAGCACGCCGGCTATCTGGATCAGCGTGGCGATCCGGTACAGCACGTCGTCGTTGTCGTAAGCCGAGGCGAACCACGTGAAGTTCATCCACGCCCACCAGATGGCGAAAAAGATCATCAAGTAGTTGAGGATCCCCTCGCCCGTGCGGCCCTCGACCATGGCGTGCACCAACTGGGCGCCTGCCTGGGCTATGGCCACGATGAAGCACAGGTCGAAGAAGAGCTCCAGTGCGGAGACGCCGCGGCGGGTCTCGCCGCGGCCTCGCGCCGTGAGCCTGCGCAGTGGTCTGTGGTGGGCGGGCGCCGCGGAGCACACCGGCGGCGGAGCCGGGCTGCTTGTCATCTGGTGAGCCAAGCTCCGAAATGCCGCTGCAGTCGGGGATTGATCTGCCAGACCATCGCTGCTGCCGCCGCCGGGACGAGTACAGCGAGTCGCACCGGCAGGTACAGATCCTCCAGAACAGGGCTTGTGGCAAGGCCCAGCAGGACGATGGTGGGGTAGATACCGCAGACGGTGAGGAGCCACAGCTTCCAACGCCGGACGGCGGCCGGAACGGTGGGGCCGAGCCGGGGTTCGGCGTTCGCGAACGCGTTCCGGCTCTGCTCCCGGAGCGTGTGTCGGATGTCCGTCACTGCCGGTGGGCTTGGCAGTCCAGGATCGTCGGCACCGTAGGCATGGGAAACAGTTCTCTCGTTCATGGACCACTCCAAATCGACATGCTGCGTATCGTTTTGATTCCATCGGTTCCTACGCGACCGAGGCGATGTCGGCGCTGCGTGATGGGCTACCCGCGCGCAATAGCGGCAGCAGTTGCCGGGTGGGCAGCACAGGGCTCAGATGGCTCACCGTCGGCCGCTGCTGGTATCCGTCCACTGGCATGCTTCGGATGGTGCCGTTCCAGGTGAAGCCGCACCCGCGTTGTTGACCAGCACGTCGAGGCGACCGTGCCGTGCCGCCACTTCGGCCGCGGGTCGCTGGGTCTCGGCCAGAGCGGACAGGTCGGCGATGTATTGCCCGGTCCCGAAATGTTGCGCGACCGGCACCGGTCGCTGCGGGTTACGACCGTGCAGAAGCAACTGGTGCCTGGCTTCCGCGAACTCCTCAGCCAGAGCGAGACCAAGAGCGTTCGTCGCTCCGGAGATCGGAATCGAGGCCATGGTGCACCGTTCCTGTGCAGGAGGGCTGCCCGGCGCCCAGGTGGGCGCCGGGCCAGGTGGGCGCCGGGCCAGGTGGGCGCCGGGCCAGGTGATGATCTGATCAGTGAGCGGACTGGGTGTGGTCCTGCTCCACGTACACCTTGAGGGCCTGGAACTCCTCGATCGCTCGCGGGCCGCACAGGTAGCCGTAACCGCTTCCCTTGACGCCGCCCTCCTCGAAGTCCTCGCTGATGGCTCCCCAGGTGTTGATCCATACCGTGCCGGTGCGGATGCGCCGGGCGATCCGGCGGGCCTTCATCGAGTCCGAGCTGAACACCGAGGCGGCCAGGCCGTAGATGGTGGCGTTCGCCTTGGTCACGGCGTCGTCCTCGTCATCGAAGATCTCGAACGTCTGGACCGGACCGAAGACCTCTTCCTGCACGATCCGGACGTCGGTGCGGTCCACCTCGATCAGGCTCGGCCGGTAGAACGCGCCGGCGGCCAGCGGGCCGTCGGTGACCACGCCGCCGCGCAGAAGTACCGTGCCGTACGAGGCGGCTTCCTCGACGATCGCGTCCACCCGCTGGGCGGACGCCCGGTCGATCACCGGGCCGAGCTGGGCCTTCTCGTCGTCGCCCGACCCGAGCCGCACCTGCGCGAGCGCGGCGGTGAGCCGAGTGCGCACCTGGTCGGCGATGCCCCGGTGAACCAGTACACGGGAGCCGGTGCAGCAGAACTGCCCGTTCATCAGCACCAGCGACTGCACCACGGTGGGGATCACCATGTCCAGATCGGCGTCGGGAAAGATCACCATGGGCGCCTTGCCGCCCAGTTCCAAACCGAGCCGCTTGAGTGTGGTGGAGGCCGCGGCCGCGATACGGCGCCCGACCGGCGTACTGCCAGTGTAGTTGATCACGTCGACCTTGTCCGAGGAGACCAGGAACGGGGCCCCGGTGTTGCCGGACTCGGTGAACACGCTGACCACGCCCGCCGGGATCTCCGGGACCGAGGCCAGGACCTGCGCGAAAAGCTCATTGGTCAGTGCCGTCTGAGCCGGAAGCTTGACCACGACGGTGCAGCCGGCGGCCAGCGCCGGGCCCAGTGCCCGCACGGTCAGCATAATGGGGGAGTTCCAGGGAGAAATGATCCCGGCGACACCGAGCGGCTCGGGCACCGAGTGGGTGTACTGGCCGGGTGCCGTCTCGGCGGCGCGCCCGGTGGTCTGGGTACGCACAGAGGCCGCCGCGTACCGCAGCCACCCGACCGCACTGCTGACCTCCCACGTGGTCTCACCCAGCAGCTTGCCGTTCTCCCGGGACAACATGGCCGCAACCTCGGGTACCCGGGCCTCGAGGGCGTCGGCCAGCCGGCTGAGCGCGGTCGCCCGAAGCGAGGGAGTGCGCGCCCATTCGGTGGTCTCGAACGCGGCGGCGGCTGCGTCCACGGCGGCCGAGGCCTCTGCCTCGCCACCGTCGTAGAACGAGCCGACGACGGTGCCGTCGGCCGGGTTGATCGATTCCAGAACCGAGCCGGAGCCGGTCCACTGTCCGTTGATCCAGTGCTGCGCGATGGTGTTCACGGTCCGCTCCTCGTGGTCTCACCCGGGTACCGGGCGGATTCGATGTCTCCACGAGAATGGCTCGGCCGCCGTGCCGACAGCCTCCGTCAGCTGACTGACATCCGGCCGACGGCTCGCTTACGTCAGTACCGGGGCAGTGCTGAGACCCGACCGGTGGCTCTCAGTGGACGTTGAGTCCGCTTCGGGTGTGACCCAGATACGCGTCAAAGGGCCAATGAGTTGATCTTGAGGCCCTGACGGGCAGCCTGAGTGCCCCGGAGAGGCCACAGCCTCGTACGTGGGTGTTGCTTTGGCCTTTGCTCCTCTGGGTGGGCACAGTCCCGGTAGCGTGCCGCCGACCACGCGATGTGAAGGGCGGGGCCGCGGTGGCGAAGCGGTGGGTCCGGTACGTGATGCCAGTGATGGTCGATGTCGACTGCGACGACGACAAGGTGACCCGGGTGGTCACGCTCACGGAGGAGGTCCGCGAGGACCGCGACGACATGGGGCGCTTCCTCATCTCGACGAGAAGTTCGTCCACCGGAACAGCGACGAGCAGCCCCAAGCGCACACGTTCTGTGTGGGCGAGCCTCGCTGGGAGCATCCGCAGTTCTGAGCTGGCGGGCCGGTGAACTGGCTGGAGACCTCAGCGTGGGAGGAAGGCTTCGACCTGACTGAGGCGGACGACCGGTACGCGGAGATCGACCCGTACGAGCTGCGGGAGCGGTAGAAGGACAGCAGAGGGCCCCGGCCGGGAGCTTGGTGTTCGCGGTGGTCAGGCCGCTGGCGTGAAGAGTTCGAGCAGGCGTTCCTTCTGCCGGGCGCCCAGGCCCTGGACGCGGCGGCTCTCGGAGATGCCGAGTTCATCCAGGAGCTGTGCGGCGCGGGCCTTACCGATGCCGGGCATCGACTCCAGCAGGCGGCGGACGTAGACCTTGCCGACCAAGGTGTCCTCGCGCTCCAGCGCCTCCTTCAGCGAGACCTCGCCGTCCTTGAGCTGGGCGAGGATCTCGCCGCGCTCCTTGCGGACAGCGGCGGCCTTCTTCAGCGCTTCGGCGCGGGCCTCGGCGGTCAGTGCGGGCAGAGCCATCGGGGACCTCTTCTCGTACGGCGTTGCGGCGGCCATCATCACCCCGCCATCGGGCTGGTGACCAGCAGGTTTACGGATTTGCCCCTGGTAGGGTGCCGACTTCGTCCTGTGCGGTCCAGGTCTTGAGTACGTGTTCGCAGCCGTCGCTGACTTCGATGAGGCGAATGACTACGCTGTCCTGGCTGCCCTACATCCCGACCCAGCCGCGGTACGTGCGCAGGGCGGGAGCGTCGTCGGTCCATTCGCCGGTGACGGCCGGGCCGCCCTCTTCGAACTGGAGGACCGCGAGGTACCGGGTGGGCTCCGGCTGGTCCGCCGTACGCGGGCGGGAACGTCCCCGGCCTTCAGGGCGGCGAAGTCGGCGTGCGCGGCCTCGAGGGCTTCGGGGTACGCCTCGTGCTTGGCGTGTTCGGCGAGCGCCCGGTAGATGCTGGCGACGGAGGGGTTCCGTCCCTTGCGCCTGCCAGTGGGGATGATCAGGTCGGGCTGGATCTGCTCGACGGACTCGCCGCCCGCGGGGCGGCGGAGCACGGTGTGGAGCATGTCGGCGGTGATGACCGGGGGCCGGCCGCCGTGCTTGCCCTTGCGGGCCGCGGTGTCGAGCCCCTCCAGCGTCGACTCCGGGATGTTCTCCCGTTCGGTCTCCGCCATCGCCGCGAAGAAGGCGAACAGCAGCTTGCCGGGGCCGGTGGGGCCGTAGATGGCGGGCAGGGGCCCGGCGAGCATCTCCAGGACCAGGCCGTGGGCGGTAAGGTGGTCGGCGAGCGCGGTGAGTTCGGCGGCGTCGCGCCCAGCCGCTTCATCTCGTACACGGTGAAGATGACGCGGCAGTGCGGGACGTGGGCCTTGACCTCCTGCGCCGTACGAGCGCCTCCTCGAACTGGGCCCTCCGCGGATGCGGGTGCTGATCTTCTCGTTGAAGATCTTGTCCCTCGGGATGCCGTGGCCCGCAAGGCGTCGAGCTGGGAGTCGTCGTCCTGCCCAAGGGCGGAGCAAAGGGCGCGGGTGGTGCCGTCTCTTACGCCTGCCTCCGCGCCGGCTCTCGTGATCGTCACGGACTCATGGCAGGCCGAGCCCCCCACGGTCCGCGCACGCGTGGAACTCGTCCACGGTCAGCGTCGGATGCACAGGGCTTGGCGGCATGGGGAAGGGCAGTCCGGCCCCGCGTGCCCCGACGATCTTTGGGGTGGGGTCTCGTCGCAGCCGTGTGTCATCCCGCCCGTCGCCGGCCGCCCGGGCCGACCCCGCCGCCCCGAGGCCCTCCTCGGAGACAAGGGCTACGACTCCAATCCCAACCGCGAACTGCGCAAGCGCCGAATCCTGTCGGTCATCTCCTGCAAGGGCAGCCCGAACATCAAGAGCCTCGGCAAGCTCCGCTCCGTCGTCGAGCAGACCTTCGCCCTCCGTCACCAGTTCAAGTGCCTCGCCGTCCGTTGGGAACGCCGCACCGAACTCCACGACGCCTTCGTTTCCCTCGCCTGAAGCCTCATCTACTGGAGACGCCTCGAAGGCCAACTCATGATCGTGTTATGAGCTCATAGGACACAGTCTGATGCGGATTGGCCACACCCATCCCAGAGCCGTACTCGTGATGTACTTCTGGTCCGCCTTGGTGTCCTTTGGGGTCGTGGCCTACTCAGTGGTGCGGAAGGTGGAACAGTCTTTGCGCTCTTCATGCTCGCGACCGACGACCTGATACTGCTCCTGGTCCCCTACGCTACGGCTCGAAAATTGCAATGGAGACCACGATCAGGACGATGAGAATGGCTATCCCGACGGTGAATCCGATAACCGCGGAGCTGTCCGACCGGGCTCTGTGATCCCGGTCTTCTTCCAGGGGAGCTGGCCCTCGACGAATACGTGCGCCTGCGCGAGGACGAGCGCTGGGGGGCCTGACCGCCGCGGCCGGCGGCGGCTCGTACTCCCCGGCCGATCCCGCCCCGCTGCTGCTGCACCCGGGCACCATCCCCGATCCCCGTCTCAGCTCCTTTTACCTCGCCAACCCCGCCGAGACCACGCTCGCCGCCGCCCAGCTCGTCTTCGGTGACATACTCGCCACGCACCGAGCCTGCGCTTCGTGCCAACCCTGGCCCGGGTGCAGACGGTGATCCGCCAGCGTCTGCGGGTGAGCCTGTGGGTGGCGTCGGTCATCACTCTGCCGCCACCGGATCCGATCACCAAGCCTCACACCGAACTCATCCCGAAACAATCGGTTTCACAGAGTTGGAGGCGGCACGAACAGTCGTTCGTCCCGAATTACCGAACGGGCCGTACGGACAACTTCTGCAGTGCACCCACGCAGGGCGATTCGTTACAAATGTCGGACGAGGTTCGCGCGCAGCACCTTTTCGAGGTTCAGCTCCACCTCGCGCGTGTGAACCCCGGCCGCGAGCGCTGCCCGGGCAAGCTCTCCAGACGCGGGAGTGAACGTTTCGCCGAGCAGGCGGTTCTCCGCGCGCAGTGCGTCCTCAAGCGCGCCGTCGGCCGCGTCGATTGCTTCGATAGTCGCAGCGCGGACACCGTCGGGCAGAGACGCGATGGTCAGTGCGACCCACTCAACATACTCATCCAGTTCTGCGGCGGGCAGAGCTCGGTTCACCCAACCCCACCGCTCGGCAGTCGCCGCGTCGACGAGCCCGCCTGTCAGCACGATCTCGAGAGCGCGAGCACGACCCACGAGGCGGGGCAGGTGAGCAGTTGCACCGGCTCCAGGGACGATGCCGATCAGTGCCTCGAACTGGCCGAACGCCGCAGTCTCGAGAGCCGCGAATCGCAGATCCAGACTGGAGACCAGCTCGGCTCCACCGCCACGGGCGAGTCCCGCGACCTTGGCGATGGTGGTCTGAGGCAGACGCCGCCAGCGTTCATGAAGCCGCATCATCGGGCCCGTCCCGACAAGCGTCTCCTCCGCTACCGGGAGGGCGGCGTAGCTCGCGGGGTCCTCCACGAATGACAGGTCGCCGTGCGCCAGGAAGAACTCCGGATTAGCGCTCTGGACCACGATGACGTGCAGATCGGGATCATTCTCGGCCGATGCAGCGACGGCGTCCAGGTCGATCATGAGCTGCGCCGTCATCAGGTTGACGGGTGGAACATCAATCGAGACCCATAGCACTCCGTCCTGGCGCTTGAGATTGAGGCTGGGTAGGGACTGTTCGGTCATGAGATTCCCTCGGGTTGCCGGTATCTCTGGTATACCTGGTACATGGCAGGTACTTCAAAGAAACCTGGTATCCGCGAAGATCGGGCCGGTCACGAGACCATCGTTGGCCCGCAGCGCGAGCTCCTGGATCAGCTGCTGGACAAGTGGGGTCATCTGCTGCTGGCCGCGTTGTGCCGGCAGCCGCGACGCTTCAACGAGCTCAAGAGAGAGCTCGATGGGGTCACTCAAAAATCGCTGACGCAGGCACTGCGACGGTTGGAACGCAACGGCCTCGTCGAGCGCCGGGTACTGATGCAACGCCCCGTTGCTGTGGAGTACCGGATCACACCGCTGGGCCGCACGCTTGAAGAGCCCTTCTCGATCCTGCGCTCCTGGACCGCCGACCACCTCCCCGAAGTCGAACGACACAGGGAGGCATTTGACAAAGGCGTGGACACCCTTCACTGAGCCTCTTCAACGTTGCCGCTCCAGGTGAGGACGGCCTTGCGATTGACGTCATGCGGTTCGGACTGCATCGAGCTCTGCGGAAGATCCGCCAGGCCTTCAGACGGGCGACTCCGCGTTCGACCGGCGCGCGTGCCGTAGCCAGCGCCCGGTTCAGGGTCTTCTCGGTGGGCGTGAGGTCTTGCAGCGGCCTGCGTTCGATGCCCGTGGTCAGCCAGGGGCCGCCGCCCTGGTAGGCAAGATCGGCAAGGACAGGGACGCCCAGGCGCTCACCAATCCGGATGATCCGGTGGGTGCGCGCGGCGGTCAGGTCGTGTGCTCGGCCCGGTAGGGCCGGCGAGATCCACCGCAGCCGGCCAGCCGGGTCGGTGACCACTTGGACGTTCACTCCGTGCCGGCGGTGCTTCTGGGAGTAGTCCGCGCGCGAGTCGCCGCCCCGCTCGCATTCGGCGAGGGTGCCGTCCAGCAGGACGAAGTTGGGGTCGGTCTCGCGCAGGACCTTTAGCAGGTCCGGCGCGCGATCGGTGAGCAACCTCTGCACGGGCGCCGCAGTGGCTCGGATCCCGCAGGACGGCACCGACCTCGCCCCTCCCCCGCCCGGCGCGCCACTCCGCAGCCTTGAGGAACGCCTGGCCTACCACTCGCGGTTCGTCATCGTGCGCACCCCGGCCCTCGACGCCCTCGCCAGGAACGTGCGCGCCCTGATAATCCTCGGCCGCCACCAAGCCGTCACCGCACGGCCGTCCCTCATCGTCACCGTCCCCGCTGGCGCCGGGAAGACCACCGCCTTGCTCCAGGTCGGGCGCGCCTGTCACCTCGCCCACGCCCGCCGCCACGGCCCCACAGCAGCGGCCAGGCAGGTCCCTGTCACCTACGTCCTGGTCCCGCCTGCCGCCAGCGCCAAGACCCTCGCCACCGAGCTCGCGGCCGCTACCTCGGCATCCCCGTCTCCGCTGGCATGTCCCAGGCCCAGATCACCAACGCGGTCTGCCACACCTACACCACCGCAGGCGTCCAGCTGGTGATGATCGACGAAGTCCACCGGCTCAACCCACGCACCACCACCGGCGCCCAGACCGCGGACCTGCTCAAAGACCTCACCGAACGCATCGGCGCCACCTTCGTCTACGCCGGCATCGACGTCACCACTGGTCACGGGGTCCGCGGCGCCCAGCTAGCACCTCCCTCATCGCCTGCGCCGCCTTCCCCGCCCGTCTCGGCGACAGCGAATCCTTCCGCGACCTCGTCAAAGCCATGGACAGCGCACTCGACCTGCGCCACCACCGGCCCGGAACCTCCCCCAGCTGGCCCCCTGCCTGCTGGTGGACCCGCCCCGTGAGCGGCCAGCCCTCGCCTCCTCCACCACCGCCACCAGCCGGGCGAGCAGCTCTGCCACGGCGTTTCGCCCTGGTGTTCCGCCACTTCGTCCCCCAGATCACCCAGCTTCTCCAGCGGGTGTCGCAGGTGCGAATCCTGCCGGGGCACAGGAAGAAGGGCCAGCTCACGAAGGATCTCCTCCCAGGCCGACCCTACGTCGTGTCCAAGACGTGCGCTCCGATCAGTCCCTTTACCTGCTGCGCTTTCACGCTGGGAAACCCGCTGCGCGGGAAAGACATTCGGAAGAGGATGTCTGTATGCGGGTAGGAATAGTCGGACTCAGCATGGGGCTTCACCTGACGGACTGGTGCCGCAAGGTGGGCTTGGAGGTCGTGGCGGCATGCGACCGCGACCCCGAACGCCGTGCCGTGGCGCGGGCGCAGTTACCCGAAGCAGCGCTCGTGGAACAGTGGCAGGAGTTACTGGAGCACCATCTAGACGGGGTCGTCCTGGCCAACGATTTCGACGAACACGCGCCATTGGCCATCGCGTTCCTGGACCGTGGGGTGCATGTGCTGTCCGAGTCGGCGGCGTGCGTGGACGCCGCGGAAGGCGAGCGGCTCATCGCGGCGGCGGACAGGTCGTCCGCGACCTATTCCTTCGCCGAGAACTACGTGGCCCATCCGCATGTCCGTCTCCTCCGGCAGGCGATCGAGGGCGGAGAGCTGGGCCGGATCAGCCTCATCGAAGCGGACTATCTGCACGGCATGTCCCCGGACGAGGTCGCGAGCCTGATCGGTGATCCGGCGCACTGGCGCGGGCGCATCGCTCCCACAGCGTACTGCACGCACACCGTCTCACCAATACTGGCCCTCACGAAGGCCTGGCCGGGGGAGGTGTCGGCCTTCTCGGTGGACGAGGCGGATCCACGCGCCGCGGTCGTCATGGCTGTGCGGCTGTCCACCGGCGCACTGGCCCTCACTCGGCACGGGTTCCTCCAAGGCGAGGCCGACAGCCACTGGAGCTGGATCTCCGTACGCGGCACCAAAGCGCTGGCCGAGTCCGTCCGGGCCACCGGCGAACGGTCCTGGTCTGTGCGTGTCAGGGCGGAGGGCTGGGCGGCCCCGGAGGGCCACGCACGCGAGGAGGAACGTACCCCTCCGCCCTTCACCCTCGCCGGGGAACCCGTGGCACGCGGGGCCGAGGGCACCGTACGGGTACTGCGCGCCTTCCGGGCCACGATGGAGCACGGAGAGCAGCCGCTGGTACCGGTACGGCCTGCCGTGGCCGCGTCACTGGTTCGGCGTGGCCGGCGCGGAGTCCCTCGCCAACGGTTCTCGCCCGGTCCCAGTACCTGTTATGACGACCGGCCCACAACGAGCCACGGCTCAGGCAGATCCCGACATCCACAGCTGACATTAACGACACCGGACGGGAAGGTACGCCGGCATCTCCGTCCGGTCGTCGCACCGACCACCGACAGCAGCCTCAACCGTCCCGCATCGAACTCCCAAAGCGGTGCTCCCCCCATCGACAGTGGACTCAACCTTCCTCTGCCTCTACCAGGCGGTTCGTTAGATCAGTCGGTCGTTGGTCCGGGTGTGCCGTTGACTGGTGCACAGTGGGCGCGGATCGAGCCGTTGCTCCCGGAGCGGACCCCGCAAGGGGTGGCCGCTGGCGCGACCATCGTGAGGTAATCGACGCGATCGCCTTCAAGTTCCAGACCAGTATTCAGTGGGTGCTCCGGGAGAAGTACGGCAACTGGCGGGGCGTCTACAACCGGCTGCGGATGTGGGCCGCCGATGACACGTGGGAGCGGGTGTTCACCGCCCTGGTGGCCCAAGCCGACGTGGACGACGACGTCAGGTGGGCCGTCTCGGTGGACTTCACCGTCGTGCGGGCTCACCAGCATGCGGCCGGCGCCCACGAAAAGGGGCCCCGGCCCACGAGCCGGACGATCACGTCATCGGCCGGTCCCGCGGCGGACTGACCACGAAGATCCCCATGGCGGCCGACGGCCGGTGCTGGCCGCGGGTGTTCGTCCACACCGCTGGCCGGGCATCTCCACGACCCGGTGGTCCATACGGCCGGTCAGGAGAATCGCCAGGACCATCGCGTACTCGCGCCGTACCTCGGGTGTGAAGCAGGCGGCAGTCCGGGCTTCGCCATCGTGGAAGCCTCCGCTGCCGACGACCCAGTGCGGCTGCGGGAGATGCGGGAGAACCACCATCCCTTTGTCACTGAGTGGCGGGCCGTCGACAACGAACTGGACGGCATCGCCCGCGCCAGCGGGCTGGGCATGGACGACTGATCGGGCCGCGGCCTGGCGGCTACAGCGCATCGAGGGTTGCGCATCCGGCCTGTAGCGCCGCGCCGTTTCGCTATTCCGCGACGTTGGAAACGGCTGGCTCCGGGCTTCCCCGGCGGGCCGCACCTTCGACATAGGGGCGCAGCGCCTTGATGATCTTTTCCGGGTCTATGTCCTCGCGAACGTGAGCCGGACGGTTATCGGGAGAGTAGTTCAACGCGCCTGGGCAGAGCCCTTGCCCCTCGACTACGAAACGGGTGATCACCTCAGAGGTCTTCGCTGCGAGCAGCAGGTAGGTGGCCCGGGCCTGGATCAGCCGTGCCTCGCCATATCCCCGGTAGTCGCACTTGATGTCCGTGAGAGTGACGGGTTCCACGTACTCGCAAACGACCAGCTGCGCGGTGTACGGCTCGCTGTCGGGTGTCGTCCAGTGAGGAGGCAGGGTCTCATCCATCTGGAAACGAAGATCGACCGAATGCGGGCCCGGCCCGGAATACGGCTTCGCGTCTTCGGTGTAGGTCGTGGGGTACACCCCTCGCCCGGACGCAGCAGACGCTGGGCACGGGTCAGTGGGCAGGACGGTTGAGCTGGGCTCAAACGCCGTACCGTCCACCACCAGGACGACCATGGTCACGGCAGGAACGATGATCAAAGGGGCGAGAACCGCCGGTCTTATCCTGAACATCGCCCCTCCGTGATACACGTCAGCGACAGCGGCGAGCCGGACGAGATGACTCGCCGGTGCCCAATGGGGCAGGCGCTCGCGCTGTCGTCCTCGCCCATGCTGGCTGCCCAACTTTCCTGGCAAAATACCCAGCTTCGCTGAACTGTCTGCCATCGCAGTTGGACCGCTGACGGGTCTCCCCGCACTGGGTGGCCGTCCGATCAGTGACCACAGGACCGTGGGGCAATTGTCAGTCATGAGGAGATGGCGCAAGCGGATCGGCGCGGCGGTGGCGACGGGAGTCGTGGTGAGCGTCGTCATAACTCTGGTGGGCGACCAATCGTGGGGGTGGGACTTCGCAGCCCGTTCCCTGATCCTCTCGGTGCTGTACGCGTTGTTCGGTCCTGTGATAGCACGCTCTCGACGGCATGCCGAGGAGCGGGAGGGATATCCAGGAGGCGCGGCGCGGTCGACGCTGACGAAGTCGGCAGCCTCGCGTCACTGCTCAAGCGTGCAGCGCTCGTGGGCGCTCTGGCCACGACTCGGGCGATGATCTCAGCGGGGCCCGGGCGGGTGGCGAAGGCGGCCCATCCCGCCCGGTGTGGGCAAGCCGCCATCAGCGGGGTGACTTGCCCACGCCGGCGCCGCGTCTACCGGCGGCGCCCGAACAGGCCGCGGCCCTTCCTCGCCCTCTCCTCCGCTTCGGCCGCCTCCCGAGCCGCGGCTTCCTCCGCCTGGCGTCACGCGGCCTGCTCCGCCTGCACCTGTTCCCAGTGTTCGTGCAGGCACGGTTCGCAGAGATCGCGGTGCTGCTGCGCCGGGTGGCGCCGGATCGAATCCCAGCGGTCGTCGGTGAACTTCGCTCCGCAGCACCTGCACACGGGCCGCTGCGCCTCGCGGGCCGCGGTTTCACGCTCCTTCTGGCGGCTGCGGGCCTGCTCCTCCTGCACCACGTACAGCCGGTCACCGTCGGGGTTGTCCAGGTCCTCGGTCAGCGTCTGCCACTCATCGCGCCCGAGCCTGCGCCACACCCTCCCCGCCGCCCCATCAGGATCGGCCGTGATCCGCTCCAGCTCGGTGACGGACCACGGACACCGCCTGGTTGTAGTCGACGGCCGTGATGTCCCCGCCCGGGTACGGGGTGCCGGCGAAGTAGGAACGGGTTCGGGCGGGGTCTGTAGGCTGGTGTGCGTGCTGGCGGCGGTTTCGTCGGTGGCTGTTGGTTGAGGGCCGGTGGTGTGCCGGGGCGCTCCTTGTGAGCGGCTCTCCGCCGGCCCTTTCGACTGTCTCTTCCACTGCTGGACCTGGCGCGGGCTGCGGAGCCTGACGACCTTAACGCCGCGGTCGGCGGTCTCGGCGACCTGGCGAGCGTAACGGGGCCGGTTGCTGCGGTACTTGCGGACGGCGATATGCAGCAGCGACCGACAGGTGCAATGCACGAGACCTCGCCCAGTACGAGCATGGCCATGGCCCACGTCCGGGAGACAGAAGCGCAGACCGCACCTCCGCGCCCTCCCAGGCGGGCGGGACGTGGATCTCCCGGACGGTATCGATCAGGTCGGGGAACCGGCCCTCCCGGCGTGCCTTGGCTAGCTGCGCCGCTGCCGGAGCTCCAGTGGACAGTGAGGCCGGCTGTCACGGCGTCGAGGTCTCGGAGCAGGTGGAGTGCGAAGCCGGTGAGGCCGGACAGCTGGCCGGCGTCGACTGCGTCGACCCAGGTGGGGAGCCTGGAGTCGAGGCTGACGCAGTCGTCCTCGGCCAAGGTCGTGGGGTGGCGGGGGAGCCAGCCAGTCACCTGCCTTACCGTCGGCGGCCCTGGCGGTGCGGCGGCGGGAGCCTCGCGCAAGGCGGTGATCTAACCAATCCCTCGCAATTCGCCAGTACCCCGCGTGGTGACGAGATGGGTCCCCAGCCGACCCGCGACGCTGACCGTGATCGAACAGCTCCGGCTCAAGACCATCCCAGCCAACTGCCCTGAACTCGGCGCCCTGACCGGTCACGTCCGGTCCTTCGCCCCCATGCTCACCGAACGCCAGGGGCGAACAACTCCCGCAGTGGCTCGACGCCGTCCGCCAGGACGACCTTCCCAGCCTCCACACTTTCGCGGCCGGCATCGACCGCGACCGCGACGCCGTCATCGCCGGCCTGACGCTGCCCTGGAACTTCTGAGTCGTCGAAGGCCACGTCAACCGGATCAACTTGCTCAAGCGCCAGATGCTCGGCCGTACTGGCTCCGCACTGCTCCGCAAGCGGGTCCTCCTCGCCTCGTGACCGATGCCAGTGGCTCCTGGAACCATGCCTTCGTCCGCGACAGCCCTATCAGGAGCAGTGCATGGGAACGTGGGGAACCGGTCCCTTCGACAGCGATCTCGCCGCAGACTTCGTCGATGAACTCGAAAGACTCACCCACCAGCAGGTCATCGAAGTGCTGGAGCGGACATTCCAGCGAGTCACCACTCGGGAGAACGCATCGACAGCGGAGACGGAGCCGAAACCGTTGCCGCCGGTGCCCTCGTCGCGAGCACCCTCCCGGACAGTCCCATCGTGACTGACCCGGACGACAGCCCCAGGGAACCGCTGCCCGAGCTGCCAGCCTCCCTGCGCGCGTCGGCGAGACTCGCACTGGACCGGGTTCTCCAGGAGGGATCAGAGATGGCAATCGGCTGGGTGGACAGCGCAGACGCTGAGCAGTGGCGCCAAGAAGTACGGCAGATCCTCCGAGTACTCGGACACCCAATGATCACTAACCGTGACCGCTTCACGGAAGTGCCAGAACCCGAGAACTGACAGCAGTTGTTCAACAGTTTCGACAGCGCGGAGCGGTCTGACATCTTCGACCGACGGTGGCCTGATGACACCTGTCAGAACTCGGGCCTAAGGTGTGCCGGTGATCTTCAAAAGTAAGCAGAAGGCTGCGGACTTGGCCACCGTCATGTCAGAGCTGGAGCAGGCAGTGGCCGCTCGCGACGGTGGCCGCACCGAGCGTGCGTTCAAAGCGGCGATGAGTGGTCTGCAGTCGGCGACGGGCACCGAATGTGTGCCGGTGGGACCCCGGTTGGCCGCGCTGCTCCCCGCCTTTCCGCCCGCCGGTCCGCGCCCGATGCTGGCAACGATGGCTGGCTTCTGCGTGGAACGTGGTGCCGATCCGGTGGCCTGTGCGGAGCCGATCCTCGACGGCACCCACCGGGACCTTCTCGATGCCCTGGAGTTCGCCCGCCGCTGGTCCGCCGCCGGTGCCGGGGACGAACTGCCGAAGGCCGACGAGGAGATCATCGACGACGCGCTGATGGCACGGCTGGGTGCGAGGCACACGAGGCATTGCGGCTGGCGCTGGCCTGGTCCTCGGTCGAGCAGTGGCAGTCCCCCGCGTTGGCCGTGCTGTGCCGCAGCACCGAGGTACGCCGTCGGCACGCATCCGCGCTCCTCCCCGCCTGCCGCGACCTGACGGCCATGGAGCGGCACGACCTCAAGTGCCTGGCCTACGCGCTGGCGATCTTGGACGACGAGCCGCTCGTGGTGTTGCACCGGCCCACCAGGACCGGGTTCGAAGTGCGCATCGGGGGCATCGGGGACAACTTCCAGTTGCACACGCTGCTCGCCCACGTGCTCGTCGGCGGCGGCCACCTGCCCGGTACCCCCCCCCGTCGACGGAGAGCGTCCGCCTGGCCATGGACCCCGAGCCCGCCCAGGGGCACACCGGGGCCGTCGCGACCGGGGCCTTCGAACTCCTCGCCCCGGACGGGGAGCGGATCTGGAACGAGGGGCTGCCCGACGACATCCCCGTTGTGGAGGGACACCGCCTACTCGTGCTGGACGAGCCGATGTACCCGCGCAGTTGGAACGCCGACCGGTTCTTCCCGATGCTGCCGGCGACGGCCGAGCTGACTCGTGTGATGTCCGCCGACGAGGTCCAGACGTGGTTCGCCTACACCTGCTGGACGAGCTGACTCACGGGGCGGGGGCGGGCAGCGGCCGGTAGGCACCGTCTGCGCGGGCCTGCTCGATCTCGCTGAAGAGGGGCAGGAGGTAAGCGCCGTTGAAGGCCTGTGTGCTCATTCCCGACCACGGTAGAAGCCACGAGGCCTTGAGAGGTAGCGAATTTGTGTGCTGCCCACGGCCGGGAGCGTTCATCGGCGGGGAGCTGCCGGTGAACGGGGCCCGCGTGACGATCATCCCCCGACGGAGAGACCACGCTCTCGCACGGCCGGTGGTCAGCCGCTCTCTAGGCATCCGGTCGGCCACCGACCGAGGTGTTCCTCTCCTCGATTCATCACAGGGGCGGGCGCCAGGCGGACCCTGCGGGCATCAAGTGGAGGTGGGCCAGGTCCGCAGCAGAGCGGCGATCTTCCCGGCGGTGCAGGCGGGGTCGAGGAGCAGGTCCTTGAGGGCGACGGCGTCCTTGCGATCGGGCTTGACGGAGATCCCAGCGGCTTCGAGGTACATGACGCCGGACGCTGCGGCGACGGCCATGTTGGAGCGCTCGAGCCAGCGGCAGCGGCCCAGGGTGTGCACCAGGGCGGCGCCTTTGGCGTAGGGGCCGTCGTAGACGGGGTGCTCGAACAGCTCGGCCCGGTGGCGGGCGACTGCCGAGACAGGGACGCCGTAGTCGTCGGGGGCCGGGTCGTCCGCTCCGGCGGCCTCGGCGACCTGCAGGATCCAGGGGACGTCGATGTGCAGGTCCATCAGGCCGCGCGTGCTCCGCGGGGTGCCTGCTGCTGGGCCTCAGCTTCATCGAAGACCGCCTGGTGGTCGGCCAAGAACCGGGCGGCCGCCCCCACCGCTCGGGCACGCAGCCCGCTGACGTCGTCCTGCACCAGCCGCGCGAGGTAGTCCCCGATACTCAGTCCCAGGTCGGCGGCGCGCTTCTTCGCGAGTTCCGCGACGTCCTCGTCTACGCGGGCGCCCAGCTGTGTCTTCGCCATACCAGCATGGTAACAGCTGTTACCGCCATTGGGGGGCCGTCCAAAGAACATTGCACGGGCGCCGCTGCGGCTCGGATCCCGCAGGACGGCACCGACCTCGTCCCTCCCCTACCTGAAGGACGTCGCCGTCACCGTGTCTCGTGACGGCGGTTCGGGGTCGCCGTGCCCCGGCCGCTCACCTGGACCGTCGCGGCGGACGGCACGCTCCGCCACCGACCCCCACGACCGCAAGGACACATGCCTGCACCGTCACGCACTCCGCTACGCGGACCACCTGCCTGCCACGGCCACCGAGACTGACGTCCTGACCGCCACGAGGCCTCATCTGACGCAACAACTCATCGAGCACGTGAGGTATCGGCACGGCTCTCCCCCGCCAGCTCATCGGCCGCCTTGCCCTCGTTCAGCCGTCGCGCACCCGCGGTCCTCACCGCAGATATCCGCGCGGTCATCCTTGAGTACCTGGTCGGCCACTCACGCAGCACCCCGCTCAAACAGTGAAACCATCCACTACTAGGACGACGAAGGCCCCACCCGCAGGTGCACCACGCCGGCCCGCCTCGACGCTCCCACCGAAACCCCTCCCAACCACTCCGGCTCGCCTGAACCGCTGCCCTGTAACAGCCCGTCTTCAAACCCGCCGAGTCGAGAGCGGAACGGTGCACTACCCCGTAGGGCGCCCGGAAACTCTCCGCAACGGCCACTGCGAGACCCCTGCGAGCAAGAGGCGACGTGCGCACCCGCGTCCTCCACTGTGACGCGTGCACGAGATCAGCACAGATTCAAAGATGGGTCTGGGAGTCCTGTGACACGCGCTACCGAGACCCTGGGAGTAGCCGCCACGGCCGGGCAGGACATCTTGCCCAGCCGTGACCTCCGTCCGGACGTCAGAACAGGCGCCTCACTCGGTCGCCTTCCGCAAGGCAGGCCGCAGAGCTTGCTCAACGAGGTCGGGTGAACCGTCCAGCAGAACCGTGGTCCACCCTCGCGTGACCGCGACGGTCATCCTGCGCTCACGCGATCCGCCCACGCGGTCCGTCGCAACGCGCTCGTAACCGTAAGCTACGCCCTCCACGTCCACATCAACCCTCCGCGTCGTCACGTCGAGCTCGGCGTTGCCCTTGTCACCGAGGCTGATGAGTTCGGTGTATGAGGGACACGCGGTCAGCACGGCAAACAGCTTGCTCACGCGACCCAACATCGACGCGGGCATCTGGCTGTACAGCCGCTGGGTCAGGAACTCGCCGTCGCGGGTGAACACCGCCTCCGCGGTGCGCCTGGTCCCCAACACCTTTTCGATCGGACCGTAGATGCCGTACGGCTCCAACTCCTCACAGTCCTGTGGCCCTCCCCCCTGGACCAAGGAGTCGCCGGCGTCCTTCTTTGTGCTCAGGGAACGGGTTTCCTTCCCTAGGTCCGAAGCATCCAGCAGCAGCGGTTTCAGATCCTCGGTCCCCAAGAGCGTCGATGTGGGCGCCGGACCCGGCGCAGCGCTCCTGCCCTCGGCTCCGCCGCTGGTGCATCCCATGAGCGCTACCAGCACAGTGGCACCGACGGCAGCTTTGTGTCCCCGCCGCACCCTCGGCCCGACTGCAGCACTGCTCAAGCGGCTCCGCCCCGACGCACGCTCGCTCATCGCACCTCAACTCCTGCCTCGCTCCACGGATCTCCCCACCACTCTGCAACCGGCAGCCGCGTCCGCACAGCGTCTCCCCCAAGATGCGCCCAGCCTCCCGCCTCGCCCGGTGCCAGACCAGTTCGAATTGGGCAGGGGACACGGGGATTAGGCTGAAGTGCACCAAGGGCGTCCCGCCCGCAACGAGCACACCGGGACACCTTGCTGCGAGGTTCGTACGAGCACGGTGAGGCGTTGGAGTGCGAGCTGAGCAGCCTTGACCAGCATGGCTCGGGCGAGGCCGACTGGGTGGACCCATACGGAGACACGTTGTTCAACAGATAGGAAGCTGGAGCCGCTCGCCTAGAGATCGGCCAACCTGTCCCAGAGCACCGGTACGGTTCTGTGACGGCGTCGGCTCGCAAGCTAGGGCTCGGCACAGGTTGGTGAACATGGGGTGCGGCAGCCTCCAGGTCATGGCTGATGCCTTTCACACCCCGCTCGCTCTGTGCGCTGCGCGCCCGTCCGCTACGTCTCGTCTGTGTGGCGGACCGGTCCGGGATGGTCAGTGCGGCACTTCCTCGCCGTTCGGGCCAAAGCGGTCCGCCCCGTACGTGTCCGGGCGTCCGACGGTAGCAAGGTAGCGGGTGCACAGGTTCGCGCCCACTGCGCAGCGTGTGTGGCCGCATTCGGTGCAGCGCATGAGATGGTCCAGGTAGGCGGCGTAATGGGCACCGTACGGGTAGGCGTCCCAGTCGATGGCCATGCGCACGCTCCCCGCGCCCGTCGTTCCTCTTCGCGAAGAACGCTACGCTGCTGCCTGCGTCTCGGTGTGCAATTGCATGCTTCTTGGCTTGAATGCGACGGCTGGGTCAGGCGGCACGCAAACCGTGTGGCAGGCCGCCGCGCCCCGGCCGGCCATAGGTATCGGTCAGCATGCGCTATGCCTGGCCACAGTGCTCCGCCACGCTGGCCTGCCCCCTCACCACGCTCCGCCACGGGCCGCGGGGGAGGGCGGCCGAGGCTGTGGGGCGACAAGCCGGGATAGGTGCTGTTCCAACTGACCGTCGCGTCACAGGGCGGCTGGGGCAGGAGCATCTCAGCCGGACGGCGGCTACGGCAGCCAGCCGGTCCCTCGCCTCTCGGGGGCGGATGTTCGCCTCCCGTCATTGTTGTGCCTGAGCGGATCGCTTCGTCAGTGCTGGAGTCGTGCACGGCCGGCCGCCAGGCTTCGACCGAGGGACCTCCCGGCGGGGCAACATGATCGAGCGCTGCTTCAACCGGCTCAAGGGCTCCCGCGGCATCGCCACCGGATACAGAAAGGACCGCCACTTCCTACGAAACGGCGGTCACGCTCGCAGCATTTCTGCTCTGGGCAAGATCCGCTTGAAGACGGACCCTGGACCCCCTCAGCGGGCAGTGAGGGTGGTGGGGGCTCGACCTGAGTGGCATCGCAATTGGGCTGGCTGAACGAGTACTGCTTGTTACGGCTCACCGCGGTCTTCGGAGAACTCCGCGGCGACGTCGTACAGTCCCCGGCTGGATGTGACCGGCACCCGCGAGTCCTGCTGTACGGCTCGAGTACGCTCGCGGAATTCGGGGTCCGCCGTGCCCGCCTCCCACGCCTCCCTGCTGGCCCAGTGAGACACGTTGACGAGCTGGAACCGGGTCGTCGGGCGGTGGGCACGGTGCAGCCGGGAGTCGATGAAGCCGGGCTTGGTGCTCATGAGAGCGGCACGCTGTTCCCACTCGGTGATGAACGCGTCGAGGTGATCAGCGGATATCTCGAAGACGTTGATGAAGGTCACGGCGGTGCCCGGCACGTTGGCGGGCCGGTTGTGAGTGGTCACAGGGAACCCCAGGGGCGAGCAGGGCGTCGGGTCCTGGCGCGCAGTGCGGCGAATTGGACGATGGAGAGCAGCGAGACGGGCACGGCCTGCAGGGTGATCCACACCGTTCCGACGGTGGTGGTGTCCCACCAGTCGAGGGCGAGTGAGGCGATGCTCGCCGCCACCCACGCCGCCCCGATCACGATCACGGACAGCACGCACGCGGACGGTGGACGGGTACGAAGGGCCAGAAGCGCGACGCCCGTGCCGATCGTCAGCATCAGGCCGCCGACGGTGATCACCAGCGTGTCACCGACCCCGAGGAGCCGGGCGAGAGGCACGCGGGCAACAAGGTAGGCCAGCCCGAAGAGGATCATCCCGGTTGCGTCCAGGGCGAGGATGCGACGGAGCCGGGCATCCACCGGCGGGCGAGACAGTGCCCTGGTGCCGGCGCGGATGACGGTGTCATCGAGGTGTCCTGGAGTCGGCGTCATGCGCCGGTACCCGGCGCGATGTTGTAGTTGAGCCGGAAGGTGTTTCCTGGGTCGTACGCAGCCTTCAGCTCGGTCAGTCGCTCATGGTCGTCCGGGGTGTAGGCGGTGCGGGTCCGTTCCTGGTCGGCTGCGGCGCCGTGGCCCATGAAGTTGAGGAACCGGCCGGCGGTCCAAGGATCCAGCTCCTCGAACAGATGCCGGAGGAACGCGAACGCGTGCGCATCGGCCGCCGAGTCGTTCGCCAGAGGCACGAGGACCGCCAGCATGAAGGGCGCGTCGCGCCGGCCGACGGCGTTCGGGTGCGCGGGCCGACGGGACAGGGCGCCGCCCAGGTGGCGCACTTCCACGATCGCGGGCGGCGCCGCCTCGTCGCTGATGTGCTTGAGGAGCGTACGGACCGTTCCCCCGTCGGGATCCGCCAGGAAGGCGTTGTCGGCGGCCCACGGCATCGGGACCGGAGGGTCGTCGTGGATGTCGGCGTTGTGCTCGTAGGGCATGTCACGCAGGTTCTCCAGCAGCCGGGGGCCGAGCCGGCGGAGCGGTTCGACCAGACGGGTGCCGTCCTCGGCGGAGCCGGTGAAGGCGATCCGCACATGCCAGACGCGGCGTCCTCGCATCGGTCCTGGAACCTGCGGATCATCCGGGAAGGGGATCAGTGCCACCGACGAGTTCATCTCGTCCGGCACCGTGGTGGTCCAACCCGCGTACGCCTCCAGGAGGCCGGGCACCTGCTCGGCGTCGTAGAAGAGGCCGCCGCCGTAGAGCCGGACCACCGGGACCAGGCCGAACTCCATGCCCGTGACGATGCCGAAGTTGTCCCGTCCGCCCAGCAGGGCCCAGTACAGGTCCGGCTCGGCCTCGGGGGTCACATGGCGCCGCTCGCCGTCGGCGGTCACCACGTCCATGGCCAGTACCCGGTCGGCCGCCCAGCCATGGGTGCGTCCGAGCAGCGGGAGACCGCCGCCCAAGGTGTAGGAGACGACGCCCACGTGCGGGGCGGAGCCGTTCAGCGGCGCGAGTCCGTGCCGCGCCGCCTCGGGAACGAGCTGCTCGAAGCGAACGCCGGCCTCGACGTACGCGCTTCGCGCGGCCGGGTCGACACGGACCGTGGTCATGCGCCGGGTGGTGACGAGCAGACCACCCTCGGCGGGCACCGAGAAGCCGTGCCCGGTGTTCTGCACGGCGACCGGCAGGCCACGTGCGACGGCGAAGGCGACGGCCGCCGCCACGTCGTCGGGCCGCGCGGCCCCCACGATCACCTCCGGACGGTGCCGCGCGGCCAGGTTGAATCCCGTGCGTTCCTCGTCGTAACCCTCCTGACCGGGCAACAGCACGGGCCCTTTGCAACGGGCGGCCAGGAAATCGAAGTCGGTGCGTTCCACAGTCCTGCTCCTTCGTCGGTGTCAGCGGGAGCAATCGTGCGACGCGTATATGACACCTGCCGTCATATTCTGCAGGGGTGAAATTCAACCGCCTTCTCTCGATCGTGCTGCTGCTCCAGCACCGTGGCCTGGTCCCGGCGAAGGAGCTGGCCGAGCGCCTGGAGGTGTCACAACGCACCATCTACCGCGACATCGAAGCACTGTCGTCGGCCGGTGTTCCGGTGTACGCGGAGCGCGGCAAGGACGGGGGCATCGGGCTACTCCCCGGCTTCCGCACCGACGTCACCGGCCTGACGACCGACGAGGCGCGCGCACTGTTCGTGCTGGCGTCCCAAAGCGCACACGCGGCGCTCGGCCTGGACCACGCCCTCGGCTCCGCGTTGCGCAAGGTGATGGCCGCACTGCCCGCACCCCACCGCCCGGCGGCCGAACTGACCAGCCGCCGCATCCTGGTCGACCCGGAGCGCTGGCATGCCGCACCCCGCTCCGACACGGACCTGGAGGCGCTGTACGCCGCGGTCCTCAGCGACCGCCGGCTGCACATCCGCTACCGCCACAGCGGCCGTAGCACGCTGCACGACTACACCGTCGACCCGTACGGCCTGGTGGCAAAAGCCGGTACCTGGTACTTGATCGCCGACCATCGAAGCAGGCCCCGGCTCTTCCGCACCGATCGGCTGACGCAGGTCCGCGTCCTCGAGACCGCAGCAAAACGTCGCCCAGGTGTGGAGCTGGCCCAGGTCTGGCACGCCCTGCGACGCGGGGTGGAGGACCGCACGACCGGCGTCCGGGTCACCGTGCGGCTGCGCCGCGAGCGGCTGGACATGGTGACCCGAATCGCCGGCAGCTACTTCACCGGAGCACCCGCCGCCGAGGCGGACACCGACGAGTGGCTGCGAGTGGAGGTGACCTACCCCGTGGTCGAAGCGGTCCGCCACCTGCTGCAATTCGGCACCGACATCCAGATCCTCGGCCCTCCCGAGGCCCGTGCGGAGATGGCACGTGCCGTCACCGAGTTGACCGGGCTCTACGGCGAACCATGACCGTCGACTTCACCAGCCCCACCGCGACGCGGCGTCCGCCACCACGGTGCCAGACGACGAAGCGATCGGAACGGGTGCACGCGCACGGCGGACCTGGACGCGCCGATATCGCCGGTAGACAGGCTGCCCGCCGCCGGCTGGGCTGTCGAGCGTGCCTGGGCCAAGCGCCTCGTTTACAGGGCGCACCGGCGCACATCCCGGACCTCATCGCCGAGTCGGCCGGGGACCGACGACCGCGGTTTCGTCTCACACTGCCGGATGGTCTTCGAACTGCTCGTGAGGACGGTGGGCGCTTTCCGGGCATCCGCCGGTGGAACGGAGGTTCGTTCCCTCGGGGCACAGCCGCCCCCAGCCAGCAATGCCCGCTGCCGTTCAGTGAGGAACGACGCAGCCCGGCGGCAAACCATCGCGGCCCCACCTGGCGCGCTCCCCGTCCGGGGTACGTCGCCCTCGCGGAGGGCGAGGCGTACGGACCGGCGGATGTCTGCGGCCTGCGTAGCGCCGTCACCGCAGGTAGCGCCGTAGTGTCCGCCACTCCCCCGGGTCAAGGCTGTGTGGCGGCTTCGCCGTCGGGGTGGGAGCCAGGATCTGGTCGAGTCCGACCAGCCGCAGCACGCGCAGGATGTGGCCGGGGACTGCGGCGAGTGCTACGTCGGCCTGGGCGGTGTGAGCGTGGTGGCGAGCGGCGATCATGGCGGTAATACCGCTGGAGTCGCAGAACTCAAGGCCGACTCGAGTCGGCGTACGCGCCAGCGTCGCGGTACCGGTGGGAACGGCCTCGGTGGTGCTACCGCTTTCATGACGGCCTTTCACCCGGTCGCCGGGGCCGAAGCCGTGGCGAGCGCCGAGCCGGGAGAAGTGCTGGTCGTGGTGGCCGTCGTGTCACAGGGCGGGCTGCGGCAGGAGCATCTCAGCGGTGACCTGTTTGCCGTCGTCGCGGGGGCTGGTGTGGAAGTGGCTGCACAGGCGGGTGATGAGGTGGAGGCCGTGTCCGCCGATGCGGTGGGGGTCGGGCACGCGCAGCCGCGGTGATGCCCTCGAGGTGTCGCGGACGGTGACGCGCAAGCGAGCGGGGGTGGTGAGCACTTCGAGGAGCAGGCCACCGGGTCCGGGTGCGTGTCGCAGGGCGTTGGTGACGAGTTCGCTGACGACGATCTGGGTGTCCTGGCTGATCTGGTGGTGCGGGGGGTTCCCTGCCCGGGCCAGAAGGGTGCGTACCGCGTTGCGGGCGTCGGCGATGGAGGTGCCGTCGGCGGCCCATACCGCACCGTAACGTAGGACGGCTGCCGGATGGTGCTCATCCGTTGTCTGCTGCCTCAGCGGGATGACCATGGTGATTCCTGTGCGATGGTGGAGTGCCGGTCACTGATCGTTTCGGTTGGCCGTCCTTCGTTTACCCACGGTGTCCGTGCTCATGGGACGCGGCCGGGCCGGGCGTGCCGTGCTGTGGCCCCGATGCCGTTGACCCGGGTGCGCGGCCCGCGTCCTTGATCGTGAAGTGTTCGAGTGTGCCGCTGGCCTCTAGGAGTCGGCGGACCAGCAGCTCCTGGAGCGGGCCGATCAGGACGACTCGCGGCCACCGACGCGGTCGCGGCGCAGGGCGTCCCGGAGGGCGTTGAGATGCATGCTGTCGGCGAAGGTGAGACCTGGGACAGGTCCACGGCGGTATTCGGGCGCGAACGCGAGGTCGACGACCAGCGTCCGCACTGGCCCGTCCGTCTCCGGGCCGTCGGACTCGCGCAGTCGCACCGCGTTTGAGCAGCCGGGCCGCCTCAGCGTCGCCGGGGGAACTTCCAGCCGTTCTGGCGCAGCTTGTAGAGAACGAACACTCCGCAGAGCGCCCACACCCCTAGAAAGGCCCACTTGAACCACGGGGGGCCGTCCCAGCGCTCTGCCAGGTGAACCGATGCCGCGTAGTAAGAGGTCATTACATGCGCATGCCCGGCTGTTCGGGCAGGAACACCCGATACTATTGCTTTCCTCGTACACTCCTGACTCGACGGCATCAGGTGCGCGTACACCCGCAGCCTCAGCCCGGGGTCGGCGCGTCCCAGGGACTCACTCCCGGCCTTGATGCTCTCGTCGGCGTCCGGGAGCGCCGAGGCGTCTGCCGCACTGTAGCCGGAGACCTCGGTGTTCCTGCATGAGTTCCCCGTCTTCACCACAACCTGACCGAACTCCCCAACGCGTCCCGACCGCTCCGGCCTGGCGCCCCGCCTCCACCCGGACCACCGCGTCGGCTGGATGCCCACACGGCGCCCCGTAAGTACCCGCTTCGGCTCCTTGGCGCATTGTTGAGGCGGCTCAGGCATCGAACCGAACGTGTTACTGCGGTTGAACTCGTGGTGTCGTACTGCTGATTCAGTCAGGGCGGATGGCCAGGCCGGTCTCGGCTAGACCTGGAACAGCAGGGGGCGTTACGCGGATGCTGACACCACCGCGGTCTCGAACCTTATTTGCATTGCCGGCCGCGGTTGGAAGAACCTGGGCACCGATATCGACAGTCGTACGGGTACCAACGTTCCGCTACCAGGGGAGCCGTGAGGGCCGTCCACCCAGCCAGCAAGTGAAGGGAACCCTGTATGTCTCACCCAGTTGTCGCCCGTCTGCGCGAGCTGCTCCCGCCGCCCAGCTCTGGCGGCGACACGGTGGACTGGGAACAGATCGAGCGGACGACGGGCCTGGCGTTCCCGGCCGACTACCGTGAGCTCGTGGAGTTGTACGGCGGCGGCGAGATCGACGAGTACCTGTCTGTGAGCACGCCGCCGGTGCCTGGCTCGCCGTACGGGGATCTTCTGGACAGAGGCGAACCCGCCCTCTCTGAACGGGATCGCGAGGAGTTGGGAGCCCTCCTGCCGGGAGGGGCACTGCCGCCGCTGCTGTCCTTCGCAGACTCGGCAAGCAGCGATGTCGCGTTTTGGCTGCGCGAGGGCGCTCCCGACGACTGGCGGGCGGCTGTCTTCCGGAGGCAGACATTGCACGGGACGAGCCACTGGACCGTGTTCGACGGCGGAGTGGCAGCTTTGTGCGTGGCGGCTCTGACCGGCGACGTGCACCCGTTCAGCGAACAGCTCTCAATGAGCGGAGGGCATGAGTTCGTGAGCTGGCGCGGCGTTTAGCGGCCAGCAAGTCACCTGGTCCTTGGCGGCGTTCCGACGTCAGCGAGCCGACCCCGGATGGGACTCCTCGTCCTGCCGGCAGCAGCCGGAGGGCTAGTCTTCTGAGTCAGGAATTCTGTTTAGGTATCACTGCGGTTGGACTCGGGATTTCGTGCCGCTGTTTCAGTCAGGGCGGATGGCCAGGCCGGTCTCAGCGAGACAGCCGTCGATGAGGTGGCTGCGGTACTGGATGTGCCGTAGGCCGCGTCGGATGCGCTGGTCGAGGTGTTCTGGGGTACTGAAGGCGACGTTGGAGAGCCAGCCGCGTCGCAGGAGGGATCAGATCCCTTCGACGGGATTGAGGTCAGGTGCGTAGGGCGGTAGGTAGTAGATGGTCAGCCAGTCCCGGGCTTCGGCGAACTTCCGCAGTCCGGCGGCCTTGTGGACGTTGAGGTTGTCCCAGACGAGCACGATCGGACCGCCGAGTTGCTGGTGGGCGGCGATCAGCAGGTCCCGGTAATCTCGCCAGGAGAAGCTCTTGCGGCCGTAACGGTTGCCGTCATCGCGGCGAGGCCGGTAGATCAGCCTTGAGCGGTGGCCGGTTTTGTAGCAGGTCAGCGCGGCTATGGAAATCCGTCTGCGAGAGCGGCCACGGACCCGGACCACCGGGGTGCGGCCGCGTGGCGACCATGTCTTTGCGTGCGGCGGTGTCGTGGAGAAGCCTGCTTCGTCCTCGAAGACGAGCCAGGCTCCACGGGCCGCCGCGAGCCTTCCGCGCAGGGCCACACCTCCCGGGTCCACCCCGCGACAGCATCGTCGACCCGCTCCATCGCTCTGCGGGCCGGCACCTGGCAGGACCAGCCGTTACGCACCAACAGCTTCCGCACACCCTGGATCGTGTACGTGAGGTGAAAGCGCCGGCCGATCACCGTCTTGACCCGGGCTAGCGTCCAGCGCTGGTCCTCCCAGCCATGCGCGGCCGGCCCTTTGGCCAGCTCCGCCTCCAGCTGCGTGAACTGCTGATCGCTCAGCCTCGGCAGCGACGCCGGCCCCTGTGATCGCAAGGACCGCGGGCCGCCCTCGGCCCACGCGTGACGCCATCGCTGGACCGAGCGCACACTGACCCGCAGATCTCTGGCGATCGCGGTACTGCCCTCGCCCAGGGCGAACCGCTCCGCCGCCTTGAGTCGTAACCTCTCGCGGAACTGCTGCCGTTCGGCGGTCAGCCCGCCCCCTTGTGGATACCGCATGCCCTCGGTGATATCGCAGCCAACGATCAGCTGTCACTCCCTACGACACCACGAGTTCAACTGCAGTAGCGGCGGGACGGTCCCATTAGAGTGAGCTCGTGGACATGCGCAGGATTGTCGCGGTGCTGGCCGAGGAAGCTGAACAGCTGATTCGGGACCAAGTGTGGAAACTGACGCCGAAGGACCACGCACTCGCTCGGAAAACCGCGGCCGGCCTGCGAGAAGCGGTGGGCCCGCCCGACGTTCAGGAGGCCTTGCCCCCGATCGACCGTTTGGAACACCTGCGGGAGACGCTCGCTGTCCTGGCCATCTCCCTTGCGCGCACGCACGGCCGCCTGGCCTGGTTCCTCTCCGGCGCTCTCAACGCGCTCGAACCGGTTCTACGCTGGCGTGCCCTGCCGTCTGACCTTGGCGGCAGCTTCGGTACCGTCCTCCCGAGTCCCGAGGAATACACAGAAGCGGAGGATGCCGTCCGCCGACTCCACGACGCCCTCGCGGACATCACCACCACGCCCGTAGACGGTGCAATTCACCCTAAAGGGTGTTGCAGAAGGCCGTGATCTGGGCGTATTCGGTGTATGGCTGGGGTGTTGAGGGCCGAGCGGGTGTGGGTGGAGACGTTCACGGGGTTGCGGGTCGATCAGTTCGGTCGGTTGCTGAGGGCGGTCCGGGAGCGTGGTGGCGAGGGGTGTGGGCGGGGTCGTCCGTGGCGGCTGCGCTGGCGGAGCGGGTGCTGCTGGTGGCGGTGTACTACCGCACGAACCTCACGATGCGGCAGCTCGCGCCGCTGTTCGGTGTCTCACCGGCTACCGTGTGCGGGTCATCCAGCGGCTCGGTCCGCTGCTCGCGCTCGAGCCGGCCCGTGCCTCCCAGGACGCCGCCGAGCGGTTGTGGATCGTCGACGGCACGCTGATCCCGGTCCGCGACCGCAAGGTCGGCGCGTCGTCACGGAATTACCGGTTCTCGGCGGATGTGCAGGTCATCGTAGACGCGGAGACCCGCTTGGTGGTGGCGACCGCCCGTCCGGTGCCCGGCAATACGGCGGACGCGAAAGCCTGGCGGGACTCCGGCCTGGCCGAGCACTGCGAAGGCGTGACGGTCCTCGGCGACGGCGCCTACATCAACACCGGCCTGATCGTCCCGCACCGCAAACGCCCCGGACGCCCGCTACTCAAGGGCGAGGAAGAGGACAACGCGCAGCATCGCAAGGTCCGCGCCCGCGTCGAGCACACCTTCTCCCGCATGAAGAACTACAAGATCCTCCGCGACTGCCGGCAACGCGGCGACGGCCTCCACCACGCCGTCCAAGCCGTCGCCCGCATGCACAACCTCGCCCTCGCCGCATGATCACACACGCCCGAGCACCGCTCCGACCTGCCTGATCACGGCCTTCTGCAACACCCTTAGGAGATTCCCGCCAGGCGCAGCAGCGCTGTCGCCGTTGCCGCGCCGACGACGACCACCACGAACGGCGCCTTGCGCCAGGCGAGGATGCCGCCGAAGAGGACGCCCGCGGGTCGCGCCCAGCCCGCGGAGCCCTGGCCCTCGGTCAGCGCGCCCGTGGCGAGCAGGGCGACGAGGAGCACGGTGGCCCCCACGGTGAGCAGTTCCTGGACACGGGCGGGCAGTTCCACGCGCCCGTGCAGCACGGGTCCGGCCAGGCGGAAGGCGTACGTGCCCGCGGCGAGGACGAGGACGCAGGCGAGTGTGGCGTTCACGAGGCGCTCCCGGGGGCGGTGGTGCGGGGACGGCGGGGGCCGCGGCGGGCGGCGAGCAGGCCGAGCAGGGCGAGGAGAACCGGCACCCCGGCGGGCAGCAGCGGGGCGGCGGCGACCGCGATGACCGCGCCGGCGGCCGCTGCCCGCCGTGCCGCGCTGTCGGCGCGCAGCGCGGGCAGGACCAGGGCGAGAAGGATCGCAGGGAACGCCGCGTCGAGCCCGAACTTGTCGGTGTCGCCGAGCGCCGTGCCGACGAGGGCGCCCGCGAGGACGCTGACGTTCCACGCCAGGAACAGGCCGATGCCGGATATCCAGAACGCGGCCTTGCGTGCCCTGCCCTCGTCCTGGGCGAGCACGAAGGCGGCCGTCTCGTCGGTGATGAGGTGCGCGCCGATCAGCCGTGCCGCCCAGGAGCGGCCGAGGTCGTCGGCGAGGGCCAGGCTGAACGCGGCGGTACGGGAGTTGAGGAGCAGCCCGGTCGCCGCCGCGGCCACGGGGCCGCCGCCCGCGGTGAGCAGTCCGACCGCGCTGAACTGGGCGGAGCCCGCGTACACGAGCAGCGACATGAGGACGGGGACCCAGAGGGGGAGCCCGCCCGCGACGGCGATCGCGCCGAAGGAGACGCCGACGATGGCGTCGGCGAGCCAGACCAGGGCGATGTCGCGCAGGACGCCGGGCGGGAGGTCGGAGAGGTGGACGAGGGAGGCGCCGGGCGCGCGCGTCGTTCTGTTTGGCGGATGGTTTGTTCGGTGTGGCGAACGCATGCATCGTAGGATGGGCAGTGCGGGGTGCGTTCGTCAAGGCGAACGAAATGGCCTTGTACAGCGAACGATGTGCGAAACGAACGTCTTCGATCAGGAGCGAAAGCGATGTCCAACGGCACCGGCCCCGGTGGCGCCCAGCCGTCCCGCATGCCCCGCGAGTGGGTCGCCGCGGCGCTGCGCCGCGAGCGCGCGCAGGCCGGGATCTCCCTCTCCGAGCTGGCCAAGCGCGCGGGGATCGCGAAGTCCACCCTCTCGCAGCTTGAGGCGGCCACCGGTAATCCCGGCATCGAGACGATCTGGGCGCTCGCCGTGGCGCTCGGGGTGCCGTTCAGCGTCCTGGTGGAGTCGCCCGCGCCCGCCGTGACGGTGATCAGGGCGGGCGAGGGCCCGACCATGCACGCGGAGAACTCCTCGTACGCCGGCACCCTGCTCTCCGCGGGGCCGGCCGGGGTGCGGCGGGACATCTACCACGGGGCGCTGGAGCCGGGCGCCCCGCGCGAGTCGGACCCGCACATCCCGGGCTCGATGGAACACCTGGTCATCAGCACCGGCCGCCTGCTCGCGGGCCCGCGGGGCGAGGCGGTGGAGCTGGGCCCCGGTGACTACATGTCGTACCGGGGTGACGTGCCGCACTCCTACGAGGCCCTTGAGCCGGGCACGACGTTCGTGATGGTCATGCAGCACGTCTAGTAGTGCTTCGTTAGGTTCTGGGTCTGATTCTGCGTGTGGTGAGTGGTCGGCCGCAGGTGGTGCAGGTGCCGGTCCAGCACCTCAGCAGGTCCTGAAGGACGTAGAGGACCTGGTAGAGGGTCAGGCCGGCATGTGGGCTTTTGGGTCGAGCCGCCGGAGGGTGAGGAAGGCCTGGGCGGCGGTGACAAGGGTGACGTGGTGGTGCCAGCCGCGCCAGGTGCGGCCTTCGAAGTGGTCCAGGCCCAGGCCGTGCTTGAGCTCGCGGTAGTCGTGCTCGATCCGCCAGCGCATCTTGGCCCACCGCACCAGGTCGGTGACCGGTGTGGTGACGGGCAGGTTCGATATCCAGTAGCCCGTCGGAGCGTCCTGCCCGTCCGGCCATTCGACCAGGAGTGTCCGGGCGGGCAGGACGCCGTCCCACCGGTTGCGGCCGCCGCCCGCCTCCTGGGCTGCGGCCAGGGACTGCTTGCCCGCGGGCCGCGCTGTCAGTACCGCGAACCGTGAGGTCATCACGCCCTTGCTGCCGCGGCGCCAGGTCACCTCGGTGAACCGGCCGTCACCGGCCTCCGACACGAGGACCGAGACGGCATGCGGCGGGGTGCGGTATCGAGGCAGCGTCGGCGGACCGAGCCCGCCATAGTCGGGCTGGTGCGGCAGGGCATTCTCCGGGTGAGCGACTTCTCTCCCGGTCAACGCCAGGACATAGGCCAGCCCTCGCTCCTCGAGACCGAGCCGGAACGGGGTGCTGACACCGTAGCCGGCATCGGCGACCACGACCGGCGCCTTCAACTGCCAGCCGGTGAGTGTGTCCAGCAGGCCGAGCGCCAGACGCCACTTCTCCTGGTGGGTGACGTGATCGGGCACTCCCGCCTTGCGGCATCGGTCCGGCTCGTCCGTCCACTCACGCGGCAGATACAACTCCCAGTTCAGCGGGCAGGACGCGGTGTCGGTGGCGGCATGGACGCTGACCGCGACCGGGCAGTTCGCCCGTTTCCCGACCGTCCGCAGTACTGACGGGCCACACCCACCGACGCGGTTCCGCACTTGGGGAACGACACGTCGTCGACCACCCAGACCTCGGGCGTGACCACTTCGGTCAGCCGCTGGGCGATCCGCTGCCTGACGGGAAGCGGGTCCCACGGTGACTGGTTCACGAACTGCTGCAGGGCCTGCATGTTCCCGTCCGGCAGCCGCTCGAGCAGATAGGCATGGAGGGCGCGCGCGTTGCGCGGTGCCGGTCGCTCCACCAAGTCCCCCCAGAAGACGGCCCCCGCGTTCGCCATGCCGCCGCCCAGCGCCTCGTCTTCAGCCGTCATGAGGATCACGCTATCGCCGGATCGACCTCGTGCGGGCCGGGCTGCACACGACGTGGGCCAGCGCTGAAGAGACCTGCCGGTGCGAAACGACTGAGCCGCCAACGGTCGTGCATGACTGACTTGGACCCAGACAGCAGCGCGACCGGACGCCGGGCCCCGCCTGGGCCCTGGTCGTGCCGTCGGCCGTTGCCGGTCGTCCACCGGTAGGCGAGCGCAGCCCCACCGAAGCCGACCCACCAGCGCACCGCCGGCCCCGCTCCCACTTTCTTGATCGATCGCTCCAGATAAGTTACCGTAGAGCCATGGCAAGGACCCGGGAGTTCGACACCGAGGCGGCGGTGAGCCGCGCGATGGAGCTGTTCTGGACACGCGGCTATGAGGCGACCTCGGTGCGCGATCTGACCCAGCACCTGGGGATCGGACAGGGGTCCTTGTATGCGGCGTTCGGCGACAAGGACGGCCTGTACAGAGCCGCGTTGGAGCGCTACCGCACCACCCTCGCTGCCGCCGCCCTGCGCAGTCTGGAGGAGGGGGCGGACGCCCGCACGGCGATCCGTACGCTGCTGACGGAGCGGATCCGCATCGCCGTCGGGCACGGTGGCCAAGGCTGTCTGGCCGTCAACGCCGTCTGCGAGCGGCTGCCTCAGGACGCGGCGACCCGCCGCACCGTGCGCGACATGCAGGACGCGAGCCGGGAGGCGTTGACCGAGGTGCTGCAGGCCGCGATGGAGCGGGGCGAGATCGCGGCGCGGCACACCCCACACGCGGTCGCCGCGTTCCTGGTCACCTTCCTCAACGGGCTGCTGGTCTCCTCGAAGATCACGCCGGACGCCTCCGCACTCGAACCCCTCGTGGACGTCGCGCTGACCGCTCTCGACTGAGGGGTCCGCGACCTCGGCCCGGCGTTGCCCGTACCCCGAATCCGTAACGATCGATCAAGAAAATGGGCATCCGCCCCCGCCGCGGCGACAGCGTTCCCCCGGCACCGACCCATCCAGGACAGGAAGCACCCACGTCATGATGTACGACCACACCGCGACACCCCTGCGCTCGGGACGTGCCGCCGTCAACGGCACGAGTCTGCACTACCGGACGGCCGGGTCCGGCCCCGCCGTGGTGCTGCTGCACGGCGTGCCCAAGACCAGCTACCACTGGCGTCACCTTGTCCCGAAGCTGACGCCCCATTACACCGTCGTCGCACCCGACCTCCGCGGCCTCGGCGACTCCGCCCGCCCCGCGGACGGCTACGACTCCGCGACGATGAGCGACGACATCGCCGAGCTGATGACCCACCTCGGACACGAGACGTACGCCGTGATCGGCGAGGACTGGGGCGCGGTGATCGGTTACCAGCTCGCCGCCCGCCACCGCGACCACGTCCACGCTCTCGTGTTCGCGGAGGCCCTGGCCCCCGGCTTCGGCTTCGAGGACCACACCGCCCTCACCCCTGAGAACGTCTCCAGCGGTATGCACCTGTGGCATCTGGGCTTCTATTTCCAGCCGGACGTACCCGAGATGCTGATCGCCGGGCATGAGCGCGAGCTGGTCACCTACATGATCAAGTCCGAGCGCAGCCACCCCGACACCGCCACCCCCGAGGCGGTCGACGAGTACGTGCGCTGTTACTCCATGCCTGGCGGCATCCGCGCGATGCTCTCGATTTACCGGGCGATGCTCGTCGACGCCGAACAGAACCGGCAGGCCGCACAGAAGAAACTGAACATCCCGGTCCTGGCCCTTGGCGGATCCGCGTTCATCGGTGACCGCAACGAGTCCCAGATGCGGCTCATGGCCCACGACGTCACCGGGCACGTCTTCGACGCCGGACACGACCTCGCCGAGGAAGTACCCGACGAGATGGCCGACGTAATCCTGCCGTTCCTGGCCGGGAACTCGTAGAGCGGGCCGGGCCGCGCTGCCGGCCGTCCAACGCGGACGGGCTGAGCCGGCCCGGTCCTCGGAAGGCCGGCGGTTACGGCACCTTCGTCCAACGGCGAACGGAGTGGAGACCGAGGGCAGCCCCGGGTCTTCGAAGATCCTCCACATAGCTGGGGCCTGGATCGGGAACCGGCGCAGCCGGGCAGCAGCACTGAGCGAAGAGCGGGTGGAGTTCCTGCCTGCCATCAGCATGCGATGGTCGTGAGCCTGGACTCGGCGCAGGGAGCGAAGTCGACCACCGTGCGGCACCGCTCACAGGCACCCATGCGGCGCCCCGGATCACCGAGTGCTCTGCGGCACCGCTGCATCTCGCCCGCCGTGGCGTACGAGAACGCGGTTGCGGACGAGGAGGGCTCTCGAGTGGCGTTCTTCGATGTGGCCGCCGGGGCGGTCCCTTCGGTACAAGGCGGGGGATGACACTGTCCAGGAAGCGGGTGGCGTGGCGTTCGTCGGAGCGGGCCGTGGCCAGGGATGTACCCAAGAGCGCCGAGACTGACTCGTGGGTGAAGCCACGGAGGCGGCGCGGCAGCATGCCCACCGCGACTTCCACCACCGGGCTTTTCGTGCGTCCATGCCTGAGCCAGAACGCTGCGGTACGACGTTGGCGTTCATTGCGAAGCACTAGGCCATTTATCCGGATCAGCCGGTCGTTGGTCTGGGTGTGCCGTTGACTGATGCGCAGTGGGCGCGGATCGAGCCGTTGCTCCCGGAGGGGACGCCGAAGCGGGGTGGCCGCTGGCGGGACCATCGTGAGGTGATCGACGCGATCGCCTACAAGTTCCAGACCGGCACCCAGTGGGTGCACCTGCCGGAGAAGTACGGCAACTGGCGGGGCGTCTATAGCCGGCTGCGGATGTGGGCCGTCGACGGCACCTGGGTGCGGGTGTTCACCGCCCTGGTGCCCCAGGCCGAGGCGGACGAGGACCTGAGCTGGGCCGTATCGGTGGACTCCACCGTCGTGCGCGCTCGCCAGCACGCGGCCGGGGCCCCCGACAAGGGGCCGCGGCTGGCGAGCCGGACGACCAAGTCATCGGCCGGTCCCGCGGCGGGACTGACCACGAAGATCCACCTCGCGGCCGGCGGCCGGTGCCGGCCGCCGGCGTTCGTCCTCACCGCCGGCCAGGCCGGCGACACACCCGCCTTCGCGGATGTCATGGCCCGCCTGCGTGTTCCCCGCCGGCCCGCGGCCAGTATGCTGTTCGTCATCGAGCCGGGGAGGTCCGTGTGAACTATGGCGACAAGCTCTTCTGGCTCTCGGTTGTGATTCAACGCAAGTACGCGCAGATCTGCGCCGAGTTCGACCTGACCCCCTCGCAGGCCACGCTGCTCTGCGCAGTCAGGGACGAGCCGCGGCAGATGGCCGACCTCGCCGCGTCGTTGGGGATGACCAAGAACGCATTGAGTCAGTTGGTCGATCGCACCGCGCGGCGTGAGTTGGTCGACCGGGCAAGCTCGAAGCAGGACCGACGGGTCGTCATGCTCAGCGTGACACCCACGGGGAAGGTGCTCGCCGAGGCCGTTTACGCCGAGGTCGCCAAGCGCCTGCCCGAGATTGCGAGGGACCTTGACGCTGACGACCAGCGCGACTTCGAGCGAGTGACCACCGCCATTGTGGACACCTCGGACCTCTCTTCGCCCGCCTCGAACTGACCCATCACATGGCGAGGTCTCGCCACACCCATGCCTTGACAATGTTCATGTCGTGAACTAATTTCGTTCATGCCATGAACCAGTGAAGGGTGGCAGCGATGAGCACTCAGAAGACCGGCACGATCGCAGTCTTCGGCGCGACGGGGCAGCAGGGCGGGGCGGTGGTCGACGCGCTGCTGGACCACAAGGCGCGGGTGCGGGCTTTGGTCCGCGACCCGCAGCCCGACCGGGCTCAGGCGCTGGCCGCCCGCGGCGTCGAGCTGGCGGCCGTCCGGGCCGACGACCCGGCGTCGCTGGCCGGCGCGCTGGCGGCGGTCGAGGGGTTCTACTTCATGACCCCGGAGGCGAACAGTCTCGAAGAGGTCGAGGCGGAGATCCGCATCGGTACCGCGCTCGTCGACGCGGCGGCCGAGGCGGGCGTCCCGCACGTCGTGTTCAACTCGGTCTTCGGAGCGGACCGGGAGCGGGGTGTGCCGCAGCACGACTCGAAGCACGCGATCGAGGAGCACCTGAGGAAGTCCGGCCTCAGGGCCTCGATGGTTCGCGCGACCGCCTTCATGGAGAACTTCACGAGCGTGCTGGCACCGAGCCTGGAGCACGGGGAGATCATGCTGAGGATGCCACTGCCGGAGGACGTCCCTCTGAAGATGATCTCGGTCAGGGACATCGGCCGGGTCGCCGCCGCGCTCCTGCTCGACATCGCCCAGGCGCCCGGCGGAGCCGTCGAGCTCGTGGGTGACGAGCTGACGGGCCCCCAGATCGCCGCGGCGTTCGGCGCGCGCGCCGGGCTCCCGGCACGGTACGAGGCCCTCCCGGTGAGCGTGCTTCCCAACGACCTCGACAGGGTAATGTTCCGCGAGTTCGCGAAGGCGGCGGAACACCCTGCGGACCCCGCGGTGGTGCGCTCGATCGAGCCGGCCACCCTGGACCTGGTCGAGTGGATCCGAACCACCGGCTGGACCGCGCCCACGAACGCGGCTGGTTCCTGAACCTCCGGCCGCGACGAACGCCCGCGATCCTGCCGCCCGCGGGGCCGCCGCGCCGGCGTCTGGACCCGTACAGCGGATGGCCGGAACAGGCTTGACCGTGCCGGCCATCCGCAACGGTGCCCGGCGCGTCTCCGACCGCCGCTGAGGCATAGTTTCCGTCTGACCAGAGCAGATCGACTTCATTGACACATGGTCGTCCACCTCATGTCTCGCCGAATCTGATCCACCGCAGCGCCGCTCGGCATGGATCGGATTCAGTGAGAGCTCACGCTGGGTCACCGGCGACGAGGTCTACGGCGGTGACCCTCACCTGAGTGCCGAGCTGGAGAGGCGTCAGACTCACCCCGCTGACGTGCAGCGAGATCCGACGCCTTTTCGCGGCATGCACCACCCCGCCGCCCCGCAGCCTCGCGCACCGAATCCGCTGGCCGGACTGGCGCCGGCGACACCGAGCCCGCGCCCGCGCCCGCCACCACCGGTGACGGGCCGCCCAACAACCCTGACCACGAGCTACAGCCGGAGCACCAGACGGCAGGACCGCCGAAGCGGCCCTGCGCCCGCTGGTTCAGGGAGAGCGATCCCGACATCACCTTCTGTCGGCAGTGACGAATGACCGGGACGGCTATGGAAGCCTGCACGTCCGGGGCCGCCCTCAGCTCGTGGTCTTGATCCAGTTCAGGATCTGGGTGTTCGTCTCGGGCGCGTTCTTGCCGCCGGTGACCAGGAGGGCGGGCACCTTGATGGCGCGGGAGGAGGACTTGCCGGGCGGAAGAGAGTGGTCTCAGAGTCTGCTGCGGTGCTGACACCCTTGAGGCGTTTGTCAGCCTTGATGACGGCAGAGCTACTGGGCGTCGGCCCGGGGGTCTTCCTCACCAGCGAGACACTTGTGACAGGGTACTTCACCGTCACACCGGAGGCACGCGGCCAACGGGGGGCTGAGGTCATCATCAGGGAACTGGCCGTGAGGAACGAGCCACAGCTCGCGTGTACGGCGGCAGGAATGCCGTCTCCCAGCGTCTCCCCCAGCCGCTGAAAAGGGAGAAGTCACGCTTTGCCTGTGTGCCCCGGTTGGCGAGTTGAGCGTCACCCGGTCCTCACCCGTGTGCTCGGCTGGTGTGGTGCCGGCACGTCCGCATCGCCGCCAGACGGGCGACCGCCTGCCGGGCAGCCGGTGAGCGACTTGGCTCCTGCGGTCCAGCCGACGCGGCGCACCACGGCGATGTGCCCTTCCTCGTGGGCCTGTCCGTCGTTCCAGTCGTCGGGTGGCGCCATGAGGGCACGGAGGTCCTGGTCGATCAGCCACTCCAGTCCGAGGACCTAGCGGCCGAGGTGGTGCTCGATGAGCGAAGGGCGGTGCCGGTCTCCAGGCGGAGGAGCAGGAGCCGCCGTCGTACTCGCCGGACCCCATGGCGAGCAGAGCGATGGCCGGATGGAAGGCCATCGCGTTCACGGGATGCGTCTTCGTTTCGTCGTCCTCGTGCGTGCCGACCACGGCGACCAGGCCTCTCCGCTTGTCCGCCGGCCAGATCCCGGGGTAGCCAGACGACGGCGGCGCACGGGAGTCGGTCGCCGATGACGCCGGAGGGTGGCGGCGCGCGGCACGCACGACGTAGGTGTTCACGCTCAGGCCGGCCTCGGACGCGGCGGCCCGGATCGAGGGGGCGATGTCGTCCGGAACGCGCAGGGTCATCGTGGTGACGGACATGGCGGTCACTGATGCGTCGGCGGTGGCAGCCAAGTGGATGGTCCGGGCGGTATTCCGGCCGCTCGGGCAGCAGGACCGCGAATTGGTCCCAGAGCGGCTCGGTCAGCCATGATGGAGCGCAGGCACAGGTCTCCTCGGTGATCACAGAGCGTCAGTAACTTTATGATCAACGGGACCTGTGCCCGCTCGGCTACCCACCTTCCCAACCGCCCCTATTCGCGCGGCCGAACAGCGTCGTCAAACTTACGGCTGCTTGCGCCATCCATTCCCCTGCCCGCCGTTTCCGGCGCTGCAGCCGGTCGTGTTCCCGACAGGCTCGGCGAACCGGGGTGGTCGGCCTGACCACTCGACAACGCGCGTACCGGCGATGGCTGAGGAACTCTTCCCGCGGAGTCTGCGCGTACGGGTGGCGAGAGCTTCGGTGCTCAGATGCTGTTGGCGATGCGCTCGTGGTCCCGTTCGCCCTCGCGGGTCTGGATACCAGCGGCGAGCAGCTTGTGGGCGAGCTCGGTGACCTCATCGCCGAACGCGGCGAACAGGCCCTTGTTCTCAACGGCGTATGCCTCACGCGGAATCGGCTGCGCGACCGCGTCGACCGCAGCCTTCGTGATAGAGATCACCCCCGGCCGGAGGCCGGCGATCCGTCGGGCGAGGGTGTCGACGAAGGAATCGAGTTCTTCGGCGGGCAGGGCACGGTTGATCAGGCCGTACCGTTCCGCCAGCTCCGCGCCCACGAGCTCGGCGCCGAGGATGAGCTCCAGCGCGCGTGCCCTTCCTGCCAAGCGCGTCATGTTCACTGTGCCGCCGCCTCCAGGGAGTATCCCCATCAAGGACTCTGGCTGCCCCTGCCCCGACTTGCCGATCGCCGCGAATCGCATGTCCAGGGACATGAAGAACTCGTTGCCCGCGCCGCGCGCGAAGCCCGCCAGCTTGCCGATGGTGACCTGCGGCAGCGAGCGGACCTCCTCGCTCATCGCCTGGAGGATGTTCAGGCCTTCCGGGACGATCGAGCCCGGCGCGGCCGCGATCGCGGCGCGAGTGGCTGCAGGCAGCGCGTCAGGGTCGGTGAGGTAGGCCATGTCACCGTGCGCAACGAAGAACTCCGGGTCAGCACTCTCGAAGACAATGACGCGGACGTCGGCGTCGTCCCGCACACGCGCGACGAATGCCCGGAGTGACGGCACGAGGACTGCGTCCATCAAATTGAGCGGCGGGTGATCGATCATCACCGTCGCGACCCCGTCCGAGACGTCGATCGTCAGGGCGGGAAGGTCTTCGTAGCTCATGAGGTGGCTCCATATCGCGGTAAGGGACGGCTCATGACCGGGCCGTCAGTTGGGGCAACGTGTATCTCAGTATCGCGCTTGACACTGAGTATCAGATTAGAAACACGCAACCGAAGAAGCAAGCGAGTGTTCCGGAGTACACTCGTCCCCATGAGCGCAGCGCCAATCGGTACCCGTGAGATCAGCCGCCACGCGGTGCGAGCAGAGCTGGCCCGCGTCGCGTTCAACCGGTTCTGCCTCACCGGCTTCAACCAGGTCACCTTCGCCGACCTCTCCAAAGCCGCCGGAGTGTCGCGGAGCACCTTCCTGCGCTACTTCGGCACCAAGGAAGACGTGGTCCTGTTCGTCTTCGACCCCGTCGGTGACGTCATCACCGACGCACTCGATGCCGAGCAGGCCGACCAGGACGACTGGAGCAGGCTGCGCAACGCCCTGGAGTCAGCCGTGACGTTCCTCGTGCGCGACGTCCAGGAACTCGTGACGATCCTCGACCTCATCGAGCAGACCCCAGCCCTGTGCGCACGCCTCCGCGAGAAGCAGGCTGAATGGCGACCAAAGATCGTCGCCCGACTGCAGAAGACAACCTCCGCGACCGACGGGTCATCGGTCATCGCCAACGTACGCGTAGCGGCGGCGCTCGAAATCTTGTGGATCGTCCTCGGGCAATGGAGTGCGAGCGACGGCCAGGAGGACCTCGGCAACCTGCTTGACGTCGCGTTCGCCGCCTTCTCGACCCCGGCACGCCAGCAGACGGACACTCCGCTGTAAGGGTTGAGGCGGCGGCTTCCTCGGCGGTGCCGAAGCGGCTGAAAGGTGATCGCCCCGGCGGCAGTGATCGCGTCGTCGGAGTCGAGCCCCGGCCGCAAGTGCAGGAGTCGGCTGTCGATCCGGCCGAAGCGGACGATGTCCACTCGCAGCTGTGCGGGGACGCCGAGGCCCCCACAGCGCCTAGAGCGTGTCTCTTTGATCGGTTGGAGTGAGGACTTGCGTCGGTGCGGCGTGTCGCGGTTTCCCACGAAATCCTGTGGAGTCTCGGCCGCCGGAAGTGGTTGGGTCCTGCTCAATGCTTCGCTGACACGGCCCGGCACAGTGCGAAGCGCAAGGTCCGAATCGCAGGTGCGCTCTAGCCCGCGTGTCGTCGAGTGATGGAGGTATCGCAGTGGCTGGTTATGGGGCGCTTTCCGACGTATACGAGTGGCTGATCGGGGACGACAGGTTGCCCCCCGCCAAGGCAGCCGCGGTCTATTGCAGCGACGCCGTGGGCTCTCTGCCGCCCAACGCGCGCGTCCTCGACTGCGCGTGTGGAACCGGCCAGCTCGCCATCGGCCTCGCGAGTCTTGGCCTTGACGTGGTCGCCGCAGACGCCAGTGATGGAATGATTCACCGGACCGAGAAGGCCGCCGACGAGCAGGGTGTCTCGCTTCGAGCCCTCCGCGCGAGCTGGGACGAGCTGCCTGACCACCTGGAAGACTCCACGTTCGATCTGGTGTTCTGCGTCGGCAACTCGCTCGGGCACGCCGAGGGCGCAGCCGGGCGCCTGAGCGCACTGGAAGCGATGTCGCGGCTGCTGAATCCGGGCGGACGCCTCGTGCTCCACTCACGCAACTGGGAGCTCGTGCGCTCCGCCGGCTCCCGGGTAGACGTCCGCAATCGACTCATCCGCCGAAACGACCGCGATGCGGTCGTCAGCTACTACTGGCAGATCGAGCCTCGCTGGGAGCAGGAACACTTCCTCGAGATCGTGGTCGCGCAGATCGAGCCGGATGGGGCAGTGCGAACCTGCTCGGAGCGGTTGTCCATCTGGCCCTACCGGTACGAGGACCTCGTGGCGCAGTTGCGGAGCGTTGGGCTCACGGTGCAGTCCACCACCTTCGACCCTGAGAGTGATGGATACATGGTGGTCGCCAGCCGCGACTAGGGACTGTCTCGATGACCCGTTCTCGGCAGGTTGAGGGGGTGGTTACTCTGCTGTGGTGCCGAAGAAGACGGAAACGGAGCTGGAGGTAGACCTACGAGGTCGGTCGATCGAGACCCTCGATGACTTCTGGGACGCCGTCGCCGAGCCCTGCGGGCTGCCGGAGTGGTTTGGCCGGAACACCGAAGCTTGGCGCGACACCATCCAGACACGAGGCATCTCCGATGTCATCGACAGCTACGACGTCTTGGGCGTCCACGTGGACAAGCGCGGAGTCTTCGCTGCCCGGAATCGTGAAGCTCGCGCCCTGCGGAGCGCGTTCTCGGGGCGGCGGTCGCGGCTGATCGTGCACGAACCATCCTGATTGCGTAGTGAATGGGTTTTCCGATATCAGCGGCGGGCCCAGATCAAGATGGCCGCCAAGTGCAGGGCCGCCCGGTAGGCCAGGGCAAGCTTGTCCGTCCGCATGGCCAGGCCGCGCCACTGGTTGAGACCACCGATGCACCGCTCGACAGTGTTGCGCTGTTTGTATGCCTCGGCATCGAAGGCGGGCGGGCGGCCCCCATCGCGACCTCTCCTCAGCCGGTGTCCGATCTGATCAGACACGGTTGAGGAATGACGGCACGGATCCCGCGTCGACGAAGATGTCCGCGGATCGCGCGGGAGGAATACGCGCGGTCCGCCAGGACGGCCTCCGGTCGAGTCCTCGGCCTGCCGGGTCCGCTACGCGGAACTTGGATGCCCGCCATGACGGCTTCGAAAGCTGGTGCATCACCGGCCTGACCCGCAGTGACATGGAGGGCCAAGGGCCGTGCATGACTGTCGATGGCGATGTGGACCTTGGTGCTCAGGCCGCCGCGAGAGCGTCCGAGCCCGTGATCGCCGGGTTCACAGCGGCTCGGTGCCCCCTGCTCCTGGCTCCGGCGGCATGCTGGTGTGCTCGGCAGACGGTGGAGTCCACCGTTACCGTCCATCCGATGTCGTCATCGACGTCGGCCGCTGTCAGGATGGCGGCGAGGATCCGTTCCCAGGTGCCGTCCACGGCCCACCTGATCAGCCGTTTGTGCGCGGTCTGGAACGAGCCGAGTTCGTCCGGCAGGTCCCGCCAGGGTGAGCAGGTGCGGCACTTCCAGGCGATGGCCTCCAGGGTGCGGCGGTGTTCGGCCCACCGCCGCCCGCGAACCGGATCAGCCGGCATGAGCGGCTCGATCCGGCTCCACATCGCATCAGTAATCACCGATCGGACAGGCACATCCGATCAACTGACCAGCCCACCAAAGAGACACGCTCTAGGAGTTGTCGTCAAATGTCACGCCCACATCAGCAGCGATGCGAGGGTGACGGCTGCTTGGTAGGACTCGGCGGTCTTGTCGTAGCGGGTGGCGATGCCACGCCACTGCTTGAGGCGGTTGAAGCACCGTTCGACGACGTTGCGCCGCTTGTAGACCTGCTTGTCGAAGGCCGGCGGACGTCCGCCCTGACTGCCGCGCCGGAGCCGGTTGCGAACCTGGTCGGACCGTTCCGGAAGGTGTGCCGGATGTTCCGTCGCCGCAGCCAGCCCCGTATGGCCTTGGAACTGTAGCCCTTGTCGCCGAGGATGCGGTCGGGTCGGACCCGGGGCCGTCCCGGGGCCGGCCGGGGCACCCGGATCGCCTTCATCACGGCGGTGAACTGCGTGCAGTCGTTGGTGTTCCCGCTGGTGACGGTGAAGGCGAGCGGGCGGCCGGCGCCATCGCAGGCCAGGTGGATCTTGCTGGTCAGGCCGCCTCTGGACCGGCCGAGTCCCGGGGAGCGGAGCCCCCTTTTCGCGCTCCGGCCGCGTGTTGGTGGGCCCGGACGATCGTGGAGTCGACCGACACCAGCCACTCGATGTCCCCGGCCGCGTCGGCCCTGGCCTGGGCGGCACGGAGCATCCGCTCGAAGGTGCCGTCCTTGGCCCACCGGCGGAAGCGGGTGTGCAGTGTTGCCCAGGAGCCGTACCGCTCGGGCACGTCCCGCCAGGCCGTTCCGGTCCGGAACTTCCACACGATCCCGTTGAGGACCGTCCGGTCGTCCAGCCGCCTGCTGCCCCGCTCAGACCGGGGCAGCAGCGGCTGCACGAAGGCCCACTCGGCATCGGACAGTTCATGGCGACGTATCACCCGACCATGATCTCCGACCGAAGATCATTTGACGACAGACCCTAGGCGAATACGGCCACACGCTGCGGGACAGCGGGGCATCTCGCATCACGGTGCACTACATGCTGGCTTCCATGACAAGGCTGTGGGCCTTCGACCAGCTCAGCAGCCGGCCCAGCGGGATCGGCTGCCCACCCCGGGAAACCGAAGGAGTGGACGACTATCTGCCGGCGGCGACCGCAGAGGGAGAGAACACCACCGAGGCGATCGCCGAGCAGACCATGGGTCCCATGCTGATCTGGGCCATCCGCATGGTCGAGGACTTCAGCGACGACATCCTCACCGCCTGGGCCGAAATGGAGAGACTTCGCGCGGCCGCCGCCGCCAACAAGTCCACTCCCGCCTCACTGGCCTCGCTCAAGGCCTTCATGGAACCGCTTCTCGCTGGTGACCTGCCCATCCCAGCGGTGACCTGGCGCGGAAAGCCGGCCCTCGCCCGCGCTTGCATCGCCGCGATCACCGGAGCCTCACACAATCAGGTCACCGCGACCTCCAAGCGACTGGGCTGGCGGCAGGCCGCCGTCCGGCGTCCTGGGCCCTGTCCCCTAAAGACCTCTGTCACCGGCATGCTGGGGGGCAAGCCATGGAGGGAAGCCCTCGACTATCACGAATGCGCCTCTTTGACGCGCCAGTTGGGCACGGCATGCTTCATCGTCATCGCCTATCTGACAGGAATGCGCCCAGGGGAGGTGGCCGGCCTTCGCAGCGGATGCTGCCCTGATCCCGAGCCGGACAGCAAGGGGCAAACGGGGCGGCATTTGATCACTGGTGCCGTTTACAAGACGGCGCGGGACGAGAAAGGCAACCACCGCTCCGAAGGCGAGCTCCGGGATGTTCCCTGGGTGGCCATCGCCCCGGTGGTGAACGCTATTCGAGTTCTGGAGCGGATGGTCCCGACCGGAGATCTGCTGTTCGCCCACGGTGCGCATGACACCCGTTCTGGCACGGGGGCACTCGCCATCTCGACGATGGGAGACCGGATCGAGGACTTCGTCGCCTGGGCCAACGAGGAGGCCACCGCGCACGGGCTCACCGAAGAGGTCATACCGCCGGACCCGCACGGCCGCATCGGTACTTCCCGCTTTCGCCGCAGTCTCGCCTGGCACATCGCCTGTCGTCCGGGTGGACTGGTCGCTCTGGCGATTCAGTACGGCCACCTGCGAACTTGCGTATCTGTCGGATACGCCTCCCGAAGCCGTGACGGGATCCACGACCTCCTCGACGTCGCGACCGCCCGGGCGACATTGACACCGTCGCTGACCTACACGACGACCTCGAAGACGGCCTCGGCGTCTCGGGACCTGCCGCCCGGCGGGCTATCACAGCCGCTACCACCGCAGTGCAGTACACGGGCACGGTCATCAGCCTGCGTCAGGCCCGACAGATCGTTGCCAACCCTCAGCTGGCCGTCTACGACAATCCCAACGCTCTGCTGATGTGTGTCTACAAGCGCGAAAAGGCCCTCTGCCATCGCGGCATCAAAGACACCCCAAGCCTCGATCGATGCGTCGCCGGCTGCGGGAACATTGCCCGCACCGACCAGCACATCACCAAGATCCTTGACCGCGCCGACCTCCTCGACAGGCGAGCGCCCGCGTCCCGGGCCCGCTCGCCGACCGTTTTCGCCGCAACGCGGCCCGTCTGCGTGACCTCGCTGAGGCCCACCACCGCACCCGAATCACCCTCCAGGACACCGCATGAGCCCTGCACCCGATGAACGCGACCGCATCCATGCCGCCATGGACCGCATCCTGGCCGGGACGCCCGAGCGCTCGGACGGCGCCCTGACCATCAAGTCCCTGGCTGCCGAGGCGGACGTCCCCCGCAATGCTCTCACTCAGCGCCACCTCGATCTGAAGAACGAGTTCTACGCGAAGGTCAAAGAGCGGGGCCAGCCGACCGACGTCGAAGTGCGGTTGCGCAGGCAGATCGTCAAGCTGAAGGAACTCCGCGCGGACGACAAAGACGAACTCGCCCAGCTCCGCGCAGACCGTGAAGCACTGGTCAGGGTCGTCAACCAGCTGACCTTGGAGAACCGTCAGATTCGCCAGCAGCTGATGGCCCCCAGCTCCGTAGTCCGCCTCCTGCCCAGCCAACCTCAGCCGCCAGCCCGTTGAACCAGCAAGTAGCGACGCCGAGCTCCCTGCCAGGGAACTGCCTGAACCGTCGGCAGGAGCAACCGGGCAGGCGGACGTCAAGACGCTAATCCTCAGCGCCAGGCCCGACGTGCCTGGGAACGTACTCTCACCCTTCCTCAAGGACAGAGACGTCCTGCCGCCGCCTGTCCTGCGGGGCCGCCCCCCGCCTGAGCCACGTCGCAGCAGTCAGCAAGAGCGTGGTGCCGGTGGCGATGAGGACGCTGGTGTCGGGAGTGGTAACGGTAAGGAGGAGACCAGTAGCGGCAGCGCTGATGCCGTAGCCGATGCCGCTGCCGGCGTAGAGGACCGAGTAGCCAACGGGGTGAAGGTCGGCGGGCAATTGTTCGCGGAGGGTGAGATTCCGGGTGATCAGTACGGCTGCCTGCAAGAGACCGGTGAGAGCGAGAAGAGCTGCGATCACGGTCCAGCTGGAGGCGAACGCAGTGGCGGCGACGCCCGCGATCATAATGACGAGCAGGAGCGTGCTCTGACGGTGCACGCTGCCGGGCCAGGTACGCGCGCCGTAGATGAGGCCGCCGATGATGCTTGCCAGGGCGAAGCCGGTGAGGATGGGACCGCTGTAGGTAACGGGCATCTCCCGGTGCTGAAGCAGTGCGGGCAGGGTGAGCTCGATGCTGGCCAGCAGGTACATGGCGGCGATGCTGGTCAGGTAGACGGGCCAGGCGGTCAGGGCTTGCTTGAGCGGGGCGCGCTGTCCGTCGTCCGTGGCGCCAGTCTTGTCGGGCAGCAGCCACAGCCCGGCGGTGGCTGCGAGCGTGGCGAGCGTGGCGAGGAGGAACGGGGTCTGCGGGGCGGACTCGAGCGCAAGTAAGGACACTAGGGCCGGCGAGGCGGCCCAGGCGGCCATGTTGAGCGTGGATTCCAGACTGAGGGCGGCGTGGATGCGCTTCTCAGGAGCGAGATCCTCGGCCATGGTGCGCAGTGCTCCGGGTGCGGCGGCTGCGGCGGCGCCGGCAGTCGCAGCGAGGATCACCGCGAGCACGGTGCCAGGGGCTGGCAGAAGGGCGAGCAGGCCGAAGGCGACGGCCGACAGCCCTAGTCCCCCGGTGATTTCACGGCGGTAGGGGCGCGTGCGCAGTCGCGTACTGAGAAGCGGGGCGCCTATGGCTTCCGCGATGGCGTACGCGGCGGCCATGGCAGCGCCGCCGCTGTATCCGGCGTCCGTACCGCGCCCGTAGAAGAGGAAAGCGAGCGGTGCCATCGCCACCGGCAGGCGGCTGGCCGTGACGACCACGGCCCAGATCGTGACGTGCTTGGTGAACAGGCCGCGGTACGCCACGCGTAGTAGTCCTTAACTGTCGTGCTGGGCCAGAAGCCCGGTCAGTTGGTCTTCGAGAGTGCTGGCTTCTTCGTGATTGTGCGCCAGGACTACATATTCGAGGTTGCCGGTGACCGCTGTGTCATCGGAGGCGATGACGATGCCACGGCCATGCCGAGGGTCCCAAGCGAGCCCGTGTTCCTGCATGACCCGCAGAAGATGGGCGAGCGCGGGTGCCCGGACGTTGAACCTGCTGATCAGAACATGGCTGTCCGACCAGCCCGGGCCAATAAGAGTTCCTAACAAAGGCGTTGGACGTGGCGGTGGGTGATCAGGCAGACGGCGAGTCCGAGGAAGGCTTCGTGGATGTCGTCGCGTCTTTCCCAGCGGATGCGCAGGCGGCGGAAGCCGTGGAGCCAGGCGATCGTGCGCTCGACGACGTAGCGGAAGATGCCCAGGCCAGTGCCGTGCGGCTCGCCCCGTTTCGCGATCACGGGGCGGATGCCTCGCTGCCAGAGCAGGCGACGGTACTTGTCGTGGTCGTAGCCGCGGTCGGCCAGCAGTGCGTCGGGGCGTCGGCGGGGTCTGCCGACTTGGCCCGCGACGGCGGGAATCTTGTCGAGCAGCGGCTCGAGCTGGGTGACATCGTTGCGGTTGCCGCCGGTCAGCGACACCGCGAGCGGGATGCCCTGTCCGTCGACGATGAGGTGGTGTCTGCTGCCCGGCCGTGCGCGGTCGACCGGGCTGGGCCCGCTTTTGGGCCCCTGCGTGCGGCCCGCACGTGCGAGGAGTCGATCACCGCCCGTTCCCAGTCCAGCTGGTTCTTCGACCGCAACTCGTTCAGCAGCAGCTGGTGGAGCTGGTCCCAGACGCCGGCCTCGTTCCAGGCCGCCAGGCGCCGCCAGCAGGTCATGCCCGAGCCGAAGCCGAGTTCCTGGGGCAGGTACTCCCACTGGATGCCGGTGTGCAGGACGAACAGGATCCCGCACAGGGCCTGCCGGTCCGGCACCCGCGGTCTGCCCTCGGCCTTCTTCGGACCCGGCTTCGGCAGCAACGGCTCGACCAGCGACCACAGTTCGTCCGACACGATCCACGGCCGCGACTGACGGTTTCCCATACCCAGACATACGAGCAGAGCGGCCGACAGTCTCATGATCAGCAGCTTTTGTTAGAGCCAGTAAGAGTCTCGGCAATGTGATGCAGGTGAGTACTGCCGCCCAGACGCGCGTTCACCTCGTTGAACCATACGTTGTTGGCCTGGTCGATCACCGCGTCGATGCTGGCCAGACCGCGATACCCCAGCCCCTGCATGAAGCGGGCCATCCGCAAGGCCTCGCTGGCGAAGCGCTCCCAGGGCGGTCCGGACACACTCCTGGGCGGCAGCGCGAGGCCGGCGAGGACCGGCGGATCCTGGTCGGTACGAAGCTGTCCCCCGTTGAGGAGGACCACTTCGCCGTCGTCGGGGCAGTCCACCTCGACGTACACAGACGTGCAGTCTGGGTGGAAGACCTCCAGGACGATCTCTCCCTGCGGGGCATGTGTCACGCACCCGATCGGCGTGCTGTCCCACCCGGCGGTTGAACCGGTCGAAGTCGCGGTTGTCCAGCTGCCGCAGACCGTGCAGCAGTTCCAGGGCGCCTTCTACGCCGAAGCGTGCCTTGCCCTGCTCACTCCACTTGGCCTGGACGAGCCACAGTTCCGGCGCCGAGGGAGAGCAGCCGATGGCGTCGATCCCCTGATCGTCCTGGCCGTCGGTGATCGACGCCGCGGCCTCCGCCGACGGGAAGCCAGTGAGCAGTTGGAGTGACATGGCCGCCAACGCGCGCGTGGTGAAGACCAGTTCGGTCTCGCGAACGCTCCGCCTCTGCACGTCCCAGATCGATGAGGCCGTCGTACTCCCGCCTCAGGGCGTCCCGGATGATCCCGACCGCCTGGGCACGCGTCGCCTCCGCGTCCTCGCCCTCACTCATGAATGCCCCCGCATCGTCCGATCGCCCCATCGTACGTTCGCGGGAACCGGACTCCGGGTCAGCGGGCGACGGCTTCCCGGTGCCGACCCGCGGGGCGGCCGGAGCCACACAAGCAGGAACCGGGACGGCTGGTGCGGCCGCCGGGGGCACGGCGGGCGAGATGCGTAGAAGTACACGATCCCGGCCCTGAAGACCACATCGGCAGTAGAGCACGGCGCCAGCCATAACGAAGCCCGCCCACGCACGTAACAAGCTGAGCAAACGCCCCCCACACTCCCCCGCCTCTAGATAAAGGGCCTGCGCTCCCATGATGAGCGCCTGGTTGAACAGCTCGCCTCCCGCGCCCTCACCCATGGGCAGCGCAAGGCCCACCTCCGGCGTGACGAAGAGGGGCGGATCGTCGGGGCCGGCGGCGAGGGCAACGGCGAGGACCAGGAGGACGACGACACACAGGCCGCCGCCGAAGCGTCCCTGCTCCGCTTCTCCGGCCCGCGCGACGGCGCGACCATCGCGGCCTTCCTGCGCACCCGGGTCTACCGGCCCGAATCCCCGGTCTGGCTCGAGGGCTACCAGGCGCTGCTGCCCTGTCTGCAGAACCTCGATGCTGCGGCACTTGTAGAAGATCAAGCATGTGGTTAACAGTTCCAGTATTTCCAAGCCGAATATTTGTCGACTCACCTAGGCTGTAGCCCGTTCCGTTTGCACGTCCGCCCTGGTCATGGTTGATTAAGAGGGGCGGGGTCCAATAATGAAGGCAGGGGGGTAACCCCAAGGGGCAACCATGGGTGACGCCATCCTAGGAATCGATAGCCTCCTTTGCGTAAGAGCAGAGGAAGCCGGGTCTGATGACGTAAGAATTCGGCGAGATGGGCTTCACGTCTGGCCCTCCTCCGGTGACGGTTTCCCGATGCCGAACGGGGCATCGGTGGTAATCGCTAAGGATTTCTTCTTCGGCGGCGCCTCCGACACTGTTATTTCACTTTGGGATGCTGACGAGTTGAGTGCAGACGACCCTCTCGGAAGCGTCACCATCTCGGCGAGTGAGGCTGGTACCGGCTCTCACACAAAGGACATAATCGGTCCAGGCTCACACTACAAGATAAATTACCACGTCGGGGCAATTCAGTTCTGAGATCGCTCCGAAATATGATGCGGCGGAGCAAATCCGCGCGAGAGTGGCAGTACGGCCCATGATTCATGACGCCCATGTAACCTCTCGGCCCCCCGTAGCCATGGCGGGCCTCTCAAAACTCATGGTTAGAAGCGTAGGAGCAGCTAATTTGAAGGTGGGTCTCCTGGACGGGCCAGTGGTGGTTAGGCATCCCGGATTTTCCGCCGCAAAGATCGAATGGTCTTGTCAAGGAGATGTGGCAGAAATCGGGGCGCGTGACGTCGCGGCTACGCATGCCACGTCCGTCGCAGGCGTCCTGGTGGCTGGGCGCCAGTCGGGCGCATTGGGCATCTGCCCCGGGATCACGCTTGTCACTCGTTCCGTCTTCCGTTCTGCGGCAGCGCGTGCTGCAGGTACCACCACATGGATGGAACTGGCTGACGCGCTGCGGGAGATCGTGGACGCCGGTGCACGGATCGTGAACATGAGCCTCTCAATGGCACCAGGTATGTCCAAGGAACATCGCGCCATGCAGGATGCACTCAACTATGTGGCCGCTCATGGTGTGATCGTGGTAGCCGCCGCCGGCAACGACGGCACAATCGACAGCACGGTTGTGACCCGTCACCGATCAGTTCTCCCTGTCGTGGCTTACAACCTCCAAGGTCGGCCTTGGCGGCTTTCCAATGTCGGACGGTCGATTGGTCAGCGGGGCATCGGGGTGGCAGCAGACGGATTGATGAGCCTGGGCACGCGCGGGATGCTCCGGCCGTTCGGTGGGACTAGCGCGGCGGCTGCAATCGTCACTGGTGCTGTGACTCTCATCTTGTCCGAGCTTCCGAAGACCGCGCCCGGAGCACTGATTTCCGCGATGAAAGGGGACCAAGCGCGCCGCACATCGGTCGTTCCTCCCCTGATGAACGCGGGGCGTGCATTTGAGTCGTTGCTGGCATCACGAAGCTGGCAGGAGCGCTGGTCACCGTATTGATCAAGGAAGGAGGCGGTGAGCTAATGGACGAGCCCACGATATCCGCTGCGGAGTTGCCCCCTGTTGCTCCCGATCCATCGGTGGAGCATGCGACGAGCAGTGTGACGGTTTCCTCCGCCGAGGTATCCACCCCTGGCGTAAAACTGGCATCATCGGCTGCCGACGAGTACGCGCAACCACACGACAAATCGCCTTGCGGGTGTGGTGGTTGTGGTCGGGTCGTCTCTGCGACTGACGGCCCAGGCCGTCCTTCCGAGGCGTATCCGCCGTTCGTATATGCGGTAGGCCGGCTTGAGCCCCGCATTCCCAGTCTCGGAATAGAAAAAGAGTTCGCCCAGGCGACCGGCCGCGCCGAGACGACCAACCTGACGGACAGGCAGGCTCTGCATGCCGTTCTGTCGGACCCCCAGAGTCGCTATCTCGCCAAGCACCTGTGCTACGTACTGGTGATCCAGGGGATTGACACATACATCCTGCGTCCGCGTGATCCCGCAGACTACGGCCTGCTCGTGGACGCGATCGGTCCGTCACCGCAGGCAAATGATCTCCAGGCGGTGGTTGGCCTACGAGGCCCCTTCGCCCCGCCCGACTTCTGCAACGGTCTCATGCTTCCCGTTGTGGCGTTCGATCAAATCTACGCCTTCGACACAGACTCCCTCGTCGCAGGGCTGCCCAAACCGGACGACATCGACGAGGAGTCGTTCCGTTCGGCCTCCCGAGAGCTCTTCGACCGGGTATTGCAGATGGCAGACAACGCTGGCTCGTCCGACGAGCACCGTGCCCTCAACTATTGCGCAGTGCGATACGCGCAGATCTACACGCAAACCGCTCATGCCTTTGCATCGGGGCGTGCCCTCACGGCCATTGAGACGCGGCCCTCGCGGCTCAGCGGCAGCAGGAGCATTCAAGACGTGGTGTTCGCCTACACGAACCGGACAACCGACGTGACAGAGAAGTACTTCGTCCGGGTCGATGTGACGGAAGAGTTCCCCTTCCTCGTCACCAAGCTGTCTCCGTACTACGACCGGTGACGGCAGGAGGAGGTCGGCTGACATGCCAGTCCCGACCGCTACGGCGGGCGCCTCTCTGTACCGCACGAGCGGCGCGTACCGGTCAGTCCCCGGGGTGGGTACCTCCCCCAACGTCTCTCTGGCCAGCAATTGCTACGACGACTGCATGTGGGATTGCAGGCTGGAGGGTTGGGAGAGCTACGAATGCAAGCCATTTTGCAGGCAGAAGTGCACCGGGCCTCCACCTTGTCTGGGTGAGCTGTGCCTTTTCGGCCCACAGCGCCGCTGCTGCCCCTACGGAACCACCTGTTGCTATGGCTACGAGTACCCGTCAGCGCGCCAGATCATCGGCTGCTGTTCGCCCGGGTGGGAATGCTGTGGGGAAGGCAAGTGCTGTGAACCCGGGCACACATGCTGTGCTCCGAGCGGGTTTGGTCCGAGCAAGTGCTGTCCACCAGGCCAGAAATGCTGCGGCGGCGTGTGTTACACGCCAGGTCCCGGGAGCGTGTGCACAGGCGACGGAATTGTTTGTCCTCAGGACCAGGTCTGTGGCGACAGGTGCTGTCTACCAGGGGAGAAATGCGTAGGTGGCAGGTGCTGCAAGCCGGGGCCGCTGTGCGGTGGCGGGCAGTGCTGTGAGGGAGAGCATTGCACGCCGACGGGTTGCTGCCCTCAGGATCGGTACACCACGACGCTCGGCTGCTGCCCCCAGGGTCAAGTCGCGTGCAGGGTGCGCACTGAGGGCCCGCCGGACGTTGAGCCGGGAGGTGAACCCGGGAGCGATCCGACGGTCGTATACGTGGAGAAGTGTTGCCCGCCCGGCTATTCCTGCTCCGATGACTCCTGCTGCCCACCCGGCGAGTGCTGTCAGAAGAACGCGGACTGTCCACAAGGAAAGCACTGCGACAAGAAAAAGTGCTGCGCTCAGGGACAGAAAGCAAAATACGACCCCACTACAGGAAAGCTGAGCTGTGCCTGAGTTCCTCAGATGAAGTCCGCCAATACCAACCGAACGCGCCTCCGGCCGCGCCGGCGGTACTTGCTCCGGGTCAATGTAGGAAGAAGTTTCCCTACTCGTCACCGGCAGGAGGAGGTCGGCTGACATGCCAGCCCCGGGCCAGAGATGCTGCGGCGGCGTGTGTTACACGCCAGGTCCCGGGAGCGTGTGCACAGGCGACGTTACTGTTTGTCCTTAGGACCAGGTCTGTGGCGATAGGTAAGGTCGATGTGCGGTGGCGGGCAGCGCTGTGAGGGAGAGCATCGCACGCCGATGGGTTGCTGCCCTGAGGATCGGTACCGCCAAAAAGAAAATGGCTCCGGGTCATTATCCGGAGCCATTCTCGTCTGTCTTCCTTCACGGATTCGTAACCGTGTAGAAGACTTCATAGTGCGAGCCGTCACCAGTCAGGGTGACGGCGTGCTCTCCCGTTCCCGCCTGGCTTATATGAGGGAAGAAGCTGCCGATGAAGTCATCAGCAGAGCCGCTGTCATACTCCCACAGGCTGACCTTAACCTTGGCGCCGCCGAAGGTCGTAGATACACCGATGGACTTTGATTCTTCCTCGTCGATCTGCTCGACACCGAAAACCCGACCGCCGTCGACGTTGATGTACAAATCGTCAGCGCCCGCGCCGTCGGTGGTTTCGTAGCAGTCCACTGCACTGAGTATGAGAGTCGCCATATCAGTTGCCGTTCTGTGAGCGTTAGATCCCTCTTACAGGATGACGCAGGAGGTCGGCAACAACAACTTTTGAGGCGTCGAGTGAATGGTCAATTGTTGACCATTCAGAGATTGCATCCGCCGCGCCCACAGCGCGATACCATCATCTGAGAGACGACCATCGCGGAGGAACAATGGTAGACCGTGAAACAAGTCGTCGTGGCGCAACGCAGAGACCACTGCGCGTACGGCTGCCTGGATTCATTGATGAGGAGATCGGCCTAGGCGACGCAGTCAAACGAGTTACCCATCTGGCGATACGGCGGCCCTGCGGTGGCTGCGAACAGCGCGCTGCCGCATTGAATCGCTGGATAGTTCTCTCAGGCAAGAAGAAGCCACGTTGAGGCGTGAGACGGCGATGCCAGCTCGCGTCGCAGCGCCGAAAACTCGGTCCCCAACGATGAAGGCGGGGGATGCCCGGTGGGGCTCCTCCCCGACAAGCCGACCAAGAACTTCGTGCTGGAGCAGCATTATTCCACCTCCGGGCACCGCCGCACCGTCCGCCTAATACTGCAGCCGCAGTTGCGGGAGCGGGTGGTCGCGGCCACCTGCCACCCGTCCGGTCGACGGCCGGTGAGTAGTGGGGTGGCCTGGTGTCAGCGGTTCTCCTTCGCTGTGTCCGGCGCCTTGCCGGGCCAGATGAGCGACAGTGCCGCCGGTACAGCTGCTCTTATGGATCTCATACTCACTCGCTCAGAATCGTTGGGCATCGACCATCCCGACACGCTCCTCGCCCGGAGGCATCTCGCCTTGTGGCACGGTGAAACGGTGACGCCGGCGCCGCAGCATCTGACCTGGAGCCCTTGCTCATCGACTTCCGTCGCGTCTACGGCCCAGCAGATCCCGAAACGGTCACCGCCTGGCATCTACTTGCTCACTGGCAGGGCGAAGTCGATAGACCGCTCGCAGCCGTGAACACGCTGCAGCAACTCGTGAGCAAACAAGCATCGATCCACGGCCGCGCCTTACCAGCCCCACTCCAGAGTTATAAGGAACGCATCGCGTACGGGCTCACTCAGGCGCCAGGCGACTCTTCTCCCAGCCATCCGCCCTCTGAGCCGTCTCAGATGCGTGCCAGCGTTTCTCTGGGTAGCCGGCCCGCCCGGTCAGTTCCATTTGTCAGTCCGGTGGGTCGCGATGCCGTCGCGGTGTCCCGGACCACCCCCTCATTGGCCGGGGAGGGCACGACCAGGGCGCCGCCCACCTACATGTATTGCGGAGCCCTTTCGCTTCGGCGAAGAACAACTTCGCGCCCCACGCGGCGCGGCTGACGATTGGAGCGCCCCCGCGTCGGCGGGGAGAACGCCTCCAGCCCCTCGTAGGGGTTCACGCGGTTCGGAGCACCCCCGCGTCGGCGGGGAGGGCCGAGGGCGGCCGGGAGAACTACCGCAACAGGCACCGGTCACCTCGGCGAGATGCGCGGAGATCTCCCCGTGCGTGAGTCCTTTAGCTGACATGGCCCAGGTGATCAGTGAGCTCGCCCTCCAGCGCGGACTCCAGCACCGCTTGGTCAGCTGCTGCCGAAGGCCGCCCTCCCCGGTGAGCTTCACCCCACCGGCCTGAGCTCGGGCAACCAACTCGGCGGCCAGCCCGTCATCCACGGCGCCCGTGCCACTCACAGCGGCCCTCCCGGCCTCGGTGTCACTCGTCACGTCAGTCATCAACTGTCGCCTCCAGCTCGGGAGTGAAACCACTCACCGTACGGACCCTCACCTGCCGGGAGGACGCATCCGGATCCACCGCCTCCTCGTGCTCGGCCTGGAGGCCGGGGTCGAGCGGCTGCGTCTCGGGCCGGTCAGCGCGCCGACCGTGGATCACGCCTTCCATGCCGAGCTGAACCCCCGCACCCCACGACCGTGCCGGCCGTGCGGCCCCTTCGCTGCCGGAACCCGCACGAACCGCCGCCCGAGTGCCGGGAGGCTCACACGGCCGTGCCTGCGACGGCGGCCAGGAGTTCGGCGCGGGATGGGCCCGGATCGGAGTAGTGCGGTGCCTTGCGGCCGAGTTCGGCGACCTTTTCCGCCAGGGCGGGATCGGTGAACGTCTTGCGAGCCGGTGCCGGTCCCACCCCGTCAGGCCCTGCTGCATCGGGGACAGCGAGGCCCGGGTGGTCTCGTCGAACCGGAGGGCGAGCTTCTCCGCGTCGTCGGTGCCCTCCGTGCGCAGGAGGTCGCGCAGGAGGGTGGCGTGCAGGGCGCCCATGGACATGCCCAGGCCGAAGAGGGGGTTGGTGGTCGCCCAGGCGTCACCGATCGGTGCGGCCTCCCTTGCCGCGGAAGGGTACGGCGAGACGGACGGTGGTGCCCGCGGGGATATTGACGGTGTCGCGCCAGGCGCGGAACGGCTCTGGCCTGCCGTCCCGGGCGAGGACCTGCGCGCAGGTCGACGCGGTCGTGGTCGAAGGTTCGGCCGTCGATGGTGAAGGAGCCGTCCCCGGCTCCGTTCAGGACGATCCGGCGGGTGCGGACGTCGGTGGACGGGGCAAGTTTCTCCACGGGCAGGAGAGAGGCGGGCAGCGCGATCGGGGCCAGGTCTGCGGGGATGTCGATGCCGGCCAGCGCGCGGTCGGTGCTCTGCTGGCCGCCGTCGCCGTAGACGGAGTACGGCATAACACGCAGTGTCAGGCGGCCCGGTGTGGTGGTTGCCACCAGTATCTCGGCGCGCTCCCCTGGCGCGAGGAGGATCTCGGTGAGCGGGACGGGCCGCTCGATTAGGCCGGCGTCGGTGGCGATGAGGTGGATTCTCGAGCTCTTCCCGTTCACCGCAGTGACGGCGAGGAGCAGGTGATCGCCGGCGGTCGCGTTGAGGAGCCGCAGCCTGATCCTTCCGGCTCGGGCGGTGACGACCGGCCGGGTGGCGCCACTGACGACGAAATCCCTGCCGGTCCGGGTGAACATCAGCAGGCGGTCGTCGGCGTTTCGCAGTGCGGGTTGGTCGTCGACGGGGCCGGTTCTGAAACGAGAGACAGGGGGTGGGGCCGAGAAGGGGGTGAGCCGGGGAAGTCGCTTGGCCGGGGCCTTGCGTCTCCCGCCTCCGGCAGGGGTCGTTTGGGGTCAGTTCCGGTTCTCCGCGGTGGTCTTCAGTACCTGCAGCCAGGCCAGGAGCGATTCCTCGAGAGCGAGGTGCATGGCGTGAAGGTTCGCTTCGACGGGGGCGCCCGCCCAGGATTCGCGGGTGCTCACCTGCACGCCGTCGCTGGTCTCCTCGAATTCCCAGACGTGGATGCCGGTGATGCCGTGGGCGGGGCCGCCCCAGACGATGCGGCGCTTGGGGCTGAGTTCAGCGACGGTGGAGCTGATGACGAGGCCGGCTGTCGTCCAGTCGAACACTGCGCCGACGGCGAGGGGCCCGTGCAGCACGGCGGTGTCGATGCCGGTGTTCCACTGCGGCCAGCAATCCACTTCGGTGTGCAGCTGCCAGATCGTTTCCAGCGGGGCGTGCATGGTCCGGTGCAGTTCGACGACGACGGGGGCACTGCGATCGATGTCCATGGTGTTCTCCAAGAGGGGTGAATGGTCGGGGCGAGAGGGGTGGGGGGATCAGGGGTGGAGGGAGAGGGAGGCGGCTCGGGCCCGGTGTTTTAGGACCTGCCGGGCAGTGGTGCGGCTTCACCCGTGCGGCCGCGTAGCAGGTGGATGGCACTTGTGGCGGCGGCGAGCAGTGTGATGAGGGCTGCTGCTACGAGGGCGCGCCGGTATCCGTGCGCCTGGGCGGTGAGTGCGGGGGTGACCGGGGCTGCGAGGGGGGTGAGGGTTGCGAGTCCGAGTGCGCCTCCGACCTGTCTGGAGGTGTTGATCAGTCCGCCTGCGATGCCGGCGTGCCGTGGCTCAACTTCGGCGACACCCAGGGCGGTCAGGGGTACGAAGGCCAAGCCCAGGCCGGTGCCGATCAGTACAGAGGGGCCGAGCAGGTCGGGTAGGAACGCGCCGTCGACGGGGAGTCGAGCGAGCCAGAGCAAGCCGGCGGCGAGTACGAGCAGGCCGGGCAGGAGGGTCTTGGACAGGCGTCCCGCGCCCCAGGATGCGGCCATGAGAGCGGCAGCGAGCGGGAGTTGGGTCAGGCCCGCTTCGAGGGGCGAGTAGCCGAGCACCTTCTGCTGGTAGAGGGGGAGGAAGAAGAAGGTGGCGACCCATACCCCTCCGAGCAGCAGCATCAGGATGTTGCCGGTGACGAGGGAACGGTTGCGCAGCAGTGCCGGGGGCAGCAGGGGGTTCCTCGCGCGTCGCTCGATCGGCAAGAGGGCCGAGAGCAGCATCAGGCCGGCTGCCGGGAGGACGAAATCGGGCAGCGGGGTCGCGTCCTTGGTGCCGAGTCCGTAGACGAGGAGGGTGAGGCCGGCTGTGACGGTGAGTGCGCCGGGCACGTCGAGTCGTGCGGTGCGCTTGCGCTCGCTCGGGCCGAGGAGGAGGGGGGTGGCCATGAGGCAGGGGAGGGCGGCCAGCGCGCTGATGGCGAAGATGGCCCACCACCCCAGGCTGCTGGTGAGCGCCCCGCTGAGCAGGACTCCTGCGGCTCCGCCCGCTGCCGAGGCCGCTCCCCAGATGCCCAGGGCCTTACCGCGGCCGGGGCCCGGTGGCTGGTGGGCCAGCAGGATGGCCAGGCCGGCAGGTGAGAGCAGGGCCGCGCCGATTCCCTGGATGACGCGGGCGGTGATGAGCGGCCCGGCGCTTGAGGGGATGCTCGCGGCCAAGGATCCGGTGGTGAAGATGAGGAGGCCGGACAGGAAGGCTGTGCGGTGTCCGAGGAGGTCGGTGAGACGGCCGCCGAGGGGCAGCAGTGCTCCGAAGGCAATGAGGTAGGCGTTGACAGTCCAGGTCAGACCGGCCGGTGTGAGGTCCAGGTCCTGTCCGATGGCGGGCAGGGCGACGTTCACGATGGATGTGTTGAGCACGACGAGGAACTGCGCGCCGGCCAGAAGGGAGAGGAGGAGTCCTGGGTGATACGGGCGTGGTGGGCAAACGGGGGTGGACATGATGCCTTTCGCGATGCTGTCCGGGGCTGTTGCGGTCGCGCTGCGCGGAGGGCGGTTCACCGGTGCCGAGGGGTTGTTGCTGCGGTGAGCAGGCAATCCGCCCGCCGCGCCGGGGGGTCGTCACGGCGGGCTGCGCATCATTCGGGTTCCGGGTTCAAGCGGCCGGCGGCCGGGCGGTGCGCTGCGCGGCTCCCTGCACTGCCGGGCGGATTCACCGGTGGCAGGGGCCATGGCGGCCAGCGGGACCGGAGACAAGGGCGTGTTGCCGCGGCTGCCGTTCAGGAACGCTGTCCGCTCGACATTCCGGGCTTGGGGTGGCGCTGCTCGGACTGCTGCTTGAGGTTGTGCAGCCAGTGGTCCAGTGAGGCGTCCAGAGCTTCCTGAAGGTACTCGGTGTTGGCGTTGACGGGCGCACCGGTCCAGGACTCTTCAGTGTGTACGTGGACTCCGTCCTTGGCCTGGGTGAAGGTCCACACGTGGATCGCGGTGATGCCCTGGGCCGGTCCGCCCCAGACGATGCGGCGCTTGGGCTGCACCTGCTTCACCGTCGAGGTGATGTCCTCCAGCCCTTCGGTGGACCAGACCCACGAGGAGCCCGGGCGCAGCCTCCCGGGGGTCTGTTTGACCGAGGAGCTGACGTTCGACTGCCAGGCCGGCCAGTTCTCGACGTCGGTCTGGACACGCCAGACGCGCTCCAGCGGGGCGTGGATGACGATGTCGTCCCGAGTGATGACAGGGGCCGCCTCATCGATGCCGATCGGTGCGGGCCCTGCATTTCCGAACGCCAGGGGCAGCGCGGCGAGGAATGCGGTGACGGTGGTGAGCATGACAGTTCCTTCGAGGTCATTAAGGGAGGACATCGCCACAATGCGTGAGTGTGGTCGCTCACTCACCATGGACTTGTGCCAGACTCCAGCTGATGACACATGCAGTTGCTGCACGAGGAAGCCGGACGACGGGGCATTCGAGCCCCGACCCGCCTCTCGACGTGTGAGTAGTCAACCACTCCCTCTCCTTGGGCGTCAACTACGTCCCGCTCGCCCGCCACCCGTCGGGCCGACGTCGACGTCAGCGCTCTTCGGCGCTTGGCCGCCCGGGGCCGCCGACCGCGCCGTGAGAGCGCGCGGCAGAAGACCGGGGTCCCCGCCCTTCATTGCCGCGACGGAAGTCGGGTGCGCTCCGGGCAGTCGGTTTCTCCCCCGCCGTAGGTGCGGCGGCCATGTGCAGGCCAGCGATCAGCACCTGCGAGTGCGGGAGGCACGACGAGGATCCGCACGGCGATCCGTGCGGCGAGACGGCGGCAGTCAGGCCCTGAGGAGCATTGGACCGAGGGCCGACTCCTGCGGGGCGATCGACGGGTTGCCGGTGCATGACCGGTCCGGGACCGGCGTCAGGCAGCGACCCAACCCCTGCGCAAGCGTTGCGGAAAGCCGCGGCCCGAGGCAGTGAGCGTCCACCGTCATGCGGCAACGTTCGCCGTCAGGGCGACAGCCGCCGACCGGACGCGGCATGCCGTTGCCCGCGAGCCGTCAGCGAGGCGCACGCTTGACACCCACGAGAGTGAGTGATTGAGTACTCACATGAAGACGGAACGACGCCGCCAACTGTCCACGGCCGACGAGCGCCGGGAGACAGTCCTGCGCACCGCCATCGGGGCCTTCGCGGCCCGGGGATACTTCGGGACCACCACGTCAGAGGTGGCCAAGGCTGCTGGCATCTCGCAGGCGTACGTCTACCGCCTCTTCCCCAACAAGGAAGCCCTGTTCACCGCAGTCGTCGAACACTGCTTCGTCCGGGTGCGCGCCGCCCTCGAAAGCGGCGCGGCAAAGGCCGAGAGCAGCGCGCCCGAAGCGGTGCTCGCCTCGATGGGCGACGCCTATGCGCGTCTGATCAGCGACAACGATTTGATGCTGGTCCAGCTGCATGCCCAGGCAGCCGCGGTGTCCGAGCCGGCCGTCCGTGAGGCGGTCCGGGCGGGTTACGCCCGCACCGTCGAGTACGTCCGCAGCGCATCAGGGGGCAGCGAGGCGCAGGTGCAGGAGTTCTTCGCTGTCGGCATGCTCTGCCACCTGCTGGTGTCCATCGATGCCGGGGCGGTCTCGGCACCCTGGACCCGCACCCTGACGGCCGGGATCGTGCATTACTGATCCGGCTCACGGAAGGCGGCCGCCCAGGTCTGCGGACCAGCGGTCGCCTCCATCAGAGCTAAAAAGTGAGTGGCTAACCACTCACTGATCACCGCTGATACTTCTCCCGAACGTGAGGTCATGATGACGAGCAAGCCCTACCTGACCGGTCACTACCGCCCCGTCGCGGACGAGATCACCGCGACTGAGTTGACCGTGGAAGGCACCCTGCCGCCGGACCTGACCGGCCGACTGATCCGCAACAGCCACAACCCCAAGCCCGGCATCACCCCCACCCACTGGTTCAAGGGCAGCGGCATGGTCCACGGCATCCGCCTCAACGAGGGACGCGCCGAGTGGTACCGCAACCGGTGGGTCCACACCCCCGCGCTCGATGGCGCCCCCTACATGACCGACCGGGGACCGGATCTGACAGTCAGTACTGCCGGCACGCACGTCATCGAGCACGGTGGGCGCCTGCTGGCCCTGTCGGAAGCGGCCCTGCCCTTCGAGCTGACGGCCGACCTGGAGACGGTCGGCGCCTACGACTTCGGCGGCAAGCTCACCTCCGCCATGACCGCCCACCCCAAGGAGGACCCGGCCAGCGGCGAGCTGCACTTCTTCGCCTCCTCCCCCTTCCCCCCGTACCTGATCCACCACGTCGCCTTCGCCGACGGCGAGGTGCTGGACAGCCAGGAGGTGCCCGGCGCGAGCGCCGCACTGAAGCACGACTTCGCGATCACCGAGCACTACGTGGTCTTCCTGGAGGGCTCGGTCACCTTCGACCCCACCGAACACTCCGGAATCCCGTACGGGTGGAACGACGCACAGGCCACCCGGATCGGCGTCATGCCGCGCGGAGCGGGCGGTGCCCCGCAGATCCGCTGGTTCGAGATCGCCCAGGGCTACGGCATGCACTTCGCCAACGCCTACGAGGACGCCCGCGGTCACATCGTCGTCGAGGGCCCCACAGTGGGCCGCGAGGGCTGGCAGCGGTCCTGGAACTGGTGGGTCGGTGCTGAGGACCGGGGCGCCGAACCGAACTCCGGATCCCGCAGCCGCCGCTGGACCGTCGACCTGGTCGCCGGGACCGTCCACGAGCAGCAGATCGACGACCTGACCGTGGAGTTCCCCACGATCAACGACAACTTCACCGGCAGCGAGCACCGCTTCCAGTACGCCCTGTCGTTCCCCGACGACCTCGGCGTCGGCAACCACAGCCTGGTGAAGTACGACCGCGTCACCGGCGCCCGCCAGCTGCTGCCCGTCGGCACCGGCCAACTCCCCAGCGAGGCGGTCTTCGTCCAGGCAGACGGGACCACCGGCGAGGACGAGGGTTACCTCCTGACCATCGTGAGCGACCTCAACACCGACGCGTCGAAGATGCTCGTTCTCGACGCCTCCGACCTCACCGTGCCCCCGATCGCCACAGTCCACCTCCCCCGGCGGGTACCCGCCATGATTCACGGCTCGTGGATCCCGGACACCGCCCTCTGACCTCCCCCCCTCCCGCCCGCGCCCGCCCTGCCCACGTACTGCCCCTCCCGCAACAAGGAGCACTTCCATGAACGACTCACACGCCCGCACCCCCGCCTTCACCACGACCGTCACCGAAGCGGTGCTCCCCGGCATCGTCGACCCGGAGGGCATCCAGGTCCGCACCCGACCCGTCCGCCCGGCCGGCCCCGGGCAGGTAGTCCTGGCGATGGAGGCCGCCGGAGTCTCCTTCGCCGAGCAGCAGATGCGCCGCGGCAAGTACTACGACCAGCCCCCCTTCCCCTTCATCCCCGGTTACGACCTCGTCGGACGGGTCATCGACGTGGGGGAAGGCGTGCCCGGCGAGCTGCTGGGGCGGCGCTTCGCCGCACTGACCAAGATCGGGGGCTGGGCCAGCCACGTCACCGTCGACGCCGGCGACCTCACCGAGATACCCGAGTCCGTCGACTCTGCCGAGGCGGAGACCTTCGTGGTCAACGGCATCACCGCCTGGCAGATGCTCCACCGCCTCGCCAAGGTTCAGGCCGGCCAGGTCATCCTGGTGCACGGCGCGAACGGTGGCGTCGGCTCCACCTTGGTCCAGCTCGCCCGCATCGCCGGCGCACGAGTCGTCGGCACTGCCTCGGCCAAGCACCACGACGCCGTCCGGGCGCTGGGCGCCGTCCCCGTCGACTACCGCGACCCCGACCTGGAGGACCGACTGAGCGGACACGCCCCGCGTGGCTACGACGCGGTGTTCGACCACGTCGGCGGCGAGGGCATCCTCACCTCCTACCGCCTGCTCGCCCCCAAGGGCACCCTCGTCTCCTACGGCACCGCCTCGACCCGCGACGTCCAGGGCTCGTCGAGGGCACCGGTCCTCAAGCTGCTCACCCGCCTGATGCTGTGGAACGCGCTCCCCAACGGCAAGGGGGCCCACTTCTACAACATCTGGGCCGGGCGGCGCCGACTCGACACCTTCCGGGCCAGGCTGCACGCCGACTTGGCCCAGGTCTTCGCCCTGCTCGCCGACGGCGCACTTGTCCCCCAGGTCGCCGCGCGCGTCCCGCTCGCCGAGGTCGGCGAAGCGATACGGCTGGCGGAATCCGGCACCGTCGTCGGCAAGGTCGTCCTCGTGCCGTAGCCGTGCGGCGCTCGAAGCCATTGCCCTCTGCTCCGCGACTGCCGCGGGGTAGGGGGCAGAGCCGTTTCAACCGAGAACACCCCAGGCGGTCAGCACGCGCTTGAGCGCCCGCAACGCGTAGAAGGCGCCCGACTTCACGGTACCGGGCGGACGCCGAGGACAGCTCGTGGACGAAATTCGCTGTCGCCGGGTAGCACATCTGCGCGCCGGCCGACTTGGGTACGGGCGGGTGAAAGCCTGCTGGACGGCGCGGTCGAGGCCGTCTCCGAGGGTGCCCATGAGAGCATCCGTTCGTGATCGGCTGTGTGGGCCGCTGAGGGCCGATCTCGCTACCGCGTGAGGCAGTGTGTCCGCGCGGCAGGGGCTCAGCGTTCTGTGCGCCGTCCAGGGCCGTTGGTGTGCGTTCTCGCTATCGGTGTCATGTGCCGACGCTGTGACCTGGACGTCCCTCTTCAGTCTCACGCGGTGTCGGCCGACGGTGTCTCAGGTCGGTGTCATTTCCTCAGACTGTCCAGCAGGCTGCACCGCCTGTCCGCATACCCGGTCTGGGTGCACCACCACGTACGGAGATACGTGCCACAGCGGCTCATCTCATCGCGCGGGCATGGTGGTGGCAGGAAGGCAACCCTCCAGGATGACTGCGGTGCCGGCCACGGCTCGGTCCTCGTGCATGGTGATCTGCTGGCCGGGCTGGACGTGCGTCCAGTGGGAGGGAGTGAGGGGCACAAGGCGAACCGTGGCTCGCCCGCCGGGCTCCAGCATGGGCATGTTCTCAACCCAGAGCCCAGCGATGCTGACCGCGCGTCCGCCGGTGGGTGAGAGGTGTCCGATGTCCCACATGGGCCGCAGAACACCGGCGCCGGAGATGGGCGTCGTGCGTGGCGCCTCGGCGGTAGGGCGGAGCGTCAGATCCGCCCGGATCACACCGTTGCGGAGTTCGGAGCATCGCCAATGGCACCACGTTGCGCTCCGCTCCAGCCGGAGCTGCTCGGCCGCTTCGGCGAGCTGCTCCCAGAAGGCCAGAGGGAGCGAGCGAGCGTCCCCGAGCTCCTCCAGCAGGCCCAGGGCGACCTCCCACTCGTCGTGGACGAGGTAGTCCCAGATGTCTCGCACCGTGATGTCGTTCTCGGTGGCGGCCTCTTCCGGAACCAGCAGGGAAGCTGCTTCGAGCAACTCAGGGACGTCCATGCGCTCATTGTCGACCACATGAACGTGCTGCCCGATCCGAATGTCAGACCCTGCGCTCAGAGTGCGGCGAGATTGGGCCGGTCCCGAGGCCGCCAGCGCCGGAAAACGGCAGCCTCCCTGGTCTGCTCGGGGGTGGTTTCGGCCCCAACCGGCGTCCATGCATCGTTGAGGGCCACGAGTGCAGCCTGTCAGCCCGGCCCCATCTCACCTAGGCCGTCTCTTCCGGTCTTGTAGGTCAGGCAGGATGCAAAGATGACGGCCCAGGCTGGGTTCTTGTCGGTGGGGTGTCGTAGCGTCGGCGCCCCGATCACGCAAACGGTGTTCGCTCGCACGTTCCTCCCTTGACCGGGCGTCGCACCACATTTCCACAGAGCCATTCACCGCGTAAGAGGCGGACGGAAAACACCGTCCACGACGGTAGTCCGCCTCCGAGCTGACGGGTACCCGAGTAGTTTTCCGATTCCTGTGCGATGCCGCTCCTGGAGCCGGCGGCGGTCACTCACGGCATGACCTGATGAGACGCTCCGGTGTGCTCGCATCCTCGGCAAGGAAGGGTGCCGAGTTGGCGCACCGGCTGGTCGCTGAGCACCCCTCCGTTCTCGGACCACCAGCACCATGGCAGCACCCCGTGAGTATTCGACGAGCTCCGTGAGGGTGCGACCCGTCAGGTCCGCGCCACCGGCGCCGCCAGGCTGGTGGCACTGGTGCGGCGTCGAGGTGGCGACGTCCGGCGTGGCCGGCCGTGGCGGTTGCCCCTCGAGGACCGGGGCTGCTGGTGGCGACGCGCTGGCGCACAACACTCACGTTGCGGCGGGTGGCGCCGTTGTTCGGAGTCCAGAAGTCCGCGGCCGACAGGATCCTCGACCACCTAGTACTGCAACGGTGCTTGCCGTGACTGGTGGCCAGGTTGGTCGTTGGTGTGGTTATGGGTGGGGCCCTTTCTGATGTCAGGTTGTGGGCGGGTGAACTGGAATCTGTGCATGGGCAGTTCGTGCACCGTTTCAGCAGATCGGAGCCTCGGGAGTCGGCACTGGCTTATATGCGGGGCCTGATCGCTCCGCTGCAGCGGAAGAACGGCTGGACGCTGGCAGAGGAAGCCGGTCACGCTGGCCCGGACCGCATCCACCGGATGCTGAACCGGATCGAGTGGGACGCCGACGAGGTGCTCGACGACGTGCGCCGGTACGTGGTCGACAACCTCGGCGACCCGGACGCTGTCCTCGTCGTGGACGACACGGGCTTCCTGAAGAAAGGGACGCGGTCGGCAGGAGTGCAGCGGCAGTACTCCGGCACCGCGGGGCGGACGGAGAACTGCCAGGTCGGCGTCTTCCTCGCCTATGCCACCGACCGTGGGCGGACGCTGATCGACCGGCGTCTGTATCTGCCCACCTCATGGACCGACGACCGGGAAAGATGCCGCCGGGTCGGCATCGGCGACGAGGTCGCCTTCGAGACCAAGGTGGCCATGGCCAAGGCGATGGTCCGCCGCGCGATCGCAGACAAGATCCCGTTCCGGTGGGTGACCGCGGACGCCGCCTACGGCTTTTCCAAGGGCTGGCGGTCCGAGCTGGAACGGGCGGACGTCTTCCACGTCATGGCCACCACCCGGCACGACACCGTGGTCACCCGCTGGGCGATCGACCATCCCGTCCACGACCTGTTCAACGGCCTCGCCCGGCAGAAATGGAAACGTCGTTCCTGTGGCACCGGAGCTCACGGCCAGCGGATCTACGACTGGGCACGCGTCGAGGTGCGGCCCTGGCACCGGCCCGACCGCCGCCACTGGGTGATCGCCCGCCGCAGCGTTGCCCGCCCGCAGGAGATCTCCTACTACATCGCCTACTGCCCCGCCGGAACCACACTGGATGACCTGATCCGCATCGCGGGCAGCCGGTGGGCCATCGAGGAGTGCTTCCAGAGCGCCAAGCAGGAATGCGGCCTGGACGACTACCAGGTCCGCCGCTATCCCGGATGGCACCGCCACATGACCCTCGCCATGGCCGCCCACGCCTGCCTGACCGTCCTGCGAGCCCGCGAGCTGGATGCCGGGAAAGCAGAAACGGATCCTCCCAGCTCATCCACCTGAGCCTCGCCGAGATACGACGGCTGATCGCCCGCCTCACCAACCGCCGGCCCACACCCATCGAGCACATCCTGCACTGGTCGACCTGGCGCCGCCGACGACAACACCAAGCCCGCACCAGCCACTACAAACGACGCGGACACATCCCCTGACCTGGCCACCAGTCACGGCAAGCACCGTTGCAGTACTAGGTTCTGTCGTCAAATGTCACTGCCCACATCAGGAGTGAGGCGAGGGTGACGGCTGCTTCATAGGACTGGGCGGTCTTGTCGTAGCGGGTGGCGATGCCCCGCCACTGCTTCAGGCGGTTGAAGCACCGTTCCACGACGTTGCGGTGTTTGTAGACCTGGCGGTCGAAGGCCGGCGGGCGGCCGCCGCGGCTGCCTCGCCGGGCCTGGTCGGTCCGCTCGGGGATCGTGTGCGGAGCCCCCTTTTCGGGCCCCGGCCGCATGCTGGTGGGCCCGGACGATGGTGGAGTCGACCGAGACCAGCCACTCGATGTCACCCCGCCGCGTCTGCCTTCACGAGCGCGGCCCGCAGCATCCGCGCGAACGTCCCGTCCGTCGCCCACCTGCGAAAACGCGTATGCAGCGTGGTCCACGGCCCGTAGCGCTCGGGCACGTCCCGCCAGGCCCGTGCCGGTGCGGAACTTCCACACGATCCCGTTCAGGACAGACGATGCGGCGGATCTCGGTATCGAACCGCAGGAAGGGAGTGAACTCTTCCCAGGCTCGACAACTTCACGATTTCCGGGTACTTCCGCACCACCAACGCGATCGAGTCGGTGAACGCCCGCATCCGGCGGGGGGTCAAGGCCCGTGGCCACTCCCCCAACGAGCAGGCCGCCCTGGAATGTGTCTACATGGCCATGATCACAAAACGGGGCGAGCCTCACGGCATCGGCCTGGGCATCTTCCGCCACGTCGTCGAGCGCACAATCGCCTGGCTCCACGGCTTCCGCCGCCTACGCATCCGCTGGGAAAGACGCGACGACATCCACGAAGCATTCCTCGGACCCGCCGTATGCGTGATCACTCACCGCCACGTCCAACGGATTGGTTAGGGACTGTTTACGCCACCACCGGCGACAAGGACGGGTGGCGGGGCCTGGTCAGCACACTGGAATCCATGCTCCGCCTTCACTAGAACCCGCCGGGCACGCTGAGCACATTGAGCGTTTACCTCTTCCATCGCACCGGCGCCATGAGCGGCAGCCTGTCCCAGTTCATCCGCGGCGCCGCCGTGCTGGCCATCGAGGACGGCAGCGAGGCCATCACCGAGGAGTTGCTGGAGATCGTCCCGATCGACTTCGCCGCCAAGCAGTGCGAACGGCTTACCGCTCCGGCCAAGGCGACCCGTGCGAGGCGCCCGACTTGACTTGAGGCAAAACGACCGAGTCACTACTCGCTGACGAGTCCGCTCTTCCGCAACAGCGGAAGAACTTGATCCCGAACGGCTGGAGCGAGCGTCACATCCGTTTCGCAACCGGAAATCCACCGCATGCCTGTCAATTCAGCTGCAGGATGCGGCTCACTGCTGAGGCCTGCCTCAAACACCGTCATCCGCATCGGAATTCCCTCCAGCGCAGCCACAGCCTCAACTTCTGCAAGAAGCCGTGGCCCCACGGGAGAGACACCGAGTTCCTCCATCAACTCCCTGTTCAGCGCCTCCAATGCCTCCTCGCCCTGGTCTGGCTTACCGCCCGGCAGATAGAACACCTCAGGAGCCGACTTCTTACTCACGACCAGCAGTCGTCCCCCCGAGACCACTGCGGCAGCTACCACGACCAGGGGATCGACGGCATCATGGCTCATAAGGTCCTCACGTGTCATGCGAACCATCCTCCCAGGCGTCGCCAAACACGGTTCAACCGCCTGCACCCCGAAGAAGGGCACCCATGTCCCTGCGCACGTTGCCCCACCCCATTCCGTCTGCCCGGCATGGTCCCCCGCCCGCCGTCGTTCTCACCCAGCTCCCGGACATCATCGGCGCGCAGCGGCGCCACTGCTCGTGCTGCGGCGCTATGGCTGGGACGCCACCTACGACGCGGTGCTGACCGGCCTCATGCTCTGCGCGCACATGGGGTCGCCGGAGGGACGCCCGTCGCCCTTCGGCCGCTGGGGACGTCTGGGACGACCGCCTCGACGTCCTGATCCCCTTCGACAGAGAAAAGTAGGACAACGTCGGCATCAGCACCTCGAAGCTGCTCGCCCGGCTGCCACTTCATCATGCCGTAAGTCGTGGTTCTCGCTGGAGCATCGGCGACGTTCTCCAAGGATGCGTCAGTGTGAGGTACTGACAGTGCTCCGGTTCGTTCGTCGTATCGAGTTCCGCCAGCGTCATGTCTTTCGCATCACCGAGTTCCGCCGGTGTCATGTACTTCACATCGAGGACACGGACGTCCGTCTTCGTCGTCACCTTGTACTCCTCGGTTCCCCGACGCTGAACGTCACCCGCCCCCCACTGCGGATAGGACGACGGGCCGGCACCACGGCACGGCGAAGGTAGGCGCGCACAGCGCATTCCCCCATGGCTCAGTGCCCCTCCCTGGCCGCACGGAGACCACAGCGTAAGGCACAGGTGTAGGACGAGGAGGCGCACTGGCGTGGCAAGGAAGCACACGTAGAAGCCTGCTTCCGAAGAACTGGCCACGCCTTCGACGCCGTGTCCTGCAGAGTGGTGAACACCCGCTCCCAGGTGCCGTCGACGGCCCACATCGCATTGATTTCGAACGCCTCTGGCCTTGGGAGGCAAGCTCCGGCCGGTGGGACTGTTTAGGGGACGAGCGGGGTCATGGAACGGGCGTGTTCCCACATGCCGTGGAATTGCTCCATAGGGCGCTGCTGTTCCCCGTGGAGGGCGTTGAGGACGACGAGGCATCCGGTGAGGGCCGGCACCGCCCACTGCGCGCACGCGAGCTGACGCTGCGCCTTGTGCAGGTCGATGGGGTGCTGGCCGGCCTTCTCGTTGTCCTCGGGGGCGGAGGAGCACGCCAGCTCCACCTTCTTGCCGAGGACGCGGGCGTAGGCGGTGGCGGCGAGAGCGGCCGCCGTGACGACGGTCTTGGCAGTGGTGGAGGCACCCACGCCGTGCTGGGTTCTGACCCGGTGGGCGTTCACGGCGAGCAGGCCGCCACCGCCGATCAGGTGCGCGCCGATGGCGGCGGCATTGACCGGTACCCACTTCGTCCAGCCGACCGAGGCGATCCGGGCCCGGGCGGCGACCGTGGGGCCCTCGTCCTCGGCCGCCCCGTTGAGGCCGACCGCACCCATCAAAGAGCCGCCGAACCAGGCAGCCAGGCCCACGTCGTGCAGGCTGCGGATGAGCGTGTGGCGTCCGGACATGATCGTGCTCCTTGGGGGCGTGAGCGGCAGGGGCTGGCAGGGTGTCGCGTGCCTTCACTCTCGCCGGATCTGGCTCTCGCCGCCACCAGGGCTGCCCCAGACGGTGCGCCCGTGCCCCGCGGCGCGCTTCGAGGCTCGAGAACCTCGTAGGGCGGTGGGGAAGGCGGCCCGGTCCAGCCGGGGGAGCGATATCGGACACGGGGCCGCTGGCACACGGCGCGTGGGTATGCCGCCGATGTCACGGTCCAGGAGCAGCGGGGAACGGCCGTTACCGGTGTCAGGCGGCGGTGCGTGCTGGCCGGCGTCCGCGGGTGAGCAGGCGGCCGGAGCTGATCACGCCGACGCCGAGCTCGATGCGGAGCCAGTTGTCAGCGGACTTTTCCCTTCGTCACAAAGAGCCACCTGCGCTGCCCCAGCCATGACCACGCTGACCGCGAAGCGCCACCGGCGGGCGGTTCCGCCCAGCTTGCGCACAACATCGTCCAAGGCTTGGACCAGGTGGGGGAAGTCCTCCGAACCCGCCAGCACAGCCCTCCATCGGTCCGAGTGCACGAGGGCCCCGACGAGTAGATGCGCGTGCCGCCCACCCCCTCCCTGAAGGATCGGGCGGTTCCAGCCAGTCGAACTGGGTCTCCTCACCCCGGCGGATACGCAATCACTGCGACGTTGCGGCCGGTCGAGGCATGACAGGACTCGCAGTGCGGCCGGACGCGATAGCGGCGAAGTGCGCGGGTGAACGTCGAGTACGCGCCCTCATAGCCGAGCCCTACCGCCTCGTCGATCAGGGAGGACGCCCACAGGTGCGGGTCGTCAGCAAGGCTCTGGCGGCAGTACGGAACCCGCGCCCGCAGGAGTAGCTCCAGGTCCCGATCCTTCACCGTGCCGTGAGGGCTGTCGTCCCCGCGCCCGCGGGGGTGGCTCTTCAACGCCGCCGTGATCTCAGCCGGCGACGGCTTGTCGTCCGGTGCAGCGCAGGGGGTACTGTCATCGGGTTGGTCGGCGCGTGCGGGGATCCGCTCGACGGTGAAGAGGAGCGGTGATTCCTCGATGCCGACGGCCGCCAGGTCGGCCGGGGCCGTCTGCGCCAGGGAACGCCGTAGCGCGCCAGGCGCAGCGGCATGAGTGCTTCGACAGGGGCTTTGCGGCGCCAGGCCCGGCCGTAGCGGGAGCGGAGACTGGCCTGGTAGACGAGCCGTTCCTGCTCCAGCTTGAATACCTGCTCGTAGGAGCGCAGCTCCCACAGCTTCATGCGCCGCCACAGCAGGAACGTCGGGCCCGGCGAGAGGATCCAGCGGGTGAGGCGGACACCCTCCATGTGCTTGTCGGCGGTGCTGTCCGCGATCCGGTTCGGCCAGGGTGTGTCCGCGCGCGGACGTCACCGGGGCGAATCCGTACTCGTGGTAACGGAGCAGGGTGCCTTGGAGTCGTCGTCCCACGGGCAGCCGACGGTGTGAGGGCCGTCGATCTGTTCCCACGTCCGGGCGAAGACGGGTGATGTCGTCCAGTCCCCACGCGAAGTGGTAGGTCCACCGGAAGGCATGCCCCCGGTCAGCGCCACGGGAGTGGACGGAGGCCTGCCACGGGAAGGTGGCCGACAGGCACGGAACGCCCAGTTCCTCGCACGCGTCCGCAACGGCCGGCAGGACCTGTGTGCCGGCCATGGTCAACACGATGTGAGCCTGGTCGGCGGTGACCCGGTCGTGGACGGCCTGCCGCGCCGCCACGGGTCGGAACGGCTGTCGCGAACGGCAACCGTCACGTCGTAGCGGCTGCCGTTTCTGACGTGGTCCAGCTACGCCGCCAACGCCTTCAAGACGTACGTCAACGGCTTGCCCAACGGAGCCAGAAGCCCCGTCAAGGGTGCCACCACGCCGGTCGTCAACCAGGCCGAGGCTACGCTCACCCGTACTACCTGCCTTCTCATCGCTCGCCGGGAAGGGGCCGGTGCACCGTGCCGGCGGACGACGTCACGGTGCACCGGCCCCGTAGGCGGGCCTGCGTCAACCTCTTCGGATCAGTGGCTGGAACGGTCCACGGTGACGCAGGTGGTGCGGCTCATCACCGACACCGTCTCGTTGCCGCAGTTGTTGCTGTGGCCCGAGGCGTTGCGGGCGAACAGCAGGTTGGACAGAATCCCTCCGCTGGGGCCGGCCTGGTCACCTCCGCCGCTCTCACCGGTGTCCTCGGACAGACACGTGCGGTCCTTGAACAACGCCACCTTGCCCGTCCCGCACAGGTTGGCGTGACCGGAGGAGTTCCTGCCGGACAGGTTGGACAGCACACCCCCCGGCCCCGCGTCCCTGTCACCGGCCTGCGCCTCTGCCACACCCACGGGCGTCGCCAACACCATCCCCACCATCGAGGCCACCACCGCGATTCGCCGCGCACCGAACATCCGCACCCTGTTTCCTCCCCATCTACCGTTCCCGGCCGCGTCGGCCGGTCCACCAGCCATAACGACGCTCCGGCCCAACGGCATGGCCCCGAGCCGGTGAATCATCAGCACGACGGTTGATCAACCCCCCGAAAGCAGACACATCCCTCAGACCGTTGACAGCGCAGCACGGCCGTTCTCGATGCGGTAGCGAGACGGCTGGGCAGTGCAACGCCTGGGTGATGATGGAGCCCTTCCAGCGGTGGGCGTGTCCCTCCCGCGCCGGGCTTGAATGACGTCCGCGTTGTCTGCGGCCCGGTTCCGGTCGGCCACGCTGTTGATCAGCGTGACCAGGCTCGGCAGCAGGAAGCCCAGGGCGATGAGTAATACGGTTGAGCTGGTCCAGGTCAGAGTTGACCACCAGAGGACCCGTCCTGTGCTGGCGCGGGGACGTTCTGTGGGCCGTGGAAGCGGTCTCCTGCATCTCCGCGCCGTCCATCGTCGCCGCCCTCCTCGGCAAAATCGTCTCCCCCCGTGGACAGGTGTGGACCCTCGACGTCGACCAGGCCCAGCACGCAGCCGTCTCGCTCCTGGCCGATCCCGAACCCTCGATCGCCGTGTTCCAGACAGGGTTCCGTGGGCTGGCGCGTGAAGTGCTGAACCACCCGACTATCCGGGCACTGTTCAGCGCCGAGCGGACATCTGCACTCGGCTCGGTGGTCGCTGACGCAGGTCTCGGTGCCGGAACCCTGTCCGCGGATCACCAGCGGTCCCTGACCGAAGCCGTCACGCTCGGCGAAGCCGAGCTAAGGCGACTTCTCCGAGACGACCAAACGGCACCAGGCAACCCCCCGATAGAGGTACCGCAACCCACATGAGTGATCGAACCCAGCATCACAGCCCGCCCCACCCGAGCGGCAGCGCCTCCGAGCGACTGCACGCCCTGTGCTGCCCGACGCCGAAGGCCGCCTCCAGTGCGTCGGCCGCACGACCACCCTCGCCCGAGCGGCAGGCGCGGCGGTCGCCGGCCTGCTCGAGGCGGGAGGGCGCGGGCATCCGTGGACGGGCTGGTCGTTCGCCGCCGGATGGGGCAGCCGGGAGCAGCTGGACGTCACGTTGGCGGAGCCCGGGCTGGTGGTGGAAGTCGGCGTCGATGTCGCCCGTGACGCCTCCGGCCGGTGGCGCCATCCCGCGCGTTGGCACCGCGCCCGCCCCGACCTCTCCCCCACCGAAGCCATACCGAACGCCCACCGCGAGAAGTGCACCACCCTCTCCTCTCGGCCTGGCGCTCGCCCGCACGTTCACCGATGCCGGAACACCCGGTCGCGACGCTCCCTCGTGACAAGACGAACCATCCGCACCAGGCCCGATGCGCTTGAGGAGATTGGCGTCACTGACCGCCATCGAGGCCCTCCACCCGTAGCCGTGCGTTGGCCGGTCACGTCTTGTGGGAGGCCGTGCTGGCCCGGACTACGAGGGTGGTCGCCAGTTCGACCCGGCGGCTCTCCAGCTCCTCACCGTTGATCAGTCTGAGCAGGGTACGCAGGGCGCTGCCGCCCATCTCCTTGAGTGGCTGGCGCACGGTCGTCAGGGCGGGCGAGACCCAGCGGGCTTCGGGCAGGTCGTCGAAGCCGATGACACTGATGTCGTCGGGCACCCGCAGACCGACTTCGGCCAGGGCCTCATAGCCGCCGATGGCCATGTGGTCGGAGCAGATGAAGAGAGCGGTCGGAGGTTCGGGCAGTGCGATGAGGGCCCGGACCTGCTCGGCTCCGCCGGCCCGTTCGTAGGTGCCGTGTCGCAGCAGCTCGGGTGGCACGTCGATGCCGGCGGCGGCCATGGCCGAGCGGTAGCCTGCGATGCGGGCCCGGGCGTAGAGGTGGTCGGGCGGTCCTGTCACCAGACCGATGCGGCGGTGCCCTCGTTCCAGGAGGTGGACCGTTGCCTCGTATGCGCCGGACCAGTTCGTGGTGCCTACTGACATCACGTCGGGCGATGGATCGCTGAGCGGATCGATGACGACGCAGGGCACTTGTGCCCGTCGCAGCCGTGCCACCTGGTCCGCTGTCGGCTCGATCAGGCCGAGGACCACGCCGGCGCTGCCGCGTTCGAGGATGCGGTCCACCCAGTCCGGGCCCGGCTGCCTGCCCATGGGCGGGGAGGCGCGCGCCACGGAGATCACCACGTGCACACCGGCCCCGTAGGCCGCCGCTTCCATGCCGCTGGCGACGCTGGCGGGCCACGAGCCGTCGAGCCCGCTCATCACCAGGTCCACGGTCCGGACGGTGGGCCCCGTGGCGCGGACGCCGCGCCGTACGTACCGGTGCTCACGCACAGCCGAGTCCACCTTGGCGCGAGTGTCCGGCGAGACGTCCGTCCGGTCGTTCAGAACCTTCGAGACGGTGGAGACCGACACTCCCGCCGTCTCGGCGATCTGGGCGAGGGTGGGGCGCGGCAGCCGGCTCGCGGCCTCACGCCCTTTGTCCGCCGACGTGACGTCATCCAGCACGGTGCAGTCCTCTCGGTGTGACGGTCAGCGCCTCGCCCGCCGACGGCCAGGCCCGCAGGCGTGCCGCCTCGGGTCCGGTCGCGACCGTGAGTGCCTCGGTCAAGGCCTCGTCGAGCAGCGACTCGATGTGCACCCGGCGGTCCGTGTGCGCGGAGGCCACGGCGGCCGACACCATGGCGAGACTGAGCACGTTACCGTGCACCTCCCCGCTGGGTGTGACGCCGGTGCGCAGCGCGTGGACGAACTCCGCGAGCGCGCCCGCCACCCCTTCCGGACCGCACGCCTCCAGCCCGTTCCCGCCTTCCACGAGCGGTACGGCGTCGGCGTCGCGGAACTCGGCCTCGGGCGGGTGCTCACCGTCCCAGGAGACCGATCCCAGCTCGCCGCTGAGCCGCCAGGCCCCGTTCCAGGAGGTCTCCAGGCCCGGGCTGCACCAGCTGCCGTTGTAGACGTATCGGGTGCCGCCGGTCATCTCGAAGACGGCCGTGGCCGCGGCGTCGCCCGCGTACCAGCTCCAGGAGGGGTTGTACGACTCGCAGCGCACCGACACCGGTTCCGCGTCCAGGAACCAGCGGGCGGTGTCGAAGGCGTGGATCGCCATGTCGAGGAGGAGCGGCTGCGCCACGGTCTCGCGGAATCCGCCGAACCGCGGTGCCCGGAAGAAGTCGGTGGTGAGGATGCCGTGCCTGCCGAGCAGGCGCGCGCGGACCCGGAAGGCGGCCAGGTGCCGGTGGTAGCGGCGCGACTGACTGACCATGAACAGTTCACCCGCAGCCTCGGACGCGGCGGCCAGTCGCAGTGCCTCGGGCACGGTGGCGGCCACAGGCTTTTCCCCGAGGACCGGCAGCCCGAGGGAGAGTGCCTGAAGGGTCACGGGCAGGTGCGCCTCGGGAACCGTCACGTCCACAACTGCGTCGGGCCGGGTGGCCGCCACCAGCGCGGCCAGATCATGTCCGGTGGGCACCCCCGGCACGCCCGCCCGGCGCACCAGCGTCTCGGCTGCGGCGGGGACGAGGTCGACGACGCCCGCGAGTTCAGTGTCCGGCGAGGCCAGGATCGCCCGTAGCCAGAGGCGGGCCATGGCGCCGGCCCCCACGACCAGGACGCGCAGGGGACCGCTGCCGGGCGGCAGCTGCCTGAAGGACGGGGGTCTCACGCCGGTGCGCCCCCGGGCTCGAACCAGCCGGCTTCGCTGTGGACCAGCCGGGGCGCCGGCCGGTTCGCCTCGGGAGCCGCCCAGCGCACGGCATTGGCGATGACGCGGCGCACGTGTGGATGGTGGTAGACGGGATAGTCCTGATCTCCGGGGCTGAAGAAGAAGATCTTCCCGTGGCCGCGCCGGAAGGCGCAGCCGCTGCGGAACACCTCCCCGCCGCTGAAGGAGCTGACGAAGACCAGTTCGTCGGGGGCGGGGATGTCGAAGAACTCCCCGTACATCTCCTGCTCGTCGATGACGAACGGGTGGGGCACGCCGGCCGCCACGGGATGCGAGGGGGCCACTGTCCAGACGACCTCGCGGTCACGCTCACTGCGCCAGCGCAGCGTGCAGCTTGTGCCCATGAGACGGGTGAAGATCTTCGACCAGTGCCCGGAGTGCAGCACGATCAGACCCATTCCTGCCAGCACCCGGCGGTGCACCCGTGTCACGACCTCTTCCGACACCTCGCGGTGTGCCAGATGCCCCCACCAGGTGAGCACGTCCGTCGTGGTAAGCACGTCTTCGGTCAGTCCGTGCTCCGGCTCGTCCAGCGTCGCGGTCCGTACCCTGGCCCCCTCGCCCAGGTGCTCGGTGACAGCCCCCGCCACCGCTCCGTGCATGCCCTCCGGGTAGCGCGCGGCGACCTCGGGGTTCTGCCGCTCGTGGCGCCCCTCGCTCCAGACGGTGACCCGCAAGGGAAACGGTGAGGCTGAGGACGTCATGGCTTCTCCTTCGGTGCGCTGCGGGCGGCCGGGACACCGCAGAACACCTGCGGGGAGCGGGCCGTCGCCGGTGGGACGGATTGCGGAAGTACCGGTACACGTTCGACGAAGTTTTCGAAAAAATCTTGCGGGACAGTGGGAGGCAGGGGCGGACGCCGTCCAGGTGGCCAGGGAAGCGGCACGGACGCCGCCGATGGTGTCCGCCGCTCCACCGGCGTGTCACCGGCTGGCCCAGAGCAGGCCGCGCTCGATCAGCGCGCGCACCTCGGGGGTGGCCAAGTCGCTCGGCCGACGGCCGAGGGCGGAGGCGAAGACCCGGCCGCGCCCCCACGTCCTGGTCCACACCGCCGGTACGGCCGAGGCTTCCGGCCGCTGTTCGTCGCCGTCGAAGGTGATGGTGGCCAGGACGTCGATCAGGGGGTCGTTGAGCAGCCAGTACCGTTCGGCATCGGTGTCGAAGTCGGAAAGACCGTCGATCACCGGGTGGTCGGCTCGCTCCGCTGCCAGCCGCACCCGGCGACGGCCCGTCTCCGACGGCTCCAGCTGGAACCTCCCCCCGACGAGCAGCTGGCAGTCGAGGTCCTCGGGGAAGGCGTCGACGAGCCCCGCATGCCAGCCGGCGAGTCCCGTACCAGCCTGGACGGCTGCCCGCAGTCCGGCACTCTCCCGGGGCGTGATGTCGCCACCGGGCCAGCACTGCACCACCAGGTCGGTCTCCGCCAGGAGCTTCTCGTCCTCGTAGACCTCCAAGCAGTCCTCCACGAGAACATCGAACCCCTGCCGCACGAGAAAGGGCATGAAGAGGTTGGTGGTCTGGACGGGGCAGTGGGCCTTCCGGCCACCGCGCACGATCAACGCCCGTCTTCTGGCATGGCTCATGGTGCTCGCTCGGTCCTCTCGGTAGGGGCCGGAAAAGCGGATCGCCAACACTCCGAAACATTGCGAAAAAACGAGTAGCGCCGAGGGGGACTGTAGGAATCGGTACGGCCAGCGTCAAGAGATGTCACGTCACGGCATCGGCCGAGCCAGAGCCCGGAACCCTCACGAGGAGCGACGCCCCGACGCGTTGACGTACGGAACAGCCCGGGACGCCGCTCCCGGTCCTCTCCGCGGAATGGGCTGCAGGCGGTGTAGAGCCTGGTCGCTCACGTGCTCCGATCGAGGTGTCCTCCGCCCGGGCGACCACGGTGGCGGCCTGGCCCTCGTCGATCACGTCGCAGCCGATGCCGAGGGCTTGGTGGCCGACGTCGGCCGACTGCTCGCGGCGGCGCTGACGCGGCGGCATTGAGGACGTCTGCGTCGGTGTCGGCGAGGCCGAAGGCCGCGCCTCCTTGGGCGAAGGCTCGGGCGGTGGCCAGGCCCGTGCCGGAGGTGGCGCAGGAGGGTGAGCGCGGTGAAGACGGCGCCGACCAAGGCCGGGCCGGACAGGCCGAGCGAGGAGTCCAGGGCCCGGCCCGCGACGAGGGAGCCGGCGGCGATGCACATAGGCGGGGCGGGAACCTGATGGCTGCTCTCCCAGGTGGGCACGGCGGCCTCCCCCTCTGTGCGCCCCGACGGTCAGGCCGAACAGGACCCGTTCACCAGATGTGCGGTCGTCGCCATACGCGTTCGCACCGGCAAGCCTGCCGCCGGAAGTCCAGCCTCTCGCACTGGCGCGCCGACGTAGTTGATTCAGCTGCCGAGTCGTTCCCAGGACAGCCCGGCCGGCCTGAGGGTGCTCGGAATGCACCGGGCGGAGAAGGACACAGCAGTCTCCCTCGTCGCCGAGTCCGGGCGTCCCCACCGGACGTGTCAGGGCATGTGCAGGCCGCCGGCCGGCAGGCCCAGCTCCGCTTCTGCGAGCGTGCGGGCAAGGTCGGTGAGGGGCTCCATGCGCTGCCCGGCGCTGGTGTTGATGTACGTGCTGACTCCGTCGACGATGGCGAGGATGCGTACGGCGGCCGCCCACGGATCCTCGCACTGGAACGTCTGCTCCTTCACCCCTTGCGTGATGATCTGCTCGATGCGGCGGCACCAGCGCAGCTCTTGGCCGACGACCTGGTCGTGGAGCACAGGGCGGTAGCGGGACAGGTGCCGGGCGTTGAGCCAGAGCTTGCTGATGTTGTCGAACTCGGCGCCCGAGATCCGGGTGAAGAAGCGCTGGAGGGTGCTCAGGGCTCCGTGGCCTTCGGAATCGGCCTCCGCCTCAGGCAGGAGTCCGTCCAGTTCTGCCGTGGTGGCGCTGGTGAACGCTTCGGCCACAAGTTCCTCGATCACGGGGAAGTAGTGGTGGATGAGTCCGGTCTGGACTCCTAGGCCGTCGGCGATCCGCTGCCGTGTGACGCACTCCAGCCCTTCCTCGAGCCCGACCTGCGCCGCCGCTGCCACGATTTCGCGGCGGCGCTCGGCCGCCGATTTGCGGACTTGCTTCCCAGGACCCCTTGACGTCATGGCGAGGATGCTATTGGCTGTGCAGCCAAATGACAATTGGCTCTACAGCCAATAGCTGGTCGCCGCCCGTACACGAGAAGCTGGCGGCCGACCCCCACCTTGTGAGGGCTGCCGCCAGACGTGCGCCCGTAGCACTGCCAGGAGACGAACGTGGAGCACAACCGCGCCGATGCCGGTGATCTGGCTGAGTACGGCTACGAACAGGAGCTCAAACGCACCCTGTCCGCGTGGGCCGTGTTTGCTCTCGGTTTCGCGACTATCTCCCCGGTGGTCGGCATCTACGCTGTCGTCCAGCTGGGGTTCGTCCTCGCCGGTCCCGCGTGGATCTGGGCGGTCGTCGTCGCCTTCCTGGGCCAGCTGTTGGTCGCCACGGTCTACGCCGAGCTCTCCTCGCAGTTCCCGATCACGGGCGGCGTCTACCAGTGGGTCCGGCGGCTTGGCGGACCACGGCTGGGCTGGCTGGTGGGCTGGATCTATCTCGCCTCGGCCGTCGCCTCCCTGACCACCGTGGCCTACCTCGGTTCCAGCTGGCTGCACATGCTCTTCAGCGACTCGGCGCTGTCACCGGCGACCCATGTGCTGCTCGGGGCGGTCTTCATCGCCGTGGCCCTGGGCATCAATCTGCTGGGCGTCAACCCGGTCAAACACTTCCTCAACGCAGGCATCGTCGCCGAGGGCATTGCTTCCATCGCCGTCAGCGTGTTCCTGCTGCTCTTCGCACGCCACCACGGCTTCAACATCCTGTTCGACACCCTGGGCGCACATGCCGCCTCGGGTGGTTCCGTCACGGCCGGATTCGTGACGTGTCTGGCCGTGGCCGGCTGGGCCTTCCTCGGGTTCGACTCGACCACGCAGGTCGCCGAGGAGACCGAGCAGCCGCGACGCAGCGTGCCCCGGGCTCTGCTCCGCTCCTACGTTTTCGTGGCGTTCACGGTGCTGCTGACGTCGATCGCGGTGACGCTCGCGCTGCGCCGCCCGCAGGACGCCGTCTCGGGGAAGACCGCGGACCCCGTCTTCGACGCGGTGACGCAGAGCCTGGGCGGCTGGAGCGAGAAGCCGTTCATCGTCGTCGTCCTGATCGCCTTCTTCGCCTGCGCCATCTCGATCCAGACCTACATCGGGCGGGCCGTCTACGCCTTCGCGCGGGACCGGCAGCTGCCCTTCTCCGCCCAGCTGGCCAAGGTTGGAGAGCGCCAGATCCCCTGGGTCTCGCTCACCGTGACAGCCGTCCTCGCCGGCCTCGGCCTCCTACTCGGGCTCAACGGCAACGCGGCGGCCACGCTGATCTCCTTCGGGTCCGGCGGCTTCTACTTCATCTTCCTGGCGGTCGCCCTCGTCGCGCTCTCCGCACGCCTTGGCGGCCGTTGGAATCCGTCGGCGGGCGAATTCCGCCTGGGCCGGGCCGGCCTGGCGATCAACGTCCTCGCCGTGGTCTGGCTGCTGTTCGAGGCGGTCAACATCGCCTGGCCCCGCGCCGAACTCGCCCCGCCATCAGGAAGCTGGATCCAGGTCTGGGCCGTGGTCCTGGTCTTCTCCGCGCTGCTCGTCCTCGGCCTGGTCTACATCGCCCTCGCCAAACCCCACACCCGACTCTCCCCCAACATGTCGACCGAAGAAGTTGAGGCTCTCTGATGTCCGCACGCCTCTCCCCCGCCCTCGTCTATGACTCCGTCGCGGGACTGCACACCCGTGAGGTCTCCCACCGGCCCGCCGGACCCGGCGAAGTCGAGATCGATATCCGCGCTGCCGGGGTGTGTCATTCCGATCTGCACATCCTGACGGGCGACTGGCCCACCGACCGCCCCCTCGTACTGGGTCACGAGGCCGCCGGTGTGGTCACACACGCAGGCGACGGCGTCAGCGCGGTGAAGGCGGGCGACCACGTCGTCCTTTCCTGGTTCGCGCCCTGCCGCCGCTGCCGCAAGTGTCTGGCCGGTATGGCGTGGCTGTGCACCGGCACCCAAGCCGTGGCCAACACCTTGCCCGACGGTACGACACCCATCACCGACGCCCAGGGCGAGGAAATCTGGCCCTACCTGGGTCTCGGCGCGTTCACGAGCCGGGTCGTCGTTCCCGAATCAGCCGCAGTCAAAGTTCCCGACGAGCTGCCGTTCGGCGTCGGCGCGCTCCTGGGCTGCTCCATCTCCACCGGCATCGGCGCGGTCATGAACACCGCCGGCGTGCGGCCGGGCGAATCCGCGGTCGTCGTCGGCGCCGGAGGGGTGGGCCTGTCCGTGGTGATGGGCCTGCGTCTGGTGGGGGCCGATCCCATCATCGCCGTCGACCTCTCGCCCGAGCGCCTGGCCGCCGCCGAACGCTTCGGAGCCACCCACACGCTCACCGCCACCACCGACGTGGCCGCCTGGTGCCAGAAGGAACTCGGCGGCGTCGACTACGCCTTCGAGGCCATCGGCAGCCCCAAGGTCATCGAGAGCCTCCCCGGCATGCTCACTTCCGGCGGGGCGGCCGTCCTGGTCGGCATGGCCGCCGCCGACGCGACCGGCGCCTTCAACCTCTTCGACCTTGCCGACCAGGGAAAGCGCATCCTCGGCTGCAACTACGGATCCAGCGTCGGCGCGATCGACATCCCGAAACTGGCCCGCCTCTACCTGGCCAGCCGCCTGCCCCTGGACGAGCTCATCGGCAACGTCCGCCCGCTCGACGAGGCGGCCGCCGCCTTCGAGGACCTCAAGTCCGCCGTCGGGACCCGCACCGTCCTCGAACTGTAGGACCCCACGACGTCGACCGCGCGGACACCTGGACGCGAAGTCGGCGCGGCCGGCCCTGCCACCTCTTCCCCGTACTTCCTGGAGAACCGATGTACGCCGTCACCGACCCCTCCACCGGCACAACCACCCAGACCTACCCGACCGCCACCGACGCCGAGGTGGCCACGGCCGTCGACGCCGCGAACGCGGCCGCCGCCTGGGGACGACGCGCCTCCGTGGCCGAGCGTGCCGCGCTCGTGCGCCGGCTCGGGGATCTGCACGCCGAGCACCGCGCAGAACTGGCGGCAAGCATCGTGCGCGAGATGGGCAAGCCGCTCGACGAAGCGGAGGGCGAGATCGACTTCTGCGTCGACATCTACCACTACTACGCCGACCACGCCGAGGAGTTCCTCGCCGACGAGGAACTCCCCGTCACCTCAGGCCCCGGCCGCGCCGTCGTCCGGCGCAGCCCCGTGGGGGCCCTGCTGGGCATCATGCCGTGGAACTTCCCCGCCTACCAGGTCGCCCGGTTCGCCGCGCCGAACCTCGCCCTGGGCAACACCATCGTTCTCAAGCACGCCCCGCAGTGCCCGGCCACCGCGGCGCTCCTTGAGCGGCTGGTCGCCGAGGCCGGCTTCCCCGCCGGCGCGTACGTCAACGTGTACGCCACCAACGAGCAGATCGCCGAGGTCATCGCCGACCCGCGCATCCAGGGCGTATCCCTGACCGGCTCGGAGCGGGCCGGGGCCGCGGTCGCCGAGACCGCCGGGCGGCACCTGAAGAAGGTCGTCCTCGAACTCGGCGGCTCCGACCCGTTCCTCGTGCTGTCCACCGACGACCTCGACGCCGTCGTGGACGCAGCCGTGGCCGCCCGCCTCGACAACACCGGCCAGGCGTGCAACGCCGCCAAGCGCTTCATCGTCACCTCCGATCTTTACGACGCGTTCGTGGAGAAGTTCACCGCCGCGCTCCTCGCCCGCCAGTCCGGGGCTCCCTTGTCCTCGGTCGCTGCGGCCGACACCCTCGAGCGCCAGGTGGCCGCCGCCGTCGCGGAGGGCGCAACCCTGCACACCGAAGGCGAACGCAGCGGCGCCCACTTCCCGGCCGGGGTCCTCACCGGCCTCACCACCGAGCACGCCACGGCGCGCCAGGAGCTCTTCGGGCCGGTCGCCATGGTCTTCCGCGCGGACGACGAGGAAGACGCGCTCCGGATCGCCAACGACACTCCGTACGGCCTCGGTTCGTACGTCTTCACCACGGACCCCGCACAGGCCGACCGCGTCGCCGACGGCATCGACGCCGGCATGGTGTTCATCAACGGCGTCGGCGCCGAAGGTGCCGAGCTGCCCTTCGGCGGCATCAAGCGCTCCGGCTTCGGCCGCGAGCTGGGTCGCCCGGGCATCGAGGAGTTCGTCAACAAGAAGCTCATCCGCACGGTGGCGTAGGGCACGCGCCACAGTGGAGCCGTCGACGAGCGTGACGAACAGGACGTCGCGGCTGCCCCACCCGGCGGTGAACGTGCGCCCCGTCCGTCTTCAAAGATCATCAGAGGACTGATCACGGCGGGGTGAAACGTCGCCATGAACTCACCGAGCTGGAGTGGGAGTTACTCGCTCCGCTGATACGGCGGGCCGCAACGGGGCGTCTGCGTGTGTCGGACCGGCAGGTCATCAACGGGATGGTCTACAGGATCCGCGCCCAGGACACGCTCTTCCGGCTCCAACCGGTCGGCGAGGGGTTCCGGTTCCTCGTGGTCACCAATGGCCGGTGCGTCGGGGTCGCCGACGCGAAGGAGGGGGCGGAGGCGTCGGGGTCGCCGACGCGAAGGAGGGGGCGGAGGCGTCGGAGCAGCGGTGCGGGGACTCGGCGGACCAGCGGTTTCTGGTGCGACGGGACTGAACGTTACTCGGCCAGCACCGCGCGCCGTCAAGCAGACACGGCGCGAGATGGGGTGGAGCGAGGAGTAGAACCGCCCAACCCACCGGCGGTAGGTCCGTCTTCGAAGAACGAAAAGGTACGTGTCCACGCTCACGTACCGGTGGGCCGAAGTTCCGATGCTTCAACGTACGTGGTGGCGAACTGGTCGATCCGTTCGTATCCGGTACGCAGCAGGAAGGTGTTGAGGCGGCCGTAGGACTTGGCACCCAGGATGAAGGAGTGCGGTTCGGGGTTGCGCAGGGCGTCGATGCCGACGGAGGGCTGGGCCAGGCAGTTGCCGTCGGCGGAGCCGAGCAGGGGGGCGGAGAGCTTCATGGGGGCGCCGGTGGCGTAGCACTCGTGAACCTGCACTGCCGGCAGATCGTGGCGTCGCCCGTGTACCCGGTCTCGGGCGGCTGTCCAGGCCAACTTCCCGGCGCCGAGGAGCAGAACGGTTCCGGTCCAGCGGGCGGAGTCGCGGGTGTCGGGGAGGGCGCGGCCTCACCTTCCGCTGTCCTTCTCCGTCGTGCTGGACGGAGCCCGTGAACGAGGGACCCGGGAGAGCGTACGGCCGCGCCGTCCGGGCGGGCGGCCCACCCGCCCGCAGGACCGGGTGCTGAGCGTGATCGTGGATGAGCGGCGCACCTGCCGAACGCGCCTTCCTTCAGCCGTGCCTCTCGTCGGCGGCACGAGCATGCGCGGGACTGCCCGAGCGGCAGGCCGGGTCACTTCTTGACCGCGACACCGCAGACGGAGACGTCGACCATGCCCTCCTCGGGCTGGTCGGCGTCCGGTCGCCAGGTGACCGTGGGCACGACCCCCGGCTCCACCAGCTCCAGCCCGGTGAAGAAGGACGCGATCTGCTGAGGCGACCGCAGGCGGTAGGTGTTGGCCGACTGCTCGTTGTAGGCCCCGACCGCCGTGTTGAGCGCCTCGTTGGTGTTCGTTCCGTCGCTCAGGGCCAGGTAACTGCCCGAGGGCAGGGCCGACATCAGCGTGCTCACCAGCTCGGCGGGGCGTTCGGCGTCGGAGACCTGCCCGACGATGCCCAGCATGGTCAGGGCGACCGGGCGGCCGAGGTCCAGGGTCTTGGCGGCCTCGGCCAGGATGTGGTGCGGGTCCCGGACGTCGGCGTCGACGTAGGCGCAGGCGCCCTCGGTGGTGCTGGTGAGCAGGGCCTGCGCGTGCACCAGGACGAGGGGGTCGTTGTCGACGTACACGACGCGGCTCTCCGGCGCGACGCGCTGGGCCAGTTCGTGCGTGTTGTCGGCGGTGGGCAGGCCGGTGCCGATGTCGAGGAACTGGCGCACACCGGCTTCGCCGGCGAGGAAGCGCACGGCGCGCCCCAGGAACCGCCGCTGCTGCCGTGCGACGGCGGCGAACTCCGGGAAGGTCTTCAGGATCATCTCACCCGCCTCGCTGTCGACGGGGTAGTTGTCCTTGCCGCCGAGCAGGTAGTTCCAGACACGGGCGGAGTGCGGGCGGTCGGTCTGCAGCCTGGCCCTGACGTCTTCACGCGGGTGAGTCATAGGGAAAGCTTCACACAGAGGCGCGGCTCCGTGGTCAACTACCGGAAATCGAAGTCGACTTCCCGGGCTGCGGACGCCGACGGGCCCACGACGGCCCGCCGGTCTTGCAGGACGGCGGCACCGGCCGGGCGTCGCCCGAGGGTGTCCGGACGGTGTGGTCCCGGGGAGCGGCGGCATGACCACCGCCGATCAGCGCTCGCGCCACGGGGCGGCGCAGGGGGGGGCCGAGGGCGACGGCAGGTCGTACGGCCACAAGGGCCGGGTCGCCGACGCCCGGCACGGCGACCTGCGATCAGGACTCGACGATCTCCCCGCGGTGGATCACGCAGACGCGGTGGCTCATGAAGCGGACGACCGACAGGTCGTGCGAGACGAAGAGGTAGGCGACCCCGGACTCCTCCTGGATGTCGAGGAGCAGCTCGAGCACGGTGGCCTGGGTCGTGAGGTCGAGCGCGGAGACCGGTTCGTCGGACGACGAGACGGGGCCGCAGTGCCAGGGCCCGGGCGATGGCGACCCGCTGTCGCTGGCCGCCCGAGAACTCGCGCGGCGGCGGGCCGCGCTCGCCGTGTCGACGCGTTCGCCGTCGAAGGTGATGGTCCCGGACGCGACGGGGACCAGACCGAGGATCGCTCGGCCGATGGTGGTCTTGCCGGAACCGGACTCCCCGGCGAGACCGACGGTCTCGCCGGGCCTGATGCCGAGGTCGACGCCCTTGAGCACCTCGGTGCGCGGCGCGCGTCAGCCCTTCCCGGGGAACGACACCCGCAGGTCCCGGACGGAGAGCAGGTCTTCGGCGGTCGTGTCGGTCATGCGGTGGACGCTCCTTGTCGGGCGGTGCTGCCAGGGGCCGCGTGCGGGGGCGTTGTCGAGGACGGCGCCGAGGAGGGTGCGGGTGCAGGGATCCTGGGGTTGGTGGAGCACCTGGTCGGCGGTACCGGTCTCGACGATGCGGCCCTGACTCATCACCGCGATCCGGTCGCACAGGTCGGCGACCACGCCCAGATCGTGGTGACGAGCAGGACACCCAGGCCGCGCTCCTCGCGCAGGCGGCGCAGCAGGTCGAGGATCTCGGCCTGGACGCGGACGTCCAGGGCGGTGGTGGGTTCGTCGGCGACGAGCAGGGAGGGGTCGCAGGAGATCGCGCCGGCGATCAGGACCCGCTGGGCCATGCCGACGGAGATCTCGTGCCGGTAGCGGCGTACGACCTGCTCCGGCGCCGGGATCTCGACCTGGCGCAGCAGGTCGACGGCCCGCTCGGCGGCCTCCTTGCGGGACAGACCGAGGATCTGCCGCATCGGTTCGGTCAGTTGACTGCCGACCGTGAACGCCGGGTCGAGGTTACTCATGGGCTTCCGGGACGTACGCGACGGTCATGCCGCGCAGGGCCCGGTGCTCGCGCCGAGGGAGCCCCGTGTCTCCCGGCCCGCCAGGAGGATGCCGCCGGCGCTTAGCCGACCACCCTCGGGCAGGATGCCGAGGATGGAGAAGGCGGTCTGTGTCTTGCCCGACCCCGACTCGCCGACCAGGCCGACGATCTCGCCGCGGCCGACGTCGAGGTCGACGCCGTGGACGACCTCCTTGTCGGTGCCGTCCGGCCGGGCGTACGCGGCCCGCACCCGCGCAGGGACAGCAGGCCGGCGCGCTCGGCGTCGTCGCCGGTCGCGGCCGGCGACACCGGTGGCGGGGTGCGGCCGGCACGTCCGGTCGGCTCGCTCGTCCGGTCCTCCAGTGATCCAGCCGAGCGGTACCTGAGGTTGGGCCCTTAACCTGCCGATCCTGGTCGGCAGTTCGAGGTCTCCGCTCCGGCCTCGTCGGCAAAGGGGATACGGATAATGGTGAGTAGGCGCCTTGCAGCGCTCCAGTGTCTGGCTCCCGTCCGACGGGGCCGACGTCGTCTGTGTCGACTGGGGGAACCATGCGCGTAGCGGTCTATCTTGCTCACCCGCGTCCGGGGAGCTTCAACCACGCCGTGTTCGACGCCGTGATTGAAGAGCTGCATGAGGGAGGAGCCGAGGTGGTGGCGCACGACCTCTACGCGGAAGGGTTCCCGGCCTTGCTCTCCGCCGACGAGACGGGGACGGTCGAATCGGCAGGGCACTCCCCGGACGCGCAGCTGGCGCTGCACCGGGAAGAGCTGCCCACTTTGGACGCCATGGTGTTCGTGCACCCGAACTGGTGGGGTATGCCGCCCGCCGTCCTCACGGGTTGGGTGCAGCGGGTCCTGGCGCCGGGCGTCGCGTACAAGCTGGAGACGGCGGAGGGCGAACCCGCCGGGTTGCTGAAGGCCGGACGAGCCCTCGTGCTGAACACCTCCGATACTCCCGCCGACCGGGAGGAGAGCGAATTCGGTGATCCACTGCAGAGTGTCTGGGCGGCATGCGTGCTGCCGTACGTGGGAGTCTCCGACGTACGCAGGGTCGTCTTCCGCACTGTCACCGGCTCGCTCCCCGAAGAACGCGCCACCTGGCTGGCGGACGCACGCAAGCAAGCGGCAGCGCTCCTCCGGCCCCGCGTGGCAGTCCACGTCACCGATACAGACCTGATGCCGAGGTAGCGGCGAGACCTCTCGCGACCGGTGCCCTCCGGCGGATGGTCACATCTGCCGACGGAGCCGACCGCCCGAATCAGCCTGCCCATCGTGTGTCCTCACGGGAAGCGTGGGAGCGGTTGTGCAACGAACTTCGTTAACGCACCTTGGTGCCCGGGGCGTGAAGCAGGGCGGCGAGGTGTCCTTCACGGCCACCGGGTTTCCGGCCGGGGGCACGCCGAGCGTCAAGTTCGATGACAAGACGCTGCTGAGGCAGTTCACCGGCGGCGACGACGGAAGCGTCTCGGGCTCGGGCTCTGTCCCCGCCGACGCGAGCGTCGGCGGCGGGCCTGGTCACGGCCGTCCGTCATGTCCGCGAAGCTCCCGCCGGCGCACGCGCGTCCGCCCGCAGGAGCCCTCCGCCCTCCGGGCCGCGGGTCAGGCCTGGATCTGCTGATGAGCGCGGATGATGTCCGCGTACCGGCGGCCGCTCGACTTGATGGTGCGCGCCTGGGTCGCGTAGTCGACGTGGACGAGGCCGAAGCGCTTGTCGTAGCCGTAGGCCCACTCGAAGTTGTCGAGCAGGGACCAGGCGTAGTAGCCGGCGAGCGGGGCGCCCTTGCGCACGGCGCGAGCGCAGGCGCTGACGTGCTGCTCCAGGTAGCGGGCCCGTTCCGTGTCGTCGATGGTGCCGTCGGGGGCGACGGTGTCGGGGAAGGCTGAGCCGTTCTCGGTGACGTACAGCTTGCGGACTCCGTAGTCGTCGGTCAGCCGCATCAGGAACGCCTCCAGGCCGTCGGCGTCGATCTGCCAGTCCATGCCGGTGCGGGGCACGTCGGGCAGTTGGACCTCGCGGGCGTACGGGACGGGGCCGGCCGGGTCGTCTGCGACCGTGACCGGGAAGTAGTAGTTGAGGCCGTGCCAGTCGAGCGGGGCGGCGATCGTGTCCAGGTCGCCCGGTCGTTCCGGCAGGTCCACGCCGTACAGTTCGCGCATGTCGGCGGGGAAGCCTCGGCCGTAGACCGGGTCGAGCCACCATCGGTTGGTGTGGCCGTCCATGCGGGTGGCCGCCGCGAGATCCTGCGGGCGGGTCGAGGCGGCTTCCACGGTCGAGTGGTTGGTCACGAGCCCTACCTGAACGCCCGGTGCCGCCGCGCGGATCGCCTGCGCGGTCAGTCCGTGGCCGAGGAGCAGGTGGTACGAGGCGTGCACGGCGGCGGTGAGGTCGGTGAGGCCGGGAGCCATCCTGCCTTCCAGGTGGCCGATCCACCCGGAGCACAGGGGTTCGTTCAGGGTGGCCCAGCGGGTGACGCGGTCGCCGAGCCGTCCGGCGACGGCGGAGGCGTAGGCGGCGAGGTGTCCGGCGGTGTCGCGTACGGTCCAGCCGCCGCGGTCCTGGAGGGCCTGGGGGAGGTCCCAGTGGTAGAGGGTGATGTTGGGGGTGATGCCGGCGTCGAGGAGGGCGTCGACGAGGCGGTCGTAGAAGTCGAGGCCGGCCGCGTTGACGGGTCCGTCGCCGGTGGGCATCACGCGGGGCCAGGCGATGGACATCCGGTAGGCGTCGGTGCCCAGTTCCTTCATGAGGGCGATGTCCTCGGGCCACCGGTGGTAGTGGTCGCAGGCCTCGTCGCCGTGGTCGTCGTTGTCGATCTTGCCGGGGGTGTGGGAGAAGGTGTCCCAGATCGACGGTGCCCGGCCGTCCTCGGTGGCGGCGCCCTCGATCTGGTAGGCGGAGGTGGCCGTGCCCCAGGTGAAGTCGGCGGGGAAGGCGGCGAGGTCTATCGAATCGGACACAGAGGGTGCCTCTCTGGGGTGGTCGGAGAAGTGAGTGAGGAAAGAGGACGCGGGCCGCTACTTGACGGCACCGGCGGTCAGACCGGCGACGAGGTAGCGCTGGAGGAGCAGGAAGCCGGCGACGACGGGCAGACTCACGACCAGGGAAGCGGCCATGATCTGGTTCCAGTACACGTCGTTCTGGGTGGAGTAGCCCTGCAGACCGACGGCGAGGGTGCGGGTGGTGTCGTTGGTCATGACGGAGGCGAAGAGGACCTCTCCCCAGGCGGTCATGAACGCATAGACGGCGACCGCCACGATGCCCGGTATCGCGGCGGGCACGATGACCCGGAAGAGGGCGCCGAGCGGCCCGCAGCCGTCCACTTTCGCCGCTTCGTCGAGGTCTCTGGGCACCGAGTCGAAGTAACCGATCAGCATCCAGATGGAGAAGGGCAGCGAGAAGGTGAGGTAGGTGAGGATCAGGCCGCCACGGGACCCGAAGAGCGCGATGCCGGTGGCGTTGCCGATGTTGACGTAGATGAGGAAAAGCGGCAGCAGGAAGAGGATGCCGGGGAACATCTGGGTCGACAGCACCGTCACCGTGAAGACGCGTTTGCCGCGAAAGGTGTAGCGGCTGACCGCGTAGGCGGCGAACACGGCGATGGTGACGGAGCAGACGGTCGCCGCGCCGGCCACGATCAGCGAGTTCATGAAGTAGTCGGCCAGCGGGACCGTGTTCCAGATGTCGAAGTACGGGCGGACGGTCAGGCTCGAAGGGATCCACTGGAACTTGCCGGACACGTCCTGGAGCGGCTTGAGCGAGCTGGAGATCATGACGTACACCGGCAGCAGTACGAAGCCGGCGAGGAGGGTCAGGAAGATCCGTCGGCTCCACAGGAAGGACTGCGGGGCAGCCATCGGGGAGCGGACCTGACGCCGGGACTGGCTAGGCATCGGTGGCCTTCCTTCCTCGGGACGTGAACCAGAGGTAGGCGCCCGTCACCACGAGCAGGAACAGCAGCAGGAGGACCGACATGGCGGATCCGGTGCCGAAGTTCCAGGTCTGGAACGAGGACTGGTAGATGTGCAGGGAGATGAGGTCGGCCGCCTCGGGCGCCGCCTCGCCGAAGAGGACGAACGGCGTGTTGAAGTCGTTGAACGTCCACAGGAACAGCACCAGGACGAGGACCTGGTTCACCGGGCCCAGCGCCGGCAGGGTGATGCGGCGGACCTGCTGCCACACGCCCGCGCCGTCGAGGGCGGCGGCTTCGTAGATCTCCCGGGGAATGTTCTGCAGCCCGGCCATGACGATCAGGAAGGCGAAGGGCCAGCCCTTCCACACCGAGACGATGAGCAGGGCGAAGAAGCTGTTGTCGCCGATCAGCCAGAACGGCGCGCTGTCGGTCAGGCCGAGCTGGTCGTGCACGACGTGGTTGATGAGTCCGTTGTCGCGCTGGAACATGAACGCCCACGTGATGACGGCGGCGTATACGGGCAGCGCGTACGGGACGAGGAAGAGCGTGCGCAGGAAGCCACGGCCGCGGAAGCTCTCCTGCATGAAGATGGCCGCGGCCACTCCGAGCAGCCAGCACAGGCCGACGGAGAGGACGGTGAACAGGCAGGTGGTGAGGAAGGAGCTCAGCAGCGCCTCGCCGACGGGGGCGTTGAAGTCGACGGCGAGGGAGTAGTTGTCGAACGCGGCCCAGGGAGCGGTGCTCCAGTCGCGGATGTAGAACTGGGTCAGCTCCTTGAAGCTGACGACGATGCCGATCACCATCGGCACGAGGTGGACCAAGAGTTCGAGCAGGATCGCGGGGAGCAGCAGGAGGTACGGCAGGCTGATGCGGCGCAGCCGCCCGGAGCGGCTTCTGCGCGGCGCTCCGGGGGGCTTCTTGCGTGCCTTCCGCTCGCCTGAGTCAGGGGTAGCGGTGAGGGTGGTCATGGAGGTGTCCGTACTCACGTCGTGGGCATCTGCTGCTGGGCCTTGTCGAGTGCCGCCCGCACCGACTCGGTGGTCACCGGCCGCCCCGCGGCGGCGTCGGCGAAGAGCTCCTTGACCGCGGTGCCGACGAGGGTCTCGAACTGGGACTCCTCGGGGACCTGCGGCAGGGCGGTGGCGCTGTTCGTGAGGGTTTCGCGCAGGACGGCGAGTGAAGGGGTGTTGAAGGCCGGGTCCTGCTGGGCGGTCTTGACCGGCGGGATGGAGCCGTAGGCCTTGTTGAGGACGACCTGCTCCTCGTCGCTGGTCATGAACTTGACGAACTTCTTGGCGCCGTCGATGTTCTTGGTGTTCTTGAAGACGGCCATGTTGATGCCGGCGACCAGGGAGTTGGTGGCCTTGTCCTGACCGGGCTGGCCGGACTGCACCGGGGCGGGTGCCACTCCCCATTCGTCGTCGTTCATGCCGTGGGTCTTGAAGGTGGCGGAAGCGGTCTGCCACAGCACCATGCCCGTCTTGTCCTTGGCGAAGTCGCTCAGGGACTGGTTCTGCGCGTACTCGGCGTTGCCCGGCGCGACGATCTTGTCCTTGGCCATCAGGTCGACGTACTGCTTCACCGCGGCGACCGCACCGTCGGAGGTGAAGTCCGGCTTGCCGTCGGAGGTGAAGAAGTCGGCGCCGTGCTGCTTGCCGAGGACGAAGACCTGATGGATGTTGTTGGAGAGGTTGGAGCCCTCGGCGCCGAGGCCGTTGTGGCCCTTGGCGGTGAGCTTCTTGCCGGCGGCGACCAGCTCTTCCCAGGTGGCCGGAGGCTTCGCTATCCCGGCCTCGGCGAAGAGCTTCTTGTTGTAGTAGAGCGCGTAGGCCATGGAGTACAGCGGTACGGCGGCCGGGTCCTGACCCTGGGTGCCGGTGGAGCCGAGAGCGGACTCGATGAATCGGTCCTTGCCGCCGATCGCCTCGAAGTTCTTCGCGTCCCAGGGCAGCAGGGCGCCGCTGGCCTGGAGGGAGGCGCTCCAGGTGTTGCCGATGTTGAGGACGTCCGGGCCCTGGCCCGACGTAGTGGCGGTGAGGATCCGGTTCAGCAGGTCGGACCACGGCACGACCTCCAGCTTCACCTTGATGCCGGTCTGCTTCTCGAACTTGTCGAGTTCGGGCTGGAGGACCTTCTTGTCCACCTCCAGGTTCGCGCCCTGGTTCGAAGCCCAGTAGGTGAGCGTCTTCGGCTGCTCGTTGGAACCCTCCGAGCCGGAAGTGCCCCCGCCGCAGGCGGCCGCGGTGAGAACGAGTGACAGGGTGACGGCGCCGACGGCTGCGGCTCTGATTCTGCGCATGACTTCAGGTGGCCCTTCCGGGGAGGTGAACGGACTTCGCCTGCGGGGAGGGTGCGACACGAGTGGCGTCCCGGTTCGATCCCTGAAGTGTCCCGCCGCTTAATTCACGGTGTGAGTTAAACCTCGTGTGAAGGTCGCGTCAAGGGCTCGGGCCCATGTAAGTTGCATGCAGGACATCGGAGACGAGGTGGCACAGTGAAGATGCGCAGCGGCCGTACGGTGCGTGACCTGCGGCGAGAGAATCGCACGGCGGTGTTGCAACGATTGTATTTCGACGGGCCCCTGAGCCGTTTCTCGCTGGGCCCGGCCACCGGGCTGAGTTCGGGCTCGGTGAGCAACGTGGTGTCCGAACTGGTCGCCGAGGGCTTGGTCGAGGAAGCCGGCAGCGTGGACTCGGCCGGCGGCCGCCCCCGTACGCTCCTGCGCATCAGCGCGAACAGCGGCTACCTGATCGGCGTGGACGTCGGGGAGACGCGGGTGCGGATCGAGCTGTTCGACCTGGCTCTCACCGAACTCGCCCGGCTGGAGCGCCCGTTGACGTCCGATAGTCCGCGCCGCGTGGACCGCTACGACGTCGGCGTGGTGGTCGGTCATCTCCGCGAAGGCATTCCCGAGGTCCTGAGCCAGGCCGGTATCCCGGCGGAGCGGCTGCTGGGCGTCGGCATCGGCGTGCCGGGAATCGTCGCCGGGAGCGCGGAGGACGGCGCCGTGGTGCACGGGCAGACCATCGGCTGGGACGCCGTCCCGTTGGAGCGGCTGCTGCGCGAGTCCCGGCTGCTGCCCGAGACCGTGCCGTACTACATAGACAACGGCGCCAAGACGCTCGGCCAGGCGGAGATGTGGTTCGGCGCCGGGCGGGGCGCGCAGAACGCCGTGGTGGTCCTCTTCGGCTCCGGTGTCGGCGCCTGCGTCGTCACCGACGACATGCGGTCCGGCAAGGCACTGGAGTGGGGACATCTGACCGTACGGGTACGGGGCCGGCAGTGCCGCTGCGGCGCGAAGGGCTGCCTGGAGGCGTACGCCGGGTCCGAAGCGCTCCTGGACCGGTGGGTGGAGGCGGGCGGGCGGCCACCGACCGGCGCGGACGAGGAGACCGCGCTGACCGCGATGCTCGCCGCCGCGTACCCCGTCCCCGACGCCGAGGGAGTCACTCCGACGGCCGACGCGACCGCACTGGCCGTCCTGGAGGAGACCGCCGAGTACCTCGGCGCGGGCTTCTCCGACCTGATCAACCTCTTCCAGCCCGAACGGATCCTCGTGGGCGGCTGGGCGGGGCTCCAGCTCGGCCGGCGATTCCTCGACACGGTGCGGACGTACGCCGCTTCGTACTCGCTGAAGTACCCGGCCTCGCACGTCGAGATCGACCTCGGCACGCTCGGACCGGACGCCGTCACCGTCGGCGCCGCGATCCTGCCGCTCGCCGACTTCTTCGCCCGTGGTGGCCGCCGCCCCGAGGCGGATCCGGAGCAGCAGGGCCCCGTCTGGCAGTCCAGCCTGCGGGAACGGGCAGCGCAGTGAGGAGGGACTCAGCGGGTGAACGCCCGTCGCTCGACCGTCACCTCCCCCGCCCACCGCAGGTCCCCCGCCGACCTGCCCACCGTGAGCCGGTACGGACCGGGCTCCGTGGACCAGGCGCGCTCCTCCTGTGACCAGTGGCGCAGCGCGCGGGGCGCCACCTCCACCTCGGCGGTCACCGTCCGGCCCGCCTCCGCCCGGACCGCCACGTAACCGGCGAACCAGCGTACGGGCCGCTCCACGGCAGACCCAGGCCGCGCCACGTACACCTGAACGACCTCCCGCCCCGCGCGGGCCCCGGTGTTGCGCAGACGGACCCGCACGGTGAAAGCTTCGCCCGCCGTGACCCTTGCCGGCGCGTCGACGGCCTCGTACTCCCAGGTGGTGTACCCGAGTCCGTGGCCGAACCAGAAGGCCGGTGCGCGACCGGCCCGCAGCCAGGCCCGATGGCCGACGTGCAGCCCCTCGGCGTAGTCGAGACGACCCTCCGCCGGATGCGTACGCGTCACCGGCGTGTCCTCGAGACAGGCACCCCACGTCGTGGGAAGCCTGCCGCCCGGCTCCTCCAGTCCGAACAGCACGTCGGCGAGTCCCGCACCCGCCTCCTGCCCCGGGAACCAGGCGAGCAGTACCGCGCCCGCCTCCTCCCGCCACGGCATCTCCACCGGGCCGCCGCTGTTTACGACCACGACCGTGCGCGGATTGACCGCGGCCACCGCCCGCACGAGGTCGTCCTGGCGCCCGCCGAGCGACAGGTCGTCCCGGTCGCGCCCCTCTGTCTCGTCCTGCTCGGTGGTGCCGACGACCACGATCGCGGCATCCGCCTCGCGGGCCGCCTCCACCGCGGCCGCCACCGCGCTCTCCGCGTCGGGCTCCGGCGGCGCCGCGGTGACGACGGTGGCTCGCCCGCAGCCGGGGACCAGCTCACGCCGCGCCACGACGTGGACCGGCCGCCGTTTCGAGGTCAGCTCCGTCCGTGCCTGCTGGACGGGTGGATCGACGTGGACGACCGCCGGGTCGTCGGTCTCGCGGGGGAACACGCCGTCCAGGATCGTGTCTCCGTCGACGGTCAGCGTCATCCGGCCGAAACCACCGACACCGAAGGTCCACTCCCCCGTCCGTTGCGGCCGCAGCAGGGCGCTGATCTCCACCGTGTGGGCTCCAGGAGGCAGATCCGGCTCCAGCTGGCGGCCCGAGAGGCGATGCTCGGCGCACAGTTCTCTCCCCGACTCGTCCAGAACGCGCAGCAGCACCCCGGGGGCGCCCGACCTCGGGTCGTCGCACCGGTCGGTGCCGAGCGGGGCTGCAGCGGCGCCTGGCGTCGGACCGGGGGCGTGCACCACCCGGACGCGGCCTCTCAGCCGGGCCCGGACACCGGCCAGGGGGGTCACCACCGCAGACGGGAAGACGCCGGCGCTGCCGCCGCCCTGCGTGCGGGGCGACGCGGCGTGCGCGCCGATGACCGCGACGGTGGAAAGCTCCGCCGGATCGAGGGGAAGCACCCCTCGGTTGCTGAGCAGGACCGAACCGGCCGCGGCGGCCCGGCGCAGCAACGCCCGGGTGTCCAGGGAGCCCCGCAGCGGCAGGTGACGCCGGCGACGGGGAGCGAAGGCGCCCACCCGGTCGGCAAGCCGGAGCAGTCGGCGTACCTTGTCGTCGACCGCCTTCTCCGGTACCCGTCCCTCCTTGACCGCCCGGACCAGCGCCGCTCCCCAGGGGCCCGGCGGCCCGGGCATCGCCAGGTCGAGGGCGGCGCGGGCCGGCCCCTCGGTGGACCGCACCGCGGCCCAGTCGGACACGACGACTCCGTCGAACCCCCACTCCCCCTTGAGGGGCTCGTCGAGAAGGGGGTGGGACGTCATCGTCACGCCGTTGACGGAGTTGTAGCCCGCCATGACGAGCCACACGCCGGCCTCGACGGCCGCCTCGAAGGGGGCGAGGTACACCTCGCGCAGGGTGCGCTCGCACGCCCGGACGTCGACGGTCAGCCGGTCGGTCTCGGAGTCGTTCGCCACATAGTGCTTGGCCGTGGCCGCCACACCGTGGGCCTGGACGCCACGAATCAGCGCGGCCCCGGTACGGCCGGTCAGTTCCGGGTCCTCGGAGAAGCACTCGAAGTGCCGGCCGCCGAGCGGGGTCCGGTGGAGGTTGAGGGTCGGAGCCAGCACCACGTCGACGCCCTTGCGGACAGCCTCCGCGGCCAGCAGCCCACCGAGTTCCTCCACCAGTGCCTCGTCCCACAAGGCTCCCAGGGCCGAGGCGGAGGGCAGCAGCGCGGAGGGGCGCCGCTCGTCCCACGCCTCCCCGCGGACGCCGGCCGGCCCGTCGGACATCACGATCTCCCGCAGTGCGATGCCGTCCTCCCCCGCCGTGCGCCACGTCGTGGCACCGGTGAGCAGACGTACCTTCTGCTCCAGGGTCAGCTTGCCGGTGTGCCGGTCGAGCGTCCTGTCGTCCATGTCCCGTCCTTCTTTCACAACTGCTCGGTCAAGGCCCCGCCGAGGGCCGGGCAGGGCAGAGGGCCCGGCCGCTCTCGCGTGTGCGGGAGTGGCCGGGCCCCGGTACTGCGGCCGGTCAGGGCAGTCGGTAGTCCGCGTTCAGGACCGCGTCCCGCTCCGGGTGGTACAGGTCGTAGCCGCGCGCGTCACACTGGAAGCCGCCCACGATGCAACCGTCGACCAGCGCCTTGAGGGTCCGCTCCTCCCAGGCGTTGAAGAAGTCGTAGTGGAAGGAGTAGCCGCGACCACTGGCCAGCCGCACGTCGCTCATGTCACCGTTGACCGGCCAGGCCATCTTGAACTCGATCATCGGCACGGCGACCGGGTGGGACGCCGGACACATGTTGTCGTTCGTGCCCGGCTTGACGACCGGATAGGCCATGTGGCTCTTGTGGTCGGGCGTGTCGAGGTACTTTCCGTCCCAGCAACTGGGCGCCTGCATGCGCAGGTTGAGCTGGACGTCGGGCCGCTCCGGGCAGCTCGCCGGGATGTCGACGTTGAAGAAGCTGTCACCGCACTCCCAGCCCTCGACGAAGCCCTTGTGGCCGCGGAACTCCTCGGCGCTCTGCATGGGGTTGCCGACGACGAACCGCAGTCCCTTGGGGAAGGGACGCACGCTGGTGTAGTCGGTGACGCCGGCCTTGTAGTAGATGGTCTGCGGGCCGACCGGCAGGACCTTCTTGTCGCCCTTGTACAGGGACGGCATCCAGTACGCGGATGCGTCGGCCGGCGCGAGACAGGTGGTGTCGCCGCCGTAGAGGCTCGCCGTGGTGCTGCCGGCGTCCGTCGACGTGTTGCCCATGAAGGTGTGGTCGTGGGACTTGCCCGGCTGCCCCGGGTACACGATCGGGTCGTCCGGCGCGGTGTGCGTGACAGCGCAGTTGGCCTGGAACTCCTTGTGGTAGCGCGGCGGCGGAGTGTGTGTGGACGGTGTGACGCCGGTGACCGGAGGGACGGCCGGTATGTAACCGTCGCCGTCGGGGTCGTCGCCGGACGCCTGGGTCGACACCGCCGCGGTGTGTCCCGTGTGCTGGCCGACCGGGTCGGGACTTCCCGGATCGGCCGCGGTGGCGACCGTGCCGAGACCGAGGACCGATGCGACGAGAGCGCTGCCGAGAAGGAGCGCGGGGAGTTGTTTCGAACGCCATCTCATGGAGGGCCTCCAGCCCATGGTGGGGGATGGTGACCGGCAGGGGGCTGAGCGCTGCCTCCTGCCGGGGGCATGGCGTGGTGCGTCAGCTGTAGACGCCGAACTCGTGGAGCGAGTAGCCCCAGCCCGTCCCTCTGGCCGTCAGGTGGAGACGGACGTGCCGCGCGGTCCGGGCGACGTCGATGATGTCGACGTCACCGTTGCCGACGGTGGTGGTGTGGACCGTGCGCCAGGTGTTTCCGTCGTCGGACACCTGGACCTCGTAGGACTTCGCGTAGGCCGGGTCCCACACCAGTTGGAGCTTGCGGACGGTGGTGGGGGCGCCGAGGTCGACGCTGATCCACTGGGGGTCGCTCCAGTCGCTGGCCCAGCGGGTGTCGGCCCTGCCGTCCGTCGCCTTGGCGGGCTCGCAGGGGCAGTCGCCGTACGACTCCTGGAACGAGGAGGCGGTGGTCGGCTTGTTCAGCGCCACGTCGGTACCGGTGACCGGTGGGGCGACGACCTTGACCGACTTGGTCTCGATGCCGGCGTTGCCGCGGCCGTCCTCGGCCTGGATGTACACCTTCCACACGCCCAGCTTCTCGGGCGCGGTGACGGCGAAGGTGCCGTTGCCGGTGGCCCGCCACTCGGCCTCGACCAGGCGCTTGTCGCCGTTCGCGTAGTTGCCGCTGAGGAAGATCTTGTACGTGATCGGGTCGCCGTCGGGATCGCGCACGTCGGCACGCACGCTGAACTCACTGCCCGCAGGGGCCGAGGAGGCGGGGCTGACGGCCATGTTCGAGATGACCGGGGACGTGTTGTCGCCGCTCGTCGACCCGGTGTAGGCCCTCTTGACGGAGTAGTAGGACAGCCTCTTCAGACCGTCGGGCAGGAGGTTGAACCAGACGCCACCGAAGTCGTGCTCGATGCCGTAGTGGAACAGGGTGGCCCCGAGCGCGACGCCTCGATGGCCGGTGATGCAGTTCCACGCCTGGGTGTAGCCGTCCGCCTTCTGCACGTCGGTCGGCTCGTCGGGGACGCCGTTGGCGTCGTCCGGGACCTCCCACTCACCGGCCGGCCCGCCCTCGGTGATGATGTACGGCTTGGTGTAGCCACCCTCTTCCCAGTCCTCCTGCACGTTGCAGATGTCGCCGTAGGAGTTCATCGAGTACAGGTCGAGGTCGGGCGCGTTGCGCTTGTAGTACGGCCAGGCGCCGGTCCAGGCGTCGGTGGAGGTGACCGGGTGGTCCGGGTCGATCGAGTGGATCTTCTTGGCGACGTCGTTGACGAAGGAGGTGTAGGCGTTGCGCTGGTTCTCGAGTTCGGTGCCGCTGTAGCAGTTCTGCAGGCCGAGCACCGACTCGTTGCCGACGTTCCACATCAGCGTGGCGGGGTGCGACTTGTAGGTCTCCACCCACTTGGCGAACTCGGTCAACATGTCGTTCTTGTACGTGGTGTCGGTCACGTAGTTCACGCAGCCGCCGCTGCCCGGACCGCCGCCCGGCTGGAGCCAGAAGCCGTTGATCACCCGGATGCCGTTGGCCGCCGCGGAGTCCAGCAGCGGCTCGGTGCCGCCGTCGGTGCCCCAGGTGCGGATCGTGTTGACGCCCATCGACTTCACGTCGGGCATGTACTTGGGGGCGTCCGCGATGGCCGGACCCCAGGTCAGGCCCTTGACGGTGTACGGCTGGCCGCCGACGGTGAGCTGCCAGTTCCCCTGGGAGCCGGTCACCTCGACCGCTCCTCCTCCGACGGGAGGCGTGCCGTCCGCGGTCCCGTACACCTGGAACTCCCACAGGGAGTAGCCGTATCCGCCGGAGCGCTCGGTGCCCAGCATGCGGACGTAGCGGCCGGATCCGGGCACGGGGACCTCGTCCGTCCCGCCGTCACCGCCAGTCACGGTCTTCAGGGCGCGCCAGTCCGTCCCGTTGTCGGATGCCTGGATCTCATAGCTCTTGCCATACGCGCCCTCCCAGGTCAGCACGACACGACTGAGGTCGGCCTGCTGTCCCAGGTCGACCTGGAGCCACTGCGGGTCGCTCCACTGACTGGACCAGCGGGTGCCGGTGAGATCGCCGTCGACGGCCGCCGACGCGGCGTACGCGTCGCCCTCCTGCGAGGAGGCGGTGGCGGGCCTGCCCTGCGACAGCAGGGTGTCGGCCGCCTGAGCAGGCGGGGCGGTGAGGGTGAGCGAGGACATCATCAGCGCGCCGAGAACCAGCACGGAGAGGCCGGCCCGGCGACGGGTCAGGGCGAGTGGTGAGGGGGGTCTGAACACATCTGCTCCTGGCAGGTCGGAGTGCCGGGCGGGGAGCGCTCTCCAGGGTGGGTCCCCGTTCGGCGCGTGGCCGTGGCGTGCCGTTCGGATCGGAACGGCACGGTCACATGGGGGCGTTACGGGGGAGGGGCGGCCCCGGGCGCCCGGTGCGGGCACCGGGCCGCGGGCCCTCCGGACCGGGGCGAGGGGTGTCACCCGGACCGGAGGGGAGTCGGGGCCGGCGCTGCCGGATCATCCGGCTGCCGGCGGACGGACTGTCAGGGGAAGGACACGAGGGTGGACGGCACGGTCGTGGTTCCCGCGGGGACCGTGGACGCTCCGGTGTCGTTGATGACGTGGTTGTAGTGGCCCATGCCGCCGAGGGACACCACCAGCAGACTGTGGAACTTGATTCCTGGTTTGACCGGAGTCTTGAAGCCGTGGTGCTGACGGATGGACGGGTCCACGTTGTAGTTGCAGTAGCTGCCCAGACCCCACGCCTCGTGGGTGTCGACGGAGTCGTCGACCCGGTAGGCGGCGTAGCCCTGGGTGTCGCCGTTCTGGATGGCGGCCTGGTTCGGGGCGTCGTACGCCTTCTCGTTCTGGTAGAAGATCGTTCGTCCGCGCTCGCCGTACCACTCGACGTCGTACTTGTTGAAGTGCTCGACGAACAGGCCGGTGGCCAGGACGTCGTCGCCGTTGACGCGGACGCCGTAGTCGGCCCGGTTGGTCTCCCAGCCGACGCCCTCGCCGTGGTCGGCCCGCCACACCCAGGTGTGGTCGATGATCGTGTCGTGGCTGTTGACCACCATGCTGGTGGTCGCCTTGCCCGCACCCGCGCCGCCGATGCGGATGTAGACGTCCTGCACGGTGGTGGGGTTCGCCGCGTGCTCGGCGGACGCGCCCTGCGGGCCTACCTCCAGCAGGGTGGGGGAATTGACCGGTCCGGCGTCGATGAGGAAGCCGGCGAGGCGTACGCCGTCGACGTCGGCGACCTTCATGGCGGTCACCCCGTTGTCCGGGATGATCGTGGCGAGGCCGAGGCCCAGCACGATGGTGTTCGCCCGGTCGATGTCGATGGTCTGGTCGACGTGGTAGACGCCCGGGGTGAACAGCAGGTGCAGCCCCTGGTCGACGGCTGCGTTGATGGTCGCCGCGGTGGCACCGGGCTTGACCACGTAGAACCGGCTCAGGGGAATCGACTCGCCCTGTGGGGTGCCGTTCTCCCAGGTCGTGCCGCGCGCGTTGGTGCGCTTGGCCGGCGCGAACACCTTGTACTCGTTGCCGTCCAGGTACAGGAACGGCTTCTCGCGGGAGATGGGGGTGGTGTCCAGGGTCGTGTAGCGGGGCTCGGGGAAGCTGTTCGCCGGGGCACCCTCGACGCCGGAGAAGGTCTGGTTCCACACGGAGTTGGACCAGCCGCCGATGAAGCTGTCGCGGGTGTACCACTGCTGCTGCGAGTAGTTGCCGACCTGGCCGTCGATCTTGCTGTCGGCGATGTAGCCGCCGCTGGCCCAGCCGTAGCCGTTGGGCGAGAGGTTGAGACCGCCCTTGACGTGCATACGGCGGAACGACGCGGCCTGCGAGACCGCCCACCGGTTGGTGCCGCTGACCGGATTCACCGCGAGGTTCTCCGCGCCGCGCCAGAAGTTCTGGGTGGCGTTGCCGTTGAACCAGCCGGCGTCGACGGTGATGTCACCGTTGATCATCGTGTCGTCGGGGCGCAGGCCGAGACCGAGGATCTGGGTGTAGAAGCCGATCTGGGCGTTGAGGTTGTTGTACGTGCCCGGCTTGAACAGGAACGCGTGCCGGCCGCTGCCGAACTGCGCCGACTCCTGCTCCTCGAAGACCGCGTCCAGCTTGGCCTGGATGCCGGGCGTCGACGGGTCGACGATGTGCACGTTCGGGCCGAGATCACCGCCGCCGGGCAGGGTGGGACCGCCGTCGCCGGTGGTGCCGAACACCTTGAACTCCCACAGGGAGTAGCCGTATCCGGTGGCGCGGGCGGTGCCGAGCATCCGGACGTAGCGGGCGGTTTCGGAGACGTTCAGCGTCTCCGTGCCGCCGGCGCCCGTGGTGGTCGAGTACGCGGTCGACCAGTCCGTGCCGTTCTGGGAGGTCTCGATGCGGTAGGACTTGGCGTACGCGGCCTCCCAGCGCAGCTCGATCTGGCTGATCGTGGCCGTCGCGCCGAGATCGACGCGGATCCACTGCGGATCGGCGGCGGCGCTGGACCACCGGGTGCCGTTGTCTCCGTCGACGGCCGCGGTCGCCGGGGTGCCGTAGTTCTCCTGACTGGAGGCGGTCACCGGCTTGCCCTGGGACAGCAGTACGGGCGCGGCCTCGGCCTTCTGAGCGGGAGCGAAGGTGAGAAGGGCGGCGGCGAGAGCCGTGACCACCGCGCCGACGACTCCTCGGCGAACGGATCTGCGGGGTGGTGGTGGCGCAACTGACGCTACGTCAATTGTGGGCATGCGGAAGCTCCTTGGAACGTCTGGGGCATGGGGAGAGCGCGTTCCCCGGAACCTTGCCCGTAACGACACCGGCGGTCAAGAGATCTGTCATCACTTATCTTTCATCTTTCATTAAGTGGCAGTTGAGCGCCTGTCCGACAACTGAGCAGATCTCGAGGACCTTCTTCTCTCCGGCGAGGCCGCGGGTGCCGTCGATGGGGGCGTCATCGCCGGGCGTGCTCAGCTTGGGGGCGCGCAGTAGAGGCGGACGTGGCGGTCGGACGAGAAGCCGGGATCCACGGCGACTCCTTGCAGACCCTCCTCGTCGTGACTGTAGACGCCGAACTCGCCCGCGACGGCGGTCGTCCCCGCCGCGTTCGTCAGCCGGACGGTGCCGTCCCGCGAAGCGTGCAGGACCGAGCAGTCCGGCAGCACCGCCGGCGTCATGGGCTCGCCCGCCTCGGCCCCGCCCTTGGCGGGCGTGACCTACTGGAACTCATCGGCCGCGACGGGTTCCGCAAATGCGCGCCCAGGACCCTGGCGATGGGCGGTGGCCGGGGACATGGGCAGCGGGCAGGCGACGGCGCAGGCCGCGACGATCAGTAGGTAGGTAGCGGACACGTCTGCGTCTGAGCGGTGTCGTGCGCCCAGAGGATTCCCATGAGTGGAGCGGGATGGCGACAGGCAGGCCTCACCGGACTGCCACTCCACGCGCGAGGCGAAGTGTGCCGACGAACCTCCTGGTCACCTGGATGCCAGGGGTTGACCTGCGCCGCCTATAAGTTGATGCCCCGTCAAGCAGCAATCACCTGTTTTCTCAAGGTGAACGTAAACCATTGACACCATCCCTCGACAGCAGCAGGCTCCCCCTCCAGAGAGCGCTCCCTGCCCCTTCCTCACCCGCCGCACCGAGGAGCCGCCGTGAGTCCGACGCGCCACCGCCTGGGCCTGCTCATAGCCCTCGCGGTCATCCTGCTGTCGTTCGCCGTGCTGCCGGGTCCCCGCCCGCGCACGCCGCCGACACCCTGCTGTCCCAGGGCAGACCAGTGACGGTCTCGTCCACGGAGGACCCGTTCGTCAGCGCCAACGCCGTCGACGGCGACCCAGGCACTCATTGGTCCAGCGCCTTCGCCGACCCACAGTGGATCCAGGTCGACCTGGGCGCTTCCGCCAACGAACTGCAGTACTACACGAACGACGACAACGTGAGCATGGACGGCGCCGGTCACCTCGTCATCGAGGCACGCAAGCAGGCGATCCCCGGCCACCTCATGCCCGACCGACCAGCTCACCGGAAGCGGCACATGCCAGTACACCTCGGCCCGGATCAACACCGGGGACAAGTTCGAGTTCACGTACGGCCGGGTCGAGGCGCGGATCAAGGTGCCCAAGGGCAACGGCCTGTGGCCCGCCTTCTGGATGATGGGCGCCGACTTCCTCGACGGCCGTCCGTGGCCGTACAACGGCGAGGTCGACATCATGGAGGTACTCGGAAAGGACGTGAAGACCTCGTACTCGACCGTCCACGCACCGGCGTACAACGGTGGCGGCGGGATCGGAGGTCTCTACACCCTTCCGGGAGACGCCGACTACTCGGACGACTTCCACGTGTGGGCCGCACACTGGGACAGCAAAGGGCATCGTGTACAGCCTCGACGGCCGCACCGTCCTCACGCTCGACAAGGCCCGGATCGAACAGACCCGCGGACCGTGGGTCTTCGACCACCCCTTCTACCTGATCCTCAACCTCGCGGTCGGCGGCGACTGGCCCGGACCTCCCGACGCCTCGACCCCGTTCCCGGCGAAAATGCTGGTGGACTACGTGCGGGTCTACCAGTGACACGTCGTCCTTCGTGACCGTCACCGGACACCTCTCGGCGGCGGTCACCGGGCGCTGGGTGATCACCATGCCTCCGAGCCCTCGCGGGCCCGCACCCAGGCAGCCGTCGCTCCTTCACCTGGGGTTCCTCAGGCGAAGATGTGGTACATCCGGCGCTAAAGCGCGTCGGTGTGTTCGCGGAAACCGGTCGCGGCTCCTACGAGAGCAAGTACCTGACCTTCGATCCGGCGTCGTACGAATTCCTGGGGTTCCGCGACGAGCGGATCTCGGCTTCCGGGAAGAAGAAGTACACCCAGTTGTCGCACGTAGTGGACTGGGGGATCGTCGACCGGGTGAAGCAGCGCCCGTAGGCCGCTGACCCGCGGCCAGGACCCGCAGGGCCGCCGGGACACCGGCAGGTGGTCGCCGGCGGCCCTTCGCTCTGTCTCCGGAACCGGATCTTGCGTACTCCGGGCGGAACTTCAGGCACTCGCTGAAGTCCGTACCGCCTCAGGCCGCGCTCCGCGCCGTGTAGACGGTCGGCGGGACGCCCACGGTGGCGGTGAAGTCCCGCACAAGGTGGGCCTGGTCGGCGTAGCCCAGCTCCGCAGCGATCCCCGCCCAGTCCGCCGCTCCGTCCGCCGCGGCCCGTTCCAGTGCGTCGAGTACCCGATAGCGCAGGATCACCCACTTGGGACTCACCCCGACGTACGCCGCGAAGAGCCGCTGGAGTGCGCGGACCGAGAGCCCGCCCAGCTCCGCGAGGCGGGAGGTACGGCATACCGTGCGATCGCGGCGTGCAAGGTCGGCCAGCTCCAAGGCGAGAGCGGCCTGCGGGTCGGGGCGTGGCGCCAGGGAGAGCAGCCAGGCGTCGACGGCGGCGGCGCGGCGGGCGTCGTCGCGCTCCTCCCCCACGGCGGCGAGCGCCTCGGTGAGCGCGGGCCCGGTGCCGATGACCTCCTCCGCCGGAAGCCGGCGCCCGGTCCATTCCGCGACGGGCACTTCGGGCGCGAACGGCCGAAAGCCGCCCGGCCGGAACTGCACCCCCGCTACCCGTCCCGCACCTTCCAGCCGCTCGGTGTGTGCCTGCAGCCCGACCCCCGACACCTCGCACCGGGACCGCCCGCCGCGCCACTGCAGGACGGCGTTGACCGCCGGATGCGGCAGGACTCGCGCTTCGTACGGGGCGGGCAGGTCCCAGTCGATCAGCCAGTAGTGCTCGACGTACGGCCGAAGCGCGGGCGCCGGCGGCAGGCGCCGGAAGGAAATGCGGCGCAGCAAGGCCGACGGGCCGAGGATCCCTCGGGTGTCGCCACGGGGCACCATGCCCGAAGGACCGGGGCCTCCGGGGGCGGGGGTACGGGCGGCGCTGTCGCCGGGCGGGCCCGGGGAGGTGGCGGCTGAGGGACTCACGGGCCGATCCTAGGACCGGTCCGACCGGTCGATGTCGCGTTTGTTCAAGCCGGTCGCAACGCCCCACTCCTAACGTCGGAGGAATGACGTCCACATCCTCCACCCCCGCCCACGTCCCCGTCGCCGTCCTCCTCGACGCCGCCGCCCGCCAGGCCGTACCCCTGGTACACGGCACTGGGGACGACGTGCTCACCGCGCCCACCCCGTGTGCCGACTACGACGTACGGGCGCTCTTGGACCATCTGCATCACGTCGTCGTCCAGTTCCAGGAACTCGCCGCGAAGAAGGAGGCCGACTTCTCCACCACCCCGTCCGCCGTGCGTCCGGACACCGACTGGCGCGCCGCGTTCGCCCGGGAGGCCGGCGCGCTCGTGGCCGCGTGGGCGGTACCCGGCGCGGAGGAGGGCACCACCGGGCAGATGGCGTTGCCCGCGCGGACCGTCGCGCATATGGCGCTGCTCGACCTGACGGTCCACGCCTGGGACCTCGCCGTGTCCACCGGTCAGCCCTACGAGGCGGACCCTGCGGTCGTAACCGAACTGGTCGGTGCGGTGGAGGCCATGGCCCCGCAGGCTCGCGCGTACGGCGTCTTTGGGCCCGAGGTGCCGACGCCCGCGCACGCCACGGAACTGGAGCGGGTGCTCGCCTTGACGGGCCGAAACCCGCGGTGGAGGGCCTGAGCGCCGGGACCGGTACCGGGCGCGTCGGTGGTCCCGTGTCCTGTGGGACTCCGCACCGGGACGGAACCGGGTGCGCCCCCGCAAGAGAACCATCGCTCGGCCTGGTCCTCAACGCCAGCGTGCGGTGGGCAACTGCGTCCGCGGCCGGCGCGCCCACCCGCAGGGTGGATGCGGACCCGGCCACCAGCAGTGAGGACGTATCTGAGCCCGCGGGTGCCGAGCCCGCGAGGGCTGCGCGGGTGAAGGCCGTGCCGACGAAGCCGTGCTGGCGAAGGCCGTGGACAACCAGTTGGCCTGCCCGGTACCGCGCCGGGATCGCTCAGGGTGGACGAGGAGAGCTGTCACGGACGTGATGGACAGGGCGGCGAGCCGGCGCTCCAGAAATGTGTCGGGCAGTGCGGGCAGCACTGCCTCGCGCGACTCGGAATACCACGAGACGTCCGATCTGGCCCGGCCCACATCGACCGAGCGCCTACGCCTTCCCGCACACCGCCCGTTCGACCATCTCGCGCGTCGCTTCGTCCTGCGCCGCAGAACGCTGAGGGTCCCCGAAACGGGTGGTGAAGACGGTTGCGGCTGCGGAGACGTCACCGTCCGCGGTGACGGCCGACTCGGAGACGGTGCCGAAGGACGTACCGCCGTGGTACCAGACACCGCTGTCACAGCCGTCGACGGGACGCCAGGCGATGCCGAGCCCGTAGCGGGCCTTGTCGCCGCACCGGAGAAGTCGGGCGCCGGCACGGTGGTACGCATCTGCTCCAGTTGCTCCGTGGGCAGCAACGTGCCGTCCATCAGGGCGCGGAGGAAGGTGTTCATGTCGGTGGTGGTGCTGACGATGCCGCCGTCCGCGCCGCCGTCGACCTGGAGCGTGGTGTCGGTGGGGTCGTCCCGGCCGGGGAACTGGAGGCAGGCGGTGGCGGTGGGCTGGGGGACGTAGGCGGAGGTGCCCAGTGTCAGGGTGTGGCGAAGGCCGAGCGGCTCGATGATCCGTTCATGGATCTCCTGCTCCCAGGGATTTCCGGTGACCCGCTCGACGATCATGCCGATCAGGACGTAGTTGGTCTTGGAGTAGGCCCATCGGGTCTCGGCGCCGGGGTCCTTCGCGTCCGGCAGCCAGCCCGGAGCACGGGACATGGCCAACGCGACCTGCTCTTCGGGGGTACGCGCCGTGAACCGTTTCGCGCGATAGTTCTCGGGCGTGAGTTCCTCGGATCGCTGAACAGGATGTCCGTGTAGTTGGGCAGCCCGCTGGTGTGCTGCAGGAGATTGCGGACGGTGACGCGGCTTCCGTCGTTGCCGTTGCCCTTCACCACCCCGGGCAGCCACTTCTCGATGGTTTCATGCAGACTCAACTTGCCATCGGCGACCAGCTGAAGCGCGGCAACAGCCACGAACGTCTTGGTGTCACTGCCGATCCGGTAATACACGCCGAAGGGGATCCGCCCGCCCCGCGCCAGATCCCGGACACCGGCCCTGGCCTCGCGGTCCCGGCCCCTGGCGTCTCGCGCCTGCACGACCAGCCCGGAGGCTCCCGTGTCCACCACCGTGTACGCGTCCCGCTGCAAACGAGCACCACCCGCCGCTCCGTCGCCGCCACCCTGCGCCCAGGCCCCCGGCCCGAGCACGACGGCGCCCGCAGACCGAGGCAATGGCACGCGAAGACCAGGACAGCTACCGCCAGAACCGGGAGATCGAGGCCGCCCTCGCGGGGCCGCGGCAACGCCGGCGGCCTGCGCCGGCTCGCCGGTCAAGGTCACCGCTCTCGCCGGTCGCCCCGCCGAGGCCCCCTTGCAGACCCTTGGCCAGGCCCAGTCGTGGGCGGTGTGTTGACCCAGGTCCACCTCGGCCCCTGACCCCTTTGTCCCACGGATGCCCCGAAAACGGCCGCCCGGTCCGGGGCGCGGATCGGGCGGCCGTCGCGGGGTGGGGCCGGTCAGCCGGACTTGCGGCGGAAGTTGCGGGTCTGGCCCTTGGGGCCGTTGAGTCCCTTGATCTTCTGCCGCCCGTCCTGGTGGGCCTGCTGCGCCCGGCCCATGCGGGCCTTGCGGGCCAGTGCTTCCTGGAACTTCCGCTTGGCCTCGGTCTCGGGAGCCTCAGAGGTCTCGGTCTCGGGCGTGTTCTCCTGCGGCGTCTCGGTCTCGGGTGTGTTGTCCTGCGTGGTGTCGGTCATTGTGTTCCTCCAGTGCGGTAGGGGGTGGGCAGGGAATACCGGTACGGCGTGACCGTGGCGTGATCGCACCCCGAGCGCTTCACCGGGCGAGGGGGTGGTCAACGCCCCGGCCCGGCAGGACGAGGTGGTCGCCCTGCCAGCGTTCACGCAGGCGGCGGTCGTGGGAGACGAGGACCAGGGTGCCGGAGTAAGCGGCCAGGGCCTCCTCCAGGTCTTCGGTCACGGCCGGTGAGAGGTGGTTGGTCGGCTCGTCCAGGAGCAGGACGTCACAGGGGCGGCTGAGCAGCCGCGCCAGGGAGAGTCGCTGCCGCTGGCCCGTGGAGAGTTCCGTGACGCGGGCGGTGAGGCGGTCCTCGGTGAACAGGCCGAGGGACAGGAGCCTGGAGGTGTGGTCCTCGGCGGTGCCGGAGAAGCCGCGGGCGTAGGCTTCGAGGAGGGTCTCGCCGGGACGTCCGGGACCGGGTTCCTGGGGCAGGTGCCCGATGCGGCAGCGCCGGGTGACGTGGCCCTCGTCGGGTGCCAGGCGGCCGGCCAGTACGCGCAGCAGGGTGCTCTTGCCCGTGCCGTTGCCGCCGGTGATCAGGAGACGGTCGCCGGCCTTGACGGTGAGGTCGGTGGGGGCCAGGCGGCCGGTGACGCCGACACCTTCGGCGTCGAGGACCGTGCCGGTGAGTCGCCCGGATCGCAGGACCGGCGTGAAGCACAACGGCTCCGGTGGGGCGGGGACGGGGTCGGCGAGGAGCCGCCGCAGCCGCTCCTCCGCGTTGCGCACCCGACCGGCCAGGGACTGCTGGACGCGGCCTCCGGCCCGGTCGTAGGCCATCTTGTTGCCGTCGGTCATGGCCCGGCCCGGGGCGACGCGGCGGGCGGTGGTCGCCGCGGCCTCACGCTGGGCGGCCACCTCGGCCTCCCAGCGGGCGTGGTCCTGCGCCCAGCGCTGCCGGGCCGCGGCCTTCTCGGCGAGGTAGCCGGAGTAGCCGTTGCCGTAGCGGGTGACGGTACGGCGGTCGGCGTCGACCTCCAGGAGGGTGGTGGTGACGCGGTCGAGGAAGACCCGGTCGTGGGAGACCGCGACGGTTGTGCCGCGCCGAGTGCGCAGATGGTCCTCGAGCCAGGCCAGGGCGCTCGCGTCGAGGTGGTTGGTGGGCTCGTCGAGGAGCAGGACCTCGGGGGATGCGGCGAGCAGTCCGGCAAGGCGCAGGCGGACCTGCTCACCGCCGGACAGCTCGCCGAGGGCGCGGTCGCGCGGGAGGTGGGCCAGGCCGAGGCCGTGCAGGGCGCGGTCGACGCGGGCGTCGGCCTCGTAACCGCCGCGCAGTTCGAAGACGGTCGTCAGGTCGCCGTACTCGGTGAGGACCCGGTCGTCCCCCGCGTCGCCGGACATGGCGGCTTCGAGCACCCGCATGCGGCGCTCGATGGCGCGCAGGTCGCTCAACGCGTCGTCGACGGCCTGTTGGACGGTGTGGTGCGGCGGGAGCATACCGTCCTGCGGGAGGTAGCCGACGCCGCCCTCCGTCTGGACGGTGATCTCCCCGCTGTCGGGCCGTTCGACGCGGGCGAGGAGACGGAGCAGGGTGGACTTGCCGGACCCGTTCTCCCCGATGATGCCGGTGCGTTCACCGGCGGTAAGGGCACAGGTGACGGAATCAAGGACGAGTCGGCCGTGGTACGACTTCGTGACGGCGCGGGCGCTGATCTGCGTGGGCAAAGAGACTCTCCGGGACGTTCGTGAACGGGGCGGCCTTGGTGGACCGCAGGGTCGGACGAGCGTCCCGGTCGAGCATGCCGGCTCCTTGGTGCGACGACAGGTGTGTAGAGAGGCTTGCATGGGGCGGTGGCGGGGGCAAGCGGATTTTCGGTGCCGTGCCGGAGGCGGGCGCCGGAACGGCGGGCGGAACCGTGTCCGCTCCACCGGCAGGGGTCAGAGGTTGTCGCCCCAACCGCCCTGGATCACCTGCTCGACGTCGTTCTCGACACTGAGCGCGTCTTACTGCTCGAACCAGGCGTCGAGACTCGCCCGGTCCTCGGCGGTAGGTGCCACAGTCCAGGACACCCCCTCATACGTCGTCCCGGCCCGAAGATGTGCGCCATACCCTCCATCCGAGTGACGAGATCGATCACCGGGGCACACCAGCGCGCGTGGGGTCCTCGGTAACCCCGGCCGCTGACTCCGCCGGGATTCCTCGGTAGGGCCGACCAGGCGGTGGTGTCACCCACCCCGTGGACCGCTCGCCCCCTCTGTGGAACCGCGTAGCCCACGGTCACCGTGCATCAAGGAGTCCACATGGACGCGCACGCCGAGGGGCCCACCTCACCAAGCGGGAGGTGGGCGGGCCGACCAGCCGGACCGCCGCCCCGCACGCTGCTGTTGCGCCCTGAGTGCGCCTTGTGATCCCGGTTCACTCAATTAGGTCTGACCTGGCTTTTTCCCTGCCCCTGAGTTCTCTCCTCTCCCACGATCGGTCTGCGGCAGGCACTACGGGCGGCGTCTTCATCGCGCTTCGTGGTGCTCGCCGCGTAGGTGCGACGAACAGGAGAGGGGGATCGGCGTGCATCTGACTCCGCACGAGCAGGAGCGTCTGATGGTCCACGTGGCGGCCGATGTCGCCCAGCGGCGGCGTGAGCGCGGTCTGCTGTTGAACTATCCCGAGGTCATGGCACTGTTGACGGCGCACGTCTTCGAAGAGGCGCGGGCCGGGGCGACGGTCGACGCCGTGATGGAGTCCGGGCGCCATGTGCTGCAGCGCAGCGAGGTCATGGACGGCGTCCCGGAGATGGTCGACAACGTCCAGGTCGAGGCGACGTTCCCGGACGGCACGAAGCTGGTGACCATCAGCAATCCCTTCGACGAGGCGTCCACCGAGGTGGACGTCCATCCCGGCAAGCCCGAACTCCTGCCGGATGAGGACGAGTACCGGGTGGCCTTCAACGACGACGCGGAACCCGTGCCGCTCGTCGTGCGCAACCCGAAGGACCGCCCGATCCAGGTGGGGTCCCACTTCCACTTCGCCGACGCGAACAAGGGGCTCAAGTTCCACCGTGAGGAGGCCCACGGGATGCGGCTGCACATCCCGTCCGGCACCTCGGAGCGGTTCGAACCCGGCGACAAGCGCACTGTGATGCTGGTGCCGATCGCCGGCCAGCGGATTGTCCACGGGCTTCAAGCCGACAAGAGCGAAGAGGAGAAGCACCTCGATGCCGAACCCGGCTGAGAAGGACAAGGTCAAGAAGGACAAGCCCTGGGACCCGCTGCTGCGTTCCCGCTACGCCGACTTGTACGGGCCGACCGCCGGCGACCGGGTCCGGCTCGCCGACACCAATCTCGTCCTGCGCATCGACGCGGACTGGTGCGGTGGTCCGGGGCGCAGCGGTGACGAGATGGTCTTCGGCGGCGGCAAGGTGATCCGCGAGTCGATGGGCCAGTCGCACATCCCCCGTGATGACCCCCGCGAGCCGGTGGACACCGTGATCACCGGAGCGTTGATCCTGGACCACTGGGGCGTGGTCAAGGCTGACGTCGGGTTGCGCGACGGCCGTATCCACGCCATCGGCAAGGCGTACAACCCGGAGACCATGACGCCTCGCCCCAACGACGACCCGCGCGCCTCGGACTTCATCGTGGGTCCCGAGACGGAGGTGATCTCCGGCAAGGGTCGCATCCTGACCGCGGGCGGCGTGGACACCCATGTGCACTTCCTGTGCCCGGAGCAGATCCACGAGGCGGTCGCGTCGGGCGTGACGACGCTGATCGGCGGCGGAACGGGCCCTGCTGAGGGCAGTACGGCCACCACCGTGACGCCCGGCAAGTGGCACATGCAGCGGACCTTCGAGGCGCTGGATGCCTTCCCGGTGAACATCGGTCTGCTCGCCAAGGGCAGCACCGTCTCGACCAAGGCGCTGCACGACCAGGTCACAGCAGGCGCCCTCGGCTTCAAGATCCACGAGGACTGGGGTGCCACTCCGGCGGTGATCGACGCCGCACTCAGCGTGTGCGAGGAGACCGGTGTACAGGTCGCGCTGCACGCCGACTCGCTGAACGAGGCCGGGTTCGTGCAAAGTACTTTCGCCGCGACCAAGGAGGACCGCGGCGCCAAGAAGGCGAAGTACCGCAGTCTGCACATCTTCCACATCGAGGGCGCCGGTGGTGGCCACGCGCCCGACATGATCAGTCTCGCCGGCAAACCGAACGTGCTGCCCGCGTCGACGAACCCGACCCGGCCCTTCACGGTCAACACCGTCAGGGAGCACGTCGACATGATGATCGTGTGCCATCACCTCAATCCGGAGGTCGACGCGGACATGGCGTTCGCCGACTCCCGGATCCGGCCCTCCACCATGGCCGCCGAGGACCTGCTGCACGACATGGGCGCCATCTCGATGATGTCCTCCGACGCCCAGGCCATGGGCCGCATCGGCGAGATGATCATGCGAACCTGGCAGACCGCGCACGTCATGAAGGCCCGCTACGGCCACCTGCGCGAGGACGACGCCCACGCGGACAACTTCCGCGCCCGCCGCTACGTGGCCAAGTACACGATCAACCCGGCCATCACCCATGGCATCGACCACGAGGTCGGCTCCGTCGAGACCGGGAAACTCGCCGACCTGGTGCTGTGGGAGCCGAAGTTCTTCGGCGTCAAGCCGCACATGGTCATCAAGGGCGGCCAGATCTCCTATGCCCAGATCGGCGACGCCAACGCTTCCATCCCCACCCCGCAGCCCTACCTCCCGCGCCCCGTCTGGGGCTTCGAGGGCCGTGCCCCGGCGGCGAACTCCTTCAACTTCGTGGCCGAGGCCGCCCTGGATGGCGAACTCGCCGAGATCGGGCTGCTCAAGCCCCTGCGCGCGATCCGCTCCACCCGGGAGGTCACCAAGGCCGACATGGTCCACAACAACGGTGTTCCGAAGATCGACATCGACCCCGACACGTTCGACGTCACCATCGGCGGGGCCACCACCTCGGACGTCCGCACCACGGTCGACGGGCAGGAAGTCGGACGGAACTACGCCACCGAACTGCCTCTGGCACAGCGGTACTTCCTCTTCTGATCAGCGCTGCCGGGGCCGGTCACCACCTGCACGGCCGGCCCCGGCGCCTCCCCGCGAAAGGCGGTCCCGCCACCCCATGAGCCGCACTGCCCTGCTCGTCCTGGCCGACGGCCGCTTCCCCGCCGGCGGACATGCCCACTCCGGCGGAATGGAAGCCGCCGTCGCCTCCGGCCTGGTCCACGACACCGCGAGCCTGGAGGCGTTCTGCCGGGGGCGGCTGCACACGGCGGGACTGGTCGGCGCCGCCCTCGCCGCGGCCGCCGCCGACGGCTACGACGCCCTCGCCTTGGACCAAGCCGCCGACACCCGCACCGCCGTACCGGCGCTGCGCCAGGTCGCACGGCGCCTGGGCCGGCAACTGATGCGGGCGGCCCGGGCCACCTGGCCCAGCGCCGACCTCGACCACCTCGCCCGTCACCGGCCCCAAGGCGCCCACCAGCCGGTCGTGCTCGGCGTCACCGCACGCGCCGCCGGACTGACTCCACTGGATGCCGCGCAGGTCGCCACCTACGAGAGCGTCGGCGGTCCGGCGACGGCCGCGGTGCGCCTGCTGAGCCTCGACCCCTTCGACGCCACCGCCGTCCTGGCGCGGCTCGCCGCCGATCTCGACACCGTCGCCGACGCGGCGGCCGACGCGGCGGGGCAGGTGGCCACGGAAGGAGTCGCCGCCCTGCCCGCCGCGTCCGCTCCCCTGCTGGACATCACCGGTGAGCAGCACGCCGCATGGACTGTCCGGCTCTTCGCCTCCTGACCAGCCCTGACCGATTCTTGGAGCATCCCTGTGCATCTCGACCACCCCGTGACCATGCCGCACCGCCACACCCACGGCGCCGAACCGCTGCTCGCCGACGGCAGCCGCCGCGCCCTGCGCATCGGCTTCGGCGGACCCGTCGGCTCGGGCAAGACCGCGACCGTGGCCGCACTGTGCCGCGCCCTGCGCGACCGGCTCTCCATCGCCGTGGTCACCAACGACATCTACACCCAGGAGGACGCCGCCTTCCTGCGCCGCGAGGCCGTCCTGCCACCCGAGCGGATCGCCGCCGTGGAGACCGGAGCCTGTCCGCACACGGCGATCCGCGACGACATCTCCGCGAACCTCGAAGCCGTGGAGGAACTCGAGCAGACCCTGCACCCGCTCGACCTGATCCTGATCGAGTCCGGCGGAGACAACCTCACCGCGACCTTCTCCCGCGGGCTCGTCGACACCCAGGTCTTCGTCATCGACGTGGCCAGCGGCGACGACATCCCCCGCAAGGGCGGCCCGGGCATCACCACCGCCGACCTCCTCGTGGTCAACAAGACCGACCTGGCCCCCCACGTCGGCGTCGACCTGGACACCATGAGGGCCGACACCCGCAGGCAGCGCAAGGACCTGCCGTACGCCTTCACCAGCCTCACCAGCACCGACGGCGTCCAGCCGGTCGCCGACTGGGTCACCGGCTGCCTCGCCGCCTGGCACGCCGCGGGACCCACCCGGTGAACGTCACCACCGCGCGCACACCAGCCATGATTCCGGCACCGGTCGGAGAACCCCGCCGAGCCGACGGTGGATCACACGGCCGGCGCTCCGCCGAACCCTCCTCGGCTCCCCCGTCCGCAGTCACCGCCACCGCCCGCATCCGGGCCACCCACAACGGCCGCGCCACGACGGTCCCCCTCCTCCACAGCGACGGCCCCTTCCACCTGCGCCGGCTGCGGGCCCGCGGAGAGCAGGCACGTGTCTGCGTACTCGGCGCGATGTGCGCGCCGCTCGGCGGAGACCGGCTCGCCCTCGACATCACCGCCGAGACAGGCGCCCGGCTGGAAGTGACCAGCGCAGCCGCCACCATCGCCCTGCGCGGCCCCGCCACAGCCTCAGCCGCGTACGACGTACGGGTCAGGGTGGGGGACGACGCGTGCCTGCACTGGCTGCCCGAGCCCCTGATCAGTACTGGAGGCAGCATCCTGCACCAGACGTTCACCGTAGACCTCGCCCCCACCTCCCGTCTGCTCATGCGGGACGAGCAGTCCCTGGGCCGCTCAGGCGAACCGCCAGGTCACCTGACCACCCGTCTGACCGTACGACGCGGCGAACGACCGCTCCTCGACCAGCACTCCGCCTACGGCCACCCCGCGCCGGCGTGGGACAGCCCCGCCGTCCTCGGAACCCACCGGGCGGCCGGGCAACTCCTTGTGGTCGATCCAGGCCTGGACTCGCCCCAGGAGCCGCACGTCATCGGCGACGATCCCGCAGAGGGGCACGCCGTACTGACCCCTCTCGCCGACCCCCAGGCCCTCATCGCCACCGCCGTCGCCCCAACACCGTCTCAGTTGCGCCACCTACTGGACACCGCCCTCACATACGTCTTCACAAGACGACGCACCCAACAACTCCAAGCCCGTGGCTCAGGTTGACTGAGGCGACCCCTCAGAAGCCGTCTCACTCATCCTGAAACAGCGGTGAAGATGCGGTCTCAGCGGAAGGCGGCACCATTGTCCGAGGCCCATTGCTGGAACGATCTGGCCGCGGACCCGGTGACCCGGGGAACGGTGTCGCGCACCTTCAGCAATTCGTCATTGGCGTCCCCGCCCATCAAGTCCAGGACGGCATCCGCGGTCTCGTCTCCGATGAAGGAAGCCATCTGTCGATGGGCTCCTCCCGGCTGATCTCAATGAGGGCCACCTCCCGTTCCAACGCTGCAGCGATGGCCGCGACCTGCCGTCGGACCGTGATGCACTCCGGCCCGGTCAGTGCATACGTCTGCCCCCGATGGCCCGGCTCGGTCAGCGCCGCACATGCCACCGCCGCGATGTCCGCAGGGTGGACGGTCGGGAGACCGATGTCCGCATACGGCGCCCGGACCACGCCCTGATCGCGAATCGACTGCGCCCACCACAGGGTGTTCGAGGCGAACTGCGTCGGCCGTAGGATGGTCCAGGCCATGCCGCTGGCCTTGAGTAACCGCTCAACAGCCAGGTTCTCGACGGCCGCGGGCAGATGCGGATGAGTCTGCACCGTGATCGACGACACGAGCACCACATGCTCCACACCTGCCTGCCGGGCAGACGCCAGGACCTCCGCTTCCGCGCCCATACCCGACAACAGGAACAGCGAGCGCACTCCCTCCAGCGCGGCCTTCAGGGAATCCGCCTGCGCGAGATCGCCCTCAACGGCTTCGATCCCTTCAGCGAACGAGGCCCGTCCCGCATCACGAGTCAGACCTCGCACGGGTGCGACACCAGCCAGGTGCAACTCCCTCAGTAGAGGACTTCCAATGTTCCCGGTCGCGCCAGTCACAAGGATCATCGCCATCTCTTCCTGCCATCAGCCGGTGATCACGTCCACGGCACGCTAAAACCTCAACCTCGCTTGGGGTCAAGGAATCAACCCCACTGCCTCAGGTTGATCGAGACGAGCTCGGCACCGGCGTCTCGCTCAACCTGAGCCACCGCAGGCCACCGCCTCGCGGTGGCTCAGGTCAACTGAGACAGGACACGATCATTCCTCGACGTTCAACCCTTGCGACGGGCCGGAGGCCAGGACGCTGGTGACGAAGTTCGCCAACTGTGACCGCATTCTTTCCCGCGGAATGTGCTCTTCTCCGGCCAGGTGCTCGACGAGGTCGGCTCGTGTGGCGGCGAGCAGGGCGTGGGCGGTGAAGCCGCTGTCGGTCAGGCCGGGGACCTGTTCCAGTACGGCTCGGAGCAGGCTGTGCCACCTCTCGTAGTGCTCCGCCCGGTACGGGCTGCTGCTCCCGCCTTCCTCCAGGGCCAGCGCGAGGCGCCGGTTGTCGAGCTTGAAGCACAGGACGGCATCGAGCAGGGCGGGCACGCGATCCGACGGTGGGGTCGCGGGCCCCAGGGGTGGTGGGCCGGTCTCGACGGCCTGCCTGATCGGCTCCATGCGTGCCTCGTAGAGCGCGCGGAGCAGCCCGGCACGATCACCGAAGGCCCGGAAGAGCGTGCCCTTGCCCACGCCGGCCGCCGCCGCGACGTCGGCCATGGTGACGTCCTCGGGACTCTCGCGGCGGGCGAAGAGGGCGTCGGCAGCCGCGAGCACAGCCTCCCGGTTGCGGGCTGCGTCTTTACGGGGCTTGCGCTCAGGCATGCTGCTCCTCCGTTTACAAAGCGGACCCACGGTCCGTATTGTTGAAGCGGACCCAGGGTCCGCATTCTAGAGCTGGAGGATACCCATGTCCGCACCGACTTCTCCGACGGATCTGTACCGCCACAGCCTGCAACTGCTGCTTGACAAGGACATGCACGCGTGGGTCGCCCTGTGGGCCGAGGACGGCCTCATGGAGTTCCCGTTCGCTCCCGACGGCTGGCCCCGGCGCCTGGAGGGCAAGGAGGCCATCGCCGCCTACATGCGCCATTACCCCGACCACATCGACCTGCACGACTTCCCCGACCTGCGGATCCACCAGACCACTGATCCACAGACCATCGTGGTCGAGATGCGCGGCGTCGGCCGCTTGGTGGAGAGCGACGCTCCCTTCGACATGACCTACATCGCCGTCGTGACCGTTCATGACGGACACATCACCTCCTACCGCGACTACTGGAACCCCCTCGGCGTCCAGGAGCCCAGCGCCGACTTCACCGGGAGCAGCCGATGAGCACCACAGGCACCACACTGGTCATCGGCGCCACCGGCACCACCGGAAGCCGTACCGCCGCACAGCTGACGGCCTCGGGACACCGCGTCAAAGCCGCCAGCCGCCGGGCCACCCCGGTCGCCGACGCCGAGCCGGTTCCCTTCGACTGGTACGCCCCCGCCACCCACGCGGCCGCCCTCGACGGCGTCGACCGCGTCTACCTCATACCGCCCCTGGGCGACTCCGACCCCGCGGCGATCATGCTGCCGTTCCTCCAGCAGGCCCGCACGTCCGGCGTGCACCGCGCGGTGCTGCTGAGCTCCTCGGCCATCCCCGAGGGCGGCCCGGCGGTGGGAACGGTGCACCAAGCCCTGCCCGAACTCTTCGACGAGTGGGCGGTACTGCGGCCCTCGTGGTTCATGCAGAACTTCACCGGTACCCACGCGCACGCTCGCAGCATCCGCGACGAAGGCAGCATCTGGACCGCCACCGAAAGCGGCCGGGTCGGCTTCATCGACGCCGGGGACATCGCGGCCGTCGCCGTCCACGCTCTGACCGACGAGCAAGCCCCGAACACCGATCTCCTCCTCACCGGACCCGAGGCACTCGGCTACGACGACATCGCCGCGATCATCACCGAGGTCACCGGTCGGCCCGTGGTCCACCGCCGTCTGTCCTACGAGCAGATGCGTGATCGCCTCACGACGCAGGTGCCAATGGAGTTCGCCACATTGCTGGCCGGCATGGACCGTGCCATCGCCGGAGGGGCGGAGGACCGCATCACCGACACCGTCCGCCGTCTCACGGGCCGGCCCCCGCGCACCTTCCGGGCCCTCCTTGAGAGAGAGATGCGAAGCCGCAGCTGATGTTCCAGGACGATCAGCACTTCTGGGAGCCCCATCCATCAGCCTTACGTGTCCGAGGCGTTGGTCCGGCTTCGCCCTGGCGGCGGTGCCGGCGCACACGATGCGGTCAGAGCCGCATGGGGCCGGCGGAGACGTTGCGGCCGAGCCCGGCCTGCGCCTCACAGGACCTGCGCACGTCACTGGGGCGTGAGGGCGGGCCCCGGCCCTGGGGATGCTGCATGCGCCGGACTGCGAGGAAGCGCCTCGGGCGCGCGCCGCTGCTCGGTCTGGGGCATGCGTTGAACGTCGCGGAGAACCCAGGACGTGACGGTGCACGCTGTGCGGGTGCACTCAGGAGCTGCCTGCCGACACGGATGAGGTTCGACCAGATGACCGACTCCTGACCTGCCGTGGTCGATTCTGTGGTCGTGGCGACCGGCTCCGTCGTCAGGTTACCCGTGCTCCAGAGCTCAGTCATGCTTCTCCAACTGCACGGCGGTGTCGATCACTTACTGGCTCCGAAAAGGGCCGCTGACCATGTGACTGCGCAGCACGTGTCCGTCCTACGCAGTGGCTTCGTTCACGTGAAGTGGTTCTGACTCGCCGGTGCTCAGTGTCGGTACGCGGTTGACGCGATCTCGATGAAAGACCGGATCAACGGGTTGGCGTCACCGTCGTTCCACACCGCCACCACTCGACTCGGCGCCATGTCGATCAGCGGTACCACGGCCAGCTCTGCGGGCAGGTCGTGTCCGAGCGGGGCCAAGCCGACCGTGCCGTTCCACAACACGGCCTGCAGGCATTCCTGGACGGCGCGCACCACTGGTCCCTCGCGCGGCCTGCCGCCGTTCCAGTACGACTGCCAGAGGGGGTCGGTGCCCTGCGGGAACTGGAACCAGCGGCGGTCGCTCAGCTCGGCCAGATGCAGCCGGTCGCGGTGGGCCAGCGGATCGTCGGAGCGCAGGACCACACCGACCGGGTCGGATCGCAGCACACGCACCGTCAGGGCTGTCTCGTCGAACGGCGCCCGGGTGAGGGCAACATCGACCAGTCCGGCGCGCAGCCCGCACGTCGGGTCGGTCAGGTCGGTGTCGCGGATGCGGATGTCGATGCCGGGGTGGTTCCGGCGGTAGGCGGCGGCCAGCCTGGCCACTCCTGGGTCGGTGCCGTCGCCCAGGATGCCGACGGTGATGGTCGCGGCGCCGGCCGCCGCGCTGACGCGTACCCGGACGCGGTCGGCATGGTCGAGCAGGGCTCGCGCCTCGTCGAGCAGCACCCTGCCCACCGGCGTGAGGGTGACTCCGATGGGCGAGCGGGCGAACAGCAGAGCCCCGACATCGGCCTCCAACTGCTTGATCGCCCGGCTCAGCGGCGGCTGACTCATGTGCAGTCGGGTGGCGGCCCGACCGAAGTGGAGTTCCTCGGCGACCGCCACGAAGTAACGCAAGGTCCGCAGCTCCACGCTGCAACGATACCCATGAGGTATCGGCTCTGCGAGATGGGTCTTGGACACCGCCAGCGCCCCGGCGGTGCACTCGTGAGCATGACCGAAGAAGCCAAGACCAGCGAGCCGCAGGCCGACCCCGCCGTATCTGTGGTGGGTCCCAACGACGGCGAGACCATCGTTCTGGGTACCACGCGCATGCGCGTTCTGGAGGACGGCAGCCACACCGGGCACCGCCTCGCGATCGCCGAGTCCGTCCTCGCCCCGCACACGCAGGGTCCGCCGCAACACCGTCACGGCCGACACGACGAGGGCTTCTACGTCCTCTCCGGGACTGTGCGGTTCACCGTCGGGGACGAGGACCACGACGCCGCCGCAGGGACCCTCGTCATGGTTCCGCCCGGCACCCCGCACACCTTCGCCAACCCGACCGACCAACCCGCCGTCATGCTCAGCACATTCACACCCGACCTGTACGTGCAGTACTTCCGAGACCTTCAGGCGGTGCTCATCGGCGGCCAGCCGCTGACGCCACAGGCCAACATCGACACCATGAGCCGCTACGCGACACAGCCCGCCACCGGCCTCACCTGAAGCCGACAGGACGGAACGGCCCGGCCGCCCTCCTTTCGGCCTCTGGGGCCATGGCGCTCCCGTCTGTCGCGTCCGAACTCCTCGGACCACGGACCGGCCTTCTCCAAGGGCTTCCCTGGCACTCGACGCAATCGACACGCCCCCGCAAACCGGGGCCCTCGTGAACGGCAACCATGAACATCGCCTACTGGATCGTCGCGGGACTGCTCGCGCTCTTCTACTTCTACGCGGGCACGTTGAAGGTGATCCGCAGCCGCGATCAACTCCGACCGATGATGGCTTGGGTCGACCGCATGCCCTTGCCCGCCGTCAGGGCGCTGGGGGTGGTCGAAATACTTGGCGCGACCGGCCTGATGCTGCCACCGCTGACCGGCACCGCTCCTTGGCTGGCGTCGGCCGCAGCCATCGGCTTCGTACTCCTGCAGGCCGGTGCGATCGCCGTTCACCTGACCGGCGAAGACCGTCAAATCACACTCAATGTCGGACTCACCGCCACCGCGGCCGTGACCGTCTGGTTGGCCACCAGGCCGTGATCGTGGCTCGGTCCTCGACCGGCGGAGGCGACTGCTCGGCCAGCCGCCTCACGGCCGCCGTCACTTCTCATGAACATCGAACAGCCGCCGTCCACACGCTGCCCGATGAGGTGGACATCTGCTGTCGAAACTCGCGAACAAAGCCACGGCAGGGACTGCAGAAGGACCTGCGCGCCCTCGCGGCGAACATCCGCGCCGACGCCGAAGGCCGCTACGACAGAGCGGAACCCGGGTGGCGCTCCGGTGTCGAAGGGACGCTGCTGTGGATCCCAGAACACCGCCGCCCAGCTGGCGTGACGGTGATGAGTCGCTCGGCACACTGTGCGGCGCTCCTGCCGGAGGCGTGTGCGGCACGGTCGAGGACCGCGCCCCGCACGGCCGAACCCCAGCCTTGGAACCAAACAGCCTCTGGCCAGCGCAGGGGCGAATTCCAGCCTTTCCCTGCGCGGCGGGCCGCAGGGCGCTCCCCCACCCCCGAGCCAACTCTATGCTTCTACGCGTTTGTAGAAACAGGCCCTGGGTCAGCCCGGGCCTCGCACCTGTGGAGACGACACACATGGCCTCGATCGACCTGGACAAGGTGCTGGACAAGGCGTGGGCGGACAAGAGCCTGCAGGAGATACTCGCCGCCCCCGTGGGAGCGCTGAAGGGTGTCTCCGACCGCGACGGTGAGCTGCTCCAGGAAGCGTTCGGAGTAAAGACCGTCGCGGACCTGGCCGAACTGAAGTACGTCCGCTGGGCACAGGCACTCGCCGCCCTCGAAGCGGCCAAGTAGCCGACCGGTCAACGGCCGTGGTGCCGTTCGTCGCCGCGCGGGCGGACGGCACCTTCCTCAAGAAGCACACGCACGCATAAGGAGTGGACGCCACGATGGTGTTCAAGCGACTTCTCGGCTCACTCGGCGTGGGCGCCCCCACCGTCGACACGGTCCTCGCCCCGGCCCCCGTACTGCCCGGCGGCGCACTCGGCGGCCAAGTGCACCTCAAAGGCGGCCAAGCCGACTTCGACATCGAGCACATCACGCTCGACCTCGTGGCCCGGGTCGAGGCCGAGCACGAGGAGGGTGAGAGCGAGGGCGTCGTCGTCTTCGACCGGTTCACCGTCGGCGGCGGCTTCCGGCTGACCGCCGAAGAGTCACGCAGCGTCCCCTTCAGCGTCACACTGCCCTGGGAGACACCCGTCACCGAGCTGTACGGGCAACCTCTGGGCATCGTCCTCGGCGTGCGCACCGAGCTCGCCGTCGCCGGTGCAAAGGACCGCGGCGACCTCGACCAGCTCACCGTCGCCCCGCTGCCGGCCCAGGAAGCGATCCTGGAAGCCCTCGGGCAGCTCGGCTTCGGCTTCAAGTCCGCCGACCTCGAATACGGACACATCGGCGGCACCGGGCAGCAGCTCCCCTTCTACCAGGAGATCGAGCTCACCCCCGCACCCCAGTACGCCCACCAGGTCAACGAGATCGAGCTGACCTTCCTGGCCGGCCCCGCAGGACTGGAGGTGGTCCTGGAAGCCGACAAGCGCGGCGGCCTCTTCTCCCCCGGCCACGACGCGCTCACCCGCTTCACCGTCGGCCACCACGACAACCGCGACTGGACGGCCGAAGTCGACGGCTGGATCCGTCAGCTCGTCGAGCACCGACCCGCCTACGGGCACGGTGCGCCCTTCTCCGGCTACGGAACCCACGGACACGGTGAGCATCATCACGACGACCACCACCGCTCCGGCCCTGGCATGGGAACGGCGATCGCTGCCGGAGCCGCCGGCCTCGCGGTCGGTGTCGTCGGCGGCATGGTCGCCGCCGAAGTCGTCGACGAGGTGGGGGACTTCTTCGAGGGCGACGACGAGAGCGAGGACTGAACGGCAGCCGGAGCCCACGCCAGGCCCAGGGACGGAGCCGCGCGCTCCGTCATCCGCTTTCCGACCACAGCACGAGCTTTCAACTGCCCCGAGCGGCATCCCGCAGGGGCTCCCCCTGACCCGTTTGGAGTCTTCATGGCCCTGTGGGACCGCTTCAAGGAGTCCGCATCCCAGATGCAGACCCAGCTCACGGCGAAGAAGAACGACCTCAAGAGCGGCGCCTTCCGCGACGCGAGCATGGCGATGTGCGCGCTGGTCGCCGCAGCCGACGGCACCGTCGACTCCTCGGAGCGGCAGCGCGTCGCCCAGCTCATCGCCACCAACGACGTACTGCAGAACTTCCCCGCCGACGACTTGCGCCACCGCTTCGAGGACAACCTGAGCAAGCTCGCCGCCGACTACGCGCTCGGCAAGGTCAGCGTCCTCCTGGAGATCGCCAAGGCCAAGAAGAAGCCCGCCGAGGCCCGGGCCGTGGTGCAGATCGGGATCGTGATCGGCGGAGCCGACGGCGACTTCGACAAGGACGAGCAGGCCGTCGTTCGCGAGGCGTGCTACGCCCTCGACCTCCCACCCCACGAGTTCGACCTCTGACCAGCAGACAGGCGGCGACGTCGAGGCGATCACAGGGCAGTGTCGTCACAGCAGGTCCGCCCACCCGGCGCAGTCCGAACCGACACTGGTCGTCTCTGCGGACGATCGGCTCCGGATACGGTCGAGAGGAACTGCTCACCGGATGGGCCGAGGATCAATAACGGTTCCGGTACCGCCTGGAAATGCAGCACCAGTTGGACCTGGTGAACCCGATCGCCGGACTCCCCGCCACCGGGTCGTCGCCCTGCACGGCCTGAACCTCGCGGCCATGTGCTGCGACCGGGCTGTCGTACTCCGGGAGGCCGGGGGCCGCCGCCGGCTCCCCCGGTCGACACGCTGACCGAGTCCCTGATCGCCGACGTCCACGCCTCCGTACGGTCAGGGGGCCGTACGCCGTCGCGGCGGCGTGATGGCGTACAGGCCGAGGATGTCCGGCAGGGGTGCGACGCCCGGTCCGCCCGCGCGTGTCCACGCGGCGATGTCCTCGGTCGCGTCCGGGTCGTTGACCAGCCCGAGCCAGACGGGACGGGCACCGGCGGCGCGGCCCTCGGCGGAAGGCAGTACGACGATGACGTTGGCCTGGTCGCAGACGTCGAGGCAGTCGGAGACGCGTACCGGTGCCGCGGCACGCAGGCGCTCGGTCTGGGCCGCATGGTCGACGCCGGTCACCTTCGGGCTGCCGCAGCAGCAGTCGCGGCACACGACGATGCGACACGGTACCGGGGCGGCCGTTGGGGCCTTCGTGTCGTCTGTCGTTCGTCCGGTCGGTGTCGGGGGCATGCGGTGCCGTCCCTCTCTCCGGGGAGATCCGCCCCGGTGGTCCGTCGAGGAGGCGACCGCGTGAGTCTCCTGGCTCTCGGGTCGATGCTCGTCCCGGCCTTCCCGCCCGTTTCGGGCAGTGGCCTGTCGGGACTCGCTCGCCGATCACAGTGGCGGGACCGCTCCGGATTCACACCGGCTTCCTCGTCCGCCGTCGCCTTGTCACCGGACATCATCTCACCCCGGGACGCCCTCCCAACCGCCCCCGTTCGAGCCGTCAGTCCGTCTCCTGGGAGTGTGGGGCCGTCGCCGGCGGATGGGTCGGGCGGTCCCGTCCGCCGTCACGGCCGGACACCACCACGACGAGCAGCCCTACGACAACGGCTCCGGCGGCGACCCGTCCTGCCGCCCTCAGCCACCACCCCGACCGGGCCATACCCTCGCGCCCGCCGGGGAAGCCCAGGTGTTCGGCCCGCCGGGCCGGTCTGAGCAGACGGAGCAACAGCAGTACCGCGACCGGGAGTTGCAGCAGCCACAGAACGGTGCGCGGCCATTCCCCGAACCAGACATTGGTTCCGTACAGCAGTGTGTGCCACACGCTCAGCACGTAGACGACGATCACGAAACGGTGCAGCCGCCTCCAGGTGTTCGCTCCGATGCGGTGCCGGACGTAGAACAACAGCCCCAGCGGAATCGCCAGGTACAAGGCGCCCTGACCGAGCGGGATGGCGATCCGGCCGGTGCCCGAGTCGTACCAGCCCGGCACGAAACTGTCGGCGAAGCCCACCCACAGCCGCTCCGCCCAGTCCACCTTCGTCTCGTAGCGTACGAGTTCCGCGGCGAACATCAACGCGTGCGCGAACATCAGCGCCATCGTCGTCAGGCTCGTGGTGCGGTGCCAACGCTCCAGCACCTGTCGGGAGACCGGCAGCCGGGTGGGCCGTCGTCCCGACAGCAGCAGGCCGAGCATGACCGTGCCCCAGGCCCACAACAGCCCCGACCACCCGAACGCCTGACTGAGCAAGTACATCCAGTAGGTTCCGGCATCGTCCATGAACGGCATGACCGCGACCGTGTCCGAAGCACCCGACTCCATGCGCGCCCACAGGAGGGCGAACACGAGCACCGTGACCACCACCGCCGCGGCGGCGTCGGGCAGGGCGGACCGCAGGTCGCCGCGCAGCACGACGCGGTCGCCGGGAGGCCGTCGCCGTCCGGGCGGGGCTGCCGTCCCGACCTCGTCCGGCCTCGCGTCTGACGTCATCAGGGGCCTCCCGGGCACGGGCCACCGCAGCGGCGGTGCGCATGTGGCGTGAGGCAACAAGTCTGGCCGAGGAGGAAGCGATCCCCCGAGGCGGTATCCGGCCAGAGTCTTCCGAGCAGCGCGCGGCCCACACCTTGTTCCGCCTGGCCTCGCGCTCGGGACAACCGTCGATGTCACACGGCTGCAGGGATACGGGCGCCTCTCGCTGACATCCGCGGCCGGATCGCGCCTCCCGTGCGCCCGGTGGCGCCACGCGAGAGGTAATCCGGTGCGGATCCGGGACTGACGCTCAGCGGTGTGACTGAAGGAGCTTCTCCGTGCCGACCACATCTCCCTTCGGTGCCCGACTCAACGACGCGACCTCACGCCTGCTGGTCGCCGCCACCATCACCTACAACGTGATCGAGGCAATCGTCGCCATCACCGCCGGCGCGACCGCGGCAGGCGCTGGCCCGGGCGGCCGGGCGGCGGGCGCGAACGGTCACGGCCCGGCTCACCCTGGACGGCGGTCCGGTGCGTACGGTGCAGGTGGTGACGCTGCCCGGCACTTCCTACCGTGCGTTCGCCCTGCCGGTCTCCGAAGGGGAGACCATCGCGTCCGTCCACACCTTCGACGGACAGGGCAACCGGCTGACCCACGAGGCGTACTGGGACTGAAGCCGTTGCCGAGGATCAGGGCGCTCCGCTGCCGCTCGAACCGCTCTACGCCGCTGGGAGCGCGCGGCGTGCTGACGCGCCCGCCGGGCACCTGGGCGACGATCAGGGACCTCAGAGGGCAGCCGCACAGGGCAGGCAAGATCATCTGCGGCGGGCCGGCGGGGGCGGACGTCGGTACAGGTGGCGGTGGGTCACGCGGTGGTCGCGGGCCGGTCCTGGGGGCCCTTGGCCGGCGTGTGACGGGTGCGTTGTCGGGCCTCTTGAGAACGATGGTCACTCATGGACGGGCCTCTCCGTGCACGGCGCTGTTCAAGGTCGGGGCGGGGTCACCCCGTTCTCGGTGAGACGGGTCCAGCCTGCCGGCGGGGCGAGGAGCGTGCGGGCATGGGGCTTGCGCCTTCGGAGCCGCACCTCTCCCCGATAGTTCCGAAGGATGAGGCAGCCGAGATGTTCCAGGGCTTTGAGGGCGAAGCCGTTCGCCGGACACATACCCTCCCCCTTCCCGAAAGGGAGGTAGGACCGCCTCTGGTCATCGGTCAGTTTCTCCCAGCGCGAGGGACACACATCCAGCGGCCTGTCCCATACGGCCCCTGACCGATGGATCGCGTGCGTGCCGATCAGAACATGCTCACCCTCGCGGACCGAGACTCCGGCTATTTCGTGATCGGTGGCGGCCACCCTGACCAGACGCCATGCTGTTGGGTAGAGGCGCAGCGTCTCCCTGACCAGGGAACGGATCTCTTCGGGCCGTACTGTTGGCCGGTTGTAACCGTACCGAACGCCGAGAAGCACTACCCATTCAAGAGCTACGCCGGTGAAGCCGACCGTGGAAAGGACGAGCCGCTGGAGCAACTGCGCGCGATCCGCCGGAGACAGTTCCCCAGGCAGACCCAGAACCAGATCGACAAGGTCCTCCGCGTCCGCCGAGCGCACCGGCAGTCGTCCCAACTGCTCTGCGAATCCGGCCCGGATGAGGGGTACCGAGCGGTGGGGTCTTCGCACCATGCGGCCGACAATGTCGTCCGCGACGACGCTCGATGTCACGTAGTCATCGACAAGCGCGTTGATCTCGGTGTGGCGCTGATCCGCTATGGCGGGAGCGAAGTACCGCCGGATCAGTCCGACTCCCCACCGCTGATGCCGCAGACGGCTACGGTTGTCGCTCAGAACACGAATGGCGGCGTCAACGTCGAAGGCCGAATCGAGATCATGCCGGGCCAGGACTTTGATCAGCTCGCGTGACGCCTCGGTCCGTATCAGATGGGAAACGGGCGTCGGCCCCAGCCGGAAGAACCCGGACTGCGACAGGTAGTTCTCAGCCGAGCCGACCAAAACCTCCCTGGCCGCATGGGCGTCGGCGATGAAAAGAGTCCCGAAGCGCAGCCTGAACGGCCCGTCGGTGTCCGCCGCCAACTGCTCCCACCGCCGCAGGTGAGACCACAGACCACGTCTATTCAGGAACACGAGGTGTTATGCCCGTCTGGCAGGGGGTGGGAGGCGGCGATCCGATCGAGGCCCGCCCGAGCGGCTCAGGACACCAGGGTGTCATCGTCGGATGACGACGGCGCGGCTCGGCATTTCCGCTGCGCGTCCCGCGCCACAGCCACAGTGTCAGTCACGCTGCCCATACTCGACAAAGTACCCGTGCAAACGTGCACGCATTTCACCGCTGAGCGCCCGAAGGCCGCTGGCGATCCACGACATCGTGATCCTCCTTGTTGAACGGTTCCTTCTTTGTACGCGCCTACTCAAGGCATTCCCGGTCCGCTTGACCAGGACGTTACCTTAATGGCAGAAGCGGGTGAACAGGGCAAACCAGCCAAGGGAGAGATCTTTTACTGCACCGTCTGCCGCCGACCGCTTCGCGGAATTGCTTGGCCCCTTCGATCACCCAGGCATCGCCGTCGCGACGGGCGGTGGTCCGCATGCCGGCCGCGATGTCGGAGCCGTCGAGCGGTTCCGACAGCGCGAACGCTCCCACGGTCTCCATCCTCGCTATAACCGGAAGCCAGCGGTCGCGCTGCTCCTGGTCGCCGCCCGCCTGAATGGCGTACATCGCCAGTCCGTTGTGGACGCCGAAGAAGGTGGCCACGGATGCATCGACGCGGCTACGGCGAGCCAGGGCCGGCAGTGCGCCGTGGGATGCCTGAGCAACCGGCGAGTCGGACAGCGGTTCGGACGTCCAGGGGGCCCGGCAAGCGGTGAGAGGGACGGCGGCGGGTACAGGGGGGCCGTCAGGACACGAACTTCGCCTGGGAGGAACTGGTGATGACCGACGACGCCTACCTCGTCCTGCTGACCGAATCGGCCGCATCGCTCGGCACGCCGCTCGCGGCGGTGGGGGACGTGGCCTGTATGGACACCCCCGCGGTCCGCGGGTGGCTCGACGCGCAGGGTGTGACCGCGTCGTCTCCGGGGCTCCGTCTGGTGCCGCCGGAGGAGACGGCGGCCATCCCCGAGGACGCCGAGCGGCTCCCGGTCCCCCTCAGCGAGGAGGAGCTCAGTCGCCTGCGGCACACGGTCGCGCCGGAGAGCATCGCCCGGCTGGAGGAGGAGCTGCTGGCCTACCGTTCCTGTGCGGACGGCCGTGAAGCACTGTTGACCCGTGCGCTCGCGGCCGGTGTGCCGGCGCACCGCATCGCGGAACTGACGGGCGAGGAACTGAGCAGCGTCAAGGCCGCCGTCCGGTAAACCCCGGTTCGAGGGGCGTCTCGCCGTCGGTGGCCTGCGTCATCATGACGCGCGCGCCTGGATTCTGCTCGTGCTGTGCGGGTCGCCGCTCGCGGCCGCGCTGGTCGCCAAGAGCGAATCCGTCAGGGGGGCGGCACTCGGGCCGAGCGCACACCGACCCCAGCCCCCGCTAGGTACGCGAACAGGTGGCTCGACTCGGCCGGGGCCGCGTCTTCTTCGCCCTTGCCTGTGGTGCGGACCGGCATGAGGACCTCCGCGGCGAGGCCGGACGCGACCGGAGCCCCGTCGTGGACGGCGAGATGCGCGATGCGCGCGCCGGCCAAAGCCCCACCACGACGGAAGGGGTGCGCCTAAGTTACCTGTGCGTTCCGCACGTCGGAGAGGTGACAGCTGTGACTGTCGCCGGTGAGGCGGCCCGTGACAGCGTCTTCCCCGTCACCGACCGGTGGAGGGAGAAGGCGTGAACAAGGGCTACGCCGTGTACTGCGACGCAGACCCGCACTTCTACGACGCGCCGCACCGTGCCGCTCCCGGTACGGCGACCGTCGGCACCCGGTACGCGGTCGCCGACCTGCCGGTGCCGGCGGGATGGCGGCGCACCGAGATCGGCGACTGGCTCGCACTGCGCCCCGTGGACGCCGTACTGCCGGCGCAGGGCTGGAAGATCCACCTGTCCGCCTGCCTGGACAACGCCGAGTCCGTCCTGGCGCGGGTACGCGAGTACTGCCTCGACCGCGCCGTCGCCTTCAAGTTCGTCCCGAGCCGCTATCTGCTGCACCAGCGCAACGCCAAGTACGCGGACCGGTCGGGCAGCGGGAAGTTCGTCACGGTGTACCCGGCGGACGAGGCGCTGTTCGAGCAGGTCGTGGGCGAGCTGTCAGCCCTGCTGGACGGCGAGCCCGGGCCGCAGATCCTGAGCGACCTGCGGATCGGCGGGGGCCCGGTGCACGTGCGTTACGGCAGCTTCACCCGCCGCAACTGCTACGACGACCAGGGGGAACTGCGGCCCGCCATCGCCGATCCCTCCGGCGAGCTGGTGCCCGACGTCCGCGGACCGGTGTTCCGCGTACCCGACTGGGTGAGTGTCCCCGGCTTCCTCAAGCCGCACCTCGACGCACGGGCGACGGTCACGATGACCGGCGTCCCCTACACCGTCGAGTCGGCCATCCACTTCTCGAACGGCGGTGGCGTCTACCGTGCCCGTGACACCCGCACCGGCGAGACGGTCGTCCTGAAGGAAGCCCGTCCGTACGCCGGGCTGGCGGCCGACGGCGCGGACGCGGTGGCGCGGCTGGACCGTGAGCACCGGGCCCTCGAGCGGTTGTCGGGGCTGGCCTGCACACCCGAGGTGCGGGACCGCTTCGCGGTGGGCGAGCACCACTTCCTGGTCCTCGAACATCTGGACGGCAAGCCCCTCAACACCTTCTTCGCCCGGCGGCATCCGCTCATCGAGGCCGCACCGGACGACCGTCGGCTGGCGGAGTACACCGAGTGGGCGCTCGACATCCACGGCCAGGTGGAGCGAGCCGTGTCGGAGGTGCACGCCCGGGGCGTCGTCTTCAACGACCTGCACCTGTTCAACATCATGGTCCGCGACGACGGACGCGTGGCCCTGCTGGACTTCGAGGCCGCGCACCACGTCGACGAGCCGGGGCGCCAGACGGTCGCCCACCCCGCGTTCGTGGCTCCTGCCGGTCGGCGGGGCACCGCCGTGGACCGGTACGCGCTGGCCTGTCTGCGCCTCGCTCTCTTCCTGCCGCTGACGAGCCTGCTGGCCCTGGACCGGCGCAAGGCGGAGCACCTCGCCGACCTGATCGCCCGGCAGTTCCCCGTGCCCCGCGCGTTCCTGGACGCGGCGGTCGACGAGATCACCAGCGCTCCCCCCTCGACACCGGTCGTCCGCCGCACCGGCCGGCCCTTCGTCCCGGTCCCGCCCGGCGACTGGCCCCGCAGCCGGGACTCGATGACGGCGGCCATCCTCGCGTCGGCCACGCCCTCGCGCGAGGACCGCCTCTTCCCGGGAGACGTCGCCCAGTTCGCCACCGCGGGCGGCGGGCTCTCGTTCGGCCACGGAGCGGCCGGGGTGCTGTACGCCCTGGCCGAGAGCGGTGCGGAGCGCGACGAGACCGCGGAACAGTGGCTGCTCGACCGGACGGCCCAGCCGCCCTCGGGGATGCCGCTCGGCTTCCACGACGGGATCGCCGGCACCGCCTGGGTCCTCGACCGCCTCGGTCACCGGGACCGGTCGATGGACCTGGCACGGATCCTGGTCGGGCAGCCGCTCGACCGGCTCACCGCGGACCTCCACAGCGGGACGGCCGGGATCGGGCTCGCCCTGGACTGCCTGGCCGCCCGCACCGGCGACACCGCCCTGCGCGACGCGGCGACGCGGTGCGCCGAACTGAGCGCCCGCCACCCGGCCGAGGACGCGCCGGGCCGCCGCGGCCGGGCCGGACTGCTGTACGGCGCGACGGGCAGTGCCCTGCTGTTCCTGCGCCTGTACGAGCGCACGGGCGACGTCGGCCTGCTCGATCTCGCGCGCGACGCGCTGCGCCGGGACCTCTCGCACTGCGTGCGCGGCGCGGGGGGAGCCCTCCAGGTGGACGAGGGCTGGCGCACCATGCCGTACCTGGGCGCCGGGAGCGTGGGCATCGGCATGGTGCTCGACGACTACCTCGCGCACCGCGCCGACGAGCAGTTCGAGCGGGCGCGGACCGAGATCGTGCGCGCGGCGCAGGCCATGTTCTACGCCCAGCCGGGGTTGTACCGGGGGGTGGCCGGCATGGTGCTCTTCCTGGGGCGCACGACCGCCACCGGCCCGGGAACCGGCTCCGCGGCGATCCGGCGGCAGATCGACGCCCTGACCTGGCACGCCATGTCGTACCGCGGTCATCTCGCCTTCCCCGGTGAGCAGATGATGCGTCTGTCCATGGACCTGTCCACCGGAACGGCCGGGTGCCTGCTGGCCGTCGCCTCCGTCCACGGCGACCGGCCCGCCGGTCTGCCGTTCCTCCCCGCGCCGAGAACCCAGCGGCGCCCATGAGCCGGCCCCGTCGGGGCCGTGAAGAGAACCCGTCGTACGGAAGGAAGATCACATGAACCTGTTCGAGCTGCAGTCGCTGGAGACCCCGAAGGAAGAGGCCATGGGCGACGTGGAGACCGGCAGCCGCGCGAGCCTGCTGCTCTGCGGCGACAGCAGCCTCAGCGTGACGACGTGTAACTGACGTCGTCCGAACCGGCCGGCACGGTGGACGCGACACACCGCGTCCACCGTGCCGGCGCGCCTACCACGAGAGGGGCAGACCGGTGGGAATCGCTCCGGTCCCGGGGCGGACGCCTCCGGTGACCAAGCCGCCCGGCACCGGCCCGGGCCGCGCGCCGGAACTCCTGGTACTGGGGTGTTCGGCCGCCGCGGCCGCCGCCGCCGTAGCCCAGCCCTTCGTCCTGGGCCGCACCCTCGACATGCTGCTCGGCGGGCACCACGCCAGTCCCTGGCTCGCGGCGAGCGTCGCCCTCCTCGTCGGCGAGATCCTGCTCGACGGCCTCACCGCGTTCCTGACCGGCCGGTGCACCGCCGACTGGACCGCCGCCATCCGCTCCCGCGCACTGCGGGGCCTGCTGCACGCCGTGCCCGACACCGCCCGCGCGCACTCCCCTGGTGACGTCGCGACCCGGCTCACCCTGAACGCCTCGGACGCGGGCGCCGCGCCGACCGCCAGGGCCGCCCTCGCGGCCTCGCTCGTCACACCGGCCGGCGCCCTGGTCGCACTGGCCGTCGTCGACGTGTGGGTCGCCGCCTGCGTCCTCGTCGGGCTGCCGGCCCTGGCATTCGTACTACGGACGTTCGCACGGGACACGGGAACTTCGGTCGGGGCCTACCAACGGGTGCAGTCGGACATCGCCTCCCGGCTGCTGGAGGCCGTCGAGGGCGCGGAAACCGTCGCCGCCGCCGGCACCGCCGCCCGCGAACGCGAGCGCGTACTGCGCCCGTTGCCGGAACTGGGCACGCTCGGTGCCCGCATGTGGAGACTGCACGGGCGGGCGCTGGCCACCGGCGGCGTGCTCGTTCCGCTGCTGACCGTGGCCGCCACCGCCGTGGGCGGGCTCAGGCTCGGAGCGGGTGCCCTGACCGCCGGCGAGTTGCTGGCGGTCATCCGGTACGCGCAACTGGCCGCCGGAATCGGTGGCGCGGCCACGCTGGTCGGTGCGGTGGCCCGGGGACGCTCGGCCCGGGAGCGCACCCGCGGCCTCGAAGCACTGCCCGCCCTCTCCTACGGACCCCGGACGCTTGCTCCGGGAGGGCCGGGCACGCTCGAGTTGCGCGGGGTACGGGTCTCGCGTGACGGTACGGAAGTCCTGCGGGCGGACCTGCTGACGGTGCCGGGCGGCCGGACCACCGCGGTCGTGGGACGCAGCGGCTCCGGCAAGTCCGTCCTGGCCGCCGTCGCCGGCCGGCTGCTCGACCCCGACCTGGGACAGGTCCTGCTGGACGGAACACCTCTCGCTTCGCTGACCCGGCCGTGCCTGCGCGCCGAGGTGGGATTCGCCTTCGCGCGTCCGGAACTGGGCCAGTGCACGGTCGCGGAGGCGGTGGCCGCCGGCCCTCGCGCCGTCTCCCGCCACCAGGTCAGGTCGGCCGTCCGCCTCGCCGGTGCCGACGCCTTCGTGCACCGGCTGCCGCAGGGGTACGACACACCGCTCACCGACGCACCGCTGTCCGGCGGTGAGTACCAGCGACTGGGGCTGGCCCGGGCGTTCGCGCACACGGGCCGGCTGCTGATCATGGACGACGCGACCTCCAGCCTGGACACCGCCACGGAGCACGCCGTGGAGCGGGCACAGCGGCGCTCCCCCTCCGTCGTCACCCGTCTGGTCGTGACGCACCGGCCGTCGGTGGCCGCACGGGCCGATCTGGTCGTCTGGCTGGAGGACGGCAGGGTCCGGGCGGTGGGCCCCCACCGGCTGCTGTGGCAGGAGGCCGCCTACCGGGCGGTGTTCGGTGCCCCGGAGGAAGGTGCCGGAGCCCCCTCACACGACGACGGGACCGCCACGGGGCGGGCCGGCTCGCTGCAGAGGGAGGCACGGCCGTGACCTGCGCGGAGGAGGACCGACGAGGCCCGGCGGACGGCCACCGCCGATCGGGAGCCGAACACCGGCTCGGACCGCCCGCCCGTCGTTTCCTGGCCGAACACAAGGCCGTGCTCGCGCGGCTCGCGGCGTGGTCGGTGGCCGAGTCGGCCCAGACCTTCCTGGTCGGCTACGGCGTGGCCCAGGCCCTCGACCGAGGTTTCCTCGCCGGTGACACCGCGACGGGGCTCGGCTGGCTGGCCGTGGCGGCCTGCGCGGTGCTACTGGGAGCGCCGGTGATCAGAGGGGTCTTCGCCGAGCTGGCCGGGCTGACGGAACCGCTGCGTGACCGTCTCGTGCACCGGGCGGTGGACCGGTCCCTGGCCCGCGCCCTGACCCGACCCGGCAGCGGGGACAAGGCGGCCGTCTCACGGCTCACCAACCAGGTGGAGATGGTGCGGGACAGCTTCGCCGGGCTGGTGCTCACCCTGCGCTCGTTCGTCTTCACGGCGGCCGGCGCACTGGCCGGCCTGCTGTCGCTGCACCCGGCCCTCCTCCTGGTCGTCGTACCACCGCTGGCCGGGGGCATGGCCCTGTTCCTGCTGACGCTGCGTCCGATGGCGACGGCCCAGCGGCGGGCCCTCGCGGCGGACGAGGCGCTGGGCGACCACGCCGCGCGGGTCCGAAGGTCGCTGCGCGACATCACCGCGTGCGGTACGCAACAGGACGTGTCGAGGGACGGAGAACTCCTCGTCGCGTGTGCCGCGGCGACCTCCCGAGTCCTCGCCCGCTGGGCCGCGGTACGCGCCGTGTCCCTCGGGATCTCGGCCCAGCTGCCCGTGCTGCTCCTGCTGGTGACCGTGCCCTGGCTGCGCGCACGGGGTGTCACCACCGGTGCTCTGCTGGGGGCGTTCACCTACCTCGCGCAGGCGCTGCTGCCCGCGCTGCACACCCTCATGACCGCCATCGGCGCGGCGGGGAGCCGGCTGCTCGTCGTCCTGGAACGGTTCACGGGCCCGGAGGCGAACCCGTCCCTCGCCGGTGCGTCCCCCCTCGCGTGGCGGGTGGCCGTCCCCAGCCCGCCGGCTCCGGCCCGGCCACGGGCGGCTCCCGCGGTGGAACTGTGCGGGGTGACCCTCCGGTACGGCGCCCGGGCGGAGCCGGTTCTCGACGCGCTGGACCTGTGTGTCGAGGACGGCGAGCACGTGGCCGTCGTGGGCCCCAGCGGCATCGGCAAGTCGACCCTCACCCGGATCGTCGCCGGCCTGTGCACACCGCAGACCGGTACCGTGCGGGTCGCCGGCAGGGAGGTCATCGGCCACCTGCCGGCGGAGCTCCGCGCGCTGCGGGTCCTGACCCCCCAGCAGGCGTACGTGTTCACCGGGACGGTCCACGACAATCTGACGTACCTGCGCCCCGACGCCTCCCGGACCGCAGTCGAGGCCGCCGTCCTGGAACTGGGCGCTGCGCCCCTCGTCGAGCGGCTGGGCGGGCTCCACGCGACCCTGCGGCCCGACGCGCTGTCCCAGGGCGAGCGCCAGCTGATCGTGCTGACGCGCACGTACCTGTCCCCGGCCCGGCTGCTCCTCCTCGACGAGGCGACCTGCCACCTGGACGCCGCGTCGGAGGAGCGCGCCGAGAAGGCACTGGCCCGGCGTCCGGGAACGCTGCTGGTCGTGGCCCACCGCATGTCCTCGGCGGTCCGGGCCGACCGGGTACTGCTGCTGGACGGCCGCCGGGCGGCATACGGCACACATGGGGAACTGCTCGAACGCTCCTCCCTCTACCGCGACCTGGTGGGGCACTGGAGCCGTACCTGAGGGTGCGAGGTTCGCGAGCGGCGTCTCCGTACGCCCCCGGCCGTCCTCACAGCCAGCCGGCGCTCTGGACTATGCGGATCGCGTCCACGCGGTTGCGCGCCCCGACCTTCCGGATCGCGCTGGCCAAGTAGTTGCGGACCGTCCCGCGGGACAAGTGCAGACCGACGGCGATCTCGGCGACGGACGAGCCCCGTGAGGCTTCGGAAAGGACGCTCAGCTCACGGGCCGTCAGCGGCATCTCCAAGGCCCGCAACAGCGCGACCGTGAGCCGCTCGTCGACGAAGCGCTCCCCCTTGGCCACCATGTGCACGGCGTCGATCAGCCGCCGCGCGGGCGCGTCCTTGTCCAGGAACCCGAGCACGCCGGCGTCGAAGGCCCTGCGCAACACCCCCGGCCGCTCGGGTGCCGCGAGGACGACCAGCCGCGTCCCGCACCGGTCCCAGAAGGACGCTCGGGCCACTTCGTCCCGCGGGCCCTCCAGGCAGTGCCCGTCGACCACGCACACGTCCACGGGCAAGTCCTGGTCGTCAGGCTCGTCACCGCGAGCCGGCATGGACGACACCTCGAGTCCGTCGGCGGACCGCAGCAGTTGCACCAACGCCGACCGCAACAGCGCGGCGTCGTGCACCACCAGAACACGGACCATGTGCAACCCCCTGCCTTCCCCGGTCGCCCCCACGGACCACCGGGCTCGTCCCCCAGTCCCCAAGCCGTGTGCCCCTGGGCGCCGCCCCAGAAGCACGCAGCCCGGTCGGACGGGGGCGAAGCGATACCAACACGCCGTTCTGGACGCCCGGAACGCGGCCCCCGGCGATGCCGGATCAGGCCGGAACACATCCGTCGCACACCAGTTCGCCGCGATGCGCGCGAGACGCGGGGCGCGCCTTGGCTGCTCCCGGGGATGCCGTGAAGGCGGAGGCACGACGGCCGGGGCGGACTTGCCGGAGCGGGCCGGTGTCACCGGAGCGTCACAGACTCAAAACAGGCGAAGTGAATGTGGCTCGATCGGTCCGTCCGTTCCCTCTCCCGGAGCATGCGCTGGTAGGGAGCCCGGCGGTGCGGGCCGCCGAGACGCCCACGGCGGACAGGGCGACGTGTCGACCAGCATGGCCACTTCGGCGGCCGTGCCCTCGCTCCACCAGTACGCCGGCGCGCCGAGCAGGATCGGTGCACGGTACGGCGGCGAACGGCGGCCACTCGTCGGGTACCGCCCGAGTGCAGAGCTGCCGACGCGCGCTGCTCGACCGTATCGGTCCGGGGCTCGCGTGGTGGGGCGGCTGCAGCCCGGACGCGCCGCCGTCGGTGAGCGCGCCCGCACACGATCTCCATGAGTGGGAGAAGGCGGGGTAACCGGGAGAGGACGACACTGTCCCCACTCCCCTTCGAGGAGGCCCGCGCTGTGCTCTCGCTCAAGCGCTTGCTCGATCGCAGTCTGACCGCGCAGGCGACCCTCGCCTTCCTGCTGGTACTGGGCATCACAGCGCTGATCCGCAAGGGCGAGCATCCGGCTGTCTGGGTGTTCCAGAGCGCTCTCTACACCGGGGTCGCCGTCGTGGTCCTGGCCGTCCAGCGCCGCCGGGCCGCCCGGGCCGCGGGCACCGACGCGGGCGGACTCGCCGAGCTGAACCGGAAGATCCGGCACCATGAGGTGCCGCAGGCCCCCGAGGAGCAGGCGGTCATGCGACGGCTGGTCGCCGAGCAGCTCGGCCAGATGGAGCGGGCGGGCAAGTGGCTGCCGTACTGGCTCGGCGCCATGGGCCTCGTCGCGGTCGGCATGCTCGTCCTTGGGGCCTTCACCGGGTCCTTGGCACTCCCCCTCCTCTTCACGGTCGGCACGGTCGCGCTGAGCTCCTGGGTCCTGTGGATGCGCCCCCGCTCCCTGGACCGCCTCCGCCGGATGCGCCAGGCCCTGCGACAGGAGTAGGCGGCCGGGGAAGGCGGGGACAGTGGGCCCCCGTACACCTCCGCACCGTGCTCGAGCTTGGCGTCCGGACCGAAGGAGCCGCCCATCAGGTAGGCGGAGCCCACGGCTTCGGCGAAGTCGCCGTGGCGCTGGAGGGTCCGGGCCAGGTCGGCGAGCGGTCCGATCGCCATCACGTCGACCTCGCCGGGCGAGGCCCTGACGGTCTCGGCGAGGAAGTCGGCGACGTCGAGGTCGTCGCGGACCGGCTCGGTGTGCAGGTCGTCGAAGCACTGCCTTCGTGGCCCGGCCACCACGCCTCCTCCTTGCCGGACAGCGTTTCCGCGGTGCTCGGGACGACGGTCGGGGTGTGACCGGCGAGTGCGGCGAGGCGGTGGGCGAGCCGGGCGCGCAGCAGGGTGTCGCCGTAGACGGTGGTGATGCCGGTCAGCCGGACTTCGGGCGAGTCGAGGAGGACGCCGAGTGCGAGGGCGTCGTCGACGTCGCTGCCGATGTCGGTGTCGAGGACGAGGGGGCGGGTTGCCGGGTGGGAGTCGTTCTCGGGCATGCGGGGCTCCTTGGGCGGCGCTGAGGCGGTTGGGGTGGTGGTCGTGCTGGGGTGACGCCCCACCAGCCGAGACCGTCCATGCGGGCGGCTTCGACGAGTTCGCGGGGCACGGCGAGGAAGAACTGCCGCAGCCGGCGAGGACTTCGTCGGCCCGGCCGCAGGGAGCCTGCCAGTACCCACAGCAACGGCAGGGCGAACAGCAGGCCGATGACGGCGACGACGACGGGGGCCTGCCGCAAGGGCGCGGTCCGCCGTCGGGCGGGCGGCCGGGTCGCGGGAGGCACGGAGCCCATGGTGGCTACTCCTCGCCGCGTATCAGCCGGTACTGATGCCGACCACCACCAGGGTGACGGCGACCAGGAGGACCACTTCGGCTTCGGCGTAGTTGATGCCGCCGACACTGTAGGCGTGGCTGAACCCGACGCCCGCTACGCCTCGTTCGCCTCCTACGACGCCTCCCTCTCCAGCTTCACCGGCCCCGACGGCTCCCCCTCGGTCCTGACCGACCACCGCATCGTTCCCGACCTGGGCAGTCACAACCCGTGCGGTACTCGCCGATGTGCGACAACCTGTGGTGGGGCCCAGGGCGAGGTCGTCGCCAACCCCATGCCCGACGGCACGGTGGACACGGGCTGCCGCACGGACTCCGACACCCGCCTCGCCGCCGACGGAACGTACACCTACGTCGTCGGCACGGAGGAACAGCGGACGACCGTCGAGAGCGTTCCGGGCGTCACCTTCCTGCCGCTGTCCGCGGCGACACCGGAAGACAAGCACCTGCTGATCCTCCGGAACATGCTGGCCGACCCGGACTTCGCGGAGGCGATCCAGCGAGTTCCCGTCGGCAGCGACCCGGCCCGCACCGCCGAGGTGATGGGTGACCACTACCCGAGGACGGCCTACTGCGACCTGGCCTCACTGACCGCCTCCGGTCCGCAGGCCTGTCCGGTCGTCTGACGACGAGTGCCTCGCTCGCTCCGACGCCGGACGAGACGGGGACGGCGGCGCTCCGGGACACGGCGGATGGCTGCCCGGGCCGGCGGCTTCGAGCGGTCCCGAACGAGCCGAGCTCCTCGCGGAGGTCTCGCCAGGGCGAGACATTCATCGAGGACGATGTTCCCGCGAAGTCAGCGGGTGGCGGTCCTGTCCGGGACCCCGGTTCCGCAACCCGCCGGCTCGGCGTCGATCCGACGGGTTGCGGTGTTGTTCGGGCCGCGCAGAGCGACGTAAACGAGCAGCGCGGCCATGACTGCGGCACCGACCCACATGGATCGCTGCCAGCCCTCGACGAAGGACTGCTGCGCGGCATGGATGAGGTCCTGGGTGTGGTCTCCGGTCCCGGGTGCGACGTCGACCGCGTTGGCGATGCCTTCGCGTGCGGTGTCCGCGGCTTCGTCGGGGATGCCGTCGAGCTTGCCGTCGATGGCGCCGCGGTAGCCGTTGGCCAGGAGCGCGCCGAGCATCGCGATACCGAGGGCGGTGCCGAACTCGCGGGTGACGTCGTTGAGCGCGGAGGCGACCCCCTGTTGGGCGCGAGGCAGGGAGCCGGTGATGGCCTCGGTGGAGGGCGTCATCGACAGACCCATGCCGATGCCCATGGCCAGCATGCCGGCCAGGATGGACAGGTAGCCGCCGTCGACGGAGACGAACAGCGCCATCAGTGCCAGTCCGAGGGTCGCCAGGGCGACGCCCGCCCCCATGGTGGAGCGGGCGCCGATCCGGGCGGCCATCCTGGGGGCCACGCCCGAAGCCGTCATCATCATGACGGCCATCGGCATCATCGCCACCGTGGACAGCAGTCCGGACCAGCCGAGTACGGACTGGAAGAACGGGAAGAGGACGACGTTGATGCCGGCCTGGACGCCGAAGACGACCAGCAGGGTGACCGAGCCGCCGGCCAGGCCGCGCTCACGGAACAGGCGTACGTCGAGCAACGAGGCGTCGCGGCGGTGCAGCTCCCAGGTCACGAAGGCGATGGCGGCGACGACGCCGACGGCCAGGATGACCAGGGTGATCGGGGCGGTCCAGCCGCGCTCGGGACCTTCCTGCAGGACGAAGATGAGGCTGGTCACGGCGATGGTGGAGACCAGGGCGCCGACGGTGTCGAAGGAGTGGGCGTAGCGTTCGCGGGAGTTGGGCACCGACTTCAGTGTCATCGCCAGCGCGACGACGGCGAGGACCACGGGCAGCACGAACAACCAGCGCCAGTCGGCGACGTCGACCAGCAGGGCGGAGAGGAACATGCCGACGATGCCGCCGCCTCCGGCGACGCCGGTCCAGACACCGATCGCCTTGCCGCGCTCCTCCTCGGGGAAGGTGGAGGTGATGACGGCGAGAGTGATCGGCATGATGATCGCGGCGCTGATACCCGCGGCCACGCGCGCGACGATCATCACCCCGGCCGACGGGGCCAGTCCCGCGACGACGCCGGCGGCGCCGAAGACGACCAGGCCGGTGATCAGCATGGGCCTGCGGCCAAGGCGGTCGCCGATGGCGCCGAGGGGCAGCAGGAGCGCGGCCAGGGCGAGAGTGTAGACGTTGATGATCCACAGGACGGTGTTCTGTGAGGCGCCGAACTCGACGGCCATGTGGGTCTGGGCGACGTTCAGCCCGGTCACGGAGGCGATGACGGCCATCAGCGCGATCGAGACGGTGATCAGGATCGCGCGCAGCTGACGCGCGTGCAGCGCGACCGCGCCGCCTACCGGCGCGGTCGCCGCCTGAGAGGGCTGGTTGATATCCATGGTTTCCTTCCCGAAGGGCATGCGGAATCAGCGCCGGGACAGGGCCGGTCGCCAGGTCGGTGAGACAGGAAATGCTCACGGCGCGGACCGCTGGACCGCGGGCGCGCGAAAGTTCGACAGCGGTCTGCGTCAGCCGGTGGTCCTCAACTGACGAAACGGCCAGACGTGCCGGAGGGCCGGGCGCCTCGGGCAGCACGTCGCGCTGGCCGGTGGCGACCGGCACGCGGCGCGCTGTCAGCGTGCGGCTCGTAACGGGAGATCCGCGCTGACATGTCGCGCCCTTTCGTCGTGCGTGGCCCCTGGACTGGGCCCTCTGTGTTGGACGGTAAACCCGTGCTGCGCCTTCGGCATAGCGTGTTGCGCAGAACGCAAGACGATGGACAGCTGGACAGCCTCATGCGCAAACGGATCCGCGCAGTGCGCGTCGCCCAGTGCTGGTCTCCGGAGGAACCGACCGGCCGGGCCGCCCTCGGCCAGTCCTCGCTGAGCCGCATCGAGAACGGTCAGCGCCGCCTCGCCCTGGACCAGTTGGTCACCCGCGCCCGCACGCCGTAGCTCCGTCGGCGGTGCCCTCGACGATGTGAGAGGACCCTCGGGGACTCGGTGAGCTTCCTGTGAATCAGGCCGCGATTCGGGCGGATCCCACGGGGATCCGGGGCAGCGGGCTTGCCACGGCGCTCGAAACTCTCAGGAAGCTCCCAGAATCTCCCCGGAGGTGGTCAGGACGAGCTGACAGCGTCGGTGCCCGTCCGATACGCACCGACCTGACGTGGAGCCTCTGCTGTGGCCACATTCCTTTTCCGGCTGGGCCGGCTCTCCTTCCGGAGGCGCTGGCCGGTCGCGTTGCTGTGGGTGGTACTGCTCGTGGGGACGGGGGTGCTGGCCGGAAAGGCTCCGGCCGCCCCGCCGAACGACTTTTCGATGCCCGGCACGGAGGCGCAGCAGGCGTACGACCTGTTGGAGGAGCGCTTCCCGGAGCTGAACGCCGACGGCGCGACGGCCCGCGTCGTGTTCCGGGCGGAGAGCGGCAAGATCACCGACGCCCCAGCGAAGCAAGCCGTGCAGGAGACGGTCCGGGAACTCGGGAACGATCCGCAGGTCGCGCGGGTCACCGACCCGTACGCGACCCGGTCGGTGAGCGAGGAAGGCTCCACCGCCTACGCGCAGGTCTCCTACCGCGTGCCCGCCTCGGATCTGGAGGAGGGCTCACGCTCCGCACTGCAGGACACCGTCGAGCAGGCAGGCTCGCGGGAGTTGTCGGTCGAGGTCGGCGGCAACGCCGTCAACGCCGTGGCCGGTGGGCACTCCTCGGAGGCGCTGGGTCTCGCGGTAGCCGCCGTGGTCCTCGTCCTCACCTTCGGCTCGCTGCTCGCCGCAGGGCTTCCGCTGCTCACGGCCGTCCTCGGTGTGGGCATCGGAGGCCTGGCGATCAAGGTGCTCGCGGAGCCGCTCGGGCTCGGCTCGACCACGAGCGGCCTCGCGACCATGATCGGCCTGGCCGTCGGCATCGACTACGCCCTGTTCGTCGTCTCCCGCTACCGAGCCGAACTCGCCCGCGGCCGCGGCCGCGAGGAGGCGGCCGGGCACGCGGTCGGCACCGCGGGATCGGCGGTGGTCTTCGCCGGGCTGACCGTGGTCATCGCCCTGGCGGGACTCGGCGTGGTCGGCATCCCGCTGCTGACGCAGATGGGCTTCGCGGCGGCCGGCACAGTCGTCATCGCCGTACTCATCGCGGTCACGCTGATTCCCGCACTGCTCGGGATCTGCGACCGCCGGATCGGTCCGCCCCGAGCCGAGCGGCGCCGCGGCAAGGACGACCGGCCGGAACCGGCCCTGGGCGTGCGCTGGGCCCGGTTCGTCGTCCGGCGACCGGTCGCCGTCCTCCTGGGAGGGGCCGCCCTGCTCGGCGTGATCGCCGTGCCGGCGGCATCGCTGGAGATGGGCCTGCCGGGCGACGAGAGCAAGCCCGCCTCGAGCACGCAGCGCCGCGCCTACGACCTGGTCGCCGAAGGCTTCGGCCCCGGCTACAACGGCCCGCTCACCGTCGTCGTCCAGGCTGACGGCGGCGGCAGTGCCAAGATGGCCGCCCAGGACGTCGCCGAGGAGATCCGCGGGAGGAAGGACGTCGCCGCGGTCGGACAGCCCCGGCTCAGCGAGTCCGGCGACACCGCCGTGCTCAACGTCGTCCCGGCGACCGCGCCGTCGAGCGCCGAGACGGCCGGCCTCGTGCACGCGCTGCGCGCCCCTGGGCTCGCGGGCGAGAACGCCGCCCACGTCCTGGTCGCCGGATCGACGGCCATGAACGTGGACGTCTCGCAGAAGCTGTCCGACGCGCTGTTGCCGTACCTGGGACTGGTGGTCGGGCTGGCCTTCCTGCTGCTCATCGCCGTCTTCCGGTCCCTCCTCGTCCCGCTCAAGGCGGCTGTGGGCTTCCTGCTGTCCGTCCTCGCGGGCCTCGGCGCGGTGGTCGCGGTCTTCCAGTGGGGCTGGCTGTCGTCGCTCTTCGAGGTCGCGGAACCCGGTCCGGTGATGTCCATGATGCCGATCTTCATGGTCGGCGTCGTCTTCGGCCTCGCCATGGACTACGAGGTGTTCCTCGTGACCCGGATGCGCGAGGCGTACGTCCACGGGCAGTCGCCGTCCGACGCCGTGATCGGCGGATTCGAGCACAGTGCGCGAGTGGTGACCGCCGCTGCCGTGATCATGATCGCGGTGTTCGGCTCCTTCATGGGCAGCGACGAGCAGATGCTCAGGACCATCGGTTTCGGGCTCGCGGCCGCCGTCCTCTTCGACGCCTTCCTCGTCCGCATGGCACTCGTGCCCGCCGTCCTGGCCCTGCTCGGCCGGCGCGCGTGGCGCCTGCCCCGATGGCTGGACCGCCTCGTGCCCGACCTGGACGTGGAGGGCGAGCGGCTCGAAGGAGACGCGGACGATCCCGCGCGGCCGAGCGTCGAAGGGTCACCTGACGGCGAACCGGATCTGCTCGTCGAGACCGCTGAACGCGGCAGCGGTCGCTGAGACCGCGCCCGACCGGGACCGTACGCCTCGATCCCGTGTCCGCGTCCGCGTCCACGGGGCGGCGGCCCCCTTCCGTCGCCCCGAACCCCGTCCGCCTCCACAGACACCGGAGCCTGCCGCATGTCCTCTGCCCCTCCGTCCCTCCGCCCACCCGGTTCGCCCTGGCGCCACGCCGCCGAGGGAGCCCTCTCGGTCGCCACCGCCGTCGCGGCGATGACCGTCGCCGCGTGGGCGGCGTTCACCGTCCTCGGCGCCAGTGCGATCGCGCCCGTCTCCCGCCTCGTGCCGACGATGGTGAGCATGGCCGTCGGCGGCGCAGTCACGGTGGAGTCCTCGCCGTCCGCCGGATCCACCGACGCCGGCGGCCTCGGTGGGCTGCTCGGAGGGATGGGCAGCGGTGGCGGCCTGAGCCTCGGGCTCACCGGAGAAGCGGCGATGACGCCACTTACCCTGACGTTCCTCGGCACGACCGTCCTGGCGATCGGCTTCTTCCGGCCCCTGCGCAGGCGGCAGCGACCTGCTCCGGCGTTGCTGTGGGCCCGGTGCGGCGGCGCGCTGCTGACCACGGCAGTGCTCCTCCCGGTCCTGGCCGCCATGGCCCGGGGCACGGCCCGGCTGCCCCAGAGCGTGACGGAGCGCTTCGGGAAGGGCGCCTCGTCCGAAGCGATGAGCCGGTTCGGGGGCGGAGGAGGCGGAGGGCTCACCCAGGGGTTGTCCTCGACCGTCTTCGAGACCGACGCCGCGGCGACCGCCTTCCTCGGCCTGCTGTGGGTGGGCGCCGTCCTCGCCCTCGGTTGCCTCGCGGCCCGCCGTACGACACTGCCGCGCCCTCTCGCCCTCAGCCGCCTGCAACTGAAGTGGAACGCCGTCACGTCCACCGTCACCGGGTTCGCCGCCGTGCTGTGCTGTTCGACCCTCGCCGTCGCGCTCCTGGCCGGAGCCGCTGCCTTGACCGGCCGGGACCAGGCGGCCAAGGCGGCCGGCCTCCTGCTGCTCCTCGGCCCCAACCTGATCGGCGTACTGCTCACCGCCGGCCTCGGCACCTCCTGGGAGGCCGGCGTGCACCGGCTGCAGGCCGAGGGCGGCGGGATGCTCGGCATGCTCGGCGGTGCGGACCGGGGTGACGCTGCGGGCGCGGACAAGTCACTCGACATCGGCGGCTGGTCGGGCGCCGGCGTCCCGCTGTGGCTGATCGCCATGGCCATCGTGGTGACTCTGCTGACGGTCGCCGGGTACGTGGCGTCCGCCCGGACCCCGGCCCGCACCGCACGCCAGGAATCCGAGGCCGTGCTCGACCGCCATGCGGAGACCGCGCTGCGCATGGGCATCGCCGTGGGCATCTCGGCCCTGCTGATTCCCCTCCTCACGCAAGGGTCGGTGCGGATCGGCATCAGCCTCATGGGCAACGAAATGGGCGGCATGACCGCCGGACTGGACGCGGACCCGGGACTGTCCGCCCTGACCGGCTTCATCCTGGCCGTCCTGGCCTCGTATGCTGGCAGCCGCCTGCACAGTCGGCGGGTGCGGCGTCCGGGCCTCGACCCGCACCGGCTCGGCGCGACGAGCGGCCGACCGGCCGCCACCCGTTCGGCGCCCCGGGTCCCGTCGGACACGGCGTCGTGAGCGGCACATGATCTCCTGAGAAGTCCTATCGGCCCAACCCCGTCCCCCAGTTTGTGAAGGCGGCGATCCACACCATGGCGGCATCCGCAGCGCCCCCGCACTCCGTGGGTCGCCCCGACCGGCACCACCTGCTGGTCGTCGACGACGAGCCCACCGTCCGGGAACTGCTGCGCACCGCACTGAGCTACGCCGGCTTCGACGTCGACGCCGCCGCCACCGGACAGGAAGCCCTCGACCTCGCCGCGGCCCGCACACCGGACCTCGTCCTGCTCGATGTGATGCTCCCGGACATGGACGGCTTCGAGGTGATCCGCCGCCTGCGGGCCCAGCCCCGCTCCCCCCTGCCCGGGCAGGGCGGCGATGTGCCCGTCCTCTTCGTGACGGCCCGGGACGACCGTCAGGACCGCCTCAACGGTCTGCGTCTCGGTGGGGACGACTACGTCACCAAACCGTTCGACCTCGAAGAACTGATCGCCCGCATTCACGCCGTACTGCGCCGCACACTGGGCGAGCAGCCGGCGCGGATCACCGTGGGCGACCTGGCGCTGGAACCCGACAGCCACCACGTCACCCGGGCGGGAAGGACCGTGCGGCTCTCCCCGACCGAATTCCGGCTCCTGCGCTTCCTCGTAGCCAACGCGGGACGGACCATGACGAAGCACCAGATCCTCGACAGCGTGTGGGAGTACGACTTCGGTGGCGACCAGAGCATCGTCGACACCTACATCAGCTATCTGCGCCGCAAGATCGACCGGGTCGAACCCAAACTGATCCACACCGTCCGGGGCGTGGGCTACGTGATCCGCGGGCCACGCCCGTGAAGCGTCCCGCCCCGTGGCTGCCCGTGCGCCGGTTGCTGGAACACGTGTCGCTCCGCACCCGACTGCTGTGCCTGTCCACGGCCCTGGTCGCGGTCGGTCTCCTCGGCACCGGCGTGACCGTCACCACCGCCCTGCAGGGTTACCTTCAGGACCGTGTCGACGACCGTCTCGTCCTGACAGGCCAGCTCGCCGCCCGGCTCGTCCCGCCGGCCGGCACCGACAACCCACCCAGCGTGCAGGCCCTCAGTGTGCTCGGCGACACCACCGTGACCTATCTGGACAACGACGGCACCACCCGCAGGACGTTCGACGCGACCACCGCGCCCCCGGGCGGCGGCCCTGACCTGCCGGCCCTCGACCGCGCGGCCGTCCTCGCCCACGAGGGACGCCCCTTCACCGTCTCCGCGAAGGACGACGACCACAGTTGGAGGGTCATCGCGCTCACTCAGCCCGCCCAGGCGTTCTCACCCGAGCGTTCGGGAACCGGGGGCAGCGTCGTCGTGGCCACGTCCCTGGACGAGGTCGACCGGACCATCGCCAAGACACGTACCCTCTCCCTGACCGTGGGCGCCGCCCTGCTCGCGGCTCTCACCGTCGCCGGCTGGTTCGCCGTCCGCTCCGGACTGCGTCCCCTTACCCGGATCGAGGAGACCGCGACGGCGATCACCGCCGGTGACTACTCCCACCGGGTGCCCGAACTGGCCGCTTCCCACACCGAGGTGGGGCGCCTGACCGACTGCCTCAACCAGATGCTCGCCCGGATCGACACGGCCTTCCAGGCCCGCGCGGCGGCCGAGGCGAGAACGCGACGCTTCTTCGCCGACGCCGGCCACGAACTCCGCACGCCCCTGGTCGGCATCAAGGGCTACACGGACCTCTACCGCATGGGCGCTTTGCCCTCCCGCGCGGACGTCGACCAGACCATGACGCGCATCGCCGCGGAGTCCGAACGCCTCACCCGACTGGTGGAGGAGATGCTCCTCCTGGCCCGCATCGACGAGGACGCCGCGGGCACGGACCGGGAACCGTCCTTCGCGCTCGACCTCGCCCCCATGGACCTGCGCACCCTGGCCGCCGACGCGATCCACGACGTACGAGCCCTGGACGCCACCCGACCGGTCACCCTCACGGGCCCCCACGGCGGAAGGCCCTCCACAGCACCCGCCGTCGCCGACGAGGCCCGGCTCCGACAGGTCGTCACCAACCTCATCGGCAACGCCGTCACCCACACACCGCCCGGCACCCCGATCCGCGTCGGCGTGGGCACCGTCGACGACCGGGCCGTCCTCGAGGTCGCCGACCACGGCCCCGGTCTCGCGCCGGAGGAACGCGAGCGCGTCTTCGACCGCTTCTACCGCTCCGACGCCTCCCGCACCCGCACCACCGGCGGCTTCGGACTCGGCCTCGCCATCGCCCACGCCCTCGTCACGGCTCACGGCGGGCGCATCCTCCTCGACACCGCGCCAGGGCGGGGCTGCACGTTCCGCATCGTGCTGCCTCCGGCCGATCACTCGCTCCGTTGAGCCGCGAGGTGCGACCGCGGGGACTCGTACCCGTGCGACGAGGCCGAGAGTGACGCGCGGCGTCACCGTGAGTTGCTCGCTCCGCGCGCGGCAGGCGGGTTCCGCCCAGCGCGCCGGCAGGGACGGCCTGCCGGCGGACTCCTGGTCACCGTTGAGCGAGGTGGGCGCGCCGGCCCCCGGCTCCCTGGGACGCACACGCGGGCGGGAGTGAGCACGCTCCGAAGGGACCGGCCCACACCGGCCGCCGTTCAGGCCCGGGTGTAGCCGCCGTCGGCGAAGAGTTCGGCGCCGGTGACGAACGACGAGGCGTCCGAGGCCAGGAAGAGGGCGACCGCGGCGATTTCCTCTGCGTCGGCCAGCCGCCCCAGGGGCACGGTGGCCTCGGCGAACTGGTCGGCGGCCGGCCCTGCGGCATCCAGCAGGCCAGGGGTCCGCGTGGGGCCCGGGCTGAGCACGTTGACCCGGAACCGGCGCTCGCGCGACTGCCGGGCCCAGTTGTGCACGAGATTGCTGACCGCCGCCTTCGAGGCGCTGTAGACCTCAAGTTGCTGGTTGGGCCGCACGCTGTTGCTAGAGCCGACGACCAGGACGGAGGCGTTCTCCGCCAGCAGCGGGAGAGCCTTCTGCACGGTGAACAGGGTGCCCTTGACGTTGACGGCGAGCGTCAGGTCGACGTTCGCCTCGGTGTGGGCGCCGAGCGTGGCGTCCGCGACTATCCCCGCGTTGGCCACCAGCACGTCGATGCGTCCGGCCTCCTCCCGTACTCGTGCATAGAGGGCGTCCAGGTCGGCCAGGACGGAGACGTCGGATCGTACGCCGGTGGCCGCCGGACCCAACTCCTGGACCGCCGCTCGGAGACGGTCGGCATCACGGCCGGTCACGAAGATCCGTGCACCCTCCCGGACGAAGCGGTGGGCGACGGCCAGCCCGATCCCGCTGGTCCCGCCGGTGATCACGGCCACCTTGTCTTGCAGCACACCTGACACGTTGCTGTCCCTTCGATTCTTGACTCATTCGTCCATAACGTAGGCAGTAATGGACGGTCGAGTCAAGAATGGGTAGGGTGAGGGCATGCCGAGACCACGCGCATTCGACGAACACCGAGTTCTGGAGCGGGCCCGGGAGCAGTTCTGGACGACCGGCTATGCGGGAACCCGTATGGACGACATCGCCCGAGCGACCGGCCTGGGCAAGGGCAGCCTGTACGGCGCGTTCGGTGACAAGGCCCAGTTGTTCCACCGCGTGTTCGGCGACTGGTGCACCGCGGTCGTCGAGGTGGCCAACAGACAGCTGGCCGACGGCCCCGACGCGGAGGCCATGACCAGACTGTCGGGATACGTGCGCCTCATGGCAGAGAACTCCGCCTCCGACACCGGGCGCCGCGGGTGCCTGTTGGCCAAGGGCGCCGCGGAACTGGCCCAGCACGATCCGACGATCGCCGAGCGGTCGGCCGAGACCATGAAGGCGCTGCTCTCCTTGCTGCGGACGGAGATCAGTGCCGCCCAGCGCCACGGCGACATCGACAGCACCGCGGACCCGAAGCAGTTGGCGGCACTGCTGCTCACGGTGGTCCGCGGTATCGAGGCAGTGGGCAAGGCCGGCCTGGACCCGGACACACTGCGGAACGTCGCGGACACCGCACTGGCGGTCCTGCCCGTGCCCGAGGACCGGAACCGCTCCGCCGTCCGGCGGGATCCCGCCCACGAGGACTGATCCGGTGCGTCACGACGACGGGATCCGCCGGACAGCGCTCAGTACGCGGTCACCGGCCACCCTTCACTGCGGGCGATGCCATCGGCGTGGCGGCGCATCTCCGGCTCCCCGGGAGAAGGTCCACGGTTCCCGGTTCGCGCCTGCCGCCCTCGAATGACTTTCGGGGAGTTCGGTGCACCGGGGTGAGCCGCAACGGCCCCGCCCGAAGTGGCCGACGAAGGGAGGAGCCCGGAACGCGACATCAGTGCGCGCCGCCCCATCCTGCGCCCGCCATGACCAGGTACGGACCGTCCCGGGGCGGCGAGTCCAATGCGGTTGCCTTTGAGTTGAGAAGATCGGCCCTTTCCCAGGTGAACCCGGTCGTCGTTGCGTCGGGCTCGCGGCGCGACTCGGGGAGGACGTACTGGAGACCGTGTTCCGCCAGGTGGCTGGACCGCTCGCCACCAGGGACACGCACGGCGCATGCAGCACCTGCCCTACGCCGGCAGCAGGGGCTCGCAGTGGCTCTTCCCTGGCCGTCTGCCCGGACAGCCGATGAATCCGGTCAGCCTCCAGGTTCTGGCGTGAGACCGGCGTCCCGCCGCAGCGCGTCAGGACCTCCGTCATACGGCAGCTCGTCCTCCAGGCCCCGGCTCCCGTCATTGCGAAGGCGCCCGGTCACCCCGACAGGACAGCCACTCGCCTGGTCACCGAAGCCGGCGGAACATGGAGCCGATACGCCCCCGGCGACCACCAGCGATGAAGAGCGGTACTTACGCTCAGTCCGCTGAGCCGCGTTTGTCCTCGACATGGACGACGTGCAGCTCGGTGCCGTCCCGGTGGCGCTTGGAACGTCCGAGCAGCCCGACAGCGATCTGCGACTGATCCTGAGGCTCGTCGGGGCCGACATAGGTGAGGACGTCGTTGTGATGCCCGGTGACGACCCATCCCTCGACATCCTTGAGGTCGATCACCCCAAAGTCTCCTGCCGAAGATCCCGCATGCGCCGGGCCGAACTTCCCCAGGAGGTCGGTTGCCTGTTCGGCAAGTTCCCCTTCCGGTGTGGTCAGCACGACACAAGTGCCATGCTCGAACAGCACCCACGACTTGCGAGGGTCGGCGAGAAGCCGTTGCCAGACGTCTATCAGTATCTCGGTGTTCACGCCGCTCATCATGCCGCAGCGCACCGACACAGGGTGACGATCGGCCTACGGCTACGGCGAGTACGCGACTCCTGAACATGCGGACCTGCAGTCCCGACGCCGGCCAAGGCAACTGATTGGGCGGCGAAAGCCCCGGGGGAAACTCCCGGGGGCGTATGGCGAACGCCCCCGGGGCGGGCGGCGGAGCGTCAGCCCGTGTGCACCTTCAGGGCGGTCCGGACGGCCGACTCGAGGGCGCCCTCGATCCAGGCGGGTTTGATCGAGGTGTGGTCCCCCGCGAAGTGCAGAGGCCCTTCCGACGTGGGGATGTCCGGGAAGAGCTCCGTGTGCTGGCCAGGGAAAAGCACGGACGCCTCTCCGTAGGCGTAGTGGTCGCGCATCCACGACTGGGTCTGGCACTTGGTGGTGAAGAAGACCTCGCAGCGTCGGCCGAAGACGGCCTGCACTCCGGCGAGGGCACGCAGACAGCGCTCTTCGTCGGCGTAGGCGTCCCACTTGAGGGCGTCGTCGGACCAGCTGTAGGAGGCCAGCACGATGCCGCCGTCGCTGCCTTCCATGGGGTGGGCGTGCTCGAAGTACATGAAGCGGTTGGCGTTGTCGCTGACGGATCCGCCACCGCGGACGTGCGCGGCCTCGACCTCGCCCTCCCCTGCGGGCCGGAAGGCGGCGAAGCAGTGTTTGTAGGCGTCGGGGACCGTCACACCCAGGGTCTTCACGGACTTGTGCGCGCCGAGGTACCTGGCGTCCGTGACCTTGCCCGCCCGGTACTTCTCGTACAGGCCGTCCTCGATGGTGTCGAGCGCCTGCTTCCACTGCTCCTCGGTCAGCTCCCACCAGCGCCGGGAGAACTCCAGCAGCACCTTGGTCGCCGCGTCGTAGTGCAGCTCCGTGACGGCCCGGCGCTTGCCGTAGGACAGCGGGGGGTCGAAGGCGACGTGCCGCAGCCCGGAGAAGGGAACGGTGATGATCGCCTCGTCCCCCTCGAAGACCTCCGTCGTGCCTCCCTTGCCCGTCTGGCAGTCCTCCGAGACGGTGTGCACCCTTACCTTGCCGCCGGTGCGTTCGATGCGAACGGCGCGACGGTCGAGCCGTACCTTCCCCTTCACCCGCGCGTACATCGCGTCGGCGAGCAGCGCGGTGCCGCCCTTGATCTCCCAGAACTTGGTCCTGGGGTCGATGAGCGCGCTGGACAGGAAGCTGTGGAGGAAGGAGAGGTGCAGCCGCGAGGTCAGGTTCTGGATGGTTCCGACCAGGTCGATGGTCCGCGTGTCGAGTCCGGCGGCTTCGGTGAGGTAGCGGTACATGGACCAGTGTCCGTACTTCTTGAGGACCTCGGTCCACCCGTCGACGAGTGCCTTTCCCTCCTTGCCGCGGATGAGCAGGTGCGCGGGTTCGAGGGCGTCGGCGAGGATGGCGGCTGCGGTCTTCTTGCGGTTGGCGCCGGTGACTTCGAAGGTGTCGTTGATCCGCTCCGGGTTCTTCTCGTAGTCTGCCCGGCGCTCATGGACGCCGTTGACGTGGATCCAGGTGCGGTTGGTCTTCTTCGCCGGGTCGTCCGGGTCGACGTCGACCAGGTAGAACTCCTGGCGGGGGAGGTCGAACTTCTTGAGCAGGGCCATGAGGAGCGGATGGCTCTCCGGCAGCCGCATGGCTCCCCCCTCGGCGTACTGCCGGGGGTCGGCGAAGGGCTGCCTGCCCTTCTCGTGACCGCCCTTGCGGAAGGTCTTGATGCGGCCGCCGACCCGGTTGCCGTTGGCCTCGATCACGAGGACGTCGTGCCCCGCCCGGTTGAGCAGGTCGGCGGCGAGCAGTCCGGCCGGGCCGGCCCCGACGATCAGGACTCGCTTGGTGGCCTTCCCCCGACGGGCGGGCAGGCCGTCGTCCACCGCCTTCACGTAGGACGGGACCAGGGGCTTGTCGTTCTCGTCGTGGACGACGACCGCGCGGGCGACCGTCCGGTACGCCTCGGGGTCGGTGCCGGGCGGCGCCGCGCCCGGCGTGACCGTGGGCGTGGTGGCGGGGCTGAGCGCGGTCGCGGGGGTGGCGGAGGCGGTGGCGAGCCCGACGGCGAGCGCGGAGGCTCCGGTCGCCGTGACCACCGAGCGCCGCGAGGGTGTGGTCCGGCGGGGTGCCGGTGGCCGAGCCGGTGCGCCATGTGCGCCGGATGCGGTCAGCTCCTCAGCGGCCGCGCGGACCTGTGTGCCGGACGACGTGCTGGTACCTGAGGTGTTCGCGTTCTGAGTGTTCATCGCGTCCCACCCTTGATGCAGGAGCGGCGCGGTGGTGGTGCCCTCACACGGACGGGAGGGGTAAACCACTCGATGCGGTCCACGGGACGTACCGAGGTTCACTCGTGCCCTCGTCGCGAACCCGCCTGCGCCTCACGGGGGACGCGCGGGCCCCTCGGGTGCCGGTCAGTGCTGGTGTGCGCCGGGCCGGCCCGCCTGTTGGCCCTTCTGTATCGGCGGGGAGGTGTTCCTCGCCGCCCGCTTCCTGGAAAGCACCGACTACAACCCGAACCACTTCGGCACCTACATCCTGCTCGGTGACGGCCCGCCGACGGTCGTTCCACACCCCGGTCCGGGGCGGTTCGCGGCACGACCGATCCCGGCGCGGCGGCTCACCGTCCAGGGCGTACGGCGGCTGCGCGGCGGCGACGGCGGCGACGGCGGCGACGGCGAAACCGTTCCCCACGGCTGGCACGTCGCCGAGCTCGACGACACGGGCAGGCCGGTCCGTCTCGCCGCCGCCCCCGCCGACCTGACCCGCATCGTCCAGGCGCTGGACGCCGCGCGGGCGTCCGCGGAGGTCACGCCCACCGAAGCCTGACGGTCCGGCACCACGTCCCCGCGTCGGCACTCCGGCCGCACGGTCGGCGTACCTCCCGACACCTACCGGCGCACGGTCCGCTTCCCGTGGGCGCCGCAGCGACCCCGAAGTCGTCCTCGCCGGTCACGCCGGGCAGCGTCGCCGAGCCGGTCGACATCGCCATCGCGCACGCCTCGGACGCGGGGCCCCGCGCCGTCAACATCGCCATCGACGACGGCCCCGGCCCCGGCCCCGGCCCCGTGTGGACTTTCCCCGAGTGCTCGACCTGTTCGACGCGTACGGGGTATCTCGTCGTCAGTGGGGAGCCGGGCGGGACGAGCTCGCCGTCACCGTGCGGTCGGGAGCGTTTCAGCGCACCAGGAGACCGATAGCGACCGCCAGCCGTTCGAGGTAGAACTCCCGTGTCGCGGCCTGGTGCTTGAGGCCGATCGATGCGCTGATCATCGTCTGTGCGACAGGGACGGCCCGCTCTCGTCCTGATTCGACGGCGATCGCGTCTGTGATCAGTTCCTCGAAACGTCGCGGCATGGTCTCGGCGATCCCTCCGAGTAGGTCAGGGTTGTCCTCGATAACCGTCGCGACATCGCGCGTCAGCGGACCGATGTAACGGCCCGCCCACTGGTCGAACGCTTCGACGAGACGCTCCGAAAGGGGGCGACCCCTGTCGGCCAGGACCTGTTCGACCGCGGTGATATCGCGATCCAAGGCTTGGGCGACCGCCGCACGGAACAGAGTCTCCTTCGACGAGAAGAGGAAGTAGAGCCCGGGCCGGGAGATGCGCGCTGCTCGCGCGACCTCCTCCATCGAGGTCTTCCGGTAACCGAATCGCGCGAACGTGGCCATGGCGGACTCCAGGACCAGGGTCCGACGGTCGGCATCAGCGACTGTCGACAACGGGTGGCCGGCGTCGGGACTGCTCATGGAACGAGCATACGAGCGAGAATCTCACTATACAAATCAAGTCTAGTCCGTATAGTCGCGCCATGGACACTCGCAAGCTCATCTCCACGCCCTTCACCTCCTCCAGCACCGCGGAAGAGGTGTTGCGGGACATCGACCTCACCGGCGTCCGCGCGATCGTGACGGGAGCCTCCTCCGGACTCGGGGTCGAGACGGCTCGTGCGCTGACGGCTGTCGGCGCGGAAGTGACACTCGCCGTCCGGAACACGACTGCGGGTGACGTCGTCGCCGAGGCGATCGAGAAGTCGACCGGAGGAATCCGGCCCCGCGTCGTCTTGCTCGACCTCGCCGACAGGACCACCGTCACACGGTTCGCCGAGGCGTGGAGCGGCCCGCTTCACCTGCTCATCAACAACGCCGGCGTGGTCACCGGTGGCCTCGAACGGACGCGTGAGGGCTGGGAGCTGCAATTCGCGACGAACCATCTCGGCCACTTCGCGTTGGCCACCGGCCTTCACCATGCCCTGGGCCGGGGAGCGGTCGACCGCGACGGAGCACGGATCGTCTCGGTCAGTTCGACGGCACACATGCGGTCCGGCATCGACTTCGACGACCTCCACTTCGAGCGCCGCAGCTACGATCCGCAGATCGCCTATGCCCAGTCGAAGACGGCGAACTCCCTCTTCGCCGTAGAGGCGACCCGCCTGTGGGCGTCCGACGGTATCGTTGCCAACGCGGTGAATCCCGGCGGTATCGCAACGGGGCTGCAGCGGAACTTCACGCCGGAACAGAAGGCGTCGCTCGACGCGGCCGAGGCCGCCGGAGTCTTCACGTACAAGACGGTCGAGCAGGGGGCCGCCACCACAGTCGTCGCGGCCGTCGCCCCCGAATTCGCTCGCTCCGGAGGCCACTATCTCGACGATGCGCAAGAGGCCTACATAGTGCCGAACGACGCCGACCTGGCGCAGCACCCGCACGGTGTCAAGGAATGGGCACTCGACCCCGCCACCGCCCATCGCCTCTGGGCCGTCTCGACCGACCTGCTCCGCATCTGACTTCCCGACCTCACGGCAAGCCTCACCGACGCGACCCACCGCTCGTCCGCGAGCCCGCGAGCCTGCGAGCCCGCGAGCCTGCGAGCCCGCGAGAGTGATCCGACCCCTGAAGACCGCCCCCGACAGGCTGGACCTCGATCACCTCGACGCGGTGGTCCACAACGCAGGGGTCGCGCGCGATGCCCCGCCTCGTCGGGAGACCGGGGACGGTCGCGAGCCGATGTCCGGCACCAACCACCTCGGCCACTTCACGCGACCGGGGCCGGAACCGGTACCAGGGACCTCGGCCGGTCTGGCCTGGCCATCCGGAGCTGGATGTCGCTCGGCCATCATGTGTGCGCAACCTACCGCCCGTCTTGGGCGGTTTCTGGGCAGGGATGAGGCCCTTCCGCAGGTGGCAGGCAGCACGATCCTCCGCACGGGCGCGATCCTCTCCGTCGCGCCCCAGTCGAAGTCCGCCAGGTCGAACCCGACTGCACCGCGCCCCATGTCGTTCTGGTCCCGCAGGGTCAGCGGCACCGCGAAGCGGAAGCTTCGGTCAACGGAGGCGAGATCGGACACGGCAGGCATCAGCGCGTCCATGAACACCGCGGTGGCGCATCGGGCAGGTCGGGGTCGTGGCTGCCACCGGAGAAGATGCTGCTCACCGACCTATGATGCGATCCCGGTCCTCCACCTGCTTGGAGAATGACGCATGACCGATATGAGCACCGGCAAAGTGGCCGTGAACAGGGCGATGTCCCTCGACGGGTTCATCGCCGGCCCCGGCCACACGATGGACTGGATCTTCGAGCACATGACGTCGGCGACGTTCCCAGAGGTGATGACGGCCACCGGCGCCATGCTCATCGGCCGGGGCACGTACGAGGTCGGCAAGCGCATGTCCGACGAGAACACCGGCTACGACGGCGGGGCGCAGTTCGTCCTCACCCACCACCAACCGGACGAGCCGGACCCCAACGTCACCTTCCTCACCTGTGACGTTGAGGAAGCCGTGGCCACGGCCCGCCGCGCCGCCGGCGACAAGAACCTGGAGATCCTCGGCGCCGACGTGGCTGCCCAGTGCCTGCGGCGCGGTCTCGTCGACGAGATCCTGGTGTACGTGCTGCCTGTGCTGCTCGGCGACGGTGTCCGCTTCGCACCCCCGGGCCTCGACCGGATCGACCTGGAACTGTTCAGCAACGTCCAGTCGGGCGGGGTCACCATGCTGCGTTTCCACGTGCGCAAGTAGGCACAGTGTCCCTCACCGGCGGCGATCGCGATGACGCCACCCGTCTGATCTCGCTGCTGCAGGCGGTCCCGCCCGCGCGGGGCAAGCACGGCCGGCCCGGGCGCGCCCGGAGACTCGCCCACCGGTGTCGGCCAGGAGTTGACACTGCGTCCGCCCCGCTTTGCGCGGGATCGGCGATCGATCGGCTGGTCGACCGCGCAGGCGCTGGCCGTCTTCCTGCCTACCACGCTGATCCTGGTGCTGCTCGGAGTGCTGATCACCCCGGCTCACGACTGGCTGTTGCTGCTGCGCAGGCTGCGGTGGGCGTTCCTCGCGGGCGCAGGTCTGGGGAGCCTGCTGGTCCTGCTCGGGTCGTTGCTGTCGGACGTGCCGATCCACCTCGGTTGGGTTTCCGCACCGGTTGGGTACGTGGCCGGGGCGCTGTTCGCGTTCGACGGCGCCCGCAGTCTCGGGCACTGCATCACCGGCCGTTACCTGGTGACCAATCACCGCTCGGTGAAGCGCCGAACCGTCGCGCTGCGCCGCGACGGCGTGATCGGCTGGAAGGTCACCCAGCGGGCGTGGCACCGCCGTTCGTGCCTGTGCAGGCTGACGGCCACCACGGCGGGCGGTCGCGGCGCGTACGACGTGAAGGATGTGCTGATGCCTGAGGGGCTACGCTTCACCGACGCGTCGGTGCCCGGTGCGCTGGAACCCTTCGTGACCTGCCGGGAGGTACCCGCGTGATTCCTCGATCGCCGGTCGTGCAGGGCGATGGGCGGCTCGCCCGCCGTGTGGAAAGCGTGTCAGGATCACGGCCATGGCTACCAGCGTTCCTCACATCGACATCGGCTCGACCGAGGTAATCGCCCTCGCCGACGCCGAGGGACCGTTCTTCTCCCCGCGGGCCGAGGCATTCCCGGAGGCCACAGCCGAACAGTGGGCCGAGGCCGACCGCTACGATCCGGGTGGGGTCGATGCAGAGGGCCGCTGGTGGCTCCAGTTCCGTGCGTACGCGATCCGCAGCGACAAGGGCCTCACCGTCGTGGACGCCGGGATCGGCCCGGCGGACAGCCCCGCCGCCTCGTGGGCGCCGGTTCCCGGTGCCCTTCCCGCCTCACTCGCCGCCGCGGGCATCGACCCGGCCGAGGTCGACACCGTGGTGCTCACACACCTGCACACCGACCACGTCGGGTGGGCTGTCGTCACCGAGGCGGCTGACCCTTCGGGGAGCGGTGCGGCACCCGACGACGCTTCGGCCGACGGCCGTCGCCCCTATTTCCCGAACGCCGAGTACCTGCTCCAGCGCGACGAGTTCGACGCTCTGGACCTGCTCAACCCGCAACTCCGCGAAACTCTCGTCGACCCGCTCGCGGCCGCCGACCGGCTCCGGCTCCTGGACGGGGACACGCCACTGCGAACCGGGCGCGTGGTCACCACGCCCGGTCACACACCCGGGCACCAGAGTGTGCTGGTCGCCGATGGACACGAACTGGTACTGGTCACCGGCGACCTGCTGGTGCACGCGCTCCAACTGCTTCACCCCGAGCTCGCCTACGCACAGGAGTGCGACCCCGAGGCGGCCAGGCATTCGAGGGAACGCATGCTACGCCGTACGTCCGCCACCACCACGTTTCACCTTGCGACGCCGCATCTGACGGAGCCTTTCCTCTCCGTGTGACGCCTTCTGGGGACACGGCGGCACAGTCCGGGGCGCTGGAAACGCTTGCCATGACCGGCGCCGACGGCCGGCGGCAGACGGCCGGCGCGGTGAACATACGGCGGTGGAGCAAGTTCGACTCCTCGGGCACGCCGAGAGGGACGGCTGGCAGTTGATGACCTCCTCGCATCCGTAGAGGTCGCGGTTCTGGTGACACCGTCAGCGCACGCAACAGTCCAGCACCGCGCGGGCCCCGGCCCCCCATACAAGCAGGGCGGCCCGATCCACATCGAGTTTCACGAGCTCATCCTCATCGACCGCCACATGGGCGTTCCCGCCCTCCCGGTTGCCGGCGACGAATGAAGCAGTTGCCTCCACCGAGGTCAGACCAGACGACGCATCGCATGCTGCGCGCTTCGTCGCAGACCTCGCGGACCGAGCACCGAACACGTCATCGGCACACCGCTCGGCGGGATTCCCCCCTCGTGGCGAAGGAGTCTCGGAGAGCCGCGAGCAGAGCCGCACGTGGGACCGCCTCATAGCGGGCGGTGGGTACCCTGCGGGAATGAGCAACGCGATGTGGGACGCCCTGACGGTGACGTCCCTCCCGGAGATACGGCGCCGCGCCGCCGTCATGGACGACCTTGCCGAGGTCGAACCGGTGACGGTGCCCGGCGCACGCCGTCTGGCCTGGAACGACCGCGGCGGCCAGTCCGCGGTCTGGTACTTCACGGAGGACGGCCGCGTACTGCTGCTGACCTTCGACCACGAGTCGCAGTTGAATCTGTACGCCGAGGACGATTTCGTCCTTCAGGAGTCCTTCTTCGAGGGTGTCCCCGACTCCCTCGTCACCCTGGTCCGCGACCGTCCCGAGAACTACGAGTCGCTCAACCTGACGGACGCCACGACGGGCCGGACGATCCACTACGCGGGCGGTGTCTTCTGGTACGACGGCACGCGCTGGCACGTGTCCGACGGACTGGCGGAGTACTGTCGCCGTGAGGACCTGGACCTCTTCGGCGAGTCCGGCTTCGACTACTGCCTGGACGCCTACCGCTTCGGCCAGGACTTCACCCCGGAGTCCGTCGCGGCGGTCCGGGAGGACGACGGCCGGTACGAGGACGACCAGGAGAAGGAAGCGGACCTGGCCGGTCTCCGTGAGGTCTTCGACCGGCACCGCTGACGAGCGCGGGCAGGGCGGCGGTGGGACGCGGCGAACCCCCCGACCCGGGTTCCCCCCCTCCCCGCAGACCGAGGCGGCACGGGGCTACGCCGCGTCGTTGGCGCAGCGGAAGCCGAGGTTGGCCGAGGAGGAGTCCGGGGTGTTGGAGGAGCGGGCGGCCACCCGGTAGCGGTTGCAGTAGGAGTGGTGGCAGAGGTAGGAGCCGCCGCGCATGACGCGTGCCGTGCCGGTCTCGGGGCCGTGCGGGTCCTCGCGAGGGGAGTGGGCGTAGTAGGTGGGCGAGAACCAGTCCGAGCACCACTCCCACACGTTGCCCGCGGTGTTCCACAGGCCGAAGCCGTTGGGGCGGTAGGCCTTCACCGGGGCGGTGGTCAGATGGCCGTCCTCGGCGGTGTTGGTGTGGGGGAAGCGGCCCTGCCAGATGTTGCAGCGCCAGCGGCCGTCCGGGGTGAGTTCGTCCCCCCAGGCGTAGCGACGGCCGGCCAGGCCGCCGCGTGCCGCGTACTCCCACTCCGCCTCGGTGGGCAGGCGTTTGCCCGCCCACCGGGCGTAGGCGCTCGCGTCGTTCCAGGAGACGTGGACGACGGGGTGGTTCTGCCGGCCGGTGATGTCGGAGCGGCTGCCCTCCGGGCGGCGCCAGTGGGCACCTCTGACGTTGATCCACCACGGGGTTCCCGCGGCGTCGCCGAGGACGTCGGCGGAGGGGGCGTCGACCGCGAGGTGGAAGACGGCCGAGGATCCGTGGCGTTCGGCGTCGGTGACGTGTTCCGTCGCCTTGACGAAGGTGGCGAACTGGGCGTTGGTGACGGCCGTCTCGTCGATGTGGAACGGCTTGAGACGTACCGGGTGGACAGGGGTCTCGCCGTCGGTGAGGTAGCCCTCGTCGAAGGCGTCGCCCATGGCGAACTCGCCCCCGGGCAGGCGGATCTGCCCGCGGGTCGAGCGTGCTCCGGCGGGTACCGTGGACGCCGGTGCGGTGAGGGCGACCGGTGTACCGGAGGCCGGGGCGCAGCAGGTGGGGCGGTGGCGGGTCACGGTGTTCCCGGTGTTGCCGGACAGGGCCGGTAGGTGGACTCGTCGAGGCCGCTCAGGGTGGGGTCGTGGGCGACCTCGCCGACGTCGTACATCGAGGTCATCCAGTGGTGGAAGTTGTCGCCGCGCTCCCGCAGCACGTCGTACAGCCGGCGGGTCATCCGGGAGCGGACCTCCGCCTGTTCGGGATGGTCGTGGATGTTCTGCAACTCGTCCGGGTCGTTGTGCAGGTCGTAGAGCTCGTTGACCGAGTCGGGGTTGACCACGAGTTTGTAGCGGTCCTCGCGCAGCATGCGTTGCGGGTAGGGGAAGTGGTGGCCGTGGAACTCGCAGACGATGTCCTCGTCCCAGTCCGCCGCCTCGCCGTGCACGAGGGGCAGCAGGCTGCGCGAGTCGACCGCGGGTTCGGGGTCGATGCCGGCCAGGGCGAGGATGGTCGCCGTGCAGTCCAGCAGGCTGACGAACTCGTCGCGTACGACGCCGCCGGGGGCGCCGGGAACGCGGAGCAGGCCGGGTGTGCGGTAGATGTCCTCGTACATCGCGGGGCCCTTGTCGTGCAGCCGGTGGGCGCCGGTGAACTCGCCGTGGTCGCAGGTGAAGAAGACGGCGGTGTCGTCGGCCAGTCCGAGGCGCCACATGGCGTCCATGACCCGGCCGATCTGCCGGTCGATGAGGGCGACGTAGCCCCAGTAGACCGCGATGAGTTTGCGGGTGGTCTCGATCGGCATGGTGTCGAAGGTCCAGTGCGCGCTGTAGTTGCGCTGGACCGGTGGTTTGCCGTGGAAGGTCTCGGCGATCGACCGGGGCAGCTCCACGTCCGCCGGGTCGATCAGGTCGAAGTACTCGTCGGGGAGGATGTACGGCAGGTGCGGTCCGAAGAAGTGCAGGGCGAGGAAGAATGGCCGGTCTCGTTCGCGGGAGTCCGCTGCGTACTGTTCCAGCTTCTCGATGGCGCGGGTGGCGAGGTAGTGCTCGAAGGTGGCTTCGACGGGCTGGTGCAGCCGGGCGGCGAGGAGGTTGCCGGGGCCTCCGTTGGGCAGGGTGCCGCGGACGCGGTCGCTGATCTCGTACGGCGGCAGTCCGTGCTCGGCGAGGTAGGCGAGGTAGTCCGGGTGGTCCACCGGGTTGTGCCAGCCGGGCAGTTCTGGGCCGTCGAAGCCGTAGTCGGCCGCGGTTCGCCTGGTGCCGACGTGCCACTTGCCGATGAGGCCGCAGTTGTAGCCGTTCTCGCGCAGGGCGTGGGAGAAGGTGAACTGGTCCTCGGCCAGGTCTTCGAGGTAGCCGACGTTGCGCTCGTGGTTGGCGAGCAGCTTGTGGCGGAAGGGTGCCTGTCCGGTCAGCAGGCTGGCCCGGGCCGGGGCGCAGATCGCGGTGGGGGTGTACCAGCGGTCGAAGCGGGTGCCGGTGGCGGCGAGTTCGTCGAGTACGGGGGTGTGTGCCAGGGGGTTGCCGTACGCCCCGAGGGTGTCGGCCCGGTGCTGGTCGGTCATCAGGAAGAGGATGTTCTTCCTGGACGTGTCGGACGCCGTCACTTGCCCGCTCCGATGAAGAGGTCTCCGGTGTAGTACTTCTCCGGGTCGACGGGCTGCTTCAGCTTGCCCGCGTCGACGAAGTAGTCGTTCATGCCCTTGAGCCACGTGTGGACGGTGCCGTCCCGGGTCAGTTCGTCGAGTTCCTCGACGCTCAGCAGTTTGTTGTTGGCCGCGTCGGCCTTCACCTGGTCCGCGGGGAGGTCCAGTTTCTCGGCGGTGAGGGAGATGGCCTCGTCGGTGTGCTCGGACCGGAAGGCGATGGCTTCGCGCAGGACGGCGAGGACCTTCCGCACCTTGTCCGGGTTCTCGGCGACGAGCTCGTTGCCGGCGACGAAGGCGGTGGGGAAGGCGACGTCTTGCTCGAAGTCGCTGTTCTCGGCGAGTTCGACGAGGTCGGGGACCTGCTTCTTGATGGTGGCCGCCGCCGGGTACCAGAAGCCCGCGCCGTCGACCTTCTTGGAGGAGACGGCGGACACGATGGTCGACGGGTCCATCGGGACGATCTCGAGGTCGTCCTTGGTCATGCCCGCCTTCTCCAGGGCGAGCGAGAGGATCATGTCGCCGGAGGTGCCTTCGGGGACGGCGACGGTCTTGCCCTTGAGCTGCCGCATCGAGGTGATGCCCGGCTGGGCGAGGACCCGGTCGGAGTTGCCGAGGGTGTTGATCGCGACGATCTTGGCCTGGCCCGATGCGGGGAGCCACATCGCGCCTGGTCCGATGTACCCGAAGTCGAGGTTGTCCGTGCCGAGCGCCTGGATCTGCAGGGGTCCGTTGGTGAACACCTTGCTCTCAGCGGTGAGTCCGTGCTTCTTCCACAGGCCCTTGGCATCGGCGATGGCGATGAGGCTGGCACCGTTGAAGTCGCCGATGTAGCCGAAGCGCACCTTGTCGCCCGAGTCGCCGGAGGAGCCGCCGCTGCCGCAGGCGGTCAGCAGGGCCAGCGCGGCCGCGCCGGCGAGGGTGGCGGTGAGGTGTCTGCGTATGAGGGAGGGGGGCATGGTGCTGGTCCCTTTCCGGGGCAGGGAGTCGTTTCCGGAGCAGGCAGTCGTTTCCGGAGCAGGCAGTCGTTTCCGGGGCAGGCAGACGTCGCGGGTAGGCAGACGTCGCGGGTCAGGTGGTCGCGGAGCCGGCGGCCGCGGGCGCGGTGCGGCCTTCCTGGTGGTAGACGGAGTGCCACACGCGGTTGCGCAGTGCGGCGAACTCGGCGCTGAGGCGGAACGACTCGTCGCGGCGCACGGCGGGGTCGACCTCGATGACGTCGTAGACGCGCCCGGGGCGGGCCGCCATGACGATCACGCGATTGGCGAGGAACACGGCCTCGTCCACGTCGTGCGTGATGAACAGGACGGTGCGTCTGTCCTGGCTCCACGTCCGCAGCAGCTGCTCCTGGAGGGTGACCCGGGTCAGGGCGTCGAGGGCGCCGAAGGGTTCGTCCATGAGGAGGATGGAGGGGTCGACGGCGTAGGCGCGGGCGATGGCGCACCGTTGGCGCATGCCGCCGGAAAGGGTCTTGGGGAGCGCGTCGGCGAAGCGTTCGAGGCCGACCAGTTCGATGAAGTGCTCCGCCCTGCCGCGTCGTTCGGCCTTCGGGACACCTGTGGTCCGCAGTCCGAACTCGACGTTCTGCCGCACGGTCAGCCAGGGGAAGAGGGCGTACTGCTGGAAGATCACCCCTCGTTCCGGTCCCGGCCCGGACACGGGTGCGCCGTCCACCAGGACGCGGCCCGCCGTAGGAGTGGCCAGTCCGGCGAGGATGTTCATGAGGGTGCTCTTGCCGCAGCCCGAGGGGCCGACGACGGTGACGAACTCGTGCTCGGCGATGTCGAGGGAGACCTCGTCGAGCGCGGTGATGGTCTCGCCGCCCAGGGCGAACGTCTTGGTGACGCCCTGGACGGATATCTTGGCGGGCTTGCTGGTCATCGGCGTTCCTGCCATCCGGTGAGCTTGCGTTCCGCGAGGAGCAGGATCCGGTCCATGAGCAGGCCGAGGATCCCGATCGAGATCAGGCCGACGAAGATGGTCGGCAGGTCGTAGTAGAGCTGGGCGCTCTGCATGCGGTAGCCGAGGCCCTGCTGGGCGGCGATGAGTTCGGCGGCGACCAGGGTGGCCCAGGCCGAGCCGAGACCGACGCGCATGCCGACGAGGATGAAGGGGGTGGAGGCGGGCACCACCACGCGGGCGAAGATGGCCGCGTCCTTGGCTCCCAGGACACGGGCCGCATCGATCAGTGTGCGGTCGACGTTCACCACGCCCTGGAAGGTGGAGATCACACACGCGAGGAACGCGGCGAGGAAGATGACGAAGATCTTCGGCGTCTCGTCGATGCCCATGACGACCACGGCCAGCGGGATGATCGCCAGCGGTGGGACCGTGCGGAAGAACTGGATCCACGGTTCCATCAGACCGCGGGCGACGCCGTACCAGCCCATGAGGAAGCCGACCGGTACGGCCGCGGCCGTACCGAGGGCGAAGCCGATGAGGACGCGGGTCAGGCTGGCGACGACGTCCTCGCCGAGCGTCCCGTTCTCGATCAGCGTTCCCGCCCGGGAGACCACCTCGGGCGGTGTCGGCAGTTTGAAGCCTGCGGCCGCCAGGGCCCACCACAGCGTGATCCCGAGGGTGACGGAGACGGTGTTGAGGAGGAGGGGGAGGCCGCGCCGGCCGGCCCGCCGGGGTTCCGCCGGGGCCTTCGAGCCGTCCGGGCCGCCGGCGTCGTCCGAGGCCGGGTCTGTCTGCTCGGACGCTGCGGCGCCCTGCTTGTCAAGGACGGACATGGGCGGCTCCTTCGGTGGTGGTGTCGCGGGCGGCGGTGCCGCCCTTGACGTCGGCGGTCTCCGGGTACCGGGCCAGGAGGGGGGAGTTGTGGAAGACGGCGGCGAGGGCGCCCAGGGCACCGTCGTCGTCCGAGAGCCGTGCCGCCTCGACGGCGGGACCGGCCGGCGCGGTCGGGAAGAGATCGGCGGCGAGCGTGGCGGCGACCTGCTCGACGATGACGGGGGCCAGTTGGGTGATCTCGCCGCCGATGACGACCTTCGAGGGGTTGAGGGTCATCGTCGCGGCCCCCACGACGCGGCCGAGTGCACCGGCCGCCTCGCGCAGCACCCGGTCGGCGACGGGATGGGCCCGGGCCACGGCGTCCGCCAGGTCCCCCAGGTTCTCCAGGGGCAGACCGAACTCCCAGCAGGTCGCGAGGATCGCGGGGACGGAGGCGACCGTCTCCAGACAGCCGCGTTTGCCGCACCGGCACGGCCGGCCCGCCGGTTCGACGGTCACGTGTCCGAGTTCGCCGGCCAGACCCGACGAGCCGGTCACCAGGTGCCCGCCGACGACCAGCCCGCCCCCGACACCGTCCGACAGGCGTACGTACACGAGGTCGGCGACGCTGTCGGCGCCGCTGATGGCCTCCGCGAGGGCCGCCAGGCGTGTGTTGTTGTCGACGATCACCGGGGCGTCGAAGCGTTCGGCGAAAGCGACGTCTACGCCCTCGGGGGCGGGGCGGAGCACCGTGCCGAGCGGTGAGGTGCGAGGACGGGCCGTTCCCTCCGGCGCCGGGTAGGGTCCCGGCACACCGATGCCGATGCCCTGGAGGGCTCCGTAGTGGACCCCTGCCTCGGCGGTCAGCCGTTCCACCAGCGCGAGTGCGAGTTCGGTCCGCTCCTGCCAGGGCGTGGTGTCCTCGTAGCGGGTCGCGCCGGAGGCCATGATCTCGTGCGAGGCGTCGGCGACGGCGACGTGGACGCGCCGATGTCCGAAGTCGACGCCCATGAACTGGGCCGACGCCGGGTCGAGCGCCAGCCGTTCGGCCGGTCGGCCGCTGCCTTCGCGCCGAGACGCGTCCGTGTCCACGACGACGATGGCGCCTCGCTGCAAGAGGTTCCCCGTGATCTCGGAGAGGGTCGTGCGGGACAGGCCCACGACCCGGGCGATCTCACCGCGGCTCATGGCGCCGTTCTCCTGCAGCGCGCGCAGGACACGTTCCTCATGGGTTCGCCTGACCAGTGCGTGCACTCCGCTGGGCATCTGCATGCCGGTCAAGGTAGGGAGGCCGAGTTATTCCGTCAACACCCCGACAGAAAGCCGAAACGACTTGTTCATAAGCGCAGGTGGCCACAATCCTTTGCCAGCACGCCTCACCTGATTATTTGTTCGGGGTGTTGACGTAAATGTGTGGCCGTTCGCATGCTGTGCGCCATACCCCCGTCCCGCGGCTCGCCTTGAGCCGCGCCCTGAGGGTCCCGGCGGGGACGACGAAGGAGAACGCGTGATGGCCGATGCCCAGCACCGTGTGCGCCGACGTTCCTTGCTGGCCGGTGCCGCCGGCGTGGGGGCGGCAGCCGCCCTTCCGACGACGCCCGCCCACGCCGCCGAACCGGCACCGGAAGGCGCCGCGTCGGTGACGTCACCCGCCGCTTCCGCTCCGCGTCAGCCGGCCAACTGGCCCGACCCCGAGCCCTACGGTGTCGCGGACACCCGGCTGGACCTGTGGCCGCGGGAGGACAACTCCTTCGTCCTCCCGCTGCAACTGCGCCCCCGGGACGAAGAACTCGGCCGGGTGTGGATGCGGGACACCTACGTCAACTGCTTCGTCGTCGACGGCCGCCCCCTCTACGTGGCCACGGGCACCACCCGCGTGCCCGGGCTGGACGCGGCGGGCCCGTGGAACGACGGGATCTTCGTCTGGGTGTCGCCCTCGCTCGAAGGGCCCTGGGGACTCGCCGACACGACCGGGATCCGGCCGGACGCCGAGAAGGGCAAGGTGTGGTCGCCCGAGTTCGCCGGGGAGAACCGGCCCGGCCGAACGGTCGTCGCGCCCTGGCAGGAGTACTGGCACGACGACCGGTTCGGCAAGCGCGGCAACGCCTGGGCCCCGGAGCTGCACTACTTCAAGGGCCGCTGGTACATCGTCGCGTGCATGGGCGACCACTCCCGCAAGGTCGGCTCCTTCATGCTGGTCAGCGAGGGCGGCGTCGAGGGACCGTACCGGCTGATCGAGGGGAACCTGGAGAAGCCCTTCGGTGAATCGTTCATCGGGGGGCCGAGTTTCATAGAGCCCGGCGCCTACCACCACATCGACGGCGGCCTCTACAGCGAGGGGGACGACGCGTGGCTCGTCCTCCACAACGACCTCTACGCCAGGTTCCGGGACGACATGGAGGACATCGTCACGCCGACCGACCTTCCGAGGTTCCGGCAGACGCCCTACTCCCCCGAGCCGTACCTGGAGGGCGCGTACGTGTTCAAGTACAAGGGCAAGTACTACCTGGTCCACGCCGCGTGGGACCGCACGTCGGTCGATGCCTACGGAAGCACCCGCAACGCCTACGACCCGCCCGGGACGGGACGTGTGCAGTACCAGTACGACGCGATCGTCGCCGTCTCCGACCGCTTCGAGGGCCCCTACTCCGAGCGGTGGACCGCGGGCGTGGGAGCGGGACACAACAACTTCTTCGAGGACCACAGGGGCGGCCTGTGGGCGACGTTCTTCCGCAACCCGGCCCAGGGCCACTGGAAGCACCCGGAGCGCGTGGCCGATTCCGCCGTGCCCGGTGTCGTACGGCTGGAGTGGACCGGCCGGAGAGGTGGCCGCCTGTACGTGCGGCGCCGCGACGGGCGCCAGTGACCGGCATACGACTCCTTGAGCCGGTGGGGGACGAACGGCGCTCGTCGTCCCCCACCCATCGCCACGAGCAGCGATCGAAGGGGGGCCGAACAGACGCGTGCCCGCCGCCGAACGGTGGAGCGAGGCCGCCTGCCGTGTACTCGGGGAGGCTGGCTCCTTCCGTGCGGACGGGGAGCAGCACGCCGTCGGTGGTCCTCTGCGCGCGGCCGGTGCCCGGTGTACGGTCTCTCGGCGGCTCTGAAATTCCCGGGCGGGCATGGACGTTGGGCAGGTCATGACTCAGGGACCAGCACCTCGCCCACTGTCCGACGAAACCCTCTCCATCCTGCTGGGCAAGCAGCAGTTCGGCACGCTCGCCACCGTCAAGCGCAATGGCCACCCTCATCTGACCACCATGCTGTACAGCTGGGATCCCGAAGCCCGCTTGGTGCGGTTCTCGACGACCGCAGACCGGGTCAAGGTCGGGCACCTGCGGCGCAATCCGCGTGCGGCGCTGCATGTGCAAGGGGGCGACGTGTGGTCGTTCGCCGCCGCTGCAGGCGAGGCCGAGGTGTCCGAGAGTACGACCGTCCCCGGTGACGCCGTCGGGCAGGAACTGCTGGAGATGGTCCCGCGAGACGCGAAGCCGGAGGACGAAGGTCCCTTCCTGGAGCAACTCGTCGCCGACGCCGGGTGGTCTGGTCGTCCGGTTGAAGGTGGACCGCCTGTACGGCACGGCGCTCGACGTCGACGGCTGACGGCTGACGGCTGACGGCTGACGGGGCATCAGACGCGTGCTGGTCACCGCCACCGTGGAGGCCTGCGACCAGCACCGTCGCCTCGTGACGGACTGCGAGGTCGTCGCATCGCGTGACCTTGCCTGTCCGGCAAGGAACCTTGACGGCTCGCGCACCGGCGGGGCCGTTTGGTCAGTCGGTGGGATGGGTGCCGGGGGCGTGGCCGAAGGCGCGGCGGAAGAGGCCGGAGCGGCGCGCAGGATGTCGTGCAGCTCGCGAAGCCCCCCCCGTGGTCCGGGCTTGAGTCTCTCCCGGGGAGAGGGCCCAGGCTGACGGACATGAACAGCAACGATCTCGACGGACGCGTCGCCGTGGTGGCGGGCGGCAGCAAGGGTGCCGGACTGGCGACGGCGCGACGGCTGCGGCAGGCCGGGGCCAGGGTCGTCACCATCGCCCGCACCTCACCGGAGACGTCCGACGCCCTCTTCGTCCCCGCCGACCTGAGCACGTCCGAGGGCGTTCTCACGTCGTCCGCCGCCGTGACCGACCTCGTCGGCGTGCCGGACATCCTCGTGCACGTCGTGGGCGGATCCCACGCCCCGGCCGGTGGGTACACGGCTCTCGACGACGACCTGTGGGCACAGGAACTGGCGCTCAACCTCCTGCCCGCCGTCCGTCTCGACCGGGCGCTGGTCCCCGGCATGGTGACCCGCGGTTCGGGCGCGGTGGTGCACGTGACCTCCGTCCAGCGCCGGATGCCGCTGCACGACTCGACCCTGGCCTACGCCGCGGCCAAGAGCGCCCTGACCACGTACAGCAAGGGGCTCGCCAACGAGGTGGCGCCCGCGGGTGTCCGCGTCAACTCGGTCGCCCCCGGCTTCATCCGCACCGACGGCGCCGAAGGCCTTCTGGCACGCCGGATGAGTGAGGGCGGCATCACCCGCGAGGCCGCGCTCGGCGATCTGATGCGGGTGCTCGGCGGCATTCCGCTGGGACGACCCGCGGAGCCCGAGGAGGTGGCCGAGGTGATCGCCTTCCTGGTCTCGAACCGGGCGAGCGCGGTCACGGGTGCCGAGCACGTGGTCGACGGCGGCACGCTCCGCACGGTCTGAACCCCAACCAGCACGACAATGGAGGCACCATGCACGACACCCGTGGATTCGTCGAGGAGTACTTCGCCGCGGCGACCGGACCCGACCGCGAGCGCTACTTCGCGCTGTTCGAGGACGACGTCGTCGTACACGACGACGGACGCGGCGTCCAAGGACTCGCGGAAGTCCGCCGCTGGCGCGAGGAGACGCCGGACGTGCACTACGGCGTTCGCGAGGTCACCGGCACTCCCACCGTCCTCGAAGCAGTCGCGGAGGTCTCGGGTGACTTCCCCGGCAGCCCGGTCACCCTCCGCTTCGCCTTCGAACGCGACGCACAGGGCAAGATCACCACGCTGACCATCACACCCTGACCACCGGCACGGTCCCCGACCGGTCACCTGCGACGAGGAGAGCACCATGGCGGAACGACTGACGATCGGAGAGTTCTCCCGCATCACGCACCTGAGCATCCGCATGCTCCGCCGCTACCACGAGCAGGACCTGCTCGTCCCCGCCGAGGTCGACCCGGACACGGGCTACCGCTACTACTCCCCCGCCCAGGTCCGGCCGGCGCTGACCATCAGGCGCTTCCGCGACCTGGACCTCCCGCTGGCGGACCTGCGGCGCTTCCTGCGGGCCGAGTCCGCCGGCGGAACGGGCGACGACACCGCCCAACAGGTCGTCGTCGCGCACCTCCGCCGGCTGGAGGACCGGCTCGGCCGCACCCAGCGAGCCCTCCGAACACTTCGGGAACTCCTAGACCCGGGGACCGAGCGGACGGTGACGCTGGAGGAGCTCCCGCCCCAGCGGGTCCTGGCGGTGAGCCTCGACGTGCCGGAGGCGTCGGACCTCGGCTGGTACGACTCCGCGATGCGCGACCTGGACGCGGCAGCCGCGCAGCGCTCCGTCCATCCGCCGGGCGGCCGCTACGAGCACTCCCTCTTCACCGCAGGCCACGGCCGCGCCACCGTCTACCGGCCCTTCGACGCACCGCTGCCGCCGAGCGCACCGGACACCGTACGCGAGCTACACCTGCCCCGGCGGACCGCCGCCGTCGCCACCCATCGAGGCGAGCACGACGACATCGACCTCACCTACGCCGCGGTGGGCTCCTACGCCGCCGGCAACGCCCTGCGCTCACACGGTCTGGTCGAGGAGATCTACCTCGTGGGACCTCGCGACACCGACCAGTCCGACCAGTGGCGCACACTCGTGGCGTGGCTGATCGCCCCGACGATGACTGATCAGTGAGGTACGAGGTACTCACCACCGGCCCCGACAGTATGGACTCCTCGCAGGTGCGGGCTGCCCGACGTGGCCCGAAAGCGGGAGCGGCCAGTCCCCCAGCGTACTGCCGACCGCAGCGCACCCACCCTGGCTGCTCACGACGCGGTGAACCGTTCAGCGGCCTCCCAGAGTTCGGCTTCACGCCGCGGGTCGTAGGACTCGTCCGACGAGCGGTCCGCACGGCCGCGGTCGACGTAGGAGCCGGTCGGCGCCTGGGTCCTGCCGAGGACCACGTCGGCGAGGCAGCGGCCCGCCGTGTCGCGGCTGGTGGCGAACGGGGTGAGGGCCATCGCCGGCAGGATGCGCCGCATCGCGAACCGGGAGACGGGGTCCGCGTGGCGGGCGAGGCCGGTGCCGGGTACGAAGCCCGGGTTGTAGGCGACGGCGTCGATCCCGGCCGGCAGGCGGCGCGCGTACTCGTGCACGAGGTAGATGGCGGCCAGCTTGCTCGTCGAGTACGCGGTGCGCCCGGCTACCGCGGTGTCCGGCTCGGGGAAGGCGCGTGTGCGGGCGAGAACGTCCGGGGACTGCCAGGACGGGCCGGGCACCATGCCCATGTTGTGCTTGAAGTCGCCGAAGTGGGTGTCACTGGCGGTGATCACGATCCGGGCGGGAGCGGTGAAGCGGTCCTGGAGCACGCGGACGAACAGATGGTTGGCGAGCACGTTGACCGTGAAGGTGGACTCGAACCCGTCGGGTCCCTCGGTAAGCGCGTTCGTGTGCTGGATGCCCGCGTTGCCCACGAAGCCGCGCAGCGGCGGCAGATCACCGCCGTCCAGCCGGTCGCGGATACCGGTGGCGGCCGAGCGGACGCTCACCAGCGAGCCGAGGTCCGCCGAGACGTGCGAGACCGTGTTCCCGCCCTTGGCGAGTTCCGTGGCGAGCTGTGCGCCGGAGGAGCAGCGGGCGACGACGATGAGGTGCACGTCCGGCAACTGGCGCAGGATGTGCTCCGCGGCGACGCGGCCGATCCCGCGGCTCGCGCCCGTCATCACGATGGTGTGCTTCATGGAAGGCCCCTTCACTGGTCAGCCGATGTGGCCCGGCTCGGGCCCAGCCCCACGTTCGCCGCTCGTGCCATCGCCGGCCAGTGCCGTCCCCGTCACCAGGACCGGCAGTACCCAGGCTGACGTGTCGCCGCTCGGCGAGAATGAACCCATGGCTGCCTCCCGTTCCGATTTCGCCGCGCTCCTGCGCGCCTGGCGCGACCGTCTCTCCCCGGCCGACGCCGGTTTCACAGCGACGGACGGCCGCCGGGCCCCGGGGTTGCGCCGCGAGGAACTGGCGCAGTTGGCCGGGGTCTCCGTCGACTATGTCCTGCGCCTGGAACAGGGACGCGCGAAGAACCCCTCGGCCCAGGTCGTCGGCGCCCTCGCCCGGGCCCTTCAGCTCTCCCGCGCCGAGCGCGACCAGCTGTACCGAAGCGCCGGGCTCCTGCCGCCCCGGGACGGGACGGTCAGCACCCATGTGCCCCCAGGCATCCAACGGCTGGCCGCGCGGCTCGGCGACGTTCCGATCGGCGTGTTCACCGCCGACTGGACCCTTGTGTGGTGGAACGCCATGTGGAGCGCCCTGCACGGCGACCCCGCCGTCATCCCGACGGCCGAACGGAACCTGGCCCGCGCGCTCTTCGGCGACGGCGCCGCACACGCCTCGATGCTTCCCGTCCAGTCCGAGCGCGGACCGGACGCTTTCGAGGCGTCGGTCGTCGCCGACCTCAAGGACGCCGTGTCCCGCTACCCTGCGGACCGCCAGCTCGATCGACTCGTGCGGGAACTGCGGGAATGCTCCCCCGTCTTCGCTCATCACTGGGCCACGCGGACGACCGCCGCCCCGCACACGACTGACTGCAAGAGGATCCGGCATCCGAAGATCGGCGACATCCTGCTCGACTGCGACGTCCTCGTCGTTCCCGGGGCCGACCTGCGCATGGTCACCTACACGGCAGCGACCGGAAGCAGCGACGCGGGGAAACTGGACCTTCTTCGCGTCACGGGTGGCCACCGCAGCGCCACAGCGCTCATCTGACCGGCGGCCGCCGGACGGTTCGACGAGCAGACCGGGCGAACCCGACGGTGCGTCGGGCCACCGCCTACTGCTGAGCCGTCCGCTCGCCATGAGTGCGCCGCCCTCGGGGACGGTCAGGCCGACCAGCCATAAGGGTCCACGACGACTCCGGCTCGGCGCCGGATGCCGTGATCGGGTCGGCCCGGAGAGGCGGAGGTCGGATGGCGACGAACGGTCCGGTTGCGACAGCACAGGCATCCGACTTGTCGCAGACGGTCATCGGGCAGTCCTTGCACCACCAAAAGCGGAGCTCGGGAGCGTACGGACATTTATGGCTGTTCCATGGGACATGGCCGCTACGCGCATGGCGGCGGCAGGACGTTCGCGCCTTGCCCCGCTCGGTCACGTAGAGGCACTCATTGGGCAGGCCCGCGATCGTCGGGCCGCAGCAGACAGGTGATGGAATGCGAGACGAGGCCGCCAAGCGGGTCGAGCTGGTCTTCTCCCTCTTCGACGCCAACGGCAACGGAGTCATCGACTCCGACGACTTCGACCTGATGACCGACCGTGTCGTGGAGGCGGCAACCGCGTCGGACGACAGCGCCAAGGCCGCCATCCGGGCTGCGTTCCGCCGCTACTGGACGACACTGGCCGCCGTACTGGACGCCAACGGTGACGGCGTGATCACCGTGGACGAGTTCCGTCCGTTCGTGCTCGATCCCGAACGCTTCGGCCCCACCATCGCCGAGTTCGCTCAGGCGCTCTCCGCGCTCGGCGACCCCGACGGGGACGGACTGGTCGAGCGTCCCCTCTTCGTCTCGCTGATGAAGGCGATCGGATTCGAGGAGGCGAACATCCACTCATTGTTCGACGCCTTCGCTCCGGACGCCGCGGACCGCATCCCCGTGGCCACGTGGGCCGCCGGCATCGAGGACTACTACGCGCCGGACATGGCGGGGATCCCGGGCGACCACCTGGTGGGCACCCGGGCCGTCTGACGTCGCTCGTCCGGGGGCGTTTCCGAGCGGGGCCCGCGGCAGGCCCCGCTCTCCGGCGCGCGCGGACGCCGTCGCGAGCGCTGCGAACGTCAGGGCGCGGGCTTGCGCGCGAAGACCCACCGGTTCCCCTCCAGCGCGTCGTTCGGCTCGGGAAGGGGGCCACGTCCGTACCGGCGGGTGAAGTCGAAGGGCGTGTGCATCGAGGTGGACCAGCCCCTGGCCGTCAGGTCGCCGGCGGAGTCGGGTCGTGACCCCTTGTCGAAGAGGAGGAGGAGGTCGATGCCGATCTGCTCGCGCGTCGCCGTGTAGATCGCGCTGTCGCGGTACGCCAGCAGGTCCTTCTCCAACTTGGCCTCGAAGGCCAGCGCGCTGCCGCCGGTGGCCAGCCTGTCCACCGTGTCGACGAGGAACGACTCGGCGGGGCCCGGCAGGTAGAAGAGCAGTCCCTCGGCCAGCCAGACGCTGGGCGCGGTGGGGTCGAAGCCGACCCCGGTCAGCGCGCCGGCCCAGTCCGCGCGCAGATCGACCGGGACGGGGACGCGCTCCGCCTTCGGGGCGGCCGCCAGGTCCGTGAGCACTCGCTGTTTGAAGACCAGTACGCCCGCCCGGTCGATCTCGAAGACCGCGCACCCCGACGGCCAGTCGAGCCGGAAGGCACGGGTGTCCAACCCCGCGCCCAGCAGGACCACTTGCCGGGGACCCGTCCGGACCGACCGGAGCAGGAAGTCGTCGAGGACCCTGGTCCTCAGGCCGAAGTACCGGGCGAAGCGGCCCCACAGCGGGTTGCCGTCCCCGTCGGGGACCTGCTCGATGCGCACCGGCCAGTCCGCGCACGCCGGGGCGGCGCGCACGAAGTGTTCCGCGTAGACGTCCTCGGCCAAACTGTCGTCGCGGTGGGTCTCGATCGCCCGTGCGGCGGCGACCAGGAAGGCCGTCAGGCCCACACCCTCGTTCACACCTTCCGCGTCCATGTGCTGCGGCGCCGTGCCGGTCATGTCTCCTCCGTTAGCGGAAGTGGGGGCCGCGAGCTTCCTGCTCGTCGGATGCGGTGAGGACCGCGGTGCTGCGGACCGTGCTCACCGGCTCCTCGCCTGCGGGAGCAGGACGGGTTTGACCACGAGGCCCGCGTCGCAGTCGCGCTCGGCCTCGTTGACGTCGGCCAGCGGGTAGGTGCGGATGAGTCGGTCGAAGGGGAAACGTCCGGCCTGCCAGAGCCGGGTCAGCAGCGGTATCAGCAGACCGGGTACGGCATCCCCCTCGCAGATGTGGCGGATGCCGCGGCCACGGTCGAGCGTTCCCGGTTCGAGTGGCAGCGCGGTGTGGAGCCGTGCCACCAGGCCGATAGTGCCGGTGGGGCGCAGTGCGCGCAGCGCCTCGTTGATCAGTGGGGCGGAGGCGGTCGTGTCCAGCGCGTACTGCGCGCCACCGCCCGTGAGCCGCCGGATCTGCTCGGCCGGTGCGGACGTTCCGACGGGCAGCGGGAGCGCGCCGAACTGCTCGGCCAGCGCCAGGCGACGGGGGTGCCGGTCCACGGCCACGGACAGTGCGCCGGCGGCGGTGGCCGCCATCACCGCGGCCAGGCCCACGGCGCCCGCGCCGAGCACGACGACGGTGTCGCCCGGGCCGGCGGCGAAGGTGTTGAGCACGGCTCCGGCTCCGGTGAGGAAGCCGCAACCGAGCGGGCCGAGCAGTTCGACGGGCAGGGCGGGGTCGACCCGGACGGCATTACGGGCGGAGACGAGCGCGTACCCGGCGAAGGCGGACTGACCGAACCACCGGGGGGCCAGTGCCGCCCCGGACGCGTCGGTGAGCCGCGGCGCTTCCTCCGCACGGCCGCCGAAGAGGTTGAGGGAGGCGAAGGAATCGCAGTAGGCGGGGGCCGCCGCGCGGCAGTTGCGGCAGTGCCCGCAGGAGTCGAAGCTCAGCACCACGTGGTCACCGACGCCGATCGCGGTGTCCGAGCCGCCGCCCGTCCGCACCACGACCCCGGAGCCCTCGTGGCCGAGCACCACCGGCAGCGGGCTCCTGCCGGCCGAGCGCCGGACGGCGAGATCGGTCCGGCACATCCCGCAGCCGGCGATTTCGACCAGGATCTCGCCCTCGGCGGGCTCCGTCGCCAGATTCACCTCCTCGACCGTGAACGGACCCTCGTACGAGCGCAGTACGGCCGCCTGGAAGCTCACCGTCACTCCCCCTGCGGCCGGTGGACCACGAACGGGCGGAGGTTGCCGTACAGTCCCCACGGCCCGCCCGCGACACCGACGCCGCTGTCCTTGACGCCGGCGAAGGGCTGGGCGAGGGAGAGTTCGGCGTGGTGGTTGACCCAGGCAGTGCCGCATTCGAGCCGGTCGGCCACCGCTTCGGCCCGGTCGAGGTCGGTGCCCCACACGGAGCCTCCCAGTCCGAATCCCGTGCCGTTGGCCGCGTCGACGGCTTCGTCCAGGCTCCGGTACGGCAGCACCGGCAGCACCGGCCCGAACTGCTCCTCGGTCACCACCGGGCTGTCGGGCTGGACGCCGGTCAGGATCGTGGGGGCGAAGAAGTAGCCCGGCCCGTCGAGCCGGTGGCCGCCGGCCGCCGCCCGGGCGCCGTCCGCCAGAGCGTCCCGTGCGATCTGCTCGACCCGGGCCAACTGGGGGGCGTTGGAGACCGGTCCCAGCCGGGTGCCGGGGTCGAGGCCGGGCCCGACGGCGACGGCCTTGGCGCGCTCGGCGAGGGCTTCGACCACCTGGGCGTGGAGCCGGACCGGGGCGTAGACGCGCTTGACCGCCATGCAGACCTGCCCGCAGTTGCGGAAGGCGGCCCAGAACAGCCGGTCGGCGATCCGGTCCACGTCGACGTCGTCCAGCAGGACGGCGGCGTCGTTGCCGCCCAGTTCCAGGGTGACCCGGGCGAGCGAGGCCGCCGCCGCTCCGGCGACGGCCCGACCCGTGGGCACCGATCCGGTGAAGGTGACGTGGCGGATGCCGGGGTGGGTGACGAGGTGAGCGCCGAGCGGCTCGCGGCCGGTGACGACGGTCAGCACGTCCTCGGGCAGGGCGGTGGCGAGGACGGACCCGAGCAGCCGGGTGGCGAGCGGGGTGAAGGGGGACGGTTTGAGGACCATGGTGTTGCCCGCGGCGAGCGCGGGCGCGAACTTCGCCGCCGCGAGTTGGAGGGGGAAGTTCCACGGCACGATCGCAGCGACGGGTCCGAGCGGGCGCCAGCGGACCTCGCTGCGCACCGGCCGGCCGTCGGTGATGCGCCGGGTCCGGGGGGCCAGGCCGGCGAAGTAGCGCAGGCGGGCCGCCGTGCGGGCGACCTCCGCGTGCGACTCGGCCAGGGGCTTTCCCTGTTCCCGGGTGAGCAGCCGGGCGAGGTCGTCCCCGGCCGCCTCGACCGAGTCGGCGGCCGAGAGCAGCGCGCTGGTGCGGGCGTCGGGATCGGCGCGCCAGCCGTGCCAGGCCCGGCGGGCCCGGTCGACGACGGCGTCCAGCACATCCGGTCGCTGGTCGGGGGCCTCGTCGAAGACCGTTCCGGTGGCCGGATCGACGACCGTGAGACGAGAGGCCCGCTGTTCGGGGGCGTGGTCGGGTAAGGGGGTCGGCATACCGGCGGTCAGCTCGCCGCGGTGACGCCGGCCCGGTGGTCCCGGGCGTGCCGGTCCATCTCGGCCCGGAAGGCGGCCACCAGGTGCGGCCGGATGCGTCCGGCGTCGCGGTCGCCGCCCTCGCAGACCGCTCCGCGCACTCCGACGATGTCCGTGCCGATCCGGGTCAGCGGGCCGAGGTCGGTCTGCCTGACACTGCCCGCGAGGGCGGCGAGCAGGCCGGCGGCGTGGGTGCGGCGGACGAACTCGGCGCAGGTGTCCGGCGGAACGTGGTCGAACAGCCGCGTGCCGTCCTTGATCGCGGTGTCGAGCATCGCGGCGTCGGCGCCGGAGCGGGCGGCGATGTCGGGCAGGGCGAGCGGGTTGACGCAGCCGACCCGGTGGGCGTCCGCGTAGCCGGAGGCGACGACGAGCGCTTCGGGACGGTGGTCCTTCACCGCCCGGACCACCGCGCGCATGACCGCGATGCCCTGTTCGGGCGTCGTGCATCCGTAGAGACCGACCTTGATGTACGTGGCCCCCGAGACCACCGCGCCGAGCGCGGCCTGCGCCACGGTGCCGGGTTTGTACGGAACGTCCCCCACGGTGGCGGAGACCGGCTTGTCCGCCGGTACCGCGTCGCGGATCTCCCGGATGACCCACGGGAAGTTCGCGCCCAGGGACCCCTCGTCGGGCTTCTTGACGTCGACGATGTCGAGGTGTTCCGCCGCCTTCGCGCAATCGAGGGCTTCCTCGACACCGTCCGGAGAGATGAGAAGCAACACCGTGGACTCCTTCCGTCACCGGCCCCTGACCGAGCGGCAGGGGACCGCGGACCACCTGGCCCATGCGCGGTGTGCTCATCATTTCCGTCACCCAGCGGAGCCGGGAGGGCGCAAAGGGTATTCATCGGGTGCTCTCGCCCACTTCCGATGCGCCGTACATAACGGGACATAGCTTCTTCACTGAAGAGATCCAGCCACTGCGGCGCCGGGACGTCGGTGTTCCGTCGACGCGTCCGGATGCTCCACGAACCCCGGGTTGCATCGCCATAGACGGTGGAGAGCCGGTGTCCGGGCGCCATGGGTGTCCGCCACCGGTTCACGCGGACACTTGCAGAGTCCCCACGGAAGAATCGTCAGGTGCCTTCTGCATGTGAACGGCTTCAACGGGCACATGCACGTTCCATGACGGGAGGGGAACGACGAACATGACGACTGAGCCGATCACGTGGTCGGAGGCGAAGCCCGGCAGTTGCGGCGCGTGCGCAGGACACGGCACCGAGTCCCCGGACGAGGTGCCGGAGACGCCGCGCGAGCGCGTCAACCGGAGGTGGAACGAGATCATGCAGGAGACGCGCGTCGCTCAGACGGGCGTCCAGATCCTTTTCGGCTTCCTGCTCAGCGTCGCCTTCACACCTCTCTTCCACGACCTGGGAACGTTCGAGCACGCCGCCTACGTCCTCACCGTGGTCTCGGGTGCCACGGCCACCGCCTGCCTGATCGCCCCGGTCTCCATCCACCGCTTCCTTTCGGGGCAGCGGATGAAGGACGAGATGGTGGAGGTGGCGCATCGCCTGATGATGTGCGGCATGCTCCTGATGGCCGTGACCATCGGGTGCACGCTCCTCCTGATCCTTCACGTGGTGGTGCCGGGGCTCCTGGCGAAAGTGCTCGTGGGCGGCGTCATGGCCTGGTTCGCCCTGTCGTGGTACGCCCTTCCCCTGTGGCTCCGCCGCCGGTCCGCCCGGCGCGCAACCCGGGAGGAGTGAACCGTCAGCGCGTCGAAGGACGTACACCGTCTGCTGAACGCGCCGGCCGCCTCCATCACCGCCCGCTGCCCCGTCGGCTACGGGCCCGCCGCAGTCGTCGACCGGCGCGGCCTTCGCTCCGCCCGGGACGACAGCGGTGAGACGCCGTTCCGATCACCTACGGCGCCCTCCGCTCCGTCCTGAACGGCGCATACCGGCCCCCTGCCGCAGTGATCACCGGGCACCGTCCTTCGCAGCGCCCTGCCCGGCCGCCACGGTCTTCATTCCCGCCGCCACGGAGGGTCCCCGACGCTCCAGGGCGATTCCCGCGTCGGGTGGCCTCCCGGCAGGTCTCGGGCCCGGCGGGACGGGAGGGGATGCCGCGCAGAAGACCCTCGAAGCCGCGGAGCCAGCCCCTCGGCGACGCCGTTACGCAGATCAACTGGGCCGCGGCGTGAGCGAGCGGGCCAGCCGCTCAAGGGAGCGACCAGGCTGTGCTCGACGTGGTCCGGGCGCCTGCCCGGCGGAAGCGCCTGCAGTCTCAGCCCACGGCCCTGACGCCCTCCTCCCCCCGCCGTTGCGTCGGCGTCATGGCCCGGGCCGGGCCCTCCTGGTCATCCGGCCGCAGGCACTCGATCAGGTAGTCGCCGGTGTCGGGGACGCGGGTCACCCCGTGGGTCTCGCTGCCGAAGCCGGGGAAGCTCCGGTCGAAGGACTCCAGGGCCGTGAGGTAGCGGAGGAGAGGCCCGTCCTCGGGTCCGACGCTCTCGCCCGGCATGAGGACCGGGATGCCGGGCGGTGTCACGGTGACCATCGCCGCGGCGACCCGGCCCGGCGCGTCCGCCAGGCGGACACGTTCCGTACCGCCACGGACCAGGCGCTGGTAGCAGTGCTGAGGCGGAGCGACCGGGTCCGGGAGTTGCTGGAAGGCCGTGTCGAGGAGTTCGACCAGGCGGGCCCGGCGCAGGTGGTCGTGCATCTCCTGACACAGGTCCCGCAGACCCCGCCCCGAGTAGCGGCTCGAGTGCTGGGCGACCAGCGCGGGCAGCACGCGGTCGAGCGGCGCGTCGTCGTCGTAGAGGTCCTTGAAGTCCATCAGGGCGTCCAGCAGAGTGCCCCACTTGCCCTTGGTGATGCCCATGGAGAACAGCACCAGCGTCGTGTAGCTGTCGGTCTTCTCCACGACGATGCCGCGTGTGGTCAGGTAGGCGGTCAGCACCCGGGCGGGGATGCCCCAGTCGCCCATCTCGCCGGTCGCGTCGAGCCCCGGGCAGGTCAGGGTGACCTTGATCGGGTCGAGCATGCAGTAGCCGTCGGTCAGGCCCGGGAAGCCGTGCCAGTCGGCATCGGGCGCCAGGTGCCAGCAGGAGGGCTCGGTCCGCAGCAGGTCCGCCGGAGCCTCGTCGAAGGGCAGCCGCGCCCCGCTCTCGGGGTCGGTCACCTCGGTCGGCTGCCACACTCCGAAGAACCAGGCCGGCCGGTCCCCGGCGGCCTCGATCCGACGTCCGATCCGGACCATCTCCTGGCGGAACCGGACCGCCTCCGACACCGCCTCGTCGACCAGCCACTGGCCTTGCGGACCGTCCATCATCGCCGTGGCCACGTCCAGCGAGGCGATCATCGGATACAGCGGTGAGGTCGTACCGTGCATCATCAACGCCTCGTTGAACCGGTCGTGGTCCACCGGCGCCCGCGGCGCCGGCCGCACGTGCACCATGGCTCCCTGGGACAACGCCGCCAACAGCTTGTGCGTGGACTGGGTCGCGAACACCGTCGGCCGATCGGCCCCCGGGAAGGCGCTCGCGTCGACCGACATGCCGTAGCGCCCCTTGTAGAGCGGATGAAAGCGGGCGTAGGCGAACCACGCCTCGTCGAAGTGGAGCCGGGGCGTGCTCGCCGCGAACGCCCGGGCTGCCGTCACCGCGTCGTAACAGAGTCCGTCGTACGTGGAGTTGGTGAACACCGCGTACTGGGCACGCGCCGACACCGCGTCCGCCGTGAGGGGACTCTGCGCGCTCCGCGCCGCGACCGAATCCGCCGCGATCTCGGCCGGTGGCAGCGGTCCGGCGAGACCGTAGCCGTTGCGGGTGGGGACCAGGTACACCGGCCGCGCGCCGGAGACGACCAGGCCGTGCAGGACGGACTTGTGGCAGTTGCGGTCCACCAGGGCGATCTCGTCGCGGGTCACGCTGAAGTGGCCGACCAGACGGTTGCAGGTGGAGTCGCCGTGCAGGACGAAGTACGTCTGATCGGAGCCGAAGATCCGCGCGGCGTTGCGCTCGGCCTCACCGATCGGACCGGTGTGCTCGAACAGCGAGCCGAGTTCCTCCACCGAGATCGACAGGTCGCTGCGCAGCAGCCGTTCCCCGAAGTAGTCGTGGAAGGCGCGGCCCACGGGCGACTTGAGGAAGGCGACACCGCCGGAGTGCGCCGGGGTGTGCCACGAGTACTCGTGGGCGTCGTCGAAACGTCGCAACGCCTTGAAGAACGGTGGAAGCAAGGCGTCCTGGTAGGCGCGCGCGGCGGTGGTGATCCGCCCCGCGACGAACGCCGGCGTGTCCTCCAGCGGCCATACGTAGCCCACCACGGACTGAGACACCCACAACGGCAGCTCGCGGAGCCCCTCGTCCTCCATGACGAGGAACACCGGCAGGTGCTGGAACCGGCACCCGATCCGGCGCAGTACCGTGGCTCCGCCCGGGCCGTCATCCGCTGCGGGCGGCAGGTCCCAGGCGACCACCGCGGCGGCCAGACCGGCCTCCGTCCTGAGCACCGCCTCCGCTTCGGAGGCACTCCTCACCCAGCGGACCTGTAAGCCGCTCGTCCGGATCCCGTCGGCGACGCGCGCCAACTGTCCGGCGGCACCTGCGCCCTCCGGGTGCTCAGCCACCGCCACCATGATGATGCCGTCGGTCACGCCCGTCCCCCTCGTGTGATGCCCTGCCGGTTCCCGGCCAGTGTCCTCGCCCTGAGGACGCGCCGATCTCCCGACGGCGCCCAAACCACCCCCCAGGGGCACAGCACGGATCGATCCTTGACTCGCCGGCTGCTCCACGGCCGGGGCGTCCCGGCAGTCCTCGATCGCGTGCGACGGCCAGCCGTTCCGGGCGCTCGCGGCCTCGGCGGTCCTCAGTCCTACTGCATCGTGGCGGCCATGGATCAGCCCCGTGGGTACGTCTGTCCGGGAGAGATCGCCGGCGTGAAGCACCGACGCGCTGCCGACCGGTGGCGGCAGTTCGTTCAGAGGCGGGGTCCCAGCACTTCCAAGGCACCGGTCACGGTGTCGTAGCTGCGCAGGGTGGTGAGTCGGGCCGACAAGGGCGGCGCCGGCAGCAGGCCGGGGACGTGCCGGCCGGCGAACGCACCCGCCCGCCGGGTTCGGCCGAGGGTGATGTGCGGGTTCCAGTCCCGAGGGCTGTGGAACGGACTGAGCGATCCCGGTGGGCTGTCCGAAGCCACCGCTTCCCACACCCGGCGATGCAGGGACGCCAGCGCGGAGTCGAGCTCCAGAGACCAGGCCAGCACCGAGGTGGGACGCTCGAAGCGGACCGTGCCGGCGAACCGTACGGGCAGTGGCAGGTCGGCGGCCGCCTCTGCGAGTTCCCAACGGATCGGGGCGGTCAGCTCAGGGCAGGTGGCCAGCGTGAGGTGCGGTCTGTTGGTCGTTGAGGGGTGTCGCGCCTGGCTGGGCAGTCCCGCCTCCGCCAGCCGCCGCCAGGCGTCCCGGACATCGAACTCCGCCGCCTCATCCAGAAGAAGCTCCACCGTGCGCACCCACCGCAGCCTATCGGCGGCCGGGCGGCTTCTCGCGCTCTCCTCTTGGTTCAGGGGGCGAAGGCTTTGAGGGTCGCGTCGACGAGTGCGTCGGCGTAGGCAGCGGTCAGCGGGCCGCTGCGGTGCAGCCAGCGCTGGAAGAGGGGGGCGTAGAGCACTTCGAGGACCAGGTCGAGGTCGGCGGCGGAGTCGAGCTGGCCGGCCTTCTGGGCGCTGCGCAGTCTTGCTCTCTTCGCCTCCTCCAGCGGCTGGGCCACTTTGTCACGGTACTCGGCTGCCAGTGCGGCGTCGTTGGCGATTTCGGTGTTGAGGGCGCGGATGAGCCGGTCGAAGGGCGGGTTGGTGAACTCCTCCACGGTGGCGCGCATGACCAGCTTGAGGTCTGCTTCGAGGTCTCCTGTGTCGGGGAGCGTGAGCGATTGTCCGTCCGCGTCCTCGCTGAGAGCCAGTAGGGCGGCGAAGACGACGGCGCTCTTGGACGGCCAACGTCGGTAGATCGTCTGTTTGCCGACACCGGCACGGACGGCGATGGCTTCGACCGTGACCTTCTCGTACGGCTCTTCCGTGACCAGGGCACGGGTGGCCTCGAGGATTGCCTGCCGAGAGCGCTCCTTGCGCCGGGAGTGGTCCGGCCCCTTGTCGTTGGGCATGCGGACAGCCTACCCCTGTAACGAAACGAGACGAGCCGTATTGATAGGCCGCAGCAGAAGCACTAGACTAAAAACGAACCGAGACGAACCGTTTCATTTACTGAGAGTGAGATTCAGTGACAGGCGCACGAGTCTGGCTCATCACCGGCGCCTCCCGCGGGCTGGGCAGGGCCTTCGCCGAGGCTGCCCTGGCGGGCGGCGACCGCGTGGTGGCGGCCGCCCGCAACGTCGGCCCCCTGGAAGAGCTGACCGAGAAGTACCCCGGCCACCTGGTACCGCTTCCCTTGGACGTCGCCGACCGCCAGGCGGTGTTCAAGGGGGTGGAGCGAGCAGCAGCCGCGTTCGGCAGGCTGGACGTCGTGGTGAACAACGCCGGCGGGATGCTTTACGGCATGGTGGAGGAAGCCACGGAGGAGCAGATTCGGGCGCACTTGGACGTGAACTTCTTCGGCGCCGTGTGGGTGGCCCAGGCCGTCCTCCCGCACCTGCGCGCCCAGGGCGGGGGGCGTCTGCTGCAGGTCACCTCGATGGGCAGCGGCGGCGGCATGGCCACCGTCGGCTACTACGGCGCGGGCAAGGCCGCGCTGGACTCGGTGAGCGAGGCACTCGCGATGGAGGTCGAAGGGTTCGGCATCAAGGTCACCATCGTGCAGATGGGCGGCTACAACACCGGCCTGTTCACCGCCGGCACCACGAGCACCGAACCCATGGCGCAGTATCAGCCCCTGCGCACCGAGATGGAGGCGATGTGGGGCGACGCCGTCGCCCCGGAGCCGGACACCGCCGCCCCCGTCATCATGGAACTGGCCGCACTGCCGGACCCACCCCGGCGGCTGATCGTCGGCAGCCAGTCCTTCGACCACGTCCTGGAGATGGACCAGGCGCAAGCGGATCAGTACCGATCCTGGGAGCAACTCAGCCGTATGGCTCCGGGCTGATCGACCCCAGCCTGCCGATCTCGCCCCGCCCGGAACGAGACCGGGTGCTCAAGCTCGGCGCGTGGATCGGGAACCAGCGCAGCAGAGCCGCGACGCTCTCCCCGGAACGGATCGAGCAGCTCTCCGCCATCGGCATGCGATGGACGTGATGGGAGCCATCGTCGCCTCGGCCGGTGCGCTCGCGACCGGCCGGGGGCGTAAGGGGCGCGCCATGTGGCGTGCGTGCCGAGCCCGCACCGGGCAAGTTCCAGCCATGAGCGCGCGAGGTCGGCCGGGGCTTCGGGGAGGGGCCGGCCGGTCTTCGCCCGCCGAATCCCGGCGCCGGGCCACGGCTGTGCTCGCGGCCTTGTAGGCCCGGTCCCACTGGCCCACTCCCCGGCACCGCAGCGGGAGGTTCTGCCAGGCCCGGGCCGGCCCGGCGCATTACCGCGGCGGTCGCCTCCGGGGCGGTGTCGGCGTCTTCGACATGGATGCGCGGCAGGACCAGGTCGTGCCCTAGGTGCACGCCACCGCTGCGCGGGCGGATCGCGAGGGCATCGGGCCACTTGCGGAACGACGACGGCGGGGCCTCGCTGGTACCCCATACCGAAGACGCGCTTTGGCTGGCCCGGACGACAGATCCACGGGACAATGCCGAGTGACAAGCCGTCACCCACGTGGCGGCGACTGTGTCAGGTCCCGGGGGGTGCCGCTGTGTCGCGGGGATGGAAGATCACGGTGGCCGTGCTGGCGACGATCGGCGTCTTGTCCACACCGCTGGTCTGGCTTTTGGGCAGTCCTGGTGCGGGACAACTGGCCGGGGCCACGGTCCAGGCTGCTGTCGGCATCGCCGCCCTGGTCTGGACCTTGCTTCAGCGTCCGTCCGCTACCGGGCCCACGGACCAGGCCACCCGGACAGGAAATGCCAGCCGCGGCGGCATCACCGGAATCCGGCGGCCTGGTGGCAGGGGACGTGGCACGGCCACAGTGGAGCGGACGGGAGAGGCCAGTGGCGAGAACTCCGTCTCCGGCATCGACTACTCGAACTAAGGCCTGTCCGACGGGTCGAGTGAGCTGGTCAGGACGGCGCCCTGGCATGCGGCGCTGAACGATGGGCCGTATGTCACCCGATGCGGGCTGAAGCAGGCGGGGATGGCGGGGGTCGCGTTACGTGCCTGGCGCGCGAAACGCTCATGCTGCTCCGCACAGGTTCCGCCGACGGCTAGTGACCGGCTCCGGCCTTGACCGCTTTCGTGGCGAAGTAGCCGGAGAGCCAGCCGGCGGTGGCGTCCGAGTGGTGTGGTGCCTCGGCGAAGCCGGTGATGGCGAAGCCCGCCGCGATCTGCCCGCCGAGCTGCTCGGTGAGCGTATGGCTGTACTCCACCGGCGCGTCGAGGCCCCACAGCCGTTCCCGCTCGGCGGGCTCCAGGTGAGTGATGTCGCTGTAGGGCAGACTGTGGCGCACCACCAGCTCGCCGCGCGCCTCCAACGACTCGGCGTCGAAGAGGTAGACGTCCGGGTTGAGGAAACCGGACAGCAGCGTCCCGCCGGGGCGCAGCACGCGGTGGCACTCACGCCAGACCGGCTCCAGCTCCGGGATGAACAGGTTGGAGACCGGGTGGAGGACGAGGTCGAACGAGGCGCCCGGGCACGTACTCAGGTCGCGCGCGTCGCCGAGCACGGTGCGCAGGTCGAGCCCCTCCCGCGCCGCCACCACCTCGTCCTGCGCCAGCTGGCGGGGCGAGTTGTCGAAGACGGTCACCCTCGCGCCCGCCGCGGCCAGCACCGGGCCCTGCTGCCCGCCACCGGAGGCGAGGCAGAGCACGTCGCAACCGGCGATCTCCGGCGGGAACCAGGTCGGATCGACCGGCTCGTACCCGATCAGGACGACGGACCACTGGCCGGCCCGCGCCTTCGCGATCGCCTCGGGGCTGACCGGACGTGACCACTCGTTGCCCTCCTCCACCTCGCGGTCCCAGGCGAGGCGGTTGTGCGCGACGGGGTCGACGGGAGTCTGGCTCATGCGCCGTACCCTAGTTGCCGCACCGCGCACGGTGTGCCGATGGCGGCATCGAAGGTGCCGCTGATCCGGTCGAGGAGTTCTCCGTGCTGTTCGTGCCGGGGGTCGGTGAACGCGGCGAGGAAGTTCGCGTAGCCCGGGGCCGCCGCAATCCTCGGACGGGCAGGCTCGACGGCCGATCAGGCAGCGCGGATGCGGTGCGAGGGCGGGGGAAGCGCGGGGTGGAGGGGAAGGGCTGGCCCGGGCGGCACGCGCCTGCCGGCGCGAGGCCGTGAGAACGGCCCAGTCACGGTTTTCCGGAAACACCGAGCGGCCGGGGCCGCAGGCCATAGCGTGAGCGTATCGACTGGACCTCCTGACCGGCCGGACCGCCGGAAGGAAGGCGTTCGAAGACCAAGCGGGAGGCAAGCCGGGTGGTCAGATGGGGCAAGCGTCGGCGGGGCATCGGGAAAGCGGCCGACGCGACGACCAGTGTCAGCGACACCGGGGACGCCACGGCCGGGCCGGGCGCCACCTCGGTCACCGGATATGTGGGAGCCGAGCGAGGCGACGCCGCCGGCCCTGTGCACGTGTCGGGAACGGGGAACGCCCAGGCGGGTCCGGGTGGTTTGGCGAGCACCGGCCCGATCATCGGCTCCCAGATCAACATCGGCCCAGGACGCCCCTACCGGCTCGAGCGGTTCTCCTTCGCGCCGGCGGTGGACGACCAGGCCCTCCCCAGCGTGTTCGGCGACCAGCCCAGCAGGCTGCTCGACGCACGCAGTCAGATCGTCCCGTTCAGCGGCCGTCATGAGGAACTGGCCGCCCTGGCCGAGTGGCGCGACGCCGGGACGGCACCGCTGTCTGCCCTGCTGCTCCACGGCCCGGGCGGTGAGGGGAAGACCCGACTGTCGGCGAGGTTCGCCGAGCTGTCCGCCGAGGCCGGGTGGCAGGTGGTCGAGGCATGCCACCGCGACAGCCCTCGGCCCCGTCAGGAGGAACCGGTCCCGGCCGAGGGCCGGGGACTGCTGGTGATCGTGGACTACGCCGACCGCTGGGCGCATCCGGAACTGGTCGAGCTGTTCCGTGACCCGCTGCTGGCCGGTCCGGCCGCCCGGGTGCTGCTGATCGGCCGGACCGTGCAGTGGTGGGCCGCGATACGCGGCGAGCTGCGGTCCGTCGGTGCCACGGTCGCGGACCTGCCGCTGCGTGAGTTCGCCGCCGGTGTTCAGGATCGCGAGCGGGCGTTCGTGGCGGCACGCGACCGCTTCGGTGCCGTTCTGGGGGTGAGCGAGCCGATCACCGAGGTCGTGCGGGGGCTCGACACCCCGCCCTACGCGCAGGTGCTGACGCTTCACATGGCCGCCTTGGTCACGGCGCTCGCCGCCGGCCGGCCCGGCAGCCCCGTACCGGACAGCGTCGAGGAGATCGCCGCGTACCTGCTGGACCGTGAGCGCATGGGCTGGCGCCGGCTGTACGGGTCGCGGCTGGCGGGAGAGGAGTTCGACACGCCGCCGACGGTGATGGCCCGTGCCGTGTTCACCGCGGTGCTCGCAGGACCGGCATCGCACGCGGAAGGTGTCGACCGGCTGGATGGACTCGGGCTGCGGGCGGCCGACCGTGTCGTGACGGACCACCGGTTCTGCTACCCGCCCCTGGACCGCGCCCAGGTGCTCGAGCCGCTCCGTCCCGACCGGCTGGCCGAGGACTTGGTCGCCCTCCTGATGCCCGGCCACGACGTCTCCGGTTACGACCCGGACCCGTGGACCGCGTCCGTGGCCCGGACTCTGCTGGCCGCCGACCGACCCGACATGCCGGTTCCCGCCTTCGCGGACCGGGCGGTCACCGTGCTGGCCTCTGCCGCGGACCGCTGGCCGCACGTCGGAGCCGAACTCGGCAGCCTGATCCGGCAGCGGCCGGAGATCGCCGTCGGGGCGGGCAGCGCCGCGCTGGTCGCGCTCAGCCACGCCAGGTACGTGGACACAGACGTGCTCCTGGGAGTCGAGATGCGGCTCCCCCAGCAGCGCCACGCCGACCTCGACGTCGGCGCGGCCGCGGTGACCGAGCGGCTGGTGCGCGAGCGGGTGGACGACACGACCCGCTTGCAGGACGCGGCGTCCTGGTACGCGCGGCTCGGCGTACGTCTGGCCCACGCCGGCCGCAAGAACGAGGCTGTCCGCGCCAACCACAAGGCCCTCGCCGCCCTGCACCGGCTCGACGAGCTCGACCCGCGGACGTACGGCACACATGTGGCACTGTGTCTGATGGACATCGGCGGCTACCAGTCCGACCTCGGACGGCACAAGGAAGCCGTGGGTTTCACACGGCGGGCGATCGAACTGCTGCGCAAGCGGGTCGAGGAAGGGTGCCGTGAGGCCCGCCCCCAACTGGCCCTGGCCCTTGCCAACTTCGGGAACCAGTTGCAGAACACCGGGCAGCGGGGCAACGCGGTCGAAGCCGCCCGGGAATCCGTCGCGCGGTATCGCGAGTTGGCGGGGAGCGACTTGGCGGACCCGCCCCGTCTCGCCTTCGCGCTGTGCGGTCTGGGTACCCGCCTCATGGCAGCCGGCCGGAACGAGGACGCCCTCACGGCACTCGTCGAGAGCGTGGCCAGGTACCGCGAGTTGGTGGCTGCCGCTCCGCAGACGCATCTGCCCGGCCTGGCACGAGCCCTCACCAACCTGGGGACCGCCCAGCAGCGCCTCGGGCAAAGCGGTGAGGCGGTCCGGTCCGCCGAGGAATCCGTGCGCATCCGCCGAGACCTGGTCGAACTCAACGGCCAGGCCCACACCGCCGACCTCGCCACCTCGCTGCTGAACTACGCGGGCCGGCTCGCCGACGTCGAGGAGGACGAGGAGGCGGTCGCCAGAGCCGAGGAGGCCGTGAAGCTGGCCAGGCGGCTGTGGAGGACCGACCGGCTCGCCCACGAGGCCCTGCTGGCGAACGCGCTGGCGAGCCAGGGAGCCGTCCTCGCGCGCGCGGGCCTGGGCGGCGCGGTGGCGTCTCTGCGTGAGGCCATCACGCTCTACGAGCGGCTGGTCGTCGTCGATGACGGACACCGGACCGCGTTGCACACGGCCAGGCACAACCTCCGGGCCCTGAAGGCGGACAACGGACCGGACGGCGCCTTCGCGACCGAGGCCGAACCGGACGACGAAGCCGTGAACACCTACAACGAGGGTGTCCGTCTCGCCAGGGCCGGAAGCCGCGAACAGGCGCGGGAGTGTTACCGGCGCGCAGCCGAAGCGGGGCTCCCCCAGGCCATGTTCAACCTCGGGAACATGTGCTGGGAGGGCGGTAATGCGGCCGACGCGAAACTCTGGTGGACCCGGGCCGTCGCCGCCGGCAGCCTGGAGGGCTGCTTCAACCTGGGCGTACTGCACTGGAGGCAGGGCGACCGGGACATGGCCCGCCACTGGTTCCGCCGGGGTGCCGAGGCCGGCGCGACGAACGCCATGACGTCCCTGGGCGCGGCACTGTGGAGTGACGGCGATCTCACCGCTGCCGAACGCTGGTTCCGTGCCGCGGCCGAGGCGGGCGATCCCGACGGCGACCACCGGCTGGGGCTGCTGCTGGATGAGCAAGGCCGACACGACGAGGCCGGAGCCAGATTCGAGCGGGCGGCCGAGGCGGGGCACGCCGAGGCCGCCGGGTCCCTGGCCGACCATCGCATGCGGCACGGCCGGCTCACCGACGCACACCGCTGGTGGCGGCTCGACCAGGTACGGCAGGACCCTCCGCCTCCGTCCCGGTCGGAGTCCGATCCCGTGACCGAGCCGGGTCGCGCCCATCCCCTGGTGGACGCCGCCTCGGACCAGGGCATCCCCGTCCTGTCCCTGCAGCCGGACCAGATGGTGGAGCTCGCGGGCTCGATCCTCGACGGGCAAGTGGCGAAGCTGGTCGGTGAAGGCCGCCTCGAGGAGGCAGTCGCCCTGTACCAGGAGCAGGCGGCAGGGTACCGACGGCTGCTGTCTTCCGGCGCGGAGGGCCGTCTGCCGCTCAGCGCCGCGATGACATACCGCCTGCTCCAGCAGCACGCGACGTACCTTGCCGCCATGGCGCCCCTCGAACAGGCACTGGGACGCGTCGACCAAGCCTTGGCTCACAGCGAGGAGGCCGTGACGGCCTTGGGCGCGCTCGCCGCGCGCGGCGGTGACCTGTTGCCTCACGCCTGGGCCCAGTACGTGTTCGCCGCGATCCGTGCCGACGCCGAAACCGACACCGAGCGGGCGCTCCGGGCGGTCGACGAGGCGATCCAGGTATTCGGCCGGCCGGATCACGCATCACATGAGCAGACGCTGCAACAGCTGTCCAAGGCACTCGCCGTGAAGGCGGCCTTGCTTCGTCTGCACTGAAACCGGTCGTACTCACCGAGTCGGTGCCCAGCGGCGCGACCGACGCCTTCGCGACCGGCCCCGAGCCGCTGCGGGACCGGGGGGCACCGTGCGGGTGCGGACGGTCGGGGCCGACGTCGAGGTGGACCCTGGTCGGCAGAGGGGCCGATGCGGGAAGCTGCCGTGGGGGGAGGCCTGTCGGCATGCCACCGGCGCACCACCCCCAGCGCTGGAGCCCTCGCGGTTACGGATGTCCGCCAGCCGGTTCTGTACGGGGCACACGCGCAGGTCGGTCACGGTGTGCCGGGCACCAGTCCGACCCGGTACGCGAGGACGACGGCCTGGACGCGGTCGCGCAGGCCGAGTTTCGCCAGGATGCGCGACACGTAGGTCTTGACGGTCTCGGGCGTGATGAACATCGACGCGGCGATCTCCGCGTTCGACAGCCCCTCGGCGATCAGTTGGAGCACCTCCAGTTCGCGGCGGGTCAGCGCACGCACTACGTCTTGTCTGGCCGGCCGGGACGTGTCGGCCGGTCGCAGATGCTGGGCGAAGTGACCTATGAGGTGGCGGGTTACGGCGGGTGCCAGCAGGGCCTCGCCCCGGGCGACGGTCCGGATGCCGTTGACCAGCTCCGCCGGAGGCGCGTCCTTGAGGAGAAAGCCGCTCGCTCCGGCGCGCAACGCGTCGTAGACGTAGGCGTCGACGTTGAACGTGGTGACGACCAAGACCTTCGGTGCGCCTTCGGTATCGGGGCCGGCCAGTTGCCGTGTCGCCTGGATGCCGTCGAGCAGGGGCATCCGGATGTCCATCACGACCACGTCGGGGCGCAGTCGCCGCGCGGTCTCGACCGCCTCGTGGCCGTTCTCGGCCTCCCCGACGACCTCCATGTCGGGCTGCGCGGAGAAGATGGTGACGTAGCCGGTCCGCACCAGTGCCTGGTCGTCGCAGACGAGCACACGGATCGGTGGCGGCGCATCGCTCACGGGACTCACTCCTGTAGGGGTTTGGACGGGATCGTGGCACGGACCTCGAACCCGCCTCCGGGCCGGGGACCGGCCTCCAGTCCACCATCGAGCATCTGCACCCGTGCGCGCAGCCCGGCCAGCCCCCGTCCGCCCGAGGGACCCGGCTTCCGCTCGACCGGTGCGGCGGCAGGTCCGTCGGTGGTCACCACGATCTCGATGTGCTCGTCACCGTGCCGGAGCAGGACCCGTGTCGGCTTCCCCGCCGCGTACTTCAAGGCGTTGGTGAGCGCCTCCTGCACCACCCGGTACGCGGCCAGCTCCACGTCCACGCTCTGCGGCCGCCGCTCACCCTGCTCGCCGAACTCGACCGACTGACCCGACCTGCGGGCCTGCTCGACCAGGTCCCCCACCCGCCCGAGGGCGGGTGCCCGGCCCACACCCGCCGGGTCAGCGGACGCCGACTCGCCGGTCGCCTCCAGGACACCGAGCAGGTACCGCAGTTCCGTCAGCGCCCGACGGCCGGTGTCGCTGACGGCCGTCAGTCCCTGGCCGGCGCGTTCCGGCGCGGTCGTCAGCAGGAACTGCGCCGCGTCGGCCTGGACCACCATGGCCGTCACGTGATGGGTGACCACGTCGTGCAGCTCGCGGGCGATCCGCGCCCGCTCGGTGGCCGTGGCCACCTCGGCAGCCAGCCGCCGTCGCTTCGCCTCCTGTGTCCGCCGCGTGCGCACCGTACTTCCCACCAGCCAGGCCGCGGCCGGGGCCAGAGAGAACGCGAGGTAGTCCGGGAGCGAAAGCGGTGAGCCGAGGTGGTTCAGGACGACGGCCAGCACGGCGTAGCCCGCACTCGCCATGACGGCCAGGCCGTGGCGGAAGCGGACCTGGTGGGCCCCGGCGGAGTACAGCGCCAGGTACAGCCCCAGGCTCGCGAACGTCGTCGCGAAGCCCAGTGCCTGATGCACGGCGAACGCGCCCGCGACGACGGCCAGACAGGCTGCGGGCCACCTGCGGCGGACCGCCAGCGGCAGGCACTGGGCCAAGAGCAGCCCGGCACTCAGCCCGTTCGGCGGCCGCTCGGGCAGGTCTCCGATCTGCGCACCGAGGTTGGACAGGGTCGGCACGAAGGCCAGCAGGGTGAGCGTCAGGGCGAGGACGCCGTCCTTGAGAAGAGCGTCCCGCTCCAGCCACCGGTCGAACGGCGCACGGAGCAGCGGGTGGCTGCGCCAGGGTGTCTGACGTGACATCACTTCTGTTTCCTCCAGTCGCCTGTCTCAGCGGCTCGCGCGTCGGCGGGTCTTGATGCCACCGTTGCGGTGGGCGAGGACGAGCATCGAGACGGCGAGGGCCACGCCGACGAGGACGGGCACGATCGACGTCTCCAGGCCGAAGTCGCCGCCGTGCAGGAGGGTGGAGCCGTGGACGTCGACGGTGAACAGGCCCTCGGGGGTGTGTCCGGAGACCGGGATACCGAGCAGCTCCTGCGTGGTGTTCCAGGCGAAGTGCAGACCTACGACGAACCAGATGTTACGCCGCCACAGGAACGCGGCTCCGAGCAGGACGCCCGCTTCCAGAGCGATCGCCACTCCGCTCCACGCGTTCGCGCCCGGGGCGCCCAGGTGGGCGACACCGAAGAACAGCGAGGTGATCACGATGGCGGCCCCGCTGCCCCACAGCTTCTCCAGGGCCTGCAGGGCGAGACCGCGGAACATCAGCTCCTCGGTGACCGCCGCGCCGATCTGCACCGCGGCCGCGGGCCAGACGACCGACACGAAGCCGTCGCCCGCCCAGGAGAACGAGTAGCCTCCGAACGCGGTGACCACGAGGGCGGAGGCAAGGACGAAGCCCAGGCCGATCCCGCCGCCCAACAGCACCTCCCGGCCGGCCCCGGACCGGGCGATCTCCGGTGTGGAGCGTCGTGCCACACGGCGCATGACACAGCAGTACACAGCCACCGCGGCGACCGCCCCCAGCACCGGCACAGGGCCGGGACCGGTCGCCGTCAGCCCCGAGACCAGGCCGACGCCGACCATTCCCGCCAGCATCCAGCCCAGCGGAGTCCGCACGATCCGACCGAAGCGGCCGCCACCCCGGTCGCGGTCCTCGCCCGGGCCTGAGCCTGCGCTGTGTCGTACGGCGGACGTCGTGCCCATGGTGGCCTCCCCGGCAGTGGGTCACCCCTGCGGCGACCTGACGACCACACTAGGAATCCGCAGACGTCCACGAATCACCCCTGCATGGACAGCTCATGTAGCTCTCCCGGGGGATGCACCACCCGCCCACGCCCTTTCCGCCCGTTCCGCCACGGGACGCGGCCGAAGCACTGGGGGGCGCGGCTCAGGGTCCCCCGAGCGAGCTACCTGTTTCGTCCTCTCTGGGGTGACGTGCGCCACCGGGGATCTCTTGTTGACTCGAATCGTCAGCACAACGGCCGGACAAGGCCGACCAGCCCAGTAGCTAAGGACAACACCATGACCACGGCACGCAGTTCCGCGCAGCTCGGTTTCCCCAAAGGCCGCCGAATCGCCGCAGCTCTCCTGGTTTCCACGCTGGCAGGGACCGCACTGGCCGCGTGTGGCACCGACGCCAAGGACTCGCAACCGGCCAAGATCACCTGGGGCAAGTGCCCGCCCCTGGCCAAGGGACAAACGCGTGACCCCAACCTGGCCTGCGGGACGTTGGAGGTGCCACTCGACTACCGGAACCCGGACGGCACGAAGATCGACGTGGCCGTCTCCCGGCTGTCCACCGCACAGCCCGGGAAGCGACATGGCGTTCTGCTGCTGAACCCCGGCGGGCCGGCCCTGGGCGGTCTCGGCATGCCCGAAACCATGGCGTCCACACTGCCGAAGTCCGTGCTGGACCGCTACGACCTGATCGGTTTCGACCCGCGCGGCGTCGAACACAGCACCCCACAGAGTTGCGGTCTGAAGGACCCCAGCGTGTCCGGGCTCTTCCCCTATCCTGCCGAGGACGGCTCGATAACCAAGAACGTGGCCCTCGCCAAAGCCGACGCCAAGCAGTGCGCCGACACGGTGGGCGAGAACCTGCGGTACTACAGCACCGCCAACACCGCCCGCGACATGGACCGCATCCGACAGGCGCTCGGTGAGAAGAAGATCTCCTACTGGGGCCAGTCCTACGGCACCTACCTCGGCACCGTCTACCGCTCCCTCTTCCAGGACCACACCGACCGGATGGTCCTCGAAGGCAACGTCGACCCCACCAAGGTATGGGCCGACCAGGTGGCGGACACCTGGGGCAAGGGCATGGCCGACCGGTTCCCCGATGCCGCCCGCGTCGCCGCTGCCCAGGCAAGCACCCTCAAGCTGGGCACGAACGTCGAGGAGGTGACCCACAGCTACCTCACCCTCGCCGACCGGCTCGACCGCACGCCCGCAGCGATTCCCGGCGCATCGGTATCGCTGGACGGGCCGCTGCTGCGGAACATGACCTACGCCCTGCTTCAGCACAACGACACCCTTCCCGTACTCGCCAAGTTCTGGAAGGCCGCCGACAACCTGACCCACGGCAGCACCACGGCCGCCGACACCGCGGTTCTCAAGCAGGTGTTCGCCGACACACCGAAGCCCCCGGGCATCCCCGCGGACAACCAGGCCACCATGTTCATGGCTCTCACCTGCGGCGACGCCGAATGGCCGCACGACGTCGACGGCTACGCCGCCCGCACCACCGCCGACCGTGAGAAGTGGCCGCTCACCGCCGGCATGCCCGCCAACATCTGGGCATGCGCCTACTGGGACAAGCCGGCTGAGGCGATGGTCAAGGTCGTGGAGGGCGGCCCGCGCGACACCCTGATCCTGCAGAACCGCCGGGACAATGCCACCCCGTGGGAAGGCGGCGTCGGACTGCACAAGTCCCTCGGTGACGGCTCTGCCTTCGTCGGCGTCGACAACGGCGGGCACTACGTCTACGGCGAAGGCTCCGCCTGTGCCGACGAGGCCACCGTCGGCTTCCTGACCACCGGCCACCTGCCGGACGAGGACGTCTACTGCACCGACGTCACCCAGAAGTAGCCCGCCCGAACGCGGTACTTGCTTCCCCGTCCAGCCCGGCGCAGTTCTCGCCGGTGGAGCCCACGACAGCCTGCCCCCCCCAGCAGCCGGCGAGCCGACCGGTCAGGCCGGTTCACTTCGAACGCATGGCCGTTCTGAGCTGGCAGGCAGCGGGACAGGCCCGTGCTGAGGGTGCCCGTGTCCTCCGCGGCATCTTCGCGAATGGCCGGTGGTCTTCACGAGCCCTTCGCTCCGAATGCCTGCGCGACAGCCAGGCTGTCCTCGTAGACGTGGTGCCGGGTGACAAGGCCGCCCTCGACGGTGAGATGCAAAGCGAACCGAGCCTTGTAGGCACGTCCGGTGGGACGGGCGGTCTGCCGAATCTCGCCCAGCACGACTGCATCGCTTCCGTCGATCAGGATGCGCTCGACCTCAGTCGCTACTTGCTCCGGCACGTGGTTCTCGGCCAGCTCAGGATAGTGGGCGGCCGCGTCGGCCCGGGTAGACCGGTGACGGATCCACGGCGTGGCAGTACGGCCGTGCTCGGCCTCCGGCCAGTCGAGCTTTGGACGCAGGAGCCGATGACATGAGCCTCTCGAACTGGCAGCCGTTCTTCTCGGCGACGCGGCAGGAGGCCAAGTTGTCGACCTGATGCAGGAGTTCTAGGCACACCGGACCATTGGCTAGGAAGGCGTCGAAGGCCCCCAGGCGGTCAGCGTGTTCATGGCTCTCTGGGCCACGCCTCCTCTGCAAGCCTGTGCCACCGTCCAGTAGCGGACCTCTGCGGAAGGCTCACAGCACGCGCTCGCTGATGTGAAAGTGAAGACGCGAGCGGTCATCCGGTGGACCCCGATCCACGGACCGGCAAGGTCCGTGGATGGCCTGGGGTCAGTGGAGCGATTCAGGCCGGGCGACGAAGCGGGTGAGCTCCTCAGCGGCGCCGCGGGGCAGGACAGCCACCGCTGTGTCCGGCAAGGCCGTTATCACGGTGCGCAACCGCGTCCTGAGATCCGGGAACATGTCCCAGGCCGAAGCCGGGGCGTTCACAGCGGCAAGCAACAGGTCACCCTCGTAGAAATAGGCGTCAAGCATCGGCTCGTCAAGCAGCAAGCGCACTGCGAGCGGAAGCACGTAGGACAGTGCCACCTGCTGGGAGACGAGGGTACGTAGATCCGCCGGCCCGAGTTCTCCTAGCGCAACCCGCCGTAGCTCATGCACCCTGCGCACCAAACGGGTTGCGTCAGAGCCAGGAGGCGCCCAGGCAGGCGGGTCCAGCTCATCGAGCGTGCGGTCGAGGTGCAGCAGACGGTCCATAGGGTTCATTGTTGCTGGATCAGGAAGGGAATCTCCCACTCAGATCACTAGGAGCTGTCTCCTCCTTGGTGTTCAGTGACGGGACGGTGCCCGTCGGGTGCCGGACCTGACGTATCCGCCCGATGAGGTCACGCTCATTGCGTGCTTCCCGCACAGCGCTGGTTGCACCGCCCCTATGATCGACCGACCGCAGAACGACAACAGGTGGGGGGCGTGATGCCTGGTCAGGTGGCCGCAGTCAGCCGTAACGAGGTGTACTCGTTCAGCAAACCCAATCGCGACTCCATCACGTTGCTCACGGGGCTCGGAGTGGAAGGAGACGTTCACGCAGGTGAGACGATCCGTCACCAGTTCCGCATGACCTACGAGCCTGACCTGCCCAACCTGCGCCAGGTCCACCTGATGCACGAGGAACTCTTCGACGAACTCGCGCTCAAGGGCTTCGAGGTCTCCGCGGGTCAGCTCGGCGAGAACATCACCACGCGCGGGGTGGACCTGTTGGGCCTGCCCACCGGCGCTCGGCTCCATCTCGGGGAACATGTGGTGCTCGAGGTGACAGGACTGCGTAACCCTTGCTCGAAGATCAACGACTTCCGCAAGGGGCTGCTCGGTGAGGTCTTCGCCATGGACCCCTTGTCCGGCGAGTTCACCTTCAAGTGTGGCGTCATGGCTGTGGTCCGCCGTGGAGGGGCCGTGCGTCCCGACGATCCCATCCGGGTGGAGCCCCCGCCCCTCCCCCACCGCCCGCTGGAACGGGTCTGAGTTCATTTTCCGTGGCCACCGGCGTGCCGCTCCTGCGCCTGGCGATGCCGGTCGTGTACGGGCATCGCGCGCTGCTCAAGGCCACGCGTTCCAGCGTGTACCTCGCGGGCCAGTCCCGAAGTCCCGGACACCAGCGGGACGTACTTCGACAGCAAGGCCACCGCGTGCGCGTCCAAGTGGGTCAACAGCTGGCGACGGCAGGGCGAAGCGGGCGTGGAGGACCGGCCATCGGCGCACGATCGGCCGCGATCGCAGTCTGGAGCATCCACTACAACCACCACCGACCCCACAGCAGCGCCGACGGGAGACGCCCCAGACGTCGAAGACGCAGTCGATACCGACGAGTTGTTCCAGGACTCCTGGGAAGAGCGCCGACCACGACCCGATCAGGATCCACACGTAGACGAGCGCCGCGCACAGAGACTCTGGCTCCGAGCGTGGACCGCCGCCGGTGCCTCACCCAGTGAAGGGATCTTCCACCGTAGGGATGTACGGAGACAGCAATGCTTCCGTGTGCTGCGTGACCCTGCCGCGGACGAGCCTCAGCACGCGTACCTCGTTCTCGTGTTCCGGTTCCTCGTCATCGATAACGTGGAGGAGCCCGTAGGAACCAGGGGCAACCACGGCCACATGCTCGAACAGTTCGACCACGTCAGGCGACGAGCGGTGATTGGAAGAGCCGCCGAGGTGGATGAACGGCTCGCCGTTCATCCACCTCAGATCAAGCAAGTACGGGCTGTCCATCTGCGCAAGGTGAAGGTGGAGTTCATCGACGATCTGCCGCAACCGGGGCTCATCGTCGTCATCGGTTGCGGTCTCTCTGACCGTGATCCACCCGTGGTACTCAAACATCTCACGATCATAGTGATGACCTGCTTCACCGTTCCGATCGCAGCATGATCCGTCGGACACGCCCTGTCAGGCGACTGTCCCGCCCGCGTTGCGGATCAACCGCTGGAGGACCTTCAGCGTGGTGACGTAGTCGGCGTCGTCGATGCCCTCGTGGAGGGCGGCGCGGATTGCGGGGGCGTTGCGGGCCAGGTCGATGCGGGCCTGTTCCCCCTCTGCGGTGAGCCACAGCCGGTCCCTGGCGTCCCGAATCAGCCAGCCGCGTTCCAGGAGCCCCTCGGCCTCTGCCGCCAGGTCGTCCTCGGGGCGGATGTAGGAGGCCATGGCCCGGCGGAGCTCGGACAAGGTCATCCCCTCTCCGTCGGGCGAAATGTCGTTCTTCGACAAGTTGCGCAGCAGCCAGTACTGGGGCTGGGTGTAGCCCTTTTCGGCCTGCTGGGCCCTGGTGTACGCGATGAGCGCCTCGTGGGCGACACCGGTCCAGTACGCAGCGGGCTGCCCGGCGAGTTCGGCGTCGGAGATCTGCTGGGTCGTCATGGGTGTCCCCTCCAGGTGTTTCAGCGTGGAGCCCGCACACCGTGCAGGTCACGCCAAGAACGTAGGACCTCAAGGACAGTTGAGGGCAAGCGGTTGGTCTTCCCGGCGACCGTCGGCATCTTGCGTGACGGGCCGCCGACGGAGTCGGAGGCCCGCTTTCGTACTGTGGACCGGGGCTGGGCAGGCGAGTCATCTCGGGTCGACGCCGGGTATCCACTGCTCTGATGTCGGGGCGCCAGCACCCACCGACAACGAACAGGACAGCGTAGCGGGGTGAGCGATTCCGCTGACCGGTTAGCATGCGGCGTGATGACGAATCAGCGTCTGAGACGCAACTCCCTCCAGGTAACGCTCATATCCGTCCTGGCTTTGATGCTGGCTGTGTTGGGTGCACCGCCCGCGACGGCAGCGGTGAGCGGCTGCGAGGCCGACGGCAACTATGAGGTCTGCTTCACCTACGGTGACTCAACGGACACCTTGATCGCCAACCGGATCGCGGCCAAGGTAGAAGGTGCGGCCATGGCTGGAGGGCAGAGCGGTGACTACATCCGGGTCGCCATGTACCAGTGGAGCGCGTCCGGTGGCGGCGACGGGGTCATGGCGGCCTTGAAGATGGCCCGCGACAGCGGATTCGACGTGAAGGTCGTGGCAGGCGACCACGTCACCACCGAGGTCGCTGATCAGCTGAAGGGCTGGGGCATCGGAGTCAATCGCTGCGGTGTGAACAGCGGCGGCGACTCGGTCGCCTGCACGGGCGAGTCCGGTGCCATGCACAACAAGTTCCTCCTGATCAGCCGGGGCACCAGCAAGACGGTGCTCCAGACGTCGTCCAACTTTTCCACCACGCAGGCACAGCATGCACAGAACCTGCTGATCAGCCAGAACGACACGGGGCTGTTCTCCCATTACCTGGGCTACTGGAACCGTATGAACGCCGGCAAGTGGACCTATGACGGTGTGACATGGGACGTGGACGACAGGGCACGCGACGGCAGCAACGACCTGTCCCGTGCCTACTTCTTCCCCATGACGGGCAAGGCCCCGCTGACCGGAGTGCTGCAGAATGTCACCGCCTGCACCACGGGCAACGAGCGCGTGTGGCTGGAAGCCAGCTTGTTCGCAGACGGCGCCTACTCCAGCGGCATCATCAGCGAGCTGAACCGACTGGTCGGTATCGGATGTGACGTCAAGGTCATCGTCCAGAAGTACGACGGCAAGAAGTACATGCTGGACGCGGGCTACAAGGGCAAGCTGGAGTGCCACGGCCAGCACCACAACAAGCTGACCCTCATCGACGCCTTCTACGCCGGCGAGTGGCGCAAGGCGGTCTTCGTCGGCTCGTACAACGTCACCCAGAACTCGCTGGACAAGGCCAACGACACGATGCTGCGCGTCATCAACGGGTGGGTCACCAACCGCTACATCAACCAGTTCCAGGCACTGTGGATGGCCGACGTCGACTGCGACGACGATCCGGGCAGCGGAAGCTCCTGACGCGAAACCCGGGGCGGCCGTCATGCGCTTCGTGGGCGACGGTGACCATCGCGCCCCGGCACTGCAGCAAGTGCATCAGAGGGCTCGACCCGACGAGTTCGCCCCAGTCGACGACGACCACGCGGGCGCCCTGCCGATCGAAGTCCTCGGCGTCAAGGAGCCTGATGACACCGCTGGGCGTGCAGGGGCGCAGGCCACGCTCGTCGCGGGCCAGGCGGCCGGCGCTGGCGGTGGTCAGGCCGTCGATGACCGCCGCCACCGCCTCATGGGTAGCGTGCTGGGGCAGGTGGTCGGCGTTCGGCGGCGACGTACACGGCGCTGGCCGGGTCGTCGCCGACCAGGATGGTCGCAAGGCCGGGCATGCGCCCGCCGATCGCGGCCCGGGGGACGTGTCGGCGACCCGGGCAACGGATGCCCCGGGCGATCCGGGCGCCGTCGATCGTGGTGGTCATGATGGCGAACCGCTTTCTGAGCCAGCAGGATCGTCACCAGCCGCAAACGGCGGCGATCAGTCCTTGGACGGTGGCCTTCCTGCGCTGGGCGGCTCGTACACTGACGAAAATGGAGGACCACACGGCCACCGGGATCAGTGCACGTCCGACGCCCGTCCTGCGGCAGTACGTCGACTCGTATGTCGGCTTCGACCTCCGCGGGCTCCCGACGGGGGTGCACTGCGGCCCGCCGAGCCGCGCGCTCACTGCGGTTATCAGCCTGTCAGATCCTTTGGAGGTGGCGGCGGGCGTTGACGACGGGTCACCGGTCACCCGATTCGGCAGCGTGGCCGGCGGCCTGAGGTGCCGGTCCGTCGCGATTCACCACGACGGACGCCAGCGAGGTGTTCAATTGTCGCTGACACCGCTCGGAGCCCGGGCCATCTACGGCATGCCCGCCGCCGAGCTCGCCCACCGACTGGTCCCACTCGACGAGCTTCTCGGAGCGCTTGCCGTCGAGCTGGTCGACCGGCTCCGATCGGCGACAACATGGGCGGCGCGGTTCACCGCGCTGGACGAATTGCTCCTCCGAGCTGTCGGCCGTGCCGCCTGCGGCGACCGTGTGCACTGGGTGCGCCCCGAGGTAGCCGAGGCGTGGCGCCGCCTCGTCGCCGCGCGGGGTTGCGTCCAGGTTGGTGCGGTCGCCGAGGAACTCGGCTGGAGCCGCCGGTACCTCACCGAGCGGTTTCGCCGTGAGGTGGGCCTGTCGCCGAAGACCTTCGCCCGAGTCCTGCGCTTCGAGCACGCGCACGAACTGGCGGTGGCGCAGGAGCCGCTCCCGTGGGGTGATGTGGCAACGGTCTCCGGCTACGCCGACCAGGCCCATCTCGTTCGGGACTGGCGCGAGTTCACGGGCCGATCGCCGACGGCCTGGCGTCGCGGCGAAGTCCTCCTCGGAGCCGGGTAGCGGCCAATCGGCCGCCCGTCGCGGCGGCTTCTCTTCCCATTTCTTCAAGACCGCCCGATCGCTGTCGTGGACGATCGTCGGCATGAGACTCGTCAACCACGGACGCAATGCCATGGACCTGCGGACCACCCCCGTGCACCTCGGACTGGGTTCGAGAGCGAAACCCGTCGAGGGCTTCGCCTGGGACCCGGAGGTGCTCCAGGCCTACAGCGCCGCGGTCGCGGCAGACGGCGCCGAGGGCCGGATGGTGATGATCTTCGACGGCGACGGGCTCGGTGACCATTGGGAGAGCCACCCCGCAGGAGACGAACTGGTCGTTTGCCTCAGCGGGTCCGTGACGGTCACCCGCGATGTGGACGGGGTGCCCGACCGCGTTCTGCTCGGGCCGGGCGAGGCCACCGTCAACCCGGCCGGGGTATGGCACGTGGTCGACATGGAGGGGCCGTCGTCCATCCTGTCCATCACTGCGGCCCTCGGCACGGAACACCGTCCTCGGACCGACACCCACCCGACCGAACGCGTAGGCACGCCCAGTACGGAGGAAGCGCCGTGACCACACGCATCGCGTGCCTCGGCGACAGCATCACCCGCGCGCAGTTCAGCGTCGACTAGCTGGACTTCTCGGACGACGCCACCCCTCCCGGTGACGTGCAGCCTGCGCCAATCGACCCACCGCCGATTTCGTACCGGGCGGTGACACCCGCAGCGGTCGTCGGCGACTTCTTCTGCCGCAGCCTCGACACGACACACAGGTCGAGGCAGACGATCAACCCAGAGGCCCCGGCGTGGTCGATGCACTGTGCACGGCGCTTGCCCGGCGTCGTGAAATTGATCTGCACCACCAGCAGGGCGCCGATGCCGATGGGGAGTTTGATCAGGGAATACCCAGCGCCAGCCGTCCTTCTCCGGACTTCGATGTGTCTCATGAGACATCAGCTCGTGTCTGTGCCCCCAGAAAGGATCAAGCACCGCATGGACCGCTCGTGTCAGGATGCTGGGCATGTCTGGTCGCGCGCTGAGTTTCGGAGTGGTGGCGGAAGCATACGAGCGGTTCCGGCCGGGGTATCCCGTGGAGCTGTTCGACACGGTGATGGCCTATGCGGGCCGCCCGGTCCGGACCGCCCTCGAGATCGGCGCCGGGACAGGCAAGGCAACCCGCCTGTTCGCTCAACGAGGGGTCACGGTCACCGCGACCGATCCTGACGGGGCCATGCTCGCCGAACTGCGGAAGCACGTGCCGACGAGCGTCAGAACGACCCAAGCCGCGTTCGAGGACCTGCGACCGGGCGAACGGTATGGACTGGTCTATGCGGCGGCAGCGCTGCATTGGACGAACCCGGACGGCCGGTGGTCGCGCGTGGCCGCGCTGCTGGAACCGGGTGGCGTATTCGCCTCGTGCGGCGGGCCGTTTCGACTGGCTGACCCGGCTGTGGAGGCAGCTGTCCGCGCGGCGCGAGCACCCTTCTTGGCGAATGACGAGATCCCGTCGCCTGACGGGACGCCTCCGGATCAGGAGATGCAGTGGCCGGGTACGGAGCTGCAACAGTCCGAGTGGTTCACCGGCGTTCGGCAATCCGTGATCGCACGGCGCGTGACGATGAGCGCTCGCGACTACGTTGGTCATCTTTCCACCGTCTCGGCCTATCTCGTCCTGCCGGCCGCAGAGCGAGAGCAGGTATTCAGTCGGATCATGCAGGTACTGCCGGACAGAGTCGAGATGGCCGCTGACATCACCGTCCATCTCGCGCGTCGGCGCCAGGAGGATTGATCACGGCACCTCACACCATGTCAGGCCGCCGGCCCCCGGCTGGTTCCGAGCCACTTTCACTCGCGTGTGGCTTGTGTTCGGTCGAGCGGGATGACGACGGCTGAGCGTTGTGCGGTCTGCTCGCGAAGAGCAGTGTTCTCCGCGAGCAGAGCCGCGCTGACCGTGGCGGCGGCGTCGACTTCGTCTTGGAGTCGTTGTCGCTCTTTTTCGGTTCTTTCGCAGTTGGCAACGGATGCGGGCGATCTCCGCGCCCCGGGCTTGGTCGTGTTCGCTTGCCGCGCTGTGGCTGACGTGGAGCGGTGGCAGAACCCGGCTGGCCAGCGACTGCTCGGCCTCCTCGCCCAGCACGGCGGAGCCGGCCAGTGCCTCGATGTCGCGTTCGGTGAGCGCGGCTACCTCCTCCGGGCCCGGCCAGTGGCTGCCATCATCAGGATCCGATAAGCCTGCAGATCGGAGTTGTACGGGAACAACTGCCTCACCAGGCCCCTGACGACGGCGGCCTTCACAGCGACCGGGCCCATCGCTTGCCGAACAGCGGCGTCGCGATCGTGGAGGTGATCGTGTACGCCGTGGTCGCCCACGCCTGCAGGGTCTGGCCGTGCAGGTGGTCGGCGATCGTCCGCATCGACGCGGCGACGATGACGAAGCCGAGCGAGGACAGCGTCAGCCCGATGATGACCACTCGTACGGCGCGGAACTCCGGTGTTCCCGGCGTCTCCGCGTCTCCGCGGCTACGCGGCTACGCGGCTACGCGCACTCAACTCACCGGTCAGCCCTCGTACGGACGTGCGGCGCGGCCGTCGCGCAGGGTCCGGCCCCACCAGTCGAGCTGGTCCAGCAGGACGGCGGCGGCCTTGGCACAGCCGCCCTCGTCGAGCGGGCGGCCGTTGTCGTCGAACTGCTCCCAGGCCATGTGGAAGCTGACAGTGTCGCGCAGGGTGACGGCGTGCAGCTCGGCGAAGACCTGCCGCAGCTGTTCCACGGCCCGCTGGCCGCCGGCCATGCCGCCGTAGGAGACGAAGCCGACCGGCTTGGCGCGCCACTCGCTGTAGACGTAGTCGATGGCCAGCTTCAGGGAGGCCGGGTAGCCGTGGTTGTACTCGGGGGTGATGACGACGAAGCCGTCGAGGCCGCCGATGCGCTCTGCCAGTCCGGGCGCGCCCTCCGGGGCACCGGACGGGTCGAGGGAGAGCTTCAGCTCCTCCACGAGGGCGGGCTCGGACAGGTCGATGACGTGTGTTTCCATGTCGTCGCGCTTGTCGATCTCGGAGATGAACCACTGCGAGACCTTGTCGGCGAACCGGCCGGTGCGCACACTGCCGATGAGCACGCCGATCTTCAGCGGGGCCTGGGACATGGGGGGTTCCTCGATTCGGTGTAAGACGGGCGGGGAGGTGGGGTAACGCGGGGTGGGGCGGTCTCCGGGCGGTGCGCCGGGACCGCCCGGCGGTGTCAGCCGACCAGCAGAACGATCTTTCCGCGGCCGTGACCGGTCTCCAGCTCGCGGTGCGCGTCCGCCGCATGCGCCAGGGGGAAGGTCTTGCGGACGTGGACCTTTAGCTTGCCGTCGGCGACCAACGCGGCCAGGTCGGCGAGCCGCTCGGCGGAGCGCTGGCTGCCGATCCAGCGCACGCCCAGCTCCTGGTAGGCGTCGAAGGCGAAGATGGTGCCCACCCGATCCTTGTCCTTGACCAGTTCGGCCGCCACACGCAGGCCCTCGACGCTCGCGGCGTCCAGGGCGGCGTGCACGCCCTCGGGCGCGGCCTCGCGCACCCGGTCGATCAGGCCCTCTCCGTAAGTGACCGGGATCGCGCCCAGCTCGCGCAGGTACGCGTGGTTCTCCTCACGCGCGGTGGCGATCACCTTGGCACCCCGCAACACCGCGAGCTGCACGGCGATGGTGCCGACGCCCCCGGCGGCGCCGTTGATGAGCACGGTCTCCCCCTCGCCGATCCGGAGGATCTCGATCGCCGTGTGAGCGGTCTGCCCGGAGGCGGAGAGACTGCCGGCCACCTCCCAGGAGAGCGCGGCGGGCTTGGTCACGATCTGGTCGGCGGGGGTGACGACGTACTCGGCATAGGTGAGCTGGGTCCGGTACCCCAGCACTTCGTCGCCGACGGAGTAGTCGGTGACGCCCTCGCCGACCTGGTCCACCACGCCGGCGAAGTCGCCGCCGGTGATGTGCGGGAAGGTGACGGTGAATCCGGGCGGGTTCCAGCCGGAACGAACCGCGCAGTCGCTGGGCTGTGAGCCGGCCGCCTTCACACGCACCCGCACCTCGCCCGGGCCCGCTTCGGGAGTCGCAACCTCCATCAGTTCCAGGACCTCGGGCCCTCCGAACGCGTGGAAAGCGGCAGCCTTCATGTTCAACACCTCTTCGAAGCGACGTCTTTGCGGTCGTGGGCCCGTGGTGGAGGGCCCGTTGCAGAACCTAGAAACTCAAGTTCGCTTGAGGTCAAGCGTCGCCTGGAGGACGCGTTCGCGCCCGCGCCCTCCCACCGCGCTTGCCCTTGGCCAGGTCCAGGGCGGCGAGCAGACGCCGTACTCCGTCGTAGGGGGCAGGTTCACGACGTGGGCGTGAATTCGGGCAGGGTGAGGGCCGAATGGGCCGGGCGTCCCTCCTCGGCGGGCATGGCGCTGAGATTGCGCAGCCTGTCGTTGCGTTCCTTCAGTGCCTGGGGCGTGGTCGGGAAGAGGGTGGCACCGCCCTTGCCCACCAGCGCCTGGTTCATGGTCACGAACTCACGGGTGGAGTGTTCGTAGGCCGCGAAGCCCGTGGCGTGGTCCCGTTCGGCCAGGGAACCGGCGAGCATGTAGGCGCCGACGAGGGAGAGGCTGGTGCCCTGCCCGGTGAGGAACGAGGGCGCCCACGCGGCGTCGCCCACCAGCGCGACCCTGCCGCTGGACCAGCGGGGCATGCGGATCTGGCTGACCGCGTCGAAGAACACGTCGTCCGCGTCGCGCAGGGCGGCCAGCATCCCCGGGACCTCCCATCCGTCATCGGCGAAGACCGTGGCGACCAGGTCGCGTTGGGCCCGCGGGTCCCGGAAGGCGTCGAACGGCGGTTCCGGCTGGGCGAAGTTCAGGAAGGCGTGCACTTCGTCGTCACCCACGGCGTAGAGGGCCGCGGCCCTGCCCGGCGCGTTCCACATCACGGTCTCGTGGGAGAGGCCGAAGGTGTTGCGCATGGTGAACACGGTGAAGCAGTAGCCCAGGTAGTGGTGGAACCGCTCCTCGGGCCCGAACAGCATCTCCCGGGTGCGTGAGTGCGTGCCGTCCGCGCCGAAGACCATGTCGAAGGTACGCCTGCTGCCCCCGCGGAAGGTGACGTCGACTCCATGGCCCGACTGGTCCAGGGTGTCGATGGAGTCGTTGAACAGGAACTCCGCGTCGTCACGGACCACCGTGTAGAGGGCGTCGGTGAGATCGCCGCGCCGCACCTCCAGGTCCCGTCCCGCGACACCGCCGGTGACGGTGTGCGGGTGGAGCAAGGCCACTTCGCTGCCGTCCTCTTCGAGGAAGGTCAGCCGGCGCAGGTCGATGTGGGAATCCCGCAGTCGGGGAAGGATTCCCATCCTTCGGACGACGTCCAGTGCGGTGCCGCGCACGTCGATGGGGTAACCGCCGCTGCGCGGCGCGCCCGCCTTCTCCACCACCGTGACCGCGTATCCGTAGCGGTTCAGCCAGTACGCGAGGACGGGACCGGCGATGCCGGCTCCGGAGATCAGGACCTTGCGCCTCGGCGTGGTACGGGTCTTCGTCTGCTGGTCGGTCAGGGTCATTCCTTGACTCCTTTGCTCATGGTTCGGACGACAAGCAGGGACAGCACCGCGACGACTCCGGCGATGAGGAAGCCGGCGGTGAAGGCCGATTCGGCCGGGACTTCCGATCCGGAGGACGTGCCCGCGGTGAGGAGCGCGCCGCCGAGCATCCCGCCGACGGCGGAGCCCAGCACGCGGGTCACCAGGACCAGGCTGGTGGCGATGCCGGTGTCGCCTTCGTCGACGGAAGAGGCGATGCTGGTCACCATGGCGGTGACGCACAGGCCGTTGGCCAGCGCGATCAGCGCCTTGCCGACGGCGATCTGCCAGACCTCGGAGTGTGCGACGGACAGTGCGAGCAGGGCGGCGGCCATGAGGACGGCCGCGGTGGTGACCACGGCACGCGAGCCGAAGCGCCGCTCCCCGATCCCGCCGAGCGGGCCGGCCAGCGTCGCGGCCACGGCGCCGGGCAGGAGGACGAAGCCGATCTCGGTGGCGCCGAACCCGAAACCGTATCCGTCGCCGGACACGTCGAGCAGCTGTGGAACGAGATAGACCCCCATCGCGGTGCCGAGGCATATCACGAAAGTCACCACACACGACTTCCAGATCACGGGCCGTGCCAGCATGCGCAGATCGACCATCGGCGCGGCCGCGCGGCGTTCCACGGCCGTCCATCCGGCCACGAAGGCGGCAAGCACCACGATGAGGGCGACGAACGCGAGTGGCTGTGAGCCCGCCTCGGGCGCCAGCGCGAACACGAGCAGGAGGGTGACCAGGATCCCGCTCAGGAGAAGCAGGCCGGGCCAGTCGATGCCGGCGTTGTCCGGTCGTCCGGGCGGATCGGAGGGCATCAGTCGGTGCACCAGCAGGGTGAACCCGATGACCGCGAAGGTCGGCACCGCGAACATCCAGTGCCGGGAGAACGCCTCCGCCACCGGCCCGGCCGACAGCAGTCCCACCATCGAGCCGCCCACGAACATCCCGCTGACCAGCCCGATGGCCGCCTTGGACTCTCCCGCGGGGAGGTGTTTGCGCACCACGATGAACGACAGAGGCAGTGCGCCCACCATGGCCCCCTGAAGGATCTGCCCGAGCAGCAGCACCGGCAGGTTGGGCGCCAGGGCGGACACCAGGCCGCCGACCGAGACCACCGCCATCAGCCGGATCAGGATGCGCTTTCCGCCGTAGCGGTCCCCGAGCTTGCCCGCGAACGGTGTGACGAGGGTGCCGGTGATGGCGAGCACGATGTTGAGGAGCGCCCCTTCGGCCGGACTCATGCCCAGCTCGCGTTGCAGGAGCGGGAGCGTCGGCGCCACGACCGACTCAAGGGCGCCGGTGGAGATCGCCAGCATGCCGAGGGCCGCGACGGCGGCCTTCCCCATGCGGACCGGAGGGGCAAGGGCTGTGGTCATGAGCGTCCTTTCCGTTGTTGCCGGGCGGGTAGGGGGCCTGCCGCCCGCCTGGCGCTGCCGGCCGCGCCGACGGGCGACGGCGCCGGTGGGAAGTCGTTCGTCGAGGGCGCGGCCGGTCCGGTCGTGCTGGGGGCCGCGTGGTCGGCCGAGTGGACGGACGCGTGGCCGAGGACGCGTACGGCCGGCGCGACGAGCGCTGCCGCGAGTACCGCGAGACCTTCGTGCACCCGGCACAGCTCGGCGCCGATGACCGCTCCGGCGATGATGAGCGCGACGGCCGCGGTTCGCCGCAGTGCCCTTCGGGCGCGGGCGGCTCCAGCCGGGGCCGGCATGTGCCGGCTGACGCGCCCTGTGCAGGCCCTACGACCGGCGGCGCAGCGCGGCCCGGGCCGGCAGCGTCACCGCGAGGAGGGCCAGGACCACACCGGCGGCCGCGAAGGAGGCGTACAGCAGCGGCGGCGCATAGGGCGCCTCGCCGGTCACGCCGCGCATCATCGGGATCAACGTTGCCGCGGCGATCGCGGAACCGATGACCAGGCCCGCCGCGGAGACCAGCAGGCTCTCCCAGCTGAGCATCGTCAGGACCTGGCGTCGGGTGGAGCCCACCAGGCGCAGGGTGCCCAGTTCGCGACGGCGGTCCAGGACCGTCATCACCAGCGTGTTGACGGCGGCTATGGCGGCGAATCCGCCGAGGACCGCGGCCATGGTGTTGTTCAGCCAGGCGCCCAGCTTCGCGTCGAGGCTCTTCTCGGTGGCGTAGCCGGAGGCGTCGGTGACCTTGCCCAGGGCCGTGAGTGACTTCTCCGAGCCACCGCGTACCAGCAGCGTGCTGTCGAAGCCCGAGGTGACATGGCCGGCGAGGGACTCCCGGTCCATGGTCACCGTGGCCAGGCCGAGTCCGCGGCCGTAGACCGCGACGACCTCGGGGCTGGCCTCGGTGCCGTCGGGCAGGTAGAGCGGAAGCCTGTCCCCGACGCCGACGTCCGCCGAGTTCGCCAGCGTCTTGTCGATGGCGATACGGCCCTGACCGAGCCGGTCGAGGCTGCCCTCGCGTACGTCCAGGTCCTGCACCTTCGCGAGTGCGGCACCGGAACCGCTGACACCCTGGGTCGCCGCGCCCTGGAGCGACTTGAACTCGCCGGAGCCGGTCGGCACCAGCACCTGCGTGTTCAGCAGGCCGACGGCCGCGTCCACGCCCGGCGCCCGTGCGGCCTGTGCCGCCGCGTCCACGGGGAGCCCTGCCGGGTCCGTCACCACGTGGTCCGCGGTGATGCCCGCGCGCAGCTGCTTGTCGGCGGCCCGGCTCTCGCTCGTGTGCATGAACACGAGGGTCGAGGCGAAGGCCATGGCGAGCACGATCGGGGTGATCGCGGAGGCGAGGCGGCGGGCGTTGGTTCGGGAGTTGGCGGCCGCGAGCTGGGCCGCCGGGCCCGCCCCGCGCAGCGGGAGGCCGAAGAGGGCCGCGCACAGCCGCGCCACCAGCGGGCCGAGCAGCGCGACGGCGAGCATGAAGAGCATGACGACGCCGAGGGCGGCGCCGGCCGCGTCGTCTCCCGCGGAACTGGCGGAGACACCGGTGAGGACGCCCCCTCCGACGAGGGCGCCGATGCCCAGCGTCGTACGGATCAGGCCGGGCCGCAGCCGCTCCACCGATGCCTCGGCGAGCGCCTGTCCCGGCTTGATCCTGGCGGGCCGCCGGCCGGCCGCCCAACCGGCACCGAGCGCGGTGAGCAGTCCGATGACGACGGCGGCGAGCAGAGGCAGCGCGGACACGTGCAGGTCCACGGCCTGCGGGACGGCACCGCGGTCCTTCAGCTCCCCGAGCCACCAGTGCGCGAGCCCGATGCCGGGCAGGCAGCCGAGGATCCCGGCGAGTGGCGCGACGAGCAGTGCCTCGGAGGCGACCGCCCGGCGGACCTGCCGCGGGGTGGCGCCGACGGCACGCAGCAGCGCGAACTCGCGGGCCCGCTGGGACACGGACAGGGCCACGGTCCCGGCCGCGGTGAAGACGGCGACGATGGCGGCGATGCCGCCGAAGGAACCGCCGATGCCGAACAGTGTGACCTTGGCGTAGCCCAGGCCGGGGTCCTCGACGGCGCCGCGGTCGTCGCCGGCGTGCACCTTGGCACCGGAACCGGCGAGTGCCTTCTTCACCGAGTCGGCGAGTGCACCGGCGTCGGTGCCGTCCTGGGCCAGCACGGCGATGGCGTCGGCCTTGCCGGGGTGCCCGGCCAGCACGGGCGCCTGGGAGTCGGCGAACCAGACCAGGGCTCCGGCGTCGCGGGCGGTGTCCGCGGCTCCGGTTCTGGCGACGCCGGCGACTCGGAAGTCCTGCTGACCGGATGCGGTCTGCAGCACGACCGTGTCACCGACAGCGGCATGCGCGGCGCGGGCCGTACCCGCGTCGAGCACGACCTCGCCCTCGCCGGGTGCGGAGCCGGTGGTCAGCGCGGTACCGGTGAAGGCGTGCGCGCCCCATCCGTGAGCGGTGAGCACACCGCCCTCGACGGGCAGTTCGCGTGTGCCGGGACCTGCCCTTCGTGCGCCACGCGCACCGGGAAGGTGAAGTCCGCGACGGCGGTGGACGCGCCCGGCGCCTTCGCGGCCTCGGCCACCAGCCGGACGTCCAGCCGCGCGGTGTCCGGCAGCGGGGTGGCCTCCTTCTCCTGGTCCTCGCCACTGCCCGTGACTACGTACTCGTACTGGTCCGCCGCCACGACGACCGGCGCCTGTGCATACCGCTGTGCCGGCACCGACGCGCGCAGGCTGGTCTCCAGGAGGATTCCGCAGGCCGAAACGATCAGCGCGGACATCAGGAGCGCGAGGAAGGTCCCCGCGAAGGACGCGGGCTTGAAGCGGACGGCCTCACGGGCCAGTCCATTGGGACGCCTCATGCCACCGCACCTGCCATCGCGCCCGTACGGGAGGTGAGCCGAGTCATCCGCGCCGCGATCTGTTCCGCCGAACCCCGTTCGAGGTGGTCGGCGAAGGTGCCGTCGGCGAGGAACAGCACACGGTCCGCCCAGGCTGCCGCGGCCGGGTCGTGGGTGACCATGACGACGGTGGCGCCCAGGGTGTCGACCGCGTTCCGCAGCAGGCCGAGGACCTCGGCGGCGGTGCCGGTGTCGAGGGCGCCGGTGGGCTCGTCGGCGAAGATCACGTCCGGGCTGGTGACCAGGGCACGGGCCACGGCCACGCGCTGCTGCTGGCCGCCGGAGAGTTCTCCGGGGCGGCGGCGCGCCTTGTCGGCGAGCCCGACCTGCGCGAGCACCTCGGCCGCCCGCCGACGGTCCTGGCGCTCCCCGGCCAGCCGCATCGGCAGCAGTACGTTCTGCTCCACGGTGAGTGAGGGCAGCAGGTTGAACGCCTGGAAGACGAAGCCCAGGCGGCTGCGGCGCAGCTCGGTGAGCTCGTTCTCGCTCATACCGGTGATCTCCGTACCGCCCAGGAACACCGACCCCGACGTGGGCCTGTCGAGCCCGGCGGCACACTGCATGAAGGTGGACTTGCCGGACCCGGACGGGCCCATGACCGCGGTGAACGTACCCCGAGAAAGGCCCAGGTCGACACCCGCGAGGGCGTGCACCGTACCCGTGCCACGGCCGTACTGCCGCTGCACACCGCGCAGTTCGACGGCGAGACCGGGCGTTGCGGCCGGGGCCGTCGGCCGCTCGTCCACCGTCTGCCGCTTGCCCTTGCGTAGCCTCATGTTCCGCCCTTTCGCGATCTTTTCGTTCCGACGGGCTACACAGTGCGGGGACGGCTGCGCGCCGGGCGTCATACCCGGGAGCCAAACTGGAGGTGCTACCCCGGTAGGGGGTGGTGGGGGCAGGCCGCCCTTGTCGGCGGTGAGATTCGCCGAGCTGTGTCATGTGCAACCCCGGATCGGGTGCCCTGCGCGACCAACGGCACAGCCGATGGACAGCCCCAGGCACACCCCGATAAGCGCATGCGGACCGCGCTGCCCCGCCGTAGCCGATCGACAGGTACGGCCCCGTTCAAGCGGACTCGGCCAGTACCGCTGTCGCCGTATGCCGGGCTGCGGGCACTCCGCTGAGGCCGGCCATCCTGGACACCGCCCGCAGTCGGCACAGCACGTGCTCGTCGAGCACTGACAGTCCAGAGACGTTCGTCGCCGCTCCAGGACGGCCACGGCAGTGGTGGCGCGGTGTTGTCGGCGCGTCCGCCGTTTTCGATACGTGGACGATACGTGCCCGCTTGTAGCCTCGGAACATGCGCGTGTTGATCGTCGAGGACGAACCCTATATGGCGGAAGCCATCCGCGATGGCCTGCGGCTGGAAGCGATCGCGGCGGACATCGCGGGCGACGGCGGCACCGCCCTGGAACTGCTGAGCATCAACACCTACGACATCGCCGTCCTCGACCGCGACATCCCCGGCCCTTCCGGAGACGAGATCGCCGAGCACATCGTCGCCTCCGGCAGCGGCACGCCGATTCTCATGCTGACCGCGGCCGACCGCCTCGACGACAAGGCGTCCGGCTTCGGTCTCGGCGCCGACGACTACCTCACGAAACCGTTCGACCTGCGGGAACTCGTCCTCAGGCTCCGGGCGCTCGACCGCAGGCGTGCTCACAGTCGGCCCCCGGTCCGTGAGATCGCGGGGCTGCGGCTGGATCCGTTCCGGCGCGAGGTCCACCGGGACGGCCGCTACGTCGCGTTGACGCGCAAGCAGTTCGCCGTGCTCGAGATCCTCATCGCCGCCGAGGGTGGTGTCGTCAGCGCCGAGGAACTTCTGGAGCGCGCGTGGGACGAGAACGCCGATCCGTTCACCAACGCCGTCCGCATCACTGTCTCGGCGCTGCGCAAGCGGCTCGGCGAGCCCTGGGTCATCGCCACCGTGCCCGGCGTCGGCTATCGCATCGGAGGCGACGGTGGATAGAGCGCCCGGCCTCAGCGTCCGCCTCAAGCTCACCCTCAGCTACGCCGGGTTCCTCCTGCTCGCCGGTGCCTTGCTGCTCGCCGCCGTGGGCTGGTGGCTCCTGCGAGAAGGATGGTTGCAGACCAACGAAGAGGGGGCATGGAGAGCGACTCCGGGCACCACCTTCGTACGCGGTTTCACTCCCCTCGCGGCCGCGACCATGGTGTTCCTCCTGTTGTTCGGCCTCCTCGGAGGATGGGTCCTCGCCGGCCGTATGCTCGCCCCCCTGACCCGTATTACGGACGCCACCCGCACCGCCGCGACTGGGGCGCTCTCGCACCGTATCCGGCTGCCGGGCCGCCAGGACGAGTTCCGCGAACTCGCCGATGCCTTCGACGCGATGCTCGAACGGCTCGAAGCACACGTCGCCGAGCAGCGGAGATTCGCGGCCAACGCCTCGCACGAGCTGCGCACCCCGCTGGCCATCTCGAAGTCGCTTCTCGACGTGGCCCGCACCGACCCGTCACACGACACCGGCGAAGTCCTCGACCGCCTCCAAGCTGTCAATACCCGAGCGATCGACCTCACTGAAGCGTTGCTCTTGCTCAGCCGGGCCGGCCAGCGGTCTTTCGCCCGGGAACAGGTCGACCTGTCCCTCCTGGCGGAAGAAGCCACCGAAACGCTGCTCCCCCTCGCGGAAAGGAACGGGGTCGCCATCGAGACACGCGGCGACTTCACCCCCACGAGCGGATCGCCGGCGCTCCTGCTGCAACTGACCACGAACCTCGTGCACAACGCGATCGTTCACAATCTGGGCGAACAGGGCATGGTGTGGGTCACTACCAGCGCCCACCCCGACACCGTGAAGCTCACCGTCGAGAACACCGGCGAGAAGCTGACCCCACCCGTGGTCTCGACGCTCACCGAACCGTTCCAGAGGGGCACCGAGCGCACCCACGCCGACCAGGCGGGCGTCGGCCTCGGATTGACGATCGTCACCAGCATCACGCGCGCACACGACGGCACCCTCACCCTCACCCCGCGTGACACCGGTGGTCTGCGCGTCACGGTGCAACTGCCCGCGCGTACGTACCAGCGGTCGTGACAGGGGTCCCGCCCGCTACGCTTCCGTTCCGGTGGCCGTCGCAACACCCCAGCTCACCGGGTGCGACGGCCTTTCCCGATGGTCCTGGTCGTAGCGGGGGGTAAGCGCGATCCCGAGAGGTGTGCTCCGGGCAGCCGCTCGTCGCCTCGGCGCCCCGGCGCCCCGGCGCCCCGGCGCCCCGGCGCCCCGGCGCCCCGAGACCAGTTCCGCCTGCTACACGGACAGCCCGCGAGAGCCGAAGGGGGCCCATTCCATTGTGTGTGGAGCAGCCTTATTGACTTGCCGTCAGAACAAGAATGATCTGACACCCATTGCCGGAGGCTCGACTCCCTCGCTGTGACAGTCCGGCCGGTCGCTGCGTGGCGATCGCTCTCGTTGCCGCCATCAACGAGTGGCTGTGGTCATCGCTCTTCCTGTCCGGTCTGTCGTGCCTCGGCGAGCCGGTTACTGCGGTCGATCTCCGGCATGTGCGTCTCGGCCCAGACCCGCAGGGCGGAGAGCGGCCTTTCGAGGGAGAGGCCGAGCTCCGTGAGTCGATAGTGGACGGCGGGCGGCACCGTGGGTTCCACACGGCGCGCGACCATGCCGTCACGGACCAGGCTCTGCAGCGTGACGGACAGCATCTTCTGCGAGATGCCCGGAATGCCACGCCGAAGTTCCGCGAACCGGAGCTCGCCGGGAGCCGTCTCGGCCAACACCTTGACCACCATCGACGTCCATTTGGTTCCGATGCGGTCGAGCAACTGGCGGGTCGGGCAGAGCGGATCCAGCACATCACCGCGCTCACCGGACCGCCGGCTGGGTTCGCCGGACATGGACGTGGTCACCCGGGGCTCACCACCTGATGGGAAAGTGCCGTCTTGGAAGGATCAGGTTAGTTCCCTACCGTGACCTTGTCACCATTCCTCACCACCCCACCCACCCCTGGAGTCCTCCATGCCCGAACTACGACGCGTCCCTGTCAACGGTGTCGAACTCAACGTCGCCCTCGCCGGATCCGGCCCGGCCGTCCTGCTCCTGCACGGCTTTCCGCACACCTGGGAGCTATGGACGGACATCATGGCCGACCTGTCCGACCGCTACCGCGTGATCGCGCCGGACCTGCGCGGATTCGGCGCGAGCAGCCCGGCCGCCGCCGGGCATGACGCCGGCACCCTGGCCGAGGACGCCGCAGCGCTTCTCACCGAGCTCGGCGTGCCTTCTGCCACGGTCGTGGGCATCGACGCGGGTACCCCACCGGCCTTCCTCCTCGCCCTGCGCCACCCTCGTCTCGTCCAACGCCTGGTCGTCATGGAGTCCGTGCTGGGCGGACTGCCCGGCGCCGAGGACTTCCTCGCCGACGGGCCCCCGTGGTGGTTCGGCTTCCATACCGCCGCGCCCGGACTCGCCGAGACCGTACTGGAAGGGCACGAGGCCGCCTATATCGACTGGTTCCTGCACACCGGCACGCTCGGCGACGGAGTGCCCCCCGCCGTCCGGGACGCCTTTGTCCACGCATACACGGGCGGTCACGCGTTGAGCCGAGCCTTCTCGTACTACCGGGCCCTGCCCGAAAGCGCACGACAGATCTCGCAGGCCGTCGCCGCCGCCCGTCTGACGGTGCCCACAATGGCGTTGGGCGCCCACCCTGTCGGCGCGGCGCTGGAACGCCAACTCCGCGCCGTCACCGACGACCTCACCGGACACGTCATCGAGGACTGTGGCCACATCATTCCACTGCACCGACCGAACGCCCTGCTCACGCTGTTGCATCCGTTCCTGGCCGGTGACGACGCGATTGCGGCGTGACCGACCGAGGCAGCCTCCGAATGCGCTGAGCGGCCTGATGTGCCGTTCGGCGGATTCGACGGCAGACCCGGAACGGCCTGCAGTGCGAGTGAAAGCGCCTCGACTTTCCGCGCCCCGGCTGTTCCCCGCCCCTGTCAGCGGTCTGCTCGCCCGTCTGTTTCCAGAGGCCCCGGGCGGCGCGGACCCCTGGCTCACCCTGTTGTGGGCCACCGGCCGCGCCGAACTGCCGGGGCACCCTCGCCTCACCACCTGGCGCTCGGACAGCACACCGCGGGCATAGGAGCGGATCGGCTCCAGCCGTGGCCAGGCCGGTGATCATGCCCGTGTCGCGGGAGGTGGGTGACATCAGCGTTCCCGGGAGCGGCTGCGCGCATACGGAGGATGTCCTCGTGGTCCGTACCTCGCCGTCGACGGACACCCAGGCAGTACGCCCTACTTCGGCGCCTGGAAGCCGCCCATCTCCTGCTCAAGCAATTCGGCCAGCCGCAGCGGGGTGCGGTCCTCGAGCATCGGACCGATGAGCTGCACTCCCACCGGCAGACCCTCAGGCGACGGGCCCGTCGGCACAGCGGTGGCGGGAAGACCGGGCAGGGTGGCCAGCCCCGCCCAGACGAGCTGGTCGAAGTACGGACAGTCGAAGCCGTCGATGTCGAGCCGGCGTTTCATCAGGTCGGGGTTGTGGTCGTGCGGGAAGGCGGGAGTGGGCGTGATGGGACACACCACGGCGTCGAACTCGGCGAAGAACTGCCGCCAGCCATGGCGGTGGAGCTCGCGCAACCGGTTCACCTCGATCCAGTCACGGTGGCTGAACACCATGCCGCGCAGCCGCGCCGCATCGAGGCTCTCGTCGTCTGCGCTCAGTTCGGCGGCACGGGCCCGCAGCTGCTCGTACGATTCGATGGGAAAGCGTGCAACGGAGCCCGAGAACAGGAACTTCGTGTAGAGCACCGCGGCTTCGGTCAGGTCGGGCAGGAGCGGACTGTCCCGCTCGACGCGGGCACCGCAGGCGACGAGCGCGTCGGCCACCCGGCCCACGCCGGCCCGGACAGCGGAACCGGTCGGAATGAGCGGATGCTCGTCGAGGACCAGGACCCGGAAGTCGCAGAGCCGTTCGTGGCGCGCGGGCGGCAGGGTCAGTTGGTACGCCCTGCCCAGCGTCAGCGGGTCCGGTCCGGCCATGACGTCGAGCAGGAGGGTGAGGTCGCGAGCGGTACGCGCCATCGGACCGACGACTGCGAGGTCGTGCTCGACCGGCAGGGCCGGCCCGGGCGGCAGGACCATCCCGCGGCTCGCCGCCAGCCCGAGTGTCGGCTTGTGCGCGTAGATGCCGCAGAAATGCGCGGGGGTGCGCAACGAACCGGCGAGATCGGAGCCGATGGACAGCGCGCCGAAACCGGACGCCAGGGCCGCCGCCGAGCCGCCGGAGGACCCGCCCGACGTACGACGGTGGTCCCAGGGGTTGTTGGTGGTCCCGTAGATCTCGTTGAAGGTCTGCACGTCCTGCAACCCCACGGGCACATTGGTCTTGCCGAGCACCACCGCGCCGGCGGCCTTGAGCAACGACACCTGCACCGCGTCCTCGGTGGGCACGAAGGCCCGGTGCGGCTGCTGCGGCCGCATTCCCCAGGTCGTGGGCAGCCCCGCGATGTCGTACGACTCCTTGACCGTCACCGGGATGCCCAGCAGTGGCCGGTCCTCACCTCGGGCGCGCGCCCGGTCGGCACCGCGCGCGGCGGCCCGTGCACGGTCGAAGTCCGGCACACAGATCGCGTTGATCTCTTCGTCGTCCCGTTCGATGCGGGCGATCGCCTCGTCGGTCAGCTCCGCCGAGGTCACTTCACCGGCACGCAAGGCAGCCGCGAGTTGTTCGGCCGTCGGAAAGTTCCGTTCCATGATCCGACCGTATGGGCCTGCGGGAGAGGGCACGAAATGTCGCTCGGCACAACGGGATGGGCGGCTCAGACGGGTGGCCCCATGCCCAACTCGCCTTTCTAGCCGTCCTCTTCGGCGCCGGGGCGACCGGTGCAGGATGTGGTCGCCGCTGGGGGCGCTTCACGCCGTGAACGGTCAGTCGCAGCAGGCGCAGCCCGGAGGGCAGTTGCCGCACGCTTCTGCCTCGGTGTCGCCGGTGACCGTCGCCACCGCCGGGGCGCAGCAGCCCTTGCCCTGCCAGGCGTCGCGGCCTTCCTTGACGGCGATGGCGGCGATGGCGAGGGCGGCGACGGGGTCGGCCCACGACCAGCCCAGGGCGGCGTTGAGGCCCAGGCCGACCAGGAGCACGGCGGACAGGTACGTGCACAGGAGGGTCTGCTTGGAGTCGGCGACCGCGGAGGCCGAGCCGAGTTCACGACCGGCCCTGCGCTGCGCGTTCGACAGGAAGGGCATGACCGCCAGCGACAGGGCGGCGATGGCGATGCCGAGCAGGGAGCGTTCCGCCTCGGCCGTGCCGGTGAGCGCCCGGACCGCGTCAAAGGTGACGTAGGCGGCGAGGGCGAAGAACGAAACCGAGATGATCCGCAGGGCGGTCTTCTCCCGGGCCTCGCGCTCAGCGTGCTCGCGGGCGGAGAACTGCCATGCGACCGCGGCCGCGGAGGAAACCTCGATGACCGAGTCGAGCCCGAAGCCGATCAGGGCGGTGGAGGAGGCGATCGTCCCGGCGGTGATCGCGACGATGGCCTCGATGAAGTTGTAGGTGATGGTGGCGGCGACCAGCAAGCGTATGCGCCTGGCGAGCGCCTCGCGGCGGGCCGGTGACGGCGCGAGGGATATCGGTGTCCCGGCAGCCATCAGCAGCACGCCCTCTCATCGGCGTCCGGGCACGTGCGGTCGGTCTCGACGGCCACCACGGCGGTGCGCAGGTCGTCCAGGGCGTGGCCGAGGCGTTCGTCGGCGAGTTCGTAGCGGGTGCGGCGCCCGTCGGGCACGGTGACGACCAAGCCGCAGTCACGCAGGCACGCCAGGTGGTTCGACAGCCGCGTACGGGAGATTCCGAGCGCGTCGGCGAGGTCGGCCGGGTAGCTGTGGGCCTCGCGCAGGGCGAGCAGGATCCGGCAGCGGATCGGGTCGGCAAGGGCTCGGCCGAACCGGGTCAGTATCTCGATGTCGGGAGCAGTGGTCAGCACGGCCACGACAGTACACGACTTCCTGAATTCAGGAAATCATGGATTCTCCAAGTGGGCGCTTCCAGAGGTTGACCCTCGACGCTCGGCCGCCGGCGCGACGGGCCCGCCGTCGGCGTGCGCGCCGCACCCGCCTTTCAGTAGCTGTCGTAGCTCGGCTTGCCGTTCGGCCGGTACACGCCGACGACGGTGCCGCCCTTCGTCGTCGACACACTGACCGGCTCCAGCGCGGTGGGGATCGTCCCGTCGGCGAACAGCCGCTTGCCGGAACCGATGATCACCGGATGGATGGTCAGCCGGTATTCGTCCACGAGGCCGTGCCGCATGAGGGTCTGGGCGAGATCGCCGCTGCCGACGACGTTGATGTCCCCGCCGTCGGACGCCTTCAGTTCGCGTACGGCGTCGACGACATCGCCCTCCAGCAGCGTGGAGTTCTGCCACTCGACGGACGTGAGGGTCCGGGACACCACGTACTTGTGCATGCTGTTCATCCGACGGGTGAACGGGTTGCCGGGATCGGCGGTCGGCCAGTACGACGCGAAGATGTCGTACGTCTTGCGTCCGAGCAGCATCGCGTCGGCGTGCTCGTACCAGCCGGCGATGGCCGTACCGACCTCGTCGTCGTCCACCGGCTTCTGCCAGCCGCCGTGCTCGAAGCCGCTCTCCGCGTCCTCGTCCGGACCGCCCGGCGCCTGCATCACGCCGTCCAGCGTCAGGAACGTGCAAACGATGATCTTGCGCATGGTGCGCTCCCTTCGTCGACGGGTAGACCGCACAACCGCTGGAAACTCATCGCGGGGACTTCCGGGGGCGCGCAGCGCTGGGCACTGGCTGAGGCGGGGCGTGTTGCAGGGCGGAGCGGTCGGGGCATCGGTCCGACGCCCGCACACCGAGGACGCCTCCGTCCCGGAGCGGGCGTCCGTCAGGCCTCGCCGACCGGACACCGCCGCGCTCTGAGGCCGTCGATGAGCAGGCCGAGCCCGTACTCGAAGTGGCGGTCGAAGTCCGTGCCGGCCAGCGCGGACAAAGCGGCGCGCAGATGCGGGTACGACCCGTCCGCCACCGCGGCCCGCAACCGTCCGGCGGCGCCCGGTCCTCCGTTCTCCTCCGAGTCGGCGGCCTGCTCCTCCAGGGTGTGGCCGACGGTGAAGTTCGACACCGCGTAGAGCGTCCGGGCCGCGTCGTCCGCGGGGAATCCCGCGTCGAGCAGAACGCCGACCAGCGCGTCGGAGAAACCGAGGACGTTGCCGCCCGTCGGGTGCGTGCCGGCGAAGACCCGTGCGCCGTCGCGGTGGTCGAGCAGGGCCGCTCGCAGGGCGCGCGCGAAGTCCGCCAGCCGCTCGTGCCAGGGAGCGTCGCCGCTCGCCAGAACGTTCTCGGTGACGCCCTCCATCATCTGCTCCGACATGGCCGTGAGCAGTTCCTGCTTGGTGGCGTAGTAGCGGTAGAGCGCTCCGGCCCGCACGTCCATCGCCTCGGCGAGACGTCGCATGGTCAGGGCGTCCAGGCCCGACTCGTCGAGCAGTTTCAGTGCGGTCCGCAGGGTGCGCGGACCGTCGATGCGCGACGGGCGCCCCGGGCTGCGGGTTGACGAGGAACTCATGCCCGCCAGTATAGTGAACATCGTTCACGTGAACGGTGTTCACTAATGGTGTGGGCAAGAGAGGGTGACTTCCGTGAAGGACGACGTGATCGTTGTGGGCGGCGGCCCGACCGGCCTGATGCTCGCTTGCGAACTGGCTCTGACGGGCGTGCGGACCCGCGTCCTGGAGCGCCGGACGGAGCCGCAGCGCGACTCCCGGGCACTGACACTGCACCCGCGCAGCGTGGAGCTGCTGGACCAGCGGGGCCTGCTCGACCGGTTCCTGCCCCTCGGCCGCACGGTCCCCGGCTGGCACTTCGCCCAGCTTCCGACCCGGCTCGACTTCTCCCGGCTCGACTCCCGGCACGGCTACACGCTCTTCATACCCCAGGCGCGCACCGAGGCACTGCTGGCCGAACGGGCGGCCGAGCTGGGGGTGGAGATCACGCGCGGCCACGAGGTCACCGGCGTGCGCCAGGACGACGACGGCATCGAAGCCGAGGTGCGGGGGCCCGGAGGCGCAGAGACCGTCCGGGCCCGGTACGCGGTCGGCTGCGACGGCGGGCGCAGCGTGGTGCGCCGGGCCGCCGGGATCGGCTTCCCCGGCACTGACGAGACACTCACCGGCGTCCTCGGTGACTTCGCGGTGATGGACACCGGTCCCGCGGCCCTGGACGCCGCCCGGGCCGGCGGCGTGCTGGTCGCTCCGCTGGAGGACGGGGTCACGCGGCTGGTCGTGGTGGATCCGGAACGGATGCGGGTGCCGGCCTCTCAACCGGTCACCCTGGAGGAGTTCCGCCGGACCCTGCTCCGGATGTGCGGCACCGACCTCGGTATCGCCGACCCCCGCTGGCTCTCCCGCTTCGGCAACGCCACCCGGCTCGCGAACCGCTACCGCGCAGGTCGCCTCCTGCTGGCGGGCGATGCCGCTCACATCCACTTCCCCGCCGCGGGCCAAGGGCTCAACACCGGCCTCCAGGACGCCGCGAACCTCGGCTGGAAGCTGGCCGCCGAGATCGAGGGCTGGGCGCCGCCGGGCCTGCTGGACAGCTACGAGGCCGAACGCCGCCCGGTGGGGCGCAAGGTCACGGAGAACACCGAGATCCAGACCCTGCTCATGGAACTCACCCTCGTCCCCCGGTACCGACGCCCCGCCACCGCCCTGCGCGCCCTGCTGGACGAGCTCCTGGGCCAGGACGAGGTCAACCGCATGCTCGCCGCCCGGGTCTCCGCGCTGGGCACCGCCTACCGGCCCACGGTCCTCGACGCCGATCCGCTGGTGGGACACCGGATGCCGGACATCACGCTGAGGGCCGCGGACTCGCCCGCCGGCCGGGTCTACGACCTTCTGCGCACGGCCCGGTTCGTCCACCTCGACCTGGCACCCGCGCCCGGCACCGCAACGTACACCGACCGCGAACACAGGACGCGTGTCACCACCGCGCTGGTCACCGCGCACGACGATCACCCCGACCTGCGCGGCGCGACCGAGGTCCTCGTACGGCCCGACGGCCACGTCGCCTGGGCCAGCCGCACCACCGACCCGAAGACGCGCCGCGCCGAGCGCTCGGCGGCCCTCACGGCTTGGGCCGGATGAGCGGCACAAGGGCACGCAGCCCCACCGGGCCTGTCCTTCCATCAGTCCGGCCGGCCGTACCTCGACCCACCCGGCGGCACGCCGTTGGAACACCCTGCGGGAGCACGGGCACGGGACCGTCCGCTCCGACGTCCGCGAGGTCCCCGGCGACGACGTGCGCGACCATGGGGCCGTGGCGCGGGCCCCGGCAGGGGTGGACGCCGCGTGTCACCACGAGGTGCTGCCGGCGCGTTTCTCGCCGGCGGAGCTGGGCCGACAGTGCCCCTGGGCCTCACCGCTCCGCCGACGGCAGAAGGACCTCGAAACGGCAGCCGCCCGGGATGTTGCGAACCGTGGCGCGGCCGCGGTGGGCCTCGACGATGCCGCGCACGATGGCCAGGCCCAGTCCCGCGCCGGCCGGGGGCGTACGGGCGTGGGTGCCGCGCCAGCCGGTGTCGAAGACGCGCGGCAGGTCCTCCTCCGGGATGCCGCCGCAGCCGTCGGTCACCGAGACCACCACGCCCTCGGACGAGCGCTCGGCGGCGACCGCGACCGTGCCGTCGGCGGGGGTGCGGCGGATCGCGTTGACCAGGAGGTTGCCGAGCACCCGGCTCATCTCCTTGCCGTCCACCTCGACCGGTACGGCGGCCACGGCGTCGCCGACCAGCCGCACACCGTGCTCGCGGGCGAGCGGGTCCGCACCCGCGAGGGCGTCGCCCACCAGGTCGTAGAGGGAGATACGGGACGGTGCGAGCAGGAGGGCGCCGACCTGGATGCGGGAGAGCTCGAAGAGGTCACCGACCATGTCGTTGAGGCGCTCCACCTCGGTGCGGATCTGCCGCAGATAGCGGTCGGGGTCCGTCGCGACGCCGTCCTCCAGGGCCTCGGACATGGCGCGCAGACCGGCCAGCGGGGTACGCAGGTCGTGCGAGATCCAGGCGACGAGTTCACGCCGGGAGGTCTCCAGGGCCCGCTCCCGCTCACGGGACTCGCCCAGCCGGGCGCTCGTGGCCGCCAGTTCCCGGCTGAGCGCGTCGAGTTCGGCGGTGGCCGGTGTGGCGGGGGCCGCGTAGTCGCCGCTGTCGCCGAACGAGCGTGCCGCCGCGGCGAGTTCACGGCTCCGGGCGACCACCCAGCGGCCCAGCAGCAGCGCGGTGGCCAGGGAGACGACGGCGGCCATCGCCACGACGGTCGTCACGACGGACAGGTCGTGCGGGGACAGGAACATCGCCCAGGCGACCATGAGGGTGCCCGCGAGCATCGCGAGCACGGCCACGGCCGCCACCACGGCGAGCGACGCCGTCAGCGAACGCCGCCGGAGCAGCCGCAGCACGCCCGCGCCGGCCAGGCCGGTGGCGGCGGCGCCGGTGAAGGCGTAGAAGGCTATGAGGAGGATGTCGGGCATGTCAGTCCGCCTCCCGTCCGGCAGGGTCGAAGCGGTAGCCCACGCCCCACACCGTCTGGATCAGCCGGGGCCGGGCCGGGTCCTCCTCGACCTTGCCGCGCAGCCGCCGTACGTGGACGGTGACGGTGGACAGGTCGCCGAAGTCCCAGCCCCACACCTCACGCATCAGCTCCTCCCGGGAGAAGGCCTGCCCCGGGTGCCGGAGGAAGAAGGCGAGCAGGTCGAACTCACGCAGGGTCAGCGCCAGTTCGGCGCCGTCCTTGGTGGCCCTGCGGGCGGTGGGGTCGACGGTCAGGCCGGCCGCGGACGGCGGGCGCGGCGCCGCGGCGGGCCGGGTACGGCGCAGGACCGACTCGACCCTCAGCACCAGCTCCCGCGGACTGAACGGCTTGGTCACGTAGTCGTCGGCACCGACCTCGAGGCCCAGGATCCGGTCGTCCTCGTCACCACGGGCGGTCAGCATGATGACCGGCACGGGTCCCGCGCCGCGTAGCCGCCGGCACACCTCGAAGCCGTCCATGCCGGGCAGCATCAGGTCCAGGACCACGAGGTCCGGCCGGTGCGCGGCGGCTCGCCCGAGCGCGGCGGGGCCGTCGTCGGCCCGGTCGACGACGTGGCCCGCGCGTACCAGGTATCCGGCGACGACCTCGGCGACCGTGGGATCGTCGTCGACGACCAGGATCCGGGCAGGACCGGTCGGGGGCGGCACGTCCGGGGACCGGCCGGGGGACACATCCGCGGAGGCGGACTCGTGGGACTGCTGCATGCGCCCAGCTTCGCACCGCGTGCACGCGGGTGTGGTCGCCGAGGGCTGCCCCAGCCGTGACGTCCGCGTTTCGTAAGGAAAGGCGGAATGCATCGGTTCCTGGCCGGCGGCGCCGGCGGTCCTGGCGCTGCTCCTCGACCACCAGCCGGCCACTGGCGTAAGACTTTCGTCATCTGCCGGGTGGCCCGTGGCGGCCGGTTCTCGCATTGAATGGTCCCAAGTCAACGACCTTCGGGAGGGGCGCAATGGGACGTGTTCGTGGGGTGCTGGTCAGACCATGGGTGATCGGGGCGCTGACCGTGGCTGTCGCCGTGGGCGGCTTCGGCTCCTACTGGTTTCAGCCGTGGAAGCTGTGGCAGGAGAAGACCGTCGACGAGGCACTGCCCGGGACCGCTGCTCCATCGCGGCCGTCCGCTGGGGAGCCGTCCGGTGCCACGCCTTCCACCCCGGCCCCGGCCGGACCGGTGACCCTGGCGAGCGGCGGGCTGATCAGCCACGAGCACGCGACCTCGGGGACGGTGAGACTGGTGCGGCTCTCCGACGGCTCCCACATCGTGCGTGTCGAGAACCTCGACACGAGCAACGGGCCGGACCTGCGGGTGTGGTTGACCGATGCGCCGGTGAAGCGAGGGACGGCCGGCTGGCACGTGTTCGACGACGGGGACTACGTCAGTCTCGGGAAGCTCAAGGGGAACAAGGGCAACCAGAACTACGCGGTACCGGCCGGTGTCGACCCGTCCCGCTACACCAGTGTGAGCGTCTGGTGCGACCGTTTCGACGTGTCGTTCGGTGCCGCCGAACTCACCCGGGTCTGAGGGCGGGCCGGCGGAGTTCGTCCCCCTGGGGCTCACCGCGAGGAGAGCCGGCCGAACCGGGAGAGGCAGAACTGTCCGTGTGCCGTCGAGGAGGGGGAAGGGATCGCGGGCGGCTGGGCCCCCTTCCCCCCTCTCCCCCACGGCTTGGTCAGGTTCTGTCGGTGTCAGCGGCGGTGGCCGAAGACCTGTCGACTCGTTCCGAGGTCCAGGAAGACGGTCTCCCCGGTCGCGTCGTCCAGACCGTCGTTGTCGGTGACGGCGTAGACGTGGCCGTCTCCGCCCACCGTCAGACCCTCGAGCTTCTCCTGCGTCCAGCCGTTCGTGGCCCGCAGGTCGGGCAGCACGTCGTGCGCGAGCCTCTTTGGCAGGACTCGCAGAGTGCCCTCGGGCGCCGCCGACGTCGGCAGGTCGACGGTGTAGATGCGCTTGACCTTGGCGGCCGGACCGTTGAGCTTGTCGCGCTCGATGACCGCGAGCCGGTCACCGACCACCGTGATCTCGGAGAGCCCCATCCAGTCGCCGGGCGTGCTGGTGGACTCGAGCCGGTACCCGAACCAGCTCCAGGTGCCGGCTGTCACGTCGTAGCGGCCCAGTCGCACGACACCCGCCGGGTCGCCCGTGACCTCACGCTGGAGGGCGGCCCAGACGATCTCGTGCCCGCGTCGGTCCGTGGTGGCGGTGACGCCTTCGAAGCCCTGCTTGCCGAGGCCCGCGGCGACGTCCGCCGGCAGCGGGACGACCTGCCGGGTCACGCCCCGCGCGTCGAGCCGGACCAGCTTGTTGTCCGCGCCCTTCTCCCCCTCGACCGCGAGCCAGAAACCGCCCTGCGGCCGGGCGTGGATGCCCTCGGCGTCATAGCCGACGGGCCGCCCGTCGGCGTCCTTGACGGTCAGCTCCCGGGTGATGACGGCGGGGCGGCGGGCCGTGTCGACGGTGAGGACTCGGGTGGTGGAGTACGCGGCGTCGGTGACCGTGTAGAGCTGGTGCGGCCGGCCCGGCACGGCGGACAGCGCGCCGAGCGCCCCCCAACCGATCGGGGCACGGTGAGCGTCGTCGGCCGAGACGACGCCGGGGAACGAAGGAGTGTGTCCGGTGTCCCGGCCCAGGCGGAACAGACTCACGGACGCGCGTACGCCCGCCTCGGCGTCGTCCTCCTCGCTGGAGACCGCGAGCAGTCCGCGCGACGGTATCGGCAGCAGGCCCTCGGGGCCGTTGGTGGCGGGCAGCAGCTGGCGGAAGACCGGCCGGGTGGGCCGGCTGACGTCGTAGACGGCGACGAAGTTGTCGCGCTCGGATCCGACGAAGGCGTAGGGCACTCCGTCGTACTCGGCGATCGCGATGCCTTCCGGCTCGGGGCCCTTCTTCCCCGCCCGGCCCTCGTTGTGCAGGCCGTGGCGTACGGCGAGCCGCTCGAAGCTGTTGCCCGCGTCCCAGGCGGGTCTGCCGGTGCGGCTGTCGAACACGGACCAGCCGCGCGTACCGCCGCGCCAGTCTCCCTCGTTGGCGGTCGCCAGGTAGCGGTCGTCGAGCCAGCCGACGGCGTCGGGCTCGCGCGGGACGTTCTCGATGGCCCCGCTCTGGTCGATCGTGCCGTCCTCGACGGTGTCGATGCCGCGCACGGAGGCGGTGCCGGCGCTGAACGCCTTGGTGATCCGGCCGGTCGGCAGGTCGATGAGAACGACACCGTTGTTTTCCTGCAGCGTCACCGCGAGCTGGTTGCGGCTGTTGATCGAGACGTACTCCGGCTCGGGGTCCGTCGGTTCGGTGATGGACGCCTTGGCGAGCACGGGCAGCGCCCGGCCGTCGGCCATGGTCAGCGGGACCACCCGGGTCCGCCACTGCGCGGGAGCTGTGCCTCGGCCCAGGTCGAGAATCTGCACGAAGCCGGCCGGTGCCTGCGGCAGGTCGCCCTCGTCACGGCCGGGCGGGGTCGCCTCCTCGTCCCGCTCGTTCTCGATCGCGATGGCGGCGTACCGCTTGTCCTTGCTGAGGGCGATGGAGTCGGGCTGCCCGCCGAGGTCGAAGCTCGCCACCCGCTTGCGGTCGCGAAGCGAGACGACGTCGAGCCGTCCGGAGGGCCGGGCGTAGCCGGCACTGGTGTTGACGACCACCAGGACGTACTGTCCGACCACGGTCACCGAGGTCGGCTCGTCCTCGGCGTCGCCGAGCCGATCCAGTGACAGGGTGCCCAGGCCGCGCGGGCGGTCGGGGTCGGCGATGTCGAGGAAGCCGATCCGGCGGGCCACCGCGTCGGTGTAGACGAGGGTGCGGCCGTCCTCGCTGACCGAGGAGATCTCCGCGACGGTCCCGGCCTCCGCGTCCTCACCGGCCGGACGGTTCTGGAAGACCGGGTAGGTGGCGGTGCGCTCGAACAGGCCCGGCCGCTGCCGGTGCTGCTGTTGCCCGCGATGCGACTCCTCCACCGGCGCGGCTCCCGCCGTCCCCAGGGTGCCGGCGGCTACGACCAGGGCAGCCAGCGCGGCGCGGGTTCTCTTGCTCTTCGGGGACATCTTTCCTCCGGTCCGGTCCGTTCCGTCGCCGAACCCTTGCAGCCGAGGACGAGTGCGAAGAGGACGGTGGGTGAATGGCGGGCAAAGTCCGGGAGGTTCGGGCTCCGGGTCGTACGGTCGGGCTCCGGGTCGTGCGGTTCGGGGCGTGCCGCGGGCGGAGCCGCCTCGCCGGGACGGACCTGCGGCGGCTTCGCGGCTACTTCGGCGGGTGCAGTTCGCGGAAGTAGGTCCAACTGGTCTCGTTCGGCTCGGTCCAGATCTCCGGGGCGTGGGCGAACTCGGGGTGGTGGTCGGCGACGTACGCGCGGGTGCGTTCGGGGACTTCGGCGTACGAGCCGAGCTTGCGGCCTCGGCAGTGGAACGTGAGACCGCCGGGGCGCTGCCCGCGCGCCATCCACGGCAGCCACGGGGACATGCGGGTCCACGACATGGTGGCCGGGACGCTGGGTGCCCGTCCCGCCAGGTCGGAGCGGCGGGCGAAGAACTGGAAGCACTCCAGCGCCTTGTACGTGTCGCCGGCCGAGTGGACGGGGTACTCGGCGACCGGCAGGGGCGAGGGGTAGGCGAGCGGGATCTCCAGGCTGAAACAGACCTGTTCACCGAGTTCGGTGACCGGGACCGGGAAGGGGCGCCATTTCTGATTGGCCGGGTCGTTCCATACGTGTACCACCGGCAGGTCCTGCCAGGTCTCCAGGATCTCGCGGGTTCCGGGGTCCAGGTAGAAGGCGGCCTCGCGGGTGAGCAGCCGGTAGGCGTCCGGGCCGTCCTCGGCGTCCTGGACGAGACGTGCGACGTTGAGCCCTTCGAAGCCGAAGAGGCGCTCGTAGGGCTCGTCCGGGGCCCAGGAGTACACGTCGCCGGTCCACCAGTACGTGACCTCCTCCCCGTCGAGCGAGGCCCGGGTGCGGGCGAGGGAACGGACCAGTTCCGCGGGTGTCGTCATGGACGTACCTTCTCAGTGCCGCCGGGGACGTGATGCGGCCGCGGAGCTTTTTGGCCGACTCGAGTCGGCGGCCGGGGCCGCCGTCCGGCGAAAACCCCCGCGGTCCGCCTGTCGTCGGTGCGCGCTCACCGTGCACCGGCGAACCGGTCCTGCTGCGGGCCTTGGCCGCGAGCGCACCGCAGTCGGAGCGGAAGTTCCGTGGGCCGCGGCGAGCACGACCGTCTACGTGGGAAGGTCCCGCAATCATGGATTAATCACGTGCCTCGTGCGACGGGGTGCGTTACCTTGGGGCCATGAACATCATCGGGCGAAGCGTCTTCATGACCGCGCGAGCGACCAGCTCGCCGGTTGCCGCCGCCTGACCTTCTCCCCTCCCCCATCGGCGACCGGAAACGGCCCGCCGATGGTCACGTGGTGCTCTGTCACCTCCGCCTCGCTGCGACGATCGCGCGGTCCCGTTCTCCGGTGCCTCTCTTGCCGCGACGCGAAGGAGTCACCTCATGAACACCGAGCAGCTGATCCGTACGTTCGTCGAGTACTACGAGGACCAGGGCCATCGCCGGATCACCGGCTCGACGCTGCTGCCCCCGCCCGGCGACCCCGTACTGTTCACCACCTCCGGAATGCATCCGCTCACCCCGTACCTGGAGGGCCGCCCCCATCCGCTGGGCCGGCGGCTGGTCAACGTGCAGCGGTGCCTGCGCACCACCGACCTGGACGAGGTCGGCGACAGCACCCACCTGACGGTCTTCGAGATGCTCGGCACCTGGTCGCTGGGCGACTACGAGGGACCGCAGAGCCTCGACTGGGGTTACCGGCTGCTCACCGAGGGACTGGGCGTCGATCCGGGCCTGTTGCACGCCACCGTGTTCGGCGGCGACGACCAGGTCGGGCCCGACGTCTCCTCGCTCCGGCTGTGGCAGGAGCGCGGTGTGCCCGTGGAGGAGACGGTGGAGGACAACTGGTGGTCCAACGGGCCGGTCGGCCCGTGCGGACCCGACTCGGAAATCTTCCTGTGGACCGGCGACACCCCGCCCCGCTCGACGCCCACCCGCGACGACCGATGGGTGGAGGTGTGGAACCACGTCATGATGCGCCATCGTCGCCTCGACGACGGCAGCCTCGTGCCGCTTCCGCAGCGCAATGTCGACACCGGCTTGGGTCTGGAACGCCTCGCCTCGCTGCTGCAGGGCAAGCCGTCGGTGTTCGAGTGCGATGTCTTCGAACCGTGGCGGCGTCTCGTCCCCGCCCTGTGGCCGCTGGACGAGCCGTCGCTGCGGCTGGTCTGCGACCACCTGCGTTCGGCCGTCGTGGTGGTCGGCGACGGGGTCCGCCCGGCCAACACCGGGCAAGGCTATGTGCTGCGGCGCCTCCTGCGCCGGGTACTCACCGTCCTGTGGCGGGACGACCCCTCACGCGGACTCGGCGACCTGCCCGGCGAACTCCTCTCGCACACGCTGGGGCACTTCCGGCAGGAGGGCGGCACCGAGCCCGTACGCCGACTGCTCCTGGAGGAAGAGCGCCGGTTCCGCCGGCTCCTGGAGCTCGGCCGGAAGGTACTCGCCCGGCCCCGTTTCCGGGGCCCGCTGGGAGAGGAGGACTTCCACTACCTCCACGACACCCACGGCCTGCCGCGCGAACTGGTGACGAGCCTGCGCGAGGAGTGACGCCTCGGCTCTTCGTCCTGTCCCCTTCGGTCGCTGCACGGCCGGAGCGCCGGCACAGCACAGCACACCAACGGTCCGGCGCGGTCGTCCGCCTGAACGGCACCCTGGTCCCGCGTTGTTCCTCGCGCTGACCGACGTCGAGGGCCGGCAGGACGAATGCACTCGGTGCCTCGGTGCCGCAGGCGCTCGCGCGGGGCACAACGCTTCGCCGGTGCCCCGTCGAGCGGATGGGGCCCGGTGGTCAGGCGTTGGTGACGGTCGTGGTCACGGGTGTGCCGATCTCGACGGTTCTGCTCACGGTGCAGAGACGGTCATGGGATGCCTGGACTGCCCGGGGGAGGATGGCGCGGGCGCGCTCCGCTCCCTCGTCGTCCGGGAATTCCACGGTGAAGGTGGCCTTGAGGTTCGTCATGCGGTTGCCCAGGTCGTCGCTGACCTTGTCCCCGGTGACCGTCACGGAGAACTGGGTGGGCTCTGCGTGACGGCCGGTGGCTACATCGACGTCCACGGCCGTGCAGCCGCCGATCGCGGCCAGGAGCAGCTCCACAGGGGTGAATCCGGTGTTCCGGTCGCCTTCCGACGACGTACCGAAACTGATTGATCCTCCGCGGGCATTGGTCGCTACGAACTGCCCGCTGCTGGTGCGTTCGACGACGACGGAACGTTCCGAGTGTTCGCTCATGGCGCCGACATTAGCCGCGTCGACGCACGAGGCCACGCCGCCGTTCCGACTGACCGTCGAGGACGCGGGCCCCTGGACGCTGCGGGCAGGCGGACTCAGAGCTGAGCGGCCTGCCCGCCGTACCCCGCCTGACCGTGAAGGAGAGCTGGACAGTCGAGCAGGGCGACACGACGGATCATGTGACTACTAGGCTGCGACGATGGAACGCGCAACCGCCGTACCCGACAGCTCGGCCCAGCCTGGAGATCCGGGCCGGGTGAACGACTACGACAGTTTCGCCGAGGCGTACGCGGCGGAGAACGAGAACAACCTCGTGAACGCGTACTACGAACGGCCCGCGATGCTAGCCCTCGCCGGAGACGTCGCCGGCCGCCGGGTCCTGGACGCAGGCTGCGGTTCGGGCCCCCTCACCGCCGCACTTCGCGACCGCGGTGCCACCGTCACCGGCATCGACGCCAGCGCCGGAATGCTGGCCCTGGCCAGGCGGAGGCTCGGTGACGACGTAGCACTGCACGTGGCCGACCTGAGCGACCGATTGCCGGTCGATGACGGCGCGTTCGACGACGTGGTCGCGTCGCTGGTCCTGCACTACCTGGAGGACTGGGGGCCGACGCTGACCGAGTTGCGGCGAGTGCTCAGGCCCGGCGGTCGGCTGATCGTGTCCGTGGACCACCCCATCACGGCTTACACGCACGGGGATCCTCGGCCTGACTACTTTGCGACCACGAGCTATACGTTCGACTGGATGCTCGGTGGGCAGTCCACCCCGATGCGACTTTGGCGCAAGCCGTTGCACGCGATGATCGATGCCTTCACCACCGCGGGTTTCCGCCTCTCCGTCATCAGTGAGCCGCAGCCCGACCCAGCCGCCCGTGAACTGTTCCCCGACGGCTTTCACGACCTGTCGACCAAGCCCTGCTTCCTGTTCTTCGTCGTCGAGGCACTGCCGTCGGTCACCGGCTCGGTGGACTAGGCCTCGGGTCCTGGGCGGTCGGCCACCGGCCTTCGACAAGGACGACGACGGATACGACGCGACCGTGCTGGTTGCATTGCTCAACGAGTCGCTGTGACCAGCACTTTCGCGACCGGCTCTAGATGTGGAATGTGGTGGTTGCCTCCAGAGCCGCCCGGCCGGTCATGACCCGGTTCACCGGCGCGTCCTCGTCGGCGTAACCGAAGGAGATCCCCACGAGCAGCTTCCCCTCGTCCACTCCGAGTTCGTCGCGGACGGTGTCGGCGTAGAAGCTGAGCAGGCCCTGCGGGCAACTGGCCACGCCGTAGGCGGCCATGGCCAGCAGCAGCGTCTGCAGGTAGGCGCCGGCGTCGGCGGCCAGTCGCGGCCCGCCGTCGCCGGTGACGAACAGGAACGCGGCATGGGGCGCCCCGTAGAAGCCCAGGCTCTCGGCGTCGTAGGCCGCGCGGGCCGTGTGGTCGTCGGGGCCGATGCCCAGCGCTCCGTACAGGTCCGCGCCGAAAGCGGCCCGCCGTTCCTGGTGGACGGGGGCGTACATGTCCTCGGAGTACGGGTAGTCGGCCGTGAGGCGTCGCTCGGCGTGGGCCGTTCGCAGGGCCTCGGCCAGACGGTCTCGCCGCGCGCCGCCGACGACTTCGACCCGCCACGGCTGCGCGTTGGAGTTGGACGGCGCGGCGCCGGCCAGGGAGAAGATGCTGTGCAGAGTGTCCTGGGGTACCGGGTCGGGGCGGAAGGCGCGGGTCGCGTGGCGCCCGCGGATCAGCTGCTCGGCGTACTCCCACGTTCGTGTCCCGCCCGTCCGTGTTCCGCCGGTGGCCGGCGCCTCGCTCGTGCGTGTCCGGGTGAAGATCGGTGCGCTCATGGAACTCTCCCTGAAATCGACGAAGTAAACGGAACCGTTTACTTAGGAACACACTATAGCCAGCCTCCCCCTCAGAAGTAGACGAGTACGTATACTTACTTCATGGCCACGGTGACGACGGCGCCTCGGCGGCAGGGACGCGGAGGACGGGAGCGCATCCTGGCCGCCGCGGCTGGACTGTTCGCGGCCCAGGGGATCAACGCGACCGGTATGGAGCAGATCGCGGAGCGGGCGCCGGTGTCCAAGCGCACCCTCTACGCACACTTCCGGACCAAGGACGAGCTGGTCCTCGCCCACCTCAAGGACCTCGCTTCCACGGGGCACACGCTGGAGGGCGCGCTGGCACGCGAGGACATTCCTCCCCGGGAGCGAATCCTCACACTGTTCGACCCGCCCCCGGCCGGCACGGATCCGGTGCGCGGATGTCCGTTCATCGATGCCGCCGTGGAGTTTCCCGACCCGCAGAACGCGGTTCACTCCTATGCCCGCGAACGGAAACTGCTGATGGTGCGGCTGGTGACCGAGTTGGTGGCGGAACTGGGCTGCCGCGAGCCCTCCGTCCTCGCCGAGCAGCTCGTGACCCTCGCGGACGGCGCCGCCAGCCGCGCCATGGTGCTGGGCGACCCGAACTACGGCCGGCACGCGCGGGCAGCGGCGGAGATCCTCCTGGACAACGCACTGCCGACGACGGTCTGACCGGCCCACCGGGTTGCCCGGGTTCGCCCCGCACCTGATCGAAGATCCCGTCACTCGGCCGAGAGAAGACCAGGACCTTCACAGCACGCCCTGGCCAGTCGCGGAGCAGAGAGACGCCGAGCCGTCCCCGGAGGGATCTCGGAGAGGGCCGACCCAACGGGCGGACCTGTCCGCATCACAAGATCGGCAGCGGGCGGTCGACAAGCGCTGGTAGTAATCAGCCATGGCAGGAGATCTGTGGACGCCGGTGGCTTCGATGGTCGGTGTGGCGGTGGGAGGTGGGCTGACGTATCTGACCCAGCTCACGACGCAACGGGCGGCCGACCGGGCTGAGGAACAAAGACGGACTGCGGCGCTGGCGGAGGAGCGACGTGCGGAGCGCATCAGGACCGTATTGGAATTCGTCCGGTTTGCCCTGGAGGCTGAGGGCGTCGCACATGCACGACCGCCCCAGTGGGAGGTCGGTGATGAGTGGTACCGGACGGCCAGGCCGGCGATGGACGGCCTGCGCATAGCCGAGAACGGCGTCCAACTCCTGTGCGCCCCTGACCTTCACGCACCGGCGACCGCCTACACCCGCGCCTTGAATCAGGCGGTCTGGCAGGAGGGCGACGGGACCAGCGTGGCCGAGCTCTTGGAGCCGTTCAAGGCGGAGTTCCTCGCCGTCGCCCGCCGCAGCCTGGACTGACACCGCAAGGCGACGGCGAAGGCACGTCCTTCCCCGGTCAGGTGCGTAGTCGTTCGAGTTCGTCCGCGCGGCGGTGGTCCTTCGGGCGGCCGAGGGCTCGCCGCATGCGGATCAGATCGTCAAGTCCGGCGTAGCGGATGGTGAAGCCCGCGGGGTCACGAGTGGTCTCGGCCCTGGTCAGGCAGGGGGTGACATCCATCGTGCCCCAGCGAAGGGCGGGGGTGCACAAATCTCCGCCGGCACCGGGTCGGCCATGACGCTCGGGTCGAAGGGCTGTCCAGCAGGGCGTTGTCGGCGCAGTACGGAGTGGGCCGGAGGCCGGTCGCGATGGCGCTGGAGTGGGTGCGGCCGACGCCTCGCAAGCAGATTCCCCCTGATCTCGCGCCTGGATCCGTTCAAGGCGACGATCGACCAGATCTTGCGGGATGACCTGGACACCGCGAAGCACTCTTGAACGCAACCACGAGTTCCTCACCTCTCTCGGCGCCGTTCCCACCACCTACGGCCCCGGACTCGCCCAGCGCCTCACCACCCTCGCTCCGCACGGCGTCGACATCGTGCTCGACACCGCGGCCTCCGGCTCCCTGGACGACCTCGTCGCGATCGCGGGGGACGCCAAGCGCGTCGCGACGGTCGCCGACCACGCGGGCGGGCAGCGCCTGGGCGCGCATGTGGTCAACGCGGAGAACGATTCCACTCTCCTGTCCGCTGCGGCGGAACTGGCCGGGCGAGGCCGCTACACACCCCGTATCGAACGGGCCTACCCCCTGGAGCGGATCGCCGACGCCCACGCGCACGCCGAGCGCGGACGCACCCGAGGAAAGATCGTGATCTGCATCTGATCAGGCCGATCTGTATCTGAACGGGCCCACAAGGTAGGTAACGCGCAACGCGCGGGCCCGCGTGGCGAGCGTGCCTTCGATCGGTACCGGCGAGCGGGCGGTCCGGAGCGGGCCGATCTCCATGGCGCCTCGTCAAGCGGGCCGCCCCCGCCCAGGAACCGCACGTGGCACATGAGTCGTCGTCCACGGAACACTGGCCACATCCGGCTTCAGCCGCCCCGTGAGCGAATGTCTCAGCGGGTTGCGTGCGAGGACTTGAGGCGGTCGACACCGTCACCGTGCAGGGTGTCCAGGCAAGCGGTGCGTCCGGTCAGCAGCAACAGTAGGGACAAGGAGGGCCCGCGGACCTCCGGCCCGTCGCCCACCGCCCAGTCGGAGTCGGTCGCCCGGAGAGAGAGGCCGGCCAGGCGGCGTTCGGCACGGAAAGGCCAACCCATCGCCCAGACCCGCCGCAGTGCTTCGCGGCTGTGTTCGGCTGGAACGGGAAACTGTCGACCGAGCGGGAGGGCGATGTCCTGGCCGTGGACGATTGCGTCGAACAGCGCGTTGCGGGTGTCCAGCACCTTCGCCGTCCGCCGGGTGTCGGCGTGGGTGCGGATCGCGGCGATCAGGTCCGCGGGGTCGCGGGATCCATGGCGCCGGGCCAGCACGGTATTGATCCGGTCGGGACTGAATCGTGCACGCCATGCGACCGCGATCATGTCCCAGGTGGTGATGGTGGGGACGAGAGCGAGGTGCCCCGCAACGTCCCGCACACGCCAGCCCCGGCACAGCGACTCGTGCTCCCATTCGGCCGGGGCGAGCTCTTCCAACAGGTCGGCAATCCGCAGACGGGTCGCGCGGACCGCGGACCAGTAAGGGTCCGAGTCACACATGACAGCCTCCAAAGGTCCGCATATCGGACTATATTAGTACGAGGTACGGACCTTCTGCAATGATGGAGACATGCCCGACGACGACGCTGACGAGCTCAACCTCGGACTCCTGATGTTCATCCCCTACCGCTTCATGGAGTCGGCCGTGATGGCCGCCCTGAAGTCCGCCGGGCACGACATCTCACTCACCCAGGCCCGGGTCTTCCAGCGAATCGGCCCGGAGGGGACGCGGCTGGCCGAGCTGGCCGAGGCGTCACAGGTCAGCAAGCAGACCATCGGGTCGATCGTCGACCAGCTCGAACGAGCCGGGTACGTCCGACGCATGCCCGACCCGCGCGACGCACGAGCCCGACTGGTCACCATCACCGCCCGGGGACACGAACTCATCGAACTGAGCCTGCCCATCGTCCGCGACATACAGAGGCAATGGACGGCCCACCTGGGCCCCGGGCGCACCCGGCAGCTGAGACAGGCCCTGGAAGCGCTGCGGGAGATCACCGATCCACACCGCTGACCTCCTGTGCCCCATGCCCACTGGCCCGCGGACCGGAGACCGCGCGATCTGCGCACCGAGATCATCGCGTCGGCCGTCCAGCCGTCGAGGGTGTCGGACCGGAATCACAGGCGTCGAGGCGGTTACGGACGAGGGCTACGAGTCGGTCGAGGCAGCACCCGGTGACACAGGCGAGGGACCGCTCCGCGCGATGAGTTTTGCGGTGATCGTGAGTCTGCGTCCCTACGGGGCAACAAGCCGATCATCGAGGAAAGACGATGGCCATGGGAAGTCCGGAACGCGTCAGTGATGTCTGGTCGATCGTGCACACGGAGCGTGCGGCACTGATCCACGACCTTGAAGGTCTCGATGACAAGCAGTGGGAGCAGCCGTCCCTTTGCGAGGGGTGGACGGTCCATGACGTCGTGGCCCACTTGTCCGACTCGGCTCGCACGACGCGCCTCGGCTTCGTGGTCGGCCTCGCCCGGGCGCGGTTCGGCTTCCATCGCCAGAACGCTGACGGTGTGGCGCGCGAGCGCGGTGACTCGCCGCGGGAGACGTTGGCGCGGCTTCGTCGGGCGGCCTCGCGGACGTCGACCCCTCCGGCGCCCCTTGACAGCCGGATCGTCGAGCAGGTCGTCCACGGTGAGGACATCCGCCGCCCGTTGGGACTCACCCGCCTCTACCCCCGGGACGCCGTCGTCAGGGCGATCCGCTTGCAGGCCCGTACCCCGGCGTCGTTCGGCGGCGCCAAGGAACTCGTGGCCCCACTGCGCCTCACCGCAACCGACGCCGAGGTATCGATCGGCGATGGTCTGGAAGTGACCGGACCTGCACTTTCGCTGCTTCTCGCCATCACGGGACGGCGCGTGGCGCTCAACGACCTGGACGGCCAGGGAGCCGATGCGCTGAGGCGGCCGGCCTGACGATCGTGGCTAGGACCTCGGCCTGCCCACTGACGACTTTGCGATCGACGTCGCCGCCGGTGCCTGGGACGACGACTCGTCCGCGAAGGCATCTTTTCCCCCCCTCCCCCGGACGCGACCTCACCGGAGGCGGAGAGAACGCGCTCTATCGAGCTGGGATCGGCTTCGCCGACGGCCGCCACTCTCGCCTGATCAACCCGAACACCCACGTGTCGGACACCTCGCCGTTCACGACGCAGTCTTCTCGCAACGTCCCTTCCCGCACGAATCCGATCTTTTCCAGGACCCGGGCGGACGCCACGTTGCGCGTATCGGTCTCGGCCTGAACTCGATTCAGGTCCAGTGTGTCGAATGCCCACTGCAGCAAGGCGTGCGCGGCTTCCGTCGCGTAACCGTGGCCCCACATCGCATCGTCGAGGCAGTAGCCCAATGACGCGCTGCGGTAGTCCGGATTCCATTCGGTCAGACCGCACCAGCCGACGAAGGCCCCGTCGGAAGCACGCTCGATGGCCACCCGCGCCCCGGTGCCTTCGTCCGCCACCTTCTGGCAGATCGCGATGAAGCGCTTCGCGCGAGCCTGATCGCTCCATGGCGCGGAGTCCCAGTAGCGCATCACACGGGTGCTGCTGTGCAGCGCGAAGAGGAGGTCCGCGTCGGCGTCGGTGAAGGGCCGCAGTCGCAGGCGAGCGGTACGGAGCACGGGAGTGGCCAAAGTCATGGGCGCCATCTTGGCTCCTCCCGGGTCGGGCAGAACACCGAATATCCGCTCTCGGTCCGGTCCGCACGACCAAGGCACCACCTCCTGCCAGCAGACCTTGCACGCCCACAAACGGCGACGACCCTTCACGACAGGCCGGCCCGGACTCCACGTCGCCGCGGTCCGAGGCAGGGCCGGATGCCACAACGTCGTGTCACGTTGTTCCGCAGCGACTGCGCAGGAGTTCCACGCCGTCGCCTTCGAGATCGTCGCAGTACGTCGCGCGGCCGGTCATGGCCATCACCAGAGCCAGCGTGGGACCGGACACGAGTGAGCCGGAACCGGTGGTGAAAGGGCTGTCTGTGGCGACGAGTCTCAGACCATCGATGCGTCCTTTGGCGACGACCACGAGGTCCGAGCCCTGGTAGTACTGGGCCACCTGCGTAACGACCTCGATCGGGTAGTCGTGACGGATGCCCAGGGGCCGTCGGATGTCTTCTCCGTGCACGATCGTCTCGCCCAGCATGGCCAGGACGGGCAAGAAGGGCTTGGTCGTGCTCTGGACGCTACGCCGGAACAACTCAAGGGTGTCGCCCGGAGTTGTGCCCAGATACTCGGCCACACGCATGGCCACCTGCTTGTCGAAGTCGAACCGACAGCGGATCACCCCGGTGAGCCAGCGCACGCCGTTGAGGTTCGCCGCCGCAGTGAGATGCGCCAGCACCTGACGCACCGTGAAATCGCTGCACAGCGACGGTGTTGCCCACTGCTCGTCAGTCAGATCCGCGAGATCAGCCGTCAGCGCTGCTCGCTCAGCGTGGATCAAGGGCCAGACCCCCGTCCCGCGGCTGCTGTCTGCTGTCAGTTCCGGATCAGTCACTCGGGGATCTCCTGTCACGGGTCGCGCTCTGCATTGCCCCTGGGCCGGATCGGGTGGGTGATCGGCAGGGGTGTCGGTACAGGAGACTCTTGCTACGGAGCAAGTCATCGCTCGTAACTGCCTCCCCTCTTTTTTCTGGCGATGGTCGAGGCTCTGGTCGCCCAAGGCGCGCCCGAACTCGGCGGGGTACGGCCGGTTCCTTCACGCTCCGGGCGAGCATCTCTGGCGTGCCTCCGCGGAGTCCGGGATGACGTTGCCCCGGGCCCCGGCAATGACCGATGTCGTGGACCAGGAGGCCCGGCGACAGCCCTCCCCCAGAACTCCGCGGTTCGCTGTGCCGATCGACCGGACCGCGAGCCGCGGAAGTACCCCGGCCGTGCGCAGGACGCACGCTGTGGAAGCCCGCTCAGCCCACGAGCGCGGCGGAAGGATCCTCCCCGTTCTGAGCCTGCCGGGCACGCTCCGCGAAGACCTCGGCCAGGTCTCGGGCACCGTCCTCGTCCACGCCGCCCTTGCCCGCGGAAGCCGCCTCGGTCCACAGCAGCGTCGTGCCGACCCGGGTCTGGGTGATGGTGCCGGGCTCGCCGTGGAAGCCGGCCGAACCGAGCAGGGCGTCGCGCTCATCGCCCACGGGGCCGAGCGTGAAGGTCTTCGCCTTCTGGCCCACCCTCTTGCTGTAGTAGCCGTCCCAGAGCACGTCGTACGCCTCCCGGGCGGCCTGCTCGCTGTCATAAGCGATGATCAAGAAGCTGATGTGTGCGGCGTTGTCGTCGTGCTGGAAGGTCGAAACGCCGTAGAAGCGCGAGCCCTCGCAGCCCGCGTTGTTCTTGATGGGGCAGGCCTGCTGGCGGTAGAGCTTGTTCATGGCGACGGCAGTGGGCCGAGCCGACTCCTGCCAGCCCGTCATGGCCTCTCCGTTCGGCAGCGTCTGCCTCACCTGCGCCTTCGTGAGCACCGCCGACTGACCCTCCCCACCGTCGTCCTCAGCACCGCCGCAGGCGGTCAGCAGCAGCGCCGCCGCGGTCGCCGCGCACCACCGGTAGCTCCTCATGATCATGCCATCACCCCTTGGTGAGTGATCTTATGCGGACCGCCTTCGCGTTGAGCCTCTCGGGACAGCCCCTCCGGAGCTATGTGAAGTCCATGTGTTGACAGCGCGGGGATGGCGTGCCCGAGGGTCGGCTATGGTTCGGCCATCGACTTGTGAACGAGAGGGGGGCGCCTGTGAACACGCCTCATCAGCCACCGCAGCCGTACGGGCACCAGCCGTACGGGCAGCCACCGCAACCGCAGTACGGGCAGCAGGGGTACCCCCAGCCGCCGCAGCCTTACGCGCCGCAGCCGATCATCATCAACAACAACGTGTCGGCGGCCGCTTCGGCTGCGGCGTTCGCCGGCGGGTACGGCCGCAGGAAGCGTCAGTCCTTCTGGGCGCACTTCTGGCTGTTCCTGTTCACTGCCGGTCTGGGCAACATCGTCTACGCCTGGTACGTGAGCGACTGGAACAAGAAGCGCGGACTGTAGCGGGAGCACGGCACGCACATCCGCCTCGCACCGGCGGCGACCCCCGGGGGCCGGAGAGGCCGGCCGGGGCCCGCGCCGGTGCGAGGACGGGACGGCAAAAGGGCAAGTCGTCCCGATCCGAGCAGGCCGCCTGCCGAACACCCAACGTCGAAGACACCCTTGACGGCACAGGTGCCAACCGGCGAAGCAGCGCGGTCGACGGTTCGAGGGCGAGGTCGACGTGGGTCGAGGTGCATCCGCGTGGCCGCGACGATCGACGTCTCCCTGACAACCGACAACGGCTGGACGGCTACCGCCTGCTGGTGGCCTGACGGCCGCCCTACCTCACTTCAGATGTCGGGTGAAGAACTGCGCTGCGGCGTCACTCGCGAACTGCGGCACGCCGGTGTGTCCGCCCATGTTGGCGTGGAGCGTCTTCTCCTTGGAACCCAAGGTGTCGAACAGGTCCAGAGCCGCCTGCCGGTCGTTGCCTTCGTCGTCCCACTGCAGCAAGACGTGCAGCGGAAGGCTGACCTGCCGAGCCTCCTCGAAGACGGCGCGAGGTACGAAACTCCCGGCGAACAGAACGGCGGCCGAGATGCGCGGCTCGACCACGGCCAGCCGGACCCCGATGGAGATCACTCCCCCCGAGTAGCCGACCGGGCCGTCGATCTCGGGCAGCGACAGGAGGGCGTCCAGGGCGGTCTGCCACTCCGGGACCGCCTTGTCGACCAGCGGAAGGACGAGCCGGTCCACGATGTCCTCGTCGACCGGTTCGCCGGCCTCCAGCGCCCGGCGCAGGTCGGCGCGGGCCTGCTCGGCGGCGGCGGATCGGGGCCGGTCGCCGCTTCCCGGGAGTTCGATGGTGGCCGCGGCGAAACCCTCCGCCACGGTCTGCCGGGCCCGGGCCACCAGTCGGGGGTACATCAGGTGCAGTCCGCCGGGGTGGCCGAGCAGGATCAGCGGCGCCGGCGCCGATGCGGATCGGGGCGTCCACAGCATGCCGGGGATCTCGCCGAGGACGAATCCGCGCTCGAGGACACCGTCGTCGAGGCGCCGCTCAGAAGTGAAGTGCATGGTCGTGCCTTTCGGGAGTGCTCACGTACGGCGCTCCCGGACGACCTATCGTCCGACCGTGACCCCGGAGGGGAGCACCCATGTCGATACTGCGTTCACGGGTACCACCTCCTCGTTCTCTCGCACGGCCGCCGGAAACGTAGCAGTTGTCGCGGTGGTCAGCCAAGCGGTTTCCAGCGCAGGGTCCACGGCCGGACGGCGAGGAGCCGAACACAGAGCTGCTCGGGGGCACATCGCGATTTCCGAGGCCCTCTCGGCCCGCTCCTCACACCAACGACGGCAGGCGTCATCGACGGCCTCGCCGAAGCCGACGTCTCAGGCGGGTCGGACAAGGCATGCCGGGTGCTGAGGAAACATCACCAAGACCTGGGGGTCAGACGGCTGGGCGATCTTCACTCGCCGGCCCGCCGATGATGAAGCGCATGCGAATCTTCCTGTTGCTCTCCCCGTGCCGGCTCACCTCCCGGAAACCGTGCCGCTGGTAGAAGGCATGGGCACGGGTATTGATCGCGAGCACGTCGAGGACGAGGTGCCGGCCCCGCCGGGCTGCGGCGTCGATCAGGGACCGGATCAACCGGGCACCGATGCCTCGCCCCTGGTAGTCGGGGTGGAGTTCGATCCGCCCCAGGTAGACCTCGGTCTCGCGGAAGTCGACGACCAATGTGCCCGCGTCGGCGCCGTCGACGGTGATGACCTGCCATCGTTCAGGTTCGAACCCCCGCTCGTGATAGGCGCGCTGCGCTTCGTCGTCCCAGCCCCAGATCGCCTCGACGTAGTCGCCCATGGCGGCCTTGTGGAGCTGGAAGCAGAACTCGCTGTCGGCCGGGACCGCCGGTCGCAGGGCAACGGCGTTCACGCGGCAGTCCTTCCAGGGCGTTCGACCAGCCGGCCGCGCTCGAAGCGGGCTCCGTCGCGGACGAGGGTGACCGGATGGGGGCGGCCGTGCCTGAGCCGACGCCGCCCGTGACCTTGGCCCGCAGACGGACGGCGCAGGGACGTGGCGGCGGCGCCCAGATCCTCGTCGGCGAGCGGGATGAGGTGATCGTCCGCGAAGCCCATGGCGTCCTCCGATCTCGGGGGGGGTGGGGAGACGGCCATTCCCCTGAGGCTCGCCTATGCTAATCCATGGATTTATGGAGGATGCCTTGCCGGAGAACACGATGAGCGGGACGAAAGCGCAGCTGTACGAGGCGTTCGCAGCCAGCGGCAAGGCGCTGGCCAGCGGCAAACGTCTGGAGCTGCTCGATCTGCTGGCCCAGGGCGAGCGCACCGTCGACGCGCTGGCGAAAGCGGCTCGGCTGAACCTGACGACCGCGTCGGCGCACCTGCAGACTCTCAAGCAGGCCGGCTTCGTGGCCACCCGCCGGGAGGGCGTGCGCATCCATTACCGTCTGGCCGGCGATGACGTCGCCCAGCTGTTCACGCTGCTGCGCAAGGTCGCCGAAGCCCACCACGCCGCCGTACCGGCTGCCCGTGACGCCTATCTCGGCGAGTACACCGCAGCCGAACTCAGCCGTGAGGAACTGCGGGTCCGCATCGCAGCCGGGGACGTCATCGTGCTCGACGTGCGGCCGGTGGAGGAGTACCGGGCCGGGCACATCCCCGGCGCGCTCTCCATCCCCGTCGAGGAGCTGGCCGACCGGATCGACGAGCTGCCGGAGGAGGTGGAGATCGTCGTGTACTGCCGCGGCGAGTACTGCGTCCTGGCCTACGACGCGGTACGGCTGCTGACCGACCGCGGGCGCCGGGCGATCCGGCTGAACGACGGCATGCTGGAGTGGCGTCTGTCGGAGTTGCCCGTCGACGCCTCGGATCTGACGTGACCGCACGGGCAGCGGCCTTCGGCAGACCCAGGCGATCATCACCACCCACCACGACCCGGACCCCGCCGACCACACCGAGCGCGGCAGCGCGGACAGCGTGATCCTCCTGTCCTTCGGCCTCGTGGGCCGCGACGACCGCATCGCCGACCTCGCCCAGGCTCGGCACCACTGCCGAACGCCCGTCGTGCACCGGCCCCGGGCCGTCAGGTCAGACCGACGGCCGGCGCGTACGGCGCACCACTCACCCCGGAAGAAGGCATGACCAGCACCGCACCCGCCGACACGGCTTCCATATCCGACCCGGCCACGGCTCAGGCCCGGATTCTGCGCGTCCTGGTCGCCTCCCAGGTCCTCAGCGGCGCCGGGCTCGCGGCCGGCGTCACCGTCGGTGCCCTGCTGGCCCAGGACATGCTCGGCTCCACCAGCTTGGCCGGGCTGCCCAGCGCGCTGTTCACCGCCGGATCCGCACTCGCCGCCGTCGCCGTCGGCCGCGTCTCCCAGACCCGAGGACGCCGCCCCGGACTCGCCGCCGGATACCTCACCGGAGCCATCGGTTCCGCCGGCGTCATCGTCGCCGCCGTACTGGACAACCCGGTCCTGCTGTTCACCGCCCTGTTCGTCTACGGCGCCGGCACCGCCACCAATCTCCAGGCCCGCTACGCCGGAGCCGACCTCGCCGCACCCGGCCACCGTGCACGAGCCGTCTCCACCGTCCTGGTCGCCACCACCCTCGGCGGCGTCGCCGGCCCCAACCTCGCCGCGCCCACCGGCACCTTCGCCGAAACCCTCGGCATACCGAACCTCGCCGGACCCTTCATCCTCTCCGGCGCCGCCTACGCACTCGCCGCCCTGGTCCTCGCGCTCCGGCTGCGGCCCGACCCGCTGCTCCTGGCCCGCACCCTCGCCGAGGCGCGGGCCGCCGACACCGCGACCGACAAGGGCACCACCGACGCGGGCGACACGACGGAAGGCCGCGGGGGCGTCGTCCTCGGTGCGCTGGTCATGGTCCTCACCCAGCTCGTCATGGTCGCGATCATGACGATGACGCCGGTCCACATGCACGACCACGGCCACGGCACCGCCGCCTCCGGGCTCGTCATCGCCATCCACATCGGCGCCATGTACCTGCCCTCCCCGCTCACCGGTTGGCTCGTCGACCGCTACGGCCGAATGACGACTGCCGCCGCGTCCGGCATCACCCTTCTGGCCGCCGGCATCCTCGCCGCCGCCGCGCCCGGCGACTCCGTCGCCCTCCTCGCGCTCGCCCTGGCACTGCTCGGCCTCGGCTGGAACTTCGGCCTCGTGGCCGGCACCGCGATCATCACCGACACCGTCCCGCTCGCCACCCGCGCCAAGACCCAGGGCCTGGTCGACGTGTCCATCGCCATCGCCGGTGCCACCGGCGGCATGGCCTCCGGCATCATGGTCGCCGCCACCAGCTACCCCGCCCTCGCCCTCACCGGCGGCATCCTCTCCCTGGCCCTGCTGCCGGCCGTCGCCGCCACCGCCTACCGCCGATGAACCCGACGAACCACGACATCCCCGCTGCGGACCTCACCGTCGACGGCGCCGGGCTCCTCTGTGTCACCCTCCTGCTCGCCTTGGGCCAAGGGAACCGGCCCTCAGGGAGGCAGCGTCTATTTGCTGCACATGATCGCCCATGGGCACGGAGGAGCTCGAGATGACCGGCACGGCCACGCGATACCTCTACCTCGTCCGGCACGGCCAGGCATCACCTGACGAGAGCGGACTGACAGAGGCCGGTCGACGGCAAGCCACACTGCTCGGCCAGCGCCTCCGGGACATTCCCTTCACTGGCGTTCATCACGGTCCCCTGCCTCGGGCAGAGCAGACCGCACGTTTGGTCAGCGACCAACTGAAAGGCGTCCCTCTACAGGTTTCCGAAATCGCTGGTGACTACGTGCCCTACATACCGGAGAGGGACGAGCTACCGGCTGAATCAGCAGACTTCCACCTCGGATTCCTCTCCTGTGCCACCGACGAGGAGCGGAAGAACGGACCTGCGCTGGCCCGCCAGGCACTTGATCTGTTCACCGGTCCGGTGGACGGCGGGCAGGACCGGCATGAGCTGGTGGTCACCCACAACTTCCTGGTCGCCTGGCTCGTCCGGGACGCCATGTACGCACCGAAGTGGCGTTGGCTGGGCCTGAACCACGGCAACGCAGCACTCACGGTCATCCGCTACGCGCCGGATCGACCCGCCTCCGTCCTCCTTGCCAATGACATGCGGCATCTGCCCACGGAGCTGCGCTGGACGGGCTTTCCTCCCGAGCTGCACATCTGAACGCGGCTCGGACACCGGCGCTCGCGCTGCACCGCGCCGACCTGATCGGTCCGGTTTTTCCGCGCGTCTTTGGACCGGGACACCGGACCGTTGTGTTCCTACGGTGGTTCCGTTCCTGTCCGAGCCCGCAAGTCATGGACGTGCGGGGGAAATGTGAAGGTGACACCGATGCTCCGACGCCGTGTCGGGGGCCCGTCAGGCCCCGTCGTCAGCGCCCTGTGCCTGGGCGCGCTGCCCTTCGGCACCACCGTGGACGAGAAGACGTCCTTCGCCATTCTCGACCGGTTCGTCGAGGCCGGCGGCGATCTCATCGACACCGCCGACAATTACGCGTTCTGGGCCCCCGGCGGGACCGGGGACGAGAGCGAGAGCACCGTCGGCCGCTGGCTGGCGAGCCGCCACCTGTACGACAAGGTCGTCATCTCCACCAAAGTGGGGGCCCGGCCCACCGTCCCCGGCAGCGGTCTGGAGACGGCCGAGGGGCTGTCGGCGCCGGTGATACGCAAGGCCGCGGAAGCCAGCCTGCGACGCCTGGGCACCGATCGCATCGACCTGTACTGGACACACATCGAGGACCGGTCCGTCCCGCTGGAGGAATCGCTCGGTGCTCTTGAGGACCTGGTCAGCGGTGGCAAGGTGTCCGTACTGGGCTGCTCCAACCACGCCACCTGGCGAACCGAGCGGGCCCGAGCGATCTCCCGGGCCAACGGCTGGACGGCGTACACCTGCGTCCAGCAGCGCTACTCCTACCTCCAGCCGCGTTTCGACATCGGACTTCCGGAGGGCGGACACGTCCATGTGAGCCCCGAACTCCTCGACTACGTACGCAGCGAACCGGACTTGACACTGATGGCCTACTCGTCCCTGCTCTCGGGCGCGTACACACGGCCGGACAAGTCCTTGCCCGCCGCCTACGACCACCCCGGCACCCGTCAGCGCCTGGCCGTTCTCGGGGAGGTGGCCGCCGAACTCGGTGCCACGGCCAACCAGGTGGTACTGGCCTGGCTGCTCGGGGGTGATCCGCCGGTGATCCCGATCGTGGGGGTGAGCTCCGTCGAGCAGCTGAACGAAGTACTGGGCGCCTTGGAGCTGGAGCTGCCCGGCGAGAGCAGGGTGAGGCTCGACCTCGCCGCGACGGGCTGAGGGGCCGCGCGCCGGCCTTCAGCCCGCCCGTTCCCCGGCTCTCCCGTCCTTGGAGGCTCGCCGGTCACGGAGCCGGGCTGCGTCGACGGCCCGTGCCAGGCGTCTGACGGCGCCGGGCACGGCCTGGTCGGCCAGGTTGCCGTAACCGAGGACCAGCTCCGGGCCGGCGCCGTCCCCGGCCCGCACCATGCGGTAGTCGTCGAGGTCCGCCAGCCGCACGTCGTGCCGGGCCGCCTCCTCGACGACGGCGGGCGCCGAGCAGTCCGTCAGGGACAGCAGCAGATGGAAACCCGCCGCCGCACCGGACACCCGGAACCCGGGCAGTGACGCCGCGAGTTCGCCCAGGAGGTGGTCGCGGCGCCGCTTGTAGCGCAGCCGGGATGCCCTCAGGTGCCGGTCGTAGGCACCGCGGTCCAGGAACCGGGCGAACGCCTCCTGGTCGATGACGGGTGGTGGCATGCCTCCGACGTGCTCCGCGGCCAGGGCGGCGGCCCAGCGCGGCGGCGCCACCGCCCAGCCGATCCGCAGCGCCGGTGAGAGGGTCTTGCTGACCGATCCCATCAGTACGACGTGCTCCGGGGCCATGCCCTGGACGGCGCCCACGGGGTGGCGGTCGTAGCGGAACTCGGCGTCGTAGTCGTCCTCCAGCACCAGGCCGTCGACCTCACGGGCCCAGGCGACCAGATCGGCGCGGCGGGCCGGGGCGAGGACCACACCGGTCGGGAACTGGTGGGCGGGAGCGACGATCACCGACCGGACCTGCGGCGCGTGCCGCAGCAGGTCCACCCGCAGGCCGTCGCCGTCCACGGGAACCGGGACGGGCACCAGACCCGCCGCCCTGACCGTGGCGCCCAGCCGCGACCACCCAGGGTCTTCCACGGCCACATGGGAGTGCCCATCGGCACGCAGGACGCGGCACACTCTGAGCACAGCGTCCAGCGTGCCGCCGCAGACGACGAGTTGCCGGGCGTCCAGCGACGCGCCGCGGCCCCGCACGAGGTACGCCGCGAGCCGTTGCCGGAGCCGGGCGAGTCCGGCCGCGTCGGGGTATCCGAGCTCGCCCCACGTCAGTGCACCGGTGGCTTCCCGTACGGCCTCCGCCCACTGTCTGCGGGGAAACGCCCGCAGGTCGGGCACGCCGGGAAGCATGTCGAACTCCGGCTCCCACCGCGTACCGGCATCGGCAGGGCTCGTTGCCGGTACCGGGACGGCCTGCGCCCGGACCCTGGTGGCCGAGCCGCTGCGCGCCTCCAGATACCCCTCGGCGACGAGCTGCGCGTACGCCTCCGTCACGACCCATCGCGAGCAGCCCAGGTCCGCCGCGAGAGTCCTGCTCGGCGGCAGGGCGCTGCCGGAGGCGATACGCCCGCCGGTCACGGCTGCGCGCAGCGCGCGGGTCAGCCTGACGTGCATCGGGCCCTCTGCCGGCCGGCCTAGTTCGAGGAAGGTCCCCCAGGCCGAGTCCGTCCGATCGTTCGCCACGGCTGCCGATGCTACCGACTGTCCGGGGCGGTCCGGCGGCGGGCTTCACGGCGGCCCGCCGTCGTCCGGAGCCTGAGCCGGTCTGCGAGACTGTGCGGATGAACGTCAGACTCGCCGAGACCCAAGACCTCCCCGGCTTCCTCGCGTTGGCGGCGCAGGTCGAGCACTGGTTCGGCCCGATGGTCGGTGAGGCCGGCTTCCACGCGGCGGTGCGGGACCACATCGTCCGGTCGGAGGCTCTCGTGGCCGCCTCCGCCGGCTCGCCTCTTCTCGGCGGCATGCTGTTCGGTGCGACGGCGCCGGTCTATCACGTTCACTGGCTGGTCGTGTCCGATCAGGCGCGTGGCACGGGCGTCGGCCGGGCGCTCATGGACGACGCGATGCGCCGGTGGGTGCGCGGCCCCGGCACCATCGAGGTGGTCACCTTCGGCAGCGACCACCCCGGAGCACATGTGAGCGGCGCCCGCGCCTTCTACGAGCGCCTCGGCTTCGTTCCCGGGGAGGCCGCCGACCCGGGGCCCGAGGGGGGTTCACGGCAGGTTTTCCGCCGTACGGTCGGCTGAGGCGCGCTTTCGGGCCGGCGTCCTCACGTCTGCCGTCGGCTCGGCAGGTGGCGTTCGCGGAGGCGGGTGAAGGCGGTGGGGGTGGGGCGACGTGGAAGGAACTTCTTGATCCGCTCGGCGCATTCCCGTGGAGTCGCCGTGCTGGTGTCGCACTCCAGGTCGTAGTCCTCGTGCCCGTGCACCAGGTCGTACTGGTACTCCGCGAGGCCCGTGGGCCGGTCGCCACGGGCCAGTTCGCGACGGACCAGTTCATCGAGCGGGCAGCGGACACCGACGAACAGAACGTCCTCGGGCCGCAGCACCGTGAGGCAATCGAGCAGGCGCCAGGGTTCGCTCAGGACATGGTCGACCACGATGTTGTTGCCCACCTCGGCCATGGCCGCGATCGAGCGGTGAAAGCCCTTCCTGGTACGCCGTAGGGCGGCGTCGAGCTCGTCGGGGTCGAGGGCCCGTTTGGTGCGCATCGCGTTGAAGCTGTCCACTGCCAGGTGGAAGTAGACACCTTCGTCCAGGATGTCGAGCAGTTCCCGGGCGATGCTCGACTTCCCGGAGCTGGAAGTGCCGTTGAGGAAGATGATCTGCCCGGATTCCATGGACCTCATGATCACATGCTCTTGAGCGGCGGGTGCGGCGAACGTTCCGGTACCCGCCTCGCCGTCGCGGTCCACGGGGGCGCCGCTGGGGGGAGGGAGCAGGGCGTCCTGGTGCGGGCGCGCGCCTCGCGGGTCGCCGAGAAGGACCCGCGTGCCACCCGGTTCTGATTGGATCGGGCCATGAGTGAGCCAATCATCTCCTTCGAGGATCAAGTCCAGTGGGAGCAGTGGCTGGAGGAGAATCACGAGAGTGCGGCCGGGGTGTGGGTGAAGATCGCGAAGAAGGCCAGCGGCATCCCGAGCATCACCTACGCCGAAGCCCTCGACGTCGCCGTCTGCTTCGGGTGGATCGACAGTCAGCGCGACAAGGTCGACGATCTGTACTGGCGGCAGCGTTTCACGCCACGGTCCAGGAAGAGCCCCTGGTCCCAGGTGAACCGGGAACGGGCCGAACGGCTGGCCGCGGAGGGTCGTGTCCGGCCGGCGGGCCGGCGGGAGGTGGACGCGGCCAAGGCCGACGGACGGTGGGAGGCGGCCTACGCCTCGCAGAGCAGGATGACCGTCCCGGACGACCTGCAGGAGGCCCTGCTGGAAGATCCCGCGGCAGCGGAGTTCTTCGCGACCCTGAACAGCAGGAACCGGTACGCGATTCTGTATCGCGTGCAGAGCGCCAAGAAGCCCGAAACACGCGCCAAGCGGATCGAGAAGTTCGTCACCATGCTGGCGAACGGAGAAAAGATCTATCCGTGACGTTCCGTTCCTGGCGTCCTTCGGTCCCGGTTCGCCGGCGGTCCTTCGGCCGTCGGCCCCGCCCCTCCGCGGGCTACCATGGAGTCATGGAGTGTCTTGCCGCTGAGCGCACGCGTCACTGAGGGCCCTGCTCACCGCCGATCCCATCGGCCGCGAGCGGGCCGGCAGAAGTCCCTGTTCTGCCCGGGCCTCGAGCCCTCAGCCCGAAAGGCGCACTCCCATGCTCATCCGCGCATTCCATCGGCACGATCTGGTGCCGCTCACCGAACTCACCATCGACACCTTCCGCCCGTTCTACGAGGAGTCCTTCCGCCCCCTGGTGGGTGAGGTGGTCTTCGCCAACCAGCACGGCGACTGGCGCGAGGACTACCGCCGGCAGGTCGCCGGGCTCCACGCACCCGAGCGGCACGCCCACGTCGCCGTCGCCGAGGCCGAGGACGGTCTCGCGGGCTACGTGGCGTGGACCGTCGCACCTGAGCGCAGGAACGGCAGCATCACTCTCCTCGCCGTCCGCGCACGGCACCGCCGCAACCGTGTCGGCACTGCGCTGTGCGAGCACGCCTTCCAGGAGATGCGGGCCCTTGGGGCGGAGGTGGTGGAGATCGGCACCGGAGGCGATCCCTTCCACGCTCCTGCCAGGGCCCTGTACGAGGCCCTCGGATGCACCCCGCTCCCGGTCACCGTCTATTACCGGCGGCTGTAGCCGGGGCCGGCTCCGGGACGGAGGCCCTCGTGCGTCCGTCCCGGGCCGGGCCCGTTCGGCGGGCCGGTGTCCGGTCCGCTCATCCGGCGGTGGCCGGGCGGGGTCGAAACGGCTCGGCGTCGGATCAGGCGCGGGCGCCGGGCCGAGGTTCACGTTGCCCGTGAGCGGCTCGCGCCAGCCACTGCCGTGTGCGGAAACGGTCCTCGGCGTCCCGCTGCTCCGCGGTCCCGCCGTCCCCGGGAACCCCCCGGTCACAGCACTAGACTGCCGGTGGCCGCAGCCCATCGAAGGCAGGGAGAAGGATGCCGGCACACGATCCGGATGCCACCGGCGCCGAGGGCGGTGCGGGTGAGCCGTCAGCGCGGCCGGTCCGGCAGGTCCTGTCCGACAGTGTCTACGAGGACATCAAGGCCATGGTCATGGACCACGAGATCGCTCCGGGGGCACGCGTCGGCATCGAGGCGCTGGCCCGTGCGCTGGGCGTGTCGCCGACGCCCGTGCGCGAGGCTCTGGCCCGGCTGGAGTCCGACGGCCTCGTCGTCAAACGGTCCCTGGCCGGGTACCGGGCGACCGAACTGCTGACCCGGCGGGGCGTGGCAGAGCTGTTCGAGATGCGACTGCTCCTGGAACCGCGCGCGGCCGCCCTCGCCGCCCACCACGCCGACGAGCGGCAGCTCGACGGCATCGAGGCGACGCTGGAGGCCATGCAGGCCCACCCCGGTCCCGGCGGGCCGTACGCCGCCTACCGGGACTTCGCGGCCCTCGACCAGCGTTTCCACGACGCCGTCGCGGAAGCCGCGCACCGGCCGCTGCTCGCGGACGCGGTGGAGCGGCTCCACTCCCATCTGCACATCTTCCGGCTGAGCGCGGTCCAGGACGCCGGTGCCCCCACCCTGGACGAGCACCAACGCGTGGTGCGGGCGATACTGCGCCGCCGGCCCGAGCGTGCCGCCGAGGCGATGGCCGAGCACCTCACGCGGAGTCTGGAGCGCCAGCTGTCCCGGTTCGGGGGCAGTGACCGGAGCTGACGCGGCGCGCGCCGGTCACCCGGTGTGCGTCCCGCTCCCGGTCATCCGGTACACGCGCCGGGCGGTACCCGACCACACCTCGGCCCGCTCGGCCTCGGTGAGGGAGGCCGTGAGTTCACGGGCGGAGCGCACGACGCCGCCGTAGCCGGCGGCGAGCGTGCACACCGGCCAGTCCGAGCCGAACATCAGCCGGCGTGGCCCGAAGGCCTCGATCACGGTGTCGGCGTACGGGCGCAGGTCGTCGACCGTCCACGACGTCCGGTCGGCCTCGGTGACCATGCCGGAGAGTTTGCACACCGTGTTCGGCCGGGCGGCCAGGTCCCGCAGTCGCCTCGCCCACGGATCGAGCGCGCCCGAGGCGATGGGTGGCTTGCCGAGGTGGTCCAGGACGAAAGTGAGTCCTGGTACGGCGGTGGCCGCCCGCGTCGCCGCGGGCAGTTGGTGCGGCAGCACGACCAGGTCGTAGACGAGCCCGGCGGCGGCGATGGCGCGCAGGCCGCGCAGGACGTCCGGCCGGGTCAGCCAGTCGGGGTCGGGCTCTCCCTGGACCTGGTGACGTATGCCGCGCAGGAAGCCGCCGCCGGGCAGGGCCCGCAGTGCCTCCAGCGCGTCGGGCACGTCCGGCGCCGTCAGATCGGTCCAGCCCACGGCCGCGCCGACCGGACCGCCCGCCTCGGCGAGGGCCAGCAACTCCGGTGTCTCGTCGGCGATGTTGACCGTCTCCACCAGTACGGTGGCCGTGACTCCGGCCGCCCGTGTCTCGGTCTCCAGGTCGGCGAGGACGAAGGAGCGCCGCAACGGCGCGAGGCCGGGAGCGCGGGTCCATCTCTGGTCGCGCGCGGCGAGGTCCCACAGGTGGTGGTGGGCGTCGATGAAGGCGGCGGTCAAGCGGGGTGTCCTTCCGGGACGGGCGCGTCGGCCCGGAGCAGTTCCCGCTCCCGCAGGGCGCTCCACAGCGCGCCGGGAATCGGCCGGTGGTACCGCTCGGCCGTGTCCTGGACCTGGGCGGCCGACCGCGCGCCGACGAGGACCGAGGCGACCGCCGGGTGCCCGAGGGGGAAGCGGACGGCGGCGGCCCGCAGCTCGACTCCGTGTGCCCGTGTCACATCCCGCATCCGCACGGCCCTGCGCAGCAGGTGCTCGGGGGCCGCCGCGTAGTCGTACCTGGCTCCGGGCCCCGGGTCGGCCAGCAGCCCCGAGTTGAGGACACCACCGACGATGACGCTCTTGCCCGCGGCCTCGGCGGCCGGCAGCAACTCCTCCAGCGCGCCCTGCTCCAACAGGGTGTAGCGCCCGGCGCAGAGCACCGCGTCGACGTCCGTGTCGGTGACGAAACGGGTCAGCATCCGGCTCTGGTTCATTCCGGCGCCGATGGCGCGTACGACACCTTGTGAACGCATTTCCTCCAGGGCTGGGTACGCCTGGGCGAAGACCTGCTCCGCGTGGTCGTCGGGGTCGTGGAGGAGGACCAGGTCCACGCGGTCGAGTCCGAGCCTGGTGAGGCTGTCGTCCAGCGAGCGGCGTACGCCGTCGGCGCTGAAGTCCCACCTGCGCCGGTGGGTGGCCGGCACGGCGAAACCGTGGGCCAGGTCGTCTCCCCCGCCGTCGTGCGGTTCGAGCAGGCGGCCCACCTTGGTGGACAGGGTGTAGGCGTCCCGGGGTTTTCCCCGCAGGGCCGCGCCCAGCCGTCTTTCCGACAGGCCCAGACCGTAGTGCGGGGCGGTGTCGAAGTAGCGGATGCCGGCGGCCCAGGCCGCCTCGACCGTGGCCGCCGCGCCGTCCTCCCCCACCTCCTCGTAGAGACCGGCGATGGCGGCGGCGCCGAAGCCGAGGGCCGTGACGGGGACACCGCTGCGGCCGAGGGTGCGCAGCGGCAGTTGCTCGCGGGGCGTGCCGTGGCCGTCGGTGGCCATCACTGTCCCTTCGGGCGCAGCCGCAGTCCCTGCATCCCGCCGTCCACCGCGAGGGCGGTCCCCGTGACGCTCGCCGCGGCCGGGCTCGCCAGGTACACGATGGCCGCGGCGACCTCCTCGGCGGTGACCAGGCGGCCCATCGGCTGCCGCGCGTTCAGCGCCGCCCGTTCCGCCGCCGGGTCGGGTGCGCGGTCCAGGAGCCGGCCGACCCAAGGGGTGTCGGCGGTGCCCGGGTTCACGCAGTTGACGCGGATGCCCTCGCGGACGTGGTCGGCGGCCATGGCGAGAGTGAGGGCCTGCACGGCTCCCTTGCTCGCGCTGTACAGGGCGCGCTGGGGGAGGCCGGCGGTGGCCGCGATGGAGCACGTGTTGACGATCGCCGGGCTGTCGGAGGCGCGCAGCAGGGGCAGTGCCGCCCGGGTGGTGCGGACGATGCCCAGGACGTTGACGTCGAGTACCCGGTGCCATTCCGTGTCGTCGTTGTCCTCGACGGTGCCGGCGGCGCCGATGCCGGCGTTGTTGACCAGGATGTCGAGACCGCCGAGGTCGTCGGTCGCGGCGGCGACGGCGGACCGTACGGAGGCGTCGTCCGACACGTCGGCGAGGTGGGCGCGCAGGGGCCGGTCGACACAGGAGGGGTCGCGGTCCAGGACGGCGACTTCGGCGCCGCGTGCGGCCAGCAGTTCCGCGGTGGCCCTGCCGATGCCCGAGGCTCCTCCGGTCACCAGGGCCTTGAGGCCGGTCAGTTCACTCATGCGTGGCTGCCCTTCTCCTGCTCGGCGGCGGCGCGGTCGGCTGCCCAGAAGTCGCCGTCGGGGTAGCGGTAGGCGGCGATGGAAGCGGCGTGCATGCGGGACGAGAAGCCGGGTGCGGTGGGGGCCGTGTAGTGGCCGTTCGCCATGACGACCGGGTCCTCGAAGTGCTCGTGCAGGTGGTCGACGTATTCGATCACCCGGTCCTCGGTGGTCCCCGAGAGGGCCACGAAGTCGAACATCGAGAGGTGCCGCACGAGTTCGCACAGTCCGACGCCGCCCGCGTGCGGGCAGACGGGGACGCCGTACTTGGCGGCGAGGAGGAGGACGGCGAGGTTCTCGTTCACGCCGCCCACGCGGGCCGCGTCGATCTGCAGTACGTCGATCGCCCCCGCCTGGAGGAGTTGCTTGAAGACGATGCGGTTCGGCACGTGCTCGCCGGTGGCGACCTTGATCGGCGCGACGCCCCGGCGGACGGTGGCGTGGCCGAGGATGTCGTCGGGGCTGGTGGGCTCCTCGATCCAGTACGGGTCGCTCTCGGCGAGCGCCTTGGTCCACTCGACGGCCTCGGCGACGTTCCAGCGCTGGTTGGCGTCGATCGCGATGCGGATGTCCGCGCCGACCGCCGCACGTGCCGCGCGCAGCCTGCGGACGTCGTCGGCCAGGTCCGCGCCGACCTTCAGCTTGATCTGTGTGAAGCCGTCCGCGACCGCCTGTTCGGCGAGCCGCACCAGCTTCTCGTCGGAGTACCCGAGCCACCCGGGAGAGGTGGTGTAGCCGGGGTACCCGCGCTCCAGCAGCAGGGCCTCGCGGGCGAAGGCGCCCTCCTTGCCCTCGCGCAGCAGCTTCAGGGCGTCGTCGCGGCTGAGCGCGTCCTCGATGTACCGGTAGTCCACCTGATCGGCGAGCCACTCGGGTTCCGCGTCGGCGAGGAGTTTCCAGACCGGCTTGCCGGCGCGTCTGGCCGCCATGTCCCACACCGCGTTGACGACGGCGCCGACCGCCATGTGCATCACGCCCTTCTCGGGGCCGAGCCAGCGCAGCTGACTGTCGCCGTTCAGGGCGCGGCTCACCGTGCCCGGGTCGGCGCAGACGGCGTCCACGGGCAGGCCGACGACGTGGTCGCGCAGCGCGCCGATGGCCGCCGCCTGGACGTCGTTGCCGCGGCCGATGGTGAAGGTGAAGGCGTGTCCTTCGAGCGGCCCGCCCGCGCCGTCGCGGGCGTCGGTCCGCAGGACGACGTAGGCGGCCGAGTAGTCCGGGTCGGGGTTCATGGCGTCGGAGCCGTCCGACTGCCGGGAGGTGGGGAACCGGATGTCGATGACGTCGAGACCCGTGACGCGGGCCGGGGCGTGGTCGCTCATCACGCGTTCCCGAGGGTCTGTCGCCGGCGGCGGAGTCCGTCGATCGCGGTCCACCACTCGCCGGGCCCGGCCTCCTCGACGGTTGCGGCCAGGCGGGCCGCGGTGACCGCCGCGGTCGTGGTTCTGCTGCGTCGGCTCACGGTGGGCGCCCCACTGGAATCAAATAGGATTTGGTTGTCGTGATGCTGGAGGAGGGCGCGGGTCCACGTCAAGGTCCGTGCACGGACAGGGCGTCATTCCTCCATGATGTGGCCGCTTTTGGCGGCATGGGATCCGTGCGCGGTCCGCACGCCCTCCACGCTCGACGACGCCGAGATCGTATAGAAACATGGAGGTTCTACGGCCCCGGAGGGCTGGTGGTCCAGCGCTCCCCGCCGAGCTGCTGGACCGCCGGGCGTGGACGGACACGCCGTCCCTGTGGCGATGTCCTCGCTACCCTGACGACCGGAGCAGCGCGGGAGAGTGGGGCGGGCGTGGGAGAGCGGACATCGCAGCAGGCCGACCCGGCCATGCTGGCACCGCTGGGGTTCGATGCCGTGGAGGAGGCCGTGTACCGGTCGCTCGTCGAGCAGCCCGGCAGCGGGGCGGCGTCCCTCTGCGAAGCCGGTCTGGACATCGAAGCGGTGACACATGCACTGCGGGGTCTTGTGGAACGAGGGCTGGCCAGCGCCGAGCGTCACGACGACGGCCTGCGGTACCAGGCCGCTCCCCCGCTCCTCGCCCTCGGGCCGGTGCTCGAGTCGCGCCGCGCGGCCCTCTACCGGGTCGAGCACCTGCTCGCGGAGATGGCCGAGAGCCACCGGGCGGCCCAGAGCCGCGTCTCCGGTGCGCCGGTCGAGGTGCTGACGGGGGCGGCCGCGATCCGGCGCCGTCTCGTCGCCATGCAGCGCGACGCCCGGTACGAGGTCCGATCCCTGGTCCCCGCGATGGACTCGCCGGTCGTGATCAGCCACTCGGACAACGTCGAGATCGAACTGGAGGCGGTCCGGCGGGGTGTGACCCTGCGGTCCGTGGTGGCGCGCGCCTGGCTCGAGGACCCGGAGGCAGCCCGGTCGCTCGCCGAACTCGTCACTCAGGGCGAGCGGATCACCGTCGTCGACGCGCTGCCCGTGAAGCTCGTGATCGCCGACCACGACGTCGCCCTGCTCCCGCTCGACCCGGAACGGGACGAGGTGGATGAGCCGGTGGCGCTCGTCGTGCACCGCAGCGGCCTGCTCACGGCACTTGCCGCCCTGTTCGAGCAGTACTTCGCGAAGGGCTGGCAACTGAACGGCGGCCCAGGGCCGCAGCCGGATCACGGCTGTGCCGAGCCCGCCGAACCGCGCACGGTGCTCGATCCGCTGGACCGGCAGATCGTGGCACTGCTGCACGTGGGCCTCACCGACGCGGCGATCGCCCGTCAGCTTCGCATAGGGCACCGCACCGTGCAGCGGCGGCTCCGCGCGCTGATGGAGGAGGCGGGTGCGGCGACCCGGTTCCAACTGGGCTGGTACGCCGCGGTGTCGGGCTGGCTCGAGTAACTCCTCCCCGAGGCCTGTGGCGTGATTGCGCCTCGGCGCCTTTACGCCATGCCCCGTCTCTTGTACACACCACCTTCCGTGCCGAAACATCTGCCTCATCAGTCGCGAGGGCAGCCGCCCTCGCGAACTCATGTGCTGTGGAGGCCTCGTGAGGACACATCGGATCCGTCGGATCCTGGCGGCAGGCGTGGTCGCGGCGGCGACCGGCTCGGTACTGCTGACCGCTCCGGCCCAGGCGGAGGAGCCGGACGACCCCGGTGCCCGGGTCGCGCCCCGTATGACGCACGGGCTCGACAAGGGCACTCGTAAGGGCACACCGGCCGAGGCGGCCCGCGCACACCTCAAGGAGCACCAGGACACCTACCTGGTCCCGGCCGAAGACCTGGCGACCGAGCGGACCACGAAGTCCGGCGACCAGTCGTCGGTGCGGTTCCAGCAGAAGCACCGGGGCGTTCCGGTCTTCGGGGCCGAGTACGCCGTGCAAACGGAGGCGGCCGGGGCCGGAAGACAGCGGGTCACCTCTGCCACGGGCACCCTCTTCCCGGAACTGACGGTGTCCACCACCCCGAAGTTGACCGAGGCCACCGCCCGGCAGCGGATGCACAGCCTCGACCGCACCGTCGCCGGCGTCGACGGCGCGAGAACCGAGGCACACGGCCTGACGGTACTGCCCGGCTCCGACGGCGGACGTCTGGCCTGGCACTTCACCGTGCGGGGCGCGGCGGCCGACGGTTCGCCCGTGCGGCAGGAGGTGTTCGTCGACGCCCACGTCGGCGGGATCGCCCTGTCGTACAACAACATCGACGCCGCGGACGCGGTGCCCGCGGAGGGCACCGGAGTGAGAATGGACGGCGTCGAGGAACGCATCGCCGTGAACAAGGAGACCGACGGCTCGTACACGCTCGTCGACTCCTCCCGCGACATGTACGACACGGCCGGGGGCCAGATCCGCACCTACGACGCGGCCCGCAAGAACTACCTCGACGTCGCGAACGGACCGGTCACCGAGGACGTCGAGGTGGTGTCCTCGCCCGCGGACCGTTTCGACGGCGCGGCCACCACGTCCGGCGCGGTGGACGCCCATGTCAACGCGGGCAAGGTGTACGAGTACTTCAAGAACGAGATCGGCCGTGACGGCATCGACGGCAAGGGCGGCACGATCCATTCCGTCGTCAACGTCTCCGCGGGGGGCAGGGACTACGCCAACGCCTTCTGGGACGGCACCAAGATGGTGTACGGACACATGGACGGCGTACCGCTGTCGGTCGGTCTGGACGTCGTGGGTCACGAAATGACGCACGGTGTCACGGAGCACAGCGCCGGCCTGGTCTACCTCAACCAGTCGGGCGCCCTCAACGAGGCGATATCCGACTACTTCGGCAACGCCATGGAGACCGCGGACAAGGGCATCGCCATGAGCGACCCGACGTCCGGCCTCGTCGGCGAGTACCTGTGCAACGGCGCGAAGCCGCTCGCGGAATGCGCGCTGCGTGACATGAACGACGGACGCACGGCGGGCGAGGACTACGTCCGCGCCACCCTCGACATCGACAACGGGGGCGTCCACTACAACTCCACCATCGTCTCGGGTGCCTTGTGGGACATGCGCGAGGAACTGGACACCCGGCTCGCCGACCGCATCGTCTACCGCGCGGCGCAGAACTACCTGACCCCCCTGTCCGGCTTCAGCGACATGCGCAACGCGGTCCTCCTGGCCGCCAAGTCGATGAAGGTCTCCGAGGCCGACGTCGCCGCCATCACGAAGGCCTTCGACGACCACGGAATCGCGGAGGGCTGGGAACGGCGGTCGGGCACCCAGGACGGCCAGGTCCTGAGCCGGGACGCGCTGCCCGCCTACGAGGTCTACAGCGGCGTCGAGGAACAGGCGGCGCAGATCAACGGTGACGTGTACGCCATCGGCCACGGTGACGCCGTCGCCTGGAACACGGGCGGTGCCGCGTTCGGGATCACCGTGGGCCGGTTCGGCAAGCACCCGCAGCGCGAACTCGCCGAGAAGGACGCCTACCTCCTCGACCCGTCCCTCGACGACGACCGGATCGTCTTCACCCGCATCACCGCCGACGGCATCGGCGTGTACCGGACCGGCGCGAAGGGCCAGGGCGCGGTCAAGGCGCTCGTCGACGGACCCGGTGACGAGATGGAACCCGCCACCGAGGACGGCCGTCTCGCGTACATCCTCAAGAAGGACGGCAGGAGCGACGTGATGCTCCGCGACCGCGACGGCTCGACGGTCAACCTCACGCCCGATGCGGCCGGTGACGCCGCCCGCCTGACCATGAAGCACGGCAAGGTGGCCTGGACCGACGGCGCCGGCGAGTACGTCAACGTGTACGACATCGCCGCCGGCACCCACCAGCGGATCCGCATGCAGGCCTACCTCTTCGGCGAGGTGTCGGACATCCAGCTCACGGCGGACCGGGTCTTCTGGCGGGAGACCAGCAACTTCCTGATGCGCTTCGACTCCTTCTGGTTCGCGCCCACGGGCGACCTGTCCGCCAAGAAGCGGCTCGGCAACCCGCGCTCCACGTACGGTGGCCAGTTCTCGGTCAACGACGAGTACTTCGCCTACTCGACCTACGACGCCTGGGGCGCCGCGGGCAGCTGGTCCGGCTACCTGGGCAAGGTCCAGGCGGCGCCGGTCGCCGACGTGGTCGCCGGGACCGCGGAGTTCACCCGGGTCTCGTGCTCGTCCGGCTTCCAGCTGGCCCCGTCGCTCGGCACCGGGCAGCGGGCGGTGTGGCTGGACACGACCGCCGCCTCGACGGACGTCGTGACCCGCGGCTCGTTCGCGCGCACCTGCGAGTAGCGGGACGGAACGTCGAGGGGCCCTGCCGTCCGTGGACGGCAGGGCCCCTTCGGCGGTTTCAGGCAGCCGATCCGGGAATCGTCGGGAGAACCTTCTCGGCGACGGCGAGAAGGACGCTGTCGTCCGGGAAACCTCCGGTCGTGCTCCAGACGGTGATGTCGTAGTAGCCTCCCCGGTCCTTCCGGTCGAAGGCCACCGAGAGTGTCCTGGCCAGGGGGCCTTGTCCGACCGGTCCGCCGGATGCGCCGCTTCCGAGATCGATGGTGATCTCCATGGTGTGGTCCGAGGAGAAGACCGCGGGCCGGCCGAGAACCTGGGCCGGCTCGTAGTCCGTCTCGCCACCGATCTCCAGCACCTTCACGTACTGGGCGATCGACAGGTCGTTGTAGGTGGCCGAGACATGGACCGTGTACGTGTCGAACGTGACCTCGGCCTCCGGCTGGGCGACCTTGCCGTCCGTCAGGGGTGCGGTGTTGCTGCTGCGGGACGTCGCGGTCGCGAGCTCTCCCGGGGTTCCCAGGAGCTGGGCCAGGTCGGGCCGGTTGAGCGCCTCGCACAACTCGTCACCGGTCACCGCCCCGGACGTCTCCCGGTACGCCTTCGGCAGTTCCTCTTCCGCCCCCGGGCACGAGACGGCGCGCGGCGTGTCGTCGTCGGAGGGCAGCACCTGCGGGGCCGCCCACATCGCGACCCCGAGCGCCGCGAAGAGGCCCAGGGCCAGGGCGGCCTGGCCCCACACGTTGGGCTCCTTCCGCGTGGCGTCCGGGACGGGGCGCGTCCCGGGAGCGACCTGCCCCTGGGTCCGGGGCGGGGCCTGGACCGGAGCCCCGGCCGGGGGCGGTACGGCGGCCTCGGCCTGGAGCGGTACGGCGGCCTCGGCCGTGATTCCGTCCGCGTGGGCCGCCGGGCTCGGTTTCCGGCGTGCGCGAAGGGCGCGGACCACCGCGCGGACGCGTATCGCGGTGAACACGACGAACACCACCGCGAGACCGGCCGCGGCCCAGTCGTCATCGCGGAGGGCGAGATACATGATCCGTACACCGAGAACGGTCCCGACCACGATGAACAGCGGCTCGCGGACCCAGAACGGCAGGAGACGGAGGAGGAAACCCAGCACTTGCTGATATCACCAGGCCAAGATCATGTCCGCTATGACGGAAGCCACAGTTCCGGTGGGTGGCCGCGTGCCCGTCCGGTCCTGACCTGGGCAGGCGTTCCTCCCCCGCCGGCCACCGGTCAGGAGCGAACACCCACGAGTTCCTCGGACATCCGCCAGATGCGCTGCGCGTCCTCGACGCCGCGCAGGCGGCTGTAGGGCTTCTGCTCCGCCGGAGGGCCGCCCAGATGGCCGGGCCCGCTCGGACCGTAGAACGCGCCGCCCTTGGCCTCGGGGGAAGTGGCGGCGTGGAGGGCGGGCAACTGTGCCGTGTGCACCGTTCCGACGATGACGCCGCGGGCGGACAGGGTGCGGATCAGGCGTACGCCCAGCGTGTCCTTGGCCCGGCCGACCTCGGGGCGGGCCGCGAGGAGGCTCGTCGGTGCGACTCCCGGGTGGGAGAGATTGCTCGTGATGCCCCAGCCTGCCGCCTTGCTGCGCCGGTCGAGTTCGAGGCCGAAGAGGCCGAAGGCGATCTTCGACTGGCTGTAGGCGCGCATGCCGTTGTAGGAACGCTCCCAGTTCAGGTCGTCCCAGTTGATGGCGTTGCGGTTCGCCGCGACGCTGACCTGGGACGTCACTCGGGCCCGACCGGCGCGCAGCAGCGGCAGCAGGTGGTGGACCAGGGCGAAGTGGCCCAGGTGATTGGTGCCGAATTGCAGTTCGAAGCCGTCGGCCGTCGTCCGCCGGTCGGGCGGGGTCATGACGCCGGCGTTGTTGACGAGGATGTGCAGGGGGCGGTCTTCGTCCAGCAGGGTCTTGCCCAGTTCCTCGACGGAGGCGAGCGAGGAGAGGTCGAGGGCGCGCAGCGACACGTTCGCGTCGGGGATCCGCTCACGGATCCTGGCTGCCGCTTCTTCGCCCTTGCGCGGATTGCGGACCGGCATGACGACCTCCGCGCCGGCGGCTGCCAGGCGCAGCGCGATGCCGAGCCCGATGCCGTCGCTCGCACCGGTGACGACAGCGCGCTTCCCGGTCAGGTCGGGGACGGTGATGTCGAAGTCCTGGCGTGGCATGGGGGCACTCCCTGACGGTGTCGGACGATGTCGTTGCTCCCACCGTGCTCCCGACGTCCGGACGTATCCAGGGACTACCGATCCCCCGATACGCGCGGCCGGGACTCGGCCGACCCGCGCGGACCGCGCGGCATCGGGCCCGCCGTGCGCCCAGCGCCGCGAGGCGGCAGCGTCGGAGAGGGGGATCGGGGATCCGTGGATCAGCGCACGTGCGCGCGCTAGACAGGTGCGCGCGCTGGGAAGGGATCGGTACGAGAGGGAGACCACGTATGGAGATCGACCGGGCCGGGCTCGCGGCGTTCCTGCGGCGCCGCAGGGAGCTGCTGCAACCCGAGGACGTCGGCCTCCCGCGCGGGCAGCGGCGCAGGACCAGCGGGCTGCGCCGCGAGGAGGTCGCCGAGCTGTGCCACATGTCGACCGACTACTACTCCCGGCTGGAGCGCGAGCGCGGCCCGCAGCCGTCCGAGCCGATGATCGCCTCGATCGCGCAGGGGCTGCACCTCTCTCTCGACGAGCGGGACCACCTGTTCCGCCTCGCCGGGCACGCGCCGCCCGTCCGGAGTGCGAGCACCGTCGGCGAGCACATCAGCCCCGGCCTGCTGCGCGTACTCGACCGGCTGGACGACACGCCCGCGGAGGTCGTCACCGAACTCGGGGAGACGCTTCGGCAGACCCCGCTCGGCATCGCCCTCACCGGCGACACGACCCGCTACACCGGCCCGGCGCGCAGCATCGGCTACCGGTGGTTCACCGACCCGGGCACCCGCGAGCTCTACGCGCCCGCGGACCACGCGTTCCTCTCCCGGATGTTCACGTCGGGCCTGCGCGAGGTGGCCACACTGCGGGGCCCCGGTTCCCGCGCCGCCCGCTACGCCGAGCTGCTGCTCGCACAGAGCGCCGAATTCCGCGGCCTGTGGGACCAGCACGAGGTCGGCGTCCGCCCCAGTCACGTGAAGCGCTTCGTCCACCCGGAGGTCGGCGCCCTGGAGCTGAACTGCCAGACCCTCCTCGACCCGGAGCAGTCGCACCGCCTAGTGGTCTACACCGCGGTCCCGGGCAGCGAGAGCCACGACAGGCTGCGCCTTCTCGCGGTCCTCGGCCCGCGGGCGCTGCGCTGACCCGGTTCACCGGCGGTCGTCTCGCCGGACGGCGCGGGACGTACTCGACCGGGCTCTGGTCGAGGGGAGCCTGGGCGCCGTTTCGAGCCCCAGGCGGCGCCCTCCTGAGCTGTGGCCGGGAGCGTGTTCGTCGAGCGAGACGGGACCGGGGCGCGCGACCGGCATACCGACTGGCTTTCCCGTCGCCCCTCGGGTCTGTGACCCGCTCGGGTCTCCGCCCCGCCCAGAACCGTCTCCACGGCAAGTACCGGGTTGAGAGGCTCCACGAGTGCTTCGGTGGCGACGGCCACGAGACGCGCGGGCGCGGCACCGTCCAGCAATGCGCTCACGTATTCGATGGCCTCCGCGGGCGAGAACATCGGCAGCCTCCGGCGCAGTGTCCGCACGGCGTGCACGCGTCCGCGCGCAGCGGTGACTTCGCACAACGCGTCGTGCAGATCGTCTACTGCGGTGCGCACCGGCAGCCCACGTATCCGGGCCCGATAGTCGGCCTCCCACTCCCCGGTCACCGCGGAGACGACGCCGACCCGGTGCAGTCCCCCGTCGACACGGTCGACCAGGTAAGGCCCGTTGCCACCCAGCATGAACTCCGGGTTCCGCGTGCGTACGAACCTCTCGGAGGTCCAGGAGACGATCCACACCAGCTCGTGCTCCTCGACGTCGACCACCGCCATCCGCAGTGCGTCCGCACCCGCGGCCCGCCACTGCTGGTAGTCGCGCTCCAACTGGTCCTCGACAGCCCGAACGGCGGCCTCTCGCTCGATCACGCATGCAGCTTCCCGCACCGGCCCCTCTGCCGCCCAGCGAATTCACACGCCCAGAGCGCCTACGAGGGGGCTGGCAGACCGTTCTGGCCAGTAAGTACGACAGCAATGGAGCAAGTGCCCTGTGCCAGGCGGCAGGCCCGCCGGGGCGTACTGACCACGTCGGGCGTGCCCCGGGAGGGGTAGCACCTCGTCGGCTCCGGCACCCCTTGACGACGACCCGGCCGCCTCCCATACTGACGGCCAAATCGATTTGGCCAAATCGATTTGGCTCTCCGTCCAGGGCCGGATCGCGGCTGAAACCCGAGCGTGCCCGTATGCCCGAACGGAGCCCGAACGTGTCCCATCCCCGCAAGAGCCGGCTCGAAGCCGGCCAACGGCCCGCACCCGGTCGAACAGCGGCCGCCCACCCGGCCGGTGAGCAGGCCGATACCGACGCCACCGGTGCCGCCACCGCCGGTACCTCCTCCGCCGTCACCGGCGACCGGCCGGCGCCTCACCCCGTGGACGAGTCGCGTCCGCTGCTGCGGATCATGCTTTTCGGCGTCCAGCACGTCCTCGTCATGGCCGCCACCCCCATCTCGGCGATGTTCCTGATGAGCGCCACCCTCGGGCTCGGTGCCGAACTGACCGTGGAACTGCTCTCCGCCGCCTTCGTGCTGTCCGGCGTCGGATCGCTGATCCAGTCTCTGGGGCCCTGGAAGTTCGGGCCACGACTGCCTTTCGTCATGCTGCCGGGCGGGGCGCCGCTCATCCTGTTCCTCTCGATCGCCGACCAGCACGGGTTGCGTACCGCCACCGGCGCGGTGATCCTCACGGCGGCGTTCTACTTCGTCGTACTGCCGGTCTTCTCGCGGTTGCTGAGGTTCTTCCCCGCCCTCGTCATCGGCACCATGATCGTCATCGTGGGCGTCAACCTGGTGAAGGTCGGCGCGGTGCTCGTCACCGGACAACCCGGCACGCCTGGCTTCGCCGACCCCGCCGATCTCGGACTCGGCCTGGCGACGATCGGGTTCACCGTCGCCTTTTATCTGGTCTTCACCGGCATCATGCGCCAACTCGCCGTGATGATGGGCCTGCTCGCCGGCACCGCCCTCGCCGGTGTGCTCGGCGCGATCGACGCCGGCGGTGCCGGCGATGGCGAACTCCTCAGCCTGCCGGAGCCGATGCCCTTCGGTTCGCCCGTGTTCAATCTCGTCGCCGCGCTGCCCCTGATGCTGTACAGCCTGGCCTCGATGGCCGAGGCCACCGGACAGACCGTCATCAACGCCGAGGCCGTCGGCAAGGACATCGACGCGCGGACCGACGTACCGAAGACCGTCCGCGGTGATGCCCTCACCTCCCTCCTGGGCGGATGCTTCGGCCTGCCGCTCATGGTCACCAGCGGGGAGAACATCGGCATCGTCCGCGTCACCGGCGTCCGCAGCCGGTTCGTCACCGCCGCGGCCGGAGCCGTCCTCATCGTGATCGGATTCCTCGCGCCCGTGAGCCGCGCGATCAGCGTGATCCCGTCCGCGGTCGTCGGCGGCACCGCCATGGTCGTCTTCGCCGTCATCACCGTGCTCGGCATCCAGATGCTGGGCCGCTCCGACCTCGACAAGCACACCAGCACGTTCATCTGCGCCGTCGCCCTGGCGCTGGGGCTGCTGCCGATCCTCGTTCCCGGTGTGTACGGCCACTTCCCGCCGAACGTCCGCATCCTCCTGGAAAGCGGCGTCGCCGTCGGCGCGTTCGTCGCCGCCGTCCTCAACATCCTCTTCCACCACGTCCGGCCGGGTGTCGCCGCCCGTCTGACCACGGCACGCACAGAAAGCGACCGATGAACCGTTCCGAACGCGATCTCCTCGCCTCCCCCGGCCCGCTACTCCTCGAGCCGGACAAGGTCCTGCTCCCCGAAGGGCCCGTCGACGGCTGGGCCGTGGTGGTCCGCGACGGCCGCTTCGAGGCCGTCGGACCCGTGGAGGAGGTACGGCGCGCCCGACCCGGGCTGCGGCCCGTACGGTTGCCCGGCCGGCTGCTGATGCCCGGCTTCGTCGACGCCCACCACCACCTGACGCAGAGTTTCGGCGCCGCCCTCGCCTTCGGCGAGCCGTCGGAGATCTTCCGCCGGGTCTGGGTGCCGCTGGAGGGCGCGCTGGACGAGGAATCGGCGTACACCGCGGCCAAGCTGGCCGCGCTGGAGGCGCTGCGCGGCGGGTTCACCACCGTCGCCGACGCCGGCACCCGCGCCGGCGTGGACGTCGACGTGGTCGCCTCGGCCGCGCGCGACGCCGGGATCCGCTGCGTACTCGGCCTGGTCTGCAACGACGCCGACGAGACCGGCGGCGGTGACGGCCGGCCGACCGTGCTGGAAAGGGCCGAGAAACATCTCGCGCGTTACGACGGCGACCCGCTCGTCCACGCCTCCCTGGCCGTCTCCATCCCCGAGGCGGCCACCGAGGAGACCCTGCGCGCGACCGCCCGCCTGGCCGCGGAGGCCGGGGCCGTCGTGCAGATCCACGTCAACGAGCATCTGGCCGGCGTGGAACGCTCCCTCGTACGGCACGGGGCTCGGCCCCTGGAGCATCTGCACCGGATCGGCGCCCTCGGCCCCCAGTTGCTCGCCGCGCACGCCACGCTCCTCACCCCGCGCGAGCTGACCCTGCTCGCCGACACCGGCACCGCCGTCAGCTACAACCCCGTGGCCAGCGCCTGGAAGGGCAACGCGGTCGCGCCCGCCACCGCCATGGCCGAGCGGGGCATCCGCTTCGGACTAGGTACGGACGGCACCCGCGGCGACGGATTCCGGCTCGCGGAGGCCGCCGAGTTCGCCCAGCGGCTGGCCTACGGCCTGGTCAACGGAGACTCCTCGTGCGGGGCCGGATGGACCTGGCTGGAGCACGCGACCAGTGGCGGCGCCGACGCCGTCGGGCTCGGCGCCCGCACCGGCACCATCGCGACGGGCATGGCGGCCGACTTCCTCCTCGTCGACATCGACACCCCGGAACTCGCCCTCTCCTGGGACCTGCCCTGGGAGCTCGTGCGCCGCGGCAACCGGGACCAGATCACGGCCGTCTTCGTCGCCGGGCGGCTGCGCCTGTGGCACGGTGGGCCGGTCGACTGGGACGGCCCCGCGTTGGTGCGGCGCGCGGCCGAACTCGCCCGCTCCGCCGTGGAACGGGCGGATGTCACCAGGGTGCACCCCACCTCCACGACGGCACGGGCGCTGCACGGGGAACGGGAACGGAGCACGGCACGGTGACGCTCGCGACACTGATGATCCTCGCGGTCACGGTGGCCGTGGCCGCGTTCGTCCAGGGCAGCAGCGGGCTCGGCTTCGCACTGATCGTCGCCCCCGTGGCCGGCATCATCGATCCCCACCTGGTCCCGGTCTTCGTCCTGGCGTCGATGATCCCGCTCAATCTGTACGTCGCCTGGCGGGAGCGGGCGTCGCTCGACCTGCGCGGCGCGGGCTGGATCACCGCGGCGCGGCTCGCCGCCACCCCGGCCGGGCTGGCGGTGCTCTGGCTGATCCCGGAGCGCAGCCTCGGTGTGTTCGTCGGCGTGGCCACCGTGCTCGCGGCAGTGGTGAGCCTGGCCGCGCCCGCGTTCACGCCGGGCCGGGCCGCCTATGTCGGCGCGGGTGCGGTGACCGGGCTGACGGAGACCGCGACCGGCGTCGGCGGGCCCCCGCTGGCGCTGGTCTACCAGCACCGGCCGCCCGCCGAACTGCGCTCCACCGTTGCCGCCTGCTTCCTCGTCGGAGAAGTGGCCTCCCTGGCGCTGCTGTTCGGCACGGGGGAGGCACAGGTCACGGAGCTCGGCCGGGCCGTCGTGCTGCTGCCCGCGATCGCCGTGGGCGCGTGGCTCAGCCGTCTGGTGCACCACCGGCTGGACGCCCGCAGGACGCGCCTTTTCGTGCTGGTCTTCGCGCTGGTCTCGGGGCTCGTCCTGATGCTGGGGGTGTGACGGGCCGGTACCGTCCGGGTTCAGGTCCGGGCGGTACGCCCCGACGATGCCCGCGGGATCACCCTCGGTTCCGGGGACACGGCCACCGACGGCGCGGCGGTGTCCCCGCGCAGCCGTCCCAGCAACAGTTCCACGGCGTCGGCCGCCGCCCGGTCCAGGTGCAGATCGACCGCCGTGAGCGGTGGCTCGCAGGTGCGGGCGCGCAGGCCGTCGTAACGGGTGACGACCATGACGTCGTCCGGTACGGCCCGCCCGCTGTCCCGGATCGCCCGGACGGCCCCCACCGCGAAGGCGTCCACGAGCGCGCAGACGGCGTCGATGCCGGGGTGCTCGGCGAGCAGGGCGGCGCAGCACTCGTACCCGGCCTGCTCGCCGCCCGACTCCGGCACCCTCGCCACGACCGGCGTCCAGCCGTGCTCCTCGGCGCGTGCCTCGTAGGCGGCGACCGCTTCCACGGACGAGTGCCGGGAGCCGGCGCCCACGATCAGCGCCGGGCGGGCGGCGCCCTGCTCGCGCAGATGATCCAGGAGCATGTCCGCGACCAGGTGGCCGCGCAGGTCGACGTACGGGGCGTCCTCTTCGGGCGCCACGGGCCGGCCGAGCGCCACGTACGGCAGTCCGCGCTCGCGCAGTTGGGCGGCCGCCGCGTCCTCGACGTCCGGCTCGACCACGATGGCCCCGTCGATGTCGACGGAGTACAGCGCCGAACCCGACTGCACGGGCGGCACGAGCACGAGCGCGTAGTCGTGGAGCAGGGCGCTCTCCGCCGCCGCGGCGGCGACCTCCATGTAGAAGCCCAGCCGGGACGGTCCGCCCGCCACCGCGAACGGCATCGAGGAGGCGAGCGCGATGGCCTTCGCCTGCCCGCGCCTGAGCCGCTGCGCCCGCAGATTCGGCCGGTAACCCAGCTCCGTCGCCACCTGCCGGATGCGCTCGCGCGTGCGGGGGTCGACCTTGCCGAGCCCGTTGAGGGCGTGCGACACGGTCGTACGCGACACCCCGGCGGCACGTGCGACGTCCGTGATCGTGGGCGGCCTCGGACCCGAGGCGGACGGAGCCATCTGGAACGGACACCCCTCACCGGCAGTTGGTTGACCCAGCCATCTTCGCCGATCAGCCTACGGCCACCGGCCGCGGGCGGTCGTGCCGAAGTGGTGGCTCGAGCGGCAGCGGCGGCCGACCCCGTCGGGCGGGGCCGATCCGTGGTGGCCGGTGGCGGGACTCATGGTCCGGCCGGATCTCCCCGGTGCCGTCGGGCCCGGGGTGGCCGGGGTCGCTCGGTGATCCATGACGCTGCCGTGCGCGTACTCGCTCCAGCCCCGAAGGCCGGGTGGTGATCACCGCTTCCGGAGGGCCGCCACGACGTGACGCGCGGGAGCGGGCCGCTCCCTTCGCTGCGTCCGGAGCGGCCTGTGCGCGCCTCGAACGGCGCGCATGTGCTCGGCGATCGGCGTTGGCCAGAGTAAACGGAATGAACAAAGAGGTCTAGACCCCACACGTCTTACCTCTTGCGCCACCGATCCCCCATCATCCTTTAGGACAAGGGAACTTGTTGGTCCAGACCAAGCTTGGAGAGTCCATGCAAAGACGCGCGAGCACCATGACCACGGTCGGTCTCTGCTTCGCACTCGCAAGTACCATGGCACTCGAGACGCTGCCGGCCGCTGCCGCGGACCCCCACCCCAGCGCGGCATCCGCCGTGCCGACCGTCTCGCCGACCCCGCAGTCCCTCACCTCCGCAGGTGAGGACGCCGTCGTGACCGGCCGAGTGATCCTCGTGGCCGACGAGACCACCGACGCGGCCGCCCGGGACCGGCTCGTGAGGGAACTGAAGGCGCACGGCGCCGCACGGGTCGACGTCGTCGCCCCCGGAAAGGAACCCAGGGCCGCCGCCGGCCTGCTCACCGTGCGCCTGGGCCCGGGCACACGCCCCGACATCGCGGAGGCGCTCGGGAGCACGTCGGTGCCGGACCGTGCGGAGGGCTACGCCCTGCTGGCCACCGGAGCCGGAAAGGGCTCGCGGATCACGCTCGGCGGCAAGGACGCCGCCGGGCAGTTCTACGCCGTACAGACCCTGCGCCAGCTCTTCGTCCGCGCGAGCGGCACGACCTGGAAAGTGACGGGTGTGCGGGTGAGCGACTTCCCGTCGATGCCGCTGCGGGGCACCATCGAGGGTTTCTACGGGCAGCCGTGGACCCACGCCGAACGCCTCGACCAGATGGACTTCTACGGGGACGTCAAGGCGAACACGTACATCTATGCGCCCAAGGACGACCCCTACCACCGGGGCAAGTGGCGCGAGCCCTACCCGGCGGACAAGCTGGCCGAGTTGGGTGAGCTGGTGGACCGGGCCACGGCGAACCACGTGCGTTTCACCTTCGCCGTCTCCCCGGGGGAGTCGATCTGCTACTCCGACCCCGCCGACCGCAAGGCGCTCAAGGACAAGCTCCAGGCGCTGTACGACCTGGGGACCCGCGCCTTCTCCATCCCGCTCGACGACATCAACTACACCCGCTGGAACTGCGAGGCCGACCGGGCGGCGTACGGCGAACCGGGCGCGGGAGCCGCCGGCAAGGCGCAGGTCGACCTGCTCAACGACGTCCAGCGCACCTTCGTCGCCACGCACGAGGGCACGTGGCCGCTGCAGATGGTTCCCACCGAGTACTACAACAACACGGACTCGGCCTACAAGCAGGCCCTGCGCGGCACCCTGGACCCGGCGGTCGAGGTCCAGTGGACCGGCGTGGGCGTCGTGCCCACACAGATCACCGACGACGAGGCGGAGCAGGCTTCGAAGGTCTTCGGCCGCGACGTCTTCGTCTGGGACAACTACCCGGTCAACGACTTCGGCAACACCGCCGGGCGGCTGCTCCTCGCGCCGTACGCCAAGCGGGAGGCCGGCCTGTCCGAGCACCTGTCCGGCATCGTGGCCAACCCGATGAACCAGCCCTATGCCAGCAAGGTGGCCGTCTTCGGCACCGCGGACTTCACCTGGAACGACCGCGCCTACGACCCGGTGAAGAACTGGCGGAGCGCCATGGCCTACCTCGCGGGCGGCGACCGGAAGGCCACCGAGGCCCTGCTCGTCTTCGGCGACCTCGAACACATGGCGCCGACCTTCGGGGACACGCCCTGGCAGCCCCAGGCACCGGAACTCGCCCGCCGTGTGGCGGAGTTCTGGGCGTCGTGGGACGAAGGGGACCGTGCCGGAGCGGTCAGGTCCCTGCGCGCCTACGCGCGGACCGTGGAACGTGCGCCGGCCACCATCCGCGGCGGCCGGGTGGAGAAGGGGTTCACCGTCGACGCAGCCGCCTGGCTGGACGCCACCGAGCTGTGGGGCACGGCGACGGTGAGGATGCTCGACGCCCTCGCGGCCCGGCAGGCCGGCGACAAGGAGACCTCCGACCGGCTGCTGGCCGAGTCCGACGAACTGCAACGGCAGGCCCGCGCCGTACGGATCGATCCCCCGCGCAACTCCTGGGGCGCGGTCCAGCCCAAGGTCGGCGACGGCGTGCTCGACACGTTCCTCTTCGAGGCCGGCCTGCGGCTCCAGCTGTGGGACTCCGCGGGAGGCGCGGAGAACCTGGCCCTGAAGGGGACGGCCTCGGCCTCCAGCGTGGAGCAGGACCTCGACCGGCTGGCCCCGCGTCACGTCAACGACGGCCGGGTGGGCACCCGCTGGGCCTCGGGCTACTCGGACGACGAGTGGGTGCAGATCGAACTCGCCGCCCCGGCGAAGGTCGCGGCGGTGACCGTCGCCTGGGAGAGCGCGTGTGCGACGGAGTACACCGTCCAGACCTCCACGGACGGGGTGAACTGGGAGACGGTGTCCACGCAGCGCCCGGACGGCTGCGGGAACGACGTCGTCCGGCTCCCCGGTGACGAGGCCGTGAGCCACGTGCGTGTGCAGGGCGTCGAACGGAAGACGACCTGGGGCTACTCGATCCACGAGCTGGGGATCTTCGGAACTCCCGTCTCCTGACACCGCGCCCGGCCCCCGGACGGGGGCCGGACGCACACGGGAGAACGGCTGAGGTGAGCATGTACAGCCACACGCACGACGGTGCCAGGAATCCGGGGCGCAGGGCGCTGGCCGGGGCCATGGGAGCGGCCGCGGCCGGTCTCCTGCTCGCTCCTCGCGAGGCCGCCGCCTCGCCCGCCGCCGCGGGGTCGACGGCCGCCGCGATCGCGGGACTCCCCGTGCTCGCCGCGGGCGAGGACTGGCAACAGGTACCGTCGGCCACGCCGCCGGCGGCGGCAGATCCGGTCGGCTCGGGCTGCCGGCCTCCTCTCTCGGGCCCCCTGACGGCCCCGGTGGGCGACTGGCCCACCCCCTACCCGGGTATCACACCGGTTTGGCTCCCTGGTGTGACGCCCCGCACCGCACCGTCTCCCTACCGTCCTCGCTGTCAACCCGGACGAGACCGAGGGAGGCGGACGGATTGCACCCCCGTACACCTGCGGTACGAGGCCGACGCTCCCGCGGGCGACTGGACCCTGGCGGTCGCCTTCTGCCGTCAGGTCCCGCGACGCCTGCGCGAAGTGGGGGAACCGCCGCGCACACGTCGCACATAAGGTGGTGCCCATGACCTCAGTGGAGGAGGACCGTCCGCGCGCACTGCTCGCGGGCGCGTCCAGCCGGTGGGTGCGGCTGCTGCCGTGGGGCGTGGCGTTCGTGCTGTGCGTCGCCCTGCTGCCCACCACGATCCAGGTGCTCACCGCCGACTACGGCCTCAACGGCGGCGTGGCGAGCGCACTGGCCGTCGCGCAGTCGGCACCGCTGCTGCTCGCCGTCGTCCGCCCGCTGCGGGCCTGGTGCGTGATCTTCGCCGCGGACGCGGCCGGCGCGCTCGCCCTGCTCACCGTCGACTTCGAGGAGCGGCTGCTGTGGCCGTTCCCGCCCATGGAGATCGTCGGGTACATCGGCCTGTGCGTCGCCCTCGCCCTGCGCGAGCGGCGCCGGACGCTGCTGCTGGTGTGGCTGGCGACGGCGGGCGCGAACGCCGGCCTGGGGTTCGTCGCGCCCCACGGCACCGACGCCATGAGCCTGCTGCTGACCATCCTCAGCGGCGTCACGCTCCTGCTCGTCGCCGCGCTCCGCGAGCGGTACGAGGCGCAGCGCAGGCTGGCCGAGCAGGAGACGATCAGCGAGGCCGAGCGTGGCCGGCGGACCCTGCTGGAGGAACGCGCCCGTATCGCTCGCGAGTTGCACGACGTGGTGGCGCACCACATGTCCGTCATCACGGTGCAGGCGGACACGGCCGCGTACCGTCTCGACGGGCTGCCGCCGGACGTGCAGGAGGAGTTCACCTCCATCGCGGCGACCGCGCGGGAGTCCCTGGGCGAGATGCGCCGGCTCCTCGGCGTACTGCGGAACGAGGAGGCGCAGGGCGAGCTAGTGCCCCAGCCGGGTCTGACGCGGATCGGGCAGCTGGTGGAGGCTACGGTGCGGGCGGGCGTACCGGTGGAGTTCACCCCCTGCGACGCCGACGTGCCCGAGGCGGTGGGCCTGTCCGCGTACCGCATCGTCCAGGAGGCGCTGGCGAACGTCGTGCGGCACGCGCCGGGTGCCCCGACGCGGGTGTCGGTGTCGGAGTCCGCTTCCGAGGACGGTGCCCGGCTCATCGTCCTCGTCGTCAACGGGCCGCCGCCCGAGCCGTCCGCCGCGCCCTTCGAGGAGGGCGACACGGGGCACGGCCTCGTCGGCATGCGCGAGCGGGTACGGCTCGTCGGCGGCACCCTCGACACGGGACCGCTGCCGGACGGCGGTTTCCGGGTGGCCGCCCTGCTTCCCCTGACCGAGAAGGACCTCACGTGACCACACGCGTCATCATCGTCGACGACCAGGCCATGGTGCGGGCCGGCTTCGCCGCGCTGCTGGCCGCCCAGAGCGACATCGACGTCGTGGGCGAGGCCCCCGACGGTGCGCAGGGCGTCGAGCTGAGCCGCCGCACCCGTCCCGACGTGGTGCTGATGGACGTTCGCATGCCCGAGATGGACGGCCTCGAGGCCGCGCGCCGGCTCCTCTCGCCCCCGCCGGGAGTGACTCACCGGCCGCGCGTCCTGATGCTCACCACGTTCGACGTGGACGACTACGTCTACGAGGCGCTGCGGGCCGGAGCGAGCGGCTTTCTGCTGAAGGACGCGCCGCCGGCCGACCTCATCTCGGCGGTACGCGTGGTGGCCTCGGGCGACGCGCTGCTCGCGCCCTCCGTGACGCGCCGGCTCATCGCGGACTTCGCACGGCAACGTCCCGTCACCCGGGGCAAGCCCGCGCTGCGGCTCAAGGCCCTGACAGAACGCGAGACCGAGGTCCTCACCCTGGTGGCCCGCGGCCGGTCCAACGCGGAGATCGCGTCGACGCTGGTGCTGGCCGAGCAGACGGTGAAGACGCACGTGAGCCGCGTCCTCACCAAGCTCGACCTGCGCGACCGAGCCCAGGCGGTGGTCTTCGCGTACGAGTCGGGGCTGGTGGCCCCGGGCGAGTAGGACGGTCCCGACGCTCGCACGGTCCCGGCGCCGAGTCCCCGGTACGGCCGCCCCCCACCCTGTACGGCGGCAGCACCTCCCCATCGGCTCCCGGGTACGACGCCCGTAGGAAGCCGCGCACCCGCTGCCGGCCTGCCAGCGGCGCCTGCCTCGCCGGATGCCGCCCGGGACCGGCGAGAAAGGACGTTTCGCGGCTCGCCCGAAGGGGCTAGTGTTCGCGCAGCGAGTGACTCCCGAGGAGCGAAGACATGGTCGGTCGTCCCAGCACGCGTTGACGCCGAGGCCCTGAGCGGCCGGTCATCGCGTGCTGCCCTTGACGCGCGGCACAGCGAGCCCTTTTTCTTTCCCGCTGCCGGAGACGGTCGGTGCACTGCGCGCACCGCTCGTGCGCCGGTCGGCGGGTCTCGTCTTCGGCCGTCCGAGGGGTCCCCGTGCCGTCTTCTTCCTCCGTCGCACCCGGTTCCGATGTGCCCGTTCCGTCAAGCCTGTGGCGGGACGGCGACTTCCGCAGGCTCTGGGTGGGCCAGACGGCCTCCCAACTCGGTGAGCATGCGGCGCTGGTGGTTCTGCCGCTGTTCGCCGTCCTCGCACTCGACGCCGGTGCCGGCCAGTTGGGCGCCCTGCGCGCGGCGGGCCAGGCGCCGATCCTGCTGCTGTCGCTCTTCGCCGGGGCGTGCGTGGACAGGTGGCGGACCCGCACGCTGATGGTGCTGACGGACGCCGGTCGCGCCCTGGTTCTGGGCGCCGCCGCCGTGGCCGGCCTCCTCGGCGGCCTTGGCCTGTGGACGCTGTTCGTGCTGGCCTTCGCCGTCGGGGCCCTGTCCGTCTTCTTCGACGTGGCGTACCAGGCGTCTTCGGTACGGCTGCTGAGGCGTGACCAGTTGGTGCGGGGCAACAGCGCGCTCGAGGGCAGCCGGTCCGCCGCGCAGATCGGCGGTCCCGCCCTCGGCGGTGCGCTGGTGTCCTGGCTGTCGGCGCCGATCGCGGTCGCGACCAGTGCGGTGTTCTTCGCGCTGTCGTTCCTGTCCGTCCGACGGATCCGTCGCCGCGAATCCGTCCCGGAACGCTCGGAACACCCTCTCCGGGTCTGGCGCCGGATCCACGAGGGCCTGCGCTTCGTCGCCGGCGACACCTCGCTGCGGACCGTCTGCCTCGCCTCGGCCGCCTTCCAGTTCTCCTTCGCGGCGGTGATGACCGTCTATCTCCTGCACCTGCCACGGGAACTGCACCTGTCGGGCACCGCCGTCGGGCTGGCACTCGCGGCGACGGGCCCCGGCGCGCTCCTGGGCTCGCTGCTGGCCGCCCGCCTGCCGAACCGCTTCGGGTACGGCACCGTGCTCGTGTCCGCGGCAGCACTCGGTGACGGTGTGTTCCTGTGCGTGCCCGCGCTGCACGGCAGCTCCGCGGTGACGGTTCTCGCGCTCGTCGCGGTCAATCTCGTCTTCGGGGTCTTCAGCCAGCTGGTGAACGTCACGGTCATGGCCGTCCGGCAGACCCTCACCCCGGACGGGATGCAGGGCCGCGTGGCCGCGACGATCAACTTCGTCGGCATGGGGCTCGCCCCGCTGGGCTCGCTGCTCGGCGGCTGTCTCGCGCAGGTCTGGGGAACACGCACCGGTCTCCTGGTCGCAGCCGCGGGCATGCTGCTGTCGCCGGCGCTGATGGCCCTGTCCCCACTCGCCCGTCTGGGACGAACGCTTCCCGCTCCCCGGGAGGCACCGCCGGCCCAAGTCGGCGACGCCGCCGGCCGGGAGACCCTCGTCGACCCATGAGACCGCTGCGGTCGGGACACTGTCGAAGGCGGAGGCGTCCCGAGCCGGACCGGCCCGCTCGCGCTCCCGACCGTCGCGGCGGACCGTCTCCCTCCCGCGGGAGACGATGCCTCCGCTTCGACCGGGACCTGAGACGGGCTCCACACTCTCGACGAACCGATCCGGCCTCCGCCCTCCCCTGCCCGTTCACCGGCCCGGGCGGGCGGAGGCGGCGCGGTCGCGTCAAGCGACGGCGGTCCCCTCGAGCTCGACCAGCTGGCCGGGGATCGCCAGGCGTGTCACCCCGAGCATCGTGGTGGTCGGTGCCACCCCGGCGGCGCCCAGCCGCGACGCCAGCACTCCGTAGTGCGGGAACAGCAGATCGACGTCGGTGGTGTACACGTTGAGCCGGACGAGGTTGGCGAGGGACATGCCCGCCTCGTCGAGCACGGCCTCCAGATTGTCGAGGCTCAGCGCCAGCTGTGCGGCCATGTCGCCGTCGTGCTGGGGCCTGCCGTCGCCGTTCATCGCGGTCTGTCCGGAGCAGTACAGGGTCCGGGTGTGCCCGGACACGATCTCGCCCTGGTTGAATCCCATGTCCACCGACCACTTCACGGGGTTGACTGCCGTTCGTTCCACTGCCACATCTGCTCCGTTCGGTTTTGGGTACGTACGGTCGTCGGGGCGGTAGTCGCCGTCGTCGACCTCGGTGCACAAGCGTTGCGGGGAATCACGACACCCTTGGTCATGTAATCGATAGGGTTCTCGGATGCGCGCCGATCGGCTGGTGTCACTCGTGCTGCTGCTCCGTCAGCGCGGTCGGCTGACCGCGGACACGCTGGCCCGTGAGCTGGAGGTGTCCACCCGTACCGTCCTGCGCGACATCGAGGCGCTGTCCGCGGCCGGTGTCCCGGTCTACGCCGAACGCGGCCGGCACGGCGGGTTCGCACTGCTGCCCGGTTTCCGGACCGAGCTCACCGGACTCAACCGCGACGAGGCCCTTGCCCTGCTGACTGCCGGATCGGGGCGCGGCGAGCAGGTCTTCGGCCTCGGCTCGGCGCTCGCTTCGGCCATGCGCAAAATGGTTGACGCGCTGCCCGAACCCCACCGGGACACCGCGAGCGACGCGGCCCGTCGAATTCTCGTCGAGCCGGAGACCGACCTGCTCTCACGCCGTTCGGCCCCCGAGCCGATGTCCGACGCGGCGATGACCGAGATCCGGCGCGCGGTGTTCGCCGGCCACAAGCTGTGCCTCCACTACGCGGCCACGGGCCAGGAACCGCGGTGGCGCACGGTGGACCCGATCGGCCTGGTCACCGTTCGCGACCGGGGCTACTTGCTGGCCACGAGGGCCGGCGCGGACCGCACCTACCGGCTGACGCGCGTACTTGCCGCCCAGGAACTCCCCGAACCGGCGCAACGGCCCGACCGGGTCGACCTGGACCAGGTCTGGCGGGAACGCTGCGCGCGGTTCCTGTCCAGCGACCACATCGCCGTGTCGATACGGGTGGACCCGCAGCGGCGCGAGGAATTGCTGAGTACCGCGGTGGCCGTGCGCGCCGCGGAGTCCGACGCGGACGGCCGGCTGCGGCTGGAGGTCACGTTCCAGGATCTGCGGCACGCCGAGTGGGCACTGTGGCAGCTCGGCACGGACGCGGAGGCCCTGGCCCCGGCATCGTTGCGGACCGCTCTGCGTGAGCGGGCCGCCGCGATGGCCGCCCGCTACGGAGCGTCTTCCTGAAGGGCCCGCCCGCCCTCCACCCCAGTGATCGTCAGCTCTGCGGTGCGTGACGTTTCACACACAGCCATCTCGCTCTGCCAACTCCCCATCGCCGACGGCCTTTTGTCGGTGTGTCACGTGTCACCCGCCAGGTAGACGGGTACAAAACGGACATGTCCTGGGTTCAACAATAGCCGGTTCGCACTTCGTGCAGAACACTCATAAGCGCTACCAGTACGACAGTTCGGACCAAAGAGAGCATGCACTGACATGACCCACTCCCCCGAAACGCCTGAAGTACCGATACGCCCGTACACGGTCACCGCCGCCGAGGTCGTCCCCGGAGATCTGCTCGCCCTGTCCCACGAGGACGCGGCTCAGCACCGGTGGCACGTGGTCACGCACACGCAGCCCGCGTCCCCGGAGGTGATCCTGGTCGTGCTGCGGCCGCCGCTGGGCGGGGTGGACCACGAGGAGGAGCTGCGGCGCGAGCAGCGGGTGACCGTCGCCGGGCGGCGGCTCGACGTGGCCGCGGTACCGCTGGTGAGCTCGCCGGCCCTGGACGACGTCGAGTTCCGCGACGGGGACCGGATCACCCGCCTTCGCGCCGTCGACCCGCAGGCCGCGCACGTGACGTACGTACGCCGCTGGGGTGCCTGGCACCGGGACACCGAACAGGACGCCGACGGCGTGACCGACGCCGACGTGCGCCGGTGGGCCGCCGAGGCCGACCGGGAGGGCAACGTCGTACGGCACGACCCGCGCCCCGTACGGGAGGCCGAGGCGGCCGGAGTGCGGCGCGTCGTCGTCACCGGGCTCGGCGCCGTCACCCCGCTGGGCGTCGGTACCGGCGAGTTGTGGCGAGGTCTGCTCGAAGGGCGCCACGGCATAACGGAGTTGGCGGACGAGGAGTTCGACGGACTGCCGGTGCGGATCGCCGGGACCGTGCCGGTGGACCCGGCCGGGCTGCTGCCCCGGCAGGCCGCACGGCGGATGAACCGCGCCGCCCAGTTCGCCGTGCTGGCCGCCCGTGAGGCCTGGGCCGACGCCGGGTACGCGGACGGCGGTACCCGCGAGAGCGGCCTCGACCCGGAGCGGGTCGGCGTGAGCCTGGGCGCCATCCTCGGGGACGCGTCGGTGCTCGTCGGCGGGGACCGGAAGCTGCGGGAGAAGGGGCCGCGCGGTGTCTCCCCGCTCACCACTCCCATGACCGTCCCCTCGCAGGCCGCCTCGCAGGTCTCGCTCGACCTGCACATCACCGGCGAGGCCCGCACCGTCACCAGCGCGTGCGCCTCCGGCACCGAGGCGATCGGGCAGGCCGTCGACCGCATCCGGTACGGCCGGGTCGACGTGGCCCTCGCGGGCGGCGCCGAGGCGGTCGTCACGCCGGCGATCATGGCGTCCTTCGCCGCCATGCGCGCCCTGGCCGAGGGCGACCCGTCCGCGGGGTCGCCGTCCCGCCCGTTCGCCAAGGACCGTGACGGCTTCGTCAACTCCGAGGGCGCGGGGATACTCGTCCTGGAGTCCGAGGAGCACGCCCGCGCCCGCGGGGCGCACATCTACTGCGAGGCCGCCGGCTGGGGCCTGTCCGCCGACGCCCACCACGTCGCGGCCCCGGATCCGTCCGGCGACGGCATCGCGCTGGCGCTGCGGCGGGCGGTGCGGGACGCCGGCGGCCGGATCGAGGACGTCGTCCACGTCAACGCGCACGCCACCGCAACCGTCGACGGCGACCTCGCCGAGGCACGGGCGGTCCGTGGCGTGCTGGGGCGACGCGATGTGCCGGTCACCGCTCTCAAGGGTCACCTGGGGCATCTCCAGGGCGCCGCGGGCGGGGTCGAGGCCGTCGCCGCCGTACTCACCCTGCACCACGCGGTGGTGCCTCCCACGGTCGGTTGCACCGAAGTCGACGACGCCGTCGACCTGGACCTCGTCCGCGGCGGACCGCGGACCCTCCCGGCCGCGGGCGACCTGGTCCTGAGCAACTCCTTCGGCTTCGGAGGCCACAACGCGGTACTGGCTCTGCGCCGGGTGGGCCGACCGGCTGAGCAGGGGTGAACCGGGGGTGTCCCCCGATTGAATCCTCCCGGCTGACGCCAAGTCGGGGCACAACGGCGGAACCCCGCCCGGGGGCCGGACAGATCTTCCATGCCGAAGCATCTCAGCCGCCCCGAGGAGTCACCCCTGATGCCGAGCGTCATGTCCGCCGAGACACCTGCCGCCCCCGCCGCCGGCAGGTCGGCACCACCCGAGGGCCACGCCCTGCGGCTCGACATCCAGGGGCTGCGCGCGGTGGCCGTCGGGCTGGTGGTGGTCTCCCACAGCGGGGTGTCCCACGTCGGCGGCGGTTACGTCGGTGTCGACGTCTTCTTCGTGATCTCCGGCTTCCTCATCACCTCGCTGCTCCTGCGCGAACTGGCCGCCACCGGGCGGGTGTCGCTCCGTTCCTTCTACGCGCGTCGGGCCCTGCGGCTGCTCCCGGTGTCGTCCCTGGTCATCGCCGTCACACTGGGCGGGGCGTGGCTGTTCCTGTCGAAGGCCCGGCTCGCCGAGTACGCCGGTGACGCCCTCGCCGGCGCGCTCTACACGGTCAACTTCCGCCTGGCGGCGACCGGTACGGACTACCTCGCGCAGGACAGTCCGCCGTCGCCGTTCCAGCACTTCTGGTCGCTCGCCGTGGAAGAGCAGTTCTATCTGGTGTGGCCGCTGCTCCTGCTGCTCACCTGGCGGGTCGCCCGCGGCCGGCGCCGGCTGGTCGTGGCGCCGCTGGCGGTCCTGTGCCTGGGTTCCTTCGCGGCGGGCGTGCTCGTCACGAACTCCTCGGCTCCCTGGGCGTACTTCGGCTCGGTCACCCGCGCGTGGGAACTGGGCGCCGGCGCGCTCCTGGCACTGGCCGCCGCCCGGCCGGCCCGGCTGCCGGCCGCCGTCGCCGCCCCGCTGTCCTGGCTGGGCCTGGCCTGCGTCGCCCTGGCCGCGGTCCGGTACGACGACGCGACGCCCTTCCCCGGCCACCACGCGCTCGTGCCGGTCGTCGGCACGGTGCTCGTCCTGGCGGGCGGCGGCACGGCCACCCGGTACGGTGCCGGGTGGCTGCTCGAACGGCGACCGCTCGTGTGGATCGGCGGGCTCTCGTACGGCTGGTACCTGTGGCACTGGCCGCTGCTGGTCATAGTCCCGGCGGCACTGGGCCGCGCCGACGGCACCGCCGAAGTGCCGCTCGCCCTCGGGCTGTCCGCGGCGGCGCTGGGCCTGGCGTGGCTGACCCTCCGCCTCGTCGAGAACCCCGTCCGCCACCACCGGGCCTTCCGCGGGCGCCCCCGCCGTGCCCTGGCCCTCGGGGCCGCCCTGTCCGCGGGAGTCTCGGCGCTGTCCCTGACGGCGACGGCGGTCCCGCCGACGATAGAGGTCGGCGGCCCCGCCCCCGCGCTGGCACGGACCCTCGCCGACGCGCCGGCCCCGCGGACACGCCTCGGCGAACTCCTGGCGTCGTCCCCCACCGCCCTGCCCAGCAACCTCGCCCCGCCGCTGACCGAGGTGAAGTCGTCCCGCTCCGCGGTCTACCGGGACGGCTGCCACGTCGACCGTTCCGCCGTCCGCGTCACCCGCCCCTGCGTCTACGGCGACCGGACATCGTCCCGTACGGTCGTCCTCTTCGGGGACTCCCACGCGGCCCAGTGGTTCCCCGCCCTGCAACGGCTCGCCACCGCACGCGGATGGAGGCTGGTCTCGCTGACGAAGGCCTCCTGCAAGGTGGCCGACGTGACCATCGTCAGCGAACACGAGCCGTACACCGCCTGCGACACCTGGCGCTCCAACGCCGTGGCGCGGATCAAGACCCTGCGCCCGGCTCTGGTCGTGGTCTCCTCCTCGGACGCCGGCGACGCCGCCCGCCCGGCCGCCGACTCCCTGCACCAGTGGGCCTCCGGTTTCGAGAGGACCTTCCGGGAGCTCGGCACCTCCGGCGCCCGCGTCGCCGCGCTGCTCGACACGCCCTGGCCGTCGGGTGACCCGATCGACTGCACCGCCAGGAACTCGCTGCAACTGCGCGCCTGCGCCAACCACCTGCCGGGCGCGATCCGCGACGCCTCCCGTGGACTCGCCGTACGCACCGCCGCGGCCGAGACGGCCGCGACGGTCATCGATCCCACCCCCTGGCTCTGCGTCCCCCGCACCGGCATCTGTCCCGTGGTCGTCGCCGACACCGCCGTCTACCGCGACGGCAGTCACCTGTCGGAGGCGTACGCCGAGGCACTCGCCCCGGTGCTGGCTCCGTCGCTGGACCGCCTCGTGGACACGCCGCGTCGGTGACCTCCGCGGCGTCCGGTCAGCCGGCGTTCACCAGGTCGTGCGGCGGCACGGTCACCGTGCGCTTGCCCGGCTTGCCGCCGAGCACGATCTTGCGCAGGGCGCTGTTGTTGTCCAGGTCGGTCTCCTTCAGCCGCTTCTCCGGGTTGGCCAGCACCTGGATGTAGTACGTGCCGTTGGGAACGCCGGTGATGTCGAAGGACTGGCCCGGCAGGTCCTGGGAGTACGTGTCGCCGGAGCCGACGTCCAGCACCTCGCGGACGGAGATCGAGTTCTCCTCGCCGCAGGCGGTGGCCAGGTCGGTGTTGTACGGGTGCCAGTTGGCGTTCTTCACCGTGTAGTCGATCGCGTCGGTGTTGGCCAGGCAGAAGGCCTCCTTGCCGCTGCGCACGGCCTCCTTCTTGTCCGCCTTCAGCAGGCGGTAACTGGCGAAGTCGGTGAAGTGCCAGTGCATGTGGCCGGGGCGCGGGTCCCATTCCATGGTGCCGGTCGGGGTGTAGCCGACCTGCTTGCCCTCGGCGTCGTAGAAGTACTGGTAGGCGTCCATCTTGGCCTTGCCGGGCGACCGGAAGCCGTCCACCACCAGTTGGGCCGGCCCGGCGTTCCACACGTTGGCGCTGAAGGCCAGGTAGTCCTTGCCGGGGACGTCCTGTTCGCCGTCGCTGACGACGATGCCGTAGGCGGGCAGGGAGCGCAGGTCGGGCTTGGGCACGTCGGGCACGGAGGGTTTCCCGGCGGGTCGCTTCGACAGCGGCCGGAGCGCCGGGGCCCTGCGGGAGCCGTCGGTCTGGCCGCTCGCGTCACCGACCCGGGTGGAGCGCACGGCCTGTTCCTTCTTCAGCGCCCACGGCAGGGCCGGCGGCGCCGCCGTGAGCGGTCCGTGGCCCACGTTGTACGTGGGGCCGGCGCCGCTCGTCACCGGCGCGGCGGCCTGGGCGGGCGTCGGCGCGTGACCGGGTCCGTGGCCCGCGTGCGCGGTCGGCGCGTCGTGCGCCGCCCCGTGTCCGGCGTGCTCGCCGGCCGCGGCGGACCGGGACATCGGCTCGTCCTCGAAGCTGCGTTCCTCGACGGTCAGCTTCACCGTGGCCGGCTTGTCGGCGATGCCGAACAGGTCGCGGTACTTCTTGGCGATCTCGACCTTCGCGGTGTACGTGCCGGCCCCGAGCTGGACCGGCTCGGAGTAGGAACCCCCGTACGTGTTGGCGGCCCAGCCCTTCTCGACGCCCCACACGGAACCGAGGGTGAACGGGTTCGTGGGGCAGCTCTCCGGATACTTCGAGGTGGCGGGCGCGTCGGGGCGCACCCGCCCGCTGGCGTTGTTGGGGCAGAAGTCCTCGGCACGGCTGAGGACCTTCTTGCCGGCCTTGTCGGTGACGGTGATCCGCACGAAGCCGGGCAGGCCGGAGAAGTCCTTCACCGTGCCGCCGGGCAGCTTCTTCGCCTTGGCCGTGCCGCCCTCGTAGACGGTCTGGGTGATGGTCACCGGGTCCTTGTAGGACTTGCGGGTCACCTTCAGTTCCAGCGGCGTCCCCTCGGCGGTGAGGTAGGTGCCGAGGTCGAGGTGGACGCCCGGATCCTCCTTCCAGGAGGTGAGCGTGAGCGAGGTGGTCGCGGCGATGAGGCTCAGCCTGGGCTTCGTGGCCGCCTTCGCCGGCTCCGAGGCGGCGGCCACGAGGCCGGCCGTCACTGCCAGGGCGGCGACGATCGTGGTGCCGGCGAGCAGCGGGCGCCGCAGCCGGGTGGTGCGCGGTCTGGTCATCGTTCCCTCGTCCTCCGGGCCGACGCGGTGGAGGGCCCTTGCTGTGGTCGCGCTGTGAGAGGAACGCGCCGGATGCTCGGTTGTCCGCGGGACGGAGGACGGCGGCATGTTGGCCGGATGAATGCCGTTACGGAGGAAATCGGGCCGTTGTCACGAAATGGGGCCACCTCGGGGCGGGAGTTCTGCTAATGGGTGCGGCGCCGGACCGCCTACGACGCAGGGGCGTGCAGATGTGCGAGGTCGAGGCCGGTCGGCGGCGGCAGTGGCGCCCGTTCGGTGCCGGCCCGGAACGCGTCGAGGAGCAGGGCGACGAGCCGCCTGGAGGCGGCCTCGGGATCGGGGGTGCCGGTCAGCGCGCTGTTGGCGAGCAGCAGCACGGTGATGTCGGACGGGTGGAAGTCCGGGCGCAACTGCCCGGCGCTCTGTGCCCGTCGCACGAGGGCCGCGAAGCCGCGCTCTCCGTCCAGCCGGCGGCGGGAGTGGTCCGCGGCTGTCTCGGGGAAGGCGTCGAGGAAGGCGGTGGTGAAGCCCCGTTCGGCGGCCTGCAGGGAGCAGATCTTCTCGATCACGTGGCAGAAGCCGCGCCACGGGTCGGGGTCGTCCAGTGCCTCGTCGAGCGCGGCCGTGCAGGCCTCCACCTGCTCGGCGAACACCTCCCGGATGAGGTCGTCACGGGTGGGGAAGCGCCGGTAGAGCGTGGCGACGCCCACTGACGCCCTGCGGGCGATGGCCGACATCGGTGCCTGAACGCCGTGCCGGGTGAAGACCTCGCGGGCGGCGTCGAGGATCTGCTGCCGGTTGCGCCGGGCGTCGGCGCGCAACCGAGAGGATTTCTCGTCGATCCTTCTCACCTCCGGGCCAAGTGGACGATGGCGTCCACTTGGCATCGTACGTTCGAGACGAGAACCACGACGAACGAGATCGACGGCGAACGTGCCACGACGAACGACATCGACGGCGAACGTGCCACGACGAACGAGATCGACGGCGAACGTGCCGCGACGAACGGGGTGCAGACAGTGTCCGAGACCATGCGAGCCGCCATGCACGACCGCTTCGGCGGCCCCGAGGTGCTGTACGTGGGGACGGCGCCGAAGCCCGCCCCGGGACCCGGCGAGGTGCTGGTGCGGGTGCGGGCGACCAGCGTCAACGGTGGTGAGCTGCTGGCCCGAGCGGGCCGAGTGCGGCTCGTGTCGGGACGGAAGTTCCCCCAGCGCACGGGTCTCGACTTCGCCGGCGAGGTCGTCGCGCTCGGCCCGGCCGCGACCGGTCCCGCCGTGGGCGACCGCGTCTGGGGCATCATGCCCCGTACCTCCGGATTCGGCAGCGCGGCCGAGTACGTCGCGGTCCGCCCGCGCCAGCTGGGGCGGATCCCGAAGGGGCTCGACGCCGTCGAGGCGGCCGCGCTCCCCGCGGGCACCACGGCGATCACGGCGCTGCGCGACAAGGCACGGCTGCGCCCCGGCGAGCGCCTTCTCGTGCGTGGCGCGGCGGGCGGCGTGGGCCATGTCGCCGTCCAGCTGGGCAAGGCGCTGGGGGCGCACGTCACCGGGCTGGCCCGTGCGGACAACCTCGGCCTCGTCCGCGGCCTCGGCGCCGACGAGGCCTACGACTACCGCGCCACCGGCCCGGCCGACCTCGGCCGGTACGACGTGGTTCTCGACACCGTGGGCAAGGACCTCGCGGCCCACCGGCGGCTGCTCGGACCCGCCGGCCGCATGGTGACGATCGCCTTCGACCTGGATCGCCCGGTCGCCTCCCTCGGCTACCTGCTGGCCAGTACCGTGCACGGCCGCCGCCGGGTGCGCTTCTTCAGCGGCAATCCGAGGACCGCGCTCTTCAACGACCTCGCCGCCTACGTGGCGGACGGCGCGATCCGTCCGGTCGTGGACACCGTGTTCCCGCTCGAGGAGATCGGCGCGGCCCATCGGGCGCTCGAAGCGGGCGGAGTGCGGGGCAAGTTCGTCGTACGGGTCGACTGACGGCCCGAGTTCGGACCGGGTGGCCGGCGGGCGGGGTCGGACCACGTCGGCGGCGGCGGTGCCGGTGTGTCACGCCGATCTCAGGAGGTTGTTGTAGAGGCGCCTGAGGTGTTTGGCCACCGGGCACTTCGCACCGTCCGCCTCGCATTGACGGCAGGTTTGAAGGTGGTGTTCGTAGTCCTCGCGCGCCTGCTCGAGTCGGTCGTACGACGGGTTCATCCGGCTGCTTCCTGTCGGTCGTCCGGGCACCCGGGATCACGGGCGCACGGGGAGGGGTGAGCTACCTCAGTGGTCGGGTGAGGTGCGGAGATCAACTTTGATCTTGTTACTTGGAGTAGAGCAAGCCGAGCCGGGGCATCGTGCCCGCGCGGACCGGCCGGCAGTGCTTCCCGGACGGACCTATCGCGCACCGGGTACGGGAGGCGGCGCCGTTCACCCCGTGGTCGCTCTTCCGTCGCCGCCGAGTGGCCGGCGCGACGCCTGTCCTCCGCCTCCTCTCGTGAACATGTCACATCGGCCCAGTGGTGGGAGCGCCGCGGCCCCGTCGGCGGATGTACGCCGGCTGCGCCCCGCTCCCTGACGAAGGAGACCGTTCGTGCACGCGTTCACAAGACGTCGTTCCGGTGCCGTCGCGTCGGCGGCGACCCTGGCATTCGCCGCCGTGGTCGCGGCCGTACCCCCGGCGGGTGCCGCCGCGCCGCCCGAGGTCGGCCCCCGGGCCGAGACCCCGGCGATGTTCGACGACGACGAGGGCGGGAACGCCAACGCCGACGACCCCGCGATCTGGCGCAACGCGGCCGATCCGGACGCCAGCCTCGTCATCGCCACGGCCAAGGAGGGCGGTCTGCGGGTCTACGACCTCGACGCCCGGGAGGTGCAGTCGATACCCGCGCCCGCGGCGCCCGGACCGGACCACGCCCCTGGCCGCTTCAACAACGTCGACCTGGTGCACGGCATGCCCCTGGGCTCCGGCGCAGCGGACCTGGCCGTGGTCAGCGACCGCGGCAGCGACAGGCTGCGCGTCTACCGTGTCGACGGCGACCGGCCCGGCGCCCCGCTCACCGACGTCACGGACGCCTCCGCCCCGTGGATCTTCTCCGGCTCCCAGGAGGAGGTCGACGAGGAGAGCACCGCGTACGGCCTGGCGACGTACACCGACGCCGCCACCGGCAAGTCCTACGCCCTCGTCAGCCAGAACGCCACGACCCGGGTCGCGCTGCTGGAGCTGACCGCGACCCGGAGCGGCACGGTCTCCTACCGGAAGGTCCGCACCCTGGACCTGCCCGCCGCGTTCACGATGCCCGACGGCTCGAAGTGGTCTCCCTGCGGCGAACCCGGAGAAGGGCCGCAGGTCGAGGGCATGGTCGTCGACCCGGAGACGGGCACGCTCTTCGCCGGTCAGGAGGACGTCGGCATCTGGCGCCTGCCGGCCGACCTGCGGGGCAGGCCCGTCCTGCAGGACAAGGTCCGCGAGTACGGCGTTCCCGCCCGGTACGACGAACCGTCCGACGAGTGCGTGGCGGGCGAGGACCCCGGCTTCGGGGGCGACCGCGTGTCCGCGGACGTCGAGGGTCTGACCCTGCTGAAGCAGGACGACGGGGACGGCTACCTCCTCGCCTCCAGCCAGGGCGACGACACCTTCGTCGCCTACGACCGGGAGCGGTCCGACGGCCACGAGTACGAGGGCGGCTTCCGGGTGACCGCGGCGTCCGAGGCGCTGGACGGCTCCGAGGAGTGCGACGGCGCGGACGTGCTCGCCGAACCGCTCGGCGCCAAGTACCCGAACGGCCTGCTCGTCGTCCAGGACGGCCACATGGCCCCGGAGGACGGCGAGCGGGAGGCGACGGGCTTCAAGTTCGTCGACCTCGCCGACGTCCTGGAAGCCCTCGACGACTGACGCGTGTGCGGCGGCCCGGAGCCGGGTCGCCGCACACGGCACCCCATGACGCCGATCACCGGGGCGTCCCGGCACACCGGTGACCGTCGCAGCAACCGTCGGCCCTGCCTCGGGCGCCCCGTTCCGTACCCTTGCCGCATGCGCATGCGCCCCACTCTGAGCTGGACCCCCGCCGAGGACCTGCCGCCGGGCACCACCGACCTCCAGCCGGTCGCCGACGCCCTGGCAGCCGGCGGTGTGCTCGTGCTCAGCGGGGCCGGGATCTCGACGGAGTCCGGCATTCCCGACTACCGGGGGGAGGGCGGGAGCCTGAGCCGGCACACCCCGATGACCTACCAGGACTTCACCGCCGGTGCCCCGGCCCGGCGCCGGTACTGGGCGCGCAGCCACCTCGGCTGGCGCACCTTCGGCCGCGCCCGTCCCAACGCGGGGCACCGGGCCGTTGCCGCGTTCGGACGGCGCGGCCTGCTCGCGGGTGTGATCACCCAGAACGTCGACGGCCTGCACCAGGCCGCCGGCAGCGAGGACGTCGTGGAACTCCACGGAAGCCTGGACCGGGTCGTCTGCCTCTCCTGCGGCGCCTTCAGCCCGCGTCGTGAACTCGCCCGGCGGCTCGAGGAGGCCAATCCGGGCTTCGATCCGGTGGCCGCGGGCATCAACCCGGACGGTGACGCGGACCTCACCGACGAGCAGGTCGGGGACTTCCGGGTGGTGCCCTGCGCCATCTGCGGCGGCATCCTCAAACCGGACGTCGTCTTCTTCGGGGAGAACGTCCCGCCGCGGCGCGTCGAGCACTGCCGCGCGCTGGTGCGGGAGGCCACCTCGCTGCTGGTGCTGGGATCGTCGCTGACGGTGATGTCCGGCCTGCGTTTCGTCCGCCAGGCCGCCGAGGCCGACAAGCCGGTGCTGATCGTCAACCGGGACCCGACCCGGGGCGACCGACACGCCCTCGCCCGGGTATCGGTCCCCCTCGGAGCGGCCCTCACCGGCGTGGCGGACCGGCTGGGCATCCCGGTCGGCGACGACGGACCGGGCCGTCCGGCGGCGGCCCCGCCCACCTCATAGGGCCGGAACGGTCACCGGGCCCGCGCTCGGATGCGCTCCCTCACGCGCTCCGAGCCGGGTCCACATCCGTGTGCAGCAGATGGTGGTCCGAGTACGGGGTGGGGTGCACGCGCTGTTCCACGGAGCCGAGGCCGCGCAGGAAGACGTAGTCGAACCGGCTGTTCCAGTCGGTGGTCGGCTCGCACGTGGCACCGGGGGTCGGAAGGCACTCGGCGTCCGAGCCCGCGGCCAGTTCCCACAGCGGGGAGAGCTCGGGAGCGTCCGGCACGGCGTTGAAGTCGCCCAGTACGATCGCGCGCTCGTGGCGGGCGACGGCCGCGGCGAGCACTCCGGTCTGGTGTGCCCGTACCGGCTGCTGACGCCGGTGGGCCAGGTGGGTGTTGAAGACCCGCACCGTGTGGCCGCCCACCACGGTGGTGACCGCCATGTACCCACGGTCCTCGGAACCGCCGTCGGGGTACTCCACGCTCACGCGGTCGGTCATCGGTGACGCGGACAGGATCGCCTGCCCGAAGGCGCCCGGGTTCCACGGTGTGCCCCCGCAACGGCTCCGCTTCCGGAGCACCGTCCCGTACTCGACGTGGTAGACCAGCCCGTAGAGGCTCGCCAGGTAGGCCCGGATCTGCTCGACGTCCCGCACGCACGCTTCCTGGAGGCCGATGACCTGAGGCGCGCGGGTGGCGATGTCCGCGGCCCGGTCGACGTTGCTCACCTCGCAGGGGTTGCAGATGTTCCACGTCATGACCCGGTTCGGTACGACGTCGTCGGCGGCGCCGGCGGGCAGCGGTCTGGCGAAGAGGGCACCGACCGGGGCGCTGGGGCCGAGGAGCACGAGACAGGCCACGGTCATGGCCCCCGCGAGCAACCGCGTCCCCTTCGCGAACACCGCCCGCCCCCTTCGCTGTGGCCACACCTGGCATCCGACGTGTGCACGCACGAGACTACGGGACCGCGAGCGGCGGCATTGCGGGGAGGCGTGGGACGAGCACGCGCCGGCCCACGCCCGCCCCACCGTCCGCCGGGGCTACGGCCGGTCGTCGATCCAGGTCAACTTGTGCCCGTAGAGCACGCGCTGGCAGTAGTCCGTGCCCGACGGGTCACTCGGGTCCCGGTTCTCCGTGCAGTCGGCCGCCGCCCCCGGACGGTGCTCGGAGACGGACCACAGCCGTCCCGTGCCGCGCTCGACGTACAGGTCCTCGGCACCACGTGCCGTCTTGACCGCCTGGCCGTCCGGGACCAACTGCCCGTCGCTCCACCTGTGGCGCCACAGGTTGCCCGGCTCGTCCGTGCCCTTGGACTCGTTCACGTAGAGCGTCCCGTCGTACGCCGCCGCGCCCTGCGCGCCGCCGTTGGTCATCGGCAGGTAGTTGGCCCAGCCCTGCGCGGGTACGTCGGCCGAGCGCCCCGCCAGGTCGGCGACCGGATAGGAGGCGACGCGGCCGGTCGACGGGTAGCCGCTCTCCGGGCGGCAGTACTCGCCCATGATCAGCCGGTCCGGGACCGTACTGCGGTCCAGGGAGATGTACGAGGCCTTCGGCGCGCCGGTGGAGACGCAGGCGTAGGAGCCCTTGGGGTTGCTCTGGGTGGCCTTGAACTTCCACGCGGCCACCTGCGGCATGACGTAGCGGTAACCGAAGCTGTACCAGACGTTGTTGTGCCGGCCGACCTTCGTCTTGTCCTGGACGTCAGCGGTGGTCTTCACGCCGTCGGTGTCGGCGCCCATCGCGTCGTTCGTGCTCGCGTCGCCGTCCGGGTTCAGGTCCATGATGTAGCGCATGTCGAAGACGCGCAGGCCGTTGCGGGTGTCCGCGACGTAGAGGTAGTTGCCGTACCAGACGATGCCGCCGGCGTGGACGCCCTTCTGGATCGGGTACTCGGAGGCGTGCAGCCCGTCGAAGGAGATGTGGTCGGCCGAGTTCACGTACGTCCAAGCCAGCAGGACGTGCCGGTACTTGACCTCGGGGCTGCCGGTGGCCGGGTTCGTGCGGCTCTGCACGAAGGTGACGCGGACGCCCTTCTGGTTGCAGGCGTCGTTGTTCTCCAGCTCGCCCGCGGTGCAGTCGCCGCCCGGGTCCGGATCGTCCTCCCGACCCGGGTCCCAGCCGTCGTAGGAGGCGAACAGCTGGATGTTCCCGGCGTCGCCCCACAGCTCGTTGTCCTTGGCGTCGGAGACGCCCGTGAAGCCCTGCGGGATCCATTCGCGCGAGACGGAGTCGTCGTTCTCCAGGCAGTACTTGAGATCGGGGTCCGGCGCGGTGCCGAACGGGTCGCGTGAGCACCACGGCCGGGCGTCGCGGTTCGCGGCGACCAGCAGGTTCTGCACGCCCGACTTGGGCAGCACCGAGTCGAGGCGGGTGACCCGCCGCGTGGTCTCGGCGTTCATCGCGCCGGGCGACAGCGTGAAGTCGCCGGGCGCGGCCTCGCCGCCGGGGCCGGTCCAGTCACGGGCGAGGCTCGGCGAGGGGGTGCCCTCGTCGGCGCGGGGCTCCTGTATCCAGGAGTCCGGCACGTCCGGCGGAAGATCGTCGGCGTGACCGGGCACCGCCAGGCCGGTGAGGGCGAGCGTGGCCGCGGCAGCGGTCGTGAGCCAGGCACGACGTATTCGGCTTCTCAGCATGTGGGGGGAGCCCTCCGTTGTCCGCTCGACACTTGAGTCGAACGGAGGCTCCCAAAACACTTGTGCGAGCGCAATGTTGATTGTGCGTCAGGCGTGGCCCGGTGCGTGCCGACGGCGCCTTCTCCGACCGCCCTCGGACCGGCGATCACCCGCTGGGAGCCGGTCGATCAGCGGCCGCCGACGGGGTCGAGCGCCAGCGCGGCGAACGTGGCCAGCCAGTGGTCGGTGGTGAAGTCACCGCGTTCCACGGCCGGCAGGCCCGCCGCGAGGTGCGCGTCGGCCGCCTTGCCCAGGCGGGCGCGGACCGGCCCGTCCGGCAGGGCGTCCGCGAGGGAGCGCAGCGCGGCCGCCCTGCTGAGGGTCAGGCCCAGCAGATGGCCGATCTGCGGGTCGGCGTGGTCGGAGACGACGGGTACGTCCAGCAGCGGGCACGGGGCGTCGGAGCGCAGCGCGGGCAGGAAGCGGTCGAGCCAGGCCGCGAACGTCTCCTTCGAAAGCACCCGGCGCACGGCGTCGGCCTCGCTCAGCGCCGGGGACAGGAAGTCCTGCCCGGACGGTTCCCAGTGTGCGGGCGCGTCGCGGTCGTGACCGAACCAGGTGAGGAGGCGTTCGCGCACCGCGCGGTCGGTCGCGGCCGACAGCTCCGCCGAGTCGAGCGCGAGGCCCAGGGCGAAGGCACTGTTGGGGTGGTTGCCGTGGCGTACGGGATACGTGGCCTTGGGCAGCCAGTCGGCCAGCAGCCCGTCGACGGCGCTGACGGCCGGCTCCAGCGCCGCGGCCCAGCGGGCACCGGCCTCCCCCGGCAGGGCGCGGCACTCGGCGGCGAGGGCCAGCAGCCACGCCCAGCCGTAGGGCCGCTCGAAGGAGGGCCGGTCGCGGAGGTAGGCGGCTTCCACGGCCAGGTTGCCGGGGGTGAGGTGCCGGTCGAGTACGGCGACGGCCTGCTCGGTGTCCGGCAGTGCGGGTGTCCCGCCGTGGCGGCGCAGCAGGCGGACGAGCAGCCAGTGCATGTGGACCGAGGAGTGCCAGTCGTAGGCGCCGTAGAAGGCCGGGTGCAGTGAGCGGGGGGCGAGGTGCTCGTCGGGTGAGGTGATCAGGTGGGCGGGGAAGTTGGGGTACTCGCGGGTGATGTTGGCGAGGGCGAGGCGGGCGAAGGGGGCGGCGTGGGTGCTCAGCGGCATCAGTGGGTGGCTCCTTCGGTGACCTTGAGGTCCTGCTCGGCCGGGGTGCGGGCGGCGGTGGACAGGAGGGCGCGCAGGCCGTGGGCGACGGTGGCGGGCGGCAGGGAGGGCGCGGTGCCGTCGGTGACCTGTTCCGGCGCCCAGGGCACGTGCACGAAGCCGCCCCTCACGTGCGGGAACTCGGTGGCGATGAGGTGACCGAGGCCGTAGGCCACGTGGTTGCAGACGAAGGTGCCGGCCGTGTTGGAGACGGCGGCCGGGACGCCGGCCTCGCGCATCGCGGCGACGCACGCCTTCACGGGGAGGGTGGAGAAGTAGGCGGCGGGGCCGCCCGGGACGACCGGTTCGTCGATGGGCTGCCGGCCGGCGTTGTCGGGGATGCGCGCGTCGTCGAGGTTGATGCCGAGGCGTTCCACGGTGACGCCGGGGCGTCCGCCCGCCTGGCCCAGGCAGAGCACCAGGTCCGGGGTGTGGGCGCGGACGGCGTCGCGCAGCACGTCGAGGGACTTCCCGAACACGCAGGGCAGCTCGGCGGCGGTGACGTCGAGCCCGGCGGGTGGTTCGGCGGCCACCAGGGAGGCCGCCTGCCAGGAGGGGTTCACGCGCTCGCCGCCGAAGGGGGCGAAGCCGGTGATGAGGACACGGGTCATGAGCATTCCTTGCGGGTGGGGCGGGCGCCGGCCGTGACGGGAGCCGGGGGCTCAGAAGGCGAAGAGCGCCATGATCACGGTGCAGCAGCCGAGCAGCGCGATGCCCGTCGGCAGCTGGGCCTTGATCGGCCCGTACTGGTCCTTGAGTTCGAGCAGGGTGGCCGGGACGATGTTGAAGTTGGCGGCCATCGGGGTGCACAGCGTGCCGGCGAAACCGGCCAGCATGCCGATCGCGAGGACGGCGGGCTCGTTGCCGTGCATCTGCTGGATGAGGATGGGCCAGCCGATCGCCGCGGTCATCACGGGGAACGCGGCGAAGGCGTTGCCCATGATCACGGTGAACAGGAACATCCCGACGCAGTACGCGATCACCGCGAGGTACTTGGAGTCCTCCGGCAGGACGTCGTTGACGATCTTTCCGACCTGGTCGCCCACGCCCGCGGCGGCGAAGATCGAGCCGAGTACGGCCAGGAGCTGGGGCAGCAGCAGGGCGGAGCCCATCGCCTCCAGCATGGAGCGGCCGGAGTGGAGCGGGACGGCCACCTTCTTCTCTCCGGTGATCAGCATGCCGACGACGAGGGCGGCGACACAGCCGAGCCCGAGCCCGAGGAGTGTGGCCTTGCCCGATTCGAACAGGCCGGACTCGTCCAGCACGGAGGCGCAGACGATGGCGACGAGCGGGATGGTCAGCGCGGGGATGAAGATCTTGCTGCCCAGCCGCGCGGCGGACGCCTCGCGCTGCTCGCCGGTGGTGGTGACCGGGACGCCCTTGCCGAGGAAGTTGAACCCGGCGAGCACGATCAGGGTCAGGACGGCGACGCCGAGCGGTTCGGCGGGCAGGGTCCAGCCGCCGTTGCCGGCCGTGGCGTTGGCGACGCCGGTGCCGTAGGGGAAGGTGAGCCCGAGCAGGCCCCAGAAGGCGGCGGACGTCCAGCGCTTGGGATTGCTGCGGTCGGTGGCCATCTGGACGGCCATGACGACGATGACGAGGCCTATCAGCCAGTACAGCCATTCGACTTTGATCACTTGTCGGCCCCCTCGGGAAGCGGCAGGTCGTGCTCGGCGGCGGCGACGGCCATCTCGCGCTCCAACTGCTTGTCCATGAGCAGCAGCCGGGCGCCGTGGATGACGAAGGCGCAGACCGCGAGCGGGATCGCCCACAGCGCCAGCTGGGTCGGTTCGATCTGCTCGTGGTACGTGGAGTTCACGAAGCCGGTGATCAGCAGGATGGAGCCGATGGCGATGAAGCAGTCCTCGCCGAAGAAGACGCCCACGGTGTCGGCCGAGGCGGAGTAGGACCGCACCTTCTCGCGCAGCCGGTCGGGCAGCTTCGCTCCCGTGGAGCGTTCGGCGGCGGCCTCGGCCATGGGCGCCACCAGGGGCCGCACGGTCTGCGCCGGACCGCCGATGAGATTGCGGGCCTGCTCGCGCAGGCCGTAGCGCTCCAGCAGGCCGATCACCGGGAGCACGATGGCGTAGACGGTGACGGAGCGGCTGTCGGCGAAGGAACGGCCGAAGGCCGCGAGGACTTCCAGCGGGTTAATCTTGCCGAGCAGTCCGGTGACGATACCGGCGACGCCCACCACGAGGACGGGGTTGCGGCGCGTGACGAATCCGAGGATCACCACGACCACACCGAGTAGAACGATCATTCGGTGGCCTTCAGGCATGAGGGGGCAGGGCACGGATCCGGGGCAAACGGAACCGATGCTTCATCGGTCCGGACCATAGCCCCGGATGCGTGGCAGATGCACGGACACTAGCTATCGTTCAACGATCTAACAAGAGTGGAATCCTTATTGACCTCTTGTGGGATCGTTCAACAATCGTCTACGTTCGTGGCGTGATCGACCTCAACGCAGATCTCGGTGAGGGCTTCGGCCGCTGGACCCTCACCGACGACGACGCCCTCCTGTCCGTCGTCACCAGCGCGAACGTCGCCTGCGGTTTCCACGCCGGCGACCCCTCGGTGATGCGCCGCGTCTGCGACCTCGCCGCCGAGCGCGGGGTGCGGATCGGGGCCCAGGTGTCCTACCGTGACCTGGCGGGCTTCGGCCGGCGCGCCATGGACGTTCCCGCCGAGGAACTGGCGGCCGAGGTGGCGTACCAGATCGGCGCGCTCAGGGTCTTCGCCGAGGCCGCCGGGGCGGAGGTGGCCTACGTGAAGCCGCACGGCGCGCTCTACAACCGCACCGTCCACGACGCCGGCCAGGCCCGCGCGGTCGTGGCCGGCGTGCGGCTCGCGGGCGGCGCGCTGCCCGTGCTCGGACTGCCCGGCTCACTGCTGCTCGCCACCGCCGCGGACGCCGGGCTCACGGGTGTCCCCGAGGCATTCGCGGACCGGGCCTACACCCCGCAGGGCACCCTCGTGTCCCGGCGCGAACCGGACTCGGTGGTGACGGACGAGGACGCCGTGGTCCGGCGGGCGCTCGCGTTCGCGGTGCGCGGCTCGGTCGAGGCCGTGGACGGTACGACCGTCGAGGTCGCCCCTCGTTCGCTGTGCGTGCACGGCGACACGCCGAACGCCGCGAGGATCGCGGCACGGGTGCGGGAGGCACTGGAGACGTCGGGGGTCTCGATCGGGGCCTTCGCGTGACCCGGGGCCCGGTCCTCACGGCACGTCCCGTCGGCCGGCACGCGCTGCTCGTCGAACTGCCCGACGCCGGGCGCACCGCGGCCTTCCACGCCGAGGTGCTGCGCCGGCGGGCCACCGGGACGATGCCGCCCGTCGAGGAGGTGGTGCCGGGAGCGCGCACGGTCCTGCTGGACGGCGTCGGGGACCCGGAGGCACTGGCCCGCGGGCTCGCCGCCTGGCAGGTCCCGCCCGCGGCTGACGGCGACGGGGAAGTCGTGGAGATTCCCGTGCGCTACGACGGGCCGGACCTCGCCGAAGTGGCGGCCCTGTGGGGGGTCGCGGCGGACGAGGTCGCCGCGCTCCACACCGCCCACGCGTACCGGGTCGCGTTCTGCGGATTCGCCCCCGGCTTCGGCTACCTCACCGGGCTGCCCGAGGAGCTGCACGTGCCCCGCCGGGCCACGCCCAGGACCCGGGTGCCGGCCGGTGCGGTGGCCCTCGCCGGCCCCTACAGCGCCGTCTACCCCCGCGCCACGCCCGGCGGGTGGCAGCTGATCGGGACCATGCCCGACCCCGGGCCGCTGTGGGATCCGGGGCGGGAGCGTGCGGCGCTGCTCGCGCCGGGGACGCGCGTGCGGTTCGTCGTGGCGGACGCCGGTCCCGCGGCGGTGGCGGCATGACGGCCGAGCTCACCGTCGTGCGGGCCGGCGCGCTCACCACGGTGCAGGACGCGGGCCGGCGCGGGTACGCCCATCTGGGGGTGCCCCGCTCCGGGGCCCTGGACGCGCCCGCGACGCGGCTCGCCAACCGGCTGCTCGGCAACGACCTGGGCGCGGCCGTCCTGGAGACCACGCTGACCGGCTGTGCCCTGCGGCCCGACCGCGCGGTCACCGTCGTGGTCGGCGGCGCGCACTGCTCCGTCACCGTGGACGGGCGCCCCGCGGCCTGGGGGCTGCCGGTGCGCGTACCGGCCGGTGCGGTCCTGGACGTGGGGGCGGCGACGGCGGGCGTGCGTTCCTACGTGGCGGTGGCGGGGGGCGTCGCCGTCGAGCCCGTCCTCGGCAGCCGCTCGACGGACCTCCTGTCGGGGCTGGGCCCGGAGCCCCTGCGGGACGGGACCGTCCTCCCGGTAGGCACCCCCGCTCCCCCGGTCCCCGTGCCCGCCGCCGCCCCTTGGCCGGGACCGCCCGCCGAACTGGTCCTGCCGGTACGGCTGGGGCCACGCGCCGACTGGTTCACCCCGGGCGCCCTGCGCACCCTCACCTCGGCCACGTACCGCGTCTCACCGCACAGCAACCGCATCGGCCTGCGCACGGAGGGGCCTGCGCTGGAGCGGGCGTCAGCGGGTGAACTGCCCAGCGAGGGCATGGTCCTGGGCGCGGTGCAGGTTCCGCCCGACGGACGCCCCGTGATCTTCCTGCACGACCACCCGACGACCGGGGGCTACCCCGTCGTCGCGGTCGTCGCGGAGCGCGCCCTGGCCGCGGCGGCCCAGGCCGCGGTGGGGACGCCGGTGCGCTTCGCCCTCGGCTGACCGGGCTGCGGGCGCGCCGGGCCGCCCACGTCCGCACGACGGGAGAAGGACGGCGGACGAGGCGGGCAGCCCGGACGGGCGGGCGGACGCACCCGCGCCGCACGGGGCCCGCGCCCTTCGGCGGACGCGACGCATAACGTCCTCCCATGGAACAACCGCCTCTCCCCCGGCCCTCGTCCGGCACCGACCGGCGCCGCGCCCGTGACTTGGGCATCGTGATCGGATCCGCCGACACCGGCCCCCTGAACGCCATCACCGACGTACCGGGCGTCCGCGTCGGCCACTCCACCGTGCGGCGGGAGCCCGACGTGCACAGCGGAGTCACCGCCGTCGTACCCCACCCCGTCGGCCCCCGGACGCCCCGGCCGGCCGGGGTGTTCACGGGCAACGGCTACGGCAAGCTCATCGGCACCACCCAACTCGCCGAACTCGGCACGCTGGAGACCCCGGTGCTGCTCACCTCCACCCTGTCCGCCTTCCGCGTCGCCGACGCCCTGGTCGGCTGGATGCTCCAGCGGCCCGGATGCGAGGAGGTGCTCAGCCTGAACCCCGTGGTCGGCGAGTGCAACGACGGCCTGCTGTCCGACATCCGCGCACGTCCGGTGCGGGAGGAGCACGTGCGGGCGGCCCTGGACACCGCCACCGGCGGTCCGGTGGCCGAGGGGTGCGTCGGCGCGGGCACGGGAACCGTCGCGCTGGGCTTCAAGGCCGGCATCGGCACCGCGTCACGCGTCCCGGTCCTGGCGGGCCGCCGCTTCACCGCGGGCGTGCTGGTGCAGGCCAACTTCGGGGGAACGCTCCGGATTCTCGGCCGCACCCTCACCCCGGCCTCCTTCGGCGCCGACGGTCCCGCACCGGCCTCCGACGCGGGTTCCTGCATGATCGTGGTGGCCACGGACGCACCGCTCGACGCGCGGCAGCTCACCCGGGTCGCGCGGCGCGCGGTGTTCGCGCTGGCCCGCACGGGTGCGTCCTACAGCCATGGCAGCGGGGACTACGCCATCGCCTTTGGTACGGCGTCGGCCTCGGCGGCTCCGGTGGCGGACGCGGATCTCGGCCCGCTCTTCGAAGCCGTGCTCGACGGCGTCGAGGAGGCGGTGCTCAACTCCCTGCTCGCGGCCACCACGACCACCGGCTTCGGCGGACGCACGGTCCCCGCGCTCCCGGTGGACCTCCTGCTCGAGAACCTCGCCGCCCCTCCGCACCACCCTTCGGTTACCACCGGGTAGTCACAGGGCACTCCTTGCTATAAGGTCCGTCAACAAGGAGACTGTGTTACCGACGGTAATAGCAGTGCTGGGCGAGGATCGTCCCCGACTCGACTCGAGGAGCCCCTGCATGGCCATCAACATCCCGCGGCCAAGGACCAAGAGCCACACCCCGGAGGAGAGCATCGCGCGGCGGCTGCTCGACTCGTCCGCGCAACTCTCGTACGACCCGCTCACCGAGGTCGACTGGGAGACTCCGCTCGACGAGAACTTCCACGGGGCCAGCCCGGAGTGGAGCACCCTCTACGGGACGCGGTACTGGGACGAACTGACCGACGCCCAGCGCAAGGCCCTCACCCGCCAGGAGGCCGCCTCGGTGGCCAGCACCGGGATCTGGTTCGAGATGATCCTCCAGCAGATGGTGCTGCGGGACATCTACGCGAAAGACCCGACGGACGACACCTTCCAGTGGGCGCTGACCGAGATAGCCGACGAGTGCCGCCACTCGATCATGTTCGCCCGCGGGGCGAAGAAGCTCGGGGCGCCGGCGTACCGGCCGCACCGCTTGGCGGTCGAACTCGGCAGGCTCTTCAAGACCGTCGCGTTCGGCGAGGCGGCGTACGCCGCGATCCTGGTCGCCGAGGAGGTCCTCGACGTCATGCAGCGGGACTGGATGCGCGACGAGCGGGTGGTGCCGTTCGTCCGCACCATCAACAACATCCATGTCGTGGAGGAATCGCGGCACATGAAGTTCGCCCGCGACGAGACGCGCAAGCACCTCGCGCACGCCGGACGGATCCGTCGCCGGGTCCACGCCCTGCTCATCGCGGTGGCCGCCTACGTCATCGTGACCAGCATGGTGAACCGGAAGGTGTACGCCAACGCCGGGCTGGACGAGGAGCGCGCGGTCCGCGAGGCGAGGGCCAACGAGCACCACAAGTCGATGATGCGCTCCAGCTGCTCGGGGCTGATGGCCTTCCTTAGCTCGGTCGGCCTGCTCACCAAGCCCGCGCTCTTCTTCTACAAGCGCGCCAACCTCATCTGACGACCTCCCGGCGAGCGGACGACATGACCTTCGCGATCACCCAGAACTGCTGCACCGACGCCGCCTGTGTGGCAGTCTGCCCGGTCAACTGCATCCACCCGGCCCCCGGAGAACGGGACTTCGGCGCCACCGAGATGCTGTACATCGACCCGGCCGCATGCATCGACTGCGGCGCCTGCGCCGACGCCTGCCCGGTGGACGCCGTCCACCCGGCCGAGGAGCTGCCGCGGGCGCAGCAGCAGTACGCCGGCCTCAACGCCGCCTACTTCGAGCGGTCCGGGCGGCCGGCGCCGCAGGGGGCGGCGGACCACGGCCCGAACTTCCACGCCTGGGGCACACCGCACTTCGAACGCGTCCTGCCGGCCGACTTCGCGCCGCTGCGGGTGGCGATCGTCGGCACCGGCCCGGCCGGGATGTACGCCGCGGAGGACCTGCTGCTGCACACCCGTTCCGAGGTCACGCTCGTCGACCGGCTCCCCGCGCCCGGCGGGCTGATCCGGTACGGCGTGGCGCCGGACCACCCGGCCACGAAGCGGATCGGCGAGACCTTCGCCCGCTTCCACACCCATCCCAGGGTGCGCATGCACCTCGGTCTCGACGTGGGCACCCACGTCACGGCCGAGGAGCTCGCCGCACACCACGACGCGGTGATCTACGCGGTGGGAGCGTCCACCGACCGGCGCCTCGGCATACCCGGTGAGGACCTGCCCGGCAGCATCGCCGCGACCACGTTCGTCGCCTGGTACAACGCGCACCCGGAAGTCGCCCCGGACGCCGTCGCCCTCTCGGCGGACCGTGTCGTCGTGGTCGGCAACGGCAACGTCGCCCTCGACGTCGCCCGCATCCTGGTCGCCGACCCCGGGACGCTGGCCGGCACGGCCATCGCCGGCCACGCGCTGGAGGAGCTGCGCCGCAGCAAGGTGCGCGAAGTGGTGCTGCTCGGACGCCGGGGCCCGGAGCACGCCGCGTGCAGCGGCACCGAACTGCTGGCCCTGAAGAGCCTCCCGGGCGTCGACCTGGTCGTGGACGACCACGATCCACGCATCGGTGCGGCGATCGATTCGTCCGAGGCGTCGGAGAAGGCCCGTCTGTTCCGGGACCTGCCGCGCGAGGCCGTCGACTGGTCCGCACCGCCGGACGCGTCGGGGCCAAGGCGTCGCATCGTCCTCCGCTTCCACTCCGAGCCCCTGAAGATGCGCGGGGACGAGCAGATCCGGGCCGTACGGGCCACCGGCGGCGCCGGTGAGCAGGAGATCCCGGCGGGCCTGGCACTGCGGGCCATCGGGTACCGGGGAGTGCCGCAGGCGGGACTGCCCTTCGACGAGGGATCGGGGACCGTACCGCACGAACGCGGCCGGGTGACCGGCCTGCCCGGCACCTACGTCGTGGGCTGGATCAAGCGCGGGCCGTCGGGCGGCATCGGCGCGAACCGCCGGTGCGCGGCCGAGACGGTCGGCACGCTGCTCGACGACGCGGTCGCCGGCCGGCTGCCGGCGCCCACCGCCGGGGCGAGGGCGTTCCGCCGTCTGGCGCGCCGCCGCCGCTGAGGTGAAGCCGGCCGTGGCGCGGGGGCGTCGCAGATGCGGCCGGGTTCGGCCGGGTGTCGCCGATGAGGCCGCGTAGGCCACGTGTCGCCGGCCCGGTCAGGTGTCGCCGGTCTGCCCCGGGCGGCCTCAGGCCGCCTGGGCCGACGTCTCGTGCCGCCAGAATCCCGAGAAGGTGATGCGGTCCTTCGGCAGTCCGAGGCGGTGCAGGTGCTTGCGCCCCTCGGTGGCCAGGGTCGACTCGCCGACGACGAAGGCGTAGCCCCTCGGGCTCACGGAGGTCAGCCGGAGCACCTCGTCGAGCGCCGCGGCGCCGGGCACGCGCGCGCCGTCCCGGCGCACGACCCAGGAGACGGTGACTCCGTCCGGTGCGTCCAGGGGGCACCTGTCGTCGGCGGTGGGCACCTCCTGGATGAGCCGTCCCACGGTGTCCCGGGGCAGCGAGCGCAGAATCGACGCGGTGGCGGGCAGCCCCGTCTCGTCGGCCGCGATGACGACCTCGGAGGCGTCACCCGGACGGTCGAACAGGATACCCTGGTCGAGGACCGCGAGGGCGTCGCCGGGGCGGGCGGCGCAGGCCCAGACGGCCGCCCTGCCCTCGACGGCGCCGGTCGCGTCGCGGTGCACCACGAAGTCGATGTCCATCTCCGCCGCCTCCCGGCGGAAGTCGGCCACCGAGTAGTTGGCGCAGTGCGGCCGCTCCTGCTCGGGGATCTCCAGGTAGGGCTGCCACCAACGGGTGCCCGTGAACTCCGGCAGCCGCAGGCGGCGCTGGTGGGGAAGCTGGAGGAACAGGCGGAACCAGTGGTCGTACCCCAGCCACGGGAACTCGCCGAGCTCCGCTCCGGTGACGGTCACCCGGTGCATCGACGGGGAGACCCGCTCGGTGCGCACGACGCGGGCACGGAACATCCTGGGATTCTGCGGTGTCAGCCGCCGGACCTTCGCCATGAGAGAAGGCTAGCCTAAGCTAACTCGCGCGCACACGAGGGAGAGTGGCCCGCCGCCCCGCTCCCTCAGTCCCCGGCGACCAGAGCGGGTGTCGACCTCGTGAGCACCTCGCCGCGGAAGAAGGCGGGGCTGCGCCGGCTCATCACCAGCATGATGACCACGCCGAGGAGGAGCAGGCCCACGCCGATGACGAACACCGAGCCGACCCCGAGCACGGACGATCCGCTTCCGTAGGCGGGGTCCCACATGTCGGCGAGAGTCTTGGCGAAAACGGCCGCGAGCAGCACTCCGCCGAGCACCGGGAAGACCCCCTTGAACAGGAGGTCACGGCCCGACCGCAGGAGGTCGGCCCGGAAGTACCAGGCGCAGGCGAAGGCCGTCAGCGCGTAGTAGAAGCAGATCATCAGGCCGAGCGCGTAGATCGTGTCGACCAGTACGTGCTCGCTGACCAGGGTCATCACCGTGTAGAAGACGCCGGTCGCGACCCCGGCGGTCACCGTGGCACGGCCCGGCGTGCGGAAGCGGGGGTGCACCTCGGCATAGGAGGCGGGCAGCGCCTCGTACGCCGACATGGCGAGCACCGTGCGGGCCACCGGGATGAAGGTCGTCTGCAGACTGGCCGCGGCCGACGCCAGCACGGCGACGAACAGCATGATGCCGAGCGCGGGGCCCATGACCGGACCGGCGAGCGCGGCGAAGACGTTGTCCGAGGTCTCGGGATTGGCCAGCCCCAGCCCCTGGTCGCCGGAGCCCACGACCATCTGCGCGGCGACCCCCGTGGCCAGGTAGGAGCCGACGAGCACGACCATGGCGACGAGCGCGGCGCGGCCCGGCGTACGGCTGCTGCCGCTGGTCTCCTCGTTGGCCGTCAGGCAGGCGTCCCAGCCCCAGTACATGAAGATCGACAGCGAGAGTCCCGCCGTGAAGGCGGCGAAGGACTGCACGGCGAAGGGGTTGAGCCAGGACCAGGAGAACTCGGCCGAGGTGGCGAACTCCGCGTCGCCGGCCTTGCTGAAGGCCATGGCGACGAACACGGCCAGGACCAGCAGTTGCAGCGCGACCAACGTGTACTGCAGGCCCTTGGTCGCCGTCATGCCGCGATAGCTGATCACGGTGGCGATGGCGATCAGCGCCAGGCAGGTCACGATGTGCACGGCCTTGTTGCCGTCGAGCGCCGCCACCGAATCGCTGCCGGTGACCTCTCCGGCGAGCAGCCAGAAGTACGAGGTCGCCACACCGGCCAGGTTCGACAGCACGATGATCGTGGCGATGACCAGGCCCCAGCCGCACATCCATCCCACCCGCGGCCCGAAGGCCTTCACCGTCCAGGTGAAGGAGGTACCGCAGTCGGGCATGGCCTTGTTCAGCTCGCGGTAGGCGAAGGCCACGAGCAGCATCGGCAGGAACCCGGCGAGGAACACGGCCGGCATCTGCACGCCGACCTCACCGGCGGTGGAGCCGAGGGTCGAGGTCAGGCAGTAGACGGGGGCCACGGTGGAGACCCCGATGACCGCGCTGCCCAGCAGCCCTACCGAGTTGCCGCTGAGGCCTTTGGTCCGCATGCCATCGGCGGTGGCTCCGTCGCCCGTGTCATCGGCCCCAGGCCTTACGTCCAGCTCAGTCATGAACGAGACGTTAAATCCTGCGGTTTCCGTGGTTCCGGTTCCCGACAGCACCCCCGGTCGACCCGTTTCACCATGGTTCATCGGGTCGCGATCAGCATTCAACCTTCATTTCAAAGCCGCCTGAACCATCACGGCCACTGATCTCGACAACCGGGCGGCGACTGTCCGATATCCGGTTATCGCAGCCCTGGCCGATTCCCGGCACCCTGACCTTTCCCTGAGATCTGCGTCACACCTCGAGGCGCCCGGTCAGGACCCGCCCGGGGCCGCCTCCTCCCCCGGCGCACCGGGGGCACTGTCCTCGGTGCGCCGGTGCGGGCCCAGGGGTGTTCCGGCGCTCAGGTGCTGCAGGGCCTCGACCAGTTCCTGACAGGCACGTTCCACCGAGCGCCGGGTGTGGAGCTGCTCGCTGATGACGGAGGAGAGCAGCAGCGCGGTGAGGGCCATGGTTCCGTTGAAGGCCTGGAGCTTCACCATCACTTCGACATCGGTCAGCCGGCCGAAGGAGCCCGCGTCGTCACCGGCCGCCGCCGTCGCCATGACGGAGGCGAAGAGGGCGCACGGCATGCTGCCCGCCAGCTGGAAGCGGAGCGCGGCCCAGATCAGCAGCGGATACACCAGGAACAGCATGCTGACCCGGCTGTACGTGGCCAGCGGCACCAGCACGCCCGCGGCCACCACGAGCACCGCCGCCTCGGCCCACCGGCCGTGCGGAGGTGCCCGGCGGGCGCGGTACAGCAGGAGCAGCAGCGGGGTGACGATGACTACGCCCATGGCGTCGCCCACCCACCAGGCCAGCCAGACGAACCAGACGTCGCCCGCGGGCAGCTTGCCCCCGAGGGCGAGCATGCCGACGCCCGCCCCCGAGCTGATCAGCATGGCGGCCAGCGCCCCGAGGAAGACGAGCGCCAGACCGTCGCGGATGCGGGCCAGGTCCGTCCGGAACCCCACGGCACGCAGCATCAGGTACGCGCAGACCGGGGCGGCCGTGTTGCCGGCCACGACCCCGATCGCCGCCGGCCCCGGCGCAGTGATGGACGCGACGACCAGCAGGGCGCCCACGGCGATGCCCGGCACGCACGCCGGACCGAAGAGCAGCAGACAGGTCACCGCCAGACCGGTGGGCGGCCAGATGGGGGTGACCACGGCCCCCTCCGCGACCAGCTGCTGCGTGAGGCCGAGCCGCCCCGCCGCGTAGTAGCAGACGGCGACGAGCAGCGTCCCGAGAGCGAGGACGACCGGTCGGGGCCACGCGCGAATACCCACCACAGCAGCCATCAGACACCGTCCGCAACGCGACGGCGAGGCGGGAGGCACCCCCCGCACCGCCCTACGGGGGAACGGTGCGCGGGTCGTGGCCCACGACGAGCACGGCAGCGTCGTCGTCGTGTCCCACCAGCTCGGCGTTCTTCAGCACGGCCGCAGCGAGCGCGGGGGCGTCCATGCCGGCGACGGCCGCGATGCCCGCCAGCCGGACGACTCGCCGCAGGCCCTCGTCGACGCTCAGCGCGGGTCCTTCGACCACACCGTCCGTGAGCAGGACGAACACTCCGCCCAGCGCGAGCCGGTACCGGGTCACCGGATACTCCACTCCGCCCAGGACTCCCAGCGGCGGCCCCCCTTCGTCGTCGGACACCCCCGCCTTGCCGTCGGCCGTGGCCCAGACGCAGGGGATGTGTCCGGCCCGGGCGCTCTCCATCACTCCGGTGGCGGGGTCGAACCGCATGAAGGTGCAGGTGGCGAAGAGGTCCTTGCCGAGGGAGAGGACGAGGTCGTTCGTCCGGGCGAGAAGGTCGCCGGGCTCGCCCGTCACCGAGGCCAGGGCGCGCAGGCCGGCGCGCACCTGCCCCATGAACGCCGCCGCGTCGATGGCGTGGCCCTGCACGTCACCGACCGAGAGGGCGACCCTGCCGTCGGGGAGCATGAAGGCGTCGTACCAGTCACCGCCCACGTTGAGCCCGGCGTAGGCGGGCGCGTAGCGGGCGGCGAGGTGGAAGCCGGGGATCACGGGCAGCTCCGCCGGAAGCATGTCGCGTTGCAGGGCGATGGCGAGTTCCACCTGGGAGCGCCGCAGCTCGGCGAGCTCCCGTGCCCGCGTGGTCAGTGTCGCGAGTCTCTCCAGGAGCTCTTCGCCGTCAGATGCCGGACGCCTGCGGAACATCGACCGCTCCGGGGTCGCGCACGGACCGGCCGGCTCCGACGGATTGCCCTCGCCGCATGATCCGATCCGCCCGTCCTTCGCCGGAGGGCACCCCCGTATGCCCCGAACACGGCAAGTCTTCCATCTACCGGCGACGCGGGCACGCCGGGCGGACCCGGCGGTGCCGAGTGCGGGCCCGGTACCGGCGCGGACCGGGCCCGGGAGTTCAGTCGAAGGTCTCGACGTACTCCTGCGGCGGACCCAGTTCGGGGTGTCCGCGCAGTTCCACGCGGTCTCCCGACTCCTCCAGTTCGAGGAGGGTGAGCGTGTTGTCCCCGGCGGTGGTGAGGGGCGCGGGCAGATAGAGCGTGGTCTGCGGCCCCACGTTCCAGTAGCGGCCGAGCAGGAAGCCGTTGATCCAGACGAAGCCCTTGCGGAAGCCGGGGAAGGCGAGGAAGGTGTCGGCCGCTCCGTCGGCGGTGAAGCCGGCCGTGGCGAACCCCGCCCCGCCCGGTCTGCCGGGCAGGGCCGGTGGCGTCGCGGAGGGCTCCGGCGAGGCGGTGACCCGGTCCAGGTGGTCGGCGGTCCACTCGTCGAGGGGCAGCGGGCGCACGGTCCACCGGTGCACCCGTCGGCGGTCGATCCGGACCGCGCCGAGGATGCCCTTGCCCTGCCCGAGGAGCGGCCCGTAGTTGATGCGGCCCTGGTTCTCCACCAGGAGATCGAGGCGGACGGCCCGGCCCGCCCCGTCGAGGGCGAGCGTGCCCGTCTCGCGGTCGAGGACCCCGGCCGGTTCGCCGTCGACGAAGACCTGCGCCCGGTCGTGCAGCCCGGACACGCCCAGTTCGACCGGGCCGTGCGGCAGCACGGGGTGCGCCCGGTAGAGGACGAGCCCGCCGGACAGTCCCAGTTCCCCGAAGGTCAGCGGGTCGGGCGAGTCCACGGCCTCGGAGGCGGTTTCCAGGGCCGTCAACAGGTCCGGGCCCGGTGTGACGGGGAGGGTGCGGGCGGGAAGGAGCGCGGGCGGGGCGGGCAGTGGCCGCCGCGGCCGGTCGGTGACGGTGAGCAGCACCTCGCGCATCCGGTGGAACTTGTCGGTCAGGGCCCCGTGCTCGGCGATCGGCGCGTCGGAGTCGTAGCTGGTGACCGTGGGCTGGAGGGCGCCGTCCGCGTGGTTGGCGCCCGCCCACAGGCCGAAGTTGGTCCCGCCGTGCGCGGGGTAGAGGCTGACCGAGCCGCCCTCGGCGAGGATCTCGGACAGGGTGGCCACCGCACTCCCGGGCGACCGTGTGTGGTGCTTCTCGCCCCAGTGGTCGAACCAGCCGTTCCAGAACTCCGCGCACACGAACGGCTCCCCGTCGCGGCGCGAGCGCAGCAGCCGGGCGGCCTCGGCGGCGCGCGAGCCGAAGGTGGCGGCCGCCAGTACCCCGGGGAGGGTGCCGCCGTCGAGCATCAGTTCGGTGGGACCGTCGGCGGTGTAGCACAGCTCGGTGATGCCCCGCTCGGTCAGGGCGTCGTGCACCCACCGGACGTAGCCGTGATCGTCGCCGTAGCTGCCGTACTCGTTCTCCACCTGGACGGCGACGACCGGGCCGCCGTGGGCGGCCTGGAGGCCGGCGAGCCGGGGCACGAGGACGTCGAACCAGCGGGAGACCTCGTCGAGGTACGGGGCGTACGAGGAACGCAGGCGCATGCCGGGCCGGTCGGTGAGCCAGGCGGGCAGGCCGCCGTTGTCCCACTCGGCGCAGATGTAGGGACCGGGGCGCAGGACGACGTCGAGCCCGGCTCTCGCGGCGAGGTCCGCGAAGCGCTCGACGTCCCGCCAGCCGTCGAAGCGGTGCTCGCCCGGCCGCCGCTCGTGGAAGTTCCAGGCGATGTAGGTGTCCACCGTGTTCAGGCCCATCGCCGCGAGACGCGCCAGGCGGTCGGCCCACTGCCGCGGGTGGACCCGGAAGTAGTGCATCGAGCCGGCCAGGACGCGGTGCGGCCGTCCGCCGCGCAGCAGTTCGCCGTCCGGATGGGTCAGCAGGGCGGTCGGCGCCGTGCGGTTCATCCGGCGGCTCCCGCCGTTCGCGTACGCGTCTCGGGCACGGCCCCTCCTCGTGGGCGCGCGGGTCGGTGAGTGCACGGGTGGGTCCGCGCGGCTCCCGCGCCCGTGGCCGGAACTATGGCACAGAATGTTATCGATGCCAATGTCACAGGGCTCGCGGCCCGGACCTGGCCTGTATCATCCGGAGCGCCTACGCGAGAGAGGACCCCATGGAGACGGCGAAGGGTGCGGGGGCAGCCGGACGGGCGCCCGGTATGACGGACGTGGCCCGGGTGGCGGGGGTCTCCGCGCAGACCGTGTCGCGCGCGCTGTCCGGTCACCCCAATGTCCGCCCGGAGACCCGCGCCAAGGTGCTCGCCGCCGTCGAACAGCTCGGCTACCGCAAGAACAGCGCCGCGGGGACGCTGTCCTCCGGACACAGCCGGACCATCGGCGTGGTCACGCTGCAGACGACGTTCTACTCGCGGGTGACGCTGACCTTCGGCATCGAGCAGGCGGCCCGCGCGGCCGGCTGGTCGGTGGTCACGGCCTCGACGGAGTCGCTAGACACCTCCGTCGTCGAGGCGGCACTGACCCGGCTCGCCGACCAGGGCGTCGAGGGCATCGTGCTCGCCATCCCGCTGATCCACGTCAGTCCGCGCATCGAGCAGCTGACCCGGTCGCTGCCGACCGTGACGGTGGACGGTTCCCGCACCGCCGCCTCGGAAGTGGTGGCCGTCGACCAGGTGGAGGCGGGCCGGCTGGCCACGCGCCACCTGCTCGACCTGGGGCACGAGACGGTCTGGCACGTGGCGGGGCCCGACGCGTGGCTGGACGCGCAGAGCCGGCTCAAGGGCTGGCAGGAGACGCTGGAGGCCGAGGGCCGCGGCGTCCCGCCCGTCCTCACCGGCGACTGGACGCCTGCGTCGGGCTACCGCAACGGACTCGTCCTGGCCCGGATTCCCGAGGTGACCGCCGTCTTCGCGGCGAGCGACGAGATGGCCTTCGGCGTCATCCGGGCACTGCACGAGTCGGGCCGTCGCGTGCCCGGGGACGTCTCGGTCGTCGGGGTCGACGACATCGACCTCGCGGCGTACTGCTCGCCGTCGCTGACGACCGTCTCCCAGTCCTTCACGGACATGGGGGCGCTGGCGTTCCGTCACCTGCTGCGGCACATAGAGGACCCCACGGCCGGACCCGAACCCGCCTCGGTCGAGCCGAGACTGGTCGTGCGCACCAGCACCGCCCCGGTCGCCGACAAGGCCGGCTGACACCGGGACGGTGCGCGCGCGGCGGCCACCGGGGGCGGTGCCACCGTGGCCGAACTAGGCGCGCCGGGTGGGCCGTTCACCCGGCGGGAAACCGGTGGGCGGGTCGGCCAGGGCGCCGAAGACGCGCAGCTCGGCGGCCGCGGCGAACGGCTGTCCGTTGAGCGCGTTCAGCGCGGTGAAGCGGACGTGGGAGGCACGCACCGGGTCGAACGAGACCCGCTGGACGTGCTGCGCGTCCACGAGCGACCCCTCGGCCACCGTCGTCCAGTTCCGGCCGTCGTCGGAGACGGCGACCGCGTAGTCCTTGACCCGGCCGTTCGGCCCTCCGCTCTGCCGTCCGAGGTAACCGAGGCCGTTCACCTCGGCCTCCCCGCCCAGCTTCAGGGTCACCCAGTGCGGGTAGGGCGCGTCCGCGTCCGTGTAGTCGGTGTGCCAGATGGTGCCGGGGTCGCCGTCGAGCACGTTGCCGACCGGGCCCTCCGCGCTGCCGGAGGAGCGGTTCTCCGAATCGGCGGTCGCGGTCATCGAGGACGGGGAGAGCACGGGTACGTCGGAGACGGCGGCCCCGGCCCGCGCCGTGACCGTCTTGGTGACGCCGGAGTCGTCGTAGAGGGCCGTCGCCTTCCAGGTCGCCGTCGTGCCCGCGGCGCTCTCGGGCGGGGTGAGCAGCCACTCGGTCGTGACGGTCTTGCCCGGGGCGACCGAGCCGAAGAGGTTTCCGTCCTTCTCCTTCACCTCCACGGTCCAGCCGGCCGGGACCCCGTCCAGGGTGACGGCGACGTTCTCCGCGTCGGTCGCCTCGTTGTTGGTGAACGTCGTCCGGTACTCACCGGGCGCGCCCGGGCTGAGGTCGGCGCCGACGGGAGCGGTCAGCCGGGCGCAGGCCGGGCCGCCGTCCACCGGCCCGAGGTCCGTGACCCGGAAGTCGTCGAGGACGAAGTCCGTGCCCGCGGCCCCGCCGAGCTTGCGCAGACCGACCCAGGTGTCGCCGCAGCCGGCGACGATCTCCCTGGTGTACGTGGCGGTGTCCAGGGCGGGTTCGAAGGTCTCGCGGGTGATCTCCCTGGCCTCCGTCGTTCCGTTTCCGACGGTGTCCGCGCCGGTCACCCAGGCCCACTGTCCCGGGACGTTGGTCTGGTAGCGGAAGGAGACGGCGTACTTGTGCCCGGCCTCGAAGGGCACGGTCGCGGGGACGGTGCGGTACACCAGCCCGGTGTTCTCCGCGTGCGACTTCAGCGAGTGTCCGGCGCCGATGACGTCGTCGACCGCCTTGCCGTCGAGTGCGCCGTCGTCGTACGGCTGGTGGCTGTTCTTCCACTCCTTCTGGCTGTAGGGGGCGTGCAGTTCGCTGATGCTGGTGCGGGGGTCGGTGACACCGCCGGCGTCGCCCTTGACGAACGGACCCCAGCCGGGCTGGTTGCCCTCGAAGTCGTTCTGCGCGATCACCCCGCTGTCGGGCGGCGGCAACGGCGCGGTGGTGTCCGGCATGACCCGCAGGTCGTCGAGGACGACGGCCGCGGCTCCGGGTTCGGCGGTGACGGCGACGGTGGCCTTGCCGTCCGCGGGAGCGGTGAAGGCCACGGAGGCGCGCTGGGAGTAGGTGTCCCGCTTCTCGTCGGCGGCCGTCCAGTTGCGCGCCGGGGTGATGTCGAAGGTGTTCTCGGCCTCCTCGCCGGCCCCGGTCACGCTCAGGGTGGTGGCGCGCCGGTGTCCCGCGGCGATCTCCACGTCGGCGCTCAGCGTGTACCGCTTGCCGGGGGTCAGGCCGTCCACCCGCTGGGACACTCCGGAGGCGTCCGGGCCGAGCCGGGCCACGTTGTCGCCGTTGCCGGCCCGAGCGACGGCCGCGCCGCCTCGCGGGTGCCAGGCGTCCAGGTCGCCGGCGTTGAAGCCGGGGTCGGCGAGGCCGGTGCCCTCGCCGTAGCGCGGGTCGGTGTGCGGTGCCTTGCCGCCGTGGGGCACCAGTACGTACGGCCGGTTCGCCTCGGCGGTCAGTGTCACCTGGCCGTCGCGTGCGCTCACCTGCCGGGCCGCGGTGCGCCCCTGGTCGGTGAGCTCGTACAGCGTGAAGTCCTGCGTGCCGGCGAACTGCCGGGTGAGGTCGAAGGTGTGCGTGCCGCCGGAGCCGCTGTAGTAGTACATCTTGTCGGCGTCGCTCGGTGACGAGGTGCCGTCCTTCTTGTCGGCGTGGCCCCAGGGCAGCAGGTAGGTGTCGCCGTCGAGGACCACCGCGTCGCCCATGGTGATCCGGCGCTCGCCGTCCGCCCTGGTGACGGCGACGCCGCCGGTCAGGCGCGCGCTCCTGCCGAAGTCCCAGTCCATCACCTGGAAGTGCTGGAGGAACTTGGTGGGCAGGTTGTCGGTCCAGATGTTGCGGTAGAAGGCGTTCCAGTCGTCCTGCCCGGTCCAGCCCTCGAACTCCTTGATGCTGGAGCCGCCCAGCAGCGGGTCGACGTTCCACACGTCTCGGTCGGAGTTGGCGAGGAAGCGCACGATGTTGGAGTTGATGCCCTTGTTGGTCGCGCCGCCGTAGTTCTTGTCGCTCGCCCAGTGGGACCAGACCGAGGTGCCCTCGAACTTGTACGACCACTCGGTGGTGACCTCGAAGCCCATCTTGCGCAGCTCGGAGGCGAGTTCGTCGGCCAGCCAGCCACTGGAGTAGTAGACGTCGATGTAGACGCTCTTGAGCTGCGGGTGGTCCTTGCGCAGTTGCCGGAAGCGGTCCAGGACGGCGCCGCTGCCCAGGTCGGTGCGCTGGTCGATGTGGTAGGCCTGGTTGAGCCAGTTCCAGCCCATCCCCTGGCCCTTGATCAGCACATCGCTGAAGTTCTTCGCCTGGGGGTACGCCTCGGTGGCGTTGACGTGGACGGCGAAGTCCGCGTTGTAGCGGGCGCCTCCGCGGATCAGCTCGTTCAGTTCGGCCCGTCCGCCCGCCCGGACGTTCTCGTTCCCGCCGTAGTCCGGGTGCCCGGAGTCGTGTCCCTCGCTCGCGTATCCCTTCTCCAGGACCCACTGGCCGAGGTCGTCCGTCGCCATCGAGATCCGCTTGACGTTGTCGAGCGTCTTGAGGAACGGGTTGGTGGCCTGACTGGCGAAGTTGAACGGGATGTGCTGGACGACCCGTTCGGGCACCCGGTCGGCGCCCAGCGGGCGGGTCATGTTCTTCCGGTGGGCGATGGCGGCGTCCTGCCAGTCGACCCGGGAGTCGCGGTTGGTGTCCGTGGCGAGGACGACGGTGGTCCTCGGCAGCTCGTAACGGGAGACGCGCGGATCCTCGGCGCCCTTGGGCGCGTACGTGTAGTCGCCGACGGACAGCTCGGCGCGGCGTGCGCCGTCGCCGGCGTCCACGATCCGTGACTGGAGCCGGGTGTTCCAGTTGTCGTTGTCGCCCTGGGCGAAGTCGTCGGTGGCGTTCGTGATCAGACCCGCCGCCAGTCCGTCGTGCGCGACGAACCCGTAGGGCGTGCCGACCGGTGCCTTGTCGGGCTCGGTGGCGCCGGTGATGTCGATGAACCGGTCGGCCGTCGTCGTGGAGTCGGTCGATATCTTCGTACGGGCGAGGCTCGCCCCGCGGTCGGCGGAGTCGACGGAGACGAGTGACTGGCCGGGGATCGCGAGCTCGTTGACGGTGGCGGCGGCGCTGCCGGAGATCTTCTCGACGGCGAAGACCACGGTGCGCCGGTCGGTGACCGTGATGCTGGAGGTCAGGGTGAGGTCCGGCAGATCGGCGAAGGTGGAGGTGTAGGTGGCCTTGTGCCGGTCCTTCTTCATCGTCGTCCGGGCCTTGTGCGCCTTGCCGTTGACGGTGAAGGTGTCCAGGACCTCCGTCCTGCCGTCCAGCCGACGGCCGTCGAGGTCGTAGGAGACGACCTGCGGGAACTCCTCGGCGACCCGCACGGTCAGCCCGCCGCGCGACAGCGCGACCGGCGTGGCCGGATCGTCGGGTTCGCTCGGCGGGACCGGCGACCACGTCGTGGACGCGTCCGCCGGCGAGGCGGGTGTCGGGGAGCCGGATGCCGGGGAGCCGGCGTGCGCCGGCCCGGCAGCGGTCGACAGAACGCTCATGACCAGCATCGCGCCCACCGCGGCCGCGGCGCCTGATCTCCATCGGGTCGTACGTCTGGGTGTTCGGGGTTCTCGCAGGTTCATGGCTACCATCCAGCGGCTCCTCGGGCCGGCACTGCTCACCGGAGAACACGGGGACCATAGTGGAAATGGCATCGATAACACCAGGGTGCGTGCCGACGGAACCGCGCACGTCCGTCACCGGCCCGCGAACGGGCGGGCTCTCCCCGGCCCGCCGGTCGACGGAGGGCTGCTCAGGCCGACGGCATTCCCGGCGCGGTGACCGGCCTCCCCGTCGCGTGCCCGGGGCACGGCGACTCGTCCTCGCGCACGAGCGGCACGCACGATGAGTTCGGGGAACGTGGCGAGTCTTCCTTGTATGACTCGCATCATCGCCGACATCTCGATCTCGCTCGACGGCTTCGTCACCGGCCCCGATCCCGGCCCGGACAACGGTCTGGGCACCGGCGGTGAGGCCCTGCACACCTGGGCGTTCTCCGACGACCCCGACGACCGGCGCCTGCTGCGGGAGGCGACCGCCCGTTCCGGGGCCGTCGTCCTCGGCCGCCGGCTCTTCGACGTCGTCGACGGGCCGAACGGCTGGGACGACACGACCGGCTACGGCGCCGGCGAGGTCGGCAAGCCCGCGTTCGTCGTCGTGACGAGCTCGCCACCGGAATCCGTGCGCCTCGCCGACCTCGACTGGACGTTCGTCACCACCGGTCTGTCGGACGCCGTCGCCGCCGCGCGCGAGCGGGCCGAGGCCGCGTCGGCACACAGCGGCAAGGACCTCGACGTGATGCTCATGGGCGGCGGTGCCACGATCGGCTCGGCGCTCGACGCGGGACTGGTCGACACGCTGAGCCTGCACCTCGCCCCCGTGTTGCTGGGCTCCGGAACGCCCCTGTTCACCGGCGGGACGCGGCGCACACTGGTGCGGCGCGGTGTGACTCCGACGTCGACGGCCACCCATGTGACCTACGACGTCCTGTGACAACCGAGCACCGTGGACGAGGCGGTGCCGGCCCAGTGCCCGCCGGTGGTTCAGCCGAGGGTGCCGGTGCGGGCCCGCCGCCAGAGGTCGACGCTCTCGTCGGCCACCGCGTGCTTGTCGATCTCGGCGAGTTCGTCCTCGCCGAAGGCGAGGTTGTCCAGCGCGGCCACGTTCTGCTCCAGCTGTTCGGTGCGGGAAGCGCCGATGACCAGGGAGGTCACGCGGGCGTCGCGCAGCGCCCAGGCGAGCGCCATCTGGGCCAGGCTCTGCCCGCGGCGGGCGGCGATGTCGTTCAGGGCGCGCAGCCGCCGGAGCATGTCCTCGTCGAGCCAGTCGGCCGCGAAGGACTTGCCCTGCGTGGCGCGGGAGCCCTCGGGGATCCCGTCGAGGTAGCGACCGGTGAGCAGGCCCTGGGCGAGAGCGGTGAACCCGATGACGCCGAAGCCCTCGTCGGCCGCGGCGTCGAGCAGGCCCTCGGTCTCGATCCAGCGGTTGAGCATGTTGTACGACGGCTGGTGGATCAGCAGCGGGGTGCCCAGGTCGCGCAGGATCGCCGCGGCCTGCCGGGAGCGCTCGGCGTCGTAGGAGGAGATGCCGACGTAGAGGGCCTTGCCCTGGCGCACCGCGGTGTCCAGCGCCGTCATGGTCTCCTCCAGCGGCGTGGAGGCGTCCAGGCGGTGGGAGTAGAAGATGTCGACGTACTCCAGGCCCGTGCGCTTGAGGGACTGGTCGAGGGAGGCGAGGAGGTACTTGCGGGAGCCACCGCCCTGCCCGTAGGGGCCGGGCCACATGTCCCACCCGGCCTTGCTGGAGATCACCAGTTCGTCCCGGTACGGTGCCAGGTCCTGGCGCAGGATCCGGCCGAAGTTGATCTCCGCGGCGCCGTAGGGCGGGCCGTAGTTGTTGGCCAGGTCGTGGTGGGTGATGCCGAGGTCGAAGGCGCGCAGGGCGATCTCCCGCTGCGTTTCGAACGGCTTGTCGTCGCCGAAGTTGTGCCAGTAGCCGAGTGACAGCACGGGCAGGTCGAGACCGGAGCGTCCGGTGCGCCGGTACTGCATGGTGCCGTCGTACCGGCCGGGGGCGGCGACATGGTTCATGGGGTTTCTCCGTGGTGCGAAGGATGGTGACCGGTCCGTGACTGCGGACGTCGCGTCATCATCGCGCGCGGTTCGTGCGGCAGTCCAACAAGAACGGCTCATGGCATTGAGCACTCCCGCTTCTCGACGCCGTCGCCGACCGCGTCCCGCATCCCACCTTTCGGCCGGCCCTCCCGGGGAACACGGTCGCTGACTTCCCCGTACGACGACACCAGGAGGCCGACGTGGCGGACGACCAGCGCGACCAGCAGGACCCGACGGACCAGTACCCCCGCCCCGACTTCGCCGCCCAGGACCAACCGCACCCGGGCTGGAGCGGGCCGATGGACCCGCCGCCCGACCACGGTGAGGATTCGTACCGCGGGTCGGGCCGGCTGAGGGGCCGCAGGACCGTCATCACGGGCGGTGACTCCGGCATCGGCCGCGCGGTGGCCCTGGCCTTCGCCCGCGAGGGCGCCGACGTGCTGTTCACGTACCTCGCGCAGGAGGAGGGCGAGGCGCGGGAGACGTCACGGCTCGTGGAGGAGGCCGGGCAGAAGGCCGTGGCCGTCTCCTGCGACATCCGTGCGGAGGACGAGTGCCGGGCGCTGATCGACCGGGCGGTGTCGGAGTTCGGCGGCATCGACGTCCTGGTGAACAACGCCGCGTACCAGATGGCGCAGCCCGACGGCATCGAGGCGATCCCGACGGAGCAGTTCGACCGGGTGATGCGGACCAACCTCTACGGCATGTTCTGGCTGACCAAGTTCGCGCTGCCGCACATCCCCGCGGGCGGCAGTGTCATCAACACCACCTCGGTCCAGGCGTACAAGCCCAGCCCGCACCTGCTGGACTACGCGATGACCAAGGGGGCGATCGTGACCTTCACCCAGGGTCTGGCCCAGATGGTCGCCGAGCGCGGCATCCGGGTGAACGCGGTGGCGCCGGGCCCGGTGTGGACTCCGCTGATCCCGGCGACGCTGCCGGACACGGTCGAGTTCGGCAAGCAGAGTCCGCTGGGCCGTCCCGCCCAACCGGCCGAGCTGGCACCGGCGTACGTCTACCTCGCCTCCCAGGAGGCCGGTTACGTCACCGCGGAGATCCTCAACGCGACCGGAGGGACGCCGCTGCCCTGAGCCCCGGATGCGGTCCCGCTCCCGCTCCCGCCGATCGCGTCTCAGGCCCCGCGCGTCGAGGTGCGTCGGGCGTCCAGCACCCGGACCACCTCGTCGTCGCCGACTTGGTCGAAGTCGTCGTACCAGAGGCCGACCGCCCCGAAGTCCGGCGGCTGCTGGAGGCAGACGACGTCGTCGGCTTCCGCACGCATCTCGACGGCGGTCTCGGGAGCGCTGACGGGCACGGCCAGGATCAGCCGGTCGGGTCGCAGCGGGCGCAGGTGGCGCAGGGCGGCGCGTGCGGTGGCACCGGTGGCCAGGCCGTCGTCGACGACGATCACGGCGCGGCCCTGGACGTCGGGCGCGGAGCGGTCACCCCGGTAGAGCAGGGTGCGACGGTTCAGTTCCTCGCGTTCACGGGACACGTCGGGAGCGAGCCGGTCCTCGGTCAGACCGAGCATCCGAAGGGCGCGCTGGTCGAACAGCGGCGGGTCGTCGCCCACGATGGCGCCGATGCCCGTCTCCGGCCGTCCGGGAAGACCGATCTTCCGCGCCACCAGCACGTCCAGCGGTGCGCCGAGCGCGTGGGCGACCTCGGCGGCCACCGGTACGCCCCCGCGGGGCAGCGCGAGAACGAAGGGCCGGACGAGTTCGCGGCCGGAAGCCCACTCCCTGAGCCGAAGACCGAGCTGCCGGCCGGCTTCCCGGCGATTCTGGAATCCCATGACCTGTCCGCCTGTCTCTTCGGGGAATGGAAGGCTGTGGCCGTCGGGCTCGCACCTCGGGTTCACCGGTGGCCTCAGCCGGAGCGTTCATCGGCCGCTCCCCGGGTCAGGTGCTCACGGAACCAGTCGGCGGCGGCCTCGGTGACCTGCTCCAGGGCGCCCGGCTCCGGGAAGAGGTGCGTGGCGCCCGGTACGACATGAGTTCGATGGGGCGCCGAAAGCTTCCGTGCCGCCTCGCGGTTGAGTCCGAGAACCGTCGTGTCGTCGCCTCCGACGACGAGCAGCACCGGGGCGGTGACCAGGGGCAGCGCGTCGCCGGCCAGGTCCGGCCTGCCTCCCCTCGACACCACCGCGGACACCCGTCGAGGTCGCTCCACGGCCGCCATGAGGGCGGCGGCCGCTCCCGTGCTGGCGCCGAACAGGCCCACCGCCAGGCCCGCCGTGTCCGGGCGCCGCTCCAGCCAGTCGACGGCGTCCGCCAGGCGCCGGGCCAGCAGGGCGACGTCGAAGCGGTGCTCGCCCGTGGCGGTGTCCTCGCGCTCCTCGTCCTCGGTCAGCAGGTCCAGCAGGAGAGTGCCCAGCCCGGCCCGGTGCAGACCGGCGGCGACCGCCCGGTTGCGCGGGCTGAGACGCGAACTGCCGCTGCCGTGCGCGAACAGAACCGTGCCCCGCGCCTCGGCGGGAACCACGAGGTCGCCGGTGAGGGTGACGTCTCCCGAGGGCACCCTTGCGGTTTCGGAGACCATGTGCGCTCACATCCCGGAGCTTTCCGTACGCGCCGGACGGGTACCCGGGCGGACGAACCGACACACCCCGCCGGGCGCCGGGCTCGGCCACCGGCTTCGCCCTTGGCCCCTGACCGTGACGACCTGGTGATGTCGACGAAGGCGGGGCCGTTGCCCGGACCGAACGGTGTGCCGAGCGGGCGGGCGACGGCCGATCGCGGTGAACGGGTTGCCGTCGCCTCCTGGTCAGCCGTCCGCTTGGCCCGGTTGCCCGTCCGTGCCTCCCGCGCCGGGTGAGCGCAGGTGGAGGACGACGGCCGCCGTGCCGAGAGCCGGCACGTCGACGGGGACGGCACGGTCCGGCTCCGGAGTCACGTCGTGCGTGGCCGAGCCCAGGTTCCCGGCGACCTGTGCGAGAACCCCTGGGTGTGGGAGGAGAAGTACGAAGTCGACTCCCTCGCCTTCCCCCTCCTGCTGGCCCACCGCTTCTGGGCGGCGACCGGACGGACCGACCACGTCTCCCGGACGCTCCGCACGGCGCGCACCGTCATCGCGGTGTGGCGCACGGAGCAGGACCATGAACGTCTCTCCGCCTACCGTTTCCGTCGCCGGGGCGGTCCACCCGGCGACACGCTGCCCGACGCCGGACGAGGAACGCCGGTCAGGCGAACCGGCATGACCTGGAGCGGGTTCCGTCCCAGCGACGACGCGTGCCGCTACGGGTACAACGTCCCCGCGAACCTGTGTGCCGCGGCCGCCCTCGACGGCGTCGCCGAACTGGCCCGCCACGCCCGCGCCGCCGAACTCGCCGAAGACGCCGCCCGACTGGCGGCGGAACTCCGGACGGCCGCCGTCCAGCACGGCACCGTCCAGCACCCCGAGTTCGGCTCGATCTACGCCTACGAGGTGGACGGCAACGGCAACGCGCTGCTCATGGACGACGCCAACATGCCCGGGCTGCTTTCGCTGCCCCTGGTCGCGCACGTTCCCACCACGGACGCGGTGTACCTCGCCACACGACAGTTCGTCCTCTCACCGGCGAACCCCACCTGGCACCGCGGGACAGCGGCCGAAGGCGTCGGCAGCCCGCACACGCCCGATGAGCACATCTGGCCCATCGCCATCGCCGTACAGGGTCTGACCAGCAACGTCAGAGCCGAGCGCATCAACGCTCTGGAGACGCTCCTGTCGACCGACGCGGGCACGGGCCAGATGCACGAATCGTTCCACAAGGACGACCCCCGTCGCTTCACCCGCCCATGGTTCTCCTGGGCCAACGCGATGTACGCCGAACTCGCCCTGGACATCGTCGACCTCGGCACCCGACCCCTGTGGGCCTCTCCCCCACCCACGTCACAGGCTCCCCGGCACCAGATGTCGTAGGAGCTCGCGACGATCTCCCTCCCCCGGGCCCGGCACGTCCCGCCGGCGAAGCAGCTTCGTCGAGCCGGGCGAGCCGGTTTGCCCGGCACGACCCGCACGCATCAGTCTCGTCAGAAGACGCGAGGCAAGCGCACCACCTCGCGCAGGAAGACGGACAGGCGAGAGACCGAGGTGAGCAACTGTGGTGACGCGCCGAACAGTGATCACGGCAGCCGGGGCAGGAGCGCTGGCGTCCGGGCTGCCCACAACGGCCTCCGCCCTACCCGGCACCGCCGGCACGGACGTGCTGGCGGTGGTGGAGAAGAGCGGTCACGCGGTGGGGTTCTACGACGCCGGATCGGGCCGACGGATGCGGACCGTCCCACTGCCCGACCACCCCCACGAGATGGTCGTCGACTCCCGCAAGCGGTTCGCGTACGTCGGACACTACGGTGTGCGCATGTCCTCGACCGCCGGCGAGGGCGGTGCCGCGGTCTTCGTCATCGACCTCGCCGGACGAAGCCTGGCCCGCACCATCGACACCCGGCCGTTCAACCGCATCCACGGCATGGGCATCGACGAGCGGGACCGGCTCTACGCCCTGAGCGAGGAAAAGGCCGTGCTGCTCGGCTTCGACACGCCCGCCACCGATGAGGCGCCGACCAGGGCGGTTCCGGCACACGGCATCAAGACGCACCTGTTCACCCTCAGCCGCGACGGTGAACGGGCTTATGTGACCGGGTTGTTGTCGCACACGGTCAGCCTCGTGCGCCCCCACGACGCCTCCGCCCCTCCCCTCGTGGTGACTCCCGGTCAGCTGCCCGAGAGCAGCTGCCTGAGTCCGGACGAGAAGATCCTCTTCGTCGGAGTCCGCAAGAGTTCCTCCCTGGTCGCCATCGACGCGCGGACCATGAAGGTGGTGCGGACCCGGAAGGTGGGCGGGGACCCGCTGCGGGTGTACTCCGTCGACGACGACCGGTTGCTGGTGACGGACATCGTCTCCCACACCCTCACCCTCTACAGCACGGCACTGCGCCGGATCCGTTCCCTGCGCCTGAAAGGCGTCCCGGCCGCGGTCTCCTTCCATCCCGACCGGTCCACGGCCTACGTGTCCCAGCTGGGCACCAACGACATCGCGGTGATCGACATGGACCGGTTCGCCGTCATCGGCGGCTTCGGTACCGGTCTGGAACCGGACTCCTCGGTTCTGCTTCCGGCGGGCGCGTAGGCAGGGCGCCGATGCCCCGACGACCTGCACGAGGGGGTGCTCCGTGCGGCGACGCGGGTACCCGCTCGCGGGCGCCACGTCGTGGCCCCGGCGCGGAAGGAGGTGACGAGGCCGTGAGCACGGGAACGGGTACGGCACGTACGGCCCTGGTGACAGGTGCTTCCTCGGGAATCGGCGCGGCGTACGCGCGGCGGCTGGCGAAGCGGGGGTGGGACACCGTCCTCGTGGCCAGGAGAGCGGACCGCCTCGACGACCTCGCCCACCACCTGCGCGCGGAGGGGGACACGACGGTGGAGACGCTCGTGGCGGACCTGTCGGACCCCGAAGATCTCGCCCGCGTCACTGAGCGTGCCGCGGGGGACGACATCGGTTTTCTGCTCAACAACGCGGGGATCAACGGCTACGGCCCCTTCGCCGAACTCGCCCCGCCCCTGCTGCGCAAGGTGCTCGACATCAACGTGCTGGCCGTCACGGTGCTGGCGCGCGCCGCGGTGCCGGCCATGCTTTCCCGCGGCCACGGCACTCTCGTCAACGTGGCCTCACAGCTGGCGTTCGCCGGCGCTCTGCCACCGGGTCCACTGCCCGAGCGCGCGGTGTACGGGGGCAGCAAGGGGTTCGTCGTGACCTTCACCCGTACCCTCGCCGCCGAACTGGCCGGCACTCCCCTGCGCGTCCAGGTCCTGTGCCCGGGACTGACGGCCACCGAATTCCACCGCTCACGCGGCCAGGACCCCGTCCCGGGTCGGGAGCCGTCGGTGCACGAGGAGGGTGGGGCGCCGGTCGGCGAGGTGATCGACGCTTCGCTGGCCGCCCTCGACGCCGGAGAGGTGGTCTGCGTGCCCGGCCTCGCCGACAACGGCCCGGTGACCGCCCTCGAACAGGCCGAACTCGCCCTGCGTGCCGCGGCCCGCCGCTGACGAGGACTCCAGGCGTCCCCCTGCGGAGTCCCTTGCTCAGGGGAAGCACGACCCTGCGCCGCGCACGGGCGTGCGAAGGCTGGGATGCTGGAGACAGCGCTGCCCGTGACGATTCTCCGGACAGGGTGGTGAGCGCCGTGGCCGAGAACTACCCGAGCACCCCGGATCCGGCCGTCCCGTCCGCCGGTCCCTCTGAGGCCCCTTTCCCGCGCACGCGGCTCGTGCTTCCCGGCCGGCCCACGGCGTTCCTGCGGCGGCCGGTGCGCGCCGTGGCGGCTGCGGCGGTCCGGCCCGCCGTCGGACGGCCTCGTCTCACTGCCCTGCCCCCCGGTCCGGTCCATCGTCATGATCGCTGTCTCGGGCTTGATCATCTGGGTCGGTCCGTCGTGCAGCGCGGTCCCGATCCGCTGTGCCCGACAAGCCGTACGGATGAAAGAGGAGCACGTCATGACGGAAACAGCGAACACCCGCGAGGCAGACCTCGCGCTCAAGGCCAAGCACCGGACGATGTGGGCGCTCGGCGACTACCCGGCGATCGCGAGGCGTGTCGTGGCGGGCCTCGGCCCCGTCCTGGTGGACGCGTGCGCCGTGAAGGAGGGGGACCGGGTGCTTGACGTCGCCGCCGGATCCGGGAACGCCTCGATCCCGGCCGCGCTGGCCGGCGGCGATGTGGTCGCCTCGGACCTCACTCCCGAACTGCTGGCCGTGGGGCGCGCGGAGGCGGAGGCGCGCGGAGCGGTACTGAGCTGGCAGGAGGCCGACGCCGAGGCGCTGCCGTTCGAGGACGCCGCCTTCGACACGGTGATGTCCTGCATCGGCGTCATGTTCGCCCCGCACCACCAGGCCGCTGCGGACGAACTGGTACGAGTCTGCCGGGCCGGTGGCACGATCGGGCTGCTGAGCTGGACTCCCGAAGGGTTCATCGGTCGCATGTTCGCCACCCTCAAGCCGTATGCGCCGCCCCCTCCCCCGGGAGCGCAGCCGCCGCCGCTGTGGGGGAAGGAGGAGCACGTACGGGCGCTGCTGGGCGACCGGGTCACCGACGTCGTCTCACGCCGACAGTCGATTCGCGTGGACGCGTTCAGCGATCCGGAGGACTTCCGTGAGTTCTTCAAGGCCGCTTACGGACCGATCATCGCCGTCTACCGGAACATCGGCGACGACACGGAGCGCGCCGCCGCCCTGGACGCGGCCCTCACCGACCTGGCCCGCGACGCGCTGCGGGACGGGGTGAGCGACTGGGAGTACCTGCTGCTCACCGCCCGCCGGAGCGACTAGGCCGCATCCGACCGACCGCTGCAGGCAGCGGCCGAGGACCGGTCTCGCTTCCCCCTGCGCCGCCGCGTCACCGACGCGGTCGGCCGAAAGACAGGCATCGGGGTCACCCCTGAACACCGGAACTGCCCGCCGACAGGCCGCGGGGTACGGGTGCCGGTCGGAGGCCGCCGGTGTGCCGCACGTCCACCGGATATCGTATTGCGGAAACCAAATACCGCTTCGCAGAAAGATCGGGGGACGGGACGTGCGACGCTCGGTACGAGCCCGGTGGTGGGGGTCTTCAGCACACGCGCCGGGCTTCTGCCCGCAGGTGCTGCGCGGCTTGGGCCAGGTGGTGTTCCAGGCGAACGCGTGGACGGGGGCCGTCTTCGCCGCGGCCCTGTGCTTGGCCGACTGGCGGTTCGCCGCGTATGCGGTGGGGGGCGCAGCCCTGGGTACCTGGACCGCACGCGCGCTCGGAGGGTCACGCCACCGGCGGGAGGCAGGTCTCGAGGGCTTCAACTCCGCGCTGCTCGCCCTCTGCTTCGCCGTCTTCCTCGGCCGGGACCGGCCGGCCACGGCGTTGGTCGCCGCCGCGGGCTGCATCGTGGTCACCATCGGCACGGCGGCGGCGGTACGTCTCCTGAGCGTCTGGAACCTGCCGCCGCTGACCCTCCCGTACTGCCTCCTGGCGGTTGCGGTGACCGTGGCCGCGCCCGCCTTCCGGCGGATCTGGCCGTTCGATGCCGGCCTCGCCGCGCTGCCCGACTCGGCCTCCGGGCGGACCGCCCTGCACTTGAACGAGCTGGTGCCGGCGTTCTTCCACAACGTGTCCCAGCTCTTCTTCCTGGAGCTGTGGTACGTGGGCGCGCTGTTGCTCGCGGGCCTCCTCCTCGCAAGCCGGACGGCCGGGCTGATCGCCTGCGCGGGCAGCGTGACGGGCATCGTCACCGCCTGGGCGCTCGGTGCGCCGGCCGACCGGATCGCCGACGGCACCATGGGCTACAACGCGGTGCTGGTCGCGCTCGCCCTGTGCGGGGTGTTCCTGCCGGCGACGCCGACCACGCTGTTGTTCGCCCTGCTCGGCGCCGCGACCGCGACGGCTCTGACCCCCACCGTCGCCGCGCTGCTCTCGCCGTCCGGCGGGCACGCCTTCACCTGGCCTTTTGTGCTGACGACGTTCGGCTTCCTGGCCGCTGTCCGCTCCTTCCCGCGGTTGTCCGGCGCGGACCGCGCCCCGGGCTCCGTTCCGGCAGCGGGCCTCCGTCGTCGTACCGGTGGTCGTCCGTGCCGGAGATCCGCGCGGGCCGGGTCGTCGACCGGTCGGGCACGTGAGCGGCGCGGGGACGATACGGAGCCGGTCACGTGCACGGTGAGGTCGAGCCTCATCCACGCGGGCCGGGTTCGGGCGCCCGGTCCGCGTACCCCCGGCCCGAAGTGACTCGAAACGCCGGATGTGGGAACCGGGAGGGGAAGCCCCGACGCACGAGGGGACGCCGGGTGCCCGGACGCCTGGTTCCCTCACCGGAAGAGAGACCACGATGGCGCAGCAGAACGACGGCCTTCGGGCCGCACCGAGCACACCGGGGACGCGCACCGACGGTGACGGGGGCACGCGCCGTCGTCCGTTGCGCGAGCGGCACGTCGACCAGACGGTCGAGGTGGCGGTGCCGGTACGGACGGCGTACAACCAGTGGACGCAGTTCAAGTCCTTCCCTCGGTTCTCGGCCGTGGTCCGCGACGTCGAGCAGGTCCGGCCCACCGTGACCGCCTGGACCATCGGCTACGGACCCCTGCGCCGCCGCTTCGCGGTCGAGATCCTGGAGCAGGACCCCGATACCTACCTGGCCTGGCGCGGCCTGGAGCAGAGGCCGTGGCACCGGGGCGAGGTCGAGTTCAGGCCGACGGAGTCCGGCGGCACCGCGATCACCGTCCGGATGCTTCTGGAACCGCGGGGAGCCGCGAGGATCCTCACCCGTTCGTCCCGGGCCGCCCGGCTGACCACCCGACTGGTGCACGGCGAGCTCATGAGGTTCAAAGGGTTCATGGAGGGGCTGGGGCAAGAGGGCGGCGCCTGGCGCGGCACCATCCGCAACGGCCGCGTGCAACACGATCGACCGGAGCCGCCCAGGAGCCGGGTGGCCCAGTGGCCCGTCGGCTGACCGGAGGGCCGGACACGGCGAGAGAAAGGCGAGCACATGCAGAACCCGCCCGGTGAGGAGCCGGAGACCAGCCTCTCCGTGACACCGCCGAAGAAGTGGGCGGCCGGAGTCCCCGCGGTCGTGCACGCGCTGGAGTACTCCCTGGAGCAGACGTCCGCGCGCAAGGCCGGGGTGGACCTGCTGGCCATGAACCAGGTGGGCGGGATCGACTGCCCCGGCTGCGCGTGGGCGGACCCGGCCCCGGGCCGGCGCCACCGCAACGAGTACTGCGAGAACGGTGCCAAGCACATCAACGACGAGGCCACCACGCGGCGGGTGACCGCCGGCTTCTTCCGTGAGCACAGCGTCGCCGACCTCGCCGGCCGCTCCGACATGTGGCTCAACCAGCAGGGCCGGCTCACCGAGCCGATGATCAAACGGCCGGGCTCCGCACACTACGAGCCCATCAGCTGGAACGGCGCCCTGGGGATCCTCGCGGAGGAGCTCACATCGCTGGCCTCGCCCGACGAGGCCGTGTTCTACACCTCGGGCCGCGCCAGCAACGAGGCCGCCTTCGTCCTGCAGCTCTTCGCCCGCGCCTTCGGCACCAACAACCTGCCCGACTGCAGCAACATGTGCCACGAGTCCAGCGGCTTCGCCCTGAGCGAGACCCTGGGGACCGGCAAGGGCACCGTCAGCCTGGACGACCTCCACCACGCCGATTTGATCTTCCTGGTCGGGCAGAACCCGGGCAGCAACCACCCGCGCCAGCTCAGCGCGCTGGAGGAGGCCAAGCGGAACGGCGGCCGGATCGTGGCCGTGAACCCGCTCCCCGAGGCCGGGCTGCGACGCTTCAAGAACCCACAGCAGCCGCGCGGGATCGTCGGACGCGGCACCCAGATCGCCGACCGCTTCCTGCACATCAAGCCCGGCGGCGACCTCGCCCTGTTCCAGGCCCTCAACCGCCTGCTGCTGGAGGCCGAGGACGCCCGGCCCGGCACCGTCTTGGACCACGACTTCATCGACGCCCACACCACCGGCTTCGAGGAGTTCGCCCAGCACGCCCGCACGGTGGACTGGGGCGACGTGTGCACGGCGACCGGGCTGACCCGCGAGGAGATCGAGAAGGTACGCGACGAGGTCCTCGAGAGCGAACGCGTCGTCGTCTGCTGGGCCATGGGCATCACCCAGCACAAGCACGGCGTGCCCACCGTCCGGGAGATCGTCAACTTCCTGATGCTCCGTGGCAACCTGGGACGCGCCGGCACCGGTGCCTGCCCGGTACGCGGCCACAGCAACGTCCAGGGTGACCGCACCATGGGCATCTGGGAGCAGATGCCGGACACCTTCCTCGACGCCCTGCGGAAGGAGTTCGGCTTCGACCCGCCGCGCGCCCATGGCCTGGACTCGGTGGACTCGATCAGGGCGATGCGCGAGGGCCGCGTCAAGGTCTTCCTCGCCCTGGCCGGCAACTTCGTCCGGGCCGCGCCCGACAGCGACGTCACCGAGGAGGCGATGCGCTCGTGCCGGCTGACCGCCCACATCTCCACCAAGCTCAACCGCTCGCACACCGTGTGCGGTGACACCGCACTGATCCTGCCGACCCTGGGACGCACCGAACGCGACGTCCAGGCCGACGGCGAGCAGTTCGTCACCGTCGAGAACTCCATGAGCGAGGTGCACACGTCCCGGGGCCGCCTCGAACCGGCCTCCCCCATGCTCCTCAGCGAGATCGCGATCCTGTGCCGGCTCGCCCGGCTCACCCTGGGCGACACGGCGGGCATCCCCTGGGAGACGTTCGAAGGCGATTACAACACCATCCGCGACCGCATCTCCCGCGTCGTGCCGGGCTTCCACGACTTCAACGCACGCGTGACCCGGCCCGGGGGCTTCCTGCTGCCCAACCCGGTCAACGAGGGCGTCTTCAACAACGAGGTCGGCAAGGCCCTGTTCACCCGCAACGAGAGCGTGGTCCCCCGGGCGCCCGAAGGCCATCTGCTGCTGCAGACACTGCGCTCGCACGACCAGTGGAACACCGTCCCCTACACCGACAACGACCGCTACCGCGGCATCCACGGCAGCCGCCACGTCGTACTCGTCAACCCGGCCGACATCAGCGCACTCGGCCTCGCCCAGGGCGATCACGTCGACCTGGTGAGTGTGTGGTCGGACGGCACCGAGCGCCGGGCCGAGAACTTCCAGGTCGTCCCCTACCCGGCCGCCAAGGGCTCAGCCGCCGCCTACTACCCCGAGACCAACGTCCTGGTACCGCTGGACAGCGTCGCGGACATCAGCAATCAGCCCACGTCGAAGGGCATCGTCGTCCGCCTCGAACCCGTCCTCGACCGGACGCAACCCTCACCCGCCTGAGCTGCGGCACGATTCCGAGGGGGCCCGCGACTGCGGCGGGCCCCGTCGTGTGCCCGGGCTGTCCGCCGCAATTCGCTGCTCCGCCGTGCCGAGCGGCCCCAGTCCTTCCCGCGACTGATCCGCAGCGCCCGTTCCAGCCGACGCGGCGGAGCCGAGGGCCGCGGGCGCCCCGGCAAGGAGCCGCGGCGCCCGCGGGTGAGCAGTAGTCGGCCGGACCTGCCTGCCGGGGACCGGGACGCGCGTGGGCGCAACCGGCTCGGCGCCGAGCAGAACCACGTCCTCGTCCTCGCCCAGCCGATCGCAGCGCCCCGTCCGCGAGACCCGGCTGCCGCATCGGGCCTCCCGGGGAGGACCCAGGCGCACCTTCCGCGCAGTCACGTCGGCACTCGGCTGCACCGCCAAGAGCGCCCGACTTGGCATACCGTCGTATTTGTGAGTGATGACCTGCCTGTCCGCGACGACGACACGGCTTCCCTGGACGAAGCGCTCAGCGCCACGGTCCGTCGCACGGGGGCTTTGGCAGGTGGTCTGTACCTGTTGGCGGCACGGGAACCCATGCTGGGTCTGGCCGCGGTGTGCGGTATGCCGACGGCGACCGTGGCTCCGTGGCGGCGGGTGGCGATATCGGCAGCGGGGCCCCTGTCGGAGGCTGTGCGGGAGGACCACCTGGTCTGGGTCGGCCGCCAGGAGGACCTCGCCCGCGTGTACCCGAACGCCGCGGCCGGCATGCCCTACCAGTTCGCGGCGGCCTTCGCGCCCCTGCACGGTGACCGCCGCTACGGGGCGATGGTGCTCGTGTGGTCCAGGAGTCACCCGCCGTCCCTGACCCCGCGGGAACGCGGACAGATCCAGTCCAGCGCGCGGCGCCTCACCCAGGTACTGGACCAGGCACCCGCCTCGTGGGCCCTCCCGGACCAGCCGCGCACCGTGCCGCTGCGACGGCCCGACATGGCTTCGGCACAGGCCCGGCTCGCCGCCGTCGACCTGGTCCAGCGACTGCCCGTCGGCGCGCTCGGCCTCGACCTGGAGGGGCGCGTCACGTACCTCAACGACGCCGCGGCACAGCTGCTGGGCCGCCCGGCCGACCGTCTCCTGGGCACCATGCCGTGGCAGGCCGTGCCATGGCTCGACGACCCGGTCCACGAAGAGCACTACCGCGCGGCGGTCTTCAGCCGTGAGCCCGTCGCCTTCACCGCGCTGCGCCCGCCCGACAGCTGGCTCGACTTCCGGCTCTACCCGGACGAGAGCGGCATCAGCATCCTCGTCTCCCGCAACAGGAGCCACCAGCACCCGCCCGACGGGCCACCACCTCGTATCAGCGCCCCGCTCACCTCTCCGCCAGGCCCCGCCACGGGGCGGGTCCACCAGCTGATCCACCTGTCGGCCGCACTCAGCCAGACCGTCACCACGGCCGACGTGATCGACGTGGTGGCCGACCAGATCCTGCCCGCCTTCGGAGCCCAGGGCATGGTCATCTCGACCGCCGACTCCGGACGCCTCAAGATCACCGGCCAGCGCGGGTACGACCCGCGCACCATCGCCCGCCTCGACGGACTGCCCCTGGAAACGGACGTGACACCCGCGGGTCACGTGCTGCGCAACGCCACTCCGGCCTTCTTCGCCGACCCCGACGAGATGGCCCGGGCCTATCCGAGGGCCCCCGCACTGAGCGGCAAGCAGGCATGGGCGTTCCTCCCACTGGTGGTGTCCGACCGGCGCGTCGGCTGTTGCATCCTGTCCTACGACCGGCCGCACCCCTTCGGTGCCGGTGAACGCGCCGTGCTCGTCTCGCTGGGCGGGCTCATCGCCCAGGCGATGGACCGCGCCCTGCTCTACGACGCCAAGCACGACCTGGCCCACGGCCTGCAGCAGGCGCTCCTGCCGACGACCCTGCCGCGCGTCCCCGGCCTCGACGTCACCGCCCGCTACCTGCCGTCCGCCCACGGCATGGACATCGGCGGTGACTTCTACGATCTGATCCGTCTGAGCGACACCACGGCCGCCGCCGTCATCGGGGACGTACAGGGACACAACATCAACGCCGCCGCCCTCATGGGACAGGTCCGCACCGCCGTCCACGCCACCGCCAGCGCACACCCCGAGGAAGTCCTGGTCCGCACCGACCGCGTGCTGGCGGACCTGGAGACGGACCTCTTTGTCTCCTGTCTCTACATCCACATCGACCTCGCCGGCCACCGCCTTCACCTCGCCAGCGCGGGGCACCCTCCCCCGCTCCTGTGTACCGTGGCGCCCACACCGCACACCCGCGTCATCGACGTGGAGCCCGGCCCTCTCCTGGGCATCGGCTCGACGCCGGGAACCGACTACCCGGTCACCACCACTCCCCTGCCGACCGGATCGCTTCTCGCCCTCTACACCGACGGCCTTGTGGAAACGCCGCACACCGACATCACCGAAGCCATCGACGCCTTGGCCCAGCACCTCACCACCGCGAGCAGCCGACCCATCAGCGATCTCGCCGACGACCTGCTGCGCTACGCCGTACCGCGGCACACCCACACCGACGACATCGCCCTGCTCCTGCTGCGCAACCGATGAGACGTGTCCGCGTGCCGTCCCGTAACGCGATGACCGACGTACCGAGCTCTCGCCACACTCCCACCTCATCTGTCCTTGGAGGTGGCGCGCAGAGCAAGGCCCCAGAGGGGACGGCGCGGGGTGATGGATCACGCCCCGGAGGGGAACCCCGACTCTGCGGACCGGCCGCACCTCGGCACTGAGGAAGGCGGCGGTCCGGGTACCCAGACGTTACCGCGAGGCAGGAGCGACCGTGACCACCTCGATCACCCGCCGGGATTCCGCAGCGCTGGGAGGCAGTGGAAGCGTCCTGATGCGCCAGCGCAGGGATCACGCCCGGCTCGACACGATGATGAATCGCTGGCTGGCCGGCGGTGCGGACGAAGAGCTCGACGTCCTGTGGCAGGACATCGTCCAGCTGGTGTTCAGCCACGCCTTCGCGGAGGAGACTGTTCTGTGGCCCGTCCTGCGCCGAGTGGCTCCCGACGGCGAGGAGCTCACCGGTCGCGTGGAGGAGGAGCACCAGGCGATCAACGAACTGGTCGCGCGGGTCGAGAGGTCGCCCGACGACCCTCGGCGGGCCGAGTGGATCCGGCAGGCGTTCACCCTCATCCGCCAGGACATCCGGGATGAGGAGGACGAGCTGCTGCCTCATCTGCGGGACGCGTTCAGCGATCGCCGGTTGCGGCGGATCGGCGCCACGTGGGAAGCGGTGCGGGCGGCCGCTCCGACCCGCCCCCACCCCGGCGTCCCGCGTCGCCCGCCGGGCAACGCTCTGCGAGGTGTCCCCCTCAGCGCGTTCGACCGACTGCGTGATCTCGCACCGGTCAACGGCCCCGCCGCCCGCCGCGCCTTCTTGGTGGCCCTGGGCGCCGCTGGGGCTGCGGGCGTCGTCTTCCGCGTGGTCCGTGAGCGGCCCGGTCGGTGATCACGCGTTCCTTCAGGACTGGGGCGGCTGACGGCGCATACGCAGCCGTCGGCCTTCTCCTTGGAACACGTCGTACGCCGTGGGCGCCTCGTCGAGCGAGCGGGTGTGGGCCGCCAGCTGCGCCGTCTCGATCTCACCCGCGGCCAGCCGGTCGAGCAGCATCGGGAATCAGCAGCCCGCGGCCGCCGGAGCGCGCCGGTGCGGAAGCCCGACGCGGGTGGCTGCCGTCTGCCACAACAGCGCAAGCCGACAGCCCAGACCTACGGGGCGCCGGGCGGCGTCTTCGGCTCGAACACGCTCTGCGGGTTGGCGGCTGCCTGGTGCAGTATCTGTGCCAGGTCGCGGTGTATCCGGTCGGCTTCGCCGCGGACCTGGACGGGGATGTCGCCGCGCTCGGCGACGAGGCGGTCGTACACGGGGGTCTGCTGGAACACGGTGGGGCTGCTTCCCTTCAGCGGGCGGTTCGCCGGTCTGGAGCAGCCTACGGGCCAGTCAATGCGGACGTTCTCACCGGGCGCCACTCACCGACGATCAGGGTCTTCCCTGTGCCGCCGCTGGGCTCACCACTGGTCGGCAACGGCATCACCGCCTGTCTGCAACTGATCAACAACCTCGAAGTCAACGAAGTCGTGCTCTATGCCCGCATGGAGAACGTGGAGGAGAGCACCCTCATCCGACCGGGCGCCAGAGCGAACCGTGTGGTCGGCCTGTCGTGAGGTCACGTCAGGTGAGTTTCACCGGCACTCTTCCCGCTCCTTGTCATGTGAGGCACTGGCCCGCTCGCTCCCCATCCACGACGGGGCTGACCAGTGGTTGAGGTCGCTCGGGCCAGGGCAGCTCGCGGCCCGCCCAGTCAGGTGGGGCGGAGTTCGCCGGTGACGGGGACGTCGGGGGCGTCGTGGTTGGTGACGATGGTGAGGCTCGGGCCTTTCGGACCGGGATGCCACTGACCGCCGGCCAGGCCGAGGAGCGCGATGTTGGGTGTGGGGCCCCGCTTCCAGTCAAGCGTGCCCGCGATGGTGGACAGGGTCGTGCGGGCAAGGGTGTGGGCGACGGCGGCGTGGTCGGTGGGGTCGTCGGCGGTCGTGAGTGCGTGGTGGGCGGTTTCCACGAGGGCGTGGGCCAGTCCCAGGGGCTGCAGCCAGGATTCGCCGGTGTCGCGTTGATAGGCATGGGCGAGGTCGGCGCAGGTGGTGCCGTCGAGGCTGGAGCGGTAGGGGTGGTTGGGGCTCCAGTAGACAAGCGTGGCGACGCGGGCGTCAGCGAGTTCGTCGTGGATGCCTGGGGTTGTGGTGGTGTGGGTGTGGGGGTAGGTCAGCCACCGAGAGCAGGTGATCAGCCGGGGCCGTAGTCCGGACTGACGGGCCTGCTGGTGAAAGAGGGCAAGGTCGGTGGCGGTGGCGGCGCTCGTGACGATGTCGACGCCGTGTTCCCGCATCCGGCCGACCTGTGCCTCGAAGTCGGTAGCGGGTTCAGTGTAGGAACCGAGGTCGGTCAGGGTGTGTCCGCGCGCGGATGTCACCGGCGTGAAACCGTACTCGTGGTGGCGGAGCAGGCTGCCCTGGAGGTCGTCGTTCCACAGGCAGCCGACGGTGTGAGGGCCGTCGATCTGTTCCCACATCCGGGCGAAGACGGTGGCGATGTCGTCCAGTCCCCAGGCGAAGTGGTAGGTCCAGCGGAAGGCATGGCCCGGGTCAGCGCCACGGGAGTGAACGTAGGCCTGCCACGGGAAGGTGGTCGACAGGCACGGCACGCGCAGTTCCTCGCAAGCGTCCGCTACCGCCGGCAGCACCTGCGTGCCGGCCATGGTCAACACGATGTGAGCCTGGTCGGTGGTGACCAGGTCGTGGACGGCCTGCCGGGCCGCCGCGGGGTCGGAACGGCTGTCGCGAACGGCAACCGTCACGTCGTAGTGGCGGTTGCCGTGCCGGACGCGGGCCAACTGCGGCGCCGACGCCCTCAGGACGTACGTCAGCGGCTTGCCCAATGGAGCCAGACGTCCCGTCAAGGGCGCCACCACACCGATCGTCAACCTGGCCGAGGCTGTGCTCACCTGTACTGCCTGCTTTCTCATCGCTCGTCGGATAAGGGGGCCAGTGGAGCGTGACGGTGGACGACGCACGGCTCACCGGCCCCGTGGCGGGCCTGTGCCGAACTCTTCGAATCAGTGGCTGGACCGGTCCACGGGGATGCACGCGGTGCGGCTCATCACGGGCACCGCCGGCACCGGGGCCACCTCGATACGCCGCGCACCGAACACCTGCACCTTGGTTTCTCCCCATCTACCGTTCCCGGCCGCGTCGGCCGGTCCACCGGCCATAACGACGCTCCGACCGAACGGCATGGCCCCGGACCGGTGAATCATCAGCACGATGGTTGATCAACCCCCCGAAAGAGGACGAACCCCTCAGACCGTTGACAGCCGTACGAGCGGGGAGCATGACGCGCAGCCGGCCTACGCCTGCCGCCCGCCCCTTGCCCGCTCAGCCGGCCCTGGGGGCGAGGAACCCCCGGCGGCGTCGGGCACCCACCGAGCGCCCGGTACTTCCGAAGTGATCGGCGTACGCCACAGCGTGCCGTTCTGCCTCAGTGCGCCCCCTCGCCGCCCGTTGACGTGTGAGTCAAGACCGACTCGTGAGCGGGGGCCGTGCTTTGTCGCGGGCGACTTCACCACCGCGGTGATCTGGTCGTCGGTGACCGACCGGTGGCCGCCGGACCGCGGCATGTCACCCAGCCGGCGATCCGGTGCTCGACGAACCGCGTCCGCCGGTGGCCCAGCGCATGCGGTGAGTTCATGGTGGTCATCGATACCTCGGACACCCGGCCGACCGCCTACTTGGTGCCGCTCACCTATCGCGGTGCCCCACTCGACGGGCGGAGCATGCCTTCGCCGCACCATGGCGCGCCGGGTCCTACGTCCCGCCCCGGACAACGCCGTCTTTCCGCCGCAGGTGACTGGCCACGTTGCCGGCGCCTGGCATGTGCCGGGTGCAGCCGCGCACGAGGGTGTTCGTTGTCTTGCACAACGCCAGACAGGCAGCCCAGGCTGGGTCCAGCTAAAAGGTCGTTTCAGAAAGGCGGGTCGTCCGCGCAGCCCTCGGCGTGCACCTGCATGTCCACGTCTTGCCTGAAGGGAGTTACGTCTTCTCCCCAGCGAGCGAGCGTTTCGATCGCCCGCCGCCGGTACGGGGAGTCGTCGGCAGCAAGAGCGCGGACAGCCTTGCGTAGAGGTTCGACGTGGTGGGCTAGTAGTGGTGAGGTAAGCAACGGAAGTGCACTGGCCAAGGCGGCCCTGCGGATCTCTGGCTCGCGGTCCGTGAGGAAGGGGTGGATGGCATCAAAGAGGGTGGGCCGAAGGACGCGGAATGCTTCGATGTCGACGGCATATCCGTCAGGTGACTCTTCGTTGGCGTCTTCGACCGTGCTGCCGAGCCAGTCCAGAAGACCGACGCGAAGGAAGAATCCAGGCTCCTCAGCGGAATGTGATGCTTCTCCCCGTCTCTTGTCAGTGACGATGGCAAGAGTCCGCGGGTGCCCGAGGATCGCCGCGACGAATGACGCTGCAGGGGCCGTGGCGCTGTAGAAGGTGTTCTGATGCGTGACGGCGTGCTGCAGGTCGCGGAGGGCAGCGCCTTGGTTGCGTGCGTCGTCGTCGAGTAGTTGTCGCAAGATCGCGGGCGTCGCTGGAGCAACGTTCGGACAGCAGTGCTCCACCGAACTCCAGTCTGTCCGTAGCAGCAGTTCCTCCGGATCAACGGCACGACCGTGCGCACTCTCCATGCTCATCCGGCGAGTGTGACAGCCGGCCAGTGCATCACTGCCGCCAGGGCCGGACAGCCTGGTCACTGGGCTGGCGCTTGGACAATTGGCGCAGGCAGATGACGCAGCACGCAAGTTGCAGAAGCCCTAGATGCAAGTCGGCGTGACGCTCGTAGCGGGTTCGCAGCCGCTTGAACTGATGGAGCCAGGCGAAAGTGCGCTCGACCACCCAGCGCGTTTTGCCAAGCCCTGAACCGTGGGCGACGCCGCGCCGGGCTATGAGGGGCTTGATGCCGCGCTTCCACAGCAGACGACGGTACTTGTCGAAGTCGTAGCCGCGGTCGGCAAACAACCGCTTGGGCTTGCTTCGAGGCCGGCCTCGCATTCCTCGTATGCGGGGGACAGCGTCGAGCAGAGGGAGCAACTGGGTGACATCATGCCGGTTCCCACCTGTCAGCGAGACAGCGAGCGGAGTGCCGCGGCGATCGACGAGCACATGGTGCTTGGAGCCGGGCCGGCCCGATCGACCGGCGACGGTCCAACATGGTCCCCCCTTTGAGAGCACGGACGTGCGATCCGTCCACGGAGCAGTCGTCCAGGTCCAACGAGCTGGCGCGCCGCAGTTCAGTGAGCAGGGCGGCGTGCAGACGTGGCCAGACGCCAGCCTCGGTCCAGTCCCGCAGCCGACGCCAGGCCGTCACTCCAGAACAGCCCACCGTCTCCGCAGGGACATCGCGCCACGCAACACCGGTCCGCAGCACGTACATGACGCCTGCGAGAGCCGCCCGGTCGGGAACACGCAGCCGCCCGGGACACCGTCGGCGCCGTTCGGGAGCGGGCGGCAACAGCGGGGCCACCCGCTCCCACAGAGTGTCAGGAACAAGATCAGTACGCACCCGGCGACACTGCCGTCCAAGATCACCGAGCGCAAGACCTGCGACTCAACTCATTCTGAAACGATCAGTAAGAGCCGGGAGCCGACCCTGCGGCCTATTCACGACGCCGGGTGCCGCTGACCCGGGCGAACCCGATCTCATGGCGGAGGCCGACGTCACCGCCGCGCCGCTGGACGGGGCACGGTGCGGCTGGACCGGGAAGAGCACCGGCTCCACGGCTTGATCGCCGCACGGAGGAATCTGCCACGGACGTGAGACTGATCATCTCCGTCACACCGCGAGACCGTCTGCAGAGCACCAGGACAGTCCTCCGTCGGTGTGGTCTTCAGGCCGGTGACTGCGCCGGTCTGTTCTGCCGGTGGGTCGTTCACAGGTAACGGCGAATGGGCTGGACCGCGTACTCGCGGGTGCGTTGGAGGAGGGAGCGTCTCTTCCAGCGGCCGGCCTGCATGGATCGGCTCGCCGCCGTGTCGGCGTCGAAGTGGGCGTCGAGGGTTGCGGTGAACTCTTCGTCGAGGACGGCGAGCATGACTTCCTCGTCATGGGCGAGAGAGCGCCGGTTGAAGTTGGTCGAGCCGACGAGAGCCGCCGTGCGGTCCACGGTGATGACCTTGGTGTGCATCATCGTCGGCTGGTACTGGTGGAGTTTCACTCCGCACGCGAGCAGGTCCTCGTAATGGTGCTGCCCGGCCAGCTGGCAGACCCGCTTGTCGGTGTGCGGTCCGGGCAGCAGGATCTCCACCTCGACGCCCCGCCGTGCGGCGGCACACAGCAGCTCGACGAAGTAGGCGTCCGGGGAGAAGTATGCGGTGGCCAGCCGGAAGCGTTCCTCGGCCGACTCGATCATGACCCGGATCAGGGTCTGCATGTCCTGCCAGCCGAAACTGGCCGAGCCGCGCACCACCTGCACCACGGCATCGCCCTGCGGGCGGTGGCCGGTGAACCGGTCGCGGTCGTCGAAGAGCTCGTCGTGGCACTCGGCCCAGTTCTGCGCGAACGCGGCCGCGATGCCGTCCACGGCCGGCCCCCGCACCTGCACATGGGTGTCCCGCCACTCGCGCGGATTGCGGGCGTCCCCGCACCACTCCTCGGCGATGCCGACGCCGCCGGTGAAGGCCACCTGCTCGTCCACGACCAGCACCTTGCGGTGGCAGCGGTGATTCTGCTTGAGGGGCGACAGGTACAGCGGCTTGCGGAACCAGGCCACCTGTACGCCCGCCCGGTCCATCTCCTCCAGCAGGTCCTTGTCGATCAGCCGGCTGCCGAAGCCGTCCAGCAGCAGTCGCACCCTGACCCCGTCCCGGGCCCGTTGCGCCAGTGCATGCGCGAATTCGCGGGCTATGGCACCTTTCCAGTAGACGAAGGTCATCATGTCGACCGTGTGCTCGGCGGAGCGGATGGTGTCGAGCATGGCCGGGAAGATTTCGTCGCCGTTACGGAGGGCGACCAGCGCGTTACCTTCGGTGGCTGCGATACCGATCAGACGCTCCAGACGGCGCCGTATCCGTACGGCCCGCTCACCGAAAGCCCCTCCACCGTGTGTGCCGTCCGCGGTATCCGGTATGTGCTGGGTGCCGGTCATTGTTCTCCTTCCGGTCCCGACGAGAGGCGGAAGCACCTGCCGGGACATTCCGTCACCGGCTCGGGCCGCCGTCGTGCACGGCGACTTCGGCGACAGGCGCCCGATGGCTGGGCCGCGGCCGACGACGTACGGCACGGTAGCCGTTCGCCGGGGACATGGCGCAACCGGCCCCCACACCGTGCGAGCGGTCACGGAGCAGGTGGAGGAGGTCGCAGTCGGCGGTACGCGACCTTCTCCACCTGCTGGATGTCACCCCTTGTGACGCGGGAAAGCCTCCGACGTCCCCGGCCCGCACCACGGACGTCACCGGTCGCCGACCACGTGGTTGATCACCGCCGGGCTCTCGACGAAGCGCGGGTCAGTCGTCGGCGGCCGTGACCAGCTTGCGCACGTTCTCGACACTGCCGCAGCCGGACTCCAGGTACTGTGCGCGCGCCTTTTGGAACTTCTGCCCCAGTTCCCTGCGGCGGTCATCGGCGACGTTCTCCCGGGCATCGTTGAGGAGTGTGCGTTCCTCCTCGTCCGCGTGGTGATTGACCGCAGTGACCAGCTCTTCGAGCTTCTCCTCCCACTCGTCGGAAGCGGTGTCCTCCACCTCCAGCAGCGCCAGCAGCGCTTCATTGGCTTCGTGGTGCTCGTGGACACTGTGGTCGACGTCCTCGCCCTCGACGTTCTTGTACCGGCGCAGGGCGGGGTAGACCTCGTCCTCCTCGGCCGAGGCGTGCGCGATGAGCAGGTCCGCGAACTCCGCCAGGGCCGCGGCACGGTCCGCTTCGACATTGCGCATGGTGCGGAAGAGTTCCTCCATGCGGCGGTGGTCCTGCAGGATGAGCTCGACGACATCGGTGGACGGCACAGGGTCTCTCCTTGCTGCGTGTGACGGTGATCCGGTCTCGCGGATACCCGGTGTTCCTCGGATGAGGCTCGGCGGCTTTCATCTGCTGTCCGCGTGCCGCGGTGAGGGTTCCGGGGCAAGGCAACGGTGGAGAGGCGGGTACCGCTGACGACGACGGTTCTCGGCGTGACGCTCGATCACCGCCGGCGCCCGCGTCAGTCGGAGTCGGCCGAGGTGGCCGACGGACTGAAGCAGGCGGTCACGGACTTGCCGTGAGGACACGGACGCACCTCCCACGCATCGGCCAGGGCGTCGACGAGAAACATGCCGCGTCCGCCGAGGCGGTCGCCGCTGGGCTCGCGGGGCCTGGGCAGGGCGACGCTGTCGTCGTGCACGGTGATGTGCAGGCACCGACCGTCCCAAACCATCACAAGACGGGCGGTGGAGTGGGCGTGGATGTGAGCGTTGGTGACCAGTTCGGAGACGGTCAGCAGGACGTCGTCCACCGTCCGCGAGAGGCTGTCCGTCCAGCCGAGAGCCTCCAGATGCATGCGTGCCCAGTCGCGTGCCGCCTTCGGCTCGGTATCCATGGGCAGCGAGCGCGCCCAGCCCACCGCCCGCACTGACGACTCGTCCACTGTGATTCCTCCCTGCCGCGCTCGCCTCGCCATCACCCCGATGGGCAGGCTTGACACCCCGACCCCCCCTTGAAGGGATGACCTCGGAAAGCACAGACGGCTGCCACGCCTTCGTAACGGTTCCTGCTGCCACTCCTTCCCCCGTTCGACGGCGCCATGGCCCGTGCAAGGCCCCACGCATCGGTGCAGGGGCGGCGTGCGGAGACGGGGCCGGCCGCAGATCACCACCGACCGGCCTCTGGACGTTCTCCGACTGCCACGGCCGGGCTCCGCCCGTCCGGTTGGGTACCGAGGACGGAGAGGGAGCGGCCCGCGATCGCATAGCCCTCCGACCGCTCCCTACGGGCCCGCGTCCCATGGCCGAACGGCATCCGCAGCCGGTCGGCAAGGACTGCCCGACCGGCTTACCGGCTTCAGCGGCGAACTCCACTCAGCGCGCGACAGGCGATGGCCGCGGCGCCGGTGCGCCGGGGCTTCCGGCTGCCTCGGGACCGAGTCGGGCACGCCGCTCAGCGGTGCGCACCTTCTTCAGGATGACTGCCCGGGATCCGCGTGGCGCCCGCTTCGGCGTACTGGCGGGGGTCGGCGAAGGGCGGCTCGGCGCGGGTGAGTCTGCCGTCTCCGCAGGTCCGCCGCCGTGAACGACTCGGGTACCCGAAGGGATGAACGTTGATCGAACTTCGTCTGCCGCCCGGGTCGGTACCCCACACTGCGACTTGCGTGTCCACGTCCGCGCTTGCCGGCAGGCCCGCGCGGCGCATCGGCCATGCGGTGCCGACGTGACCTCGTGAGAGCGCGAGGAGACGGAAGGGGGGAAGGGTGGCACAGCGACGGACTCCGCTCGGTGACAGAGCCCGTTACTGGTTCGACAGCACCCTGGCCCGCGGTGCCGCCGCTCTCGTGGGCTGGATGGCGCTGCTGTGCCTGGCCGTCGTCGTGCCGACCAGTGCGGTGCTGGTGTGGACCGACCCTGATGCCCCGCCGTCCCTGGTGGACCGGCTGGCGCAGGTATGGCGTCTCACCGGGGAGACACTGCGGCTGGGCGGGGCGACGGGTACGCCGCTGCGGGCGCTGATGTCGGTGCTGCTCGCGCTGGTCACTCTGCTGTACGTCTCCACGCTCGTCGGCCTGATCACGACGGCACTGACGGAGCGGCTCACTTCCTTGCGGCGGGGCCGTTCCACCGTGCTCGAACAGGGGCACGCCGTGGTCCTGGGATGGTCGGAGCAGGTCTTCACGGTGGTGAGCGAGCTGGTGACCGCCAACGCCAACCGGCGCGGCGCGGCGGTTGTGGTGCTGGCCGACCGGGACAAGACCGTCATGGAGGAGGCGCTCAGTACGAAGGTGGGCTCCTTCGGCCGTACGCGGCTGATCTGCCGCAGCGGCCCCACCACCGACCCGGCCGTGTTGCCGTTGAGCAGCCCGGCCACGGCCGGTGTCGTACTGGTCCTGCCCCCTGACGAGCCCGACGCCGACGCGGAGGTGGTGAAGACACTGCTGGCGCTCCGGGCCGCACTGGCCGGGGCGGAACCGCGTCCGCCCGTCGTCGCCGCCGTCCGGGACGACCAGTACCGCCTGGCCGCCTGTCTCGCCGCCGGACCCGGCGGCGTCGTCCTGGAGAGCGACACCGTCACCGCCCGGCTGATCGTCCAGGCCGCCCGCCGCCCCGGGATCTCCCTCGTCCACCAGGAACTCCTGGACTTCGCCGGAGACGAGTTCTATCTGATCAGCGAGCCGGCCCTGACCGGCCGCCCTTTCGGTGACGTCCTCCTGTCCTACTCGACGTCGAGCGTCGTCGGGCTGATGCGAGGCGGCACCCCTCTGCTCAACCCGCCGCCGGAGACGCCGATCGCCCCGGACGACCTGCTCGTCGTCATCACCGGTGACGACGACACGGCCTGCCTGGACGACTGTGCGGAGTTGGCCGAGAAGGCAACGATGGCATCCCGCCCTTCGACTCCCGCGCCGGCGGAGCGAGTTCTCCTGCTGGGCTGGAACCGTCGAGCGCCACTCATGATCGACCAGTTGCACCGACGCGCCCGGCCCGGTTCGACCGTCGACGTGGTGGCGGAACGGGGTGAAGCGACGATCCGCCAGGTGAGCGAGGCCGACGCGGACAGCGGGAACGGCCTGAGCCTGGCGCTGCACCACGGGGACATCACCCGTCCCGAGACCCTGCGACGCCTGGACGTCCACTCCTACGACAGCGTGATCGTGCTGGGCCGCGACCCCGTTCCCGGACAGCCGCCGGACGATCCCGACAATCGCACGCTCGTCACCCTTCTGCTGCTGCGCCGACTGGAAGAAGCCACCGGGCGCGAACTGCCGCTCGTCACCGAACTGATCGACGATCGAAACCGGGCACTGGCCCCCATCAGCCCCGGGGCCGACGTGATCATCAGCGGCAAACTCATCGGCCTGCTCATGTCCCAGATCTCTCAGAACCGGCACCTGGCAGCGGTGTTCGAGGAACTGTTCTCCGCCGAAGGGACCGGGGTTCGCCTGCGGCCGGCGACTGATTACGTGCTGCCGGGGAGTGAGGCGTTCTTCGCCACGGTCGTGGCCTCGGCACGCCGTCGCGGCGAATGCGCCATCGGTTACCGAAGCCACGATGACTCCTCGACGAGTCCCGGCTACGGCGTGCGGATCAATCCGCCCAAACGCGAGCGGCGCCGGTGGACGGCCGAGGACGAGGTGATCGTCATCGGCAAGGACTGACGGAGCGCCGGGCGCCGACGTGCGCCGCGGCCACGACCTCGACCTCGACCGACTGATCGGGGCGGCCGCACGGGCTTTCGCCGGGACGGGCGGGACGTGACGCTCCTCGCGGTGCCGTGCGGACCGCGGCGGGCGGGCCCGGACCCTATTCCTGGTACTGCGTCAGGTCGATCCCGAACACCTTCACGTCGTAGCCGTGGACCGGGTGGCGTACCGCACCTTCCGCCTGCATGCCGAGCTTGTCGGCCACAGCCGCGGAGGCACTGTCGCCCGTGCGCAGTACGGCGATCACCCGCTCGAGACCGCGGTCCTGCAAGGCGAACTCCAAAGCGGCGTGCGCCGCTTCGGAGGCGTATCCCTGCCCCCAGAACACCCGGCCGAGCCGCCAGTTGATCGCGACCTGACCGGCTGCCGCGGCCGGCTCGGTGGCCACGGACAGGCCCACCGCACCCGCCAGTTCACCGGATCCCAGGAGCTCGACCGCGAACACTCCGAATCCTTCGTCGTCCCACTCCTCCTCCCACGCCTCGATGTCCCCGGCGGTCTGCTCGGTCGAGCGCGGCCTGCCGTCACCGATGTTCCGCATCACCGCCGGATCGGCATGGATCTCGGACAGTGGAGCAAGGTCGTCCTCCGACCAGCGGCGCAGAAGGAGGCGGGGCGTGCGGATCTCGGTCATGCCCCCATCCTGCCGATCCGGCGACCGGAGCGCGAACCGCGGCATCGTCCCCAGGTCACCGTGGCGATCGGGCCGGCTGGTGGCCGGCCTCTCCTGGTGCGCCGGGGGCCGCCTCCGGTGCGGAGCGCGGAGGCGGCCCCTCCCGGACGCGTAGAATGTTCCGTGTGCAATCGAGTATCGCGTCCGTACGTGGCGAGACCTTCGTACGCCGGGCGGTCGCCCGGGACGCCAAGCGGCTCACGCGGCTCGTGCGCGGCTCGCGTGCCTACGAAGGCCAGTACGCGGCGATGGTCTCCGGCTACCGTGTCGGGCCCGACTACATCGAGAACCACCAGGTCTTCGTAGCCGTCGACGCCGATGATGTCCCGGGCCGGGTGCTCGGCTTCTATGCGCTGGTCCTCGTGCCGCCGGAGCTGGACCTGCTTTTCGTCCAGGACGGTACGCAGGGCCGCGGCATCGGGCGGCTCCTTGTCGATCACATGAAGACCCAGGCGCGCGCGGCAGGGCTGGACCGGGTCCGGGTGGTGTCGCATCCTCCGGCCGAAGGCTTCTACCGCAGTGTGGGCGCCCTCCCCACCGGAACCGCCCCCGCGAACCCGCCCGCGGTGGCGTGGGACCGGCCCGAGCTGGAGTTCCTGATCCCGTAACTGCCGACGTGCCCCCGTCGTCGTAGTCGACTAGCAGACGAAGCGGGGCGGCACAACCCGTCCGTGCGCACACCGTGCCGGGCGGGTTGGTGGCGTCCGGTGCCATACCGTTGCGTGCTGAGCCACCCCTACGGTGCCGGGCACCGGGCAGATCCGCCGTTCCACGCCGGCGGAGCGACCCGGTGTCCCGCGAACGCCGAAGGAGCCGCCGTGCGATTGCCGACGCTGCGAGAAGCCGTCACCCCGCCGAACCACGTCTCTTCCGCGGTGCCCGCCGACCCGTTGCCACGTCCGACGACCCGCGTGCGGCGTGCGGTGCTGTCCCGTCCGGTGGCCGCCGTGGCCCTCGTCGCCCTCGTGCTCGCAGCGGTCCTGATCGGTCCGGCACCGGCCGGCCGAGCGGCGGCCGGTCTGACCAGGGTCACGAACTTCGGCGCCGATCCCGGCCAGCTGAACATGTACGTCTACCGGCCCACGTCCCTGCCCGCGAATCCGGCGGTGGTCTTCGCTCTCCACGGGTGCACACAGAGCGCCCAGGGCTACGCCGATCACTCGGGCCTGCCCGAAATGGCCGACCGGTACGGATTCCTGGTGGTGTTCGCGGAGACCGCCTCCTCGAACAACCTCAACAAGTGCTTCAACTGGTTCCGGACCGGCGACAACCGCAGGGGCCAGGGCGAGGCCGCCTCCATCCGCCAGATGGCCGCGCACACCGTCACCGCCTACGGCGCGGATGCCCGGCGCGTCTACGTCACCGGCCTGTCCGCCGGCGGCGCCATGACCTCGGTAATGCTCGCGGCCTACCCGGACGTCTTCCACGCCGGCGCCGTCGTCGCCGGCCTGCCCCACGGCTGCGCCGACGACGTCATCAGCGCCTACTCGTGCATGAGCCCCGGAACCGACCTCACCCCGGCCCAGTGGGCCGAGCGGGTCCGCGCCGCCCACCCTTCGTGGTCCGGTCCGTGGCCCCGCGTGGCCGTCTGGCACGGCGACCGCGACACCACCGTCGTACCCCGCAACGCCGACGAGCTGCGCGACCAGTGGACCGCGCTGCACGGCCTGTCCCAGACCCCGGGCCGCACCTCGGTCATCGGCCCGGACTCCACTCGGCGCGAGGAGTACCTGACCGGGAACGGCTCGGTGGCCGTCGAGGTGAACCGCGTCCCTAGCATCGGGCACGGCACCCCGGTCGACCCCGGCAGCGGTCCCCAGCAGTGCGGGAGCACCGGCGCCGCCCACTTCCTGGATTCGATCTGCTCCAGCTACTGGATCGCGCGGTTCTTCGGCCTCGAGGACTCCGAGCACCGGCCCGGCACGCTGCCCGCTCCCACCGGACTGGTCACCACCGGCGCCACCGACACCACCGTCAGCCTCCGTTGGAACCCGGTGGACGGCGCCACCGACTACGCCGTCCACCGCGACGGCACCCGGATCGCCACGTCCGATGCGGTCTCCTACACCGACACCGGGCTCACCGCGGGCTCCACCCACACCTACGCGGTGGCCGCCCGTGACGCCGACGGCGGGACCGGCCGGCTCTCCGGCACGGTCACGGCCAGGACCACCGGCGCCACGGCCACCTGCTGGACGGCCGACAACTACGCCCACGTACAGGCGGGCCGCGCCACGACCCTGGGTGGCTACACCTATGCCGCGGGTTCCGGCCAGTACATGGGCCTGTACAACACGTTCGTCACTCGCACTTTGAAGGAGTCGCCTGCCGGCCACTACACCGTCGCGGACGGGTCCTGCCCATGACACGGAACCAGTCGTGACACCGGGCGCCGCCCGACGTCCGCCGCTGCGCGCCCCGTCATGGCGGGCCGGTCCGACGAGGGGGCACAGAAGGGTCCGGCATCGGGCAGGGCGGCCGTGCCGCATCACTGTGTCGGTGGCGGGGCCATGGCCCAGCGGATGGCGCCTGTCAGGACACGGCCGACGGGGCGTACGGCGAGGTCCTCGACGACCGGCAGGCCTGGCAGTCTGAACGCCTCCCGGGCCCATGCCGGGAGGCAGGTCACGCCGTTCGCCGCGAGTCCGGCGTAGAGCGGCCGTGCTGCGAGGGGAATCGGTGGTCGCAGCAGCAGGAAGCGTGCGACGGCCCTGGCCTCAGGGGTGGCCCGCAGTTCCGGCCGGTAGGCGGAGAGGCGCTCGGACAGGTCGTGACGGTCGCGGGGAGGGTCGATCACTCCCAGTGCCTCAGCCACTCGGGCGGTGTCGGCGACGTAGGCGTCGTAGTCCGCGCCGTCGAGGGGGCGGGCCCCGTAGCGCTGATGGGCGCGGAGGAAGCTGTCGGCCTCGGCGGCGTGGACCCATCCGAGCAGGTGCGGGTCGGCGGCGTGATAGGTCAGGCCCTCCGCGGTCCTGCCGCGGATGCGCTCGTGGATGCCGCGCACGTGGTCGACCGCCCGCTGGGCGTCGTCGGCGGTTCCGTACGTGGTGACCGCGAGGAACGTGCTGGTGCGTTGCAATCGGCCCCACGGGTCGCCCCGGAAGCCGGAGTGGGCGGCGACAGCCGCCATGGCGAGCGGGTGCAGTGATTGCAGCAGCAGGGCGCTGATCCCGCCGATGAACATCGAGGCATCGCCGTGGACAGCGCGTATGGGGCGGTCGGGACCGAACCAGCGAGGGCCTGGGGTGTCGTGGATCCGCGCCCGCGTGGCCGGTCCGTCGGGGCCCGCCACCCGCTCGAACAGGGACTTGCCCACATGCTCGCGCAGCTCGGTCAGCATGGTCGCCTCCACCTGCTTCCAGTATCCAGGATGGCCCGGAGAACCCGACAGCTGCCATGTCAGCTGTCATGTCACATGCCCGAGCCGGCCGCGAGCGCCCCCGCGACGCCGCCCGGTCGACGTACCGACAGCAACCGGTCAGCCCGACAAGGCGCGCGGCCCCGTCCGCCGTGGACGGGCACGGAAGACGGGGCCGGCTGCGCGACGGGAGCGGTGCCGGCATCTCAGGAGAGTTCGAGCGACTTCCGGAAGGATCCACCGCGCTTCAGCGCGCGTTCGATGCTCTCCAGGGACCGCCCCTTGGTCTCGGGCACCTTCGCCGCCACGAACCCGATGCACGCGACGTTCATCAGTGCGTAGACGAAGAACGTCCCGGAGCGGCCGATCGCCTCGATGGCCGTCAGCGCGGTCACCGCGATCAGCAGGTCGACCCCCCACAGGGTGACCGTGGCCAGGCTGGTCGCCGGGCCGCGCACGCTCAGCGGCAGGATCTCCGGACCGATGAGCCAGACCACCGCCTGGATCCCGATGCCGTTGAACAGGATGTACGCGAAGAGCGCGGTGATCACTGTCCACCGCTGGGCCGCCGAACCCTCCGGGCCGAGGAAGGCCAACGCCATGACCGCCATGGCGAGGCCGGAGCCCGGGAGGAACCACAGCATGACGCGCCGGCGGCCCACCCGGTCCACGGCGATGGCGCCGACCACACCGGCGATCACCAGCATCACGCCGATACCGATACCGGTGAGCAGCGCGACCGAGTCGCCGAACCCCGCGTCGACGAGGATCGTCGGTGCGTAGTAGACCACGGCGTTGATGCCGGTGAGCTGGGAGAAGGCCGCGATGCCGACGGCGATCAGCAGCGCGGGGCGCAGCCAGCGCTGCCGCAGGTCGCGCCAGCCCCCGGCGGGCGTGGCCGTGGCCACCTCGGTGATCTCGTCGATCTCACGGCCGACGTCCGTGCCGGGCGGCCGGAGCCGGGTGAGGACCGTCGCGGCCTCCTCGCGCAGACCGCGCTCGACGAGCCAGCGGGGGCTCTCGGGCATGAACAGCATGCCGACGCCGAGGACCACGGCCGGCAGGACGGCCAGGCCGAACATCAGTCGCCAGCCGCCGGTGTCCGACAGGGCCCAGCCGCAGACGTACGCGATGAGCTGGCCGCAGGCGACCATCAGCTGGAACAGCACCATCAGCCGGCCGCGGATCCGGGCGGGCGCGACCTCCGCGATGTACACCGGCACCATGTTGGAGGCGCCGCCGACGGCCAGCCCCAGGACGAAGCGCGCGGCGATGAGGCTGCCCGTGCCGGGTGCCGCGGCGGCCGCGGCGGCCCCTGCCGCGAAGACCACCGCGACACCGATGACGACCTTGCGGCGGCCGTGGCGTACGGCCAGGCGGCCGGCGAGCAGCGCTCCGACCATGGCGCCGAGCAGGATGACGCTGACGACGATCTCCTGCTGCCGGGAGGTCAGGTCGAGGTCGTCGCGCAGGTGCAGCAGGGCACCGGAGATGATGCCGGTGTCGTAGCCGAAGAGCAGACCGCCCAGGGCCGACACGGCCGACACGGCGTAGACGGCGGCGGGCACCTTCCGCGAGTCGCCGGCGGCCTCCTCGGCGGGGTCGGGTGCCGTGGCGAGCTCAGGCATCGCCCATGACCAGACCCTCGATGGTGTGCTTCTGCGTCACCGGTTCCAGCACGTCGACGACCGGGCAGTCGAGGTGGCGGCGGACCCGCTCGGGCAGGGTCTTCCAGTAGGCGCGGGTGACGGCCGTGTCGTGCCGGTCGCCGTTGTCGGCCTCGGGGCCGTCGACGCCGAGGACCAGCACCGGGCGGGACTTGGAGGAGTTGTTCTTGGTGCCGCGGTGGATGGTGAGCGCGGTGCGCGCCGAAATGTCGCCGCGCCGCGGGTACTTGCGCACCGCCAGCTCCTCGTAGCGCGGGTAGTGCGGCCGGGGCGGGAACATGCCGTGGCCGAACTCCGGGCTGTCGTCCCACTGCGTGCCCGGCGCGATCTCGAAGGGCCCCATGTCCTCCTCGGTGTCGACGGCCGTCACGTTGAAGGCCAGGGAGGTCAGTCGCCGCTCGGCGCGCGTCTCCTCCGGCATGGGGAAGTCGCGGTGCCAGGGCTGGTTGACGGCGCCCTCCAGCGGCACGTCGAAGCCGAGTTCGACGATGCGGTAGTCGGGGCCGAGCGTGGCGGTGCAGACGGAGCGCACCCAGGGGTGGTCCACGAGGTCGACGAAGCCGCGCAGCTGCTCGGGGTGGATCTCCACGTAGTAGCGGTGCGGTCCGCGTCCCACGGCGCCGCCGGGCCTGGTCATGGCCTCCTGGAAGGCAACGTCGATGTCTTCGCGGAGCTGATCGGCCCACTCGGGGGTGAAGGCGCCCTTGCGGGCCGTGATGCCGTCCGCGTACAGGGCCTCGACGTCGGCCGTCACGTCCACGTCGAGGTCGGCCGGGGCGATACCGGGGTAGGCGTGCGGACTCATGCGGTGCCTCCTTGCACGTGCAGTCGAACCTGACCCGCACATGTTGCATCGTTGAATTCAACGTGGCAATACCCTGCCTGAACCGATCTTGGCGCGCATTGCACGGCATGCCACGATGTGCGGGTGAGCAGCAGCCTGAAAGACGTAGCCGCCCGCGCCGGAGTCTCGGCGCGCACCGTGTCCAACGTGGTGAACGGAACCGCCCGCGTCTCCGAGGAGACCCGTCGGCGGGTCCAGGAGGCGATCGACGAGCTGGGCTACCGCCCCAATCTCGCCGCCCGCAGCCTGCGGGCCGGTCGGACCGGCATCATCGGTCTCGCCATCCCCGAGCTGCACTCCCCCTACTTCGGCGAGCTCGCCGGGCTCCTGGTGGACGAGGCGGGACGCCGGTCGTGGACCGTGATCATCGACCAGACACACGGGGACGCCGAGGCGGAACGGCGGCTGCTCAAGGGGGACGGAGGGCGGGTGATGGACGGCCTCATCATCAGCCCGTGGGCGCTCCAGGCCCGGGAGGTGGCCGAGATCGCCCGCCCGCTGCCCGTGGTGCTGCTCGGTGAGCGCAGCCCCCAGGGACGGGCGGACCGCGTGGCGGTGGACAACGTGGCCGCCGCCGACGAGGCGACCACCCACCTGCTGACGCTCGGACGCCGCCGCGTCGCCGCCATCGGCCTCCAGCCGCACCTGCACAACGGCACGGCCGAACAACGCGCCGAGGGCTACCGCAGGGCACTGCGCCGCGCGGGCATCACGCCCGAGGCCCGGTGGGAGCGACCGGTGGACGCACTGCACCGGGAGGACGGCGCGCGGGCCATGGCCGAACTGCTCGACGGGGACGCCGTCCCCGACGCCGTGTTCGCCTTCACCGACGAACTCGCCCTGGGCGCCCTGCACATGGCGCACTCGCGAGGGGTGCGGGTGCCGGAGGAGCTGGCGGTCGTCGGGTTCGACGACATCGAGGACGGCCGCTACAGCCACCCCGCGCTGACCACGGTCTCCCCCGACAAACGCCAGATCGCCCAGCGAGCCCTCCAGTGCCTCGCCGACCGCATCTACAGTCCGGACAACGAGGTCCCCGCCTCGGACCTGACCATCCCGCACCGGCTGGTCGTACGGGGCAGCACCACACCCGGGCCGCGGGCGGCCTGAGCCACCTGCCGCCACATCGACGGCCTGCCCCCGTGGGCCGCAGTACCCGGTGGACGTTCCCGGGATGGGTGGGCGCGGGCAGGCGGGGGCCGCTGCGAGCGTCTCGCCGAGCAGCAGCGGATCGTCAGGCTCCCGGCCGCCGCGTCGACGGAGACGATGGCGCCGTGGTCATCGGCGGTGAGGACAGACGCCTGCACGGGTCCTGGGGCTCCCTCCCCCCGCCCGGGCGGCCCAGGCCGGGCCCGCCCTTGTGCAGGTCCCGTCCCGGCAGGACGCCGCTAACAGGCTCCGAGGTCTTCCCAGACGCCCCACTCGCCGGTGGTGCCGGGTTCCTCACCCGTCACCCACCACTTGGCACGCCAGGTGTGGCCGCCGTGCGAGACGGTGTCGCCGCCGTTGTAGACGTTCCCGGCGTTCCAGGCCGCCGCGACGCAGTCGCCCGACTCCCCGTCGCCGCCACCGTCCCCGCCCCCGTCCCCTCCGCCGATGTTGACGTCGATGCAGGAGTAGAAGGCGTTGCCGGTGTCCGCGACGTTCCAGACGGCGAGCACCTTCTGTTTGCCGGTGAATCCGCCGAAGTCCACCTGGTGGCTGACGTCGGGGGCGGGCTGTGCACCGTGGCCGGCGAATTCGGCGATCTTCTGGTTGCCGATGAAGTACTGCCAGTCGGCGGTGGCGTGCCGCGCCGTGTGGTGCCAGGTGAAGGTGTGGGTGGAGCCGACCGGCGTGACCCGCCAGCCCTTGCTGTCGTCGTCCAGTTCTGCGAACTGGGAATTCCCACCGCTGCAGCTGCTGAGCCCCTTCGGGCCCTCCACGCTCTGCGGCTCGTACTTGATCTGACCGCAGTCCACCACACCCGTGGCGCACTGGTCCTGACGGCTCCCCGGTGAGACCACCCACCCGTGGGCGCTCGCCGTGGGCGCCGGAAGGCTCACGGCGACCACGGGAGCGACCAGTACTCCGACGGCGGCAGCGACTCTTCTTTTCATGCGCATGACATCCTGTCCCTTCGATTTCGCATCGGACCAGCCCGCCCCGGCATGCGACGTCACCGACCAAGCATCTGAAGTAGGTCTAGACCTGCATCCCGCAGGTCTAGACCTTAGCGACAGTCGGGAGGCCGTCAAGGGGGCTGGACACGGTGAACCGCCGGACGGCCGGCTCGCCCCAACACGCCGCGGGCGGCTGCCTCTTGTGTCCGTCGGGGCCTTGTAGTGGGCTGTGGCCCATGAGGATGACAAGCGTGGCGGCGCTTACCGCCGCCCTGGCCGTGGCCCCGCTCCTGGCAGCGGGCGCACCCGGCCATCGTGCGGTGGCCGCCCAGCCCACCGCGTCCGGTACCGGACTCTCGTCACCCGCCGCGGAGACCGCACTCGTGCGCGGAGTGGACCTGAACACGGTGACCATTCCCCAGTTGCAGGAGCGCATGCGGCGCGGATCGCTGACGTCGTTCCGACTGACCCTCGCCTACCTGCGGCGGATCGAGGCCGTCGACCCGACGATCAACGCCGTGCTGCGCACCGACCCGACCGCCCTGCGCCAGGCGGCCGCCAGCGACGTACGCCACCGGCTCGGCCGCACCCGTGGCCCGCTCGACGGCATCCCGGTCCTCCTCAAGGACAACATCGACACCCGGGGCATGCCGACGACCGCCGGATCGCTGGCCCTGGCCGGCAGCCCGCCGGCCACCGACGCCGTGCTGGTGAAGAGGCTGCGGGCGGCCGGCGCGGTGATCCTCGGCAAGGCCAACCTTTCCGAGTGGGCCAACTTCCGCTCCGCGAAACCGACGTCGGGCTGGTCGGCGGTGGGCGGCCAGACGCACAACCCGTACGTCCTGGACCGCAACCCCTGCGGGTCCTCCTCCGGCTCGGCCGCCGCGCTCGCCGCGTCGCTGGCGCAGGTGGCGATCGGCACCGAGACCGACGGCTCGATCGTCTGCCCGGCGGGGATGAACGGCGTGGTCGGTCTCAAACCCAGCCTCGGCCTGGTCAGTCAGTCGGGTGTCGTCCCGATCTCCGCCGAGCAGGACACGGCCGGCCCGATGGCACGCAATGTGATCGACACCGCGCTCACCCTCTCCGCGATCAGGGAGGACGCCGTTACCGGAACGACCCGCGGCGATCGCACGCAGGACCTCACGGACGCGGCCACCCGGCCCGGTGGTCTGCGCGGCAAGCGGATCGGACTGTGGCGGCTCCCGTCGCTCGGCGCGGAGGTGGACGCCCTGATGACCCGTACCGCGGCGGACCTGCGTGCCGCGGGGGCGCACGTCGTCGAGGTGACTCCGCCGTACCAGGAGCGACTCGCCGAGTTCGAGTTCCCGGCCCTGCTGAGCGAGTTCCACCGGGACATCGACGCCTACCTCACCACCCGCGACGGGCCTCAGAACCTCGCCGAGCTGATCGAGTTCAACCGCGCCCATCCGGCCGAGCAGACCTGCTTCGCCGGCCAGGAGCTGTTCGAGCAGGCCCTGGCCGCGCCGCCGACCACCGACCCGCGCTACCGGGCGATGCGCGCGGAACTACGGGACCTCTCCCGGCGGTCCATCGACGAGACCATGGCCGAGCACGACCTGGACGCCATCGCCTCCCCGACGAACCCGCCCGCGTGGACCACCGACTGCGCGCGCGGCGACAACGACGTGATCCCGTCCTCCACGCCCGCCGCCGTCGCCGGATACCCGTCCCTGTCCGTGCCCGCCGGGTTCGTCGGCGAACTGCCGGTCGGCCTGCTCCTGATGGCCGGCGACCACCAGGACGCCGGACTGCTGTCCCTCGGGGCGGCGGTGGAGCAGCGGCTGGACGCCTGGCGAGCACCGACGTACCTGCCCACGCTGCCGCCCGAGGACGCGCACTGAGCCGATGGTCGTGTGGAAGCACCGCGCCGATCCGGTCAGGGGGTGGCGGAAGCGTGATCGTGCGCGTGGTCCGCTGTCCGGCCGGGCCTGGCCCAGCGGCGGACGAACGTGACCAGGAAAGGTCATCGAAGGCAGCGCCACAGGGCGACGACCGGCGCCGGTGGTCAACTCTCCGTCGGCCGACGGGGGCTGCCCGCTGCGGGCGGGTCAGTTCGCGTGCACCAGGAGGAGGCAGAAGGCCGCCAGCGGAACGACGGACGAGCCCAGCAGCGTCAGGGCCGCCGGGACTGCTGCACCCAGACGTTCCTTGTTCTTGCGCCGGCCCGAGCGGAACACCGCGCCGGCCGAGACGAACGGCAGCGCCACGAGAGACAGGAGAACCACCGGCGCCCCGAACCGGCTGAACGCGGTGGTACCGGGTTCAGTGGCCGAGTGCCAGGAAGACATGCTGAAGACGATCACCGGACCGGCCAGCAGGACAAGCGCAAGGGCCGCCGACACGGTCACGGTCAGTCCTTCGGTCAGCCGTTCGCCACGCCCGCGCCCCGGGCCCACTCGCGTCGTTCCGCCGTCCACCACGCCCTCCCCCGGCCGGACACCGCTGGCCGGCGTCGCCCACACTCCCGGTCACAGGCGGCGACGGCCGCTGCCGTTGCTCGCGGGTCAGACGCCGACCTGCGACTGAGGGCACTCTACTCGTTCCCCGGCTCGTCACCTCGGCCGGCGCCGAGCGCGCGTACGTCCCACCGCACGACGCGGTGCGGAGACAGGCCACGAACTCAGTGGTGCAGCGGGCTGACGGAGTGACCAACTGCCCCCTATCACGTCTGACTCAGGACTCGACATGGCCCGGCGCTGCCCGACCGATACCCGTTGCAGCACCCCCACAGGAAGAGGCCTGCGTCACCATCCTCCTGCCCGTAGTGGCTAGTCGGCGACTATGCCGCGGGCGCCGAGGACATCCCGCAACTCAGGGGCCAGGAACTCGGATCCGAGGACGCGCCGGAGGTTCGGCAGCAGCACGAGGTCGTCGAGGGAAGCGACGTCGAACAGATCGTCCTCGCCGTCCCAGACCGGGGCGCACTCCTGGTACACCTGGTTACCGCCGTCCATGCACAGCTCCTCGACACCGGCCAGGAGTTCCTCGCCGATTTCCAACGATGCGAAGTAGCTGCGTGCCTCGGGCACGACCTGGTACGTCAGACCGTGCTGCTGCGCGTACTCCCAGGGGTCGTCGCCGAGCCCCTTCTCCTTCAGGAGATCGGCGAGGCTGAACCGAGGGGTGAGGGTCTCGTCGATGTACATCAGCTGCTCGACGACGATGAGCTTGAAATTGAAGTCCTTGAACATGGCCATGCGCACAATCTAGGCCGCATTTCTGCCCCCGGAACCACTGCGGTGCGGCAACGGAGCCCACAGGACGCCGTCCCACCGCTCGCGGACGGCCGCCCGCTCCCTGCCGGGTCACCACGGTGAACCGGGCCTCGTCGACCTTCGCCCGACGGCATCGTGGACGGTGGTGTCGTGCCCCGCGTACGCGATGACCGCCGTCTCGACCGCAGGTCACCGGAGATGGGCCAGGGCGGCAGACGCCGAGGCTCAACGAGACGCCTGGCTGGGACGGCCGGGTACCGGTATCCGGCCGTCCCCGGGCATGAACGACACCCCGGCCGCGGCCCCGTCCCGGCGTACTCGCGCTTGCGGCCACGTGTTCAGCCGCGGGAGCGCAGTATGCGGCGCATCCGGTCGGTCAGGTCCATGAGGTTGGTCCTGACGACCGGGACGGCCTGTGCCGCCAAGTCCTCCGCCTGTCCCACGAAAGTCAGGTCGACACCGAACCGCGGGAAGAGGCTCCTGGTGAAGGTAGAGGCCGGCATGGCGCCGCCGCGGTGCAGGGTCGGCACCAGATCGAGGTAAGCCTGCGCGTACGGCCTCAGTATGTCCTCCTGGCCGGCGCTCCAGAACAGTGCCGCCACTGAGTGGAGCGAAGCCAGCGGCACCGCGCGGTCCGTCACCACTGTCTGCCACACCGCCTTCTTCTCGGCTGCGTCCGGGGTCGCCGCGCGGACCTGGAGTCTGCTGACCCACGCCTCGGGATCGGGGTCACGGTCGAGCAGGGCCTGTGCCTCGGCAGCGGTCGGAAGTCCGAGCTGCGCCTTGCGGACCAGCACTCGCCACTGGAGATCGACGTCCTCCCCGGCCTCGGCCTGAAGCCACACGACCTCCTCCAGGCCGGTCGCAGTGCGGGTGAGGCCACGCAACGCCGGCTTGCGGTAGGCGGGGACACAGGAGAGGCCGCGGCACGCCGCGGCCACGGCTCGCAGCAACCCGTCACGCTCCGACTCCGGACTCCACAGTTCCGCGGCCTCGACAGCCAGGTTGAGATACGGCTCGATCACCGAGGCGGATGTCTCGACGGCCAGCACTCCGGTCAGGCACTGCACGGCTTCGGCCGCTGTGGCTTCCCCGTTGACCAGCATGTCCCAGGCCGTGGTGACGGCGACACCCCGCGCGGTCGCAGTGGGCAGGCGAGCGGCGTTGCCGAAGAACGCGTCCCTGGTCGTGGCATCAGGCCGAGTCGAGGCGAAGGTCAGGTCCTCGTCGTTGACCAGGTACAGATCGGCTCCGGCAGGCAGGTCGAGCGGAGTCCTCTCGCCCGTCAACTCGACTTCGACGAGTGCCGTCCGTTCGAGGTGGTCCCCCGAACGCCCGTAGGCGCCGATGGCGAGCGTCTGCGGGCGCGGTGGACCCCCGGGGCCTCGAGCGACCAGGACGAACCCGTCTCCGCCGCGGGCAAGAGTCAGCCGGTCGGTGCCGGCTGTCTCCAACCAGCCCGCACGCCACGGGTCCAGGTCACGCCCGGCGGCGTCGGCGACCGCTTCGATCAAGTCCTCCAGCGTGGTGTTGCCCCAGGCGTGCGCGGCGAAGTAGGTGGTCAGTCCCGCGGAGAAGTTGTCCTCACCGACATATGCCATCAACTGCCTCAGCACGGACGCGCCTTTGGGGTAGGTGATGGCATCGAACGACGCTTCTGCCTCGGCCACGTCGCGCACCGGCTGGCGGATCGGGTGGGTCGTCGGTCCCTGGTCGACGAGATAGGCCTTGAGCTTCTCCCCGGCCAGATGCGCCGTCCAGGCATCGGTGTATGACGTCGCGCTCACCGCGGCCCAGTTGCTGGCGAACTCCGCGAACGCCTCGTTCAGCCACAGGTCGTCCCACCAGCGCATCGTGACGATGTTGCCGAACCACATGTGCGCGAGCTCGTGCAACAGGTACCGCGCGAAGAGGTCCCATTCCGCTCTCGTCGGCGTGGTTCTGCGCAGGAACCAGTCCATCCAGGTGACACAGCCGAAGTTCTCCATCGCGCCCGGGAACTCGGGGGTGAAGACCTGGTCGTACTTGTGCTGCGGGAAGGGCATGCCGAACTTCTCGGCGAAGAAGTCCAGTCCCTGGGCGGTCAGGGTGAACAGCTCGTCGGCGTCCCGGTCCAGTACGGAGGCCAGCGACTGCCGGGCGAAGAGGCCCAGGTCATGACCGGCTCCGTGACGGCGCAACTCGTAGTACGGACCCGCGTTGACCACGGTGTTGTACGTCGCCAGCGGTGGCGTCGGCGGGAAGGTCCAACGCCGCACGGAGCCGAGGCTTTCGATCCGGGGATCACCGCTGTTGCTCAACACCAGCCAACCGTCGGGGGCGGTCACGGTGAACGCCCACGGCGCCTTGAGGTCCGGCTGGTCGAAACAGGCCCACACGTGACGGGCGTAGTCGGGTGTGAAGTCAGTGTAGACGTACGTCTCGCCGTCGGCAGGGTCGACGGCCTTGTGCACGCCCTGGCCGTCGGCCGAGCACTCCGCTGTGGAGACCACCGTCAGGACGTTGCGCTCGGCAAGGGCGGTCAGTGCGATCCGGCCCTCATCAGCCGACCGCAGCGCGACACCGTTGAGCGTGGCGCTCTCGAACACCGCAGCGCAGTCGACGAAGGTCTCAGCCCCTGGCCGGTGACACGTGAAGGTGATCGTCGATTCGCACCGGACCCACGAGCCCGTCACGAGACCTGTGAGGTCGACGGCGACGTCGTACCGTTCGATCGTCAGCAGGTCTGCGCGTTCCTCGGCCTCGGTCCGGGTCAAGCGTCTGCCGCTCATTGCTTCCCTCTCGAAGATCGGGTTCCGTAGCGAATGCCCCCTCGAGAGGCGAGCTGTCAAGTCGCCCACCCTACGTACGTCCGACCTGCCCGGCGACGGTATTTCCGGTGGTGGCTCACGCCGGTCGGTTCGGCGACGGCGTGCCGCATGCCTGGCGGTCAGCGAACTGTCCGATCAGTCGTGGGAGTCGGTCGGTCATGGGGCGGGATTCGCCGGTTCGCGGCATGGGGTCGTACTTCAAGGGCTCTTCGCAGATGAGGGTGGCTCTTGGACGGTTGGAGGTGAGTCGTCAGGAGGTGCGAGAGTCGTGGTTCTCACGGTTCGCGAGGACCTCGGCCATGTGTGTCTGCGCCCAGTGTCTGAGCCCGCGCGTCGTGTGATGAAGCGAGAGGCCGAGGTCGGTCAGCTCGTAGGAGACGGTGACAGGGACGGTTGGCGTCACGGTACGGGTGAGCAGGCCATCGTGCTCCAGCGACCGCAGCGTCTGGGTCAGCATCTTCTGGCTGACCCCGGCCAGAAGACGAGAGATCTCGGAGTAACGCATCGCCTTCGGAGCGTCTGCGTGTGCTGCACCGGGCGCAGGGTTGTTGTCGCCGCCCAGCGCACACAGGATCAGGACGACCCACTTGTCCGAGATCCGGTCGAGCAGCTGCCGGCTGGGGCACCCTGCCAGGAACGCGTTGTACTCCACCTTGGCCTGAGCCCTCTTCTGGGCCGCCTTCGTCGTCGTCACTGATCGCACCTCTCACCGATGGGTGGGTTACGCACTTCAAAGTGCCTACTTCCCGACAGGAAGTTTCTCTCCAATGCTGATGCAGGGAGGCGGCAGGCGCCACCCCCCGAGTTGGCACGACGAAAGGCAACAGGATGAGCACACCCTCCTTCTCTCTTCCCGGTGGCACCTGGACTCTGGGTGACCTGACCGTCACACGGTTCGGCTACGGCGCCATGCAACTGGCCGGCCCCTGGGTCATGGGGCCGCCCGCCGATCGCGAGGGTGCCCTGGCCGTTCTGCGTGAAGCGGTCGACCTCGGCATCACCCACATCGACACCAGCGACGCCTACGGGCCGCGCGTCACCAACGAGTTGATCCGCGAGGCACTGCACCCCTATCCCGAGTCGCTGCACATCGTGACCAAGGTGGGCGCGACCCGCGACGAACAGGGGGGCTGGCCCACGGCCCGGCGCCCCGAGGATCTGCGCCGCCAGGTCCACGACAACCTCAAGTCCCTCGGGCTCGACGTACTCGACCTGGTCAACCTCCGACTCGGCAACGCCGAAGGTCCCCAGCCCGGCTCGCTCGCCGAGGCGTTCGAGACGCTCGTGGAACTCCAGCAGCAGGGCCTGGTCCGCCACCTCGGGGTCAGCAACGCCACCGAGGAGCAGGTCACCGAGGCACAGAGCATCGCGCAGATCGTGTGCGTGCAGAACATGTACAACCTCGCCCACCGCCACGACGACAAGCTCATCGACCGGCTCGCCACCGAAGGCGTCGCGTACGTGCCCTACTTCCCCCTCGGGGGCTTCACCCCGCTTCAGTCCTCGGCTCTCTCGGCGGTCGCCGCTCGACGGGAGGCGACACAGATGTCCGTCGCGCTTGCCTGGCTGCTGCAGCGATCACCGAACATCCTGCTCATCCCCGGCACGTCATCGACAGCGCACCTGCGCGAGAACATCGCCGGCGCGGGACTCTCCCTCTCGCACGAGGACTTGACCGAGCTGGATGACATCGGCCACTGATGCCCCGTAGCCGAACGGCCCACAAGCCACGGCCGAGGCCACCGTTCTTGTTTCGGTCCCGGTCGCCTTCGCGCGACCGGGACCGGAGCAGGACGATTCGCCCTCACCTGGGGCCCCGGGCCATCGGGGCCGGTCGTGCAGGAGGCAGCCCCACCGTCGACGCGGGCACCGGTCAGTTGCGCGGGGTCAGCATTCGTTCTGATGAACCTGCCCGCAGATGCCCACACCTTGGGAACCGCGGACAGCTTCCGAGGCACACGGGCAGCCAGCGCCGAAGCCCGGCCCCGTGGGGTGTCCGCGTCGTCGGGCGGACGCAGCAACGATCAGGCCCACTTGGCGCGGGAGCCATGTTCGCGCAGGTCAGCGCGCTCTTCGCCGTGCCTTCAGGGGTGCTTTCGGCAGCTCCGGTGCGGGCAACGGTGCCCCGTCGTAGCCGTGCACCTCGCCGAAGCGGTCGCCCTTCATCCAGTCCTCGCGCGCCTGCACGATCTCGTCGTGCGACCGTCCGATGAAGTTCCACCACATGACGATCTCCTCGGGGAACGGGGGTCCGCCGAGCAGTATCAGCCGAGCCGTCCGAGTCGCGTCGTTGGTCAGGGTGAGCCTTTCGCGGCCCGGTGCGACGTAGCCGAGTTCGGTCGGCCGCACGGTCGTTCCGTCGACGCGTACGTCACCGCCGTCGACGAGTACCCCGTGCTCGAAGGCGGTGTCGATGTCCAGGGACACGGTGCCGCCCGGGACCAGCGTCACCTCGGCGCCCAGCAGCGGCGTGAACGTGGTCACGGGTGAGGTGTCCCCGGCCAGCGAGCCGAGGAAGACGCGCACGGTACCGCCGTCGAGCGCCACCGGGACGGGCGCGTGGTGCTGGAAGTCGCGCTCGGTGTCGCGGTGTTCCTCGGGCAGCGCCACCCAGAGCTGGACCCCGTGCAGGACCGTGGTGCCGGGGGTGGAGACCTCGGAGTGGCAGATGCCGAAGCCGCCGGTCATCAGGTTGAGTTCGCCGGGTCTGACGAAGGCGTGGGTGCCCAGGCTGTCCCGGTGCTCGATCTCCCCGCTGAACAGCCAGCTGACCGTCTGCAGGCCGATGTGCGGGTGCGGCGCGACGTCCATGCCGCCCGACTCGGCCACGTCGTCGGGACCGTAGTGGTCGGCGAAGCACCAGGCTCCGATCAGCGTCCGGGCCCGTTGGGGCAGCGTGCGCCGGACGTTCATGGCGCGCGGGCCGCCCAGGGGGACGTCCCGGGCGGTGAGGACCTCCACGCCGGCGGCGGGCGCCTCGTCCACCGAAGCGCCGCACCTCATCTCGGCGGGACGTGTCTCCGTGTTGCTCACCGTGCCGTCCCTTCCGCGCCCGACATGAACGTTTCACATTCAACATTCATGGTGGAGATGATAGGTCCTCCAGCGGAGAACAGCGCGGACTACGACTTCACGAAGTCCAGGAGATCGGGGTTGAGCACGTCCGGGTGGGTCGAGAGCATGCCGTGCGGGAGCCCTTCGTAGGACTTCAGGGTGCCGTTCTTGAGGAGTTCCACCGACAGCGGCGCCGAGTCCGCGTAGGGCACGACCTGGTCGTCCGTGCCGTGCGCGACCAGGACCGGCACGTCGATCCGCTTCAGGTCCTCGGTGAAGTCCGTCTCGGAGAACGCCTTGATGCACTCGTAGTGGGCGTTGGCCGCGCCCATCATGCCCTGCCTCCACCAGTTGTCGATCAACCCCTGGGAGACCTTCGCACCCTCCCGGTTGAAGCCGTAGAAGGGGCCGGACGGTACGTCGATGTAGAACTGCGCGCGGTTGGCGGCCAGGGCCGCGCGGAAACCGTCGAAGACCTCGATGGGAGTACCACCGGGATTGGTCTCGGACTGGACCATCACCGGTGGGACGGCGCCGACGAGCACCGCCTTGGACACCCGGCCCGGCTCGGCCCGCGCCACGTAGCGCGCGACCTCGCCGCCGCCGGTGGAGTGCCCGATGTGCACGGCGCCCTCCAGGTCGAGCGCGTCGGTCAGCGCCGCGACGTCGGCGGCGTAGGTGTCCATCTCGTGCCCCGTCGGGGGCTGGCTCGAGCGCCCGTGGCCGCGCCGGTCGTGGGCGATCACCCGGTAGCCGTGGGAGAGGAAGAACAGCATCTGGTTGTCCCAGTCGTCCGCGCTGAGCGGCCAGCCGTGGTGGAAGACGACCGGGCGACCGTCGCGCGGTCCCCAGTCCTTGTAGAAGATGCTCGTGCCGTCGGAGGTGGTGACCGTACCCATCGCTGTTCCTTCCGCATCTGTGTCGGACGCGGCCGGTGCGCTCGGAGACCACCGGTGCTCGACGCGAGTGGTGTCCGGACCGGCCGGTTCAAGGCCCTGCGTTCCGCGACCCTGGGGCCACGGTCTGATCCACGCCAGCCACCCTACGCCCGTGTCCGGCATGCCTCACTTCCGCCCGCCCGGCCGCGGGGCGGGAGAATGCGACCGGGGCCACGCAGGGACACGGAAGACGGTGACATGGCAGCGAGACCACATGACGTGGGCGTCCTCGTGTTCGACGGCATGAAGATGCTCGACCTGTCCGGGCCGGCGGAGGTCTTCGCGGAGGCCAACCGGTACGGCGCGCGGTACCGGCTGAGCATCCTCTCGCCGGACGGGGCGTCGGTGCGTTCGTCCATCGGCATGCCGGTGCCGGCCGACACGGACGCACGGTCCGCGGCCGCCTGCGACACGCTGGTCGTCGTGGGCGGTGACGCGCTGCCCGATGCGCCCATCGCCCCGGCGCTCAGCGGGGCCGCGAGGGCCCTGGCGGGCAGGGCGGGGCGCGTCGCCTCGGTGTGCACGGGCGCCTTCGTCCTGGCGGCCGCCGGTCTGCTGGAGGGCAGGCGGGCGACGACGCACTGGCAGCACACCACCACGCTGGCCCGCCGCTGTCCGTCGACGCGGGTGGAGCCCGACGCGATCTTCGTCAAGGACGGCGCCACCTACACGTCCGCCGGTGTGACGGCGGGCATCGACCTCGCCCTCGCCCTGCTCGAGGAGGACCACGGGCCGGATCTGGCCCGGAAGGTCGCCCGCTCGCTGGTGGTGCACATGCAGCGGGCCGGCGGGCAGTCGCAGTTCTCCGCCTCGCTCAGTGGCCCGGCACCGCGGACCCCCGTACTGCGGCAGGTCCTGGACGCGGTGCAGGCCGAGCCGACCGCCGATCACAGTCTGGAGGCCCTGGCCGCGCGTGTGCGGGTCAGTGCGCGGCATCTGACCCGGCTGTTCCGGGCTGAGCTGGACACCACGCCGGGAAAGTACGTGGAGCTGATCCGATTCGACATGGCCAAGGCCCTGCTCGACTCCGGGCACAGTGCCACGGAGGCCGCCGCGCTGTCGGGATTCCCCAGCTACGAGAGCCTGCGCCGGGCCTTCGCGCGTCACCTCGGGCTGTCCCCCACCCGCTACCGGCAGCGGTTCGCCACCACCGCGCCGGGGCCGGACGCACGGCCGGGCGGCGGATGAGACGACGGTGACGTGCCATGGCCGTTTCCGAGGGATTGTCGGCCATCGGGTAGCGGACACGGGCGCGGCGTCCGGCGGAAGGTGGAAGCAGGAACGACGGCACCGACCCCCAGGAGAGCAGCCATGGCCGAGAAGATCGCCGGCATCGAGATCCCCGACAGCGAGCTGGCCCGGGAGGCGACCGACCTCATCCGGGACACCACCCCGCCGCTGATCTTCCACCACTCGCGGCGGGTGTACCTCTTCGGCAGCCTCCAGGCCGCCGCGCTGGGCATCCACCCCGACCCGGAGCTGCTCTACGTCGCCGCGCTCTTCCACGACACGGGCCTGGTGCCGCCCTACCGCGGCGACGACCAGCGCTTCGAGATGGACGGTGCCGACCAGGCCCGCGCCTTCCTCCTCGACCACGGCGTCTCCGAGGCCGGTGCGGACACCGTGTGGACGGCCGTCGCCCTCCACACCACCCCCGAAGTGCCGTACCGGATGGCCCCTGAGATCGCGGCTACCACCGCGGGCGTCGAGACGGACGTACTCGGGCTGAACCTGGCCAACCTCACCCGGGCGCAGCTCGACGAGGTCACCGCCGCGCACCCCCGGCCGGACTTCAAGAAGCAGATCCTGCGAGCGTTCACCGAGGGCTTCAGGCACCGCCCCGACACCACGTTCGGCACGGTGAACGCGGATGTGCTGGAGCACTTCGTCCCCGGATTCCGGCGCACGGACTTCGTCGACGTGATCGAGAACTCCGCCTGGCCGGAGTGACCGTGCCCGCCGTCAGGTCGTCAGGTCCCTCTGGGGCGGGGCCGCGCCGACCAGGTCTCGGCGGATGAACCACTCGGTGGCGAACAACCGCTCGCGCGCCTCCGGCGTGAGTTCGGCGATCACTCCCGGCAGGGCTCCCCGTTCCACCTCGGAGCGGTGTGCCAGGACCGCGGCGATCTTCCGGTCCAGCCAGGGCCGGACGTCGACGGTCGCGGTGACGTGTTCGTCCGGCACGCTGAACCGCGCCTTGCGCGCCCCGATCACTTCGCTCAGCGCCGCCACGGCCGAATGCGGATGCGTGGCGAGGTAGAGGGCTCGGGGCTGCCAAGGTGCACCGCTGTCCGGGTCGAACCGCTCGAGTCCGGCCGCCCGGGCCGCGAGTACGGCCACCCGATGGGTGTGCACGTGGTCCGGGTGCCCGGTCAGCCCGCCGTACGCGTCGTGGGTGACGATGATCTCCGGACGGAAGTCCCTGATCCGCGCCACCAGTTTCCGCACCGCCTCGTCGAGCGGCGCGTCGCAGAACCTCGGCATGCCCGGGGCGGAGCCCGGGACTCGCGCGTCGGCGTAGCCGAGCATCCGCGGCGCGCCGGCGCCGAGCGTCCGCAGGGCCTGGGCCAGCTCCACCGCCCGCGGGCTGTCCTCGGCCCAGGTCGCGGTGACGACGGCGGTGCGAGCGCCCGCGTCCGCGTGCCGGGCGAGCACCCCGCCCGCCGACAACGACTCGTCGTCCGGATGGGCGAAGACGGCGAGCAGGCTCGGTACGGACACGGCCATGGACGGGCACCTTCCGGGTCGGACGGGAACAGATCGTACGCGCCGGGCCGTTCCCCTGCGGAGGCCCCGCCGGGTGCGCGTCGGCGCCGCCCGCCGGGACGGCCGGGTGAGCTGTCCGCTCTCGACCGGCTCCTGGACGCCGAGGGCCGGCAGCGCATGCTGTGCCGCGTGCGTCCCACACCGTACGCACCGGGCGCACCATGGAGGCGCACGCCCCGCCTGACCGCGTCCGCCGGGGACGGTGACGCGGGCAGCGCTCCGGTGCGGGCCTGCTCGCGGGCCCGCCGGGCCCGTGGCCGCCGGTCGGACGAGTCGACAGTTCCGCACCGGAGGGCGAGGATGTGAGGCATCGGTGCGCCCGTCCACGAGTCCCGCCACTCGCCCGCGCGGAGGAGAGAGCCATGACCGAACGACCGGGCAGGGTGGTCAGCGACATCACGGTCTCGGTCGACGGCTGCTCGGCCGGGCTCGGCCAGACCGAGGAGCGTCCCTTCGGCGACGACGGCGGCGACGGCTCGGGCGCCGGACTGCACGCCTGGATGTTCGACACCCCCGACGAGAACCGGGCGGAGATCGAGCGGTTGGCCGCCGCGAAGGCGTTCATCATGGGCCGCAACATGTTCGGCCCGGTGCGCGGCGAGTGGGACCGGCCGTGGAACGGCTGGTGGGGCGAGGAGCCGCCGTTCCACGCGCCGGTGTTCGTGCTCACCCACCACCCGCGCGAGCCTCAGCCGATGGCCGGCGGCACCACGTTCCACTTCGTCACCGACGGAATCGCGTCGGCGCTGGCGCAGGCACGCGCGGCGGCCGGTGACGGCGACGTCCAGATCCAGGGCGGTGCCACCACCGTGAACCAGTATCTCGCCGCCGGTCTGATCGAAGAGCTACGGCTGCACATCGCGCCGGTCACGCTCGGCGCGGGGACGCGACTGTTCGAGGGCGTCCCGCCGTTGCGGCTGGAGCAGGTGGCATCGCGGTCGGCGAGTCTGGTGACGCACGTGACCTATCGCGTCCTGGGCTTCGCTCCGGGGGCCGTGCCGAGCTGACCGGCCGGGGCGGCGCCCGCTGCCGCCCCGGCCTCCACGGGTGCTACGCGGTCTGTCCGGGCGTGGTGAAGCGGGCCCGCCACAGGTCCCGCAGCAGCGAGACCTCGGCCAGGTGGTGGATGAGCTCGAGGTTGGCGCCGGCCAGTACCGCGATGAACGGATCGTCGGGGTCGGAGCCGTACGGGTACTGCGAGAAGCCGACCGTGTCGAGCTGCTCGTCGGTGACGGCGGCGACGCTGTCGCGCCAGCGCTCGGTCAGCGCCCAGAACCGTTCCAGCGCCAGGGCGGCGGAGGGGGTGAAGTCGACCAGCAGCCGCGGTTCGTGCCGTCGTTCACCGAAGGTCCACTCCCATCGGCCCGCCAGGTCGGAGTGCAGGTGTCCCAGGCGCCAGGCGATGGTGGTGACCGGCGTTTCGTCGGGTTCGGGCGTACCGGTGTGGGCGAGGACCTGCCGCACCCGCTCGACGCTCACGCTCCAGTCCTCGGCGATCTTGTCGACGCTCATGCCGTCGGCGGCCTGCCGGGCGACCTCGGCGTACTCGCTCGCCGGGATGTCCGGGGCGCCCTTGTCGAGCACCCACTCGCCCGGACCGTACGCCCTGGGCGTCGTCGCCTCGCCGCGTCGCCGCAGGGACCAGCAGTTCGCCACCGGTTCCCACAGGTACTCCTCGTCACCGAGCCCCTCCAGCCGCACCCGGGCCATCTCGCAGGCCTGGTCGAACTGGTCGAGCAGCAGCCCCAGTCGGTCGGTCCGCAGTCCCTCGGTCTCCATGCCCTCCGGCTCCCCTCACAGTCGTGTCCTGCGGCTTCCACCGCGATGTTCATCGGTCCGTCAGCCCAGCAGGGCCTGTGTGATCTGCCTGGTCGTCTGGGCGGCGACCCTCGGTTCGTCGGCGGCGTAGGCCGTGTAGGCGTTCAGACCGGTCGCCAGGGCCCAGCCGCGGCCCCGGGTCCAGGTGGCGTCGTCGACACCGAGCGCCGCGCGGAAGGCGGCTCGGGGCGCGGCCGACATCAGGGTGAAGGCGATGGTCAGGTCGCGGGCGGGGTCGCCGAGGCCGAGTTCGCCGAAGTCGATGACCGCGTGGAGGCGGCCGTCGGTCGTCAGCAGGTTGCCCGTGTGGAAGTCGCCGTGGAACCAGACCGGAGGGCGGTCCCAGTCGGGGGCGCTCAGCGCCGCGTTCCACAGTTCGGTCATGGCGACGGCGTCGAACACGCCGTCGACCTCGGCGATGGCGGCGCGGGTCGCCCGGTCCCGGGCGGCCAGCGGCAGGCCGGTGAGGTCCTGCCGGGCGCCGAGGGACGAGGTCTCCCCGGGCGCGAACCCCTGAAGTGCGCTGAGGAATCCGGCCAGTTCGACGGCGGCCTCGGACGAGTCGCCCAGCGCGTGGACCGTGGCCGCTTCCCCGTCCAGCCAGCGGGTGACGGCCCAGGCCCACGGATAGCCGAAGCCGGGTTCCCCGACCGCCACGGGGACCGGGACCGCCAGGGGCAGGTGCGGGGCGAGCCGGGGCAGCCACTCGAAGTCCTTCCGGGCCTGCCCGAGGGCACCGGAGTGGCGGGGCAGCCGGACGGCGAGGTCCTCGCCCAGCCGGTGGATCACATGGTCCGAGCCCGCCGGTTCGAAGCGTTCCAGCGGCAGCTCCGCCCACTGCGGGAACTGACTGTCCACCAGGCGCCGCACCAGCGAGGTGTCGATCGGGGGACGGTCCGGGGCGCCACCGGTCACCAAGGATGTCTCCTGAAGTCGGCCCACTGCATGCGGCGGGCGGCCAGGGACATGGAACTGCGTGGCTCGCTCCCGTGTCGACCGGTTTTCTCCAGCGGTTCGGCTCTGCCGCGCCGAGGGGGCCGCGCACCGGTGGGATCAGGCGGCCGGCCGGCCGGTCGCGTGACCGTCCACGTACGTCTGCACCACTTCGATGTCCCCGATGCGCGCGGTGTCGACGCGTCGGGGGTCGTCGCCGAGCACGACCAGGTCGGCGCGCTTGCCCGGGGTGAGGCTGCCCAGGTCGTCCTCCCAGTGGCAGGCGCGGGCGCCGGCGACGGTGTAGGCGTGCAGGGCCTCGTCGACGGTGATCCCCTCGCCGGGGCCGATCGTCCGGCCGGACGCGGAGGTGCGCTCGACCATGAACTGGACAGCGCGCAGCGGCGACCCGTCCGTGACGGGGCGGTCCGAGCTGCCCACCAGGGGGACGCCGTGGTCCAGGAACGCTCTGCCGCGGTACAGCCAGGGGGCGCGCTCCTCGCCCATGATCGCGGCGTAGTCGTCGCCGAAGTACCGCAGGAAGTTGGGCTGTACGACCGCGGTGACGCCGAGCCTCGCGAAGCGCGGGAGCTGGTCGGGGCGGATCAGGCCGGCGTGCTCGATGCGGTGCCGGGCGTCGGGGCGCGGCCGCAGGCGCTGGGCCCGTTCCAGGGCGTCCAGAGCCACGTCGGCGGCGCGGTCGCCGATCGCGTGGACGGCGAGCTGCCAGCCGGCGAGGTGCCCGTCCACGATCGTGCCGGCGAGCACGTCGGGGTCGTCCTGCAACTGGCCCGCGTGGTCCAGGCCTTCGTAGGGAGCGGTGAGTGCGGCGGTCCGGGCCATCATGCCGCCGTCGGTGAAGATCTTCAGTGCGCCGACGGACAGCCGGTCGTCACCGAAGCCGGTGCGCAGGCCGAGGTCGAGCGCCCGGGGGATGCCGTCTCTCTCGTGGGCGGCCACCGGGTGCAGGGTGTCGGCGGCCACCATCAGCTGCACCCGCAGCGGCAGCAGCCCCTTGTCGCGGGCGAGTTGGTAGGCGCCCAGCTCGACGGGGCTGTGGCCCAGGAGGGAGCCGCCGACGCCCGCCTCGGCGCAGGCGGTGACCCCCTCGGCCAGGCAGGTGCGCGCGGCCCGCCCGATCGCCTCGGCCAACTCCTCCTGGGCGTACGGCAGGCGCAGCGCGCGGGCGGCGCCCATGGCGCCCTCGGCGAGGAAGCCGTTCTCGTGCGGTACGCCGGCGGGGAGGAGGTCCAGGACGGCGGAGTTGACGACGCAGCCGTGCCCGGAGTCGTGCATCACGTACAGCTTGTGCCCGTGGCTGACCTCGTCGAGTTCGGCGGCGGTCAGGTGGCGGCCCAGGGCCCGCTGGTCGTAACCGGCGATGCTCACCCAGGTGCCGGGCGAGCCCCTGCGGGTGACGGCCTCCTCCACGCGGGCCAGCACGTCGTCGACCCGAGTGCACCCCGCGATGCTCGGGGTGTTCTGCTTGAAACCGGTCCAGGCCAGATGCACGTGGGCGTCGACGAAACCCGGCAGGACTGTGGCGCCCTGGAGGTCGGTCACCTCGCGGGCGGGCAGGGAGGTCACGGCCTCGTCGAGCCCGACGATCCGGCCCCGCCAGATGCCCAGGTCGTGGGCGACGGGGTGGTCGGGGTCCATGGTGAGGAAACGGGCGTTCGTGAGCCGGGTGCAGAGCATCGGGCGTCAGGCGTCCATGGAGCGGGCGAGGGAACGGGGGCGCATGTCCGTCCAGTTGGCCTCGACGAACGCGAGGCAGGCGTCGCGCGAGTCCTCGCCGAAGACCCTCGTCCACCCCCCGGGCACCTGGGCGAAGGACGGCCAGAGCGAGTGCTGGCCCTCGTCGTTGACGAGGACGAGGAAACGGCCGTCGGCGTCGTCGAAGGGGTTCGTGCTCATGCGCGGGGCCTCCCGATGCATTAGGTTAGGCTCGCCTAATCGAGATCGAGCTTAGCTTTCCCGCTTTCCGCTCCACAAGGAGACGTTGATGAGGCTGGTGGGGGAAGAGGTCTTCGCCGCGTACGGACTGCGCGGCGCACCCGGCACCGACGCCTTCTGGGCCGCCGCGCGCACGCCGGCGTCGGTGTCCGACGGCGACGGCTGGACGACGCTGTTCCTGCGGCGCGGGGCCGAAGCGGCGAGCGTCGTCTTCGAGAGCTGGTCGGAGCCGGTGCCGCTGCGCCGGTGGGGCGACACGGACTGCTGGTACGCCGAGGTGCGGATGCCCGCGCGGCTGCGCGTGACGTATCAGTTCCTCGTGGACGGCGCGGCGTACGCCGATCCCCTCAACCCGGAGGGTGCGGGCGGGGACCGGTCGATCGCGGCGACTCCTGACACGCCCGCGCAGCCGCACTGGCCGGTCGTCGGCGCCGCCGACGTGCTGCCCCTGCCCCGCACCCGGTTGCGGTGGGCCGGGGGACGGCTCGGCGGGCGGCGTACGGTGCGGGTCCACCCGGTGGGTGGCGGCGGACCCGTGGTGCTGCTCCTCGACGGGGACGACTGGCTGCACCTGCACCCGGCGATGACCGCCTTCGAATCGGCGGTCGCCGCCGGTGACATGCCGCCGGTCACCCTCGTGTTCCTGCCCGCCAAGGACCGGACGGCCGAGTTCGGGTGCCGTCCCGAGCTGTGGGAGGCGGTCCGGGACGAACTGCTGCCGCTGGTGGCGGAGTCCGGGGTGCCCGCCGACCCGGAACGGCTGGTGGTCGCGGGGCAGAGTCTGGGCGGGCTGAGCGCCCTGTACGCGGCACTGCGGTTCCCGGAGCTGGTGGCACGGGTCGCGTGCCAGTCGGCGTCGTGCTGGTGGACGCCCGGCTCGGCGGACTTCGCCGATCCACTGGGCGGTCCGGTCGGCGGTACCCTCGCCGCGCTCCTGCGGGAGCGGCCGGACCTGTCCGGGCTGCGGGTCGCGTTCGACGTGGGGGAGCACGAACGGCGGATGCTTCCCCACTGCGAGCTGGTGGAGAAGCTGACCGAGGAGGCCGGTGCGACGGTGCGGATCGGGCGCTCGCCGTCGGACCACGACCGGGCGGGCTGGCGGCAGGCACTGCTCCGGGACGTCGCCTGGGCGCTCGCCGGGCCCGGCGGCCGGTCGTCGAGGTGACCCCCTGGCGCTGAGCCCGGCGAGCGGGCCCGGGGGCGCCCCGGGGTGGGCGGCGCCGGCCACCCACCCGGTGCGGCCCGCCGTTCTCAGCTCTGCGGACGGCTGCCGTGGTTGGCGCCGTTCTTGCGGCGGGCCTTCTTCTTGCGACGTCGCTTCGAAGACATCGATACCTCCTTGTTTCTCAGGTTCCGGACGCTGTGCACCGGATTGTCACCACCGGTGATCACAGAGCCCCTTTCCCGTCGACGCGAGCGCAAACACGCGAAACGGAGGCAAACAGGTGGCACACGTCACCGTTCCCGGCGGTCACCGGGCCACGGCGAGGCAGTAGTCCTCGTCGGTGGCGAGGAGGTTGCGGTGCGTGTCCTCGGCGGTGACGACGCCGTCGTCCAGGACCAGGACCCGGTCGGCGACGTCCAGCAGTGCGGGGCTGCTGGTGATCACGACGGTGGTACGCCCTCGGCGCAGCTCGGCGACGTTGCGCGCGATGAGCTGCTCGGTGACGGCGTCGACGGCCGTCGTCGGGTCGCGCAGGACGAGGACGTCGGTGTCGGCGGCGAGGGCGCGGGCCAGGGAGAGACGCTGGCGCTGCCCACCGGACAGGTTCGCTCCCCGGTCGCGGACGGGGTGGTCGAGGCCCTCGCGGTGCAGGGCGACGACGTCGGTCAGCATGGACGCCTCGACGGCCTCCGCCAGCAGGCGGCTGGTCCCCGACGGGTCGATGTTGGTGCGGAGGGTGCCCGCGAAGATCTCCCCGTCGTACGGGTTGACCAGCAGGTGCTCGCGGACCGCGTCGACCGACAGGTCCGCGAGATCCCGGCCCCCGACCCGCACCGCACCCTCGTACGCGTCGGGCGGCACGCGCAGCGCGAGCACCGCCGCGAGGTCGGCCGCCGCACGCGGCTGGTAGGCGGCGACGGCGACGAACTCCCCGGCGGCGACCCGGAACCGCACCTTGCGCAGCGCCCCGTGGCGCACGCCGTCGACCTCCAGCCCGCAGCCCGGGGCCGGCCGCTCCGCTCCCGGGGTCGTCACCGGGGGCGCGGTCAGCACCAGCGCCATCCGTTCCGCGGACGCCCGCGCGATCATCACGTACTTCGGCATCTCGGAGAAGAGCTTCAGCGGCTCCATGATGAACTGCGCGAGCCCCACGGCCATGACGAGTTCACCGATGTTGATCCGCCCCTCGAACGCCAGCCAGCCGGCCGTGAGGGTCACGGCGGCGGCGAGGACCGCGTTGAGGGCCAGCGCGGTGCCCGCGTAGACACCGTTCACCTTCGCGACGGTGACCGCCTGGTGCTTCGCCTCCGTGCTGACCTTGCGGTAGGACCGGAACGCCGCGTGGTTGCCGCCGAAGCCGTGCAGCGGGCGCAGGCCGATGATCAGGTCGGCGACCTTGGCGCCGGCCCGCGCCACCCGGGCCTGCTGCTCGCGCGTACTGGAGCCGATCCGTCTGGACATCAAGCTCAGGACCGTCAGGATCGCGACCGTACCGGCGATCACGAGCACGCCGAGCCGCAGGTCGGCCAGTCCGAGCGCGACGGCCGCGATCAGCACCGCGACCAGGGAGCTGATCAGCAGCGGCACCACCTCGATGATGTCGGCGGTCTGGTCGGCGTCCTCGGTGGCGATGGTCAGCACCTCGCCGGACTTGAGGTCGACGTCCCGGGCCACCGGCTGGAGTCCGCACTCCGCCACCCGGACGCGCCAGCGGTGCGCCTCGGTCGTGTTGGCCTTCTGCAGGACGCGCATCCCGAACCGCCACGACAGCGACACGGTCGTGATGATCACGGCCAGGGCGGCGATGGACACGCCGAGGGAGCCGAGGCTCCGGTCCCGCATCGTGTGTTCGACGATCAGGCCGAGGGCGATGGGGAAGGCGGTCTCACCGGCCTGGTACAGGCCCATGAGGACGGTGCCCCCGGCCATGGCGCCCACATTGCGGCGCAGCGCGGTGCGCAGGATGTCGGACCCCGGGCGGGGCCGCTTCTCGTCAGCAGTTGTCATCGAGGTGGCGGGCAATCGCTTCCGGGGTTCGCAGGGTGAACAGATCGCGGATCGTGATCACTGGACCGTACTCCCGGCGGAGCAGCCCGGTCAGCCGCACCGCCAGCATGGAGTGTCCGCCGAGGGACACGAAATCGCTCACCGCGCTCACCTCGTCGTCGTCCAGGTCCAGTGCCTCGGCGAAGAACTCGCACACCACGGTCTCCGTCTCCGTCGCCGGGCCGCGCTCCCCCGCCGTCGTCAGCGCGCCCAGCGGCTTGGCCTCCGGCAGCGCCTTGGTGTCGGCCTTCCCGTTCACGGTCAGCGGGATGCCGTCGACCTGCGCGTAGTGCGTCGGGCGCAGGAAGTCCGGCAGCCCGGCGCCCACTTCGGCCGCGACCGCCGCCAGGTCGGCGCCGTCCAGCACGAGATAGGCGGCCAGCCGGTACGCGCCGTCGACCTGCGGATCGGGCTGGGCGACCGCGGCGACGAACCGCACCGCCGGGTGCGCCGCGAACACGGCCTCGACCTCCCCGAGTTCGACCCGGTGCCCCCGGATCTTGACCTGCTGGTCGGTGCGGCCCAGGTACATCAGGTTGCCGTCGGACCGCCGGACCACCAGGTCCCCGGTGCGGTACATGCGCTCGCCCGGCGCGCCGAAGGGGCACGCGACGAAGCGGTGCGCGGTCTGCGCCGGCTGCCCGAGGTAGCCGCGCGCGATGCCGACGCCCGACACGTACAGCTCGCCGGGGACCCCGTCGGGCAGGGGCCGCAGCCACGGGTCGAGGACGTACACGTCGGTGTTGTCGATCGCGACGCCGACCACCGGGTCCTGGCACTCGAAGGTGCCGACGCCGAGGGTGTTGATGGTGTACTCGGTGGGCCCGTACAGGTTGTAGCCGACCGTCCCCTCCGTGTCGGCGAGCCGCTGCCACAGGGCGGGGGTGACGGCCTCCCCGCCGAGCAGCACCAGCGCGGGCCTGCGGGCCGGGTCGTCGAGCAGGCCCTCGGCGACCAGTTGCTGCGCGTAGGTCGGGGTCACGTTGACGACGTCGATGCCGTGCTCCAGACAGTAGGCGACCAGGCGGGGCGCGTCACGGCGCAGTTCCTCGTCGCAGATGTGCACCTCGTGGCCGTCGGCGAGCCACAGCAGTTCCTCCCACGACATGTCGAACGCGAACGACACCGTGTGCGCGATCCGGAATACCCGGTGGCCGTGCTCGGCGAGCACCGGAGCGAAGATGCGTCGCTGGTGGTTGACCAGCATGTTGGTCAGTCCGGCGTACTCGGTCACCACGCCCTTGGGCTTCCCGGTCGACCCGGAGGTGTAGATCGTGTACGCGGGGTGCCGCAGCCGGTCGGGGTCGTCGGGGTCGAACGTGGTGAACGGTTCGGCCTCGGGCAGCGGACGGTCCAGTTCGATCAGGTCGCCGGTCAGCCGGGACGACACGGAACTCACCGTGATGATCACCTCCGGGCGGGCGTCCGCGACGATCGCGGCGATCCGCTCGTCGGGATGGTCCAGCTCCAGGGGCACGTAAGCGGCGCCGACGCGCAGTACGGCGAAGAGCGCCACGATGGAGTCGAGGGAGCGCGGGAGGGCGAGGCCCACGGTCGTCTCGGGTCCGATGCCGCGCCGGGCGAGCACCCCGGCCACGGCCCGGCTGCGGTCCCTGAGTTCGGCGAAGGTCATCGCCGAACCGTGCGCCACGAGCGCCACCCGCCCCGGATCGCGGTCCGCGGCCAGGTCGAACCGGTCGACGACGGTGTCCGTGCCGACGTCCGTGCGGGCGGTGGACGTGGGCTCGGGCCCCACCCCCGGCAGCGCGCCGACCGGTCCCGTCGACCGTGCCAGGTCGTCGAGCACGCGCAGGTAGTCGTCGAGGAGGCGGCGGGCGTGCGCGGTGTCGTGGTCGCGGTACTCCAGCTTGACGGTGAGCCGGTCGCCGGGGGTGACGACCCAGGTGAACGGGTAGTGCGTGGAGTCGTCGGCCTGTACCGAGGTGATGCCGTGCCTGGCGTTCATCTCGGCGAAGGCGTCCAGGTCGAGGAAGTTCTGGAGCACGAACAGGTTGTCGAAGAGCGTGTCGTGCCCACTGGCCCGCTGGATCTCGCCGAGCCCCAGGTGCTCGTGCTCCATCGCCTCGACCCGGGCCGCCTGCACGGCCGTCAAGTACGCGCGGACCGTGTCGCCCGGCCGTGGCCGTGTCCACATCGGCACGGTGTTCAGCAGGACGCCGACGATGCCGGACAGTCCCTCGCCCTCGCGGCCGGAGACGGTCACGCCGAACACGGCGTCGTCCCGGCCGGTGTGTGCGCCGAGCAGCAGGCCGAACGCGCCGGTCAGCACCGAGTTCAGCGTGACGCCGTGGGTCCGCGCGGCGGCCCGCAGCCGGTCGGACCGTTCGGCGGACAGCGTGTGCACGAGGGCTCGTGGCAGGTCGTCCGGGAGGGCGGGCGCCGGTCCGGCGAGCAGCGTCGGACCGGGCAGTCCGGACAGGTGCCGAGCCCAGAAGCGTTCCGCTGCGGCGGAGTCCTCGGCGGCGAGTCGCCGGGCGTGGTCCTCGAAACTCGGAGTGGCCGGGACGGGGGTCGGCGGTTGTCCGTCGAGTACGGCCCGGTAGGCGTCGAACAGGTCCCGCAGCACGATCTCGCGGGACCAGCCGTCCCACAGCAGCAGGTGGTAGCTGAGCAGCAGGCCGTCGCGGTCGTCGGGCAGGCGCACCACGGTGAGCCGGATCAGTGGCGGCTCACCCGGATCGAATCCGGCCTCCCGGTCCCGCGCCCGCAGGGCCTCGGCCTCGGCGTCCGTCGCCGCCTCGACCGTACGGACGGCGACTTTCCGGTCCGCCACCAGCACTTGGACCGGGTTTCCCTCCTCGTCGGTGGTGAATCCGGCGCCCACGACGGGGTGCCGGGCGATCACGTGGGCCATCGCGTCGGCCAGCGCGCCGGGGTCGAGGCGCCGGTCGAAGGTGAACCAGCTCTGCGCGACGTAGTGCCCGGCGGGCCCCGTCAACTGGGCCTGGAAGAACAGGCCGCGCTGGAGCGGGGTGACCGGTGCCGTGCGCTCGGCCGTCGCGGCGGCGTCCGCGAGGCGTTCCAGCGCCCGGTGCCAGTGCTCGGTGATCTCGTCGGGGATGCCCTCGGCGAGGGTGAAGGCGGCGTGCAGGCTGCCGGTGGCGTCGTCGGTCCAGGCGTTGACCTCGACGGCGTACGGGCTGCCCTGGTCGCCGGTGGTGAGGTGCGGTGCCCGGGACTCGGCGCTCCTGCCGAGGTAGTTGAACAGCACCTGGGGGCGTGCGGTCAGCAGTGGCGCCGTCTGCGGGTCGAGGTACCTGAGCCGGCCGTAGGCGACGTGCGCGTCGTCGTCGGGGCGGCGTGCGTCGGCCTCCTTGGCGGCGGCCACGGGATCGGTGTGCGCGGTGAGCCGCACGGGCGCGACGGCGGTGAACCAGCCGACGGTGCGGGTGTAGTCGTGGTGCGGGAGGGCGGGGACCCGGCCGTGCCGCTCCAGGTCGATCGCGAGGTCGGTGGGCTCGGGCTGGACTCGGGTGAGCGCGACGCGCAGGGCGCCGCAGAGCAGTTCGGTGATGCCGACGCCGAGGGCGGCCGGCGCGGTCCTCGTCAGGCGTTCGCTCGGGCCGGGCGGGAGGACGGCCGTGGTGTCGCGCCGGGGGCCGCCGGTGGGGAGCGGCGCGGGTGCCCGGAGGGTGGTGATCCAGTGGTCCAGGTCGCCGGCCTCGTGGGTGGGCCGGGAGGCGAGTGCTTCGGCGAATTCGGTGTAGGAGGTGGTGGGCGGTGCCAGGGGTGCGCCGCGCATCGCGGTGGTCAGGTCGTCCAGCAGGATCAGCCAGGAGACCGAGTCGACGGCGAGGTGGTGGACGGTGACCACCAGGGTCCGGCTCGCCTCCAGCCAGGAGAAAGCGACGACGCGCCCGGTCTCGGGGTCGAGCCGTCCGGCGGCGCGGTTCGCGGCGGTCGTGGCGTCGGTGTCCGTCCGGTCGACGGTGATCTCACGGGCGGGTTCGGTGCGCAGGGACCACACCCCGTGGTCGACGCGCAGCCGCAGCCGCAGGGCCGGGTGGGCGGCGACGACGGCGCACGCGGCCCGCTCGGCGTCGGCGAACCCGGTGCCCTCGGGCGCGGGCACCGCCCTGGCCTGGGCGAACCGGGCGAGCGAGCCGCCCAGTTCCCGCTGGCGCAGGATGATCGGCGTGGGCGGGAGCGGGCCGTCCTCGTGGCGGACGGGCGCGGCCTCCGTGGTCCGCCGTCCGCCGGTTCCCTCCGCCGCCAGGTGTTCGGCGATCGCGCGCGGGGTCCTGAACAGGAACACGTCCCTCGGCGCGACCGGCAGGCCGAGGGCCCGGGCGCGGTTGATCACGGTGATGGCGACGATGCTGTCGCCTCCGGCGCGGAAGAAGTCGGTGTCGGCGTTGACGGGCGCGCCGGGCAGGGTGGCGGTGAAGATCTCCACCAGGGTGGCGAGCGCGGCACCGCCTGGGACGACCGCGGGGCCGCGGACGGCGTCCTCGGCGTGGTCCCGGGCCGCGCGCTCGGTGAGTGCCTTGCGGTCCAGTTTGCCGTTGACCGTCAGCGGCAGGGCGTCCAGGGGCAGAACCCGGCTCGGCACCATGTACGCGGGCAGCTTCGCCGACAGGGTCTCGGTGAGGTTTCCGGGCGCCCGGCCCACCACGTGGGCGACCAGGTGGTCGCCGGCGTCCGCGACGGTGACGGCCACGTCGAGCACGCCGTCGAGTTCCCTGATCGCGGACTCCACCTCGCCGAGTTCGATGCGGAATCCCTTGAGCTGCACCTGATCGTCGGCGCGGCCGGTGAACTCCAGCTCGCCGTCGAGCGTCCGGCGGGCGAGGTCGCCGGTGTGGTACATGCGCGTGCCGTCGCCCGTGAACGGGTTCGCCACGAACCGGCCGGCGGTGAGCCCCGGCCGCCCCAGGTAGCCGAGCGACACCTGGTCACCGGCGACGTAGATGGCGCCCTCCTCCCCCGGCGGGACCGGGCGCAGCCGGTCGTCCAGCAGGTAGGTGACCAGGCCGGGCAGCGGGCCGCCGATGGGGCTGACGCCGTCGCCGGTGGCGAAGTCGGCGTCGGTCAGCACCCGGTGGGTGACGTGGACGGTCGTCTCGGTGATGCCGTACATGTTGACCAGCTCGGGCGAGCCGGTGCCGTGCCGGGCGGCCCAGCCCCGCAGCCGCCCGAGGTCCAGTGCCTCGCCGCCGAAGATGACGCGGCGCAGTGCGGGCAGCGGCTCGCCGGCCTGCCGGTCGGCCTCCATGAACCGGTAGAACGCCGACGGCGTCTGGTTGAGCACGGTCACTCCATGCTCGCGGACCAGCCGGTGGAAGTCGACCGGGGAACGGGTCAGCCCGTACTCCGGCACCAGCAGGCGACCGCCGTGCGCCAGCGCGCCCCACAGCTCCCAGACCGCGAAGTCGAAGGAGAAGGAGTGGAACTGGACCCAGACGTCGTCGGGGCCGAAGGCCATGTCGTCCTGGGTGTTGGCGAGCAGCGTCACCACACTGGAGTGCGGGACGACGACACCCTTGGGCCTGCCCGTCGAGCCGGAGGTGTAGATCACGTACGCGGGATCGTGCCAGTCGGGATCGGCGCCCGGGTCATTCTCGGCGGCCCGCCGCCGCTCGGGCTCCCGCCGCCGCTCGGGCTCCCGCCCTTCGCTCTCCTGTCCCTCGGCCTCCTGCCCTTCGGTCTCCTGTCCCTCGGCCTCCTGCCGCTCGTCGCCCTGCACGAGAACGCGCGCGGCCACGCCCGCCCGGGACAGCAGCCGGGTGAAGCGGTCGCGTTGCCCCGCGTCCACCAGGACGACCTGCGGGCCGGCGTCGGCGAGGATGTACGCCAGCCGGTCGTCGGGGTACGCCAGGTCCAGTGGCACGTACGCGCCGCCCGCGCTGACGATCGCGACGAGGGCGACGACCTGTTCCACGGAGCGTGGGACGGCGACGGCGACCCGTCGGCCCGGTCCGGTTCCGGCGGCGCGCAGGGCGGAGGCCAACGCGTCCTTCGCGGCGGCGAGTTCACCGTAGGTGAGGGACCGGGTGGTGCCGTCGAGACCGCACTGGGTGACGGCGACGGCGGCCGGGGCGCGGTCCGCGGCGGCGTCGAACAGCCCGGCCAGGGTGGTCGGGGCCACCGGTGCCGGGCGCCGGGTTCCCTCGGACGCCACGTCGTCGACGAGGGCGTCCGGCCGGCTGAGCAAGCCCGTGAGGGTCCGGACGAAGGTGTGCAGGATGTGCCGGGCGCTCGACTCGCGCAGCAGCTCGCCGTCGTGGATCAGGTTGAAGCGGGGACGCCCGTCGGACGTGCGTTCCACCACCAGGGTCAGCGGGTAGTGGGGAGCGCCCTCGTTCTCGATGCGGGTGATCGCCAGCGTGTGGTCCGGCGCCCGGAGACCCTCGACGTCGGCCGCGACGTCGAAGACCACCAAGGTGTCGAACAGGGTGCCGGTGCCGGCCGCCCGGGTGAGGGCGGACAACGAGACGTGCTGGTGCGGCAGCACCGCGCTCTGGTGTTCCCTCACCGAGGCGAGCAGGTCCCGCGCGGTGGTGGCGGCGGACCACCGGGCGCGCAGGGGAACGGTGTTGATGAACAGGCCCACCATGTCCTCGACGCCGGGCACGTCGGCGTCGCGTCCGGACACCGTGGACCCGAACACCACGTCCGTGCGGCGCAGGATGCCGCCCAGCGTCACCGCCCAGGCGCTGTGCACGGCCACGCTCAACGGCACGCCGGCCGACCGGACGGCCATGTCGATGTCGTCCGCGGGCTCCACCGCGGTGTCCGCGAACCGGTCGGACGGCGAGTGCCCCTGGGCGACGAGGGAAGGGCCGGCGAGTCCGTCGAGCTGTTCGCGCCACACCCGGTCGCTGAGCTCGTCGTCGCGTCGGGCGAGCCGGCGCGCGTGGTCGGGGAAGCCGCCGAGCGGGTGCACCGTCCCCGGCGCGTGGTACTCGGCGAGCAGGGTGCGCAGCATCGGCATCACCGACCAGCCGTCGGCGACGATGTGGTGCACGGTCTGCACCAGCACGTCGCCGTCGGGGCCCCCGCGGACGAGCGTGTACCGCATCAGCGGGCCGGTGGCCAGGTCGAAACCGGCACGGCGGTCGCGCTCGGCGAGGTCGCGGATCTCGTCGGCGGTGATGCCGGGGCGGTCGAGAGTGGTGAAGGGCGCCTCGGCACCGTTGTCCAGTACGGAGACCACCCGGCCGTCGGCGAGGGGCACGAACCGGGCGGCCAGGTTCGGGTGGAGCGTGAGCAGGCGGGTGGCCGCCGCCGCGAGCCGGCCCGCGTCCACCTCGCCCTCCAGGGTGAGCAGTTGCTGCTCGACGTAGCTGCCCGTCGAGGCGTCGTCGTAGACGGAGTGGAAGTAGAGGCCTTCCTGGAGCGGGGTGAGCGGCAGGATGTCCCGCAGGGCGGGGCCGTCCAGGGCGTCGACGTCGGCCTGCGTGAGCACCAGCGGGGCGAAGTCGCTGGGCGAGTGGCCGCCGTGTTCGAGGGCGGCGAGCCCGGTCAGGGCCTGGAGGTAGTAGGCGCCCAGGGACTCGATGTCCTCCTCGGTGAACATCCCCTCGGGCCAGGACAGGGTGGTGGCCAGTCGGTAACCGCCACTCGGGTCGGGTTCGGCGATCGCGTTGAACTCCAGGGGGCGCGGCAGGCGCATCCTCGGGTCTCGCCGTTCCCCCAGCTGCCCGGTCGTGTCGGAGAGTTGCCAGTTCCCGGGCGCGCCCGCCTCGAAGCGGCCCAGGTAGTTGAAGAGCACTTGGGGTGCGGGGGCGTCGAACTCGCTGTCGGCCAGGTAGCGCAGGGCTCCGTAGGAGACGCCGTTGTCCGGCACTCGGGCGAGGTCTTCCTTGACCGCCTTGAGCGCGGCGGCCAGGTACTCGGGGGCGGTGGGGTCGGTGGCGGGTCCGGGGTCCACGGTCACCGGGAACAGGGTGGTGAACCAGCCGACGGTCCTCGACAGTTCGGGTTCGAAGCCGGCGGTCGGCGCCACGAAATGCGGCTCGCGTCCGTGGCCTTCGAGTTCGATGTACGCGAAGGTCTGGTCCTGTCCGAGGTCGCGCCGCCGGCGGGCGAGGGCGACGGCGAGCGCGGTCAGCAGGACGTCGTTGACGCCCGCGTGGAACTTCGCGGGCGTCTGCCCCAGCAGGGCGGCCGTGACCTCGGGTCCCACCGAGACGGTCCGGACCCGCTCCCGGGCGACGGTGTCCGACTCGTTCGGCGTTCGCCTGGCGAGCGGCTCGTCCGGACCCGGCAGGGCACGTCGGAAGCAGGCGCTGTCCGCGTCGAACGCCGCACGTTCCAGCAGCTGCGTCCAGCGCCGGAACGACGTGCCGGTCGGCGGCAGTTCGACCGGTGCTCCCGAGGCGCACTGGCGCCAGCCGGTGGCCAGGTCCTCCATCAGGATCCGCCAGGAGACCCCGTCGGCCACGACATGGTGGGCTACCAGGACGAGCTGGCGGGCCTCGCGCCGCCAGACGGCGCTCAGCATGGTGCCGTGGTCGGGGTCCAGCTCGTCGGTGGCGAGGGCGACGCACTCCTCCAGCGGCCGGTCGCTCTCCCGCCACCGTGGCGCGGAGCCGTCCGCCTCCGGGATGTCGAAGCTCCAGCGGTCGCCGCGCACCAGCCAGGCGCGCAGCATGGCGTGCCGCGCGACCAGGGCGGCGAGGAGTTCGTCGAGGGCGGCGGCGGTCAGCTCCGCCGGGGTGTTGAGGACCACCGACTGCACGAAGCCGTCGATCTCGTCCGTGGTCTCGCCGAGCCACTGCACGATGGGGGAACCCACCACGGTGCCGGTCGGCACGTCGCGGTGGTCCACGAACGCGGTGTCCTCACGGCTCGCCACCGCGGCGAGCGCCCCCAGGGTGCTGTGGGTGAGGATCTGCCGTGCCGTGACGTGGAGCCCCGCCCCGCGCAGGGCACCGAGCAGCGAGATCGCGAGGATGCTGTCGCCGCCGAGCTGGAAGAAGTCCTGGTCGACGCCGACACGGTCCAGTTGCAGCAGTGCCGCGACCGCCTCGCACACCGCGCGTTCCTTCTCCGAGGCGGGCGGGACGACCGAGGCCGTCGTGGGTTCGGGGTCGGGCAGCGCGTTCCGGTCGACCTTGCCGTTCGCGGTGAGCGGGAACTCCTCCAGTACGACGATGTGGGCGGGCACCATGTACTCCACCATGTGTTCGCCGGCCCACGCCTTGACGTCGGCGGCCCGCAGCCCGTCGTGCCCGGCGGCCGGGATCACGTAGCCGACGAGGTAGGTGCCGCCCGCCGTGTTCTTCCTGGCGACGACGCAGGTGTGCCGGACACCTGGATGCTCGGCGAGGCCGATCTCGACGTCCTCGATCTCCAGCCGCATCCCGCGGATCTTTATCTGGTTGTCGGCCCGGCCGAGGAAGTCCAGTGAGCCGTCGGGGGTGAAGCGGGCGAGGTCCCCGGTGCGGTAGAGGCGGGAGCCGTCGTCGGCGAAGGGGTTCGCCACGAACCGGGACGCCGTCAGGCCCGGCGCGTTCACGTAGCCGCGGCCCAGCAGGAAACCGCCGACGTACAGTTCGCCGCCGACGCCGACCGGGACGGGGCGCAGTTCGTCGTCCAGCACGTACAGCTGGGTGTTGGGGTTGGCCCGGCCGATCGACGTCGACAGGCGTTCGGCCGCGCCGCGGTAGACGACGTGCGAGACGCCGATCGTCGTCTCGGCGGGCCCGTAGCCGTGGTACATGGGGATGTCGAGCCGGGTGCGGAACCGTTCGTACAGCTCCGGGGTCAGCACCTCGCCGCCGCACCAGACGTGCCGCAGGCTGTCGAGGCGCCCGGAGTCGCCCGCGATCTCCAGCAGCACGTCCAGCATGGACGACACGAGGTAGGTGAAGGTGACGCGTTGCTCGGCGATGACGTCCAGCAGGTGGTGCGGGTCGCGCTCGCCGCCGGGCCGCAGGACGATCAGCCGGCCGCCGCAGACCAGCGGCAGGAAGACCTCGTTGACGGAGATGTCGAAGGACAGCGGCGCCTTGAACAGCGACGCGTCGTCGGGGCCGAAGCCCAGGATCTCGTGGACCTGCCACAGCAGGCGCTCGCTGATCGCCTCGTGCCGGATCATGGCGCCCTTGGGGCGTCCGGTCGAGCCGGAAGTGAAGATCACGTAGGCCAGGGCGTCGCCGGGGACGGTGACCTCCGGGGCCTCCTCGGGGAGGGAACCGTGACCCCAGTGGGCGAGGTCCACGGCCACCGCCTCGGGTTCGCCGGCGGCGTGCTCTCCCGAGGCGTTGAGCTGTACGGCGACGCGGGCGTCCTCGATGACGACGGACCGGCGGGCGGCCGGCCAGTGCGGATCGAGCGGCACGAACGCGCAGCCCGCCTGGAGCGCTCCGAGCAGTCCGACGACCATGTCCGCGGAGCGTTCGAGGGAGATGCCGACCACTTGCTCCGCGGTGAGCCCGCGTTCCAGGAGTCGGTGGGCCAACTGGGCGGAGCGCCGGGCCGTCTCCCGGTAGGTCAGTGTCCGCCGCTCGTCGACGACGGCGACGGCGTCCGGCCTGAGCCGCGCCTGCTCGCGGAACATCTCCACCAGGGTCGGGCGTACGCGGTCGGCTCCGGTGTCGTTCCAGCGGGCCAGCTCCTCCCGCCGCGCCGCCGCACCGGCCGGTGCGATGGTGCCGACGGGACGGTCCGGGAAGTCGGCGAGGTCGTCCAGGGCGAGGCGCGCGTCGTCGAGCGCGACGCCGTCCGGAAGCGGGACGCTCCGGCCGTCGGCTCCGACGTCCCGACCGCCGCCCGGGGAGCCGCCGTTGTCGACCCAGCGGAGTACGTCGGGAAAGAGGGTGCCGGGTGTGAGGTCGATGCCGTCGGGGCTGCGGCCGGTCGCCCAGTACGACAGTCCGACGGCGCAGGCCTCGGCGATGGTGCGGTCGGGGAAGTGGCCGGTGCGGCGGCGGATGCCGGCCAGTTGCTCGGGAGTAAGCGGTATGTGACGAGCGCTCGGTTCCATCATCGAAGACTCAACGCCCCTTCCAAGGAATGAAGGCAGGCTAACCTAACTTAGGAAGACCTAACTAGGCCGCCTGGCTGCCCTCCCGCCAGGCCCGCCACAGCCGTGCGTACCGCCCGCCCAGGGCGACCAGTTCCTCGTGCGTGCCTTCCTCCACGACCCGTCCCGCGTCCAGCACGGCGATCCGGTCGGCCGCCATCGCCTGGGTCAGCCGGTGTGCGACGAAGAGGGTGGTGCGGCCCGCGCAGGCGGCCAGCACGGCTCGTTCCAGCTCGGCGGCGCCCTCGCTGCCCGCCTCCGCCGTCGATTCGTCCAGCACCACCACCGGCGACCGGCTCAGCACCAGCCGGGCCAGGGCGATCTGGGCGACCTTGGTGACGTCGAGGCGTTCGCCGCCCTCGCCGACCACGGTGCGCAGCCCCTCGGGCAGGTCGTCGACCCACGCGTCGGCGCCCACGGTGCGCAGGGCGGCCGTGAGTTCCGCGTCGGTCGCCTCCGGCGCGGCCAGCCGCAGGTCGTCGGCGAGCGGACCGGAGAACACGTGCGTCTCCTGGGTCAGGATGCTCACCAGGGCACGCGCCCCGGCCTCGTCGAGCGAGGCCAGGTCGGTCGTCCCGACCCGCACCGACCCCGTCTCGGGAGTCCCGATGCCCGCGATCAGCGCGGCCAGCGTGGTCTTGCCCGCGCCCGTCGCCCCGACCAGGGCGAGGGAGCCGCCGGCCGGGATGGTCAGGGAGACGTCCCGCAGGACGGGTTCCTCGGTGCCGGGGTAGCGGAACGTCAGCCCCTTCACCGTCACCGGGTGCGGCCCGGTGTCCGCCGCGGTGACCGACGTGTCGCCCACCAGCCGGTCCGCCGCCTCCTCCCCCAGCACGCCGACCAGTCGGGTCAGGCTCGCGCCCGACTTCTGCGCCTCGTCGAAGGTGAACATGATGGCGCCCAGCGGGGTGAAGAGCCGGTGGAACAGCAGCGGGGCCGCCGACACCTCGCCCAGGGTCGCGGCATCTGCCTCCAGCAGGGCGTAGCCCACCACGATGATCAGGGACAGACCGATGAACTCGGCGCGGTTCTCCCGGCCGACGAACCGGCCGAAGAAGCGGAACACCTCGATACCGAGGTCGCGCACCCGCCACGACTCACGGGTGACCTGCTCGCGGAACGCCTCCTCGAGCCGGTACGCGCGGACCGTGTCGATGCCGTTGAGCCCGCTGATCAGGGCCTGCGCGCGGTCGGCCTGCGCCCTGCGCTGCTTGCGGTAGAGCGGCGCGGACCTGGGCAGGTACCAGCGCAGGGCCAGCGCGTACGCGGGCAGCGCGCCGGCGCCCGCGAGACCGAGCCGCCAGTCCAGCCCGAACATGCCGGCCGTGGCGATGGCGACGAGGACTCCCGCCGAGAACACCGTGGGGACGGCGGTGCGGATGCCCTTGGAGATGACGGCCACGTCGTCGCCGACCCGGGACAGCACGTCGCCCCGGCCGACCTGCTCGATCCGTGCGCTGGGCATGCCCAGCACCGCCCGCACGGCGCCTTCCCGCAGCCGGGCGAGCAGGTCGGCGCCGAGCCGTCCGATCAGGTACGTCGACGCCGCGGTGGCCGCCGCGCCGAGCAGCGCGGCGGCCACCAGCAAGGCCCCGATCGTGACCAGGACGGACTGCGACTCGCCCTCGACCACGGCGTCCACCACCCGGCCGAGCAGCAGCACCGGGAGCACCTGGAGCGCCGCCCCCGCCACCGTGGTGAGCACGGTGGCGGTCGTCAGCCACGGCGCCTCGCGGCAGTGCGTCCCGACCCATCGGGCGGCCTCGCGTCCGGTCGCCGTACGGAGGATCGCCGGGGCGACGCGTGTGTCGGTGCGGCTCACCCCTGCCCGGCCGCCTTGACGAGTTCGTCGATGGCGTACGGCATCGACAGCAGGGTGCCCTGGGAGATGGCCGCGCCGACCGCCGGGCCCTCGCTGTCCAGCAGGTACGACACCTTGCCGTTCTTCACCGCGTCCAGGTTGGCGAACAGCTCGAACTCCTTCAACGCGTCCTGGTCCGCCTGGTCGTTGATGACGAAGACGCGGTCGACGTCGACCAGGTCGACCCGCTCCGGGGAGAGCGTCGTGTAGAAGTCGCCGCCCGCCACCTTGTCGATCTCCGTCTGGTACTTGAACCCGAGCCCCGTCACGAGGCGTCCGCGCACGTCGGTGGAGGTGAAGGGCGCCACCGACTTCTCGTACCAGGACAGCACCACCGCGGTCCGGTCCGCGAACTCGGGGTGCTCCTTCTTGGCGGTGTCGAGCTTGGCCTGGATGTCGGCCACCATCTTCTCGCCCTCCTCGGCCTTGCCGAGTGCCTTGGCGATGTGGAGCGCGTTGTCCTGCCAGGGCGCGCTGAAGGGCTCCTTCTCGGTCTTGGTGCGGGCGACCGTCGGGGCGATCTTGGACAGCTTGTCGTAGCCGGCCTGGTCGATCTCGGAGTAGACCGCGACGATCAGGTCGGGGCGCAGGGCGGCGATCTTCTCGTAGTTGGGGCCGTCGTCGCCGTTCTTCATGACGACCTCGGGCTCGGTGTCGCCCCACTTGTCCTTCACCCAGGGCCACTGGGTGTTGATGTCGGGGCTCTGACCCGCCGGGTTCGGGTACTGGTCGACCATGCCGACCGGCTTGATGCCGAAGGCCAGGACGGTCTGGTCGTCCGTGTAGCCGACGGAGACGACCCTCTTGGGAGCCTCGGTGACCTTCGTGGTGCCGAACGCGTGCTCCACGGTGACCGGGAAGGTGCCGCCGGCGCCGGCGGGGGCGTCGCCGCCCGCCTTGTCCGCCGGGTCGTCGGAGTCGGAACCGCATCCTGCGAGGAGGCCGACGCCGAGAGCGGCGGCCGACAGTGCCGCCGCCAGTCGTCGCCAGGGCCTCATACGCGTCGTTCTCTGGAAGAGCATCCGGGGATCCCTTGCTGTCGCGCTGTCCACTGCGCCCCCGTCTAAGGGCAGCAAACCTTATCGCGCCTGAGTGAGGTTAGCCTACCCTCACTACCGCAACTCCGGCTCGAGACGGTCGAGTTCGACGTGGGCCCGCCCTATCGGCACGATGAGCGGCCGGTCGCCGACCGGGTCGTCGATCACCTTGGCGCGCAGCCCGAAGGCCTCGTGCAGCAGTTCGGCGGTGATCACGTCACGGGGGTGCCCCTGCGCGAGGATCGCCCCGTCCCGCATCACGACCAGGTTGTCGCTGTAGCGCGTGGCCAGGTTGAGGTCGTGCAGCACCATGACCACCGTGCACCCGGACTCGTGCAGGTCGTCCACCAGGTCCAGGACGTCGATCGCGTGCGCGAGGTCCAGGTAGGTGGTCGGCTCGTCGAGCAGCAGCAGGTCGGTGCCCTGGGCCAGGGTCATCGAGATCCAGACGCGCTGCCGCTGACCGCCGGAGAGGGAGTCGACCGGGCGGTCGGCGAGGTCGGACACGCCGGTCATGGCCAGCGCGCGCGCCACGACGTCGGCATCGTCCGACGACCACTGGCGCAGCCAGCTCTGGTGCGGATGGCGGCCCCTGGCGACCAGGTCGGACACCGTCAGCCCTTCCGGCGCCACCGGTGCCTGCGGCAGCAGGCCGAGCTTCTTCGCCACGTCCCTGGTGCGGAGGGTGGCGATGTCCTCGCCGTCCAGTACGACCCTTCCGCCGGCCGGCTTCAGCAGCCGCGACAGGGTGCGCAACAGGGTGGACTTCCCGCAGCCGTTGGGACCGATGATCGTGGTGACGACGCCGGGCGGGACGGTCACGTCGAGCTCGTCGATGACGGTCCGGGCGCCGTACCCGACCGTGACGCCCCTGGCTGCCAGCCGCGAGGCGCCGTCGACGCCGGGTTTCACTCCCGAGATGGACTGAACGACCACAAGGCCCCCTTGTTTAGGCTCGCCTTACTTTGTACCAGCTGTCGGCGTACCAGCGATCCGCGTACGGCTATCGGCGGTTCGCCCGCACCAGCAGATAGACGAGGAAGGGGCCACCGATCGCTGCGGTGACGACACCGACCGGCAGGGAGACCGGCAGCACCGCGCGGGCGACCAGGTCCGAGCCGGTCAGCAGCAGCGCCCCCACCATGCCGGAGGCCGCCATGGGCGGCGTGGGATGCCTGCCGAGGCGCATCGCCACCTGCGGCGCGACCAGCGCGACGAACGGGACCGGTCCCGCCGCGCTCACCGCCGCGCCGGCCAGCAGCACCGCGCACAGCAGCAGCACGGCCCGCACCCTCGCGTACCGCACGCCGAGGCCGGCGGCGATGTCGTCGCCGAAGTGCAGGGGCTTGAACTGGAAGGCGACGCACGACACGACGGCCAGCAGGACGAGCGTGCACCACAGGGCGAGCGAGACCTCGTCCCAGGACCGGTTGTCCAGCGAGCCGACCAGCCACGCCTGGGCCCGGGCCACGTCCCTGATGTCGGCGGTGACGAGCAGCCAGGTCGTGACCGCCTGCATCATGGCGGTCACCGAGATGCCGATGAGGATCAGCCGGAAGCCGTCGATGCCCCTGCGCCAGGCCAGGAAGTACACCAGCAGACCGGTGCCGAGACCGCCCGCGAGCGCCGCGGCCGACAGTCCCACGGAGTCGGTGATCGCCGCGGCGGTGCCGCCCGACACGGTCACCAGGAACACGGCGACCGCGCTCGCGCCGCTGGTGATGCCGAGTACGTCGGGGCTGGCCAGCGGATTGCGCGCGATGGACTGGGTGATCGCCCCGGACACCCCGAGCGCGGTCCCGACGACGAGGCCCGCCAGGGCACGCGGCATCCGCAGGTCCATGATGACGAACTCGTCGACCTGTTCGCCGCCGCCGAAGATCGTGGCGACCACGCGGGGCAGGGCGATCGGGAAGTCACCCACACCGATCGACACGCAGAACAGCAGGAAGGCCCCCGCCGCCAGCAGGAGCGTGACGCAGGCCAGCCAGGGCCGCCAGACGAACGACACACTGCCGAGCCGCACGCCCGGTGTCAGGGACGGCCTCGCGTCCGTCTGCTGCGTCTTCACGTCCGCCCCGTTCACGCGCTCTTGAACTTTCCACGCCACACCAGGACCGCGAAGAACGGTGCGCCCAGGAGAGAGACGACGATTCCCGCGTCCAGCTCGCCCGGCCGCACCACCAGGCGTCCCGCGATGTCGCAGACCAGCAGCACCACGGCCCCGAGCAGCCCCGCGTACGGCACCAGCCAGCGGTAGTCCGGCCCCGTCAGGTACCGGGCCACGTGGGCCACCATCAGCCCGAGGAAGGCGATGGGGCCGCAGGCCGCCGTCGCCGCGCCCGCCAGCAGGGTGACGGCGACGATGCCGACGGTCCGGCTCCGTGCGATGTTCAGCCCCAGGCCCCGGGCCACGTCGTCGCCCAGGTTCAGCAGGTTGATCGCGGGCAGCGTGGACAGGGCCAGCAGCAGGCCGACCCCGATGAACGCGGCCACGGGCCAGATGACGTCGAACCGTACACCGGCCACCGAGCCCGCGTTCCAGAACCGCAGGGCGTTCAGCGACTCCTTGTCGGACAGGGCGACCGCCGTGGTCATCGCCGCGAGGAACACGGTGACGCCCTGCCCGGCCAGGGCGAGCGTCAGCGGATTGCCGGCGCCCCGGCCGATGCTCGCCAGTCCGAACACCACGACACCGGCGACCGCCGCGCCCAGGAAGCCGAACCAGACGTACTGCAACGGGCTGGTGAACCCGAACAGGGCGATCCCCGACACCACGGCGAACGACGCTCCGGCGTTGACGCCCAGCAGACCGGTGTCGGCGATCGGGTTGCGCGTGTACCCCTGGATCAGCGCGCCGCCGACGCCCAGCGCGATGCCCGCCACGACCGCGAGCACCGTGCGGGGCACCCGCACGGTCTGCACGATGAGCCGGATCTCGGTGAGCCGCTGGTCGGAGCCGGGCTCCGCGAGCAGCCCGTGCCACACGTCGGCCGGACTCAACGCGCGCGCGCCGACGGCCAGGGACGCCGCCGCCGCGACCACGACGAGCACCCCGAGCACGCCCAGTCCCGCAACCCGCTTTCGGCGGGCCTGAGTTGTCTCCCCGGGGGGCGCGGGGCGCCGGGCCGCAGTCGTGGTCATGGCGACGTACACTAACGCGCCGTACTGCCGGTCCCGTCGGCGACCGTTCGGGCAGCGCCGGAAGCGGGCTCGACGCCGCGGTCGAGGAGCGACTGCAGGATCTCCCCGACCCTGATGGCGGTGTTGGACAGCAGGGACGACGTGATGCCGTGGGTGTGTTCGGTGCCGCCCTGGAGGTAGATCCCGCAGCGCAGGCCGGGATCCGTCGCGATGCGGTAGTCGCGCTCGACCCGGACCAGGCCCTCGTCGTCCCGCAGGCAGCGGTCCGCGACCTCGCCGAGCAGGCCGAGGGGGTCGGCGGGGCTGTAGCCGGTGGCGAACACCACGACGTCCGCGTCCAGCGGGGTCTCCTCCCCGGTGACGAGCGAGGTCACGGTGGCACGTACCTTCTCCGGGGTCTCCTTGACGTCGGTCAGCCGGGAGACGTTGAGGAACCGCAGCCGCTCGGTGCCGAGCACCTTCTCCCGGTACATCTGCCGGTACAGGTCGTCGATCAGGTCGATGTCCACGACGGAGTAGTTGGTGTTGCCGTGGTAGTCCATCAGCCGGCGTTTGACGCCGGCGGGCGCGGTGAAGTACTCGTCGACCGCCGCGGGGTCGAAGATCCGGTTGGCGAAGCCGCTGTCGTCGGCGGGGCTGTAGCCGTAGCGGGCGAAGACCGCGCACACCTCGGCATCGGGGAAGCGGCGGTGCAGGTAGGCGACGTTCTCCGCGGCGCTCTGCCCGGCGCCGACGACGACGAACCGGGAGGGCGAGGTGCCCTCCAACGCGTCGACTTTGGCGAGCAGTTCGGAGTTGTGCCAGACGCGGTCGCCGCGCTCGACGCCCTCGGGCACGAGGGGGCGCAGCCCGGTGCCGATGACGAGGTTGCGGGCCCGGTGGACCTCCAGCCCCTCCCCCGAACGGACCGTCACCTCCAGGTGCCGCACGGTCCCGTCCCGCTCGACGGGCGCCACGCCGACGACCTCGTGGCCGTAGGAGACCAGGTCGTCGACCTTGGCGGCGGCCCACTCGAAGTAGTCGTGGAACTCCACCCGCAGCGGGAAGAGGTTCTTGTGGTTGATGAAGTCGATCAGCCGTCCCCTGCTCTGGAGGTAGCAGAGGAAGCTGAACTCGCTCGCCGGGTTCCGGAGCGTCACCAGGTCCTTGAGGAAGGACACCTGCATGGTCGCGTCGTCGATCAGCATGCCGCGGTGCCAGCCGAAGCGCGGCTGCTGCTCGAAGAAGCGGGCGGTGATCGTCTCCTGCCCGTCGGCCCGTGCGTTGTGCTCGGTCAGTGCGATCGCCATGGCGACATTGGACGGCCCGAAGCCGATGCCAATGAGGTCGTGGACCAGTGTTGCGTCATCAGGAAGAACCTGTGACATGTCACTCCCATCCTGCGGCCGCCGAAAACTTAGGTGAGCCTAAGCTAATTCAACCGAGGCTGTCGATAGGGCGAACCTCAAGCTTCTGTATCCAACTGGGGTGCCACACAAGGTCGTTCTGGACTAAGGTAAGCCTTGCTTTACTGCCCGGGCCGTCCCCTGTCTGAAGGAGGAACCCCATGCGGGTCGTCATGTTCGGCTACCAGACCTGGGGGCACCGCACCCTGCGAGCGCTCCTGGACTCCGAACACGACGTGGTGCTGGTCGTGACGCATCCCAGGAGCGAGCACGCGTACGAGAAGATCTGGAGCGACTCCGTCGCCGATCTCGCCGAGGAACACGGCGTCCCGGTGCTGATCCGCAACCGCCCTGACGACGACGAGCTGTTCGAGCGCCTCAAGGAGGCCGATCCCGACATCATCGTGGCGAACAACTGGCGGACGTGGATCCCCCCGCGCATCTTCGGCCTGCCGCGCCACGGGACGCTGAACGTGCACGACTCGCTGCTGCCGAAGTACGCCGGCTTCTCCCCGCTGATCTGGGCGCTGATCAACGGGGAGTCCGAAGTGGGCGTCACCGCGCACATGATGAACGACGAGCTCGACGCCGGGGACATCGTCCGGCAGGAGGCGGTGCCGGTCGGCCCGAGGGACACGGCGACCGACCTCTTCCACAAGACCGTCGACCTCATCGCCCCGGTCACCATCGGCGCACTGGATCTCATCGCCGCCGGGCAGACCGAGTTCACCAAGCAGGACCGGTCCCTGGCGAGCTTCTTCCACAAACGGTCCGCCGAGGACATCCGCATCGACTGGGGCTGGCCGGCCGAGGACCTGGAGCGCCTCGTCCGCGCCCAGTCCGAGCCCTACCCCAGCGCCTTCACCTTTCACCGGGGCAGGCGACTTGAAGTACTCGCCGCGGTGGTGTCCCAGGGCCGCTACGGCGGTACTCCCGGCCGCATCTTCTACCGCGAGGGCGACGGCGTGGTGATCGTCGCCGGCGCCGACGCGCGGACCGGCCGCAACCACGGTCTGGCCATCACGCGGGTCCGGACGGAGGACGGGCGCGAGCTGTCCGCGACGGAGTACTTCACCTCCATGGGCGGCTACCTGACCAGCCGTCCCTGAGACGCAGCAGCATCTCCAGGGTGGTGCCGTGATCACGTCGGCCTCCACCCTGCTCCCGGCGAACCCCCTCCTCGGCGCCGCACTCGCCCTGCTCCTCGTGGTCGGCGCGGCCGTCGCCGCGCTGGCCCGGCTCGGGCACACCCGGGCGATCGTCACCGCCGGGCTCCGGGCCACCGTCCAGCTGGCCGCCGTCGCGGTCGTCGTCCGCTGGGCGTTCGGTTCCCGCGCACTGCTCCTCGCGTTCGTCGGCGTGATGTTCGCGGTGGCGACCTGGACGGCCGGACGCCGCATCACCGGCAACGGCGCCTGGTGGTGGGCCGCCGTGCCGATCGGCGTCGCGGTGTTCCCGGTCGTCCTGCTGCTGGTGGCCATCGGACTGCTGCCGGTCGAGGGCATCGCGCTGATCCCCGTCACCGGCATCTTCATCGGCGGTGCGCTCACCGCGACGGTGCTCGCGGGGCGGCGCGCCCTGGAGGAGCTGGAGACACGCCACGGTGAGGTGGAGGCTGCGCTGTCGCTGGGGTTCCCGGAGCGGGAGGCCCGGCTGGAGATCGCCCGGCAGGCCGCTGCGGGCGCGCTGATCCCGGCGCTCGACCAGACCAGGACGGTCGGACTGGTCACCCTCCCCGGCGCGTTCATCGGCATGCTCCTCGGCGGCGCCTCTCCGCTGCAGGCCGGCGCGGTGCAACTGTTCGTTCTGGTCGCACTGTTGGCGGTCGAGGCCGTCGCGATCGCCGTCGTGCTGGAGCTGATGGCCCGCGGCCGGATGCGCAGGCCGGCACGCGGCGCGTGACGCGCCGGAGGGCGGGCCCCACTGATGCGTCACGCGCCGTCCGTCCCGGCGGCGCGGACGACGGTCGCCGGGAGCGGGGCCGGACCGGGCCGCCGCGACGGTCACGGCGGCCCGGCTGCGCGCTTCCCCGGACTACCCGGGTCCGGAGCCGGTCACAGGCGACCGCCCGGGACCACGGTGAACGTCCCCGGGCCGGCCGGCAGTTCCACCGTGTACTGGCGCAGGTACGTGTCGAGGAACGGGGAACGGTCGCCGGGGGTGGCGATGTCGTCGGCCGGGTCGTCCAGGGCCAGCCGGAGCCTGGCGCCCCGGACCTCGACGGTCTCGCCGGAGGGCGTGTCCCGCCAGGAGCCGGTCTGGATCGAGCCGATCTCCACGGCGAGGACGTGTCCCGCCGCCAGCGTCCAGTCGGTCGCCTTCAGGTCGACGGTCAGCCGGCCCGAGTGCAGCAGGGAGACCTGCTCGTCGAACATGACGGCGGTGCCGTCCGGGGCGACGTCGTACAGCTTGAGCATGACGTTGCCCTCGCCCTTGGCGGTCAGGGAGACCTGCGGGGTGCCGGTGACGCGCACCGGCTTCTCGAGCGGCTTCGACCACACGAAGAAGCTGGAGCCGACCTCACCGTCCCGCTGCCGCTTCGCCGACTCCTCGGCGAGTCCCCGGGGGGCGACGTGCTCGGTCGCCGGTGCGTTCTCCATGTCCCACCGGCCGGCCGGCGGCGCGGGGGGCCGCGGTGCCGGCCGGCCGGACGCGGTCAGCGCCGCCCGGGCGGACGCGCCGCCGTCGTCCACGTACGAGCCGCCGCCGAGCGGCAGGGTGACCGACCGCTCGGTGACCGGCCAGGTGCGCTGGGCGCGCCAGGCGCCGGTGGAGTCCTCGACGGCGTAGGCCGGGTAGCGGACGTCCGGCCTGATGCCCTTGAGGTACCGGTCGTAGAAGGACAGGGTCTCCTCGTACCAGCCCTCGCGGCCCATCGCGAGGCGTCCGTCGGGGGTGCGGTCACCGCCGCGGACGTGGTCCCACTGCCCCAGCCAGCCGCGCTCGGGGCCCTCGTGGTTGTCGAGGTACTCCTGCATCTCCTCGGGTTTGGTGTTGTTCTCGATGAAGCCCTGTGTGACGAACAGGGGGGTGTCGCTGCCCTTGGCCATCCGGGCCAGGTCGCGGGAGGTCCAGTGGTCGTCCCGCTGGTCGGATATTCGGTACCCGGCGGAGTTCTCCGTCAGGCACTCCGGGTGGTCCTCCTCGTAGCGGGCGTTCGCCCGGTAGCGCGGGTCGTCGTCCGCCATCGGGGGCATGGTGGCGATGGAGTTGTACGCGCCGGCGGTGCCGGTCACGTTCGGGCGGGGAACGCCGTTGGAGTAGATGTACTGGTACATGTCCCACAGGGGTTCCTGGGCGACGACGGCCTTGAGCGCGCGCTGGTCCAGGTTGTTGCCGATCAGGCCGGTGACGGCGTCGTAGGACTTGCCGTACATGCCCACCGCTCCGGTGGACCACGGCTGCTTCGCGGCCCAGTCGATCGCGGCCCTGACGTCGGCCTGTTCGCCGGGTCCTCCCCAGTCGAGGCAGCCGGTGGAGCCGCCGAAACCGCGCAGGTCCACCATGACGAAGGCGTAGCGCTCGTCGAACAGGTCGGTGCCCTCGATGAAGTCGTTGAAGCGGGCCGAGGGGCCGGTGTGGGCCCAGCCCTCGGGGCCCGTCTGCCCCGCGTGGGCGAAGTACGGGCCGACCGAGAGGATGACCGGCACCTTCTCCTTCCGGGACAGTCCCTCGGGAAGCAGGACGTCGGCGTGCAGTTGAGTGCCGGAGCGGTCGGAGGACGGGAAGTAGTGCTGCGTCCAGACCGAGCCCTCCGGCACGCGGTCGTTCTCCTCGTGCGTCACGGGGTCGGTCGCGGTGGCGACCGGCGGGGCCTCGGCCTCCCGCGCCGCGACGGCGGGGCCGGCCAGGCCGGCGGTCAGGGCGAGGGTGGCGATGAGCGCGGAGGCGCTTCGGACGGCCGCGCGACGTGCTCTCACATGCTCCTCCTTGGGCGGTGGGTGGAGGTGGTGCATGTGACGCAGGTGTATCAGCGTTGCCCTCGTACGTCGACGGGGCGTACAAGTTCCCTGCCCGGGCGGGGGGCCTTGGGGTGCGGTCGCCGGCTCCTCGTGCGGTCGTGGTGAACAGGCGTCAGCCGCGCAGCTCCTCGAGGCGTTCGAGGTCCTCGCGGACCGACTCCCGTTCCCCGGCGGTGAGACGGACGGCGTCCGCGTCGGCGAGCGCGGACGCCCTGGTCCGCTCGTCGCCGAGTCGCCCCGCGACGTCCGCGCGCAGCACGAGGAGCCGCAGGAGTTGCACGGGCGTGGGCCGCTCGTCGTCGAGGTGCAGCACCCGGTCGACGACCTTCGCGGCGCCCGCCGGGTCCTCCTTGGAGTCCGCGAGGAGAGCGGCGTGGTGCAGGGCGCGGGCGAAGGTCTCCTCGGGGGCGCGTCGGTGGTGCCGGTCGTCGCTCGTGGGCTGTCCGACCCGGACGCAGTTGCCGCCCGGATCGGACATGAGGAACTGCCGCACCCCGTACGACATGTCCCTGAGCGGGCCGATGCGCGGCAGTCCGCGCGTGGGGATCCTGCCGTACGCCTGCTTGAGCCCGGCCCGGAAGGCGGCGTGCAGTCCGTCCACGTCGTCGGTCAGGACGTAGCAGGTACTCAGCGACGCGGCCGGCTCGTAGTCCTTCACTCCGAAGAACTGCAGCTCGATGCCGCCGCGCTCCACGACGGCGTACGGGTTGGGACTCTTCTGCCGGTACGTCACCTCGAATCCGAGGGCGGTGTAGAAGTCGAGAACGGGCTGGAGGGTCCGGCACGGCAGGATCGGGATCGTCTTCTCGGCCATGCGCCCCCAGTCTAGTCAAATTTGACCAGCATGGGTCACCCGCCCACCGTCCAGCCCGTCACGGCCACCACCTCGCGGGCGATGTCCACAACGCGGCGCCCGTCGGTGGCCACCCGCATCGTGTCCGCCGGCGACCGCTCGTCCAGGAGCCGCGCCTTGCGGGCGCTTCCGGCCACTTCCCGCTCCAGTTCCGAGCCGAGTTCCCGTCCCGTCAGGCGCGCGAGCGCGGTGTCGTCGGAAGCGGTGAGCAGGACCCGGACGATCCGCACCTGCGCCCCCATGGCGCGCCGGAACATGTCCGCCGCCTCGGGCAGCACGCTCAGGGTGTTGGTGTAGATCAGGCGGCGATGGCCGAGGCGGGCGTAGTTCGCCCATACGGCCGTCAGGTTGCTCTCGGTGATCCCCGACCGGTGAGGATCGCCCTCCGGGGCAGGATGCACCTGGCCCATGAAGTCCCCTTCGACGACCGCGTGGGGGACGGACGCGGCCCGCAGCAGCACCGAAACCTCCCACGCCACCGTCGTCTTGCCGACACCCGCGCGCCCTCCGATGAGCAGCACTTCCGCATTGTCCATGAGGGCACCCTGCCAGCCGGGCGGAATCGCCCGCGCCCGGATCCGTGCCTAAGGTTGACCGGACCCGGGAATCGGAACTCCTGCCGCACGCGGGGAGGTGCGCGAGATGGCTCGCAGCGTCGAGACGATCCGGCGAGCCGCCCTCGGCACCCTGGGTGCCGTACTGGTGGCCGTCGGGGTCGCCCTGCTGGTACTGCCCGGGCCGGGCCTGCTGCTCGTGTTCGCCGGGATGGTGCTGCTGTCGCGCGCCGTCCCGGCGCTGGACCGGTTCGTCGGCCCCGTCCGCAGACAGGCGATGCGCGCGGCCGAGGAGAGCGTCTCCTCCCCCTGGCGCATCGCCGGCTCGGTCACGGCGGGGCTGCTCCTCCTCGGCGCGGGCGTGGCCTGGGGGCTCCTGCCCCAGGTGCCGTACTCCGGATGGACCACCGGCGTGAGCCTGATCGTCTCCGGTCTCATCCTCTTCGCCCTGCTGGCCTGGAGCCACCGCCGCGTCCGCGCGGGCCGTCGCGGCTGAGCGCCGGCGCCGGGGGCCGCCGAGCCGTACGGCCCGCCCCCCGGACACATCACCGTTGACCAAACGGAACACCGTTCCGTATATTTAAACGGAACAGTGTCCCGCTTCGAGGGCGGAGACACCGCGATCACCGACCCCTTCTCCCTCCGCCGCCCGGACGATTCCGTCCGACAGCGGCCGTCGAACGGACAGACACCCCATGAGCACACCGCTGCCCACCGGCGACCTCGCCGCCTCCCCCACACCCGTCGTCTCCGTCGCCCCGGTCGTCCTGCCCGCGCCCGGCCGGGCCGTGGACCTGGAGGTCCGGGTCTCCGCACCCGTGACCGGGAGCGACCTGCCGGTCGTCCTCCTCTCGCACGGCCAGGGCTACTCGAACCACCTCTCCTCACTGAACGGCTACGCTCCCCTCGCCGACCACTGGGCGGCGCGCGGCTTCGTCGTCATCCAGCCCACCCACCTGAGTTCCAGGTCCCTGCGGCCGGCCCCGGACATTCCGGGGGCGCCGCTGCACTGGCGGTCGCGGGCCGAGGACATGACGCGCATCCTCGACGGGCTCGACGTACTGGAAGCCGCCGTCCCCCAGCTTGCCGGGCGGCTGGACCGCGGCAGGGTCGCCGTCGCCGGGCACTCCATGGGCGGACACACGGCGAGCCTCCTGCTGGGCGCCCGGCTCACCGATCCCCAGGACGGAGCGGAGGTGGACCTGTCCGACCCCCGGATCAAGGCGGGCGTCCTGCTCGCCGCGCCCGGCCGGGGCGGTGACGCCCTCAGCGAGGCCGCGGCGGAAATGCTCTCGTTCCTCGACACCATGGACTTCTCCGGCATGACGACGCCCACGCTCGTGGTCGCCGGGGACAAGGACGACTCCGCGCACCTGACGGTCCGCGGGCCGGGATGGCACGCCGATCCCTACTCCCTGTCACCGGGCCCCAAGTCGCTGCTCACCCTGTTCGACGCGGAACACGGACTCGGCGGGGTCGCCGGATACGACGTCGCGGAGACCACGGACGAGAACCCCGAGCGCGTGTCCGCGGTCCAACGGCTCACCTGGGCCTATCTGCGCAGCGCGCTGTACCCCGGGGACGGCGCCTGGCAGGCGGCGTGCGACGAGCTGACGGCCGGGCCGAACCCGTTCGGACGCGTCGAGAACAAGTAGGTCCGCCGGGAGTCGCCGCCTCCGGTGAGGCATGCGAAGAGGCGGCGACTTTGAACACGTCGATGACAAAGTATGGACATGTCAAGCAGAAGTCTCCTACCTTGGCGGCGGAACCGCAGTCGTACCGCACGAAGACCGGAGCGATTTCCGGCACGGTCCGGTCCCCACACCCCGGAGGACCAATGCGCCCACGCCTGTTCCGGCGTGCCCGAAGACACCTCACACTCCTGCTGGCGTCGGCCGTCTCGGCAGGCGGCCTGCTGGCCGTCCCGGCGACCGCCGCGTCCGCCGCCGCGGACGTCCCGCCGCAGGAGCCCGGAGTCACCCTGCGCGTGTTCGACGTGCAGACACCCCTGAGCAAGATCTGCACCCTCAAACCCGGCCAGACCCCCAACCACGACAAGCTGATGCCGACCGTCGACTGGTCGAGCACCGCCGACTTCGGCGGCATCGCCGACAACTTCGTCTCGGAGGCGACCGGTTACCTGGTCGCTCCGCGCGACGGCACCTACGCCTTCCGCCTCACCAGCGACGACGGCTCACGGCTGACCCTCGACGGCACCACGGTGATCGACCACGACGGACTGCACGGCGCCGAGCCGAAGGACGGCGCGCTGGACCTCACCGCGGGATCCCACCCGTTGCGCATCGAGCACTTCGACCGGGGCGGCGGGCAGCAGCTCACGCTCTCCTGGCGCCCCCCGGGCGAGACCGAGTTCACCGTCGTACCCAACTCGGCACTGACCACCGACGCCGGGGTCGTCCGCGTGACGGCGCCGGGCCGCAAGGAGTGCGAGGCCGGCACCGACACGCCCGGCGACGGGCTGCCGCTGACCTCGGTACGCCCCGACCTCACCCTCACCGACCTGCGCCCCGAAGGATTCGAACCGCAGGTCACCGGCATGGACTGGCTGCCCGACGGACGCCTCGCGCTCAGCACCTGGGGCGGCTCCGACAACGTTGCCGGTGAGGTGTACCTGCTCGACAACGTCACTGGCGCGACCAGCCGGGACAAGGTCACCGTGAAGAAGGTGGCCGAAGGGCTCCGCGAGCCCATGGGCATCAAGTACGTCGACGGGTCGCTCTACGTCTCCCAGAAGCACGAACTGACCCGGCTGGTCGACGAGAACGACGACGACGTGACCGACGACTACCGCACGGTCGCCACCTGGCCCTACGGAGGCAACTTCCACGAGTTCGCGTTCGGCCTGCTCTACCGCGACGGCCACTTCTACGTGAACCTGTCCGTCGCCATCGACCTCGGCGGCGCGACCACCACCCCGCAGCCCGCGCCGAACCGCGGAACGACGTACAAGATCAGCAAGAAGACGGGGAAGATCACGCCGATCGCGGGCGGGCTGCGCACCCCCAACGGCATCGGCTGGGGCCCCGGCGGCGGTCTCTTCGTCACCGACAACCAGGGCGGATGGCTGCCGTCCTCGAAGCTCGTCCAGATCAAGCAGGACCGCTTCTTCAACCACTACACCGAGCCCGCCGGCCCCTTCGAGGACTCCCCCGTCACCGAGCCGGTGCTGTGGCTGCCGCAGAACGAGATCGGCAACTCGCCCTCGACCCCGCTGTATCTGAACAAGGGCACCTTCGCCGGCCAGATGCTGATCGGTGACGTCACCTACGGCGGTCTGCAACGCGCCTACCTGGAGAAGGTGAAGGGCCAGTACCAGGGCGCCGTCTTCCGCTACACGCAGGGCCTGGAGGCCGGCGTCAACCGCATCACCATGGGCCCCGACGGAGCGATCTACGCCGGCGGCCTGGGCGCCGACGGCAACTGGGGCCAGGCGGGCAAGCTGAAGTTCGGTCTGCAGAAGCTGACGCCCAACGGCGGCGACACCTTCGACATCCAGAAGATGCGGGCCGTGCCCGGCGGCTTCGACCTGACGTACACCCAGCCGGTGTCCGACGCGACCGCCGCGGAGCTGGCCGCCCGCTACGACGTCCAGCAGTGGCACTACACCCCGACCGCCGACTACGGCGGCCCGAAGATCGCCGAGGAGGAGCTGTCCGTACGCTCGGCGACCCTCTCGGAGGACGGCCGGACCGTGCGGCTGCGGCTGGACGGGCTGAAGCCGGACCGCGTGGTGCACGTACGCTCGCCGCGGCCCTTCACCTCGGCGTCCGGTGAGTCGCTGTGGAGCACCGAGGCCTGGTACACGCTCAACGAGATGCCCGGCAAGCAGCCGCCGCCCGCCACCCTCTACGAGGCCGAGGAGGCGCGGCTCACCGGCAAGGCCGGCATCAACACCGACCACGTCGGCTACTCCGGCAGCGGCTTCGTCGACCGCTACGCCACCGAGGGCAAGGTCGCCACGACCTTCGACGTGAAGGTCCCCAAGTCCGGCACGTACGACGTGGGCCTGCGCTACTCCAACGGCCCGAACCCATTCGAGGGCACCAAGTCCCTCTCCCTGTACGCCAACGGGAAGAAGGTGCGGCAGACACATCTCCCGTCCACCGGGGACTGGGACACCTGGTCCACACGGACCGAGCCCCTGCGCCTGCGGGCCGGCCACAACACCGTGTCCTACCGCTACGACCCCGGTGACACCGGTCATGTCAACCTCGACCTGATCACCGTGCACCCGCGGGGCGCACGCGTCGACCTCTTCGACGGCACGGCCGCCTCGCAGGCCCAGTGGCAGCACACGGACGGGCGGCCCGTGGCATGGCCGCTGGCCGAGGAGGAGTCGATGGAGGTGTGCTGCGGCGACATCCGCACCAAGGACGCCTACCAGGACTTCAAGCTGCACGTGGAGTTCCGCGTCCCGCAGCTGCCGCCCGACGTGACCGGACAGGACCGCGGCAACAGCGGCATCTACCTCCAGGACCGCTACGAGCTGCAGATCCTCGACTCGTACGGGGACACCACCCCGGCGACCAATGAGGCCGGTGCCTTCTACCTGAAGAAGGCACCCGACATCAACGCCGCGACCGCGCCGGAGACGTGGCAGACGTACGACATCGTCTTCCGCGCGGCCCGCTACGACGACAGCGGCCGCAAGACCGCCGACGCGCGGGTGACGGTGGTGTGGAACGGCGAGAAGGTCCACGACGACGTGGTCCTCGACGGTCCGACCGCGGGCGGACGGACCGAGACACCGGCGGCCGGGGCGATCCGGTTGCAGGACCACGGGAACAAGGTGCGGTTCCGCGACATCCGGGTGCAGCCGCTGAGCTGACCCCGGCGGTCCGCGGGGGTGGGGGGGGGGGGCGCCGGCCCCCCCGCACGTCGTACCGCGCCCACCACTCGGCCCGTATCCCCCGGACGCCACTGGGTACGCTGAGTGAGGAGTCCCCGCACATCGAACAAGGAGCGGAATTGAGCGAGCCGGCGTCCATCGCCCTGCAACTGGAGATCGCCCGGGAGCTGGAGGTCGCGGAGACCTTCGACGCCGAGCGGGAGATCGAGCGCCGGGTGGCCTTCCTGGCCGAGCGGCTGACCTCCACCGGCCTGCGCTGCCTGGTCCTCGGAATCAGCGGCGGTGTCGACTCGACCACCGCCGGGCGGCTGTGCCAGCTCGCCGTGGAGCGGGCACGGGCCGAGGGGCACGAGGCGACCTTCTACGCGATGCGGCTGCCGCACGGGGTCCAGGCCGACGAGCACGACGCCCAGCTCGCGCTCTCCTTCATCAAGCCCGACCAGGTACTGACGGTGGACGTCAAGCCCGCGAGCGACGCCATGCTCGACGCGCTGCTCGCCGCCGACGTGGCCTTCCGCGACGCCCACCACCAGGACTTCGTGCACGGCAACATCAAGGCCAGGCAGCGCATGATCGCCCAGTACGCGGTGGCCGGCGCCCACAACGGGCTGGTCGTGGGCACCGACCACGCCGCCGAGGCGGTCTCCGGCTTCTTCACCAAGTTCGGCGACGGCGCCGCCGACCTGGTCCCGCTGACCGGCCTCACCAAGCGCCGGGTGCGTGCCGTCGCCGAGGCGCTCGGCGCGCCCGACGAGCTGGTGGGGAAGGTCCCGACGGCCGACCTGGAGTCCCTCGCCCCCGGCAAGGCCGACGAGGAAGCCCTCGGCGTCACCTACGACGACATCGACGACTTCCTGGAGGGCAAGCCGGTGAAGGAGGACGCCTTCGAGAAGATCGTCACCCGTTACCGGGCGACGGACCACAAGCGCCGCATGCCCATCGGCCCCTGACGCTCCACCCGCGCCCGTCAAGCCGCACTCTATGTGCGGCTTGTCGCATATCGCCTTAATGTGTCGACTGAGAGACGCGGACAGTCGACGCCGGTCCAGCCGGCGGAAGGTGAGCTTCCATGGCTGAACGGCTCAAGAGGTCAGGTCTGCTCGGTGAACTGTCGGCGGAATTCGCCGGCACGATGATCCTCATCCTCTTCGGGTGCGGAGTGGTGGCGCAGGTGGCCGCGGGCGGGGCCCTCACCGATCCCGAGGGCGGGCTCGGGGACCACGACAGCATCTCGTGGGCGTGGGGACTCGGTGTCACCCTCGGCGTCTACGTGGCCGCGCGACTGAGCGGCGCCCACCTCAACCCCGCGGTCACCCTCGCCCTCGCGTCGTTCAAGGGCTTCCCGTGGCGGAAGGTGGCTCCCTACGCACTCGCCCAGACGGCCGGCGCCTTCGTGGCCGCGCTCCTGGTCCGCTGGAACTACACCGAGGCACTGGCGAAGGCCGACCCCGGCCACACCGTCAAGACGCAGACCGTGTTCTCCACCCTCCCCGCCAACGGGAACACCGCGCTGCCGGTCCACGAGTGGGGCGCCTTCCGGGACCAGGTCATCGGCACCGCCATCCTGCTGCTGCTGATCATGGCCATCACGGACATGCTCAACACACCGCCGGGCGCCAACCTCGCCCCGTTCGTCATCGGCCTGGTGGTGGTCGCCATCGGCATGGCCTTCGGCACCAACGCCGGTTACGCCATCAACCCGGCCCGTGACTTCGGCCCGCGGCTGGCCAGCTTCCTCACCGGATACGGCGGGGCCTGGCGGGATCAGTACGGGAATCTCTACTTCTGGGTGCCGATCCTCGGGCCGCTGATCGGCGGCGTCCTCGGAGCGGGACTGTACAAGGTCTTCGTCGGCCGGTTCCTGCCGACCGCGGAGCCCGAGCCGACAGGGCGCGTACCGGCGCCGGAGGACTGACACCGGCCGGAGAGGCGGCACATCATGGCGGACTTCATCGGCGCGGTGGACCAGGGGACCACCAGCACCCGATTCATGATCTTCGACCACGGCGGCAACGAGGTGGCGAAGCACCAGCTGGAACACGAACAGATCCTCCCCCGCTCGGGGTGGGTGGAACACGATCCCGTGGAGATCTGGGAGCGCACCAACTCGGTGATGCAGAACGGGCTGCGTCACAGTGGCCTGTCCGGGGCCGACCTGGCGGCGATCGGCATCACCAACCAGCGCGAGACCACGGTCGTCTGGGACCCGCGCACCGGCCGCCCCTACTACAACGCCATCGTCTGGCAGGACACCCGCACCGACACCATCGCGGCCGAACTCGAGCGTTCGGGCCGGGGCGACGTCATCCGCCGCAAGGCCGGACTGCCCCCGGCGACCTACTTCTCGGCCGGCAAGATCCAGTGGATCCTCGAGAACGTCGACGGCGTCCGCGAAGCGGCGGAAGCGGGGCACGCCGTGTTCGGCAACACGGACGCCTGGGTGCTGTGGAACCTGACCGGCGGCCCCGACGGCGGCATCCACGCCACCGACGTGACCAACGCGAGCCGCACCATGCTCATGGACCTGGAGACGCTCGACTGGGACGACGAACTGCTGGGCTTCTTCGGCATCCCCCGGTCGATGCTCCCCACCATCAACCCCTCCTCCCATCCGGAGGCCTACGGCACGACCCGCACCTCCCGGCCGCTGCGCGCCGCCGTCCCCATCGGCGGGGTGCTGGGCGACCAGCAGGCGGCCACCGTCGGCCAGGTCTGCTTCGCGCCCGGCGAGGCCAAGAACACGTACGGCACCGGGAACTTCCTGCTGCTCAACACCGGTACGGAACTGGTCCGTTCCCGGCACGGGCTCCTGACCACCGTGGCCTACCGGTTCGGCGACAGCCCGGCGGTCTACGCGCTGGAGGGCTCCATCGCGGTGACGGGGTCCGCCGTGCAGTGGCTGCGCGACCAGATGAGGATCATCAAGACCGCGGCCGAGAGCGAGGAACTCGCCCGCGGCGTCGAGGACAACGGCGGCATGTACTTCGTCCCCGCCTTCTCGGGCCTGTTCGCCCCGTACTGGCGCTCCGACGCCAGGGGCGCGATCGTCGGCCTCGCCCGCTACAACGACAACGCCCATCTGGCGCGGGCGACCCTGGAAGCCATCTGCTACCAGAGCCGTGACGTCGTCGAGGCCATGGAACAGGACTCCGGAGTCCACCTGGACGTGCTCAAGGTCGACGGCGGTGTGACCGCCAACGACCTCTGCATGCAGATCCAGGCCGATGTCCTCGGCGTCCCGGTCAGCCGTCCCGTCGTCGCGGAGACCACCGCGCTCGGTGCGGCCTACGCGGCGGGACTGGCCACGGGATTCTGGCGGGACACCGACGAACTGCGCACGCACTGGCACGAGTCCAGGCGCTGGGAGCCACAGTGGTCCGAGGACCGGCGGGCACAGGGTTACGCCGGCTGGAAGGCTGCGGTCCAGCGCACGCTCGACTGGGTCAAGGTCGAGTGACACCGGCCTGAGGGACGCGGGCCCGCCTGGCGTCCCTTTCGCCGACGCGGGTACCGCGCCGGGCGGGCAACGGGCGTCCCCATAAGGTGATCCCCATGTCTGCCAGATTGAGTTCCGCGAGGACGCGCGCCGCGATGCGCACCACCGCCCGCGTCTCTGCCGAGTTGCTGCTGATACTCGCCATGCTCGCGGTTGCCCTGTGGGTCCTCGGCCGCATGTGGCCCATCGTGTGGCCGCTGATAGTCGGTCTGCTCCTGACCACGCTGACCTGGCCCGCGGCCCGCTTCCTGCGGCGTCACGGATGGCCTCCCGCGCTCGCCGCCGCCGTGGTGACCGTGGCGTTCCTGCTGGCCGTCACGGGCATCGTGGCGCTGATCGCGGTGCCGATGTCCTCGCAGACCGACGAGTTGACCGACGGCGTGGTGGAGGGCATCGAGCGGCTGCGCGAGTGGGCCGCGGGTCCGCCGCTGAACATCGACGACGCCCAGGTCACCGGAGCCCTCGACTCGGCGATGGCCCGCATCCAGGACAGCGTCGGCAGCATGGTCACCGCGGTGGCCTCCGGAGTGGGCACGGTGGTCAACGGTGTCGTCACCGCGGTCCTGGGCGTCTTCCTGATGTTCTTCTTCCTCAAGGACGGGCCGCGTTTCCTGCCGTGGCTCGGCCGCCAGCTGCCCGGCCGCCTCGCCACGGACGTCCCGACCGTCGCCCTGCGCAGCTGGGAGACGCTGGGCTCCTTCGTCCGCTCGCAGGCGCTCGTCGGACTGCTCGACGCGGTCTTCATCGGCCTCGGGCTGTGGATTCTGGACGTGCCCCTGGTGCTGCCGCTGGCGGTGCTGACGTTCGTGTCCGCGTTCGTGCCCATCGTGGGCGCCCTGTTCGCGGGCTTCGTCGCCGTCCTCATCGCCCTGGTGTCGAACGGCCTGACGGACGCGCTGATCGTGCTGGCGATCATCGTCGTGGTGCAGCAACTGGAGGGCAACGTGTTCCAGCCCATCATCCAGAGCCGAGGCCTCGGACTGCACGCGGCGGTGATCCTGCTGGCGGTGACGCTGGGCGGCAGCCTGGCCGGGATCGTGGGCAGCCTGCTCGCCGTACCGGTCGCCGCGCTGATCGCGGTGGTCTGGAACTACGTCCGCGAGCAGCTCGTCGACCCGCCGGAGGAACCGGCCCCGGCGGAGGTGTGAGGTCGGGCGGTGCGGTGCCGGTCGGTGGCCGGGGTCCGTGAACCGCCCTCGTGGCACGGCCGCTTGCTGCTAGCTTGCGGCCGTGGATCTCTTCTCCAGCTCCTGGTCGGCGCTGCTCGACGCGGTCGCCGGCCTGCGTGACGAGGACTTCGCCCGGCCGTCCGGGTGCGCCGGCTGGCTCGTACGGGACCTGGTGTGCCACCTCGTCATCGACGCCCAGGACGTCCTGATCACACTGGCCACCCCCGCCACCGGGGAGCCGACTCGGGACGAGGTGACGTACTGGAACGTCGTCGACGCTCCGACCGGCGACGACCCGCTCGACGCGCTGATCGTCCGTCTGGCCGCCGCTTACCGGGAGCCCTGGCTGCTCAAGTTCCATCTGGACGACGTCGGTTCCGCCGCCGGCCGGGCCGCCGGGCTCGCGGACCCCGAGGCCCGGGTCAGCACGCGGGACGAGGTGCTCACGGCGGGCGACTACCTCCGCGCGTACGTCCTGGAGTGGACACTGCACCACCTCGACCTGGTCGCGCACCTGCCGGACGTGCCCGGCCCGTCCGCCGAAGGCCTCGCCCGGTCGCGCAGGACGCTGGAGCGGATCGCCGGGACGGCGTTCCCGCCGTCGTTCACCGACCGGGACGCCCTCCTGGTCGGCACCGGCCGACGGGCGCCGACCGAGGCGGAGCGGGCCGCACTGGGCGAGAAGGCCGCGAGGCTTCCCTTCCCGGTCGGCTGACCGGGACGGCCGCACCGGCCGGGCCGGGCTCCTGAGCGACCTGCACGCGCGTCGGGGCAGACCGCTGGAGCGAGACGTCGGCCGGGGTTACGTTGAGTCCCATCCTGATCATCTCGCTGAGAGGACACCATGTCCGCCGACGGCCCGTACGAGACCCTGGACGACCGCTTCCGCACCGGACACTGCGCGAACGGAGACAGCAGGCTGGAGGTCCTGCACGACGGCTGCCGCTGGGCCGAGGGCCCGCTCTACGTACCCGCCTGGCGTCAGCTCGTCTGGAGCGACATCCCCAACGACCGCATCATGCGCTGGGACGAGGCCACCGGCACGGTCGGCGTCTTCCGCACCCCGGCCGGCCACAGCAACGGCAACACCCTCGACCGGCAGGGCCGCCTGGTCACCTGTGAGCAGGGCAACCGGAGGGTCACCCGCACGGAGCCCGACGGGACCGTGACCGTCCTCGCCGAGCGCTACGACGGCAAGCGCCTCAACAGCCCCAACGACTCCGTCGTGCGTTCGGACGGCACCGTCTGGTTCTCCGACCCCGACTTCGGCATCATCAGCGACTACGAGGGCCACCGCGCGGAGTCCGAGATCGGCGCGTGCAACGTCTACCGGATCGACCCGGTGTCGGGTCGGGTGCACCTCGCCGCCGACGGCTTCGACGGCCCCAACGGTGTCATCCTCTCCCCCGACGAGAAGCGGCTGTACGTCTCGGACTCCCGGGCCGCCCGGATCCACGTCTACGACGTCCACGACGACGGCACACTGTCCGGCGGCAAGGTCTTCGCCGAGGCCCGGGGCGACGTGCGCTTCGACAACATCCGTTTCGACGACGAGGGCCGCCTGTGGGCCGCCGCGCTGGCCGACGGCGTCCACTGCTACGACCCGGACGGCACCCTCATCGGACGGCTGCGGGTCCCCGAACCCGTGTCCAACATCGCCTTCGGCGGCCCCAGGAACAACCGCCTGTTCATCACGGCCACCACCTCCCTGTACTCGCTGGTGATGTCGGTGACGGGCGCACCGCGCCTCTAGAGGGCCGGCAGAGGCCGAACCGGTGTGCGAGGCAAGGCCGTTGCGGCGTAGGTTGTGACGAAGCACCCATGACTCGGCGGAAAGACGGACCGTACCCATGAGCGATCCCGTGACGAACCCCGGCCCCGCAGCACACCAGAAGATCGACACCTCGGTGCCGCACTCGGCCCGGATCTGGAACTACTGGCTGGGCGGGAAGGACAACTACCCGGTCGACGAGGAGGCCGGTGACGCGTACACCGCCGTCTTCCCCGGCATCGTCACCATCGCCCGCGGCAGCCGCGCCTTCCTGCGCCGCAACATCACGTACCTGGTCGCCGAGGCGGGGGTCCGGCAGTTCCTCGACATCGGGACCGGTCTGCCGACCGCCGACAACACCCACGAGGTCGCCCAGCGCATCGCCCCCGAGTCCCGGATCGTGTACGTGGACAACGACCCGATGGTCCTCGCGCACGCCCGGGCGCTGCTCTACTCCACCCCTGAGGGGGCGACCGCGTACATCGACTCCGATGTGCTCGACCCGGACAGCGTCCTGCGGGACGCCGCCAGGACGCTGGACTTCGATCGGCCGATCGCCCTCATCCTCAGCAACATCCTGGGCCACGTCGCCGACTACGACCAGGCGCGTTCCATAGTCACCCGGTTGATGGACGCACTGCCGTCCGGCAGCTACCTCTCCGTCAACGACGGCTCGCGGGGCGTCGACCCGGGCTTCGAGGAGGCCCAGGACGCCTACAACGAGAGCGGCGCCGTTCCGTACAACCTGCGTACCGTCGACGAGATCACGGCGTACTTCGACGGGCTCGAGCTGGTGGAGCCCGGAGTCGTCTCCGTCCCCCTCTGGCGTCCGGACGCCGACTCCCCGGCCCCGGAGCCCGTCGCCGAGCACGGCGGCCTCGCCCGCAAGCCGTAAGGACCCCACCGCAGTACAGAGGTGCCCCCCGCCCCGCCCCGTGAGGAGCGCACGCAGATGGCCGACTGGACGTTGCCCGAAACCTTCGCCGGCAGCACCGGAACCGTCCGGTGGAACCGGCTGGGCGGGGCGGACCGGCCGCCGCTGGTCCTGTTGCACGGCACGCCGTTCTCCTCGTACGTCTGGCGCGCGGTGGCCGGTTCGCTGGCGCGGGACCACCAGGTGTTCGTGTGGGACATGCCGGGCTACGGGATGTCGGAGAAGTGCGCCGGCCAGGACGTATCCCTGGCCGCGCAGGGCCGGGTCTTCACCGAGCTGCTGGCCCACTGGGGTCTGGCGGAGCCCGTCGTGGTCGCCCACGACTTCGGCGGCGCGGTGGCGCTGCGCGCCCATCTGCTGCACGGCGCCGACTACCGGGCCCTGGCCCTGGTCGACCCGGTGGCACTGGCTCCTTGGGGGTCGCCGTTCTTCCGGCTGGTACGCGACCACGCCGACGTCTTCGAGAAGCTGCCGTCGGCGCTGCACGGCGCTCTGGTCCGCGAGTACGTGGGGTCCGCCAGCAGCCCGGGGCTGCATCCGGCGGTGCTGGACCGGCTGGTGCGGCCGTGGCTCGGCGAACCGGGCCAGTCCGCCTTCTACCGGCAGATCGCCCAGGCCGACCAGCGCCACACCGACGAGATCCAGGACCGCTACCCGGCCATCCGTGTACCGACGCTGGTCTGCTGGGGCGAGGACGATGCCTGGATCCCGGTGGACAAGGGACGCGAACTCGCGACCGCCGTCCCCGGCGCCCGGTGGGAGCCGGTCGCCGGTGCGGGCCACCTCGTCCAGGAGGACGCGCCCGCGCAGCTCACCGCAGCACTGATCGCGTTCCTGCGAGGCCTTCGCTGACGGCGGTGTGACCGCGTTCGTGTGACCGCGTGTCGGCATGGGTGCGCCGACGGCACGGTGCCCGGGAACCGAGCGGTTCCCGGGCACCGTGTTTCGTACTCCGGTCTCCCGGTCAGGCGGGGGTGATGTTCTCCGCCTGCGGGCCCTTCTGGCCCTGGGTGATGTCGAAGGTGACGGCCTGGCCTTCCTGCAGCTCGCGGTAGCCCTGGGCGTTGATGTTGGAGTAGTGCGCGAAGACGTCGGGGCCGCCGCCGTCCTGCGCGATGAAGCCGAAGCCCTTTTCAGAGTTGAACCACTTGACAGTTCCGCTGGCCATGCCTTTTGCCTTTCAGCCGTTATCGAGTTCGCACCGCGCGAACCCGGAGGTGGTCGTCCTGGTCCTCCGGCATTGCACAGCAAACCGCCCGCACTCCTGGGCGGGCGGTCTGGGCGAACCACGACATCTGCTGCTGACGCTACACGGCATGTCCGGGCCCCACCAGTGAGTAAGGGGTCCGAGCGGGAACGATGTTGCGCCAAGGAGGCGGTGACGGCGTGGCGGACCGGTGTCTCCGGGGCTTTCTGCGGGCGGTCGCGCGGGGGGGGGCTCCTGCGCCATACGGGGGAGAGGGCGAAGCGGCCGCACAACCCGGTTCCGTTAGTGGTGAAGCAATGAGTAGTCCACTCACGGAGTCGGAGAACGATATGACCGTCAGAAGAGCGCCGGCCCTGTTGATCGGTGCCGTCGTGTGCGCCGGCGTGCTGGGGAGCGGGTGCGCCCAGCAGCCGTCGGGGGGCTCCTCCCGGGACTCGCAGCCGCCCGGCGCGTCCGCCTCGCCTCCGGCGTCGGCGCAGGCCGGTGCCCCGCGCTCGTTCCCCCGCCCGCTGCCCGGGGTCGGACCGGCAGTGCGCGCCCGGCTCCCCGACGCCTCACGGCAGGCGCTGGTGGTCACCGGGGCGACGGAGAGCTCGAACCGGGCGAAGGCGGTCGTGTACGAGCGGTACCCCGCGCGGGGCTGGCGTGCCGTCGCGGGTCCGTGGCCCGCGCACAACGGACTGCGCGGCTGGACCGAGGACCACGAGGCGGGCGACCTGCGCACTCCCGTCGGCGTGTTCCGCCTGAGCGACGCCGGGGGCAGGCTGCCCGACCCGGGGACCCGGCTCCCCTACGACCAGGACCCGGAGTTCGCCGTGTCGGGCACGGGACATCTCGGCGAGCCGCTGGAGGGTTCGTTCGACTATGTGATCGCCATCGACTACAACCGGGTGCCCGGCACCACCCCGCTGGACAAGACCCGCCCGCTGGGTGAGGACAAGGGCGGCGGTGTCTGGATCCACGTGGATCACCAGGGGCCGACCAACGCGTGCGTGTCGCTGAGCGAGGAGCACATGCGCGCGCTGCTCAACGTCCTGGACCCGGACAAGGAGCCGGTCGTCGTGATGGGACCGGCGTCGGTCCTGGCTCGGTAGGGCGCCCCACGGCGGGCGTCCACGCGCACTGGACACCCGGTGCGAGACCGAACCGGAGCACTGCGTCCGTCGGGGCGAGCCCCGCGTACCGGTTCGTGTCACCCGGGCTTGACGGGGCTGGTCGCCCCCGGCCTACTGGAAGAAGGACTGGGTGTATTCGGGGGACTGGTCCGGTGTCGGCCAGTATGTCAGCCCCCGCCGGATCGGCAGTCAGGAGCCCGACTGTGCGGCGTCGATGGGCAGCGGCCGCGGTTCTGCTGGCACTGGCACTGCTCCACCTCGTCGCCCCGCAGCCAGCGGGGTCCGTGGAGCCGCTGCCGGACCGGGGCACGGCGGCGTCGTCCTCGGTGGCCGAGCGGGCCGGGGCACCGGGCCCGTGGGAAGAGGACCCCGTGCTCCGGCCGGCCGCCGCCCGGTCGCCGAGGAGCACGGGAACGGCCGGTCCAGGGGGACGACGTCCCGGCGGGCGCCCCCGCGCGGGCCCGATCAGCGGGGCAGGACGGCACGACCGACCGACCGCCGGGGCGGGCCCGCGCCGCGGGAGCCGACGAAGCCGTCCGGGGCGTGCCCGCGTTGCAGACGTTCCGCTGCTGAGCAACGGCAGTACCGACGAGGCCTGTGCCGCGCGGGCCGGGTACTGCCCCGTGCCGCGGTGTCCAGCAGGCCTTCGCGTGTCCGCAGTCAGACGACGCAGGAGGCAGGCGAGTGTCCAGCAAGCGCATAGACGTGGTCGCGCCGGGAGAGCTCGGCGCGGACGACCGGAAGATCTGGCGGGAGATCAGGGCGGCCTCGGGAGCCCCGGCGAATCCCTTCATGGATGCCGCGTTCACCGCGGCCGTCGGGGCGGTCAGGGCACAGGCCCGCGTGGCGGTGCTGCGGGAGGACGGGTTACCGGTCGGGTACTTCCCGCACGAGCGGGGCCTGGCGGGGCGCGGGCGGGCCATCGGGCTGGGGGTGTCGGACAGCCAGGGTGCCGTGCTGGGCCCGGGCATCCGTCTCGACGCCCGCGCGCTGCTGCGGGCCTGCGGCCTGTCGTCCTTCGAGTTCGACAATCTGGAAGCGGGCCAGGACCTGTTCTCGGCGCACTCGGCCGAGGAGCTGGCCTCCCCCGTCGTCGACCTCGGCGGCGGCTTCGAACGGTACGCGCAGGAACTGCGGCGCCGCTCACCGGGCTTCTGCAAACAGACCCTGGCCAAGGAGCGGAGGCTGTCCCGTCAGGTCGGCCCGGTCCGCTTCGTGTACGACGACCCGGATCCCGGTGCGTTGCGGACGCTCATGGGATGGAAGTCCGCGCAGTACCGGCGGACGGGCCGGCGGGACCGGTTCGCGCAGGCGTGGATCATCCGGCTGGTGGACCTGCTGGCGAGAGGCGAGGATCCCGAGTGCCGCGGTGTGCTGTCCGTGCTCTACGCCGCCGACCGGCCGGTGGCGGCCCACTTCGGGCTGCGTTCGTCCACGTTCCTGTCCTGGTGGTTCCCGGCGTACGACCCGGCGTTCGGCAAGTACTCCCCCGGGGTCCTGCTCCAGTGGCGGATGCTGGAGGCGGCGGCCGCCGAGGGGATCGGGACGGTGGACCTGGGCAGCGGGCCGGCGCGCTACAAGGAGTCGTTCAAGACGGGTGAACTCAGGGTGTACGAGGGCGCCGTGGTACGCCCGGGTCCGGGCGGTGCCCTCCAGCGGCTGGGGCGGGAGCCGGTGCGTGCCGCTCGCCGTTTCGTACGGGACCGGCCGCGTCTGGCCCGTACCGCCGCGCGCACGCTGGAAGGGCTGGGCCGGTTGCGCGAACGCTGAGGCGGCGTCCGGTGCGACGGAGCACAGCTCCCGTGGGGCAGCCGTGGCGGGAGCTGTGCTCCGTCCCGGGGTCAGCCGACGGGCGGCATGTCGGTGGGCTCCGAGTCGAGGCCGGGCCTGCGCTCACGCCAGGCGCCCCTGGTGAAATCGGGGATCTCCACCGGACGGCCGCCCCTGGCCAGCGACTTCACGCTCAGGGGGACGGGCGAGCACCAGGCCGCCGAGTCGTAGACGTCGATGTCCGGCACCAGCCCCGCGCGCATCGACTGGACGATGCGCCACTGCAGCACGTAGTCCATGCCGCCGTGGCCGCCGTTGTTGGCCGCGTCGTCGCCGACCTTCTGCCAGAGCCAGTGGTCGTACTCCTTGCGGTATCCCTCGAAATCGCGCCAGGTGTGGCCGCTGTGGTCCGGTTCGACGTAGATCCGGGCGCCGGTCGGGGCGGGTCCGGCGTAGTCCTCGACGATGCCGCGGCTGCCGGCGAGGGTGTTGATCCGGCTGTAGGGGCGGGGCGAGCTCACGTCGTGCTCGGCGCGGATCGTCCTGCCCTTCGCCGTTTCGATCATGCAGGTGACCAGGTCGCCGTTGATGTACTTCTCCTTCCAGGACGGGTGGTCCCTCGGGACGAAGCGTGCGCGGTAGTCGGCCAGGCCCTTCGGGGCGGTCGAGGTGGCGCTCAGGGTGGTCATGCGGTCGCCGCGGTTGACGTCCATGGCGGCCGCGATGGGGGCCAGGCCGTGCATGGGGTAGAAGGACGCGGTGCTGCGGGTGTGCCACAGGCGTCGCCAGGAGTCGGTGTAGTAGGTGTCGGAGAAGAGGAGTCCGCGCAGGTCGTGCAGGTAGCCGCCGTGGCCGTTGGTGATGTCCCCGAACAGGCCGTCGTGCGCGGCCTTGAGCATGGCCAGTTCGTTGCGGCCGTAGTTGCAGTTCTCGGACAGGATCAGGTGCCTGCGGGTGCGCTCCGAGGTGTCGACCAGGTCCCACAGTTCGCGCAGTTCCGTCGCGACGGGGAGTTCCACGACGGCGTGCCTGCCGCTGAGCAGCGCAGCCCTGCCCTGCTCGTAGTGGAACTCCCAGGGCGTGGCGATGTAGACGAGGTCGATGTCGTCGCGCCCGAGCATCCGGGCGTAGGAGTCCGCGGAGCCGCCGTACTCGGCGGGGCGCGGGTGGCCCTTGCTCTCCAGGCGGTCGGCGGCGCGCTTGGCCCGGTCGGCGCGGATGTCGCAGACGGCGGTCACGGTGCAGCCGGGTACGGCCGCCCAGCCGGTGATCATGCCGCTGCCCCGGTTGCCGAGGCCGATGACGCCGACGCGGACGGTTCTGTGGGCGGCGAACGGGACGCCGATCATCGATTTCTGGCCGTGTCCGCGGCGGGGGGCGGGCTCTGCCGCGGCCACGGACGGGGCCGAAGCGGTCATCCCGGCCGCGAGTGCGCCGGTGGCGACGGCACCGCCCAGGAGGAGTCGGCGTGAGACAGCGGGCGTTTCGGACATGACGGCAACACTCCTCGTGGGCGGTCGGCATCACGGTCGGGGCACTGTCGGGCGTTGTCGAGCGCGGTCGAGCACGGACGGACGGTCGCGGCACCGGGTCGTCGCGGACCGTCGAACGCTTTCGGGGCATGACTCTGCGGCCTCAGCCGTTACATGTCAATACGTGCTCGATGCAAAGCCGTTCCGAGCAGTTCCGCGCACCGAGGGGCGCTACATTCCGTCCTGGACGACACCGCGCGTCGAGAGCGTGACGGGGTCCCCGTTCGTGAAGTCGCCCGGCGGAATGCCCGGATGGTGACCGTCACCCGGAGGCGGGGCCTGGTCCCGCGGCCCCAGGGTGAGCCGGGAGACGATGCGGTAGCGGTCGCCGCGGTAGAGGGAGTGCACGTACTCGACCGGACGCCCGCGGGTGTCCGAGGTCAGGCGCTCGAAGAGCAGAGCCGGGGACAGCTCCGGCACGTCGAGCAGGTCGGCCTCGGCACGGGTGACCACGGTGGGCTCGATCGACTGCACGGCCTCGCTGACCCGGACGCCGTGCCGCCCGCTCAGGTGTTCGTACAGGTCCCCCTCCTCCAGTTCCTCACTGGTCAGGTCGGCCACCAGGTCGGCCGGCACGTGCAGGTACTCGATGGCCATGGGCGAGCCGTCGACCAGTCGCAACCGCGCCACGTAGTGGATCCGGGCGGCCGGTGACATGCGCAGCTTGCGGCCCACCCGGGCGCCCGCGGGCAGCGTCCGGACCTCCAGGAGTCTGCTGGTCCAGGCGCCCGCGGCCTGCGGGAGGCTGAAGGCCCGCCGGTCCGAGACCAGTTCCTGGGTGATCTTCTCGGCGGCGACGAACATGCCCCGGCCGTGCTCGCGCACGAGCAGCCCGGCGACCACCAGTTCGTCCACCGCGGCGCGCAGGGTGGGGCGCGACACCCCGAGCCGGGCGCACAGGGTGCGCTCGGAGGGGATCGCGTCCCCCGGGTTCCGTTCCTCGATGAGCTCCCGGATCGCGTCGCGTACGCGTTCGCGCTTGAGCACCGCACCGGAGGCGGCGGCGTCGATCTCCATGCAGTACTCCCGTAACTGGTCTGCTGGTCAACTGAGTTTACCTGTGCACTTCGGTCACGAACCAGCCACACCGACCACAGTTCGGCCGAAACCCCGCCCGTACGCGAGGGGTTGACGGCCTCATTGGTCCATGCCACCTTCGACCAACACCGACTGGTCAACCACTGGTACCTCTACTGGTCAAGCGCGGGTACGTCGTTCCTCCCAGCTCGTCCCTCCAGCCCTCCCAGAGGTGAACCGTGAAGTACCGCTCGCTCGCCCTGCTCTCCGCGCTGGTGCTCAGCGCCTCGCTCGCCGCCTGCTCGTCGTCAAACGACTCGGACGACGCCGGCGGCGGCGGGACCGTGCTCGACGTGTGGCTCATGCGCGACAGCGTCTCGGCCGAATTCCAGAAGGAGTTCGAGACCGGTTTCGAGAAGTCCCATCCCGGGATCGACCTCGAGATACAGATCCAGGAGTGGGAGGGCATCGGCGAGAAGGTCACCGCCGCCCTGGCCAGCAACGACGCCCCCGACGTCATCGAGGTCGGCAACACCCAGGTCGCCCAGTACGCGCAGAGCGGCGGCCTCACCGACTTCTCGGACCGGGTGGACGAGCTCGGCGGGAGCGACTGGCTCGAGGGGCTCGCGGAGCCCGGTTCGTACGACGGCAAGCAGTACGGCATCCCGTACTACGCCGCGAACCGGGTGGTCATCCACCGCACCGACCTGTTCGAGAAGGCCGGCGTGGACCCGGCCGATATCAAAACCCGTGAGCAGTGGATCGCCGCCACCCGCAAGCTCGACCGGGGCGGCACGCAGGGCATCTACCTCCCCGGGCAGAACTGGTACGTCCTCGCCGGCTTCGTCTGGGACGAGGGCGGTGACCTCGCGGTGGAGTCCGGCGGCAAGTGGAAGGGCGGCCTCGACAGTCCCGAGGCGCTGCGGGCGATGGACTTCTACCGGCGCCTCCAGGCGCTCGGCAAGGGTCCCAAGGACTCGGACGAGGCCCGGCCGCCGCAGGCCGAGGTGATGGCGAAGGGGCAGGTCGCCCAGCTCATCGCCGTCCCCGGCGGAGCCGAGGTCATCGAGGAGCAGAACCCGGAACTCAAGGGGAAGCTGGGCTTCTTCCCGATCCCCGGCAAGACCGCCGGGGAACCGGGCGCCGTCTTCACCGGCGGCAGCGACCTGGTCGTCCCGGCCGTCGCCGCGCACCAGGAGGAGGCGTTCACCTTCATCCGGGAACTGACCGGGGACGCCTGGCAGAAGAGGCTCGCCGTCGCCATGAGCTACGTACCGAACAAGACCACCCTAGCGGGTGCCGTCTCCGCCGACCCCGGCACCGCGGCCATGGCGGGCGGCGCCGCGAACGGGCACGCCACGCCCAACACCCCGCAGTGGGCGGCCGTCGAGGCGAAGAATCCGATCAAGGAGTACATGACGGCGGTACTGACCGGCGGGGACGCCGAGTCGGAGGCGGCCGAGGCGTCCCGCGCGATCACCGACACCCTCAACAGCGGCTCCTGACCGCGACCGGCCCCGACACACCGAGGAGGTGACATCGTGTCGACCGTCCGCGACAGGAGCGTGCCGCGCAACGGCCGGCGCCAGGCACCGGCCGCCCCCGGGCGCGCCGTTCGGCGCGGCGGGACCGGGCGGGGAGCCCTCTGGCCCTACCTGCTGATCGCGCCCGCCGTGCTGGGCATGCTCTACCTGCTGCTCTACCCGCTGGCCCGTGCCGTGCTCATCTCCTTCCAGGACTTCCGGCTGCGCCAACTGATCCTGGGCGACGCGGAGTTCGTGGGCTTGCGCAACTACCGCACCCTGCTGGGCGACCCGCAGTTCTGGGAGGTGGTGCGCCGCACCTTCGTGTTCATGGCCGTCAACGTGGTCGCGATCATGGTGCTGTCCACGCTGGTCGCGCTGATGACCGAGCGATTGGGCAGGGTGGCCAGGACCGTGGTCCTCAGCTCGCTGGTGCTGGTCTGGGCGGTGCCCGTGGTGGCGGCCACGACCGTCTTCCAGTGGCTGTTCCACTCCGAGTTCGGCATCGTCAACGAGACGCTGACCGGCCTCGGCCTCGACTCCTACGAGAGCTACCCGTGGCTGGCGCACGGCGGGACCGCGTTCGCCATCATCGTGGTCCTGATCGTCTGGCAGTCCGTGCCCTTCGCCGCGATCACGCTGTACTCGGCCCTGGTCACGGTGCCGGCCGAACTCTACGAGTCGGCACGGATCGACGGGGCGGGCGGCGTGCGCGTCTTCCGCTCGGTGACGTTCCCGCTGATCCGGCCGATCTTCATGCTGGTGCTGTCGCTGGAGGTGATCTGGACGTTCAAGGCGTTCGTGCAGATCTGGGTGATGACCCGCGGCGGACCGGGCGAGGCCACCACGATCCTGCCGGTGTACGCCGTGCAGACGGCGCTCGCGGGGCAGCGCTACGACCTGGGATCGGCCGCCTCGATGCTGACGGTGCTGCTGATGAGCGGCGTCCTCGTCCTCTACTTCCGCCAACTGTTCCGCCAGGAGGGTGAGCAGCTGTGAGGACCTCGCGCACCACGACGCGCCGCGCCGTCCGACGCCTCCCGCTCAACGCCGCCGCCGCGCTCACCGTACTGATCTGCCTGTTCCCCGTGTACTGGATGGTCACGACGGCGTTCAAACCGTCCCCCGACATCCAGTCGTACGACCCCCGGCTGCTCCCCCGCGCCTGGACGCTCGACCACTTCAGGACGGCGGTCGCCGCCGACGGCTTCGTGCTGTTCTGGCGCAACAGCATCCTGGTCACCCTCAGCGCGGTGCTGCTCGCCCTGCTGGTCGCCCTCGGCGCCGCCTACGCCGTGGCCCGGATGCGGTGGCGCGGGCGCCGGCAGTTCGTGCTGGCGGTGTTCATCGCCCAGACGGCGCCCTGGGAGTCCCTGATCATCCCGGTCTACATCATCTCCCGGGACACCGGCATGCTCGACCGGCTGCCGACGCTGACGCTGATCTACTTCATGATCACGCTGCCGTTCACGGTCGTGGTGCTGCGCGGTTTCATCGCCGGCATCCCTCCCGAACTGGAGGAGGCCGCGCAGGTCGACGGCTGCACCCGGGCCGGCGCCTTCCGCAGGGTCGCCTTCCCGCTGCTGGCGCCCGGTCTCATGGCGACCTCGCTGTTCGGCTTCATCACCGCCTGGAACGAGTTCACCTACGCCAACTTCCTCATCATCAAGCAGCAGGACAGCCGCACACTCCCGGTCTGGCTCTCGTCCTTCCAGTCGACGTTCGGCACCGACTGGGGAGCCACCATGGCGGCCTCCACCCTCTTCGCCCTGCCCGCGCTGGTCGTCTTCCTCGTGCTGCAGCGCCAGGTGACCGCCGGGCTCGCCTCGGGAGGCGTCAAGGGCTGACCGCGTACGCCGCTCCCCCGCCCGCCGTGCACCGCCCCGACCAACGGAGCCGTCCCGTGGACCTGCCACGCCCCGAACTCACCCTGGTTCCCCGTCCCCGCCGCCTCTCCACCCGTGCCGGACGCTTCCGGCTGGACGACACGACCCGCCTGCGGGTGACCCCGGGAGCCGAACCGGCCGCGGCCCTGCTGCGCACGCTCCTCGCCCCCGCGACAGGGCTGCGGCTGGACACCGCACCGGACGGCGCCTTCGTCCTCGCCCTCGACCCCGCCCTGACCGGCCTCGGCGACGAGGGCTACGGCCTGACCGTCAGCCCGCGGGGCGCCCTGCTGCGCGCCGCCCGCCCCGCCGGGCTGCTGCGCGGCGTGCAGACACTGCGGCAACTGCTGCCCTACGAGGCCCTGTCCGGGCGTCCGGTGCGCGGCGTGCCGTGGGACCTGCCCGCCGTGGAGATCACCGACGTTCCCCGCCACCCCTGGCGCGGCTCCATGCTCGACGTGGCCCGGCACTTCCAGCCGGTGTCCTACCTGCGGCGCTACGTCGACCTGCTGGCGCTGCACAAGCTGAACGTCTTCCACCTCCACCTCACGGACGACCAGGGCTGGCGGATGCCGGTGGCCGCCCACCCGCGGCTCACCGAGGTCGGCGGACGGCGGGCGCAGTCGATGGCCGGCCCGGCCGGCAGCGACCGGTTCGACGGTGTGCCGCACGGCGGGGCGTACACCCGTGCCGAGCTGCGGGAGCTGGTCGCGTACGCGGCCGAACGCGGGGTGACGGTCCTTCCGGAGACCGGCGTGCCCGGGCACGTGCGCGCGGCCCTCGCGGCCCATCCCGAGCTGGGCACGGACCCCACGCGCCGGCTGGACGTGTGGACGCACTGGGGCGTGTGCGAGAACGTCCTCGGCACCGACGACCACGTCCTGGACTTCTTCCGCACCGTGCTGGACGAGGTGATGGACGTCTTCCCCTCACCGTACGTCCACCTCGGGGGCGACGAGTGCCCCACCGTCGAGTGGGAGCGGAGCCCGGCGGCACGGGCCCGCGCCGCCCGCGAAGGGCTGCCCGGCCCGCGTGCGCTGCACCCCTGGTTCATCGCGCGCATGGCCGAGCACGTGGTGCGTGCGGGCCGCCGGCCGGTCGTGTGGGCCGAGGACGGCGTCACCCTTCCCCTGGAGTGCACGGTGATGAGCTGGCGCGAACCGGGGCACGCCCGCGCGGCGGCGGAGCGCGGTCACCGGGTCGTCCAGGCCGACCACCGGGCCACCTACTTCGACTACGCGCGCGGCGACGGACCGGAGGAACCGCCCGCCCAGCCCGGTGGGATCGTCGATCTGCGCGCGGTGTACGACGTGGACCTCGCGCCGCCGACGCCGGACCCGGAGGTCGCGGCGCGGGTGCTGGGCGCGCAGGGCCAGCTGTGGACGGAGTTCGTGCCGACGTCCGAGCACATCGAGTACCTGACCTATCCCCGGCTGTGCGCGCTGGCCGAGCGGGTCTGGGACGGCACGTCCGGCTGGGGGGACTTCAGCTCCCGGCTGGCCGGCCACCGGGCCCGGCTGGACGCGCTGGAGGTCCCGCACGCCCGCCCGCCGGCCGGCCTCCCCGTGCCGCCGCGGGTGGGCGGCATCCGATGAGCACCGGCCTCCCTCCCCCGACGCCCCCGTACGAACGGGAGCCCGACCGAAAGGACCCCGCATGAGTATCCGACCCCCCACCGGCCGCGCCCGCCCGGCGCTCGCCCTCGCGGCTCTCCTGGGCGGCGGTGCCCTGGCCGCCCTCCCCGCCCAGGCCGCTCCCACGGCCGACGGCCTCACCGTCCAGTACCGCACCAGCGCGGGCGGCGCCACCGCCGACCAGACGGAGCCCTGGCTCAAGGTCCGCAACTCCGGCTCCTCCGCGGTGCGGCTCAGTCAGGTGAAGATCCGCTACTACTTCAAGTCGGACTCACCGAACGCCTCCTACCGCTTCGCCTGTTCCTGGGCGGTGCGTGGCTGTTCCGTCGTCACCGGCACATTCGGCACCCTGAGCAGCCCCACCGCGAACGCCGACCGCTACCTGGAGATCGGATTCACTCCGGCGGCCGGAACACTGGCGCCCGGCGCCGACACGGGTGACATGCAACTGCGCTTCCACCAGAGCAGCTGGCAACCGGTCCGGCAGAGCGACGACTACTCGTTCGACGGCACGCGGACCTCGTACGCCGACTGGGACAAGGTCACCGCCCGGCTCGCCGGCACCACGGTGTGGGGGACGGCACCGGAAGGCAACGACCCGACCGATCCGCCCGACCCGACGGACCCGCCCGGCGAGGGGCAGGCCCTCTTCGACGACTTCGACTACGGCTCGCACACCGACCCCGACATCGCCGCGCACGGCTGGAGCGTCCGCGCCAACTCCGGCGGGCCGGGTGTCCCCGGGGCCACCTGGGACCCGTCCAAGGTCACCTTCGTCTCCGACGGGGGCAACTCGGTGATGAACCTGGAGACCTCCACCGCGGGCACCGGCGCGTCCACGACCCACACCGAGGTCCTCACCAAGGCCGTGAAGTTCAAGAACGGCACCTACGCGGCCCGCGTGAGGTTCTCCGACGCGCCGAAGTCGGGGCCCGACGGGGACCACCTGGTGCAGACGTTCTTCACCATCAACGACCTCAAGGCGCCGATGGCCGACGACTACGCCGAGTACGACTTCGAGTACCTGCCGAACGGCGGGTGGGGCGAGCCGTCGAACATCCTGTACACGACCTCCTGGGAGACCTACGCCCCCGACCCCTGGCAGGCCGTCAACCAGCACTCGGAGCAGCGCCGGAGCTACGCGGGCTGGCACGACCTCGTGGTCACCGTCGACGACAGCGCCATCACGTACCACGTGGACGGGCAGCACTTCGGCACCCACGACGCGCGGTACCTGCCCGAGCGGCCGATGTCGATCAACTTCAACCAGTGGCTGATCGACCTGAACGGCCAGGCGTCGACCACTCCGCGCGCCTACGACCAGCAGGTCGACTACGTCCTGCACGTCAAGGACCAGGTGCTCACCCCGGCCCAGGTCGCGGCGAAGGTCGCCGGGTACCGCGGTGCCGGTACGTCGTTCGTCGACGAGGTCCCCGCGCCGTGATCCCCCGCTGATCCCCGGCGGGGACGGTCAGAACAGCCGCTCCTGGGCGGGTGCGGGCCGTCCCCGCCGGTTCCGGCGCGGGGCGGGCCGTACGGGTGCCGTCTCGCCGAACAGGGGCGCGGTGCCGTACTCGTCCGGCTCGGCGGGCACGGTTGCGGGTCCGGTGCCCACGTTGAGGACCAGTGGCGCTTCCCGGTCGAAGTCGCCGGGTGTCATGGCCACCCACTCACGCTCCTGCCGCTCTCCCACGCACCGACACCTCCCTCGCTCCGCCCGCCGCGACCACGCGACGCTACCAGCACCCGGCCGGCCCCGTGATCACGGCTCCCGCCCGGCCCGCCCACCGCGGCCGTGGTCCGGCCGTCCTGTCGGTCGGTCACCCGACCGGCGGACGGCGGCGGCCCGAGGTCGCGGCCCGCCGGGACGGCGCGCTGCGCGGCGACCCGTGCGGGGCACACACTGAGGGCATGGGTTCCCTCGATCCGGCGACGGTTTCACGACGATTCCCGGACGGGCCGGTGAGCGTGGCCTCGGCCCGCCGCTTCGTGCGCGCCGCGCTGGACGACGTCGCCTCCGATCTGGTGGACACGGCTCAGCTCCTGGTCAGCGAGCTGGTCACCAACGCGGTGCTGCACGCGCGCACCGAGGCCGAGGTGACGGTGTCCCGTCTCGACGGCCGGGTGCGGGTGCGCGTCGCCGACCGGCGGCCGGGCCGCGGACTGGTGCCGCAGAACTGCCCGCCGTACGCCGGTACGGGGCAGGGGCTGGCCCTGGTGGAGCATTGGCGTCGCGGTACGGGGTCGACGTGGGCGACGAGGGCAAGGTGGTGTGGTTCGAACTGTGGCCGGACGGTCCGCCCCCGCCGTCGTCCGGGTGGGAGACCGCGGTGGCGCCGTGCCCCGCCGAGCGGACGGTGACGCTCATCGACGTACCGAGTGCCCTCGAGTCGACGTGCCGGCAGCACCGGCACGCCCTCCTGCGGGAACTGACCCTGGTGGCGTCCGGGGGCGCTCCCCCGGGTGTGCCGCCCGAGGACCTCGCCGCGGCCAACGACGTCAACAACGTGATCAGCGCCTGTGTGACGGCCGCGCCCCGGGAGCCGCTTCCCGACTCCGGCCTGCGTTCCCTGCTCCTGTCGCTGCCGGCCGACGCGGCAGCCGCCGTCCGGGCGCTGCGCCGGACACTCGGCCTGGCCGAGGAGGCGGCGCGCGGGGAGCGGCTGCTCACGCTGCCCGCCCTGCCGCGTTGCCGGGCGTTCCAGGACTGGTTCTTCGACCAGATCGTCGACCAGTTGGACGGGGGCGGGCCCACCGCGTGGACCGTGATGCCCCGCGATCCGGAGGTCAGCTCCGACGAACTGGTCCCGTGGGACCCCGATCAGGTGCGGACCAGCCGTATCCCGACCATCGCGGCCGACGACGGCAACCGGATCATCGCGGCGAACGGGCCGGCGGCGGATCTGCTGGGCTGGGGTCCGGACGACCTGGTCGGGCGCCGTCTCACCACGCTGATTCCCGAGCATCTGCGCCGTCGGCACACGGCGGCGTTCAGCTCGATGCTGCTGACGGGCCGTACCCGCATCGTGGGCCGCTCCGTGCCGCTCCCGGCACGCCACCGTGACGGCGGGGTGGTTCCGGTGCGGCTGTTCATCCAGACGCAGGAGACGGCCGACGGCCGCACCGTCTTCGTCGCCCAGCTCGCGCCGCGGGCCACCACGTCCCTCGACGGGCCGAGGACGGTCGGCAGCGCCCGCGAGGCGGCCCGGTCGACCGCCGGGGACGTTCCGGCGCACGTGTGGCCGGGCGGCCCGGGGACGGAGGGCGACGAAGGCGCCGCCATGTCGGCACTGGACCGGCTCTCTCTCCTGGCCGAGCTGGGGTCCCGGTTCAGCGACGCCCTGGACCTGGACGAGGGCCTGCAGCGCGCCGGGCGGCTGCTGACGCGGCGGCTGGCCGACTGGTGCGTGCTGGACCTGTTCACCGAGCACGCCCAGGTGGAGCGGGCCTGTGTCGTCCATCGTGATCCCCGAGGTCTGCGCCCCACCGCGTACGAGGGCATGCTCCCGGCCGTCTCCGAGGAGTCGCGCGGTCCGCTCGCCCGGGTGCTGCGCGGCGCGGGTCCGCTGCTGCTCTCCGAGGCACCGCCGGCCGGCCAGGCCGACAACGCGCTGGACCGTGACTACCGCGAACTCTTCCACGGGCTGGGTGCGGGCAGCGCCGTGGTCGCTCCGCTGCGGGCCCGGCGCAAGATCTTCGGGGCCCTGACCCTCGCCCGTACACCCGGTCGGCAGCCCTTCACCGAGGAGGACCTGCCCCTCGTCGACGACCTGGTGCACAGCCTCGCGCTCGGGGTGGACAACGCACGTCTGTACCAGGACACCCGCTCCATCGCCGAGCGGCTGCAACGCTCCCTGCTGCCGGTGCTGCCGCGGGTCGAGGGACTGGAGCTGGCCGCCCGCTACGCCGCCTCGTCGACCACGGCGCAGGTCGGCGGGGACTGGTACGACAGTTTCGTCGTGCCCGGCGGGGGCACCGCCCTGGTCATCGGCGACGTCACGGGGCACAACCTCGACGCGGCCATCGCCATGAGCCAGTTGCGCAGCATGCTCCGCGGCATCGCGGTGGACCGTGAGGAGCCTCCCGCGGAGGTCCTGCGCCGCCTGGACCTGGCGAACCACAGTCTGCACCGGGAGGCCACCGCCACGTGCGTCTACGGCCTGCTCAAGGGCAGCGCGCCGGGCCCCTGGGAGCTGCTGCACTCCTCGGCCGGTCATCTGCCGCCGCTGCTGACCACGGCCGAGGGCGAGACCCGCTTCCTGGACGAGGGAGCGGGCCTGCTCCTCGGCATGGACCCGGACATGCCCCGCCGCACGGCCCGCCACCCGCTGCCGGCCCGCTCGACGCTCCTGCTGTACACGGACGGTCTCGTCGAACGCCGGAACGAACCGCTGGACGAGGCCCTGGGCCGGCTGCGACGGCACGCCGCCGACCTGGCATGCGAGTCCCTCGACACGTTCTGCGACGAGCTGATGATCGGTCTGGGGGCGGACAGCACCGACGACATCGCCCTGCTCGCCGTCCGCCCCTCGTGACCGCGCCTGCCGGGCGTCAGCCCGTACGGTGCCCCGCGAGCAGGTCCGCGATCCGCTCGTGCAGTTCCTCCGGCACCCGGACGGCCCAGCGGCCGGCGGCCTCGGCGCTCAGCTCCCGGCTCCACTCCCAGCTGTCGCGGGCCGCCGTGCGCAGCTCGCCCTCGCGGGCGGCGGCGGTGGTGGCGGTGTAACGGTCGACGTCGGCGGCGGGCAGGTCCTTCTCCAGGGCCCGGCTGGGGGTCAGCCAGTGGGCGGTGGAGCCGCGCAGGAGCCGGCACAGCTTGAGCTGGAACGGCGCTACGACGGCGTGCAACAGGGCGTGGGCGCGGGCCACTTCGCCCCGGGCCAGGACGTGGGCCAGCATCAGCGTCCAGTTGGCCAGTTCGTCGCAGAGCTGCTGCGCGGTGGCGGCGGGCTCCGGCGGGCGGAACTCGGCCAGGCGGCGGGCGGCCCGGGTGAGGCGGCCGGTGCGGTCCAGGAGGACGGCGGCCTCGGGGCGGGGCAGGTGGACCATGCCCTCCCAGGTCGGGACCTCCTCGATGCCCTGGCCGGCCGGCGTGATGTGGAACTCGCCGCGCATCAGGTCGTCGAAGACGACCGCGAGGATGCCGTACATGTTGGTGTACGCCAGCTCGAGCGGTGCGAGCTGTTCGAGGAACGCCCGGGCGTCGAAGTCGTCGAGGTACTTGTCCTCGACGTACAGGTACGCCTCGATGTCGGAGTGGGCGTCGGCCTCGCCGACCGTCCAGGATCCGTAGAGGAGGACGCCTTCGAGACGGGGTTCCGACTCGGCGAGCCGACGCAGGCGGACGATGCGGTCGTCGAGGGCGGGGGATGCGGAGCGAACGGACATGGGTGACTGTCTCCTGGTTGAGCGCGCGGGCGCGACGGATCGACGCCCGGCCTGTGCGGGGCGGATGGCTGCGGACCGTGCGGTCGGTTCAGGAGACGCCCATGGCGGGGAGTCTACGCGACGCCCGCGAATCACGGGGTCACGATCGGGAATCGGGGATCGGGGCGTTCCATGAGGCCGCCCAGGGTGGTGAGCGCGGTGAGGTCGCCGTCCGGGACCATCAGACCGGCCGCGACGGCGTCGGGGAACGTGGTCGTGCGGCCGACGACGGCGTCGAGCGTGGCGCGGGCCAGGCGCAGGGTCAGGTGCGGTTTCTCGCCGCGCGGGGCGTCGCCGGGCATCGGGGTGAGCGCGCCGTTGGACAGGAGCAATGTCCAGACGTCGGCGGCGGTGTCCGGGGTGCCGCCGGTGATCTCCCAGCGCAGGAGGAGTCGTCCGGCCGCGGCGGCGCGTGGGCCGTCGATCCGTACGGCCATGGATTGGAAGATCTGCTCCACGGTCAGCGCCGCGGCCATGCCGGACCCGCCGCGGCCCGGGGCGCCGAGGACTCCCCCGCGCAGTTCGGCTGCGCCGGTGAGGTAGAAGTTGCGCCAGGGGCCGCACTCGGCGCCGTGGCCTAGCCGTTCGAAGGTGTCGGCCTGGAGGGCGCGGGCCTCGGCGTGTCCGGGTTCGGCGAACAGGACGTGGTTCAGCACCTCGGCGACCCAGCGCAGGTCCCCGCGGTCGTAGCAGGCGCGTGCCTTGGCGACCACGGCGTCGGCGCCGCCCATGAACTCGGTGTAGCGGACGGCGGCTTCGCGGGGCGCGTGCTGCCACAGGTGCGCGGGGTTGCCGTCGAACCAGCCCATGTAGCGCTGGTAGACGGCCTTGGCGTTGTGGCTGAGGGAGCCGTAGTGACCGCCGATGTGGGTGCGTCGCTCCAGCGCGGGCGGGAAGCGCAGTTCCTCGGCGATCTCGGCGCCGGTGTGTCCGGCGTTGATGAGGCGTACGCACTGGTCGTGGAGGTAGGCGTAGGCGTCGCGCTGCTCCTCCAGGAAGCGCACGGCGCGGTCCTGGCCCCAGGTGGGCCAGTGGTGGGAGGCGAAGACCACGTCGGTGGTGTCGGCGAACAGGCGCAGGGTCTCGGTGAGGTAGCGGGCCCAGGCGCTGGGGTCTCGGACCAGGGCGCCGCGCAGGGTGAGGACGTTGTGCAGGGTGTGGCAGGCGTTCTCCGCCACGCACAGCAGCCGCAGGCCGGGGAAGTGGATGTTCATCTCCGCCGGGGCCTCGGTGCCCGGGGTGAGCTGGAAGACCATCCGGACGCCGTCGACGGTCTCGGTCTGGCCGGTGGCGCGGACGTCGAGGTTGGGCGCGATGAGGCCGACGCTGCCCAGGGACGTGGTCTGGCCGAGGCCGCAGCCGATCTGTCCCGCGGGTCCCTTGGGCAGGGCGGCGCCGTACATGTAGACGGAGCGGCGTGCCATCGCGGGGCCGGTGATGACGTTCTCGCCGGCGGCGTGTTCGAGGAAGCCGGCGGGAGCGATGACCGGGAGCCGTCCGGCGGCGGCGTCCTCGGGGGCGGCGACGCCGTGGACGCCGCCGAAGTGGTCGACGTGCGAGTGGGTGTAGAGGACGCCGGTGACGGGGCGGTCGCCGCGGTGTTCCCGGTAGAGGGCGAGTGCGGCGGCGGCCACCTCGGCGCTGATGAGGGGGTCGATGACGAGGACGCCGCGGTCGCCCTCGACGAAGGTGACGTTGGACAGGTCCAGGCCCCGCACCTGGTACACGCCCGGCACCACCTCGTACAGGCCCTGCCTGGCGGTCAGGCGGCTCTGCCGCCACAGGGACGGGTGCGCGGTGGGCGGGCAGTCGCCGTCCAGGAACGCGTAGGCGTCGGCGTCCCAGACGGTGCGGCCTTCGGCGTCGCACACCACGCCGGGGCTGAGCCGGGCGATGAGACCCCGGTCGGCGTCGGCGAAGTCCTGGTCGTCGTCGGGGAGGTGGGCGGGGGTGGTGCCGGGCATGTGTGCTTCCTCGGTGGGGGTGAGGGCGGGGTGCGGGGTGGTCAGGTCAGGGTGGCGAGGCCCTTGGCGATGCCGTTGCGCTGGATCTCGGACGTGCCGGTCAGGACGCGGAACATGCGCATCTTGCGGAACAGGTACTCGATCTCGTGGCCCTGGGTCAGTCCGTCCTTGCCGTGGATCTGCACCGCCTCGTCGAGCAGGCGGAAGGCCGACTCGGCGACGAAGAGCTTGCACATGAACGCTTCGGTGCGCACGTCCTCGCCCCGGTCGAGGGCGGCCAGCGCGGCGTAGGTCATCGAGCGGGCCGCGTAGAGGTCGGCGGCCATGTCGGCGAGCTTGTGCTGGATGGCCTGGAGGGCGAGCAGGGGCTTGCCGTTCACCGTGCGGGTGAGGGCGCGGTCGCGGGTGAGGTGCAGTGCGCGGCGGGCGGCGCCGATCGCCGACGGACAGTGCAGGAGGCGGTTGACGGTGACGCGGCCCAGGGCGATGCGCAGGCCCTTGCCCTCCTCGCCGAGGAGGTTGGTGGCGGGGACACGGCAGTCGTCGAGGACGATGTCGCTCTCGATGTGTTCCCCGGACATAGGGGTGGCGCCGTCGGTGACCCGGCATCCGGGGCTGTCGAGGTCGACGAGGAAGGCGGAGTAGGACTCCTCCTCCGTGCCGGCCATGCGCGCGACGACGATGGCGAAGTCGGCGAAGGGACCGGCCGAGCTGAACACCTTGTGGCCGGTGATCCGGTAACCGTCGCCGTCCCGGACGGCGGTGGTGCGCATGGCGCGCACGTCGGAGCCGGCGTCCGCCTCGGTGAGGGAGAAGCAGCACGCGCGTTCGCCGCGCACCAGCGGCAGCAGGTAGGTGTCGAGCTGGCGGGGGGTGGCGTGGCGCAGGATGTCGCCGGCGCGCAGCGGGCCGCCCATGTCGCCGAGCACGCTGTGGCCGAGGACTCGGCCGGAGGCGGCGATCTCCTCCTTCAGCACGGCGAGTTCCGAGTAGGTCAGGGCCTGGCCGCCGTACTCCTCGGGGAGGTGGATGCCGTAGAAGCCGAGTTCGCGGCAGCGTTTCCACACCGGTTCGAGGTCGGCGCGGGTGAGGCGGGAGGTGTGGGTGATGCCGTTGTCGTGTTCGTACTGGGCGAGTTCGCCGTCCAGGTATCCGCGCAGGCGCTCGACCAGGTCGGCCAGGCGCGGGTCGGCGGGGTCGGGGCGGAAGGAGAAGGTCATGGGGCGGGTCTCCGGGGAGGTCGTGGTGCGGGGCGCCGGGGTCTCGGTGGGGTGCCCGGGTCTGGGTGCGCGGGGGGCCGGTGTCGGGGGCTCGGCCCGGTTCAGTGCACGCGGCGGGTGGTGTGCGTCCAGTACGGTTCGCGGACGGCCTTGCGGTCGAGCTTGCCGTTGCGGTTGTGCGGGAGTTCGCCGACGAAGTCGACGGAGCGCGGCTTCTTGAAGCGGTCCAGGCGCAGGGCGCAGAAGTCGGCCAGTTCGTCGGCGGTGACCGGGGTGCCGGGGCGGGGGACGACGACGGCCTTGACCGCCTCGCCCCACTTCTCGTCCGGGACCCCGATCACGCAGGCCTCCTGGACGGCGGGGTGCTCGTACAGGACGGTCTCGACCTCGTTGCTGTAGATGTTGAAGCCACCCGAGATGATCATGTCCTTCTTGCGGTCGACGAGGAACAGGTAACCGTCCTCGCGCATCCAGGCGAGGTCGCCGGTGTGCACCCAGCCGTCGCGGAAGGTCTGGGCGGAGAGTTCGGGGGCCCGCCAGTACTGGCTGACGCAGTCGGGGCCGCGCACGATGATCTCTCCGACCTCGCGGGGCGGGAGCGTGTCGCCGTGCTCGTCGACGACCCGGACCTCGGTGTCGTAGGCTGCCCGGCCGCAGGACTGGAGGAGTTCGGGGTCGTCGGTGACGGCGCGGGCGATGTCGGCGCCCGACATGCCGGCCACCACGCTGGTGGTCTCGGCCAGGCCGTAGCCCTGGGCGACCACGGGGCCGAACAGGGCGACGGCGTCGCGCAGTCGCCGCGGTGAGACGGGGGCCCCGCCGACGCGGACGCTGGTGAGGCTGGACAGGTCGCGGTCGGCGGCCCCGGGGTGGGCGAGTACGGCGTTGAGCATCGCGGGTACGAGGAACGTGGCGGTGATGCGCTCGCGCTCCACGGCGTCCAGGAACGCCTGTGCGCTCCAGCTCGGCAGCACATGGGTGGTGGAGCCGCCGAAGACGCCGGCCAGCAGGACCATGCCGGTGGCGTGCGTGATGGGACCGCAGGCCAGGTAGCGGGTGTCCGGGCGGGGCCGTGACTCGTCGTTCATGAGGGTCTTGCGCATGTTGGCGAGCCGGTTGCCGACGGTCTGCACGGCCGCCTTGAGCGAACCCGTGGAGCCGGAGGTGAAGTTGAGGACGGCGGGCGCGTCCTCGTCCGTCTCCACGGCCACGGGCTCGGTGCCGCCCTCGGCGAGCAGGCCGCCGTAGGAGACGGCCGTGCCGTGCGGCCCGTCGTCGGACGCGGACGCGTCGAGGGCCACCGGGACGCAGTCGGTGCCGGCCGCCGCCACGGCCGCCAGGGCGTCCTCGCGGTGCGCCTCGTCGAAGACCAGGACGCGTACGGGGGCGTCGCGCAGGATGTGCTCGATCTCCGCGCGACCGAGCCGGGCGTTGACCGGCACCCGGATCAACCCGGCCTTGTACAGCGCGAATTCGACCTCCACCAGTTCGCCGCGGTTCCAGGCGAGGGAGGCCACGGCGTCGTCGGGGCCGAGTCCGCGCCGGACGAGCGCGGAGGCCAGCCGGTTGGCGCGCTCCTCCAGGCGGGCGTAGGTCCAGGTGCGGGCGCCGCAGACCAGTGCGGGGTGCTCGGGCCAGTGGCGGGCGCTGCGGGTGAGGTAGATGCCGAGGTTCAAGGACAGGCTCCCATACGCGAACGTGAACTAGATGAATGTTTCCAGACAGGTTGTTCGGTAACACATCGCCTGTCAAGAGTACGTAGACTGACTGCCGCTCGGACGGCGCGAACCAGCCGGGCCGACAGGGATCGGAACCGGACAGGGAGACGGACGACGGGGATGGCCGAGGACCGACGTATTCGCAAGACGCGCAGGGCGCTGCGCGACGCCCTGGTGGAACTCGTCCTCGAGCGGGGCTTCACGGCGCTGAGCGTCGAGGACATCACCCAGCGCGCGGACGTGGCGCGGGCGACGTTCTACAGCCACTTCCGGGACAAGGACGAACTGTTCGCCCGGGTCACCCGCGACCTGCTCGACGAGCTCGACGAACGCCTGCGCCCGGTGATGGCCGGGACCGCGGTCGGATTCACCGGCCGGCCGGTGCTGGAGATGCTGCGGCACGCCCGTCAGGAGCGCGACCTGTACCGGATCGTGCTGCGGGGCGAGGGGGACGGCAAGCCGCTGCGGATGTTCACCGAGGCGTGTGCCCGCGTCGCCGCCGAGGAGTTCCGCGGCCGGTCCGAGCGCAACGACGTGAAGCCGCGGATCGACGGCGATCTCCTGGCCCGGGTGTGGGTCGGGGAACAGGTGTCGGTGCTCCAGTGGTGGGTCGAGCACGAGACCCCGCCGATGCCCGCCGAGGAGGTCGTCCGCATGCTGCTCGACTTCGCCCTGCACGGCCGGTACTGGGCCACCGGGTTCGACCGGCCCGAGTGACCCCGGCCCGGCCGCTCCCGCTCAGCCCTCGCCGCCGAGGGCGCGGGCGTCACGCTCCGGACGGATCGCGAGCATCGCCACCGCGCCGCACACGGCCATGACGGCCGCGGACAGCAGGAAGGCCATCGAGTAGCCCGCGGCCTCGGAGGCCGCGCCGTCCACCAGCCGGCCGGTGAGGTACGGCACGAACATGCCCGGCAGCGTGCCGGTCGCCGCGACCACGCCGAAGACGGCGCCGCGCCGGGCCGCGGGCACGACCGCCGCCGTGGTCACGTAGTGCAGGGGAAGGGCGACCGAATGGGCGGCGAACGCCAGGGCCACCAGCACCAGTTGCAGCGGGCGCGGCTCGGTGAAGGGCAGCAGGGCGAGCGCCGCGCCGGACACCAGGACCGCGGCGCCCTGGGCGAGGCCGTCGGTGGCGCGGCCCGCCCGGCCGCTCCGCTTGCGCCGGTCGACGAGGGCCGGGACGGTCAGCAGCAGGACCAGACTGAGCACGGAGACGGCACTGATGGCGACCGACGCGCTCGTCGCCGCCATGTCGAGCCGGGTCTGCAGGTAGACAGGCAGCCAGGCGCTGGAGACCGCGAGCGCCCAGTGGGACCCGAAGGCGCTGAGGACGCCGCCCACGACGGTGCCGCTGAGCAGCAGCCGCGGCAGTGGAACCGGTGACGTCTTCCCCGCAGGACGGGCGGCGTCGCGCCCACCTGACCCACTGGGCTCACGGACCTCGGCCGCGGGTGCGTCCCCACCCGCCGCGCCGCCGTACGGGCCGTCCTTGCCGACGGCGTACCAGACCACGCACCACGCGGCACTGGTGATCGCCAGCGCGACGAAGGCCGAACGCCAGCCCAGGTTCACGATGAACCAGGTCAGCACCGGGGCCGCGACGGCTGTCCCCAGGGCCGCCCCGCCGATCTGGAGGGCCGAGGGCATTCCGCGCCGGCCCGGCGGGAACCAGGCGTAGAGGGTGTGCATGGACATCGAGGCGGCGGGTCCCTCCGCCGCCCCCAGCAGCAGCCGCCCGGCGATGAGCGCGGGGACGGACGCCGCCAGGGCGGGCAGTTGGGCCACGGCCCACAGGGCCGCCATCACCAGGAGCATGGTGCGCGTCGACCACCGGGCCGACAGGAGCCCGACGACCAGGCCGGAGACGCTGAACAGCACGTAGAAGGAGCTGGAGATCAGCCCGTAGGTGCTCTTGTCGATGCCGAGTTCGTCCATGAGCGGCACCGCGGCGAGGCCCAGCACGGACTTGTCCGCGTAGTTGATCATCATGAAGGCGACGACCATCACGAGGACCAGCCAGGCGCGCCGGCGGTCGTAGGCGGGTGGCTCCGGCGTCTCCGGGAGCCGGGGATGTCGGGACGGGAGGGGGCGAACGACCACAGCGGCTCCAGGGAGTTACTGAACTACTTGTTCATTAACTTTCTTCTAGTCCGGCAACGTAGTTCGCGTCTCGGCCGGGGTCAACGGTCGGGACGGGATCTTCGTGCGGGCGGGGCGGGCCGTCGGGTGCCGCCGGCTCTGCCCGTTCGGGCATCGCCTCCTGCCTCGGCGTCTCCTGACACCCGCGGGAGCGGGGGTGTTGAGTTCCGTCCGTGAGCATCACGTCCCGGCGGGCGGCCGGGTGAACGACGAACGGCCGAGCGTGGCGCAGGCCGCCGGGGAGACGGACGGCGAACGCCCGGAAGGGCGGCCCGAGCAGCAGGAACCGGCGGGGAAACGCCGACGCCGCGGCCCCGGGCCCTTCACGTTGCTGCTCCTGCCGGGTCTGGTGACCGTCACCGGCGTGGCCACGTTCCTGGCGCTGACGGGCGGCCTGCCGACGCCGTGGCCCGAGGACGCGGAGCCGGAGAAGGCGGCGGCGCTCGACATCGACCCGTCCTACGTGCCCTGGCTGCGCAAGGCGGCCTCGGCCTGCACGGTTCTGGAACCGTCCGTGCTCGCCGCGCAGATCGACCAGCTCTCCGGCTGGAGCGACGACACCGACGAGCTCTCCGGCCAGAAGGGAATCGCCGCCTTCACCGACAGCGAGTGGCGGACCTGGGGCCGGGACGACGACGGCAACGGACACTCCTCGCCCCGCGACCCGGCGGACGCCATCATGGCGCTCGGCCGACAGGACTGCTCCCTGGCCGAGAAGGTGACCGAGCTGCGCACCGAGGGCAGGGTCAACGGCGACCTCGTCGACCTGACCCTCGCCGCGTACGCGGAGGGCCCGGAGGCCGTGACGAAGGCGGGGCGCGTCCCGCCGACGGCCGAGACCTACCTCGCCGAGGTGGAGGCACTGGTCCCGCGCTACGAGGCCCTCGACCGGGCCGACGCCGCCGGCGGTGCGGGCGGCGCCGCCGGCGCGCTCCTCGCCGCCCCGGTGAGCCCGCTGACCATCACCTCGCCCTTCGGTTCGAGGGAGCACCCGCTGACGGGCGTGACCAAACTGCACACCGGCGTGGACTTCGCCGCGCCCCAGGGGGCACCGGTCGGCGCCGCCCGGGCGGGCCACGTGGTGTTCGCCGCCTCGACCGCCGCGTACGGCAACCGCGTGGTGATCGACCACGGGAGCATCCAGGGCAAACGGCTGGAGACGACCTACAGTCACCTGTCGTCCCTGGAAACCGTCGTGGGCCGGACCGTGGAGGCGGGGACGACGATCGGCCGGGTGGGCTCGACCGGCCTGTCCACCGGTCCCCACCTGCACTTCGAAGTCGTCCTCGACGGCTACTACACCGATCCGCGCCCCTGGCTGGCCCCCGGCGGTTAGGGCAGGTTTCGCCGCACCGGGCACCGCCGCGCGCGTTTGATCCGGCGGATACCGTCCAGGGTGACAGCATGACCCAGTCGAAGCGCGAGACAGAGCGAAAGTACGAGCCCTCCTGCCCCGGCGTCGACGGACTGCCGGACCTCAGCGGTGCCGGGCCCGTGGCCTCGGTCACCGCGGCCGGGGTCGAGGAGCTGGACGCGGTGTACCACGACACCGCCGACCTGCGGCTGGCCGGTTCCTCGGCGACGTTGCGCCGCCGCACGGGCGGGCCGGACGCCGGCTGGCACCTGAAGCTGCCGCTCACCGGGGACACCCGGGAGGAGATGCGGTCACCCTTGTCCGACGACGTGCCGGAGGCGCTGCGCGAGCTGCTCCTGTCCCGCACCCGGGGTGCGCGGCTGCGTCCGGTGGTGCGGATCCGGTCGACCCGTACGGTGCGCCACCTGCGGGACGCCGAGGGCGCGGTGCTGGCGGAGCTGAGCTTCGACGAGGTGCGCGCCGACTCACTGCTGCCCGGCGGCGGCCGTGCCGAGTGGCGGGAAGTGGAGGTCGAACTGGCCGACGGGGTGCGGGCCGAACTGCTCGACACCGTGGAGAAGAGGTTCCGCAAGAAGGGGATCACCCGGGCGGACAGTCCCTCGAAGTTCGTCCGGGCGCTGCGGGACACCGGGGCCGCGGCGGAGGGCGCACCGAAGTACGCGCATGCCGCCTCGACGGCTCCCGGTTCCCCCGGCCGGTACGTGCTCGCGTACCTGGAGCAGCAGGTCGCCACGCTGGTGGCCCTGGATCCGGCGGCCCGGCGTGACCTGCCCGACGGGGTGCACCGGATGCGTGTCACCTGTCGTCGTCTGCGCAGTTGCCTGCGCTCCTACCGCTCGGTGCTGGACCGGCGGGTCACCGACCCGGTGCGCGCGGAACTGAAGTGGCTGGCCGGTGAGCTGGGGGTGGCGCGGGATCAGGAGGTGCTGCGCGAGCGTCTGGGCGCCGAGCTCGCCGGGCTGCCCGGCGCCCTGGTGCTCGGTCCGGCCGCCGCCCGGCTGCGGGTGTGGGACGTGTCGCGGAGCGAGGAGAGCAGGGCGCACGTCCGCGAGGCCCTGGCCTCGGACCGCTATCTGCGTCTCCTGGACGCACTGGACGGCCTGCTCCGACAGCCGCCCCTGCGCGCCGGGGCCGCGGGCAAGCCCGCCCGGACGATGGCCGGGGCGGTGCTGAAGGAGTACGACCGCCTGGCCGGACACGTGGAACACGCGCTGGGACTGCCGCCGGGGCCGTCCCGGGACGCGGCGCTGCACCAGGCGCGCAAGGAGGCGAAGAAGGTGCGCTACGCCGCGGAGGTCGCGCGTCCGGTGCTCGGCAAGCCCGTCAAGCGCCTCGGCAAGCGCGCCAAGGCGGTGCAGCAACTACTGGGCGACCACCAGGACTCCGTCGTGGCCCAGGAGACGCTGCGGGAACTGGCCGTGACCGCGCACGCCGCGGGAGAGACCTCGTTCACCTGGGGAGTCCTGCTCGGCCAGGAACGGGCGGGGGCCCGCGCGCGCGAGGAGGAGCTGCCGTCGGTGTGGCGGACCGTGTCGGATCCCGCGCTCCGGTCCGCTCTACCGCAGTGATCGCAGCGCGGCACGGGCCGACCGCGCCACCGGGAGCCGGGCCGGACGGCGGCGCTCTCCCGCCCCGGCGCCGGTGGCGCTCCGGTCGGCGTCGAGGCGGTCGGCTCCTCCGGTACCGTCCGTCCGCTCAGGCCGCCCGCGCCCTGACCCGCGCCTCGCGTGCGGTCGCGGGTGCGGGTGCGGGCGCCGCCGTCCCGGCCCGGACGGCGGTGACGCGGTGGGTGGTCCGGGCCGGATCGGTCAGCGGCTCGCCCAGGGCGATCCGGCCGGCGGCGTACAGCCTGTCGCACTCGGCCGTGGGCAGCGCCGCGTAGCAGCCGCCCCGGCCGGTGGCCGAGTCCAGTGGCCGCCAGTAGCTGTATCTGCGCCGCCCGCCCTCGCGCACGGTCACGAACACGGGGGTACGCGCGTCGGCGACGATGCGCAGGACGTCGGCCTCGGCGGCGCTGAGCGGGCCGCACTGGCGGGGCCCGCGGCGACGGGTCGCCCGTGGGTCGGCGGTCTGCGCGTGAACGGCGGTAAGCGGCATCGGCTGCGGCCTTTCCGGGACAGGGGACTCGAGACCGCCTACCCGCTCCGGCCGGTGTTGATCTCGCTTGCCCGCATTGTTGTGCACGGCACTGACAATGGGGGCCCGCACCGCCGGAGAGCCACGGGTCAGGCCCTTGATGGGGCCACGTGGCGCAGTGGGTGGGGGTTGAGACGGGCGAAGCCCTCCTGTCGTTCGTACGGGAAGTACGGGTAGGGGGCCGTCGTGGCGCTCGCCGCGTCGAGCCTGGCCACCTGCTCCTCGGTCAGGCTCCAGCCGACGGCGCCGAGATTCTGCCGCAACTGCTCCTCGTTGCGGGCGCCGATGATGACCGAGGAGACGGTCGGGCGGCGCAGCAGCCAGTTGATCGCGATCTGCGGCACGGTGCGGCCGGTCTCCTCGGCGACGGCGTCCAGGGCGTCGACCACCTGGTACAGGAGTTCGTCCGGCACGGGCGGCCCGTAGTCGGCGGTGGCGTGCAGCCGGCTGCCGGCCGGGAGCGGGGTGCCGCGGCGGATACGGCCGGTGAGCCGGCCCCAGCCGAGCGGGCTCCAGACCACGGCACCGACGCCCTGGTCGAGACCGAGCGGCATCAGCTCCCACTCGTAGTCCCGGCCGACGAGGGAGTAGTAGACCTGATGTGCCGCGTAGCGCTGGTGTCCGTGGGTGTCGGCGTCGGCCAGTGACTTCATCAGCTGCCAGCCGCTGAAGTTGGAGACCCCGGTGTAGCGGAGCTTGCCGGCCCGCACGAGGTCGTCGAGGGTGGCGAGCACTTCCTCGACCGGTGTCCCCGCGTCGAAGGCGTGCAGTTGGAAGAGGTCGATGTGGTCCGTGCCGAGGCGGCGCAGGGCCCCGTCGACAGCGGTGATCAGGCGTGCGCGTGAGGTGCCCGCGTCGGCGGGTCCGTCGCCCGTGGGCAGTCCCGCCTTGGTGGAGATGATCACTTGGTCGCGCCGGCCCCGGATCGCGGCGCCGAGCACCTCCTCGGACGCTCCGCCGGAGTAGACGTCGGCGGTGTCGAACATGGTCACCCCCGCCTCCAGGCAGATGTCCACCAGCCGGCGGGCCTCCGCGGCGTCCGTGGTGCCCCAGGCTCCGAAGAGCTCACCCCGGCCGCCGAACGTGCCCGCGCCGAAGCTCAGCGCCGGGACCATGAGCCCGGAGGCCCCCAGTCTCCTGAATTCCATGACCGTTCCCCTTCGTCAGGCCGTCTCCGACGTGGCGACGGTGTGCGTCACGTGGCGGGCGGCGATCCTTAACGGGCTGATCGTCCCGTTAAGATACTGAGAGACTAACAGGGACGAGCAACTAATGGAACCGGAGTACCGTTATGACGCCTGAAGCCGTGAGCCCGGGCACCGTCCGCCCCGGAGGGCGGACCGCGCGCGTGCGCTCCGCCGTCCTGCGGGCCGCGGGCGACGCGCTGGCCGAGCACGGGCTGGCCGGCCTCGACCTGGCCGACGTGGCCCTGCGCGCGGAGGTCGGCAGGACCACGGTCTACCGCCGCTGGGGGACCCCGGTCGGCCTCGTCGCCGACCTGCTCGCCGACATGGCGGAGCAGTCACTCCCCCGCACGGAGACCGGCACCCTCCTCGGCGACCTGCGCGCGAACGCCCGTCTCGTGCAGCGCACCCTGGCCGACCCGCGCCAGGGCGCGCTCTTCAAGTCGGTGATCGCCGCCGCGACCTGCGACACCCAGGCGGCTGCCGCCCTCCACCGGTTCTACGAGATCCGGGTCTCGGAGTGGGAGCCCTGCGCCCGGCAGGCCGTCGAGCGGGGCGAACTGCCCGAGGGCACCGACACCCGCGAGGTGATCCGCGCCGTCTCCGCCCCCCTGTACTACCGCCTGCTCACCACCGCCGAGCCGCTCGACGAGGCGGCCGCGGACCGTGCCGCCGACGCCGCGGCCGCCGCGGCACGGGCGGGCGCCTTCGTCGGACCGGCGCGCTGAGGGGTAGCCGGGGCGGCCGACGGACACCGGGAATCCGCCATTGCCGCCGGGACGTCCGACCGGCGGTCCGGTGCGGGACGGCACGGGCCGGGCCCGTGTCCTGTCATGGGCGAACACCGACCGCCACACGTCGTGAAGGCGTCGTCACACGCCCTTCACCGCACGCACACTTCCGGCCGACCCGCGTTCTCCGCGATCCGTACGGTGCAGACGGTGCGCCGGGGCCGTGCCTAGTCTCCCGGGCCATGCGATCCACACGAACGAGACGCTTCGGTCTCGCCACGATCATCGCCCTCGCCCTCACCCTGTTCGGTCTGGCGCCCTCCGCGAGCGCGGCCGACCCCGCCCCGGCCGAGCTGACGTTCACCACCGACGCGGCGACCACCCAGCCGGGCGGCACGGTGAACCTGTCGATGACCGTCAAGAACAACAAGACGTACGACATCTGGTTCGTGTACCAGACGATCGACCCGACCTGGCTGACCACCCAGCGACCCGACCTCAAGTACGCGTTCACCGGATGCAGCCTGGCCTCGGAGACCGGCGCGGTCCCGTGCTCCGGCACCGGACCCGCCGACCTCGGCACAAACTACGGCGCCACCGTTCCGCCCGGCCAGAGCCGTACCGTCACCCTGACCCTCCAGGTCGCCGCGGACTCCGGCTGCAACGGCAACATCGGCTTCTACTCGTACTTCTACGCCGAGTTCAGCGACAGCACGAGTATCAACGGCGGCCCGGTCTACACGCCCGAGACCCGCGTCCTGTGCGCCTGACCCCACGCCTGACCGCACCCTGACCACCGACGGCGGCCGGCCCGGGCAGTCCGGCCGCCGTCGGCGCGACCGCGTCCACATTGACTTGATCTCGCTCCGCCCCCGGCCGACACACTGGCCGAGACCACTGACGGCCACACCCCACGGAGGCCGTCGTTCCGCCGCCACCGCTTTCGGGCACCCGGCAGCACACGGGCCCGACGGCACGATCCGCCTCGCCGCGCCCGGCGTTCACCGGACGCCCGCGACCCTGCCTGTTCCCGGCAAATGGACACATGCTCTTTTCCGTCAAGTTCCGCAGCAGGCACACAAAAACTCCACACACGCATCACTATGTGATCCGACGGAAACGTCGACGACCGGCGTCTCAGGGGGGCGGCGGCGTGGTCACGGGGTGGGGCGGGCTCCCGCAGGAGCCTGTTCACCCCTGCCCGGGGGAGGGAATCTCACCGCATGAAGCGGACCATACGCACCACGGCGCTCGCGGCGGGCGCGCTGATCGCGTCACTCGGTCTACCGGCCGGGCCGGTCCACGCCGACGCCCCGGCCCCGCGCGTCGACCTGCGGGTGCTGGTCGTGAGCGACGGCGGGCCGGCCACCGACGCAATCGCCGCCGAGCTGGAGACCGCGGGCACGCCGTACACCGAGGTCGACCTGCGGGACGCCGACCGGCCCGTGATCGACGCCGGGTTCCTCGCGGACGCCGTGGACGGTCGACCGCGCGCCAGGTACCAGGCCGTCGTCCTGCCCAACGACAACCCCTTCCCGGCGGGCTCCGCCGAGATGACCGCGCTCGCCGACTACGAGCGGACGTACGCGATCCCGCAGGTCGACGCCTACACCTACGCACGCCCCGAGGTCGGGCTCCAGCCCGCCGTCGGCACCGGGTACGCCGGGGGCGTCGACGGCGTCCGGGCCGAGGTGACTCAGGCGGGGCTGACCGGCCCCTTCGGCTACCTGGACGGAGCCGTTCCGTTCGAGGACAACTCCCCCACCGTGGACGAGTCCTACGCCTACCTCTCGACACCCGCGCCGGGTGCCGACTTCGTGCCCTACGTCCAGGCGGCGATCCCCGGCCGGGCGACGAAGGGCTCCCTGGTGGGCGAGTACCGGCACGACGGGCGGCGCGAACTCGTCGTCACCTTCGTCTACAACCGGCACCAGCAGCAGTTCCGGCTGCTCGCCCGGGGCATCGTGGAGTGGATGACCGGCGGGGTCCACCTCGGCGCCGACCGCAACTACTTCGCCGTGCACGTCGACGACGTCTTCGCGGCCGACGACCGCTGGGACACCGAGCTGAACTGCACGCCGGGAGACGTGGACTGCCCGCCGGGCGAGGGCACGCCCGACCCCATCCGCATGGTCCCGGCCGACGTCGACCACGCGGTCGCCTGGCAGGAGAGCCGGGACTTCACCCTCGACCTGGCCTACAACGGCTCCGGGAGCGTCGACCACCGCCAGGACAACGGCGGCGCGGACCCCCTCGCCGACGAGTTCATCGCCGACCGGAGCCGGTTCCGCTGGATCAACCACACCTACACGCACGCCTTCCTGGGCTGCCGGCAGGACACGGACGTCGTCCCGTGGAAGTGCGCGACCGACCCCGACGGCAGCACCCAGTGGATGAGCCGGAACGAGATCGTCGACGAGATCGCCACCAACCGGGTCTGGGGCGAGAACGCCGGACTGCCGCTGGAGAACGACGAGTTGGTGACCGGCGAGCACTCCGGTCTGAAGGTCGCCCCGCAGCAGCCCGAGGACAACCCCAACCTGGGCCCCGCCCTCACGGACACCGGCATCGCCTGGCTCGCCTCGGACAACTCCCGCGACCCCGTACAGCGGCAGGTCGGCAGCGCCACGACGGTCTCCCGCTACCCGATGAACGTCTTCTACAACGCGGGCCGGGCGGCCGAGCAGGTCGACGAGTACAACTGGATCTACACCGGCCGCGCCCAGGGCGGCAGCGGGATCTGCGAGGACAATCCCGCCACGTCCACCTGCCTGGCCGAACCGCTGGACCCGGCCACGGGCTACGCCGAGCACATCGTGCCGCTGGAGACGCGCATCGCGCTCGGACACGTCCTGTCCAACGACCCCAGACCGCACTTCATCCACCAGTCCAACCTCGCCGAGGACCGCATCGCCTACCCCGTTCTCGACGGCGTACTGGATAGCTACGACGGCCTGTTCGCCGACAGTGCCCCCGTGGTGAACCTCCGCATGGCGGACATCGGCGCCGAGATGCAGCGCCGCGCCGCCTGGCGGGGCGCGGTCGACGCCGGCCGCGTCACCGCGTACCGCGTCGGTGACACCGTGACCGTGCGGGCGCCGGACGGCGTGGCCGTGACGGCGACGATGCCCGTCGGCACCCGCCAGGGCGACACGGACTTCGGCGACGCCTACGCCGGCACGCTCTCCGGCTGGACGCCCGCACCCGGCGGGACACTCGCCCTCACCCTGCCGTCCTCGGCCGCCGTTCCCGGCGCACCGGCCGGGCCCACGACCGGCACGGAACCCGTCGCGACCACCGCACCCCGCACCCGGGTACCGGCCGGCGTGAGCGAACCGGTGCCGTACGGCGCGGAACGCTGAGCGCCGCACCCCCCCTCAAGGCCAGCGCACCCACCCAAGGCCCGCACACCCACCTCGGCCGTGGAGCACATCCATGCACGTTCCCCACGGCGCCCGACGCTCCGGCGCGTCGCGCGTCACCCTGCTCACCGAAGGCACCTACCCGCACAGTCACGGCGGCGTGAGCGTCTGGTGCGACCAGCTCGTCACCGGCATGCCCGACCTCGACTTCGACGTCATCGCCGTCACCGGCACCGGCCGCGAACCACTGGTCTGGGACGTCCCCGCGCACGTCGGCCGGGTCGTCTCCGTCCCCATGTGGGGGCCCGCGCCGCAGGGAGCCGCGCCCCGCGGGCGGCGGCGCAACCGGCTCGCCGCCGACTACGAGCGATTCGTGACCGCGCTGCTCGATCCGCACGCGGAGGACGGCTTCGGCCCCGCGCTGTACCGGCTGGCGCGGGCCGCCGCGGACGGCGGGCTCGGTCCGTTCCTGCGCGGGGACCGGGCGATCGCCGTCCTCACCTCGGTATGGAACCGGCCGGGGCTGCCCGTGCGCGAGGCCCGGCCCACCCTGCACGACGCGGTGACCGCGACCGCGCTCCTGGAGCACGCCCTGCGACCGCTGGCCGCGCCGTACCCCGAACAGGGCGTGGCGCACGCGGTCAGCGGCGGCCTCGCCGTCCTGCCCGGCCTGGCCGCACTGGAGCGGCACGGGGTGCCCTTGCTGCTGACCGAGCACGGCGTCTACCTGCGCGAGCGCTACCTCGGCTACCGCACCGGCCCCTACCGCTGGCCCGTCAAGGCGCTGCTGCTCGGCTTCTTCCGGCTCCTGGCCGAGGAGACCTACCGCCGGGCGGCCCTGATCACCCCGGGCAACCGCTACAACCGCCTGTGGGAGGAGCGGGGCGGCGCCGCACCGGAGTCCATACGCACGGTCTACAACGGTGTCGACCCGGCCGCGTTCCCGCCCGCCGGCCCCGAGCCGGCGCAGCCGGTCCTCAGCTGGGCCGGACGGGTCGACCCGATCAAGGACCTGGAGACCCTGATCCGCGCCTTCGCCCTGGTGCGGGCCGAACTGCCCGATGCCCGGCTGCGGTTGTTCGGCGGCACGCCGCGCGGCGGCGAGGCCTACCGGGAGCGCTGTGAGGCGCTGGCGGCGGAACTCGGGCACGGGGACGCGGTCGCCTTCGAGGGCCGGGTCGAGGACATCAAGGACGCGTACGCCGCCGGGAACGTCGTGATGCTGTCCAGCATCAGCGAGGGATTCCCGTTCACGCTGATCGAGGCCATGTCGTGCGGGCGGGCGACCGTCTCCACGGACGTGGGCGGCGTCCGTGAGGCGGTCGGCGACACCGGGCTCGTGGTGCCGCCGCGCGATCCGGCCGCCATGGCCGCCGCGGCGCTGGAGCTGTTGCGCGACGCCGGGCGCCGCCGGGCGATGGGCGAGGCGGCCCGGCTCAGGGTGATCGAGCAGTTCACCCTCCGCCGGACCATCGACACCTTCCGGTCCATCTACCTGGAACTGTCGGCGTTCGGCGGCACCGCCCCGCGCACGGCGATCGCCGACGGACCGCTCGCGGCGGCGGCCGGGACACCGGTGAGGAGTGCGACCGGATGAGCGGTCCCATGGCCTTCGAACCGGGCGGCCCGGAACAGGACACGCTCGCCCTCCGGCTCGCCGACGAACGCGTCCCCGCCCCGCGCGGCTCCGACCGGCACACGCTCGCGCTCGTCCGTCCCGGCCACGACGTCCGGCGCGACGCGGTCGACCGGCTGGCCGCCGAGCTCGCCGACCGCGTCGCGCCCGCCGTCCACCCCTACGAGGTGGCCGCGCTGCTGGAGTCCGAGGGACTGACCGGGGAGGTGATCGCGGACCGGTACGGGCACCGCGACCTGTTCTCGCTCGCCACGGCCCTGTACGAGCGTGTGCCGCGCACCTTCCCGGACCCCCCGCGCCCCGCCGACCCCTGGCGGCCCGACCACGTGCGGTCCGCACTGCGGGGGGCGCTGTTCGCGCTGCCGGGCCTGGCCTACGCGCTCGCGGGTCGCCTGCTGCCCGCGGAGGGGACGGTGCGAGCACTGGTGGTGGCCGGCCTCCTCTCCTGGGCGTGGAACCAGGCGCTCGGCCACCGGACATACGCACGCCTGGCGACGGGGCGGCGGGAGGCCGGCCGCACCCTCGCGAAGGGAGCGCCCGTGGGTGCCGTCGCGGCGACCGCGGCCGGGCTGGCCCTCGCCGGGTCCGGGGCGTCGGCCCTGGCGGTGGCGGTCCAGTCGGGGTATCTCGCGGCGGCCGGTGTACTGCTGGTGCTGGGCCGGGAACGGCTCCTGCTGGCCGCGCTCGCACCGGTGATCGCCGGCGCGTCGGCGCTGCCGTGGTGGGAGCCCGGTGACGTCCTGCGGGCGGGGCTGCCCCTGCTGTCGCTCCTCGGCGCGGTGGCCGCGGCGGGGTGGGCGCTGCGCGGCGCCCTCGCGACCGCGCCGGCCGCGGACCCCGCCCGTCCGCACCCGCTGGATTCGCTGCCGTACGGCCTGTTCGGGCTGGCCGCCGGGTCGCTGGTGTTCCTGGCGGGGCGTCACCATCCGTGGGCGGTGGTGGTGCTGACGCTGAGCATGGGGCCGGCGGAGTGGCTGCTGTACCGGTACCGGGGCCTGTCGGTGGCGGCGCTGCGGGCCACGGCCACCCCGGCCGGCTTCCGGGTGCGGTCCGCCGCCGTCCTCGCCGGCTGCCTGCTGGCCTACCTCGGTCCGCTGCTGCCCGCCGCTCTGCTGGTGGACGCCGATCCCGTCACGCTGCTCCTGCTCGCGGCGGTGCTGTGGACCTCCCTGCTGCTCCAGGCCTTCGGCGTGGCCTGGACGCCGGCCCTCCTGTGTCTGGCGGCGGCCGCCGGCGCCGGCACGGTCGTCCTGGCCGGGCTCCCGCCGGGCCCGGCGACGGCCCTGGCCCTGTGCTGCGCAGTCGCCGCGCTCTGTCTCGCCGGGTGCGTGCTGCGGCTGCTGGGCCGGCCGGCGGCCCATGCGTGAGGCCTCGGCGGAACCGCCGTACCACCACCGCACCCGCGCGGGCGCCCCGACTCCCCTCGCCACCCACCGAACCCGCGCGAGCGACGTACCGCGCCTCGCCACCCACCGACCCACCGACCGACCCACCGACCCACCGACCGGAAGGACCCCGCGTGACCGCCACACCGCTCGCCGCCGTCACCGGAGCCGAGGGCTTCATCGGCTCCCACCTCACCGAGGCGCTCGTGGCCTCCGGGCACCGGGTGAGGGCCATGGCGCAGTACAACTCCTTCTCCTCCTACGGCTGGCTGGAGACCCTCTCCCCCGACGTCCTCGACCAGGTCGAGATCGTCCTCGGCGACGTACGCGACCCCGGCTCGGTCCGCGGTCTGGTCGAGGGCGCCGACTGCGTCTACCACCTGGCCGCCCTCATCGCGATCCCGTACTCCTACCAGGCACCGCACAGCTACGTGGACACCAACGTCACCGGCACCCTGAACGTGCTGGAGGCGGTGCGCGCCCAGGGCACGCCCCGGCTGGTGCACACCTCCACCAGCGAGACCTACGGCACCGCGCGGACCGTGCCGATCACCGAGGACCACCCGATCAACACCCAGTCGCCGTACGCCGCGTCCAAGGCGGGCGGGGACCGGCTGGCGGACAGCTACCACGCCAGTTTCGACACACCGGTGGTGACGCTGCGGCCGTTCAACACCTACGGGCCCCGGCAGTCCATGCGGGCGGTGATCCCGACCGTCATCGGCCAGGTGGCGGCCGGCGAGCGGACCATCACCCTCGGCGACCTGCGCCCCACCCGGGACTTCACCTTCGTCAAGGACACCGCGCAGGCGTTCCTCGCGGTCGGCACGGCGCCCGCCGAGCAGGTGGTGGGCCGCACCTTCAACGCCGGTACCGGCGGCGAGATCTCCGTCGGCGACCTGGTGGCGCTCATCGGCAAGGTGATGGACACCGCGCTCGACGTGCGCGAGGACGAGCGGCGACTGCGGCCCGCCAACTCCGAGGTGATGCGGCTGGTGGCGGACGCGACCCGGCTGCGGGCGGCGACCGGCTGGTCCCCGGCGCACGACCTGGTGCAGGGCCTCGCGCACACCGTGGAGTTCTTCCGCGACCCGGCCAACCTCGCCCGCTACAAGACCGGCATCTACAACATCTGACCGCGCCATCCGACTACGACCGGCACGTGACCCGAGGGGGAACCTCATGCACGCAGTGATCCTGGCCGGCGGCAAGGGCGTCCGGCTGCGCCCCTACACCACCGCGCTGCCCAAGCCGCTCGTGCCCATCGGCGACCAGCACGCCATCCTGGAGATAGTCCTGCGCCAGCTCGCCGGCGCCGGATTCACCGGCTGCACCATCGCCATAGGCCACCTCGGCGAGATCATCCGCGCCTACGTCGGCGACGGCTCGCAGTGGGGCCTGACCGTCGACTACTCCACCGAGGAGAGCCCGCTCGGGACGATGGGTCCGCTGCTCACCATGCGCGAGCGGCTGCCGGAGCACTTCCTGGTGATGAACGGCGACATCCTCACGGACCTCGACTACGCCGATGTCCTGCGCCGGCACCGTTCCTCGGACGCGCCGCTGACCATCGCCACGTACGCGAGGAAGGTGCACATCGACTTCGGCGTGCTGACCACCGACGCGAGCCGGGTCGTCGCCTTCACCGAGAAGCCGAGCATGGACTACCGCGTCTCCATGGGCGTGTACGGCCTGACCCGGTCGACCCTCGACGGCTACACCGCCGGACTGCCGCTGGGCTTCGACGAGTTGGTGCTGGACCTGCTCAAGGACGGCAACCCGCCGCATGCCTACGACTTCGACGGCTACTGGCTCGACATCGGCCGCCCCGACGACTACGACCGGGCCAACGCGGAGTTCACCAGCCGCAAGGCCCTGCTGCTCAAGGGAGCCTGAGCACCGCATGCGCATTCTCGTCCTGGGTTTCACCGGCTATCTGGGCGGCCACGTCGCCGAGCGACTGCGCGCCCTGCCCAGCGCGCGGGTCCTCGGCGGCGGCCGCTCCCCCGCCGCCGACGTGCCCGTCGACCTGGCCACCGACTCGGCCGAAGGGCTCGCGCGGGCGCTGGCCGAGGCGGACGTCGACACCGTCGTCAACTGCGCGGGCGCGACGGGCGGCGACCCCGTGGCGCTCGCCGAGCTCAACGCCCGCGGCCCCGCCGTGCTGTGCGCGGCACTGCGCCGGACGCGTCCCGCGGCCCGCCTGGTGCACCTGGGTTCCGCCGCCGAGTACGGGCCGAGCGCCGGACGGGTCGCCGTCGCGGAGTCGGCGCCCACCCGGCCCCTCACCGCGTACGGCGCCACCAAGCTGGCCGGCACCATCACCGTCGCCACCTCGGACCTGGACTCGGTGGTCCTGCGGGTCGGCAACCCGGTGGGCCCCGGCGCGCCCTCCACCGGCCTGCCGGGCCGGGTCACCGGACTGCTCCGTGCGGCCGGCCAGGACCCGGAGGCGGTGGTGCCGCTGGGCGACCTGTCGGCGTTCCGGGACTTCGTCGACGTACGCGACGTCGCGCGGGCGGCCGAGCGCGCCGTCACCGCGCCCGGCCCGCTGCCGCCCGTGCTCAACATCGGCGGCGGCGAGGCCGTGCCGGTGCGGCGGCTCGTGCGCACGCTCGCGGACATCGCCGGCTTCCGCGGCCGGATCGAGGAGCAGGGCGCCGGTTCCGCACGCTCGGAACCGGTCTCCTGGCAGTGCTCCGACATCACCGCCGCACGGGCCGCCCTCGACTGGTGGCCGTCGTACTCGCTGGACGAGTCGCTGGCCGCGCTGTGGTCGGCCGGCGCCCGGCCACCGTCCCGTGCCACGGAAGGCGACCGTCCGTCGTGAGCCTGCTGATCCCGCTGTACGTCCACCCGGCCGAGGACCCGGGCGCCTGGCACCGGCTCATCACGGCGGCCGACCGCACCTACGGCGTCGTCCTCAACCCCGCGAACGGGCCCGGCGACGCGCCCGATCCCGCCTTCGCCGCGGTGGCCGGCGCGCTGCGTACGGCGGGCGCCCGGCTGCTCGGCTACGTCGACACGGACTACGGTACGCGGGCGGCGGCCGAGGTCGCCGAGGACGCCCTGCGGCACCGCGAGTGGTACGGGGCCGACGGATGCTTTCTGGACCGGGTGAGTTCGGCGGCGACCGAACTCCCCGCGTACCGCGCCCTGGTGCGCGCGTTGCGCCGGCGGGGCTCGGCTCCCGTCGTCCTCAATCCGGGGGTTCACCCCGCACCGGGTTACGCCCGCATCGCCGATCTGGTCGTCACCTTCGAGGGCCCCTGGTCCGTCTACGTGTCCGCGTTCAGCCGGCCGGACTGGACGCTGCGGTACCGGCCGGAGCGGTTCTGCCACCTGGTGTACGGGGTCCCGGAGGCGCTGTCCCCGCTCGCCGTGCGCACCGCGCGGGAACGCGGGGCCGCGGTGTCGGGGCCGGTCACGGGCGGGCCGCCGAACCCGTGGGCGCGGCTGACACCCGTACTGACCGGGGTGGAGCCGTGAGGCACTGGGTCCGGGCGTGCGCCGCGCTGCTGCCTGAGCGGCACGGGGTACGGGCCTGCGCCGCGCTGCTGACCGCGCTGGCCGTGGCGGTGGTGGCCGGGTGTTCCGGTGCGGACGGCCCTCCGCCGCCGGGCCCCTCGGCGACCGGGGTGTGGCAGCCCCGGCCGGGCCTGGCCTGGCAGTGGCAGCTCGACGGGCGGGTGGACCCGTCCGCCGACGTCCCGGTCTACGACATCGACGGCTTCGAGAACGGTGCCGACGACGTGGCCCGGCTGCACCGGGCCGGCCGCAAGGTGATCTGCTACGTCAACGTGGGCGCCTGGGAGGACTTCCGTCCCGACCGGGACGCCTTCCCCCGCGAGGTGCTGGGCGAGCCCAACGGCTGGCGGGGCGAGCGCTGGCTGGACATCCGCCAGCTCTCCGTGCTGCGGCCGATCATGGAGCGGCGGTTCGACATGTGCCGGGACAAGGGCTTCGACGCGGTGGAGCCCGACCTGGTGGAGGGCTACGGCGACGAGACCGGCTTCCCGCTGACCGCGCGGGACCAGCTGGCGTACAACCGCATGATCGCCGCCATCGCCCACGAACGCGGCCTCGCGGTGGGCCTGAAGAACGATCTGCCGCAGATTCCGCAGCTCGTGGACGACTTCGACTTCGCCGTCAACGAGCAGTGCGCCCAGTACGGCGAGTGCGCGCGGCTCACCCCGTTCGTGGCGGCGGGCAAGGCCGTCTTCCACGTGGAGTACAGCGGGCCGACGCGGCGCTTCTGTCCCGAGTCGCGCAGGCTCGGGCTGTCCTCGATGCTGAAGCGGCCGGAGCTGGGGGTCTGGCGCGAGCCGTGCTGACGGTGGCGCGGGGGGCATGCGGCAGGATGGGGACATGAGCGTAGTCAAGATCAACGTACTGACCGTCCCGGCCGAGCAGCGCGAGACGCTGGAGAAGCGCTTCGCCTCGCGGGCGCACGCCGTCGAGAGCTCCGACGGCTTCGAGTGGTTCGAGCTGCTGCGGCCGGTGGAGGGCACCGACAACTACCTCGTCTACACCCGGTGGCGTGACGAGGCGTCGTTCCAGGCGTGGATGGAGGGCCCCATGAAGGCCGCCCACCAGGGCGGGGGCGCGGAGGGCGGCGAGCGGCCGAAGCCCGCGGCGAGCGGGTCCACGGTGTGGTCGTTCGAGGTGGTGCAGCAGGCGGCTCCGAAGGAGGCGTGAGGCGGCGGTGGCGGCCCCGGTCCGAGTCGGGGCCGCCACCGTGGTCAGCCGAGCTGCACCAGGAGGTCGCCGCCCTCGACCTGCTGGATGCGGTTGATGGCGAGCCTGCTCACCGTGCCGGACTTCGGGGCGGTGATGGTGGCCTCCATCTTCATCGCCTCGATGGTGGCGACGGTGGCGCCGGCCTCGACCTCGTCCCCCTCGGCGACCGCGAGGGTGACCACGCCCGCGAACGGCGCCGCGACGTGGCCGGGGTTCGACCGGTCGGCCTTCTCGGTGGCCGGCACGTCGGAGGCCGCCGACCGGTCGCGGACCTGGATCGGGCGGAGCTGCCCGTTGAGCGAGGACATCACGGTGCGCATTCCGCGCTCGTCGGCGTCACCGACCGCCTGGAGTTCGATGAGCAGCCGGACGCCCGGGTCGAGGTCGACCGTGTACTCCTTGCCGGGACGCAGCCCGTAGAAGAAGTCCTTGCTGTCCAGGACGCTGGTGTCGCCGTAGGAGGCACGGTGGGTGTCGAACTCGCGTGCCGGTCCGGGGAACAGCAGCCGGTTCAGGGTCGCCCGGCGCTCCTTGGCCAGCCCCGTGCGGTCGTCGGCGGACAGCTCCGGCACCGGCTTGGCGTCGGCACGGCCGCGCAGCGCCTTGGTGCGGAACGGCTCGGGCCAGCCGCCGGGCGGGGTGCCCAGCTCGCCGCGGAGGAAGCCGATGACGGAGTCGGGGATGTCGAACCGGTCCGGTTCCGCCTCGAAGTCCGCCGGGGAGACACCCGCGCCCACCAGGTGCAGGGCCAGGTCGCCGACCACCTTCGAGGAGGGCGTGACCTTCACCAGCCGGCCCAGCATCCGGTCGGCGGCGGCGTACATGGCCTCGATGTCCTCGAAGCGGTCGCCGAGACCGAGCGCGATGGCCTGGGTGCGCAGGTTGGAGAGCTGGCCGCCGGGGATCTCGTGGTGGTAGACGCGGCCGGTCGGTGCGGCGAGACCCGCCTCGAAGGGGGCGTAGACCTTGCGGACGCTCTCCCAGTACGGCTCCAGGTCGCCGACGGCCTGGAGGTCGAGGCCGGTGGGCCGCTCGGTGTGGTCGGTGGCGGCGACGATCGCCGACAGGGAGGGCTGCGAGGTGGTGCCCGCCATGGACGCCACGGCTCCGTCCACGGCGTCCGCGCCGGCCTGGATCGCGGCCAGGTAGGTGGCGAGCTGACCGCCGGTGGTGTCGTGGGTGTGCAGGTGCACCGGCAGGTCGAACTCCCGGCGCAGGGCGGACACGAGGGTCGCGGCGGCCGGCGCGCGCAGCAGCCCGGCCATGTCCTTGATCGCCAGGACGTGGGCCCCGGCGTCCACGATCCGCTCGGCGAGCCGCAGGTAGTAGTCGAGCGTGTACAGCCGCTCGTTCGGGTCGGACAGGTCGGCCGTGTAGCACAGGGCCACCTCGGCGACGGAGGTGCCGGTCCGGCGTACGGCGTCGATGGCGGGACGCATCTGGTCGACGTCGTTGAGGGCGTCGAAGATGCGGAAGACGTCGATGCCGGTGGCGGCGGCCTCCTCGACGAAGGCGTCCGTCACCTCGGTCGGGTAGGGGGTGTAGCCGACGGTGTTGCGGCCGCGCAGCAGCATCTGGAGGCAGATGTTGGGCACCGCCTCGCGCAGGGCGGCCAGCCGCTCCCACGGGTCCTCGGCGAGGAAGCGCAGCGCGACGTCGTAGGTGGCGCCGCCCCAGCACTCCAGGGACAGCAGCTGGGGCAGGGTGCGGGCGACGGCCGGGGCGACGGCGAGCATGTCCTTGGTGCGGACCCGGGTGGCGAGCAGCGACTGGTGGGCGTCGCGGAAGGTGGTGTCGGTGACGCCGATGGTGGGTGATTCGCGCAGCCACCGGGCGAAGCCCTCCGGACCGAGTTCGGCGAGCCGCTGCCGGGAGCCGGCCGGGGGTTCGCCCGCGTCGGCGGGCAGCGGCGGCAGCTTGGTCAGCGGGTCGGCGAGTTCGGGGCGTTCGCCGTGCGGCTTGTTGACCGTGACGTCGGCGAGGTAGGTGAGCAGCTTCGTGCCGCGGTCGGCGGAGTGGCGGGAGGTGAGCAGGTGCGGGCGCTGCTCGATGAAGGACGTGGTGACCCGACCGGCCTGGAAGTCCGGGTCGTCCAGCACCGCCTGGAGGAAGGGGATGTTGGTGGCGACACCGCGGATGCGGAACTCCGCCACGGCGCGCCGGGCGCGGTTGACCGCCGTCGTGAAGTCCCGGCCACGGCAGGAGAGCTTGACCAGCATCGAGTCGAAGTGGGCGCTGATCTCCGTGCCGGCGTGGGTGGTGCCGCCGTCGAGGCGGATGCCGGAGCCGCCGGGTGAGCGGTAGGCGCTGATCTGTCCCGTGTCCGGACGGAAGCCGTTGGCTGGGTCCTCGGTGGTGATGCGGCACTGGAGGGCGGCGCCGCGCAGGGTGATGTTCTCCTGGGCGAGGCCGAGGTCGGTCAGTGTCTCGCCGGCGGCGATGCGCAGCTGGGACTGGACGAGGTCGACGTCGGTGACCTCCTCGGTGACCGTGTGCTCGACCTGGATGCGCGGGTTCATCTCGATGAAGACGTGGTTGCCCTCGCGGTCGACGAGGAACTCCACGGTGCCGGCGTTGCGGTAGCCGATCTGCCGGGCGAAGTTCACGGCGTCGGCGCAGATCCGCTCGCGCAGCGCGGGGTCGAGGTTCGGGGCGGGCGCCAGCTCGATCACCTTCTGGTGGCGGCGCTGGACCGAGCAGTCCCGCTCGAAGAGGTGGATGACGTCGCCCTCGCCGTCGGCGAGGATCTGCACCTCGATGTGGCGGGGTTCGACGACCGCCTTCTCCAGGAAGACGGTGGAGTCGCCGAAGGCGGAGGCGGCCTCCCGGGACGCCGCCTCGATGGCCTCGCGCAGCTGGGCGGGCTCCTCGACGCGGCGCATGCCGCGCCCGCCGCCGCCCGCGACGGCCTTGACGAACACGGGGAAGCCGATGTCGTCGGCGGCCCGGACGAGTTCGTCCACGTCGGTGGAGGGAGCGGAGGAGCCGAGGACCGGTACCCCGGCCTCACGGGCGGCGGCCACGGCGCGGGCCTTGTTGCCGGTCAGTTCGAGGATCTGCGCGCTCGGACCGACGAAGGTGATGCCGGCCTCTTCGCAGGCGCGGGCGAGTTCGGGATTCTCGGACAGGAACCCGTAGCCCGGGTACACGGCGTCGGCTCCGGCGCGGCGGGCCGCGCGGACGATCTCCTCCACGGAGAGGTACGCGCGCACCGGGTGTCCCGGCTCCCCGATCTCGTAGGCCTCGTCGGCCTTCAGCCGGTGCAGCGAGTTGCGGTCCTCGTGCGGGAAGACGGCGACCGTGCGCGCGCCGAGCTCGTAGCCCGCACGGAACGCGCGGATCGCGATCTCCCCGCGGTTGGCGACCAGCACCTTGCGGAACATTCTTGATCCCTTCAGCCTGCCGGGTGACGAGACCATGGTGTCGGCGCCACCTCCGGTACGCCATGTGAGCCGGGCCACTCATGGCCCCGATCTCGCGCCGCTCGGCAGGGCCGGGACCTCAGCGGAGTTTGGCGGCTCTTTTAAGGCTTCTTGAAGATGACCTTCGAACGGCCTTCGGGCGCCGGACGCGTCCTAGGCTCTCGAACACCCCCCACAGTCCCGGTGGGCGCGGTCGCGTCCACCGGGCACGGGGCCGTGCCCGCCGATCGACAGACCGAGGTGTCCTGCATGGGTTCCCGCCGAGCCGCTCGCCCGTCCCGCTCCCACGCCCGTCCCCGCGGCGGGCTCAGGACACGCGGTGCCGCGCTGGCCCTGGGCGCCGTCACCGTGACGGCGGGCGTCGGCATCACCCTGGCCGTCGCGGACGGCGAGGACGGCAGGGCCGCGGACCGGGTGGCCGCGAACAGTGCCGGTCAGGCGCCGGGCGCCGAGGACGCGGCGGGCGGTGCGGCGCCGCTCGCCTCCGGCCCGGTGAGCCCGAGTGCCACGGCGAGCGGCTCGCCGAGCGCGAGCGCCCGGCCGAAGGAGAAGCCCACGAAGTCGGCCACCCCCTCCCACAGCCCGGAGAAGAAGGCCGAGCCCGCGTCGAAGGCTCCGGCGAGGACGACGGCGAAGAGCGTCGGCGACCGGCCGGCGGCCGGTGGCGGCGACACCGGGGCGGGCAGCACCGGGTCGGGTTCCGACGCGGGCTCCGGTTCCGGCGGGGCCGGCGGACCCGAGGCGCAGGTCCTCGCACTGGTCAACGAGGAGCGGGCCGCGGCGGGCTGCTCGCCGGTCACGGCGAACGACCGGCTCACCCGGGCCGCCGACGACTACAGCGACGTCATGGCGAGCAGCGGTGTGATGTCCCACACCGGCCCCGACGGCTCCACCATGACGACCCGGGTCGAGGCCGCCGGATACCAGTGGTCGACGCTGGGCGAGAACATAGCCCGGGGGCAGGCGGACGCCGCCTCGGTCATGGAGTCCTGGATGAACAGCCCCGGCCACCGCGCGAACATACTCAACTGCTCCTTCGAGGAGCTGGGCGTCGGCGTCCACTTCGGCGACGGCGGCCCCTGGTGGACGCAGAACTTCGGCGCCGCCCGCTGACGCCGGTCACCGGCCCCCTCCCCCGGCGCGGTCCGCGCCGGCCAGTACGAACGACACCCGCACCCGCGCGCCGCCCAGCGGAGCGCGGGTGATCGTCAGTTCGCCGTCCGCCGCGCGGGCCGCCCGCGCCACGATGTCCAGGCCCAGACCCGTGGAGCCGCCGACGCTGACCCCCCGGGTGAGCGCCGCCTCGGGGTCCGCCACGCCCGGCCCCGCGTCGTCGACCGTGAGGAACACGTGCCGGTCGGCCCGCTCCACACGTACGGCGAAGGCGGTGCCCTCGGGGGTGTGCCGGAAGACGTTGCCGATCAGGGCGTCGACGACGGCCGCGAGATCGTCCTCGGGGAAGGCGACGGGCGCCGGGCGCGGGGTGAGCGAACGCTCGTAGGGCCGGCCCTGCTGGGTGGCGAGGACCGACCAGAAGTCCAGGCGCATCGCGACCACCTCGGCGACGTCGCACGGTTTCGCCGCGCCCGCCCCCGCACCGGCCAGGTGCGCCGACGCCAGCGGGGTCCGGGCCGCGGCGATGATCGAGTCCAGCTCGCTCTCCAGCTGGCCGGCCGCCTCCGTGACCCGCCGGGCGCTGGGGGTCGCGCCCATGCGGTCGGCCTCCAGGTAGAGGGCGGTCAGCGGGGTGCGCAGCCGGTGCGAGAGGTCGGCGACCAGTTCGCGTTCGACGGCGAGCAGGTCGACGACCCGGTCGGCCATCGTGTTGAACGCCGCGCCGGCCTCCTGCAGCTCGGGCGGGCCGTCGGGTTCCACCCGGACGTCCAGGTCGCCGGAGCCGAGGGCCAGCGAGGCTCGCTTGAGGCTGCGGGAGGAGCGCACCACTCGGGCGCCGAGCCGGTCGGCGACCAGCACCGAGCCGCCGACCAGACCCAGCGCGAGGAGCGCCATGACACCCCAGGACGCCGCCACGCCCCGGGTGAGGTCGGCGGCGGGCACGAAGGCTTCCACGACCGCGACCCGGTCACCCCGCAGGACGACGGGCTGGAGGTAGACCCAGCCGTCCTCGGTGTCGACGGCCAGCGTCTCGCGCCCCCGCACGGCCCGGTCGAGCGCGTCCCGGGGTGCGTGCGGAGTGCCCACGAAGCCGCCGTCGGGCAGCCGTACGGCCAGCTGGTCGGCGGAGCCGAGTTCGGCGACGGCCTGCTGCACGTCGGCGCGCCGGGTGGTGAGGGCGAGGACCGGGGACAGGGCGGAGGCGCGCTGCTCGGCGGCGGTGGTGACCCGGTCCCGGGCCTGTTCGCGGACGAGGAGGGCGAGCGGAATGAGGAAGGACAACGCCACCATCGAGGTGACGGCCAGGGCGATCCCGGCGAGGGCACGTCTCATGGCGAGCTGACCAACTTGATGCCTATGCCGCGCACGGTGTGGAGATAGCGGGGCTTTCGCGCCTTCTCACCCATTTTGCGACGGAGTGCGGAGAGGTGGACGTCGACCGTCTGGTCCTCCACGTACGGCTGCTGCCACACCTCGGCGAGTATCCGCTGCCGGGAGATGACCTGGTCGGCGTTGGCGGCGAGGTAGGCGAGCAGGTCGAATTCGCGGCGGGTGAGCGGGAGCTCCCGGCCGGCGAGGTGGGCGGTGCGCGCGGTCGGGTCGATCCGCAGGTCGGCGACCTGGAGGACGGGCTGCCGCGCCGCCCGGACGTCGGCGGGCACGGACCGGCGCAGCACGGCGGCGAGCCTGGCCGCGAGCTGGCCGCCGGAGAACGGCTTGACCATGTAGTCGTCCGCCCCGGCGTTGAGCAGCCGGATGATCTCGCTCTCGTCGTCGCGGGCGGTGGCGACGAGGACGGGGACGCGGGAGATGCCCCGGATCATGCGCAGCACGTCGAGACCGTCGAGGTCGGGCAGGCCGAGGTCCAGCACCACGATGTCCGGCGGGCTCTGGGTGATCTCGCGCAGCGCCTCGAAACCCTGGTGGGCGGTCTTGACCGCGTAGCCGTGTCCGGTCAGGACCTCGATCAGCGCGGCCCGGATCACAGGGTCGTCCTCGACGACCAGTACGGAGGCCATGGGCAGGCACGTTAGCCGGTCCGTCACTATGGTGTCGTGTCCCGCCTCCTGCGCTACCTGATCATCTGGCTGTCCTGCACGGCGGCCAGTGTCACGGCTGTCATCATCACGATCCACTTCGTAGTGGGTTCGACGCGGCCGACCGCGCCGGTCGCGCAGTCGGCGCCGAGTGAGCCGCCGCAGTCCCCGCGGCCCAGCCCGTCGAGGACCGCGGAGCCCTCTCCCAGCCCGTCGGCGACCAGCCGCAGGCCGAGCCCCACGCCGTCCCGGAGCAGTGAGCAGCCGCCCGAGCCGAGCCCGACGCCGACGCCGACCGCCCGCACCGCTCCCCCGCCGACGCCGACCGGCGGGGGCGGCACGGGGTGCGAGGAGGGCGGCGCCGGTGTCTACACGGTGCCGTCCGAGGGCGGCAAGGCCACCGTGCGGTTCGGTGACGCCGGGGTGTGCCTGATCTCGGCGGTGCCGAACCGGGGGTTCACGGTGAGTACGGAGCAGAGCGGCCCGCAGACGCTGACGGTGACGTTCTCGGCGAGCCGCCACCGGTCGGAGATCACGGCCACGACCCGGCCGCAGAGCCGGGCCGATGTCCGCGAGGTGTCGTGGTGACGCCGCTCACAGGCATCCCTCACGCGCAGGCGGTCCCGTTGACGCTGAAGGATGCCGGGGCGGTGTTGGCGGCCCCCTTCGCCGCGGTGAACCCGAGCGTGACGGTGCCGCCGGCCGGGACGGTGGCGGTGTAGGAGGCCGGGGTGACGCTCACCGCGCCGCCGGTCTGCGTCGCGGTTCCGCCCCACATGTTGGTGACGGTCTGGCCGTCCGGGAAGGTGAAGGCGAGCGTCCACGGAGTCAGGGGCGCGGTCCCGGTGTTGCGGACGGCGATCTCCCCCTGGAAGCCGCCGGGCCACTCACCGACGACGCGGTACGTCACCGCGCACGTGGTGCCGGGGGTGCCGCCGCCGTCGCGAGTCGTGACGTCCACGGCGGCGGAGCGGGCCGAGCGGTTGCCTGCCGCGTCGCGGGCGTAGACGGCGAAGGTGTAGGCGGTGTCGGCGGTGAGGCCCGACACGGTGACGGATTCGGTGGTGGAAGTGGCGGCCGGGGTCTCGGCGCCGTCGCCTACCCGGACGACGTCGTACCCGGTGACTCGGGTGTTGTCGGTCGACGCGGCCCAGCCGAGGGTGACGGAGGTGTCCGTCACGGCGGTGACGGTCGGCTTCCCCGGAACGGTGGGTGCCTCGGTGTCGTCCGGGGCTCCGCCGCCGAAGACCGTCGCTTCCTTCGACGTCTGCGCGATGCCGTCGGCGCCGTGGAAGATGCGCTCGCCCCAGGAGCTGAGCCGGCTCGGGTCGAAGTCGAGGGCGAGGTCCAGGACCGGGTCGGTGTTGCCGCTCCAGGACCAGGCCAGGTAGCCGAGGTCGAGCTGTTCGGCGGTGGCCATCATGGTGTCCTCGTCGGGGTCGCCCCACTGGTCGGCGGGGCCGCCGAACTCGCCGATGAGGATGGGCAGTCCGGCGCCGACATAGGCGTTCAGGTAGTCGGTGATCTCCTGGGCGGTGTCGTAGACGCTGTACATGTGGATCGAGAAGATCAGGTTGCCGGTGGCGTCGGCGTCGAAGACGGTCCGGGCGTTGGCTCGCATGACGCCCTGCCAGTCCTGGCCCCAGTTGGGCGCGTCCACCATGATCGTGTGCTGGAACCCGGCGTCGCGCAGCTTCTTCACCGCCGCGACGGTCGGCTCGGTCCAGCCCGCGGGGTCGGTGTTGCCCCAGGGCTCGTTGCCGATGTTGACGATGACGTAGTCCTCTTCGCCCGCCAGGACGTCCTTGAGGCCGATCCAGTAGTCGGCGGCGTGGTCGAGCGTGCCGGCGGCGGCGTCCTCGCCGTAGCCGGTGGTGTCGTGCACCTCCAGGACGCAGATCAGCCGGTTCGCCTTGCACCGGTCGACGACGTTCGCGACGTCGGCGGGGCTGTTCTCGCTCCAGCGGTGACCGTCGGAGAGGACGACCCGGACGCTGTTGGCGCCCAGTGCCTTGATGTCCGCCAGCGACTGGGTCTCGCCGGGGTACCAGGTGTGGGCGTGGTTGACGCCGCGCATGACGAAGTCGTTGCCGTTGGCTTCCAGGAGCCGGCCGTCGCTGATGTGCAGGCCGGTGGCGGCCCGGGTGCCGGGCGACTGGGCCAGGGCGGCGGCCGGGCAGAGGGCGCCGAGGACGGCCAGACCTAACAGGGTGGCCAGCACGGTGAGCAGGCGGGTTGAGCCGCCCTGCCGGGTTCGGGAGGGTGGTGTCGTACGCACGGAGCCTCCAGTGGTGGGTGGGGAAGCGCTTACTACTGTGGGAGCGCTCCCATGAACCCATGGCGGCGCGTACACGTCAAGACGCGGGATCGAATACCGTCGGAAACGGGTGCGTCCCGCTCACCGGGTGAGCGGGACGCACCGGGTCTGCTGCCCCCGGGATTCGGTCAGGGCAGGGTCCACTTCTGGTTGGGTCCGGTGTGGCAGGTCCACAGGTGGACCGGCGTCCCGTCGTTCCACGTACCGCCCGACGCGTCCAGGCACTTGCCCGACTGCGGATTGCGCACCGTACCGTCCGGCTGCGCCGCCCACTTCTGCGCACCCGTCCCGTTGCACGTCCACAACTGGATCCGCGTACCGTCCGCACTCGCGCCACCGGACACGTCCAGACACTTCCCCAGCGCCTTCAACGTCCCGTCACCGGCCACCGTCCACGCCTGCGCCGACGACTGGTTGCACGACCAGAGCTGCACCTGAGTACCGTCCGCCGTCCCCGCGTTGTCCACGTCCAGGCACTTGCCGTTCACCCCCCGCACCGGACCCGTGCGCGGACCGGGTCCCGGGGTACCGGCGTGCTTGACGCGGATGTCGCGGAAGGCCACCTCGTCGCCGTCACCGTGGTTCTGGAGGCCGATGTGTCCCTGCCGCAGGCTCCGCGCCGGATCGGTGTTGGTGAAGTCGTTGATCTTCACGCCGTTGAGGAAGACCTCCAGTCGCTCACCGGTGACACGAATCTCGTACGTGTTCCACTCCCCCGGCGGGTTCAGCGCGGCGTCGCGTGCGGGCAGGTCCGCCGACCTGAAGCCGTAGACGGCGCCCGTGGTGCGGTCGGCCGCGTCCGTGGCGTCGATCTGGATCTCGTAGCCGTTGTCCACCGCCGACCAGGGGTCGGAGGAGGCCGGGAAGCCCACGAAGACACCGGAGTTGTCGTCCCCGGCCGCCTTCCAGTCCAGCTTGAGGGAGTAGTCCCCGGTGAACTCCTCGGCGGCGTACCAGAGCATGCCCAGTCCGCCGTGCGAGGTGAGGGTGCCGTCGGCGAGGGTGAACCCGCCGGGTCCGGCCTGCTGCCAGCCGGTGGTGGCGGAGCCGTCGAAGAGGGAGGTGTAGCCGCTCTCCGGGCGGCAGTCGGCGTTGGTCATGCCGGCCGCCCAGCGGATGCCGCCGAGGAGGTGACGGCGGAAGGCGGGGTCGGCGTAGGACTCGTCGGTGTGGCCGCCGCCGGTGTAGAAGGCCCGGCCGCCCTCGTAGTCCTTGCACCAGGCGATCGGGTGGTCGCCGTTCATGTTGCCGCCCGAGTAGCTGGACTCGTCGAGCGAGGCCAGGACATGGGCACTGGTGCGCGGGTTGGTGCGGTAGTTGTACCACTCGTCGGTCCGCTGCCAGGTGCCGCCGAGGTGCGCGGTGGCGTCGTGCGCCCGGTCCTCGACCTCCACGGTGGCGGGCTGGATGGCGGGGTGGGAGTGGAAGAGGGCGCCCGCCAGCCCCTCGTAGAAGGGCCAGTCGTACTCGGTGTCGGCGGCGGCGTGGATGCCGACGTATCCGCCGCCGGCGTTGACGTAGCCCTCGAACGCCGTCTGCTGGGCGTCACCGAGCACGTCGCCCGTCGTCGACAGGAAGACGACCGCCTCGTACCGGGCGAGGTTGCCGGCGGTGAAGGCCCCCGGGTCCTCGGTGGCGTCCACGGTGAAGTTGTTCGCCGCGCCGAGATCCCGCAGGGCCGCGATGCCGTCGTCGATCGAGGAGTGGCGGAAGCCGGCGGTGCGGGAGAAGACGAGCACGTCGTACGGGGGGTCGGCCGCGAGCTGTGCCGCGGCGCCCGGGGCCGCCTCGGCGGCGGTGCGGGCGTCGGCGGCGGCGGTGACGCCGGGCAGGGCGCCGGCCTGCGGTGCCGCGCACAGCAGGGCGCCGGCGAACAGGGCCAGGGCTGCTTTCGGGTACTTGCGCATGGGAGGTCGCCTCCTTTCTACGGCAGGGTCCACTTCTGGTTGGGTCCGGTGTGGCAGGTCCACAGGTGGACCGGCGTCCCGTCGTTCCACGTACCGCCCGACGCGTCCAGGCACTTGCCCGACTGCGGATTGCGCACCGTACCGTCCGACTGCGCCGCCCACTTCTGCGCACCCGTCCCGTTGCACGTCCACAACTGGATCCGCGTACCGTCCGCACTGCCGCCGCCCGAGACGTCCAGACACTTCCCCAGCGCCTTCAACGTCCCGTCACCACCCACCGACCACATCTGCGCCGACGACTGGTTGCACGACCACAGCTGCACCTGAGTACCGTCCGCCGTCCCCGCGTTGTCCACGTCCAGGCACTTGCCGTTCACACCCCGCACCGGACCCGTACGCGCGCCGCCTTGGCCCGTGGTGAAGGAGAACTCGTCCACGTCGAAGAGGGAGCCCGCGCCGCCCTTGAAGACGAGGTGGAGCGTGGTGGTGCCGGACGGCTGGCCGCTCAGGGCGGCCGTCACGTCCTGGAAGGTCTCCCAACCGCCGGTCACCGGTACCGTCGCGGTGCCGAGCAGCGTGCCGGCCGGGGAGCCGGCGCGTACCTCGATGGTCCCGCCGGTCCCGGCCGAGGAGACCCGGGCGGTGAAGGCGGTGGCGTTGTCGAGGGCGTACGGCCGGAAGGAGATCCAGTCGCCGTTCTCGATGTGGCCGACGGTCCTGCCGCCGTGCGCGGGCGCGTGCTCGACGACCTGGACGCCCGAGGAGTCACCGTAGTGCTCGGCCTGGCGGTGGCTGGGCTGGGTGATGTGCTGGTCGTGGGTGGTGAGGGCGGGCTGGCCGCCTGCGCCGTTGTCGGTGTACTCGGCGTCGATGACGCCGAAGATGTTGGCGTTCGGGTCGTGTTCGCCGTCCGCCAGGGTCTGGAGGGTGCCGGTGCAGCCCGTGGCGGAGGTCTGCGGGTGGCCGTGGCTGTCGTGGCCGATGATGAAGGTGACCTTCACCTTGGCGCAGTCGATCGCGCCGTCCTCGGGGTCGGTCACCGTCACCTTGAAGGGGATGGCGGCGCCGAAGTCGTAGACGCGTCCGTCGGTGGGCAGGTCGATGCGCACGCTGGGCGCGGTGTTGCCGACGGTGATGTGGACGGAGGCCGTGGCGGACTTGCCCGTCGAGTCGGTGACCTTCAGCGTGGCCGTGTACTGGCCGTCGGCCGTGTAGGTGTGGGTGGGGTCGGCCGCGGTGGAGGTGGCGCCGTCGCCGAAGTCCCAGGCGTGGGTGAGGGCGTCCCCGTCGGCGTCGGAGCTGCCGGCGGAGGAGAAGGTCACCGCGAGGGGCGCCTTGCCGGAGGTGGTGTTCGCGGTGGCCTGGGCGACGGGGGCGTGGCCGCCGGTGACGTGCTCGATGCGGTAGAGGGCGGAGTTGGCGTCGCCGTTGAAGTAGCCGGTGCCGTAGTCGAGGACGTAGAGGGCGCCGTCCGGGCCGAAGGCCATGTCCATCACCTGGGTGCCGCTCCAGGGGAAGGCGTTGATGGACTGCACGGTGCCGTCGCCGCCGGCCTCGACGCGCTTGATCCAGCGGCGGCCGAACTCCCCGGCGAAGAAGTCTCCGTCGTACGCCTCGGGGAACTTCACGTCGGAGGCGGAGTCCGGGTCGTAGCGGTAGACGGGTCCGCCCATCGGTGACTCGGAGCCATTCCCGAACTCCGGTACGGAGCCGCCGTCGTAGGGGATCCAGGCGGGCTGGGCGGGCGGCAGGTCGGTGAGGCCGGTGTTGCGCGGCGAGGTGTTCTTCGGAGCCGCGCAATCGAAGGCGGCGCCTGCGCCGCCGGTGGCGAAGTCGTGGTCGACGTAGGCGTCGTTGTCGCCGGTGCAGTAGGGCCAGCCGAAGTTGCCGGCCCTGGTGACGCGGTTGAACTCCACCTGTCCGGCGGGGCCGCGGGAGGCGTTGGCGGTGCCCGCGTCCGGGCCGTAGTCGCCCACGTAGACGGTGCCCGTGGCCTTGTCGACGCTCATCCGGAACGGGTTGCGGAAGCCCATGGCGTAGATCTCGGGGCGCGTCCTGGCGGTGCCGGGCGGGAAGAGGTTGCCGGACGGGACGCTGTAGGAGCCGTCGGCGTTCACCTTGATGCGCAGGATCTTGCCGCGCAGGTCGTTGGTGTTGCCGGACGAGCGCTGGGCGTCGTAGGCGGGGTTGCGTGAGGCGCGCTCGTCGATGGGGGTGTAGCCGTCGGAGGCGAAGGGGTTGGTGTCGTCGCCCGTCGAGAGGTAGAGGTTGCCGGCCGCGTCGAAGTCGATGTCGCCGCCGACGTGGCAGCACAGGCCGCGGGAGGCGGGAACGTCGAGGATCTTCTTCTCGCTGCCCGCGTCCAGGGTGCCGTCGGTGCGCAGCACGAAGCGGGAGAGCCGGTTGACGCCGTCGAAGGGGGCGAAGTCGGAGGCCGAGCCGTCCGCCGGCGCGTCACCGGCCGGTGTGTCGAGCCGGGGCGCGTAGTAGAGGTAGACGAACCGGTTGGTGGCGAAGCCCGGGTCCACGGCGACTCCCTGCAGGCCCTCCTCGTCGTGGCTGTAGACGTCGAGCTTGCCGGCCACGGCGGTGTTCCCCGCCGCGTCGGTCAGCCGGAGCGTGCCGTCGCGCGAGGTGTGCAGTACCGAACGGTCCGGCAGGACCGCCAGGGTCATGGGTTCGCCGGTCTCGGCCACCCCTTTGGCGAGGGTGACCTGCTGGAACTCCTCGGCCGCGGCGGTCTCGGCCCCGCCGCCGGGGTCCGCCGGGGCGGCTGCCGCCGGGCCCGTCGGCAGCGACAGGCCGATGACGCACGCCAGGGCCGGCAGTAAGAAGCGGACACGTCTGTGTCCGAGCGGTCTCGTGCGCACAGGGTTCTCCCGAAGGTGTGGGGTGGCGGCAGGCACGAGGGCCTGCCGTGAGGGAGTACGGGCGCGCGCCGTCGCGCCGTCGAGGCCGGCCGCAGGAGCTCTACTGTGACCGGCTCATGCCAAGGAAGTTAGCGGCGTTGGTCCGAACCTGTAACCCCTTTCACGCAAGATCTCGTCTCTTCTTCCGCAGGCGGGACAAAGTCCCGGCGGGCGAGTCCCGCGCCGGCGACGGCGGCCTCGGTCCGGACGCGCGAAGCGGGCGGCGGTCACCCGGCCGTCACGGCGGTCACTCGGCCGTCACGGCGGTCTCGGCCGTCACGGCGGTCACTCGACCGTCACCACGACGGAATGCCATCCGCTCGCGCCGTCCGGAACGGTCCGGGTGCGCTTCTCGGTCTGCACCTCGCCGGTACGGTCGGTCGCCCGGACGGTGAGGGTGTGGCCGCCCTTGGTGGCCTGCCAGGCGTAGGACCACTGGCGCCAGGTGTCGCGCGAGTCCTCGGCCGCGAGGGTGGCGTCCTGCCAGGGCCCGTCGTCCACGCGGACCTCGACCTTGTCGATGCCGCGGTGCTGGGCCCAGGCGACGCCGGCCACCATCACCGTGCCCGCGTTCGGCCGGGCGAAGGGCTTCGGGGTGTCGATCCGGGACTGGGTCTTGATGGGCGCCTCGCGCGCCCAGTCGCGCTTGACCCAGTAGGAGTCGTACGCGTCGAACGTGGTCAGCTCGATGTCCTCGATCCACTTGCAGGCGGACACGTAGCCGTACAGGCCGGGGACGAGCATGCGGACGGGGAAACCGTGGTCGAACGGCAGGGGCTCGCCGTTCATGCCGACCGCGAGCATCGCGTCGCGGCCGTCCATCACGTCCTCGACCGGGCTGCCGATGGCCATGCCGTCCACGGAGCGGGCCACCAGCTGGTCGGCGGGTCCGCCCGCCGACGGCGACCGGACGCCGCACTCCCGCAGCAGGTCGGCGAGCCGGACGCCGATCCAGCGGGCGTTGCCGACGTAGGGGCCGCCGACCTCGTTGGACACGCAGGTGAGGGTGATGTCCCGCTCGATCAGCTCCCGGCGCAGCAGGTCGTCGAAGGTCAGGGTCCTCTCCCGAGTGACCCCCTCGCCGTGGATGCGCAGCCGCCAGGCCGTGGCGTCCACCTTGGGGACCACCAGGGCGGTGTCCACCCGGTAGAAGTCGTCGCTCGGCGTGAAGAACGGGCTGACGCCGGCCACCCTGAGCTGTGTGCCCCGGGGCACCGCGGGGGCGGGCGAGGCGGGCGGCGGAAGGTCGGTGTCCTTACGCGAGGCGACGGCGTCCTGGCCGCTGGAGCCGTTCAGGGCCCGGCCCAGTACGCCCGCACCGGCCGAGGCGGCGGCCGCCGCGGTCGCCACCTTCACGAATCCGCGCCGGTCCCAGCCCTCGTCCGTCCCTCCCGCGCCCTCGCCCTCCCTCTCCGGCACGCCCCGGCGCGACGCCCGGAGGCGGCCGGCCAGGACGTACAGCAGCCCCGCGCCGATGACCGCCCCCACGACGGACGGGAGGGCGTCGGCGGCACTCGTGGAGTCGGGCCGGCCGGTGGCCGCCGCCGCTCCCACAGCCCCGAACACCAGGACCCCCGCGGCTCCGGTCCGCCGGTGACGGAGGGCGAGGACACCGAGCGCCAGGGCGAACAGTGCCAGGACGGTGAGGATGCCGAGCTGGAGGACCAGCTTGTCGTCGGTGCCGAAGGTGCGGATCGCCCAGTCCTTCACGGCGATCGGCGTACGGTCGATGGCGGCCCCGCCCACCGCGACGACCGGCCCGGCCTGCGGACGGACCGCCGCCGCCACCAGCTCGGCGACGGCGAGCGCGGCGAACCCCGCCAGGAGACCGCTCAGCAGGGCCGCTGCGAACCGTGTCCGTTCCCCGGGGCTGTGCGGTCTCTTCTCTTCTTCGCTCATGTCGGTGATCCGGGGCCGGACGGCGCAGGGATTGGTGCCGCGCAGCCGGCCCATGGGGGCCGGACGTGGACGCTTCCTTCCGCGTTCGGCCGCCCGGCCGCCAGGGCGCCAGGGCGCCGGCGCGATTCCGGCGGGGCACGGCCCGGGTGTGCTCCGCGGCAGGCCGAGGGGACCTGCGGCCCGCCCGGCCGCTGCGGCGCCGGGCCCGGGTCCCGACGCCCGGTCCAGGCCGCGCGGCACCCGCCCCGGGGGCCCCGAGCCCGGTACGACTGCCCCGGCGTCCTCCCGAGTGGCGCGGGTCGGTGACCGGGCTCGGTCGTGCCCGGCTGCCGCGTGGTCACGCCTTGTCGGGCCGGCCCACGCGGTCCAGTACGGAACGCATCGCGCGGCGCACGGCGGCGCGGGACTCGTCGGTCGGGTCGACGGTCTCGAAGCTGTGGTGGCCGTGCGGCACGTCGACCACCTCGACGTCCGCCCCGCACTTCTCGGCCGCGGCCAGGAACTCCTCGACGGTGGCGGCGATCTCGGGCACCTCCCGTCCCACGCGGGTGAGGACGACGGGGAGCGTGCCCGCCTTCGCCACCGCACGCGCCGGGTGGAAGCGGGTGCCGGACAGTCCCCAGTTGGGCAGGGGCGCGAGAATCGGGTAGGTGGCCGCCAGACAACGCAGCCAGGCCGGGGGCGCGTCCAGCCAGTCGGCCGTGATCGGGCCGCCGCCGGAGAAGAACCACAGCGCGACGCGGTCCGCGTCCACGCGTGGGTCGGCCCGGACGAGTTCCACGGCGGCGGCCACGTCGGCGGCGGCCCGCTCGTAGTCGGCCAGATCGTGCAGGCGGTGGTCGACGACCGCGCCCACGGCCCCGCCGTCGGCCGCCATCCGGGCGTACCCGGTCAGGGTCGGCCAGTCCCTCGGGGTGGGGCGGGCGTCGGCGGGAACCGGGCCGCCGTGCACGAACAGCACCGCGGGACGCGGTTCCTCGGCGTCGGGCAGGTACAGGTCGACGTTCCCGTGCCGCTCCCGGGGCGCTTCGGGGACGTCCAGCGGGAACGGCCGCAGGTGCGGGGGCGGTTCCGCCGCGTCGACGGGCGCCAGCCGGTGCCCCTCGCCGGCCGCGGCCCGCAGGAGTACGTCCGTCAGTTCGGCGGGACAGGACAGCATCGGCCAGTGTCCGGTGGCCAGTTCGAAGAAGGTCACGCGGGGGTCGACCAGGGCCCGCAGCGCGGGGTCGCCGAAGCCCACCAGCAGCTGCACCATCTCGATGCTCGTGCCGTTGCCGGTGCACAGCACGCCCGTGGTGGGCACCGAGTGCACGGCGCCGGTCAGCGTGAGGGGCTGGAGCAAGGTGCCCAGCGGTTGCGGCGCGGCGAGTGCGGTGAGCCGGTCCAGGGCCGGGGCGGGCACGCCCGCGGTGCTGCCCCATCGGCCCCACTCGTCGTGAGCAGGCGGCGGCAGCGCTCCGCCGTCCCCCGCGTCCCCGGCCTCGTCGGCCAGCCGCTCGCGCAGGGACTGGTCCGGCACGGCGGCCAGGGGCGGCACGCCGTCCCGCGGCATGGCCGAGTCCAGGTAGACGATCCTCTCGACGCGGTCCGCCCGCCGGTCGGCGGCGCCGAGGGCCGGGTGGATTCCGTAGTCGTGGCCGACCAGGACGATCTTCCGGTCGGTGGTCGCGGTGACCGAGTCGATCACCGCGAGTACGTCCGCGATGTGCGTCTCCAGGTCGATGCCGGGCCCCGTCGCGGTGGGCGGTCCGTCGAGCCCGGTGAGGGCCACCGGGTGCGCCTCGGCTCCGGCGGCGGTCAGGCGCGCGGCGGTGTCCTGCCAGACGTGTGTGCCGGTGAACATGCCGGACACCAGGACGAAAGCGGTCATGGTCTCTCCTCCGTGCCTCGGCGGACCGGCCGATCACCGGCCCGCGCTCGCCGGTACGGTAGGAACTCCCCCTGAGGGAGGTTCAAGTGCTCACGTCGTACGACGGTCTGTGCGGTATCGGGGAACTGGCCGAGCGGGCGGGCGTCACCGTGAAGACCGTCCGCTTCTACTCCGACCGCGGCCTGCTGCCGGAAGACTCGCGCAGCGCCGGAGGGCACCGGCGCTACGGCCCCGAGGCGCTCGGCCGGCTGCGGCTGATCCGCTCCCTGCGCGCACTCGGACTGTCGGTTCCCGAGGTGCGCCGGGTCCTCGACGAGGAGGACGCCGCGGGCGGCGAGGGCGGGGCGGAGGGCGGCGCCCTGGAGGACGCGGTCGCCGGGCGGCTGCGCGAACTCGGCACCGAGATGAGGGCGTTGCGCTGGCGGGAGGCGGCGCTGCGTCTGGTGCAGGAGTCCGCCCCCGAGGAGCGGGCCGACCGGCTGCGGGTGATCGGTGCCGTCACCGTCCCGCCCAGCACGGCCCCGCTGGTCCGGTTCTGGCGCGGCTGGCTGCCGCCGCGGATGCCGGCCCGGTCCGTCCGCGCCTTCCTGGAGGTCGCGGTGCCGCAGCCGCCCGATGACCCGGCCCCGGCGCAGGTCCTCGCCTTCGCCCGCCTCAACGCCCTCACGCTCGCCCCGTGCCCGGGCACCGCACAGCCCCAGCCCGCGGCGCACCGGGCCGCCGGGGCCCAGGGGTCAGCCGTGCTGTACGCCGGGCTGGCGGAGGCGTACGAGCTGGCCGGTGTCCATATGCGGCGGGGCCGACAGCCGCGTCCCGGCGAGGCGCTGGACGGCTTCGTCGGCGCGTACACCAGCGCGTACGGAGTCCGGGACAGCCCTGAGTTCCGCCGTCGGCTCGCCGGGCAGCTCGCGGCCGACCCGCGGCTCGACCACTACTGGGACCTGGTGGCCGAGGTGATCACGGCGCCGGGCGGGCGACCGGAACCGACGCCCGGCTCCGCACACGACTGGCTGCTCGCGGCCCTGTTCGCGCAGACGGAGGCGCCGCCGCTCGTGGCGGTGTGACCTCAGAGCGTGTCGCCGCGCCAGTCGAAACGGCGGGGTTCGTCCGGCCTCGGTGCGTACGAGGAGCGGCCGCCGGGGCCGTAGCGGCCTATCTCGGTCGGCAGGGACACTCCGCGTACGCGCTCCTGCTCCGTCAGGTCCGTGATGTCCAGCAGCAGGCCGTCCAGCGGGCCGCCCACCAGCTGTGCGTAGACGCGTCCGGCCCTCGGTCCGGGATCGTCGTGTTCGGCGCCGTAGACCCGGCCCCGCATGAACTCCACCTCATCCATGCCCCGCAGCCTCGCATCCGCCACTGACAACGGCGCCGGCCCGGGCGGCGCGCGCCGGGAGCGACGAGGGTCTTCAAGGAGTGCGCCTAGAGGGGCGGGGCCTCGCACAGCTCCAGCAGGCAGCGGGACCCGTCCGCGGCCACCGCGGCACCGGCGGCGCCGGACCCGGGGAAGACCCTGCCGTACGCGCCGGCCCGGGTCAGGGCGCTCAGCCGCCAGGCGAGGCTCACCGCACGCCGCAGCTCCCGGGTGGTGCGGCCGGCTCCCGTCCACGGTTCCAGGTAGGCGTCCCGCAGACGGGGCAGTACCTGCGGACCGTGCCGCTCGCAGGCCCTGCGGGCGGGGACCGTCAGGCTGCGGAAGGGGTGGGAGACGACGGCGTCGCCCCAGTCGAAGACCGTGAAGGCGCCCGGCCCCGGGTGGAAGAGCTGGCCGTCGTGCAGGTCCGCGTGGTCGAGGGAGTCCGGGATGCCCACGGCGTCGAGTTCCGCGCACCAGTCGGCGAGGCGGGGACGGAGGCTGCGCAGTGCGCGCCGTTCCTCCGGCTCCAGCGGCGTGTCGTCGAGCCGGTCGAGGGCGCCGGGCAGGGCGGTGACGGGCTCGCCGGGGACACCGAGCCCTTCGATCTCCCGTGCGCGCGGCGTCAGGGCGTGCTGCAGTGCCGCGTACCGGCGCAGCAGTTGCTCCCACGCTTCGGGGCCGGCCGCCCGGCGGTCGAGTACGTCCCTGAAGAGCGGTCCCCCGTCGGGCAGCAGCGACCAGCCTCGGTCGGCGTCCACCGCCAGCGGCTCCAGGGTGTGACCGGGCGCCCAGCGGGCCAGCGCCGCGGTGAGCGCGCCCTCGAAGGCACTGGCGGGTGGATTCGCCTTGAACCAGACCGCGTCGCGCCCCTCGACGGACAGCCGCGCCAGGACGGACCACGGCCGCAGCCGCAGCCGCCACTCCCCCGTCGGCCGCAGACCGCACGCGCCCAGGCCGTCCGCCACCCAGTCGAGGGCCGCGGCCCGCCAGTCCTCGTCGTCCCAGGGCGTCACCGCGTCCTGGAACCGTCCCCGGTCCACGACCACTGAGGTACCACCGCACATCACGCCATCTCAGCATCGTGCCTCGCGGGCGTCCACCGTGTTCCGGACCGGCCGGGGCGCCGGCGTACCGGGCGGCCCGGGTACGCCGGCCGGTGAGGGCGAGGAGGGCCGCGGCGTCCGGGCCGGCGGTCTCGGCCGGCCCGGACGCCTGCGGATCAGGCCAGGTCGAACCGGTCGAGGTTCATGACCTTGACCCAGGCGGCGACGAAGTCGTGGACGAACTTCTCCTTCGCGTCGTCGCTCGCGTAGACCTCGGCGAGCGCCCGCAGCTCCGAGTTGGAGCCGAAGACCAGGTCGGCACGGGAGCCGGCCCACTTGACCTCGCCGGTGGCGGCGTCGCGGCCCTCGAACGTGGTCTGGTCCTCGGTCGTCGACTTCCAGGTGATGCCCAGGTCGAGCAGGTTGACGAAGAAGTCGTTGGTCAGCGAGCCGGGCGTCCGGGTGAACGCGCCGAGCTGGGACTGCTGGTAGTTGGCGCCCAGTACGCGCAGGCCACCGACCAGGACGGTCATCTCGGGGGCGCTCAGGGTGAGCAGGTTCGCCCGGTCGAGGAGCAGGAACTCGGCGGGCAGGCGGTTGCCCTTGCCGTGGTAGTTGCGGAACCCGTCGGCGGTCGGCTCGAGGGCCTCGAAGGACTCGGCGTCGGTGTGCTCCTCCGTCGCGTCCACGCGGCCCGCGGCGAAGGGGACCTCCACCTGGAACCCGGCTTCCTTGGCGGCCTTCTCGACGGCGGCGGATCCACCGAGGACGATCAGGTCGGCCAGCGACACCTTCTTGGCGCCGGCGCCGGAGTTGAACTCCTGCTGGACGCCCTCCAGGACGCGCAGCACCTGGGCCAGCTCGTCGGGCTCGTTGACCTCCCAGCCGCGCTGCGGCTGCAGGCGGATGCGGGCCCCGTTGGCACCGCCGCGCTTGTCGCTGCCGCGGAAGGTGGACGCGGAGGCCCATGCGGTGGACACCAGCTGCGAGACGGACAGACCGGACTCGAGGAGCTTGGTCTTGAGGACCGCGATGTCCTCGGCGTCGATGGTCTCGCCCTCGGGCTCCGGCAGCGGGTCCTGCCACAGCAGGGTCTCCTCCGGGACCTCCGGGCCGAGGTACAGGGACTTGGGCCCCATGTCACGGTGTGTCAGCTTGTACCAGGCGCGGGCGAAGGCGTCCGCGAACTCCTCCGGGTTCTCGTAGAACCGGCGGGAGATCGGCTCGTAGATCGGGTCGTAGCGCAGCGACAGGTCGGTGGTGAGCATCTTCGGGCGGTGCTTCTTCGACGGGTCGTGCGCGTCCGGGATGATCTCCGGGGCGTCCTTGGCGACCCACTGGTGGGCGCCGGCCGGGCTCTGCTCGAGCTCGTACTCGAACTCGAAGAGGTTCTTGAAGAACCCGTTGCTCCACCGGGTCGGGGTGCTGGTCCAGGTGACCTCCAGGCCGGAGGTGATGGCGTCCCCGCCCTTGCCGGTGCCGTAGGTGCTCCTCCAGCCCAGGCCCATCTCCTCCATGGAGGCGGCCTCGGGGTCGTCGCCGACGTGGTCGGCCGGGCCGGCGCCGTGGGTCTTGCCGAAGGTGTGGCCACCGGCGATCAGGGCGACGGTCTCCTCGTCGTTCATGGCCATGCGGCGGAACGTCTCGCGGATGTCGCGGGCGGCGGCGATCGGGTCCGGGTTGCCGTTGGGGCCCTCCGGGTTGACGTAGATCAGGCCCATCTGGACGGCGCCGAGCGGGTTCTCCAGCTCGCGGTCGCCGGTGTAGCGCCGGTCGTCGAGCCAGGTGGTCTCGGGGCCCCAGTAGACGTCCTCCTCGGCCTCCCACACGTCGGCGCGGCCGCCGGCGAAGCCGAAGGTCTCGAAGCCCATCGTCTCCAGGGCGACGTTGCCGGTGAGGATCAGCAGGTCGGCCCAGGACAGGCGCTGGCCGTACTTCTTCTTGACCGGCCACAGCAGGCGGCGGGCCTTGTCGAGGTTGCCGTTGTCCGGCCAGCTGTTGAGGGGGGCGAAGCGCTGCTGGCCGGCGCCCGCGCCGCCGCGGCCGTCGCTGATGCGGTAGGTGCCCGCGCTGTGCCAGGCCATACGGATCATCAGGGGGCCGTAGTTGCCGAAGTCGGCGGGCCACCAGTCCTGGGAGGTGGTCAGCACCTCGGCGATGTCGCGTTTGACGGCCTGGAGGTCGAGCGATTCGAACGCCGCCGCGTAGTCGAACTCGTCGCCCAGCGGGTTGGCCACGGCGGGGTTCTTGGCGAGGATCTTCAGGTTGAGCCGCTCCGGCCACCACTGACGGTTACCGCCACCCTGTGTGGGGTGCGGGGCACGTCCATGGGCGACCGGGCAGCCGCCCGTCTCCTCCGTCTTCGCGTCGGTGACGATGGCGTCGTGGTTCTCGGACATGGGAATCCTTCCGAACGGGGCGGATCAAGGTGCTGGGGAACTGCCGGTGGTGGAGCAGTCGGGGCACAGGCCCCGGTAGATGACCTCGGCCTCGTCTATCGAGAAGCCGTGGTCGTCCGAGGCGGTCAGGCAGGGCGCGTCGCCGACGGCGCAGTCGACGTCGGCCAGCGCACCGCAGGACCGGCACAGGACGTGGTGGTGGTTGTCGCCCACCCGTCCTTCGAACCGCGCCGGGCTGCCGGGCGGCTGGATGCGGCGCACGAGCCCCGCCGCGGTGAGCGCGTGCAGCGCCTCGTACACGGCCTGGAGGGATATGTGGCCCACGCGCCGGCGCACCCCGGTGGCGATCGTCTCCGCGTCGAGGTGATCGCCCCGCCGGACGGTCTCGAGCAACGCGACGCGGGCTGCGGTCACTCGCAGGCCGGCCCCGCGCAGTTCCGAGGCGACGGCCGGATCCCGGGATGCGGTCATGGCGGTGAACCTACTCCCGCAAACACGAACCACTCAAGGAAACGAACCGATCCATTTTGGTGACCGTCGGGTGCCGGGGCCGTCGCCGTGCCCCGCCTGCCCCGGTGACGGCGAACGATCGTGGTAGACAACGTGGGTGGTGGGCACTGGCAAGGAACGCCGCATTCCGGCGCGGCTCGACAACGCGCAGCCCGACAACAGGAGTGAGTGATCAGCCCGTGCTATTGAAGACGTTCCGCTGGGCCTTCGCCGTCACCGCCCTCGGTCTGGTCTTGGGAGTGCTGTACGACGGGTGGACCGCCTTCGGCCTCGTGGCCATCCTCGCCGTGCTGGAGATCTCGCTGTCCTTCGACAATGCGGTGATCAACGCCGGGATCCTGAAGAAGATGAGTGCCTTCTGGCAGAAGATCTTCCTCACCGTCGGCATCCTGATCGCCGTCTTCGGCATGCGCCTGGTCTTCCCGGTGGTGATCGTCGCGGTCAGCGCCCGGTTGAGTCCGTGGTCCGCGGTCCATCTGGCGCTCACGGACAAGCAGCGCTATCAGGAGCTGGTGACGGACGCCCATCCGTCGATCGCCGCCTTCGGCGGCATGTTCCTCCTGATGATCTTCCTCGACTTCGTCTTCGAGGACCGGGAGATCAAGTGGCTGGGCCGGCTGGAGCGTCCACTGGCCAAGCTCGGCAGGGTCGACATGCTGTCGGTCTGCGTCGCCCTGATCGTGCTGCTCGTCTCGGCGATCACCTTCGGCGCCCACGCCCACCAGCACGGCGGCATCCACGCCGACAAGGCGGAGACGGTGCTGCTCGCCGGTATCGGCGGTCTGATCACCTACATGGTCGTCGGCGGTCTCTCCGGCTTCTTCGAGGAGCGGCTCGAACGGGAGGAGGAGCGCGAGCACGCGGCCGAGGAGGAGGCCGCACGCGGCGGCGGACCCCGTTCGGCCGTGGCCCTCACCGGCAAGGCGGCGTTCTTCATGTTCCTCTACCTGGAGGTCCTGGACGCGTCGTTCTCCTTCGACGGCGTCATCGGCGCCTTCGCCATCACCAACGACATCGTCCTGATGGCCCTCGGCCTCGGCATCGGCGCCATGTACGTCCGGTCCCTGACCGTCTACCTGGTCCGTCAGGGCACCCTCGACGACTACGTCTACCTGGAGCACGGCGCCCACTACGCCATCGGCGCCCTCTCCGTCATCCTCCTGGTGACCATCCAGTACGAGATCAACGAGATCGTCACGGGCCTCATCGGCGTCGTCCTGATCGGCTCGTCGTTCTGGTCGTCCGTACGCCGCAACCGGACGCTGGCCGCGGCTTCCTGACGCGGGGTCCGGCCTGATCGTCGGATTGCCCCACCGCAGGGGTCGAGTGGCCGAACGGGTGCGCTACATTTTGCAGCGCCTTGACCACGATCACTCACGATCTCTCACACCACGGAGCCGGCAATCCCATGAGCGACATCGTCAACGGACTCGGCCGCGCCACCGCCTACGGCGGTCTGGGTCTGGTCCTCCTGGTGCTCGGCATCGTCCTGGTCGACGTGCTGACGCCCGGAAAGCTCGGCCGGCAGATCTGGGAGCAGCGCAACCGCAACGCGGCCATGGTGCTCAGCTCCGCGCTGCTCGGCATCGGCGGCATCGTGTTCACCTCGATCTGGACGACGTACGAGGACTTCGGCAAGGGCCTGGTGTCGACGGCGGCGTTCGGGCTGCTGGGTCTCGTGATGATGGCCGTGGCCTTCCTCGTGGTCGACCTGATCACGCCGGGCCGGCTGGGCGCGACGCTGGTCGAGCCGGAGCCCCACCCCGCGGTGTGGGTGACGGCCTCCTGCAACCTCGCCGTCTCGGCCGTCATCTCGGCGTCCATCGCCTGACGCCCCGCCGCGTGCCCGGTGTTCAGGAGACGGTGGCGGGCGGCGGCGTCCAGCGGCTGGTGCGGGAGGCCGCACCCGCGACGCCGTACTCCTTCTTCAACTGTTCCGGGATCGCGTAGTGCATGACGCGTCCGCGGGTGAGGGTGGACAGTTCCAGGACCGTGGTGAGGTGACCGAGCCGGTCCAGTGCCCACGCGCCGAAGGGTGAGCGGTCCTCGATCGTCTCCAGCACGCCGAGGAGGTGCGGCGCGGCCTTCACGACGGTGTCCCAGGCGGTACGGGGAACCTCCAGCCAGTCGGCGCACGTGTCGCCGACGAGGTAGCGGATCAGCGCGGACACCACCGGGTCGAGGAGGGTGCCCGGGACGACCTCCTCGTACAGGTCGATCAGCTGTCGCGTGAGGTGGGCGCCCTCCTTCGAGGGGCCCATGTGGCGCAGCATGTAAAGGTCGAGGAACTGGCGTCCCTCGTCGAGTGTCGTGGGGACGGCCGCCTGGTCGACGCCGAGGATGGCGCCGACCACGCGCCAGGCGTAGAAGTACGCGTCCGCGCCTTCGGCGGACATGTGGATGCCGAGGCGGTGCAGGCTGTCCAGGACGAGCAGGGAGAAGAACATCTGCCCGCCGATCATGTCCTCCTGGCAGATGGGGGTGCCGAGGGCCTCGGTGTCCCAGCGGTCCTCCCGCTTCAGGTGGTGACGGATGGCGGCGTGCAGCAGGCGCACCTTCTGGGCCGCCGGAATGAATCGGCCACCGGCCTCGAAGGCGTCGGGCTGCATGAGGTAGACGGTGAACTGCCCGGTCTCCGCCATACGTTTGGAGGGGTAGCTCAGCCCGTGGGTGGCCGACAGCAGCTTGGCCACGTGCGGGACGACGTAGCAGGCGGGCATGGACGCGAACGACAGCGCCGTGGAGATGTGCACGTTGTTGTCGATGAAGAAGAGGCGGGCCTTCTCCATCTCGGCCCAGTCCACCCAGTCGGGCGGGGCGGCGGTCGTGCGCAGGTACTCGCGGGCCACGCCGGGGAGGCCGTCGGGCAGTTCCTGGCCGGCGGTGGACACGTAGCGCATCAGCGAGTTGAACTTGCCGACCTCGCCACGCTCGAACAGGGTGGCGACGACGGCGTCGGCCAGTTCGTCGCCGCCGTGGCGCAGGGCGTCCATCGACGTCTCGGTGTAGGTCATCACGGTCTCCTGGTCAGTGGACGCGGTCGGTGGCCTGCCGGGCGAGGTCGCACAGCGCCCGGCGGGCGTGCGGTGGTGCGCCGGCGGTGTCCAGGGCGCGGGTGGCCTGCTCAACGCGGGCGTGGATCATCCGCTCGACCCGCTGCGGCGCGCCCAGTTCCCGCATGAGGTCGCGTACCTCGCCGAGGTGCGTGTCGTCGAGGTCGTCGCGGCCCAGCACGCCGCGCAACCGCTCCCGCTGCCGGGCGTCGGCCGCCCGCCATGCCTCGGCCAGCAGCGCGGTGGGGCGGTGGGCGCGGACATCGTCCAGGCCCTCCTTGCCGGTGCGCCGCGGGTCGCCGAAGAGGCCGAGCAGGTCGTCGCGCAGCTGGAACGCCTCGCCGAGGGGCAGGCCGTAGGCGGAGTAGGCGTCCCGCAACGCGGGGCCCGCGCCGGCGAGCAGGCCGCCGATGAGCAGGGGGTGCTCGACGGTGTACTTGGCGGTCTTGTACCGGACCACCTTCAGTGAGGTGCCGGTGTCCGGTGGTCCGCCGGTGTGCAGGATCTCCAGGCATTCCCCAGCGACGAGTTCACGGGCGAGCGCGGCCCACACGGGCCTGGCCCGGGAGAGGTAGGCGGCGGGCAGGCCGCTGCTGGCGAACAACTCGCCGGCCAGGGCCATCAGGTGATCGCCCACCAGCATGGCCAGGGACCGGGCGGCCGGGCGGACCCCTCGGCGGCCTCCCCGGGCCAGCACGGTCTCCAGGGCCACGTGGGCGGTGGGCAGGCCGTGGCGCAGGGCGCTGTCGTCGATGAGGTCGTCGTGGACGACCGCGGCGGCGTGCACCAGTTCCATGGAGGCCGCCGCCCGCAGCAGGGCGTCGCTGTCGGGCTGTCCGGCCGCCCGCCAGCCCCAGTAGCAGAAAGCCGCGCGCAGCCGCTTGCCGTGCTCCGCCGCGTTCTGGAGCTGTTCGGCCACGGGTGCGAGAGTGTCGTCGATGGCCAGGAGGTGGCGGGACTCCTCGTCCAGGAAGCCGTGCAGCACGCCGTCGACGCGCGCTCTGAAGGCGGCCGGGTCCCAGCGGTCAGTCATCGCCGGCGTCGGCTGCCCGGCGCGCCTTCACGTGCCGCGCGAGCACCTCCAGGTGGGCGGGCGGCACGTGCGTGTACCGGTCCAGTGCCAGCCTGCCCCTGGACTGCAGGTCCTGTTCAGCTTCCCGGACAAGGTCGGCGGTGTCCGAGCGGCGCAGGAGTCCGCGTACCGCGCCGACCGCCGTTCCGAGTGTGCTCACCGCCAGGTCGGCGAGTCCGGCCGCCAGCAGCACGGCCCGGTCGTCCGCTCCCGCGCCCCGTTGAGCCGAGTGCGTCATGCTTCTCCCCCAGGTCCCCTGTCGCGATCGATGCGTCTGGTCGGCGGCGCATCCGGTCAGAGCATGACCCGACCGCCAGGGCGGAAGATCCGGTTTTCCCTTTTGAGTGACATGGGGAACAGGCGTCGGACGGGGCACCCGGGCCGACGCAGGACGCAAACGTTCCTCGCCGCGACGGGTCGGGCCCGGGCACGGGTCATTCGTTCCGGTCGACACTCCACCCGGGCAGCTGCTCGAAGAACGCGACCGCTTCCTCGCGCCACCGCGGGCGCCAGTCGGCCGCCACCTGTGCGGCCTGCTCGGCGTGGCGCCGCATGTCCGCCCGCAGGTGGGCGGCCACGCCGTGGCGTTCGCCGATCTCACGGACCGCGGCGACGGTGTCCTCGGTACAGTCCCGGTCCCCGAGGGCCCGCTCCAGGAGTGCGCGATCGGAACCGTTCACGGTGGCCAGCAGGCGGGCGACCGTGTAGCTGCGTCTTCCTTCGCGGAGGTCGGTGCCCGTCGGCTTGCCCATGACGGCGGCGTCGCCGAACAGGTCGAGGTAGTCGTCGCGCATCTGGCCGCAAATGCCGACCAGCCGTGCGTAGCGGCGCAGTTCGGCCTCATGGGGGCCTGGTTGTTCACCGGCCGCGAGGAGGCCCAGGCGCAGGGGCGCGAGGACCGAGTACCGGGCCGACTTGTGGTCGGCGACGTCGTTGAGGACTTCGTCGTCAGGAGCCCCGGGGGCGAAGTCGCGTTCCAGGTCGGTGATCTGGCCGACGACGGTGTCGGCCGCGGCCCGCGCCTGGACCTCGGTCATCGCCTGCCGTAGCTCGACCGGGAGCCCGGCGTCGAGGAGCACCCGCAGGGAGAGGGCGAGCGCCAGGTCGCCGGCGAGGACGGTGAGTCCGAGTGCGGCCCGCGGGTGGCCCGGGAATCTGTCGAGGTAGGCGTGGTAGGTGGTGGGCCCGCCCCTGCGGGTGGCGCTGTCGTCGATGAGGTCGTCGTGCACGAGACCGTGTGTCTGCAGCAGCTCGATGCTCAGCGCCGCGGCGTCCAGCGCCTTCGCCGGCGCGTCGTCACGCACCAGGCGCGCCGCCTCGTGCAGCAGGGCGACCCGCATCCGTTTGCCTCCCCGCAGGGACAGGTCACGCAGCAGCGCGAGGCAGTCCGGGGTGAAGCGGCTGAACGCCGGGGCGTCCAGCGTCGTGCCCAGGGTGTCGAAGTACTCCGCGAAGACCCGGTCGAAGCGGCGCCCGTACCGGGCGACGCGATCGCGGGGTTGCTCGATCATGGCGAAGTCCTCCTGAAGGCCTGGCGGGTGCACCCCGACAGTCTCCCAGGAGGTACCGGGCGGGCCGGTGCGGCTGCTGCGACGGCCCGACCGATCAGACGGCGTGGACCTCGCGATGCCGGCCCTGGCGGGGGACTACGGCGTCGACGTCGGCGGCTGACCGCACGCCGACGCGCCACGGTCCGGCCCCGGCGGGCCGGACCGTGGCGCGCGGTTCCGCGGGCACGGACCCAGTCAGCGTTCCTCGCGGAACGGCACGTGCTCCCCCGCCACCGGGTCGTACTTGCGCAGGACGAGCCGGTCGGGGTCGTTGAGGCGGTTCTTGCGGGTGACGTAGGTGACGCCGGTCCCGGCGGTCGACTTCAGCCTGACGACCGGGCGTGCGGTGCTGCGTGCCATGGTGCTCCTTCCGACCTCCGCGCGGGCTGCCGTTCTGTCCCGCGCATGTCAGTCACGGTTCACAACACCGGCGCCCGCCGGGGCATTCCCCTCGGTCCGGCCGGTCAGCACTCCTGCCAGAGCCGGGTCATCACCCGTACGCCGAAGCGCAGTCCCTCCAGCGGCACGCGTTCGTCGACGCCGTGGAAGAGGCGGCCGTAGTCGAGGTCGTGCGGGAGCTTGAGGCCCTTGAAGCCGAAGCAGCGGATGTCGAGCTTGGTGAACGCCTTCGCGTCGGTGCCGCCCGGGTTGCAGTACGGCACCGGGTGGCCGTCGGGGTCCTCGGCGCGCACGGCCGCGCACATGGCGTCGACCAGCGGGCCGTCGAAGCCGGTCTCCATCGCGATGTCGTGGTTGACCCACTCGCGGGTCACCGAGGGCAGCAGCAGCGCGTCGATCGTGTCGATCAGCTCCTGCTCGTGACCGGGCAGGAAGCGGCCGTCGACGCGGGCCGTGGCCTTCCCCGGGATGACATTGGTCTGGTAGCCGGCCGTGAACATGGTGGGGTTGGCCGAGTTGCGGAGCACGACCTGCATGAAGTCGGCGACGTGACCGAGCTTGGCCAGTTCGGCGTCCAGGTCCTCGGCGTCGAGGTCGAGGTCGACGCCCTGGAGGCGGGCGGCCTCGGTGAGCAGGGCGCGCACCGGCTCGATCAGGCGGACGGGGAAGGTGTGGCGGCCGATGCGGGTGAGGGATTCGGCGAGGTCGGTGACGGCGTTCTCGTCGTTCGGGGAGGAGCCGTGCCCGGCGCGGCCGGACGCCGTCAGCTCCATCCAGGCCATGCCGCGCTGGGCGTTCTCGATCGGGTAGAGGCGCCGGGTGTCGTCCAGGGCGTAGCTGAAGCCGCCGCCCTCGCCGATCGCCTCGGTGACGCCGGCGAACAGCTCGGGCCGGTGCTCGACCAGCCAGTGGGCGCCGTACTTGCCGCCGGCCTCCTCGTCGGCGAGGAAGGCGAGGACGATGTCGCGGGCGGGCCGGGTGCCGGTGCGGGCGAAGTGCCGGGCGGTGGCCAGCATGACGGCCACCGTGTCCTTCATGTCGATGGCGCCCCGGCCCCACAGGTAGCCGTCGCGGATCTCGCCGGAGAACGGCGGCACCTGCCACTCGGCCGCGTCGGCCGGTACGACGTCCAGGTGGCCGTGGACCAGCAGCGCGCCCCGGGTGGGGTCGGCGCCGGGGACGCGGGCGACGACGTTGGCGCGGCCGGGGGCGCTCTCCACCAGCTCCGAGGCGATGCCCACCTCGGCGAGCCGGGCCACGACCCAGTCGGCGCAGGCGCGCTCGTCGCTGGTGGGGTTGGAGGTGTCGAAGCGGATCAGCTCCGCGCACAGGTCGACAACCTCGCGCTGTGCCTCCTGGGAAGCGGGGGCGGGGACAGGAACGGGGGTGGTGCTCATGGTGCTCCTACGGGGGCGGTGCCGGACGCGGCCGGGGTGCGGTCGGCGGCCTCGCCGTCGTCGAGGGTGGTGGTGCCGTACGTCCTGATCCAGCCGGCCAGGCCGAGGACGCTGTAGAGGACGAAGGCGGTCAGCAGGGAGTTCAGGGCCGGGATGCCGCCGTCGTAGAACTTGCCGACGCAGAAGGCGGCGGCCCAGATGACCAGGGACATCGGCACCCAGGTCGGCGAGGTGGCGGGCAGGGTCTCGGACTCGCGGGTGGCGTCCAGGGGTGCGCGCATGCGGCGGACGACCCAGTACTCGGCGACGATGATGCCGCCCACCGGCGGGATGGCGACGCCCAGCACGGACAGGAAGTCGGTGAAGTGGGTCATGATGCCGACGGCGGACAGCAGGGTGCCCGCGATGCCGAGGACGATGGTGACCGCGCCGCGGTGCACGCGCTTCTTGAAGACGACCTGGAAGAAGTTGACGACGCCGAGCGAGGAACCGTACAGGTTCCAGTCGTTGATCTTCGCGGTGGACATCAGGACGACGAGCACGCCGAAGACGCCGGAGGTGGAGAGCACGATCTGGGAGACCTGGCCGCTGCCGACCATGTGGCCGAGGAGGACGCCGGTCATGCCGACGATGTACTCGGACAGGATCATCGACGAGGCGCTCTGCAGGAAGACGTGGCTGCCCTTGCGGTTGTAGCGGGTCATCTCCGGGGAGACGATCGCGCCGGTCATGAAGCCGCCCGCGATGGCGGTCGCGGCGACCGCGAGGGGGATGGTCTCGCCGGGGGCCGGGGAGTTGATCAGCTCGGTCAGCGAGTGGTCGCTCAGCGCGTCGGTGACCGACCAGGCGACCATCGCGAAGAACAGCGGCGTGACGATCTTCGCGAAGACCGCCATGTACCGGAAGCCGAAGATCACCAGGACGGTGATGCCGAGGCCCGCGGCCATGCACCACAGCCAGGAGGGGCCGCCGACGAGCGCGGACACGCTGTCACCGAAGATCGTGTTCTGTACGCCGAACCAGCCGACGAGGCTGACCGAGATGACCAGGCTGACCAGCGCCGAGCCGTTGCGGCCGAAGCCGGCCCAGCGGGTGAGCAGCGGGGTCGCCAGGCCCTCGCGCATGCCGGCCAGGCCGATCGCGAAGATGACGACCTCGAGGATCACCGCGCCGAGGGTGAACGCGAGGAACGCGTCACCGAAGGACATGCCGACGCCGATGGTGGCGCCGAGGGTGAACTGGGAGATGGAGCCCGACTGGGCGAGCCACTGGAGCAGCATCGTCCAGAAGCCGAGCCGCTTGTCGCGCGGGACCCGGGACAGGGCGTAGTCGTCGCTGCCCACGGCCTTGGTGCCGCCCGCCTCGGGGGCGGTGCTGTCGTTCGCGGCCATGATCACGACTCCCCGGGTTCGCGGCCGAAGGTCTGCAGGTGGGTCAGGGAGCCGTAGCGGGACACGAGCGCGTCGAACTCCTGGTCGTCGTGGAAGTCGAGGCGTCCGCCGCCGTAGGCCTTCGCGGTCTCGACGGCGAACCGGGCCGCCGCCGCGATGTCGGTCTCGTGGCTGGCGCCCGTCTGACAGCCGGGCACCGCCGCCGCGGAGGTGACGGCGAGGCCGACGACCGGGGCGGCCGTCGCCGTGGCCGGCTGCAGGATCGAATTGATGTGGTGTACACCGTTACCGTACGGGGTGATGTCCTGGGTGGTCACCGGGTACGTGACCAACGGCTCACCGGTCACCACCGCCAGCAGCTCCCCCAGCTGCTCGCTCACCTTGAGCACCCAGCCCTCCTTGACGGTGGGCGACAGGGCGAGGCCCTTGTGGTTGATGATCCGGTTGCCCTTGGTGGTGTCGATCGAGAGCACGGCCTCCATCTCGCCGGTGACCTCGTGCCGGTTCATGGTCGCGATGTCGACCGGCGAGTCCATGAACGGCACCGGGTCGTGCGGCGCGGTCGGGGCGTTCGGGCAGATGTGGGTGGCGACGATCACGTCGCCGTCGAGCACGTCCCCGCGCCGGCGCATGTCCAGCAGCTTGGCGGCGGTGGCGAGCGCGGCGACGGCTCCGTCGGCGTCGGAGACCAGACCGGTCATCTCCGGGCGGGCCCCGATGCCGCCGAGGCGTCCGACCACGCCGAGCGTGCGGGCCGGGCCGCCGGCGGTACGCCCACTGCGGCCCGGGACGCGGACGAGCACGAAGTCCGTCGAGCCGCGCTCGCCGGTGACCGTGGTGACCTGGGCGCCCGACCCCTCCGGCCCCGCTGTGGAGTCGAGGTGGGCGGCGACGCGCTTGCCGTCGACGTCGGGATCGTCCAGCAGATCCACGAGGTCCAGGACGTACTTCAACATGGGCAGTTCTCCTGATCCGCACCTGGGGCGGTGCTGACAGCAGGTTCGGGATCGATTAACGTTCTCCGCAACTGTTTCCCGCTATCTGCAATTCAGGTCTGAATGGTGAGATACGCGGGACGGCTGCCGCACCAGTGAGGAGAGCCGCCATGGCCGATCCGTCCGCTCAGCCCGTGGATCGAAAAACCCCGGCCGGAGCACTGCAGACCGTCGACCGCGCCCTCCTGGTGCTGCTGGCGTTCGAGCGCAACCGGCCCGACTGGGGCGTGACGGAGATCGCCGGCGAGTTCGGCTGGGACACCTCGGTCGCCCAGCGGCTGCTGTCCACGCTCGCGGGCCGCGGCTTCCTGGTCTCCGACCCGGCCACGCGCCGCTACCGCATCGGCCCGGCCGCCCTGCGCCTGGGCCGCCTGTGGGAGCGCTCGGGCTCCCTGGAACTGCTCGCCGAACCGGTCCTCCAGGACCTGCGCGCGGCGACCGGCGACACCGTCCTGTTCTGCCTGCCCGACAGCTTCCACATGCGCTGCGTGGCGGCCGTCGAGGGCGAGGAGGGGCCGCTGCGCTACTACCCGCTGGTCGGCGAGCTGTACCCGGCGCACGCGGGCGCCACCAGCAAGTCGTACTACGCCTTCCTGCCCGACGACCAGCGCCACCGGCTCTTCCGCGGGCGCCCCATGGCCCGCTTCACCGAGCGCACGGTCACCGACCCCGACCAGCTGGAGCAGGAGTTCCGCCGGGTGCGCGCCCAGGGCTACGCCTGGACCGTCGGCGAGTACGACGCCGGCATCGGCACGGTCGCCGTGCCGGTGTTCCTCGGCTCCGAGCCGTACGGCAGCCTCAGCCTCGGTGCCGCCAAGGAGCGCTTCCCCGAGGGGCCCGAGGACCGCCTGGAGGTGCTGCGCCGCGCCGCCCGGCTGCTGGAGCGGCGCCTGATGCACCCGCCGCAGCACCAGCGCCGTCCGCGCTCGCCGCGTACCCCTTGACCCGACCCGAGACCGAACCACCCCCGTCGACGAGGACAACCCCCGTGAATCTGCTGCTCCTGTCCAACTCCACCCAGTACGGCCGCGGCTACCTGGAACACGCACTCGACACCGTGACCGGCTTCCTGCCCGACGGTGCGCGGCTGGCGTTCGTGCCGTACGCCCTCGCCGACCACGACGCCTACACCGCCAAGGTGCGCGCCGCGCTCGCCGGCGCGGGCATCGACGTGCGGGGCGTGCACGAGGGCGGGGACCCGCCGGCCCGGCTCGGCGAGGCGGACGCCGTGTTCGTCGGCGGCGGCAACTCCTTCCGGCTGCTGAGCGCCCTGTACCGCACGGGTCTGCGGGAGGCGCTGATCGAGGCGGCCGGCGGCGGGCTGCCCTACATGGGGGCCAGCGCCGGTACGAACATGGCGGCGCCCTCGCTGCGCACCACGAACGACATGCCGATCGTCGAGCCCCCGTCCTTCGAGGCGCTGGGGCTGGTCCCCTTCCAGATCAACCCGCACTACCTCGACCCGGACCCCGCCTCGACGCACAAGGGCGAGACCCGCGAGGAACGGCTGACGGAGTTCCTGGAGGAGAACGACGTGCCCGTGCTCGGGCTGCGGGAAGGCTCCTGGCTCCGGGTGGACGGCGACCGCGCCGTGATCGGGGGCGAGCGGGACGCCCGGCTGTTCCGGCGGGGCGCTCAGCCCCGCGAGATCGCCGTCGGTTCGGACGTGTCCGAACTGCTGCGGGTGACGGCCGCGTTCGACACACGGGTGTAGGCACGCCGACGCCGGAGGACCGCTCGGCGGCCTCCGGCGTCGCACCCGTCGGGTGCGTCAGCGCTTGATCTCCTTGATCTTCAGCATGCGCGTGATGACCTTGTCCAGCTCCTCGTCGTCGAAGACCTTCTTCCAGTCCTCGCGCACGATCGACTCACGGCCGTAGTCCATGGCGATCAGGCAGGCGTCCGAGAACGGGTTGGAGCCCTTGAGGGTGTTGGCCAGGGCGACCTGGGTGTGGCCCAGCAGCATCGCGCGGGCGGCCTTCTCGGGGACGCCGACGGTGTGGACCGTCTCGTGCAGGGCCTCGGTCAGCAGGGCGCCGACCATGCAGGCGATGGTCTCGACGAGGGTGGGCTCCAGGACGGCGAGCTGCTTGACGGTGACCCAGTGGACATCGACGACGGGCGCGTACATCACGCGGATGACGGACTCGGCCAGCTCCCGCTTGGCGTCGTCCCCGCCCTCGTAGGCCGCGACGACCTCCTGCGGGGCGGCGATGCCGCCGAAGGTGTCCTGCCACTCCTCCTTGGTGGTGCGCTCCAGGAACACCGAGGGGTGGCAGGGGTGGGCGCAGGCGTAGTGGATGTCCTCGCGGGCGAAGAGGAGGCCGGCGTACGCGGCGGCCGGGTCGAGGGTGAGGACGATCGTGCCGGGCTTCATCAGCGGCACGAGTTCCTCGGAGACCTTGCCGAGGACGACGTCCGGCACGGCGAGGATGACGACGTCGGCCTCGGCGGCGGCGTCCTTCGACTCGGTCAGTTCGCGGCCGAGGCCGCGGATCAGCTCCTGGCCCTTGGGCGACGCCTCGCTGAAGAGGACCCGGAAGTCGCTGTCGACCAGGTTGTTGGAGACGCGCTGGCCCATCTTGCCGGCGGCCCCGATGACGGCGACGGTCTTGACGTCGACCTGGGTCTGGATCTCGGTGGCCATTACTTGCTCCTCAGGAGGGTGTTGATGCTGTGCTGCGTCCACTGGTGTTCGAGCCGGGCGGTGGCGTCGTAGCCCTCGTCCTGCCACGGGAGCCAGTGCTCCACGATCTGGTTGATGCCGCGCTCGGCGGGACGGACGGCGGCGATCATGCCGTCGTGGTCGAGGAGGCCCTCGCCGAGCGGGCAGCCGGCGTAGGTGAAGCCGACCCAGCCGTCGCGGCGGGTGAAGGCGAAGTCCTTGACGTGGATGTTGACCACGTACGGCGCGGTGGCGGCCACCACGTCCACGGGGCGCTCCAGCCGGGCGACGCTGTTGCCCGGGTCCAGGACGATGCCGAGGTGCGGGTCGTCGACGGCGCGCACGACGCTCACCAGGTCGTCGGTGGCGACCTGCTCGTAGGTCTCCAGGCCGAGGGTGACGCCGGCGTCCGCGTAGCGCGGCACCGCCTCCTCGAGCAGGGCGACCGCCTCGGCGGTGTCGGGCCGGTGGTCGGCCGTGTTGAGCATGGAGCGGACCAGGGTGACGCCCAGTTCGCCCGCCATGTCGAGGTACTTCAGCAGGTGCTCGGGGCGGATGCCGCGGGTGCCCAGCTCCAGGGTGAGGCCGAGGTCGTCGGCGGTGGCGCGGACGTCGGCGAGCCGTGCGCGGTCGTAGGACTCGATCGGTGCGTAGTCGCAGATCTGGAAGACCTCGCCGCCGAGCGCGGCCGTGTCCCGGAGCATCGCGGGCAGGGTCATCGGCTCGGGAGCCCGGTCGGAGATCCGCCAGAAGTACGCGTAGGTACTGATGCCGTACGCCATCACGCCACCGCCGCCGGGGCCGGGGAGCGGATCTCGTCGAGGATGGCCTCGACGCCCGCCGGGTCGTGGGCGAACCGGCCGAGGAACAGCCCTTCGGCGGTTCCGTTCAGGCGGGTGAGAAGGCCGGGGCCCGCGCTGCCGCCGTAGATGACGGTGGAGCCGGCGTGCCGCGGGCGGGTGTCCAGCCAGTCGCGCAGGGCGGTGCACACGGTCGCGATGTGGTCGGCGGAGGCGGGCTCGGGGGCGCCGATGGCCCACTGGGGTTCGTAGGCGAGGACGACGGCGCCGTCCAGGCCGTGCAGCAGGCGTTCGGCCTCCGCGACCGTGCGGGTGGCGGCCTCGGCGGCATCGGCCCGGTCGCGTTCGCCGACGCACAGGACCGGGGTGAGGCCGTTGTGCAGGGCGGCGGCGGTCTTGGCCGCGACGACGGTGTCGCCCTCGCCGTACAGGCGGCGGCGCTCGGCGTGGCCGACCTCGGCGTAGCGGCAGCCGATCTCCTTGAGGAGGGGGCCGCCGACCTCGCCGGTGTAGGGGCCGGTGTCCTCCGTGGCGATGTCCTGGGCGCCGAGGGCGACGCCGTACGGGGCGAGGATGCCGGCGGCCGGGACCAGGGTCGGGAAGGCCGGGAGGACGAACAGGCGGGCGGCGCCGGAGGTGACGGCGGGGTGGCGGTCGGCCAGGGCGGCGATCCTGCGGGCCCAGTTGAGGGTCTGGTGGTGGCCGAAGTACATCTTCAGGCTCACCCCCAGCAGGACGGGTGACGAGGGTGCCGGGGTGGACATCAGGCGGCTGCCCCGTCGCCCGCGGCGGACTCGTAGTCGCACATCAGCTGGACCTTGGCCGCCGACGCCGAACTCTCGTCGAAGCGGTAGGTGAGCCATTCGGCGGCCAGGCGACGGGCCAGTTCGAGGCCGACGACGCGCTGGCCGAAGGTGAGGATCTGCGCGTTGTTGGAGAGGATCGCCCGCTCCACGGAGAAGGAGTCGTGGGCGGTGACCGCGCGGATGCCCTTGACCTTGTTGGCGGCGATGGCCACGCCCAGCCCGGTGCCGCACACCAGCAGGGCGCGGTCGGCCTCGCCGCGGGCGACCATCTCGGCGGCGGCGATGGCGACCTTCGGGTAGGCGGTGTGCCCGTCGGCGTCGACGCCGACGTCGGTGACCTCGGCGACCAGGGCGCTGTTCGCCAGGTCCTGCTTGAGGGCTTCCTTGTACTGGTAACCGGCGTCGTCGGACCCGACGACGATGCGGAGCTTGTCGGTCATCTCGGCTTTCCTCAGTGGTGGTCGTGGAGGTGGTCTTCGTGCGGGCGGTCGTCGTGGGGGCGCTCGTCGTGGGGGCGCTCGATCAGGACGCCGTGGACCGCGCGGGTGATCAGGGCGAGGGAGTGGGCGCCCGCGTCGGGGGTGCCGAGGGACTTCTCGGCGTGCGGGCGGGCCCGGCCCTTGCGGGGCAGCAGCCCGGCCGTGGCGGCGGCCGCCTCGGTGGCGGCGGTGGCGGCACGGTCCCAGGCCTCGGTGAGGGCCAGCCCGTCGGCCACGGCGTCGGCCAGCGTGTCGGCGAAGGGCACGAGGACGTCGACCATGGTCTTGTCGCCGACCTCGGCCCCGCCGAGCCGGCGTACCGCGGCGGAGGCCTCCGTCACCCCGGCGGCCACACGGGACGCGTCCGGCGCGTCCTGGTCGCCGAGGGCGGTGCCGAGGGAGCGCAGGACGGTGCCCCACAGGGCGCCCGAGGTGCCGCCGGCCCGGTCGGCCCAGGCGTCGGCGGCGTGGGCCAGGACGGTGCCGGCGCCCGCGCCGAGCGCCTGGGCCCGGCCGGCGGCCGTGCGGGCGGCGGTGGAGCCCCGCTGCATGCCGATGCCGTGGTCACCGTCGCCGGCCACGGCGTCGATGCGGCCCAGCTCGTCGACGTGCGTGTCGACGGTCGCGGCCACCGCCTCCAGGGCGGCCAGGACGGTGACGGCGGCGTGCCGGGAGGGCTCGGAGGCGGCGGGCACGGCGGTGTCCGCGGCCTGATCGTCCAGGGGCTCCCGGGCATCCGGAACGGGTGCGTCGAGGGCGCCCTTGCGGAAGGCGGGCGTGTCGGCCGGGGCGCGCCACAGCTCCTCCAGGTCCTCGTCCAGCCAGGTGAGGGTGAGGGAGACCCCGGCCATGTCGAAGCTGGTGACGAGTTCGCCGACCTCCGGGTCGACGATCTCCACGCCTGCCTCGCCGAGGAGGGCGGCGACCTTGCGGTAGACGACGAAGAGTTCCTCGTACTTGACCGAGCCGAGGCCGTTGAGGATGACGGCGGCGCGCTGCCCCGCCGGTCCGTGGACGTCCCCGGGCAGTTCCTTCAGCAGCGTCTCGACCAGCAGCCGGGCCGCCCCGTCGGCGGTCGGCAGGGGCTCCTCGCCGATGCCGGGCTCCCCGTGGATGCCGAGGCCGACGGCCATGCGGGCCTCGGGGACCGTGAACAGGGGGTGGTCGGCGCCGGGCAGGGTGCAGCCGGAGAAGGCGATGCCGAAGGAGCGGGTGCGGGCGCCCGCCCGTTCGGCGACGCGCAGTACGTCGTCCAGGGCGAGGCCCCGCTCGGCCGCGGCGGCCGCCGCCTTGAAGACGGGGAGGTCACCGGCGATGCCGCGCCGCTCGGCGGACTCGTCGGGGGCGGCGCTGGAGATGTCGTCGGCGACGGCGAAGGTCCGGGCCTCGATCCCGTCGGCGGCGAGCCGCTCGGCGGCCTGGCCGAAGTGCAGGACGTCTCCGGCGTAGTTGCCGTACATCAGCAGCACCCCGGCACCGCCGTGGGCGGCCCTGGCGACCGAGCGGATCTGCTGGGCGGAGGGCGAGGCGAAGACGTTGCCCACCGCGGCCCCGTGCGCCAGGCCCCGGCCGACCAGTCCGGAGAAGGCCGGGTAGTGCCCCGAGCCGCCACCGATCACCACGGCGACCTGCCCGGCCGGGGTGGCCGTCGCCCGCACCACGCCGCCCGTGACGGGCCGTACCCAGCGCCGGTGTGCGGCGGCGAAACCTTCCAGCGCCTCGTCGGCGAAGGCGGCGGGATCGTTGAACAGGCGGGTCATCGAAGGGCCTCCATGGCCTGGTGCTCGGGGTCGGGAGCCGGTGCGTCGGTGCGGTTGCGCGCGGCGAGCCAGATCATCAGGGCGGCGGACAGCAGCATGAAGAAGCCGACGAGGTAGAGCGGTACGTAGTAGCCGCCCGTCCAGTCCTTGAGCCAGCCGGTGATGTAGCTGGAGGCGAATCCGGCGATGTTCCCGGCGGTGTTGATCAGGGCGATGCCCGCCGCGGCGGCGGCTCCGGTCAGGAACCGGGAGGGCACGGACCAGAAGACCGGCAGGGCGGCGAAGATGGCGCACGCGGTCACGGTGATCACGGCGACCGTGGCGGTGGGCGAGCCCATGTAGAGGGCGAGGGGGATGGACACACCGCCGACCACGGCCGGGCCGGCGACGTGCCAGGTGCGCGTGCCGTGGCGGGTCGCGTGCCGGCTCCAGAAGAAGAGGACGACGGCGGCGGGCAGGTACGGGATGGCCGTGATCCAGGCCTTGTCCATCACGCTGAACGTGGTGTCGTACTGCTCCTGGAAGCCGTTGATGATGGTCGGCAGGAAGAAGGCGAGGGCGTACAGGCCGTAGACGAACCCGAAGTAGACCGCGGCGAGGGTCCACACCCGGCCGCTGCCGAAGGCCTTCTTCAGGTCGCCCTTGGCGTGCTTGCTCTCGTGGCCGGTCTTCCGGGCGTTCTCGGCGGCGAGTTCCGTGGTCAGCCAGTCGCGTTCGGCCGGGGTGAGCCACTTGGCGTCGGCGGGCTTGTCGATCAGGTAGAACCAGGCGACGACGCCCAGGATGATCGCGGGCAGCGAGACGAACAGGAACATCACGCGCCAGCCCTCGAGGCCGAACAGGCCGTGGCGGCCGATCAGCCAGCCCGCCAGCGGGGCGCCGAACACGGTGGTCAGCGGCTGGGCGAGGTAGAACAGGCCGAGGATCTTGGTGCGGTGGCGGGAGGGCACCCACTGGCTGAGGAACAGGATCGCGCCGGGGAAGAAGCCGGCCTCCGCGACGCCGAGCAGGAAGCGCAGGGTGTAGAGCTGGCCGCTGCTGCTGACCCACGTGAACAGCAGGGAGACGATGCCCCAGGTCACCATGATCCGGGCCAGCCAGCGGCGGGCCCCGAAGCGGTGCAGGGCCATGTTGCTGGGGACCTCGAGCACGATGTAGCCGAGGAAGAAGATCCCGGACGCGAAGCCGAACTGGGCGGCGGTGAGGGCGAGGTCCTGGCCCATGCCGTTCGGTTCGGCGAACGAGACGGCCGTGCGGTCCAGGTAGTTCACGAAGAACATCAGCGCCACGAACGGAACGAGGCGGACTGAGACCTTCTTGATGGCAGTTCTCTCGACTGCCGCGGATGGCGCTTGGGCACCCATGGGCGACTCCTCGGCTCGCCCGGACAGCTCTGTCCGGGGTGGGTCGTGCCCGGCGTTCCGCCACAAAGGGGGCGGCCGGCCGGTTCGCCTTCACGCTATGCCCCCGATCCAAATTGGTCACCAATTTACCAGTGTGGTGACGGTCATAGATTTCCCGACGGCCGAACTCTTGACAAACCACGGCCGAGCCATGGGTGAACTGCCTGGTCAGCCAGGCGAGTACGGCATCTGGTTGACTGGTGACCGTGACCAGTCAGCCTGATCAGCAGAGCTCCGCCGCAGCGCCCGACCTCGCGCAGCTGCTGCGCCCCGTGGTGCGTGAGTCGTCCGTCAGCGAGGTCGCCAAGCGGCTTCTCGACCACCTCTCGGCCGGCGACATCCGGCCCGGCACGCGACTGCCCGCCGAGCGGCAGCTGGCCGAGGCGCTGGGCGTCGCACGCTCCAGTGTGCGCGGCGCGCTCTCCGCGCTGGACGTCCTGGGCATCATCGAGATCCGGCCGGGCTCCGGCTCCTACGTGCGCGAGGGCACCTCGGAGTTCCTGCCCCGGGCGATCAACTGGGGGCTGATGCTGGGCCAGCGGCGTACCCAGGACCTCGTCGAGGTACGCACGTACATGGAGGGGGTCTCGGCCCGGCTCGCGGCTGAGCGGGCGACCGACCAGGACGTGCTGCGGCTGGAGGAGCACCTCCAGCACATGCGCGACGCGGGCGGTGACGTCCCGGCCTTCATCGACGCCGACATCGCCTTCCACCTGGAGACGGCCCGCATCGCGGGCAACAGCGTCCTCAGCGACATCCTGCACAGCATCCGGGCTTTGCTCCAGGTGTGGATGGAGCGCGTGAGCGACATCGAGGGCACCGTCAGCGGCACGCTGTGCGAGCACGACGCGGTGCTCCAGGCGATCCGCGCGCGCGACCCGGAGGCCGCGGACCGCGCGATGGCCGAGCACATGCGGATGGCCAGCGCCCGGCTGCGCGCCTCCGTGGACGGCGACGCCTGACCCGTCCGCCCCACCGGCCCCTCCAGTGGCCCGCCGCCCACCATGCGGCGTTCAGCTCACCGTCAGCACACGGTCAACGCCCGTGAGCACCGTGAGCCGCGCACGGTGGACTTCCCGCTCCTGGAGGGCAGATGAGCACGACGGAACAGCACGAGAACCCGGGCAGACGCACGGTGCTGAGAGCGGCCGTGGCCGGCTCGGTGGCCGCGGCGGCGACCGGGACCGTGGCAGCGGTACCCGCGCAGGCCGCGGAGGCGTCCGGCCAACGGCGCTTCGACACCGACAGCCCGCGCTTCACGCTGGCCGTCCTGCCGGACACGCAGTACCTGTTCGACGCGGACAGCACCGACCCCGCTCCCCTGCGGGAGACCTTCCGCTACCTGGTGGCCGACCGGTCCGAGGCCAACATCGCCTTCATGACCCACCTCGGCGACGTCACCGAGCACGGCACCGAGGACGAGATCCGCCGGGCCGCCCAGACCTTCCGCACGCTGCACGGCAAGGTGCCCTACAGCGTGCTGGCGGGCAACCACGACATCGCGTCGTCGACGGACGACCAGCGCGGCGACTCCGCCTACCTGCGGGAGTTCGGACCCGGGCGCTACGCCTCGATGCCGACCTTCAAGGGTGCCTCGCCCGACGGCTACAACAGCTACCACGTGGTGCGTGCCGCGGGCCGCGACTGGCTGGTCCTCGCCCTGGACTGGAGGATCAGCGACAAGGGCACGGTCTGGGCGCAGAGCGTGCTCGACGCCCACCCGACCCTGCCCGCCGTGCTCACCACGCACGACCTCGCCTACGCGGACGACGAGGGATCGGCCCGGCTCTCCGGCAACGGACAGCGGCTGTGGGACGGTCTGATCCGCGGCAACGACCAGATCTTCCTGGCGCTCGGCGGACACTACTGGCCGCCCGGCCGTACGGTCCTGCGCAACGACGCCGACAACGATGTCCACATCCACATCACCAACTACCAGGACCGCTACTACGGCGGCGCCGGCATGATCCGCACCTACGGGTTCGACGTCGTGCGCGGGGTGATCGACGTGGAGACGTTCGCACCCTGGTTCCTGGCCCGCGATCCCGCCCGGCGGACCCCGCTCGAGGCCGAGACGGTCGAACTGACCGGCCCCGCGGACCGGTTCAGCCTGAGCATCGACTTCGACGAGCGTTTCCGCGGCTTCTCCCCCGTCTTGCCGCCGAAGCCTCGGCCCGCCCCAGCCGTGATGCCGCGCGGCACCGTCGCCTACTGGCGGTTCGACGCCTCGGGCATGACGACCGCCCCGGACGGCGGCCCGGTCGCGGACGGTTCCGTCGTGCGCGACCTCTCCGGCCACGGCAACGACCTCACCGTCGGCCGTCTGCACTCCAGCGGCCCCGAAGCCCTCACCTGGTCGCCGGACCACCATCCCGGCCAGCCCGCGCACGCCAGCCTCCGGTTCGACGGCGGCAAGGGTCCGGATCGGGGTGCCGTCCTGCGTACCGGCATGCGAGCCCCGCTGAACAGCGAGAAGTTCCCGCGCGGCTACACCATCGAGACCTTCGTGCGGCTCCCCGAGCCGTTCGAGGGCGATCACAGCTGGATGGGCATCCTCAGCTGGGAGGGGCGCAACGGGGACGCGGGCAAGACCACCGGCTGGTCCCCGCTGGAGCCGACGTGCAGTCTCAACCTGTCCCCGGAGAGGTTCCTCCAGTTCGTCGTCTACCCGCACCGCCAGGACGCGGACCCCACGTCCTGGAGCCACGCCGTGCCGGTGGGCCGCTGGATGCACGTCGCCGTCGTGAACGACGGCCGCCGCACCGTCGTGTACGTGGACGGCTCGAAGATCGCCCGCAATCCGACGGCGCCCTCGACCGGCATCGCCACCCTCGGCAAGCCCTTCGTCCTGGGCGCCACCCAGTTCGACGGGAAGTTCGGACAGGGCTTCTACGGCTGGATCGGCGACACCCGCATCGTCGACCGCCCGCTGCGGACCCGGGACTTCCTCACCCCGTTCGACTGACACCGGCGCCCAGGGGCGGGAGACGACTCGACCGCGCGGGACGCACGAGCGGCCCGCGCGGCCTGTCGGGCCCGGCGGGTCGCCAATAGCCTGGGGCGGTAAGGCAGTTGTCGACCGAGGAGCCCCATGTCCACCGCCCAGCAGGTCCCCGACATCCTCTCCCCCGAGTTCGCGGCGAATCCCTACCCGGCCTACCGGGTGATGCGCGAGAGCGCGCCGCTCATCCGGCACGAGGCCACCCAGAGCTGGATCGTGTCGCGCTACGAAGACGTGGAGCGCGTCTTCAAGGACCGCGCCGGGCAGTTCACCACGGAGAACTACGACTGGCAGATCGAGCCGGTGCACGGCAGGACGATCCTCCAGCTGAGCGGACGCGAGCACGCGGTCCGTCGGGCACTGGTCGCCCCGGCCTTCCGCGGCGCCGAACTGCAGGAGAAGTTCCTGCCGGTCATCGAGCGCAATTCCCGTGAACTCATAGACACCTTCCGGCACACCGGCCGCGCCGACCTGGTCACCGACTACGCGACCCGGTTCCCCGTCAACGTCATCGCGGACATGCTGGGTCTGGACAAGGCCGACCACGACCGCTTCCACGGCTGGTACACGACGGTCATCGCCTTCCTCGGCAACCTCTCCGGCGACCCCGAGGTGGCGGCGGCGGGGGCGCGCACCCGGGTGGAGTTCGCCGAGTACATGTTCCCGATCATCCGGGAGCGCCGGGAGAACCCCGGTGACGACCTGCTGTCCGCCCTGTGCGCCGCCGAGGTCGACGGCGTGCGGATGAGCGACGAGGACATCAAAGCGTTCTGCAGTCTGCTGCTCGCGGCGGGCGGCGAGACCACCGACAAGGCCATAGCGAGCATCTTCGCCAACCTGCTGGCGCACCCGGAGCAGTTGGCGGCCGTGCGCGAGGACCGGAGCCTGATCCCCCGTGCCTTCGCCGAGACGCTGCGCTACACGCCGCCCGTCCACATGATCATGCGGCAGACGGCGACCGAGGTGGAGCTGAGCGGCGGGACCATACCGGCGGGCGCCACCGTCACCTGTCTCATAGGCGCGGCCAACCGGGACGAGAACCGCTACCGCGATCCGGACCGTTTCGACATCCTCCGCGACGACCTGACCACGACGACCGCGTTCTCGGCCGCCGCCGACCACCTCGCGTTCGCCCTCGGGCGGCACTTCTGCGTGGGGGCACTGCTGGCGAAGGCCGAGGTCGAGACCGGCGTCGGTCAGTTGCTGGACGCCATGCCCGACCTGCGGCCGGCCGACGGGTTCGACGTGGTGGAGCGGGGGGTCTTCACCCGGGGTCCGCAGTCGCTGCCGGTGCGGTTCACGCCCGTCACGGCCTGAGCCGGCGTCGCCCGCCCGTCAGGGGACCACGGGCGTGAAGAGCACCGGCAGGGAGGTCAGTCCGCGCATCCAGATGGAGGGCCGCCAGGTCAACTCGTCGGGGTCGACCGCGAGTACCAGGTCGGGGAGGCGTTCCAGCAGGGTCTCGACCGCTGTGCGGGCCATGACGTCGGCGAGCAGCGGTGCCGGGTACGGGCACCGGTGCTCGCCGTTGCTGAAGGACAGGTGCGCGGAGTTCTCGGCGCCGACGTGCGCCTCGGGCCACAGCTGCGGGTCGGTGTTGGCCGCGGCCAGGCCGAGGACGAGGCAGTCGCCGGCCCGGATCTGCCGGCCGCCGAGCTGGGTGTCGTTCACGGCCCAACGGCCGATGAAGTTCTGCGTGGGCGTGTCCAGCCACAGCACCTCGTTCAGCGCCTCGCCGACGCTGAGCCGGCCGCCCGAGACGTTGAGCGCGAAGCGTTCGTCGGTGAGCAGCAGCCTGAGGGTGTTGCCGATCCAGTTGGCGGTGGGCTGCTGGGCGGCGGCGATCACGGAGATCAGGTCCTGGACGATCTCCTCGTCGGTCAGCCCCGCCGGGTGGGTCAGCATCCGCGAGGTGACGTCGGGTCCGGGCCGCTCCCGCTTCCGGCGCACCAGCCGGTGGATGCGCTCACCCACCCGCGCGTAGGCCGCGACCGGGTCGTCACCCTCCGCCGCGTCGAGGGAGACACGCAGGTCCTCGACGAGCTGCCGGGTGTCGTCGCCGCCGTGCGGCATGCCGCACATGCGCACGGCTGCGCGCATCGGCAGGGCGTGGGCGTAGTCCGCCATCAGCTCGGCCCGGCCGCTGCCGGCGAAGGCGGCGATGAGCCCGTCGGCCAGCTGACGGCAGTCCCGGGCCAGTTCGAACTGGTCGACGCCCGCGAGTGCCTGCGAGATCACGCCGGCCCGCCGCCGGTGTTCCTCGCCCTCGGTGAACAGAACCGACGGCTGGTACCCGACGTAGGGCAGCAGCGGCCAGTCGGGCGGGATGGCGTCCCACTGGTTCCAGCGGCGCGAGTCCCGGGCGAACAGCTCGTCGTGGCTGGTGACATAGCTGACCTCGGCGTAGCCGAGGACCAGCCAGGCCGGGACGGAGCCGTCCAGGAGCACCGGTGCGACGGCTCCGTGCTCCGCCCTGAGGCCGCGGTACAGCTCCGACGGGGTCTGCTGGTACTCCAGCCCGGCGAGCGCCACGGCCTTGTCGTGTGCGGGGCACGCGGGTGGGGCGGTGCGGTCGGGAGCGGGGTCGATGTCGGTCACGATGCGCTCTCCTGGGCCAGGGCCAGTCGGTAGAGGTGGTCCACGAGGGTGACCAGTACGTTCTTGCCCGACTTCCGCACGCGTGCGTCGCAGTCGATCAGCGGTACGTCGTCGGGCAGGGCGAGGGCCTGCCGGATCTCGTCCAGGGAGTGCCGGGCCCGGTCGTCGTCGAAGCGGTTGACGGCGACCACGAAGGGGGTGCGGTGGTGTTCGAGCCGGTCTATCGCGTACCAGGAGTCGTCCATCCGGCGGGTGTCGACGAGGACGACGGCGCCGAGGGTGCCGGAGAAGAGCCGGTCCCAGAGGAACCAGAAGCGTTCCTGGCCCGGGGCCCCGAACAGGTACAGCACCATGCGGTCGTTGAGGCTGATCCGGCCGAAGTCGAAGGCCACGGTCGTGGTGGTCTTGCTCGTCACCTCGCCGGTCTCGTCGACGCCGACGCCGGCCTGGGTCATCACCTCCTCGGTGTTGAGGGGGCGGATCTCGCTGACCGAGCGGACGAGGGTGGTCTTGCCGACGCCGAAGCCGCCGACGACGACGATCTTCAGGCCGGTCTCCGCGGCATCGGTCAGGGGCGTGCGGCCCGTGGCCGTGGGGGTCGGAGCGGGTGGATCAGAGGTTGCGGAGCCCATGGAGCACCTCCTGGAGAAGGGCGGTATCGGGGTGCGACGCGGCGGCCTGCCCCAGGCGCGGATGACGGGCGGTGATCCTCCCGGTGGCGAGCAGGTCGCCGAGCAGGATGCGGACCACGGTGATCGGCAGTGCCAGCTCCGCGGCGACCTCGACCACGGCCGTCGGGTGCCGGCACAGGTCGAGGATGCGGACGTGTTCCGACTGCATGCCGGCCGACGGTTCGCATTCGCTGACCACGAGCGTGACGAGGTCGAAGGAGTCGTCGGCGCGGCTGCGTCCTCCGGTGACCGTGTAGAGCCGGTCGGGTTCGCCGGTGTCCACGGGCCTGCGCGTCACGGCGTACTGCTCCCGGGGGCGGCGTGGCGCGGTTCGGCCCGCAGGTGCTCACCGATCTGTTCGACCATCTCGGTCATCTGGTGGCCGACCACCCCCGGGTCGGCGTCCTCCACCGCGACGACGGCCAGGTGCGCGCCCTCGCCGGCCTCCACGATGAACAGCAGCCCCCCGTGGAACTCGGTCATGGAGTGCCGGACACCGCCGGTTCCGTCGCCGAACTCGACGGAGGCGCCCTGGGCGAGGGCCTGGATGCCGGAGCAGATCGCGGCGAGCTGGTCGGCCCGGTCCAGGGTGAGGTGTTCGGTCCAGCACAGTTTGAGGCCGTCGCGGGAGAGGACGAGGGCGTGCCGGGTGCCGGGGGTGCGGTCGAGGAGGTTCTGCAGGAGCCAGGTGAGGCTGTTGTCGGTGGTCTGCATGGTGGGTGGGGGGACGGTGGTTCCTGGTTCTGCGGTCACCGGCCCGTTCCTCCAATCTCACGAGCTCGAAGGGCGAGGGGCGCCGACGCGCGCCGTGCGGGTTCGGCGGGGCGGGTGCGGCGCGGGCTACCCCGGAGCGGGCGGTTCGGTCTCCGGCGCCCCGCCGGCCGCGCCGGTCCGGCGACCGCGGTGGAAGGCGCCGAAGCTGGCGCCGGCGTCCCGGGGCGCCGGCGCCGCCCGGTCCGGGGCCCGTCGGTGCTGCTGCTCCCGGCGTTCGCGTTCGGCCGCGGCCATCGTGCGGCCCGGGGAGCGCACGGGCAGCCCTCCCGCCGTGGCGGGCGCGGGGCGGGGCCGCTCCGGCTGCTCGGGGAGGCCGGGGCGGACGTCCGGGACGCGCCGCCTGTCCACCGGGGCCTCGGCTGCCGGAGCGGGGCCGGGGACGGCGGGGACACCGGCCGTGCGGCCGAAGGACGCGGAGGGCCCCGGGTCCCGCTGCTGGGCGAGCAGTTGCGGCGGGACCAGGACGACGACGCCCGTGCCGCCGCGCGAGGAGGGCCGGTAGCTGACACCGATGCGGTACTTGGCGGCCAGCCGTCCGACCACGGCGAGGCCGAGCCGTGTGCCCTGGAGCAGGGCCAGGTCGTTCATGCGGCCCGACACCGCCTCTTCGGCGTGGCGCATGGCCGCGTCGGCCATCTTCAGTCCGCTGTCCTCGATGGTGACGACGATTCCGGCGGTGCGTTCCTCCACGTAGACGTGGACCTCGTCGATGGGCGGTGAGAAGTTGGCGGCGTTGTCCATCAGTTCGGCGAGCAGGTGCATGACGCCCTCGGCCGCGTACCCGGAGATCGCCGCGCTGGTGGCGCAGTGCATCCGGACCCTGCGGTAGGCGGCGATCCGGCCGACGGCGCCGCGCAGGATGCTCTCCATCACGATGGGCTTGTTCCAGGCCCGGCTGGAGCGTCCGCCCATCAGGAGGGCCAGCCGGTCGGTGACGAGGCCGAGCTGCGAGGTGCTGTGGTCCAGGCGGAGCAGGTCGCCGAGGACTTCCTCGCCGTGGCGGTCCTGCATCTCGCGCAGGTCGGCGAGCATGCCGACGGTCTTGGCCTGGACGCGGCTCAGGGACTTGGCGGCGGCTGCCTGGGCCGCGGCGGTGCGCCTCTCGCTGAGTGCCAGCTCCCGGACGAAGAGCTCGGCGCAGGCGCGCGACTGTGCGCCGCGCGGCCACTCCAGCTCGGCGAGGACGACGTCCGCCGAAGTGCCGTCACGCAGCTTCTCCACCGCGGCGGGCAGGGTGCTGCTCGTCAGGTGTTCCAGTTCCGCGGTGAGCCGGCGCGTCTCCTCGAGTGCCTGCCGGTGGCGGGAGTCGGCGTCCGCGGCCTGCCGCGCGGCGTCCTCCGCCAACGCCGCGAAGCTCTGCGCGACCTGGCGCAGGTGCGCGCCGGAGACGGGCGCGGTGTTCGCCACCGCCTCCTCGGCGCGCGCGCCGTCGCGGACCTGCTGGGCGATGCCCGGCAGGGCCACGTTGACCAGGTGCGCGAAGCCCGCGCTCTCGTGGGCGACGCGGGCCTTGAGGGCGCTGATCTCCGCCTTCCGGTCGGCCGCGGTCCGGCGTGCCCGGCCGACCAGGTGGGAGCCGAGTACGACGGACACGGCGACGCACAGCCAGGACGTCACGGCGAGGGTGGCGGTCCAGCTCCGGGCGGTGTCGGGGGCCGCCGCCCAGGCGGCTCCGGCGGCCGCTGCGGCCGCCGGCAGCACGACCAGGGGGACGGCGGGGGTGGTGCGGCGGGCTTTCTGCGCCCGGGGCGGGGTGGGGGGTGCAGACACTGACATTCCGCGGTCCCTCTGGTCCTTGAGAGCGGGGAAAAGGCCGGGCCGACATTCGTCGTTGACGGGCCGGAACGTCCGCCGGGGCCAGTGGTGATCGCTCCGGCGGGCTTGCGGCTCATGCTAGTCAGCGCCCGGGGCGCGTAAGCCGGACCGACCGCAGACCCCACCGAGGAGCGAACTTCCCCGGCATCTCACCGATCGAACGCACCGATGTGATACAGGCGTTCCGGGTGGGACGGTGTACCGACGCGTCGCGGGACGCACCGCTGCCCGCCGGGGGGCGCCGCCCGCCCGGCGACGGGTATGTAGGGTGGCTTGCGCATACGTCCCCGAGCAGTCCCTGCGGTAGGAGCCGTCCCCATGTCCCAGCGCGGCAGGCACACCCGAGCGGTGTCGCTGCTGCGTTGTGCGCTCGCGATGGTCACCGTGGTCGTCGCCGTGCTGTGCGTGGCGGGAGCGGGCCGTTCACCGGCCGCGGGCGCCGGTGCCGAGAGTGCCGTGACCGCCTCCCCGTCCGCGGTCACCGTGCTCGCCGTCGACCGTGTCTCCGACGACGAGCTGTCGCCCACGGCGCCGCGTCCGTGCGAGAAGAAGGGCCTGGCCGAGCAGTCCTCGACGCGCGGGGACCTCCGTGTTCCGGAGGCGCCGACCGCCGGCTCGGCGGACTCGCTCGCCCAGCGCGGGACCGCCCCGTCGCCGGCCGGTCACGCGGCCTTCGGACCCGCGCCGCCCACGAGTTGTGCCAGTGGTACCTCGACCACCGTTCTGAGGATCTAGACCGGCCCGTTCGTGCCGCGTCCATCGCATCCTTACGAACGGAGTCCTTCCCCATGCCCTCCTCCTCCCGGTCACTGAGCCGGGCGGGAGCGGTCCTCGCGTCCTGGCGGCCCGCCCAGTGGGCCGCCGCCGGGGCCGGTGCCGTCCTGACCGCTGTCGTCGTGGGTGTCCCCACCGCGGTCGTGCCCTCGCCCTTCTTCTCCCGGTCGGTCCCCGTCCAGTGGTGGAACCCTCCGGTGCTCGCGGCCACCGCCGTGCTCGCGGGCCTGGTCCTGGCCACCTTCGTGCGCCCGCCCGGAGCCGCCGGACCGCCGCGGACCGACGGTCCCGGCAGCAGGCTGGGACCGGTCGGCGGTGTGCTCTCCTTCCTCGCCGTGGGCTGTCCCGTCTGCAACAAGGTGGTCCTGCTGCTCCTCGGCAGCTCCGGCGCACTGACGTACTGGGCGCCGCTCCAGCCGGTCGTCGCCGTCGCCTCGCTGGCGCTGCTGGCCGAGGCGGCGCTGCGCAGGCTGTCGACGGCCGGCGTCTGTCCGCTGCCGGCCCGCGCCTGACCGCCGGCCACTCGGCGCTTCCCCGTTCCTTCCTTCCCTCTTTCCTCCTTCCGTGGAGTCGACCCATGAACACCGCATCACGCCTGCCCAAGAAGTCCCGGCCGGGTTCCGCCCCCGGCAGCGGCCCGGCGCCGCGCCGTCGGCTGCGGGTGGTCCTGGCCGCCCTCGTCCTCGTGGCCGCCGTCGTCGGCGCCACCGTCGCGCTGGGCGGTGGCGGGAAGTCCGCCGACCGCCCCGCAGACGCGTCGGCCTCGGACGCGCCGTCCGCCGCCCCGCCCGCCGATCCCGCGCTGCTCGCGCTCGCCCGTCGGGACGCCGACGACCCGTACGCCGTGGGGAAGCCGGACGCCCCCGTCGTGATGATCGAGTACTCGGACTTCCAGTGCCCCTACTGCGGCCGGTTCGCCCGCGAGACCAAGCCCGAACTGCTCCGCGAGTACGTCGACAAGGGCGTCCTCCGGATCGAGTGGCGGCACTTCCCGATCTTCGGCGAGGAGTCGGAGCAGGCGGCCCGGGCCTCTTGGGCGGCGGGCCGGCAGGGCCGGTTCTGGCAGTTCCACGACACCGCCTACGGTCAGCCGCGCGAGCGCAACAAGGGTGACTTCGCCGAGAAGGAGCTGCTCGCCATGGCAGAGGAGGCGGGGGTCGGGGACCTCGACCGCTTCCGCACGGACATGGCATCCGCCGCTGCGGACGAGGCCGTGAACCGGGACGTCGAGGAGGGGTACGCGCTCGGCGTCAGCAGTACGCCCGCCTTCCTCGTCAACGGCCGGCCGATCCTGGGCGCCCAGCCCACGGACGTGTTCGCCGAAGCGGTCGAGGCGGCCCAGGCCGCCGAGGGAGCGCGCGCACAGGGCGGAACCGATGAGTGACCCGGGCTTCGCGGTGGCTTTCCTCGGCGGGTTGCTGGCGCTGCTGAGCCCGTGCTCGGCCCTGCTGCTGCCCGCGTTCTTCGCCTACTCGTTCACCGGCCGCACCCGGTTGCTGGGGCGCACCGCGCTGTTCTACGCCGGGCTGTGTCTGACCATGGTGCCGCTCGGCGTGGCGGGCTCGCTGGCCGGACGCCTCTTCTACGGGCACCGTGACCTGCTGGTGACGGTGGGCGGCTGGCTCGTCATCGCCCTCGGGGTGGCGCAAGTGCTGGGCCTGGGGTTCGGTTCGCGCCGGATGCAGCAGGCGGCCGGCGCCCGCCGGTCGGGTTCGGCCCTGTCCGTGACGGCGCTGGGCGCGGTGTACGGGCTGGCCGGCTTCTGCGCCGGACCCATCCTCGGCAGCGTCCTGACGGTGGCCGCGATGGGTGGCGACCCCTGGCGCGGTGGGGCGCTGCTCGCGGTGTACGCCCTGGGCATGGCGGTGCCGATGTTCGTCCTGGCGGCGCTGTGGGACCGGTTCGACCTGGGCCGGCGGAACTGGCTGCGTGGGCGGCCGGTGCGGCTGGGTCCGTTGCGGACGCACTCCACGTCGTTGGCGGGCGGGGTGATGTTCATCGTCCTGGGCGCGGTCTTCCTGCTGTTCGACGGCACGTCGGCGCTGCCGTCGCTGCTGGGTGTGGAGACCGAGTTCGCCTGGGAGCAGCGCATGACGGGGCTCGGGGGCGCGGTCTCCGACCGTGCGCTGCTGGGTGTGCTCGCCCTGGTCGTCGCCGTGGGGGCGCTGGTCGTCCTGGTGCGTGGGGCGCGGGGGCCGCGGCGCGGCGGACCGGAGCGTCAGGCCGCTGCTCCGGGGCGGCGGGGTGCGCACAGTGCCGTGCGGCCCCGCTGTCGCCTCGGTCGGACGCGCCCGGCGGTGACGAACCGGCGTGTCGAGCCGCCGGGCCCGCCAACACCGTCTGGGTGACTGTGGGATGCGGCCGGGCGGGACAGCGGATCGGATGGGTGCCATGCGCAAACCCATAGCCGTGGCGTCCCGCCACTCACGCCGCCTGCTCGCGTCGGGCGTCCTCCTCGCCTCCCAGTCGCTCCTCCTGACCCTGTCCGCGGTCCCCGCGTCGGCCGACGGGACGGGCGTGACACCCGTCCGCGGCACCGCCCACATGGGCATGGGCGTCCTGGCCCACGAGGGCGTCCAGGGAGTGCCCGCCGGTACGCGGGCCGCCCAGACCGAGGGCGTCGACGTCTCCAGCCATCAGGGCAACGTCGCCTGGTCCACCCTCTGGAACAGCGGGGTGAAGTGGGCCTATGTGAAGGCCACCGAGGGCACGTCCTACCGGAACCCCTACTACTCCCAGCAGTACAGCGGTTCGTACGACACCGGCATGATCCGCGGCGCGTACCACTTCGGGATCCCGGACGGCGCCGGCGGTGCCGCACAGGCGGACTACTTCGTCGACCACGGCGGCGGCTGGTCCAAGGACGGCCGGACGCTGCCGGGCGTGCTGGACATCGAGTACAACCCGTACGGCGCCACCTGCTACGGCAGGACGGCGAGTCAGATGGTCGACTGGATCGGCGACTTCCTCGACCGTTACAAGGAGCGCACCGGCCGTCACGCCGCCATCTACACCTCCACCAACTGGTGGAAGCAGTGCACCGGGAACTACAGCGGTTTCGGCGACACCAACCCGCTGTGGGTCGCCCGGTACGCCTCGAGCGTGGGCGAGCTTCCGGCCGGGTGGGACTTCCACACGATGTGGCAGTACACCTCGTCCGGGCCGACCGTCGGGGACCACGACAAGTTCAACGGGGACCTCGACCGCGTCAAGGCACTGGCCAACGGCTGACGTCGTACGCCGGCCGCCGGTCCCGCCGGCGGTCGGCGCCCGGCGGCGGTCGGCGCCCGGCGGCCTGCGGCCGGCTCGGCTCAGCGGTCGGAGAGGGAGTCCAGGATGTCGGCGACCTGCGCCCGCACCACGTCCCGGGCCGCGGAATGCAGTGCGCCGAAGTCCGTGCGCTCCAGTGCGCCGAGCACCTGGTCGGCGCCCTCGTCGCACGGAGCGGTCTCGCTGAGCACTTCGTAGCCGTCGCGTACGGCCACCCTGAGGTGGTGCCGGCCCTCGTCGTCGGCGTGCACGGCGGTGGCGACCACCAGGGGCGGCGGGCCGCCGGCCTCGGCGGGCTCCTTCCGGTAGCCGCTGGCTGTCGGCGTGCGCCAGCGCAGACCGAGCAGCAGGTGACGCTTGGCCACGACCTCCGCCAGGTCGGTCTCGTAGGCCCGGTCCGGCCCCAGGACCGTGGGGCGGGCGTCCAGGACGAGGGCGGCGGGCAGCAGGCAGCGCAGGCTGCTGCCGACGATGTTGCCGCCGACCGTGGCGGTCCGGCGTACGGCTCCGGTGCCCACCGTGCCGGCCGCCCGGCGCAGCACCTCGGGCACGCGGTCGTCTATGCGGTGCAGGACCACGGCGGCCCCCAGCGCCTCGGGCTCCACCACGGTCGCCTCCGGCAGGTCGCGCAGCGACATGGCCAGCGCGGGGAAGCCGTCCCGTTGCCAGCCGGCCCACACGAGGGTGGCCCCGCCGATGGGCACCGCTCCCTCCGCCATGCACTCCTGCGCTTCGGACACGGTCGTGGGCAGACGCAACAGCATGGCGATCGACCTGCTTTCCCCGGCGGGCGGCGGTACGACGACGCCGCGCCCCCCGCCGCGTGATCACGGCCACTGCGCATTGTCCGTACCCCCGCGGGGGCGCGTACAGGGCTCACTCACCGGCAATGTGCGCCCTCTGCGCTCCGGAACACCACGGAGGCGCCGGGCATGTGCGACGAGTCCCGGACCGTCGACGTCCGGCCGGACCGCCCGGCGCCGGCGGTCACAGCCACTCGGCCAGGAAGCGCAGCAGCGCGGCGTTGAAGCGCTCGGGTTGTTCGGCGCCCGGGAGGTGGCCTGCCCGCTCGATCACGACCAGGGTGGAGTGCGGGACGAGACGCCGGATGGCCTCGGCCTCCGGCACGGGGGTGTAGACGTCGTCCGCGCCGACCAGGATCAGGACCGGTGCCTCCACGGAGGCCAGGACGTCCCGGTAGTCGGGGCGTTCGGCCCGGCCGCGCAGCGCCGCGGCGGCGCCCTCGGGGTCGGTGGCGCACATCGTCTTCAGGACGCGGGCGGCCACGTCCGGCATGGCGGTGACGTTGTAGGCGGCGAGCATCTTGTCGATGACCTCGTGCGCGTAACCGTCCATGCCCTCGGCGACGAGCCGGTCGGCCAACCGGTTGCGGAACGCCTTGCCCTCGGCGGTCTCCGCAGGCGCCGAGGTGTCGGACAGGACGAGCGCCCGAACCCGCTCCGGGTGGCGCAGCTGGAACTCCATGGTGATCTGGCCGCCCATGGAGACGCCGCCGACCACCGCGCGCTCGATGCCCAAGTGGTCGAGGAGCGCGGCGAGGTCGTCGGCGAAGTCGGCGAGCAGCACCTTGCCGGGGGTCACACTGCTGCGGCCGTAGCCGCGCAGGTCCGGGGTGACCACCCGGTATCCGGCCGCCGTCAGGGGCATCACCTGGGGCGCCCACAGGGTGCGGTCGAAGGGATGCCCGTGGATCAGCAGGATCGGGAGCCCCGTCGAGGGGCCGAAGTCGTCGTACTCGATCGTGGCGCCGCGCACGGTTGTGGAGTTCATTCCGGGCACTCTATGCGCGGCGGCGCCGGCAGGGGCGGGCACGTGGGATCGTCTCAAGGGGCGAGCAGTGCGCGGGTCAACTCCGCGCGCAGCAGCTCCCCTTCCTTGTGGACCAGCCCGGGCGCCTGTGCGTTCCACTGTTCGGCGGCACCGTCCAGTGCCTCGGCGAAGGCCCGGTGCGCGCGGCGTCCCACCACGGCCATCACGACGGGAAGGAGGGGACGCGCGAAGGAACGGCCCTCGATGCGCGCCTTCACGGTCACCCGCCAGCGCCCGTCCGGGGCCGGTCGCGGCACGGCCGTCACGGTGGCGCGGGCGAGTGCGTGCGTCACGGTCCCGCTCAGCGGCGCGCGGGACGGGCGGCGGGCGCGTCCGGACGCCGACGGCCACCAGCTGCCGAGGTCCAGGTGCAGGCGTCCGGTGCCGCCGAGGTACTTCGGCCCCTTGCCCCCGCTCGTCCGCAGCGTTGCCGCCAGCCACGCCTCGCGGGGCCGGGCCACACTCCTGATGCCGAGCACGCAGACCAGCCGGGCGCGGTGGGCCGGATCGTCGTCCTGCGTGACGATCTCGAACGCCGTCTCGCGGCGGCGGTCCCAGGCGAGCACCGTGACCGTCGGGTCGGTCTCCGGCCGGCCGTCCTCCGCGGCGGTGGCCCGGTAGCGGGCGCCCGGTCGCAGATGGCGCCCCTGCTCCAGGACCAGATCGGGCAGCAGGCGTCCGTCGGGCAGCCGCAGCCGCGCTCCGTCGGCCTGAGTGCCTTCGGCGAGGTCGTGGAGCATGCCGAGGCATGACTCCAGCCAACGGCGGGGCACGGGGGCGAGCGTCACGGTGTGCTGGAAGCGGGCCATGCGGTCAGGATGGCTGCCCGGGAGCGGCGGGTCACGGGGTCGGCCTGGCAGGGAGAGGCCCGGGTCGGCTGCCGGGTTGCGACGGGGGCGTGGCGGCCCGGGTCGGCTGCCGGGGTTCCGACGGGGGGCGTGGCGGCCCGGGTCGGCTGCCGGGGTCCCGTCGGGGGGCGTGGCGGTCCGTGGCGCGGCGGGGTGCCCGCGGGGCTTCCGGCTGCCCCCTTCCGGCGCCGGCCCCGACGGAACACCGACCGCCCGCGCTCGGCCGGGTGCCGCGTCAGCCGCGACCGACGCGCGCGGGGTGCCCCGTGTCCCGGCCGGTCTATGAGCGTCGTGCGACGAACACGAACTCCCTGCCCGGGCGGTCGGGGGCGTCCCGCACCTCCTCCAGCACGAACCCCTGGGCGTCGAGGTCGGCCTCGACCTCGTGCCGCTCGCGGAAGCGCAACGTCGAGTCGGAGGTCAGCACAGCGCCGTCCGAGGCGAAGACGTACGTCCAGCGGAAGCTCACCAACGGCCACCGCACCTCCGTCAGCGCGCACCAGCTCTCCACCGCGCCGACGCCGGGGATCTCCGTGACCCGCCACGTCCGCTCGCGGTTCCACTCCTCCCAGGCGCGGCGGGCCGGGTCCCGGGTCTCGAACACCAGGTGTCCCCCGGGCCGCAGGGCGTCGTGGGCGCCCCGCAGCGTCCCGTGCCACGCCCGTGTCCCGGTGATGGCCTGCGCGACGTTCGCCGTCATGGTCGCCAGGTCGGCCCGCAGCTCCGGGAGCGAGGTCGCGTCGCCCTCGATCCACCGCACCCGGTCACCGCCCGCCTTGCCCCGCGCCACCGCGAGGGACGCGCCCGCGGGGTCGACGCCGACGACGTCCATGCCGCGGTCGGCCAGCAGCAGGGCGAACACCCCCGTGCCGCAGCCGATGTCCAGCACGCGCCGCGCCCCGACCTCCTCCGCCGTGCGCAAGTACAGAAGCAGGTCACCGCGATCGGGGTCGAGGGCGTCGTGGACCGCCGCGAGCCGCGGATGCCGGAAGCACTCGTCAGCCATGCGGCCGACGGTAGCCGAAGTCCGCGGCCGGGGCGGCGGCCCGGCGGGAACGGGCCCGGTACACCGGGTCACCCGGCACGTCCCCGCCGTCGGTCCGTCAGGCGGCGGCGGTCACCGGCACGGGGCGCTCCGCGTCGTTCAGCCACTCGATGAGGGAGGTACGGGCGCGGGCGACCCGTGAGCGCACCGTCCCTATCGGGCACGCGCTGACGTCGGCCGCCTCCGCGTACGGCAGCCCGAGCAGCTGGGTGAGGACGAACGCCTCGCGCCGCTCGTCGGGGAGTGTGTCCAGCAGCTCGGCGAGGGCGATGCCGTCCTCGAAGCCGGGCAGACCGCGCGGCTGGGTGCGTTCGGCGGCCGACTCCCAGTCGTCCGTGGCCGCCGGCCGCGGCCGGCAGGAGTTGTAGCGGATGTTGTCGATCACCGCGCGGCGGGCGATGGAGAGCAGCCAGGTGCGGGCCGAGGACCGTCCCTCGAAGCGGTGCAGGCTGCCGAGTGCCCGCAGGAACGTGTCCTGGGTGAGGTCGTCGGCGCTCTGCGGGTCGGCGCCGAGGAACGTCACGTAGTGGTGGACGTCCCGGTGCAGTGCGCGCACGAAGTGCTCGACCGCGTCGGGGTCGCCGGTGCCCGCGGCGAGCGCCCAGGCCGTGATGGACGCCTCCTCGGCGTCCGTGTCCGGCTGCCGGCGTGAAGGGGGCAGGGCAGGAGTGATCACCTGTGTCCGTCCTTGTCGGGATCGGGGGTCCGGCCTCCGGGCGGGCTCGCCCGTGCGGGACGGGCAGGCGGCACGGAAGGACCGGTGACGGGGTTGCGGCCGGGCGTCGGAGCGCGCGGCCGGAGCCCGAGGTGCGGCGCCGTCGGCTCGACGGCTCGGCGGGTGCGCCGGCGGCCTCGGGAAGCCTGCTGTCGTCAGGCGACAGCGGTCCCGGCGGGCGGACCCCTGGAAGTGATCGCATGGGTGGTGGAGAGACGGCGCGGTGCCCGGTCCGAGGTGGCCCGGCGGGGACCTACCCGGGGCCGGTGCGGCGGCGCGGCCGGCCGCAGCGGCAGGCTCAGCGGAGCGAGGAGCCGGGCGGCGAGGGACCGCACGATGCGGAAGGCGGCGCGCTCGCCGTGGGCCAGCCACAGCCCGCACAGCAGCGCGGCCACCAGATGGGCGGCGAGCATCCCCGACGGGGACATGCTCCCCATGGCGTGACCGACGGCGTCAGCGCCGTCCGAGCCGTGCGGGGCGTGCACGGCATGGCCGCCGTGCACGGCCGCGCCCATGGGCATCGGCGCGGCGCCCGGCACCGCGCCCGGCCCCGACGGCATCCGGCACAGCAGGACGTCCAGCCACCGGCGTAGGAGGGACGTGTCGCCGGAAGGGCCGGGGTGCGCCCCCGCCTGGGCGAGCGAGAAGGAGGCGTGCAGGACGGTCTGGGCGGCCACCGCGAGCCCTACGACGGCGAAGGGGCCGCGTTCCCGGCCGGCGAGCCACCAGGCGGCTCCGCCCGTCGCCGACGCGCCCGCCGCCACGGCCCACCAGGGCACCGCCGCACCGGACATCAGGAGGTGGCCCAGGGCGGCGAGCAGCACACAGACGGCCGCGAACACCGCGGCCCGTACCGTGCGACAGCACCACCCTGCTCTCATGGCGGCCTCATCCTCGCATCCGCGCTTCCGTGATCACCGGTGAGTACGGTTTCCGGTCCGGCTCCCCACTCAATCCGACGCGCGTGACCCGCGCCATACCCCGTCACGCCCGTCCACGCCCGTCCACGCCCTGGCCCGACGCACGTACGGTCGGACGGCGGGCCCGTCGGGTTCCCGGCGGCCCCCGTGGAATCGGGGCGACGGAGGCGGAGCGGGGTGCACCGGCGCACGGTGGCCGTCCGCCGTGCCCCCGCGTCCGGCGCGGGGTGCGCGTCCGCTGCCGCCGCGCCGGGTATCTCACCGGCAGTCCCCACGACCGCCGGTGCGGTCACTCGTTCCCCACGGAAGGTGAAGGAGCATGACCGAACCCCACGGGCTGGAGCCCGTCGCGACGTTCTGCGGCAACTGCGACTGCGGCTGCCCGCAGCTGTTCGTCGACCCGGACGCCCCCGCCGAGCGACGGATCGTCCTGACCGACGACTTCGGCCAGCGCGTGCAGATGAGCGCCGACCAGTTCTCGTCGCTGGTCGACGACGCCAAGCGGGGCAGGCTGGACGGCATCGCGGCGCCCTGAGCCGCCCCGCCGGACCGCATCGCACCCGCCCGCGACCGCCGTGCGGCCGGGCGGGTGAACGCCCTCGCTGTACGACGGTCGCGAGCCGCCTCGCGGGGAACAGGGACAGGCATGCGCGCACTCGTCATCAACTGCACCCTCAAGCCTTCCCCCCGGCCCTCGAACACCGAGGCCCTCGCCGGCACTGTCATCGCGGCGCTCAAGGGCCACGGCGTCGAGGTGGACGTCGTACGAGCCGTCGACCTCGATCTCAAACCCGGGGTCGAGACCGACATGGGCGAGGGCGACGACTGGCCCGGCGTGCACGAGAAGCTGCTGTCGTCGCAGATCCTGGTCATCGCGTCGCCGACCTGGCTCGGCCGTCCCTCCTCGGTCGCCCAGCGGGTCCTCGAACGCATGGACGCCATGCTCTCCGAGACCGACGACGAGGATCGTCCGGTCGCCTACAACCGCGTCGCCGGCGTACTGGTCACCGGGAACGAGGACGGCGCCCACCATGTGATCAGCGAGATCAGCGGGGCGCTCACGGACATCGGCTACACCGTCCCGGGCCAGGCGTGGACCTACTGGCACCTCGGCCCCGGCCCCGGCCCCGACTACCTGGACGACGACCGGGGCCACGACTGGTCCGCCTCCACCGGCCGGGCGATGGCGTCCAACCTGGTCCACGCGGCCCGCGCGCTGGCGGCGATGCCGCTGCCGGCCCCGCCGTCCTGACGGCGTCGCCGCCCGCCCCGGAAGGACCGGAAGCAAGCGCGGAAGAATGGCCCGCCCCATGCGGGAGACCCGTCCTCCCCGGCCGTGCATGTCTGCCGTCGCCGATGCGGGGCATTCGTGCACGTGCAACGACGTACGAACCGCATGAGGAGCTGAAGTCCGCCATGACGCACGACCTGACCCCGAAGTACACGGTCCCCGGCATCGAGCGCGAGGCCGCCGGGCGGCTGATCGGCGTGCTGCGCATGCGTCTGCACGCTCTCAACGATCTGCACCTGACCCTCAAGCACGTGCACTGGAACGTCGTGGGACCGCACTTCATCGCGGTGCACGAGATGATCGACCCCCAGGTCGACCAGGTGCGCGAGATGGCCGACGACGTAGCGGAGCGCATCGCCGCACTCGGCGGGGTGGCGCAGGGCACGCCCGGGGCGCTGGTCTCCGAACGGAAGTGGGACGACTACTCCATCGGACGGGCCGACGCCATCGCCCATCTCGGCGCGCTCGACGTCGTCTACACCGGAGTGGTCGAGGGGATGCGCGCGGCGGTCGAAGAGGCAGGGAAGATCGACCCCGCCACCGAGGACCTCCTGATCGGCCAGCTCAGGGATCTGGAGCAGTTCCAGTGGTTCGTGCGGGCCCATCTGGAGAGCGCCGGAGGCACCCTGGCCACGGGCACCGCGACCTCCGAGACCGAGGCGGCGCGGCGCGGGGCGGAACTCGGCTAGGACACCGGACCCCGCACGGGGCCGACCGCGCCGCTCCGGCTCGACGGTCGGCCCCCGCATGCGCACCCGGGTACGTGCTTCAGCGTCCGGGGCGTCCCCGGCGCCCGATGAGCACCCCGACGAGGATCAGGTCGGCGACCAGCAGCGCGACGCCGATGACGAACAGGTAGAACAGCCCTTCGGCGGCCAGTCCGATCACTGCGAGGACCACCGCCACCAGCAACAGCAGCAGGAACAGGCTCATGGTCGTCGTCTCCCCTCGGGAGGGCTCGTCGGACGGTTCAGCGCCGGCCGAGCCTGCGCTCTCCCCGGCTGCCCTGCTCGTACGGCAGGTCGTAGTGGGCGAAGACCGCGCCCTCCTCCTCGGCCGCGAGTTCGCCGTCGGGATCGATCCCGGGCGCGTCCTTGACCACGCTCTTGTCGTAGGTGACCTTCAGGTAGCTCGGGCCGACGGTGGCCTTGTCGACCGGGACGAACACCAGACGCCGGCGGGTCGGCAGTCCGATGGTGACCGCCGCGAACGCGGGCCGGTCGGTGGCGGTGTCGAAGTAGATGGACTCGAGGGTGCCGATCTTTCGGCCGCCGCTGTCGACGACGTCCTGGCCCCGCCAGTCACGGATGTTGTCGGCTTCGAACATGGTTCGTCTTCCCTTCCGAGGACACGCTCACTGTCGTGTTCCCCGATTCGCTCCCCCGTCGCATGTGTGGTCCCCGGTCCGGCGTACGGCGCCCACCTCGCGATAGGCTGCCTGGCCGGAGAAGGCACCCGGGACACGGACGGACACCCGGCGGATTTCCGAAGGAGACCGAGTGTGGATGCCACAGGCCCCACGGGCGGACCGTCCCGGGAGCGGGGCGGTGCCGTGCTGGAGGTGGGTCCGTTGTCCGGCCGTCCCGGCATCCGTGCCAGCGGAGAGATCGGCGTGACCACCCGCCGGTCCTGGGAGAACGCTCTCACCGAACTGTCCCGGCGGCACGCCGACGTGTCCTACGTGGAGCTGTCCGGCGTGCGATTCGTCGACGTGGCCGGCGTGGCGGCGCTCGCCGTCACCGCCATGAACCTGCCCGGCGGGCGGGTCGTCGTGGAGCAGCCGCCGCCGCAACTGCCCCGGGTGCTGGAGCTGTTCTGGCCGTCGCTGCAGCGGATCGAGGTGGCACCGCGATGAGCACGGTGGTAACCGAGGAGATCTTCTCGCACCCGGCGCTGTTCTACCGCTCCGAGGACGAGTACGCCGACCGGACGGTGACGTTCGTGCGGGAGGGGCTGGCCGCCGGCGAGCCGGTGGCGGTGGCGGTGCCCGGCCCCAACCTCGAGCTGATCAGGACGGGGCTGGGCGAGGACGCGCGGGACATCACCTTCCTCGACATGACGGAGGCCGGGCGGAACCCGGGGCGGATCATCCCCGGTGTGCTCCGGGCGTTCGCCGACCGGCACCCCCGGGGACGGGTGCGCATCATCGGCGAGCCGGTCTGGGCCGGGCGGAGCGCGGCGGAGTACCCGGCATGCGCGCAGCACGAGGCGCTGATCAACGAGGCGTTCGCGGGCCGTGCGGCGACGATCCTGTGCCCGTACGACGAGACCCGGCTGGACGCGGACGTCCTGGCCGACGCCCTGGTCACCCACCCGACGGTCATCGACCGGAGAGGCGAGCGGGCCAGCGGGTCCTACGACTGGCGTGCGGTGGTCGCCCGGTACAACGAGCCGCTCGGGCCCGGGCCGGGCGCCGCCGTCCTCGGCTTCGGTACCGAGGAGTTGCCCGAGGCGCGCCGCTTCGCCGTCGACCGGGCCAGGTCCCTCGGACTGTCCCAGCGGTTGCAGGACGTCGAGCTGGCGGTGGCGGAGCTGACCACCAACAGCGTGGTCCACGGTGGTGGTCAGGGAACGCTCGCGGTGTGGGCCGAGGCCGGGCAGGTGGTGTGCGAGGTCCGCGACGCGGGCCGGCTGACCGATCCGCTCGCCGGACGCCGGCCCCCGCAGCCGGGGCAGATCGGCGGCCGTGGACTGCTGCTCGTGCATCACGTCGCCGATCTGGTCCGGACACACACAGGGGAAGAAGGCACCACTGTCCGCTTCTATGTGGGCCTCTGACCCCTATGTCCCTTTCTGCGCGGGTCTGTGACGCCCCGTCGATCCGGCCGGCATCCGGGCAGGCATGAGAGCCATGGCCCGGGGTAGGCGGACTGTCGTCGGCCGGTGAGCCGACGGTGACGGGGGCCGATCGACTGGGAGGGCACATCATGGCGACGACGACCGCACAGACCATCGCGCACACCACCACGGGCATGCCGGAGGTCGAGGACCCGTCCAAGGTGGCGCCCAAGGACGCGCGGGAGTTGTCGAAGCTGTTCTTCGAGCAGCTGACGGTGCTGGAGGAGGGCACGCCCGAGTACCAGTACGCGCGCAACACGCTGATCGAGATGAACATGTCCCTGGTCCGCTTCGCGGCCGGCCGCTTCCGCAGCCGCGGCCCGGAGGAGATGGAGGACATCGTCCAGGTCGGCATGATCGGTCTGATCAAGGCCATCGACCGGTTCGAGCTGACCCGCGAGGTCGAGTTCACCTCGTTCGCCGTGCCGTACATCGTCGGCGAGATCAAGCGCTTCTTCCGGGACACCTCGTGGGCGGTGCACGTGCCCCGGCGGCTCCAGGAGGCCCGGGTCCAGCTGGCCCGCGCCACCGAGGAGCTGCGCAGCCGGCTCGGCCGCAACCCCACCACGAAGGAACTGTCCGAGCTGATGAGCCTGCCGGAGGACGAGGTCGTCGAGGCCCGCCTCGCGGCCAACGGCTACAACTCCGCCTCGCTGGACGCGGCCATCGGCGGCAGCGAGGACGGGGAGTCGGCCCTGGCGGACTTCATCGGCGCCGACGACGCCACGCTCGCGCTCGTGGACGACTTCCATTCGCTCGCGCCGATGATCGCCGAGCTGGACGAGCGCGACCGGCAGATCATCCACTGGCGGTTCGTCGAGGAGCTGACCCAGAAGGACATCGGCGAACGCCTCGGCGTCTCGCAGATGCACGTGTCCCGGCTGATCTCCCGCCTGCTGGCCCGCCTGCGCGAGGGCATGCTCACCACCTCCTGAGCCCGGACGGCCCCGTCGCGCGCCGGCCCGTGTACGCCCTGCGGCGTTCGGGGCGGCGCGTCGCCGTGTGCGGGGCGCTCGCGCAGGGTGCCCGCGAACTCCGGAACGGGCCGGGGGAACGACGGGACCGGTTCCTCGTAGTGCCGGATAGTGCGGGGGGGGGGCAACTCGGTGCGGGCGGCGATCTCGCCGATCTGCACGTGCTCGCCGTTCACGTCGGGCTCCTGGCACTGCTCGTTCCTGCCGGTGCCGCCTCCCGGCGGCCCTCCCATCCCGCCCCTGACGTCAGGGTGGAGATGTGGTCGTGCGGCGCTCACGCGTCCTGGTCACCGAGCCGGTCGTGCTCAGGCGGCGGCCGTCCTGCGCCGACGGCCGCCGCCGGCTCCGGTGAGGGCGTCGATGAGCTCGTCGCGGCTCATCCTCGACCGTCCCGCGATGTCCTGCTCGGTGGCGCGCTGGTAGAGCTCGGCCTTGCTCAGCTCCCGCAGCTCGCCACGCTTGGGCGGCTTGCCGCGGGAGGGGGCCGTGGCCTTCCGGCGCGCTCCGGCGGAGCGTTCGCCGGCGGTGCCCTTCGATCCGCCGGGCCGTTCGTCCCCGGGGCTCTTCTTCCTCCCGGCCCGCCCGTCCCCGGCGCTCTTCGCCTTGCCGGCCCGCCCGTCCCCGGTGCTCTTCGCCTTGCCGGCCCCTCGGGCACCGGCGTTCTTCGCCTTGTCGGCCCCTCGGGCACCGGCCTTCTTCGCCTTGTCGGCCGACTGCCCGCCGCCCGTGCCCTTCGCCCGCTCCAGGCTCCCCTGGAGCACCTCCATCAGGTCGACGACGTTGGTCGCCTGCGGCGCCTCCTCCGCGACGGCGACCTCCTCGCCCTCCGCCTTGGCCCGGACCAGTTCCCGGACCTTCTCCTGGTACGTGTCCCGGTAGCGGGCGGGGTCCCACGGGCCGCTGAGGGCGTCCACGAGTCGCAGCGCCATGTCGAGTTCCTTGCCCCGGCCCACCCTGCCCGAGGGCAGCTCGGGCAGTTCCCGGACCGGATCGCGGACCTCGTCGGCCCAGTGGAGGGTCTGGAGCACGAGGACCTCGTCCTCGGCGCGCAGCGCGGTCAGGTACTGGCGGTTGCGCATCACGAAGGTGGCGATGCCGGCCTTCCCGGCCTCGGCGAGTGCGGTGCGCAGCAACCCGTAGACCTTGAGGTACTCCTTGCCGCGCGGGGCCACGTAGTAGGTGCGGTCGAAGTAGACCGGTGCGATCCGGTCCAGGTCGACGAAGTCGGTGATCTCGAGGGCGCGTGAGCGACCCGGCGCGATCTCGTCCAGTTCGTCCGGCTCGACGACGACGTACTCGCCCTCGCCCACCTCGTAGCCCTTGACGATGTCGCCGGTGGCGACCTCCTCGCCGGTGCGTTCGTTGACCCGCCGGTTGCGGACACGGTCGAAAGTGCCGCGCTGCAACTGGTGGAAGTGGACGGTGTGGTCCTCGGTGGCCGTGAAGAGGCCGACGGGCACCGAGACCAGCCCGAACGTGATCACGCCTGTCCAGATCGCCCGTGCCATGGCTGCCCGCTCCCGTCCGCTCCCGTCCGCCCCGTCCGCACCACCCTGGCCCTCCAGGCTGACACCGGGCACCCACTCCCGCGCGCCGGGCGCAGCACACGGGTGGGCGGCGGGGCGACAGCGCGCGGATCGGCCACCGCCGGGGTTCCCTGTGATGTGCGGGAGGTCGACCGCGCCTGCGCCCTCGGCCGTCTCCCCCACCGCACGCAGCCGATGCCGAAGCCGAACAGAGGGACACCACCCATGAGCTGTCACCTGAAGCCGATCACCCGCGAGGAGCATCTGCGTTTCGTCGCGGCCCGGCCGTCCGTGAGCCACTTGCAGACCCCCGCGTGGGGTGACGTGAAGCCGGACTGGCGGGCGGAGAGCCTGGGCTGGTTCGACGAGCGCGGCGAACTGGTGGGGGCCGGACTGGTGCTGCTGCGGCCGCTGCCGAAGCTGAAGCGGTATCTGGCCTATCTGCCCGAGGGCCCGGTCATCGACTGGGACGCGCCCGACCTCGAGCGGTGGCTGGAGCCGATGCTCGCGCACCTGAAGCGGCGGGGTGCCTTCTCGGTGAAGATGGGGCCACCGGTGGTGGCCCGGCGCTGGAGCGCCGAGGCGGTCAAGACGGCGATCGCCGACCCGGGGGCCCGGCGGCTGGGAGACGTGGAGCCCACCGAGCGGGAGCCAGGGGCCGAGGCCGTCGCCGAGCGGCTGCGCCGGATGGGCTGGCGGCGCGGCGCACCGGGCGGCGAGGACGGTTTCGCCGCCGGGCAGCCCCGCTACGTGTGCCAGGTACCGCTCGCCGGACGGTCGCCGGAGCAGGTCCAGAACGGCTTCAACCAGCAGTGGCGCCGCAACGTCAAGAAGGCCGAGAAGGCGGGCGTCAAGGTGGTCCGGGGCGACCGCGAGGACCTGAAGGCGTTCTACGAGCTGTACGTCGAGACCGCCGAACGGGACCGGTTCGTCCCGCGACCGCTCGACTACTTCGAACGGATGTGGACGGCGCTGACGGCCGAGGACCCGGACCGCATGCGGCTCTACCTCGCCCACCACGACGGGGAGGTGCTCGCGGCGGCCACGATGCTGACCGTCGGCGAGCACGTCTGGTACTCCTACGGCGCCTCGACCAGCCGTCGGCGCGAGGTGCAGCCCAACAACGCGCTCCAGTGGCGGATGATGTGCGACGCCCTGGAACTCGGCGCGTCCGTCTACGACTTCCGCGGCATCACCGACACCCTCGACGAGGACAACCACCTGCTCGGGCTGCTGCGCTTCAAGGTCGGCGCCGGCGGTCGGGCCGTCGAGTACCTCGGTGAGTGGGACTACCCGCTCAACAAGGTGCTGCACAAGGCGCTGGACCTGTACATGTCGCGGCGCTGAACCTCCGGGAGCGGCCGGAACTCCCCGGCCGGCGCGGTGCTCGGCGACGGTTCCGCCGAAGACGCCGTTCCCCTCGGGCACCCGAGGGGCCGTACTCCGTGTCAGGCCGCACGCGCCCGGTACTTCCCACCGCGCGCCAGGAGCGCGTAGAGCGACGAGGCGACGGCTAGGCCGGCCGGCAGAGCCAGGTCCACGCCGCCCAGTGCCTGTGCGACCGGCCCCGTGTAGAGCGTGTTGACGCACAGGGCCGCGACGGTGACGCCGCCGGTGAGGGCGAGGGCGCCCGCCGGATTGACGCCGGCGGTGTACCAGAAGGGGCTGCCGGGTGTCTCGTCCATCAGCGCGGGGCCGTCGTACCGGTTGCGGCGCAGCAGGATGTCCGTGGCGTAGACGGCCAGGGCGGGGCCGAGCAGGACGACGGTGAGCTGGAGGACGTTGCTGACCGTGTCGAGGAAGTCGGAGACGAGGAGCCCGTACAGGGTGAGGGCGACGGCTGCGGTGCCGTCGGCGAGCACGCTGAGGGAGCGGCGGATGCGGATGCCGACGGCCTGGAGGGCGAGGCCCGCACTGTAGGCGGTCAGGGCGTTGATGGCGATGGTGCCGAGGACCAGGGCGAGCAGGAGGACCGGGCCGAACCAGTCGGGCAGGATCTGCCGCAGCCCCGCCTGCGGGTCCGTCATGTCGACGACCGTCGCGGCGCAGGCGCCGATCGCGCAGACGGCCACGCCGGGCAGGAAACCGCCGAGGAAGGTCCAGCCGACGATCGCCCGGCCGGGCGTGGTACGCGGGAGGTAGCGGGAGAAGTCGGCGCTGGTGGTGTACGACAGCGGGGCGGACGCGATCAGGGTGACGCCGGCCACCAGGACGGCCCACAGGCCGGTGCCGGTGAGCGGTTCGGACGGCACGTACGAGAAGTCGGCGTGCCGGAAGACGCCCACCGCGACGACGGCGAAGGCGGCCGTGAGGGTCAGCGTGATGGGGAGGTACAGCTTCATGATCATGGCGTGGCCGTAGACGCCGATGGCCAGCGTGAGGGCCGCGATCACCAGCACCACGGCGATCTTGACGCCGGTGTTCGCGGTGATGCCGGTCATCTCCACGAGGGCGAAGGCGGCCGTCGCGGCGGCGGCCAGGTTCAGGGCGAAGTAGCAGACGGAGATCAGCCAGCCCACGACCGCGTTGTTCACGCGGTTGCCGCGCACGCCGTACAGCGCCCGCGTGATCACCTCGCTCGGCGCGCCCGCCGCCGGCCCGGATATCGAGAGCAGGCCGGTGAGCAACCAGAAGAGGTTGCCCACCACGATCACCGCGAGCGCCTGCCACAGGGTCAGGCCCATGAGGATCAGGGCACCGCCGGTCACCAGGCTCAGGTAGTTGACGTTGGCCGCCGCCCAGACGGAGAACAACTGCCGGGGCCTGCCGTGGCGTTCGTGGTCGGGGATGTGGTCGATGCCGTGGGCCTCGACGCGGCCCGCCCGGTCCGAGGGGGACTGCGGGGGTGGTGGGGGTGATGCCTCCTGCCGCGCGGCTCCGGTGCCTGGTTGCGGGTCGGGGATCGTGGACGCCATGAGGCTCCTCCGGGGTGCTGGTATCCCACCTGCTTGCTTGTTGGTCGCACACTCAATAGCATTGATTCCATGCCGTCAAGCATTCCGAACAAGCGAATCCGCAAGTCTCCAGCGGCCAGACGTGCGGAAATCGTTGCCGCAGCCTCCAGCGTCGCTCTGACCGAGGGGCTGGAGTGCATCACACTGAGGCGGATCGCCGAGGAGCTGGACGTCCGCCCCGGATTGATCAGCCACTACTTCCCGGCGGTGGAGGACCTGGTGGCGGAGGCCTACGGCGACGCCGCCGGCGCCGAACTCGACGAACTCCTCCCGGCCGACCGGGGCGGGGCCACGCCGACCCGGCATCTGGCGCGCTTCTTCGCGCGGGCGGCCGGTCCGGAGTTCGACGGCATCAGCCGGCTGTGGCTCAACGCCCGCCACCTCAGCCGCTACCGGCCCGCGCTGCGCGACCGCGTGGCCGTCCAGGAGGCCGCGTGGCGCGACCGGCTGGAGGCGCTGATCCGCGAGGGCGTCGAGCGGGGCGAGTTCCGCACGGACGATCCGCTGGTGGCCGCCATACAGATCCTCGTCGTCCTCGACGGCCTCGGCATGCTCGTCAACAGCGCGGACACCGGCGACGACCCGCCCGCGGTACGGCGGATGCCGATGACCACCGCGGAGCGCGAACTCGGCCTGCCCGCAGGCGCCCTGACGCCCGCCGACACCAACTGAACCGCCCCTTCAAGGAGTGACTGTGCGCACCTCTCTCGTCCTGCTCTCGGCCCGGCTGCTCGACCCGGTCACCGGCGACTTCCTGCCGCAGACCGCGCTGGCCGCCGCCGACGGCCGGATCAGCGCCCTCGGTGACGACCGGGAGGTCCGGGCACTCGCGGACGCCTCGACCACGGTCGTCGACCTGAAGGGCGCCGTGGTGACTCCCGGCCTGGTCGACGGGCACATCCACCCCGTCACCGGCGCCGAACTCACCCACGGCCTCGACCTGTCGGGCTGCACCGACGTGGACCAGGTGCGCGAGGCGCTGGCCCGCGCGGTGCGGGACCTCGCCCCCGGCGCCTGGCTGCACGGCTGGGGCCTGGACCCCAACGTGTTCGGCGACCGCCCGGTGGAGACGGCACCCTTCGACTCCGTGCTCGACGGCGTGCCCGCGCTGCTGCTGCTCTTCGACGCGCACTCCATGCTGGCCAGCCGCCGCGCCCTCGAACTGGCCGGGGTGACCGGACCGCGCTCCTTCGCACAGGCCACGGCCGAGGTGGTGTGCGACGCCGGTGGGCGGCCCACCGGTCTGCTGCTGGAGGACGCCGCCTGCGAGCTGGTGGAACGGGTCGCTCCGCAGCCCACGCGCGAGGAGCGCCGCGACCGGCTCGCCGGCGCCCTGCGCGCCATGGCCGCGACCGGGCTGACGGGTGGTCACGTCATGGACGCGAACGGCGACAGCCTCGCCTTCTTCGCCGAGCTGGACCAGTCGGGGCGGCTGCCGCTGCGCCTGCGGGTGGCGCCCTGGTGCCAGCCGGGCACCGACGCGGACGGGGTGCGCGCGCTCGTCGACGGGCAGGGCGTGGGCGGGCGGCTGTGGCGGACCGCCGGCGTCAAGATCTTCATGGACGGGACCGTCGACAACGGCACCGCCTGGCTGGAGCAGCCCGACTGTCACGGCGAGTCCCGGCACGCCTTCTGGCCGGACCCCGAGGAGTACACCCGGATCGTCGGCGAGCTGCACCGGGCCGGCGTGCCCACGGCCACCCACGCGATCGGTGACGCGGCGGTACGCCATGTCCTCGACGCGGTCGAGAAGGCGCAGGCGGACGGCGGGCGCGGGGTGCGGCACCGGGTGGAGCACATCGAGACCGTCCCGGACGACACGCTGCGCCGGTTCGCCGGCCTCGGGGTCGTGGCGTCGATGCAGCCCACCCACTGCTGCGACTTCACCCGGGCCGACCACACCGACAACTGGTCCCGGCGCCTGGGCGAACCGCGCGCCTCTCGTGCCTGGCGCTGCCGCGACCTGCACGACTCCGGTGCCGTCGTGGTCCTCGGCTCCGACTGGCCCATCGCTCCGTACCCGCCGCTGGGTGTCATGGCCGGCGCCCGCCACCGCCGCCCGACCCGTGACCTCAGCCGGGCGCCGCACGGCCCGGAGCAGGCCCTGACGGCGCTGGAGGCGCTGCGCGGCATGACCGTGAACGCGGCCTACGCGGCCGGCGAGGAGCACGAGGCCGGACGGATCGCCGTCGGTCACCGCGCCGACCTGACCGTTCTCGCCGCCGACCCGCTCACCGTACCGGCCACCGAACTGGCCGACGTGCCGGTGCTGTTGACGGTCCTCGACGGCGACCCCACGCACCGTGCCGCGAATCTGTGACGCGATCGGAGGGTTGCGGCCCACCATGTGCCGGGCAGTGAGGTTCTGTCCGGGCGCATGAGGCGGGGGTGGGCGATGTCGCGGCTGCTGGTGGTGCAGAACGGTCCCGGTGGCGGTCCGGGCCGGTTCGCTGACTGGCTGGACGCGGACGGGCTGTCCCTGGACGTGGTGCACGCGTACACCGGTGCGCCGCTCCCCGGGCACCTGGCGCACGACGGCGTCATGGTGCTCGGGGGCGGCTACCTGCCCGACGACGACGCCCGCGCGCCTTGGCTGGCGCCCACCCGCTCGCTGGTCGCCGAGGCGCTGGAGCGGGGCGCCCCCGTGTTCGGGATCTGCCTCGGCGGGCAGCTCCTCGCCCATGTCGCGGGCGGCACGGTCCGGGGCGAGCACGGCGAACCGGAGTTCGGCAGCACTCCGCTCGCCCTGCGGTCCGGAGCCGGGGACGACGCGCTCCTGGCGGGGCTGCCGGACCGGGTGACGGCCATCGAGCACCATGTCGACGCGATCACCGCCCTGCCGCCGGGCGCCGCCTGGCTGATGGAGAGCGAGCGCTGCGCCCACCAGGCCTTCCGGGTGGGTGACCGGGCCTGGGGCGTGCAGTTCCACCCGGAGGCGGGTGCGGACCGGCTGCGGTCGTGGGACCCGGAGCGGCTGCGGGCCCTCGGGCTGGACCCGGCGGAGCTGTGCCGCCGGGCGGAGCGCGACGAGCCCGCCGCCGAAGCCGTCTGGCGCGAGGTGGCCCGGCGCTTCGCCGGCGTCGTACGGAGCTGACGATCAGCCGGTGGAGGCACCGTGGCCGGTGAAGGCTCCGTGGCCGGTGAAGGCCAGCTCGGCGAAGCGTTCGCCCATGCGGCGGTGGGTGGCGGCGTCCGGGTGGATGTTGTCGGGCAGGGGGAGTTCGGCCGCGTCGGCCTCGCCGTACAGCTCACGGCCGTCGAGGTAGTGCAGGTTCGGGTCGTCGGCCGCCCGCTGGGCCACGATCCGGGCCAGCTCGTCCCGGATGACGTTCAGGGTCAGCTTCCCGCTCGCGCGTTCCGCCGGGTCGCCGGTGGCCACGAAGCGCAGTCGCCCCTCGGCGACCCCGCCGAAGTCGGGGGCGAGCGGTCCGGGGGTGTCCTCGTGGACGGGGCACAGGACGGGTGAGACGACCAGCAGCGGAGCCGTGGGGTGGCCCTCGCGGACGGTGTCGAGGAAGCCGTGCACAGCGGGGCCGAAGGCGCGCAGGCGCATGAGGTCGGCGTTGACCACGTTGATGCCGACCTTGACGCTGATCAGGTCGGCGGGGGTGTCGCGCATGGCCCGCGCGGTGAACGGGTCGAGCAGGGCGCCGCCGCCCAGGCCCAGGTTGATCAGTTCGACGCCGCCGAGGGAGGCGGCCAGCGCGGGCCAGGTGGTGGTGGGGCTCGCGGCGTCGGAGCCGTGGCTGATCGAGCTGCCGTGGTGCAGCCACACCCGGCGGCCCGCGTCCGGGGCCGGTTCGACGGGGGCGTCGGCGCGCAGGGCCACGAGTTCGGTGGTCTCGTTGTGCGGCAGCCAGATCTCGACGTCCTTGTCGCCCCCGGGCAGGTCCGCGAAGCGGAGGGTGCCGACCGGGCCGGGCTCGACGGACGCCGTTCCGGTGGTCATGTCGATGGTCAGGGTGTTGCCGCCCGCGACACTGCCGCGACCCGCCGGGCGTCCGTCGACCAGCAGGTCGTACACGCCGTCCGGGCGCGGCGGAACGCCCGCGTAGACGCGCTTGGTGGGCAGGGTGTCCAGTTCCAGGACGGTGGCCCGGGTGCGCAGGGCCAGGCGTACGCCCGAGGGCTGGGACTCGGCCATGGCCAGCTGTCCGTCGGTGTTCTGGGCACGGGCCCGGGCGGGCAGCCGGTGCGGCAGCAGACCGTGCTCGGTGCGCTCGAGGTCGAGGGCGCCGCGGACCAGGTCCGGGGTGATCGGGGTGGTGATCCAGTCATCTTGGCTGTGCATGTCGTCTCCGGCTGGGGTGGTGCTCGGTACGGGGTTCAAGGTGTGGGCCAGTTGCGCAGCAGGGCGTCGAGGGCGTCCACGATCCGGGTCCAGGTCTCCTGCGTGTCGGGGGCGCTGTGGCTGAAGCCGCCGCCCATCTCGAGGCTGACGTAGCCGTGGAAGACGCTGCCCAGCAGCCGCACCGCGTGGGTCTGGTCGGGTTCCGTCAGGTCGTAGCCGCGCAGCACGGCGCGGGTCATCCGCGCGTGGCGGACGCCCGCGCTCGCCGCGGCCGTCTCGGGGTCCAGCCGCAGCTGGGCCGCGGCGTAGCGGCCGGGGTGCTCCCGGGCGTAGTCGCGGTAGACGTCCGCGAAGGCGGCGAGGGCGTCCTTCCCGGCCCGTCCGGCCAGGGCAGTGGCGGCCCGGTCGGCGAGTTCCTCCAGGGCGAGCAGGGCGATGCGGGTCTTGAGGTCCTGGGAGTTGCGCACGTGCGAGTAGAGACTCGCGACCTTGACGTCGAACCGCCTGGCCAGCGCGGAGACCGTCACCTGGTCGAAGCCGACCTCGTCGGCCAGCTCCGCGCCCGCCCGCACCAGGCGTTCCGTGGTCAGCCCCACTCGAACCATAATCATCCCTTCGTTTACCTGAATCGATTATGCATTTACCTAAAGCATTTAGGCAACTATGTGGCCCGGCCTGCCGGGTTCCGCGGCGGCGGCGCGCGTCCGCGCCGAGGAGGCATGAGCGAGCGCGGCGAGGGGACCCCGTCCACATGTCCCGTCCCCACCTGGTCACGTTCGGGCACGGCACCGCGGGCCGCGCCGCGCTGGCCGAGCTGCTGCGGGGTGCCGGTGTCTCGGCCGTGGTGGATGTCAGGACGGCGCCGGGCAGCCGCCGCGACGCCGACCTGCTGCGGGAACGGCTCGCCCGGTGGCTGCCCGAGGAAGGGTTCGCCTACCGGTGGGAGCAGCGGCTGGGCGGCTTCCGGAGGCCGGCGCCGGACTCGCCCGACGTGGTGTGGCGCAACATGTCGTTCCGCGGGTACGCCGGCCACACCCGTTCGCCGGAGTTCGTCACCGCCATGGACGAGTTGCTGGACCGGGCGGCGCGGGAACGCACCGCGGTGATGTGCGGTGAAGCGGTGTGGTGGCGGTGCCACCGGCGCCTGATCGCCGACTTCGCCTTGCTGGCCCGCGACACCCCCGTGGAGCACCTCATGCACGACGGCCGCCTGACGGCCCACTCCCCCACCCCGGGGGCGCGGCTGCGGACGGACGGACTCCTCGTGTACGACGACGAGGAGACGGCGGCGAGGCACTCGCGGTCGTAACGGCCGGAGCACACACGTCGAGGCGGAGGCGGAGGACCATGCGGCGCGAGGACGGACACCGCGGGGCGGACGGCGACCACGACGCGGAGTCGGTCGAGTCGGTGCTCGACGAGCTCTACACCACGCCGCCGTCCGACTTCGTCCCGCGCCGTACGGAACACGCCGCGGCCGCCAGGGCGGCAGGCCGCGGGGAGGACGCCCGCCGCATCCGCGCGGCCCGCCGGCCCACGCTCGCAGCCTGGGCGGCGAACCTGCTGACCCGTTTCCGGCCGGAGGAGAGCCGCCGGTTCCTGGACCTGGGGCAGGCACTGCGCGAGGCATACCGCACCCTGGACGCCGACGGTCTCAAGGAACTCTCCGCGCAGCGCCGGAGCGTCGTCTCCGCGCTGTCCCGGCAGGCCGCCGAACTCGCCGACGAGGCGGGGCACCGACTGTCCGAGGCGGCGCGGCGGGAGGTCGAGTCGACCCTGCAAGCCGTCCTCGCGGACCCGGGCTCGGCCGCGAGATGGGCCGGCGGACACCTGGAGGGCGCCCTGACCCCGCCGTCGGAGTTCCCCTCCGGCACCGTCCCGGCCGAGCCCGCGCCACGCGAGCGGCCTTCCCTGCCGAAAGCGCCTCCCCCGGGCCGCGCGAAGGACGAACTCGCCGAACGGCGCCGCAAGCGGCAGGAAGAACTCACCCGCGCCGAACAGGCCGCGGAACGGGCCGCGCGGCAGGCGCGTGACCGACGGGCGGAACACGCGGACGCCGACGCCTCGTTGCGACGGACCGGCGACGAACTCCACCGTGCACGCGAGGAGATGTCCGCGGCCGAGCAGCGGCTGCGGCAGGCACGACAGGAACTGGAGCGGGCCGAACGGGAACAGCGGGAGTCCGAGGAACGGGAACGCGCGGCGGCTCACGCCCTGGACCGGGCCGAACGGGAGGCGCATGCGGCGGCACAGAAGGTGAACCGTCTGGCCGGCCGGGCCAAGTCCGGCCCGATCGAGTAGTACGCCCACGCGTCTGAGTACCCGTACTCATGAGACGCCCCTCCCGTCGGGGGAGGCTTGCCGTGTCAACCGGCCAGAGGGAGCCCGACATGCACATCGTCAGCCGAGTTCACCGTCCGTCAGCCGTACGCGGGGAGCGAAACGCCACACGGTCCGTCCTGGGTCTGGCACTGGCCTGCGCGGCCGCCGCCGCGGTGCTGACCGGCTGCTCCATGGAGGACGCGACCTGCGGCGGTGGTGAGTACCCGGTCCTCGCCGTCGGCGGCACCGGCAGCGCCTGCGTCCCCAACGGCGAGGAACCGCCCGAGGGTTACACCCGTTACCCGGAGGGCAAGGTGCCCGAGCACGTGGGCGACGAGTGGGACACCTACTGGCAGACGCACACCGTCGACGAGGACGGGAACATCGTGGAGGTGCCCGAGGGCCAGTGAGCAGGGGCTGTTCGCGGTCCGAACGCACGCACGAGGAAATGAGGCGGGACATACCACGGTGACGGCCATACGTGGTATACCGGCCGAGCGCCGATCGGACATGGTCCCCATGTCCCGCGCCCGATGTCCCAACGTTCCTCCCGAGCCTTCACGGCCGCGAATCGAGGAGAGTCACAGCATGTCCGAGAGTACGACGCAGCCCGCCACCGAACTGGCCTCGCAGTACAGCGTCCAGGTGACCGACGACCTGGAGCGCAACATCAAGGAGCAGGAACGCATCGGTGCGGAGATCACCGCCCTCCAGCAGCAGCTGGCCGCGCTGCAGCACGACCACGCCCTGCTGGTGAACATGCAGCAGGCGCTCGGCCTCACCTCGGCGCCGTCCCAGCCGGCGACCGCGCCGGAGCCCGCCGCCGCGACCGACTCGGCCGGCGTGCCCGCACCCCGTGACGGCGCCGCCACGGAGCCGGGCGCCGGGAAGCGGACGCGGGGCCGCAAGGCCGCCGCCGCACCCAAGCGCGCCGCCGCCCCGAAGCCGGGCGCCAAGCCGGCCGCGAAGTCCGCGACCAGGTCGAAGCCGGCCGCGAAGTCCGCCCCCGAGCGGGCCGCGAAGTCCGCCACGAAGTCGGCCACGAAGGCCGCCGGGAAGCCCGCGGCGAAGAAGCCGTCGTCGCGGACCGCGTCCGCCGAGCAGGCCGCCGCCCAGCCCACGCTGGTCGAGCTGGTGCGCACCCACCTCACCGAACAGAGTGAGCCGCGCTCCGCCGCCGAGGTCGCCACGGCACTCGGTCGGGCGAACTCCGGACGCACCATCAAGACCACGGTCGTGCGCACGACTCTCGAGGGGCTCGTCGCCAGGAACCAGGCGCAGCGCACCAAGCAGGGCACCTCGGTCTACTACACCGCCACCGACGCGCCCGAGGCGGCGAAGCAGCCGGCCACCGACACGAAGACCACGGCCGCACAGGACCAGGACTGACGGCCGCGGCACCCGGCACCGCCGGGTGGTGACCCCGTCCTCCCCCGCCGTGCGGCCGCGCGCGGCCGAGGGGAAACGGGGCGAGTATCGGTGGATGGGTGTTGTACTGCCGGTGCTCTTCGCACTCCTCGCCGCGTTCAGCAACGCGCTGGCCACCGTGCTCCAGCGCCGGGCGGCGTTGACCGTGCCGCAGTCCCAGGGCTTCCGCCCGGGGCTCGTCGTCGACCTGTTGCGGCGGCCGGTCTGGCTCGGCGGCATGCTGGCCGTCGTCGTCGCCGGTGTGGGGCAGGCGGTGGCCCTGGCGACGGGGCCGCTGTCACTCGTACAGCCGCTGTTCGTGCTGGAACTTCCGCTGGCGCTGTTGCTGGCCTCGCTGATGACCGGCCGCCGTCTGGCCCCCGCCCTGTGGCTGGCCGTGGGCGGGGTGGTCGTCGGACTGGGAGTCGCGCTGGCGTCGGCCGCGCCGGACGCCGGCCAGGACGACGTGCCCCTGGACCGGTGGCTGCCGACGCTGGTGGCCTGCGCCGGAGCGGCGGTGCTGCTGGCGGCGGCCGGTCTCAGGCGCCCCGTCGGCAAGGCCCGCGCCGGTTGCCTCGGTGCGGCCACCGCGGTGTGCTACGCGCTGACGGCGGCTCTGATGAAGGACTCCATGCACGTCCTGGACACCGACGGCCTGACCGGCTTCCTGACCACGTGGCAGACGTACGGCTTCGCCGCGGCCGGTGTCGCCGCGGTGCTCCTGCTGGAGCACGCCATGCAGGGCGGCCCCCTGGTCGCCTCCCAGCCCGCCCTCACCCTGGGGGACGCCGCGGTGAGTCTCATGCTCGGCGTGGTCCTCTACCGCGAGGACGTACGGGCCGGCTGGTGGGTCCTGCCGCAGTTGCTCGGGGTCGCCCTCATCGTCGCGGGGGTCCTGACGCTCGCCCGGCGAGGCATGGACCTGCGCGAGACGAACAAGATGCCCGAAGCCACCGCCTGAGGCACAGTGGTCGCACATCGCTGGGCGACCACGAGGGACGGCATGTCGCAGGCCCCTGCTTCCGGCACCGACGGGGAGGCCCCGCCGGCCACCAAGCTACCCCTGTTCACCCTGACGGCCATGGTCGTCGGGTCGATGGTGGGTGCCGGGGTGTTCTCGCTGCCGGGGCGGTTCGCCGAGGAGACCGGCGTCGCGGGAGCGCTGATCGCCTGGGGCATCGCCGGCACGGGCATGCTGATGCTGGCCTTCGTCTTCCAGTTCCTCGCCGTGCGCAGACCCGACCTCGACGCCGGTGTGTACGCGTACGCCAAGGCGGGCTTCGGCGAGTACCTGGGCTTCTTCGCGGCCTTCGGCTACTGGGCCAGCACCTGCGTGGGCAACGTGACGTACTGGGTGCTCATCATGTCGACGATCGGCTCGGTCTGGCCGGAGCTCGGCGACGGGGACACCGCCCTCGCCGTGGTCCTGTCCTCGATCGGGTTGTGGGCGTTCTTCTGGATGATCCGGCGCGGGGTGAAGGAAGCGACGGCCATCAACAAGATCGTGACGGTGGCCAAGCTCGTCCCCATCGTCATCTTCGTGATCCTGGCGCTGGTGTACTTCCGACCGGGTGTGTTCGCCGACAACTTCGGCGGGGCGGACTACGCGGGTTCACTGTTCTCGCAGGTGCGCGGCACCATGCTGGCCACCGTGTTCGTCTTCCTCGGCGTCGAGGGCGCCAGCGTCTACTCCCGGCACGCCAAGCGCCGCTCGGACGTGGGCAGGGCGACGGTGCTGGGCTTCCTCAGCGTGTTCGCGGTCTTCGCGTCGGTGACCATCGTGTCGTACGGCATCATGCCGATGGCCGAGATCGCGGACCTGCGCCAGCCGTCCATGGCGGGAGTCCTGGAAGAGGCCGTCGGGACCTGGGGCAGGGTGTTCATCAGCGTCGGCCTGATCGTGTCGGTGCTGGGCGCCTACCTGGCGTGGACGCTGATGGCGGCCGAGGTGCTCTTCGTCGCCGCCAAGGACGACGACATGCCGCGCTTCCTGCGCCGCGCCAACGCGGTCGACGTGCCCGTGCCGGCACTGCTGATGACGTCGCTGCTCACCCAGGTGGTGCTGATCGCCACCAGTTTCTCGGACGACGCCTTCAACTTCGCGCTCAATCTGACCAGCGCCCTGTCCCTGATCCCGTACCTGCTGGCGGCTGCCTTCGCGGTGCGGATCGGCGTCCGTGACGACCCGCTCACGGAGGGCGGGCGGAGTTCCCGGCGTGAGCTGGCCGTCGGCGTCGTCGCCACGCTCTACACCGCGTTCCTGCTGTACGCGGCCGGACTGAAGTACGTCCTGGTCTCCTTCATCCTCTACGCCCCGGCGACGGCCCTGTTCGTGATGGCCCGTCGCGAACAGGGCAGGCGGCTGTTCTCCCCGGCGGAACTCGTCGTCCTCGCCGTCTCCGTGGCCGGCGCGGTCCTGGGCGTCGTCGCGCTGGCCGCCGGATGGATCAGCCTGTGAGCCCCGTCCCCTCCGTCCCCCGTCCCGCACCTCTCAAGGAGGCCGTGTGACCAGCAACGAAAGCGCCGTGCAGCCCGCGCTCGGCGTCCACTCCGAGGTCGGCCGGCTGCGCAAGGTCCTGGTGTGTTCGCCCGGCCTCGCGCACCGGCGGCTGACGCCGACCAACTCCGACGACCTGCTCTTCGACGACGTGATGTGGGTGGAGAACGCCCAGCGCGACCATGCCGCCTTCGTCGGCGAACTGCGCCGGCGCGGGGTGGAGGTGGTGGAGCTGCACGACCTGCTGGCGCAGATCATGGCGATCCCCCAGGCGAAGGCGTGGCTCCTGGACCGCAAGATCACCGCCAACCAGGTCGGCGTCGGGCTCATCGACGCCACCCGCGCCTACCTGGAGACCCTGTCGCCCAGGGAGTTGGCCGAGTTCCTGGTCGGCGGACTCGCCGTCGGCGATCTGCCCGAGGACTTCCGCTCCCCGTACCTCGCCCTCGCCCGCGAGTCCACCGGCGCCCGCGAGTACCTGATGCCGCCGCTGCCCAACACCCTGTACACCCGCGACACCACCTGCTGGCTGTACGGCGGGGTCACCCTCAACCCCTTGTACTGGCCCGCGCGGCACGACGAGACCCTGCTGATGAAGGCGATCTACACCTTCCACCCCGACTTCAGGGGTTCGAAGGTGTGGTGGGGCGATCCCGAACTCGACTGGGGCCAGGCCACCTTCGAGGGCGGCGACATCATGCCGGTGGGCAACGGCGTGGTCCTCATGGGCATGAGCGAGCGCACCTCCCGCCAGGCCATCACCCAGGTCGCCGCGTCACTGTTCCGCAGCGGCGCCGCCGAGCACGTCGTCGTGGCCGGGATGCCGAAGCTGCGGTCCGCCATGCACCTGGACACGGTGTTCACCTTCGCCGACCGCGACGTGGTGACCCTCTACCCGCGCATCATGGACGCGGTGCGCACCTTCTCGCTGCGCCCCGGCGACCGGGCCCCCGGCTTCGACGTCGTCGACGAGGGCACGACGCCGTTCGTCGACGTCGTCGCCAAGGCGCTCGGACTGTCCTCGCTGCGGGTGGTGGAGACGGGCGGCGACGCCTACGCCTCCGAACGCCAGCAGTGGGACAGCGGCAACAACGCCGTCGCGATCGAACCGGGCGTGGTGTTCACCTACGACCGCAACACCCTCACCAACGCCCTGCTGCGCGAGGCCCGCGTCGAGGTCGTCACCATCGTGGGCGCGGAACTGGGCCGGGGCCGCGGCGGCGGGCACTGCATGACCTGCCCGCTGGTACGGGACCCCGTCGACTTCTGAGCGTCCCCGGGGCGCCCCGGCCGCCCCTCACCGGCAGAACCCGTACGCCTGCTCCAGCCACCGGTGCAGCGCCGTGTGAACACTGCCGGGGAGCTGGCTGAGCCGTTCGATGGCGGCCCGGTCCCCGGCGGAGGGCGCGATGCCGGCCGCGGTCAGCAGCGCGAGCAGGTCCAGTCGGCGCAGGTCGGCGGGGTCGATGCGACTGGGGACGCGTTGGGCGGGGTCGGGCGGCTGGAGCAGGAAGTCGCCGCCGGTGTCGCGGGAGCGCGCCGGGTCGGCGGCGGTCGGGGCAGTCATGGTGTGCATACCGCGGTCCTCCACTTGGTGGGTCGCCGTTCTCGACGGGAAGAGACACCGGCGCGGCGACGGCGGTTGCGGACCGGCCGCCGGACCACACGGTGGATGCAATCGGCGCCTTATCGCACGAACCGGCCGGGCACGGGCGCGAGTCGGTACGCGTCCCCGTGGTGGACGACCCGGCCCGCGGTGGGGGGCGGGAAGTGGGTGCCCAGCACCAGTGTGTCCGTACCGGCCAGCGAGGCCAGCAGGGAGCGCCGGGTCGACTCGGCGCGCGCCGGGTCGATGTCCACGCAGCTGCCCAGTGCGGGGCGGGCGAGTTGCACGGGGTGGTGGACGCAGTCCCCGGTGACGATCGCGCCGGCGCCGGGTTCGCCCACCCGCACGGTGACGTGGCCCGGTGTGTGTCCGGGGGTCGGCAGGAGTCGCAGGCCGGGCGCGAGGTCGGTGCCCTCGGCGGGGACCTCCACGGCGTCGAGGAGCCCGGCGTCCTCGACCGGGTCCACGGAGTCCCGGAACATCTGGCGCCGCGGTTCGTCCATGGCGTACCCGGCCCAGAATTCGCGCTCGGCGCGGGAGACGACGTAGCGGGCGTTGGGGAAGGTGGGGACCCAGCCGGCGTCGGTCCGCCTCGTGTTCCAGCCGACGTGGTCGGTGTGCAGGTGGGTCAGGATCACCAGGTCGACGGTGTCCGGGGGGAATCCCGCCCCGGTGAGCCGCTCCAGGTAGTCGGTGCGCAGGTTGTGCCAGGCGGGGTTCGCGCGCGTCTTGCCGTTGCCGATGCCCGTGTCGACGAGGACGCGCAGCCCGCCGGTGGTCAGGGCGAAGCTGTGGCTGCCGAGCCGCAGGACGCCGTCCTCGTCGGCGAAGTCGGGGTGCAGCCACCGCTCGCGGGTGACCACGTCCGGGGTGGCGCCGGGCAGCAGCCAGGGTCCGGTGGCGGGCGGCAGGAGGGTCTCGTCGATGCGGTGGACGGTGGTGTCGCCCACGGTCCAGGAGGGGGTCTGCATGGCGGTGCCGTCTTTCGTCGACGCAGCTAAAAGCTATTGGTTTGCGTTTGGACACCGTAGGCCCTATGGTCCTCTAACGCAAACGATTAGCGTTAAGTGAGTGCGAGAAGGAAGGGATCCCATGCCCAGCCCTGAAGAGGACCGCACAGCCGTGGTGGCGGCGACCGCCCGGCACATCCACACCGTCGTCTCGGTGCTGCGGGAGCTGGACCTCGGCGACACGCCCCCCGCCGCGGCCTTCCGCGCCGACGAGGAGGGGGTGCGCGGTGCGGCCGTATGAGTTGTCCCTGGCCGCTGCCGCCGACGCGATCCGCGACCGGCGGCTCTCCCCGGTCGACCTGGTGGACTCGGTGCTGGAACGCGCCCGGGAGGTGCAGCCGGGGCTGGGCGCGTACGTGACGATCACGGCGGACCGGGCCCGCGCCGCGGCGCGCGCGGCCGAGCGGGAGGTGGCGAGCGGCCGTGTCCGCGGGCCGCTGCACGGTGTCCCGATGGGGCTGAAGGACCTGATCGACGTGGCCGGTACGGCGACCACCGCGAGTTCCCGGGTCCGCGCCGGCCACCGCGCGCAGGCCGACAGCACGGTCGCCGCGCGACTGGCGGCGGCCGGTGCGGTGCTGGCCGGCAAGACCCACACCCACGAGTTCGCCTACGGCCTGACCACGCCCCAGACGCGCAACGCCCGGGACCGGGCCCGGATCGCGGGCGGCTCCAGCGGCGGCTCCGCCGTCGCCGTGGCGGCGGGCGCGGCCACCTTCGCGCTCGGCACCGACACCGGCGGATCGATCCGTGTGCCCGCCGCGCTGAACGGCGTCGTCGGCCTCAAGCCGACCTACGGCCTCGTCCCCCGCCACGGGGTGACGTCCCTGTCGTGGTCGCTGGACCACGTGGGCCCGATCACCCGCACCGTCGAGGACGCCGCGCTGGTGCTGGCCGCCGTGGCGGGCCACGATCCACGCGATCCCGCCTCGACGCCCGCCCCCGTGACCGGCCACCGGCGGCCCGCGCGGGACGGCGACCTGACCGGGCTGCGCGTCGGCGTGCCGAGCACCTACTACTTCGACCACGTCGACCCGGAGGTCGAGACCGCCGTCCGGCGCGCGGTCCGGCGTCTGGCGGAGCTCGGCGCCCGTCTCGTCGACGTGGAGATCCCGATGGCACGCTACGTGCAGGCGATCCAGTGGGGCCTGATGGTGCCCGAGGCCAGCGCCTACCACGAGCGGACCCTGCGCACCGCCGCCGACCTGTACGAGGACGACGTCCGCGTACTGCTGGAGGCCGGGGAGCTGATGTCCGCCGGGGACCACCTGCGGGCCCAGCGGGCGCGGACGCTGATGCGGCGGGAGTGGGCGCGCATGCTCCGGCAGGTCGACGTCGTCGTCGCACCGACCGTGCCGCTCACCGCGGTACCGGCCGGACAGGCGTCCGTGTCCTGGCCCGACGGCACGGTGGAGGCCGTCTCGGACGCCTACGTCCGGCTCTCCGCGCCGGCCAACATCACCGGCGTCCCCGCGCTGACCGTGCCGGTGGGCCCCGACCGGGCGGGACTGCCGATCGGCATGCAGGTGCTGGGGCGCCCGTTCGACGAGGCCACCGTGGTGCGGGTGGGCCACGCCTACGAACGGAGCACCGCTTGACGCAAGGACTTTGCTTTAAGGTGTGGGCATGAGTCCCCGACCTATGGTCCGCCCCGGCGGGCGCAGTGCCCGGGTCCAGGAGTCGGTGCACACCGCCGTACGCGAGCTCACCGCCGAGGTGGGCCGCGACGCGCTGACGGTGCCACTGGTCGCCGCCCGCGCCGGGGTCACCCCGTCGACGGTCTACCGCCGTTGGGGCGACCTCCAGGAGTTGCTGTCGGACGTGGCCGTCGAACGGCTGCGCCCCGACACCGCCCCCGAGGACCACGGCGGCCTGCGCGCCGACCTGACGGCCTGGGCCGAGCAGTTCCTCGACGAGATGGCCTCTCCCCCGGGCCGCGCCTACATCCGTGACGCCCTGCTGGGTGACCCGGACGGCACCAACGCGGGCCAGTGCTCGGCCTACGCCGCCGAGCAGATCGACGTGGTCCTCGCCCGCGCGGCCGGCCGCGGGGAGGCGGTGCCCGACACGGAGGCGGTGATGGACCGCGTCGTCGCGCCCGTCATGTACCGCATCCTGTTCCGTCCCGACGGGCTCGACGCCGGGTACGCGCGCCGTCTGGTGGCCGGGCTGCTGGACGCGTCCGGCTGACACCGGCCGACGCGCCGCGGGCCGGGGGCGCTGCTCCGTACGAGTGGTGCGTTCGTGGAGGCGGTCGTACGGTCAAGTACGGGGAACCGAGCGGAGACAAAGTGACCCCGATACGGCCGGGAGCAGACATGGGCAGGAACCCTATGAGGGCAGCGATCACGCTCTGTGCCGCCGCCGCGCTCGCAGTACCCATGGGCACGGCCTACGCGGCACCGCCGGCGCAGCACACGGCCACCGACCGGGCGGCGCACAGCCGGCAGACGCAGGACCCGGTGCTGATCGACTGCGCCTCCCAGCCCCAGGTGCGGCCCGAGGCGTTCGTCCTCGCCTGCGGTGACGGCAACAGCAGGCTGGTCTCCATGCAGTGGCTGCGCTGGGACGCGAACGCGGCCGTGGGCCGGGGCACCAACGCCGTCAACGACTGCGAACCCTACTGCGCCGCGGGCACGTTCCGCTCCTATCCGGTGACGGTCCGCCTCGACCAGCCGCGGGCCTCGGAGGACGACCCGGGTGAGCGGCACTACACCCGGATGACCCTCACCTACACCGACGGCAGGCCGGACGGGTTCCCGCGCACGGTGAGCTACCCCCTGTCCGGCTGACGGGGCCCGCGGCCCCGCCGGTCAGTCCGGGAGCGCCAGCCGGCAGGTGTCGCCGGGCTCGAGCCGCACCTCGCGGTCCGGCAGCCGGACGTCGATGGGCAGCGGTCCGGAGGCGGGCACGGCGATCTCCAGCCGGCCCTGCTCCAGCCGGAACCGCACGCCCCAGTGGCCCTGGTAGCGGACGGAGAACCCGTACGAGGACAGCGCCGGCAGCGGGACCGGGTCCAGCCACAGGGCGCCCGAGCGGGTCTCCAGTCCGGTCAGGCCCCGCTGGACCAGGTCGAGCGTGCCCGCCATGGCGCCGAGGTGGATGCCCTCACCGGTGGTGCCGCCCTGGAGGTCGGCGACGTCGCCCTTCAGGGCCTCCTGGCAGTAGGTCCAGGCCTCGGCGCGGCGGGCCCGGGCGAGGATCCAGCCGTGCACCAGGCCGCTGAGGGTGGAGCCGTGGCTGGTGCGGGCCAGGTAGTAGTCGACGGTGCGCTGCCAGGTCTCGTCGTCCAGGCGGTACCCCAGCCGTTCGAAGAGCGAGCGGAGTTCGGCCGGGGAGAACAGGTAGCCCAGCATCAGTACGTCGGCCTGCTTGGACGCCTGGTAGTTGTTGACGCTGTCGCCCTCGGCCTCCAGGACGCGGTCGAGACGCCGGATGTCGCCGTACCGCTCCCGGTAGCCCGCCCAGTCCAGTTCGGTGAGGTCGCCGTACCCCTCGAACTGGCTGACGACGCCCTCGTGGAAGGGGACGTGGAGGGTGCGGGAGACGCTCTCCCACTGTTCGAGTTCGCCGTCGTCCAGGGCGGTGCGCTCGACCAGTTCGCGGCGGCGGGGTTCGGGCAGGTCGCGCAGCACCTCCAGGGTGCGGGCGAGGACCCAGGCCGCGGTGACGTTGGTGTACGCGTTGTCGTCGAGGCCCGGCCGGTCGGCGCCCGGGTACGCCTCGTGGTACTCGTCGGGGCCGACGACGCCCCGGATGCGGTGCCGTCCGGTCTGCTCGTCCCAGGTGGCGGAGTCGGCCCAGAAGCGCGCGATCTGGAGCAGCATCTCGGCGCCCTTGGTGTGCAGGAACTCGGCGTCACCGCTGGCCTCGCAGTACTGCCAGACGTTGTACGCGATCGCCGAGCCCACGTGGTGCTGGAGGTGCGAGTGGTCCGGCAGCCAACGGCCCGAGTGCGGGTTCAGGTGGAGCTGCTGGGTCTCCTCGCGCCCGTCGCTGCCGCTCTGCCACGGGTACAGCGCGCCGCGCCGGCCGGTCGCGCGGGCCGCGGCGCGGGCCCGTTCCAGGCGGCGGTGCCGGTAGTGCAGCAGGGACCGGGACACCTCCGGGAAGTGCAGGTTGAGGTAGGGCAGGACGAACAGTTCGTCCCAGAAGACGTGTCCGCGGTAGGCCTCCCCGTGCAGCCCGCGCGCCGGTACGCCGACGTCCAGGTCGGCGGTGTGCGGGGAGAGGGTCTGCAGCACGTGGAAGAGGTGCAGGCGCAGGATGCTGCCCGCCTCGCCGGGGACGTCGAGCTCGGCCCGGCGCCACAGCTGGCCCCAGGCGGTCCGGTGGGACGTCAGCAGGTCGTCGAAGCCAGGGGCGGCGGCCACCCGGTCGATCGCGGCCTGGAGGGGGTCGCTGATCGCCGGGTCGCGTGAGGTGTGCAGGGCGACGACCTTGTCGACGGTGACGGTGCGGCCCGGCCGGGCGCGCAGGGTCGTGTGCTGGGTGACCCGCAGGTGCTCCCGGGCCGGGGTGACGGTCGCGCCGGCCGTCGTGCGGGCCGCCAGCCCGATCCGGATGTCCGAGGTGCGGGTGCGGCAGCGCAGCCACACCGAGGCGTCGTCGGTGACGCCGGTGTGCACGTGGGTCAGGTGCCGGCCGTCCAGGTCCCGGTAGCGCGGCACCCCGGCGTTGGTGACACCGCCGTCGAGGGCAGACTCCACTTCCAGGTCCACCGCACCGGCGTCCACGGTGAACTCCGTGCGCAGCGCGGCCAGGTGCGGGTCGGCCATGTGCACCAGGCGAAGCTGACGTACCGTCAGCACGCGCCCCTCGCCGATGCCGAAGTGGGTGAGGCGTTCCAGCACCCCCGAGTCCAGGTGCACGGTCTGCCGGTGGTCGAGCACCTCGGCGGTGTCCGGCGTGAGCCAGTCCCCTCCGGCGGTCCGGAAGCGCAGCGGCAGCCAGTTGGGGAGGTTGACCATGTCCTCGTTCTCGACCTCGCGTCCCGAGACGGCGGAGGTGAGCCGGTTGTAGCAGCCGGCCACGTAGGTGCCCGGGTAGTGCACGTCGTCCGCGACGCACTCGGGGAGCGCGCCGCGGGTGGCGAAGTAGCCGTTGCCGAGCGTGCACAGCGACTCCCGCAGCCGCTCCTCGGCCGGGTCGTAGTGGTCGTAGTCCCAGGTCGAGGGCGTCGCGGTCACGGTGAGCCGTCCCAGGTCCAGTCGGCGACCTCGGGCATGTCCACTCCGTGCTCGCGGATCCAGTCGTGGTGGCGCAGCCTGATGTCCTCCATCCGCTGCCGTACGGCCGCCGCGCGTACCGCCAGGCCGGGGACGCGGTCGATGACGTCCATGACGAGGCGGTAGCGGTCCAGGTCGTTGCCGACCACCATGTCGAAGGGCGTGGTGGTGGTCCCGATCTCCTTGTAGCCGCGCACGTGCAGGTGGGCGTGGCCGGTGCGCCGGTAGGCGAGCCGGTGGATCAGCCAGGGATACCCGTGGTAGGCGAAGATGACCGGCTTGTCGGCGGTGAACAGGCCGTCGTACTCGAAGTCGCTCATGCCGTGCGGGTGTTCGCCGCTGGGCAGCAGCCGGGCGATGTCCACGACGTTGACCACGCGCACGGCGAGGTCGGGCAGGTGCTCCCTCAGGAGCTGCGCGGCGGCCAGTACCTCCTGGGTGGGGACGTCACCGGCGCAGGCGAGCACCACGTCCGGTTCGCGGCTGCCGTCCTCGGTGCCGGCCCAGTCCCAGATGCCGGCGCCGCGCGCGCAGTGCACCCGGGCCTCTTCCATGGACAGCCAGTCGAAGCAGGGTTGCTTGCCGGCGACGATCACGTTGACGTAGTCGCGGCTGCGCAGGGCGTGGTCGGCGACGGAGAGCAGGGTGTTGGCGTCCGGCGGCAGGTAGACCCGTACGGCCTCGGGACTCTTGTTGAGGATGTGGTCGACGAAGCCGGGGTCCTGGTGGGAGAAGCCGTTGTGGTCCTGGCGCCACACGTGGGAGGTGAGCAGGTAGTTGAGGGAGGCGACGGGTGCGCGCCAGGGCAGGCGGCGGGTCACGCGCAGCCATTTGACGTGCTGGTTGACCATCGAGTCGACGATGTGGACGAAGGCCTCGTAGCAGGAGAACAGTCCGTGCCGGCCGGTGAGGAGGTAGCCCTCCAGCCAGCCCTGGCAGGTGTGTTCGGACAGGATCTCCATGACGCGTCCGTGCCGGTCGAGGTCCTCGTCGACGGGCAGGGTCCGTTCCTGCCAGGCCTTGCCGCTGGCGCCGTAGACGGCCTGGAGGCGGTTGGAGGCGGTCTCGTCGGGGCCGACGAGGCGGAAGTCGCGCCGGTCGGCGGTGGCGGCCATGACGTCCCGCAGCAGGTCGCCGAGGACCCGGGTGGGCTCGTGCACGGTCGCGCCGGGTTCGTCGACGGGGACGGCGTACTTCTCCAGCGGGGGCATGGGCAGCTCGCGCAGGAGGAGACCGCCGTTGGCGAAGGGGGTGGCGCCGAGGCGGCGGTGGCCCTCGGGGACGGCGGCGAGGACGGCGGGGCGGGGCGCTCCGGTGTCGTCGAAGAGTTCCTCGGGCCGGTAGGAGCGCAGCCACCGCTCCAGCTGACGCAGGTGGTCGGGGTCAGTGCGTACGGCGGACAGGGGGACCTGGTGTGCGCGCCAGGTGTTCTCCACGGGCAGGCCGTCGACCTCGGCCGGTCCGGTCCAGCCCTTGGGGGTGCGCAGCACGATCATCGGCCAGCGCGGGCGGCTCGTCGCGCCGTCCTCACGGGCGGCGCGCTGGATCGCGGCGACGCGGTCGAGGGCGGTGTCCATGGCGTGGGCCATCGTGCGGTGGACGGCGGCCGGGTCGTCGCCGGTGACGTGGATCGGGTCGTGGCCGTAACCGCGCAGGAGGTCGTCCAGCTCGGCCTCGGGGAGGCGGGCGAGCACCGTGGGGTTGGCGATCTTGTAGCCGTTGAGGTGCAGGATCGGCAGGACCGCGCCGTCGTTGACCGGGTCGAGGAACTTGTTGGAGTGCCAGGACGTCGCCAGCGGCCCCGTCTCCGCCTCGCCGTCGCCGATCACGCAGGCGACCACGAGTCCGGGGTGGTCGAAGGCGGCACCGTAGGCGTGCGAGAGCGCGTAGCCGAGCTCGCCGCCCTCGTGGATGGAGCCCGGCGTCTCGGGGGCGACGTGGCTGGGCACGCCGCCGGGGAACGAGAACTGCTTGAACAGCCGGGCCATGCCGGTGGCGTCCCGGGTGATGTCCGGATAGGTCTCGGTGTAGGAGCCCTCCAGCCACGCGTTGGCCAGAACGGCGGGGCCGCCGTGCCCGGGTCCCCAGACGCAGAGCGCGTCGAGGTCGCGGGCCTTGATCACCCGGTTGAGGTGGGTGTGGACCAGGTTGAGGCCGGGTGAGGTGCCCCAGTGGCCGAGCAGGCGCGGCTTGACGTGCTCGGGACTCAGTGGCTCGGTGAGCAGGGGATTGGCCATGAGGTAGATCTGACCGACGGAGAGGTAGTTCGCGGCGCGCCAGTGGGCGTCCAGGCCGGCCAGCTCCTCGTCCGTGAGCCCGGAGGGCGCCTGCTGCGTGTCGACGGACATCGGGGGTCCTTTCCGTGTCGGGACAGCGGTCGGGCCGCGCGGGCACGGAGGTGCCCGTGCACATCCCAACCCTGCGCAGACCGGTCGGGTACCCGACAGGACCGTTCGGGTCACGTCGGTCACCGGACGGGGCCGACAGGAAGATGGCACGGCCGCCACCGGCGCCGACCCCGGTGCCGACCGTGCTGATGCACCGTGTACCCCAACTTCCTGCGGACACGCAGGAGTTGCACAAGCCCTGCACCGGCCGTGGCCGCCGCCACGCGGAGGCCCGGGCGGAGACGCCGTCGGCACCCTCCATTCGATACCCCCCTGGGTATATCTGTTACGGTGGCAATGGATACCCCAGGGGGTAATTGGGAAGGAGTCTGTGCCGTGTTCTTTGTCGACGTCCTCGAGACCGAGGGGCTGGGCAACCGCAGCTACCTGGCGGGCGGTGCCCGCGCGGCCGTGGCCGTGGACCCACCGCGGGACATCGACCGGGTCATCGCCGAGGCCGCGCGGCGCGGGGTGCGGATCGCCGCCGTCGCCGAGACCCACGTCCACAACGACTACGTCACCGGCGGCCTGGAGCTCGCCCGCCTCACCGGCGCGCGCTACCTGGTGCCGGCCGGGGCGGAGGTGGCGTACGCGCGGGTGGCGGTGGCCGACGGGGACGTGGAGCCGGTCGACGAGGGCCTGGAGCTGCGCGCGGTGGCCACGCCCGGTCACACCCCGCACCACACCTCGTACGTCCTCGAGGAGTCGGGCCGGGCGGTGGCCGCCTTCACCGGTGGCTCGCTGCTGATCGGCGGCGTGGGCCGGCCGGACCTGGTCGAGCCCCGGCTGACCGAGGAACTGGCCCGCGCGCAGCACGCCTCCGCGCACCGCCTCGCGGACCGGCTGGACGACGAGGTGGCCGTGTTGCCGACGCACGGATTCGGCAGCTTCTGCTCCTCCTCCCGGGCCGGCGGCGAGCACAGCACCATCGGCGCCGAGAAGGCGGCCAACCCGGCACTCGCGCAGGACGTGGAGACCTTCGTGGCGGAGTTGCTGGCGTCACTGGACGACGTGCCCGCCTACTACGCGCACATGGCTCCGGCGAACGCGGACGGGCCCGCCCCCGTGGACCTGACCGAGCCCCGCCGTGCCGACGCGGACGAGATCGCCCGGCGGCTGGCCGCCGGTGAGTGGGTCGTGGACCTGCGCAGCCGGGTGGCCTTCGCCGCCGGCCACGTGGCCGGGTCGTTCAACTTCGAGGTCGACGGACAGCTCGCGACCTATCTGGCGTGGATGATCCCGTGGGGCAAGCCGGTGACGCTGCTCGCGGGGAGCGCCGCGGAGGTCGCCCGCGCCCAGCGGGAGCTGGCCCGGGTGGGCATCGACCGGCCCGCCGCGGCGGCGGTCGGCTCCCCGGCCGACTGGGTCGTGGACGGCGCCCGGCCGGCCTCGTTCCGGCGGGCGACGTTCGCCGAGCTGGCCGCGGCACGGCACGAGGGTGCCGACGTGGTGGTGGTCGACGTGCGCCGGGACAGCGAGCGGGCGAACGGCTGGGTCGAGGGCAGCGTGCACATTCCCGTCCACGAGATACACCGGCGCCTGGCCGAGGTCCCGCCGGGCACGGTGTGGGTGCACTGCGCGGGCGGCATGCGCGCGGCCGTCGCCGCGTCGGTCCTGGACGCCGCGGGCCGTGAGGTGGTCGCGGTCGACGACGGCTTCGCGGCGGCGGCCGACGCCGGTCTTCCGCTGGCCACGCCGTCGGACGGCCGCGCCGCATGACCGCGCTCGTCCTCGCCCTGGCGGCCGGTGCCGTGGCCGGCCTGTCCCTGGGCGCGCTGGGGGCGGGCGGCAGCATCCTCACCGTCCCCGCGCTGATCTACCTGCTGGGCTTCACCCCGGCCGCGGCGACCACCGCGAGCCTGGTCGTCGTGATCGTCTCGTCGGTCACCGCACTGGTCGCCCACGCACGGGGCGGCGCGGTGCGCTGGCGGGCCGGGCTGGCGTTCGCCGCAGCGGGTGTGCTGCCCGCCGCGGCGGCCGGCGCGCTGTCCGCGCAGATCCCCGAGACGGTACTGACGCTGGCCTTCGCGGCGCTGGCCGCACTGGCCGGACTGCACATGCTGCGCCGCCGCGCACCCCGCGAGGGCGGACCCGTGTCGGGCGTCCGCGCGGCGGGGGCCGGCGCCGGGCTGGGAGCGGTGACCGGGTTCCTCGGGGTCGGCGGCGGTTTCCTGGCGGTACCCGCGCTGGTGACGGTGCTGGCCGTGCCGATGGGCGCGGCGGTGGGCACGAGCCTGCTGGTCGTGACGGCCAACGCGCTGGTGGCCCTGGCGGCCCGGGCGTACTCGGCCGTACACCTGGATCTCAGGCTGCTCCTGCCGTTCCTGGCGACGGCCGTCCTGGGCGCGTGGGACGGGAGGCGGCTGGCCGCCAAGGTGTCCGAGGGGACGCTGCGGCGCGTGTTCGGCGCCGTACTGCTCGCCGTCGCCCTGGCGATGTGCGTCACCGCGGCGCCGTGACCGGCCCGGCGGGCCCGGCCGGTCAGGCCGGTCAGGCCGGTCAGGCCAGGGAGAGGAACAGCTTCTCCAGGCGGGCCCGCATCTGGGCCGAGTCCCGCATCTCGGGGTCGTCACCGGTCATGCACTGCTGCAGCCCCGTGGCGATGATCGAGAATCCGGCCCGGTCCAGGGCACGGGAGACGGCGGCGAGCTGGGTGACCACGTCCTCGCAGTCGCGCCCCTCCTCGATCATCCGGATGACTCCCGCGAGCTGCCCCTGGGCGCGCCGCAGCCGGTTGAGCGCCGACTTCAGCTCGTCGGCCGACATGTCGAGTTCCACGCTTCCTCCTCCACCGGGCCCCATATACCCCCGCGGGTATCGTACCGCGAGGGCGTACACAACGAGAAAGGCTTCAGCCATGACCACCCGTACCGCACCGACCACCGCCCTGACCCCGGAGCAGGCCGCGCACCGCCTGGACGAGTTCACCGTCGTCGACGTCCGCTCCCCCGGCGAGTACGCCGGCGGCCACCTGCCCGGCGCGCACAACGTGCCGCTGGACCGGCTGGACGAGGCCGCCGACGCGCTGACGGCCGCCGCCGCGCGCGGGCCGCTGCTGCTCGTGTGCGCCACCGGGAACCGGTCCGCGCAGGGCTGCGCCCGGCTGACGGCGCGAGGCGTCGAGGCGGCCACCCTCGAAGGCGGCACGAGCGCCTGGGCGGCGGCGGGCCACTCGGTGGAGCGCCCGGCCGGCGCCCGTACGCCGTGGCCGATGGACCGGCAGGTGCGCCTCGCCGCCGGCTCGCTCGTCGCCCTGGGGTTCCTGGCGGGCCGCGCCTGGCGTCCCGCCCACTGGCTGTCCGGCGCGGTCGGCGCGGGCCTGGTGTTCTCCGGGGTGACCGGCACCTGCGGCATGGCGACAGTCCTGGCTCGGCTGCCGCACAACCGGGCCGCCGGGAGCGCCACCCCGTTCGAGGAGACGCTTACGCGGCTGGCCGGCTGAGCCGAACCACCTCACGACGGCGGGCGCCGACCCCTTCGAGGGCCGGCGCCCGCCGTCAATTTTGCATGCCGTGCATCTTTGCATACTATGCAACTTATGACGGAGAAGGGTGCCGCGGGGGGCGGTCTGCGGGAGCGGAAGAAGCGGGCCACGCGTGCCGCTCTCGCCGAGGCCGCGGTACGGCTCGCCGCCGAGCACGGGGCGGAGAAGGTCACCGTGGAGGCGATCAGCGCCGCGGCCGGAGTCTCGGTGCGCACCTTCTTCAACTACTTCGACACGCGGGACGACGCCTTCGTCGTCATCGACGCGGACGCGGGCGCCCGCATGCGGCGCGCCGTGCTCGACGCACCGGCGGGCCTGTCCCCGCTGGAGGTCCTGCGCGGGGCCATGGCTGCTGAGCTCGCCGAGGCGGAGCAGCAGCACGAGCTGTGGCGGCTGCACGCCGAGGTGCTGCACGCCTCACCGCACCTGCTGGCGCGGGGCGTCGGGGCGCACATGGCGGCCGAGGCCGAGCTGGCCGAAGCGATCGCCGAGCGCCTCGGCGACGCGGGCGGCGGCATCTACCCGCGGCTGCTGGCCGCGGTGGCCGGCACCGCGGTGCGCACCAGCATGGACCACTGGTCGGCCCACCAGGAGGAAGCCGCGTTCCTCGACGTCTTCCACGAGGTGTTCTCCCTCCTGGCCGCCGGTCTCCCGGCCCCCGCCGCGTAACCGCCCCGCACCACAGCCTCCGCACCACCTCCAGCGCGCCGGGCGCCGGCGCGAATTCGTCAGTCCACCACCGAAAGAGATGCCGTGACCGCAGCTCAGGCGCCCGCCGACGCGCCTCCGACCTCCATGGATCAACGCCAGATACTCCAGGCCATGTCCGGCCTGATGGCCGGCATGTTCGTCGCCATCCTGGCGGGCACCGTCGTCTCCAACGCGCTGCCGACGATCATCGCCGACCTGGGCGCCAGCCAGTCCTCCTACACCTGGGTCGTCACCGCCGAACTGCTGGCGATGACCGCCACCGTGCCCCTGTGGGGCAAGCTCTCCGACCTCTTCAACAAGAAACTGCTGCTCCAGCTCTCGCTGCTGATGTTCGTGATCGGTTCGCTGCTGGCGGGCTTCTCGCACGACACGACGCTGCTGATCTTCAGCCGGGTCGTCCAGGGCATCGGCGCGGGCGGCCTGACCGCCCTCGCGCAGGTCGTCATGGCCGCCATCATCCCGCCCCGGGAACTGGGCAAGTACTCCGGCATCTTCGGTGCCGTCTTCGCCGTCGGCACCGTGGCCGGGCCGCTGATCGGCGGCGTGCTGGTCGACACCGACTGGCTGGGCTGGCGCTGGTGCTTCTTCATCGGCGTGCCGTTCGCGCTGCTGGCGATCTTCCTGTTGCAGCGGACGCTGAAGCTGCCCACCGTGAAGCGCGAGGTGAAGATCGACTGGCTCGGCGCCTTCCTGATCGTCGCCGGCGTCTGCGCGCTCCTCATCTGGGTCTCCCTGGCCGGCAACCAGTTCGACTGGGCGTCCTGGCAGACCGCCGCACTCGTCATCGGCGGTGTGGTGCTGCTGGGCCTGGCGGTCCTCGTCGAGGCCCGCACCGCCGAGCCGGTGATCCCGCTCGACATCTTCAAGAACCGCACGGTCACCCTGACCACGGTCGCCAGCCTCCTGGTCGGTGTCGCCATGTTCGGCGGGACCGTCTTCCTCTCGCAGTACTTCCAGGTGTCCCTGGGCAAGTCGCCGACCGTCGCCGGTCTGATGAGCCTGCCGATGATCCTGGGCCTGCTGGTGTCGTCCACCGTCGCCGGGCAGCTCATCAGCCGGACCGGCAAGTGGAAGAGCTACCTGGTGGCGGGCGCGGTCATCATGACCGCCGGCCTCGCGATGCTCTCCCTGATCGACGCCGACACCCACTTCGGACTGCTCAGCGTCTACATGGCCGTCCTCGGTATCGGCGTCGGCATGCTGATGCAGAACCTGGTGCTCGCCGCGCAGAACGACGTCCCTGCGGCCGAGCTGGGCGCCGCGACCTCCGTGCTGTCCTTCTTCCGCAGCATGGGCGGCACGATCGGCACCAGCGTCCTGGGCGCGATCCTCGCCAACCGGGTCGCCAGCGAGATGACCAAGGGCCTGGAGAAGGCGGGCGCCACCGGTGCCGCCGAGGGCGGCTCGGGCGGCGGCCACGGGGCCGTCCCCGACATGAGCACGCTGCCCGCCCCGATGCGGGAGATCGTGCAGCACGCCTACGGCGTCGCCACCGCCGACCTGTTCCTCGTGGCCACCCCGTTCGCGCTGCTGGCGCTGGTCGCCGTGGTCTTCATCAAGGAGAAGCCGCTGAAGACCACCAGCGGCATGGAGCGCCTCGCCGAGGAGGCCGGCGAGGCCGCCGCCGCCCCGGCCGACAAGGGCCCGGCGGCGCCCGTCGCCTGAGGCACCCGGCACCCCGCACGGTGGGGCCGCCCGTCCGATCCGGACGGGCGGCCCCACTGTCGTGTCCGGCGATAACCCCGGGCCATCACGAGCGAACCGGCCTGGTGCTCCCCCGCCCCGTGGATCATGTGCGGGGACACCGCCGCCCGCCGGACGGAAAAGGCGCTCCTGCGGTCAGATGCCGAAGGGAGCCGCGTAACGGACGGTGCCGGCCGGCAGCGGGTGGGCGGCGTCCAGGGTGAGGGCCATGAGGGCCTCGTCGGGGACGTCGATGCTCAGGCCGATGCCGTGGGCGGAGGCGCGGCCGAAGCCGAACCGGGGGTAGTACTCCGGGTGTCCGAGCACGACGACGTGGTACTCGCCCATGCGGCCGGCCGCGGCGAGTGCCGCGCGGACGGCCGCGGCGCCGGCGCCGGTGCCCTGGTGGCCGGGGAGCACGGCGACGGGTGCCAGGCAGAGCGCCGGACTGTCGCCGATGTGGCACCGGGTCAGCAGGGCGTGGCCCACGGGGCGGTCGTCGTCGTCCACCGCGACGAGGGACAGGCCGCCGATCCATGCCTCGGGGTCGGCGCGCAGCGCGTCGACGAGGGCGGCCTCCTCCGGCGTGGGGAAGGCGGCGCGGACGATGTCACGGATGGCGGGGATGTCGGCGCCGGTCTCGGCGCGGGTGTTCCAGGTGTGCGACATGACGGGATGAGGTTCCGTTCCTGGGTTGCGTTCGTCTGGGTCAGGCCGTGGCCCGGGACGTGAGGGAGACCCGGGCGCCGCGAAGCGCGGCTTCGGACACGGTCATCGACCTCACCTCCCTGTCATCCCGATGCGGACTCGTCGAACGCGAACGGCCGCCAGTCTACCCGTGCGGCACCGGCGTCATCACCCGCCGGGGGTGGGACCGGTGTCGTACACGGGGACCTGGGACTGGATATCGAAGGTGACGGATCCGGCCTTCTCGAAGTTCAGGGTGATCTTCATGAAGTCGCCGCCGCGGACCACCTGACGTACGTCCCGCAGCAGCAGGTGGTTCTCGCGTTCTGGCCGGGCGCGTTTCAGTCCTGGAGCTCGAAACTGTCGTCCCCGCCGCAGCCGGTCAGGGCCAGGGCGGTCGCGGCCAGAACGGAGGCGGCCGCGGCCTGGGCGGCTCTCCCACGCGTGAGCACCATGGCACCTCCGGTACGGCGGTCGGCATCCGCGCCCGGGTTGCCCACGGGCCGGAGTGCGAACGGCCGGTGACGCGGCAGGCAGGAGGCCTCGCGCACCGTGGGATCGTGGGCGCCGGACGCGCCGTGCGGGACCGCCCGTGCGGCTTCGCGGCGTGGGGGGCCGCTCCGTCCGCCCGGCTCGCGACCAATCCATGGGCCGTGCGGCCTCGGATCACCCGGGGACATGCCCGCCCGTCGCAATTCTTTTGGAGACCCGCTCGTGAAGGAAGCCGTGCACATCGGCAGAAATTTATCGGCCCGACCTGATCTGCAACAGCTCATCCATGAGGTGGCCCTCGGAGATCAGGACTCCTTCGCCACGGTCTAAGGGCGCCGTGGACGGTGCGGCGGGGGTCGGGATCACCGTGGAGCCGGCCGGCGGGTCGGAACAGCCGACCTCCACACCGATCGCACTGATGAACCTGCCTGCCTGAGGCCGCGGGGCTCCCCGCGCCCGTTCCCCTCCGCTCGCCGAGGGCCGGGACGGGGAGCCCCGCGGGCTCGGTCGCCACCCGCCACCGCCGATCCTCGGCTGGTAGGCTGGTCAAGACGTTGATCGTGGATCGAGGAGTCCCAGACATGGTGGGTGACGACGACATCTCCGGGTGATACCCGGATCTGACCGGCCGCCGGTGCGCGCGCGAGAGCGCCGCCGCAGTGGCCTTCTCGTCGTTCCCTTTTCCCCTTCTGTCTGCCGGGCAGAGGCCTCTCCCTGCCCGCCCTCTCCTTCACGAGGTCGTGTCATGTCCGACGCCGCAATCCGCTGTTCGCGCCTCTCCTTCTCCTGGACCGACGGCACCCCCGTCTTCGAAGACCTGTCGTTCACCGTGGGCACCGGCCGTACGGGACTGGTCGCGCCGAACGGTGCCGGCAAGTCCACCCTGCTGAAACTGATCGCCGGGGAACTGCGGCCCGGCGCCGGGACCGTGTCCGTGACCGGCGATCTCGGCTACCTGCCGCAGAGCCTCCCCCTGACCGGCGACCTCACCGTGGCCGAGGTGCTGGGGGTCGCCGCGGTGATCCGGGCCATCGACGCGGTCGAGGGCGGGGACGTGGCAGAGGAACACTTCACCGTCATCGGCGACGACTGGGACATCGAGGAACGCACCCGCGCCCAGCTCGACCGCCTGGGCCTGGCCGGCCTCGCCCTGGACCGGCGGCTGGGCACGCTCAGCGGCGGTCAGGTCGTCTCCCTGGGGCTCGCCGCCCAGTTGCTGAAGCGCCCCGACGTACTGCTGCTCGACGAGCCCACCAACAACCTCGACCTGGACGCCCGCACCAAGCTCCACGACGTGCTGGCGGACTACAACGGCTGTCTGCTGCTGGTCAGCCACGACCGCGCGCTGCTCGACCGCATGGACCGCATCGCCGAACTCGGCCGTGGCGAACTGCGTCTCTACGGCGGCAACTTCACCGACTACCAAGAGGCCGTCCGCTCCGAACAGGAGGTCGCGGAGAAGAACGTCCGCAACGCGGAGCAAGAACTGAAGTGCGAGAAGCGGGAGATGCAGCAGGCCCGCGAGCGTGCCGAGCGCCGCGCGAGCAACGCCGCGCGCAATCTGAAGAACGCCGGTCTCCCCCGGATCTTCGCCGGCAACATGAAGCGCGGAGCGCAGGAGTCCGCGGGCCGGGCGGGCCAGACGCACGCCGGCCGGGTCGGCGAGGCCCGGGCCCGGCTGGACGAGGCGGAGCGGTCGCTGCGCGACGAACAGCGCATCGCCCTGGACCTTCCGGAGACCGATGTGCCCGCGGGACGGAACCTCTTCGTCGGCAGGCGGCTGCGGGTCCGGCTCGGTGAAGGGGACGTGTTCGGGGGCGCGGGCGTCGACCTGACCGTCCGCGGACCCGAGCGCATCGCGCTGACCGGCCCCAACGGCGCCGGCAAGAGCACGTTGCTGCGCCTGGTCAACGGCGATCTGGAGCCGGAGAGCGGTGAGGTCGGGCGGGCCGACGGGCGCATCGCCTACCTCTCCCAGCGGCTCGACCTGCTGGACGCGGACCGTACGGTCGCCGAGAACCTCGCCGCGTACGCCCCGCGGCGGCCCGAGGCCGAGCGGATGAACCTGCTCGCCCGTTTCCTCTTCCGGGGCGCCCGCGCCCATCTCCCGGTCGGCCTGCTCTCCGGCGGCGAGCGGCTGCGGGCCACGCTGGCCTGCGTCCTGTGCGCGGAGCCCGCGCCGCACCTGCTGCTCCTCGACGAGCCGACGAACAACCTGGACCTGGTCAGCGCGGGCCAGCTGGAGAGCGCCCTGAACTCCTACCGGGGTGCCTTCGTGGTGGTCAGCCACGACCAGCGGTTCCTGCACGAGATCGGCGTCGACCGGTGGCTGCGGCTGGCCGACGGGGAGCTGACGGAGACGGGGGCTCCCGAGGTGTGAGCCGGCGGAGGGGGCGAGCCGGCGGGGCTGTGACGCACGGCCGACCGCCGCTGCGCCGGGTGGCGTTCCTTGCCCCCGCGGGGCATCGGACGGCAGGCTTCGGGTGTGGCCACTTTGCTGATCGTGCATCACACGCCGTCGCCGAACTGTCAGGCGATGCTGGAGTCCGTCGTGTCCGGGGCGACCGCCCCGGAGATCGAGGGCGTACGGGTGGTCCGGCGCGCGGCGCTGGCGGCGACCGCGGTCGACGTGCTGGAAGCCGACGGGTACGTGCTGGGCACGCCGGCCAACCTGGGTTACATGTCCGGAGCGCTGAAGCACTTCTTCGACCAGGTCTACTACCCCTGCCTGGACGGGACGCGGGGCCGGCCGTTCGGCTACTACGTGCACGGCGGCAGCGACACCACCGGGGCGGTGCGCGGCATCGAGGCGGTCACCACGGGCCTCGGCTGGCAGCGCGCGGCGCCGGCGGTGACCGTGGCCGGCGAGCCCGGCAAGGCCGATCTGGAGGCCTGCTGGGAGCTGGGGGCCGCGCTCGCCGCCGGGTTGATGGACTGACCGACCGCGGGTGGGCCTCCCCACCGCGTCACCGGTCACCCGTGGAGTCGGCGGGCGGCGTTCATGTCGGCGCGCCGGTCTCCGGCCAGTGGGCCGGAGGGCCCGTCACCCGCCCGTGAGCGTGCCGAGGAACCGGACGTGCGGGCGTCCGCCGGGTCCGGTGCCGGTCACCTCGGCGCGCACCCCGTACACCTCGGCGACCAGGTCGGCGGTCAGGACCTCGGCGGGGCCGCCCGAGGCCACGACACGTCCCTCGGACAGCACCACGAGGTGGTCGCAGTACATCGCCGCGAGGTTGAGGTCGTGCAGCGCGACGACGCTGGTCGTGGGCAGGGCGGCGACCAGGGCCAGTACGTCGAGCTGGTGCTGGATGTCGAGGTGGTTGGTCGGTTCGTCCAACAGGAGTTCGCGCGGCCGCTGGGCGAGGGCGCGGGCGATCTGGACGCGCTGGCGTTCACCGCCGGAGAGGGTGTGCCAGAGCCGGTCCGCCTGTCCGGTCAGACCGGTGCGCGCCATGGCTTCGGCGACCGCTTCCTCGTCGGCGGCGGACGCCGGTGCCCAGGCGCGCCGGTGCGGGATGCGGCCCAGGCGTACGACGTCCAGCACGGTCAGTTCCACCTGGGTGTCGGCCTGTTGCTCGACCACGGCGACCCGTCGGGCGACGTCCCGTCGGCCGATGCGGTCCAACGGCCGCCCGTCCAGCGTGACGACACCGGAAGCGGGGGCGAGCACGCCCGCGAGGAGCCGCAACAGTGTGGACTTTCCCGAGCCGTTGGGGCCCAGCAGGCCGGTCATGGCACCGGGCCGGGGGCTCAGGTCCACGCCGTCCAGGATCAGCCGTCCGCCGGCGGCGCGGGAGACCCGTTCCGCGCTCAGGGTCACCGTGCCCTCCTGGTGCGGTACAGCACGAGGACGAAGGCGGGCACGCCGATCAGCGAGGTGACCACGCCCACGGGAACCTCCTGCGGTTCGAGGACGGTACGGGCCAGGGTGTCGACCCACACCAGGAAGACCGCCCCGGCGAGCGCGCACACCGGCAGCAGCCCGGCGTGGCCCGGGCCGGTCAGCGCCCGCACCGCGTGCGGCAGCACCAGGCCGACGAAGCCGATGGCGCCCACCGAGGCGACCAGGGTGGCGGTGAGCAGCGCGGTGGCGCACAGCAGCACCAGCCTGGTCCGGGTCACCCGGACGCCGAGCGTGGCGGCCGCGTCCTGGCCGAAGGCGAAGGCGTCCAGCGTCCGGGCGTACCCGAGGCACACGGCCAGCACCAGCACCAGTGCCCCGGCACCGGTCCACACGTCCGTCCAGCCGGCGCCGCCGAGCGAGCCGAGCAGCCAGAACAGCACGCCGCGGGTGGTCTCGGCGTCGGCCGCGGTCATCACGACGAACGAGGTGAGCGCCGAGAAGAGCTGCATCGCCGCCACGCCGGCGAGGACGACCCGGTCCGTGGTGCCGCCGAGGCTGTGGCTGAGCAGCATCACGAGCGCGAAGGAGCAGACCGCCCCGGCGAACGCCCCGCCGGACACGGACAGCGCGCCGCCGCCGACGCCGAGTACGACGACCAGGACCGCGCCGGTCGAGGCGCCGGAGGAGACGCCCAGCACGAAGGGGTCGGCGAGCGGGTTGCGCAGCAGGGACTGGAGCACGGCCCCGCACACGGCGAGTCCGGCGCCGCACACCGCCGCCAGGAGGGTGCGGGGCAGCCGCAGGTCCCAGACGATGCCGTCCCGGATCGGGGTGACGTCGGTGGTGCCGCCGCCGAGGTGGGCGACGACCACGGACCACACGTCGCCGACGCCGATGTCGGCCGGGCCGATGGTGACGGCGACGGCGACGGAGGCGCACAGGGCGAGGATTCCGGCCGCCGCCCATGCCGGGTGCCGGCGCCCGGCCGCACGTGTGCCGGGGGCCGCCCGGCCGACGGCCGTCACTTGGTGAGGCCGTACGCGCGCAGCGCGGCCGCGAGCTTCTCGACGCCCTCGACGGTGCGGACGGTGGGGTTCATGGCCTGCCCGCTGAGCAGCACGTACCGCTTCTTCCTGACCGCGGTCATGTTCCTGGTGACGGGGTCGGACTCAAGGAACTCGATCTTCTTCGCGGCGGTCTCCGCCGTCTGGGACCTGCGGGTGAGGTCTCCGAGGACGAGGACGTCGGGATCGCGGTCGGCGACGGTCTCCCAGCCGACCTGCGGCCACTCCTGGCGGGTGTCGTCCATGACGTTCTCCGCGCCGACCGCGCGGGTCATCACGCCGGGGGCGCCGCAGCAGCCCGCCAGGTACGGCGAGGTGGAGTTGGCGAACCAGTACATGACGGTGACGCCGGAGGCGTCGATGCCCTTCGTGGCGCTGTCGATCCGGGCCTTCAGGCCGGCGACCAGCTTCTCCCCGCGCTCCTCCACGTCGAAGATCCGGGCCAGGTCGCGGACTTCGGTGTAGACCGCGTCCATGGTCAGGGGCTCGCTGCGGACGCCGTCGCCGTCGCCGCTGTTGTCCTTGCCTGCGCAGTCGGACGGGGACAGGTAGGCCGGTACGCCGAGTTGGGCGAACCGCTCGCGGGTGGCGACGCCGCCGGGGCCGAGCGTGGAGGCGAAGGAGGCGGCGACGAAGTCGGGTTCGGCGTCCAGGACGGTCTCGAAGGACGGCATGTCGTCGGCGAGCCTGGGCACGCCGGCGTTCGCCTTCTCCAGGCCCTTCATGACCGGGTCGGTCCAGGTGGCGGTGCCAGCCATGCGGTCGGCGAGGCCGAGGGAGAGCATGATCTCGGTGGTTCCCTGGTTGAGGGAGACCGCCCGTCGGGGTGGCGAGGTGACCTTCACCTCGTGTCCGCAGTCGTCGACGGTGCGCGGGTAGCCGGTGGCCGCGGCCGGTGCGGCGGAGTCGTCGGTGGCGGCTCCGGCACCACAGCCGGACGCGAGCAGGGCGCCGGACAGCAGCAACGGGACGAGGGGGCGGAAGGGACGGCGGGAGCCGGTGGGGCGGCCGGAGCCGACGGGACACGCTGCGGACAAGGAAGATCCTCTGGCGTCGAGGGCTCATGCGCGAAGCCCGTTCGTACGGTGCGGCCCGCGCCGTACGCGGCGCGGGTGCCAGCAGGTCTTCGGACTCGGGTTCGACCGGACGGGACGCCTTCCCGGACGGCTTGTGCCGCCAGTGGCCCGTGTCCCGCCCGTCCCCCTCACCGCTGCGCGTCAGTTCCGGATTCGCACCGGATTCCCTGACCCACCAGGTGGGTTCGACTGGCTCCCGCAAGCTACCACAGGGCCACCGGGCGGTCGGGGGCGGCCGTCTGCCCGACCGCCCCCGGCGCCGTCCGCCCGCTCGCCCCGTCAGCTCTCGGGCATGAGGACGGTGTCGATGATGTACACGTTGGAGTTGGCCGTCTTCACGTTGCCGCAGACGACCTTCGCGGAGTCGTTGACCGTGTAGGCCTCGTCGGAGCCGGACGTGGTCAGCTTCGACTTCTGCAACGTCTCGAAGGAGCCGTTCTCCAGGTCCTTCGGCGCGAGCTTCTGCCCCACGACGTGGTAGGTCAGGATGTCGGTGAGCATCTGCTTGTCGGCGAGCACCTTGTCCAGGTCGGCCTTCGGGATCTTGGCGAAGGCGTCGTCGGTCGGTGCGAACACGGTGATGGCCTCGGCGTTGTTGAGCGTGTCGACGAGGCCGGCCTTCTTCACCGCCGTCACCAGCGTGGACAGGGTCTGCTTGTTGGAGGCCGCGGTGGCCACCGGGTCCTCGGCCATGCCGTCGAAGGAACCGGCGCCCTCCTGCGGCACCGAGGAGCAGGCCGGGCCGAACGGCTCGTCCGTACCGGCCATGTCGCCGCCACTGCCGGCGGACGGGTCGTCGGGGGTGGCGGGGGCGGAGGAGGCCGCCTGGGCGGAGTCCGACGAGCCGCTGTCGCCGTCGTCGGAGCAGGCGGCCAGGGACAGGGGCAGGACGGCGGCCGCGACTACGGTGACGGCGGAGCGGCGAATACGAGCGTTCATGGATTCTCCCGACAAAACGGGCAGCACGAAGCCGCCTCGGTGCGGATCACGGTGAAGTGGTGGTCGTCGGTGGGCGGGATACGGGGTCCCGCCCGTCGTCAGCCGGCGGTCCCGCGCCGGTCCCCGCCGGCGTCCCTGGTCGCGGCGAGCGCGCTCGGAGGTACCGCGCTCGCCGCTGGGTGGTCCCCGTTCGACCGGGGTTCCGGCGCGGGCGGGTGGGGGTCGAGCCGCCCCGCGCGTATGGACAGCGGGGAGCAGGGGCGGGCGGTCCGCCGTCGGTGTGTCCTCGGTTCTTCCCTCACACGGGGAATCCGGAGCCGGCCCGGCCCCGGATCGGCTGATCGCCCGATCGAGTGGAGATGTTCTGCTGCCGAGCTTGTGACCTGCTTCTTTTCCGGGAGATGAGCGTCGCTCAGAGGGGCGTCGCGGCGCGGAGGATGAGGAACATCGTGACGGCGGCGTTCGCCGACGACATCGCCGACACGGCGGTTCCGGCGGCCGCGGCCCACGCCGCCAGGCCCACCGAGGTGAACAGCGAGGGCCAGGTGCGGACCGCGGGAGCGGGGCCCAGCAGCGCCGCCACCCGGCGCGGCACCGGGCCGGGTGCCGCGAGCCCGGCGAGCGTGGCGACCGGGGTGCCCCGGGAGACGAGGGCCGCCTTGCCGATGGCCGTCGCCACCGCGCGGCGGCTGCCGACCGCCCGCGCGGCAGCCTCGTCCGCCCACCGCTCCGCCGTGTAGGCCACGGCGGTCCGCAGGGGCCGCAGGAACGGATTGGCCAGTGCGGCGAGCCGCACGGTGAGCAGGAAGCGGTGGTGGCGGGCGGCCAGGTGGGCCCGTTCATGGGCGAACAACGCGCGGCGCTCGGCCGGTTCGAGGCGGTCGAGCAGGGCCGTGCTCACCACCACCCGGTCCCGGCGCCCGCCGGGCAGCGCGTACGCGTAGGGCACGTCGTCCGGCAGCACGGCCACCCCGGTGCCCGGCAGGCCGGCCAGGGCGCGGTGGGCGCGGCGGCGCACCCTGCCGTGCCGCCACAGGGCCCGGGCCGAGGCCGCGACCACGGCGCACAGCGCGGGGATCGCCGCCTTGCCGACGACCTCGTCGTACGGCACCGCCGCCCGCACCTCGGGGTCGGACCAGCCGTCGGGCAGGGGGTTGCCCGGCAGCTGAGCGGTACCGACCACCATCACCAGGGCCAGGCACACCGTGCTGCACAGGGCCATCACCGCGGCCACCGCGGTGAGGAGCCTGGTCGCGGTCCGCGGGTGCAGATGCTGTTCGGCCAGCCGGGCGATCGGCCACGCCGTCAGCGGCAGGACCAGCGGCAGGAAGACGAAGACCCCCATGCGACGTCAGCCGTCCCCCGCGTCGGGCAGGTGCCCCAGCAGCTCTCGCAGCAGCCGCTCGTCGTCCGCGTCGAGGCCGGTCACGAAGCTGGCCAGCACCGCTCCCCGGTCGCTCTCCGCGTCCAGGACCTTGCGCATCTTCCGGGCGGCCAGTCCCGCCTGGTCCGAGGCGGGTGTCCAGGCGAAGGACCGGCCCACGCGCTCACGGTCGACCGCGCCCTTCTCCAGCAGGCGGGTCAGGATCGTGATCACCGTGGTGTAGGCGAGGTCGCCGCCCAGGTGCTCCTGCACCCAGCCGGCCGTCGCGGGGCCGTCCGCCTCGCGCAGCGCCGACAGCACCAGTGCCTCCAGCTCGCCCTGGCCTCGCCGCCGCGGGCGCCGGTGATCCGTCACGGCCCGCCTCCTTCCGCCGCAGTCCCTGTTCCGAGGCGACATCGTATAGACCACCCGAGGGGCACCGGCCGCCGTCTCCCCCTCCGCCCTTGCCCGCCGGTTTCTCCTGGTGCCCCGGCCCCTGCCTCAGCCCCGTCCGCCGCCCTGGACCGGTCCGCCGCCTGGACCCGGTCCGCCACCCTGAGCCAGTCCTCCACCCTGGGGCCGGTCCGCCGCCCTGGGCCGGTCAGCCCTCCGTGGCGCAGCAGCCGCCCGTGGCGCCGGCCTCCGGGACCGTGCCGAGGCGGCAGAAGCAGGAGGCGTCGACCGGTACGTCCGCCAGTGCCGTGGCCAGCCCGAGCTGCTGCGCCACGATCCGTGCCTCCGCCTCCCTGCCCAGGCGCACCAGGCACTCGTGGAGTCCGTGCAGGGACCATACGTTGCCGGGGTGCTGGAGGGCGCGCGGCAGGGTGTCGTCCAGGCCGAGGTCGGCACGGTAGACCGCCTCGGCCTCTTCGACGCGGCCCTGCTCCAGGAGCAGGGCGCCGTAGGCGTGCCGGGTGGGCTGCATCCAGCCCCACGGCTCGTCGTAGGGGAGGTTGTCGTCCAGTTCGACCGACCGTTCCAGGGCCGCGAAGGCGGTGGCGTGATCGCCCCTGCGGTACTCCAGTTCGCCGTCGAGCATGGCGGAGGCGATGGCGAGGATGTCCGCGCAGGTGTTGTTGAACAGTGTGCGGGTCCCGGGCACCCGGGCGACCGCCTCGCGGAACAGCAGGCGTTCGGCCTCGGCCTCGTCGACCCTGCCGGTGGCCGAGAGGGCGACGCCGCGGGCGTAGTGGATCATCGCGGTCGTCACGCAGTACAGGCGCGGGTCGGCGGGCAGCGGCAGCCGGAGGATGTCCGCCCAGCGGCCGAAGCGGATCAGGACGTGCACCCGCATGGCGAGGAAGCCCTCCAGCCAGTCGGCCATCGGGGGGCTCTCGACGCGCAGCAGTTCCTCGGGGACGGACGCCTCCAACTGCGCGACGGTGTCCATGGCGGTCCCGTACTGGCCGAGGAACATCGCGCCGTAGATCTTGAAGTGGTAGTTGTGCGAGCGGTAGAGGGTGTAGAAGTTCATCGCGCCGGCCCGGGCGCGGTACTTCTCGTCGGCGGCGATCGCGGCGGTGTTGTCCGACACCACGCGCCGGTAGTCGCCGCACAGCACCTCCAGGTGCGACGGCATGTGGTTGAGGTGGCCGGCGTCGGGGACCAGTCCGCGCAGCCGGTCGGCGACGGTGAGCGCCGCCTGAGGAGTGGCGGACATCTCCATCAGATGGATGTAGAGGTGCAGGACGCCGGGGTGCTCGCGTCCGCCGTCCGCGGCCAGGGCCCGCTCGAGGACGTCCTTCGCCTCCAGGGTGCGGGCTCCCTCGGCCGGGCGCCCCGTACGCAGGTCCCACAGCTGCCAGGGGGTCAGGTTCATCAGCGCGTCGGCGTACAGGGTGGCCACGTCCAGGTCGTCCGGAGCCAGTCGGTGGACGGCTCGCATGCTCTCGGCGTACGGCGCGTTCCACACCGAGCAGTCCTCGACGGCCCGAGATTGCGGGTAACGGGCGCGCAGGGCGCCGATCAGGGCGCGTTCGACAGGGGTGGCGGACCTGGCCGCCTTCTCGTGGGCGCGTTCGACGGCGGCGTGGGTGCGGTCGACGGTCCGGGTCAGCTCCTCGGCGTCGAAGGCCTCCCACGGTTTGTTGTAGTTCGGGCCGAGGGCGTAGGCGATGCCCCAGTGGGCCATGGCGCAGTCCGGGTCGGCCGCGGCGGCGGCCTCGAAGCAGGAGACGGCCTCCTCGTGGTGGAAGGCGTACGTCCACACCAGGCCGCGGTCGAACCATCGCTGCGCCTCGGTCGACGAGGTCGTGACGGGACGGCCGTGGGTGCCGAGGTCGTAGTAGTCCATCGGTTCCATGCGTGGACGTATACCGCAGTGCGGAGCTGCCCCGTGGTGGTTCGCCGGGGCTGTCACACCGACCGGTGTCCCCGCCGGACGCGGTGCGCCCGGCGGGGGTGGGGGGGACGAGGTGACGCGGATCAGCCGAAGTCGACGTCGCTGCACAGGAAGTACGTCTGGTCCATGTGCGACGCCTGCCAGATCGTGTACACGACGTGCCGGCCGCTCAGGCCGGAGGTGCTCACCGGGATCTCGTAGTTCTGGCTGGGCGCGTAGCTGCCCGTGGTGGTGAGCAGCTGGAGGTCGTCCCAGCCGAGGGGCTGCGTGGTGGGGTCGAAGCCCTGCCGGGTGACGTAGACCTTGAAGTAGTCGGCGCCGTGGCTGGCCTGGTCGTACAGCTTGACGGTGAAGTCGTCCGCGACCGCCGTGGTCTTCCAGGCTCCGACGGCGTCCAGGGAGTTGTAGCGCCCGCCCTCGGTGCGGCCGCCGCTGCACAGCTGGCCGTCGGGGACCACGGCCTCGAAGTTGCCCGCGGAGCCGTTGCGGTACAGGCCGTTCCAGTTCCACATGGCGTTGGGGTTGTCCTGCCACGCCTGCCAGCACATGGGGTCTTCCTGGGCCATGGCGGGGTTCTGGAAGTCGTCGCCCCAGCGCAGCCAGCAGCCGTAGTTGCGGGAGGCGGGGTCGACGACCGAGCCGTGGGCGACGGCGGTGCCACTCCAGGGGACGAGGGCGAGCAGGGCGGCGGTGAGGGCGCCGAGGACGAGGGTCGACGCTCGCCGGGCTCTCGTGGTGCGTCCCGGCGTGGTTGTGGCGTGATCATGACAAGTCATGACGTCCTTCTCTCGCGTGGGGGGACAACATGGAGGTTCCGGACCGGGAGTGCAGTGGGAGCGCTCCCAGTGCGGTTCGGAGACCAGGCTGCGCCCGGGGAAACGGAATGGCAATAGTTGAATCGCGCCACTTCCCGTCGGGTGGTGGCGCGTTCGGTTCGGTCGGCGGGTCGGGTGGGCGGGTCGGCGGGTCGGGGGGGCGAGACCGGCCCCGCCCACCCGACGGCTGTGTCACGGCGTCATGCCGGCGTCACAGCGCACGCCTTCTCGAGCGGATCAGCAGGACGCAGCCGCCGGCGAAGAGGACGCCTCCGACGGCCGCGGGCCACAGGCCGAGGCCGGAGCCCGTCTCGGCGAGACCGCCCTGGGTCGCCTGCGGCTCGGTCGCCGAGCCGGCGGCGCCGCCACGGCCTCCCGTGCCCTGCGTCGCCCCGGGCGCGGGCGCGGCGCCACTCCCGTCCTGCGCGGCGTCGGCGGGTGTCGTGGCGGCCCTGGGTTCGGCGCTCGGAGAGGCGGTTTCGTTCTCCTGGGCATCACCCCGAGCGTCGTCCTGGGCGTTGCCCTCCTGGGCCGGGGGCCGGTCCTGCTCATCGGTGTTCCGCCCGCCGCCCTGGCCGTCGTTCCGCCCGTCCTCCGGACCGCCGTTGTCCTCGCCCTCGCCCTTTCCGCCGTCCTGGCCGTCGTTCCGCCCGTCCTGGCCGGAGTCCGCGGGTTCCGAGGGCGTGGCGGTCTGCTCGGCCGGGGGGCCGGAGACGTCGGGGTTCTCGGTGGGCTGCTCCTGCGGGGCCCCGGTGGGGTTCCCGCCGGGGTTCTCGGTCGGTTCCTCCCGCGGACCCTCCTCCTGGTCCCCGCCCTGGCCCGGACCCGGTACCGGAGGCGCGCCCGCGCCGCACTCACGGCCGCTGTTGATGCAGTCGACCATCTCCCGCATCAGTTCCTCGTCGAAGACGTTGATGAAGTCGCTGTGGTCCGTCACCGGCTTGTGGAGCTGCTCGGGGAAGGAGTCCACGGCGAACAGCGGAACCGTCTTCCCCCCGTCCCGGAGGCTGGGCGCGTCCACGTCGTACACGATCCGCTGCACGAGGCGCGGAACGGGCCGGAACCCGTCGGGACAGCTGCCGTCGGCGGCGGCGAAGGCCACGTGGGTGCGGTGGTTGGCGCTGTCGATGTTGCGGCCGTCCCAGCAGCTCTGGAAGGTGAAGGTGCGCACCACGTCGCTGTCCGACGGGCAGAGCGGGTACTTGTCCTTCAGCTGCCGGTCCTCGAAGCCGGTGCAGCTCCAGGAGGCGTTCGCGTTGGCGTCGCCGTTGACGAACGCCTTCGCGTCACCGGTGATGATGCGCAGCAGCCGGGGCATCTCCGTGACCTTGCCCTGCTCGTTGCCCTCGAAGGTCAGCGTGACCTCGGCCGGTGTGACGATCTCGCCGGCGTTGCCCTCGATGCCGCCGCCCGGAGACTGGGCGTCCTGCTCGTCGGTGCCGTTCTGCAGCCGGAGCACGGGCCAGTAGTACGAGGACTTGTCGCCCTGGTCGGCGCAGCTGGTGCCGGCCGCGGCGAGGTCCTCGTCGCTGGAGAAGGCGTCGTTGTCCTGGTTGCCGACGTAGTCGTGGAAGTGGTGGGCACCGTTGCCGACCCCGGGGGCGGCGATCAGGTTGTCCGAGTTGAACAGGCCCTCGGCGTTGACGCCGCAACTGGTGGCGAAGGAGCCGTTCGAGGCGCCGCTCCGCCGGGGGGCCTCGGCGACGTTCGGCCGGACGGACTCGATGTCGACGTAGTCCGCCGCCACGGGACCGTTGCCGGCCTGTCCACCGTTGCCGGGCGGTTGCTGCCCGTCCCCGCCGGCGTCGTCACCGTTCCGGGCCCGCTCACCCTCACCGTCCTGCTGCCCCTGGTCGGGGCCGCCGCTCTCGGCGCCCGTCGTCGCCACCTCGGTGCGGCGCAGCGTGCACCGCGCCTGCGCGTCCAGGCCCTCGGGGCGGTCACCGGCCTTGTCGACGGCGGCGACGACGCGCTCGATCGTCGCGGCCCGTTCCTTCGTCAGCGGGTCGAGGATCGCGGCCTCGTCGAGCTTGCCGTCGTCGGCGGTGCGGGCCGCTTCCTGGAGTTTCCGGTAGGCGGTGGCGATCTGCTGGTCGAGCCGGGCGAGTTCGGTGTCGACCTCGGGCCTCGCCGGCTCCGGGACCGCGGTCAGCCGTTCACTGAGGTCGGGGCAGTCGATGGTGGCCGCCACTCCGGAACCGCCCAGGGGAACGGCGGTGTCGCCGGCCTCGGTCGCGGAGGCGAACACGTTCACGGCGACCAGGCCGCCGCCTCCCAGTATCAGCGCGCATGCTCCGAAGGTCGCGCGGCGCGCCCCGGTCGGGCGTCTGCGCCTGTTGTGTCCCAAGACGTGCTCCTGTGTCGTGGCGGACTCGGACATGAAATGCCCCCGGCTCCATACGGAGCCGGGGGCCGGAGCGTTCAGCCGTCCCGGGGATTCTCAGCGATCCCTCACCTCACGGGCGCAGGATCAGCCGGATCGGGTCGCCCTCCTTCTTCTCCAGCCGCGCGACGGCCTCGGCGGCCTCGGCCAGCGGCAGCACGCCGCTGATGGACCCGGAGAAGTCCAGCCGTCCACCCTCGATCAGGCGCAGCAGCTGCGGCAGCGCGACCGGCATGTCGGAGCCGTAGTGGCCGAGGATGCGCTGCTGGAGGTAGCTGAAGCGGGTCCCGTCCCGGACGGTGAGCGGCTTGTCGGTCAGGCCCACCAGGACCAGCCGGCCCTTGGGCGCGAGGACGGACAGGGCCTGCTCCCGCACGGGCGGCACGCCCGCGAAGTCGAAGGCGGCGGCGAGCCCGGCCCCGCCGGTCGCCGCGCGCACGAACTGGGCCAGCTCCGGGTCGGCGGAGTCCAGGGCGAGGTCGGCGCCGGCGGCGAGGGCGCGTTCACGGGCGACGGGGTTGGGGTCGACGGCGACGACCGGGCAGGCGCCCACGGCGCGCAGGAGCTGCACGGCGTGCACCCCGAGCCCGCCGACGCCCCACACGCCGACCGCCTCGGCGGGACGGACGGCGCCGGTCTCGGTGATCGCGCCCCACGGCGTGGACACGGCGTCGGGGATGATCGCGCCCTGCTCGAAGGGGATGGCGTCGGGCAGCAGGGTCAGGGCGGTCTCGGCGGACAGCGCGTACTCGGCCCAGCCGCCGTCGTAGTCGACGCCGCGGGTGTAGGTGACGCCGTCGCGCACCTCACCGGCGTACAGCACGACCCGCTGCCCCGGCGACCAGGCGGTGACGCCCGCGCCGACCTCGGCGACGGTGCCGGAGACCTCGTGGCCGAGGGTGACCGTGTCGCCCGGGAGGAGCAGCGGGGTGAGGGTGCCGTCGATGAGGTGCACGTCGGACAGGCACACCCCGGCCGCCTCGACCTTGACCAGCACCTCCCCCGGGCCCGGGTGCGGGCGGGGCACCTCTTCCAGCCGCAGGGTGCGGCTCGGGACGTGCAGGCGGGCGGCGAGCATCTGCGCCATGACAGGACCTCCTCGGTGCGGCGGCGACCCCGGACGGCCCCCAGCGGTCCATCGCAGGTCGACTTGCGTTAACCGTACACCCAACGCAAGACGACTTGCTTTCGCCACTCAACGCAGGACGCCCTGCTTTAGGCTGGGCGCATGACCACTCCCGAGTCCGCCGCCCCGCCCCTGCGCCGCCGTGGGGAGCCGATGCGGCGGGCGGTGCTCGCCGCCGCCGTGGACCTGCTGTCGACGCAAGGTCTGGCGGGCACGACCGTCGGTGCCGTCGCCCGGTCCGCCGGGGTGCACGAGACGTCCGTGTACCGCCGCTGGGGCACTCGGGAGAACCTGATCCTGGACGCGCTGACCACGGAACTGGACTCCGCCCTGCCGGTCCCGGACACCGGGTGCGTCCGGGACGACCTGCTGGGCTTCTTCTCCTCGCTGGCCGCGCTGCTCGGCACCGCGCAGGGCCGGGCGCTGCTGCGGCTGAGCGTCGAGAACGACGACACCCTCGAGGACCGCCGCGGCCCCTACTGGAGCGAGCGCCTCGACCGCGCCGTGGTGATGGTCCGGCGGGGCGTCGACCGGGGCGAGCTGGCCGCGGACACCGACCCCGCCCTGCTGGTCGAGGCCGTCAGCGGTCCGCTGTTCGTCCGGGTGCTGCTGAGCGGGGCGCCGCTGGACGAGGCGCTCGTGCGGGGGCTGGTGGATCTGGCGCTGGAAGGGGCCCTCCCCCGCCCTGAGTGACCGTCCGGTGTCACGCCGAGCAGTTCGGCGACCGGGTCGACGCGGTCCTCACCGCGCCGCACACGCCGACGGGCATCACGTCCGAGGCACTCACGGCGCTGGTCGTGGCGGACGTACTGCTGCTGGCCCTGACGACGCTGGCGGAGACGGGAGCGGTGGACGCCTCCCACCGGCTGACCCTGCTGCGCGAGCAGTTGCTGTCACCGCCGAAGGGGGGCGGGAGGAGGGGCTGAGACGGCTCGCGATGCCGCCGGCGGAGGGACCCTCGGGACGCCGCCGGTCCTGTTACGCGCCCGGGTTCGGGGAACCCGGGGCCCGCAGTGCCCGTCCGCGCGTCAGCGCCCACGCCGAGGGAGTCCCCGCATGTCAGTGACCAGAGGTCTCGTCGCCGAAGCGGCCGGGACCGTCGCGCTGAACCTCACCGCCTACGGCGACATGCCGCTGCGCGGCCGGGGCGCCGGCGACGTGCCCGGCCTCGTGCCGCACCTCGTGTGCGGCTTCACCACGGCCTCGGTTCACGGGGCACCGCGGTGAACGGGGACACCGTGGCCGGCGGCAGGCCGCTCGCCCTGGTCACCGGGGCGTCCAGCGGCATCGGATACGAACTGGCCAGACTCTTCGGGGAGCACGGCCACGACCTCGTGGTCAACGCCGAGGACGAACGGCTGGAGCACGCCGCCCGGCGGCTGCGGGAGACCGGCGCCGAGGTGCGGGCCGTGCGTGCGGATCTGCGGACCGCCGAGGGCGTGGACCGGCTGGTCGCCGCGCTGACCGGGCTCACGGTGGACGTGGCCGCCCTCAACGCGGGGGTGGGGCAGGGCGGCGCGTTCGTCGACACCGACCCCGCGGACGACGAGTCCGTCATCGACCTCAACGTGACCTCGACCGTGCGGCTCGCCAAGCCGCTCCTGCGGGACATGGTGGCGCGCGGCGTGGGACGGCTGATGTTCACGTCGTCGGTGGCGGCCACGATGCCGGGGTCCTTCCAGTCGGTGTACAACGCCTCGAAGTCCTTCGTGCAGTCCTTCGCCCAGGCGTTGCAGGAGGAGGTCTCGGACACCGGCGTCACGGTCACCTCCTTCATGCCGGGGCCGACGGAGACCGACTTCTTCCGGCGGGCCGGCATGGAGGACACCAAGGTCGGCACCATGGACAAGGACGATCCGGCGCAGGTCGCGCGGCAGGCGTACGACGCCGTCATGAAGGGCCGGGGCAAGCTGGTCACGGGCTCGGCGAAGACCAAGGCCCAGGGCGTGGCCGACAAGGTCCTGCCGGACCGCGTCAAGGCGGCCGTGCACCGCCGGATGGCGGAGCCGGGGACAGCACCGGACGACGACGGCCGGTAGGGCACCGCCCCGGGAGTGCCGTGGGAAAGGTCGTGGGCGGCCCGTCGGCGGCCCACGGGGCGGTCCGTGGGCGGGCCTCATGGGGCAGTCCGCGCGGAGGCCCCATGGGGCAGTCCGCGCGGAGGCGCCGGGAGACCCGAGGCCCCGGAAAGGCCCGGGAGGTCGCCCGTCGCCGCGGATCACCCGGCGGGCCCCTTGTCGGCGGCCCGCCTCCGGTGGAACGATGCCCGCGGCACCGGCTCGCCCAACGGAGGGGACGTCGTGAGCGAGGAGCAGCAACGGCCGCACGCCGCCGCCGCGTTCGACGCGCTGGGCGCCGACTACGAGAAGGCCTTCGCCGGGTCGAAGACGCACCGGCGCTCCCTGGAGTGGCTGCTCGGTCGCCTCGCGCCGGGCAGCCGGGTGCTGGACGTGGGCAGCGGCACGGGCCGGCCCACCGCCGAGACCCTGGCCGGCGCCGGGCACGACGTCCTGGGCGTCGACGTCTCCCCCGTCATGGTGGAGCTGGCGACGCGGCAGGTGCCGGCGGCCACGTTCCAGTGCGCGGACATCCGCGAAGTACGGCTGCCGGACGCCTCGTTCGACGCGGTCTGCGTGTACTTCTCACTGCTCCAGCTGGACCGGCGGGAGCAGACGGAGCTGGTCCGGCGCCTGGTGCGGGCGTTGAAGCCGGAGGGCTACCTGGTCCTGGCCACGGTGCCGCTGGACGTCGAGGGGGTCGACGCCACCTTCATGGGCCAGCCGGTGCGGGTGACCAGCTTCACCGCGCAGGCCCTCACCGCCGTGGCCGAGGAGGCCGGCCTGGAGGTGCTGGCGCAGGAGGCGACGATGTTCACCCCCGCCCACCCGCAGGCCCGGCCGGAACCCCACCTCTTCCTGCACTGCCGGCGCGCGCCCGCCACCGCGCCGGGCGCCTGACCGCCACGGGCGGCGCCGCTCCCGCCCACCCCCCACCGCCACGGATGGGGTAACTGCGCACGCGCCAACAGGGTCCCGCGACCAGAGTGGACTGCATGACGGAACCTGGCGGGCGACGGCGCGGCACGACTTCCACGACCACACGCGAGCCTTCCGTGCGGGGCGCCCGGGACGCCGCCGAACGCGCCGCGGACGCCCTGTCCGAGCTGATCCGGCACCGCGTCGAGGGAGTCTCGGCGGTGCGCCGGAGCGAGGACGACGGCTGGATCGTCGACGTGGACGTGCTGGAGGTGGCACGCATCCCCGACACCACCAGCCTGCTCGCCACCTACGAGGTCGAGCTCGACGCGGCGGGCGATCTGCTCCAGTACCGCAGGGTCGCCCGTTACCGGCGCGGTGCCCAGGACCGGTGACCGTCGTGAGGCCCGCACCCGGAAGGACCACCACATGATCACCTACGACGACGAGGTCGTCTGCGCGCCCCGCGCCGGCACCCTCTACGACGTCCTCGAACTCATCCTCGACCGCGGCATGGTGATCGACGTCTTCGTGCGCGTCTCGCTGGTCGGCATCGAGATCCTCAAGGTCGACGCCCGCATCGTGGTCGCGAGCGTCGACACGTACCTGCGGTTCGCCGAGGCCTGCAACCGGCTGGACCTGGAGCACGACGTGCGCTCCAAGACCGTGCCCGAGATGTTCGGCTCCCCGGTCGCCAAGACGATAGGCAGGGCGGGCGCGAAGCGGACCGCACGCTCCCTGACCGACAAGGTGCGCGACATCCTCACGCCCGAGGAGGAGGCGGAAGAGGAGGAGACCCGCACCCGCGCCCGCACCCACGCTGAGGTCCGGGAGCGCGAGCGCCTGGAGCGCGGCCGTGGCCCCGAGCGGCCTCGCGGCCGGCCGGCCGCGCGCCCCCGCGACGAGGACGACCGCCCGCACAGCCGCCCGCGCCGGCGCACGGATACGGAGGACGAATGACCGCGCCCGCCACCACCGGACTCACCCCCACCGGCCCTACCCCCACTGCCACCGCCACCGCAGGCACCCGCAAGGCCCTGTACGTGTACGGCATCACCCCCGCCGGGGTCCGGGCGCCCCGCTCCCCGGGCGTCGACGGTGCCCGGGTGCGGCTGCTGACCGACTCGGGCCTGAGCGCCGCGGTGTCGTCGGCGCCCGTACGGCTCCGGCCCCGGCGCCGTGACCTGATGGCACACCAGGCGGTACTGGACGAACTGGCCGGCCAGGGGCCCGTCCTGCCCATGCGCTTCGCCGTCCTCAGCCCCCGGCCCGACGCGCTGCTCTCCCAGCTCCGGGCGGACGCCGCGCACCTGACACGGCAGCTCGACGAAGTGCGCGGGTGCGTCGAACTCAACGTCAAGGGGACGGTCGTGCCCGGTCACTTCGCCGATCTGGTGCGCCGGGACGAGGGACTGCGGTCCCTGGCCCTGCGCACCCGCCGCCGTCCGGACTACGAGGCCAACGTCCGGCTGGGCGAGGCGATCGCCCAGGGTGTCCGCCGCGAGGCGCGGCGTGCGGCGCGGGAGGTGCTCGACCGCCTGACCCCGCTCGCGGTGCGCACCGTGCGGGGCCGTACCGACGACGAGCAGGTGCTGAGCGCTTCGTTCCTGCTGCGCGCCGCCGACGAGGGACGGTTCCGCCAGGAGGTGGACGCCCTGGCACGCGACCGCGGGGACCGGCTGGCGCTCAGTGTGACCGGGCCCCTGCCGTGCTACAGCTTCGTCGACGCGGGCCCCGTGCAGGCCGGGCGGTGACGCGGTGGGCATCGTGAGCGGCCTCCTGCTGCTCCCCCTCGCCCCGGTGCGCGGCACGGCGTGGATCGCCGACCACCTGCTCCAGGAGGCCCGGCGGCAAGCGCACGACCCGCGCGTCGTCCAGACGCGCCTGGCCGCGCTCAACCGGGCCCTGGACGAGGGCGCCATCGACGAGGCGGCCTTCGAGCGGGAGGAGGAGCGCCTGCTCACCCTCCTCGAACGCCGGGCCCAACCCACCGGCCGCACCACCACCATGGATCGAGCGCATAGAAGGCACGTATGAACGACAGCAAGGCGGCGATGGCGGCGGCCGTGGCCGGCGGATATCTCATGGGCCGCACGAAGAAGGCCAAACTCGCCCTCGCGGTGGGTTCCTACCTCGTGGGCCGACGTATCGGCCTCTCCCCCGGTCAGGTCCTTTCCCAGGGTCTGTCCGGGCTCCAGCGCAACCCACAGCTCCAGGAACTGACGGACCAGATGCGCGGCGAGTTGCTGACCGCCGGACGCACGGCCGTCACCGCCGCGGCGAACCGCACCCTCACCGGCCTCGCGGACAACCTCCGCGACCGCACCGACGCGCTCACCGGAGCGGGGCGGCGGGCCGACGGCGACCACCTCGCGGACTACGGGGACGGTCCGGACGAGGACGCCTACTTCGACGAGGAGGACCAGGAGGAGGCCCGGCGGGCCGCGCCGCCCCGGAAGACGGCCGAGAAGGCACCCCCGCGCAAGACCGCGCCTCCCGCGAGGGCCGCGAAGAAGGCCGCCAAGAAGACCGCGCCGGCGAAGCGGACCGCGGGCCCGAAGCGGCTCGGAGGTGAGCGGTGATGACTCCCGACCGGCAGGGCGGCGGGCCGTCCCCCCTCGGCGACCTCAAGGACGCGCTCGGCGGCTACCTGTCCGCCACGGGGCAGAGTCTCGTCGGCAAGGCGGGGGAACGGATCGGCGGACTGACCGACCGCCTGACCGCCTCCGCCGACGGCGGCGGGAGCGGATCCGGTGGCCGGGGTGGCTCCGGGGGCTCCGGGGGTTCCGGGGGTTCCGGGGGTTCCGGAGGCAGCATCAAGGCGACGCACATCATGGAGACCGTCGACATCGGAGTCCCCCTGCGCACCGTCTACGACCAGTGGACGCGGCTCCAGGACTTCAGCGGCTTCACGAAGGGCGTCCAGAGCGTCAGCCCCCATGACGAGGTGACCTCGGACTGGACCGCCAAGGTCGCCTTCTCCACTCGCAGTTGGAAGGCGACCGTCCAGGAACAGATCCCCGACCAGCGGATCGTCTGGACCTCCGAGGGCGCCAAGGGCAGCACCACCGGGGTGATCACCTTCCACGAACTCGCCCCCAGGCTGACCCGGGTCGTCGTGGTCGTCGAGTACTACCCGGCGGGCTTCTTCGAGAAGACCGGCAACCTCTGGCGCGCCCAGGGGCGCCGGCTGCGTCTGGACCTGAAGCACTTCGCCCGGCACGTGACCCTGATGGGCGACGACGAGGACATCGAGGGCTGGCGCGGCGAGATCCGCGACGGCGAGGTCGTCCGGAGCCACGAGGAGGCGCTGGAGGAGGACGAGTACGACGACGCCGCGTACGAAGACGAAGACGAAGACGGAGACGACGAGGACGACGCGTACGAAGACGAGGACGAGGACGGTGAGTACGACGACGAGGACGAGGCGTACGAGGAAGACGAGCCCGACCCCCGTGCCGGACGGCGTCGCTGAACCTGCCGGGAGTGCGCGGTGACCGACGTCGACCACCGGTACGCGGACCGGGAGACGCAGCCCTGCGCGCCCGTCACCGGCAACCTCGCCGACCTGCTCGAACGGGTCCTCGACAAGGGCATCGTCATCGCCGGCGACATCAAGATCGACCTGTTGGACATCGAACTGCTCACCATCCGCCTGCGCCTGTTCATCGCCTCGGTGGACACCGCGAAGAAGGCGGGCATCGACTGGTGGGAGACCGACCCGGCGCTGTCCTCCCGTGCCGCGCGGGACGCGCTCGCCGAGGAGAACGCGCGGTTGCGGGCACGGCTCGACGCCCTGGAGGAAGCCTTGGAGGAAGCCCCGGTCGACGGCGCCGAGGAGACGACGGGGGCCGCACGGTGAGCGGGCACCCCGCCGCAGCGGCGCTCCCCTACCTCGTGTGCGCGTTCGCCGTCACGCGCACCCCGCCGGACGGCGCCGCCCTGGCCGCGGCGACCGGCCACGAGGAGGGCGGCCCGCTGCGCGTCCTGCGCGCGGGCGGCCTGTGTCTGGTCGTGCAGGACGTTCCGGCCGCGCTGTTCGACGAGGAGGCGCTGGCGGAGCGCCTGAACCGGCCCGACGACCTCGAACGCTGCGCCCGCGCCCATCACCGGGGCGTGGAGGCCGCCGCCGCGCGGGGCCCCGTCGTGCCGCTGCCGATGGCGACGCTGTACCGCGGCGACGGGAGCGCGCGGCAGGCCGTGGCCGGCCGGGAGGCCGGGCTCCGCACGCTCCTGGACCGGCTCCGGGACCGTACGGAGTGGGCGGTGAAGGTGCACGCCCTCGATCCGCCCGCGAAGCCCGTCACCGGCACCGACGCTCCCCGCGACCGCGGCCCCGGCGGGCGTGACTACCTCAGCCGGGCCAGCGCCAGGCGCCGCGACCGGCGGGACGGGCACGCCAAGGCCCTGGCCGAGGCGGACGCCGTGGACGCGGAGCTGCGACGGTACGCCGTCGCCGCGACCCGGCACCGGCCGCAGAGCGAGCGGCTGACCGGCCGGCGTTCCCCGCAGGTGCTCAACGCCGCCTACCTGGTGGAGAACGCGGAGTCGGGCGCCTTCACCCGCGCGCTGGCCGGGCTCACCGCCGACGGGCGGCTCACGGCCGTGGAGGTCGGCGCGTCGGGCCCCTGGATCCCGTACTCCTTCGCCCGCTGGGACGAGGAACCGGAGCGCACCCGGCAGGAGGTCGGCGCATGAACCGGCCGGACCTCCGGGCGCCGGGCCCGGAAACAGTGCCCTGGGGCGGACCGGAGCCGTACGCACCGGTGGGTGTGCCGCTGGTCGATCTCCTGGACCGGGTGCTGGCCACCGGTGTCGTGGTCAGCGGGGACCTGGTGCTGGCCATCGCGGACGTACCGCTGGTGCGGATCTCGCTGCACGCGCTGCTGTCGTCGGTGAACGAGCGGGTGCCCGCCCCCTGGCCGGACAGCGGGCCGCTGTGAGCGCGTCCGGGGCCCGCTCCCTCGACCTGGACCCGGAGCGGGTCACGAACGACCTGGCGGCTCTGGTCCTCACCGTGGTGGAGCTGTTGCGCCAGCTCATGGAGCGCCAAGCGGTGCGCCGCTTCGACGAGGGGACGCTGAGCGCGGAGCAGGAGGAGCGGCTCGGCACGGCGCTGATGCTGCTCGACGAGCGGATGGACGACCTGTGCGCGCAGCACGGCCTCAGCCGCGGCGACCTGAATCTGGATCTGGGCCCGCTGGGGCCGCTCCTCGCCGACCCCGAGCCGTAGGGCGGCCGCTCCTTCTCGACGGCTCGGTCGTCCCGGGGCGGGGAGGGCACCCGGCCTGAGCGATCGCTATGATGACGCGGAATCGCTCAAACGAACATTCCGGGGGTGGGAGGCCTGATGCGGGAGCCGGTCGATCTCAGGCGTCAGCGGATCCTGGCGGCGGTCCAGGCGCGCGGTACCGCGCGGGTGCGCGATCTCGCCGACGAGTTGCAGGTCTCCGTGGTGACGGTGCGCCGCGACGTGGAGGAGCTGACGCGCGAGGGCAGGCTGCGCCGCGGGCACGGCGTCGTGCGGTCGACGCTGCCCGCCCAGGAGGCTCCCGCCAGGGAGGCCGCCGACGGGGACCGGGTGGCGGTGGTGGTGCCGGAACGGCACTCGTACCTGACCGAGACGCTGCACGGGGCCCGCACGGTCCTGGAGGAGGCCGGCGTGCGCCTGGCGCTGCACATCGCGCCCCAGGCGGCGGGTGCCGAACGCCCGCTGGTCGAGCGGGCCCTGGCGGACGGTGCGCGGGGCCTGCTCCTCGCGCCCCGGTGGAACAGCCTGGCCGTCGAGGAGGCCGACCACGGGTGGCTGTCCGGACTGGCGGTGCCGACGGTGCTCATGGAGCGCCGGCCGCGGCGCGGCAGCGCGCCGCACGTGCTGGACTCGGTGTGCTCGGACCACTGGTACGGCGCGCACCTGGCGGTGGAGCACCTGGTCGGGCTCGGGCACCGGCGCGTCGTCTTCGCCACCCGGGACGACAGCCCGACCGCCCGCACGCTGCGGTCCGCGCTGGCCGAGATCGCGGGCGCGCATCCACTGGTGGAGGAGTGGGCCTGGGCGCTGAGCACTCCCGAGTCGGGGCCGGAGGGGCCCTACTCGGCGGACGAGACGGCCGAACTGCCGGTGCTGCTGCGCAAGACGGGGGCGAGCGCGGTCGTGCTGCACGGCGACGTGGACGCGCTGATGATCGTGCAGCGGCTGGCGGCCGAGGGCGTGCGGGTGCCCCGGGACTGCTCGGTCGTGGCGTACGACGACGTGGTGGCCGGTCTCGCCACTCCCCCGCTGACCGCCGTCTCGCCGCCGAGGGCGGAGGTCGGCCGGGTCGCCGCCGAGCTGCTGCTCCGGCGTCTGCGGGAGAGCACTCCCGGGCCCACGCGCCGCGTCGAGCTGCTGCCGCGGCTGATGGTCCGCGGCTCGACCCGGCGAGTGGACGCCGGGGACGGGGACGCGGGCGGCACGGGCGCCACCGGGTCCGGCACGATCACCTCCGATGAATGAGCGTTTGATCGCTTCATTTTCTTCTGATCGATCTATTGACCGTTTGTACCGGAGCCTTCAGGATTCCCGTGTCCCGAACAGTCGGGTCCGCACGCACGCGGGCCCGCAGGAGCCGCGGGAGGCGCCATGCCCGGACGACCCAGCCGTCGCTCCGTGCTCGCCGCGATGGCCGCAGTACCCCTGACAGGAGCCGTGAGCGCCTGCAGCGGGGGGAACGGCGCATCGTCGGCCCGCACGGGCACCACCACGCGCATCACCTTCTGGTCCGCCCTGCGCGGCAGCCAGGAGGTGGTCGACGCCTTCAACCGGACGCACCGCACCGTCCAGGTCGATTTCCAGCAGATCCCCTCCGGTGGGCAGGGCGGCTACGCCAAGCTCAGCAACGCCGCCCGGGCCGGCAACGCGCCCGACGTCGCCACCATCGAGTACCCGCAGGTGCCCGGGTACGCCATCGACGGCGTCGCCCGTGACATCACCGACCTGATAGGCGACGGCCTGCGCCGCAAGCTGCTGCCGCAGGCGCTCGGGCTGACCACCTTCGAGGGCCGGGTGTTCAGCGTGCCGCTGGACGTCGAGCCCATGGTCATGCACTACCGCGCCGACCTCTTCGACGAGTACGGGCTCCGGCCGGCCCGCACCTGGGACGAGTTCGCCGAGCAGGCCGCGACCGTGCGCCGCAAGGCCCCCGACCGCCGGCTGGTGCTGTTCCCCACCGACGGGATGACGCAGTTCGCCTGCTACGCCTGGCAGGCGGGCGCCCAGTGGTTCGACACGTCGAAGGGCGCCTGGAACGTCTCCCTCGCCGACGCGCCGTCCCGACGGGTGGCGGACTACTGGCAGGGGCTGATCGACCGGGACGACGTCTTCATGAACGCCGTGGAGAGCCGTCAGTCCGACGCGCAGATCGGCAACGGACTCGTCCTCACCCGGCTCAGCGGCGCCTGGGACGCGGGTGCGCAGATGAACGCGCGGCCGGGGCAGAAGGGCCAGTGGCGGATCGCGCCGCTGCCGCAGTGGGAACCCGGTAACCCGTCCGCGGGCACGCACGGCGGCTCAACGTTCGCCGTCACCGCGGACAGCCGGCACCCCGAGGCCGCCATGGAGTTCATCGAGTGGCAGGTGTCCCACCCCGACGCCCTGCGGGCCCGGCTGTCCAGCGGCACCAGCAGCCAGTACCCGGCCGCGCCCGGCCTGGTCTCCGTGGGCCGCGACGCCTTCGACCGGTCGTACTACGGCGGTCAGGACATCTACACCCTGTTCGAGCGGGAGGCCGAGAACATCGGCGAGCAGTGGCTGTGGGGGCCGCGGATGAGCGCCACCCAGAAGGTCATGCAGGACTCCTTCGCCCGCGTCAGCGGCGGTCAGGGCTCCCTCGTCGAGTCGCTGCGCGCCGCCCAGGAGGGCACGATGCCCGACCTCAAGGCCCTCGGCCTGTCCACCACCCAGCACAGCACCTGAGCCGACGAAAGGCAGGTGACACCCCATGACCGCGACCACCCACACCCGGGTGCCGGCCGGCGCCTCCCCCGCCACCGCCCCGGCACCCTCCGCGTCGGGCCTGCGCGCCCGCAGAGCCGCCAAGCGCCGGCAACTGACCGCCGTCGGCGTCCTGATGACGCCGTTCTTCGCCCTGCTGGTCACCGTCTTCCTGATCCCCGTCGGCACGGCGGTCTACCTGAGCTTCTTCAGCGACGACCAGCCCGGCCTCGGATTCGGCCCGGAACGCAGGATCTTCGTCGGGCTGCGCTCCTACGCGGCCGTGCTCACCGACCCGACCTTCCTCGGCGGGCTCGGCACGGTCGCCCTGTACTGCCTGATCTACATCCCGCTCATGGTCGTCGGCGCGCTCGCCCTCGCCCTGCTGCTGGACTCCGGCGTGGTCCGGCTGCGGGCCTTCGCCCAGCTCGGCCTGTTCCTGCCGCACGCGGTGCCCGGCATCATCGCGGCGCTGATCTGGCTGTACCTGTACACGCCCGGCATCAGCCCGGTCATCGAGCTGTTCGCCAAGGGTGACATCACGATCGACTTCCTGGGCGTGCACACGGTGCTCCCGTCCATCGTGAACATCGCGCTCTGGAGCAACCTCGGCTACAACATGGTGGTCTTCTACGCCGCGCTTCAGGCCGTGCCGCGCGAGGTGATCGAGGCGTCCGTGGTGGACGGCGCGGGGCCGGTGCGCACCGCGCTCCAGGTGAAGACGCCCCTGGTGCGGGCCTCCATCGTGATGGTCTCGATCTTCACGCTGATCTGGGCGCTCCAGCTCTTCACCGAGCCGATGCTGCTCAGCCAGTCGTCCCCGATGATCAGCTCCCGGTTCTCGCCGAGCATGTACATCTACGACGCGGCCTTCACCCGCAACAACTACAGTCTCGCGGCGGCCGCCTCGGTCGTCCTGCTCGTCTGCACCATCGCCCTTTCCTACGGCGTCACCCGCCTCACCAGCCGCGCCGACGTCGCCGAGGAGGCCCGATGAGCACCACCGACAGCTCCCTGCTCCGCCCCAAGCTGCTGGGCCGGGCGACGGTCAACGCGGTCGTCGCGATCTCCGTGCTGTACACCCTGCTGCCGGTGCTGTGGCTGGTGCTCGCCTCCGCCAAGACCCGGGACGCGCTCTTCAGCAGCGACCTGCTGTCGCTGAGCGACTTCTCCTTCGTGCAGAACCTCCAGGACCTGTTCGCCATGGACGGCGGGCTGTACGGCCGCTGGTACGTCAACAGCCTGCTGTACGCCGTGGTGGGCGCGGCAGTCGGCGCGCTGGTGAGCGTCGCCTGCGGCTACGCCTTCGACAAGTACCGCTTCCGGCACAAGGAGAAGCTGTTCGGCCTGGTCCTGGCGGCGGTCATGGTGCCGCAGACGGTGCTCGCGCTGCCGCTGTACCTGATGGCGTCCGAGGCCGGCCTGGTCAACACCTTCTGGGCGGTGTTCATCCCGGTGCTGTTCAACCCGTTCGGCGTCTACCTCGGACGCATCTTCGCGCAGGGCTACGTACCCGACGAGGTGCTGGAGGCGGCGCGCGTGGACGGGGCGGGCGAGCTGACCACGTACGCCCGGGTGGCGCTCAGGATGCTCGGTCCCGGTCTGATCACCGTCTTCCTCTTCCAGCTGACCGCGATCTGGAACAACTTCTTCCTGCCCATGGTGATGCTGTCCGACCAGGACCTGTATCCGGTAAGCCTCGGCCTGTACCAGTGGAACAGCGCGGCGTCCGTCTCGCCGGAGTACTACCCCGTGGTGATCATGGGTTCGCTGCTCGCCGTACTGCCCCTCATCCTCGCCTTCGTCCTGCTCCAGCGCTTCTGGCGGAGCGGGCTGACCGCCGGAGCCGTCAAGTGACTTCGCACGCCCCCGTCCCCGGTTCCCGGCCGCGCGCCGCCGTGGCCATGTCCCGGGACGCCGCCTCGGCCGTCCTCGACCCGCAGTCCCTCGCCGCGTTCCGCAGGATCTGCGACCTCGCGCCCTTCCCGGTCCTGGACGACCTGTCCACGCCGCGGGCCAGGTCCGTGCTGGCCGACGTGGACCTGCTGATCACCGGCTGGGGCTGCCCGCGGCTGGACGAGGACGTGCTGCGGGCCGCGCCGCGGCTGCGGGCCGTGGTGCACACGGCGGGCAGCGTCCGCGGGCACGTCACCGAGGCGTGCTGGGAGCGGGGCATTGAGGTCTCCTCGGCCGCCGCTGCCAACGCGCTGCCGGTGGCCGAGTACACGCTCTCCATGATCCTGCTCACCGGCAAGCGGGTGCTGGAGCGGGCCCGCGACTACCGGGCGTCCCGGGAGCGCGGCAACTGGCTGCGCACCCCGCGCGGCGTGGGCAACTACCGCCGCACGGTCGGCATCCTCTCGGCGTCGCTGATCGGCCGCCGGGTCGTCGAACTGCTCCGTCCGCACGACGTCGACGTCCTCCTGCACGACCCCTTCGTGAGCGACGCGGACGCCGCCGAACTCGGTGTCGAACTCGTGGGGCTGCCCGACCTGTTCGCCCGCTGCGACACGGTCAGCGTGCACACCCCGCTGCTGCCCTCGACCCGCAGTCTGGTCGGCCGGGCGCTGATCGACGCGATGCGGACAGACGCGGTGCTCATCAACACCTCCCGGGGCGCGGTCGTCGACCAGGAGGCGCTCACGGACGCCGTCCTGGCGGGCCGCGTCCGGGCGGTGCTGGACGTCACCGACCCCGAGGTCCTGCCGCCGGACCACCCCCTGTGGGACTGCGAGAACGCGCTGATCACGCCGCACCTCGCCGGCTCCGAGGGCAACGAGTGGCGGCGCCTGGCCGACCTGGCGCTCGCCGAGACGACCCGCTGGGCGTCCGGCGCCGGTTTCCTCCATCCCGTACGACGCGAAAGGCTGGCGTTCCTGGCATGACCATCCCCTTCGAACTGCCCACCGAGGACCGTGCGCCGAGCCCGTACACCGGTTGCACCCGGGCCCACTGGGAGGCCGTCGCGGACGGGCTGCTGTGGGCCGCGTGGCGCTGGGGCACCCCGGGTTGTGCCCTGCTCGACCTGCCGGGGCGACCCTCGCGCTCGGGCGTGCGCTCCGACGGTCTGGAGGGCTTTGCCCGGACCTTCCTGGCGGCCGCCTTCCGGGTCGCGGGCGCGGACGGCGACGACCCGCACGGCTGGCTGGACCGGTATGCCCGCGGCCTCGACTCCGGCACCCGGACGCCCGGCCGCGAGGACACCGAGTCCTGGCCGCTGATCCTCGACCACGACGTGCAGGGCCAGCCGATGGTCGAGTCGGCGTCGGTCGCGCTCGGGCTGCGGCTGACCGCGCCCTGGCTGTGGAAGAACCTCGACGCCGGGGTGCAGGACCGGGTCGAGGCATGGCTGCGCGGGGCGCTCAGGCACGTGCCGGCGCCGAACAACTGGTACCTGTTCCCGTACACGGTCGCCGGGTTCCTGGAGTCGGTCGGCCGCGGGGACGCGGAGACGGCGGCGGCCCGTGGCCGGGCGCTGGAGCTGCTGGAGGGCTGGTACCGGGGCGAGGGCTGGTACGCGGACGGCGACGGTCGTGCCTTCGACCACTACAACGGCTGGGCGCTGCACCTGTACCCGGTCCTGGACGCCCACCTGGCCGGCGACACCGGACCGGTCGCCGCCCGGTACGGGGAGCGGCTGCGCACGCACCTCGAGGGCTACGCGCTGATGTTCGGCGGGGACGGGGCGCCGCTGCACTACGGCCGTTCGCTCGCCTACCGCTTCGCGGCCTCCGCCGCGGTGGGCCTGGGCGCGGTCACCGGGTACACGCCGCTGTCGCCGGGCGTCTCGCGGCGCCTGGTGAGCGGGAACCTGCGGTACTTCCTGGAGCGCGGGGCCCTGACCGACGACGGGCTGCTCAGCCTGGGCTGGCACGGGCCCCACGAGGCCACCCTCCAGTCGTACTCGGGCCCCGCCTCCCCCTACTGGGCGTCGAAGGCGTTCGTGTCGCTCCTGGCGCCCGCCGGCCACCCCCTGTGGACGGCCACGGAGGAGGCGGCCCCGGTGGAGGAGGCGGACCGCGTGCTCGCCCTGTCCGCGCCCGGGCTGCTGGTCCAGGCGACGCGCGCCGACGGGATCGTACGGCTGCACAACCACGGCAGCGACCACGTCCGGCCGCACGAGGGCGAGTCGGCCGCGGCGGACGACCCGCACTACGGCCGACAGGCCTACTCGACCCGGACCGGCCCCACCGCCGGCACGAACGTCGCGGACAACCATCTCTCGGTGGAGGTGAACGGCCGCGGCAGCGTGCGGCGTCGCATCCACCCGCTCGGCGCGGGACAGGGCGACGGCTGGGGCTGGGCGGCGTCCTGGCACCGGCCGGTGTTCACCGACGGTCCCCCGATGGTGCCGGGGCTGCGGGTGGAGAGCGTGACCGTGGCGAAGGGAGCGTACGAGCTGCGGGTGCACCGCGTGACCGGGGCGCCGCCCGGTGCACGCCTCACGCACACCGGATGGGCCACCGGTCCCGAGGAACCCCTGGTCTCGGCGCTGCACGGGCTGCACGGCTGGAGCCCCGAGCCCGAAACCGTTCGCGCCCCGCAGGGCACCGCGTTCACGCCGTGGGCCGAGCTGCCCCGGCTGACCGGGGACGCGGGCGGCGACTCCCTGCACGTCTGCCTGGCCGCGCTCACGGGCGAGCCGGGGCCCGGCCCCCTGGGGGACGCCGTCACGGAGGTCGTGCCCGGCGGCCGGGAGGTCGAGGTCGTCTGGGCGGACGGCGGCGGGCGCACCCGCGTCTCGTTCGAGCCGGTGCGGGTGACGCACACGGCGGACTGACGCCCTCCTCCGCTCCGGGAAGGCGTACGGGCAAGGGCCCCGACCGGCACCACAGGTCGGGGCCCTCCCTCGTGCGCGCGTCTGAGGTGGCGGACCGCACCTGACCCGGTGACGCTGGAACCGCACCGGCGAGAAGGAGCCCCACTCATGCGCAAGTCCACGTGGGCCGTGGTCGCGGCCCTGACCGTGCCGGTGCTGTGCGCGGCTCCCGCCGAGGCCTTCGTGCCCCGTACCGCCCACCTTCCGGCCGACGTGACGGCGACCGAGTGCGTCCGGGGCGGCGGAGTGATCATCATCTCGGTCGACCAGTCGGGGACGGGCTCCTTCACGAAGCGCTGTCAGGGCGGCGTGCACGACGGGGAGTCCGTCACCTGAGACGACCGCGTCCATTCCCTCGCGCCCATGCCTTGAGTCCCGCTCGCTGGGTACGCGGTCACGGCCCACCACGGCAGTCGGTACCCGAACACGACCGGCCGCGTGCAGCGGCCCGCCCAGAACGGAGAAGAGGCTGATGAGCGAGGCCAACCCCCTCAAGCGGGTAGCCCACAAGGTCACCGAGAGCCTGCAGGGCGAGGGTGGCGGACCGGCGGACGGCATCCCCGGCAAGCCCGGGGCCGAGTCGCCGCCCGTCGCCGAACCCACCGAGCCCCGGGAGCCGCTGCCCCCGAAGCCGGACCAGAGCGGCCCGGACACCGTCTCGCCGACCGGCCAGCCCACCGGCGCCGACCAGGCCCGGGTGGCGCAGTCCGGCGCCTACCTGACGAACGCTCAGGGCACCCGGCTGTACGACACCGACCACTCGCTGAAGGCGGGGCCGCGCGGTCCCGTGCTGCTGCAGGACCACCACCTGCGCGAGAAGGTCATGCACTTCGACCACGAGCGCATCCCGGAGCGTGTGGTGCACGCCCGTGGCGCGGGCGCGCACGGCGTCTTCCAGAGCTACGGCACGGCGGCCTCCGTGACCAAGGCCGGGTTCCTCGCGGCGGACGTGGAGACGCCGGTGTTCACGCGGTTCTCCACGGTGGTCGGCTCCCGGGGGTCGTCGGACACCGTGCGGGACACCCGCGGGTTCGCGACGAAGTTCTACACCAGCGAGGGTGTCTTCGACCTGGTCGGCAACAACATCCCGGTCTTCTTCATCCAGGACGCGATCAAGTTCCCGGACGTGGTGCACGCCGCCAAGCCGCATCCCGACCGGGAGATCCCGCAGGCGCAGAGCGCGCACGACACCTTCTGGGACTTCGTCTCGCTGCACACCGAGGCGACCCACCACACCATCTTCTTCATGGGTGACCGCGGCATCCCGCGCTCCTACCGGATGATGGAGGGCTTCGGTGTCCACACCTTCCGGCTGGTCAACGCCGCGGGTGAGACGACGCTGGTGAAGTTCCACTGGAAGCCGAAGCTGGGCGTGCACTCCCTGGTGTGGGACGAGGCGCAGCTCATCAACGGCGTCGACCCGGACTTCCACCGCCGGGACCTCGCCGACGCCATCGAGGCGGGCGCGTACCCGCAGTGGGAGCTGGGCATCCAGACCTTCCCCGACACCCCGGAGCAGACCTTCGAGGGCATCGACCTGCTGGACCCGACCAACCTCGTGCCGGAGGAGCTGGCGCCGGTGCAGCCGGTGGGGTTGCTGACCCTCAACCGCAACCCGTCCAACTTCTTCGCCGAGACCGAGCAGGTCGCCTTCCACGTGGGCCACCTGGTGCCGGGCATCGACATCACCGACGACCCGCTGCTGGCCGGCCGGCTGTTCTCGTACCTGGACACGCAGATCACCCGTCTCGGCGGCCCGAACTTCCCGCAGCTGCCCGTCAACCGCCCGCAGGCGCCGGTCAACGACATGCTGCGCGACGGCATGCACCAGACGGCCGTGCACCGGGGGGTGGCTCCCTACCGTCCCAACTCCCTGGACGGCGGCTGCCCGTTCACGGCCGGCGCGGCCGAGGGCGCGTACGTCGAGGCGCCGGTACGGGTCCCGGAGGCGACGAAGGTGAGGGAAGCGCCGGAGTCGTTCGCGGACCACTTCAGCCAGCCGCGGCGGTTCTGGCTGAGCATGAGCTCGGTGGAGCGCGAGCACATCATCGGCGCGTACACCTTCGAGCTGGGCAAGTGCTACGAGCAGGCCGTCCGCGAGCGGACCCTCCAGGTCCTGGCCAACATCGACCCCGAGCTGTGCGCGGGCGTCGCCGAGGGTCTCGGGCTGCCCGCCCCGCAGCCGACGGTGCCGCTGGCCGACGTCGAGCCCAGCCCGGCGCTCTCCCAGGTCGGCCGCACCTGGCCCACCGACGGCAGGGTGATCGGCATCGTGACGGGCGGCGCCGACCTGGAGGGCGTGAACGCCGTGCGGCAGGCGGTGCTGAACGCGGGGATGGTGCCGCTGGTGGTGGCGCCGACCGGCGGCACCCTGGGCTCGGGCGACGCGGCGCTGACGGTCCAGCGCAGCTATGTCACCGCGCGCTCCGTCGAGTTCGACGCCGTGCTGCTCGCCGGGGCGCCGGACATGGGCGGCGACGCGTACACGCCGCGGGACTACAAGGCCGGGCCCGCGCCCGCGACGCCGGGGACGACGACCGACCCGCGGGTGAGCCTGCTGGTGTCGGAGGCGTTCCGGCACGGCAAGGCGATCGGCGTCTGGGCGGGCGGCGAGGTCGCGCTGGAGGCTTCGGGCGTGCCCGCCGACGCTCCCGGTGTGGTCGTCGCCGACTCCGGCACGGCGGCCCTTGAGCAGGTCACCGAACTGCTGGGCTCCCACCGGGTCTGGGAACGGTTCACCACCCCCCGGGGCTGAGTGCCGCGTCCGCCGGGCCGGTCACCGAGGGCGGTGGCCGGCCCGGCGGCGTGTTCAGCACAGGACGCGCAGCGCCCCGGGCAGCACCCTGGCGGTGACCGGGACGACGGCCTCGACCTCGCCGTCGGCTCCGTAGGGGACGGCACGGTCGGCCTCGATGCGGACCTCCCGGCCGCGCAGGACGCGGACCTGGGGGCGGCGGACGTGGGCGCCCGACCCCAGCTCGTTCATGAGGGCGAAGAACAGCCGCCGGGGCGCCTGGTGGATCATCACGACGTCCAGCAGGCCGTCGTCCACCCGGGCCGAGGGTGCGATGCGGCGGTTGAAGCCGTAGTAACCGGAGTTGGCGGCCACCGTCGTGTAGCCGGTGAACGCGTGTTCCTCGCCGTCGACGGTGACGCGGTAGCGGGTGGCGCGCCAGCCGGCGACGGCGCGCAGCGCGCCCGAGTAGTAGGAGGCGGTGCCGCGCAACAGGCGGGCGTGGTTGGCGTGGCGGTTGGCGAGCGCGTCGACACCGGCGTAGACGCTTCCGAGCACGACGGTGCGGTCGTGGACCGCCGAGGTGACCTCGATGGTGTCGACGGGTCGCGGCTCGCCCCGCAGCAGCACCTCGGCGAGGGCGGCGGGCTCGGTGGGCAGGCCCAGGGCCCGCGCGAAGTCGTTGCCGCGGCCGGCCGGGACCAGACCCAGCGGTGCCCCGGTGCCGCTGAGGGCGCCGCCTATCCCGCCGGCCATGCCGTCCCCGCCGACGGCGAGCACCACCCGGTCCCGCTGCCCGGCCCGCCGGGCGATCTCCCGGGCGTGGTCGAGGCTGCGGCTGTACTCGGTCTCCAGCCCGGCACCCGCCTCCCGCAGCAGCCGGGCGACCCCGAGCAGGGCTGCGGCCGAGGTGGCGCCGCCCGCGGTCGGGTTGACGACGGCGGTGAACTGTCGCATCGATGTGCCTCCGGGCTGACGAGTGGTGCCGGACAGTTGTCTCACGGGTGGGGGTGGGTCGTGTGTCTCACGGGTGGGGGTGCGTCGTGGGCGCGGGCCGGTCGCCGGGCAGCAGGACCCCCGGACTGAGCAGTCCCGCCGGGTCCAGGCTCCGCTTGACGGCGCGCAGGGCCGCCACGCCGAGGGGCCCCGCCTCCCGGACGTACCAGTCGCGGTGGTCGGTGCCGACGCCGTGGTGGTGGGTGATGGTGCCGCCCGCGGCGAGGATCGCCTCGTTGGCGGCGTGCTTGGCGCGGCTCCAGTGCGCCAGGGGGTCCTCGCCCTGGGCCGAGACGACGGTGAAGTAGAGGGAGGCGCCGTTCTCGTAGACGTGCGAGATGTGGCACATGACCAGCGGCGGGGTGTCGGCCCCGGTGAGGGTGCCGGTGAGGGCGTCGCGGACCGCGGCGTACAGGGTGGGGATCTTGGACCAGTAGGTCGCCGTCTCCAGCGTCTCGGCGAGCGCCCCGGCGTCGAGCAGCGAGTCGCGCAGGTACGGCGCCGAGTAGCGGCCGTGGGCCCAGCGCTCCCCCGGCTCGTCCCCGGCGAAGATGCCGCCGCACTCGCGCAGGACGGCGGCGGCGCCCTCGCGGCGGTGCGCGGTGTCCCCCTCGGTGCCCTCGAAGCCGACGACCGCGAGGCAGCCGGCGTCCTGCCGCTCCAGGGAGGCGCCGATGGCGTCGGGCTGGGCGAGGCCGATCAGCGTCTCCGTCTCGTCCGAGAGCCGCAGCACCGTCGGGCGCGGTCCGTCCTGGGCGAGGCGGCGCAGGGCGGCGGCGCCCGCGTCGAAGCTGGCGAAGCGCCAGCCCTCGTAGCGGCGCACCTCCGGCAGGGGGCGTATGCGCACGGTGACCGAGGTGATGACGCCGAAGGCTCCCTCGGAGCCCAGGACCAGCTGGCGCAGGTCGGGTCCGGCGGCCGAGCGCGGGGCGCGGCCGGTGTCGAGGGTGCCCTCGGGGGTGGCGAGGGTGAGGCCGAGGACCATCTCGTCGAAGCGGCCGTAGCCGGCCGAGGCCTGTCCGCTGGAGCGGGTCGCGGCGAAGCCGCCGATGGTGGCCCACTCGTAGGACTGGGGGAAGTGGCCGAGGGTGTAGCCCCGTTCGGCGAGCAGCGCCTCGGCCTCGGGGGCGCGCAGACCGGGTTGCAGGGTGGCGGTGCGGGACACCTCGTCGAGGTCGAGCAGGCGGTTCATGTGCCGCAGGTCGAGGGCGACGAAGTCGGCGGGCCCGGACCGGCCTTCGGGGGCGAGGCCGCCGACGACGGAGGTGCCGCCGCCGAAGGGGACGAGGGCCAGGCCGTGCCGGGCGCAGGCGTCGAGTACGGCCAGCACCTCGTCGTGGCTGTCCGGGAGGACGACGGCGGCCGGGGCGTCGGTGGTGTCGCCGGTCCGCATCCGCAGCAGGTCGGGGGTGGACTTGCCGCGGGTGTGGCGGACCCGGGTCTCGGTGTCGGTGCGCACCCGTTCCGGACGGTCGCCGACGGCGGTCTCCAGCGCGCGGCAGGCGGCGGCGTCCAGCGGTGACGCGGCCACGCCGGTCTCCTCCAGCGGGACGGGGGCGGCGTCGCGGGGCTTGACGCCGAGCAGTTCGCGCAGCACACCGGTCACCGTGTCGGGCAGCGGCGTCGCCCTGGCCGGGTCGCCCCAGCCGTTCCACAGCATGTCCATGGCCTGTCGTCCTCGCGGTCGGTTCGGGGATGCCGTCTCTGCGGCCTCACGGGCGTTACACTGTTACACATGACGCCTAATCGTCACAACAACTCGGGACGGCAGAACACCTCGGACAACGACACGGTGCTGGACGCCGTGCGCGACTGCGTGCTGGCCGTCGGGGTCCGCCGCACGACGATGACCGACGTGGCCCGCCGCGCCGGCGTCTCCCGGATGACGCTGTACCGGCGCTGGCCCGACGTGCGGACCCTGGTCGGCGACCTGATGACCCGCGAGTGGATCGCGGTGGCCACCGGGGCCATCCCGGAGCCGCGGCCGGGCCTTGCCACCCGCTCACGCATCGTCGAGGGACTGGTGACCGGCGTGGAGGCGTTCCGCGCGCATCCGCTCCTCCGCAAGATCGTCGACGTCGATCCCGAGCTCCTGCTGCCCTACGTCCTCGACCGGCGCGGGGCGAGCCAGGAGGCCCTGCTGGAGCTGCTGGCCGGCGCGCTGGCCGAGGGGCACGCCGACGGGTCGGTGCGCCCGGCCCACACCGGACGGCAGGCACGGTCCGTACTGCTGATCGTCCAGTCCTTCGCCCTGTCGCTCCGCACCATGACCGACGAGGACGACGCCGAGCTGACCCACGCGGCCTTCCTCGGTGAACTGCGCACCATCCTGGAGAGGACCCTCGCACCATGAGCCCGACCAGCAGCAGCCCCGCCGCCGGGGCCTCCCTGTCCGCCGCTCGGCGCTCACGCGAGCTCACCGAGGCGGTGAGCGGTCCCGTCGTGGACGTCCTGGTCGTCGGGCTCGGCGCGACGGGTGCCGGGGCCGCCCTGGACGCCGCGGCCCGGGGTCTGAGCGTGGTCGCCGTGGACGCCCACGACCTGGCTTTCGGCACCTCCCGCTGGAGTTCCAAGCTGATCCACGGCGGCCTGCGCTACCTCGCCTCCGCGCAGCTGGACGTGGCCCACGAGAGCGCGGTCGAGCGCGGGGTGCTGATGGAACGCACCGCGCCCCACCTGGTGCACGCCCAGCCGTTCGTGCTGCCGCTGACGCCACTGGTCTCCCGCGGCCAGGCCGCGCTGGCGTGGGCCGGGTTCCGGGCCGGCGACACCCTGCGGCTGGCGGCGCGCACCGCGCGGGCCACACTGCCCGCGCCGCGCCGGCTGTCCGCCGTGGAGACCCGTCACCTGGCCCCCGCCCTCCGCTCCGACCGGCTGCGCGGCGGGCTGCTGTCCTGGGACGGCCGGCTCACGGACGACGCCCGCCTGGTGACCGCGCTCGCCCGGACCGCCGCCGCGCGCGGAGCCCGGATACTGACCCGGACGCGGGCACTGGAGCTGACCGCGTCCGGGGCCCGGATACGCGACGAACTCACCGGGGAGGAGGGCGAGATCCGCGCCCGCGCGGTGATCAACGCCTCCGGCGTGTGGGCCGGTGCCCTCGTCGACGGCATCCGCGTCCGCCCCTCCCGCGGCACCCACCTGGTCCTGCGCTCCGACCGGCTCGGCCCGCTGCCCGCCGGCCTGCACGTGCCGGTCCCCGGGGAGACCAACCGCTTCGTCCTGGTCCTGCCCCAGGGCGACGGGCGGGTCTACGTCGGTCTGACCGACGAGCCCGTGGACGGGGAGGTGCCGGACGTTCCCGAGGTGCCCGAGACCGACGTGGGTTTCCTGCTGGACGTGCTCGGTTCCGTGCTGGACGTGCCCGTGCGCCGCGAGGACGTGGTGGGGACCTTCGCGGGTCTGCGTCCGCTGCTGGACACGACGTCCGCCGACCGCTCCGACGGTGCTCCCCGCACGGCGGACGTCTCCCGCCGGCACGCGGTGCTCACCTCCTCGGAGGGCGTGATCACCGTGGTCGGCGGCAAACTCACCACGTACCGGCGCATGGCCGAGGACGCCGTGGACGCCGCCGTCGCCGCCCGCCGCCTCGACGCCGGCCCGTCCCCCACCGCCGCGCTGCCACTGGTCGGCGCGGCCGCACCGCACGCCCTGGCCGCGCTGCGGGCACCGCGCCGCCTGGTCCGGCGCTACGGCACCGAGGCACCGGCCGTCCACGCCCTCACCGCCCGCGACCCCCGGCTCGGCGAGCGCCTCCTCGCGGACCACCCGGTCACCGGCGCCGAAGTCGTCTGGGCGCTGCGCCACGAAGGGGCCCTCGACGAGTCCGACCTCCTCGACCGCCGCACCCGCATCGGCCTGGTCCCCGAGGACCGGGCGGCGGCACTGGACGCGGTGCGCGCTCTGGTGGGCGAGGCGATGGCCGGGCGGGCGTGACACACACCCGGCGCCCGCGCGCAGCACGACGCTCGACCGGCACCGACAGGACGGGCGCCACCCGAGGCGGGTGACCGCGCTCCCGGACGGCGAGGGGGAGTCCCGCACCCTGCGGGATGCGGGACTCCCCGACGTGCCGACCGTTCCGGATGCTCCGGAACGGTCGGACGGGCCCGAAGGCACGTTCACGGGCCGGACGGCCACCGTCGGTCAGGTGCCCTGACCTCCGTCCTGGACGGCCTTGCGGACCTTCGCCTCGATCTTGTGCCGGGACTGACCACCCTCCTTCACGTACTCCGTCATCGCGGTCTGCGCGTCCCGGTCCAGGTCGCGCCAGGCCCGTACGGCGGTCTCGTAGGTGTTCGACTGCCGCGGGGTCCACTGATGCTGCGTGGGAGGCCCGTACGAGTCCCGCAGCGTCTCGACCCGGTGGCGTGCCTGGTCCGCCGCGCGACGCTTGTGCACGAGCTCCTCGAATGTGTGAGCCACCACACCTCGACCGTAGTCAGAGGAACGCCTTCTCGCGCGCCGAACCCGAGCCGCGGGTCCCGCGGGGCCCCGGCCTGTGCGCAACCGGCGCGCGCCGGCCCCGCAGGGCCTAACATCGAGCCACCGACGACGGGCCGGGCATATGCGGGAGATGAGGGAAACGTGGCGGACATCGAGGGAGCGGCGGTACCGGAGCGGCTGCTGATAACCCGCACCACCGGAGGCGACGGCGTCAGCGTCGTCAGCATCGCCGGGGAGGTCGACCTCGACGGCAGCAGCCAGCTCCGCGACGTGCTGCTGTCCTGCGTGCTCACGGCGCCGGGCACGGTGGTCGACTTCGGGGAGGTGGCCTTCCTGGACTCCAGCGGCATCAACGTGCTCATCTCCGCCCACCAGGCCGCCGAGACCCGCGGCGTCTGGTTCCGGCTCGCCGCACCCCAGCCTGCCGTCGAGCGCGTACTGCGGCTCGTGGGGGTCGACACCCTCATCGACTGCTTCCCCACCGTCGAGCAGGCCCTGGCCGCCTGAGTCCCGGCGTCAGCGCAGCGGCAGGCGGGCGTAGACCGTCTTGCCCGTCGCGTTCGGCTTGGTGATGACCTCGTCGCACAGGCGCGTCACGATCTCCAGCCCGTGCCGGCCGACCCGCAGGGGATCGCGGGGCAGGAACGTGGGGTACCCCTCCCCCGTGTCCGACACGGCGATCTCCACGCCGTCGTCGACCAGGGTCAGCTCCAGCCGGCAGGGCCCGGGCGCGTGCCGGAGCGCGTTCGTCACCAGCTCGCTGGCGACCAGGCGGGCGGCGTCCAGGAAGCTGTCGGCCGGATCCACACCCCGCTCCACGAGCCGGTCGACGAAGCCGTGCACGACGTCCCTGGAGGCCGGGATCATCGCCGATCCGCCCCTGAACTCCACCACCGAGGACACGACCGAGGCGCCCGCGGCATCGGGTCTGTGCGCCGGAGTCATACAGAGCCTCACCGTCCGGTCCGGGGCCGGGTAGGGAAAGCGCTGACCCCGGCCTTTCACGATACGCACCGGGGCACCTGTCACAGCCCCTTTGCCCCAACTTCCGCCGGACGCGCCGTTTTTCGGACAGTCCTGGACCGAGTACGCCGGAAAGGACGCCGTCCCGGTCGCTCGCGGGCACGGCGACGGTCGCCACGGGGCGCACCGGGCCGCCTCCGACACCTTGGGGTGACGGCGGCCCGGTGCGCCGGGTCGGGTCAGGTCAGGTCAGGTCAGGTCAGGTCAGGTCAGGTCAGGTCAGGTCAGGAAACGGTGCAGCCGCCCACGACGGGCGCGGCGTCGCTGCCGTTCTTCGCCACCGTGAACCCGAAGCTGGTCGACGCGCCGGCCGCCAGGGTGCCGTTCCAACTCGGCCGCGCCGTCATGACGTTGCCGCTCCAGGTCGGTACGGCGTTCCAGGTGGCCTGGACCCGCTGCGGCGAGGCGAAGGTGAGGGTCGCCGCCCAGGAGCCGATCGGTTCGCTGCCCGCGGTGATGGTGACCTGGCCGTTGTAGCCGCTGCTCCAGTCCGCGGTCCTGGTGTAGGTGGCGGTGCAGGTCGCCGTGCCCCCGCCCGGGTTCCCGCCGCCGCCCGAGCCGCCGAGTGCGGACAGGACGGCGTCGTAGGCGGGCTTGGCGGCGTAGTTCCCGTCGAACAGCAGCGGGGTGCCGCCGCTGCGCCACGAGTACTTGTCGGTGACGCCCCACACCGTGATGCCGGTGCAGCGGTCCACGGCGAGGCAGGCCTCGACCACACGGGCGTAGCTGTCGGCCTGGGCGGCGCCGGAGCCCTCGATGTCGAGTTCGGTGATCTGCACGTCGACGCCGAGGTCGGCGAAGCGCTGGAGGTTGGCCCGGAGGTCGGAGGGGACCGGGGAGTTGCTGTTGAAGTGGCCCTGGAAGCCGACGCAGTCGATGGGTACGCCGCGGGACTTGAAGTCCTTGACCATGTTGTAGACGGCGGTGCTCTTCGCGTTGACACCGTCGGTGTTGTAGTCGTTGTAGCAGAGCTTGGCGGCCGGGTCGGCGGCGCGGGCGGTGCGGAACGCCTCCTCGATGTAGCCGTCGCCCAGCTTGTCCTGGAAGGGCGAACTGCGCCTCGCTCCGCTGCCGCCGTCCTGGAACGCCTCGTTGACGACGTCCCAGCTGTGGATCTGGCCCTTGTAGTGGCCCATCACGCGGTTGATGTGGTTGTTCATGGCGCTGCGCAGGTCGGCCGCGCCCAGGCCGCCCACCCAGGAGGGCAGTTGGGAGTGCCAGACGAGGGTGTGGCCTCGTACGTCCATGCCCTGGGCCTGTGCGTGGTTCACGACCTGGTCGGCCGCCGAGAAGGTGAAGGTGCCGCGGGTGGGCTCGGTGGCGTCCCACTTCATCTCGTTCTCGGGGGTCGCGGAGTCGAACTCGCGGTTCAGCGTGGAGACGTAGTCGGTCTCGCCGAGGTGGCTCGCCGCGACGGCGGTGCCGAAGTAGCGGCCCTGGGCCGCTGCCGCGGAGCCGAGTGTGTCGGCGGTCTCGGCGGCCTCGGCGGAGTGCGCCGCGGCCGTCAGCGCCGCCGCGGCGACGAGCGCGGCGGTGGCCGCTCTCGACAGACGAAACGAAGTCATGCGCATGTCATCCCGTTCCTCGAATCGGTGTGCGGGAGCCGTTCGGAGCCGCCAGGAGGAGCCGCCGCTCCGAAAGTTTCGGAATGATTTCCGAATGTCGCGGAGGAGGTTACGGACTCCCGTCCTCGAGGTCAACGCCCCGTCACGGTCACCCGTGCGGCCCGACCGCGTGCGCCACCCAGGCGGGGTGGCGCATTCTTGCTGTGTCGCCCGCGTGACGGCGCACGGACGAGGTGGGGCCGATGAGTGCAGGCGCCGAGGACGCAGGCCGGATGCCCAGGAGGCTGACGGCGCTGCTCGTCGACGCCTCCACCCGCGCGATCCGCGCCGCCGGTGGCTACGCGGGCGGGATCTACCTGCCCTCCCGCACGCCCGGTCTGCTGCGGCTGGCCGTACTCGCCGGACTGCCCGGGCCGCTCTTCCGGCCCTGGTGGCGGCTGCACACCGACAGCGCGTTCCCGGTGGCCGACGCCTACCGGCTCGGCACGCGGGTGGTGCTGCCCAACGCGGCCGAGACGATGCGCCGTTACCCGCAGTTCGCGGCCGGCCTGCCGTTCCCCTTCGGGTCCCTGTACGTGCCCGTCGCCGGTGCGGCGCGGACGTACGGCGTCCTGACCGTGCTGCGGCCCTCCGCCTCCGACACCGCCGAGTTGCTGGAGGGCGTGGGCCGGATGGAAGAGCTGGCGCGGGAGCTCGGCGCGGGGCTGGAGCGGTCGGCCGGGGACCGGCGCGCACAGCCCGCGCTCTGGGACGGCGAACCGCTGTGCCTGCGGCCGCCGCCGTCCGCACGGCATCCGCAACGCGCCGGAAGTTTCGCCTGGGACCCCGCCACCGGCGCCGTCACCGTCGACGAGCCGCTGTGCGACCTGCTCGGCGTGGCGGAGGACGCCCACGCCCCCCTCACCACCCTCGACGCGCTCACCGGCACGCTGGCTCCCGACGACGGGCACCGGGTCGCCGCGGCACTGCGGCAGACCGCCGACGGCGGACCGCCCCCGCTGCCCCTGTACGTGCGCGGCGCCGACGGCGCGCTGCGTCTGGTCGAACTGTGGAGGCCGCCGGCGGCGCCCCTCGCCGGCGGCCCCGTGCGGGGTGTCGTACGCGAGCCCTCGGACGGCACCGTGGCGGACGCCGCCGCCGACCTGCTGCCGGACGGCGTGTTCTGCCTGGACCGGACGGGCACGATCGTCTACGTCAATCCGCGCGCCGCCCGGCTGCTGGGCCTGCCGCGGTCCCGGCTGCTCGGCCACTCCCTGTGGGAAGCCGTGCCCTGGCTGGACCGGGCCGGCTACGAGGACCACCTGCGCGGCGCCCTGCTCTCGCCGGACCCGGTCCGCTTCCACGTCCGGCGCCCGCCCGACGACAGTCGCCGGGCCGCCCCGCAGCCCTACGAGGGCGACTGGCTCGCGGTCTCCGTGCATCCCGGCCGGGACCTCCTGACGGGAACGGTCCGTCCGGCCAACCGGGTGGCCGACGCGTCCGCCGGCCTCGCACCCGAGCACGGCACGCCGGAAGCGGCGCCCGGAGCCCGGGACGCCGCACCCGCCGGCGTCGCCACCACGCCGCCCGTGTACCGGCCCATCGTCCTGGCCCTGGCCCTGACCGAGGCGGTCACCGCCCGCCAGGTGTCCGCCGTGGTCGTACGGGAACTGCTGCCGGCGTTCGGCGGCCGACGGCTCGCCATCTACCTGCTCCAGGAGCGGCACCTGTACCTGGCGTGGGAGACGGGCTTCCCGCCCGGTTTCCTCGCGCCCTTCGAGGGGGTCGGACTGGACGCCCGTCTGCCCGGGGTCGAGACGCTCACCAGCGGCCGTCCGCTCTTCTTCGACTCCATGCAGGCGCTGGCCGCCGCCTACCCCGGCATCCCGCTGGACGCCACGGAGGGCGCCCGCGCCTTCCTGCCGCTGATCGCCTCCGGCCGCCCGGTCGGCTCCTGCATCCTCGGCTTCGACCGGGCCCGCGGTTTCGGCACCGAGGAGCGCGCGGTGCTCACCGCCCTCGCCGGGGTGATCGCCCAGGCGATGGAGAAGGCCAGGCGGTACGAGTCCGAGACCGCGCTCGCCCGCGGACTGCAACGGGCACTGCTGCCCCGCCGGCTCCCGGCGCACCCGCTGCTGGAGACCGCCGGGCGCTACCTGCCCGGCACCCAGGGCATGGACGTGGGCGGGGACTGGTACGACGTCGTCGCCTCCGGCGACGGCATGGCCCTGGTCATCGGCGACGTGCAGGGGCACGGCGTGCCGGCGGCGGCCACGATGGGCCAACTGCGCAGCGCCGTACGCGCCTTCGCCCTCGGGGACCGACCGCCCGACGAGGTCCTCGGCGGCGTCAACCACCTGTTGACCGATCTGGACCCGGGCCTGTTCGCGAGCTGCTGCTACATCCGGCTCGACCCGGCCACCGGACGGGCCCGCGCGGCCCGCGCGGGGCACCCGCCGCCGCTGCTGCGCCACCCGGACGGACGCACCGAGACGCTGGACCTGCCCGGCGGCATGGTGCTCGGCGTGGACCCCGGTACGCCCTATCCGCTGACCGAGTTCCGGGTCGAGCCCGGCGCCGTGCTCGCCCTGTACACGGACGGGCTGGTGGAACGGCCCGGCACCGACATCGACGACGGCATCGCGGCCCTCGGGCTGGCCCTCGCCGGGGCCGACGCGTCCGGGGCACCCGCGGGCAGCCGTTCGCTGGCGGACGTCGCCGACCGGCTCACCGGCACCGCCCGCCAGGCCGCGGACCGCCCCGACGACATCGCCCTGCTGCTCGCCACCCGCCGCTCGCGGCACCGGAGTCCCCGGTGAGCCGGGGTCCCGCGCGGCCCGGGCCGGGCCCTTCCGTCACCGGGGGCACCCCTCGCCTCCTCGGGCGCGGCAGTGTAGACATGGGCACATGGTCCGACTGATGGGTCGATCGGGAGAGCGGTCACCCCGTCGTCCCAGAGGTTCGCTCGCCCGGGTCCGGCGGGACGCGGACCGGTCACGGCGAGGGGCGGGCGCGGGACGGCGAGGACGCGCGGCGGCGCTGCGCTCCGCCCTGTCCGGGCGCAGTGTGGCCGGCCAGGTCTTCGCCATGAACGTGTTCATCGTGCTGCTGCTCGTGGTGGCGGCGGCGGTCGCGCTCGTGCTCCAGGTGCGGCACGACAGCGAGGTGGAGGCCCGCAACCGCTCCGTCGCCGTGGCCGCGACGTTCGCCGACTCCCCCGGCATCCGCGAGGCGCTGCGCAGCCCCGATCCCACCGCCGTGCTCCAGCCCCGGGCCGAGGCGGCGCGCAGGGCGACGGGCGTGGACTTCATCGTCGTCATGAACACCGACGGCATCCGGTACACCCACCCCAAGCCCGACCGCATCGGCAAGCAGTTCGTGGGGAACATCGCCCCCGCCCTGGCCGGGGAGACGGTGACCGAGGAGATCGAGGGGACCATCGGCCCGCTGGTCCAGGCCGTCGTGCCGGTCGAGGCGCCCGACGGCGAGGTGGTGGGCCTGGTGTCGGCCGGCATCACCACGGAGAACGTGGGCGGCGCCGCCGACCGGCAGCTGCCCCTGGTGCTGATCGTGGCGGGCGTCGGACTGGCCCTGGCGACGGCCGGCACCGCGCTGGTCAGCCGGCGGCTGCTGCGGCAGACGCACGGCCTGGGACCGCACGAGATGACCCGGATGTACGAACACCACGACGCCGTGCTGCACAGCGTCCGCGAGGGCGTGCTCATCGCCGGCCCCGACGGCCGTCTGCTGCTCGCCAACGACGAGGCGCAGCGCCTGCTCGACCTGCCCGCCGACGCCGAGGGACGGTACGTCCTGGACCTCGGGCTGCCGGACGACACCGCGGAGCTGCTGGCCTCCGGCCGGGTCGCCACGGACGAGGTGCACCTCGTCAAGGACCGGCTGCTGGCGGTCAACCAGCGGCCCACGGACGTACGCGGCGGCCCCGCCGGCAGCGTCGCCACACTCCGTGACTCGACCGAGCTGCGGGCCCTGTCCGGGCGGGCCGAGACCGCCCGGGAACGCCTGGACATCCTGTACGCCGCCGGTGTCGGCATCGGCACCAGCCTGGACGTCACCCGTACCGCCGAGGAACTGGCGGAGCTGGCCGTTCCCCGGTTCGCGGACTACGTGAGCGTGGACCTGTTCGACGCCGTGCTGGCCGGTGGCCAGCCGGGGAGCGCGGCCCGGCTGAGCCGCGCCGCGCTCAGCGGCATCCGCGAGGAGGTCCCGCTCTACCCGGTGGGCCGGCAGATCCGCTTCGTGGCCTCCTCCCCGCAGGGCCGTTCGCTGGAAACGGGCCGGCCCGTGCTCGAACCCCGCCTGGACGAGGCCCCGGGCTGGCAGGCACAGGACCTCGAACGCTCCGCGCAGGTGGTGGCGTACGGCGTCCACTCACTGATCACCGTGCCGCTGCGGGCGGGCAGCCTGGTGCTCGGGGTGGTCAGTTTCTGGCGTTCGGTCAAGCCCGAGCCGTTCGACGAGGACGAGCTGGCGCTCGCCGAGGAACTGGTCGCGCGGGCCGCGGTCTCCATCGACAACGCACGCCGCTACACCCGCGAGCACAGCATGGCGGTGACCCTCCAGCGCAGCCTGCTCCCGCGGCGGATGCCCGAGCAGAACGCCCTCGACATCGCCTACCGGTACCTGCCCGCGCAGGCGGGGGTCGGCGGCGACTGGTTCGACGTGCTGCCGCTGTCGGGGGCGCGGGTGGCCCTGGTCGTGGGTGACGTGGTCGGGCACGGGCTGCACGCGGCGGCCACCATGGGGCGGCTGCGGACGGCGGTGCACAACTTCACCTCGCTCGACCTGCCGCCCGACGAGCTGCTCGGCCTGCTGGACGAGCTGGTCGGCCGCATCGACCAGGACGAGGCGGCCGACGACAGCGCCCCCGTCACCGGCGCGACCTGCCTGTACGCCATCTACGACCCCGTCGCCGGCGTCTGCGTGATGGCCCGCGCGGGTCATCCGCCGCCGGCGCTGATCCGGCCCGACGGCACGGTGGAGTTCCCGGAGGTGCCCGCCGGTCCGCCGCTGGGCCTGGGCGGCCTGCCGTTCGAGACGACCGAACTCCACCTGGCGGAGGGCAGCCGGCTGGTGCTGTACACCGACGGGCTGGTCGAGACCCGGGAACACGACATCGACGTCGGCCTCGAACATCTGCGCCAGGCGCTGGAGACGGCCGGCGAGTCACCGGAGGAGACCTGCCGGACCGTCCTCGACGCCCGCCTCCCGGACCGGCCGGGCGACGACATCGCCCTGCTCGTGGCCCGCACCCACGCGCTCGGCCCCGACCGGGTGGCCGAATGGCAGGTCCCGAACGACCCGGCGGCGGTCGGCGAGATCCGCTCCCAGGTCAGCCGGCGGCTGGCCGAGTGGGGGCTGGACGAGCTGGCGTTCACGACCGAGCTGATCCTCAGCGAGCTGGTCACCAACGCGATCCGGTACGGCGGTGAGACCGTCCAGGTCCGGGTGGTGCGGGACCGCAGCCTGATCTGCGAGGTGTTCGACAGCAGCAGCACCTCGCCGCACCTGCGCTACGCGGCCATGACGGACGAGGGCGGCCGCGGTCTCTTCCTCGTCGCGCAACTCGCCGAGCGCTGGGGGACCCGGTACACACCGGCCGGCAAGGTCATCTGGGCGGAGCAGCCGGCGCCCTGAGGGGGCGCCGCGGCGCTCACGGAGGGGGCGCCTTCCCCCATCGGCCGACCCACCGCCGGAAGCGGTCCCGCCGCCGGGCACGACGCGGGCCGCGGAACCGGCCGTGTGCCGGGTGCCGCGGCCCGCGTGCGTCCGTCGCGCTTCCGGTGTCAGTGCCGGAACGCGTCCTTGCCCTTCTCCTTGGCCTGCCGGGCATCGCCCTTGGTCTGCTCGGCGCGGCCCTCGGCCGTCATGCGCTCGTTGCCGACGGCACGTCCGACGGCTTCCTTGGCCTTCCCCTTGGCCTGCTCCGCCTTGGCCTTGGACTTCTGGTTGCCGGCCACTGTGTCACCTCTCGGCGTTCGCTTGCGGTGTCCTGCCCTGCGGGTCGCCCGGCACGGCGGCGTCAAACCCGGCGGCGCCCCGCGGGGTGACCGGGCGATGGCGGGGTAGGCGGTCGGCAGGGAAGACCCGGAGACCCGGAGACCCGGAGACCCGGAGACCCGGAGACCCGGAGACCCGAAGACCCGAAGACCCGTAGTCGACTCGGAGGAACGTCATGGCCGGAGTACTGGACCGGATCAAGCGGTTCGCGCGCAGCCCGCAGGGCCGCCGGGCGACGGAGCAGGTGCGTCGGGCCGCCGCGGACCCGCGTCGGCGGGCCCAGGCCCAGCAGATGCTGCGGAAGTTCGGGAAGCGGCGCTGAGCGGCCGGGCCGCGCCGGCGCCCCCTCAGCCCTGACCCGCGTGGGTGTGGCTGTGGGACCGCTCGGGCGGACACCGCCCGGCGCGGCCCGAGCGGTCCCGTCGCAGGTCGAGGACCGCGACGGTCAGCGCGCACAGCATGGCGGCGACGCCGGAGCCGACCGACAGGGCCACCGCCTCGCGGTAGTCGTCGTGGGTGGCGTTCAGTGTCAGGTGGAACAGTCCCGGCAGTGCGGCGGTGCCGACGGCGCCTCCCAGTCGCTGCCCCGTCTGCAGGGCGCCCCCGGCGGCGCCCGCCATCCGCACCGGGACGTCCCGCAACGTCATCGTGATGTTCGGGGAGATCACACAGCCGCTGCCCAGCCCGCCGACCAGCAGGGCGGGAGCCGCGAACCACACGGCCCGGTCGGAAGGCACGAGCCACAGCAGCACGGCGGTGGTGCCCAGTCCCGCCATGACGGCCACCAGTCCCCAGACCGTCAGCAACCGCCCCAGCCGCTCGACCAGCCGGCCCGCCACGGCCGCGGCGGCGGCGGAGCCCACGGCGAACGGGGTCACCGCCAGGCCGGACAGGAGCGGCGAGTAGCCGAGGCCGTTCTGGAAGAAGAGCGCGAAGACCAGCCACACCCCGCTGAAGCCGACGAAGTACAGGGCGGCCAGACCCGCGCCGGTGGCGTAGCCGCGGGTCTCGGTGAGCAGACCGGGATCGAGCAGCGGTTCCCCGTCGCGGCGGGCCACCCGCCGTTCCCAGTGAGCGAAGGCGACCAGGAGGAGCAGCCCCGCCGGGAACAGCCACCACACCCTGCCGACCCCGCCGCCCTCCGCGAGCACCAGCGGCAGCATCAGGGCCAGGATGCCGGCGCCCAGGAGCACCACTCCCACGGGGTCCAGCCGTTGCCGGCCACCACCGGGGGCCACCCGGGGCAGGAGGCGGAGGCCGAGCACGAAGGCGAGAACGCCGACCGGCACGTTGACGTAGAAGATCCAGCGCCAGCCCCCGGAGCCCGCCAGTGCCAAAATCAGTCCGCCGACGACCGGCCCCACCGCGCTGGAGACGCCGACGGTGGCGCCGAAGAGTCCGAAGGCGCGTCCGCGCTCCGCGCCCCGGAACAATTGCTGGATCAGCGCCGAGTTCTGCGGTGCGAGGCTGCCCGCGGCGACCCCCTGGGCGAGCCGGGCGACGACCAGGAGTTCGATGCCGGGCGCGGCCCCGGCCGCGGCGCTGAAGACGACGAACGCGGCCAGGGCGGCCAGGAAGACGCGGCGCCTGCCGAACGTGTCCCCGATCCGGCCGGCGGTGACCAGCGTCAGGGCGAACGCGAGGGCGTACCCGGACACGACCCACTGCACCGACGCCGCCGAGGCGTGCAGGTCCCGTTGCACGGAGGGCAGGGCGACCGCGACGATCGTGACGTCCAGCAGGGTCATGAAACCGGCGACCAGCGTCACCCACAGGGCCCGCCACCGGTTCGGATCCGGGTGGTCGTCCGGACGATGCACCGGGGCTCCCCTCGTGAGGTGGACGCGATCGCCTGCCTCACGCCTGCGTCACCCGGTGACCGGGGTTCAAACCCCGTGAACCCGTCCCGGCACCCGGGGCAAAGTCAGGCCATGACATCCCATAAGATCGACTTATGGGCTCATAGACCGGACCCGCGTACCGACTTAGGCTTGCCTTAGCTTAGGCTTCCCCGAGAGTCGATCTGTCACCGCTCGAAGGGAACCTGAACATGCCCCGCCCTCTGCGGGTAGCCATCGTCGGATCCGGCCCGGCCGGGATCTACGCCGCCGACGCCCTGCTCAAGTCCGAGGTGGCCGCCGACCCCGGTGTGTCCATCGACATCTTCGAGCGCATGCCCGCCCCGTTCGGACTGATCCGTTACGGCGTCGCCCCCGACCACCCGCGGATCAAGGGCATCATCACGGCCCTGCACCAGGTGCTCGACAAGCCGCAGATCCGTCTCTTCGGCAACGTCGACTACCCGACCGACATCAGCCTGGACGACCTGCGCGCCTTCTACGACGGCGTGATCTTCGCCACGGGCGCCACGGCCGACCGGGCGCTGCCGATCCCCGGCATCGACCTGGACGGCTCCTACGGCGCCGCCGAGTTCGTCGCCTGGTACGACGGCCACCCGGACTTCCCGCGCACCTGGCCGCTGGAGGCGGAGAAGGTCGCCGTCCTCGGTGTCGGCAACGTGGCCCTCGACATCGCGCGCGTCCTCGCCAAGACGGCCGACGAGCTGCTGCCCACCGAGATCCCGCCGAACGTCTACGAGGGCCTCAAGGCCAACAAGGCGCTGGAGGTCCACGTCTTCGGCCGCCGCGGCCCGGCCCAGGCGAAGTTCAGCCCGATGGAGCTGCGGGAGCTGGACCACTCCCCCAACATCGAGGTCATCGTCGACCCCGAGGACATCGACTACGACGACGGCTCGATCGCCACCCGGCGCGGCAACAAGCAGGCCGACATGGTCGCCAAGACGCTGGAGAACTGGGCGATCCGCGACGTCGGCGACCGCCCGCACAAGCTGTTCCTGCACTTCTTCGAGTCGCCCACCGAGATCCTCGGCGAGGACGGCAAGGTCGTCGGTCTGCGCACCGAGCGCACCGCGCTGGACGGCACCGGCAACGTCAAGGGCACCGGCGAGTTCAAGGACTGGGACGTCCAGGCGGTCTACCGGGCCGTCGGCTACCTCTCCGACCAGCTGCCCAAGCTGCCCTGGGACATCGACTCGGGCACGGTCCCGGACGAGGGCGGACGCGTCATCCAGGAGTCCGGCGAGCACCTGCAGTCGACGTACGTCACCGGCTGGATCCGGCGCGGCCCGGTCGGCCTGATCGGCCACACCAAGGGTGACGCCAACGAGACGGTCGCCAACCTGCTGGAGGACTACGCGGGCGGGCGGCTGCAGACGCCCGCTTCGCCGGAGCCCGAGGCCGTGGACGCCTTCCTGGCCGAGCGGAACGTCCGCTTCACGACCTGGGAGGGCTGGTACAAGCTGGACGCCGCGGAGAAGGCTCTGGGCGAGCCGCAGGGACGTGAGCGGGTGAAGCTGGTCGAGCGCGAGGACATGCTCCGGGAGAGCGGCGCCTGAGCCGGTCCGGAGCGCGCGGGCGCGGGCCCGGGACGGGGAGTCTCCCCTGTCCCGGGCCCGCGCCCGTCAGTCCGTGCGTTCGGGCTCAGACCTCCAGTTCGCTCTCGATCCGGCGCAGCTGGTGGCGGGCCATCGCCAGGTTGGCGCGGCTCGCGTCGAGCACGAGGTAGAGGAACAGGCCGTTGCCGCCCCGGCCCTTGAGCAGGCGGATCATGTGGTACTGGCTGTTCAGGGTGATCAGGATGTCCTCGATCTCCTCCTTCAGGCCGAGGAGTTCCATCGTGCGCAGCTTGGCCCGCACGACGTCGGTGTTGCCGGCGGCGGCCACCTCGAGGTTGAACTCCTTGCCGCCGCCCAGCGTGCCGAGGGCCATGCCGCTGGTGTAGTCGACCAGCGCGGCGGCCGACGCTCCGTCGATGGAGCTGAGGCATTCCTTGAGCGAGGTCTCCAGGTTGGCCATGCGTGGGTTCCTTTCCGGACGTGATCGGTACGTGATCAGTACGCGATCTGTTGATCAGGTCGGCCGACGGTGGGCGCCGGCCTGCGGGCTGGGCAGGTGTGCGGGCCGCTGCGGGGTGCGCACCGGCAGGGTGCCGATGGGACGGGCGGCGTCCGCGGCGGGTGACGTGACGTGCTCGGCGGCCGGGGCTCGGCCGCGGCCCTGGCCGATGCGGTCGGCGAGCAGTTCCCCGATCCGCGCGCCGCTGCGCCGGCCCTCCAGGTGCAGCCGGCCCACGTTGACCCTGCCGTCGGCGAGCAGGGTGAGCACGGCGGCCGGACCGGCGGCGTAGGTGGCGACGTAGCCGTCGGCCCCGCGCAGCAGCAGTTCGCGGAACCCGCCGCGCGCGGTGGCCTCGGCCGTGCGGTGCGCGACGCCGAGGGCGGCGGCGGTGAGCGCGGCGAGACCCTCGGGTTCGGTGCCCGGCGCGTCGTGGGCCAGCACGAGTCCGTCGACGGTGGCCGCGAGCGATCCGGTCAGCTGGGGTACGCGGTTGCGTATGCGGTGCAGTTCGTCCAGTACGTCGCTCTCGACGGCCATGAGCAGTCTCCTTTCGGCACGCTGACGGCGCGCGCGGATCACAGGGCCTCCAGGGCGTCTCGGAGCCGTCGCAGCAGGGCGGTGTCCGGGTCGTCCCACACGATCCCGGCCGGGTCGGCTGCCGGGGCGGGCGGTGCGGGTGCGGGCGGCGCGGGGGCGACGAGGCCGGCGGCGGCCAGGCGGCGCAGTTCGACGAGGGTGTGGTACGTGCGGCAGGCGAGCGCCGAGGCGATCTCGGCGGCGGTGCGGACGCCGTCGACCTGCGTCAGGGTCCGGCCGCGCCGCACCGGCAGACCGGCGGCCCGGGCATCGGGCACCCGGGTGAGGGGGGCGGTGTCGATGGCGGGGTCCGGCCAGATCCGGTCCAGCAGGGCGCGTCGGCGTCCGGTCTCGCGGACCACGACGTCCACCGGCACGGACCGGACCGCGCCCAGCCAGTGCGATGCGCCGGGCCGGAAGCGGTGTGCGCGCGTGTCGTGGGCGAGGACGAAGTACGCGGCGTCGAACAGCGCGCCCAGGTGGCAGACCTCCAGCGCACCGGCGGCGAGCCTGCCGCTGTCCACCAGCCGGTGTCCGACCCGGTGCTGCGTCCCGCCCCGGCCGACCGCGTCCCACCAGCCGTCCGGCGGGACGGCGCCGCTGCGGGTGAGCAGTGCCCCGAGGTCCGGGGTGAAGGCGGACTCCACGTGCACGACACGGCCCGCCGAAAGGTAGACGATGCCCCGGTCTCCCGACAGGGCCCCGGTCGCACCCTCGGCCGCGAGCGTGCCGAGCGCCGCCGACGTCGTCTCGTGCGTGGTCCACGTGGTCGTCACCCTCGTCACCCGAGCACCAGGCGATCCGCCATCTCGGCCAGCCGGATGCGGGCCAGGGCGAGGTTTCCGTCGTTCCGGTCCAGCCACAGGTGGAGGAAGACGGTGCTGTCGAAGGGGGTGCTGACGAACCGGAGCAGATGGTAGGCGTCGGCGGTGGTGGCGATCAGGTCCTCGACCGCCGGTTCCTTGTCCGACGGCGCGGTGCCGCCGGCGCCGAGCGAACCGTTCTCCGCGACGTGCCGGGCGAGTTCGGCGGTCTCCGCCGCGGTCGCCTCCCAGTCACCGGCCGGTGCGTCGCCGACGGCACCCAGTGCGAGCCCGCTGATCCAGTCGACCAGCGACGCGCCCCGCGCACCGGGCAACCGCATGGCTTCCACCAGACTCTCGTCGATTCCGGGCACGCCGGATCCCCTCCCCTGCACGGCTGTACCGCGAACGTGACGCCGAGACTACGGAAAGTGCACGCATCCGGTGAGCGCTTTGGCATTTTCCAGAGGAACGTGCGCGCGGTGCGGCATACTGCGGTATTTCGGCCGTACGAGGGCCCGGCCGGCGGGAGCGGCGCGGGCAGGCCCGCCCCGGTGCGGATGGTGGGCGGGCCTGCCCGCGCCGACCAGTGTGGGGACGGCGCGCCCTGCCGGACCACGGGTGAACCGGGACCGCTTCGGGTGGTGTCCGCACACCGGGCGCGTGTCCCGCGCACGGGTGGCTTGGGTGCGCCGCGGCGGGCTACCCGGGGGCCATGGACCGACCGCACCTTCCCCACCGCGGGAAACACTCCAAGGACGACACGGCTGACCGCGCGCCGGACCGGACGGAGTCCGAGGACTACGGTCCGGACGCCGCCACCGAGCGCGCCGCGCCCGATTCCCCCACCGAGTTGCCGAAGCGTTCGTGGTCCGCGCTGCTGCGGCGCGTGCTCTCCGAGTTCAAGGACGACGAGCTGACCGACCGCGCCGCCGCCCTGACCTACTACGGGATCCTTTCGCTCTTCCCGGCCCTGCTGGTGCTGGTCTCCCTGCTCGGGATCGCCGGGCAGTCAGCCACCCAGGAGGTCCTCGACAACATCCAGAAGCTCGCGCCCGGTGCCGCGCGGGACGTCATCACCAACGCGGTGGAGCAGTTGCAGGCCAAGGCCGGTCTGGGTTCCGTGCTGGCGGTGGTCGGCCTGGTGGGTGCCGTCTGGTCGGCGTCCGGCTACGTGGCAGCGTTCATCCGCGCGGCGAACGCGGTCTACGACGTGCCCGAGGGGCGCCCGGTGTGGAAGGTGCTGCCGCTGCGGGTGGCGCTGACCGTGGTGCTGCTGCTGCTCGCCGTGATCAGCGCGCTCATCGTCGTCTTCACCGGCAGCCTGGCCCAGCAGGCGGGCACCGCGCTCGGTCTCGGCGACACCGCGATGACCGTGTGGTCGATCGCCAAGTGGCCGGTGCTGGTGGTGCTCGTCACCTTGATGATCGCGATCCTGTACTGGGCCACCCCGAACGCCCGGGTCAGGGGCTTCAAGTGGATCTCGCCGGGCAGCGTGCTCGCCCTGCTGGTGTGGCTGCTCGCGTCCGTGGGCTTCGCCTTCTACGTGGCGAACTTCGGCTCGTACAACAAGACGTACGGCACGCTGGCCGGCGTCATCATCTTCCTGGTGTGGCTGTGGGTGACGAACCTGGCCATTCTCTTCGGCCTGGAGTTCGACGCCGAGCTGGCCCGGCAGCGGGTGATCGACGGCGGACATCCGCCGGACGCGGAGCCCTACGTCGAGCCGCGCGACACACGTGCCTGGGACGAGGCCGACCGGCGGCGCGCGGCTCCGGGCGACTGACGGACCGGAAGGCGACGGGCGCGGGGAACGTCCCTCGTGCTCGTCCCCTACGGCAGGATCGAGTCGACGTATCCGCCGTCGACGCGCACGGCCGCTCCCGTGGTGGCGGACGCCTGGGGCGAGCTCAGGTACACCACCAGGTTGGCGATCTCCTCCGGCTCGATCAGCCGCTGGAGCAGCGACTGCGGGCGGTGCTCGCGCATGAAGGCGCGCTGTGCCTCGTCCCAGGGGAGGTCGCGGTCGACCAGTTGGTACACGAAGTCCTCGACGCCCTCGGTGTGGGTCGGTCCGGCGATGACGGAGTTCACCGTGACGCCGCTGCCGGCCGCCTCCTTGGCGAAGCCGCGGCTCACCGCGAGCAGTGCCGTCTTGGAGACCCCGTAGTGGATCATCTCGGCCGGGATCACCACGGCCGAGTCACTCGCGATGTACAGCACCCGGCCCCAGCCCCGTTCCCTCATCCGGGGGAGATGGGCGCGCGTCAGCCTGACGCCCGCGAGGACGTTGATCTCGAAGTAGCGGCGCCACTCGTCGTCGCTGATCTCCAGCGCGGGCGCGGCGCCGAAGACGCCGAGGTTGTTCACGAGGATGTCGACGTCGGGCAGCACTTCCAGGGCCCGCTCGGCGCCCTCCTCGGTGCCGAGATCGGCCGCCACCGGCACGAACGTGCCGTCCGGCACCTCGGCCCGCAGTTTCCCGACGCTCTCCCGCAGGCGGCCGGCGTCGCGTCCGTTGACGCCCACCGTGGCGCCGGCCCTGGCCAGACCGGCGGCGATCGCCGCTCCGATGCCCTGCGAGGAGCCCGTCACCAGTGCGGTCCGCCCGCCGAGGTCCAGGTTCATCAGGTAGCTCCTTGTCGTGCCGTACGGTCGGTCGTCGTGCTCCTGCCCACCCTCGCCCACGGCTCACCCGGGACCCCGCCGACGGCACCGCGCACCGCCCCGCGCCCCGCCCGGTCGGCGGACCCCGGGTGCTCTTCGCTGACCTGCGGCGCCGATACTTGTCCATGTCCGTACTCCTGCTTCCCGATGGACTCATGCCGACCTCTTCCGCCGCCCGCCCCTCGACTCCCCCCACGCTGTGGTCCGCCCGCGGGCGCCACGTCGGATCCGCGGCGCTGGACACCGTCCGGGACCACCTCCAGCGGCTGAAGGACGGCCACGTCGTCGACGACTTCCTGGAGCTGCCCGACGAGCGGCCGGAGGGGACCGCCGGTGTCCGGGTCCTCGAGGCTCGCTGGAAGGCTCCGGGTGCCGTCACCGTGCGGGCCAGGCTGACGCTGGCGCCCGCGTCGGCCGGCGGGCAGGAGTGGACGCTGCTGGCGGAGGCCGAGGAGGCCTGGGACACCGCCTGGCCCTCCCCCGCCACCGTGTTCTGGCCCGACGACCCGGACGTCACCTGGGACCGGGACATCGCCACGGGGCTGCGGCTGCGGGGCATCAACACCCTGCCGGACGACGACAAGGCCGTACGCCGACTGCTGAAGGAGGCCGGGCGCAGTCCGTGGAACATCCACGTCGTCGTGCACGAGGCGATGACCCCGGACCACCGGGGCCGGGTGCCGCTGGCGGACCGGCTGCCGCCCGGGCTGCGGCACCGCGTGGTCGAGCACCGCGCCGCGCCGCAGCAGCTGCGGGTGGTGAACTGGGCGCTGGAGGACTTCGGCGTCCAGGTGCCGCGCGGCGGTGCCGTGGTGCTGCCCGGCACGCCGGCCCCGGACGGCTACGAAGCCCGGGACTTCTCCGTGCGCACCGTCTTCCTGGACGGCTCCGAGCCGGCCGGCCTGATCGCCGCGGTGACGTCGTTCGCCGCGCTGGCACGGCCGCTGACGGCGGACGCGGAGGAGGCCCTCACCGCGCTGCGGGAGGACTGGCGGCTGCTGACGCTGGCCGAGGAACTGGAGCGCGAGCGCAAGCTGGTGGCCATGTACGCCGAGGCGCTGGAGGCCATGACGCAGTCCCGGGACCTCTACCGGGAGGCGGCCGAGAGCGCGGCCGAGGCCCTGGCCGCCTACCGGGAGTCCGCCGGCGCGGCCCCGGCCGGGCCGGCGCCGTCCGAGTCGTCGGCGTCCCCGTTCCGGGGGCTGACCCGCACGCTGGAGCGGCTGCGGGGCGCCGGCCGGACACCGCGTCCCGCGCCCGGCCGGGACACCGAGAGGGGCGCCTCGGGCGCCCCCGGGGACTGACGCCCCGGAGTGCCGGCCCCGGGCGCGTCCTGCGCCCGGCCGGCGGCCGTCTCCGCCCGGCCTCCCGCCACCGTTCTCCTCGTCTTTCCCGACAGGTGGTGGCGCGGACTTCCCCGCCGGGCCGGTGCGCGGGCCGCCGTGGACTGAGGGCACCCTCACGTGTCAGGCGGCGCGAGGTGGATACGCGGACCGCACAGCCGCACGGCCCGTCCCGGAAGGTCACCGACGCCATGGACAGCCAGCACGAGGGCACCGCCCCCGCCTCTCCGCCCCCGACGTCCCGGTCCGACACAACGCTCCGTGTCAACGGCAAACCGCACACCCTCACCGTCGACCACCGCCGCGTACTGCTGGACCTCCTGCGGGAGGACCTCGGCCTCGCGGGCGCCAAGAAGGGCTGCGACCACGGGCAGTGCGGCGCCTGCACGGTCCTGGTGGACGGGCGGCGCGCCAACAGCTGCCTGCTGTTCGCCGTCGCCCTGGACGGCTGCGAGATCACCACCGTCGAGGGTCTCGCCGGGGACGGTGAGGAACTGCACCCGGTGCAGCGGGCGTTCCTGGAGCGCGACGCCTTCCAGTGCGGGTACTGCACCCCGGGCCAGATCTGCTCCGCGATCGGTGCGCTCGCCGAGGCGGCGGCCGGGCACCCGTCCCACGTCACCGACCCGCGGACCCCCTCCGGCGAACCGGTCCCGCTGGGCCGCGAGGAGATCCGGGAGCGGCTCAGCGGCAACATCTGCCGGTGCGGGGCGTATCCGCGCATCGCCGACGCGGTCGAGGACGTGATCCCGTGAAGCCCTTCGCCTACGTACGGGCCGGCAGTGTCGAGGAGGCCACCGACGCGTTCGCCGCCCACCCCGGCGCCCGCTACCTCGGCGGCGGCACCAACCTCGTCGACCTGATGAAGCTGGGCGTGGAGACGCCCGCCGCGCTCGTCGACGTCACCCGGCTGCCGCTGGACGCGGTGGAGGAGCTGCCCGACGGTTCGCTGCGGGTGGGCGCGACGGTCCGCAACAGCGACCTTGCGGCCCACCCCGCCGTCCGCGACCGCTACCCCGCGCTCTCCCAGGCCCTGCTGGCGGGTGCCTCGGGCCAGTTGCGCAACGCCGCCACCACCGGCGGCAACCTGCTGCAACGCACCCGCTGCCCGTACTTCCAGGACCTCTCCAAGCCCTGCAACAAGCGGGAGCCCGGTACGGGTTGCGGCGCCCTTCAGGGCGTGCACCGCGACCACGCGGTGCTCGGCCACTCCGAGCAGTGCGTCGCCACCCACCCCTCGGACATGGCGGTGGCGCTCGCCGCCCTCGACGCGCGCGTGGAACTGCACGGCCCCGAGGGCGCCCGGAGCGTGCCCGCCGCCGACTTCCACCGCCTGCCCGGCATGCACCCGGAGCGGGACACGGAGATCCACCCCGGTGAACTGATCACCGGGGTGGTCCTGCCGGCCGCCACCGCCGGGCTGCCCTCGGCGTACCGCAAGGCCCGCGACCGGGCGTCGTACGCCTTCGCCCTGGCCTCCGTCGCCGTCGTCCTGCGCATGAAGGACGGGGTGGTGGACCGCGCCGGGATCGCCTTCGGGGCGCTGGCGCACCGGCCCTGGCGGGCGCGGCGGGCCGAGGACGCGCTGGTGGGCGCGGCGCCCACCACGGCGGCGTTCGAGCACGCCGTCGACCTGGAGCTGGCCGCCGCCGAACCGCTGCGGGACAACGCCTACAAGGTGCCGCTGGCCCGCAGGCTGGCCCTGGACGTACTGGGCCGGCTCGCCCCGCCTGCCACGACCTGAACCCGGCGTCCACGAGGAGGACTCCATGACCGGCACCGAAACCGTCCTGGGCGCTCCGGTCGAGCGCCGGGAGGGGCGGGAGAAGGTCACCGGCACCGCCCGGTACGCCGCCGAGTACGACGCCGTCGGCCGTGCGCAGGCCTGGCCCGTGCCGGCGGCCGTCGCGCGGGGCCGGGTGACCGGCGTCGACCCGGCGCCCGCGCTCGCCCTGCCCGGCGTGCTCGCGGTGCTCACGCACGAGAACGCGCCCCGGCTCGCCGATCCGGAGGACCCCACGCTGGCCGTGCTGCAGAGCCCGCACGTCCCGCACCGGGGCTGGTTCGTGGGCCTGGTGGTCGGCGAGACGCTGGAGGCGGCGCGGGCCGGCGCCGCGGCCGTGCGGGTCACGTACGAGGCGGAGGACCACGACGTGACGCTCACCGCCGACCATCCGGAGGCGTACGTCCCGGATTCGGCCAACGGCGGTTTCCCGGCCGTCACCGAACACGGCGACCCGGACGCCGCCTTCGCGTCCTCGGCGACCCGGCTGGACGTCGAGTACCGGGTGCCGCCCCTGCACAACCACCCCATGGAGCCGCACACCAGCACGGCGCGGTGGGACGGCGACCGGCTGACGGTGCACTCGTCCAGCCAGGGCACCACCGCCGTGCGCACGGAGCTGGCCAGGATGTTCGAGCTGCCCGAGGACCGGATCACGGTCCTCGCCGAGCACGTGGGCGGCGGTTTCGGGTCCAAGGGCACGCCCCGCGCCGACGTGGTGCTGGCGGCACTGGCGGCGCGGGTCACCGGCAGGCCGGTCACCGTGGCGCTGCCGCGCCGCTACCTGCCCGCGGTCGTCGGCCACCGCGCGCCGACCCTGCACCGGCTGCGGCTCGGCGCCGACGCGGGCGGACGGATCACCTCCCTCGTGCACGAGGTGACGACGCACACCTCCCGGGTCAAGGAGTTCGTGGAACAGGCGGCCGTGCCCGCCCGCGTCATGTACGCCGCCGGCGCCCTGCGCACCTCGCACCGCGTCGCGCCGCTGGACGTGCCCACACCGTCCTGGATGCGCGCCCCCGGCGAGTGCCCCGGCATGTACGCGCTCGAGTCCGCGATGGACGAACTGGCCACCGCCCTCGGCATCGACCCGGTGGAGTTGCGGATCCGCAACGAGCCGGAGACCGAGCCGGACAGCGGCAAGCCCTTCAGCAGCCGGAGCCTGGTGGAGTGCCTGCGCGAGGGCGCCCGCCGTTTCGGCTGGGCGGACCGCGATCCGCGCCCGGGGTCCCGCCGTGCGGGTCCCCTGCTCATCGGCAGCGGGGTGGCCGCCGCCACGTATCCGGTCCTGGTGTCGCCGTGCGCCGCCTCGGCGCGGGCCCTGCCCGACGGGGATTTCCTGGTACGGGTCAACGCCACCGACATCGGGACGGGCGCCCGGACGGTCTGCGCGCAGATCGCGGCCGACGTCCTCGGCGTCCCCCTGGACCGGGTCCGCATCGAAGTCGCCGACAGCGGGATCGGGTTCGCGCCGATGGCGGGCGGCTCCTCCGGTACCGCTTCCTGGGGGTGGGCCGTGCACGAGGCGTGCGTCCGGCTCGGCGGCCGGCTGGCCGAGCACTCGGGGCCGCTGCCCGGTGAGGGCATCGTCGCCGACGCGGACACCTCCGGGACCGCGGACGCCGAGAGTCCCTTCGCGCGGCACGCGTTCGGCGCGCACTTCGCCGAGGTCACCGTGGACACGGTCACCGGTGAGGTGAGGGTGACGCGGCTGCTGGGCGTGTTCGCGGCGGGGCGCATCCTCAACGCCCGTACCGCGCGCTCCCAGTTCGTCGGCGGCATGACGATGGGGCTGGGCATGGCGCTGACCGAGGACAGCACGGTGGACCCGGCGTTCGGCGACTTCACCGAGTCCGACCTGGCCTCCTACCACGTGCCCGCGCACGCCGACGTGGCGGACGTGGAGGCCCACTGGGTCGACGAGGAGGACGCCCACCTCAACCCGATGGGCAGCAAGGGGATCGGTGAGATCGGCATCGTCGGCTCGGCGGCGGCCGTCGGCAACGCCGTCCACCACGCCACCGGCATCCGCTTCCGGGAACTCCCGCTCACTCCGCACCGGGTGCTCACCGCCCTGCTGGAGCACGAGCACCCCGCCGGCATGCTGGGCGCGTGAGCGCACGGCCCGTGGTCCGCGCCGGGGACGCCGGCGCGGACCACGGGCCGTGTCCGGGGTGGACCCGCGGTCGTCGCGCGGTGGATGCGACCGCCCGGTCAGTCCGCGACGCGGCTCGCCCGGGGCATCGGGCCGGCCGACCAGCGCCTGGCGGGCGCCTGCGAGGCCACCCGTACGCACAGGGCGGTCAGCGCGACCAGGGACGCCAGTACGGCGACCGCGACGGCGATCCAGGTGGGGGCCAGGGTGAGGTCCACGGCCCGGGACACCCGCGACGAGGGAGTGACGCTGCCGTAGAGCTTGGCCGCGGCCAGCGCCGCCGGTGCGACGACCGCCGCGGCGAGCAGCGGTACGGCGGGCCGCACGGTCAGCAGCAGCGCCAGCAGCAGGCACAGCGCGGACAGGCCGAGGGCGACTCCGTAGGCGCGCGCCGAGGCGTCGTTCTGGTGCAGCGGGAAGTAGGCCACGCCGCACCCGGCGAGAACGGCGACGGTGATCCACACGGGCCAGGCGGGGCCCCGGGCGGACCGGCGAGCGGTACGGTCCCGCTGTGCGCGCTTCCCCTCGTGGTCGCGCTCGCGTGAGGCGTGTGCCTCCTCACGGCCGCGTCCCCGGCGGGCCGGGCGGGCGGTGCGGCGGCCTTCGCGTCCCCGGCGGTCGCCCGCCGCGAACACACCGGCCAGTCCGGCCGGACGGGCGGCCTGCTCCGGTGCCTCGTCCTCGCCGTTGCCGTCCAGGGCCGCCCGCAGGTGCCGCGCGTCGGGACGGTCGGGGCGTACCCGTCCGTCCTCGGCCAGGCGGCCGATCAGCTGCACCAGTTCCTCGACGGGCCGGCCGGTGGCGGCGGCCCGTACGGCCTCCTGGCCGCAGTGCGGTTCCAGGGGGGTGCGGTGCAGCAGTTCCATCAGCCGGGTCACGTCCTCCACCGAGCGGCACTCCGCCGCTGCCCGGATCGCCTCGTCCGCGCTGTCCGAGTTGCGCGGGGGCCGCGTCAGCAGGCCGACCAGCCGGGTGACGTCCTCCACGGAACGGTTCACGCCGACCGCGCGGAGCGCGTCGATCGTGGCCTGCGCGTACTGGGGGGACCCCTCCAGCATCGTGATGAGGTCGACGACCTCCTCCAGCGGCCGGTCGGCCACGGCGGCGCGCACCAGGTCGCCGACGGGGTCGCCGTACTCGCGCACCGCCCCGTCGTGGGCGGCGGGGTCCTGGTCGAAGGGCTCCGGGGGCAAGCGATCGTCGTCGGCGAAGAAGTCTTCCGCGAACGTGTCCTCGGTGAAGGACTCCTCGAAGGGATCGACGGCTTCCTCGCGCGCGGGGTATCGGGGAGGGGGCTGCGGGACGGGCTCGTGAGGAGCGAAGTCGGGCTCCCGGTGGGCCGGTTCCTCGGGGGCGGGCGAGCGGGCGACCGAGGCGTGCGCGGCCGGTGCCGCGTCGGGTCGCGTGCCCGGCGGACGCACCGGGTGCGTGCCGGTGGCCGTGGTCGTCTCCCCGGTGGGCAGGTCCACGGCGGATATGGCGTACTCGGGCGAACGGGGTGATGAAGAGCCGGTGGTCATGATCTCTCCGTGTGGTGGGGGTGCGGCCGCCCTGCGTCCCCGACATGCGACACGCGCTGTGTGCTGACCATTACTAAGCACGTCCACCGCGGCCTGCCACCGGAGTGGGCCACAGGGATGAGAGACCGGTTCCCGGGGACTTGCCGCAGCCCGGAACGGGCATCCGCAAGGCAAGGCGCGTGCCGCACAGCATGAGGAGGGGGCGGGGTGGACACGACCACAGTGGTGATCATCGCGGCGGTGACGCTCGCGGTGGCCGTCCTGGCGGCGGCGGTGGCCGTTCTGGTACGGCTGGTCCGCACCCGACGGGATCTCAGGCGGGCCGGGCTGCCCACCGGTCCGCGGTGGGTCTTCTGGGGGGCCGTCCTCTACTTGGTGCTGCCGGCGGACCTCGTGCCCGACCCGGTCTACCTGGACGACGTCGGTGTGCTGCTCCTCGCGCTGCGCTCCGCGCGCGGCCCTCTCGGCGGGCGGCGGGAAGCCGAGAGCCGGCGGCGGGACGCCGGTCCGCGCCGTGACTACGCTGCGTAAGGAAACCATTCACCCGTTCGATTCGTATAAGTCTCTGGAAGCCGAAGGAAGTCGGCGGACCAGGCGACGGCGCAAACGAGCCGTCATCTGATCGGCGCAGCACCGACTAGGGAGAGACGATGCAACCGTTCGCGCTCAACTACGCACGGCCCGCAGTGGAGTTGGAGGCCACCACTCCCTACGTCTACGACTCCGGGCTGCAGTTGAACGTGCTCCTGGACGGGCGGGTGGCCGCCGGTGACCACGCGCTGCTGAGAGAGCTGGGCACCACGACGTCCACCGCGGGCTCGAAGACTCACTTCGACGACTGAACACGGGCCGTCGACAATGACCGTACTGATCCTGACCTGTGAAGAGGACGTCACCGCGGACATGGTGGTCGTGCACCTCAACGCGTCGGGAGTACCGGTGGTCCGCCTGGACCCCGCCGATCTGACCGGTTCCGCCGCCCTCTCCGGTGAGTTCGTGCACGGCTCCTTCCGGGGCCATCTGTCCTCGGGGGGCCGCCTGGTGAGCATCGGAGGGATCCGGTCCGTCTGGGTGCGCAGGCCGGGCGAGGCGGCCGCACGCGCCGCGGAGCCCTCCGCGTGGCTGACCGAGGAGTCCGGGCAGGCGCTGTACGGCATGCTCCGCGACTGCGGGGCACGCTGGATGAACGAGCCCGACGCCGCGCACCGGGCCCGGTACAAACCCTGGCAGCTGCGCCTGGCCCAGCGGTGCGGGCTGCCGGTGCCGGCGACCCTCATCACGACGTTCCCCCGGGCCGCGCGCGAGTTCGCCGCGCGCTACCCGGACCTGGTCGTCAAGCCCGTCTCGGGCGCGCACCCGCAGGACCCGCCGCTGGCGGTGCCGACCAGCAGGGTTCCGCCCGAGGCCGACTTCTCCGCCGTCGCCCACGGCCCGACGCTGCTGCAACGCCGGGTCGCCAAGCGCGCCGACATCCGTGTCACCGCCGTCGGCGAGGAGTTGCTGGCCGCGCGGAAGACGACCCTCGCGTGCCCGGACCCGGAGGAGGTCGACGTCCGTTTCACGGCGTCCCCCGAGCCGTGGCGGCCGGCCGAGGTGCCGCCGCGCGTCGCCGAGTCCGTCCGCGCCTACCTCCGCGCTGCGCACCTCGCCTACGGCGCCTTCGACTTCGCCGAGGACGGCGACGGCACCTGGTGGTTCCTGGAGTGCAACCAGTCGGGGCAGTTCGGCTTCGTCGAGGTGGACACGGGTCAGCCGATCGCCCGCACCATCGCCGAGTGGCTGGCCCGTCCCGCTTCCGGGGAGCCGGTGGACGCGGGCGGTCCGGGCACGGCCGCCGTCGGGTGAGGCCCCCCGGCGCGCGGCCGCCCGTCAGTGCTGGCGGGGGCCGGGCAGCAGGGCGGTGCGCTGCCAGCCGGCGCCCGGGGACGGCTGCCGTTGGGCGCCGGGCAGATAGCCGGGTCCGCCCAACGGGCGCATGACAACCTCCAGCTCCCTGCTCACGCGCTCGGCGTCCCGTCGCACCTGCTCGGGAACGTCACCGCGTTCGGCGACGAGTCGGTCGTAGATGGGGGAATCCTGGAACACCCGTCAACGTGCCTTTCGTGTCGTCCGCCCCCGCACGGAGGCGCGACTGAGCAGTCTAGGCGTCCGTCCACCCGGCGGTGCGCATTCGTCCGAAGGTGACGGCCGCTCAGGCGCCGGTCGGGGAGAATCCGGCCGGACGGTCACGAGCACCGTCACGGTGGCCCGCAGCCGGTCGAACCGCGCCGCGTCCCACGGCAGGTCAGCCGCCGCGGCACCGCGTGCGCAGGGCCCGTCTTGCGGATCAGCCCGGTCCTCACGGCCTGACCCCCAAGACGGGCCCCAGGGTACGGCGGTCTCACACGGCCAGCGACAGGCCGCTCTCCCCGTCCGGCTCCGCTGCACGGGCCGCGTCCGCCGTCCGGCCCTTGGCGAGCAGCAGCGCGTCGGCCTTGGCCACCGCGTCGTGGATGCCGGTCGTCGCCATCATCACGCAGAGCGTGTAGCTGACGTCCGCCAGCTCGCGCGCCGTCGCCGGGCTCTCCCTCTCCGCCTGAGCGATCCGCAGTGACGCGTATCGGGTCAGCAACGTTCTGACGACTTTCGGGTCGGGTTCGAGCACGAATCGCCCCTCTCTCGATTTGCGCTCCGTATGCCCGAACCCGGACGAAACATTCACACCGTGCGAGCCGCCACACGCAATTGACGAAAATCAGTCGTTTCCTGTCCGATCTTTGCCGAATTGAGGCAGCTGTTAGACCGAAAAGGGACGGAATGACTTCGAGTGCGACTGGGTGACGTGGCCGCCGCGGTCAGGCGACCTGTCCGCTGTGCAGTGCCGTGTACGCCCCTCCCCTGCCCAGCAGCTCCTCGTGGGTGCCGGTCTCCAGGATCCGCCCCTCCCCCATGACCACGATCCGGTCCGCTCCCCGGACGGTGGACAGCCGGTGTGCGACGACGAAGGTCGTCCGACCGCGCAGCAGCCGGGCCAGTGCCTGCTGGACGAGGGCTTCCGAGCGGGTGTCCAGCGCCGAGGTGGCCTCGTCCAGGATGAGCACCCTGGGGTCCCGGATCAGGGCGCGGGCGATGGCCAGTCGCTGGCGCTGGCCTCCGGACAACCGTGCGCCGTGCTCCCCGACGAGGGTGTCGAGGCCCTGTGGCAGCCGGTCGACGAACTCCAGCGCGTTGGCGTCGCGCAGCGCACCGCGCACCGCCTCCTCGTCGGCGTCGTCCATGCCGTAGGCGACGTTCTCCCGGACGGTGCCGTCGAAGAGGATCGACTCCTGCGGCACCACCGAGACGAAGCGACGGTACGTACGCAGGTCGAGGGTGTTCATGTCGGCTCCGTCGAGCAGCAGCCGGCCGGACGTGGGCCGCAGGAAGCCGATGACGAGGTTGAGCACGGTGGACTTGCCGGCGCCGGAGGCGCCCACCAGCGCGATCGTCTCGCCGGGTTCGACCGCGAGCGAGAAGTCGCTCACGGCCGGCCGCCCGTCGTTCTCGAAGGTGTGCCCGACGCCCTCGAAGGTGACGGCGCCGCGCAGCGAGGTGAGTTCCGTCCTGCCCTCGTTGTCCTCCAGTTCGGGGGCCTGGAGCACCTCGCCGACCGAACGGACGGACTCCAGGCCCTTGGTGATGACCGGGGCCAGTCCCGCCAACGTTGTCGTGGAGTTGGTGAGGGTGGTCAGGAAGGCGCTGAGCATCACGACGTCGCCTGCGGTGACGCCCCAGACGTCGTGGTACGAGATCAGCGCCGCCCCCGCGAGCACCAGGACACCGACCACGTTGAGCACGACCCAGGACAGCGAGCCGAAGCGGCCGTTGACCAGGTCCAGGCGCATCCCGGAGGTGAGCAGGCGCTCCAGGGTGCCGTCCATGCGGCGCAGCGCCTTGCCCTCCAGGCCGTGGGCGCGGGTGACCGGGATGAGCCGGGTCATCTCCGTGACCCGGGAGGAGAGGGTCTCGACCTCGTGGCGGAAGTGTTCGTTGTGGGTGCGCAGCCGGGCCCGGAGCCGGGCCACCAGGAGGGAGGCGGCGGGGACGACGACCAGGAAGACCGGCAGGAACTCGGGTGTGCGGACCGCGATGATGACGAGACCGCCGGCGAGGACGGTGAACGCGCCGAGTCCCGTCTCGGCGGTCTGCTGGACCATCTGCTCGACCGTCTCCACGTCCCGTACGACCTTGGCCTGAAGCACGCCGGCGCTGACGCGCGAGTGGTAGCCGATGGAGAGCTGCTGCATGCGGGTGCAGAGCGCGGAGCGCAGGGCGGTGCCCATGCGGCGCACGCTGCCGTACAGGAGGCGGACGTACAGCAGGTGCAGCGGGTAGTTGACGACCAGGATGAACATGATGATCCCGGTGCTCGTCCACAGGTCGCCGATCGGGCCGTGCTGGACGACGGTGTCGATGATGGACGCGGTGATGAGCGGCAGCAGCCAGACCGGGCTGTGCTTGACGGTGAAGACCGCGACCGCTCCGGCCAGCCGGTGGCGGTCGGCGCGGAAGAGGTAGACGAGGGTGCGTATCGGGTGTTCGCCCCGGTAGCGGTGGTCGAGCGGCTTTTCGGGCGGCGACGCCATCGGCGTGGTCCTCCTGGCGACTGGGGGGCAAGCGCTTTCTTCCGCGCGCTTTCCTACCCCGTCGGCAAGGAGTACGCCACCTCGTCCCGCTGGTCGGTACGCCGGCACACCGTGGCGTCGCGTGCCGGAGGGAGGCCCGCGCCTTCTCCCCCGTGGAGGGCGCGGGCCTCAGTCTCCGAGCGTGCGGGCGAGTTCGGTGGTGGCCCTGGTGATCTCGCTGTCGTCGTCGGCGAGCAGCCGCTGCAGTTCGCTCCGCCGGGCGCGGACGGCCTGCCGCGCCGCGCGCTCCCATGCGACCGGGTTCTCCCGGTGGTTGAGCAGCTTGGGATAGACGGTGGCGGTGGTCTCCCACTGCCGTGCGTCGGCGATGTTCTTCAGCAGCTGGATGATCTGGGCCCGGCAGTTCACCTGGGGCCGCTGGGCGAGCTCCCAGAGGAAGGGAACGGTCGCCGCGGTCGCCTGCTCGACGACGAAGCCGTACTGGCAGATGCGTTTCCGCAGATCGACGAGGGCGGCTCGGGCGGTCTCCGGGTCACCCCCCGCGACCTTGCGCAGCAGGCGCGGAATGGCCGCGGCCGAACCGCTGGAGTCCTGGATGTCGCTCCAGGGCACTCCGTCCAGCCCCGCGAGGGGGGCGGCGGCCCTGGGCGGGCCGGGCGGCTGCGTCTGACGATCGGTGCGCCGGGTGCTCGGCTCGGGTGTCGGAGCGCTGCGCATGGTGTGGGGCCCTCCGCGGCAGTCGGGTCAGGTGAGGGGGCGGGTCGTCAACGCGGCCCAGACGGTCTTGCCCGCCGGTGGTCTCGGGGTCCAGCCCCAGTCGTCGGCGAGTGCGTCGACGATGCACAGGCCGCGCCCGTGCTCCCGCAGTGCGGAGCCGTCGGACGGGGTGCGTACGGGTTCGTTGTCCCCGGGGTCGGAGACGGTCAGCATCAGGTGACCGGGGCGCAGGGCGAGGCCCAGCCTGACCTCCGGCGCACCGGCCGCGGCGGACGGCACCGCGTGGGCCACGGCGTTGGAGGCGAGCTCCGTGATCACGAGGACGGCGTCGTCGGCCTGCCGGTCCAGGGACCAGCCGCTCAGCGTCTCCCGGGTGAAGACCCGGGCCCGGGCGAAACCCTCCGCGCTGCACGCGATCCGCAGCATCGCGGCATCCGGACGCCCCTCCGCCACGGCTGACCTCACGTCCGGAGCGGCCGACGGCCATGGGCTGCGGCCGACGGCCGGTCGCGCCGCGTGCGGGAGCACACCGAACCGGCCCGCCACGCCTGCCTCCGACACTGGTTCGCCGGGTGACCGGAGCCTTAAATGCGCAGGTGACGACACGGCATCTCCCTGATGCAACGTCAGAACGGGGCGCCGACCGAGGGGTTGACGCCACGGCTATTATCCACGCTGACAGCGCTCGCGTGCAATTGCACGGGAAATTGCGCGAAAAGAATCGGATGGGAGCGCGCCGGGACCGACGGGCCCCGGTCCGCTTCCCCGAACGGCGAGGAGACCGCGGTGCCACCAGTACGCAACGGAGTGCGGGCCAGTTCGTTGGAGGCCCGCTGGAAGAAGAGTCGGCACAGCAACGCCGAAGGCAACTGCGTCGAGGTCGCCTTGGTGGACGGCGGCATCGCGGTGCGCAACTCCCGTGATCCGGACGGCCCGGCGCTCGTCTACACGCCCGCCGAGGTGGCCGCTTTCCTGGCCGGGGCGAAGGAGGGCGAGTTCGACCACCTGCTCTGAGGCGGGCGGCGGTCGCCGTGGAGTGCTGCCGACGGGGGTTCCGCCCCGGCGGCCGACCGGGGGAGCATGCACCCAACCGGAGGCCAACTACCCGATTTCCATGGGCGGATGCGGTAGGCACAGGCGGGATGCGATAGTGTGGTTTCTCAAGTCTGCCGGTCTGCTGGGAGTCAGGATGTCCGCCGCCGCGTCGCCTCGCATCTCCCGCCTCGAACCCTATCTGGACCGGGCCGAGCCGGCGCCCACTCTGCTGAAGATGCTCGTCGGCGTCCAGCTGGCGGGCTTCCGCGAGGACGCCGGCCTCTCCCAGGACCAGGCGGCGCGCGAGCTGGGGTTCAGCGCGGCGAAGCTCTCGCGGATCGAGTCGGGCAAGGGCCGCAGGCCCCCTGCGGAGAAGGACGTCCGGGCGCTGCTGGACCGGTACGGCACCGACGCCTACGAGGCCTCGGTCCTGCTCAAACTGCTCCAGCGCGCGGGTGAGCCGGGCTGGTGGCAGCGGCACGACAAGCGCCTGATGCCCGAGTGGTTCGACCGTCTGGTCGGCCTCCAGGAGGCCGCGGCCACCATCCGGACCTTCGAGATCCAGTACGTCCCCGGACTGCTCCAGACGGCTGCCTACACCCAGGCCGTGGTCGAGCGGGGCCTGCCCAACGCGCCCGCGAGCGAGGTCCGGCGACGGGTCGAGCTGCGCATGCGCCGCGCGGAACTGCTGCTTCGCGCCGACGCGCCGCAGTTGTGGGCGATCATCGACGAGTCCGTGCTGCTGCGTGTGCTGGGCAGCCGCGAGGTCATGCGTGAGCAGCTGGAGCACCTCGTCGAGATGGCGGCGAAGCCCCATGTGACGCTGCAGATCGTGCCGCTGGACGTGACGAACGCCTCCGCGCCCGCGATCCCGGTCACCTATCTGCGCTTCGGCGGCACCGACCTGCCCGACGTGGTGTATCTGGAGCACATCAGGAGCGCCAACTTCCTCGAGGACCGCGACGAGACCGAGGAGTACCGGGTCGCGCTGGACCGGCTGGCCGACGAGGCGCTGACCCCGCGCGAGTCGCTCGAGCTGCTGCGCGGGACGATGGCACAGCGCTATCCCGCGAAGTAGCCAACGCGGCGGCTGTCCCGCGACGTGGCCAACGGGGCAGGGGACGCGGGCCGCGCGCCCGTGCGCGGCCCTCACGTGCGTCCTCGGCTAGCGGATGCGGCCCAGTCCGCCGAACTCGATCCACTCGTCGGTGAGCTGGCGGGGCGCCACATCGGTGTCCGGACGCCAGGTGGAGACCTCCACCAGGCCCGGCTCCAGGATTTCCATGCCTTCGAAGAGGGCTTCGACGTCCTTCGGCTCGCGGACCCGGCCCCAGTGCCCCTGCGTGGCCTGGTCCATGAACTCCGTGACGAACTTCCGCACTTCGGGGTCCTCGCTGACCAGCTGGCACATCACCGCGTAACTCCCGGGCGCGAGCCGCTCGGTGACACGGCGGACCACCGCCATCGGGCCGTCGGTGTCACTGTCCGGGATGCAGTGGAAGACCGAGTTGAACAGCACGGCGACCGGCTGTGAGAAGTCGATCAGGCGCTGGGTGTCCGGGTGGGAGAAGATCTCCTCCGTCGAGCGCATGTCGGCGTGTATGACGGCGGTCCGGTCGTTCTGGTCCAGCAGCGCGCGGCCGTGGACCAGCACCATCGGGTCGTTGTCGACGTAGACGACGCGGGACTCGGGGGCGACGCGCTGGGCGATCTGGTGCACGTTGTCCTGCGTGGGCAGGCCGGATCCGTGGTCCAGGAACTGGCGGATTCCGTAGTCCTCCGCGAGGGTCCTGACGACCCGCTGCAGGAAGCGCCGGTTGTTCAGCGCCAGCCGACGGGTGCTGGGGACGACCTTGTCGAGCTCACCGACCGCCGCCCGGTCGGCCGCGTAGTTGTCCTTGCCGCCCAGGTAGTAGTCGTACATGCGTGCGGCCGTTGGCACGTTGGCGTCGATCTCCGTGGACAGCTGCTTGTCGGCTTGCATCGTTCCCCCAGCTCCGTACGGGCGCCAACTGGACTGGCATGGCAGAGAGTACATCCTAGGGACCTGATGGTCAGGCGAACCAGGGGGTGGGGCAAGTGGCCGCCAAAACGTCGGCGGTGCAGGCGAGTTGACGGCCACCCACCTGGGTCAGCCGCGTGCGGCCAGGTACGCGTCGACCCCGGGCGCCTTGCGGGCGTCCTCCACGCCGACCAGGCCGCCGACCGCCTTGGCGTCGGGCTTGAGCACGTAGGTGGACCGGCTGGCCGGCTCGGTCACGAAGGTGAAGTTCTGCGGGGTGCCGAGGCCGGTGTCGGCGTTCTTCTGCGAACGGTGCGCCTTCACCACGGCCTCCCGGGTGAGACTGCCGCCGTCACAGGCCTTCTTCAGGTCGGCGCCGATCAGCTGGGCGGCGTTGTACCCGGAGAGCACGCCGGAGTCGACCGGCTCCCCGGGGTACTTCTTGCCGTAGGAGGCGACCATCTTCTTGACGCCCGGCAGGTCGGAGCTGACCGCCGGCGCGGCGCTGACGACGTGGACCATCGCCTCCAGCGCCGGCGCCGCGGGCGTCTTCATCAGCTGCGGGGAGTATCCGGGAGCGCTGGAGACGATCGGCACCTTGAGGCCCCGGGCGGCGGCCACCCCGGCGAGGGACGCCGTCTGGGCGGGGCCCGCGCTGATCAGGACGGCCTTCACCCCGGCGCTGCTCAGCGCGGAGACCTGCGCGGTCAGATCGGTGTCCGTCGCCTTGATCTTCTGGCCGACCACCTTCATCCCGGCCTGCTCGGCGGCCCACTCGGAGCCCTCCAGCGCGTTGGCGCCGTAGTCGCCCTCGAAGTACACGTGGCCGATCGTGTCGCCCTTGGCGATCTTCTTGGTGCGGGTCAGGAAGTCGACGGCCGCGATCATGTCGAGGTCGTAGGTGGTGCCGAGGACCTGGACGGCGTCCTTGCCGAGCAGGGAGGCGGCCCAGGCCTGCGGGAAGGTCAGCATGCCGTCCCGCTCGATGTCGTCGAGCAGTGCCGCGACCACCGGTGAGCCGATGACCTGGGGCAGGGCGACGACGTCCGGGGAGATGTCGGCATAGGCGGTCACCGCCTTCTGCACGTCGTAGCCGTGGTCCTTCACGACGATCTCGACCTTGCGTCCGCAGATGCCGCCCGCCGCGTTGGTCTCGTCGGCCCACATCTGCTGGGCCTGCACGATGGACTTGCCGAGGGTGGCGTAGGGGCCGGTGAGGTCGGTCAGCGCGCCCAGCTTGATGGCCTTCTCGCTGACTCCGGGACCGGCCTTGACGCCGTCGGCGGCGTCGTCGCTGCTCCCGCCCTCCGCCTTGGAGCTGCAGGCGGTGCCCGCGAGCAGCACGGCGGCCAGTGCCGCGGCCAGGGCGGCGGTCCGGGTGGTGCGGGGCCTTGGGTGCGTGACGTTCACGGGGTGTGCTCCTTGGCTCGTGCGGTGGTCGCGGTGGTTTCCGTGGTGGCGGACGGGGGTGTGCTGCCGGGCAGGCCGGTGGCGGACGGGCGGCCGCGCAGGCGGGCGCGGATCCGGCGGGCCAGTCCGTGCAGGCCGTCGGGGGCGTAGAGCAGGATGACGACGATCGCGGCGCCGTACAGGTAGCGGGAGGCCTCGGTCGGGCCGATCGAGCCGTCGCCCGAGCCCGGCGTCGCCACCAGCGGCAACTGGTCGGCGTAGCGCGTCATCAGCAGCGGCAGCGCGGTGACGAAGACGGCTCCGGCGGTGGCTCCGGCCACGGAGCCGAGGCCGCCGATGACGATCATGGCGAGGTAGTCGACGGAGAGCAGGAGGGAGAAGTAGTCGGGCACCACGCGGCGGAAGGAGAGCGCGAGCAGGACGCCGGCGAGGCCCGCGTACATCGAGGAGACGACGAACGCCGCCGAGCGGTACCTCGCCACGGGCACGCCCATCACGGACGCCGCGGTCTCGCTGTCGCGCAGCGCGGCCAGGGCTCGGCCGGGGCGCCCGCGCAGCACGCCGCGCGCGGTGAACCAGGTGAGGGCGAACAGGGCGAGGCCGAGGTACCAGAGCCGTTCCTCGGCGCCGAACGGCACGCCCAGGACCGTCAGCTCCGGGTCGGTCTCGGCGAAGGTGAAACCGCCCAGTTCCAGCGGCGGCACCGAACGTCCGTTGAAGCCGCCGGTGACGGAGTCCGCGGTGAGCAGGACGTGGTGGCCGAGGAAGACCAGGGCGAGGGTGGCCACGCCCAGGTAGATGCCCTTGACCCGGCCCGCGACGGGGCTGAACAGGCCGCCGGCGGCCCCGGCGAGCAGCACGGCGAGGACGGCGGCGAGGGCCGGCGGCAGTCCCGGGCCGGGCTCGCCCGCCAGCCACACGTAGCCGTAGGCGCCGACGGCGAGGAAGAAGGCGTGGCCGAGGGAGAGCTGGCCCGCGGTGCCGCTGAGCAGACCCAGCCCGACGGCGCCGATGGCCGCGGCCATGGAGAACAGGCCGATGCGCAGCCAGAAGGCGTCCAGGTAGAAGGGCAGGGCGCACAGGAGGAGGGCGGGCAGCAGGAACGTCGCGGACCTGCGCAGGCGGGCGCTCTTCAGGAGGTCAGACACGGGCCGCTCCCTTCGCCGCGAACAGTCCGGCGGGACGTACCAGGAGGACCAGCACCATCACGGCGTACGGGGCGACGTCGCCGAAGCCCTCGCCGAGGACGTGCAGGTCGGACTGGTAGCCGGCGACGAACGCCTCGGTCAGGCCGATCAGCATGCTGCCGACCAGGGCGCCGACCGGGGAGGCCATGCCGCCGAGGATGGCCGCCGGGAACGCCTTGAGGGCGATCTGCCCGGTGGTGCGCTCCAGCCCCGGCGCCGGGAAGGCGACCAGGAAGACCGCGGCGAGCGCGGCGAGTCCGCCGGCCAGGCACCAGGCGACGGTGCGTACGCGGGTCAGCCGTACGCCCATCAGGGCGGCGGCCTCGCCGTCCTCGGCCGCCGCGCGCAGCGACAGGCCCCAGGGCGTGAACCGGAAGAGGGCGAAGGCGCCGCCGATGGCCACGGCGGACACCAGGATCGCGGCGATGCGGCTGTCGGCGACGGTCACCGGGCCGAGGTCGGTCACCGCGTTGCCCCAGGGGTCCCCGAGCGGCAGCAGGTCGCCGCCGATCCGCCTGGCCAGGTCGGTCACCAGGATGATGTCGATGCCGATGGTGACGATGGTCTGCACGTGGGCGGCGTGCGGATCGGTGCCGCCGACCCGCTGCAGCACCAGCCGGTCCAGCGCTCCGGCCACGGCCGCCGTCACGACGACGGCGAGGGCCAGCGCCCCGGCGAAGCCGAGGTCGTCGTGGAGGACGGCGACGAGGTAGCCGCCGAGCAGCAGGAGCGAGCCGTGGGTGAAGCTCAGGACGCCGGAGGCCTTGAAGATGGTGACGAAGCCGAGGGCGATCAGGGCGTAGACGGAGCCCAGGGCCAGTCCGTTGAGGAGGGCGTCGAGGAAGCCGGTCATGCCGCCTCCTCCCCGGTGGTGCCGGTACCGAGGTAGGCGCGCAGTACCTCGGGGTCGCGCCGGACCTCGTCGGGGGTGCCGTGGGCGATGGCCTTGCCGAAGTCGAGGACGGTGACCTCGTCGGCGAGGCGCATGACCAGGCCCATGTCGTGCTCGACCAGCACGAGGGACAGGCCGAGTTCGGCGCGGATCTCCCGGACGACCTCGGTCATCCGGACGCGTTCGGCGGCGTTCATGCCGGCCACCGGTTCGTCGAGCAGCAGTACACGGGGCTCCAGACAGAGGGCACGGGCGAGTTCGACCCGCTTGCGGTCGCCGTACGACAGCAGGGCGACGGGTGATTCGAAGTGGGCGCCGAGACCGGTGAGTTCGGCGATCTCCCGGGCCTTGGCGAGGTGTGCGCGCTGTTCGCGCACGGCGTGCGGCAGGCGCAGGGCGCTGGCGGCGAAGCCGGCGCGGGACAGGGCGTGGCGGCCGAGCATCAGGTTGTCGGCGACGGTGCCCTGGGTGGTGACGATGTTCTGGAAGGTGCGGGCCACCCCGAGGGCGGCGATCCTGTGCGGGGCGAGCCGGGTCAGTTCGGTGTCGCCGAGCCGTACGGTGCCGGCGGCCGGCCGGTACAGGCCCGACAGGACGTTGAAGCAGGTGGACTTGCCCGCGCCGTTGGGGCCGATGACGGCGTGCACGGTGCCCGGGGCGACGGTGAAGGAGACGCCGTCGAGGGCGACGAGTCCGGCGAAACGCACGGTCACGTCACGGACCTCGAGAGCGGGGGGTGCGGCGGTGCGGGTCACGCGGCCCCCTTGCCGTCGGTGTCCTCGGCGGTGTCGCCCAGGTAGAGGCGGCGTACGGCGTCCGTACGGGCGAGTTCGGCGGCGGCGCCGGACAGCCGGACCTCGCCGACCTCCAGGACGAAGGCGTGCTCGGCCAAGGACAGCGCCATGCCGGCGTTCTGTTCGACGAGGAGCACGGCGGTGCCCTGAGCGTTGATCTCTCGGACCACCTCGGCGATGCGGTCCACCATCAGCGGGGCGAGTCCGAGGGAGGGCTCGTCTAGGAGGAGCAGGCGGGGCGCGGCCATCAGGGCCCGGCCGATGGCCAGCATCTGCTGCTCCCCGCCGGAGAGCAGACCGGCGGCCTGACGGGTGCGCTCGGCGAGCCGCGGGAAGAGGGTGAAGACGCGGTCCCGTGCCTCGCGGACCTGGGCCGGGGCGCGCCGGTTCAGGCCGAGTCCCCCGGCCCGCAGGTTCTCGTCGACGGTGAGTCCGGCGAACACCCGCCTGCCCTCGGGGACCTGTACGACTCCGGCGCGTACGGCGGCGACGGGGTCGCGTCCGTCCAGGGCCGTGTCGCCGTAGCGGACGCGGCCGGCCGTGATCGCGCCGCGGTGCAGGCGCAGGGTGCCCGACACGGCCCGCAGCAGCGTGGTCTTGCCGGCGCCGTTGGCACCGAGCAGAGCGACGACGCCGCCGTGCGGGACGGTCAGGGACACGGAACGGAGGGCGGACAGCGCGCGCCCGTACGTCACGTCGAGGTTCTCGACGTGCAGCGCGGGCTCGCCGTCCGGTGGTGCTGCGGGCATCGCGGCTCCTTGGGACCGTGCCGGGGCCGGCACGGTGACGGGTGAAGGGGGGAGCTCACGACAGCACGGGCCCGGGTGCCCGTACAGGGGTCCCGGGCCGGGTCGCTGCGGCGTCCCAGTCCGGGGGCGGAGAGTCTGTGCGGATGCCCAGGGCTGGTACGCGGCGCGGGCCCGTGCGGGGCCGGCGGTGCCCGCGGGGGTGCGGGGTGCGCGTGGGGATGCGGGGGACGTGTCGGGGAGGCGGGCGGGTCGCCGGTACGTCGTGATCCGGAGCGTCATGAGTCGGCGCAGGCCCTCTCCGGAGGGAAAGCGCGGGGCGGTGCCGTCACATCCGCGCGCCGAACGACGGGCGCCCGCGGGCGCCCGCCCCGATGCCGTGCCGATACGCGGGTCGCCCGCGCATCGGCAGGTGCCTCCTCAGACGCCGGAACCCGTCGCTCAGTCGCGCAGGACCCGTCGGGCGGTCAGGGCCAAGCTGATCTCGACCACGTCGGCCGGGCGGGCCAGCGAGCGGCCGGTGAGTTGCTCGCAGCGGCGGAGGCGGTTGAGGACCGTGTTGCGGTGGCAGTAGAGGCGCTCGCCCGCCCGTTGCGCGGAGCCGTCGCAGTCGAGCCACGTGGTGAGGGTCTCCAGCAGCACCTCGCGATCGGCGGGTTCCAGCCGCAGCAGTGGGCCGAGCACCCGCTCCGCGAGGGCACCGCCGAGTTCCGGGCTGGAGGCGACGAGGGCGGCGGGGAGGTGGTCGGCCAGTCTCACCGTGCCGCCCGCCTGCGGGCATATCTCCAGGGCCGTGTCGGCGAGCCTGCGGGCGTCGCCGACCGAGGCCAGCCCGTCCACCGCGCTGCCGACGCCGATCCGGACGCCGGGGACCTGGGCACCCGGCCCGCGCCCGGGCAACGGCGGCTGCGGAAGCCCGTCGTCGCCCGCGTCGGCCAGGACGATGCCGTAGTCGACGTCCGCCCCGGCGTGCCAGTGGACGCGGACACCCGGCGGTACGGCGGCGCGGGCGGCGTCGGTCCGCGCCGGGTTCTGCCCGGCGACGGCGACGACGAGGTACCGGCCGTGCTCGGGCAGCTCCAGCGCCTGGGCGGCCTCGGGGAGGTCGGCGATGCGGCTGGTGCCGTCGAGGAGGCCGGCCGCCAGCAGCCGGGCCCGGTTCTCCCGGCGCCGGCCGACCTGCCACTCGGTCTGCCGGTAGGCGTCGGCGACGAGGGTGCAGTGCTCGTCGACGAAGTTCCACACGTCGGCTGCGACGTGGACGAGGAGGCGTACGTCCTCGGGCGCGGTGCGGGAGGTCTCCTCGACCAGCCGCTGCCACACCAGCGAGCCGCCGAGGCGGAAGGCGTGCAGCAGGGCGTCCAGCGGGAGCCCCTGTTCGGCGCGGGCGGCGCCGATCCGCCAGGAGCAACGGCGGGCCGCGTCCCGGGCGCCGCGGGGATCCAGCAGCGAGGTGACGCTGTGCCGCAGCGAGCGGTGGGCCTCCTGCCAGGTGGCCGTGGGGTCCATCGTCAGGGCCGTGCGGTACGCCGGTTCCTGCTCCCGCAGCAGGGCGACCAGCCGGTCGGTCAGGTCGGGCAGGTCGTCGAGCAGGGCGCGGGCGGCCCGGTGCAGGACGCGCAGGGCGTCGGCGTCCATCAACGACGCGACGCTCGGTGTCCGCGGGCGTGGAACGGGCGTCAGTCCGGTGCGGATCGCTGCTCGTGACCGTACGGCGTGCTGCATCGCGGTCCTCCCCAGGCCAGGGCTTGCGGAGGTGCCCCGCGGCGGGCCGTCCGCCCGTGCCGGGCATGCCCCCTGACTCGTCCTGCCCCGAAGGATGGCATACCGTCCGGTCGGTCCCTAGGGTTGTGCACCGGTCTTTTCCGACCTTCCGGCCCCTTGGTCCTGCTCGGCCTGCTCCACCATGCGGGCCAGTTCCAGGCGGGACCGGACGCCGAGCGCGGCGAAGACCTTGCGGAGGTGGTAGTCGACGGTGCGGGTGCTGACCGCGAGGGTGAGCGCGACCTCGCGATTGGTGGCGCCCTCGGCGACGTGCCGCGCGATGCGCAGTTGCTGCGGCGTCAGGCGGGTCAGCGTTCCGGCTCCCCGGGCCTGCGGCGCGGCACCGAGCGCCCGCAGTTCCGCCCGGGCCTGCGCCGCCCAGACGCCCGCGCCGCACCGGTCGAAGCCGGCCAGCGCGGTGCCGAGGCGACCGCGGGCCTCGCGGGGTCTGCGCCGCCGGCGCAGCCACTTGCCGTACAGCAGCGCGGTGCGGGCCCGTTCGAAGTCGCCGCCGGCCTCGTCGTGCCGGGCGAGGGCCCGCAGGTAGAGGTCGTCGGCGCGGTCCTGGGGGGCCAGGAGGGCGTGGCAGCGGGCCAGCTGCGCGGCGGCCTGCGGGTCGGCGCCGAACGCCGCCCAGTCGGCGAAGTCCGTGAGGACCTCGTGGGTGTCCTCGGGACGTCCGGCGAGGACCGCCGCCTCCACGAAGCACGGCACGGCGAGCCGCCACACCGCGAAGTGTCCGCGTCCGGGACCGGGCAGGACGAGGAGACCGAGCCGGTCGGCCGCGTCGTGGGGGCGGCCCCGGCCGAGGTCGGCGCGGGCCGCCGCCCACTCCGCGAGGGTGGCCGCCTGGGCCAGTCCGTGGCGCCGGGCCGTGGCCAGCGCGGCCTCCACGTGCCGGGCCACCGCCTGCGGCTCCTCCTCGATCGACGCCGCCAGCGCCAGTACGGCCCGGTGGTGGGCCGCCGTGTTGCGCTGCCCGGCGCGCAGCGCGGTGCGCAGCCCGTCCTCCGCGTGGACGCGCGCCTGGGAGTGCCGGCCCGCGCGCAGTTCGGCGTAGGCGAGGTACTCCAGTGCCTGCGGCACCAACGCGTCCGAGCCGAGCTGCCGGGCCGCCGCCAGCGCCCGCGCGCCCGCCCGGCGGGCGGCGTCCACTTTCCCGAGCAGCAGGGCGGCGGAGGCCGACCGCAGCAGGGCTTCGGGCCGGTCGTCGATCCTGCCCCGCTCCACCACCTGCTCGAGCGACGGGGCGGCCCGGTCGAGCCGTCCTTCGAGCAGCGCCCGCATGCCGACGCGGTGGTCGCGCACGGGGTCGGGACACCGGCCGGGCGCCTGCGGCCGTCCCACCGGTCCCGGCGGCCCCACCGGTTCCGGCGACAGTGTGGCCAGGCAGGCCGGCAGGTCCCCCGCGGCCCAGGCCGCGACGGCGGCGGCCAGGGTGGCGGTCGCGGCGTCGGCGGGCGCGTCCGCGGCCAGCAGGGACGCGGCCAGCAGCAGGGACTGATGGGCGTCGCCTACGGGCCGTCCCGGAGTTCGGCCATTCCGCGCGCCAGTTCGGCCCGTCCTCGTACCGCGGCCGGGGCGGCGCAGCCGCGGGCCGCCGCGAGCAGGGGACGTGCCCGGTCGGGGCGGCCCGCGAGCAGGGCCTGCTCGGCCGCGGCCGTGTACCGCTCCGCCCGGGCCGCCCCGTCGGCCGTCAGCTCGGCGGCGCGGGCGTACGCCTTGGTGCGCAGCCGGGGGGAGGCGGGCACCGTGCCGTCGGCGGCGAGCGCCGCCAGCCGGTCCGCGAGCCGCGCCACGGGCGTCCGGCCGGACAGCGACCAGGAGCGGTGCAGCAGCGCAGGCAGCCGGTGGCCGCCGGCCTCCAGTACGTCGGCCAGCGCGCGGTGCGCGGCCCGGCGCCGGTCCGGCGCGGCGGTGGCGTGGACCGTCCGGCGCAGCAGTGGGCTGTGGAAGCGGAGCCGGTCGCCGGCCCCGGCGAGAACTTCGGGGAGGGGGTCCGCGGCGGGAGCGGGCGCGGGCTCGGGACGCAGGTGCCGCAGGGCGTCGAGCACCAGGCCGGTGTCGACGTCCGGTCCGTCCGACGCCCGGACGGCGGCCGAAACCGTCAGCAGCAGGTCGTGGGCGTCCGGGGACGGACCGGACAGCGCCCGGCCGGCCACCGCCGCCAGGGTCCCGGCGTCGGCCAGCGGCGTGGGCAGGGGCCTCAGCCCGCGCAGTTCGGCGGGCGAGAGCCGGCGGACGAGGGCGAGGAGCAGTGCCGGGTTTCCCTCCGCCTCGGCCAGCAGTTGCTCGCGGACGGCCGGGGCGGTGGCGCCGTCGGTCACGTCGTCGAGCAGGGCGTCGGCGTGCGACGGTGCGAGCGGGTCGAGGCGGACGACGGGGAGGCGGGCGTACTCCGGGTCGACGGCGCGGTGCCCGGCTACGGAGAGGAGCAGTCCGATGCGGCCGCCGGTGTGCAGGATTTCGGCCGCGCGGCCCAGGGCGGCCCGGGCCGGGGCGTCCCACAGGTGGGCGTCGTCGACGCACACGAGGAGGGGAGCCTCGCCTGCCGCCGCCCGCAGGGTGCCGAGCAGTTCCTCGGCGGTGGCAGGGGCGCGCCGGTCCGTGGCGGGCCCGAGGTGCAGTACCGAGCCGGCCCGGAAGGAGCGGGCGGCCCACTGGAGCAGGGCGGTCCGGCCGAGCCCGGGTTCGCCGGTCACGACGAGGTGGCCGCTGTGGGCGCGCAGCCCGTCCAGCAGGGCACGCACCGTCTCTCGTTGTGCGCTTCGGCCGTGGAACCGCACGGCCGTACGTACGGTCGTCTCTCCGGTCATCCACGTCAGGTTACGCGTGCGTAACCTGACGTGGAAGCCGTCGCTCCGCCGCCGCCCGCCGGGGTGTCGGCCCTGTCACCTGCGCATGTGCGCCGTACGGAGGCGACGCACGTTGTGCCGCCGCCCAGCCGCCCGGGCCGGGGGCCGTGCGGCCGCACAGCGGGCCGGCGGCGGCCGCGGGAAGCCCGCGACCGCCGCCGGCCGGTGCCGGAAGGCCTGTCAGGAGCCGTGCGGGCAGTTGCCCCGGTACTCCTCGATGGTCAGGCTCGGCCGGGGCAGCGGGCACAGGAACTGCTCGTAGCGGGTGTCGTTGTCGATGAACCGCTTGAGCCAGGAAATGCTGTACTTCGCGATCGTCGTGTTCGACGTGTTCGGCGAGAAGTGGCTCGCGTTGTTCAGCTCCAGGTACGCGCGGTCCGTCCGGGACGGCAGGCTGGAGTAGAACGGTTCGGAGTGCGAGGAGACGGGTGCGATCGTGTCGCCGTCGGCCCCCACGATCAGGGTCGGGGTGCTGACCTCGGGCCAGCTCTTGTCCAGGTTCCAGGGGGTGAGCGGGATCGCCGCCTGGAGCGAGGGACGGGACTTCGCGGCCTCCAGTGAGCCGCCGCCGCCCATGGAGTGGCCCATGACGCCGAGCCGGCTGCTGTCGATGCGCCCGCGCACGGAACTGCGCTCGGTGAGGTAGTCCAGGGCGGCCAGCAGCTGCCGGCCGCGGGAGTCGGGCTGGTCCATCGTGGTGTTGGTGTCGATGGTGAAGACCACGAAGCCCTGGGAGGCCAGCCGCGGGCCGAGCCAGGCGATGGACGACTGGTACGCCGTGAAGCCGGGCGAGATGACGACGGCGCCGAAGGTGCCGTCGCTGGTGCTGGTCGGGTAGTAGATGGTGCCGCCGCCGAAGCCGGTGACCACGAGCGAGGAGACGGTGGTGTCGGCCACGGAGTACGGGCCGCGCAGTGCCTCGATGCTGGACTCGGTGGGCGCCGGGCCGCGCTCGTACGGGTTGTCGGCGGCCTGGGCGCCGGGGCCGGTGAGGGTGGTGAGCGCCACGGCGGCGGCCACGGCCGCGGTGACACCGGCGAGCCGGCGACGCGCTCCGCGGAACGCCGGACGCGCGGCGTGGGTGTGGGGGTGCTGGGGCACGGGGAGTCGTCCTCTCGGTCGTGGCGAGTGGTCGGCCGGTGATCGCACACGGCCCGGACGCGTGGGGTCGCGTCCCGGGCCATCCACCGGCCGGCGTCGCCGATGAGCTGGTCGTGCCACTGTCGGGGCGCGGTACGGCCGGGGGGATCGGCAATATCACCGGTCTCGTGCGACGCGTTCGTGGAGCGGCACCGGAACGAACGGTGACCGGGGCGCCGGGAGGCCGCGCCGAGGGTCGAGCACGGGGGTCCGGAGGCACCGTCGAAAGCCGACCACGGGGGTCCGGAGGCCGGCGCCGAGAGCCGAGGGCGGGGGTCCGGAGGCACCGTCGAGAGCCGAGGGCGGGATCGAACCACGGTCGTGGTGCCTCCGGAACGTCCGTGGTCTTGCCCGGGCACCCGGTCGGTGTGGCACGCTCGGCGTCGGCCGGGCGGTTGCGCGCCGGCCGGCGTGCGGCACGTCAGCCGGCCCGGTGCCGGGTCCGGCGCGGAGGAGAGGCGACGGCATGCGGATCGGACTGCTCGGTACCGGCCCCTGGGCGGACATGGCGCATGCCCCGGCCCTGCGTCTGCACGAGGGCCTGGACTTCGTCGGGGTGTGGGGGCGCCGTCCCGACGCCGCCGAGGAGCTGGCGAAACGGCACGGCACGCGCGCCTACGACGACCCCGACGCCCTGCTCTCGGACGTGGAGGCCGTCGCGTTCGCCTTGCCCCCGGCGGTGCAGGCCGGCATGGCGGTGCGTGCGGCGCGGGCCGGTTGCCATCTGCTGCTCGACAAGCCGCTCGCGGCGACGGTGGCGCAGGGGCGGGCGGTGGTCGAGGCGGCCGGTGGGGCGGGCGTCGCCTCGGTGGTCTTCTTCACCGCCCGGTTCCAGCCCGAGTCCGAGGCGTGGATCACCGAACAGGGCGCCGGGGGCGACTGGTTCACGGCGCGGGCGCAGTGGCTCGGCGCGGTGTTCAGCGGGGACAGCCCGTTCGCCGCGTCGCCGTGGCGGCGGGAGAAGGGCGCCCTGTGGGACGTCGGACCGCACGCGCTGTCCGTGCTGCTGCCGGTCCTGGGCGACGCCCGGCGCGTGTCGGCCGCGGCGCCCGGGCCCGGGGACACGGTCCATCTGGTCCTCGACCACACCGGCGGTGCGTCCAGCACGCTCACGCTCAGCCTGACGGCACCGCCCGCGGCGGCGGGCGCGACGGTGGAGCTGCGCGGGCCGCGGGGGGTGACGCTGCTTCCCGAGACGACGGAGGGCCCGGTGCCGGCGCTGCTGCGGGCCGTGGACGCGCTCCTCGCCTCCGCCGGGGGCAGGGGCCCGCACCCGTGCGACGCCTCGTTCGGCCTGCGCGTCACCGAGATCCTCGCCGAGGCGGAATCCCTGCTGGCCGAACGGAGGTGACCGGGGTCAGACGCCTGCCCCCTCACCCCCGAACGGTTCGTCGCTCCACCTGAACCAGGCCCGCTCGCCCTGGATGTGCAGCAGGAACTCGGCGACCGGGCCGTCGGGAGAGACCAGCCGCACCCTCCGTGCGATCTCGGCGTGGACCGCCTCCCAGTCGGCCCAGTGCCCGTCGTCGTCCCGCTCCGCGAGGGCGAGTTCGCGCGCGAAGAGGTCCTCGACGCCACCGAACGCCGGCCCCGCCCGGAACCGGCCCGACAGCCAGGGGAAGTCGGCGTCGTCGATCAGGATCTCGCCGATCTCGGCACCCTGGCCCCCGTGGCCCGCGGCACCACCGTCTGCACCGGTCTCCCCGGCTTTCCCGGCTTCCCCGTCCTCCTCGACCTCTTCCGCCCTGCGCACGTACCAGGTCTCGCCCTCGAATCCCACGTCCGCCCCTCCGCCACCCGCTCCGGTGATCACCCTGACGGCCAGCATGCCACCCGGCACCGACACCGGGCCGGAGCGCACCCCGGCCCGCTGCGTCGGCGCCGCGGCGCGGCCGGTCGGCCGTCGGTCTCGGGCGCCGCCACACAGCAGTGGTCGCCCCGCGAGCGGGCCTCCGGCCTCCCGCACGGATTAAACGGGCCTTAAACGCCGGTTAAGCGTTGCTCGTCCGGCACCGGACATCCCAAGTGGGAGAAGTAGCAAGGAGTTTGGGGCGGACCGGAGCGGTTGGCCGCACCATGCGTTCTGCGTACCATCGGCGCACGGTGTGAGAGCGCTCTCAGGATTCCGCCCGCACTCTGTCATGTCCCGAACACTCTGGAGACCCCCCACATGACTCCCCGTCACCAGCGTCCGCTCGGCCGCCGCAAGCTCCTCGTCGCCCTCGGCGGCGCGGTCGTGGCCGCCCCCGTCGCCGCCGCCGTCGCCCCGCACGCCCTCGCGGGCGTCGACGCGGACGGCGACACTGCCGCGCCCCGGGCCGAGGCCGCGGGCGCCCTGCCGCTGACGATCGTCAACGACACCGGCTCCTTCGGCAACGCCGACGTGCACGTCTACATCGTCGGCAACCAGGACGGCCGGCAGGTGCGCCTCACCCCCGACGGCACCGTCGCACCCGTGGCGCTGTCGGACAACGGAGCCGACGGCTTCACCGACTACGCGATCAGTCTCGCCGGCAGCGGCGGGACAACGCTGTCACTGCCGTACCTCTCCGGCCGGATCTACGTCTCGCTCGGCGCGAAGCTGAAGTTCAAGGTCGTCGCCGACGGCGCCGGCAATCCGGCGCTCCAGTACCCGGCGGGCTGGGTGAAGTCCGACCCCAACCACGGAGTGCTGCACGACTGCGCCGAGTTCACCTACAACTCCTCCGGCATGTTCTGCAACACCACCATGGTCGACATGTTCAGCGTGCCGCTGAGCATCCGGCTGACCGGGGCCAAGGACCAGACGACGGGCACCGTACGCCCCGGCGGACGGGCGGCCGTCTTCGAGGCGGTGCGGTCGGTCGAGGAGTTCGCGCCGCTCGTCGTGGACGACACGCGGGTGATCGCCCCCGGCCACGGCCTGGACGCCGGGCTGTTCCCCGAGGACTACCTGGCCCCGTACATCGACGAGGTCTGGAGCACGTACACCGGCAAGGACCTGCGGATCACCACCAACGCCGGCACCTTCACCGGCCGGGTGCGCGGTGACCGGCTGACCTTCGACGGCCCCGCCCAGGTGTCGTTCGCCAAGCCGTCCACCCGGGACGTGCTCTTCTGCGACGGCGCCCTGGCCGCGCCCAACGACGGCACGACCGGCCCGGTCGCGGCGGTCCTGGGCGCGGCCTTCAACCGCTCCACGCTGGTCACCTCCGCCGACCAGCCCACGACCGACCCGGCGTCGTTCTACCGGGCGGCGCTGACCAACCACTACTCCAAGGCTGTGCACGCGGCCACCGAGGACGGGAAGGCGTACGGCTTCGCCTTCGACGACGTCGCGGACTTCGCCTCCTACGTCCAGGACACCGCGCCCACCGGGTTCCGGCTGACCCTGACCGCGTTCTAGCCCCTCCCCCACGGCCGCCCCGGCTCGGCGTGCGGGAGGCGGGGCGGCGTAGGAGCGTGGTGGGTGTGCGAAAGGTGTCGGCCGCGCCACCGCGCCGGGACGAGGACCGGCGGAGCTGGCTGAGCGGTGCTCCGCCGCCCCGCTGGGTGCGGGTGCTGCCGCCGGTCCTGACCGGGGCGATCTGCGTGGCGACGCTGCTCAGCGACGACCGGCTCGACATCGGCTTCCTGCTGGGCGCCATCCCGCCGCTGGCCGTCCTGTCGTACGGGCCGCTGGCGACGGCCCTGCTGTGCGGTGCCGTGATCGCGCTGCTGACCGTGCCCGCCTTCCGGCTCGACCGTCCGGGCGACGCCGACCTGCTGACCGTCGTGTTCGTCGCGGCCCTGAGCGTCTTCGTGTCCTTCGTGCGCAGCCGCCGCGACGCCCAGCTGGATCTGGAGCGCACGGTCGCCGAGGCGGCTCAGCGGGCCGTCGCTCCACCGCTGCCCGAGCGGGTCGGGGCGGTGCGCTGCGCGGGGCTCTACCGGGCGGCCCAGCGCGGCACCCTGGTCGGGGGCGACTTCTTCGACGTGCGGGACGGGCCCTTCGGTGTCCGGGCCGTGACGGGTGACGTCCAGGGACACGGGCTGTCGGCGGTGTCGACGGTCGCGTCGCTCCTGGGGGCGTTCCGGGAGGCGGTGCTCGACGAGCCGGACCTGGCGTCGGTGGCGGGACGGCTGGACCGCAGGCTGCTGGTGGACTCCGCGGGCGCGCGGCACGCCGAACTGTTCGCGACGGCCGCGCTGCTGGAGTTCTCCGCCGACGCCCTGCGGGTGCGCGTCGTCGTGTGCGGCAACCCGCCGCCGTTCCTGCTGCGCGGTGCGCGCGCCACGGAACTGGAGGTCTCCCCGTGGACACCACTGGGGCTCGGGCTGGCGGACGCCGGCGCGATCGAGGCGTGCACGGTGGCGCTGCGCCCCGGCGACCGGCTCTTCCTCGCCTCCGACGGGGTGGTCGAGGCCAGGGACGACAGCGGTGCCTTCTACCCGCTGGCCGACCGGCTGACCGCCCTCGCCGCCCAGGACGCCGAAGGCGGCGGGGACGCCGCCACACTCCCGGAGCGCGTCTGGGCCGACCTCGTGCGCTTCTGCCCGGACGTGGAGGACGACGTCACGATGCTCGTCCTGACTCCCGCGCCCCCGTGACGGCCCGAAACGCGTCCGGCCTTCCGGATGCGCGGTCCGCTTCCGCATTGAATGGTGTTATCGGGATATTCGGGACCGACAACAACACGGCACCGAAGCAGCGATCCGGATCCGAGGAGCACTGATCATGTCGACGTCACAGCCCGACGCCTCCCAGCCGTCCGAAGCCCGCGCGGGGGACGACCGCGCCACACCGGACGACCTGCTCCACGCCCGCACCGGCACGGACGTGTCCCCGGAGGACGTGGTCCTCGCGGCCGGCCGGGACATCACCCCGAAGAATCTCGAATGGGCCCGGCGCAAGCTGGCCGAGGAGGGCCCCGCCGCTCTCGACAAGCTCCTTCCCTGACCGGGCGGCCGCCCGCGTTCCCCCGTCTCACGCGGCCCGGGCCGGTGCGCGACGCACCGACCCGGGCCGGGTGACGGGCGAGCCCCGTCGGCGTATCAGGTGGATCAAAGGGTCCGGGCTGCCCGGGTTGTCCGGGCTGCCCGGGTTGTCCGGGCTGACAGGGCTGCCCGGACAGCCCGGGACGTCCGGGCGATCGGTCAGGCGGTCCTGCCGCGGTCGTCCTCGCGGTCCGGGAGCGCCGTCTCGTCCTCCACGACGTGCACGGCTGCCTCCTCGGCGCCCGCGGCCCCGCCGTCGATCCCCACGTCCTCGGCGACCGTCTCCTTGGTCGTGTCGGTGCGTACGCCCTCGTCCGGGGCGACCAGCCGGCCGGCGCGATCGGTGCCCGCCTCGGGGTCGACCGGCTCGCCCTCGCCGTCGGGCTGGTCACCCACGCCGTCCCCGGTGGGCCCGGACACGTCCGGCACCTCCTGGGAGAGCCGTTCGTCCAGGGTCTCGCCGTCGTGCTGCTCCGCGGCCGTGGTGCCGTGCTTGGTCACGCCGAGGGGCTTCTCCGGCGGGGAGTAGCCCTCGTCCAGCGTGTCGTCGTAGGTCCGCTCGTCGACGGCGTCCTGGAGGTCGAGGGGCGCGGCGTCCTCCTGCTCCTCGTTGTTCCCGGTGGGCTGGTAGACGTCGTCGGCCATCGGGTCCGTGCCCATCGCTGCCTCCCTCTCGCGCTGCGTCGGCTCGGTGGTCTCGGTGTGCGGTTCGCGTTTCCCGATACGCGATCTCTAACCCGTTCCGGCGGGGTGGTCTTCACCCGCGGGGCGCGACGCGGACGGTCAGATCGGTGATGCGGTACGGGGTCCAGTCGCGGGCGTAGCCGGGCACGCCGCCGTCCGGGCCGGTGACGGCGGCGACCGGGAGCCGGCGGGCGGTGTCCAGGATCTCGGCGGCGGTGGTGTTCTCGTTGTTCCCGCTGGTCGAGCCGGAGGAGCAGCCGGTGTAGTAGCCGATCGGGATGGACTCGTGCCCGGTGATCAGGCAGGGCGGACGGACCCCCAGCCGGTGCAGTTCGTCCGCGACGCGGGCCCAGTCCTCGCGGCTGGCGACGTTGCGGTCCACCGTGCCCTCGAGGACGGTGAACTGCACCGCGAGGTGGCCGGCCAGCGCGAGCGCGACCAGGGGCGCGGCCACCGGCCGCCACCGCCCCTGCCGCGTCCGGACCAGGTGCCACAGCCCGTCGGCCACCGGGATCGCCAGCAGGGCGTAGGCGGGCTGGAGGAAGCGCGGCGCCGCGTAGCCGATCATGAACAGGTAGGGTGCCGCGGCCGTGACGGCGCAGACGAACGGGATCAGCGTGCGGGCGGTGCGCCGCGCCCGGACCGCGACGACGACGCCCAGGACGGCGACGAACGGCAGGACGACCCACCACGCGGTGACCACCGGGTGCGGCATCGACCCGGTGCAGGGCCGGCACAGGCCCCGGCCGCCCAGGCTGCGCATCTGGTCGTCGACGGCGATGTTCCAGCCGAGGCCGCCCTGGATCTCGGAGGCCCTCGACAGGCGCTCCCCGAGGCCGCCGTACCAGCCGTACGCCTCGATCACCCACTCCACTCCCCCGGCCGCGAGACCGCCCACGAGGGCGAGCAGCAGAAGCCAGCGGCGGCGTACGAGGACCAGGACCAGCAGCGGCAGAGTCACCCAGACCGCGTCGGTGGGCCGCATCCACGCCATCAGCGCGGCGCCGGCCACCACCCCCCACAGCGCGGTCCGGCCGGAGTGCCCCTGCCAGGACCGCAGGAAGCAGCCCACGCAGATCAGGGCGCCGATCGCGACCCAGTAGTTGGGCATGGCCTGGGGGCCGTAGAACAGCGTCACCCACAGAGTCGCGAAGAACGCGCCGGCGGTGGCCAGGACGCGGGCCGGGAACAGCCCTTTCCAGGCGCGCAGGGCGAGGTACAGACCGGCGCCGGAGAGCAGGGCGAGGTAGACGCGCAGCAGTTCGGTGGACTCCGACCAGGACGCGACGGGCGCCACCAGCAGGGAGACGCCGCGGGCGCGCGGTGCGCTGAAGAAGGCGGCGGGGTGGTGGGTGGTGACCTGGCTGGTGTACACGATCTCGTCCCAGCCGAGCCCCATCCACGGGTGGACGAAGATCAGCTGGGTGAGGGTGAACACGGCGGCCACCGCCGCGAGCAGAGCGTCGCCGCGCAGGCGTCGCGGGGTGCCGGGCGGCGCGGCCGGCTCGCCCCGTCGTCTGTCGGCGAGCATGGCGTTCGCACCGTCGGTCATCGTGCACCCCTCACCCCCGCCCGTCACGGGGTCGTCCGGTCCTCACCTCCTGCCGCCGCTGAGCGGGAACCCGGAAGTCGGATTACATGGTCAAACTAGTGCGCGGGGCACGGCCGCGCAGGGTGGAACTCGGCCAGTCGCGCGATCGGTTCGGTTCCGGTCCGCGGGCCCCGTCAATGGGCGTTGGGGCGTCGGTGCGGGGGTTGTTCGGGGGTGGGACGCCGTTTGGGCGCGGGGATCGCGCGGGTGACGGGCCCGTCACCGTTCACGGCCAGCGGCGTCCCGTGGTGGTGGATGGTGAGCGGCTCGCCGGACAGCAGGGTGTACGTCGCCCTGTCGGCGCGGACCTCCACACGCAGGCACCGGCCGCGGAACTGGAGCCGGAAGGCGAGGCGGCTGAACTTCTCGGGCAGCCGCGGCGTGAACCGGAGGCTGTCGCCCTCCCGGCGGGTGCCGCCGAAGCCGGCGACCAGCGCCATCCACGTACCGGCGAGCGAGGCGATGTGGAGCCCGTCGCGGGTGTTGTGCTCCAGGTCCGCGAGGTCCATCAGCGCGGCCTCGGCGGCGTAGTCGTAGGCCAGGCGCAGGTGTCCGGTCTGGGCGGCGACGACGGCCTGGCAGCACGCGGAAAGGGAGGAGTCCCGTACCGTGAGCGGCTCGTAGTAGGCGAAGTTGCGGGCGATCTGGTCCTCGTCGCAGTGGGCGTCGAACCAGCTGCCGCAGGTGTACATCGCCAGCACGAGGTCGGACTGCTTGATCACCTGCTTGCGGTAGAGGTCGAAGTAGGGGAAGTGCAGCATCAGCGGGTACTGGTCGGCGGCGGTGCGGGCGAAGTCCCAGCGCTGGTGACGGGTGAAGCCCGCGTGCTGCTCGTGGACGCCGATCTCCTCGTTGTAGGGGACTTGCACCGACTCGGCGGCGTCCCGCCAGGCGGCGCTCTCCTCGTCGTCCACGCCGAGCCGGGCCGCGTCGTCGGGGTGGCGCTCGCAGGCGTCGGCCGCGGCGAGGAGGTTCGAGCGCGCCATGAGGTTGGTGTACGTGTTGTCGTCGGCGATGGCGCTGTACTCGTCCGGACCGGTGACGCCGTCGATGTGGAAGACGCCGTGGTGGTCGTGGTGACCCAGCGAGCGCCAGAGCCGGGCCGTCTCCACCAGGAGTTCGAGGGCGGTGTCGCGTTCGAAGTCGGTGTCGCCGGTCGCCGCCGTGTAGCGCACCGCGGCGTGCGCGATGTCGGCGGCCACGTGGAAGGCGGCCGTGCCGGCCGGCCAGTAGGCGGAGCCCTCCGAGCCGTCGATGGTCCGCCACGGGAACGCGGCGCCGCGCAGGCCCAGCTGGGTGGCGCGGTCCCGGGCGGCGGGCAGGGTGTCCCGGCGCCAGCGCAGCGCCTCGGCGACGGCCCTGGGCTCGGTGTAGGTCAGCACGGGCAGCACGAACATCTCGGTGTCCCAGAACGCGTGCCCGTCGTAACCGGAGCCGGTCAGTCCCTTGGCCGGAATGGCCCGCTGTTCGGCGCGGGCGCCGGCCTGCAGGACGTGGAACAGGGCGAACCGCACGGCCTGCTGGATCTCCTCGTCACCGTGCACCTCGACGTCCGCCCGCGCCCAGAAGTCGTCGAGGTAGGCGCGCTGTTCGGCCACCAGGCCGTCCCAGCCGCTGTGCGCGGCGGCGGCCAGCGCGGCCTCGACCTGATCGCTCATGGCGGGCCGGGAGCGGGCGCCCGACCAGCCGTGGGCGACGGTCTTGCGCACCCGCAGCCGCTGGCCGGGTTCGAGCACGGAGGTGATGGTCAGGCGCGCGACGTCCTCGTTGCTCTCGCTGCTGGTGGTGATCTCGCCGGAGGTGTCGACGACGTGGTCGGCGGCCACGGCGACCCGCAGGCCGCTGCGGCGGGTCCGGTGGAGCAGGCGCAGCCGGGAGCCGACGGCCATGTCCTCCTCGGGCTCCAGGGGTGACCGCAGGGCTCTGGACGCACGGGGGTCGCCGTCGGGGTCGGGCAGGCTCTCGTTGGCGACCAGCTCGGACTGGATCACGACCCTGGCCCGGCTGTCGACGGGCTCCACCTCGTAGGAGACGGCGGCGATGGCCCGCTGGGTGAGGGAGACCAGCCGGGTGGAGCGCACCCGGACGGTGGTGCCGGCCGGGGAGGTCCACTCGCAGGTCCGCTCCAGGACGCCGCGCCTGAGGTCCAGGGTCCGTTCGTGCTTGACGAGCCGGCCGTAGCGCAGGTCGAAGGGTTCGTCGTCGACCAGCAGGCGCAGCAGCTTGCCGTTGGTGACGTTGATGACGGTCTGGCCGGACTCCGGGTAGCCGTAGCCCGCTTCGGCGTAGGGCAGCGGGTGGAGTTCGTAGACGCCGTTGAGGTAGCTGCCGGGCAGGCCGTGCGGTTCGCCCTCGTCGAGGTTGCCGCGCCAGCCGATGTGCCCGTTGGACAGGGCGAAGACGGATTCACTCTGGGCCAGGAGGTCGAGGTTGAGGGCCGTCTCGCGCACGGACCAGGGTTCGACGGCGTACGTCCGGTTGGTGATCACGCGTCGTCCCCCAGTTCGGCGAGGTCCTTGACGACGCGGTCCGCACCGTGGGCGTAGAGGGCGTCGGTCTGGCCGACGCGGTCCACGCCGACGACGTACCCGAAGTGCCCGGAGCGGCCCGCGTCCATGCCGGCCAGCGCGTCCTCGAAGACGGCGGCGCGGGACGGTTCGACGCCGAGGTCGCGGGCGGCGGCGAGGAAGGTGTCGGGGCGCGGTTTGCCCGGCAGCCCCCGTTCGCGGGCCACCACGCCGTCGACGCGTACGTCGAACAGGCGCTCGGCATCGATGGAGCGCAGGACGTCCAGGGTGTTGGCGCTGGAGGAGACGATCGCGGTGGCGAGGCCGGCGGCGCGGACCGCGTCGATGTAGCGCAGCGTGCCCTCGTAGGGCTGCACGCCGTCGGTGCGGATCTTCTCCAGGACCAGCTCGTTCTTGCGGTTGCCGACGCCGCCCACGGTCAGGGCGTCCGGTGGGTCGTCGGGGCCGCCCTCGGGCAGTTCGATGCCGCGGGAGGCGAGGAAGGTGCGCACGCCGTCGGCACGGGGGCGGCCGTCGACGTACTCGTCGTAGTCGGAGTCGGTGAAGGGCCGGAAATCCGCGCCGTCCCGCTCGCGCAGGAAGGCGTCGAAGGTCTCCTTCCACGCGGCGGCGTGCACCACCGCCGTTTTGGTGACGACCCCGTCGAGGTCGAAGAGGCAGGCCTGGATGTCGTCGGGAAGTCCCAGCTGCGTCGTCATACCCGACACAGTTCCCCGCCGGGGCGGGTCCGATCAGGTGACACACTCTGCGGTGTGCCGCTGACTTTCGACGACCTCCTCGCCCGTGCCCGCTCGCTGCCCCGGGGCGGACGGCGCGCGATCCTCGGTATCGCCGGCAGCCCCGGGGCCGGCAAGACCACGCTCGCCGAGTGCCTGGTACGGGAGTTGAACGGGGCCGGCGATCCGTGGGTCGCGCACGTCCCCATGGACGGCTTCCACCTCGCCGACGCCGAACTGGACCGGCTGGGCCGCCGGGACCGCAAGGGCGCGCCCGACACCTTCGACGCGGCCGGGTACGCGGCGCTGCTGCGCCGCCTGCGCGAGGAGGTGCCGGGCGGCACGGCGGCGGGCGGTGCGGCGGCGGGCGGTGCGGGATCGGCGGACTGCGAGGAGCCGGCGGACGGCGGGGAGGCCGTCGGCGACATCGTGTACGCGCCCGGCTTCGAGCGCGTGCTGGAGCAGCCGATCGCCGGCGCCGTGCCGGTACCGCCGTCGGCGCGGCTGATCGTGACGGAGGGCAACTACCTGCTGCTGGGCGGCGGCGCCTGGGCGCGGGTGCGTTCCGGGCTCGACGAGGTGTGGTTCTGCGAACTCCCGGAGCCGGAACGGATCCGGCGCCTGGTGGCCCGTCACGAGCGGTTCGGCAAGTCCCACGAGGACGCGGTCGCCTGGGTCCTGGGCAGCGACCAGCGCAACGCCGACCTGGTCGCGGCCACCCGGGACCGCGCCGACCTCGTGGTGCCCGAGGGCGCGATGCCGGTCACCCGGTCATGAACCACCGCCCGTGAGGCGCGGCTGCTCCGCGTGCGGGAAGCCGTCGGCGCTCACGTGCGGCAGGACGCCGCTCGTCACGCGGTAGCGCCCGTTCGGCACGTCGTCCGACCTGGCGACGTGCACGGCCAGCGGACCGGCCCACTCGTAGCCGCGCCGTTCGGCGTGCCGGGCCAGGCTGTCGGTGAGCACCTGGCCCACCCGGCCGTCGCGGCGCGCCAGTTCGTCGTGGACGGCGCCGGCGAGCGCGACGTCGTACGCGTTGGGGACCATGACCCGCCCCGCCGGCGAGACCACGGCTTTGCTGTCGCATTCGGTGCGCAGGGCGTCGAGGAGTTCGACGGGTTCCTTGCCGAAGGCTCGCGCCCACAGTGCTTCCATGCGGTTCTCGAGTGTCTTCTCCAGCGCGCTGATGGCGCCCATACGGTGTCACCTGCCGGGGGTGTGCGCGGGACCGGCCGCCCGGACGGCGTGGCCGGTCGCCCTGGTGGCGTGCGTTCGTGGCGCGGTCAACGGGCGGTCATCGCTCGTCGTAGTCGTCGGGGCGGACGTGCGCCTCCTCCAGGGCCTCGCGCATGGTCCGGCCGGTGCCTCCCGGCGGGCGGGGCGCCTCCTCGTCCTCGCGCCGGTCGAGGACGTCGTCGGTGGTGTCGGTCTTCGGCCGGTTCTCTTCCGGGACGGTCATGACGGTGCCTTTCGTGCTGCTCTGCGGTCGCTTCCGCAACGGCGGGTTCCCGGTCGGCGCGGGGCTATCCCCGCCGGCTGCGATGCCGGTCGCGCGGGGCGGGGTCCGGCGTCGCGGGGCGGTGGAGCGGCCCCGGACACCGCCCTGCCGGTCACGAGGGGTGAGCTATGTTGACCTCCGTGGGAGACAAAGGAGGCGCACCCGTGCCATCGCCGCAGCAGGCCCGCGCACAGGCATCGGCGATCACCTCGGGACGTGCGGCCGAGGAGACGGAGGTCTCCGCCACGTCCCGGCTCAGGACGCTGTTCGACCGGCCCCGCCTGTCCCCCGGGCAGCGGCGCATCGCGCAGTACCTGATCGAGCACCTCACCGAGGCGGCGTTCCTGTCGATCACGGACCTCGCCGACCGGGCGGGCGTCAGCCAGCCCTCGGTGACGCGGTTCGCCTCGGCGGTGGGCTTCAGCGGATACCCGGCACTGCGGGAGCGGCTCCAGTCGATCGCGCTGGGCGGCCGGGGCGGTGTCCCGGCCGAGGAGAACCGGGGCAACGAGCTCCAGGCCGCCGTCGACGCCGAGATCGAGAACCTGGAGAACCTGCGGCGCGACTTCGCCGACGCCGACCGCGTGATCGACGTCGGCCGCAAGCTGGCCGCCTCGGCGCCGCTGACCGTTCTCGGGCTGCGCATCTCCGTCTCGCTCGCCGAGTACTTCGCCTACGCGGCCCGCCGGGTCCACCCGGACGTGCGTCTGGTGACCCGCGGCGGCAGCGTCGCCTACGACGCCCTGCTCCAGTCCCGGGAGGCGGGCGGTACCTGGGTGCTGGCCTTCTCCATGCCCCGGCACGCCCAGGAGACGCTGAACGCGGTCCGGGTGGCGCGGGGGGCCGGACTGAAGGTGGCGCTGATCACCGACCTGGCCCTCGGCCCCGTCGTCGACGAGGCCGACGTCACCTTCGCCACGGGGACGGGGTCACGGCTGGTCTTCGACTCCTACGCGGCGCCCGGGGTGATGTGCGCGGCCCTGCTCCAGGCCATGACCGACGCCGATCCCGAGCGGACCCAGGCCCGGCTGGAGGAGTACGAGCAGGTCGCGGACCAGCACCAGTTCTTCCTCCGGGACTGATCCGTCCACTCCGACCGGGGAGTGCGACCGGCGGGCGGCGGACGCGGACGGGTCCACACGGGGTCCCACGGTCCACGGGTCCCACTGGTCCAGCGGTCCACCGATCCACGGATCCACGGATCCATCCGATCAAAGCAGGCATGAATGTTTTCATACGCCTTGCAAACCGGATGGCATATATAAATACTGCTCACGGATCGCGCCCCGGCCGCCCCGGGCCGCGTCCGCACCTGCGTGAACATCCTGACCGCCGGCTCCTACCCGCTCCGGCGTGACCGGATGTTCCGTCGGGCACCGCCTGCGCGAGCGCCCGCGGCGGTCCCGGTCGTCCCCTGGACCGGGACCGCCCCCCCCCACCGTCGCCCACCCCGCCGACGCCGCACACCGGAAGCGATGATCATGCCCCTGACGACCACGCGCACCAGCCCGGACTGGCCCTGCCAGGTGAAGGCGCCCGGCAGTTACGACTGGGAACGCTCGGCGGCCAAGTGGCTGCGCGAGCTGGTGCCGGCCCGCTACGCCGGCTATCCGGCGCTGATCCGCCACCCCGTGCTGCTCGCCCGCCATGCGCAGATCCAGGTCCAGCACGAGATCCGGGTGGCGCGCACCGCCCTGCAGACCGCCCGAGCGGATCTGCCCCGGCTCGGGCTGCACGAGTCGGTCATCGAGCACACCATCAAGCTGTACGCGGCGGAGGTCCTGCAGTTGCAGCACATCGCGCGCAGCGTGCGGGCGGTCACCGAGGCGCTGGTGGAGCGTGGCGCCGGGCGCTGACCCGGGCCGCACCCACGTGAGCGCGTCAGTCCACCGGATGGCCCGCCGCGATGTCCGCGGCGTCGGAAAGCCGCAGCAGTGGCCCGCCGGCTCCGTCCCGTCCGCCCCACTCGACGGGCTCGAGCACGAACCCGACGTGATCGCCCCCGGCGACGCGCTCCACGACGCGCCCGACGAACCACGCCTCGGCGTCCTCCAGCACCACTGCCCCGCCGTGGCCCTCGCGCCAGCGGACCCGCCCGAACTTGTCCTCCTCGTCGCCGGTCCGCCCGCCGAAGAGTTCGGCCGTCGCGCGCTGGTCGCGGGCGAGGAGATGAACGGCCAGGAAATCGGCGGACCGCGCCACCCGGAAGGTCCGGTTGACCTCGGAGAGCCAGACGGCGTAGCGCACCGGGTCGAGCGAGCACTGCGAGGAGAACCCGACCAGGCACCCCGCCCGTTCCCCGCCCGCCGCGGCCGTCACCACGCACATGTCCGGGTCGAGCCTGCCGACAAACACGTCCATGCCGGCCATGGTAGAGGGGCTCAGTCCGCGAGAAGACGCCGAAGTGCCGCCCGCAGGGCGGTGACGAAGGAGTCCCGGCGCGCCTCGTCGAGGGCGTCCAGCGACAGGTAGGGGTTGAGGTCCTCAAGCTCGACGAGCAGCAGTTCGCCGCCCGGAGCGCGGCAGGCGTCCACGCGCTGGATACCGTGGTCGATGCCGTTCCAGCGGATGAACCGCCGGGCGAACTCGAGGTCCCGCGCGGTGGCGTCGTACGGCTCCAGCTGCCAGCGCCGGGCGGGGTCCGGCGCGTGGAGCGCGTACTGGAAGTCGTCGTCGACGAAGTAGAAGGAGACCTCGTACGCGAAGTCGACGCGCGGCTGGACGAGGACGTCCCCGGCGTCGTCGCGCAGCGCCTCCCGCAGACGGTCCGCCGGCACGAACCGCAGGCCCTCCGAGTCTGCGCCGAGCCGGGGCTTGACGACGTACTCGTCCGCCGCCGGCAGCAGGTGCAGGTCCTGGAGCCGGCCGACGGTGGGGATGACCGGTTCCCCCGCGGCGCTCAGGTCGAGCAGGTACTGCTTGCCGGCCATGTCCGCCCGGCCGGTGAGCTGGTTGTAGACGCGGGCGCCCAGTTCGGCCGCGCGCTCGCGGAAGGCGGTGTAGGCGGCCAGGTGGCCCAGCACGGGACCGCTGTTGCGGACGACGACGGCGTCGAAGGCGTCGAGCAGTGCGGCGGCCTCTCCCGGATGGCACAGCGCCAGGTCGAACTCGTCGCGCAGCCGGGAGGTCAGGAAGATGTCCTCGTCGCAGTAGCGCCGCCCGCGCGCCCGGTAGGCCAGGTCGGTGACGTACAGGAGGCGGGGGCGGGCGGGCGGCATGCGGAACTCCTCGGGGCTGACCGGGTGTGATCGTATGCGATCGGTACACCGGGCGACTTGAGTGCACTCAGTTCCCTCTCGAGGCTGCACTGAGTGCCAGGCAGCCGGTGAACTGCTACGTTCCCCCTCATGAGCTCCAGCAGTGCGGCGCCCGGCCGCGGGGACGGCACCGGCGCGGCGGGTGCCACGGATGCGGCGGGCGGCCGGCCGCCGATGCGGGAGGCACTGGTCGCGGCGGCGTTCCGGCTGTTCCTGGAACGGGGCTACGAACAGACGACCGTCGACGACATCGTCACGCTGGCCGGTGTCGGACGGCGGTCCTTCTTCCGCTACTTCCCCTCCAAGGAGGACGTGGTCTTCCCCGACCACGAGCGGTGCCTGGCGGACATGACGGCTTTCCTGGCCGCCTCGCCCGAGGACACCGACCCGGTGGCCCGGGTCTGCGACGCGGCCCGGCTGGTGCTGCGCATGTACGCCGAGAACCCGGACTTCTCGGTGCAGCGCTACCACCTCACCAAGAAGGTCCCCGGGCTGCGCGCGTACGAGCTGTCGGTGGTGTGGCGCTACGAACGCGCCCTCGCCGATTACCTTCGCGGACGCCTCGGCGGACGGCCGGACGGGGCCCTGAGGGCGGACGTGATCGCGGCCGCGGTGGTCGCGGCGCACAACAACGCGCTGCGCTCCTGGCTGCGTTCGGACGGGCGGGACGACGCGGCCGCCGCGGTGGACCATGCGCTCGGGTACGCGCAGTCCGCCTTCGGGAGCGTCCCCGTACCGCCCGCGACCGGGGAGCGGGGGGACGTGGTCGTGGTCGTCGCGCGGCGCGGAGCGCCCCTGTGGCAGGTCGTGCGGGAGGTCGAGGCGGCGTTCGCCGACGGCTGACCGGCCCTCGGCGAGCGGGTCGCACCGCACGCAACCAAGGGTACGCAGTGCCTTTACGTGTGGCACGCAGTGCCATAACCTGAGGATGTGCACGGTGGCACGGTCACCCGCACAGGTGTGCCCGGGTGACCGCGCACCCGGATTCCGGCTCGAATGCAGGGAGTTGACCAGCGTGTACCACCACTCAGGAAACGTCGCTCAGCAGACAGCCGGCTCCGCGACGGGCGTCCTCGACCCCAAGGCCCCGGACACCGAGGCGATCCTCTTCCAGCGCTGCACCTGGTGCGGCACGGCCATGTACCACCGGGTGCTGTGCCCGGTCTGTCGTGGCAGCGACCTGCGGACCGAACGCAGCGACGGCACGGGGACGGTGCGGCACTCCACGGTGGTGCACCGCAACACCCCGGCGGCGCGCAACGTGTCCCTGATCGAGATGGCCGAGGGCTTCGTGCTGCGCGGCCGGGTGATGGGCCCGCTCATCGGCATCCACAGCGGCGACCGGGTACGGCTGTCCACGGCCAAGGACCCGGTGCGGGGCGAGCCGGTCTTCCAACTGGTCGACGAACCGTACCGGGCCTGGACCTGAGCGACGGTCAGTTCACGGCCGGCCCGTCCCCGCACGGCGCCGGCGTACCGGGCAGCAGGGTGCCGGTGCGTACCGGTGCCCCCGTCCCGAAGCTCCGGTTGGCGGCGAGACCGACGACCAGCGCGAGCGCGCCGTCGCGTTCGGTGGCCGTCGGGTGCGCGGCGGCGTCCGGGTACGCGGCGGTACCCGGTTCCGTGCCCGGCCGGACCGCACCCACCGGGCCGAACAGCGCGTCCAGCATGCGCGGGTCACCGCCGCCGTGCGCCTCGTGGTCGACGTCGAGCGGGATGTCGACCGGGGGCTGCCACAGCGGGCGCAGGGTGAGGCGGGCGCCGCCCGCGTGCTCGGCGGCCGTGTCCCCGTGCACCGCTCCCCGTTCCGAGGCCGCCCGGGTCGAGGGCCTCGCCCAGCGGCTCTCCTCCACCTCCAGCTCCAGGCGTCCGGCGCTGCCGTTGATCATCACCCGGTACCCCTCCCACGGGGAGTAGGCCGTCAGGTGGTACGTCATCGTGGCACCGCGGGCGTACCGGACCAGGACCGCCATGTCGTCCTCGATGGTGACCGGCCCGTCGAAGACGTTGCGGTCGCGCAGGTACCCGTCGTCCCGTTCGGCGTCCAGGTAGAGGGCGCGCAGGGTGTCATTGGCGGCCAGATCGAGGGCGAAGGGGTCGTCGGCGGCCGGCCCGGCGCCGTGGGCCCGGGCGTACTCCCGGCGCAGCCCGTGGCGTTCGCCCGCCTCGCGGCCGTAGAAGCCGAGGCGTCCGTAGCCGAAGACCTCCTGCGGCTCGTCGGCCAGCCACCAGTTGACGAGGTCGAAGTGGTGCGAGGACTTGTGCACCATCAGCCCGCCGCTGCGGCGCTTGTCCCGGTGCCAGCGGCGGAAGTAGTCCGCACCGTGCCGCACGTCCAGCAGCCACTCGAAGTGGACGGACAGCACCTCCCCGACCGCGCCCCGGGCCAGCAGCGCCCGCACCTTCTCGTGGACGGGGTTGAAGCGGTAGTTGAAGGCGACGGTGAGGGAGTTGCCGGTCTCGCGGACGGTGTCCAGGATGCGGGCGCAACGGTCGGCGTCGACGGTCATCGGCTTCTCGGTGACGACGCGGCAGCCCGCGCGCAGCGCCGGGACGATGTACCGGTCGTGCTCGGCGTCGACGGTGGTGACGATCACCTCGTCGATGCCCTCCTCGCCGAGCAGGTCGGCGAAGCGCTCGGGGTCCCACTGGGCCGCGGGAGGTTCACCGGCCGCCGTGAGCAGCCGGTTGTGGAAGGCCATCCGGGTCGGGCTCGGGTCGCACAGGGCGGCGACGCGGTGACCGGGGCGTTCGGCGAGGCCCCTGGTGAAGGTCTGGGCGCGGTGGCCGGTGCCGACGACGGCGGCGCGCAAGGAGGGAGTCGGACTCATGTAGAAAGCCCTTTCCATCCGACTGCGGGGTCACTCCTCGACGATCGGGCCGTCGTGACTCCTCGCAGATCGGGCCGTCGTGCCACCCTTCTTGGGATCTGGCCGCCGCACCCCTCCTGTCGCGGGCGACGCGGTGACGCGAGCCGGGCCGGGCCGCTCAGGACGTGAGCGTGATCCGGATGCCCACGGTGCCGGCCGACCCGCGGCGCAGCCGGCTGCCGAGGAGGGTGAGCCGGCCGACGACGCCGTACTTGCGGGCGATCAGCCGGCGGTAGCGTCCGGTGGTGGCCGGGTCGCAGATCTCCGCCGTCGCCGGGACCTGGTCGCCGGTCGGCCGGCCGCGCACGTCGCAGGGGCCGACCAGCACGTCGGCGCGGTTGCGGACGCGCTTGACCTTCCAGGAGTCGGCGACGGTCCACACGCCGAGCGCGTCCCCGTCCCGTACGACCCACACCGGGGTGGCGACCGGGGTGCCGTTCTTCCGGTACGTGGTGACCAGCAGGTACTTGCCGGCGCCGAGCCGGGCCGTCGAGACGTCATCCATGGCGGGAGTCTAGGCGTGCGACGGCCCCGGTGCGGCGGCCCGGCACCTCGGCTCAGTCCACGGCCGCCGCCATCCTCCGCACCGCCTCCGTGATCACCTCCGGAGAGGTCGCGAGGTTGAGCCGCAGGTGCCCCGCGCCGCCGGTGCCGAAGGGGATGCCGGAGCTGAGGGCGACCCGGCCACGCCGGAGGAAGACGTCCGCCGGGTCGTCGCCGAGGTCCAGCGGGCGGCAGTCGAGCCAGGCCAGGTACGTCGCCTCGCCGGGGCGGTGGACCACGCCGGGCAGGTGCTCGGCCAGCAGCCGGGTGAGCAGCCGCCGGTTCTCGTCGATCCCGGTCAGCACGGCGTCCAGCCAGGCGGTGCCGTCGCGCAGGGCCGCCGTGTGGGCGAGGACGCCGACGTGGCTCGGTCCGTGGCCGACCTCCTCGGGCATGCGCGCCAGGTCGGCGGCGGCACCGGGCCCGGCGAGGGCGAGCGCCGCCTTGAGCCCGGCCAGGTTCCAGCCCTTGGACGCGGACATCAGGGCGAGGCCCCGCTCGGCGCCGGGCACGCTCAGGTACGGCACGAACCGCGCGCCGGGGGCGGTGACGACCGGCGCGTGGATCTCGTCGGCGACGACCCGGACGCCGTACCGCTCGGCGAGGGCGGCGACGGCGGCCAACTCGTCGGCGGTGTGCACGGTGCCGGTGGGGTTGTGCGGGCTGCACAGCAGGTAGGCGGCGCGCCCGCCGCCGGTGACGGCCCGCCGGAACGCCTCCTCCAGCACGCCGAGGTCGATCCGCAGGTCGGCGCCGAGCGGCGCTTCGACGACGCGCCGGTCCAGGTGCGTCACGAACTCGTAGAAGGGCGGGTACACCGGCGGGTTGACGATCACCGGGTCGCCGGGCCCGGTGACCAGCTTGAGCATTTCGACGACGCCCAGCATCACGTCGGGCACGATCGCGGTGCGTTCCACGGCGAGGTCGTCCCAGCCCCAGCGCTTGCCCGCGAAGGCGGCCAGGGCCTCGGCGTAGGCGGTGCCGACGGGGTAGCCGGTGTCGCCGAGTTCCATGGCCTCGGTGACGGCGCGCACGACGGGAGCGGCGAGCGGGACGTCCATCTCGGCCACCCACAGCGGCAGCACGTCCGCGGGGTACGTGCGCCACTTCATGCTCGTACGGCGGCGCAGCTGGGCGAGGGTGAGCGACCGGAGAGGGTTCGCCTCGTCGGAAGGGTGCTGCTCGTTGCTGGTCATGGGGCACAAGATAGGCGCCGACGGTGCGCCCCGGAAACGGTACGAGAGGGACACCGCGGGCCGGACCGGCCCGGCTGCCCGGTGAACACGGGCCTGCCCGCCCCCGTATGGGAGGAGGGCGCTCGATGTCCGCGGGGCCCCGCGGCGGTGACGCCGTGAGTCCGGGTTCGGGAGCTCATGCATGAGGCACGCACGACGACGCATCGTCCGGCGAGTGGCACGGCTGGCCGCCGTCGGCGGACTGCTGCTCGGGGGGACCATGGTCACCCGGGCCGTGGCGAGCGAGCCCTCCGGTGTCCCCGCCGTGCCGCACACGCTCGCGCGGCCCGCGTCCGACGCCGGCGCCGGCGCCGGCCTGGTGTCCCGGCTCGGCGCCGACCGTACGGCGGGCCACTGGGTCGGCGACGACGGGCGGCCGGTCGTCGCGGTCACCGACGAGCGCACGGCGCGGGAGGTGCGCCGGGCCGGTGCCGGGGCGAAGGTCGTGCGGCACAGCCTGTCCGAGCTGAAGTCGGCGACTTCGACGCTGCGTTCGGCACCGCGGGTGCCCGGCACGGCGTGGGCCCTCGACTACCGGTCGAACGAGGTGGTGGTGCGAGGGGACAGCACGGTCTCCCGGTCCGACTGGTCCCGCCTCACGGACGTCGCCGAGGACATCGGCGGCTTCGTGCGCATGGAACGCACCGAGGGCACCTTCACCACGCGCCTGAACGGTGCGGAGCCGATCCTCTCCACGGCGGGGCGCTGCTCGACGGGCTTCAACGTGACCGACGGGCGGAGCGACTTCATCCTCACCGCGGGGCACTGCGGGCCGACCGGGTCGGTCTGGTTCGGTGACGGCGCGGGCGACCGGAGGGTCGGCAGGACCGTCGCCGGGAGCTTTCCCGGGGACGACTTCTCCCTGGTGGAGTACGCGAACGGCGAGGCGGGCGACGGCGCCGACGTGGTGGCCGTCGGCGCCGGCAAGGGGGTGCGGATCACGGGCGTGGGTGAACCGGCCGTGGGTCAGCGGGTGTTCCGCAGCGGCAGCACCACCGGGTTGCGCGACGGCCGGGTGACCGCGCTCGACGCGACGGTCAACTACCCGGAGGGCACGGTCACCGGCCTGATCGAGACCGACGTGTGCGCGGAACCCGGCGACAGCGGGGGCCCGATGTTCTCCGAGGGCATCGCGCTCGGCGTGACCTCGGGGGGCAACGGCGACTGCGACAAGGGCGGCACGACGTTCTTCCAGCCGCTGCCGGAGGCCATGGCGTCACTGGGTGTCCGGCTGCTCGTCTCCGCACCGGAGGGGTCGGCGCCTTCCGCGCCGGGCGCCACCGGCGGTGGTACCGCTCCGGGCGCCGCGGCACCGGGGGTCACGGCCCCCGTGACGGGTGTCGACGGTTCGACGCTCCTGTCCCGCCTCACCGACCGCCGGAACGTCGGCCCCGGCATGCTCGTCGTCGCGGGCAGCATGGTCGCTCTGGTGGCCACCCGCTGGATCCGCGCGGAGCAGGACCGCAAGGCGTACCGACGGCACTACTCCGCGACATGGGGATGATCCCGGGTCAGTACGAGGAGGGCACCCGCACGGGGTGCCCGGGGCCGGTACCGCGAGGCGCCGAGGGGGCCCGGGCACCGGTCAGGCGGCGTGCTCCGGGTCCGCGGCGGCCCACTCCAAGACGAGCCGCTGGTACTCCTCGCGCTGCTCGACGCTCAGTGTCCCGCCCGACCGGAGCCACAGGGCCCGGATCTCCTCGTTGACCTCGGCAGCCGATCGCTCGGAGGAGGGTTCAACAGTGGTGGACATGCTGTGAAGCATACGGCGCCGGGCGTGAAGACGATGTGAGTAATCGCCAGCCAATCGGACATATCGGACCGTGTTACTGGTCACGTCGATCTTCTCATCTGTCAAGGCTCACGGGCGAGTTCGTTCCCCGCGGGTGTGTTCTGCCGCACATGACCCGCCCGTTCACACGTGCGCAGCCCCCAACACCAGTACCTGGATGGCCAGCACGGCGGCGCCGCGCGCCCAGTCGTGGAAGTCGGACACCCTGGTCTCCAGGCCGACCGGTGCGGCCCGCGGGTGCCGGTTGTCCCGGATGGTGTTCTCCACCACGTCGCCGGCCACGTCCATCAGACCGACCCCCTCGCCGGCGAGCAGGATCTTCTGCGGCATCACGAAATTGGCGATCTGCGCCACCAGGGTGCCCAGGGCCCGCCCGGCCTCCTCGACGACCCGGGCCGGTACCGGCTCCCCCGCCGCGGCGGACGCCAGGATCTCCTCGTAGTCCAGGTCACGGCCGAGGGCTGCCCGGACCTGGTAACGGATGTTGGGGATGGTCAGCAGCGAGACGGCGCTGCCGCGCCGGCCGTCCGGGGTGAGCGGACCGTAGCGGTCGAGGATCCAGTGCCGACCGAAGCCGCGGTCCTCGTCCCCGGAGTACGGCACCCGCCTGCCGCCGAGCACCAGCCCGTACCCGACGCCCGCGCCGATGGTGAGGACGACGAACCGGTCCAGACCGCGCCCCGCGCCGAACCACGTCTCGGCCTCCACGAAGGCCGCGGTGTCGTTCTCCACGACGACCGGCAGCCCGGTGCGCTCCTCCACGAGCGCGGCCAGTGGGACGCCCCGCCAGCCGAGGAAGGGGGACTCGCCGACCACCGAACGGTCCTCGACGAGGCCGCCCACGCCGATCCCGACACCGGCCACCCGGGGGCGCCCGCGGGACAGCTCCCGGGCCATCGCCGCCAGCAGGTCGGCGACCTCGCCGGGGTCGTGGGTGGTCAGCGTTCGGTCCAGGCGGGCGACTATCTCGCTGCGCAGCGTGGTCGCGACGCCGTACACGGTGTCACCGGTGATCTTGAAGCCGAGGAAGTACCGGGAGTCCGCGACCACGTCGAGCGGCTGCGACGGACGCCCCTGCCGCACCGCCGTCGCGCCCGCCTCCGGGACCTCGACCAGCAGCCCCGCCCGGATGAGCGGCTTGGTCAGCCGGGTCAGGCTGCCCGGCGAGAGGTCCAGCCGCCGGGCGATCTCCGTCCGGGACAGCGGACCGTGCACCAGCACCTCGATCGCGACGGAGCGCTCGCCGGGGCTCAGCGGAAGCCAGCTTTCGGCCTGTCCACGCATGACGATCGACCGCCCTTTTCGTCCATCATTTCTTCCACTGCGAAAACAACACGGCCAGTCTAGGTCCGCATGCCCGCGCCAAAGGATCAAAGCACGCCTCTTGACGCAATGATTGTTCCGCCCCAAAAGTAAACAGGACGAGCCGTCGCACGCGAGGGAGTCTGCCGATGTCCATCGCCTCCAGCAGCCGTGCCGGGGACCGGGGTGACGGACGTCTCGCTGCGGTGTTCCTCGCGCCGGCGTTCCTCGGCTTCGCGGTCTTCCTCCTGTGGCCGACGCTGCGCGGCGTCTACCTGAGCTTCACCCGCTTCAACCTGCTGACCCCGGCGGAGTGGGTGGGGCTCGACAACTACGTGCGAATGGTCAACGACCCCATCTTCTGGGAGTCACTGCGGGTCACGGTCGTCTACGTGGTCCTCAACATCGGCGTGCAGACCGTCTCGGCCCTGGCCATCGCGGTCCTGCTCCAACGGCTGACCCGGTCCCCCTGGCTGCGCGGCATCGTGCTCACGCCGTACCTGATGTCCAACGTGGTGGCCGGCATCGTCTGGCTGTGGATCCTGGACACCCAGCTCGGCATCGGCAACGAGATCATCGCCGCGCTCGGCCTCGACCGCGTCCCGTTCCTCACCGACGAGACCTGGGCCGTGCCGACCATCGCGCTGATCAACGTGTGGCGGCACGTCGGCTACACCGCGCTCCTGCTGTTCGCGGGTCTCCAGGCCATCCCGGGCGACATGTACGAGGCCGCGAGGGTGGACGGGGCGAGCGAGTGGCGGATGTTCCGCCGGATCACGCTGCCGCTGCTGCGGCCGGTCCTCGCGGTCGTCCTGATCATGACGGTGATCGGTTCGTTCCAGGTCTTCGACACGGTCGCCGTGACCACCGCCGGCGGACCGGCGGGCGCCACCAACATCCTCCAGTTCTACATCTACGGCGCCGCCTTCGGCCGCTTCCAGTTCGGGTACGCCTCGGCGATGTCGGTCGCCCTGCTCGTCGTGCTGAGCGCCATCACCTTCCTCCAGTACCGGCTCACCCGGGCCGGCCGGACCGACCTCGGCTGACGGAGAGGAGAACGAGATGACCGACACGACCGCCGTGGCCGGGCCCGTCACGGCACGCGGTGACCGGCGCGGTCGGCGCGGACTCTCCCCGGGGCGGATCGTGGCCTGGGCGGTGATGGCCGCGATCGTGCTCGTCACCCTGCTGCCCTTCTACTGGATCCTGCGCACCGCGCTGTCCACCAACAGCGGACTGGCCGCCCACCCGGCCGACCCGCTGCCGGTCGATCCGACCACCAGCGGCTTCGAGCGGGCGCTCGGCCTGCAGTCGGCCGAGGAGGCGGTCGCCCAGGGCGGCTCGGGCGGCGGACTGAGGTTCTGGCGGTACCTGCTGAACTCGGTGCTCGTCTCGACGCTGATCACCGTCTGCCAGATCCTCTTCTCCGCCATGGCGGCGTACGCCTTCGCCAGGCTGCGCTGGCGGGGCCGGGACACGGTGTTCGGCCTGTTCCTGGCCGGGCTGATGGTGCCGACCGTCTTCACCCTGCTGCCGAACTTCGTGCTCATCAAGGAACTCGGCCTGGTGGACTCCCTGCTGGGCATCGCCCTGCCGACGATGTTCATGACCCCGTTCGCGGTGTTCTTCCTGCGGCAGTTCTTCATGGGCATCCCCCGGGAGGTCGAGGAGGCGGCGCTCCTGGACGGCGCCGGGAAGGTGCGGATCTTCTTCCGGATGCTGCTGCCGATGGCCGCCACACCCGTCCTGACGCTGGCCGTGCTGACGTACATCACGGCCTGGAACGACTACTTCTGGCCGCTGATGGTGTCCTACAGCGACAGCTCGCGCGTGCTGACCGTGGCACTGGCCGTCTTCCGCGCGCAGACCCCGACGACCGGCACCGACTGGTCCGGCCTGATGGCGGCCACGCTCATCGCGGCGCTGCCGATGCTGCTGCTCTTCGTGGTCTTCGCGCGCCGCATCGTGGGCACGATCGGCTTCACCGGCATCAAGTGAGGGGACGGACATGCGATTTCGTACCACCGCCGCCGTGACCGCGGCGCTGGCCCTGTCCCTGGTGACCGGCTGCGCCAGGGGCACCGGTTCGTCCTCGGACACGGTGACGTACTGGCTCTGGGACACCAACCAACTGCCCGCGTACCAGGCGTGCGCGAAGGACTTCGAGCAGCGGAACCCCGGGCTCGACGTGAAGATCACACAGATGGGCTGGGACGACTACTGGACCAAACTCACCGCGAGCTTCATCGCGGGCACCGAGCCCGACGTGTTCACCGACCACGTCCAGAAGTTCGGCCAGTTCGCCGATCTGAAGGTGCTGGAGCCGCTCGACGACCTGGGCATCGAGGACTCCGCCTACCAGCCCGGTCTCGCCGCGACCTGGCTGGGCGAGGACGGCCACCGCTACGGCGTCCCGAAGGACTGGGACACCGTCGCCCTCTTCTACAACGAGAAGATGGTGAAGGACGCCGGGCTGAGCGCCGAGGAGTTGAATGCCCTGTCCTGGAACCCCGAGGACGGCGGCACCTTCGAGAAGGCGATCGCGCGCCTGACCGTCGACGACAAGGGCAGGCGGGGCGACGAACCGGGCTTCGACAAGGACAACGTCGAGGTCTACGGCCTGGCCACCAACGGCGGCGGCGACGGCGACGGCCAGACCACCTGGAGCCACTTCGCCGCCTCCGCCGGCTGGACCTACACGGACAAGGAGCGGTGGGGCACCGAGTACCGGTACGACGACGACACCTTCCAGTCGGTCGTCGAGTGGTATTTCGGACTGGCGGACAAGGGCTACATGGCACCCCTCACCGACTACTCCGTGTCCAACCAGGCCAACGCCCAAGTGGGCGCGGGCACGGCGGCCACCGCGTTCGACGGGGCGTGGATGCTCTCGACGTACGACGGCTTCGAGGGCGTGGACTTCGGCACCGCCGTCACTCCCGCCGGCCCGACCGGCGAGCGGGCCACGATGATGAACGGCCTCGCGGACTCCGTCACCAAGAACGCCCGCAACAAGCCCGGCGCCCTGAAGTGGGTGAAGTACCTGGCCTCCGAGGAGTGCCAGCGCACCGTGGGCGGCCTCGGCATCGTCTTCCCGGCCACGCCCGAGGGCACCGAGGCGGCCGTCGCGGCGTACGGGAAGAGGGGCATCGACGTCTCGGCCTTCACCCGGCCGGTCGACGACGAGCAGGGCTTCCGGCTCTTCTCCTACCCGATCACCAACTACGCGGCGGACGTGCAGGCGCTCATGCGCCCCGCCATGCAGGACGTCTACGGCGGCGGAGAACCGGTGAGCAGCCTCGACGAGACCAACGACCAGATCAATCTGATCCTCGACCAGTGAAGGGCACAGCTTCCATGACGTTCTCCATCGGCATCGTCGGTGCCGGCCAGTTCTCCGGCCAGTTCGCCAAGCTGTTCCACGCGCACCCGGGCGTGCGCGCCGTGTACGTCACCGACCTGCTGCCGGAGCGGGCCGAACGGCTCGTCGCCGCCGAGGGCCTCGCCGGCACCTTCCCCACCTACGAGGCGATGCTGGAGTCCAGGGACGTCGACGCCGTCGCGATCTTCACCCAGCGATGGACCCACGGCCCGCTGGTGCTCCAGGGGCTGAGCGCGGGCAAGCACGTGTACTCGGCGGTCCCCATGGCCATCAGCACGCAGGAGATCGCGGAGATCATCGACGCAGTGAAGGCGACCGGTCTGACGTACATGATGGGCGAGACCAGCCAGTACAACCCGGCGACCGTGCACGCCCGCGACAAGATCGCCGAGGGGGCCTTCGGGCGACTCTTCTACGCCGAGGGCGACTACGTCCACGACATGGACCTGGGTTTCTACGAGGCGTACCGGTACAGCGGGGGCGAGCGATGGAAGGAGACCGCCAGTTATCCGCCGCTGCTCTACCCGACGCACTCGGTGGGCGGGGTGCTGGGCGCCTGGCGGACGCACGCGGTCAGCGTCTCGGCGATCGGGGTGGTGGACGACCGCGGGGACGGGGTCTTCGACCGGTCGGTCAGCCGGTTCGACAACGACGTCTCCAATGCGACGGCGTTGTTCGAAGTGGCCGGCGGCGGCTCGTTCCGTACGAACGAGTTCCGGCGGGTCGGCTACCCCTCGCACATCCGGGAGTCCCGTTTCCGCTTCTTCGGCACCGAGGCGAGCATGGAACAGCTCGCGACGGTGGCGCTGTGGCAGGACAAGAACGGGGTGGAGGACATCAGCGAGCTGTTGGAGCCCAAGCCCACGACGCCCCCCGACGACCCGTCCCTCCAGCACGTCGCGCCGGAGCTGCGGGCCGCCTTCACCTCGGGGTCGGCGCCGGTGCACGACCGGGCGCGGCTGCCAAGGGTGTTCGACCGGATGAGCAACGGGCACGAGGGCAGCCACCACTTCCTGGCGGACGACTTCGTCGTCGCGGTCAACTCCCGGACCCTGCCGCCCGTCAACGCGTGGGTGGCGGCCCGCTACACCCTGCCGGGCATCGTCGCGCACGAGTCCGCCCGGCAGGGCGGGGTCAGGCTGGAGATCCCGGACTTCGGGGACGCGCCCGAGATGTGACGCCGTCCCGTGGGCCGGGCTCCCGCGCGTCGTGTGCCGGGGGCGCGGCTCGCGGTCGCGGACCGGGCGGCGCCCCGTCAGCCCGTTCACGGTCGCGGACGCTGGGCGGCGGCCCGTCAGCCCGCTTCGTCCCGCTCCCGCACAGCCTGCCGGAAGCCGGTGTTGACGGCGGTCAGGCCGCCGTCGACGACCAGTGTCGTCCCGGTGATCCAGGCGGCGTCCCGGGAGGCGAGGAAGGCGACGGCCGCCGCGATGTCCTCGGGTTCGCCGACCCGCCCCAGCGGGTACAGCCCCTGGACCGCCGCCAGGTCCTCGTCCCGCCCCTCCCAGGCCGTGGTGCGCACGGTGCCCGGCGTCACCAGATTGACCCGGACGCCGCGCGGCGCGGCGTGCCCGGCGAGGGTGCGGGTGAGGGAGGCGAGGCCGGCCTTGGCGGCGCTGTAGGCGTGGTTGCCGAAGTCCTGGAGGCCGTTGACCGAGCCGACGCTCACGATCGCGCCGCGTCCGGAGGCGGCCAGGTGGGGCAGGGCGGCCCGGCAGCAGCGGTAGGCGCCGGTGAGGGTGACGTCGAGGTCGCGGGCCCAGGCCTCGTCGGGTTCGTCCTCGAAGAGCGGGGCGTCGGGCGTGCAGGCGTACGCGTTGTTGACCAGCACGTCGAGGGTGCCGAAGGTGTCCACGGCGTGGGCGACGGCCGCCTCGACGGACGCCCGGTCGGTGACGTCGCAGGGGAACGCCTCGGCTTCGAGGCCCTGTTCCGTCAGCTCCCCCGCCGTGCGCCGCGCGGCAGCGAGATCCACGTCGGTCAGCAGTACCCGCGCTCCCTCCTCGGCCAGCCGGCGGGCGGTGGCCGCGCCGATGCCGCGGGCCGCGCCCGTGACCAGTGCTCCGTGGTCCGCGAATCGCCCTGTGTGCGTCATGGGCACCGACCGTACTGCCGAAACGATCACAACGGCAGATAGCGTGCGTCCATGTCCGTGTTCTTGCAGCAACTCCCCGCGCTCATGGGCGTCGTCATCGGCGCTCTCGGTTCGTACCTCGCCGTGGTCCGCAGTGACCGGGCCCGGTTCCGCCGGGAGACGGCGGCGCGCTGGGAGGAGCGGCGGCTCGCGGTGTACGCGGACTACGCGCGGACCCTGAAGACCTCCGTCACGCTGACGTACCGGATCGCCGCCCACCTCGGCAACGACCCGCACCCTCACCCGCTCGCCCCGCAGGAGGCCGCCGCGGCCCAGGCCGAGGCCGCCCTCGCCCGGGACCCGGCCGGGGAGGCACTGCTCCTGCTGGGCAGCAAGGAGGTCGTGGAGAAGGCGCGGGCCTGGGTCGTGGCGGTACTGGACATGGAGCGCTTCCTGCGCGAGGAGACGCGGGACCCGGAAGCCTGGCAGGTCCTGCTGGAGCGGCAGCGCGCCGGCCGCGAGGGCTACTACACGGCCGTGCGGGAGGACCTGGCCCTGCCTCCGGGTCACGCGGCCCGGTGGCCGCTGCCGCCCGTCAGCGGTAACCGGTGACGTCGGCCGGCTTGCCCGCGTCCTGGACCTCGACGAGATAGCGCCAGGCGTCCGGACGGCTGCCGTCGAGGTCCGTGAAGCCGTACTCCTGCGCGAGGCCGCCGCTGGAGAGGGACCGGCCGTTGAAGCGCGCCACGTCCGGGTCGGCGGCGAGGGCGGTGACGGCGCGGCCGACGTAGCGGGGAGTCTCGGAGATGGCGAAGTGCGGGACGCGGTCCAGGGCGTCGCGCCAGTTCTCCTCGCGTACGCCGAAGTGGTCGAGCATGATCTCCGAGCGCAGCCAGCCCGGGGTCAGCGCGACGGCGGTGGCGCCGCGCGGGCCGAGTTCGTGGCCGAGGGCGAAGGCCATGCGCAGGACCGACGACTTGGCGAGGTCGTAGAAGAAGGAGACCCGATAGTGGTCGCGGTTGTAGTCGTCGGTGCCGTCGGTGACCTCGACGACCAGTCCGCCGGGGCGGCGCAGCAGGAGCGGCAGGGCGTGGTGGCTGGTGACGGCGTGGGTCTCCACGGCGAGCCGCAGCAGTCTGAGTCCCTTGTCGAGGTCGTGCTCCCAGACGGGGCTGTCCCAGTCGAAGAGCATCTCGCCGCCCCAGATGTCGTTGACCAGGACGTCGAGGCGGCCCTGTTCGCGGGCCATGCGGTCGACGAGCGCGGCGACCTGGGCGGGGTCGAGGTGGTCGGTGGGTACGGCGATGCCGTGGCCGCCCGCCTCGGTGACGAGGTCGGCGGTGTCCTCGACGGTCTCGGGGCGGTCGTACTCCGAGCGCCGGGCGCGGGTGCTGCGGCCGGTGACGTAGACGGTGGCGCCGGCCGCGCCCAGTTCGACGGCGATGCCGCGTCCGGCGCCGCGGGTCGCTCCGGCGACCAGCGCGACCCTGCCCGCCAACGGCTTCTTCGGTGACTCTGTCATGTCCGGCTCCCGATTCCTCTCCACGAGTGATGTCGTGATCGAGAGTGCCCGGGAAGCCGGACATCTTCTGTCACCTTTTACGCGTGTCCCTCGCGGGTGTCACCGTGCTCCGGCTCAGTGTCCGCGCTTGATCCACTCCTCCAGGTGCGGGGCCTCGGCCCCGATGGTGGTCGGGTCGCCGTGGCCGGTGCGGACCTCCGTCTCGGGCGGGAGCACCAGCAGCCGGTCGCGGATCGAGTCGATGATGGTCGGGAAGTGGGAGTAGGAGCGTCCGGTGGCGCCGGGGCCGCCCTGGAAGAGGGTGTCGCCGGTGAAGACGGTGCCGAGGCCCGGGTCGTAGAGGCAGACCGCGCCGGGCGCGTGCCCGGGGGTGTGCAGGACGGTCAGGTCGGCGCCGGCTGCCTCGATGACCTGGCCGTCGGTCAGCCAGGCGTCGGGGTCGCGGTCGGGGTGGGTCTGCTGCCACAGGGGCATGTCGTCGCGGTGCAGCCAGATGGTGGCGCCGGTGCGCTCGGCGAGGGCGGGCGCGGCGTTCACGTGGTCGTTGTGGGCGTGGGTGCACACGATGGCGGTCAGCCTGCGGTCGCCGACGGCCTTCGCGATGGCGTCGGCGTCGTGGGCGGCGTCGATGACGACCACCTCGTGGTCGTCGCCGACGAGCCAGACGTTGTTGTCGACGTCCCAGGTGCCGCCGTCGAGGCTGAACCGGCCGGAGGTGACCAGGCGTTCGATGCGGGCGGTCATCACAGCACCACCACCGAACGCAGCACGTCACCGGCGTGCATCCGCTCGAAGGCCTTCTCGACCTCGTCGAGCCGGATGGTCTCCGTGACGAACTTGTCCAGGTCCAGACGGCCCTGGAGGTGGAGGTCGATCAGCATCGGGAAGTCGCGGGAGGGCAGGCAGTCGCCGTACCAGGAGGACTTCAGGGAGCCGCCGCGGCCGAAGACGTCGAGCAGCGGGAGCTCCAGCTTCATCTCGGGAGTCGGTACGCCGACGAGGACGACGGTGCCGGCCAGGTCGCGGGCGTAGAAGGCCTGCCGGTAGGTCTCCGGGCGGCCGACGGCCTCGATGACGACGTCGGCGCCGAAGCCGCCGGTCAGTTCGCGGATCGCCTCGACCGGGTCGGTCTCGCGGGAGTTGACGGTGTGGGTGGCGCCCATGGAGCGGGCGGTCTCCAGCTTGCGGTCGTCGATGTCGACGGCGATGACCTTCGCGGCTCCGGCGAGGTGGGAGCCGGCGACGGCCGCGTCGCCGACGCCGCCGCAGCCGATGACGGCGACCGTGTCACCCCGGCCGACGTTGCCGGTGTTGATGGCGGCGCCGATGCCGGCCATCACGCCGCAGCCCAGCAGACCGGCCACCTGAGCGGAGACCCCGGGGTCGACCTTGGTGCACTGTCCGGCGGCGACCAGCGTCTTCTCGGCGAAGGCGCCGATGCCGAGGGCCGGGGAGAGTTCCTGACCGGTCGAGGCGAGGGTCATCTTCTGCTCGGCGTTGTGGGTGTCGAAGCAGTACCAGGGCCGTCCGCGCAGACAGGCCCGGCACTTGCCGCACACCGCGCGCCAGTTGAGGATCACGAAGTCACCGGGGGCCACGTCGGTGACGCCGGCGCCGACCGACTCGACCACGCCCGCCGCCTCGTGGCCGAGCAGGAAGGGGTAGTCGTCGCTGATGCCGCCCTGCTTGTAGTGCAGGTCGGTGTGGCACACCCCGCAGGCCTGGATACTGACCACGGCCTCCCCCGGTCCGGGATCGGGCACGACGATCGTCTCGATCCGTACCGGTTCGTCCTTGCCCGGTGCGATCACGCCGCGTACTTCCTGCGCCATGGTCTGGACTCCTTCTTCGGCCGTTCAGCGTTCCCCCCGACCCTACGCGCAACTGATCGGTAAGAGGCACCACGACGGCGCGCCGGGCCCACGTAGCCTGAGTCGTCCGCCCACCTGCCGAAGGAGTGCCGTGAGCACCGCCGACACGGAGACCGGTCAGCCCGCCTGGCGCCTGCTCCTGACGTACGTACGACCGCACCGCAGAACACTGTTCGCGGGCGCCCTGCTCTCCCTCGTCACGGGAGCCACGGGGCTGCTGCTGCCGCTGGTGGCGCGGGAGCTGATCGACGACCTGTCGCACGACCGTGCCATCACCGGCGCGCTGCTGGCCATGTCGGGGCTGGTGGTCGCCAACGCGGTGCTGGGCGCGCTGGGTTCGTACGTGCTGCGGCGCACCGCCGAGTCCGTGGTGCTCGGCGCGCGGCGCTCCCTGTCCTCCTACCTGCTGCGGCTGCGGATCACGGCCGTGGACCGCACCGAGCCCGGCGACCTGATGGCCCGGATCACCTCCGACACGACCCTGCTGCGGGAGGTCACCACCGACTCCCTCGTCGGCCTCGGCACCGGCGGGCTCACCCTGGTGGCGACCCTGGTGATGATGGGCCTGGTCGATCCGGTGCTCCTCGGCGTCACCCTGGCGGTGGTCGCGGGGGCGGGGACGGTGCTGGGTCTGATCGTGCCCCGCATCAACCGGGCGAGCCGGCAGGCGCAGGACGCGGTGGGCGTGATGGGCGCCGCGCTGGAGCGGATACTCGGCGCGCTGCGCACGGTGAAGGCGTCCGGCGCCGAGCCCCGGGAGGAGCGGGCGCTGCACGAGGCCGCCGAGGAGTCGTGGCGGCAGAGCGTGCGTGCCGCCAAGTGGTCGGCGGCGGCGGGCAACACGGCCGGGCTGGCGATGCAGATCGCGTTCATCACGGTGCTCGCGGTGGGCGGCGCGCGGGTGGCGACGGGGGCGATCGACGTCGGCACGCTGGTCGCCTTCCTGCTGTTCGTGTTCTATCTGATGTCGCCGATACAGCAGGTCGTCGGCGCGATCACGCAGTACCAGACGGGCAAGGCGGCGCTCGCCCGCATCCAGGACGCGCTGCGCCTGCCCGCCGAGCCGCCGGCCCGGCCCGCGCCCCTGCCGTCGCCGTCCGCGGAGCCGGCGTCGGTCGCCTTCCGGGACGTCCGCTTCCGCTACGCCGACGACCTGCCGTACATCCACCACGGGGTGACCTTCGAGGTGCCGGCGAGGGGGATGACCGCGTTCGTCGGCCCGTCCGGCGCGGGCAAGACCACCGTCTTCTCCCTCGTCGAGCGGTTCTACGACCCCGTCTCCGGGGAGATCACGCTGGACGGCCGGAGCCTCGCGGACTGGGACCTGGCCACGCTGCGGGCCGCGATCGGCTACGTGGAGCAGGACGCACCGGTGCTGTCCGGGTCGCTGCGGGACAACCTGCTGCTGGGCAATCCGGAGGCGGACGACGCCGCCCTCGCGACGGTGGTGAAGACCACCCGCCTCGACGGTCTGGTCGCCCGGCTGCCGAACGGGCTCGACACTCTGGTCGGGCACCGCGGCACCAAGCTGTCGGGCGGTGAGCGGCAGCGGGTGGCCATCGCCCGGGCCCTGCTGCGCCGTCCTCGGCTGCTGCTGCTCGACGAGGCCACCTCTCAGCTGGACGCGGTCAACGAGGCGGCGCTGCGCGACACGGTGGCCGACGTGGCCCGCACGACCACGGTGCTGGTCGTCGCACACCGGCTGTCCACGGTGACGACGGCCGAGCGGATCGTGGTGATGGACGCGGGTCGTGTCCGCGCGGTGGGTACGCACCGGGAGCTGGTGACCACGGATCCGCTGTACGCGGAGCTGGCGGCGACCCAGTTCCTGGCCGGCCGCGGCTGAGCGGCGGCCCGGCCACGATTGCCTCGCGCGGCCGGACGCAGGAAGCTCGAAGTGAGGGCCACGGTCGCCCGTCCCCTTGGCCGCGGCCTTCGAAGGAGGTCGTCATGGGCACCACGGCAGGCCCCGGCTTCGACATCGAAGCACTGCGCCGGGGCATCGAGGGAGAGACGGCGGCACCCCTTGTGTCGCTCTACGCACAGGACGCGGAGGTGCGCGTCGTCGACCGGTACGACCAGCCCAGCCGTCCCAAGGTCCTGCACGGCCGGCAGGAGATCGCCGAGATGCTCGACGACGTGTACAGCCGCGACATGACACACCGGCTGGAACGCTGCGTCGTGCAGGGCGACAACGCAGCGTTCACCGAGGAGTGCACGTATCCGGACGGCGTGCGGGTGCTCGCCGAGTCGATGCTGTCGCTGCGGGACGGCAAGATCGTCGAGCAGACCACCATCCAGGCCTGGGACGAATAGCCGGGGCGTGCCGGTCACGGGCCGCGCGGCGAGTACGGGGGCGAGCAGCGCGCGCTGCGGTACCGGCTGCTGACCGATACCCGCCGGGGCGGCCCACAGCGCCCGGGTGATGCGTGCCCCGGGGCTGGTGGCGGGTGGCCGGACCCCTCGGCCTCGCCGAGGGGTCCGGCCACGGCCGCGGCAAGGTACCGGGCGACGTCGTCGAAGAGCTGGGGCACGGCGCCGAGGAAGCAGTCAAGCATTGTCATGTACGCGCTCTTGTGGAGAAGGGCCCTCCTTCCCTACTTTGCAGTAAGTTCCCTCTGGAAGCAGCTGTGTTCAGATTTCGCGCGCCATCGCCCCCACCACGCCCACTGCCCGAGGAGAGCAGCATGCCCGCCTTCGGAACCAGGCACCTTCACGCCGTCGCCGCCGCCCTCGCACTCACCCTCGCCGCCCCGGCGACCACCGCCGCGGCCTCCCCGGACACCCCCGCCGGCCTGCGCGAGGTGATGTTCGTCGGCAACAACTGGGAGGGCACCGCGGACGTCATCCGCTCCACCGGCGACTTCGCGAGAATCGGCCGGATCGACGTCGTCCCGGACAAGGCGGAGCGGATGGCGGAGATCAATGCCGACCCGATCAAGTGGATCTACTTCCAGGCCATCCGCAACAGCGTCGGCGAGGGACACGACCAGCTCGTCGACGACATGTACTCGACGCCCGACGGCGCGTCGGTGGTGGTCTCCCGGCCGAGCTTCGCGGACGTCGTCTCCGTCGATCTCGCCACCGGTGAGATCGACTGGCGCTTCCCCGTGTCGGGTTACCGCTCCGACCACATGGCGGTCTCCCCCGACGGCACCCGGGTCGCGGTGTCGGCCTCCACGTCCAACACCGTGCACGTGCTGGACATCGAGACGGGCGAGGAGCTCGGGTCCTTCGGCACCGGCGACAAGCCGCACGAGAACATCTTCACCCGCGACGGCAAGTACATCTGGAACATGTCCATCGGCGAGGTGAACACCGCGCTGGACGCCCCCTGGCTGGACTGGACGAAGGGCGACCGGCGCATCACCGTCGTGGACGCGGCGACGTACGAGCAGGTCAAGGTGATCGACATGCGCGAGCGCCTGGACGCGATCGGTCTCGGCGACCGCTCCGACGCCGTGCGGCCCGCCGCGTTCTCGCCCGACGAGTCCAAGCTGTACTTCCAGGTCTCGTTCTTCAACGGCTTCTTCGAGTACGACATCGCCACCGACCGGATCACCCGCACGAAGACCCTGCCGAAGAACCCGGCCACCAGCGAGGACCGCACCACCTGGGTCAACGACTCGCGGCACCACGGCATCTCCATGAGCCCGGACGGCACCAAGCTGTGCGTGGCGGGCACCATGGACGACTACGCGACGGTCGTCGACCGCGCGTCCCTGCGGGAGGGCCCGCTCGTCGCCGCCGCCAAGCCGTACTGGGCCACGGTCAGCGGTGACGGCACCCACTGCGTGGTCTCCGAGAGCGGCGCCGACCAGGTGACCGCCATCGACTTCGCCACCGGCGAGAAGTCGGTGTCCGTCCCGGTGGGCGACCACCCTCAGCGGGTCCGGATCGGCCATGTGGCGGCGGACTGGACGGGGCCCTCCACCGGCTGACGCGGGCGCGCGGCCGAGGGCCGGAAATGTTCGGAACACGCCTGTGTGAGGACGCCCGGGACGGGTAGTCGGCCGACAACGGACGAGGCATGCATGTCCTCGGCATCACCGCCTTCGGAAGGAGGTCCGTGACAGCGCACTCCAGAAGCGCCCGGGCCGCTTCCCCCCGACACGGAGCGGCCCGGTCCGCACCGGGCGGTGCCCTCGTGGGCGCCGCCCCTTCCGTTTCCCCGGTCCGCCTTCCACCGGCCCGCTCAGGGGCGCCCTACCGCCGCGGCAGCCGGTGCAGTTCGACGTCCCCCAGCCGGCCCTCCGCGACCGTGGCCGTCATGTAGGTGCAGTACGGCTGGCGGCGGCGGTCGGTCGGCGAGCCGGGGTTGAGCAGGCGCAGGCCGGTGTCGGCGGTGGTGTCCCAGGGGATGTGGCTGTGCCCGAAGACCAGGACGTCGAGGTCCGGGAAGCGGGAGGCGCAGCGGCGCTCGCGCCCCTGGGCGGCGCCCGTCTCGTGGACCACGCCGAGGCGCAGGCCGCCGAGGTCGGCGTACGCCACCTCGGGGAGCCGGGCGCGCAGGCCGGGCCCGTCGTTGTTGCCGTACACGCCGACGAGCCTGCGGCTGCGGCTCTCCAGCAGATCGAGGGTGGCCGTGTCGACCCAGTCCCCCGCGTGCACGACGACGTCGGCGCGGGGGATCTCCGCCAGCAGCGGCGCCGGCAGTTCCTTCGCCCGCTTCGGCAGGTGGGTGTCGGACATGAGCAGCAGTCGCACGGGGCCAGCGTAGACGGCGGGCCCCCGGATCTTCACTCCCCGGCGGTTCGGCGCTTGAGCGGCTCCCACCAGGCCCGGTTGTCCCGGTACCAGGCGACGGTGCCGGCCAGCCCGGCCGTGAAGTCGTGGCGGGGGCGGTAACCGAGTTCGTCACGGGCCTTGCTCCAGTCGACCGAGTAGCGCAGGTCGTGGCCCTTGCGGTCCGCGACGTGCACGACCCGGTCCGGGCCGGCCCCGCAGGCGTCCAGCAGCAGGCCGGTGAGCTCGCGGTTGGTCAGCTCGGTGCCGCCGCCGATGTTGTAGACCTGCCCGGCCCGGCCCCGGGTCCGGACCAGGTCGACGCCCCGGCAGTGGTCGTCCACGTGCAGCCAGTCGCGGACGTTGCGCCCGTCCCCGTACAGCGGGACCCGTCGGCCGTCGAGGAGGTGGGTGACGAACAGCGGCACCAGCTTCTCGGGGAACTGGTGCGGGCCGTAGTTGTTGGAGCAGCGGGTCACCCGGACGTCCAGGCCGTGGGTGCGGTGGTAGGAGAGGGCGAGCAGGTCGGCCGAGGCCTTGGAGGCGGCGTACGGGGAGCTGGGCCGCAGCGGGTGGTCCTCCGTCGCGGAGCCGGACTCGACCGGGCCGTAGACCTCGTCGGTGGAGACGTGGACGAAGGGCCCCACGCCGTGGCGCAGGGCCGCGTCCAGCAGGGTCTGGGTACCGACGACGTTGGTGAGCACGAAGGCGGCGGCGTCGTCGATCGAACGGTCCACGTGGGACTCGGCGGCGAAGTGCACCACCTGGTCGGCGTCGGCCATCAACTTGTCCACCAGCGCGGCGTCGCGGATGTCGCCGTGCACGAACTCCAGCCCGGGGCGGCCGAGTTCGAGGTTGTCGAGGGTGCCGGCGTAGGTGAGGCTGTCCAGGACCGTGATCCGCGATGGCTCGAGCGTGTCGGACGCCAGCAGCGCCCGGACGTATCGGGAGCCTATGAATCCGGCTGCGCCGGTGACCAGGAGGTTCATGGACGGTGCTGTGCCTTGCTGGAGTCGGACGGGGCGGGCGGTACGGGCGGGAAAGGGCTACACCGACGTTACCCGCGTGTCCCGCGCGGGCGGCGGCCGGCCCGGGACGCGCACCGCGCCGGCACACGGCCGGCGCGCTGGGTCGTCTCCGCCGTCCCGGGGGGGGGACCGTTCGGTTCAGTCTTCGCCCCGGACGATGTTCGACTCCTGACCCGTCTGCGGTGCGCGTGCGGCGCTGCCGTCCTCGACGGCCGGTATCCAGGTGCGCAACACGCCCCGGCCGCGCAGGCGGCGGGCCTTGGACCAGCCCGTCTCCAGGCGACGGGCGACGGGTTTCTCACTGGTGTCCGCGGTCACGGAGCATCATCTTCCTTCTGTTTCCGGCACCATCGCCCACCGGGTCCCCGCGCGTGATGTCGTGAAACTCCGGGCGCGCGGGGCCTACGGGTTGGGCCGGGCCACGCTGATGTCGCCCAGCGCCGACTCCGGGTCGCGCTCCATGGCCAGGTCGCCGAGGGAGACGATGCCGACGGGGCGGCCGTCGTCGACGACCGGCACCCGGCGCACGGCGTGGTCGCGCATGAGCTCGACGGCGTGGTCCAGCTCGTCGTCGGACCGTACGGTCACCAGGTCGTCGCTGCACGCGCCGACCACGGTGGTCCGCTCCGGGTCGCCGCCCTCCGCGACGGACCGGATCACCAGGTCACGGTCGGTGACCAGACCGCGCAGTTCGTCGCCGTCCGTGACCAGGACGGCGCCGAGGTCCCGGTCGCGCATGATGCGGGCCACCGCGGTGACGGAGGTCTGCGGCTCCACGGTCACCGGGTGGCCGGTCATGATGTCGCGGACGTACTGGGTCATGACGTGATCCCTCGTTCTCTGCTCGCCGGTCGGGTGTGCTGGGCGGGTACCCGGCCGGACGGTCCCGGCACCTCAGTCCGGGCCGCGGCCCACCGGGATCTCGCTCCAGACCTGTTTGCCGCCGCTGACCGGCAGGGTCCCCCAGGTGGCCGACATCGCCTCGACGAGGAGGATGCCGCGTCCGCCCGTGGCCTCCCAGCCGATGCTGGTCGGCTTGACGGGCGTACGGGGCGAGGCGTCGGCGACCGCGACGCGCAGCCGGCCGTTGATCAGCGCGAGGTCGAGGCGGACCTGGCCGTCGGTGTGCACGAGGGCGTTGGTGACCAGTTCGGAGACGATCAGGAGGACGCCGTCGGCGTCGTCGTCCGGTACGCCCCAGGAGCGCAGGGTGCGCCGGGTGAAGCGGCGGGCGTGCCGCACGGCCTCGGGCAGCCGCCACACCGACCAGCTCTCGCGCAGCGGTCGCACCGCCATGCCGTCGTAGCGCACCAGGAGCAGGGCGACGTCGTCGCTGCGGCGGGCGTTGCCGAGCAGCGCGTCGGCGACGAGCCCCAGGTGGGCGGGGTCGGAGACGGCCAGCGCGTGCGCGAAGCGGTCCATGCCCTCATCGATGTCGGCCTCGGCGGACTCCACGAGGCCGTCCGTGGTGAGGGCGATGAGGGTGCCGCGGCGCAGCCGCAGCGGGCTCATCGGGAAGTCGGCCTGCCGCACCACGCCCAGCGGCGGGCCGCCCTCCGCCTCCGCGATCTCGGTGCTGCCGTCGGGGTGGCGCAGCACCGGCGGAGGGTGCCCGGCCCGCACGCACCAGGCGGCGCCCGCCTCCATGTCGAGGTCGACGTAGACGCAGGTGGCGAAGAGGTCGGTCTCCATGTCCATCAGCAGCCGGTTGGCATGGGAGACCACCACGTCCGGCGGGTGGCCCTCGGCGGCGTAGGCGCGCAGGGCGGTGCGCATCTGGCCCATCAGGGTGGCGGCGCCGGCGCTGTGCCCCTGGACGTCGCCGATGACGAGGGCGACGTGGTGGTCGGGCAGCGGGATCACGTCGTACCAGTCGCCGCCCAGCTCCAGTCCGGCGGTGCTGGGCAGGTAGCGGGCGACGGCGACCGCGCCGGGCAGCTTCGGCAGGCGGCGCGGGAGCAGCTGGCGCTGGAGCATGCCGACGAGCTCGTGCTCGGCGTCGAAGGCGTGGGCGCGCATCAGGGCCTGACCGGCGAGGCCGGCGGAGGCGGTGAGCAGGGCGCGTTCGTCGGGACCGAAGTCGTGCGGGGTGTCCCAGCCGATGAGGCAGGCGCCGGCCATGCGGCCGCCGGCGGGCAGCGGCAGTACGGCGAGGCCGCCGGGGCCGACGTCGGCGAGGGCGGGTTCCAGGTCGCCGGTGCCGGCCGGCCAGATCCGGGCGCGGCCCTCGCGCAGCGCGGCGGCGAGGGTGGGCATGGCCCGCACCGGCGCGTCGGGCCATTCGGTACGCCACTCCGTCCGCCACAGTTCGGGCCAGGACTCGGGCTCGGGCGGGTCGAGGACGGTGACGACGAGGCGGTCGTTCTCCAGCTCGGCCAGCGCGATCCGGTCGGCCCGCAGCGGCCTGCGCAGGGCGGCGACCACGGCCTGGCTGACGTCGCGCACGGTGCCGGCGGTGGCCAGCGCGGCGGCCAGGCGCTGGACGCGGGCCACGTCGGTCACGTCGGGGCGCAGGGTGGAGGCGTCGGCGACGGTGCCGACGAGACGGGCGGGCCGGCCCTCGCCGCCGGGCAGCAGGCGCCCGCTGAGCCGCAGCCACTTCGGCGGGCCGGTGGGCTGGAGCACGCGGAACTCCAGCTCGCGGTCGCCGATGGTCATGTGGTCGGCCTCCGTCACCGACATGAGCGAGGGCAGGTCCTCGGGCACGGTGAGGCCGAGCAGCGTCTCGACCTTGCCGTCGAACTCGCCGGGCGCCAGGCCGAACAGGCGCAGGATGTCGTCGCCGACCTCGACCCGGCCGGTGTCCATGGCCAGGGAGAAGGCCCCCGGTTGCAGTTCCTCGCCCTCGCCCTCGACCGCCACGGCCGGGGCGGGGCAGGCGACGGCGTCCGCGATCAGCTCGAGGCACGCGCGGTCCTCGGGGCCGAAGCCCTCCGGGCGCTCGGTCAGGGCGAGGAGGCAGCCGCCGCCGTCGCCACGCACCGGCAGGGCGGCGAGGGAGAAGCCGCTCGACGGGACGCGTCGTGACTCCGCCGACCCGGCGAACTCCTCGGGGCCGAGCCACACCGGCGTCCCCTCGCGGTGGGCGTCGGCCACCGGGGAACCGCCGGAGGCGGGGTAGCTGTCGCGTACGCCGTACAGGGTGCGCGGCACGCCCACCGACTCCGCCAGGCAGAGCAGCTCCGGGTTCTCGCCGGGTGCGTAGAGGGCGGCGAACGAGGCTCCCGCGAAGACGAGCGCCTGCTCGAGGACGCGGCGCGACCGCTCGCCCGGGTCCGGTACGGAGGCGACCGCCTTCAGGGCACCGTCGGCGCGCAGCGTTCTCGCTCCGCGTTCCACCGCGCCCTCACTGACCACGCCGCCATTACAGCGCTTATGGGACATCCGCGCAGCCCCTGCGGGGCGGGAAGAGGGGGATCCGGGGGAAGAGGCCGGGCTCGAGGGCGGTCGAGGCCGGGGAGCGTGCGGCGTCATACGCGGTACGAGTGCGGGTGGCCGCGCGCGGGGCCGACCCTCCCCCCGGAGGGCCGGCCCCTGCCACCGGTGCTGCTGCCGGGCGTACGGATCAGCCCGCGAGACCGGATCCGTGACCGCCGCCGGCACCCGTGCCGTCACCGTCGGCCCCGTCACCGGCCTCACCGGCCCCGGCCCCGGCCCCGTCACCGACCTGCCCGTCACCACCGCCGACGGCGTCACCGCCCCCGGCCGCTTCACCGCCGGCCTGGTCACCCACGCCGGACCCTGCTCCGCCGGCCTGCCCGGCGCCGGCGCCGTCGCCGCCCAGGGTGGCGCCCACGGCCTCGAGGGCGGTGGTGACCGGCTGGAAGAAGGTCTCGCCGCCGACCGTGCAGTCACCGCTGCCGCCCGAGGTCAGGCCGATCGCCAGGCCGTCCTGGGTGAACAGGGAGCCGCCGCTGTCGCCCGGCTCGGCGCACACGTCGGTCTGGATGAGTCCGGTGACCGTCCCCTCGGGATAGTTGACGGTGGCGTCCAGGCCGAGGACCTGCCCGTCGGCCAGTCCGGTCGTGCTGCCCATCCGGAAGACCTGCTGGCCGACCGTCGCCTCCGCGGCCTGACTGATCTGAACGGTCTGGTCCCCGAGGTTGACCTCGCTCGGCGCCTCGGTGGCGGGGTCGTCGTACCTGACGAGCGCGAAGTCGCCCTCGCCGGGGAAGACCGCCTGGTCGACGGTGGCGATGGGCTGCCCGTCCTGCGCGTCCGACCACCGGTCGTCCGCCACGCCGCAGTGACCGGCCGTCAGGAAGGCGGGAGCGCCGTCGCCCGCGGTGACGTTGAAACCGAGTGAGCAGCGCGCCCCGCCGCCGAAGACGGCGTCGCCGCCCGACACGAAGGTCTTGAAGGTGCCGGCGGACTTCTTGATGGTCGCCATGCCCGCGCCGAGGCCCTCGACGGTCGATTCCAGCCGGTCCCAGTCCGCGCCGGTGACCGTGCTGTCGGCGGTGACCAGGATCTTGTTGGTACGCGGGTCGATCGCCCACGAGGTGCCCGGGATGGTCGCCTCGGACTTGAGGGTCCGCGCGCCGGTCCGCAGCTCGCTCATGCTGTTGTCGACCTCGCGGACGTCCGCGCCGGCCTTCTTCGCCTCCACGATGACCTGGTTGTTGTCGCCCGGCACGACGTTGACGACGAGCTGCTGCTCGTCGGCGTCGTAGTAGGAGCCGGCGAAGGCGTCGCCGAGCAGGCCGGCGAGCTGCGAGGCGAGATCCGACGCGTCCGCCGCCTTGAGGGTCCTCGGCGCCGCCGCCGTGTCGCCAAAGGACTCGCCGTCCTGGGAGGCGTTGGCGTTGGGCAGCAGGACGGCGGCCGCGCCGAGCGCCGCCACGCCTCCCGCCGCGATCGCGGCCCTGCGCTTCGGAATTCGCTTGTGACTCAACCTTCTCGACCTCCTGGGACGGGGTCCGTGCCGCCGTTCCGGCAGCTGTCTGGGGCGCCTGGATGGCTGTTGGTACGCACGGGCCGGACGGGGCGTTCAGCGAGGCCTGGCAATCACCACGGATCAAGACTCTCCGCGATCGATCGATAACGCTCTGTTCCGATCGCGGAGCGGAATCCCTGCTTCAGCGAATCTGCACATCGAATGCCCAACCCGGTCACCCCCGTTGTCGGATCTGCACAATCCCGCGACGCCCCGCACGCCTTTGGGGCGGGAGTGCCGGATTCGCCTCCGTACGGGCAAGGGGGTCGCACGGGTCGATGTCGCGGCCCGTGTGAAGAAGTCGCCGCGAAGGCGTGCGCACACCTGCACGCTTGGGCCCCCCGGCGTTGCAAGTGCCCTGGTGGGAGGGGGTGATTGATTGGAAGGGCGGACCGGCCGCGTGCTTTGATCCATCGCACCGCGGGGGCCGCGGAGGGCTCCGGAAACGGGCGCCCGGCGCCCGCGGTCGCGGCCGTCATCTGTCCCCAGAGGGGGCCGCTCCCCCCTTGTGAAATGGCTATACGAAGGGAAGTTCCATCATGAACTCCACCCCCCAGGTTGAGACCGTCGAGATCTCCGACGCCGACCTCGACAACGTCTCCGGCGGCCTGAACGTGAACGCCGTCGGCACCGTCACCGGCCTGGTGGACGGCATCGCCCCGGTCTCCGGCCTGGTCAACACCGCCATCGGCACCGTCGAGGGCGTCACCGGCCTGAACACGGCCCCGGTCACCAACCTGGTCGCCGGTCTCTGATCGCGCCCTTGTGCCGCTGAGTCCCGGAGCCATCCAGGCTCCGGGGCTTTTCGGCGGTTCACCAGCGGCTCTTCGCAACACACTGGGATACGTCCGACGTGCAGTTCCGCCAACAGGCCCTCGCCAAACTCCAGTCGCCGGAGGAGCTCGACCTCCCGGTGCGTTTCGCCCGCCCGCAGGGCTGGCTGGTGCTCTCCGTGACCGTGGTCGCCATGGCCGCCGCGTCCGTGTGGGCGGTGGGCGGCTCGGTGGCCTCCACGGTGAGCGCGCCCGCCGTCCTCACCCACGGCCAGGGCAGTTACCTCCTGCAGAGCCCCGTCTCCGGCCAGGTCACCGCGGTCCTCGCGCGCCAGGGACAGCGGCTGCCCGCCGACGCCCCCGTGCTGAAGGTGCGTACGAGCGAGGGTGAGACCGTGGTCCGCACGATCGACGCGGGGCGGGTCAGCGCGCTCGCCGCCACGGTCGGGCAGATCATCCAGACCGGCGCGAACGTCGCCGCCGTCGAGAAGGTCGCCCACGCCGACGATCCCCTCTACGCCACCGTCTACGTCCCCGCCGAGAACGCCGCCGCCATCCCCGCGCACGCCTCCGTCGACCTGACCGTCCAGTCGGTGCCGGCGCAGCAGTACGGCGTGCTGCACGGAGAGGTGAAGTCGGTGGACCGCTCGGCGCAGTCGGCGCAGTCCATCGCCGCGTTCCTCGGCGACAGCCAGCTCGGCGAGCAGTTCACCAAGGAGGGCAGGCCGGTGGCCGTGACGGTCCGGCTGGACACCTCGAAGTCCACGAAGAGCGGCTACGAGTGGTCGTCCGCGGACGGACCCCCCTTCCGCCTCACCTCCATGACCATGGCCACCGGTTCGATCCGGCTGGCCGACGAGCGCCCCGTCGATTGGCTGCTGCCGTGAGCACCGCACAGGAGACCCGGGGCAGACGCCGCGCCGCCCCGCCGAAGCGCACGGCGCCCAGGGCGCGGAAGAAGACGGTACGGACGCCGACCGTGCTCCAGATGGAGGCCGTGGAGTGCGGTGCCGCCTCCCTCGCGATGGTCCTCGCCCACTACGGCCGGCACGTCCCGCTGGAGGAGCTGCGCATCGCCTGCGGCGTCTCCCGCGACGGATCGCGCGCCAGCAATCTGCTGAAGGCGGCCCGCGGTTACGGCTTCACCGCCAAGGGCATGCAGATGGACCTGGCCGCGCTCGCCGAGGTGACGGCACCGGCCATCCTGTTCTGGGAGTTCAACCACTACGTCGTCTACGACGGCATGGGGCGCCGCTTCGGCCGCCGCGGGGTGTTCATCAACGACCCCGGCAAGGGCCGCCGTTTCGTGTCCCTGGAGGAGTTCGACGGCTCCTTCACCGGCGTCGTACTGACCATGGAGCCCGGCGCGGACTTCACCCGGGGCGGCCGTAAGCCGGGCGTGCTCGGCGCGATGCCGGCCCGGCTGCGCGGCACCGCGGGCACACTCCCCGCCGCCCTGCTGGCGAGCCTGCTGCTGGTGGCCGTCGGCGCGGCGGTGCCCGCGCTCAGCCGCACCTACATCGACATGTTCCTCATCGGCGGGCAGACCTCGCTGCTGGGCGTGCTGTTCGCGTCGATGGGCGCCTGCGTGCTGCTCACCGTCGTGCTGACCTGGCTCCAGCAGGCGAACCTGCTGCACGGCCGCATCATCTCCTCCACCCTCTCCAGCGCCCGTTTCCTGCGCCACCTGCTGCGGCTGCCGGTGACGTTCTTCTCCCAGCGCAGCCCGGCCGACCTGGTGCAGCGCCTCCAGTCGAACGACGCGGTCGCCGAGACTCTGGCCCGCGACCTCGCCGCGGCGGGCGTGGACGCGATCGTGGTCGTCCTGTACGCCGTGCTGCTGTACACGTACGACCCCCAGCTCACCTTCGTCGGCATCGGCGTGGCGCTGCTGAACATCCTCGCGATGCGGGTCGTCATCCGGCTGCGCGCGACCCGTACGGCGAAGCTGCGGGCGGACACGGCGCGGCTGACCAACACCGCGTACACCGGCCTCCAGCTGATCGAGACGATGAAGGCGACCGGCGGTGAGGACGGCTACTTCCGCAAGTGGGCGGGGCAGCACGCCACCACCCTGGAGGAGCAGCAGCGGCTCGGGGTGCCGAGCGCCTGGCTGGGCGTGGTCGCGCCGACGCTGGCGACGCTCAACAGCGGGCTGATCCTGTGGATCGGCGGCATGCGGGCGGTCGAGGGCCACATCTCGGTCGGTCTGCTGGTCGCCTTCCAGGCGCTGGTGGTCCGCTTCACGGCCCCGCTGACCCGGCTGAACGGTGTCGCGGGCCGCATCCAGGACTTCGCGGCCGACGTGGCCCGGCTCAAGGACGTGGAGAACTTCCGCACCGACCCGCTGTACGACCGGCCGGACGGCACGGGCGACTCCACGCGGCGGCTGCACGGCCACGTCGAGCTGCAGAACGTCTCCTTCGGCTACAACCCCCTCGACAAGCCCCTGCTCACCGGCTTCGACCTGACCGTCGGACCGGGGCAGCAGGTGGCGCTGGTCGGCGGGTCGGGCAGCGGCAAGTCCACGGTGTCCCGGCTGATCTCGGGCCTGTACGCCCCGTGGGACGGCGTCATCCGCATCGACGGTCAGCGGCTGGAGGACATACCGCGCGGGGCGCTCGCGTCCTCCGTCTCCTTCGTCGACCAGGACGTGTTCCTCTTCGAGGGCACCGTGCGCGACAACGTGGCGCTGTGGGACCCGTCGGTCCCCGACGACGCCGTGGTGGAGGCGCTGAAGGACGCGGCCCTCCTCGACGTGGTGATGCGCCGGCCGGGCGGCATCCACAGCCGGGTCGAGCAGGACGGCCGCAACTTCTCCGGCGGGCAGCGCCAGCGCCTGGAGATCGCGCGGGCCCTGGTGCGCCGGCCCAGCATCCTCGTCCTCGACGAGGTGACCAGCGCCCTGGACGCTCAGACCGAACTGGTGGTCATGGACAACCTGCGCCGGCGCGGCTGTGCCTGTGTGGTGATCGCGCACCGGCTCAGCACCGTCCGGGACAGCGACGAGATCGTCGTGCTCCAGCACGGCACGGTCGTGGAGCGGGGCCGGCACGAGGAGCTGGTGGCGCACGGCGGCGCCTACGCGGCGCTGGTCAGGGAGCGTTGAGATGACGACCGTGCACGAAGGACAGGGCGATCTCGTCCTCGGGGCGCTCGGCTCGCTGGGCACCCGCGTCGACTGCGCCGGGTTCGGCCGCCTGGACCTGGAAGGGCCGCAGGTGCTGTGGCTGGTGGCGTCCGGCGCGGTGGACCTGTTCGCGGTGGACGCCGAGGAGCAGGGCCACTGGCACCACCTGGGCCGGCTGGAGGCGGGCTCGGTGCTGCTCGGACCGGTCGCCGGGCCCCAGCACACGCTGGTCGCCCGTCCCTTGCGGGACTGCGTGGTGCACCGCATCGGGCTGCGCGAGCTGTACCAGCCCGCGAGCACCCAGACCTGGTCGTACGACGAGTACGGCAACCCCCAGTACGTGCCGCCGCAGACGAGCCCCTTGGAGTACGCCCTCGCCCTGGGAGTCGGCCGCAGCCTGACCGTCCTGTTCCAGGCTCCGATGGCCACCGAACGGGCCGCGGCGCATGGGGGTCCCCCCGCACGGGCGTATTCGAGCGTGGGGGAGGACGACGACGTGTTCTGGATGCAGGTCCCGCCGGGCAGCGTGCAGTACGGGGCGGTGTACGGCGCCGAGGCGGCCGCCGACCTGCTGATGGACCCCGCGCTGTGGCAGAGCATGGTCGACCAGCAGTACCGGCTGCTGACCACGCTGGACCGCTGGATCGAGCAGCTGGAGCGGACGCACGAGACCCGCACGGCGGCCGGCATCAAGGCCGGTGAGGCGGTGCGCGCCCAGGCCGACCGGACGCTGCTGGCCTCCATCGGCAAGCGGTCGGGACAGCGGAGTACGGCCGCCGACGCCGACGCCACGTACGCGGCCTGCAAGCTGGTCGCCCGGGCGGCCGGCATCCCGCTCGCCGAGCCCGCGCAGAACGGCACCGAGAGCGACCGGATCGATCCGGTGGAACGGGTCGCCGTCGCCTCCCGCGTGCGCACCCGGACCGTGCGGCTGGACGGCCGCTGGTGGCGGGACGACGTCGGGCCGCTGGTCGGTCACCGGGCCCTGTCCGGGGCGCCGGTGGCGCTGCTGTGGCGGCGCGGCGGCTACGTGGCCGTGCATCCGGCGACCGGCCGGGAGACGCCGGTGGAGAAGGCGAACGCCGAGGAGTTCGAGCCCCGCGCGGTGATGTTCTACCGGCCGCTGCCCGAACGGCGGCTCAGCCCGTTGCGGCTGTTGCGGTTCTGCCTCCAGGGCACGCGCCGTGACCTGGCCGGGCTGCTGCTCGCCGGGCTGGTGACGGTGGCGCTCGGCGCGCTGGTGCCGGTCGCGACGGGCAAGGTGCTCGGCGAGTTCGTGCCGAAGGCCCAGACGGGGCTGATCGTTCAGGTGTGTCTCGCGGTGATGCTGAGCAGTGTCGTCGCGGCGGCCTTCATGCTGATGCAGAACCTCACCATCCTGCGGCTCGAGGGCCGGATCGAGGCGACCCTCCAGCCGGCCGTCTGGGACCGGCTGCTGCGGCTGCCGACGAAGTTCTTCACCGAGCGCTCCACCGGTGAGCTGGCGAGCGCGGCGATGGGCATCAGCGCGATCCGCAGACTGCTGGCGGGTGTCGGGCCGACGGTGGCCCAGTCGGTGACCGTCGGGGCGATGAACCTGGGGCTGCTGCTCTGGTACAGCGTGCCGATGGCGCTCGCCGCGATGGGCATGCTGGTGGTCGTGGCCGCCGTGTTCCTGGGGCTCGGGCTGTGGCAGGTGCGCTGGCAGCGGCGGCTGGTCCAGCTGACCAACAAGCTGAACAACCAGGCGTTCCAGACGCTGCGCGGGCTGCCCAAGCTGCGCGTGGCCGCGGCCGAGAACTACGCGTACGCGGCGTGGGCGGAGCAGTTCGCGCGCAGCCGTGAGCTCCAGCAGCGGGCGGGGCGGGTCAAGAACCTGAACGCGGTGCTGGGCGCGGTGTACCTGCCGCTGTGCACCCTGCTGATGTTCATGCTGCTGGCCGGTCCCGCGCGCGGTTCGATGTCGGCGGCCGACTTCCTGACGTTCAACGCGTCGGTGACGATGCTGCTGACCTCGGTCACCCAGCTGACCGGCGCGTTCGTGTCGGCGGTGGCCGCGCTGCCGCTGTTCGAGGAGATCAGGCCGGTCCTGGACGCCACCCCCGAGGTGCGCACGGCCAGCACCCGGCCGGGCCCGCTGTCGGGGGCGATCGAGGCGCGGCGGCTGTCGTTCCGTTACACCGACGACGGTCCGCTGGTGCTGGACGACGTCTCCTTCGACGTGCGGCCGGGCGAGTTCGTCGCGGTCGTGGGCCCCAGCGGCTGCGGCAAGTCGACGCTGCTGCGGCTGCTGATCGGCTTCGACCGGCCGCTGTCGGGCAGCGTCCTGTACGACGGCCAGGACCTGGCCGCGCTCGACCAGTCGGCGGTGCGCCGGCAGTGCGGGGTGGTGCTCCAGCACGCGCAGCCGTTCACCGGTTCGATCCTGGACGTCATCTGCGGGACCGAGCCGTACACGCCGGAGGAGGCGATGGCGGCGGCGGAGATGGCGGGCCTCGCCGAGGACATCAAGCGGATGCCGATGGGCCTGCACACCATCGTCTCGGGCAGCGGCGCGGTCTCCGGGGGTCAGCGGCAGCGGCTGATGATCGCGCAGGCGCTGATCCGCCGGCCGCGCATCCTCTTCTTCGACGAGGCGACCAGCGCCCTGGACAACGAGACGCAGCGCCGGGTGATCGAGTCGACCAAGGCGCTCAACGCCACCCGCGTGGTGATCGCGCACCGCCTGTCCACGGTGCTGGACGCCGACCGCGTGATCGTGATGGAGGACGGCAAGGTCGCCCAGCAGGGCCCGCCGGCCGAACTCCTCGCCGACACGGGCGGCCGGCTGCACGAGCTGGTGCGGCGGCAGCTGGCCTGACCGGGGCGCGGTTTTCCGGCCGTACCGGCCGGGTCGGCCCTTGGAACGGCCGGAAATGGGTACCTGCGACTTCATGCGTATCAGCGTGGTGGATGTGGGGTCGAACACGGTCCGGCTCATGGTGGCGGACGCGGAGGGCGGGGTGCCGCTGCCGGTCCACACCGCGAAGTGGCGGCTGCGGCTGTCCGAGCAGGTCAAGCCCGGTGATCCGGTCCCCGAGGAGGCCGTGGAGCGCCTTGTCGGGGCGGTCGAGGGCGCGAGCAGGACCGCGGCCCGGTGGGGGGCCGCCGGCCCGCTGGCCTTCGCGACGGCCGTGGTGCGTGCGGCACCCAACCGCCGTGAGGTGCTGCGCACCGTCCGCGACCGTACGGGCGTCGCCCTGTGCACCCTGCCGGGCGAGGTGGAGGCGGAGCTGACGTTCCTGGGGGCCCGGCGCTGGATGGGCTGGCGGTCCGGGCCGCTCGCGCTGCTCGACATAGGCGGCGGCTCGCTGGAGATCGCCTTCGGACGCGGCCGGCTGCCCGACTTCGTCGCCTCGCTGCCGCTGGGCGCGGCCCGGCTGACCCACGAGTTCCTGGCGGGCGGCGAGGACGCGCCGCCGCCCGAGCAGGTCCGGGCGCTGCGCCGCAAGGTCCGCCATCAGCTGCGGGACGTGGCGGCACGGATCCGCTGGGAGGGACCGCGCACCGCGGTGGCGACCTCGCGGACCTTCCAGCAGTTGGGCCGGCTGTGCGGGGCGCCGCCGGGGCGGCACGGTCCGTTCGTGGAGCGGCGGATGCTCTGCTCGGACCTGGGTGAGGCGGCCGACCGCCTCGCCGCGCTGACCGCCGACGAGCGGGCCCGGCTGCCGGGTATCTCCGCGCCGCGCGCGGCGCAGAGCCTGGCCGGGGCGGTGGTCGGGCACACCGCGATGAAGCTGACCGGCCTGGAGTCGGTCACGCTCTGCCCCTGGGCGATCCGCGAGGGCGTCCTGCTCCGTCACATCGAGGACGGCCCGTCCTGGTGGGCGGAGGTCATCCGCCACAACGACGAGGCGACCGCCCCGGCCGCCCCGGTGCCCCTGCGCATCGCGGGCACGTCGAGCTGACCGCGCGAGCGGACCACGCCCGCCGCGCACCGCACCGTACGGAGCGACCGAGCCGTACGAGGAGACCCGACCGTACGAGGAGAGGAGACACCCGTGTCCCGCAACGGCGATTCCGACCACAAGCAGCCCGAGACCGCCATCGAGGAGGTCCTGCGCGAGATCGAGGAGGCCAGGCCCCGTGACGCCGAGGCCGAGGAGGGCCCGCGCCGGGGCGAGGCCGGGGACGCGACGTCGCCGAACACCGGCGCCCAGAAGGACGCCGAGGGAGAGTGACGCGTCACCCGGCACGAACAGGGGTGCCACGGCGCCCCGCGGGTACTCGCGGCGCCATGGAGACCGACCGCGAAGGACCACAGCCGCCGACGGCCCGGGGCCCGCTCTCCGCGGCCGTCGGCGCGTATCTGCTGGGTACCGGCCCGCTGCCCGCCACGAAGGCCGTGGCCGCCGCGTCGCCGTACGGCGACGACCTGCAACTGGCCCTGTACCAGTGCTACGAGCTGCACTACCGCGGCTTCGCCGGCGTGTCCCCCGGCCTGGAGTGGGACCCGGGCCTGTTGCGCGTCCGGGCCGCTCTGGAGGACCGCTTCCTGTCCGCGCTGCGGGCCGACACCCCGGTGCACGACAGTGTGGCGGAGGCGGTCGGGGCGCTGCTCGTCGAACCCGTCGACGGGAAGGGCGTCAGCCACTTCCTGCGGGACGAGGGCGAGTTGTGGCAGCTGCGCGAGTACGCGGCCCAGCGGTCCCTGTACCACCTCAAGGAGGCCGATCCGCACGCCTGGGTGCTGCCGCGGCTGTGGGGCAGGGCGAAGGCGGCGATGGCGGCGGTGGAGTTCGACGAGTACGGCGGCGGCCGTGCCGAGCGGGTGCACGCCCGGCTGTTCGCGGACCTGATGACGGACCTGGGCCTGGACACGACCTACGGGCGGCATCTCGACGCGGCCTCGGCGGAGTGCCTGGCCACGGTGAACATGATGTCGCTGTTCGGGCTGCACCGGTCCCTGCGCGGCGCCCTGGTGGGCCATTTCGCGGCGGTCGAGATCACCTCGTCGCCCGGCTCGCGGCGGCTGGCCGAGGCGATGCGCCGCACCGGGGCCGGGCCTGCGGCCGAGCACTTCTACGACGAGCACGTCGAGGCCGACGCGGTGCACGAGCAGATCGTCCGGCACGAGGTGATCGACGGCCTGCTGGAACAGGAGCCGCACCTCGCGGGGGACGTCGCCTTCGGCATCGACGCCACCGGGTATCTGGAGGACCGCTTCGGCGCCCGGCTGCTCGCCGACTGGCGGGCCGGCCGGTCGTCCCTGCGCACGCCGCTGCCCGAGCCGTCCCGCGCGCCTTCCGGCATGTCCCATATTTCGTGACGGGCGGGGTACCTGGGTTCCGTGGATTTCATGGTGCTACCGGGCGTCTACGCCCCTCAGGAGGACACCGCCCTGCTGGCCGGGGCCCTGTCCGACGAGTCGCTCCCGCCGGGCGCGGCCGTACTCGACGTGGGGACCGGCACGGGCGCCCTGGCCCTGGCGGCGGCCCGGCGGGGCGGCCGGGTGACCGCGGTGGACGTGTCGTGGCGCGCGGTGTGCGCCGCCCGCGTGAACGCCATGCGGGCCGGGGTGCGCGTCCGCGTCCGGCACGGCGATCTCTTCACGCCCGTACGCGGCGAGACGTTCGACCTCGTGCTGGCCAATCCTCCATACGTGCCGGCGCCCGGCGCCGGCCGCCGGCCGCGCGGTGCGGCGCGGGCCTGGGACGCGGGCCACGACGGCCGGCTCGTCCTGGACCGGATCTGCCGGGAGATTCCCGGCCTGCTGCGCCCCGGCGGTGTGCTGCTGCTGGTGCAGTCCGCCCTCAGCGATCCGGAGCGGACCGTCGGCAATCTGCGCGAGGCCGGCCTGAAGGCGGCGGTGTCCCGGCGGCAGCGGATCGGCTTCGGCCCCGTGGTGCGGGGCCGGGAACGCTGGCTGCGGCAGCGCGGGCTGCTGTCCCTGGCCGACGACGAGGAGGAGCTGGTGGTCGTCCGTGCCGAACTACCCGTCTGACGTTCCGCGCCGGGTGAAGGTCCAGCGCCGGGGGCCGCTGCTGGTGGAGGGACCGGTGGAGGTGGAGCTGGAGGACGGGACGACGGTGTCCTCCGACCGCTTCCGGGTCGCCCTGTGCACCTGCCGGCGCAGCCGTCGCTACCCCTGGTGCGACACCAGCCACCGGGCGAGGTCGTCCGGCTCCGGTGACGGGCCGGCGGCGACGAAGCCCTGATCCCTCTTGCCGGAGCCCGGGTCTGCCGGCCCTCCGGGTCCCGGAGAACGGCGGACGGCCCCACTCCGTCCGCCGTCCCCGGTGCGGGACCGCGTCCTCCCGTACGGTGACGGCTCGCACTCCCCAGTAGCGAACCGTCGGTCACGCCGCACGGGCGGCCGGTCCCGGTCCTAGAAGGTGAAGACGCTGTCGCTGCCCGCGTTCTTCACGCACTCGTTGGCGAAGGTGCGCTCGTAGGAGACGTGCCGGCCCTGCCACACGCCGTCGACGGTGACGACGACGGGGGCGTACTCGCGGGTGCAGAAGACGCCGGGGTCCGCTCTCAGGGCGTCGAAGTCGCCGCCCGTGACACGCAGTTCGGCGCAGGCCGCCTCGGCCGCGGGGTGGGTTCCGGAGGCCTTGGGGGCACAGGTCAGGGTGACCGCGCGTACCGGTGCGGCGATGGCAGCGCTCTCTCCGTACCCCACGGTCAGCACCAGGGCCGAGGGGGCGTAGAGCGACGCGGGGGCGGTGGCCGGGGAGGCGAGGGAGGCCCCGGCGAGGGGCCCGCAGACGGCGGTGGCCGTCAGGCCCAGAGTCGCTGCCCAGCGCGCGGTGTTCCGCATTGTGTGCATCCTTCCGCTCGGGATGAGGGTGATCGCCGGCCCGGCCCGGTGGGTGCCGGAACGGCGAGCGCGAGTCTGCCGAGTCCGGCACCGAAACTCATCTCGACCCCATGGATTTCGGTAACCTTGCGTATTGAATCAGTGGCGTGAAGTCACAGAATTCGAACGTTCCAAGTCCGGAAGGGGCCGGTTCTTGATCGGTCCTTGAGGCATGAACTGGCCGGATGGCGTGATCCGTACGTTCGTCAATAGGCCGGAAACACCCCCGGAACATGCCCGTTACCCCTGGCGGCGGGGCCCGACATACTCGTCGGTATGGTGCTGGCGGCGCGAACTCGACGACGAGAGGCGGGACCTGGGATGGCGAAGCACTGGGCGGACTTCCAGTACGAGATCTACCTCAACGGGATGACGGGGACCGTTCCGCGCCTGCCGACGGATCTGACCCGCCTGGAGGAGCTCACCGAGCGGCGCCTGGGCCCAGGTCCCGTCGGTTACGTCGCCGGCAGCGCGGGGGACGGCAGCACCGCGCGCGCCAACCGGGCGGCTCTGGACCGGCGTCGGATCGTCCCGCGCATGCTGCGGGACGTGCACCGGCGTGATCTCGCGGTCGAGGTGCTGGGCCGCCCGCTGCCCGCCCCGCTGGCACTCGCGCCGGTCGGCGTTCTGTCGATCATGCATCCGGGCGCGGAGCCGGCCGCCGCACGGGCCGCAGCCGCGCAGGGCGTGCCCTACATCCTCTCTTCCGCGTCCAGCACGCCCATGGAGCAGGTGGCGGAGGCGATGGGCGACGGCGAGCGCTGGTTCCAGCTGTACTGGCCCAAGGACCGCGAGGTGGCCCGCAGCTTCCTGGAGCGGGCGAAGGCGGCCGGGTACAGCGCGCTGTTCGTCACGCTGGACACCCCGCTGCTGTCGTGGCGCCCACGCGACCTCGACCAGGCGTACCTGCCGTTCCTGCACGGGGTGGGCACCGCGAACTACTTCTCCGACCCTGCGTTCCGGGCGGGGCTCGCGAAGCCGGTCCACGAGGATCCGAACGCGGCGGTGATGCATTTCGTCGGCATGTTCTCCGACCCCGCGAAGTCCTGGCCGGATCTGACGTTCCTGCGGGAGAACTGGGACGGTCCGATCGTCCTCAAGGGCATCCTGCACCCGGACGACGCCCGGCTGGCCGCCGACGCGGGGATGGACGGCGTGGTGGTCTCCAACCACGGCGGCCGTCAGGTGGCCGGTTCCGTCGCGGCGGCGGACGCCCTGCCACGGGTGGTGGACGCGGTCGGCGACCGGCTCACCGTGCTGTTCGACAGCGGCGTGCGCACCGGCGACGACGTCTTCAAGGCGCTGGCGCTCGGTGCCCGGGCGGTACTGCTCGGCCGTCCCTACGTCTACGGTCTGGGCCTCGACGGACAGGCGGGCGTGGAGCACGTGATCCGCTGCCTGCTCGCCGAACTCGACCTCACCCTGGCCCTGTCGGGACACGCCTCGCCGGCCACGCCGGGCCCCGCCGACCTCGTCGAGGACCCTGTGTGACCCTCGGGGGTCCCGGTCGCCCCGCCCACGCACGGGGCCGTCGCCGCCCTCGGGTTCGGGCCGGGCCGCACTCGCGGGACGTGCCCCCGCCACGCCCCGCGCCCGGCGAGGCCCGGTGCGGCGTCCGCGGAGTCCCCGTGGCGGCTGGTCACCCGTGACGCGGACAGCCCCGCCCCCCGGGCGGCCCGGCGCCCCCGGCGCGGTGCCCGCGGCGCACCGGGCCTCGTCCGGTCCTCCTCAGTCGCCCGGCAACTCCACGGCCCGCGCGGCCGGGGTGCCGGTGCGGGCGATGGACAGGGAGCCCTCCGCCGGTACCGGGTCGGTCCGCCAGCGCTGGGCGTCGGAGCCGTCGTGCACCTTGACCACGACGTCGGTGCCGGGGGCGGTGGTGGTGGCGGCGAGGGCGAGCTGCCGCTGCCAGCGCGGCACCAACTCGCCCCGCCCGGTGAGGTCGTAACGCACGTGGTCGCCCCGCTCGGTGCCCTCGTCGGCGCAGGTACCGAGAATGACGACTCCGGCGTCCGCCTGCGAGTCCAGGCACAGCCCCGGGTCGGCGACACTGCGCAGCAGCCCGTCGTCCTCGTGGGTCCACTGCTGGGTCCACGCCTCGGAGCACTCCGCAAGCCGGGCGCCCGCACCGGCCCTCGGTTCGCCCCGGACGTCGAGGCAGAGGTCCGCGGCGACGTTGCGCAGCCGCGCCCGGTCCGCCGCCGTGGGCAGCCCGGCCGCGCCGGGCGGCTCGGGCCGGCTGGTCGCGGACGCCGTGCCGTCCTCCCCCACGGCGCTGGTGGAGGCGGCCGGATCGGCGCCGCCGCCGTCGTACGACCACACGCTCACCACCAGCACGACGGCCAGCACTCCCGCCGACGCGGCGCCGAACTGTCTGAGCACCGCCCGGCCGGAGCGCGGCCGGCCCGGAGGCCGGCGCACCGGGACGGGGATGCGGGCCAGCAGGCCCGGGCGTCCGCCGCGGTGCCGTGCGTTCCCCTTGGTGAGGTTGCTCAGCGTCGCCCGTCCCGGGCGGGAGTCCAGATAGCGCCGGGCGCCCCAGCCGAGCACCGCTTCGGCGATCAGCGTGCCCAGCCCGCGCTCGAAGTGCCCGAGTTGTTCGGCCGCGTGCCGGCAGTGGCGGCAGTCGGCCAGGTGCTTGCGGACGTCCGGCAGCAGGGCGCCGCCCCGGCGGATCGGTACGTCGAGGAGCCGGCCGTGGAAGCGGCAGTCCTGTGAGGGCGCGAGTTGCCGGTGGGCGTCCAGGCAACCCTCGCGGAATTTCTCCCGCGCTTGTTCAAGAGTGACCGACGCTGTGTCGGTATCCATGCCGAGGAGACCGGCCGGGACACTTATGTGTTCGGCTTCGACCTCCGTGTGCCAGAGCAAACAGCGGGCCGGTCCGGGAAGTGACGCGAATGCCCGGGCGGCCAGCGTGCGGTTTTCCGGAGTCATGGACTTCGCCGCCCGCATGCCACGTCCGCCGGCGGGTTTGAGCAACTGCGGGAGAACGGCGGATATCGCGTCGTCCGCGGACCACTGGCGGACCGTGTCCCGCACGGCCACCAGCAGCCGCGGCCGCAGCGCCGTGGCCTGCTCGCCCTGGGCCAGCCGGTCCAGGACCCGGTGCCAGGCGGCGCCGGTGACCATGTCCGTGACCTGGGCCGAGGTGGCGAGGCAGATGGTCGCGTAGTCATGGGCGGGCTGCCAGTGCCGCGCCATGAGGAGTGCGGCGGCCCGGGAGGCCTCGTTCTCCGGACCGTCCCGCAGCCGCGCGGCCAGCAGCTCGTCGGACTCCCCGGGGTCCGCGCCCGAGGGCGGGTGGGCGGGTCGAGGGGGGTGGGGGGTGGGCACTGAGGTCGTTCCTTCCCACGCGCGTGTGACTCAGAAGTTCCGGTCGCCGAAAAGGGATCCCTGATTGGTGTATACCTTTTGGGCGCGGTGTGGGGAGCGTGAATTCGCCACGGCGAAATTCGACTGGGTTCCTCAACGCGCGTGCGAGACCCGGCCTTTACCCCCCCCCCCCCCCCCGCACGGGTGCTTCACTCTCGCACAAACCACTCATGGCCAACAAGGCGACCGGGCAACATCGGCCCGCTTTGAAAGAAGGTCAGATTCCGCGGCAACTCTTGCGGCTCGCGCCCGCTTTCGGATTTCTCCGTGCGCCCCGTGTGAAACCCGCGCACTCACCCGTGCGCCGCGCACGCTCCCCGGCGCACGCCCCGGCGTAGTGGACTGGCTACGGCCCTTCTCGGAAGGCCCCGCGCGGGACGGCGGCTCTCCCGCGCGGGAGGGCCGCCGACCCCGTTCCTCCCGCCCTCGGTCGGCGGCCCCGAGAGGCCGGCTCCGGAACTGCCGACGGCTGCCGGTCACCAGTGGCCGCCGGTGGCCGCCGATGGTCAGATCTGCCAGGAGCGCAGCCGGTCCGCTGCCGAGTAGACATCGGCCTTGCCGGACATCAGGTCGCGCGCGAGGTCGACGAGGGCGCCGTAGGGCGGGTCCATGCCGACATCGCTGGCGTACATGTAGGCGACGGCGGTGGCACAGGCGAAGCGGGCGTTGGCCGCGGGCAGCGGCTTGAGCACGGCGAGGGTGTGCAGCAGGGCGGCGGCCCGCCAGGCCGCATCGGAGTCGACGCCGAGGCGGGGCGGGTCGACGCGGTGCCGGGCGACGGCGGCGACCAGCGCGGAGAAGTCGTTGATGACGGGCTGCTCCGGCAGTACTTCCTCGTGGCGCTGGAGCAGCCAGGGCACGTCTATGTGCAGGACCGCTGCCATGGGTCAGGCGGCCCGCCCCTCGCCCGTGACGGGCGGTCGTTCGTCGTCGGGGAAGGCGGCCGCGAACTCGTCGGCGTGGGCCGAGAAGAACCGGCGGAAGGCCTCCGCCCCCTCCTGCAGCGCCCGGTGCCGGGCTATGTCGGCGGCGGCGGCCTCCCGCACGAGCGCCTTCATCGACGTACCGCGTTCCTTGGCGATCTGCCGCAGGTCCTCGAGCTCGCGGTCGCTGAACTCCACGTTCAGAGCTGGCATGCCTCCCACGGTACCGCGCGGGTACTGACCAGTAAATATCAGCAGGTCAGAGGGTTGGGGGGCGGTACCGCGAGAGGCGGGCGGGGCGGTGGTGCGGTCAGCTCTGGTCCGCCACGAAGGAGGCCATCCGGGCCAGTGCGGCGTTCCAGTTGATGGTGTGCTCGTTGGTCGACCAGGACTGGATGTCGTCGATGAAGCAGAACTGGGCGACGCAACCCTGGAGTTTGCTCTGCGCGTAGGGGTCCTGGATGTTCGAGTTCGGTCCGCCGGACAGGGTGCCGTCCGGCGGGGCGGGCAGCGACGGGTCGAGCTGCTTGGCGTACCAGCGGCTGTGCTGGTTGTGCGCGTTGACCTCGCCGTAGCCGGTGACGTACGACATGTTCAGGGCGTTGCGGCCCAGGATGTAGTCCATGCTCTGGAGGGCGCCGTCACGGTACTTCGAGGCACCGGTGATGTCGTAGGCGGTGGCGAGGACGACGGCGTTGTTGAGGATCTGGTGGCTGGAGCCCCAGTCGTAGACGTTGTCCTCGGGGGCGTAGGGCATGCCGTACGGGTGGGCCTTCAGCGTGGCCAGGTACGTGTCGGCGCCCTGGACGACGGAGCGGCGGACCCGGTCGCGGCCGGGGAGCCGGTTGGGCACGGTCGCCAGGTCCAGGCGGGCCGCCGCCGCGGTCCGCGCCCAGTCGAAGCCGAGCGGGCCGAAGATGTCGGCGGTGTGGACCGGGGAGTTCAGCACGTACTCCTCGAAGCCCCGCTCCCCCGTCGTCAGGTACAGCTCGGCCGCCGCCCAGTAGAACTCGTCGGCGACGCCGGCGTCGGGGTAGGCGCCGCCGCCGATGCCGTCCGTCTCGTCGGCGAGCACGTCCGGGTGGGCCAGGGCCGCCGCCCACGCCGTGCGGGCCGCGTCGAGCGCCTTCGCGGCGAACTGGCGGTCGTAGGGGCGGTAGAGGCGGGCGGCCTGCGCGGCCGTCGCCGCCAGGTTCAGGGTCGCCGCGGTGGTCGGCGGGTGCAGTTCGCGCTTCTGGGGGTCGTCGCTCGGCAGCAGCGGCAGTCCGGTCCACGCCTCGTCGTGGATCTTGTGGTGGGCCATGCCGGCCAGCGGTTGCCCCTGGGGCACCTGCATCTTCAGCAGGAAGTCCAGCTCCCAGCGGACCTCGTCGAGGATGTCCGGCACCTTGTTGCCGCTCTCGGGGATGTCGAGCGTTCCGTCGCCGAGCTTCGACGGTTCACCAGTGCGGGCGTGCAGCGAGCGCTCGTAGGTGCTGAGCAGCTCCCAGGTGGAGATGCCGCCGTTGACGACGTACTTGCCGTGGTCGCCGGCGTCGTACCAGCCGCCGGAGACGTCGAGGGTGTAGTCGCAGACGCCGGGCTGGCAGGGCACCTCGGTGTCGCCCTGGTTGGGTGCCACGCCCACGTGTCCGGCGGGCCGGGCGTAACCCGGGCGCAGCTCGTCGCTGATGGGGGTGCCGCTGCGCTGCGTGTAGTAGTACTTCGCGGAGTCGGTGCGCAGCTTCTCGTAGGCGGCGCTGCCGATGTCGAAGGGGCGGCTGGTCTCCCCGTCGGCGACCAGCGTGTAGCCCTCGCCGCGCTTCTTGTAGCGGCCGAAGTCGATCGAGTGGACGTTCTGCCCGGAGGAGGCGTCCACGCCGCGCGGCTTGCTCCAGCCGTGGGCGACGACCCGTCCGCGGTCGTTCTTCAGCTGCCAGGGCAGGCGCGAGGTCGCGTCGGTGACGACGGTGGCGTTCTTGGGGCCGGACGGCAGGTAGCCGACCTGGTTGACCCGCACGCGCGGCCCGGTGTCGGGCACGTACGGCTCGGGCTTTACCCCGCCCAGCAGGGACACGTCGTCCACGCAGAAGCGCCAGGCCTCCGGCGTCCCGCCGAGCTGGAAGCCGACCTGGCCCTGGGTGGTGTCGACGGGTGAGGTGAAGGTGTACGAGTAGGTGTTGCCGGAGACGCTGAGCTGCGGACTGACCTCGTGGTACGTGTCGTACGGGGACACCGACAGGCCCACGATCGCCCGGACCACGTGGTCGGCGGGCGTGCCGGTCGCGGTGAAGGAGAACTTGTACGACTCCCCCGCGACCAGGGTGATGTCGTTCTGGCCGACGGCCGCGTCCCAGCGGTTGGCGGTGCCGCCCGGGGCGTCGGCGCACAGCCGGCCGTCGGTCACGGCCGCGGTGACGTTGCTGCTGGCCCACCAGGACTCGGTGCCGTTGTCGAAGGTGCCGTTCTTGACCTGCTCGGTCTCCTCCGCGCCGGCCGGTGCGGCGGGCAGCGCGGTGACGGCCGCCGCCAGCAGGGCCGTCAGGGAGACGAGCGCGGTTCTGCGTCTTTTCACGTCTGGGCTCCTCGGGGGAGGTACGGGTGCTCGCGTCGAGGGAGCGTTCACCGAATGGGAGCGCTCCCAACGCCCGGTCGCAGACATGCTTGTGGCAGACATGACACCCCGTCAACGGTCCGGACGGGACTGGTTCCCGTCCGGACCCCGCACGACGGCTCAGGCGGCCGGCGCCTCCAGGCGGCTGATGCGGATCGCTCCCCTCGGCTCGCCGGGGTGGCGGCTGGTCAGCGTGAGGCGGATCTCGGAGCCGCGTACCGCGCCGAAGGTGATGACGGTCGGCGCGTCGGACGCGGTGGCCCAGTCGATCCTTACGTCCTCGGCCACGCGCCAGGCACGGCCGTCCCGGACGGCGACCTCCACCGTCGCGGGCAGGCTGTGCGCGGCGTCGACGGTGAAGGAGACCTCGACCCGTTCGTAGGTGCGCCCGCGGCCGTGGTCGACCGACACCCAGTCCTCGGCGCGGGCCCCGTCGAACGCGGGCAGCAGGGCGGTGGCCGCCTTGTGGAAGCCGTTGGACCAGCCGGTGGCCGGATCGCCGTCCAGCATCGCGGCGGGCAGGGTGTCGGGCCGGCCGGAATAGCTCGCGTCGGCGTGCGGGTGGTCCACGGGCGCCGGGTGGTCCGGTCTGAACCGGGGGGCCGGTGTGGTCGCCGGGTCGTCGGAGCGCCGGGCGCGCACGCTCACCGTGCCGGTGCGCAGCCCGTCCGCGCGGGCGGTCACCCGCAGCGTGCCCGGACGGCTGCCGGAGCGCACGATGGCGAGGGCCTTGCCGTGGAAGGCGGTGCGGGTACTGGCCTGGTAGCGCTCGGCGCTCTCCTGGCGCCCGTTGTCCAGTCCGGCCAGGGACCCGCCCGCGACGTCGAAGGAGATCAGGTGCTCGGCGCCGGGCACCACCACGCCGCGCCGGTCGACCACCTCGGCGGTCACGAAGACCAGGGAGCGGCCGTCCGCGGCGACGCTCTCGCGGTCCGGGGTGAGGCGCACCGCGTGCGGGGCGCCGGCGGTGCGCAGGACGTCGGTGGCGACCCTGCGCCCGTCCCGCCGGGCGACGGCCTTCAGTTCGCCCGGCTCGAAGGGCACCTTCCAGGTCAGGTGGAGCTTGCCGGCGCTGCCGTTGGGGCTGGTGTAACTGCCGGGGTAGGGGCCGTCGGTGAAGGTCTTGTCGTCGCCGGTGGCCTCGGTGGTCTCCAGGTACGTGCGGCCGTCGACGGTCTTCTTGGTGTCGAAGGTACGGGTGCCCAGGGACCTGCCGTTCAGGAACAGCTCCACGGTGTCGACGTTGGCGTACGCCCAGACCTCGACGGTCTCGCCCTCGCGGTGGTTCCAGGTCGTCGGCAGCAGGTGGACCATCGGCTCGTCCGTCCACTGGCTGCGGAACAGGTGGTACATGTCCTTGGGGAAACCGGCGGTGTCGACCGCGCCGAAGAAGGACGCCTTGACCGGGAAGACGTCGTACGGCGTCGGTTCCCCGATGTAGTCGATGCCGGACCACAGGAACTGGCCGGCGAACCACTTCCGGTCCCGGTCCTTCTTGTGGCCGTACTCGCCGCTCATGGTCCAGGAGGCGAGGTTGTTGTCGTAGGAAGAGGTGGCGCGCTTCCCGGGCGTGTGGTTCTCGCCGGTGTTGAGGTGTTCCGGCTCCTGGTAGGTGCCGCGGGTGGAGGTCTCGGACGACGACTCGGACTCGAAGAGGAACAGGTGCGGGTAGGCCGCGTGCAGGTCGTCCACCGACTTGGCGGTGTTGTAGTTGAGGCCGAGTCCGTCGAGCTTGGCGAGCATCAGGTCGGCGGCGGAACCCTTGGCGGGCATCCGGCGGTACTTGTCGGAGCCGATGACCAGCGGGCGGGTGTCGTCGGCGGCGCGGATGGCGTCGATGATCCGGTCGGCCATGGCGAGCCCGGCGGTGGAGGTGGAGTCGGGGACCTCGTTGCCGATGGACCACATGACGACGGCGGGCGAGTTACGGGCCGCGAGCACCATCTCGGTGGCGTCCTTCTCGCACCACTCGTCGAAGAACCGGCCGTAGTCGTAGCGGTTCTTGCCGGTGCGCCAGCAGTCGAAGGCCTCCACCAGCATGATGATGCCCAGCTCCTCGCAGACCTCGATCATCTCGGGCGCGGGCGGGTTGTGGGAGGTGCGGAAGGCGTTGACGCCCATCGACTTCATGATGGTCATCTGGCGGCGGATCGCGTCGATGCTGACGGCGGCGCCGAGCGCGCCGAGGTCGTGGTGCAGGTCGACGCCCTTGATCTTGGCGTACGCGCCGTTGAGGTGGAAGCCCTCGTCGGGGTCGACGTGGAAGGTGCGGATGCCGAACGGGGTGCGGTAGGTGTCGACGGTCCGCCCGCCGACGCGCAGTTCGGTGTGCAGGGTGTAGCGGTGCGGGTCCGCGAAGTCCCACCGACGGGGGCGGGCGACGGTGAGTTCGTGGACCTCGCTCGCCTCACCGGTGACGGCGGTCGTGGAGGCGGCGCGGGCGACCGTGCGCCCGTCGGCGTCCTCGACCCTCGACCGGACCTCGACCTCGCGCGCGGCGCCCGACGCGTTGACGACGTCGGTCCTCACCCGGACCGTGGCGCGCTCCTCGTCGACCCGCGGTGTGGTGACGTACGTGCCCCAGCGCCGTACGTGCACCGGCTCGGTGACGACGAGGCGGGCCTCGCGGTAGATGCCGCTGCCGGAGTACCAGCGGCTGCTCGGCAGTCGGTTGCGCACCTGGACCGCGAGGACGTTCTCGGTGCGGCCGTCGGTGTGCACCAGGTCGGTGAGGTCGAGGGCGAAGCCCGTGTAGCCGTAGGGGTGGCGGCCGACCTCGCGGCCGTTGCAGTGGACGCGACAGTCCATGTACACGCCGTCGAACTCGACCGAGATCCGCTTCCCGGCGAGGGCGGGCGGCAGCGTGAAGGCGAGGCGGTACCAGCCGAGTCCGCCCGGCAGGAAGCCGGTGCCGCTGGTGGTGCCGTGCTCGGTGGTGGGCGTCTGCTCGATGCTCCAGTCGTGCGGCACGGCGACCTCGCGCCACGCCGAGTCGTCGTACGCCGGGTCGGCGGCGCCGGTGGTGTCCTCGGCGGCGCCGTCGGGGGCGACCAGCAGGAAGCGCCAGCCGTCTCGCAGGGGGACGGTGGCGCGTCCCGCACCGCTTCCCGTCGCGTCCGCGGCCCATGCCGAGGGGGCACCCGGCAGCGCCCCGGCCGCCGGTGCGGCGGCGGAGGCGATCAGGACCGATCTGCGCGTGACCGTCATGGCGGATCTCCCTCATCAGGCCCAGCAGGGCTCAGAAGTACTCACAACTGATCGTGAACAAACAGATTCTGACGTCCTGCCACACACGCCCGTCAAGGGCACGGAAAGCACTTTCTGCCCCGTGCGGCCCGGCCCGCCAGGTGGCGCGTGGGCCGCCGGGGATGTGCGAGACCGTTGGTTCCGGTCCGTACCGGCCCCGGACGCACTACGCTTGGGCTCAGGTGACGCGCTGTTCACTGTGGGTGTGCGCAATGGAGTGGCGACGATGAGTCCGGTCAACCCGTCCGACGATGCCGCCACGGCCCGCGCAGTCATCGACGACTCCGGCACCCTGCGGGAGTGGAACGAGGGCGCCGGCCTGCTGCTGGGCCACTCGGCCGCCGACGTCGTCGGGCGCCCCGCCGCCGGGCTGCTGGTGGACCGTCCGGACGGCACGGTGCCCGGACCCGGTGACGAGCGGTGGAGCGGCACTCTGGCGCTGCGGCACCGCGACGGACGGACCGTGTCCGTGTGGGTGCTCGCCCACCGCAGGCCGCCGGACGACGGCGGTCCCGGTACCTGGCTCGCCGTGACCCCGCTGGACCACGCCCCCGACCGTGCCGACGACCCACTGGTCAGGGCCGCTCTCACCCAGTCGCCCTGCGCCACGATGATCTTCGACGACCGGCTCCGGCTGCGCGGTGTCAACGACACCATGGCGCGCCTGCTCGGCCTGCCGGCCGACCGCCTGCGCGGGCTGCGGCCCACCGACATCGGCAGCAAGCCGCGGCACGCGGAGCTCGAACGGCACATCCGGCAGGTGCTCGCCACCGGCCTCGGGTACGACATGCACGCCCACCTCAAGGCCACCGGCGAGAGCCGCGCCCACGCGTGGCACGCCCGCATCGCGCCCCTCACCGACGCGGACGGCCAGGTGCGCGGTGTCTGCGTCAGCGCCCACGACTTCACCGAGCAGCACCTCGCCCGGGAACGGCTGCAGCTGGTCAACGAGGCCAGCGTGCGCATCGGCAGCACGCTCGACGTCACCCGCACGGCACAGGAACTCGCGGACGTGTGCGTGCCCGCGCTGGCCGACTTCGTGAGCGTCGACCTGCTGGACCCGCAGGAGCACGGGGACGATCCCCCCGCCGTGCCCGCCCCTCCGGTGGGCCTGCGCCGCGCGGCCCACCAGTCCGTCACCCCGGGCTGCCCGGAGGCGGTGGCCGAGCCCGGCCGGCTGGACGTCTACCCGGCCGGCTCACCCCAGGCCGAGTGTCTGGTCGCGGGACGCGCGGTCGTGGCCGCGGTGCCCTCCGGGGACCTGGAGCGGTGGCGGGAGTGGGACCCCGTCCGGGTCCGGCGGGTCGAGGAGTACGGGATCCACTCCACGATGTCCGTGCCGCTGCAGGCCCGCGGCACGACCCTCGGCGTCGCGGTGTTCACCCGGTACCGGCGGCCGTACCCCTTCACCGACGACGACCGGCTGCTGGCCGAGGAGGTCACCGCCCGCGCCGCCGTCTGCATCGACAACGCCCGCCGCTACTCCCGCGAGCGCGAGACGACGCTGACGCTGCAACGCAGCCTGCTTCCCCGCTGGCTGCCGCCCACCGCCGCGGTGGAGGCCGCCTCCCGCTACCTCCCGGCGGCGCGCTCCGGGGTCGGCGGCGACTGGTTCGACGTGATCCCGCTGTCCGGGATGCGGGTCGCCATGGTCGTCGGGGACGTCGTCGGCCACGGCATCCAGGCCTCGGCCACCATGGGCCGGCTGCGCACCGCCGTGCGCACGCTCGCCGACATCGACCTGCCGCCCGACGAGCTCCTCACCCACCTCGACGACCTGGTCGTCCGGCTGTCCGAGGAATCCGGCGACAACGGCGCCGGCGAGGTCGGCGCCACCTGCCTGTACGCGGTCTACGACCCGGTGTCGCGGCGCTGCTCGCTGGCCCGCGCCGGGCACCCGCCGCCCGTCCTGGTCCCGCCGGACGGCCCGCCCCGGCAGATCGGGCTGCCCTCGGGACCCCCGCTGGGCGTGGGCGGGCTGCCGTTCGAGTCGGCCGAGCTGGAGCTGCGTGAGGGCAGCGTGCTGGCGTTCTGCACCGACGGGCTGATCGAGAGCCGGGACCGGGACGCCGACACCGGTCAGACACTGCTGCGCGAGGCACTGACCGAGCCCGCCGAGTCGCTGGACGCGACCTGCGACCGGGTCCTGCACGCCCTGCTGCCGCCGGGCGGCGCCGCCGACGACGTGGCACTGCTGCTGGCCCGCACCCGGGGGCTGCCCGCAGGCCAGGTCGCCACCTGGGACATCCCGGCCGACCCGTCACTGGTCGCCCCCGTACGCAAGCAGGTCATCGAGCAGCTGTCCGCCTGGGCCCTGCTGGAGGCTTCCTTCACCGCCGAGCTGGTGGTGAGCGAGCTGGTCACCAACGCCATCCGGTACGGCTCCCCGCCCATCCGGCTGCGGCTGATCCACGACACGGCCACACTGATCTGCGAAGTCTCCGACACCAGCCACACGGCGCCCCATCTGCGCCGGGCCAAGACCTGGGACGAGGGCGGTCGCGGGCTGCTGCTGGTCGCCCAGCTGACCCAGCGCTGGGGCAGCCGGCACACGACCGAGGGCAAGACCATCTGGGCGGAGCTGGGGCTGCTCGACGAGGAGTGACCCGGGGGACACGCACGCATCCGGGGGTGTGCGCCCGGAGAAGGCGGCCGGATACGCGCGCCCGGGGAGCGGATTCGACCGGTGCCCCCGGGGGATGCGCGCCCCTCGTTTCCCGGCCGGTGCGGCGGGACACTCGAAGTCACAGGGCGAACGGTGCCGCCCCGCGCGCCGGCCCTGTGCGAGACCTGACGGGAGTGTGGAGAAGCGATGGCCAACACATCACGGCCCGTAGGCCGCACCGCCCTGCTCGCGAGCGCGGTCGCGCTCCTCGGCCTGGTGGGCGCCTGCGGCAGCGAAAGCAGTACGTCGAGTGCCCCGCGACCCACCCAGGCCCCCCGCACCACGACCCCCGGCACCGGCACCGCGACCGGCACCGCTCCGGCGGCGACCGCGGCGCCCAGTGACACCGCCGGTTCCGCATCCGCCTCCGCCCGCACCGACAGCCGCTGCCACACCTCCGAACTGCGCGCCGCGGTCGGCCGGGTGGACCCGGGAGCGGGTCAGCGGAACTTCCCGATCGTGCTGACCAACACCTCCGACCGCACGTGCACGCTGTACGGCTATCCGGGCGCCGCCTTCGTCGGCGCGTCCGGCGAGCAGCTGGGCCCGGACCCGGAGCGCGCACCCGCCTCCCCCGAGACCGTCACGCTGACGCCGGGCAAGAGCGCGTGGGCCGGACTGTCGTTCTCCAGTCCGCAGATCAGCGGCGCCCGGACCGCCACGCCGGCGGCGCTGCTCGTGACGCCGCCGGACGAACACGACCCGATCGAGGTGGAGTGGACGGCCGGCGAGGTGCCGGTCGGCGGCGGCGAGTCGTCGGTGTCGCTCACCGCCCTGGAGGCCGGAACGGGCCCCTGAGGCGTCCGGGGAGACGCCCGGAGGCGCGCCGTGATCAGTGACCGGCGATCGGGTGCGGCGCGTACGGACGCTCCAGCTCCTCGATCTCCTTCTCGGTGAGCGCCAGTTCGACCGCCGCCACGGCGTCCTCGAGGTGCCCCGGCTTCGACGCCCCGACGATCGGCGCGGTCACCGTGTCCCGGTGCAGCAGCCAGGCGAGGGCCACCTGGGCGCGCGGCACCCCGCGGTCGCCGGCGATGCGGGTGACCGCCTCGACCACGGCGCGGTCGCCCTCCTGGTAGAGCGTGCTGCCGAAGTTGTCGGTGGCGCTGCGCTCGGTGGCGGTGTCCCAGTCGCGGGTGAGCCGGCCGCGGGCGAGCGGGCTCCACGGCAGCACGCCGACGCCCTGGTCGGCGCAGAGGGGCAGCATCTCGCGCTCCTCCTCGCGGTAGAGGAGGTTGTAGTGGTTCTGCATGGAGACGAACTTCGTCCAGCCGTGCCGCTCGGCGGTGTACTGCATCTTGGAGAACTGCCAGGCGTACATCGAACTGGCCCCGATGTAGCGGACCTTGCCCGCCTTGACGAGGTCGTGCAGGGCCTCCATCGTCTCCTCGACCGGCGTGGTCGGGTCGAAGCGGTGGATCTGGTACAGGTCGACGTAGTCGGTGCCCAGGCGCCTGAGGCTGTGGTCGATCTCGGTCATGATCGCTTTGCGGGACAGTCCCGCGCCGTTGGGCCCGGGGCGCATCCGGCCGTTCACCTTGGTCGCCAGCACGATGTCGTCCCGGCGGGCGAAGTCGCCGAGGGCCTTGCCGACGATCTCCTCGCTGGTGCCGTCGGAGTAGACGTTGGCCGTGTCGAAGAAGGTGATGCCCGCCTCCAGCGCCTGCCGGATCAGCGGACGCGAGGCCTCCTCGTCGAGGGTCCACTCGTGGGTGCCCCGGTCGGGGACGCCGTACGTCATGCAGCCCAGGCAGATCCGCGACACGTCCAGGCCCGTCGAGCCGAGCTTCACGTACTGCATCGTTGCTGCTCCTGTCTTCGGGATCGTCAGTACCAAAGGGGAGCGTACGTCTTCGTGCGGGCTCCGAGCGGGGCGGGTCAGCGCCGTTCGAGCAGGTCCAGCGCCCGCTCCCAGGCGAAATCGGCGCGGTCGCCGTCCTCCCCCTCGCCCGCGCAGGGGTCGGCGAAGCGCACGCCCATCCCGCGCAGCCGGGTCAGGCTCTCCCGGTACGCGGGATGGGAAGCCAGCGCGTCGGCGACGCACGGCAGGACGGCGACGGGGACGTCGAGGCCGCACACCTCGCACAGGGTGGCCAGGGCGAGGTTGTCGGCCAGGCCGGCGGCCCACTTGTTGACCGTGTTGAAGGTGGCGGGCGCGACCACCACGGCGTCCGGCGCCGGAAAGGGGCGCGGCTCGCCGGGACGGCGCCAGGCCGACCTGATCGGCCGGCCGGTCTGCGCCTCGACGGCGGCGGTGTCGAAGAACCCGTTCAGGGAGACCGGCGTCGCGAAGACGCCGACCTCCCAGCCGCGTTCCCGCGCGGCGGCGATCAGCCCGCCGACGCCGGAGGCCACGCCGGCGGCGCAGACGACGACGTAGAGGAACGGCTTCCCGGGAATCTCGTTCGTCTCCGGATCGTCGGCTTCCTGGATGTTCCAGCCCTGTTCGCTCACCCGGGAACCCTACTGAACGGGCGGCGGGCGGCGCGGGCCGGTGTCAGCCCACCCGCTCCGACACGCTGATGGCGCCGACCGGGCACGCCCGGGCCGCCTCCCGCACCAGGGCGCTGCCCCCGCCGTCCTCCCGCCCCGGCCGCACCGTGCTGTATCCGTCGTCGTCCTGGGCGAACACGTCCGGGGCGGTCAGCGCGCACTGGCCCGCGCCGATGCAGCTGTCCTTGTCGATGTCGATGTGCATGTCCGGAGCCTCCTACCAGGCCACGGGGAGTTCGAGCATCCCCTGGATCGTGTCGCCGGGCTTGAAGGGGATCTCCTCAGGTGGTGCGGCCAGGCGCAGCGTGGGCAGCCGGTCGAAGAGGGTGCGCAGGGCGATCTCCAGTTCGGCGCGGGCCAGGTTCTGGCCGAGGCACTGGTGGATGCCGAAGCCGAAGGCCACGTGGTGCCGGGCCGGACGGTGCCAGTCGAGGGCGTCCGGGTCGGGGTAGACGGTCTCGTCGCGGTTGATGACGGAGGTCGAGAAGACGACGCCTTCGCCGGCCCGGACGGTCGTGCCGTCCACGTCGATGTCCTCGGTGGCCAGCCGCAGCAGCCCGTCCGCGATGGACAGCATGCGCATCAGTTCCTCGACCGCGCCGGGCAGCAGCGAGGGGTCCGCGCGCAGTTCGGCCAGCCGCCGGGGGTGGCCGAGGAGGGTGAAGGTGCCCAGCGAGATCATGTTGGCGGTCGTCTCGTGTCCGGCGACCAGCAGGATGAACGCGAAGGCGATGAGCTGGTCGCGGTCGAACTCCCCTCCGGCCGTCTGCTTGCGGACGAGGTCGTCCAGCAGGCCCTCACCGGGCGAGTGCCGCTTGCGGTCGATCAACTTCCCCAGGTAGCCCTCCAGTCGGTCGCGGGCGTCCTGGGCGTCGGCCGGCCTGGGGCCGCGCAGCAGCCTGCGGGACTGCTCCTCGAAGAAGTCGTGGTCGGCGTAGGGGACTCCGAGCAGCGCGCAGATCACCATCGACGGCACGGGCAGGGCGAAGGCCGACACGAGTTCGGCGGGCGGCCCCTGCGCGATCATCGCGTCGAGCCGTTCGTCGACGATCCGCTGGATGCGCGGGCGCAGGGCGGCGGCGCGCTTGAGGGTGAACTCGGGCAGCACCAGCTTGCGCTGGGCGCGGTGCTCGGGGTCGTCGACGCCCAGGAGGGCGGTCCTGCGCGGGCGCACGGCGGCGAGGCGGGCGGATGTGGCCGGGAAGCCGTCGCGGGTGCGGTCGGTGGACAGCCGCGGGTCGGCCAGCAGCCGGCGGGCGGTGGCGTGTCCGGTCACCAGCCAGGCCGGGCGGCCGTCGAAGAGGGTGATCCGGGCCAGCGGCCGGGTGGCGCGCAGCGGGTCGTAGGCGGCGGGAGGGTGGTAGGGACAGGTCCGGTCCTGGGGAAAGGCGACGGGTCGTGTCGCGTTCGCGTCCGTCGTCGTGTCGGTGTCCGTCATGGAAGACCTCGCAGACGAAGAGTGCGTCGTGCCGATCTTCATTAGATGCCCCGGGCATCCATCCGACGACGTCAAGTTCGGCCAGATCGGTGGTGGGGACGGACTGGCCGGAGTTCGCCGTAGCGCCGCCGGACGGTGAACACCTGTGCCCACCGAGGGGCCGTCCGCGTACGACGGACGTGGCGCGATGGCGCCGCCCGTCGGCCGGCACGGCGCGCCGGATCCCGCCACGGGTGATCGTGCCGACGGGACGTGCACCGGCGGCCCGAGGACGGGTACGGATGGATCGGGCACCGGACGGTGTTGAAGCACGGTGCCAGTCAGCCGTACGACGTGACGATGGGACGGATGCCATGCCTCTGGACGGCGAGTACGAACCCAGCCCGACGCGGTGGGTGCGCGAACAGGTCGAGCTGTACGAGAGCTCGGGCGGTACGAAGGGCACGACCCTGAAGGACACGGGCATGCCCGTGATCGTGCTGACCACCCGCGGAGCACGGAGCGGCAGGATCCGCAAGACGCCGCTGATGCGCGTCGAGCACGAGGGCCGGTACGCCGTGGTCGCTTCCCTGGGCGGGGCGCCCAAGCACCCGGTCTGGTACCACAACGTCAAGGCCGATCCCCGGGTGGAACTCCAGGACGGGCCGGTGAAGCAGGACATGACGGCCCGTGAGGTCACCGGCGCGGAGAAGGCCGTGTGGTGGGAGCGCGCGGTGGCGGCGTATCCGCCGTACGCCGACTACCAGGAGAAGACGGAACGGGAGATCCCGGTCTTCGTGCTGGAACCGACCGGCGGGAGCTGAGCCGGCGGCCGGAAATTCCCCGGATCCGTGTGCATGGACGACGTCGGCCGGGGCACACGTGGGTCAGGCCCCGCCGCGTTCCCCCGTCGCGGCGGGGCCTTCCGCTGCCTCCCGCGCGAGTCGGTCGGTGACGTCCAGGAAGATCTGCTGTGCCTCGGGCACGGCGTGGGCGATCGACCGCTTGATGCGCACGGCGACCTCCTCCACCCGCTCGCTGTCCAGGCCCGGCATCAGATCGACGCGGGCGGCCACCAGGGTGGAGTCGAGCCCCGTCTTCATCGTGAACAGCGCCTCGACGCTGTCGATCTCCGGCTGGGCCCGCAGCAGCGAGCGGATCCGGCCGCTGGCCTCCGGGTCGGCGGCCTCGCCGATGAGCTGGTCGCGTGCCTCGCGGCCCAGCCGGTAGGCCACGTACACGAGCAGTGTGCCGATGGCGAGCGACGCGCATGCCTCCCACACGACCTGTCCCGTGACCATGTGCAGGATCATGCCGGCCATGGCGAGGGTCACCCCGAGGACCGCGGTGCCGTCCTCGGCGACGACCGTGCGCAGGGCCGGGTCGCGCAGGCCGGCGCTCACCCCGCCCTGGCCCCGCACCTGGTACAGGGCCCGCAGCAGGGAGGCCCCCTCGGCGAGCAGGGCGACACCGAGCACGATCAGTCCGGCGACGTAGCCGCCGAGTTCCTCCTGGGCGCCGGTCCGCAGGGCCTCCACGCCCTGGTAGAAGGAGAAGCAGCCGCCCATGACGAAGATGCCGACGGCGGCGAGCAGCGACCAGAAGAAGCGTTCCTTGCCGTAGCCGAAGGGGTGCCTGCGGTCGGCGGGCCGGCGGCTGCGGCGCAGTGCGGCGAGGAGGAAGACCTCGTTCATGCTGTCGGCGACCGAGTGCGCGGCCTCCGAGAGCAGTGCGGGTGAACCCGCGACGAAGCCGCCCACCGCCTTGGCGGCGGCGATCACCAGGTTGGCCGCCAGGGCGACCAGCACGGTGACGCGAGTCCTGCGGTCGGCCTTGCGACGCTCCTGGCCTGCGGCCGTGCCGCTGTCCTGGCCGCGGCCCTCGCGGTCGGTGTCCCGTTCCGGCGTTTCCTTCGATGCTGTCCCACTCACGAGGGGCCGACTGCCCCCACCCGCGTGGCTCACACCCGCCTTGCGGGTGGCCCACCGGTGGCCCACCAGTGCCGACGGCCGAAAACGGGGAACGTGTCCACCAGAGCACACGGACGACCGGAAGGCAGGGTCATGAGCGGTGACGGCGGGACGCCCGGCAACAGCGGCTACGGCAGGAAGGCGTTCAAGCGGTCCAGGAGCCACTTCGCGGACCGGATCACCGCGGACGGCCGGGACGGCTGGCCGGTGGCTCCCGGCCGTTACCGGCTGGTGGTGAGCCGGGCCTGTCCGTGGGCGAGCCGGGCGCTGGTGTCGCGGCGGCTGCTCGGCCTGGAGGACGCCCTGTCCCTGGCGGTCGCCGATCCGATCCAGGACGACCGCAGCTGGCGGTTCACGCTGGACCCCGACGGCCGCGACCCGGTCCTCGGCATCCGCTACCTCAGCGAGGCCTACGACCGGCGGGAGACCGGCTACCCGGGCGGGGTGAGCGTGCCGGCGATCGTGGACGTGCCCAGCGGGAAGCTGGTCACCAACGACTTCCAGCAGATCACCCTGGACCTGGCGACCGAGTGGACGTCCCTGCACCGCCCGGGGGCGCCCGACCTGTATCCCGAGGCGCTGCGCGACGAGATCGACGAGGTCATGGCGGGCGTCTACGAGGACGTCAACAACGGCGTGTACCGGGCGGGCTTCGCCACCGGCCAGGAGGAGTACGAGGAGGCCTGCGCGGGCGTGTTCCGGCGGCTGGAGCAGCTGACACCGCGCCTGGAGCGGCAGCGCTACCTGGTCGGCGACACGATCACGGAGGCGGACATCCGGCTGTTCACCACGCTGGTCCGCTTCGACGCCGTCTACCACGGTCACTTCAAGTGCAACCGCTGGAAGCTGACCGAGAACGCGGTGCTGTGGGGGTACGTGCGCGACCTGTTCCAGACGCCGGGTTTCGGCGACACCGTCGACTTCGACCACATCAAACGTCACTACTACCAGGTGCACACCGGCATCAATCCGACCGCCGTCGTGCCCCTGGGCCCGGACCTGTCCGGCTGGCTCACGCCCCATCACCGGCAGGAACTGGGCGGCCGGCCGTTCGGCGACGGGACTCCGCCGGCCCCGGTCCGCGCCGACGAGACGGTCCCGGTACAGGGCAGGCCCTGACCGCGGGACCGACCAGGCAACCGATGTCACTCACCTAACGCAAGGAGATGCACGTGGGCAGGAAGAAGAAGAAGACGATGCCCCTCGCCTACAAGCCCGTCGGTTTCGTGCTGGGCTGGGCGGGCGGCGCGCTGGCCGGCATGGCCTTCCAGAAGACCTGGAAGGTGCTCCGGCACGAGGACGACGCGCCCGACGCGCTGGACCCGGACCGCGGCTGGGGGGAGATCCTGCTGGCCGCCGCGATCCAGGGTGCCATCTTCGCCGCGGTGCGCAGTGCCGTGGACCGCACGGGCGCCAAGGCCATCGAGCGCTCGACCGGCGTCTGGCCGGTCGGCGACAAGGGCGGCCGGGACTGACCCGGCGGCAGCCCCCTTTCCGTCGGCGCCCGGCAGGCTCTAGCCCTGCTTGGGCGCCGTCGGCGCGAGAGTGCCGCGCAGGGTGAATGAGTGGCCCGCCGGGTCCGAGAAACCGCGTTCCTCGTGCGGGCCCGCCGGGTCCTTCGCCTCCACGGGGCGCCCGCCGAGCCCCACGATCACGCGCTCCGCCTCGTCCAGGTCGGCGACCACGAAGTCCAGGTGGACCTGGAGGGAGTTCTCGGGGCGGGGCCAGCTCGGCGGGGTGGCGTTGACGTCCCGGCGGAACGCCATGCGGAAATCGCCCGGCCCGTGGATCTCGATCCGGTTCGCGGTCGCCTCGCTCTCCTCCGCGCCCAGCAGCCCCTTGTAGAACTCGGCGAGCTTCTCGGGCTCGGCGCAGTCGAGCACCACGACGCCCGCGTTGACCAGTGCCATGTCTCCTCCGAAGGATTCCGGGCGCGGGGCGTTCGTGCCCCGCGTCCCGTACCTTGCGGATATCCCGGTCCGGCCGGATCAGTCGGCCGGCAGCCACCGGCCGTCGCGCATCAGGTCGCGTCCCTCCAACTCGTTGGCCTCGCGCCAGGCTTGGACACGCTGCGGGCGGACGCGGAAGTACAGGTACGGCGTGGCGAGTTCCCGCGGGTCGAAGCCGGTCTTGGCGGCGAACAACTCGGCGTCCTGCTCGGGCAGTTCCTCGGGGGTCACGGGCTCGACGGTGCCTTCGACCATCACCACGTCGCGGGTCGGCCCGATGCCGACGCGCGCCCTGCGGCTCGCGGCCAGGTTGCGGCCGGTGGGGCTGGCGGCGGGCGTGGAGAACAGCAGGCAGGAGCCGTTCCAGAGGAAGGAGAGGGGGACGAGGTACGGCATGCCCGAGGTGCCGTCGGCCGTGGCCACCCAGGCGTCCTCGTCGTGGTCCAGACGGTGCAGGGTGTCGCGCCTGCGCTGCTCGGCGCTGCGGGCCGGTGGCGGGGTCATGCGGGGCCTCCTGATGCGACGTCACGATCGGCTGGTCCCCGATCGTGCCACGGCGTCCCGGCAGTAACGAAGATCACGACGGGGCGTCGTGTAGATCATTCCGGGTCGGGGCAGCCTCGTATCGCTTCTCGGTTCAACTTTCGGACCGTGAAGTCCAGTTCGAGTGTGCGGGCGGTCCGGTGGCCGCCCGCTCGCAGGGCGGGGGGACTCTGCGTTCCGTCTCCCGAAAGGAAGCACATGTCTCAGGACGTCCGGTTCGACCTCCCCTTCGACACCCCGGTCAGCCCGCATCTGGCCCCCGCCCGCGACCTTCATCTGCGCTGGGTGCGCGAGCGGGGGCTGGTGCGGAGCCGGGCCGGTTTCGAGGAGTACGAGTCCTGGGACCTGGCCGGGGCGGCGGCCCGGACGTACCCGTACGCGTCGGCGGACGACATGGTCGTCCTGATGAACTGGTTCTCCCTGGCCTTCCTCTTCGACGACCAGTTCGACGCGGGCCGTCCGGACCGAGCGGAGCGCATAGCGGAGGTGGCGCGTGAGCTCATCGCCACACCGCTTCGCCCGGCGGGCACCGCGCCGCGCGTGGAGTGCCCCATCACCCTGGCCTGGGCGGAGGTCTGGAACCACCTTTCGGATGGCATGTCCCTGACGTGGAAATCGCGGTTCGCCGCCTCCTGGGGACGGTTCCTGGTGGCGCACTGCGAGGAGGTCGACCTGGCGGCCCGCGGGCTGGCCGGGACGCTCGGCCTCGCCGACTACACCGCCTTCCGGCGCCGCACGGTCGGCATCCACCACAGCATCGACGCCGGCGAGCGCAGCCGCGGCTTCGAGGTGCCGGCCGCGGCGATGGCGCACCCGCTGATGGAACGGCTGCGGGACCTGGCCGCGGACACCATCGGCTTCATGAACGACATCCACTCCTTCGAGCGCGAGCGGCGCCGCGGGGACGGCCACAACCTCATCGCCGTCCTGCACCGGGAGCGGGGCTGCTCCTGGCAGGAGGCGGCCGACGAGGCGTACCGCATGACGACCGCCTGCCTCGACGAGTACGTGGCCCTGGAGGCCCGGGTGCCCGGGATGTGCGACGAACTGGGGCTGGACGCGCGGGAGCGGGCCCGGGTGGCGATGGGCGTCGAGGCCATCCAGCACTGGATCAACGGCAACTACGAGTGGGCGCTGACCACCGGCCGGTACGCGGCGGCCAAGGAGGGCCCGGTGGCCACGGCCGAACTGGCCGGGCGGGGCTCGGTGGACGACCTGCTGACGGTGTGAGGCGGGCGCGCCGCCCGGCCGGAGGTCCGGCCGGGCGGCGGGGTCCGGCCGGGGGACGGGGTCCGGCCGGGGGACGGGGTCCCACGGCCACCGCCCGGTGGCGCGGTCAGACGGCGAACTCGACCGGCAGACTGTCCAACCGCGACTCCCAGGTGGAGGCGGTGGAGGTGAGCTCGGCCGGCGGCACGGCCAGGCGCAGCCCGGGCAGACGGTGCAGCAGGACGTCGACGGCCGTCTCGATGATGGCCTGGCCGATGTTCTGCCCCGGGCACTCGTGGGGGCCCGCGCTGAAGGCGAGGTGCGAGGCGTTGCCCTGGACCGAGACGGCGGAGTCGGGGCGGATCTCCGGGTCGTGGTTGCCCGCCGCGAGTCCCAGGATCAGCAGGTCGCCCTCCTTGACCGGGCAGCCGCCGAGTTCCAGGTCGGCGGTGGCGAACCGGCCGGGCAGCACGGCGAGCGGCGGGGAGTTCCACATCACCTCCTCCACGACCGAGGACATGTTCAGCTGCCCGCTCACCAGGCCGGACAGCCAGGTGGTGTCGCTGAGGACGAGCTGGAGCGCCCGCGCCAGCAGGTTGCTGGTCGTGGTGTGGGCGGTGATCAGCACCAGGCGCAGGTGGTTGACGATCTCGTCCTCGTCCAGGCCGGCGTGGTGCTCGATGAGGCCGGAGGCGAAGTCGGACCCGGGCTCCGCGCGCTTGCGCTCGGCGAGTTCACCGAGGATGCCCATGATGTGCTCGTTGTGCGTGAGGGCGTCCGCGCCGCCCTTGATCACCTGGTTGCTGGACTCGGCGAGGCTGCGCCCCTCCCGCTCGGCGAGCCCGAAGACGCGGGTGAGGACCAGCATCGGCAGGTACTCGGCGAAGTCGGCCACCAGGTCGGCGCGGCCCGCGTCGGCGAACGCGTCGATCTGCTTGTTGGCGAAGTGCGTGGCATGGCGGCGGATGCCCCGGCCGGCGACGGCGTACAGGTTGTCCGTGACGGCGGTGCGCAGCCTGCGGTGCGGTTCGCCGTCCTGGGAGACGCAGTCGGGGCGCCAGCCCACCATCTGCATCAGCGGGGACGCCGCCTCGATGCGGCCCTCCCGGAAGTCCCGCCAGATCCGTGAGTCCCGGCTGAACTGGAGGGGGTTGTCCAGCACCCGCCGGTTCTCCCGGTAGCCGAGCACCAGCCAGGCGGGGACGTCGCCCTCCAGCAGCACCGGCGCGACGGAGCCGTGCTCCCTGCGCAGGCGGGCGTAGATCCGGTGCGGGTCGGTCGCCGCGTCGGGGCCGTAGAGCCGGGTGACGCCCTCGCCGTGGGCGACGGGGCAGCCGCCGCCGGTGGCGCCGGGCGGGGTCTGGTCGTCGGTCATCGGGGCTCCAGGGCTGCGGCCGAGCGGTCCTTCAGGTGCCGTATCAGGGTGACGAGCACGTCGCGGCTGGCGGTGCGGTCGCGGGCGTCGAAGGTCACGACGGGGGTGTGCGGGGGGATGTCGAGGGCGTCGCGGATCTCCTCGACCGGGTAGTCCCGGGAGTCGGGGAAGACGTTGAGGGCGATGACGAAGGGGACCTTCTGCCGCTCCATCTCCTCGATCGCCCGGAAGCTGGAGGCCAGCCGCCGCGTGTCGACCAGGACGACCGCCCCTAGCGCACCCTTGAACAGTCCGTTCCACAGGAACCAGAACCGCTCCTGGCCCGGGGTGCCGAACAGGTACAGCATCAGCGTGTCGTTGAGGCTGATCTTGCCGAAGTCCAGGCTGACGGTGGTCTGCGTCTTGTCGGCGACGCCGATGAGGTGGTCGACGTCGGCGCTGGCCTGGGTGAGGGTCTCCTCGGTGGTCAGCGGCTTGATGTCGCTGACGGAGCGGACCATGGTGGTCTTGCCCGTGCCGAAGCCGCCGGCGATCATCACCTTCACCGAGCGGGTGTCCCCCTCCCCCGGCGTCGGTGACCCCGGTCGGTCAAAGCCTTTCAAGTCCACTGAGTACCTCCTCAAGGAGCGCGAGGTCGGGCCCGCGGCCGGCGTCGTGCGCCGGGATGGGATCACGGGCTTCGACGCGGCCCGCCTGGAGCAGGTCGGACAGCAGCACCGCGAGAATGTTGAACGGCAGGTGAAGGTGGGCGCCGAGCTCGGCCACCGACAGCGGTTCGCGGCAGCGCCGGAGTATCTCCTCGTGCTCGTGCTGCATGCCCGGTAAGGGGGCGGCCCGGGAGACGACGAGGGTCGCCACGTCGAGGGTCGACGCCGAACCGCCCGGCCCGCTGCGCCCGCCGGTGAGGACGTAGTAGCGCTCGAGGCCGGACGGATCGGTCGGTCGGCGGGGAGCACTCATCCAGAGTGCTCCTCCTGGCGCGGAGTGGTGCCGAGGAGTTCACCCATCCGGCGGGCCAGGTCGCGCATCTGATGGCCGAGCAGGCCCTGGTCGAGGCCTTCACGGGCGAGCACGCCGAGATACGTCTCCAGGCCCGCCCGGACCACGAAGAGGTGCCCGCCGTCCACTTCGATCATCGCGAGGCGGAGTTGCCCCGCGTGCTGCGGGAACTGCTCGGCGACCGGCTGGGCCAGCGCCTGCAGTCCGGCCACCACGGCGGCGAAACGGTCCACGTCGTCGGGGTCTTCGGCGCCGTAGGAGGTGATGGCCTTACCGTCGCTGGAGGCCACAAGCGCGAAGCGGATCTCCTGGATGCTCTCCACAAGGTCGCGGAGCGCCCAGCTCACGTCGGTTCCCTGGTGCGTCATGGGGACTAGTCGCTCTCTTCAGTGCGGTACTCGGTGGACGCGCCACCGGCGGTCGTGTCACGGGCGTCGGCGGCCCCGGTCGGCGGTGCGGCGCCGGTCGCCGGTGCGGCCTCGGTCGCCGGGCCGGCGTCGCGCCCGGCGGTGGCGAAGGCCGCGAGGCCGGCGAAGGACGCGTCCGGCGGAACGGCGGACCGCTCGTCCGGGCCGGGCCGGCCGCCGTACGCGGCGGAGCCGGGAGCCGGTGACGGCACAGGGGGGTGCGCCCCGGCGGGGGTCGGCTCGCCGCGCCTGCTCCGGCGCCGGGGCAGGCCGCCCGGGGTGGTTTCCACGGTGTCGCCTCCGGTCGGGGCCGGGGCGCCGACCGGTCCGGGAGCCGGGGCCGCGGCGGCGGGAGCTTCGGGGGCGGCCGGCCGGACCTCGCCGGTGACGGCGGTGGCCGGCGGAGCCTGGGGTGCGGCGGTGGCGGCCGCCGGCAGCGGGCTGAAGTATTTGTGGGGTACAACGACAACGACAGATGTACCCAGCCACGGCGAGTCGGCGAAGGTGACCCGGATGCCGTAGCGCCGGGCGAGGGCGCCGACGACGCGGAGGCCGATGTTGGCGTCCTCCGAGATGCCGCCGAGCCCCGGGCCGGGCGAGGTGCCCGCGAGGGCGTGTTCGGCCTCGCGCTTCTTCTCCTCGCTCAGGCCCTTGCCGGAGTCCTGGATCTCGATGCCGACGCCGTTGGGCACCTCCTTGCCGGAGACGACCACCGGCTCGGTGGGCGGCGAGTAGCGCGCGGCGTTGTCCAGCAGGTGCGCGAAGATCAGCGTGAGGTGGTCCACCAGACCGCCGTCGACCCCGAGTTCGGGCAGATGGTGCAGCTGGACGCGGTGGAAGTCCTTGATCCGGCCGATGCCGCCGCGCATCACGCTCAGCAGGCGCTGCGGCTCCTGCCACTGCCGGCCGGGCCGGTCGGAGCCGCCGAGCACGCCGATGCTGGCGGCGAGACAGTCCGCGGGACCGATGGCCTGGTCGAGTTCCATCAGCCCCCGGGCGACGGCCGGCAGGCGCCCGTGCTCGCCCTGCATCTCGTGCAGGCGGCCACGGAGTTTGCTGGTCAGGACGTGGATGCGGTTGCCCACGCCGATGACCGCCTGCTCGGCGGAGGTGGACCGGTCGAACTCCGCCTCCACACCGATCAGCGCGGCCCTGAGGACCTTGCGCAGCTCGGCCTGGAGGTCGGCGCCGACCTTCGCGCACTGCTCGACGGTGGGCAGGATGTCGTCGATGGCGTCGCCGGCCCGCAGCCTGCGCATCGCCTCGGGCAGCTGCTCGTCGGCGAGCCGGGCCACCGCGGAGAGCTGGTGGTCCAGCCGCTCCTGCCAAGCCTCGGTCTGCTCGGCGAGGCGGGTTTCGTACGCGGTGACCTGCTCGGCCAGCCGGCCCTCGGCGGTCCGGGAGTGCTCCGCCAGCTGCGCCTCGTACGTCTGCGCCTGCTCGGTGAGCTGCGCCTCCAGGGCGGCACGCTCGGCGGAGAACTTCCGCTCGAGGCCGGCCACGTGCTGCTGCCACTGCTGGGAGTGCTCGGCCTGCGCCGCGCGGTGCGCGTCCTCGGTCCGGCGCAGCTGCGCCCGGGTGCGCAGGAGCAGGCGTACGCACAGGGTGCCGGCCGCCGTCGCCGCCACACCGGCGACGGCCGCGGTTATTCGCTCCGAGCTCATGAACGTGGCGGCTACCGTCCCGCCTCCCAGGCCCAGCGGCATCAGCCACCAGCTGTACCAGGCGACAGGGGCCCGCGCCGCCGGTGGCGGAGTGGCGAGTTCCATCTGCATCCTTCGAACAAAACGATCGAACACGGGGGGGTGTGCAAGGGGGACCGCACTCATGAGTACGCACCGTGAGCCGACCCGTCGCGATCGCGTCAACTCGCAGCGCCGATCGGGAGCTTATCGGTTGTGAAGCCGAAAAGATCAAATTCCCGGTCCGGCGGAAGTGAGGATTCCGTCACGCTCCGCCAGGGGTCGTCAGGTCGACAAATTCCTTTGCCTCGCAGGCAAGTTGGGCGGCGGAAGCAGGGCGGACGACCGGTTGGCGGACGAGCGCCCGGGGCGGCGGACACGGGGTGCGGCAGCGGCCGGAGTGTGCGAATGGCGACGACCGGGTGAGGCCGCTCGCCCGACGGACGGGTGAGGCCCCTCTCCTCCGGATGCCCGACGCTCCGGGGAATGACACGATCTCGTCGGAGGTTGCAGACCGTGCCGTAGGAGCCCCTCTCGATCTGCGAGGTTCTTGATGAACACCATGCGCGCCATCAGCCAGGACGCCCTCGGCGGCCCCGAGGTCCTGAAGGAGGTGCGCCAGGACCGCCCCGAGCCGCGCCCGAACGAGGTGCTGGTGCGGGTGCGGGCCGCCGGCGTCAACCCGACCGACTGGAAGCACCGGGCGAACGGCGGCTTCCTGGGCGAGCCTCCGTTCGTCCTGGGATGGGACGTGTCGGGCGTGGTGGAGGCGGTCGGGATCGGGGTCGCCGCCTTCCGGCCGGGCGACGAGGTCTTCGGCATGCTGTCCTATCCGTTCGGCCACGGGTCGCACGCGGAGTACGTCGCCGCCCCCGCGCGCACCTTCACGCACAAGCCGGCCGGGATCGACCACGTCCAGGCCGGCGCCCTGCCGCTGGTCTCGCTGACGGCGTGGCAGGCGCTGGTGGAGCGGGCCGACGTCCGGCCGGGACAGCGGGTGCTGATCCACGCGGCGGCCGGAGGTGTGGGCCACGTGGCCGTGCAGATCGCCAAGGCCCGCGGCGCCCATGTGATCGGCACCGCCAGCGCCGGCAAGCACGAGTTCCTGCGCTCCCTCGGCGTGGACGAGCCCCTGGACTACCGGGAGACGGACTTCGCCGAGGCCGTGAAGGACGTCGACGTGGTCCTGGACACGATCGGCGGCGACACGTCGCTGCGTTCGCTGCGCGTGCTGCGCCCGGGCGGAGTGGTGGTGTCGATCCTGCCGGTCGGTTCGGACGAGTTCTACGAGGAGGCCGAGCGGCTCGGCGTGCGCGCGGTGCGGATGCTGGTCGACGCCGACCGGGCCGACATGCGGGAGATCGCCGGCCTGGTGGAGTCCGGGAAGCTGCGGGCGACGGTGGAGCGGACGTTCCCGCTCGCCGACGCGGCCGAGGCGCACGCGCTGGGCGAGACGGGCCGCACCACGGGCAAGCTCGTGCTCGTCGTGGACTGATCCGCGCGCGGGGCGACCGCACGACCGCACGAGCCGGGACGTAACCGGTCGACCGGTTGCCCCGGTGTGAGATTTCGATGACATATGTCAATCGAACATGCTCAAACTCGCTCGATCGGGGTAACTTCCCGAGCGGAACTGACGGTTGAGACCCGGAAGGCTGGAGGCGAGGTCGTCGTGCGGCAGGAACCCGCGTCGCCCACCCGGCACCTGCGTGTGCTCCACGACCGGGGACACACCGTGCTGGAGTTCCTGGGAGAGATCGACATCGCATCCGCCGCGGAGATCGTCCCGCACCTGGACCGGGAGACGGGCCGCCCCGGCGCCCTGGTGGTGCTGGACCTGGGCGGCATCGAGTTCTTCGACTGCTCCGGGCTGCGGCTGCTGTACCGGGCCCGGCGCCGGGTGCTCGCCGGGGGCGGGGAGGTGCACCTGGTGTGCGCCCACCCGCTGACCCTGCGCATGCTGCGGGTCACCGGCCTGGCGGAGGTGCTGCCGCCGCGGCCGACCCTGGACGAGGTGTTCGGCGTCAGCCGGCCGGCGGGGCGTCGAACAGGGCACTGACCGACTCCCCGTTGTGGATGCGGCGCACGGCCTCGGCCAGCGCCGGGGCGATGGAGAGGATCCGCAGCTTCTCCGTGTGGTCGTCCACCGGCACCGGGACGGTGTTGGTGCACACGATCTCCAGCACGTCCGGCTGCGCGCTGAGCCGCCCCAGCGCGCCGTCCGCGAACAGTCCGTGCGTGCAGGCCAGGCGGATCGTGCGCGGACCCGCCTCCCTCAGCCGGTCGAGCAGCTCCAGCACGGTGCTGCCCTTCGCGATCTCGTCGTCGAGCACGATGACGTCCCGGCCGGCGACGTCCCCGATCACGGCGCTGATGCTCACCCGGTCGTCGGCGAACCGCTGCTTGGCGCCGGCCGCGACCTGGGCGCCGAGCATCCGGGCGAACGCGGCGGCCTCCTTGGCGTTGCCCAGGTCCGGCGAGACGACCGTGGTACGGGAGAGGTCGTACTGCCGGAAGTGCGCGGCCAGCTCCCGCAGCGCGTGCAGGTGGTCGACCGGGACCGAGAAGAAGCCGTGCACCTGCGGCGCGTGCAGGGTCATGGCGAGGACCCGGCTCGCGCCCGCCGCCACCAGCAGATCCGCCACCAGACGCCCGCCGAGCGAGATGCGCGGCGCGTCCTTCTTGTCGGAGCGGGCGTAGGAGTAGTGCGGCATGACGACGGTGATGCGCCCGGCCGACGCCCCGCGGGCCGCGTCGCACATCAGCAGCAGCTCCACCAGGTGCTCCTGGACCGGCTTGACCAGGGGCTGGATCAGGAAGACGTCCCGCTCCCGGCAGTTGGCCCGCAGCTGCACCTCCAGGCAGTCGTTGGCGAACCGGCTGACCCGGGTGGGGCTGAGCGGCACGCCCAGATGTGCGCAGACCTCCTCGGACAGCTCGGGGTGGGCACTACCGCTGAACACGGCGATGTCTCGCACGGACCGCTCCTCGCGTGATCCTGTCCGGCCGGGAGCCTCAGCTTACGGAAATCCGGTTGCGGCGAACCCGGGGGGCGGCGCCATGATGGCGCCGTCCGTGTTCCCTCAGGTCAGGATCCCTCGCATGCGCCGACTCCTCGGAAACCCCCAGTGCCCCTTCCGGCCCACGGTTTACGAGGACTCCACCCCGCATGCAGATCCCGCGCGACTCGCACACCCCGCACACCCTGAACATCGGCATCCTGGCCCACGTCGACGCCGGTAAGACCAGCCTCACCGAGCGGCTGCTGTTCGACCACGGCGCCGTCGACCGGCTCGGCAGCGTCGACGCCGGCGACACCCGTACGGACGACGGCGCGATCGAGCGCCGCCGCGGCATCACCGTCCGCTCCGCCGTCGCCGCCTTCACCGTCGGCGACACCCAGGTCAACCTGATCGACACGCCCGGGCACTCCGACTTCGTCGCCGAGGTCGAACGTGCCTTGGAGGTCCTCGACGGCGCGGTGCTGCTGCTCTCCGCCGTGGAGGGCGTACAGGCGCGCACCCGGGTGCTGATGCGCACCCTCAGGCGACTGCGGCTGCCCACGCTGGTCTTCGTCAACAAGATCGACCGGGCCGGCGCACGCACGGACGACCTGCTCGGCGACATCCGGCGCCTGCTGACCCCGCACGTCGCGCCGCTCACCCGGGTCACGGGCGCGGGCACCGCGCACGCCCGGGTCACCCGCCGCCCGCCGGACGAGCGGACCGCCGAGGCGCTCGCCGAGGTCGACCCGGACATCCTTGCCGCACTGGTGGACGGCCCCGCGCCGACCGCCGGTGACCTGGCCGCCGCGCTCGCCGCCCGCACCGCCGACGGATCGTTCCACCCGCTGTACCACGGCTCCGCACTCGGCGGTCAGGGCGTCGCCGAGCTGGTCGAGGACCTGGTCCGGCTGGTCCCGGCCGCCCCGCCCCCGGCGGACGGCTCCGCGGCTCCCCGGGGCACGGTGTTCGCCGTGCGCCCCGGCCCCGGCGGCGAACGGACGGCGTACCTGCGGCTGTACGACGGGGAGGTGCGCCCGCGTCAGCGGCTGACGTTCCTGCGGCGGGAGTCCGACGGCCGGACCACCGAACTCCCCGGCCGGGTGACGCGCCTGGACGTGGTCGGCGGGGCGGGCACGCTCACCGCCGGGAACATCGCGGCCCTCGGCGTCCCCGGCGGTCTGCGCGTCGGCGACCGGCTCGGCGACCTGACCGACCGCGCACCGCAGTTCGCCCCACCGACGCTGCAGACCCTGGTCCGGGCCCGGCACCCGGAGCAGGCGGCCCCGCTGCGCTCCGCCCTGCTCAGGCTGGCCGACCAGGACCCGCTGCTGCACGCCCGCCCGGAGGCGTCCGGCGCCACCGCCCTGCTCCTGTACGGCGAGGTCCAGATGGAGGTGCTCGCGGCGACGCTGGCCGAGGACTTCGGCATCGAGGCGGAGTTCGCGCCGGGCCGCGTGCGGTTCCTGGAGCGTCCGGCCGGGGTCGGCGAGGCGGTGGAGGAGATGCCCTGGCTCGACCGCACCCGGTACTGGGCGACGATCGGGCTGCGCGTGGAACCGGGGCCGCGCGGCTCGGGCGGCGTGTTCAGCTACGAGACGGAGCTGGGTGCGCTTCCCCGCGCCTTCCACCAGGCGGTCGAGGAGACCGTGCACGCCACCTTGCTGACCGGTCTGAACGGCGCCGCGGTCACGGACTACCGGGTCACGCTGACCCGTTCGGGTTTCAGCTCGCCGGTCAGCACGGCCGCCGACTTCCGCGGACTGACCCCGATCGTGCTGCGCCGGGCCCTGCGGCGGGCGGGGACCCGTCTCTACGAGCCGTACCACTCCTTCGAGGCGGAAGTCCCGGCGGACGCGCTGGCGCCGGTGACGGCCCAGCTGGCCGCGCTGGGCGCCGACTTCACCGGCACGACGGGCGGCGCCCCCGGCTGGCTGATCACCGGTGAGCTGCCGGCCCGGCGGGTGCGGGAGGCCGAGCTGCGCCTGCCGGGGCTGACCCGCGGGGAGGCGGCCTGGTCGTCCCGTCCGTCGGCGGACCGGCCGCTGAAGCCGTCCCACTGAGCGGCCGAACGCGCCCCCGCGCCCCCCCCCCCCCGTCCGCCTCGCCGGGCGCCAACTTCGCTGTCTGGCAAGGGAGATGGGGGGCATCCGGAAACCAGGAAGGAGGGCCGCCGCCATGACGACTCCCGTCAGGAAGCTCCCCCGGCGCCTGCCCGGCTGGGCGAAGGCGCTGAGTGCGTTCTTGCTGGTCCTGGTCGTGCTGTTCGCGGGATTCCGGCTGAGCCTCGTACCGGGGCTGAAGGACGCGTTCGGCAGCGAGACCCACGACCGCTCGGGCCCCGCACTGCTGGAGTCCGTCCAGGACATCAGCCGCTACGAGGCCGCCTCCGGCAACTTCCAGGTCGTCGTGGACCTGGAGAAGGACGCGAGGTTCCTGCCGGACGCGGTCCGGGGCACCCGCACCCTGTACGTCGGCGCGGGCACCGTCGACGCCTACGTCGACCTCGGGAAGGTGGGCGAGGACGACGTGACGGTCGACGGCGACCGAACCGCGGCCACGCTCCGGCTGCCGCACGCCGCGCTCGGCGAGCCGGCCCTCGACCCCGAGCGCTCCTACGCCGTGTCCAAGCAGCGCGGGCTCCTCGACCGCCTCGGCGACCTGTTCTCGGACAATCCGAACGGCGAACAGGCCGTGCAGAAGCTCGCGGCCCGGCACATCGCCGACGCCGCGAAGGACAGCGAGCTGAAGGCGCGCGCGGAGAGCAACACCACGGCGATGCTCAAGGGCCTGCTGCACTCCCTCGGCTTCGAGAAGGTACGGGTGACCTACGGGTCCTGAGGGGCGGGAACCACCCCGCATCCCCGCCGTGTCCGCGGGTAACCGCCTCACCACACGGGGAAGTCGACGACTGGAGGACCGAATGGCTCGTGCCGCCTCAGGGCCGCGTTCTTTGCTGCGCCCCCGTGCCGCCAAGGCCGAGGACGCCGACCGGCGCGAACGGCGCCCGCTCGCCCTCCCGTTGCGCCTGCTGGTGACGGTGTGCGCGTTCGTCTTCATGGTGGCGTTCGCGGTGGTGCTGGCGCGGCTGACGCTGCACCCCTCCCCCGCCTCCGAGGCGCTGACCCACACCAACATGCGTCCCGGCAGCTCGCTGCGGGCCTACCTGGACCAGCCGGCGCTGCGGGACGCCGTGAAGCAGATCGGCGGCAACCTGCTGCTGGGCGTACCGTTCGGCGTACTGGTTCCGCTCGTGGCCCCGCGTACGCGGGGGCTGCTGAGGGTGATGCTGCTGACGGCCGTGGTGATGCTGCTGGTGGAGTTCGCGCAGGGTGCCCTGGTCACCGGGCGGGCCTTCGACATCGACGACGTCATCCTCAACACCACGGGAGCGCTGGCCGGTTACCTGCTCCTGGGCCGGCGGATGAGCCGCGCGGTGCACGCGCGCCGGCCCCGCGACTGAGCGGGCGAAAGATGGTCCGTACCAAGGTATTGACCACCCCTCACCTCACCCCTTAAACCAAGAGGCGGCACCCTTACCCCCCACCTCGGTCGGCGCACCCGTCCCCGGGACGCCGTACGGAAGGGAGAGCCGTGGTCCGTCCACGCCTGCTCCGCAGATGCCTCCTCGCCGCCGCCCTCTCCGCCGGGCTGGCCGCCTCCCTCGTCACCGGCCCCGCCCGGGCGGAACCCGGGGCCGCCGACGCCGCGGCCGCCGCGGTGACGTTCTCCGACACCTTCGACGGACCGGCCGGCGCGGCCGTCGACTCCTCGAAGTGGCAGATCGAGACCGGCGACAACGTCAACAACCACGAGCGGCAGTACTACACCTCCGGCAACAAGAACGCGGCGCTGGACGGCCAGGGGCACCTGGTCATCACCGCGCGCAAGGAGAATCCGGCGAACTACCAGTGCTGGTACGGAACCTGCCAGTACACCTCCGCCCGGCTCAACACGTCCGGGAAGTTCACGGCGCAGTACGGGCACGTCGAGGCCCGGATGAAGGTGCCGCGCGGGCAGGGCATGTGGCCCGCGTTCTGGATGCTCGGCACCCCGGTGAACTGGCCGGACTCCGGCGAGATCGACATCATGGAGAACGTCGGTTTCGAACCCTCCACCGTGCACGGCACCATCCACGGTCCCGGCTACTCCGGCTCGGGCGGCATCGGCGCCGGCTACACCCTGCCGAACGGCCAGGCCTTCGCGGACGACTTCCACACCTTCGCCGTCGACTGGGCACCCGACTCGATCACCTGGTCGGTGGACGGCAACGTCTACCAGCGGCGCACCCCGGCCGACCTGGGCGGGAAGCAGTGGGTGTTCAACAAGCCGTACTTCCTGATCCTCAACCTCGCGGTCGGCGGCTACTGGCCCGGCGACCCGGACGCCTCGACGGTCTTCCCGCAGACGCTGGTGGTGGACCACGTCTCGGTGACGACGGGCGACTCGGGAACGGGCGGCCCCATCCGCGGCCTGGCCGGCAAGTGCGTGGACGTCGCCGCGGCGAACTCCGCCAACGGCACCCCCGTACAGCTCTACGACTGCAACGGCACCGCGGCCCAGCGGTGGACGGTGGGTTCCGACGGCACGATCCGGGCGCTGGGCAAGTGCCTGGACGTCGACGCCGGCGGCACGGCGGACGGCACGGTCGTGCAGCTGTGGGACTGCAACGGCAGCGCGGCGCAGCAGTGGGTCGTCACCGGGGCGCGCGACATCGTCAATCCGCAGGCCGACAAGTGCCTCGACGCCACCGGCAACAGTTCGGCCAACGGCACCCGGCTGCAGATCTGGACCTGCACGGGCGCCGCCAACCAGAAGTGGACGGTCGGCTGAGACCCTGGACCGGCGTCAGTGCAGCGTCCAGGTGAACTTGTCCCCGCCCACCCAGCGGACCACGTCCGGGTCGTCCAGGTCGTGGACCGTGATGCCGAAGGCGGCGGCGGCCTCCAGTACGTCGGTGACCGCCCTGGCCTCGCCGACCACCTGGCCGTCGATCTCCACGATCCGGAACGGCGGAGTGCCCGGCTGCACCCGGAGCACGAGAATCCGCGGACTGCCGATGTGCGGGGTGTCGATTTCGGTCATGCATCGAGGGTAGGACGCGACCCGCGGTAGTGGCTGGGCGAGCGGACCACCGGGCGGAACGGACCTTCAGGGACGACGCCAGTCGTCGCCCCTCAGATGGGATCCGGCCATCGGGCCCATCCGGAGCATGCCGCCGTCCACGCTCCAGGACGCGCCCGTGACGTACGAGGCGTCGGGGCCGGCGAGGAAGGCGATCACCGCGGCCACCTCACGGGCGTCGCCGGGCCGGCCCAGAGGCACGCCGGGGCGGCGCTCGGTGTGCGGGTCGGTGTCCTCCTGACCGGTCATGGGCGTGGCGATCTCGCCGGGCGCGACCGCGTTGACGGTGATGCCGTGCTCGGCCAGCTCGATCGCCATGACCTGGGTGAGCAGGCCGAGGCCGCCCTTGGCCGCGCAGTACGGGGCAGCGCCCACCCGGGGCTGGTGCTCGTGGACGGAGGTCACGTTGACGATCCGTCCGCCCCCGCCCTGTTCGATCATGCGCCGGGCCGCCTTCTGCCCGCACAGGAACGGGCCGGCGAGGTCCACGTCGAGGACGCGCCGCAGATCGTCCAGTCCCAGGTCGAGGAAGGGAGTCGCGGTGCCCGTGCCGGCGTTGTTGACCAGCACGTCGACGCGGCCGAGCCGCTCGCACAGCCCGTCGACGGTGTCCGCGGCCTCGGGCAGCCGGGTCAGGTCCACCCGGGCGGTCTCGGCCCGGCGGCCCAGCGCGCGGACCTCTTCGGCGGTCCCTTCGGCGCCCTCCTCGTCGGTGTGCCAGGTGATGCCGACGTCCATCCCCGCCTCGGCCAGGCGTACGGCGGTGGCGCGGCCGATGCCGGAGTCGGCACCGGTGATGACGGCCACTTCGGCGTCGGACGGGCTGGGACTGGACATGACGGCCTCCTCTTAGGCACTCCTCGGCTCCGCGCCCCGCGTCACGGCCCGTCGGCGGCCGGCGGCGGCGCGGAGCGTCGCAGTACCCGGGAGCGGCACGGACAAACCGCCCGGTCCGTGGTGCGGTCCCGGGGGTGCTGGGGAACCCTGGACGTGCCGGAGGAGGAGGTGGCGATGGAGCCCGTCGAGGCGCTGGAGCGCATCGCGTTCCTTCTGGAGCGGTCCCAGGCGCCGACGTACCGCGTCCGGGCCTTCCGTACCGCGGCCCGGGTGCTCGGTGAACTGCCGGCCGCCGAGCTGCGCGAGCGGGCCGGCTCGCTGGAATCGCTCAAGGGCGTCGGACCCAAGACGGCGCAGGTGGCGCGCGAGGCGCTGGCCGGACAGGTGCCCGGATACCTGGAGAAGCTGGAGGGCGAGGCGGACACGCCGCTCGCCGAGGGCGGTGAACGGCTGCGGGAGCTGCTGCGCGGCGACTGCCACCTCCACTCCGACTGGTCCGACGGCGGCAGCCCGATCGAGGAGATGGGCCGGGCCGCGGCGGCGCTCGGGCACGAGTGGGCGGCGCTGACCGACCACTCGCCGCGGCTCACGGTGGCGCGCGGTCTGTCGCCCGAGCGGCTGCGCGAGCAGCTGGACGTGGTGGCGCAGCTCAACGAGACCTGGGCGCCGTTCCGGCTGCTGACCGGCATCGAGTGCGACATCCTCGACGACGGCTCGCTGGACCAGGAGCCGGAGCTGCTGGAGCGGCTGGACGTCGTCGTGGTGTCGGTCCACTCCAAGCTGCGGATGGACGCCGGCGCGATGACCCGCCGCATGGTGCGGGCCGTACGCGATCCGCACGCGGACGTCCTGGGGCACTGCACCGGGCGGCTGCTGACCGGCCGGGGGCGGCCGGAGTCGCAGTTCGACGCCGACGAGGTGTTCGCCGCCTGCGCGGAGTCCGGCACGGCCGTGGAGATCAACAGCCGGCCCGAGCGGCTCGACCCGCCGCGCCGGCTGCTGCGCCGGGCCGTGGACGCCGGGGTGCTGTTCTCCGTCGACACCGACGCCCACGCGCCCGGCCAGCTGGACTGGCAGATCCACGGGTGCGCGCGGGCCGAGGAGTGCGGGGTGCCTGCGGAGCGGGTGGTCACCACCTGGCCGCTGGACGACCTGCTCGCCTGGACCGGTCAGGGCCGCATTCCGGCCGGAGTGGCGGGCCGCTGACGTGGTACACGCAGGTCGAGCCACGGATCAGGAAGGGAACGGTGCATGGAACGGGCAGCCGTGTTCGACGTCGACGGGACCCTCGTCGACACCAATCACCTGCATGTGACGACCTGGTGGGAGGCGTTCCGGCAGGCGGGTCACCGGGTGCCGATGCACGCCGTCCACCGGGCCGTGGGACTGGCCTCGACCGACCTCATCGGGCACCTGCTGGGCGAGGACCGGGACACGGACCAGGACGCACGGCTCAGCGCCGCGCACAAGGCGCTGTACGGGCAGTACTTCGACCGCCTGCCGGCGCTGCCGGACGCCGGGGAACTGCTGCGCCGCCTGGCCGGCGAGGGCTGGAAGGTGGTCCTCGCGACTTCGGCGGGCGGCGCGGAGCTGAGTGCGCTGCGGCGGGCGATCGACGCGGACGACGCCATCCACGCGACCGCTAGCGCCGACGACGTGGCGGCCGGGAAGCCTGCACCCGAGCCGGTGGAGCACGCCCTGGAGCTGGCCGGGGTGCCGGCCGAGCGGGCCGTGTTCGTCGGCGACACCGTCTGGGACATGCGCGCGGGCAGCCGGGCCGGGGTGCGCTGCGTGGGTGTGCTGTGCGGCGGGCTGCCCCGCGCCGACCTGGAGGAGGCCGGCGCGGACGCGGTCTACGCCGACCCGGCCGACCTGCTGGCCTCGCTGAAGGAGAGCCCGTTCGCATGAGTCACCGTGTCGTAACCCGCTCCGGGGCGCGCGGGCCGGTCGAGCGGATGCCCGGCGCATGACCGCGGTGACGCGTACGGTCCGCGAGGTGTTCCGGGGGCGGCGGCCACTGGCCGCGGTGTGGTGGGAGGCCTGTGCCGTCGGGCGCGCGGTCCGGGCCGCCTGGCGGGGGCCCGGACGGGAACGCGACCTCGTCGTGCAGTCCCTGAAGGCCGCCGGCGCCGCGCTGATCGCCTGGGCCGTGGCGGGCGTCTGGCTGGACGATCCGATGGCGCTGATGGCGCCCTGGGTGGCGCTGGTCCTGGTACAGGCCACGGTCTACAGCTCGGTGCGGCAGGCAGGGCAGCAGTTCACCGCGATCTGCGCCGGGGCCCTGATGGCGTCGGCGGCGCAGGCCATCACGGACGACACCACGGGGGCGCTGGCGCTGTCCCTGCCGGTGCTGATGCTGATCTCGAACTGGTCCCGCTTCGGCGGACAGGGCATCTACACGGCCACCACCGCGGTGTTCGTGCTGGCCTCCGGCACGGCCGTCTCGGCGTCGGCGGTCGGCCACCGGGTGGGGCAGGCGGCGCTGGGCGCGGTGATCGGCGTCGCGGTCAACGCCTTCGTGCTGCCGCCGATCCACCTGCGCGACGTACGGGAGAACCTCGCGGGGCTGGCCCGGGAGGCGGGCGACGTCCTGCACACCGTGGCGGCCGGCCTGCCGGAGTCCGAGTGGGACGCGCAGACCGCGGCCGGCTGGTCGAACGACGCCGCGCGGCTTCAGCGGCGGCTGAAGGCCCTGGAGTCGGCCCGGTCCTGGAGCCAGGAGAGCCTGCGCCTGACCTCCGGTCCGCTGCGTGCCCTGCGCCGTGTGCCCACCGCCGACGTCCCGCCCGAGGAGGAGGACCAGCGCTGGAGCCGGGTCACCGGGAACATCTCCGCGCTGATCCGGACGCTCGCCGTGGCCGCCGACGAGAACCGGACACCGGCCCCGCCGCAGGGCCCGGTGCTGGACCTGTACGCACGCCTGCTCCGGCTGATCGGCGACTCCTGCCGTGCGGAGGCCGACCGCCTGCTGGGCGAGGCCACCGACCCCCGGCCCGAGGAGGCGACGGAGGCGACCATGGAGGAACTGCACCGGCGGCTTCAGGAGGGCCTGCGCGAACAGGCCGGGCAGGGGGCGGCGCGGACGGCGGTACTGGGCACGCTGCTGCTCCAGGCCGAGAACCTGTGGGCCGAGGTCGTTCCCGAGCCCAGTCGCGACAACCCACCCCGTGGCGCCGGCACACCATCGCAGTGACACACATCACCCCAAAACGCGACAGACGGTGGAACACCGGAAGACCCTCCCCCGTTGAAGAGGGCGTGGGTACGGATGGGACAGTGTCCCCGGGCCTCACCTATCGCCCACAGGGAAGATCGTTCGGCTGAAGCCCTGTGGAGCCCTTCGCCGAGAGGCGACCGCCATCCGTACCCATCTCGAACCGCCCCGACCGTGATTCCCCCGTCGCGGTCGGGGCTTCTTCTCGTTCGCCTCCTCCTTGGGCCGTCCTGCGTGCCCGGCCCGCCACGCGGGTACCCGGTGACGTCCGCACGGGCAAGTCGCCGAGAGGAGCGCAAGGTGAGCAGCACAACGGGCACGAGGATCGTGGTCACGGGCGCCACCGGCAACGTGGGCACCAGCGTGGTACGGCTGCTCTCGGAGGATCCGGAGGTCGCCTCCGTGCTGGGCCTGGCCCGGCGGATCCCCGAGTGGTCGCCCGCCAGGACGGAATGGGCCGCGGTCGACCTGGCCTCGGACCGGGCGGACCTGACCGGACACTTCGCCGGCGCCGACGCCGTGGTGCATCTGGCCTGGGCCTTCCAGCCGACGCACGACCCGGCGACGACCTGGCGCACGAACGTGCTCGGCTCCATCCGGGTCTTCGAGGCGGTGGCCGCGGCCGGAGTGCCGGCGCTGGTGCACGCCTCGTCGGTGGGCGCCTACTCACCGGGGCCGAAGGACCGCGCGGTGGACGAGTCGTGGCCGACGCACGGCTGGCCCGACGCCGCGTACTGCCGGGAGAAGGCCTATCTGGAACGGGCCCTGGACACCTTCGAGCGCGACCACCCGGGGATCCGGGTGGTGCGGATGCGGCCCGCCTTCCTCTTCAAGCGCGAGTCGGCCAGCGAACAGCGCCGGATCTTCGGCGGCAGGTTCCTGCCGGGCCCGCTGGCGCGGCCGGAACTCCTGCCGTTCCTGCCGGACGTCCCCGGCCTGCGGGTGCAGGCCCTGCACACCGACGACGCGGCGAACGCGTACCGGCTCGCGGTGCGCTCCGGGGACGCCCGGGGCCCCTTCAACCTCGCGGCCGAGCCTCCGGTCGACGCGGCGCTGCTGGGCGAGATGACGGGCGTACGCCCGGTGCGGCTGCCCCGCACCGCGGCCCGCTCCGCGATCGCCGCCGCCTGGGGGCTGCACCTGCTGCCCGCCTCCCCGCACCTGTTCGACGCGGTGCTGCGGCTGCCGCTGATGGACTGCACACGGGCCCGGGCGGAACTGGGCTGGCGTCCGGTCCGCACGGCCACGGAGGTGCTGGAGGAGTTCCTGCGGGGCTTCCAGGAGGGCGCGGGAGCCGCCACCGAGCCGCTGCGCGGGCGCAAGGTCGGCTGAGCGCCGCCCGCTGCGCGGGGACCGGGACCGGAGTCCTCAGCCGGAGGACTCGTCGGGCACCGGGTGCTCCGGGTGCACGGCGCCCGAGTGCGGGGCGCCCTGACGGCCCGTCCCCGCCTCGTCCGTGTCGGGTACGTCGGCGCCGGCGTCGTCGTCGGCCTCCTCTTCACCTTCGGGGCGCTGCCCCTGCTCCAACTGCTCCCGGGTGGGCGCGGCGGCCTCCCAGGGGTCGTCACCGGTCCCTGCCTGCTGGTCCGGCATGTCCCGGGGGACGGGGTCGCCGTTCTCCCCCGGTCCTTCGAGGCGGTGGTCGGTCACGGCGCACTCCCTTTCTGCGGTCGCTGCGGTCGCCGGTCGTTCCGGCCGTCCGAACGCCTGCGGGTACCACCCGCGCCGGCCTGCGAAACGTCGGGGTGACGCCCGTCGGCAAATTCACTGGCACGCCTCCCGCACGGCTATCTACGCTAGGTGGAAACCTAGGATTCCTAGGTTTCCAGTTCCGCCCTCCCGAACGCAGAAGGCATGGGAAGACCATGAGACCACTCACCGAGCAGGACGTCCGAGGCTCCTTCATCAACTGCTCGAAAGGCGAGGCCAAGCGCCTGGCCGTCCCCCGTGACCTCGACGAGCGCCCCTGGGACGATCTCGATTTCCTGGGCTGGCGTGATCCGGGAGCGCCCGACCGCAGCTATCTGGTCGTCGAGCAGGACGAGCGCCTCACCGGTGTGGCCCTGCGCTTCCAGCCGGGCCGGAGCGGCTTCTTCCAGCGCAGCCTGTGCGCGCTGTGCCTGACGACCCATCCGCGGGGCGGGGTGTCGCTGATGACGGCGCGCAAGGCGGGCCCGGCGGGCCGGGAGGGCAACTCGGTCGGTCTGTACATGTGCACCGACCTCGCCTGCTCCCTGTACCTGCGGGGCAAGAAGGCCCCGGAGGGCGGCGCCCGCTTCGAGGAGAGCCTGACCCTGGAGGAACAGGTCGCCCGGACCCTGGGCAACCTGTCCGCCTTCCTCGCCAAGGTGACGTCCTGACGATCACGGAAGCACGGCGGCGCACGGCGCGTGAGATCCCTTCCCACCCCCTTCGTCCGGTTACCGTCCTGTCCGGATACGTTCGAGGCGCCTGGGGAAGGGAACAGCCCGAGGATGCGCGATGTACGTGAGAGAGCCGCGTCGGCCCTGCGGCGGGTGAAGTGGCTCAGGGACCCCATGGTCGTGCAGGCGCTGCGCTCGGCCACCGCCGCGTCGATCGCCTATGTGATCGCCGTGCGGCTGACCCCCGACAAGTCGGCGGCGCCGCTCACCGCGCCCCTCACCGCGCTGCTGGTCGTCCAGGTCACCCTGTACGCCACGCTCAAGATGAGTTTCCGCCGGGTGAACGCCGTGGTGGCCGGCGTCCTGGTCGCCATCGCCTTCAGTCAGCTGGTCGGACTGAGCTGGTGGAGTCTGGCCCTGGTGATCGTGGCGGCGCTGGGCGTCGGACACCTGGTGCGGGCGCACGAGTTCGTGGCCGAGGTGGCGATCAGCGCGATGCTGGTGCTGGGCGTGACCTCACACGGGTCCCTGGCCTGGGCGCGGGTGGTGGAGACGCTGATCGGCGCGATCGTCGGCCTGGCCTTCAACCTGGTGCTGGCGCCGCCGGTGTGGGTGGAGCAGGCGGGCGAGTCGATCGAGGGGCTGGCCCGGCGGGTGCGGCAGCTGATGCTGCGGATGGGCGAGGAGGCCTCGGGCGCCACGGCGTTCCACGAGGCGGCGGCCCGGCTGCACGAGGCCCGCCGCCTCGACCACGAGATCGGCGAGGTGGACGAGGACCTCCGGCAGGCGGAGGACAGTCTGCGGCTCAATCCCCGTGTGCGCGAGGGGCTGCTCCACCGGGTGGTGCTGCGCTCGGGTCTGGACACGCTGGAGATCTGCACGGTGGTGATGCGGGTCCTCGCCCGCACCTTCACCGACCTCGCCAAGGAACGGGAGCCCGAGCCGCTGTTCCCGCCCGAGACGGGCGCCACCGTCGAGCAGCTCCTGTCCGAGATCGCCGACGCCGTCGTAAGCTTCGCGGTCCTGGTCACCACCAGCGTCAGCGATGACGCCGAGTCCGCCGAGGAGCGGCTCTCCGCCCAGCTGCGGCAGGCCGCGGTCACCCGCGACCGGCTGGCCGGGCTGCTCCTCGAAGAGGTCCGGCGCGACCAGCGGCAGTGGCAGTTGCAGGGCGCGGTGCTGACCGAGGTCAACCGCATCATCGACGAGATGGACACCGAGCACCGTTCGCGCCGGCTCCTGGAGGAACTGGACCGGCACACGCGCGAGCAGCGCGAACGCATGCCTCGGCTGACCCAACTGCGCGACCGGGTGCGGTCCCGGCTGCGGAAGCGCAAGCGCGGCACCGCTACGCGGCGTTCCCCCTGAGAACGCCGTACAACGACGGCCGTACAACGACGGTCGCAGAACGACGGCCGTACGAAGTAGCGCCGGCCGGAACAACGGGGGCCGCGGCTCGCGGTGCCGTGCCGCGGGGCTCGGGTCTCCCGGCGTCGTCGGCGCGTCCGCGGCGGCGGGGTGGCCCCGCCCGCCTCAGCCGTCGCCGTCGGCGCGCTGCCGTTGCAGGGTCCGGGGGCGGGAGGCCGCGCCGGCCTGGGCCAGAAGTACGTGCATCCGCTCCGTGAGCTGGGCGATGTCGTCGGCCGGCCTGTGGAAGGGCAGCCGTACGTCGCCGTGGGCGCGGACGCGCTCGATGCGCAGCGTCAGTCCGTGCCGGTCGACGGCGAGGGGCCGCACCCGGACCGCGCCGTGCAGGCTGTCGGCGTCGACGAGCCGGGTCAGCCGCTCCACCGCGTCGCCGTGGCAGTCGGCGAGATGGGTCAGCAGCCGGGCCTCGGCGAGCGCCAACGGATCGGGTGCGGCGGCGGCGAAGTCGTCGAGGTCGACGACCACGGCACCGGACGGCTGCCGCAGCACCACGCGCGTGGGCCGGAACGCCAGGTGACCGTCCTCCGGGGCGAACCAGCCCGCGAGCCAGAGCCGGGCCCTGATCCGGCCCCGGACCGGCACGGGCGCCACGTCGGCGAACTCCAGCACCGCGGACGGCTCCCCGCGGGGCGCGCAGATCGCCGCCGCGAGCAGTGCGCTGTCCTCGGGCACATGCAGCAGCACCCGGCCGTCGTCGGCGACGCCGTGCGCGCCGACGAACTCCTCGCGTCCGCCCTCCGCGGTCACCGCACAGGACCAGGCGGCGGCGAGCACGGAGCGGGCCCGTTCCGCAGCGGCAGGCGCGGCCGTCCAGGTGTGGCTGTCACCCATCCCCAACCTCCGTCGTCAATTCAATCGTTCAGTTCATTAGGTAAGGCTCACCTAACCTATCGGAGATCGGGGTGTGCGCCAACCAGGACGCCGGATCTTTGCGAGACTTCTCAGCGCGCCGGACGGCGCATTTCAGCGGCCTGACGGCGCGTTTCGGAGTGCAACGGGGGCGCTCACGGCGCGATGGCACCGAGCAGGGACCGTGCGCACAGGTCACGCACCTGCTCCAGGGCCGGCTCCGGGTCCCGCAGCCACTCCAGGCAGACCGCGGTGGTGAACGCCAGCCAGCCCCGCACCGCCAGCCGCACGTCGGCGCGCTCCCCGAAGGCCGGTCCGAACTCCGGGTCGGCGGCCAGGGCGGCGAGGATCTGCCGCTCCTGCGCGGCCAGCGCCTGCCGGTAGACCCTGCGCACCGCCTGGTCCCCGGTCGCGTCGGCGCGATGGAAGGCGCGGTAGCCGTGCGCGTGGGCCCGGACGTACTCCAGGTACGCGTCGAGGCCCGCGGCGAGTTGTTCCCGGACGGGCACACCGGGCACGGCCGCCGTCATCCGCAGCATCCGCTCGCTCTCGCGCTCGACGACCGCCGCGAAGAAGTCCCGCTTGTTCGGGAAGTAGTGGTACAGCAGCCCCCGGGAGACCCCGGCGATCTCGGCGACCCGCTCGATCCACACGTCGTCGTAGGGACTCTCCGAGAACAGCCGCGCGCCCACCGACAGCAACTGCTCCCGGCGCTCCTCGGTACTGAGCCTGCGGCGGGTGCGCTCGCCCTGGTTCGCGGCCATGTCCGCACCTTACTTGACGCCGATTCAACAACGGGACGAGACTGGGGCGCGCTATTGAATCCATGTACAACACGCCTGCCCGGCACGTGCAACACGCCGCTGCGTCAAGGGAGATCGCGTCATGGCCCGGACGACGGACCGACTGGCACCGGACGGACTGCCGAAGGGCTTCCGCAGCGCCGAGCTGGGCTGGCCCGAACTGCACCGCATCCCCCGCCCGCCCTACCGGCTCCCGCTGCTCGGGGACGTGGTCGGGGCGAGCCGGAGCACCCCGATGCAGGACTCGCTGCGCTACGCCCGGCGACTGGGGCCGATCTTCCGGCGGCGGGCGTTCGGCAAGGAGTTCGTGTTCGTGTGGGGCGCCGCGCTCGCCGCCGACCTGGCCGACGAGACGCGGTTCGCCAAGCACGTGGGGCTGGGCGTGGCCAACCTGCGGCCGGTCGCCGGGGACGGGCTGTTCACGGCGTACAACCACGAGTCCAACTGGCAGCTCGCGCACGACGTGCTGGCCCCCGGGTTCAGCCGGGAGGCCATGGCGGGCTACCACGTGATGATGCTGGACGTGGCCGCACGGCTCACCGAACACTGGGACCGGGCCGTGGCCGGGGGCCGGTCGGTGGATGTGCCGGGTGACATGACCAAACTGACGCTGGAGACGATCTCGCGCACCGGATTCGGGCACGACTTCGGTTCCTTCGAGCGCTCCCGCCCGCATCCCTTCGTGACCGCGATGGTGGGCACGCTCGGCTACGCACAGCGTCTGAACACGGTGCCCGCGCCGCTGGCCCCCTGGCTGCTGCGCCGCGCGAGCCGGCGCAACACCGCCGACATCGCCTACCTCAACCGCACGGTCGACGACCTCGTGCGCGCCCGCCGGACCGGCGGCGGGAGCGGCACGGGTGACCTGCTCGACAGGATGCTGGAGACGGCCCACCCGGAAACGGGCGAACGGCTGTCGGCGGAGAACGTCCGCCGACAGGTCATCACCTTCCTGGTGGCCGGCCACGAGACCACCTCGGGCGCGCTCTCCTTCGCTCTGCACTACCTCGCCCGGCACCCCGAGGTGGCGGCCCGGGCCCGCGCCGAGGTGGACCGGGTCTGGGGCGGCACCGAGGCGCCCGGCTACGAGCAGGTGGCCAAACTGCGCTATGTGCGCCGGGTGCTGGACGAGTCGCTGCGGCTGTGGCCGACCGCGCCCGCCTTCGCGCGCGAGGCCCGCCGGGACACCGTGCTGGACGGTACGCATCCGATGCGGCGCGGAGCCTGGGCGCTGGTGCTGACCGGCATGCTGCACCGCGACCCTCAGGTGTGGGGGCCGGACGCCGAACGGTTCGACCCGGACCGCTTCGAGGCCAAGGCCGTACGGTCACGCGCCCCGCACACCTTCAAACCGTTCGGCACGGGCGCCCGGGCGTGCATCGGGCGGCAGTTCGCGCTGCACGAGGCGACGCTGGTCCTCGGGCTGCTGCTGCGCCGCTACGAACTGCGCCCGGAGCCGGACTACCGGCTCCGGGTGACCGAGCGGCTGACGCTGATGCCGGAGGGGTTGCGGCTCCATCTGGAGCGGCGGCCCGCGACCGGCCGGCCCGCGGCGACGGACGGCGCGCCCCTGTCCGAGGACGCCGCCTCAGCCGCCCGCTGTCCAGTGCACCGGGTGGGTGACTGAGCCCGGCAGCCTGGTGCCGGCGCTGCCCCGGGCCGCGGTGAGCTGCGGCTGGGTCAGGAAGAAGGCTCCCGTCAGGTCCGCGTCCGTGAGGTCGGCGTCGCGCAGGTCCGCGCCGATCAGGTCGGCGCCCCGCAGGTCGGCGCCGGTGAGGTCGGCGGCGATGAGATAAGCGCCGCGCAGGTCCGCGCCGCTGAGGTCGGCGCCCTTGAGGCGGGCGCCCATCAGGTCCGCGCCCCGGCGGTTCTTCTTCTTGCCGCGGGTGCCGGCCCGCGCCAGCTCGCTGGTGCGCAGCAGGAGCACGTTGACCCGCTGCCGGTGCGCGGCCACGTCCAGGGTGGCCAGTTCCTCGGGGGTCCCCTCGGCGAGCCGCTCGGTGTCGGCCAGGAGCCGGCGCAGGTCGGCGTGGACGGGGCGGGCCGCGGGCAGGCTCAGCGCCTCGGTCAGGTACCAGAGCAGCTCGTGCAGCTGGCGGACGACCGGGAACACGTCGAACATGCGGCGGGTGCGCTCCGGCGGTCCGCTGCGCCAGTCCCGGCCGCCGAAGGTGACCTGCGAGACCCGCTGCCCGGCGCCGAAGCAGTCGTAGACCGTGCAGCCGGTGAAGCCGGTCTCCCGCAGCCGTGCGTGAATACCGCAGCGGTGGTCGTCCTGGAGGTTGGTGCAGGGCTTTCCGGCGTCCTTGTCGACCGCGAAGTCCCTGGACCGGGCGAAGGGCAGGGCCACGCAGCACAGGCCGAAGCAACGCTCGCAGTCGCCGCGCAGTTCCGCCTGGTCAGCCGTGTGATCTCGCATGACGTCGAGCATACGGCCCGCCGGAGAGGGCGCCTGCGGGCCCCGGTCCGGCCGGCGCTCGGTCAGGCTTCCAGGCCGGACACGTCCAGGCGGGCCAGCCGGTCCGGGTCGGCCAGGATGTACAGGCCGGTGATGAGACCGTCGACGACGGTGACGCAGGTGACCGACCGCGGACGTCCCTCCACCACGGCGGCGGTGCCGACCGTGCCGTTGACCAGGACGAGCCGTGCGAATCCGGCGAGGTGCCGGAAGTGGAACGCCCCGGTGGCGACCGTCCGGGCCCCCCGCAGCACCTTCGAAGCCGCCGCTCCGGAAGCCAGTGCGCCGGCGTCGGCCCGCAGCACCACGTCGGGGTGGAGCACGGACACCAAGGCGTCGAAGTCGCCGGCCCGGCTCGCCGCCAGGAAGGCCTCGACCACCCGGCGCTGTCTGCCGAGGTCGGGGTCGGCCGCCGGGGTGGCGTCCCGGACCCGGCGCCGGGCGCGGCTGGCCAGCTGCCGGGTGGCGGCCGGACTGCGTTCGAGGACCGGCGCGATGTCGTCGAAGGGCACGGCGAACATGTCGTGCAGCACGAACGCCAGCCGCTCGGCCGGCTCCAGGGTCTCCAGCACCACCAGCAGGGCCACCCCGACCGAGTCGGTGTGGAGGGCCTCCTCCTCCGGGTCGCCCTGCGGCAGCGCCCTCAGCACGGGGTCCGGTACGAAGGTGTCGAAGCCCTCGGTCATCGGCTCCTCGCGGCGCGCGGTGCGGGAGCGCAGCAGATCCAGGCAGACCCGGCCGGTCACCGTGGTGAGCCAGGCGCCGAGGTTGTCGATACCGTCGGCGCCGGCCCGGTCGAGCCGCAGCCAGGCCTCCTGAACGGCGTCCTCCGCCTCGGTCAGCGAACCGAGCATGCGGTAGGCCACGGCCTTCAGCTGCCCGCGGTGCTCCTCGAACCGCTCCGCGAGCCGCTGGTCCCCCTGCTTCCCCGCCATGTACTCCCCCGTCACGCTTTCCCCCACGTGCTACCGACCGAAGACTTCGAAGGTCACCGCGGGCTTCCCGCCGAACCGCTCCCCCGCGGACTCGGCGAAGCCGACGAGGAAACCGCGCACGTACGTCTCCGGGTCCTCGTCGGTCAGCGCCTCGATGTAGGTGCGGTGTTCCAGCAGGGAACGGACCGCTCGCTCCAGGCCCGGTGTGGCGTCCACGGCGTGCGTGGGCGAGGAGGAACCGGCGACCGCGACCCAGCGCACGCCGTCCCAGGGCTCGAGCCCCCGCTCGGTCAGCTCCGGGAAGATCCACCGGTTGCCGGCGTCCCCCGCGGCGTCGAGGGTGGCCCGCCCGACGGCGACGTGGTCCGGGGTGTTCCAGGCGACGCCGCCCCAGGTGTCGCGGTGGTTGAGGGTGATGACCAGCTCGGGCCGGTGCCGGCGGATCGCTGCGGCGATGTCCCGGCGCAGTGCGGTGCCGTACTCGATCACGCCGTCCCGGTGGTCGAGGAACTCCACCTCGCTCACCCCGACGACGGCCGCGCTCGCCCGCTGCTCACGCTCCCGCAGCGGGCCGGCCTCGGCCGGCGCCAGGGTGTCGATGCCCGCCTCGCCCCGGGTGGCGAGGACGTAGGCGACCTCGCGGCCCTCGTCGGTCCAGGCCGCGATCGCCGCCGAGCAGCCGTACTCCAGGTCGTCCGGGTGGGCGACGACGGCCAGGGCGCGCCGCCAGTCGCCGGGCATGGGCTCCAGTTGCGTGATCGTCGGCTCCGTCATGCCCGCACACTAACCCGTGCCGCCGACATCCCACCCGGAATTCGAACCCGGCGCCGTTCAGGCCTCGTCGCGGGCGAGGGCGAGCAGCCGGTCCAGGACGCGGGGGCCGCCGGCCCGGACGCCGTCGTGCTCGAACTCGTCGGTGACCCAGGTGCGCAGGCGGATCGTGCGGGCGGTGGTCAGCGCGTGGGCGGTGTCGACGTACATGTCGTCGTGGTAGACGGCCGCGGCGGCCGGCACCTCGTTGGCGGCGAGGCGGGCGGGGTCGTAGAGCGGGGTCCAGTCGGTGCGGGCGGCGAGCAGTTCGGCGGTCTCGCGCAGCGGGCGCAGCGCCGGGTCGCAGTCGAACATCCAGGGGTGGATCGACTCGCCGGTGAACAGCAGCGGTTCGTCGCCCGCGAGAGCCTTGGCGGCGTCGAAGCGCGGGAACTCGGCGCGGACGCGCTCGGCCGACCAGTTCGTGGGGCGTGCGTCCTGGCCGTAGATGGCCTCGTGGACGAGGGCGTACAGCGGGTGGCCCGCGTACGAGAGCAGGGACTGCGCCTGCTCCTGGAAGGCGTCGGACAGCTCGTGCCCGCGCGGGGTGCGGACGAAGGCGTCCTCCAGCAGGAAGTGCAGGCGGTGGCTGCCCTCGCTGCCGCCGAGCAGGATGCCCAGGGACTGGAAGGCCTCGACGGTGAGCCGGTAGCCGTTCGGCAGGACGACGTCGTGGGTGAGCAGGTGGTCGGCGATGCGGCGGGCGCGCTCGACGTCCTGCGGGTAGCGGGCGTAGTGCGCGGCGACCTTGCGCTCGATGCGGGGGTAGGCGGCCCGGTAGACGTCGTCGGCGTGGGCGTCCAGGGAGGGCAGGCCACCGGTGATCAGGGCGGTGCTCAGGCCCTCGGGGGCGAGCGACAGGTAGGCGACGGTGCAGAAACCGCCGAAGCTCTGGCCGAGGACGGTCCAGGGGGCGCCCCCGGTGATCTGCGGCCGGATGGTCTCGCAGTCGCGGACGATGGAGTCGGCGCGGAAGTGGGTGAGGTAGTCGGCCTGCTCGGCGGGACCACCGCGCAGCGGGAGCGTCTGGCGGTTGGCGGGCGTGGAGGCGCCGGTGCCGCGCTGGTCCAGGAGGAGGACGCGGTACTCCTTCAGAGCGCGGCCGAGCCATGCGGGACGGCCGATGAAACGGTTCGCCCCGAAGCCGGGGCCGCCCTGGAGGTAGACCAGCCACGGCAGGTCCCGGTCCGCCTTGTCGCTCGCGACGGCCTCGCGGGCGTACAGCTCGATCGTCTCCCCGCCGGGGTCGGCGTGGTCGAGGGGCACGGTGAATCGGCGGTCGGTGAGGACGACGCCGGGCTGGCGGTAGCTGACGCTCAACGGGGGCTCCCGGGACGGACGGATCGCACGGTCGGACCGTGCGAACGGATCTTTCGGCCGTGTCCCAGTTCAGCACACGTCCTTGCGGAGACCGACCCCCGGGACCGGGATTCGTGCTGAACGGACGGTCAGCGGGCGGCGAGACTGGAGCGCCGTACCACCAGTTCCGGCTGGAGGACCACCCGCCGGTGTGCGTGGGTACGGTCCGTGCCCTCCAGCTCCGTCTCCTCCAGGAGCAGTTCGGCGGCCATGGCGCCCATGGTGACGGCGGGCTGGCGCACGGAGGTGAGGGGGACGGCCGCGGCGGCGGCGAACTCGATGTCGTCGTAGCCCACGATCGCGAGGTCGTCGGGGACGCCGACGCCGGCCGCGTACAGGGCCTGGAGAACGCCGAGGGCGAGCAGGTCGTTGGCGCAGAAGACGGCGGTGGGCCGGTCGGCGAGGCCGAGCAGGCGGGCACCGGCGTCCCGGCCGGCGGCGACGTCGAGCCGTTCGGTGGGCAGCTCGCGCAGGGCGTCGGGGCCGAGGCCGGCCTCGGCGAGGGCGTTCAGGGCGCCGGTGCGGCGGTCGCGCACCTGATTGAGGCCGGGCGGGCCGCTGACGTACGCGATGGAGCGGTGCCCGGCGTCCACCAGGTGCCGCACCGCGAGGGCGCCGCCCGCGACGTCGTCCACGGAGACGGAGCACTCGGTGGTGCCCTCGGCGACCCGGTCGACCAGCACGAAGGGGATGTTGTGCCGGCGGAAGCCCTCGATGTTGCGGCCGGTGGCGTCGGCCGGGGTGAGCAGGACGCCCCGCACCCGCTGCTCGGCGAAGAGCGAGAGGTACTCGGCCTCCTCCCCCGGGTTCTGCGCGCTGTTGCAGACCATCACGCCGAGACCGGCGTCGCGTGCGGCCCGCTCGGCGCCGCGCGCGACGTCGACGAAGAAGGGGTTGCCCATGTCCAGGACGAGCAGCCCCATGATCCGGCTGCGGCCCGCGCGCAGCTGGCGCGCGGACTCGCTGCGGACGTAGCCGAGCCGGTCGATCGCGGACAGCACGCGCGCGCGGGTCTCGGTCGCGACGGTGTCGGGGCGGTTGATGACGTTGGAGACCGTGCCCACGGATACTCCGGCGGCGCGGGCGACGTCCTTGATACCCACCGAATGGGCCATCGGGCAGGGACCTCCAGGGTCGGGCTGGGGAGCGTGCGCCAGGGACGCGGGGCGGCCGGGAGACCTTCACATTACCCGCGCCGTCCTGGGAAGACCTTCGTGGGAGACCTCCGTGGGCAGACCTCCGCGGGAGACCTCCGTGCGCAGACCTCCGTCAGGCGGGCAGCCGGAAGTCGACGACGTGGAGCGCCGAGGGTGCGGTGCCGCTCGACCTCTCCTGGTACATGACCGAGAGCACGCCGTCCCGGGCGACGCGCGTCTCGTCGACCAGCACCTCGCCGAAGGCGTTCAGCCCGGACCCGTCGTACAGCAGCCGCCAGTCGGTGTACCCGGACGCCGCGGAGGCGCCGGCGATCCTGCCGTACGGGAACACCGCGTAGGCGTTGTCGTACCGGTCCAGGACCAGCCGGGTGCGCTGGCTGGAGTTGAGCGGTACCGGTATCTCGGTCTTGCGCCATGCGCCGGAGGCGTCCTTGCGGAGGTGGAAGGCGCGGCCGTGCGCGGTGCGGTCGGCGACGTAGTCGGTGGTGCACCGGCCGAAGCGGCCCGGGACGTAGGAGATGATCGCGTGCGGCCGGCCGGCGGAGTCGGTGCTCTGGCTCTCCTGGTTCATCAGGGAGTGATCGGGGCTCAGGGGGTCCACGACGAGGCCGGCGTCGGTGACGGAGACCCGGTCGGCTCCGCCGGTGGTGCCGACGACCGTGCCGGCGTCGTTGCGCCAGGTGCGGCCCCGGTCGTCCGAGTACACGTAGCCGGTGTCGTGGTTGGTGATGCCGCCGCCGGAGCACATCACGGCGCCGCTGCGCTCGCGCCAGGTGAAGAAGGCGTGCAGGCGGCCCCTGCGGTCGTAGTCGATGCCGTGCAGGTACATGTTGCGGGCGGTCGAGGAGCCGTGCTCGCTGCGGTAGGTGCCGGTGGAGCTGGACCACTCCCCCAGCTCGGTCCACCGGCGGCCGTCGTACTCGGCGAGCGCGTTGCGGCCGTCGCCGGAGACGCCGGCCCGGTAGCTGAGCTGGAGCCGTCCGTTCGGGGCGGCGACGAACTGGGGGTAGGTGAACTGCGGGGTGAGGGTGAGTCCGTCGAGGGTGGACCGCGGGGCGCCGAAGCGGCTCGCGGTCCAGCTGAGCCCGGTCGGGTCGTCCAGGAGGTGGGCGGCGGACTTGACGTAGGTGAAGCCGTCGCTGTGGGAGTCCATGTGGAGGTGCAGGCGGCCGTCGGTGCGGGAGACGCCCATGGAGATGACGTTGTGCGAGTCGTCGTACCGGAGGGTGTGACCGACCCGCACCGTCTGCCAGGTGCCCGCCCCGAGCGCGCGGCGGGCGACGACGGCGTTGCGGTCGGCGGTGTACCAGGCGGCGTACTGGTGGCCCTTGTGGGTGAGGATGCCGTTCTTCTGGAAGGAGTTGTTGTTGACCAGGCCGTCGTAGGAGACGAAGTAGATCGCCCGGCTGTCGAGCGTGGTGCGTCCGGCCGGGGTGACCGACGGGCCGGGGACGGCGGCTGCCCGCGCGGTCGTGCCGGCGGTCGCCAGGACGGGGACGGCGAGGGCGCCGGTGAGGAGGGTGCGGCGTCGCATGACGGGGGTGTCTCCGTTCTCGGGCAGGGTCTCGGGCGGGGACTCAGGCGAGGTGGAACACTTCGGTGAGCGGTTTCATCGCCTCGTCGGGGCGGTCGCCGTCGAGGGACTCGAAGAGGGGACCCATCTCGGCCTGCCAGCGGGCGTTGACCTCGGTGGCCTCCATCCCCGCCCGGGCGGCGGCGAAGTCCTCGGTCTCCAGGTAGCCGACGAGCAGGCCGTCGTCGCGCAGGAAGAGCGAGTAGTTGTGCCAGCCGGTGGCCGTCAGTGCCTCGCACATCTCCGGCCACACGGCGGCGTGGCGTTCGCGGTACTCCGCGATCCGGTCCTGACGGACCTTGAGCAGGAAACAGACGCGCTGCATGGAGTACCGCCCTCGTGTCGAAACGTATGTGTCAGAAGTCGTACTGGTCGATGTTCTCGGCGTTGAACACGGTCGGCTTGCCGAGGTCGATCACGCCGTCCTCGCCGATGGTGTACTCGCCCATGGCGCCGGCCTCGAAGGTCTCGCCCTCCTTGCCGGTGATCTGCCCGGAGGCCAGCGCGACGGCGGTGCGCGCGGCGAGTTCGCCGAGCTTGGCGGGGTCCCAGAGCTCGAAGGCCTCGACGGTGCCGTTCTTGACGTACTTGCGCATGTCGTTGGGGGTGCCGAGGCCGGTCAGCTTGACCTTGCCCTTGTACTTGGAGCCGGACAGGTACTGGGCGGCGGCCTTGATGCCGACGGTGGTCGGGGAGATGATCCCCTTCAGGTCCGGGTACTCCTGGAGCAGGCCCTGGGTCTGCTGGAAGGACTTCTGGGCGTCGTCGTCGCCGTAGGCGACCTTGACCAGCTTGATGTCCTTGTACTTGGGGTCCTTGAGCTCGTCCTTCATGATCTCGATCCAGGCGTTCTGGTTCGTCGCGGTCTGCGCGGCGGAGAGGATCGCGATCTCGCCCTTGTTCCCGATCTGCTCGGCGAGCAGCTGCACCTGGGTGCGGCCGAGGTCGTCGGCGGACGCCTGGGAGACGAAGGCGTTGCGGCACTCGGGGTTGGTGTCGGAGTCGTAGGTGACGACCTTGATGCCGTTCTTCATGGCCTGCTTGAGCGCGGTGCACAGGGCGCCGGGGTCCTGCGCGGAGACGGCCATGGCGTCGACCTGCTGCTGGGTGAGGGTGTTGACGTAGGAGACCTGGCCGGCGGTGTCGGTGCCGCTGGAGGGGCCGACCTCCTTGTAGCTGGAGCCGAGTTCCTTCAGGGCCTTCTCGCCGCCCTTGTCGGCGACGGTGAAGTAGGGGTTGTTGACCTGCTTGGGCAGGAAGCCGACGGTCAGGCCCTTCTTGATGGGGGCGTTCGGGTCGGCCTTGCCGGCGGTGGCGGCGGAGGCGTCCTCGTTCTTGACGTCCTCCTTGGTGGTGCCGCCGCAGGCGGTGGCGGCCAGGGCGAGGGAGGTGACTGCGGCGAGGGCCGCGCAGGTGCGGCTCAGGGACTGCTTGCGCATGGCGGATTCCTTACGGGAGCGGGCGGGGCCGGTTACGGGGTCGGCGCGGGCGCCTTGGACGGGGGCGCCGTTGCCGCCCGGCGTCCGGCCCGCGCGACGGAGATCTGCCGTGCGACCCGGGGGCCGAGCACGGAGAGCACGAGCAGGACGCCGGTGACGACGATCTGCGACTGGGCGGAGACGTCCTTCAGGCTCATCACGTTCTGCAGCGCCCCGAGCAGGAACACCCCGGCGATCGCGCCGCCGAGCGTGCCCTTGCCGCCGTCGAAGTCGATGCCGCCGAGCAGTACGGCGGCGACGACGGAGAGTTCGAGGCCGGTGGCGTTGTCGTAGCGGGCGCTGGCGTAGTGCAGGGCCCAGAAGACGCCGGTGAGGGCGGACATCAGGCCGGTGAGGGTGAACAGGATCAGCTTCTGCCGCCTGACCCGGATGCCGGCGAACCGCGCCGCCTCCTCGCCGGCGCCGATGGCGAACAGCGACCGGCCGAACGGCATGGCGTGCAGGGCGATGACGGCGATGGCGAACAGCACGAGGAAGGGCAGGAAGGCGTACGGGACGAAGGTGCCCTCGATGCGTCCGGCCGCGAAGTCCAGGTACTGGGAGGGGAAGTCGGTCACCGCGTCGGAGCCGAGCACGATCTGCGCGATGCCCCGGTAGGCGGCCATGGTGCCGATGGTGACGGCGAGGGAGGGCAGGCCGAGCCGGGTGACGAGCAGCCCGTTGACCAGGCCGCACACGACGCCGAGCAGCAGGCAGATCGGGATGATCGCCTCGATGGCCATGCCCTGGTTCCACAGGGCGCCCATCACGGCGCCGGACAGGCCCGCGGTGGAGGCGACCGACAGGTCGATCTCGCCGGAGACGACGAGCAGGGTCATCGGCAGGGCGATGAGGGCGATCGGCAGGGTGTTGCCGATCAGGAAGGACAGGTTCAGGGCGTTGCCGAAGCCGTCGACGAAGCCGAAGGAGAGCAGCAGGACGACGACGAGGAGCGCGCCCACGGCCCCGTCCCACCTCGAGGAGGCGGACCGGCGGACGGCGCGCATCAGGGAGCGGTCAGCCATGGCGGGCGTTCCTCTTCTTCAGGGCCTTGGCCACGCGCAGCGCGACGATCCGGTCGACGGCGATGGCGAGGATGAGCAGCGTGCCGTTGATGGCCAGCACCCACACGGAGCTGACGCCGAGGGCGGGCAGCACGCTGTTGATCGAGGTGAGCAGGAGTGCGCCGAGGGCGGCGCCGTAGACGCTGCCGGAGCCGCCGGTGAAGACGACGCCGCCGACCACGACCGCGCTGACGACGGTCAGTTCGTAGCCGTTGCCGGTGCCGGAGTCGACGTTGCCGAACCGGGCCAGGTAGAGGGCGCCGGCGAGTCCGGCGAGGGCGCCGCAGAAGGTGTAGGCGGTGAGGACGCGCTTGCGGACCGGGATGCCGGCCAGCCGGGCGGCCTCCGGGTTGGAGCCGAGCGCGTACAGTTCGCGTCCGCTGCCGAAGTGCTTCAGGTAGTACGCGGTGGCGACGAGCACCGCGAGGGCGATCAGCGCCAGCCACGGCACCGCGGAGACGCCTCCGGAGCCGAAGTCGACGAAGCCGCCGGGCAGGTCGGCCGCGGTGATCTGGCGGGAGCCGACCCAGATGGAGTCGATGCCGCGGATGATGTAGAGGGTGCCGAGGGTGACGACCAGGGCGGGCACCTGGCCGAGGCTGACCAGCAGGCCGTTGAGCAGGCCGAAGCCGACGCCCATCAGCACCGCGAGGAGGACGGCCACGGCACTGTTGCCGCCGCCCTGGAGGTAGGTGCCGGCGGCGAAGGCGCTGATGCCGAGGGTGGAGCCGACGGACAGGTCGACGTTGCGGGTGATGACGACCAGGGACTGGCCGGTGGCGACCAGGACGAGGATGGTCGCGTTGAGCAGCAGGTCCTTGATGCCCTGCTCGGACAGGAACTCGCTGTTGCCGGCCTGCGTGACGGCGATCATCACCAGGAAGACCAGGAGGATGGCCAGTTCGCGCATCTTGAAGATGCGGTCGACGAGCCGGGTGGCGCCGGCTTTCGGCACGCCGGTGACGGGGGCCTGGTCGGGTGCGGTGACCGTCATGCGGCGGCCCTCCCGGTGACGTGCGGGGGCGCGGGGGCGTCGGTCATGCGGCGGCCCTCCCCGTGGCTGCGGCCATCACGGTCTCCTCGGTGGCGTCGGTGCGGGCGATCTCCGCGGTCAGCCGGCCCTCGTGCATCACCAGGACGCGGTCGGCCATGCCGAGGACCTCGGGCAGGTCGGAGGAGATCATCAGGACGGCCACGCCGTCGGCGGCCAGCTCGCTCAGCAGCCGGTGCACCTCGGCCTTGGTGCCGACGTCGATACCGCGGGTCGGTTCGTCGACGATCAGCACCTTGGGGCCGGTGGCCAGCCACTTGGCGAGGACGACCTTCTGCTGGTTGCCCCCGGAGAGGGTGGCGACGGCGTCGGCGATGCGGGCGTACTTGACCTGGAGCCTGACGGCCCAGTCGAGGGAGCGGCTGCGCTCGGCGCCCCGGTCCATCAGCCCCGCCTTCACGGTCGTACGGAGCCCGGTGAGGCCGATGTTGCGCTCGATGGACATGTCCATCACCAGGCCCTGGGCGCGCCGGTCCTCGGGGACCAGGGCGAGACCGGCGGCCATGGCGATGGACGGGGCGCCGTTGACGAGGGGCTTGCCGTCGACCTCCACCTCCCCGGCGTCCCAGCGGTCCACGCCGAAGACGGCGCGGGCGACCTCGGTGCGGCCGGCGCCGACCAGTCCGGCGAGGCCGACGATCTCGCCGCGCCGCACCTCGAAGGAGACGTCGGTGAAGACGCCCTCCCGGGTCAGGCGGCGCACGCTGAGGGCGACCTCGCCGGGACTGACCTCCTGCTTGGGGTAGAGCTCGTCCAGGTCGCGGCCGACCATACGGCGGACCAGGTCGTCCTCGGTCATTTCGGCCAGCGGCTCACTGGCGATCCAGGCACCGTCGCGCAGCGTGGTGACCCGCCCGCAGATCTGGAAGATCTCCTCCAGGCGGTGGGAGATGAAGAGCACGGCGGCGCCCTGCTCGCGCAGGGTGCGCACCACGCCGAAGAGGCGGGCGACCTCGCTGCCGGTGAGGGCGGCGGTCGGCTCGTCCATGATCAGGACGCGGGCATCGAAGGAGAGGGCCTTGGCGATCTCCACGATCTGCTGGTCCGCGATGGACAGGCCGCGAGCGGGGCGGTCGGGGTCGAGTTCGACGCCGAGCCGCCGCATCAGTCCGGCCGTGGCGGCGTGGGTCGCCTTGTGGTCGATGCGGCCGAGGGCACGCCGGGGCTGCCGCCCCATGAAGATGTTCTCGGCGATCGACAGGTCGGGGAAGAGGGTCGGCTCCTGGTAGATCACGGCGATACCGGCGTCGCGGGCGTCGCCGGGCCCGTGGAAGACGACCGGCGCACCGTCGAGCAGCACCTGGCCGGCGTCCGGCCGGTGCACTCCGGCGAGCGTCTTGATGAGGGTCGACTTGCCGGCGCCGTTCTCACCGGCGAGGGCGTGCACCTCGCCGGGGAACAGTTCCAGGGAGACGTCCCGCAGGGCGCGGACCGCGCCGAAGGACTTGGAGACGTCCCTGAGCGCCAGAACCGGGGCCGTACCCGTGTCGGACGGGTGGGTCATGGGGGCTCCTCGACGACGCCGGGCGGGACGGCCCTCACGGCGTCGTGAAAGGTTTCAACTGGATTGCCGGGACGTTAGGCAGGCAGGGCATGTCACGTCAATGGGTCCGGGTCGAAAAAGTTTCGATAGCCGAAGGTCACGACCGAGTCACGGAAAGCCGGGATGAGCAGAAGGGTTGACACCCTTTCGGACGGCTCATAGCTTCACGTTCTGAATCGTTTCATACATGGTCGTGCACCGTCGGTCCCGGGACCGGCCGCGACCCGATGTCACAGGAGCGCCGAAGTGACCGAGCTCGCCGCGGTGAAGGCCGCGCTCAAGACCCAGGCAGTCGAGACGCCGTCGTGGGCGTACGGGAACTCCGGCACCCGGTTCAAGGTGTTCGCCCAAGCGGGCGTGCCGCGGGACCCGTTCGAGAAGCTGGACGACGCCGCGAAGGTGCACGAGTTCACCGGCGTGGCCCCGACCGTCGCGCTGCACATTCCGTGGGACAAGGTCGAGGACTACACCGCGCTGGCCGGGCACGCCGAGAAGCGGGGCGTGCGGATCGGCGCGATCAACTCCAACACCTTCCAGGACGACGACTACAAGCTGGGCAGCATCTGCCACCCCGACGCCGCCGTGCGCAGGAAGGCCGTCGGCCACCTGCTGGAGTGCGTCGGCATCATGGACGCCACCGGGTCGCGGGACCTGAAGCTGTGGTTCGCCGACGGGACGAACTATCCGGGACAGGACGACGTGCGCTCCCGGCAGGACCGGCTGGCCGAAGGGCTGGCCGAGGTGTACGAGCGGCTCGGCGAGGGCCAGCGGATGCTGCTGGAGTACAAGCTCTTCGAGCCGGCGTTCTACACGACGGACGTGCCGGACTGGGGCACGGCGTACGCCCACTGCCTGAAGCTGGGCGAGAAGGCGCAGGTCGTCGTCGACACCGGACACCACGCGCCGGGCACGAACATCGAGTTCATCGTGGCGACGCTGCTGCGGGAGGGGAAGCTCGGCGGGTTCGACTTCAACTCGCGGTTCTACGCGGACGACGACCTGATGGTCGGCGCGGCCGACCCGTTCCAGTTGTTCCGGATCATGTACGAGGTGGTGCGCGGGGGCGGGTTCACCTCCGACGTGGCGTTCATGCTGGACCAGTGCCACAACATCGAGGCGAAGATCCCGGCGATCATCCGGTCGGTGATGAACGTGCAGGAGGCGACGGCGAAGGCGTTGCTGGTCGACGCGGAGGCGCTGTCCGCCGCGCAGGCTTCGGGGGACGTGCTCGGCGCCAACGCCGTGTTGATGGACGCGTACGACACGGATGTGCGGCCGCTTCTTCGTGAGGTGCGGCAGGAGATGGGGCTGGACCCCGAGCCCCTCAAGGCGTACGCGGGGTCCGGGTACGGCGAGAAGGTTGTCGCCGAGCGCGTTGGTGGTCAGCAGGCGGGGTGGGGGGCGTGAGCGTCTGCCGGGTTCTGTGATTCGCGGGCTGCGGGCCGGGTGTGGCTGGTCGCGCAGTTCCCCGCGCCCCTTTTCAGGGGCGCTGTCTCCCACCTCGTTGAAAAGGACTGTCAGACATGGGCAACCACCCCTCGGCCGACGCCCTCCTCGCCCGCTCCCACCGGCTCGGCTCCGATCCCCGCAACACCAACTACGCCGGCGGGAACGCCTCCGCCAAAGGAACCGCCACCGACCCCGTGACCGGGGGTGATGTGGAGCTGATGTGGGTCAAGGGGTCCGGCGGTGATCTCGGGACGCTCACCGAGGCGGGGCTCGCGGTGCTGCGGCTGGACCGGATGCGGGCGCTCAAGGACGTCTACCCGGGCGTCGAGCGCGAGGACGAGATGGTCGCAGCGTTCGACTACTGCCTGCACGGCAAGGGCGGCGCCGCGCCCTCGATCGACACGGCGATGCACGGGCTCGTCGAGGCCGCGCACGTCGACCACCTCCACCCGGACTCCGGGATCGCGCTGGCCTGCGCGGCGGACGGCGAGAAGCTGACCGCCGAGTGCTTCGGCGACACCGTGGTGTGGGTGCCCTGGCGGCGGCCCGGGTTCCAGCTGGGGCTGGACATCGCGGCCGTGAAGGAGGCCAACCCGCGGGCGATCGGGTGTGTGCTCGGCGGGCACGGCATCACCGCCTGGGGCGACACCTCCGAGGAGTGCGAGCGCAACTCGCTGCACATCATCCGCACCGCCGAGGCCTTCCTCGCCGAGCGCGGCAAGGCCCAGCCGTTCGGCGCGGTGATCGACGGGTACGAGGCGCTGCCCGAGGCTCAGCGGCGGGAGCGGGCGGCGGCGCTGGCGCCGTTCGTCCGTGGCCTCGCGTCCCAGGACCGGCCGCAGGTGGGGCACTTCACCGACACGGACACGGTGCTGGACTTCCTCGCCCGTGCCGAGCACCCGCGGCTCGCCGCGCTCGGCACCTCCTGCCCCGACCACTTCCTGCGCACCAAGGTGCGGCCGCTGGTGCTCGACCTGCCGCCCACCGCGCCGCTGGACGAGACCGTCGCCCGGCTCAAGGAGCTGCACGCGGCCTACCGCGAGGAGTACGCCGCCTACTACCGGCGGCACGCCGAGCCGGACTCCCCCGCGATGCGCGGTGCCGACCCGGCGATCGTGCTGGTGCCGGGTGTGGGCATGTTCAGCTTCGGCAAGGACAAGCAGACGGCGCGGGTGGCCGGCGAGTTCTACGTCAACGCGATCAACGTGATGCGTGGGGCGGAGGCGGTGTCGACGTACGCGCCGATCGAGGAGTCGGAGAAGTTCCGCATCGAGTACTGGGCGCTGGAGGAGGCCAAGCTGCGGCGGATGCCGAAGCCCAAGGCGCTCGCCACGCGCGTCGCGCTCGTCACGGGTGCGGGCAGCGGGATCGGGAAGGCGATCGCGGGGCGGCTGGTCGCCGAGGGCGCGTGTGTGGTGGTCGCCGACCTGAACGCCGAGAACGCGGCGCGGGTGGCCGAGGAGCTGGGCGGGGCGGACAAGGCCGTCGCGGTGACCGTCGACGTCACGTCCGAGGAGCAGATCGCCGAGGCTTTCCGGGCGGCCGTCCTCGCCTTCGGCGGGGTCGACCTGGTGGTCAACAACGCGGGCATCTCCATCTCCAAGCCGCTGCTGGAGACCTCCGTCAAGGACTGGGACCTCCAGCACGACATCATGGCCCGCGGCTCCTTCCTCGTCTCGCGCGAGGCGGCCCGGGTGATGACGGCTCAGGAGATGGGCGGCGACATCGTCTACATCGCTTCCAAGAACGCCGTGTTCGCCGGTCCGAACAACATCGCCTACTCCGCGACCAAGGCCGACCAGGCCCACCAGGTGCGCCTGCTCGCCGCCGAACTGGGCGAGCACGGCATCCGCGTCAACGGGGTCAACCCGGACGGCGTGGTGCGCGGTTCGGGCATCTTCGCGGGCGGCTGGGGCGCGAAGCGGGCGGCCGTGTACGGGGTGCCGGAGGAGAAGCTGGGCGAGTTCTACGCGCAGCGGACGCTGCTGAAGCGCGAGGTGCTGCCCGAGCACGTCGCGAACGCCGTGTTCGCGCTGACCGGCGGCGACCTGACCCACACCACCGGCCTGCACGTCCCGGTCGACGCCGGCGTCGCCGCCGCGTTCCTGCGATGAGCACTGCCGTGGACGTCAAGACGTACGCCGCGGTCGACCTCGGCGCGTCCAGCGGGCGCGTCATGGTCGGCCGCGTGGACCCGGACCGGCTGGAGCTGACCGAGGCGCACCGTTTCCCCAACCGGCCGGTCCGTACGCCGGAGGGGCTGCGCTGGGACGTCCTGGCGCTGTACGCCGGTGTCCTGGACGGGCTGCGGGCGGCCGGGCCGGTGGACTCCGTCGGCGTGGACAGCTGGGCCGTCGACCACGGCCTGCTGGACGCCGACGGGGCCCTGCTCGGCAACCCCGTGCACTACCGCGACGCCCGCACCGAGGGCGTCGCGGAGAAGGTCTGGGCCACGCTGCCCGCCGGGGAGCTGTACGCGGCGACCGGGCTGCAGTACGCGCCCTTCAACACCCTGTACCAGCTCGTCGCCGCCCGCGGTACGGCCCAGTTCGCCCAGGCGCGTCGGCTGTTGCTGATCCCGGACCTGCTGACGTACTGGCTCACCGGCGAGCAGGGCACGGAGCTGACCAACGCCTCCACCACCCAGCTGATCGATCCGCGCACCCGCGACTGGTCGAGCGACGTCGCGGACCGGCTCGGGATCGACCTCGGCCTGTTCGCGCCGCTGCGGCGGCCCGGCGATCCGGCGGGCGTGCTGCGGCCGGCGGTGCTGGAGGAGACGGGGCTGCCGGGGCCGGTGCCGGTGACGGCGGTCGGTTCGCACGACACGGCGTCCGCGGTGGCCGCCGTGCCGGCCTCGGGCGAGCGGTTCGCGTACATCTGCACCGGGACCTGGTCGCTGGCCGGGCTGGAGCTGACCGCTCCGGTGCTGACGGAGGAGAGCCGCGCCGCCAACTTCACCAACGAACTCGGGCTGGACGGCACCGTCCGGTACCTGCGCAACATCATGGGGCTGTGGCTGCTCCAGGAGTGCGTACGGGCCTGGGGCGAGCCGGATCTGGGGGAGCTGCTGCTCGCGGCGGCCCGGGTGCCGGCGCTGCGGTCGGTGGTGGACGCGGGTGACGCGGCGTTCCTCGCGCCGGGTCGGATGCCGGAGCGGATCGCCGAGGCGTGCCGTGTCTCGGGGCAGCCGGTTCCCGCGTCGCCCGCCGAGGTGACCCGCTGCATCCTGGACTCGCTGGCGCTGGCCCACCGCAGGGCCGTCGAGGACGCGCAGCGGCTCGCCGGGCACCCGGTCGACGTCGTGCACGTGGTCGGCGGCGGCACCCGCAACGCGCTGCTGTGCCAGCTGACCGCCGACGCCTGCGGGCTGCCGGTGGTGGCGGGGCCGACGGAGGCCGCCGCGCTCGGCAACGTCCTGGTGCAGGCCCGCGCCCACGGGCTGGTCGGCGACCTCGCCGGGATGCGCCGGCTGCTGGTGCGCACCCAGTCGCTGACCCGGTACGAGCCGCGCGGCGACACGGCGCGCTGGCGGGCGGCCGAGGCCCGACTCGCCGACCGGTGACCGGGGTCTCCCCCGGCCTCCCCGTGCGGACTACCCTGCGTTTCATCCGATGATCAACAAGTTCCATCGATCACAAGGAGCCGCGATGCGTGTCGCCCTGTTCCTGACCTGCGTCAACGACACGCTCTATCCGGAGACGGGCCGTGCCGTCGTCAAGCTGCTGACCAGACTGGGCGTCGAGGTCGACTTCCCGATGGGCCAGACCTGCTGCGGGCAGGCGCACTACAACACCGGGTACCGGCACGAGGCGGAGCCGCTGGCCCGGCACTTCGCGGAGGTCTTCGGTGAGTACGACGCGATCGTGACGCCGTCGGGCTCGTGCGGGGCGATGGTGCGGGAGCTGTATCCGCGCATGGGCGAGCGGGCGCGGGCGGAGGGGCGCGGGGACACGCTGGCGGCCACGCTGGCGCCGGTGGTGCCGAAGACGTACGAGCTCACGGAGTTCCTGGTGGACGTGCTGGGGGTGACGGACGTGGGGGCGTACTACCCGCACACGGTGACGTACCACCCGACCTGCCACGGGCTGCGGAGCCTCGGTCTCGGTGACCGGCCGCGGCGGCTGCTGGAGGCGGTGAAGGGGCTGGAACTCGTGGAGTTGCCGGGGGCGCAGGAGTGCTGCGGATTCGGCGGCACCTTCGCCGTGAAGAACGCGGACGTGTCGGCGGCGATGGGCGCGGACAAGGTGCGCAACGCCGAGTCGACCGGCGCGGACGTGCTGTGTGCGGCCGACAACTCCTGTCTGATGCACATCGGCGGCACCATGGCGCGGCTGCGCACGGGCATGCGGCCGGTGCACATCGCGGAGATCCTGGCCGGCACGGAGGAGGCGGTGACCGTATGAGCGGCACGTTCGTGGGGATGCCGGCCTTTCCCGAGGCGGCGCGCACGGCGGTGCGCAATCCGACGCTGCGCGGCAATCTGCGCCACGCCACGCACACCATCCGGGACAAACGGGCCCGCGCGGTCGCGGAACTGGACGACTGGGCGGCGCTGCGCGAGGCCGGCAAGCGGATCAAGGACCACACGCTGCGCCACCTCGACCGCTACCTGGTGCAGCTGGAGGAGGCGGTCACGGCGGCCGGCGGGACGGTGCACTGGGCCGCCGACGCCCAGGAGGCCAACGCGATCGTCGCCCGCCTGGTCAAGGAGACCGGGGAGTCCGAGGTCGTCAAGGTCAAGTCGATGGCGACGCAGGAGACCGGTCTCAACGAGGCCCTGGAGGCGGAGGGCATCCGCGCCTACGAGACGGATCTCGCCGAACTGATCGTGCAGTTGGGCAAGGACCGGCCCTCGCACATCCTGGTCCCGGCCATCCACCGCAACCGGGGCGAGATCCGGGACATCTTCCGCGCCGAGATGAGCGAGTGGGGCCGCCCGGCTCCGGAGGGCCTGACCGACACACCGGCCGAACTCGCGGAGGCGGCGCGGCTGCACCTGCGGGAGAAGTTCCTGCGGGCCAAGGTCGGCGTCTCCGGCGCCAACTTCATGGTCGCCGAGACCGGCACCCTCGTGGTGGTGGAGTCCGAGGGCAACGGCCGGATGTGCCTGACCCTGCCCGAGACGCTGATCTCGGTCGTCGGCATCGAGAAGATCGTGCCGAAGTGGCAGGACCTGGAGGTGTTCCTCCAGACCCTCCCCCGCTCCTCGACGGCCGAGCGCATGAACCCGTACACGTCCATGTGGACCGGCACCACCGACGAGGACGGTCCGCGCACCTTCCACCTGGTGCTGCTGGACAACGGCCGTACCGACACCCTCGCCGACGAGGTCGGCCGCCAGGCGCTGCGCTGCATCCGCTGCTCGGCCTGCCTGAACGTCTGCCCGGTGTACGAGCGGGCCGGCGGCCACGCCTACGGCTCGGTGTACCCGGGTCCGATCGGCGCGATCCTCAGCCCGCAACTGCGGGGCACCGGCAGCGAGATCGACGCCTCCCTGCCGTACGCGTCCTCGCTGTGCGGAGCCTGCTACGAGGTGTGCCCCGTCGCCATCGACATCCCCGAGGTGCTGGTGCACCTGCGGGAGCGGGTGGTGCAGGGCGGGCCTGCCGTCCGGCAGGGCAACAGGGTGGTGCTGAAACCGGCCAGGGGACATGCCGCCGAGCGGGCGGCGATGCGGGCGGCGCAGTGGGTGTTCACGCACCCGGGCGCGCTGCGCACCGGCCAGCGGCTGGCTTCGCGGACCCGGCGACTCCATCCCCGTACGCTTCCCGGACCGGGCCGGGCGTGGAGCGGCAGCCGGGATCTTCCCGAGGTTCCCCCGGAGCCGTTCCGCGACTGGTGGCAGCGCACGCGCGGCGGTAAGGACGGAGCGAAGTGAGCAGCAGGGAACGCATCCTGGGCCGGGTGCGGCGCGCACTCGCGGACGTGCCGGCCGACGAGGCTCCGCTCGCCCGGGACTATCTGCGCGAGCACGGGCGGCGGAGTACCGAGGAGACGGTCGAGCTGCTCGCCGAGAACCTGGCGGACTACCGGGCGATCGTGCACCGGTGCACGGACGGGCAGTTGCCCGAGCTGCTGACGCGGCTCCTGGCGGCGCACGGCTCGGGGAGCGTGGTGGTCCCGCCGGAGCTGCCCGCGTACTGGCTCGAGGCGGTCGACGCGACCCGGGTCCACGACCGCGCGGTGAACACCCCGCAGGAACTGGACCGGGTCGACAGCGTGGTCACGGGCTGCGCCGTCGCCGTGGCCGAGACGGGGACGATCGTCCTGGACGGCTCCCCCGACCAGGGCCGCCGCCGCATCACCCTCGTGCCGGACCACCACGTCTGCGTCGTACGGGTGCCGGACCAGGTGGTCTCCTCCGTCCCCCAGGCCCTCGAACGGCTCGACCCGACGCGCCCGTTGACCTGGATCTCCGGCCCGTCGGCGACCAGTGACATCGAGCTGGACCGGGTCGAGGGCGTGCACGGTCCGCGCACCCTGGAGGTGGTGCTGGTGGAGGGGTGAGGGTGTCACTGGGTACACCTCCCGATACGGGTCCTGCGCCCAGTGTGCCCGAGGTCCGCGCTCCGTAGCGTCGTCGGCGAGGCACCGCACAGGGCGTGCCGTACGGAAGGTGATGACGATGTTCCGCACCGGCGCACGAGGCGACCACGACCCGGGCCCCGCCCGCGAGGCGCTCCGCCTCGTCAAGGTCACCAGGACCTACGGCACCGCCGAGAACGCCGTGACCGCGCTGGACGGGGTGACGCTGAGCCTGGGGCGCGGCACGTTCACCGCGGTGATGGGGCCGTCGGGCTCGGGCAAGTCCACGCTGTTGCAGTGCGCGGCGGGGCTCGACCGGCCGGACAGCGGGGTCGTGTGCGTGGACGGCAAGGAGCTGACGGGGGGCGGCGAGGCGGAGCTGACCAGGTTCCGGCGCGGCCGGGTCGGGTTCGTGTTCCAGCAGTACAACCTCTTGGAGACGCTGACGGTCGCGGAGAACACGGTGCTGCCGCTCAAGCTCGCCGGGCGCCGCGTCGACCGGAAGCGGGCGCGGGAGATCCTGACCACCGTCGGCCTCGGGGACCGGCTCGGTCACCGTCCCGACCAGCTCTCCGGCGGCCAGCGGCAGCGGGTGGCGATCGCCCGTGCCCTGGTCACCGAGCCCCGGGTGATCTTCGCGGACGAGCCGACGGGCGCGCTGGACACGCGCAGCGCGCGGCAGGTGATGCTGCTGTTGCGGGAGGCGGTGCGGGTGCACGGGCGGACCGTGGTGATGGTGACGCACGATCCGGTCGCCGCCTCGTACGCCGACTCGGTCGTCTTCCTCGCCGACGGGCGGCTCGCGGGGCGGATGGACGCCCCGACGCCGGACGCGGTCGCGGAGCGGCTGGCGCATCTCGGCGACGACGTGCCGGCGGGGGTGTGAGCGATGCTGGTACTGGCCCTGCGGTCGATCCGGCGGCGCCCGGGACGGTTCCTCGCCACGCTGCTGTCCGCCTTCCTGGGCGCGGCGATCATCATGACGTTCAACTCGATGCACGACACGGCCGGGCAGGGCGGGGTGGACCCGGTCAGCTCGGAGACGCTGGGCACGGCGGCGGGGGTGGTGGGCGGCTACGGGACGCTGCTGGTGTTCTTCGCGGTGGCCTCGACGCTGACGGTGAACGTGCGCCAGCGCACCGCCGAGCTGGAGCTGCTGCGCTGCTCCGGCGCGACCCCGGCGCAGATCAAGCGGATGGTGGTGGGTGAGGCGGTGGCCGTGGCCCTGGTGGGCGCGGCGCTGGCGATCGGCCCGGCGATGCTCGGTGGGCGTGCGCTGCTGGAGATGTTCCAGGACAGTGGCCAGGTGGCGGGGTCCGTGGAGTACTCCTTCGGGCCCGTCGCGCTGCTGAGCGGCGTGGACATCACTCTGCTGGCGTCGGCGGGCGCCGCGTTCCTGGCGGTGCGGCGGGTGACGCGGGGCGGCCGGGACCGGACCGGCGTCAAGCGGTTCCTGGCCTGTGCCGCGCTGGTCACGGGGGCCGTCGGCGCCGGCGCCACCTTCCTGTTCTCCGCGACCGACGAGGCGCTGATGGCACCGCCGGCCTACGGGGCGATCCTGCTGTCGGTGGGCTTCGCGCTGCTGTCCCCGCGGCTGCTGAAGGGCGTGCTCGACCGGCTGCCGCTGAACGGCGCGAGCGGCTGGCTGGCCGTGCGCAACCTGCGGGAGCGGGCGGATCACCTCGCCGGGATCCTGGTGTCGCTGATCCTTTTCACGGCGGTGTCGACGGCGACGGTCACCATGCAGGCGGTGGAGAGCGACACGGTGAAGGCGTCCGGCCTGGTCAAGTCGGTCGACGCCAAGAACCTGGAGACGCTGAACCTGACGGTGGTCGGCATCATCGCGGTGTTCGTCTGCGTGATGCTGGTCAACTCGCTGTACGCGGCGACGACGTACCGCTCCCGGGAGTTCGGGCAGCAGCGGCTGGCGGGTGCGGTCCCGGGGCAGGTGCTGGGCGTGGTCGGCGCCGAGGGCGTGGTCCTGACGCTCACCGGGGTGTTCTTCGGCTCGGTGGCCGCGCTCGCCGGGGTCGTGCCGTTCACGGTCGTGCGGACCGACGCGGTGCTGCCGGAGCAGTTCCTCCCGGTGTGGCTCGCGATGGTCGCGGTGTCGGCGGCGGTGACGCTGGGGACGAGCCTGGGGACGGCCCGGCGGGTGCTGCGCGCACCGGCGGTGGGGGCGGTGACCCTGGCCGCCTGAGCGATCGGGGGAAGGAGAGGAGGGGCGACCGGGGCGACGGTCGCCCCTCCTCGTCGTACGACTTGTCGTACCGCTCCTAGTCGGCCTTGGCGTACTCCTTCGCCATGGCGCCCGCGAAGTCGTACACGACGCACTGCGCGTCCCCGACGACCCAGGCGTCGTGGCCGGGCGAGCAGACGAAGACGTCGCCCGGGCCCACCTCGCTCTCGGCGCCGTCGTCCATGCGGACGCACATCCGCCCCTCCACCACGTAGCAGTTGTGGTGGATCATGCAGCTGTCGGTGCCCGCGATGGGCGCCACGGACTCCGACCAGCGCCAGCCCGGCTCGAAGGTCGCGACGGCGAAGTCGAGCCCTTCCATGTGCACGGCCTCGATGTGCCCGCGCGGGAAATCGCGCCGCTCGTCCGGCTTGTCGAGCGTCTTTGCCTCGAACATGACGCTCCTCCTTTCCCTGGCCCCACCACCCCATCGTCCGCCTGTCAACTCGGCGCCGCCATCCGGGGACATCGCCCGGACGGCGGCGCCGGGTCGACAGCCCCGTAGCACCCGATCACACTTGTACCAATGCATTAGTCAAAGCAGGGAAAGGTCGACGTGGTCGAGTACCGGATCGACCGGCGGAGCGGCGTACCCGCGTACGTGCAGATCGTGCGGCAGACCGAACAGGCGCTCCGGATGGGCGTGCTGCGGGCCGGGGACAGGCTCCCGACGGCCAAGGAGGTCGTCGCCGCCACCGCCGTCAACCCCAACACCGTGTTCCGGGCCTATCGGGACCTGGAGCAGGCCGGTCTGGTGCGGTCGCGGCGGGGGCTCGGCACCTTCGTGACGCGGTCGCTGGCGCGGCCCGGCGCGGAGGACGACTCGCCCCTGCGCGCGGACCTCGCCGACTGGGTCGCACGGGCCCGCTCGGCCGGACTGGAGCGGGACGACGTGGTCGCCCTGGTCACGGCGGCGCTGGACGCGTACGAGACCCACGGTCACGAGCGACACGAGCACGAGCCGCACGCGCAGGACCCGGGTGCCCCGGGGCGGAGACAGGAGGACGACGCATGACCGGTTCCGACTGTCGCTCCGCCGCCGGACCTGACACCCTGTCCGGCACCCTCCTGTCCGCCCCCAGCCCCTCAAGGGAGGCCGATCCGTCATGCCCGAGGACGCCAAGTCCCCGAAGAAGCTGCGCAGCAACCGTGCCGCGCTCGCCCACAAGGTCGGGTACGCGCTGCGCCACCCCGATCGCGTCGGCCCCTACGTCCGCCGCGCCGGCCGCGACACCTGGCTGCGGCTCAGGCACCCGGACCACGTCGGCTACTACCGGGCGGTGATGAGCTCCGACGCCCGCCGGAGCCCCGAGGCGGCGGTCGGCAGCCGGACGCACGACCGCTGGCTGGCGCTCGGACAGATGCAGTTCGACTACCTGATCGAGCACGGGCTGCGCCCGGAGCACCGCATGCTCGACATCGGCTGCGGCAACCTGCGCGGCGGACGGCACTTCATCGACCACCTCGACACCGGCCACTACTACGGCATCGACATCTCGCCGGACATACTGATCGCCGCGAAGAGGACACTGACCGAGCACGGTCTCCAGGCCAAGCTGCCCCACCTGACCCTCACCGGGGACCTCAGGCTGGACTTCCTGCCCGACGGCCACTTCGACGTCGTCCACGCGCACAGCGTCTTCTCTCACTCGCCGCTGAGCGTCATCGACGAATGCCTCGCGCACGTCGGCCGCGTCCTGACCGACACCGGATTCTTCGACTTCACCTTCGACCGCACCGAGGGCACGGAGCACCAGGTGCTCCGCGAGGACTTCTACTACCGCACCGACACGCTGCTCACGCTGGCCGCCCAGCACAATCTGCACGCACGGTTCATGGAGGACTGGGAGAAGCGGCCGCACGGACAGTCCAAGATCCGCGTCAGCCGCTCACCGCTGACGTCGTGACCCCGAGCCCGAGACCCTGGGCGGTGCCATGAGGACGCCGTCTAGGGCCTCGGGTCGATGTGCCGCCGCCGCGGCCGGTCACCCGCTCGCCCGCGGCCGGCCGCCGCCGCGCAGCGCGGGCAGACCCGGCGGACGGCGTCGGCCGCGCCGCCGGACTCCGGAAGGACGTCGGTCCAGTCGACGCCCGGGAACCTCAAGAGCTGCGAGCGGTGCAGGGACAGGCCGCACACGGTCTCGTTCATGCCCCGCTCCCACGCGTGCACCTCACCGGCCGGCAGCCGGCGGTTGTCCTCCTCGTCCCACCAGCGACCGGAGGCCGCCACCCCGTAGCGCTTGGTCCTGGCCATCGGCTCCGCCCACCGCCTTCCTCTCCGTACACCCCAGTCGCCCCCTCGCCGCCCGTCCCGAGTGCCCAGGGGGCCGGGCGTCCACACGCGCGTACGTCCTCCTGTGTGATCACTCCGCAAGCCCTGCCGGTTTCGGGCGTTTTGTCTGCTTAGCATGCGGGGTCCGCGCATCCCGGGCAGGACGCCCGCCCCGTACGAGAGGACACCAGATGGCGCCCACGGGCCGTCACCGCCGACTGGCCGAGCACGCCTTCTCCCCGCACGACGCCGTGATGGGCGCCGCCGCACGGCACCTTGCCCGCCGGCGTTTCCTCACCGTCACCGCGGCCGCCGCGGCACTCGCCTTCTCCACCAACATCCCGGCCCGCGGCGCGGTGGCCGCACCCGAGCGCACCGCCCGGATCACCAAGGACCCGTTCACCCTCGGCGTCGCCTCCGGCGATCCGCTGCCGGACTCGGTGCTGCTGTGGACGCGGCTCGCGCCCGAGCCGTTCCTGGAGGACGGCGGGATGGGCACGGAACGCGTCACGGTCGAGTGGGAGGTGGCCGTCGACGAGTACTTCGCGGCCGTCCTGTTCCGGGGCACCGCCGACGCCCACGCCGAGTACAACCACAGCGTGCACGTCGACGTGAAGGGCCTGACACCGGGCACGGTGTACTACTACCGCTTCCGGACCGGCGCCTGGATCAGCCCCACGGGCCGCACCCGCACCGCGCCGCCCGCCGACGACGAGACGGCCTCGCTGAAACTGGGCGCCGTCGCCTGCCAGGCCTACCAGGACGGCTACTACACCGTGCTGCGCCACCTGGCCCAGGACGACGTCGACGTGGTCTTCCACCTCGGCGACTACCTCTACGAGTACGCGGTGAACTCGGCGGGCGGCGAGCGCCGCTACACGGACATCGTGCTGCCCGACGTCTTCAACCGCGAGACCATGACCCTCGCGGACTACCGGCTGCGCTACTCGCTGTACAAGAGCGACGAGGACCTCAAGGCGGCCCACGCCGCGCACCCCTTCGTGGTCGCCTGGGACGACCACGAGACCGAGAACAACTACGCCGACGACATCCCGGAGAACGCCGTCCCGCCGGAGGAGTTCCTGCTGCGGCGGGCGGCCGCCTACCGCGCGTACTGGGAGAACCAGCCACTGCGCGCCGCCCAGTTGCCCCAGGGACCGGACGCCCGGCTGTACCGCAGGCTGCACTGGGGCACGCTCGCCCAGTTCGACATCCTCGACACCCGGCAGTACCGCTCCGACCAGGCCTACGACGACCGGCCGCACCCGCCCGGGCCCGAGTCGGACGACCCGGCGCGCACCATGACCGGCGCCGCACAGGAGCAGTGGCTGCTCGACGGCTGGCTGAGTTCGACCGCGCTGTGGAACGTGATGCCCCAGCAGGTGTGCTTCTCGCAGCGCAAGTTCGACGTGACCGCCGACGCCCCGCTCTCGATGGACGCCTGGGACGGTTACCGCGCCTCGCGCGCCCGGGTGGTCGCCGGGGCGCAGGCCACCGGGGTGGAGAACTGGCTGATCCTCACCGGTGACGTGCACGTGGGCTACGCCCTCGACGTCAAGGAGGACTTCGACGACCCTGAGTCCGCCACCGTCGGCACCGAGGTCACCTGCACCTCGGTGGCCAGCGGCCGGGACGGCGTGGAGCAGCCCGCCAACTGGGACCTGTACATGCGGGCCAACCCGCACATGAAGTTCTACAACGGCAAGCGCGGATACGTCCGCGTCGGACTCGACCGCGAGGCGGCGCGCCTGGACTTCAGGACGGTCTCCGCCGTCACCACGCCCGGCGCCCCCGTCACCACGGCCGCGTCCTTCGTCACCGAGGCGGGCAACCCGGGACTGACCCCCGCCTGAGACCGGCCCGTCCCGCTCCCCGCGTACTGCACTTGGCACCCACCGCGTCCCCCATCGCGCGAAAGACGCCCGGTCCGCACATGGCCGCGGAGCGTTCCGGCAAGGACTGTGACTTCGCCGCACGCACCGTGACCCACGGTCACCCACCGACACCCGCTGTCTCGCACAGCCCTCGAAGGAGGCACATCGCATGGTCGGCAGACATGCCGCGCGCAGCCGCCGCGCCGCCCTCACGGCGCTCGGCGCCCTGGTCCTGACCGCACTCCCCGCCGCCGCGTCGGCCGCCCCGCCGCCCGCTCCGGGACCGGTCTCCGCCGCCCGGACGCCCGGCGCGGAGAAGCCCCCGGCGCAGGTGCTGCGCGCCCTGCAACGGGACCTGAAGCTGACGCCGGACCAGGCGTCGGCCAGGCTGGTCAACGAGGCGGAGGCCGGCACCCGCGCGGGCATGCTGCGCAACACGCTGGGCGACCGCTTCGCCGGGGCCTGGGTGAGCGGCGCGACCTCCGCCCGACTGACCGTCGCCACCACCGACGCCGCGGACACGGCCGCCATCGAGGCCCAGGGCGCCGAGGCGGCGGTAGTCGAGAAGGGGCTGGCGGAGCTCCGCTCGGTCAAGGAGAAGCTGGACGCGGCCGCCGTCCGCACCGAGATGCGCGAGACGCCCGTCTGGTACGTCGACGTCAGGACCAACCGGGTCATGGTCCAGGCCACCAGCGGGTCGGCCGCGGCGGACCTCGTCGAGAGGGCCGGGCTGGAGGGCCGGGACGTCGGCGTCCGGATCTCCGCCGAGCGTCCGCGGGTCCTGAAGGACCTCGTCGGCGGCGACGCCTACTACATCAACGGTCAGGCCCGCTGTTCCATCGGCTTCTCCGTCACCAAGGACCAGCAGCAGGGCTTCGCCACGGCCGGCCACTGCGGCGAACCCGGCGCGACGACCACTGGGTCCGACGAGACCGAGCAGGGCACCTTCCAGGCGTCCACCTTCCCCGGCAAGGACATGGCCTGGGTCGGCGTCAACGCCGACTGGACCGCCACCCCGGACGTCTACGGCGAGGGCGGCCGGAAGGTGCAGGTCGCCGGCTCGGTGGAGGCGCTCGTGGGCGCGTCCGTCTGCCGCTCCGGCTCCACCACGGGATGGCACTGCGGCACGGTCCAGCAGCACGACACGAGTGTCAGCTACCCGGAGGGCACCGTCGACGGGCTGACCGAGACCACGGTGTGCGCCGAACCCGGCGACTCCGGCGGCCCCTTCGTCGCGGGGACCCAGGCGCAGGGCACGACGTCCGGCGGCTCCGGTGACTGCACGAACGGCGGGACCACCTTCTACCAGCCGATCAATCCGCTGCTCAGCGACTTCGGCCTCACTCTGAAGACCACCTCCGCCGCGGCCGGCACGCCCGCGCCGCAGGACAACGCGGCGGCGGACGCGTGGGCCGCGGGCCGGGTCTACGAGGTCGGGGCCACGGTGTCCCACGCGGGGCTGCGCTACCGGTGCCTGCAGAACCACCAGGCGCAGGGTGTCTGGTCGCCCGAGGTCACGCCGGCCCTGTGGCAGCGTGTCTGACCGACGGTGAGCCGTCGTGAGGCGTCGGCGCGGGGCCGTGCGGGATGCGGCGCCGCGCCTTCGTCATTGCTCGGCCAGGAGCGCGTAGGCGGTGGCGACGAACGGGTCCCGGGCGCGGAACCGCCGGGTGCAGACCGCGGCCAGGGCCGTGCCGGTGTCGGGCCGGAAGCCGAGGAACGCCTGCTGGCCGATGGTGGCACCGCTGTGGAAGTACATCGGCCCGCCGTCGGTGGGGTGCCGGAACCACGTCACGGTGTGCACGTGCCGGTGTCCCAGCCCGCGGCGGAGCACCGGCACGCGCACCGACCGCAGCGCGGCGGCGGCCGGTGAGCGGGCGGGGTCGAGGTGCGCTTCGAGGAACGTGAGCAGGTCGTGCGGGGTGGAGCGGACGGCGCCGGCCGCCTGGAAGCCGCCCGCGTCGAAGGGCGGGACCGGGGTCCGGCCGTCCTTGCGGTGGCCGGTGGCGTCGGTCTTCCCGTCCTCCGCGCGCAGGGCGGTGCCGCTCAGGCCGAGGGGGCGCAGGACCTGCCCGGTGATCAGGTCCTCCCAGGCCGTGCCGGTGGCGGCGGCGACGGCGTGTCCGAGGACGGAGACGCCGTAGTTGGAGTAGTGCCAGCGGGTCCCGGGGCGGTGCCTGGACCCGTGGCGCAGGAAGGCGGCGGTCACTCGCTCGGCCGGGTAGCGGGCGTAGGGGTTGGTGCGCCAGGCGGGCAGGGCGCGGGGGACGAAGTCGGCGGGCAGGGCCGGGAGTCCCGCGGTGTGGGTGATGAGGTGGGCGAGGGTCACGGGGTGCGGGTCGGCCGGGCGGCCCGGGTCCAGGCAGCCGGCGGCGGGTTCGGCGCCGGTGAGCACGCCGCGCCGGATCAGCACGGTCAGCAGCAGTCCGGTGAGGGTCTTGGAGGCCGATCCGATCTCGTAGCGGAGGTCTTCCCGGGGGACGGCGGGCGGCGGAGCGGTGCCGCCGCTGTGCAGGGTGCGCCGGCCGTACCGGGAGACGGCGAAGACGGCGTCGGGTGCGTCTGAGGCGTCGACGGCCTCGGCGAGCCGGTCCCGCAGGGCCGCCTCGTCGTCCGGCCCCGGCACGGGGGGCGGCGCGAGGGGTTCGTCTTCGGGATCGCCCGGCCAGGGCGCGGGACGGACCGTCATGACGCGGTGTGCGCCAGCTCGCTGAGGGCGCGGGAGGTGGCCAGCGCGGAGGCGAAGGCGGCGACCAGCGTCGGGTGGTAGATCATGTCGAACACCGTGTCGGGGTCGCCCTCGGGCATCGTCCGTACGGCGGGCATGGCGCCGTCGGGCTGCTGCGCTGCGGCGAAAGCCTGCCACGCGGGTTCGTCGAGGGTGGGCCGGGGCAGGCAGGCGTCCACGACGAGGAGTTCGCCGAGCAGGTCCCAGCGCTCCAGGTCCAGCCAGTCGTCGATCCACACCGGGAGCCAGGTGGCGAGGTAGTCGGCGATCGGGTCCGGCAGTCCGTCGGGCCGCTCGCCCCAGTCGGTGAGGTGGAAGACGGTGTGGGTGATGTCGTAGGCGGTGTGGCCCTCGACCGTCCACGGTTCGGGGGTGCCGGCCAGCCAGGTGTTGCCCACCAGGTCCGCCTCGGGCGGCCGGGCGGGCAGGCCGAAGCGGCGCTGGAAGGCGGACAGGCCCAGGCGCCGGGTGGCGTCCAGCGGGAAGCGTACCCAGCTGTCCAGCCGGTGGTTGAGCACGGTCGCCCGCTCGATCTCGGGCTGGCTGTAGCCCAGCTCCTTGAAGGGCAGGTACACCTCGAAGGGCACGGGTGAGAACGGTTCGATGCGCTGCCCGCGCACCAGCATGCGGCCGCCGTCCAGGGTGTCCCGCCAGACGTGGTCGAGCAGTTGGCGGGCCAGTCGTGCCTGCCGGGAGCCGGCGACGTCCTCCCGGAAGAGCACCTTGCAGATCAGGGCGAGTTCACCGATCGGCTTGAAGCGCTCCAGGAAGCCGATCTCGGGGTCCACGTCGGGCTCCAGTCGGAAGCCGTCGCGGTGGGCCCAGAGCCATTCCAGGGCGTCGACTCCGACGCGGTGGATCAGTCGGGTGTCCGTCATCCGGGCACTCCTTGTCCGGCGTGCTCGGCTTCTCTCGGCCGTGCCGTGGTGAGGGCCGCGGCGAACACGGCCATCAGGGTGGAGTGGTAGCAGTCGGTGAAGGCGTAGGGGTCGTCCTGCCCCGGTGGGGCGGCGTCCTGGGCGGAGCCCTCCTCGGGGATCGCGCCGCAGGCGTGCTGTGCCGCCGCGACGCGCTGCCAGGCGTCCTCCAGGACGGCAGGCTCGGGCGGGCTCGGCAGGCTCGCCGCCACCGCCAGGAGCTCGCAGCTCAGGTCCCACATGCGGGCCTCGAGGCAGGTGTCCAGCCAGGGCGGCAGCCAGTGCCGCAGGTAGTCCGCCAGGTCCGGTGGCACGCCCTGGGGCGTGCGCCCCCACTCGGTGAGGTGGAAGACGACGTGGGTCAACGCGTATCCGGCCGCGCGTTCGAAGGTCCACGGCTCGGGCAGGCCGCCCAGCCAGGTGCGGTCCAGCGCCTGCGGCACCTTGCCGTGCGGGCGCAGGCCGCTGCGCCGCTCGGCCTCGATGACGCCGAGCCGCCGGGTGGGGTACTGCTCGGTGAGCCGCCAGCCGCGGGTGCGGGCCACCACGGCGGCGGACGCCTCGTAGCCGGGGTGACGGTAGCCGGCCGAGGCGAAGGCCGCGTACACCTCCAGCGGGTAGGTGGCGAAGGGTTCCAGCGACTGCATGAGCGGGAACATCTCGCCCTTGTGCGTCTGCTGCCAGGCGAAGTCCAGCAGTTCGGTCACCCGGGCGTGCAGCGGGTCGGACCGCGGGGTGCCGACGGAGACGGACGCGCACACCTGGGCCAGTTCGCCCAGTGGCTTCCAGGTGTGATTGACCTGGCCGTCAGCCGCCAGCGCGTCCTCGCCGAGTGCGAAGCGGTCACGATGGGCGCACACCCAGTCCAGGGCGGCCTCCTCGACCAGCCGGGCGCTCACAGGAGCACCCCGGCCGGCATCAGGCGGGCCGCCTCCAGCTGGAGTGCCACCCGGGGGTCGCTGCCGCCCATGAGCCGCACGAAGTCCAGGCCGGCTTCGAGACCGAGGGTGGCGGGCACCCCCTCCAGGAGGGTGAGCCAGCGTCCGGCTCCGGCCGCCTGCTGCCAGTCACGGCGGCGTACCGCCCGTACGAAGCCGCGGGCGACGTCCACCGGCCGGCGCCGGGCGGCGCGCATCACCGCGCATTCCTCGCCGGGCAGCGCGAGCGGGGCGAGGACGGCGAGCTGGTGGGTCAGGTACTGCCAGCCGGCGTCGTCGAGCCAGCGGGCGTCGGGTTCCGTGCCCGCGTCGTCGGCGAGCGGGCCGGTCGGGGGTCGTCCCAGCCGGCGCAGGGCCCGGGTCATCGCCCAATGGCTCCATACGACGGTGGGGGCCGCGTCGTCGCGCGGCGGGTGGGCCGCCACGGCGTCCTGGAACACGGCGAGTTGATCGGGGGCGGGCTCAAGTCTCAGCAGGGTGGCGGGCAGCAGCAGGTCGGCGCCCAGGACGCGTACCGCCGCACGCGCGACGCCATCGCCCGCGCTCACTCCCGCAAGGGTGCCCCCCGCTCGCACGTGGTCTCCGCTCCGAAGAGCGGAGACCACGTCGGAAGCGAGGTCCAGCACCGTTCCCTGAAGAAGGGCTGACGTGCTCGACTGCTCCATCTCACTGCTCCCGTCGGTCCGTCAACCCTTCTTGGGGCGCGGGGTCGGCGGGGAAAGCAGCAGCTTGGTGGCTCCGGACTGCAGGGCGAGCGCGGCGCACTCGCGGCTGTCCCGGAAGACTCCGTCGGGCTCGACGGGGTCGAGTACTGCTTCGATGTCGATGTTCTCGGTGCGGACTTCCTCGAGCACCTTGTCCTTGGAAGGCATTTCACCATCTCCCTCTGGTAGCCAATGGCCTTCACACCACAGGTGTCCGGCGAGCCACAAAACATGCCTCTCTTCTCAAAATTCACAGGAGGTAACTTTTTCAACAAATCGGACATCTGTGGTGACGTTCGCCGCTCCAGCGCCTAGGGGCGGGCGCGGGCGGGCTCACACCCGGCGCAGGCGCCACACGTGGTCCTCGCGGAAGCCCTCCACACCCTCGGGCGAGACGCTCGGCCGGCGGACGGTCTCCTTGGTCTCGATCATCCACTCGCCGTCCGGCAGGGCGAGCTCGGCGAGGACCCCGTCCAGGGTGGGGAAGACGGCGTCGAACGGCGGCTCCGTCTGCCAGGAGGGCCAGCCGGCGTGCAGGACGAGCAGCAGGGTGCCGCCGTCCGCCACGGCCCGCGCGGCGTCGCGCAGCACCGCCCGCTGGTCGAGTTCGACCGGGGACTGCAGGAACTGTGCGCTCACCAGGTCGAAGGAACCCTCGGGGAACGACCGGCCCAGCTCGTGGCGTTCCCAGACGACACGGTCGCCGACCCCGGCGTCCGCGGCGTGTCCGGCGGCGCGTTCGAGTGCGGTGCCGGAGATGTCCACGCCGGTGACCCGCCAGCCGCGCGAGGCCAGCCACACGGCGTCCGCCCCCTCGCCGCAGCCCAGGTCCAACGCCGTACCCGGAGCGAGGTCGCTCGCCTCACGGACCAGCAGATCGTTGGGGCGGCCGCTCCAGACGCGGTCGGTGTCGCGGTACCGGGCTTCCCAGAACTCCGCCGCGGGAGCCGTCGCGGGGGTGTCGGTCATGATGCCTCCTGGGGCGGACGGGCCGTCTGCTCGGCCGGGCGCACGACGGTCGCGCGCCGTACGTGCAGGCTGCCCCCGCGAGAGCCGGAACGACAAAGAAGTTTGCCGTTCCGGCAACACGCCGCCCGGTGCGCCGGACGTCGGGCGGTCCGGTGCCCGGCGTCAGCGCGCCATGGCGTCGACCCCGGGCTCCCCGGCGTCCGTGCGTACCCAGACCGTCCGCTGCGGGAAGGGAATGTCGATGCCCGCCTCGTCCAGGGCCTCCTTCACGCGGCGGCGCAGCTCGCGGGTGACGCCCCACTGCTGGAGCGGCACGGTCTTGACCGCGAGCCGCACGACGACCCCGTCGGCGTCCAGGGACTGCACGCCCCACACCGCCGGGTCCTCGAGCAGTACGTCCGCGAAGTCCGGGTCCTGGCGCAGGGCGCGGCCGGTGTCCTCCAGGACGCGGTGGACCGTGTCGAGGTCGGCGTCGTAGGCCACGGCGACGTCGAGGACGGCGCGTGCCCACTCCTGGCTGTCGTTGCGGACCCGCAGGATCTCGCCGTTGCGGATGTGCCAGAGTCCGCCGTTGAGGTCGCGGACGTGCGTCAGCCGCAGACCGACGTGCTCCACCTCGCCGACGGCCTCCCCGAGGTCGACCGAGTCGCCGACGCCGTACTGGTCCTCGACCATGATGAGCAGGCCGGAGAGGTAGTCGGCGACCAGGCTCTGGGCGCCGAAGCCGATCGCCAGGCCCACCACTCCGGCACTGGCCAGCAGCGGGCCGAGCGCAATGCCCACCTGGTCGAGCACCATGGCCACGCCGATCATGAACAGGACGATGGTCACGGCGCTGCTGAGTACCGAGCCGATGGTGCGGGCGCGCTGTTCGCGCCGCTGCCGCGCCCGGGAGCGGTCGCGGTGCAGTACGGCGGCCCCACGGCCGGAACGCCGGGGCCGGCTGCTCTCGGTCTCGCCGGCCGACGGTTCCAGCACGCGCTGGACGACCCGGGTGATGGCCCGTTTGGCCACCGCGCGCAGCACCAGCAGGACCACGACGATGAGCGCGATGCGCAGCGGGATCCCGATCAGTGCCGCGGTGTGGTCGCCGATCCAGTCCGGCCAAGTGGCCGCCGACTGCGCGCCCGTGTCCGGGCCGGTGGGTGGTGCGGTGTGCGACATCGGCTCGAGTGCTCCGTTCTCGGGGGTTGCGGCTTCGCCGTCGGGCCCGCCTACCCACGGACGTCTCGAACATGACGCCCGGCACACTCATCCCCCTTTCTCCCGCTTGCCCCTTATGCCCGACGGTCGCGTCATCTTCACCCGTCGGCCGCCCATCACCGTCGCCGGTCCGGGCACCCGGAAGGGCATCATCCACAGCGGAGGGGGACTTGCGGCGTGGTTACCGTTGCCGTCCTGCTGCTGCCCGGACTGGGGCTGCTGTTGTTCACCATGACGTACCTGGAGGACCGGCTCTTCGGCGATCCGGAGCCGCCCCGGCACGCCCGGCGCCGGCATCTGCGGCTGATTCGGGGCGGCCGGGACACGGCCTCGCCGGCCCGGCGACCGAAGCCGGCCGAGAAGGACCGTTCACCGGGCCGGCACGCCGCCTGACGCCGGGCCGAGGCGCGGCCGAGGGCGGGGAAGGCCCAGCTCGGGCGCGTCGTAGGGTGTGGGAGTGCCCGAGGTGACCGGAGCGGGGGGACGGCGCCCCGCGGCTCGGGCCGGGAGAGTCGATGGACATGGACGAACAGCCCGACGGTGACGCCGAGTTCGTGGCCTTCTGGCAGGAACGCCGGGTGTGCTTCCTGTCCACGCCGCGCGCCGACGGCACCCCGCACCTGGTCCCGGTCGGGGTGACGTACGACCACGCCACCCGCACGGCACGGATCATCACGAGCCGTGGCACCGCGAAGGTGCGCAACGTCGAGCGGGCGGGCTCCTCCCCCGTCGTCGCCGTCGGCCAGGTGGACGGCAGGCGCTGGTCCACGCTGGAGGGCGTGGCGACCGTGCGCCACGACGCCGAGGCGGTCCGCGACGCCGAGACCCGCTACGCGGCCCGCTACCGGCGGCCCCGGGCGAACCCGGAGCGGGTCGTCATCGAGATCGCCGTACGACGCTTCCTGGGCACGGTGCGCCCTCTCGCGAGGATGCCGGAGGCCTGAGGGCCCCCGGCGGTTCCGTCACTCGCCCCGGGCCGGTGTGCGGTGGCCGAGCCTGCCGGGCCACCACGCGACGGCGCCGATGTCGCGGGCGAGCGCCGGAACCAGCAGCGAGCGCACCACGAGCGTGTCCAGAAGCACCCCGAAGGCCACGATGAAGGCGATCTGCACCAGGAAGGCCAGCGGGATCACCCCGAGGGCGGCGAAGGTCGCGGCGAGCACGACACCGGCCGAGGTGATGACGCCCCCGGTGGCGGTCAGCCCCCTCAGGATCCCCTCCCGTACGCCGTGCTCCAGCGACTCCTGCCGCACCCGGGACATGAGGAAGATGTTGTAGTCCACGCCGAGGGCGACGAGGAACACGAACCCGTACAGCGGGACGGAGGCGTCGGTACCGCTGAAGCCGAACACGTGGGTGAAGACGAGCGCCGAGACGCCCAGGGTGGCCACGAAGTTGAGGGCCACCGTCGCCACGAGCAGCAGCGGCATCAGCAGCGAGCGCAGCAGGGCGACGAGGATGACCAGGATGATGGCGAGGACGACGGGGACGATGAGCGCGCGGTCGTGCTCGGCGGTGCGCTGGGTGTCGTACTGCTGGGCGGTGTAGCCGCCGACGAGCGCGTCCGCGCCGGGCACGTCGTGGACGGCCGACCTGAGCCGGGCCACCGTGCTCTTGGCCGCGTCGCTGTCGGCCGGCGCCTGGAGCGTCGCGTCGATCCGCACCCGCCCGTCGACCACCTTCGGGTCGCCGCCTCCGGGACGGCCGGAAGCGGTCACCGCGTCGGCGGAGGCCACGCCGCGGGTGTCGCGGGCCGCCGCGAGGACGGGGTCGAGCCGGTCGGCGTCCGCGATGATCACGGCCGGGTTGCCTGAGCCACCGGGGAAGTGCCGCGCCAGGGTCTGCTGGGCGGCGACCGAGGGGGCGTCGTTCACGAAGATCTCGTCGAGCGGCACGCCCTTGGAGGTCAGGGTGGGGGCGAAGGCTGCGCAGGCGAGCAGCGCGGCGAGGGAGATCGCCCAGATGCGGCGCGGGGCCCGGTCCACCCGTTCGGCGACGCGGTGCCACAGGCGGTGGCCGGCCTCCGGGTCCCCGGCGCGGACGGGCTTGGCCGGCCAGTAGGCGGCCCGGCCGAGCAGGACCAGGACGGCGGGCAGGAAGGTGAGCGTGCTCAGGACCGCGCAGACGATGCCGATGGCGCCGACCGGTCCGAGGGCGCGGTTGTTGGTCAGGTCGCTGAGCAGCAGCGCAAGCAGGCCCAGGGCGACGGTCGCCGCGCTGGCGACGACGGCTCCCCAGGAGGCGCGCAGCGCGGCGCGCGCGGCGCCGAAGCGGTCCGGATGGCGGGGCAGTTCCTCGCGGAAGCGGGCGGTGAGCAGGAGCGCGTAGTCGGTGGCGGCGCCGATGACGAGGATGGAGAGGATGCCCTGGACCTGCCCGTCGACGCGGACGACGTCGCGGTCGGCGAGCGCGTAGACGACCGCGCAGGCCAGGCTCAGCGCGAACACGGCACTGATGATGATCACGAGCGGCAGCAGGACGCTGCGGTAGACGAGCAGCAGGATCACCAGCACCGTGACCAGTGCGACACCGAGCAGCAGCCCGTCGATGCCCGAGAACGCGTCGGAGAGGTCGGCCTGGGAGGCGGCCGGTCCGGCGAGCTGTGCCCGGGTGCCCGGCACCTTCCCGGCGGCCTCCTGGATGTGCTCCAGGACGTCGGGCAGCCGGTCGCCGAGCTCGGGGTCGACCTGGACGACGGCCTGGAGTGCCTCGCCGTCGCGCGAGGGCACGGCCGGGGAGCCGGGGCCGACGATGCCGGGCTCGCCCTCCAGACCCGCGACGGAGCGGGTGGCCGCTTCCCGGTGAGCGGTGGCGGCACCGTCACCGTCCGCGGTCCACACGACGATCACCGGAAGCGTCTCGTCCTGCTGGAAGGCCTTCTGCGCGTCGATGACCTGCGTCGACTCGGCGCTGCGGGGCAGGAAGGAGGCCTGGTCGTTGGTGGCGACCTCGCCGAGCTTCCCGGCGTACGGGCCGAGCGTGCCGCCGATGCCGAGCCAGACCAGGAGCAGGACGAGGGGGACGAGCCAGCGGGCCCGGCGGGAGGGGTTGGCCATCGGTTTCAGGTCTCCAGGTCCTCAGCGGCGCGGAAAAGTGGCTCGATCATAAACAATCTCAATGATTGAACTAATTCGGGGTCGTAGTCCGTGTCGTGCCATGCCTACTACTGCCCGGACCCGTCCGCCGGATGCGCCACGCGCCGGGCGATCAGCGGTCGTCCGACCGCACCAGGCCCAGTTCCTCGTTCATGGCCGCCAGGAAGCGCAGCACGAGGGCCAGTTCCTCGTCGTCGAAGCGTGCGCGGGCGGCGGCCGCCGCGTCGGCCAGCGGACGGAAGTACGTCCGGGCCGCGGCGCGGGCGTCGGGCACGTAGTGCAGATGGACGACCCTGCGGTCGGTGCTCTCCCGGACCCGGCGCACGTGCCCCGCCCGCTCCAGCCGGTCCACGCACGCCGTCACCGCGCCCGAGGTGAGCCCCAGGTGCTCGCGCAGCCGTCCCGGCGTCATGGGCTCCCGCGCGTCCAGGATCGCCGCGAGCGCCTGGACGTCGGTGGCGTGCAGGCCGTGGGTGCCGGCGAAGCTCTGCACGAGGCGGTTGATCTCGCCGTTCATCCGCCGCATCTGCACGGCCAGGGCCTGGAGGTCGCCCGCCTCGGACCCGGTGCCGGTCCCCCGCTCGCGCGCGTGCTGTCCGCGCTGGTTCGCTGTCGCCACGCGATCAGCGTATAGAAGCCGTCACCCTCCCCGCGGGGCTGCCCGGGACGTCAGGTGAACGGGCCGTTCGGCGGGCGGGTGCCGGGGCTGTCGGGGCGCGCGGTGTGGTCCGGGTGGCCGCGGGTGCGGCGGTCCTCCTTCATCTCCGCCTCGTACAAATGGTCGCGGCCCTCGGCGAGCCGGTCCACGGCCTCGCGTTCCAGGGTCTTGAACGCCTCGTAGTACGTCCGGTCGTACGCCTCGACGATCTGGAACGTCCAGTGGCCGGGGATGACGTTGCGTCCGAGGATCTCCCGCTCCACCCGCTCCGCCCACTCGGGGTGGCCCGCCTCGCGCAACAGCCGCACCGCGCGGTCCAGTTCCAGGTCGGCCGTGCCGGTGAGCTGGTGGAAGGAGAACAGGTGGCCCCGGGCACGCTCGGTCGTCTCCAGCGCCTTGGACAGGGAGCCGAGGGCCGCCACCGTGCCGTCGCTGACGCCCTCGGGACGCCGGTGCGGGTCTTCCATACGGGTGTTCTCCTTCCGGTCAGGCCAGCGGGTCGTGGCCCCAGTTCATGAGCGAGTAACGCCAGCGGGTGTCCTCGATGTCACCCGAGGGGCGCTGGGCCAGGTGGCGGCGGATGTAGCCGACGACCTTGCGCATGTGCCGGTGGTCGTCGTCCGAGAGGTCGCCCTTCTTCTTCCGCAGGATGTCCACGATGCGGCGTCCGGAGGCGTGCCCGGTGGACTCGCCGCCGTCCTTGTGCTGTCCGGCGTCCTCGGAGCGGTCGGAGGCCAGCCACTTCTCCAGGTCGGCCGCCGTCATGTTGACCAGTTCGCGGAACTCGTCCCAGGTCTTCTCGCGCTCATCGGCGTCCACGGCGCCTCACTTCTTCTTGAGCGCGGACGGCTTGTGCACCGCGGACTTGCCCGACTTGTCGCTGCGGACCTGGTACTGCGGGTCGTCGGAGGAGGCGTCGACGGTGCGGCCCGCGGCCTCGGTCCGCTCGGTGATCTTCTTCTCCACCTCGCCCTCGGTCTCGGTGCCGTGGGTGCTCCAGGCGACCTTGTCGCCCTTGCGGAGGCCGTCGCCGTCGTCGCGCTTCGTCGCCATCTCGGTGCTCCTTCGCTCGCGGATCGCTCGGGGTGGAGGGAGGGCGTCCTCACCTACGGCCGCCCCCAACAGCCTGAGCCCCGTGCGCGGGTCACACCACTCGGAGGGGGTCCGCGGGCCGTCGTGCACCGGTCGGCCCGGCGGGCACGGGCCCCCACGGGGGCGCCGAAACCGTCGTTCACGGCCGAACTATCCTGGCCCCGGTGCCGCGTCCACCGCCCCGCCCGTCGCCGCCGCCGTTCCAGGAGCAGCCCGTTGAACACCAGCACAGCCACCCCGGACAGCTACTACGAGCGCATCGACGAGCACCGGTACAAGCCCACCCCGCACGCGGGCGGCGCGTGGAGCGCGGACGAGCAGCACTTCAGCCCGCTCGGTGGCCTGATCGTCCACGCCTTGGACCGCCATCTGGCCGGACGTGCCGGTGCGGCCATGTCGCTGAGCCGGATCAGCTTCGACATCCTCGGCCGCCCGGCGCTGGACGAGTGCGAGATACGGGTGGAGACCCTCCGGCCCGGCCGCACCATCGAGCTGGTCGAGGCGACCGTGTTCATCGCGGGCCGCTCGGTGACGCGGGCCAGGGCCTGGCTGCTCGCCGACGTGGACACGGAAGCGGTCGCCGCGGGTGCCGCGGACCCGCTCACCCCGCCGCGGGATCTCGCGCCCTGGCCCATGGCCGCCCAGTGGCCCGGCGGCTACATCGCCTCCCTGGACGTACGCCCGCTCGCCCCGCCCCGGCCGGGCCGCACCACCGCCTGGGTCTCCACCGGCCTCGACCTTGTCGCCGGCGAGGCGGCGAGCCCGCTGGCGTCCTACGTGGCGCTGGTCGACACGGCCAACGGGATCGCGGTGCGGCAGTCGCCCGCGGAATGGATGTTCCCGAACGTCGACCTGACCCTGCACCTGCACCGCGCGCCGCGCGGTCGCTGGACGGGCCTGGACACCACCGTGGTCTTCGGCCCCACCGGCCAGGGCATCACCAGCACGGTGCTGCACGACCTGGACGGCCCCGTGGGTCACGCCCAGCAGATGCTCACCGTCCGCCCGCAGCCGTGAGCGAGGGGCGCCGGGGTCGACGCGGGACGTCGTCTCAGCCCCGGCCCGCGGGCGGGTCGGCGAAGACGCCCTCCAGCATGCCGGTGGCCTGGCCGACCTCGATCAGGTAGCCGTCCGGGTCACGCAGGTAGCAGCGGATCTCGGCCTTCCGGTCGATCGGCGGCGTGAGGAACTCGGCGCCCAGCGCGCTCCACTCGCGGTAGCAGCGGTCGATGTCGGCGACCCGGATGTTGAGGAAGCCGGTGGCCTTGCCCGAGTCGGAGGGCGGCGCCAGCGTGACGTCGGGTTTGTCCGGGGTCGGTCCGCCGCCCGGGTTCATGATGAGCCAGCTGTTGGCGAGCTTGACGATGCACGGGTTCTCGTCGAGCACCACCTCTCCGCCGAGCACGTCGGAGTAGAAGGCTCGCGAGCGCGGCACGTCGGCCACGGTGAGGAAGTGGGTGAGCAGCAGTCCCGATTCGGGTGCCGGCAGGTCTTCGCGGCGCATTCTTCGCATCCCCACGCTCGGTGACGGGTCTCCTCCATGGTGGGCCCCGGCCGCCGGACCCGAAAGACGATCAAGAGGGCATGAGGGCCCCCGGCCGCGCACCTCGCCGGCCTCCGGCCCCGCTGTGGGCGTCCGCTCCGGCGGCGCGGACCCGTCGCCGAACATCCGGACGGTGGATCGCGGTGCCGAAGTGCGGCGCCTTCACCCTTGAACCGAGCGGGACGGCACCTCGCGGGCACCGGCCCGGCGGGCGGATCCGGCCGACGGGCGCCCGGCCGACGCGCGCAGCCTGCGGCCACGCCGGGTGAGGCCCCATGGCTTGAGGAGCGAGATCACCGTCATGAAGACGTAGGCGGACAGCGAGACGACCGGCCCGAACAGTACGTCGCCGGCGTCGGGGAGCGGTCCCCCCGCGGCGACCTCGGCCACCGCCGCGTTCACCCCGGGGCGCAGTGCGAAGACGGTGGCGGTCGTCGTCGCCGGCGTGAGCCAGAACTTCGTGAACACCCAGCGGTGCCGGGCCAGGCCCCAGGGGGTCCCCAGGGCCAGCACCACACCGCTGACGAGGGTGAGGAGGGCGATCGGGAGCAGGAGCCAGTCGGCGAAGAGCTTCATGGCACGGACACCGGCCTCCACGGCCACCGGGGAGGCGGTGGTGGCGGCGGTGACTCCGAGCGCCAGCAGCCCGAGCGAGAGCCCGAGCCAGCCGGCGGAGGCGACGACATGGACGACGAGGAAGGCCCGGCGTGCGGGGCGGCTGAGTTTCACACCACCCACGCTGCCGGGCGAGGGCCGCTCGGGCGTCCCGCGACGGGAGTAACCGCGTGTACCGACGCGGGCGTACGCCACGGTGGGCGGCGTACGCCCCGGTGACCGTGCCGTGCCGGTCGGCGAGGTGACCGGGAGGACAAGGGGAAGCGTCTCCCGCATTAACCAGGAATTGCGGAATGCATAATGCTGCGCGATTCCGTTCGACCCGGCACGAAAAAGCTTCGGATCCCTACGGAAAACATCTGGAGATCATTATTCTGGGACCGCTTCGCCGAGGTGGCGCAGCCGCTGCCGATGCGCCCGGGGAGGGGCGCGGACGCGGTCGTCGGGGGGCAGAGAATTGGGGGGATCACGTCGCCGTGCACGGTTTGCGATTACCGTCCGCACGGCGCGGGCCCTTTCCTCGCCGCCCTGATTCCATATGAAGAAAGCCGAGGAATTCCCGTGAGACGCATGACCTCCGTCGTTCTGTCCCTCAGCGCCCTGCTGGCGGTCTCCGCCCTGTCCGCTCCGGTGGCCGCGGCGGCTCCGTCGGCCGACCGGCCGGCCGGCGTGCCCGCCGGCTGGGAGGCGGTGGACGCCGCCGAACTGGCGCGCATCGGCGAGGAGGCGGACGCGCGGCGGGCGCCGCTCGCCGCGGAGGACGCGGCCGCGGCCGCCGAGCCCGAGCTGCTGGCCGTGGAGTCGGTCGCCAACGGACGGTTCGCGGCCACCGAGGTGAACTACGCCGCCCCGAACACCGGTGTCCTGCGGGCCCGTTCGGCCGAGTTCGGCGGCTCCTGGGAGAGCTTCGCCTTCGAGTGGGACGAGACCACCCAGACGTACGCCCTGAAGTCCCTGGCGAACAACCGCTACGTGGCGGTGGAGAAGAACTACACGGGCAGCGCGCAGAACGTGCTGCGCGCCCGTTCCACGAGCGTGGGCGGCTGGGAGCGGTTCGTCCTGTACTACAACGAGAGCCTGGACCGCTACGCGCTCCAGTCCACGCTGAACGGCCTCTTCGTGACCATGGAGAACAGCTACACCGGGACGCTCCAGTACGCACTGCGCGCCCGCTCCGCCGACATCACCGGTTCCTGGGAGGAGTTCGTCCTGCACCCGCTCGCCGCCTGATGAGGCGGACCGGCCGGACCGCGGGTGCCCGCCACGGGGCACCGGCGGCCCGGCCGGCGTCAGACCGCGGGTGCCGCCCGTACGGTGATGCCGTTCCGCTCGAGCAGCGCGGCCGTCACCCCGTCCCCCGGCACCAGTTCCCCGGTGAACGAACCGTCGTACACACGGGCCCGTCCGCAGGACGGGCTGCGCGGCATCAGCAGGGCCTCGGTACAGCCGCCGCGCCGCGCCGCCTCGAGGGCGCGGTGGGCGCCGGCGACGAACTGCTCCGTCACATCGTTCCCCGTGTCCTCCACGACGCGTGCGGTGCCGTCCAGGACGTCGTGTCCGTCGCCGCCCACCAGTTCCGCGGGCCGCCGCGGCGTGGCGAGCCCGCCCGCGACCTCCGGGCAGAAGGACACGACCGCACGGCCGGCCACCGCCTCCTCGACCTCCGGCGACGCCTTGTGGCGACCGTCGAACCGGCAGGGCACCCCGCGCAGACACGCGCTGACCAGGATCGCTTCCATGCTGTCACTCTACGGTCCCGCCTCGGCCGCCCCCGTGCGCCCGCCGTCCGGCCTCGGCGTCACGGACGTGGGGCTCGTGGTGCGCGCGGGGCGTGAGTCTCGCCGCGTGCCTTCATCACCGCCTTGTTCAGCACCCACAGCGCGATGCCGATGGCCAGCAGCACGCCGGCCCGGATGTAGACGTCCGCGGGCCGGTCGGACAGGGGGCTGGCCAGGATCAGGGAGGTGATCGCGCCCAGCACCGGCAGGACGGTCGGCGTGCGGAAGTGCTTGTGCTCGACCCGGTCGCGGCGGAGCACCAGGACGGCGATGTTGACGACGGCGAAGACGCACAGGAGCAGGAACGCCGTGGTGTCGCCGAGGCCCGCGATCTCCCCGGTGGAGACCAGGCCGATGGCGAGGAGCGAGACGAAGACGATGCCGACGACGGGCGTGCGGCGCCGCGGGAGGACCCGGCCCAGGGCGCGGGGCAGGATGCGTTCGTTCGCCATGCCGTAGCAGAGCCGGGACGCCATCATGATGTTGATCAGCGCCGAGTTGGTGACCGCGAACAGGGCGATCAGCGCGAAGAGCTTCGGCGGGAAGTCCAGCCCGCCGGCCTTGACGACCTCCAGCAACGGGCCGCTGGAGCCCTCCAGGACGCGGTAGTCGACGAGCAGCGAGGAGACCAGCGCGACCAGGACGTAGATGGTCCCGGTGACGGCGACGCCGGTGAAGATGGCGCGCGGGAAGGTGCGCACCGGATCCTTGGTCTCCTCGGCCATGTTGACGGAGTCCTCGAAGCCGACGAAGGCGAAGAAGCCGAGGGCCGTGGCCCCCAGCACGCTGGTGATCAGCGCGTAGCCGGTGCCGCCCGCCTGGAACTCGCCGAGCCGGGAGGGCTCGCCCTCGCCGGTGAGGACCGCCCAGGCGCCGACGGCGAGGATGACGAACAGGCCGGTCAGTTCGACCACGGTGAGGACCACGTTCGTCTTCACCGACTCGGAGACGCCGCGCAGGTTGAGCGCCGCGAGGGCGAGGATGAAGAGGATCGCGACGAGGGTGGGCGGGAAGAGGTCCGTGAACTCGCCGAGGTAGTCGCCGCTGAAAGCGCGGGCCGCCGCGCTCGCCGACGACAGCCCCGAGCACATGACCATGAAGGCGACGATGAAGGTGAGGAACGGGACCTGGAACGCCTTCTGGGTGTAAAGCGCGGCCCCGGCCGCCTTCGGGTACTTGCCGACGAGTTCGACGTACGAGGCCGCCGTCAGGATCGCCACGACGAAGCCGATGACGAACGGCAGCCACAGCGCCCCGCCGACCTTGCCCGCGACCTGACCGGTGGTGGCGTAGATGCCGGTACCGAGGATGTCGCCGACCACGAAGAGGATCAGCAGCTTGGGACCGATGGCCCGGTGCAACGGGGTGTCGTCGGCACCCTCCGGCACGGCAGTGGCATCCCTTCCGCCTGTGGCCACGGACGCTCCCTCCTGAGGTGTTCGGCGTTGAACAACCTGTCCCCTGCCCGGTGAGCCCGTGGGACATGCCCTCGCATACTGCAATCGGAAGCACCCGCACCGTGCCGGGCACCTGCCCCGGGCCGCCGGAAGCCGTGAACACAGATGGTGGAATGTTCAACCACCCGGGGCGGTTGGAGTGGGTCGAAGGAGGTCACCAGTGGACACGACGTACTACGACCACGGAACGCCGGCGGAGCGCTGGGAGCGCGCCGGGATGTTCTTCGACGCCAAGGACTACGCCGCCGCCGCGCGCGTCCTGAGCGGGCTGGTCGAGGAGGTGCCCGAGCAGACCGGGCCGCGGCTGCTGCTGGCGCGCGCCTACTACCACTCGGCACAACTGCGGCGCGCGGAGACCGAGCTGAGGGCCCTGCTGGAGAGGGACCCCGTCGAGCGGTACGCCCGGCTGATGCTGGGGCGCACGCTCGAACGGCAGGGACGGCAGGAGGAGGCCGACGCGCAGCTGCGGATCGCCGCCGCCCTGGCGGGCGATTTCGCGGGGCTCTGAGCGGCCACGCCTCGGTGAAGCGGTGAGCGGTGAAGCGGTGAGCGGTGAGCGGTAAGTACGGTGGCGGTCCGGGCGGGGACCGTTTCCCCGCCCGCCGCTCACCGCTTCGCCGTGCGGCTCACTTCTTCGCCGTGACACCTCTCGGGTACGTCCGCCGCCCCCGCCGGTGGGCGATCTCGCCGAGTACGACGTCGGTGGCGACGAACGCGGCCAGGGGGATGCCGAGCAGCGGCACGAAGTAGCCGAGGACGGCGACCGCCGCCAGCAGCGGGACGAGGAGCGCGGGCGGGACCTGCTGCCACGCGCCGCGCGGGACGGGGCGGCCGAAGGCGGAACCCCGGCCGCGCTGCCACCACATGCGGTAGCCCCAGACGATGAGCAGGATCAGGGAGGCTGCCAGCAGCATCAGGGCGATCTGGTTGGGCAGGCCGAACAGGCTGCCGGTGTGCAGGTCGATGCCCCAGCGGCTGAGCTTGGCGAGCACCGGGTAGTCGGCGAAGCGGAGTACGTCGGTCACCTGGCCGGTCGCGGGGTCCACGGCGACCGAGTCCTGCTTCTCGGGCCAGCTGCGCTGCACCTGCTGGACGACGTACGCGGAGGACGCGTCGGCGGGCGGGACGATCTCCACGGGGTCGCCCAGGCCCTCGGAGCGCGCGGCCGCCAGGACCTTGTCGAGGCCGACTCCGTGCCCGGCGTCCCCGCCGGCGCCCGACGCCGCGCCGTGGCCCGCGTGCTCGCCTCCCCCGGTGGCCGACGCCGACACGGACGGGGTGGTCTGGCCGAGCGAGGCGCGCAGGTCCGCGATGTTCGCCCCGGCGTACGTCGACCAGGTGAGGCCGGTCGCCGACAGGAACACGAACCCGGCCGCCACCCAGGCGCCGACCGTGCCGTGCAGGCCCAGGGTGCGGCGCCGGCCACTGGTGCCGCGCAGCTTGCGGCGGGCCCGGCGGCGGGAGAACCACAGCACCAGGCCGCCGCCCGCGATCACCCACAGCCAGCTGGCGGCGAACTCGCTGTACAGGCGGCCCGGTTCGCCCAGGTGCAGGTCCCGGTGGAACTCGTCGATCCAGGTGCGCAGGGGCAGCGCGCCGGTCGAGCCGTACTGTTCGAGGGCACCGCGCACCTTCGCGGTGTACGGATCGACGAAGACCGCGAGCGTGTGGTCCGGGTCCACGCCCTCGACGCCGGACAGCAGCACCCTGGTGGTGGCGTCGGCCTCGGGCGAGGGGCGTACGGCGGACACCGTGCCCTCGGGATGCGCCTGCCGGGCCGCGGCGACCTGCTCGGAGACCGGCAGCTTGCGCTCGCCCACGTCGGGGACGGTCAGCTCGTGCGCGTAGACCGCCTTCTCCGCCTGGAACGAGGCGGCGTACAGGAGCCCGGTGACCGCCGCCACCAGCAGGAAGGGGGCCACGAACAGGCCGGCGTAGAAGTGCAGGCGCAGGACGAGCGGGCGCAGCGTGGACCATCCGCCGGGTCTCGGAGGCGGGGACCCCGCTCCTGGGGCCTCTTCCGTGGGGGTCGGGGAGGTGGTCGTCATCGATGGCGCTCCGGGGCGTCGTGGGGGACGGGGTGGTCCCAGTGGTCGGGATCGGAGCGCGTGAGGTTCCCGCCCTCAGAAGTGGCGTACGTCACACGCCGGGGAGTGAGAGGGCGTGCGCCATGGAATCCTGGCGTGATGGGAACTCCGAGTGATCGCACACCTCTTGCCGAGCGCGTCGAGGAACTGCTCGCCGTCGGTGGGCCGTTGCCGATCGTCGAGGCCGGTGATCCGGTGCTGCGGCGCGTGGCCGAGCCGTTCGACGGGCAGTTGGCGCCGCCGCTGCTGGCACGGTTCGTCGAGGCGCTGCGCCTGACCATGCACGCGGCGCCGGGTGTCGGTCTGGCGGCGCCCCAGGTGGGAGTGGGGCTGAGGATCGCGGTGATCGAGGATCCGGCGCCGGTGCCGGAGGAGGTGCGGGTGGCGCGGGGGCGGGTGCCGCAGCCGTTCCGGGTGCTGGTGAATCCGGCGTACGAGCCCGTCGGGGACGGACGGGCCGCGTTCTTCGAGGGCTGCCTGAGCGTGCCGGGCTGGCAGGCGGTGGTGGCGCGGCACGCCGAGGTGCGGCTGCGGGCGTGGGACGAGCACGGGCGTGCGGTGGACGAGGTGTTCGCGGGGTGGCCGGCGCGGATCGTGCAGCACGAGACGGATCATCTCGACGGTGTGCTGTATCTGGACCGGGCGGAGACGCGGTCGCTGGCGTCGTCGCGGGCGATGGCGGAGCTGTGGGGACAGGCCACGCCGGAGCGGGCGGCTGCCGCCCTGGGCTTCGGGCTGCCCGACCCGGCGTAGCGAGGTGCGGCTGGGGGCCGGGCGTTGTGCGACCCGGCGTCGCGAGGTGCGACTGGGGGGCCGATCGTTGCGCGGCCCGGCGTCGCGGGGTGCCGCTGGACTACGGGGTGGGCGCGCAGCCCGGCGTCGCGGGGTGCCGCTGGACTACGGGGTGGGCGCGCAGCCCGGCGTCGCGGGGTGCCGCTGCGCCCACCCGTGCCGCCCCAGCGGCACGACTGCCCGCAGCTGCGGCGGCGTGGTGGGGCGGAGCGACCGTGTCGTCAGTTGTCGCGGTAGGCCTCCAGCAGGCGCAGCCAGACCTCGCTGATCGTCGGGTAGGACGGGACCGCGTGCCACAGGCGGCTGATCGGTACCTGGCCGGCGACGGCGACGGTCGCGGAGTGGATCAGTTCGCCGACGCCGGGACCCACGAAGGTGACGCCTCGGACGATCTCGTCCTCCAGGTCGACGACCATGCGGGCGCGCCCCTTGTAGCCGTCGCCGTAGAGGCTCGCGCCGGCCACCGTCGCGAGGTCGACGTCCACGGCTCGGACCCGGTGCCCGGCCCGTTCGGCCTCGGCCAGGGACAGACCGACGGACGCCGCCTCGGGGTCGGTGAACACCACCTGGGGCACGGCGTCGTGGTCGGCGGTCGCCGCGTGCGCGCCCCACCGGCCGGACTCCAGGTCCGGGTCCCCGGAGGCACGCGCGGCGATGGCGGCGCCCGCGATGCGGGCCTGGTACTTGCCCTGGTGCGTGAGCAGGGCGCGGTGGTTGACGTCGCCGACGGCGTAGAGCCAGTCGTGGCCCTCGACCCGCAGGCTGTCGTCGACGGAGAGCCAGGAGCCGGGTTCCAGGCCGACGGTCTCCAGGCCGATGTCGGCGGTGCGGGGCACGCGGCCGGTGGCGAAGAGGATCTCGTCCGCCTCGACGCGGTCTCCGGCGTCCGTGACGACGACGACGGTGCCGTTCTCACGGGTCACGGACTCGACGGAGGTGCCGGTGCGGATGTCGACGCCGGCCTCGGTGAGCGCGTCCGCGACCAGCTCGCCGGCGAACGGCTCCATGCGGGCGAGCAGGCCCTCGTCGCCGCGTACCAGGAGCGTCACCCTGGAGCCGAGGGCCTGCCAGGCCGTAGCCATCTCGACGGCGACGACCCCGCCGCCGACCACGACGAGCCTGCCGGGCACGCTCTCGGCGGCGGTGGCCTCCCGGCTGGTCCAGGGACGTACCTCGGCGAGCCCGGGCAGGTTCGGCAGGGCGGCGCCGCTGCCGGTGCAGACGGCGACGGCGTGCCGGGCGGTCAGCACCCGGCGGGTGCCGTCGGGCGCGGCCACCTCGACCGTGCGCGGGCCGGCGAGCCGCCCCTGTCCGCGGTACAGGTCGGCCCCGATGCCCTCGACCCACCGGACCTGGCCGTCGTCCTTCCAGTGGTTGGTGAACTCGTCGCGGCGGCCGAGGACCGCCGCGGCGTCCAGGGGCTCTCGCGCCGCCCCGCTCAGGCCGGGCAGGCGGCGTGCGTCCGCGCGGGCGATGACGGGGCGCAGCAGGGCCTTGCTGGGCATGCACGCCCAGTAGGAGCATTCACCGCCGACCAGTTCGCTCTCCACGATCGCGGTGGTCAGCCCGGCCGCGCGGGTGCGGTCGGCGACGTTCTCCCCCACGGGGCCCGCGCCGATCACGACGACGTCGTACGCGATGGAATCCGTTTGCGTCATGGGGTCAGTCTGGTGGGTGGTGTGCGACGTGGCCACATGGGTACGTGCGCGGAATACCCACCAGGTCGGCAGTGTTGTGCCGACGGCTTACGCCCCGAACCCAGGAAGAGGGATCACCCATGACCAGCACCGTGGAGCTCACCAAGGAGAACTTCGACCAGACGGTCACGGACAACGAGTTCGTCCTGATCGACTTCTGGGCGTCGTGGTGCGGTCCGTGCAAGCAGTTCGCGCCGGTCTACGAGAAGGCGGCCGAGGCCAATCCCGACCTCGTGTTCGGCAAGGTGGACACCGAGGCGCAGCCGGAGCTGGCCCAGGCCTTCGGCATCCAGTCGATTCCGACGCTGATGATCGTGCGGGACCAGGTGGCCGTGTTCGCGCAGCCGGGTGCGCTGCCCGAGGAGGCGCTGACGGACGTGATCGGTCAGGCCCGACGGCTGGACATGGACGAGGTCCGCAAGGCGGTCGCCGAGCAGCAGGCGCAGGCCGGCGGTCAGGGCGGTCCGGCGGGCCAGTAGGGCACGGTCAGCTCGACTCCCGGTGCACCACCGCCGCGCCCAGCACCTCGTGCCGCTCGGGCGCGGCGCCGGGGTCGTGGACCGCGCGGTCGACCAGCGCGGCCAGGTCGCGGCCGGAGGGCAGCTCCAGGTGGACGGTGCTGAGGCGGGGCCGCAGCAGACGTCCCAGCATCAGGTCGTCGGCGCCGATCACGGCGGTGTCGGCGGGCACGCGGACGCCCTCGTCCTGCAGGGCGCGCATCAGCAGCATCGCGTACTCGTCGTTGTACGCGAAGACGGCGTCGAGGCCGAGTGCGTCCCAACGGGCGGCCAGCCGGGCGGCGGCCCCCTCGTCGTAGGCGAGGGGCAGTTCGGTGACGGTGGCGTCGGTGTCGCGCACCGCGCGGCGGGCACCGGCCAGGCGCGGCGCCGAGAAGACTTCCAGGCCGTCCTCCGCGGGCACGACGACGCCGATCCTGCGGCGTCCGCGGTCGTGGAGGTGGCGGACCGCGCTGTGCCCGACGATCGCGTGGTCCATGAGCAGGGCGTGCGCCCCCTCGACGGCCTCGTGGCCGAGGGTGACGACCGCGCGGGCGCCCGAGCGTTTGAGGATCTCCACCCCGCGTGGGCCCGGTCCGGAGCCTGGTACGAGTACGGCGACCGGGCGCAGTTCCGCCCAGGCACGGGCCGCCTCGTCGCCGCGCAGGCCGACGCTGCCGTACTGCACGACGGTGTAGTCGAGGCGGCCGAGGGCTCCCTGGAGTTCGTCGAGGAAGCGGCTGTAGAGGGGGCCGGCCGGGAAGGACGGCGCGGGCATCAGGACGGTTCGGCTGTGCCCGGCGCGCAGGGAGCGGGCGGCCGCGTGGGGGACGTAGCCCAGTTCGCTCGCGGCGTCGTGGACGCGGCGGCGGGTGGGCTCGCTGATCCGGACGGCGCTGGTGTTGTTGAGGACGTAGGAGACGGTCGCGCGCGAGACGCCGGCCAGGCGGGCCACATCGGCGCTCGTGGGGGCGGAGCGCGGTGCCAGGGGCTCGGGGGCGGGCGGTTTCGTTATCTGCACCATGACGTACGGCATCTTGGCAGAAGCCGGGTGCGGCGCGCCGGGCGGGGCGGCCCCGTCCGGACCGGACGAATTCCCCACCGCCGCAAGGGGGTTGGTCGTCGGCACCGCCGCAAGGGGGGTTGGCCGTCGGCTCAGGCCGGGCGCTCGGTGCGGGTCACCCGTGCGACCAGGTCCAGCCAGCCGGCCCGCAGCCGCTCCGGGGGCATCCCGCACTGTTCGGTGAGGTGGTGGACCAGGGCGGCGTCGAGGTAGGCCAGCAGGGTGTGGGAGAGCAGCTCGCTGTCCGCGTCCGGGACCGCCTGCCGCAGCAGCAGCGCCACGTGGCCGCGCAGGAAGCGGCGCGGTGCGGAGGTGTAGCGGCGTTCCGCGCTCGGCTCGGCGGCCAGTTGCAGTTCCAGTTCGTCGATGGAGCGGCGCAGCATCGCGCAGCCGAAGGCGCGCAGCCGCTCGACGGGCGGGGCCCCGGGGCCCAGGGGCGGCGGGCCGCCGAGGAGCGCGGCCTGGAACTTCTTCTCGGAGTGGTCGAGGAGCGCCATGAGCAGGCCGGTGCGGTCGCCGAAGCGGCGGAAGACCGTGCCCTTGCCCACCGAGGCGGCGGCGGCCACGGCCTCCATCGTGACGGCGGCGGCGCCGTGCTCGGCGACCAGCCGTGCGGCGGCCTCCAGCAGCCGGGCCCGGTTGCGCGCGGCGTCGGCGCGCAGGCAGGGCTCGTCCTCCTCGGTCCCCGTGCCGAGTTGCAGCAGCTCGGGCGGGCCGACGGTCTCCTCGGGGTGCGGGAAGGGCGGCGGGGCGGCGGACATGAAGCCAGCGTAAAGCATCGGGAAGAAAACTGGACCGCGGTCCGTTTGGGATGTTAGAAATTAAACGGACCCCGGTCCGGATCGTTACGGCAGTGTTTCAGCAGCGTCTGCTCCGCAGCGTCTGCTCCGTCAGTGGGAGTACTCATGTCTGTCCGCATCCTTGCGCTCGTCGGCAGCCTTCGCGCCGGTTCGCACAACCGCCAGCTCGCCGAGGCGGCCGCCAAGTTCGCACCGGAGGGCGCCGAGGTCCAGGTGTTCGAGGGGCTCGCCGACATCCCCTTCTACAACGAGGACATCGACGTCGAGGGCAGCGTCCCGGCCGCCGCGGTGAAGCTGCGCGAGGCCGCCCAGGCCGCCGACGCCTTCCTGTACTTCTCGCCCGAGTACAACGGCACCATCCCGGCCGTCCTGAAGAACGCCATCGACTGGCTGTCCCGCCCGTACGGCGCGGGTGCCCTCTCCGGCAAGCCGGCCGCCGTCGTCGGCACCGCCTTCGGCCAGTACGGCGGCGTGTGGGCGCAGGACGACACCCGCAAGGCCGTGGGTATCGCCGGCGGCAAGGTGATCGAGGACATCAAGCTGTCCATCCCGGGTTCGGTGACTCGTTTCGCCGAGACCCACCCGGCCGACGACGCCGAGGTCGCCGCCCAGCTGACCGAGGTCGTCGCCCGCCTGCACGGCCACGCCGGCGAGGCCGTCGCCGCCTGACGGCCGCGCCGCACGCCCATGGGACCGGAGCCGCGTACGGCTCCGGTCCCGACGTGCGTCAGGTGACCGCCGTGGCGGCCAGCGTGCGCAGCTCCTCCATCGCCGCCGCCACCGCCGGGCGCCGGTGGCCGCCGCTGCGGGTACAGGTCAGCAGCTTGCGGTGCGGCCGGCCGGCGCAGGGCACCCGCACGATCGGCAGCCGCGGGGCCAGCCGGGCGAGCCTCGGGACCAGCGCTACGCCGAGCCCGTGGGCGACCAGATGGGCGGTCACATTCCAGTCCCGCGCGAGATGGACCACGTCGGGCGTGAACCCGGCGGCGCCGCACGCCGAGATCATGTGCGTCCGGCAGGGGCTGTCGGCCATGGGGGCGATCCAGGGCTCGTGCGCGACATCGGCGAGGTCGGCGCCGTCCCTTCCGGCCAGCGGATGACCCTCCGGAACGACCAGGTCGAACGGGTCGTCCAGGAGCGGCCGCTGATCGAAGCGCGCGTCCGCGGCCGGCGGGTTGGCCGGGGTGGCCTCCACCACCGCCAGGTCCACCTCCCCCTCGAAGAGCAGGTCGAAGCTCTCCACCACCTCGACCTCCCTGATCAGGACCGACAGCCGCGGATGCCGCTCGCGCAGGCGCGCGGCCATCGGCGCCAGCAGCACCGCGACGGCCACCGAGAGCCCCGCCACCCGCAGCGGCCCGGCCGGCACCCCCTCCCCCGCCCGCAGATCGAACTCCGCCTCGTCCCAGCGGGCCTCGATGGCGTCGGCGTGCGCCAGTAGGCTCTCGGCGGCCGGGGTGAGCCGCACCCCACGGCCCTGCGGCTCCAGCAGGTCGACGTCCAGGTCGCGGGCGAGCGACCGGATCTGCTGGGACGCGGCGGAGGGCGTGAAGTGCAGGGCGCGGGCCGCGGCGGTGACCGTGCCGTAGTGGGAGACGGCCCTGAGGACGTGCAGCCTGCGCAGGTCAATCATGAAGTTCACGCTTCACGGTCGAGTCCGTGAAGTCAACCTGGACGTGAACGGACTCGGGGCCGCACCCTTGCGGTGACGGGACGGCCGATCAAGCGCCGCGCACCGGCCGTCCGACGTACCGCCCCCACGCGGCACCCCGACACACACGAGGAGAAGTCATGTCCAGCACGACCGGTGTCGCCTGCCCGCACTGCGGGTGGCCCGACGGTGCCGAGCCCTTCCAGGTACTGTCCGCGCACCCCACCGCGGCGGGCGGCACCCTGTGGACCCGGTGCGCCTGCGGCTCTCTGCAGGCCCGCGTCGTCGACGGCCACGGCACCCGCGTCGTCTCGCGCGGCAGGCCCACCCCGGCGGGCTGCTGAGGCGCATGCGCGCCGGGGTGGCGACCCCCGGCGCGCGTCGAAGCGGGCGAACGCGGGGAGGGCGACCCTGACACCTGCGAGGTTCACGCGGCAGCCGCCGCCCCGTTGACTGGTCGCGCAGTCCAAGTCGCACCACGACCTCACGGGAGTACGCATGCGCCGCACGAAGAACCTCGTCACCGCGGGCCTGGCCGCCACCGTCTCGGCCCTGGCCCTCACGGCCGCCGGCTTCGCCGTCCCCGCCCAGGCCGCCCCGGCCGCGGCCGGCGTGGACTGCGACGGCTGGGTGCACAACAACAATCCGGACCACGGCATCGCCGGCTGCAGCAACAACACCGACCGGACCATCACCTTCCGCGCCGAGGTGGTCTGCGGATGGGCGCCGGACGTGTCCGGCCAGTGGGTGACGCTGGCGCCCGGGCAGTACGGGGAGTCCTCGGGTGTCTGCGCGATCTACAGCTCGGGGGTCGGCAGCGTGGGCTGGACCATCCAGTAGGCGTGGGTCACACCTCCCGCTCCTCCTGCTTCCTCGCGGCCACCAGGCTGGTCACCGTGGTGACCGCGAGGACGAGCACGATGAAGCCCAGGGAGAACGGGATGCTGATCTCGGGGACGTGGACCCCGGACTCGTGCAGGGCGTGCAGCACCAGTTTCACGCCGATGAAGCCCAGGATGATCGACAGTCCGTAGGAGAGGTGGACCAGCTTCTTCAGCAGGCCGCCGATGAGGAAGTACAGCTGGCGCAGACCCATCAGGGCGAAGGCGTTGGCCGTGAAGACGATGTACGGGTCCTGGGTCAGGCCGTAGATCGCGGGGATGGAGTCCAGGGCGAACAGGACGTCGGTGGAGCCGATCGCCAGCATCACGACCAGCATCGGCGTCATGACGCGCTTGCCGTTCTCCTCGATCCACAGCTTGGTGCCGTGATAGCGGTCGGCGACGCCGAAACGGTGCTCGATCGACTTGAGCAGCTTGTTCTCCTCGTACTCCTCGTCGTGCCCGCCCTTGCGGGCGTCCTGGACGAGCTTCCAGGCGGTCCAGATCAGGAAGGCGCCGAAGATGTAGAAGACCCAGGAGAAGGCCGAGATGATCGCCGCGCCGGCCGCGATGAACGCGGCGCGCAGCACCAGGGCCACGATGACGCCCACCATCAGCACCCGTTGCTGGTACTGCGAGGGCACCGCGAACTTCGCCATGATCAGGACGAAGACGAAGAGGTTGTCGACGCTGAGCGACTTCTCGGTGATGTACCCGGCGAAGAACTCGCCGGCCGGAGCGCCACCGGCGGCCACCAGCAGCCCCACACCGAACAGACAGGCCAGGACCACCCAGACGGCCGTCCAGATCCCCGCCTCCCGGATCGACACGTCGTGCGGCTTGCGGCCGATGAAGAAGTCGGCGGCGACGAGGACGCACAGGCCCGCGACGGTCAGCAGCCAGGCCGTGAGCGATACGTTCACTGGTGCTCCTGATGCGGTGGGGGACGGACACGGTACGGGGGCGGGGCCACGAACGGGTTCTTCGACAGGGTGTTTCCGCGAGGCGGCACAGGCAACCCGGCACCGTGCCCGATCTGCGCGATCTGCGCACCGAGGCCGGCGGGCCGGCCCATCGCGACCTGACGGGAGCCCCCGGATGACCACTGCCCCCTCCCATCCGCACCCCGCCCGGCCGGGTCCACGCATCGGCGTGCTCGGTTCCTACGGCGGCTTCAACACCGGCGACGAGGCGATCCTCACCTGCGTCCTGAGCTGCCTGCGCGCCCAGCGGCCCGACGCGCGCCTCGTCGTCATGAGCCGCAACGCGGAGCACACCCGCGCCCATCACCCGGACGCCGACGAGGTGGTGCCCTGGGAGGGCGTCAGCCGCAACCACGTCCTGGACGTGCTGCCCGGCCTGGACCTGCTGGTGCTGGGCGGCGGCGGGATCCTCTACGACGGCGAGGCGCGGCGCTACCTGCGGCTGGTGCGGGCCGCGCAGACCCGCTCCGTGCCCACCTTCGCCTACGCGATCGGCGCCGGGCCGCTGACGGAGGCGGAGGACCGGGAGGCGGTGCGCACCGTGCTCGCCGACATGGACGACGTCGTGGTCCGGGACGAGGAGTCCCGGCTGGTGCTGGAGGAGGTCGGCCTGGAGCGCGAGGTCGCGGTCACCGCGGACCCGGCCCTGCTGCTGGGGCCCGAACCGTTCACCGAGACCATGATGCGCGACGAGGGCATCCCCGCCGGCGCCCGGCTGGTGGGGATGTCGGTGCGCGAACCGGGCCGGGCCGCCGAGAAGCTGGACGAGGGCGACTACCACGCGCTGCTCGCCGACGTCGCCGACTTCCTCGTGCGGCGGCTGGACGCGCACGTGGTGTTCCTGCCGATGGAGCGGCACGACGTACGGCACGCGCACGCCGTGCTCTCCCACATGACGGCGCCCGACAAGGGCCGGATCCTGCACGGCGACTACAGCCCCGGGCAGGTCCTCGGATTCATGCGCCACCTGGACGTGGCCGTCGGCATGCGGCTGCACTTCGTGATCTTCGCGGCGCTCAGCGGTGTGCCGGTGCTGCCGCTGCCCTACTCCGGCAAGGTCTTCGACTTCGCGCGCCGGCTGGGCGCCCCGGCGCTGGTGGGGGTCGCGCGGGAGCAGGCCGGGCTGCTGCTGGCGGAGGTGGACCGGATGTGGGACGAGTACCCGCGGCGCCGGGACGACCTGCGGTCGCGGATGCGGGAACTGTCCGCCGCGGCCCGCGAGACCTGCGTGCGCTGCGGCTCCCTGCTCGACGCCCTCGGCGAGGGCGGGGGGAGCGAAGACGGTACGGCGGCCGGGGATGCGCCGTACGTCGTCGAGCCGCGCCCCCTGCACGCCTGACCGCCCGAGGAGAGCGATGCCGGTACTGGAAGAGCCCCGCGAGCCCCGTGAGGTCACCCTGCCGCCGCGGTCCGCGCGGCACGGGGGCCGGTGCGACGTGCTGGTGGTGGGCGGCGGCCCCGCCGGGTTCGCCGCCGCGGTCGGCGCGGCCGACACCGGCGCCGACGTGGTCCTGGTCGAGCGGTACGGGTTCCTCGGCGGCAACGCGACGGCGGCGCTGGTGATGCCGCTGATGTCGTTCCACAACGAGCACAAGCAGGCGGCGTTCACCGAGGCCGGGGACACCTCCCGGCTGCTGCCCACCGACCACGGCGAGGGCGAGCCGGTCGTCGCGGGCGTGCTGTGGCAGCTGCTCGACCGGCTGATGGGCCGGGGCGGTTGCCTTCCGCCCTCCCCGAAGACCGGGTACACGGTCCCCTTCGACCCGGAGCTCTTCAAGTTCTCCCTGCTGGAGATGATGGACGAGGCGGGGGTGCGGATGCTCTTCCACTCCTTCGCGTCCGGCGCGCTGCCCCTGGACGACGGCTCCGGCTGGCGGGTCGTGTTCGAGACCAAGTCGGGGCCGGTGGTGATCGACGCCGGGGTGGTCGTCGACGGCACGGGCGACGGCGACGTGGCGACCGCCTGCGGGGCGCCGTACGAGATCGGCCGACCCGAGGACGGGCTGGTGCAGCCGATGACGCTGATGTTCCGCGTCGCGGACTTCTCCCGGCCGGACTTCGCGGACTACGTGCGGGAGAACCCCGACCAGTGGCGTGGTGTGCACGGGCTGTGGGACCTGATCGAGGAGGCCAGGGCGGCCGGCGAACTGCGGCTGCCGCGCGAGGACATCCTCTTCTTCGCGACCCCGCACCCGCGCGAGGTCGCCGTCAACAGCACCCGGGTCAACCGCGTCCTGGGCACCAGCGTGTGGAACCTCACCCGCGCCGAGTACGCGGCCCGGCGCCAGCTGGCCCAGATCGACCGCTTCCTGCGCACCCGCGTCCCGGGCTTCGAGGAGTCGTACGTCGTGCAGAGCGGCACCCACATCGGCGTGCGGGAGAGCCGGCGCGTCCTCGGCGACTACCAGCTCACCGGCCACGACATCCTGGCCGCGCGCACCTTCCCGGACGTGATCGCGCACGGCGCCTACCCGGTCGACATCCACAACCCGCGCGGCTCCGGCACCGTCCTCAAGCGGGTCCCGCGGGGCAGCTTCTACGACATCCCGCTGCGCTGTCTGGTCCCCCGGGGCACGGAGCGGCTGCTGGTGGCCGGGCGCTGCATCTCCGGGACGCACGTGGCGCACTCGTCGTACCGGGTGATGCCCATCGCGATGGCCACCGGTCACGCGGCCGGGGTCTGCGCGGCGCTGACCGTCCGGCACGGGCGCGGGCCGCGCGGCCTGCCCTACCGGATGGTCCAGCACGAGCTGCTGCGGCAGGGGGCGCGGCTGCGCACGTAGGGCCCCGGTCCGTCAACTCGCCCAGTCGAGGAGCCGGTCCCGGGTCTCGGGGGCGCGCAGGTGGTCGAGGGAGGCCTTTTCCAGCTGGCGGACGCGTTCCCGGGTCAGGCCCACGTGCTGGGCCACCTGGTGCAGGGTGCGCGGGCGGCCGTCGTGCAGGCCGTAGCGCAGGCTGAGGATCAGCGCCTCGCGGGGCGCGAGGGTGCCGACGGCCTCCCGCAGTTCCGCCGCCAGCGCCTGGAACTCGGCGACCTCGGGGGCCTGGAGCACCTCGGCGTCGGGGATGAGGTCGCCGACGACGGTCTCGCCGGTCTCGTCGACCGGGGTGTCGAGGCTGACGGCGTCCCGTCCGACGCGGCGCAGCCAGACGACCTTGTCCCCGTCGATGCCGCTCTCGGCGGCCACCTCGTCGGCGGTCGGCTCGCGGTCGAGGCTCGACCGCAGCTTCCGTTCGACCTTGGCGAGCTTCTGCAGCTGCTCCACGACGTGCACCGGCAGCCGTACCGTGCGCGCGTGCGTGGCCAGTCCCCGCTCGATGGCCTGGCGGATCCACCAGGTGGCGTACGTGGAGAACTTGAAGCCCTTGGTGTGGTCGAACTTCTCCACCGCCCTGATCAGGCCGAGGTTGCCCTCCTGGATGACGTCCAGCAGGGGCAGGCCGCGGTGGGCGTGCCGCTTGGCCATCGAGACCACGAGCCGCAGATTGGCCCGCACCATGTGGTCCTTGGCGGCCTGGCCGTCGTGGACGGTCTCCTCCAGTGCGCGGCGCCGGGCGGGCGTCGGGGCGGGTTCGCCGGTGTCGGCGGCCTCCAGTTCCTCCATGGCCAGGACGCCGGCCTCGATGCGCTTGGCCAGCCGCACCTCGTCCTCGGCGGTCAGCAGCGGGGTGGCGCCGATCTGGGCCAGGTACTGGCCGAGCAGGTCGGGTTCCTCGTCGGGTTCGGGGATGCGGCTGCGCAGCCGCGCGGTGCGGGCGGGGGCGCGGCGGTCCTCGGTGCCGGCCCCGGGCGTTCGTGCCAGGGGAGCCATGTCGCTTCCTCCTCCGTCCCCTCCTCGGGTTCTCGGATCAGTGCGGGACCGTCCCGGCGCGTTCGCGGCGCAACCGGCGGGCCACGACCAGCAGGTCCGATGCCGCGAGCAGGGCGAACGCCAGGCACACGACGGCGAGGACGACCAGACCGCCGCGCCCCGGGATGTCACCGGGACCGGCGTCCGCGGCCCACACGCCGAAGTACGCGGCACCGGCGAGGAACAGCGGCAGGAACACTGCCGACAGGAGCAGCCGGAGCCCCAGCGCGCTCTGTGCCGTGGCCGGTTCGGTGCCGGTGCGCGGGCGGCGGCGGCCGACCGCGCCGGAACTCGCGCGCGGGCCGCCTCCCGTGGCCCCGTGGGGGTGCCGTCGATCGCTCATGCCGTGCCTCCTGCGTGGCCGGGTCCGGGGACCGTCAGTGGTCCGGCGCGGCCCTGCTGATGTCCGCCAGGGCGGAGTGCGGGTCGTCGGCGGCGGCGAGGTCGCCGAGGGTGACCACGCCGACCGGGACGCCGCCGTGCTCGACGACCGGGAGCCGCCGGACGGCGTGGTGCCGCATCAGTTCGGCCGCGCGGTCGGTGGTGTCGTCCGGTTCGAGGGTGACGACGGGCGGGGGCGTGCACACCGAGCCGACCGTGGTGGTCTCGGGGTCGCGGCCGCCGGCGACGCCCCGGAGCACGATGTCGCGGTCGGTGAGCACACCGAACAGGTCGCAGTCGTAGGTCACCAGGATGTCGCCGACATCCTCCTCGCGCATCAGCCGGGCCGCCCGCGCCACGGTGGTCATGGGCTCGACGGCCACGGGGGCCGGTGACATCACGTCTCGGATGCGCCGTGTCATGGTCGCGCCTCCAGGTCGATCAGGGCGAGTCCGATCTCGGGTCGGTGGGTCTTGGCGAGTTCCGCCGGACTGTCCCGGACGACGACCTCCAGCGTGGGCCACACCCGGCCGGACAGCAGGTGGCCGCCGCGTGTGGAGCCGTCGGAGAGACCCACCACGGCGTGCAGGTGCGGGGTCGGTCCCTCGTCGGCGACGGCGATGTCCCCGATCAGGGACAGCACCTCGCACTGCTCCCCCACCGGGATGCGCCGGTAGTCCTTGGCGTCCCGGTCGAACCAGCCGACGACCGCCTCGGAGAAGGCGCCCACGGCGGTGACCTGGGACGCCCCGAGCGACCGGTCGCGAGCGAAGGCGGTGAGCTCGGTGACCGCGTCCTCGCCGGGGTCGAGCACCACCACGTACACCGCGGACGGTCCGTCCTGCACCTGCTGCCACTTCATGGGCGCCGGGTACCCGACGGGGGCCGGGGCAACCCGGTGCCGGCCGGCCCGGCGCCCTTTCCGTCCGACCGGGGGTTCACGGGCCGAGGGCGCGCCGGACCGCGGCGAGCCACGTGTCGACCGGCCCGAAGGTGAGCAGCCCGCTGCCCGCGCCCGCGATCTCGCCGGAGGCGGGCAGCAGCCTGTCGTACGTCCGCTCCAGGGCCGCGCGGTCTCCGAGTTCGAGGGCGAGTGCGGCCTCCGCGCAGCACAGGGCCTCGTACAGGAGGTCCGGCGGCGGCTGCGCGAGGGACCGCAGGGCCGTGCGGGCCTCGGCGGCCCGGCCGTCGGCGAGGAGGGCGAAGGGTTCGGCCCAGGGCCGGTACGGGCCCCAGTCGGCGCGCGGGTCGACGTCGGCCGGCCGGCCGCGGGACAGGCGCAGGCCCAGCAGGGCCAGCGGCAGCAGTCCGCGTTCCAGGCCCGGCATGCCCGCGCCTTCCAGGCGCGCGGCGGCGGACCGGTAGGCGGCCTCCGTACGGTCGTACGGGCTGCCGGTGACGGCGTGGCGCAGGGCGCGGTACCACGCGGTGAAGACGTTCACGAGCGGTCGTTCGTGGCGTTCGGCCAGCCGGTCCGCTGCGGCGGCGTGCTCGTCGGCGGTGGTGAGGTCGGCGAGGGCGGAGCGGGCCTGGAGCCGGATCAGGTGACCGAGGACCAGGTGGTTGACCAGGCCGTGCCGGGCGGAGAGCGCGAGGAGTTCGGCGCCGACGGCGTCGCGGCGGCGGGCCAGTCCGGCGGTGGTGCAGGACTGCATGAAGGTCCCGTTGAGGGCGAAGGCGAGCAGCGCGGGATCGTCGAGGCGGCGGGCGATGCGCTCGGCCTCGTGCGCCGCCCGCGGTCCGCGCGGGGACCTGACGCCCCGGGACTCGACGGCGACGGTGGCCAGCAGGCGGCAGCGGGCCGCGTCGGCGGTGGGGTCGTCCGGCAGGGCGGCGAGGGTGCGCTCGGCCGCCGCGACGATCCGCCGGGCCGCTTCGGGGTCGTCGCCGCGGGTCCAGTTGGCGGGTACGTCGTAGGCGCCGATCACCCGGGCGGTCAGTTCGGCGTCGCCCGTCTCCTCGGCCGCCGCGATCGCCGCCACGCGCTGTTCGCGGGCCGCCCGGAGGCCGCCGCCGCCGGTGACCGCGAGGCCCCGCAGCAGGCCGACGGTGGACTCCAGCCGGGCGTGGGCGCCCGCGGCGACCGTGCGGTCGTACGCCTCCGTCGCGCGGGCCCACAACCGGGCCGCCGCCTCGGCGGGCTCGCCGGGCGGGTCCAGGTCCGGGTCCTGCGCGAGGACGCGGGCCTCCAGGCGGCGCAGGCGGGGCCCGGGGTCGACGCCCAGCTGTCCGGCCAGCAGGTCGCGGGCGCGGCGCAGCACCGCGAGCGCGTCCGCCTGGCGTCCGGTCCGGTACAGGGCCAGGGCGAGCAGCCGCCAGGCCTCCTCGCGCCACGGGTGTTCGGTCAGGTGCGCGTCGAGGTCTGGGACCGCTTCGGCCTCCCGTCCCAGGTCCACCAGGAACTCCGCCCGGCGTTCGACCGCGCGCAGCCGCAGTTCGGTCAGGCGGGAGCGCTCGCCCCGTGCCCACGCCTCCCCGGCGAACTCGGCGTAGGCCGGTCCCCGCCACTGTCCGAGCGCCGCCTCGATCCGCTCCGGGGCCCGGTCGGCCGGCAGCCGGTCGGCCTCCGCGACGGCCGCCTCGAAGCGCCAGGCGTCCACGGCGTCCGGGGCCGCGCGCAGGGCGTATCCGGGGCCTTCGGTGACGAGCAGCCGGGCCGGGGCGCGCGGCGGACGGTCGGGCTCCAGTGCGCGGCGGAGGTCGCCGACGAAGGTCCGCACCGCGCCCACGGCCCGCGGCGGCGGTTCCTCCCACAGGTCCTGGACCAGGCGGTCGAGCGGGACGACGCGCCGCCGGGCCAGGATCAGCCGGGCCAGCACGGCGCGGTGCCTGGGTCCCTTGAGGGCGAGTCCGGCGCCGGCGCGTTCCGCGGTGACCGGCCCGAGCACACCGAACGTGACCGCTTCCATGTTCCGCCCGCTCCGATCCGTACCGCTGCCCACCGCCGCCCACGGTACGCGTGCTGATCCGTTGCTGATTCGCGCCCGGGAGGCTCGGAACCGTCACCAGCACGCCGTGGAAACAGGCTCGGCGTGCGACGAGAGGCACGGAGCAGCCATGGCACCGACCATCCCCGACTTCACCTACGACCGCTTCACGGTCGCCGACGGCGTCGCCCTGAACGCGGCCGTCGGCGGCTCCGGCAGCCCGGTCGTCCTGCTGCACGGTTTTCCGCAGACCCACCTGATGTGGCGGCACGTCGCCGCCGACCTCGCGGCCGACCACACGGTCATCTGCCCCGACCTGCGCGGCTACGGCGCCAGCGACAAGCCGGCCGACCCCGACGGCACCGCCTACGCCAAGCGGACCATGGCCGCCGACGTCGTCGCCCTCGCCCGCGCGCTCGGGCACGAGCGGTTCGCGCTGGCCGGGCACGACCGGGGCGCGCTGGTCGCGGTGCGGGCCGGGCTGGACCGTCCGGACGCGGTGACGCACCTGGCCGCGCTGGACGTGCTGCCGACCCTGGACATGTGGGACGTGCTGCGCGGCACGTCGGCGGCGGTGGGCTTCCACCTGTACCTGATGGCGCAGCCGCCCGGGCTGCCGGAGCAGCTGATCGGCGCGGCGCCGGACGCGTTCTTCGGTCACTTCCTCGACGTCTGGACCCGGGACCCGGAGGCCCTGCCCGCCGACGTCCGCGCCGCCTACCTGGAGGCGTCCCGCGCGGCGGTGCCGTCGATCGTGGCCGACTACCGGGCCTCGGCCGGCATCGACGTCGCCCACGACCGGGCCGACCGCGACGCCGGGAACCGGCTGCGGATGCCGGTCACCGTCCTCCAGCAGGACTGGGGCGCGGCCCTCGGCTACGACGCCGCCGCGCTGTGGCGGGCCTGGGCCCCGGACCTGAGCCACGAGACCGTCGGCTGCGGCCACTTCATGGCGGAGGAGGCGCCGGGCGAGGTCGCCGGGGCACTGCGGAAACTGCTCGTGCGGTAGGGGCGGGCGGGCGGCGTACAACGAAGGGTTGTACGCCGGCCCCGGCCCGTTGTTTGATCCGCGGGTACCGCGCTCGCTTGGATGTCGGGCGTGTCGGTGTCGGGTGCGGTGAGGGGCGGCAGGTCGCTGGGGCGGCCGTTCGGGTGGCTGTGGGCGGCGTACGCCGTCAGCACGTTCGGCACCCGGCTGGCGTTCGACGCCTTCCCGCTGATCGCGGTCGTGGTGCTGGGCGCCGGGCCGCAGCAGGTGGCGGCGCTCGCGGCGGCCGGGCTCGCGGTGGGCGCGGTGGTGGCGGTGCCGCTGGGGCCGTGGGTGGAGTTCCGGCGCAAGCGGCCGGTCATGGTCGCGACGGACCTGGTCCGGTGCGCGGTGCTGCTGAGCGTGCCCGTCGCGTACGCGTTCGGCCGGCTCTCCTTCGCCCAGCTGCTGGTGGTGTCGGTCGTCGTGGCCGCGGCCGACATCATGTTCAGGGCCGCCGCCGGGTCCTGTCTCAAGGCCCTGGTACGGCCGGAGGACCTGCTCACCGCGAACGGCCGGTTCGAGGCGACGACCTGGACCGCGACCATGCTCGGCCCCCCGGCCGGCGGGGCGGCGATCGGGCTCTTCGGCCCGGTGGTCACGGTGACGGTCGACGCGGTGAGCCACCTGCTGTCGGCGCTGGGCATCCGGGCCGTCGGCGGCGACGAGCCGCGCCCCGTCCGCACCGGCCCGGTCCGGCCCCGGGCGGGTGACCTGCTGGACGGCTGGCGGTACATCCTCACCTCCCCGGGGCTGCGTCCGCTGTTCCTCAACACGCTCCTGGTCAACGGTCTGATCATGGCGACCGCGCCGCTGCTCGCCGTGCTCATGCTGGGCGATCTGGGCTTCGCACCCTGGCAGTACGGTCTGGCCTTCGCGGTGCCGTGCGCCGGCGGGCTGCTCGGCTCGCGGCTGGCCCGTCGGCTCGTGACGCGGTTCGGCGAGCACCGGGTACTGGTCGGCAGCGGGGTGCTGCGCGTGTGCTGGTCGGTGGGGCTGGCCTTCGTGGGTCCGGGCACCGCCGGGCTCGTCCTCGTGATGGCCGTCGAGTTCGGGCTGATCGCCTGCGCGGGCGTGTTCAACCCGGTGCTCGCCACGCGCCGCCTCGAACTGACCCCGGCCGACCGGGTGGCCCGCACCCTGACCGCCTGGACCGTCAGCGCCAAGCTGGCGACCGCGGCGCTGACCGCGGTGTGGGGCCTGCTGGCCGGTCTCACGGGGCCGCGTACGGCGATCGCGCTGGCCGGGGTCCTCCTGCTGGCGACTCCCCTGCTGCTGCCCCGGCGGGACCGGCCCGCCGCCCGGGACGGCGGGCCCTGAACCGGCTGACCGGCGGCGCCCGAACCGCGCCGCCGGCCTCCCGGGGCGGTCAGCGGGCGCCGGGGACGTCCTCCGTGACGCCGTTGAGCGGTGAGGCCGGGTCGCTGCCGTAGGGGCGGGTGAAGGCCTCCATGCCGTGCCCGGACGGATCGCTGAAGTACACGCCCCGGCCGCCGTCGTTGCGGTTGATGCGGCGCGGGTGCCGGCCGTGCGGGTCGGCCTGGATGGGGACGCCGCCCTCGACGAGCCGGGCGAGGATCGCGTCGAAATCGTCCTCGGAGACGAGGAACGCGTAGTGCTGCACGGGGATGTCGATGTCGACGGTGGCGAAATCGAGGGTGACGCCGTTGGCGGTCGTCACCGGCAGGAACATTCCGGCGGGCTCGCCGACCTCCAGCCCCAGGACGGTGGCGAGGAAGCGGGCGGACTCCTCCCGGTTCCGGGAGAGAACGATGGTGTGGTTGAACTCGACTGACACGGTCAATGCCTCCACGGGCATCTCCACGGCGCCTCCATGCCTCACCCGGACGGTGACCGACACGCGATGCCGCGCGGTGGATCTTAGACGAGGCCCACGAAGCTGTCGATGCCTTTGAAATCCCGTGGAACGCCGCCCGGGCCCGGTGCTTTCATGGCGCGACGGTGACCCCGACCGTCTGCTCGCCTCCGCGGCGCTGTCGTTCCTGATCACCGTGATCCCGGGCCCCAGCGTGCTGTCCGTGGTCGGCAGGGCGCTGTCGCGGAGCCGCCGCGCCGGGCTCAGGCGCCGTCACGGAGCGCCCCCGCACCCGCGTCCGTGACGTACGGGCCCGATCGACCGTGGACGGGGCCCGGCCGGCGCGGGCCCGGAGGTCGGGACCGTCGCTCAGGTGGACGCCTGGTCGCTGTCCTTCATCGCGCCCCAGCCGTGCCAGCGCTCGACCTCGACCCAGGCGCTCACCCGGGGCCGGACGCGGTCCGGGTAGGGATTGCCCGTGTACTGCCTGGAGAGGCGGTCGATGCCGGCGAGGTCCTCGTCGTCGCGGATGTCGGTGACGCGGCCGATGAGGGTGACGTGCGTGTACCAGTCGTCGTCCGCGAGGACGGTGAGGGTGACGCGGGGGTCGCGGCGCACGTGCTTCAGGCGCACCCGGCCGGCGTCGAAGTTGATCAGGACCCGGCCGTCGTCCTCCCACAGGTACCAGGTGGCCGTGGAGACGGGGGCGCCGTCCGAGCGGACGGTGGCCATGACGCACGGGTTGGGGCGGCGCAGCAGTTCGACGGCCTCGGGCGGCAGTGGGGGCTTGGACATGGTGTGACTCCTTCGATCTCGGTCGGTGCCGAGGCTACGTCGGCGTTCCGCTTCTTCCGGTCACCCGGTACCCCGGGTGCGCTCAGTCGGACGCCTTCTCCTCGAAACTGGCGAAGTAGGCCGCCGCCATGTCCTCGTCGCCGTGCCCCTGCGCCGCGGCGCGCGCCAGTCGCCCGGCGCCGGCGGCGGCCAGGTCCAGGCGGACGCCGTTCGCCTCGCCGGCCTCGACGATGAGCCGGGCGTCCTTCTCGGCGGTGGTGACCGCGAACTGGGCCGGACTCAGCGCACCGTCCCGGATCATCGCCGCCTTGGCACGCAGGTACCCCATGTCGAGCGGGCCGCCGGCGATGGCGTCGAAGAAGCCGTCCGGGTCCACTCCCAGTGCCTTGGCGAGCGCCAGGACCTCGCCCGTCGCGTTGGTGGCGGCCAGGACCCAGCTGTTGGCCACCAGTTTCAGCCGGGTGGCGCTGCCGGCGGCACCGTCCTGACCGGTCCACACCGTGCGGGAGCCGACGGCGTCGAACACGGGCGTCACCGCTTCCCGGGCGTCGGCGGGTCCCGCGGCCAGCACGAGCAGTTGCCCGGCCTCGGCGGGCTGCCGGGTGCCCAGCACCGGCGCGTCGAAGAAGACCAGGCCGTGCTCGTCGGCGAAGGCCGCCAGGTCGGCGACCGCGTCGACGCCGGCGGTGGTCGACTGGACCCACGCGGTACCGGGGCGCAGACCGGGTGCGGCCCGCCGCATGACGTCGAGGGCGGCCGGACCGTCGTACAGCATGGTGAGGACGACGTCGGCGCCCCGCACCGCCTCCTCGGCGCTGCCGGCGACGTGCGCCCCGTCGGCGGCCAGCGGCTCGGCCTTGTCCGGACTGCGGTTCCAGACGCGGACGGTGTGTCCGGCGCGGGCGAGGTTGCGGGCCATCGCGGCACCCATGATGCCGGTGCCCAGGACGCTCACGGTGAGCTGGTCGGTCATGACGTCGGCTTTCTGTGCTCGTACGGCCGGTGGCCGGGGCCGGGGGTGCGGCGCCCGGTGATCAGCCTGCCACCCGGGCGGCGACGGCGCCGACCGGTACGGCCGCGGGTGCGTCGGGGCCGCGGTCCGTACCTCCCGCGGTCCGCCCGCCCCCGTCCCGTACGGTACGGCCGTGAGCTCCTTCATCGACCCCACGGACGACGCCGTTCCCGGCCGGTACGGCCCCTTCGCCACCACCGAGGCCGATCCCCGCTACGTGGGCCGGGTACGGACCGAGTACTCCCCCGCGCACGACGGCGACCCCGATCCCGGCGAGATCGTCTGGACCTGGGTGCCCTACGAGGAGAACGACGGGCGGGGCAAGGACCGGCCGGTGCTCGTCGTCGCCCGTGAGGCGGCCGGGACGGTGCTGGCGGTGCAGTTGTCGAGCAGGCGGCACGACGGCGCAGCAGGGGGCGCGGCGAAGCCGCTCCAGTGGAGCCGGGGCTCGCACCGGTGGGTGCCCATCGGGAGCGGGCCGTGGGACCGTTCCGGGCGGGACTCCTGGGTGGACGTCGACCGGGTGCTGCGTCTCCACGACGCCGGAATGCGCCGCGAGGCGTGCGCCCTGGACCGGATGCGGTTCGACCTCGTGCGCAAGCGGCTGCGGGAGCGCTACGGCTGGGCCTGAGCGGGACGGCCCGCGCCCTCCGGGAAGGCGCGCGCGAACGCCTGACGGACCGTGCCGCCCGGCGTGCGGTCCAGGATGCCGAACGTCACCCGTTCGAAGGCCGCCGAGAAGCGCCCGCCGGGGCCGAGCAGCGTCCGGAAGGCGCCCGCGACCTGCGCGGGGTCGTTGCGGAACACGCCGCACCCCCAGGCCCCGAGCACGAGCCGCCGGTACCCGTGGACGGTGGCCGTCTCCAGCACCCGCTCGGCGCGTGCGGCCAGGGCTGCGGGCAGTTCGGCGGCGCGCTCCGGGGCGGTGCGGAGCACCACGCCCGCGTTGGGCGCGGCGGCGGTGAGGAATCCGGCCGTGTACGGCTCGTCGAGCAGGTGGCCGCGGTCGTCACGGAAGACGGGGACGGCCGGCGAGTGGATGACGCGGTCCGTGTAGAACGGGTCGCGGTGGGCGCGGTGGTGGTCGTAGAACCCGCGGGCCCGCAACAGGCAGGTGTAGAGCGCGGAGGCCCGGCACAGGGCCTCCTCCTGGGCCCGGGCGCCGTTGAGGTAGCCGCCGCCCGGGTTGCGGGCGGAGGCGAAGTTGAGCACGGCGACCTCGCCGCCCAGGCGGCGGGCGGCCTCCAGGCTGCTCTCGCCGGTCAGCTCGAAGACCGTCCGCGCCGGGGTGTACCGGGGCGGCTCCACGGGCTCCGGCCCGTACATCCGGGTGCCCTCGCGTGCCTCGGCGACCGCGGCCGCGACGGACACCTCGCGCCCGTCGGACGCGCGGTAGTACCCCGCCGTCACGACCTGCTCGGTCTGCTGTGCGATGCCCCGCAGGCGCGCGCTCATGGCGACACCCCCGTGGACGCCATGGCCGCGCTCCGCGCGGTCTCCCCCGTCGTGCTCATGCGGTGATCCTGGGTGATGCTGGTGCTGCGGTGCAACGGAGTTTCCCGGCCGGGGAACGACGGGGAAAGCCCCCGGAAACGGACGGGACGCGAAGGTTGCCGAGCTGGAACGTCCCGTTATGCACCCTTGTGCGGAGCCCCACGAGGGTCTTGGGTGGGACGAGTGTGCCGACCCGGCCCGCTGTGAACGGGTCGGCGACATGGTGGAATCTCAGGAGGATCCCGACATGTCCGATGCGGTAAGTGGCTGTGTCCGGCCACGCACCACTGTCACCGAAGCAGAGGTCGAGGCGCTGGTCCACGGCATCTGCTTCAAGACCGGCCCGCCCCGGCGCCTCGGCGTCGAAGTGGAATGGCTCGTCCACGAGATGCACGCGCCACGGCTCCCCGTGGCGCCCGAACGGCTCGAAGCGGTCTACGCCGCCCTGCGGACCGTGCCCCTCAGGTCCGCGCTGACCGTCGAACCCGGCGGCCAACTGGAGCTGAGCTCGCTGCCCGCCGCCTCCCTGACGGAGTGCGTCGGCACCGTCTCCGGCGACCTCGACGCCGTCCGCGCGGTCCTGCGCGAGGACGGCCTCGCCCTCGTCGGCCTCGGCCACGACCCCTGGCACACGCCCCGCCGCTTCCTGCGGCAGCCGCGCTACGACGCCATGGAGGCGTGCCTCGACCGCACCGGCCCCGCCGGGCGCTTCATGATGTGCACCTCCGCCTCCGTGCAGGTGTGCCTGGACGCCGGGCACGAGGAGCCCGGCCCCCTCGGGCACGTGCGCCGGTGGTGGCTGGCCCATCATCTGGGCGCGGTCCTGCTGGCCGCGTTCGCGAACTCCCCGCTGGCCCGCGACCGGCCCACCGGCTGGCGGTCCACCCGTCAGCTGCGCTGGACGCAGATCGGCACCGGCCGGGCCGGCGGCCCCCCGCTGGACTCCGATCCCCGCGGTGCCTGGACCCGGCACGTCCTGGACGCCCCGGTGATGTGCGTACGCCGGGACGGCGGTCCCTGGGACGTGCCGGAGGGCATGACCTTCCGGGAGTGGACCCGCGAGCGGACGCCGAGAGCGCCCACGCGGGAGGATCTGGACTACCACCTCACGACGCTGTTCCCGCCGGTCAGACCGCGTGGCCATCTGGAACTGCGCATGATCGACGCGCAGCCGGGAGACGACGGCTGGATCGTGCCGCTCGCCGTCACGGCGGCGCTGTTCGACGACCAGGAGGCCACCGAGACGGCCTACCGGGCGGTGAAGCCCCTCGCCGAGCGCTCGCTCGGGCTGCCCGCCCCGCACAATCCGCTCTACCGGGACGCGGCCCGGTACGCGCTCACCGATCCGGAGCTGCGCGAGGCCGCCGTCACCTGCTTCACCGCGGCGCTCGCCGCCCTGCCCCGGCTCGGCGCCACCACCGGGATCACGGATGCCGTCGCCGGGTACCTGGAGCGCTACGTCCTGCGGGGCCGCTGCCCCGCCGACGACCTGCTGGACGCGCCGGACTTCGCGAGCCGTGGCCCGCACGGGAGGGAGACCCGCCCATGACCGAACCCGCCATGGACAACGCCACCGTCACCACCGCCGACACCGACACCGCCGCCGGGACCGCCGCCGGGCCGCCCGCCGACGCCGAGGCCCTGCGCGAGCGGGCCCTGGCCACGCTGGTCACCGCCCGCGACCGCACCACCCTGCTGACCAGTTGCGTCGAGGGCCCCGACCTGACCGCCCAGGTGTCGCCGCTGATGTCCCCGCTGGTGTGGGACCTGGCGCACATCGGCAACCAGGAGGAGCAGTGGCTGCTGCGCGCCGTCGCCGGGCACGAGGCGATACGCCCCGAGATAGACAGCCTGTACGACGCCTTCGAGCATCCGCGCGCCGAGCGGCCCAAGCTGCCGCTGCTCCCGCCCGACGAGGCCCGCCGGTACGCGGCCGACGTGCGCGGCCGGGCGCTGGACGTGCTGGAGAGCACCGCGTTCCACGGGACGCGGCTGACGGAGGCGGGCTTCGCCTTCGGGATGATCGCCCAGCACGAGCAGCAGCACGACGAGACCATGCTCATCACCCACCAGCTCCGCAAGGGCCCCCCGGCCCTGACCGCGCCGGACCCGGACCCGGTGCCGCTGTTCACCGGTCCCACCGAGGTCCTGGTGCCCGGCGGCCCGTTCGTGATGGGCACGTCGACCGAGCCGTGGGCCCTGGACAACGAACGCCCCGCGCACCGGCGCGAGGTGGCGCCCTTCCACCTCGACACCACGCCGGTGACCAACGGCGCGTACCAGGCGTTCATCGACGACGGCGGCTACGACGAACCGCGCTGGTGGGCACCGCAGGGCTGGGACCACATCCGGCGGCACTCCATCACCGCCCCGCTGTTCTGGCGCCGGGACGGCGGACAGTGGCTGCGGCGGCGCTTCGGGGTCACGGAGGTGGTGCCGGCCGACGAGCCGGTGGTGCACGTGTGCTGGTACGAGGCCGACGCGTACGCCCGCTGGGCCGGGCGGCGGCTGCCGACCGAGGCGGAGTGGGAGAAGGCCGCCCGGCACGACCCGGCGGGCGACCGCGTCATGCGCTACCCGTGGGGCGACGCGGACCCTGGCCCGGAGCACGCCAACCTCGGCCAGCGCCACCTGCGCCCGGCACCCGCCGGCAGCTACCCGGCCGGTGAGTCGCCGCTCGGGGTACGGCAGTTGATCGGGGACGTCTGGGAGTGGACGTCGAGCGACTTCGCCCCGTACCCGGGCTTCAGGGCGTTCCCGTACAAGGAGTACTCGGAGGTGTTCTTCGGGCCCGACTACAAGGTGCTGCGCGGCGGTTCCTTCGCCGTGGACGCGGTGGCCTGCCGGGGCACGTTCCGCAACTGGGACTATCCGATCAGGCGGCAGATCTTCTCCGGGTTCCGCACCGCCCGTTCGGCGGAGGGCTCCTGATGTGCCGTCACCTGGCTTACGTGGGACCGCAGGAACCGATCGGCCGACTCGTGGTGGCGCCGCCGCACGGTCTGTACCGCCAGTCCTGGGCGCCCCGGCACCAGCGGTACGGCACGGTCAACGCCGACGGGTTCGGCGTCGGCTGGTACGCCGGGGGCGACCCCGTGCCGGCGCGTTACCGGCGGGCCGGGCCGATCTGGGCGGACCAGTCCTTCGCCGACCTGGCCCGGGTGGTGCGGACCGGCTCGCTGCTGGCCGCCGTGCGGGACGCCACGCTCTCGGGTGCCGACGCGGAGGCCGCCGCCGCCCCGTTCGCCTCGGGGGCCTGGCTGTTCAGTCACAACGGTGCGGTGGCGGGCTGGCCGGGGTCGCTGGCCCGGGTGGCCGGGACGCTGCCGCCCGAGGACCTGCTGGCGCTGGAGGCCCGCAACGACTCGGCGCTGGTGTGGGCGCTGGTGCTGGCCCGGCTGCGGGCCGGGGACGACCCGGGCAGGGCGCTCGCCGAGACGGTGACGGAGGTCGCCGCGGCGGCCCCCGCCTCCCGCCTCAACCTGCTGCTGACCGACGGCGCCGGCGTCACGGCCACCACCTGGGGCGACACCCTGTGGTACCTGACGCGGCCCGGCGGCGGCACGGTCGTCGCCTCGGAGCCGTACGACGACGACCCGCACTGGCGGGAGGTCCCCGACCGCACCCTGCTCGCGGCGAGCGGCACCGACGTGCTGCTCACCCCGCTGAAGGACCCGGGCGGCGACGCCCTCGCAGACGCTTTCGCCTCCCCGAAGGAGCCCCGCACGTGAGCCCGTTCCGCCTCACCCGCACGCTGCCCGAGGACGCCGCGGACGCCGCCCTGCGCGACGACGTCCTGGCCGGGCTGACGAGCACGCCGAAGTGGCTGCCGCCGAAGTGGTTCTACGACGCGCGCGGCAGCGAGCTGTTCGAGGAGATCACCGCGCTGGACGAGTACTACCCGACCCGGGCCGAGCGGGAGATCCTCGTCGACCGGGCCGGCGAGATCGCCGCGGCGACCGGCGCCCGCACCCTGGTGGAGCTGGGCTCGGGTTCCTCGGAGAAGACGCGGTTCCTGCTCGACGCGCTGACCGGACTGCGCGGCTACGTGCCGGTCGACGTCAGCGAGAGCGCCCTCACCCAGGCCGGCCGGGCGCTCGTCGCCGAGCGGCCGGACCTCCAGGTGCACGCCCTGATCGCCGACTTCACCGCGGGGCTGGTGCTGCCCGACACGCCGGGCCCCAGGCTGGTGGCGTTCCTCGGCGGCACGATCGGCAACCTGCTGCCCGACGAGCGGGCCGCGTTCCTGGCCGCCGTCCGTGCCCTGCTCTCCCCCGGCGACGCCCTGCTGCTGGGCACGGACCTGGTCAAGGACGAACAGGTGCTGGTCCGGGCGTACGACGACGCGGCCGGGGTCACGGCCGCGTTCAACAAGAACGTGCTGTCCGTGATCAACCGGGAGCTGGTGGCCGACTTCGCGCCCGCCGCCTTCGAGCACGTGGCGCTGTGGAACGCGGAACGGGAGTGGATCGAGATGCGGCTGCGCTCGCGCACCGCGCAGACGGTCAAGATCCAGGCGCTCGACCTGGTCGTGGACTTCGCGGCCGGGGAGGAGCTGCGCACCGAGGTGTCCGCGAAGTTCCGGCGGGACGGCGTGCGCGCCGAACTGGCGGGGGCCGGGCTGGAGCTGACCCACTGGTGGACGGACGGCGGGGACCGGTTCGCGCTGTCGCTGAGCGTGGTGCGCTGACCCGCGGGGCGCGGGTCAGGCGTCCAGGTCCAGCAGCCCGGTGATGCGGTCGGAGGCCTTTCGGGCCTCCGACTCCGCGTCGCCCCCGGTGAGCACCTTCGTCATGTACTCCTTGATCGGGTTGTCCGCCTCCACCGCGCCCCACCGGGGCGTACCGGGGGTCGCCCGGCCCTGTGCGGCACCGGCCGCCATGGCGGCGACCCCCTCCTCGCCCGCGACGGCGTCGGCGAGGGACTTCTTGTTCGGGACGTAGTTCATGGTGCGGGCCAGGTCGGTGTTCCACTTGCTGCCGACCAGCGCCTCGACGACGGCGAGGGCGCCGTCGTGCTCGTCGGTGTTCTTCGGTACGACGAGGTCGGAGCCGCCGGTGAAGACGGCGCCGGGCTTGTCGGCGGTCTTGCCGGGCACCGGGAAGAAGCCCAGTCTGCCCTCGAGTTCGGGGTTCTCGCGGACGATGGACCGGGCGAGTCCCGGCACCGCGACGATCTGTGCGACGCGCTCCTTCGCGAACACCCCGGACTGCGGCGGGTGTTCCTCGTCGGCGTCGACCGGTCCGTCGCCCAGGGCCTGCAGCTCGCGGTAGAAGTCCATCCCGCGCAGGGCGGCCTCGGAGTCCAGGGCGCCCTTCCAGGTGCCGCCTTCCTCCTCGGCCAGTTCGCCGCCCTCGTCCCAGATGAAGCCGGAGAGCGTGTACCAGTCCTGTCCGGCCAGGTAGATGCCCTGGTCACCGCCCGAGTCGAGCTTCTCGGTGGCGGTGAGCCACTCCTCGCGGGTGCGGGGCGGCTCGGTGATCCCGGCCTGCTCGAAGAGGTCCGTGCGGTAGATGACCACGCGGTTGGCGGCGTACCAGGGGATGCCGTACTGCTGGGACATCCACTGCCCCGGTTCGGCGAGGCCCGGCAGCCAGTCCTCCATGCCCCAGTCCCGCATCGACTCCAGCGTCAGATCCTGGAGCCGGCCGCCCTCGGCGTACTGCGGGACCTGCGTGTTGCCCACCTCGATGACGTCGGGCCCGTCGGTGCCGTCGGCCTTCAGGGCCGTCTGCACCTTGTCGCCGATCCCGGTCCACTCCTGGATCCGGATGTCGAGGTCGAGGTCGGGGTGTTCCCGCTCGAATCCCTCGGTGAACCGCTTCAGGAAGTCCTGGGAGGCGCTGTCCTTCATCAGCCAGACGGTGACGGTGCGCCGCTCGCCCGCGCCGTCCTCGGACATCAGGCCGCAGCCACTGGCGAGGGAGGCGGACACACAGACGAGGGCGAGGAGACGACGACTCACGGAGGGTCCTTCTGTCTGACGGACAGGGGGCGCACGCGGACGGGGATGTCCGGCGCACGCGAGGGGAGACCCGACGTGGGGGGACGAGCCCGAGGCTCGAACGGGTGTCTGGAATTTTGGTATGGACCAATGCCGAGGTCAAGGGGTGACGGTCGGTTGCTCCGCCGGTTCTCGACGCCTCGCGCCACGTCGCGGCTTGGGGCACGGTGGAATGACACGGCACACCGCCGCCCGCGGAAGGGAGCACCCGCATGTCGAACCACACCTACCGGGTCACCGAGATCGTCGGCACCTCGCCCGACGGCGTCGACCAGGCCATCCGCAACGGCATCACCCGTGCCTCGCAGACCCTGCGCAATCTGGACTGGTTCGAGGTGACCCAGGTGCGCGGCCAGATCGAGGAGGGCGAGATCGCGCACTGGCAGGTCGGCCTGAAGCTCGGCTTCCGCCTGGAGGAGACGGACTGACACCGGCGAGGCCCCGGGCGGTCAGGTGCGGCCCTCCCGCTCCTGCGCCACCCGCAGCTCGGCCGACCGGGCCGCCCAGCGGGCCCGCACCACGGCGAACCCGGCCCGTTCGGCGTCGTCGCAGACCAGTTCGTCGTCGTCCACCAGGACCCTGACCTCGCGGGTCCGGGCGAGCCGCCGGAGGATCTCCAGCTTGGTGCGCCGGGCGGGCCGCCGGTCGGCGTTGCCCCGCATGTGCACGGGCCCGTCCGGCAGGCCGTGCGCGGCCAGCCAGTCGAGCGTATCGCGCCGGCAGCGTTCGGGCCGCCCGGTCAGATAGACGATCTCGCACTCCTCGGCGCTCTCCCGCACCAGCGCGATGCCCTCGGCGAGCGGCGGGTCGTGCGGCGCGGCGGCGAAGAAGGCGTCCCAGTCACGGGGCCGGCGCTCCAGGTACCGCTGCCGGTGCGCGGTGTCGGCGAGGGTGTTGTCCAGGTCGAACACGGCCACCGAGGGCTTCTCGCTGCGGGTCACCCGCCCACCCTAGAACGCGCCGCGGGAATCCTGGCGCCGCCCAGGCGTTGAACCGGGTGTGAGCTCAGTGATCGCGTCCACCCGCTTCTCCGTACTCGACCGTTCCCGCATCCGCGAGGGACACACCGCCGCCGAGGCGCTGCGCGACACCGTGGAGCTGGCGCGGGAGGCGGAGCGGCTGGGCTACCACCGGTTCTGGGTGGCGGAGCACCACGGGGTGCCCGGGGTGGCGGGCTCGGCGCCGACCGTGCTGGCCGCCGCGGTCGCCGGCGCCACGCGCGCCATCCGGGTAGGCACCGGCGGCGTGATGCTGCCCAACCACCGGCCGCTGGTCGTCGCCGAGCAGTTCGGTGTGCTGGAGTCGCTGTTCCCCGGACGGATCGACATGGGGTTGGGCCGCTCGGTGGGCTTCACCGACGGCGTGCGCAGGGCACTGGGCCGGGGCAAGGACGACGCCGACGACTTCGACGCCCAACTGGCCGAGCTGCTCGGCTGGTTCCGGGGCACCTCCCCGACCGGTGTGCACGCCCGCCCGGCGGAGGGGCTGACCGTGCCGCCGTTCGTGCTGGCGATGGGCGAGGGCGCGGCCGTCGCGGCCCGGGCGGGGCTGCCGATGGTCATCGGGGACCTGCGCGACCGCGACCGCATGCTGCGCGGCATCGACCGCTACCGCGCCGCGTTCCGCCCCTCCGAGTGGAGCCGGGAGCCGTACGTCGTCGTGTCCGGCACGATCGCCGTGGCCGACAGTCCCGAGGCGGCCCGGCGGCTCCTGGTCCCTGAGGCCTGGTCCATGGCGCAGGCCCGAACCCGCGGCTCCTTCCCGCCCCTGCCCCCGGCCGAGGAGGCCCGGGCCCGGACGATGACGGCCAAGGAACGCGACCTGTACGAGTCCGGTCTCGCCGGTCATCTCGCCGGCACCGAGGATCAGGTCGCCGAAGAGCTGGAGTCGCTCGTCGAGGACACGGGCGCGCAGGAGGTGCTGGTGACCACGAGCACGTACGACCGCGAGGCCCTGCTGGACTCCTACCGGCGGCTCGCCCGCGTCACCGGCGCGGAGCCGGTGGCCGTACCGGCGTAGAATCGCGGGGTTTGTCCCCCCTCCCCGGGCCCCGCCCGGGGCCGCAGACGGTACGGAGTTCCCCGCGATGCACAGCCCCCACGACCCGTACGTCCGGGTGCGCGACGCCCGTGAGCACAACCTCAAGGGTGTGGACGTGGACATCCCACGGGACGTGGTCGCCGTGTTCACCGGCGTCTCGGGTTCGGGCAAGTCGTCGCTCGCGTTCGGGACGGTGTACGCGGAGGCGCAGCGGCGCTACTTCGAGTCGGTCGCGCCGTACGCGCGCCGGCTGATCCATCAGGTCGGCGCCCCGAAGGTCGGCGAGATCACGGGGCTCCCGCCCGCCGTGTCGTTGCAGCAGCGCCGTACGGCCCCGTCCTCCCGCTCCTCGGTCGGCACGGTCACCAACCTCTCCAACTCCCTGCGGATGCTGTTCTCCCGCGTGGGTGACTACCCGCCGGGCGCGCCCCGGCTCGACTCCGACGCCTTCTCGCCGAACACGGCGGCCGGGGCGTGCCCGGAGTGCCACGGCCTCGGGCGGGTGCACCGCACCACCGAGGAACTGCTGGTCCCGGACCCGTCGCTGTCGATCCGGGACGGCGCGATCGCCGCGTGGCCGGGCGCCTGGCAGGGCAAGAACCTGCGGGACGTCCTCGACGCGCTCGGGTACGACGTGGACCGGCCGTGGCGCGAGCTGCCGGCCGAGCAGCGGGAGTGGATCCTGTTCACGGACGAACAGCCGGTGCTCACGGTGCATCCGGTGCGGGACGCGGGTCGCATCCAGCGGCCGTACCAGGGCACGTACACGAGCGCCCGGCGGTATGTGATGAAGACCTTCTCGGACACGAAGAGCGCCACGCTGCGGGCAAAGGCGGAACGGTTCCTCACCAGTGCGCCCTGCCCGGTCTGCGGCGGCGGCCGGCTGCGGCCCGAGGCGCTGGCGGTGACCGTCGGCGGGCGCACCATCGCCGAGCTGGCCGCACTGCCGCTCACCGAACTCGCCGAGGCGCTGCCGACGGACGGCGAGACGGCCCGGGTGCTCACCTCCCGCATCGCGCCGGTCGTCGAGCTGGGCCTCGGTTATCTGAGCCTGGACCGCGCGACGCCCACGCTGTCGGCGGGCGAGCTGCAACGGCTGCGGCTGGCGACGCAGCTGCGCTCCGGCCTGTTCGGTGTCGTCTACGTCCTGGACGAGCCGTCGGCGGGGCTGCACCCGGCGGACACCGAGGCGCTGCTGACGGTGCTGGGGCGGCTGAAGGCGGCGGGCAACTCGGTGTTCGTGGTGGAGCACCACCTCGGCGTGATGCGCGGCGCGGACTGGATCGTGGACGTCGGTCCGCGGGCGGGCGAGCACGGCGGGCGGGTGCTGTACAGCGGTCCGGTCGACGGGCTGGCCGGGGTCGGCCGGTCCGCGACGGCCCGTCATCTCTTCGACCGCTCCCCCGCACCCGCCCGTGCGCCGCGCACGCCGCGGGGCTCAGTGACGGTCGGTCCGGTCACCCGGCACAACCTGCGCGAGGTGACCGCCCGGTTCCCGCTGGGCGCGCTCACCGCGGTGACGGGCGTGTCCGGCTCCGGGAAGTCGACGCTCATCGGCGGGATCACCGAGGACCTGCCGGGAGTGGGCCGGCTGGTCTCCGTCGACCAGCGGCCGATCGGACGCACCCCGCGCTCCAACCTGGCCACGTACACCGGCCTGTTCGACGTGGTGCGCAAGGTCTTCGCGGCCACCGACCAGGCGCGGGAGCGGGGTTACGGCGTGGGCCGCTTTTCCTTCAACGTGTCCGGAGGGCGCTGCGAGACCTGCCAGGGCGAGGGTTTCGTCAGCGTGGAGCTGCTGTTCCTGCCGAGCACGTACGCGCCGTGCCCGGACTGCGGCGGCGCGCGCTACAACCCGGGGACGCTCGAAGTGACGTACCGGGGACGGAACATCGCCGAGGTGCTGGACCTGACGGTGGAGGGCGCGGCGGACTTCTTCGCGGACACTCCGGCGGTGGCCCGCAGCCTGGCCGCGCTGCTCGACGTGGGGCTCGGCTATCTGCGGCTCGGCCAGCCGGCCACCGAACTGTCCGGCGGGGAGGCGCAGCGCATCAAGCTGGCGAGCGAACTCCAGCGGGGGCGGCGCGGCCACACGCTGTACCTGCTCGACGAGCCGACGACCGGGCTGCACCCGGCCGACGTCGAGGTGCTGATGCGCCAGTTGCACGGGCTGGTGGACGCCGGGCACACCGTGGTCGTCGTCGAGCACGACATGACCGTGGTGGCGGGCGCCGACCACGTGATCGACCTGGGGCCGGGCGGCGGCGACTCGGGCGGCCGGATCGTCGCCGCGGGAGCGCCGGCCGACGTGGCGCGGGCGGCGGGCAGCGCCACGGCGCCGTACCTGGCCGAGGCGCTGCACGGCGGGGGGCGCCGGTGAAGGCGGTCCACCGGCGCCCCGCCGGGCGGTGAGGGGCCGGTACGACTACTCGCGGCCCCGCCGCGTCTCGTCGTCGGTGAATCGCTCGGTCTCGGCCTCGATCCGCTCCTTGCGCACCTGACCGCGCACGACCTCGTCCTCGGTGTGCTCCTCGGTGGTCATCCGGACGCGCTCCACCGGAACCGTCTCCGTCTCCACGACGGGGCGTTCCTCGTGCAGCGTGACCTCGTGCTCGGCCTCACTGATCTCCGGGCCGGCCAGGGCGTCACCACGGTTGGCGTCCGTGATCGGCTCGCGCTCCACCCGGACTTCCTCGTGGCTCACCGGAACGGTCTGCTGGACCTCCTCCGTGACCACGTACTTGCGCAGCCTGGCCCGGCCGGACTCACGCCGCTCGACGCCGACGTGCATCTGCTCCTCGGAGCGGGTCATGGCCTCGTCGCCGCGCATGCCGGTGCGGTCCGCGCCCTCCCGACGGCCGGCCGTGCCGCCCGCCGTGCCGGCGGTGCCGGCCGTGCCGGCCGCACCCGCGGCTCCCGCCGCCTGGGCGGTGCCCGCCGGTCCCGGGCCGGCGGCGAAGCGGCCGTCGTCGGTGCGCTCGGCCTCCGAGAGCACGCTGTCCCAGTTGATGCCGTAGTAGTCGTAGAGCCGGTGCTCCTCCGACTCGGACAGATGGCCGCCCGCGTCGACGTCGACATTGGGTGCGTCCTTGACCTGGTCCTTGCGGTAGGGGACCTCGAGGTGGTCCTGCACCACCGCGGCGTCACGGATGGGGATGAAGGACTCGTTGGAGCCGAACATCCCCGTCTTGACGCTCACCCATTCGGGGCGCCCCGTCATGTCGTCGAAGAAGACGTGCTTGGCGTCGCCGATCTTGTTGCCGTCCCCGTCGTAGACCGGATGGTCCAAGACGTTGGCGATCTCTTCACGGGTGATCATCTGGCATCACCCTCCTTCCGGAGTGCCTGCCTCCCGGATGTCCGCATCAGCCGTATGAAAACGGAACATACGTCACAAAGTGCGCATACTTTTCGAATGTGCTTTCCCGGAGTGGCCGTGCCGGACCGCCGACGCCACCCGGCCCGGCGGCTCCGCGGCCCGGGCGAGGGAGCGGCGGTCGTGGTGCCGGCCCGGCGGGATCGCGGGGCGCACCTCCACCTCGGCGGTCAGCCCCCGGGCCGACGCGACCCGCCACAGGGAGGCGAGCAGGGTGTCCTCGCCCACGAACGCGGCGGCCGTGCCCACCGCCCGTTCCCCGCTCAGGTAGCGGATGCGGACCGGCTGGACCGGCACCCCGGCGTCCAGCGCGGCCTGGAAGACGGCCCGGCGGAAGCGGCCCCGGGCGCGTCCGCACCAAGTGCTGCCTTCGGGGAAGACGGCTACCGCGGCGCCCGCGCGCAGTGCCCGCGCGATCACGGCGACCGTGTCGGGCAGCGCCCGCAGCCGGTCCCGTTCGATGAACAGCACGCCCGAGCGCGCGGCCAGCGGTCCCGCCACCGGCCAGCACCCGACCTCGCTCTTGGCCAGCATCCGGGCGGGGCGCACGGCGGCGAGCAGCGGGACGTCGAGCCAGGAGACGTGGTTGGCGACGAGGAGCAGTCCGCCCTCGGGCGGGGCGGCACCCGTGAAACGGACCCGGACACCGGCGGCCCGCACGATCCAGCGGCACCAGAACCGCACCAGGACGGCCGGGACGCGGGTGCGCAGCGGCGTGAGGACGACCGCGACGCCGGCGAGGAGCAGCACGGCGACCGCCGTGAGCCGCAGGACGGCGCGCGGCAGGGCCCTCGCGGCCGTGGACGGCTCCACGCACGTCCCCGGTGTGCAGGGCGCGCTGGGCAGCCAGGCGCTCATCAGGCCGGGGCGAGCGAGAGGAAGTGCCGCAGGTAGCGCGGGTCGACCCGGTTCATCGGCAGCAGCACGTACAGGTCGGCGACGCCGAAGTCCACGTCGTGGGCGGGCTCGCCGCAGACCCAGGCGCCGAGGCGGAGGTAGCCGCGCAGCAGGGCCGGCAGTTCGCTGCGGCCGACGGGCGCCGAGGCGCGCGGGACCCAGGGGAGCAGCGGCCGCACCCGGTACTCCTCGGGCGCCAGGTGCTTGGCCCGGACCCGGTCCCAGGTGCCGGCGGCGAGGGCGCCGCCGTCGGCGAGCGGGACGGAGCAGCAGCCGGCCAGCCACTCGTGACCGCGTTCGGTCATGTAGCGGGCTATGCCGGCCCAGATGAGCCCGACGACGGCACCGTCGCGGTGGTCGGGGTGCACGCAGGAGCGGCCGACCTCGACCAGGCCGGGCCGGATGGCGTCCAGCGCCGTGAGGTCGAACTCGGACTCCGCGTAGAGCCGTCCGGCGATGGCGGCACGCTCGGGCGGCAGCAGCCGGTAGGTGCCGACGACCTGCCCGGTCGTCTCCTCGCGCACCAGCAGGTGGTCGCAGTACGCGTCGAAGGGATCGATGTCGTGTCCGGGCTGCGGGCTCGACAGCAGGGCGCCCATCTCCCCGGCGAAGACGTCGTGCCGCAGCCGCTGCGCGGCCCGCACGTCCTCCTCGTCCCGGGCGAGGGCGACGGTGTAGCGGTGGGGCGCTGCGGGCTTCGGGGGGCGGTCAGCGGTCAGTACGCCGGTCATGGGTGCTCTCCTGGTCGCGGGGCGGGGCCGTGGGCCGCGGGGCGGGTCCGCCACAGTTCTTCCGATGCCGGCTGTACTGCGCGTGACCAGTGCCGGGAGAGCGGGTGTGCGCTTGCTGAATGCCGGGCGCGCAAGCGAGACGGGGCCGGGAGGAGCACCTCTCCCGGCCCCGCCCGTCCGCACCTCCGGCGAACGTTCGGTCGTACTCGGTCGTGCTAGCGCTTCGCCGCCTTCCGGGTGGCACGCAGCCATTCCTTGTTCATGCCGGTGATGGACATCAGTGGAATGCCCTTCGGGCAAGCGGTCGCGCACTCGCCGGTCAGCGTGCAGCCGCCGAAGCCCTCGTCGTCCATCTGCGCCACCATGTCCAGCACCCGCGTCTCCCGCTCGGGCGCGCCCTGCGGCAGCACGTTCAGGTGGTTGACCTTCGCGGACGTGAAGAGCATCGCCGCGCCGTTCGGGCAGGCGGCGACACACGCGCCGCAGCCGATGCACTCGGCGTGCTCGAATGCGAAGTCGGCGTCCGGCTTGGGCACCGGTGTGGCGTGGGCCTCGGGGGCGGCACCGGTCGGCGCGGTGATGTAGCCGCCGGCCTGGATGATCCGGTCGAAGGCCGACCGGTCGACGACCAGGTCCTTCACGACCGGGAAGGCGGCGGCCCGCCACGGCTCGACGTCGATGGTGTCGCCGTCCTTGAAGGACCGCATGTGCAGCTGGCAGGTGGTGGTGCGCTCGGGTCCGTGGGCGTCGCCGTTGATGACCAGGGAGCAGGCGCCGCAGATGCCCTCGCGGCAGTCGTGGTCGAAGGCGACCGGCTCCTCACCCTCGAGGATGAGTTCCTCGTTGAGGGTGTCGAGCATCTCCAGGAAGGACATGTCGGGCGAGATGCCGTCCACCTCGTACGTGGACATGGCGCCTTCGGCGTCGGCGTTCTTCTGCCGCCAGACGCGCAGGGTGAGCTTCATGCGTAGCTCCGCTGGGTGGGGTGGACGTACTCGAAGACCAGGTCTTCCTTGTGCAGGGTGGGGGCCTCGCCGGTGCCGGTGAACTCCCAGGCCGCCGCGTAGCCGAACTCGTCGTCCTTGCGGGCCGCCTCGCCGTCGGGGGTCTGGGACTCCTCGCGGAAGTGGCCGCCGCAGGACTCGGCGCGGTGCAGCGCGTCGAGGCACATCAGCTCGGCGAGCTCCAGGTAGTCGACGATGCGGTTGGCCTTCTCCAGCGACTGGTTGAACTCCTCGCCGGTGCCCGGGACCTTGATGCGCCGCCAGAACTCCTCGCGGATCTGCGGGATGCGCTCCAGCGCCTTGCGCAGTCCGGAGTCGGTGCGCGCCATGCCGCAGAACTCCCACATCAGCTCGCCGAGTTCGCGGTGGAAGGAGTCCGGGGTGCGGTCGCCGTCCACGGACAGGAGCAGGTTGAGCCGGTCCTCGGTCTCGGCCAGCACCTCCTGCACCACCGGGTGGCCGTCGTCGACCTCGTCCTTGTGGGGGTTGCGGGCGAGGTAGTCGTTGATGGTGGCCGGCAGGACGAAGTAGCCGTCGGCCAGGCCCTGCATCAGCGCGGAGGCGCCCAGCCGGTTGGCACCGTGGTCGGAGAAGTTGGCCTCGCCGATGGCGAACAGGCCCGGGATCGTGGTCTGGAGGTCGTAGTCGACCCACAGACCGCCCATCGTGTAGTGCACGGCGGGGTAGATCCGCATCGGTACCTTGTACGGGTCCTCGTCGGTGATCCGCTGGTACATGTCGAAGAGGTTGCCGTACTTGGCCTCGACCGCCGCCCGGCCCATGCGCTTGATCGCGTCGGCGAAGTCCAGGTACACGCCCTGGCCGCCCGGTCCCACTCCCCTGCCCTCGTCGCAGACGTTCTTGGCGGCGCGGGAGGCGATGTCGCGGGGGACGAGGTTGCCGAAGGACGGGTAGATGCGCTCCAGGTAGTAGTCGCGCTCGTCCTCGGGGATCTTGTTCGGCGGCCGGTCGTCGCCCTTGGCCTTCGGCACCCAGATCCGGCCGTCGTTGCGCAGCGACTCGCTCATCAGCGTCAGCTTGGACTGGTGGTCGCCGGTGCGCGGGATGCAGGTGGGGTGGATCTGCGTGAAGCAGGGGTTGGCGAAGTACGCGCCGCGCCGGTGCGCCCGCCACACGGCGGTCGCGTTGGAGTTCATGGCGTTGGTCGACAGGTAGAAGACGTTGCCGTAACCACCGCTCGCCAGGACGACCGCGTCCGCGAAGTACGTGTCGATCTTCCCGGTGATCAGGTCCCGGGCGACGATGCCGCGCGCCCGCCCGTCGACGACGATCAGGTCGAGCATCTCGGTGCGCGGGTGCATCTCGATGTTGCCGGCCGCGATCTGCCTGCTGAGCGCCTGGTAGGCGCCGAGCAGCAGCTGCTGCCCCGTCTGGCCCCGGGCGTAGAACGTGCGGGAGACCTGGACGCCGCCGAAGGAGCGGGTGTCGAGCAGGCCGCCGTACTCCCGGGCGAACGGCACGCCCTGCGCCACGCACTGGTCGATGATCTCGACCGAGATCTGCGCGAGGCGGTGCACGTTGGACTCGCGGGAGCGGAAGTCGCCGCCCTTGACCGTGTCGTAGAACAGCCGGTGGATCGAGTCGCCGTCGTTGCGGTAGTTCTTCGCGGCGTTGATGCCGCCCTGCGCGGCGATGGAGTGGGCCCGGCGCGGGGAGTCCTGGTAGCAGAACTGGACGACGCGGTAGCCCTGTTCGGCGAGGGTCGCGCCCGCGGAGCCGCCCGCGAGGCCGGTACCGACGACGATGACGGTCTGCTTGCGCCGGTTGGCGGGGTTGACCAGCTTCGCCTCGAAACGGCGCGTGTCCCAGCGCTCGTTGACCGGCCCGGCGGGGGCCTTGGTGTCGGCGACCGGCTCTCCGGTCGTGTAGTCGGCATAGGTTGTCATGTCAGCTCACCACTCCGGTCATGACGCCCACGGGTACGGCGACGAAGCCCACCGTGAGCAGCAGCGCGAGGACGTTCGCGACGGTCTTCAGGGCGCGGTCGCGGGTGCGGCTGCCGGCGCCGAGGGTCTGGGCGGCGGACCAGAAGCCGTGCCGGACGTGCATGCCGACGGCGAGCACGGCGACGATGTAGATGACGTTGCCGTACCAGGTGGAGAAGGTGTCCACGACGTTCTGGTAGGGCTTGCCCGTCTCGAAGCCGCCGGAGTGCACGGTGCCGGTGGTCAGGTCCAGGATGTGCCAGACGATGAAGAGGCCGAGGATGATCCCGCCCCAGCGCATGGTGCGGGTCGCGTAACTGGCCCGCTTCTTCTTGTGCACGTACTTGCTGGGCCGCGCCTTGATGTCGCGGCGGCTGAGCTGGTACGCGGACACGGCGTGGGCGACGACGGCGACGACCAGCACCACGCGGACCAGCCACAGCGTCCACTCGTAGTGCATGAACGGCTCGCCGACCGTGCGCAGCCAGTGGGCGTACCCGTTGAACTCGCTGGTCCCGAAGAAGATCTTCAGGTTCCCGATCATGTGGGCGACCAGGTAGAGCAGCATGACGAGACCGCTGACCGCCATCACTGTCTTCTTGCCGACGGTCGAGTCCCACACGGTGCGCGCCATGGACGGCCGTCGGTCCGTCCGCGTTGCCAGAGCCATGTCACAAGACGCTACGGGGGCGAGGTGCCATCGGTCCAAGACATGGTCCGCCTCGTTTCCATAGGCTGTGGCTATCGCAGACGTAAGGTGGTCGCATGCAGTTGCAGCAGCTCCAGTACTTCGTCGCGGTCGCCGAGACCCGGCACTTCACCCGGGCCGCCGAGACGGTGCACGTGGCCCAGCCGTCGTTGTCCCAGCAGATCAAGGTGCTGGAGCGGGAGCTGGGCGCGGATCTGTTCCAGCGCGCACGCGGCAACATCACCCTCACCGATGCCGGGGAGGCCCTGCTCCCGCTGGCCCGGCGCATCCTCGCCGACGCGGACACCGCCCGGCACGAGGTGCTGGAGCTGGTCCAGCTGCGGCGCGGGCGGGTACGGCTGGGAGCCACGCCGAGCCTGTGCACCGGGCTGCTGCCGGACGTGCTGCGCGCCTTCCACGACCGGTACCCCGGCATCCGGCTCATGATCGAGGAGGGCGGCTCGCACGATCTGGTGCGGGAGCTGGCGCGGGGCGCGCTGGACCTGGCGCTGGTGGTGCTTCCGCTGCCCACCGCGTCACCTGCCCTGACGACGGTGGAGCTGCTGCGGGAGGACCTGGTGGTGGTGTCGTCCCCGGAGGCGCCCCGGCCGGGCGACGGGCGGCGCGCCGTACGCATCGCCGACCTGGAGGGCGAGCGTCTGGTGATGTTCCGGCACGGCTACGACCTGCGGGAGCTGACGGTGGCGGCCTGCCGCGCGGAGGGCTTCGAGCCGGACTTCGCCGTGGAGGGCGGGGAGATGGACGCGGTGCTCGGGTTCGTGCGGGCGGGGCTGGGGATGGCGGTGGTGCCGCGGATGGTGGCGGCGCGCTCCGGACGCGGGCTGCGGGTCACTCCGTTGGCCCGTCCCGGGCTGCACCGGACCATCGCGCTGGCGCACCGCAGCGATGTGGCTCCGCCCCGGGCGGCTCGGGAGTTGCAGCGGATGCTGTTGGAGCGGTAGCGGCGCCTTCGGCGCACAGCCCCGGTGACGCCGTTGCAGATCAGCGCCGTCCGGGGGTGCGGATTCGCCGTGGCCGGCCGCGCCTACGCGGCGGAGCCGCTCATCGAAACAGCCCCGCGCCCCTAGAGGCCCGCTGCGTCCACCAGCGTCAAGTCGTGCAGCCGCTCCGGTGGCCCCGGGCGGGCGTAGTACCAGCCCTGGGCGGTGTCGCAGCCGAGTATGCGCAGTTGCTCGGCCTGGGCGCCGGTCTCCACGCCCTCCACGGTGACCGTGAGGTCGAGGCTGTGGGCCAGGGCGACGATGCCTTCGACGATCTTGAGGTCGACGGGGTCGGCCGGGAACTGCTGCATGCTCTGGGTGAAGGAGCGGTCCAGCTTGAGGACGCTCACCGGGAGCCGGCGCAGGTTGGCGAGGTTGGAGTAGCCGGTGCCGAAGTCGTCGAGGGCGATGTCCACGCCCAGCTCGGCCAGCCGGCGCAGCGGCTTCAGGAGGTCGTCGTCGGCGCCGATGAGGGCCGACTCCGTCACCTCCAGGCACAGCGCGTCGGGGGCGATGCCCGTCCGCTCCAGGATGTCGACGGTGTCCTGGACCAGGCCGGGGTGGGTGAGCTGGCAGGGCGAGAGGTTGACGTTGATGCGCAGCGGCCCGGCCGTGGTCGTACCGCCGTTGCGCTCCCGCCAGTCGCGGGCCTGCCGCACGGACTGTTCCAGGACCCAGCGGCCGAGCGGCACGATCAGCCCCGTGTGCTCGGCGAGGGGGATGAAGCGGTCCGGGCCGAGCACGCCGTGCTGCGGGTGCAGCCAGCGCACCAGTGCCTCGGCGCCGCGCACGCTGCCGTCGCCGAGGTGGACCAGCGGCTGGTACTCGATGAAGAACTCACCGCGTTCCAGGGCCGCGGGCAGTGCGGTCGTCAGACCGTGGCGGGTGATGACCCGGGCGTCGGCCTCCGGGTCGGCCAGCTCGAAGCGGTTGCCGCCCGCCGACTTGGCCCGGTACATGGTGATGTCGGCGCTGCGCAGCACCTCCGCGGGGCTGCGCTCGCCCGCCGGACCCTCGACGACGCCGATGCTGCCGCGCACGGTCAGTTCGCGGCCGTCGACGCTGACCGGGGCGAGCAGCGCGTTCATGATGCGCCCGGCGAGTTCGTCGACCTCGTGCCGGGTGTCGGGGCCGGTGGTCAGCGCCACGAACTCGTCGCCGCCTAGCCGGGCGACCATCTCGCCGGGCGCGGTGGCACAGGCCTGGAGCCGGTCCGCCACTTCCACGAGGAGGCGGTCGCCGGCCGCGTGGCCGAGGCTGTCGTTGACGGCCTTGAAGCCGTCGAGGTCGAGGTAGCACAGGCCGAAGCGCTGTCCGGGACCCGCGTTCAGGGCCTTCTCCAGGCGTTCGAAGAAGAAGCTGCGGTTGGGCAGGCCGGTCAGCGCGTCGTGCGTGGCCTCGTAGCGCAGCCGCAGGTTGAGCAGCCGGCGCTCGGTGGTGTCCTCCATCAGCGCGAGCTGGTACTGCGGGGCGCCGTCGGCGTCGCGCAGGAGGGAGACGGTGAGGTTGGTCCACAGCACGGTGCCGTCGGGCCGGTAGAAGGCCTTCTCCACGTGGTAGTGCTCGCGCTCGCCGCGCACCAGCTCGTCGTAGAGCCGCCAGGTCTGGGGCGCGTCGTCGGGGTGCGACCACTCCCGGACCTTTCGGCCGCGCATCGTCCGGTCGGTGATGCCGAACATGCGCATCAGCGCATCGTTGACCTGGAGGACGTTGCCTTCCAGGTCGGCGATGCCGATGCCTATGGCGGCCCCCTCGAAGACCGCGCGGAAGCGGGCCTCGCTGGCGTGCAGGGCCTCGGCCACCACGCCCTGCGCCTTCAGCGCGGCCTGGGCGATGGCCTCCTGTTCGGCCAGGGTCCGGGCGCGCAGCGCCCCGGCGAACCCGGCCGCCATGGCGTGCTGGAGCCTGGCCGAACGGGCCCGCAGGTCCTCGGGGTCGCCGTCCTCGCCGCAGTAGAGCACCAGGTAGGCGTCCACGCAGTCCAGGGTCCGGGCGAGCGCCTCGGGGTCGGTGCAGTGGGCGTCGACGAGCGCGGCGCCGACCGCTTTGGCCTCGTCGGCGTCGAAGCTCCGGGCCCGCAGCACTCCGCACAGCCTGCGGGCCAGCGGCAGCAGCTGCTCCTCGAACTCGGGCCGGGTCGACGACGTCGAGGTCACCGGGAAGACCGCCCGGCTCCAGATCGTCGCGAACCGTCGCAGTCTGTCCTCCGGCCCGCCCGGCTGTGCCGTCACGCCGTACGCCCCACGCCGGCGAACCCGGAGAACGCGTACGGGTCCTCGTCCTCCGGCGCCCCCTCCGGCCGCCAGCGCGGCATCGGCACCAGCCCGGGTTCCACCATGTCGTACCCCTCGAAGAACCGCGCGATCTCGTCGCGCGAGCGCATGATCAGCGGATTGCGGATGTCCTTGTACACGTCCACCGCGCCCCCGGCCCGCTCGGCGGGCAGGGGGATCCCCTCGTACGAGGCGTGCGTGAGGACGAGCAGGCTGCCGGGTGCGAGCGCGTCGCTCAGCTCGGCCACCGCCCCGTACGGGTCGTCCGCGTCTTCCACGAAGTGCAGTATGGCAACCAACAGCAGCGCCACCGGCCGATTCAGGTCGATCAGCCGCTCCACCTGGGGACTGGAGAGGATCTCCCGCGGCTTCAGGAGATCGGCGGCCACCACGTCCGCGTCGTCGTTGCCCGCCAGCACCGCCTGGCTGTGCGCGACCGCCACCGGATCGTGGTCGACGTAGACGACGCGGGAGCCGGGGCGGCTGCCCGCGGCCACCTCGTGGACGTTGCCGAAGGTGGGGATGCCGGAGCCGATGTCCAGGAACTGGTCGATGCCCTCGGCGGCGGCGAAGCGCACGGCGCGGCGCATGAACGCCCGGTTCGCCTGCATGATCTTGGGGAGACCCGGCATGAACTCCATGGCCTTGCGGGCCGCTTCCCGGTCGACCTCGAAGTTGTGCGAACCGCCCAGGTAGAAGTCGTAGATCCGGGACACGCTGGGCACCGAGATGTCGATGCTGCGAGGGGCCCAGGCGGGACGCTCCATCTAGCTCTCCAAGGCATAGGCGATCCGGTGTTCGAGCTGAGGCTACTGATCGTCCGCCAAACGGGCGAGCCCAACCGGAAATTGACCGTCCGTTCCCGGTCACTGCCTGGGGCACGTGCCACGCGCCAAGGCACGCGGAAGCACGCGAACGGGGCCGTCCCCTCCGCCTGGGTGCGGAGGGGACGGCCCTCGGTCGCGCGCCGGAGGGCGGCGGGCGGGAGGCCGCTACTTCTTCGGCGCGCCGACCGGCTTTCCGTCGGGCGAGACGGCGTACCAGGTGCCGCCGACGCCCTGACCGTTGGTGTCGCCGGGCTTCTTGTCACCGGCGAAGGTGTAGATGGGCCAGCAGTCGACCGTCTGCTGCTCGGCCCCGTCGGGCCGGGTGAAGGTCATCAGGTCCTTCTTCACGACGCCCTCGGTGTCGTTGGGTTCCACGGGCGCCACGACCGGCCACTTCTCCAGGCACTCGCCGGTGCACGCCGACACCGGCTCCGGCCACGCCTCGTCCTTCATGAAGCGGTAGACGGTCATGCCGTTCTCGTCGACGACGATCTCGCCGAGCTTCGGATCGTCGCGGGTGGACAGTCCGGGCAGGTCGTCCGCCTCGGCCTTCTTGCCGTCGGCGGCGAGCGCGTACCACTTGCCGCCCACGCCCTGGCCCTTGACATCGCCGGCTGCCGCGTCCTTGGCGTAGCGGTAGGCGGGCCAGCCGCCGATGGTCAGCTGCTTGGTGCCGTCGGGCCGGGCGACCTCGCCGAGCAGCGCCTTGTCGATGCCCTCGCCGGCCAGCGCGTCGTCGGCGGGCACGGGCGGCCAGGCGGTGGCGCAGTCGCCCTCGCACGTCGTCTTGGGCGGCTTGGCGGTGTCCTCGTCGAAACGGTAGAGGGTGCGTCCGGCTCCGTCGGTCACCAGCTCGCCGATCTCGGCGTCGGTGGAGACGGACAGCTTGCCCGCGGGCTCCGGCGCGTTCGCCGACGCCTGCGCGCCCGCTCCGGTGCCGGTGCCCAGCCCCTCGCCGGCCCCTGCGCCGATGTCGCCGACGTCTCCGGGCGCCGCCGTGGCGCCCACGTTCTGGCTGCCGGTGGCACCGCCGCCGTCCTGGCCGCACGCCGTCGTCAGCGCCAGCACCGCCGCAGCGCTCGCCACGAGTGAGGCGCTCCGCCAGGAGGTCTTCATCGTCAATCCCCGATCGTCACGAAGGTGTTGGGGGCGGCGCCGCGCCGCCGCACGACACTGGGTACGCACGCCGGCGCCGGTTGTGTTCAATCGGGCGCGGTTTTCTTTCCCGGGCCGGCCCGGCCCGCCGGCGCCGTACACGGGTACGACCCGGGCGCGCGGACCGAGCTCCGCTGGTCAAACCCCCGGCCGTCCCGCTTACCCCCTTCGGGTCAATCGTCCGGTAATCGGGACTGTTCCGGCTCGCGCAAGCCTCATGATCTGCTCGTGCATGGACCCGAACCGACCCGATCCGCCTGTGCCGGACGCGTGTTGGCCCTGGTGACGCTGACGTTCACGCTCGTCGGCACACCGGTCGGCCCGGCGCAGGCGGACGCCTGCGCCTACGCCTCGACGGGGCCGGGCGGCGTCGACGCCGTGGCGATCGCCGGGAGCGGCACCTGGCCCACCTTCCCGGCGTGCCCCGAGCCCTCACCGACGCCTCCGCCCGCCCCGCCGCCGACACCCGCGCCACCACCGCCGAAGCCCACTCCCCCGCCACCGCCCGCCCCGGAGCCCGAACCGGAGCCACCGGCGCCGCCCGCCCCGAGACCCGAGCCGCCGCCTCCCGCGCCGCCCCCTCGACCGGCACCGCAGCGGCCCACGCCGACGCCCGCACCGCCCCCTCCGCCGGTCCCCGTCCCCGTACCGGAGCGGCCGGCGCCGCCCGCGCCCACCCCGTCGGTCACGCCCACGCCCCGGCCGTCACTGAGCCCGGTGCACTACCCGCGCTACCGCGCCGCCCGGCCGCAGCAGCGGTCCTCCCGCGGGGCCACCTCGCCGCTCGTCTTCGTCCTGCTCATCACGGTGCCCGCGGTGGTCGCCGTGGCCGCGCTCCGTGCGCGCTGATTCCCTGGAGCCTGTCTTGCCGGAATGGCTTGTTCTCACCCTCGCGATGGTGGCCGCCGGTGTCGTGGTGGTCATCATCACCGTCGTGCGGCACCGCAGGGCGTCCGACGACGAGGACATCACCGAGACCCCGGACGTCATCGAGTACATGACGATGTGGATCGGGGTGGTGTACGCCATCGTCCTGGGCCTGGCCATCGCGGGTGTCTGGGAGGCGCGCAGCGCCGCCCAGGACCACGTCCAGGCGGAGGCGGTCGCGCTGCACGAGATCTCGGAACGCGTCCGGGTCTATCCGCCCGACGTCCGTGACCGCATCCGGGAGGATGTCAACGCCTATGTCGGACACGTCGTCACCACCGAGTGGAAGGTGATGGACGACCGGGGCGAGGTGACCGAGCGCGGCACCGAGCTCCTCGACCGCGTCCGCGCGGACGTCACGGACTACGAGCCGAAGTCGGACTTCGAGGCCCAGGCGTACCAGCCGCTCGTCGACCAGGTGACCGCCGCGGACCAGGCCCGCATCGCCCGGGCGGAGTCGACCGGCGCGACGATGCCGGGCGTGGTGTGGTTCGGCCTCATCACGGGGGGCGTCGTCACGGTCGGGATGGTCTTCGCCCTGCAGATCCGGCGCACGGCACGCGAGCTGATCCTCGCCGGACTGTTCTCCGCGCTGATCGCCTTCCTGCTCTTCCTCATCTGGGACTTCGACGCGCCGTTCAGCCGCGGTGTGGCGGCGTCGACCGACCCGTTCCTGAACCTCTTCCCCGGAGTGAAGGACTGAGGCCCGGCACCGGGGAACCGCCTGGGGACACCCGACACGCCGTCGGTGTCCCCTGAGCGGCCCACACGTCTGCCCCATTCGCGCGACTGCGATCGCGCCGGCCCCTCCGGCTTCCTAGCGTTTCGGGCATCGAGGTGCATTCCTGGCGCGAGCGGAACAGGTCCGCCCGCTGCTCCTCGGGGACCCGGAGGATTCACCATGCGCGCGATACCCGCCGCCTCGGTCGCACTGCTGGGCGTCGCCGCCCTCTCCGCCTGCGTACCGGCCGGGGCGGCCCCGGGCGGCACGTACGGCTTCACCCTCTCCCCGGCCACCGTGGCACCGGGCGGCGAGGTGACGCTGGGGGTGGGCCGCGCGGCGGGCGGCTGCAAGGGGCGCGTCACCGTGTCGTCGCCGGTCTTCGACACGGTCACCATCCCGCGGCACGAGTACTCGGCGACGGCGCGGGTCGACCGGGACGCGAGGCGCGGGGCGGTCTACGAGGTGAAGTTCGCCTGCGACGGCAGGTCCGAGACCCTGGACCTGACCATCGCGGGCGGCCACTCCGGCCACCCCACGCACCACCCCCGCCACCCCGACAAGGGCGTCCACGCCGGCGAGGGCGGCAGCGTCGCCGGGCTCGACGTGAAGGAGATCGGGCTCGGCGCCCTGCTGATCGCGGGCTCGGTGGGCGCGGCGTACCACCTCTCGCGCCGCCGCTCCGGCGAGGACGCGGCCTGAACGTGCCCCACAGGAGTGCGCCCCGGACCCGCGAAGGGCCCGGGGCGCACTCCTGTCGGTGCGGGAAGGGCCCGGGGCGCACTCCTGTCGGTGCGGTGCGCGAACCGGCCGTGCGACGCCGGCGCGCGGTGGGAAGGGGAGACCGGACGGGCCCGCCCCCCGAAGGCGGGTCCCGTACGGTGACGTGCCGGGCGGGTCAGATGCGGCGCTCGGCGCGGCGGCGCATCCAGAACAGGCCGCCGCCGGCGACGGCCGCGGCGACGAGCCCACCGCCGATCGCGATGTCGGCCGACGTCGCCCCGCTGGTGCTGCTGCCGCCGATGCCCCCGCGGACGCCGCCGATGACGGTGAAGGCGGCCGGACGCGTCAGGCGCCTGCCCGAGCAGTTGACGGTGATGTCGTACGAGCCGGGGCGGGCGTCCTGCTTGATGGTGGCGGTGCCCTTGGACGTCTCGTTGGCTCCCCTGACCGGGGTCAGGTGGGTCGTCCGGAAGGCGTCCGAGGTCATCGTGCCGCCCTGGGGGCAACCGTCGACCGTGACGGTCATCTGGCCGCCGCGGGCGATCACGCTGGGCAGGGCGACGATGTTGCTCGGCTGGTTGTGGTCGCCGCCCGCGGTGGCCGTGGGGGCGGCCAGCCCGAGGACAGCGACCGCGGCGCCGGCGGCCGCGAGGGCACGAGTGTTGCGCATGTGATCCTCCGCGGAAGACGCCCCGGGACCCGTCCCCGGTCGATCGGCGAGAAAGCGCCTCCCGGAATGACCCTCAGTTGCCGTGCCCGGGGCCGCATTTCGGGAATGGTCCGTCCTGGTGAGCGGCGTACGGGGCCGAAACCGCGCGGGCCGATATCGCCGCAGGTCACGCACCGTCAGCGAATTCCATTCGGCCGCATCCCGGATGGCTCACCGAAGGACGCTCCCGCCACCCGTTCGCCACCGCCCCGTCGCCGGTCGGGCGTGCGGCGCTTAGCGTGCCCGTATGCGCGAACGACACGGCGACGGCCGGGTCGAGAGGGGATGGCCAATGGACGCGTCCGAGTGGGCCGAAGAGGAGGAGCGGCGCAGGAAGCGCGCTCCCTGGGGCGTGATAGCGCTTGTTCTGCTGACCGGGCTCGCGCTCATCCGGAACGGTTCGGGGGAGTTCGACCAGGGTCCGCCGCAGCCGGCGTCGGCCGCCGCCTCGGACACCCGCGTCGCGGCCGGCGACGGCGCGGCCACGGGTCTCGCCCCGCTGCCGTACTCGGTGCCCGACCGGGTCGGCATCCCCGCCATCCAGGTCGACGCCCCGGTCATGTCGGTCGGTCTCGACGCCGAGGGCTGGGTGGACGCGCCGCCCCCCGAGGACCCGAACCTGGCGGGCTGGTTCACCGGCGCGGTCACTCCGGGCGAGAAGGGCACCGCGGTCGTGGTCGGCCACGTCGACAACCAGCAGGGGCCCGCCGTCTTCTACGGACTCGGGGCCCTCAAGAAGGGGAACAAGGTCGAGGTGCACCGCCAGGACGGGAAGACGGCGGTCTTCGAGATCTACGGCATCGAGGTGTTCGCGAAGGACGACTTCCCCGGCGACCGGGTGTACGCGTCCAAGGGAAGCCCCGAACTGCGGGTCATCACCTGCGGCGGGGGTTTCTCCAAGCAGAACGGTTACGAGGGGAACGTCGTCGCCTTCGCCCGCATGACCGAGGTCCGCTGAGCGGGCCCCGGCCAGCGGGCGTGGCGGGCGTCAGACGAACCGGCGGCGGGGGACGGTGAGGTGGTAGCCGGAGTCCAGCAGCTCGGGAAGGTACCTGCGCAGCGCCCGGACGCTCTGTGAGCGGTCGCCCCCGGCGTCGTGCGAGAGCACCACGACGCCGGGGGCGGCGCCGTCCTCGACCCGCTCGACGATGGTGCCGGTGCCGGGGGTGGTCCAGTCGAGGGTGTCCACGGTCCAGGCGAGCGGTTCCATGCCGAGTTCCGCGCCGAGTTGGAAGGCGGCGCGGTTCCACGCCCCGTAGGGGGCCCGGAACCAGCGGGGCGGTTCGCCGTAGGCCTGCTCGACGACCTCGCTCGTGCGCTCCATCTCGGTGCGGATGCGGCGCCGGGTCAGCCGGGTCAGCAGGGGGTGGGACCAGGTGTGGTTGCCGACGACGTGTCCCTCGTCGGCCATGCGGGACAGCAGGTCCCGGTTGTAGTCCGCCATCTCCCCGCAGACGAAGAACGTGGCGCGCACGTCGTACTCGGCCAGCGTGTCCAGGATGTCCGGGGTGTAGCGGGGGTCGGGGCCGTCGTCGAAGGTGAGCATCATGACGCGGCCCCGGCCGGAGATGCGCAGGATCGGCTCGCTGCGCACCGGTGGCCGCCGGAGCGCGTCCCGGGGCGCGCCGTATCCGGTCAGGGGCTGGAGGCGGTAGGCGGACGGCTTGAGCGGGCGGTGCGCCGCGGGGCCCGGGGCGGGCGCGGCCGAGGGGGCCGGTCCGCTTCCCGAGCCCACCGCGAGCGCGCCGGCGGTGCCGGCCGCTCCGACGGCCGTGACGCCGGCCAGCAGTGCGCGACGCCGGGTGAGCAACTGATCCTTCTGCATGACTCATCAGTCGCCCGGCGGGGGTCCGGCGCACCTGAGAAACACCGGTGCGGCGGCACGGAACCACCCGCACGGGCCAAGGCCGGGAGTGGCTCCGATAACCTCGCCGCGTGACGGAACAGCACGCCCAGCGGTTCGAGCGGGGCACGGACGGGCCGAAGGTCATCGTCGTCGGGGTGGACGGCTCCGACTCCTCGCTGCGGGCCGCGGCCTACGCCGGCGGCCTGGCCCGGCGGCAGCACGCGCTGCTCGCCGTGGTGTACGTGCAGCCGGTGCTGGCGGCGGGTACGGCGCTCGGGGCGCCGGTGGCGGAGACGACCGACGAGATCGCCGAGGACCTGGTGGCGCACATCCGGGAGGCGGCCGAACGGGTCAAGGGGATATTCGACGTGCGCTGGGAGTTCCACACCTTCCGCGGCGACCCGTACAACGGCCTGGTGAAGGCGGCCGACGACCTGAAGGCGGACGCCGTCGTCGTGGGCGCCTCCGAGCAGGCCGGGCACCGGATCGTGGGCTCGGTCGCGGTGCGGCTGGTGAAGGCGGGGCGCTGGCCGGTGACCGTGGTGCCGTGACTCCTGTCGGAGTGGCGTGTGCGTCGTGGCTTCCGTCGCGGGCGTGTGTGAGTCATCATGATCCACCGTCAGCCGTTTGCCGTTCACAAAGAGGTGAGGCGCATGGCCGGGTTCCGTATGGGCGAGGGCGTTCTCCGCCGCAAACCGATCGAGCAGGTCGAGGAAACCGAGGGCGGCGGGGGAACCGGCCTGCAGCGGACGCTGGGGCTGTGGCAGCTGACCGCGATCGGCGTGGGCGGCATCATCGGGGCGGGGATCTTCACCCTGGCCGGCACGGTGGCGAACGGCACGGCGGGACCGGCGGTCCTCGTCTCCTTCCTCATCGCGGGCGTCGCGAGCGCCGCGGCGGCCCTGTCGTACGCCGAGTTCGCCGGGATGATCCCGAAGGCGGGCTCCGCCTACACCTACGGTTACGTGGTCCTCGGTGAGCTGGCGGGCTGGTTCATCGGCTGGGACCTGCTCCTGGAGTACACGGCGATCGTGGCGGTGGTCGCGATCGGCATCTCCGGCTACTTCAGCTTCCTGGTCGGGGAGATGGGCGCCGACATCCCCAACTGGATGCTGGGCGCGCCCGGCACCGGCGACGGTCACAAGGTCGACCTGTTCGCCGCGCTGCTCTGCCTGCTCATCGCGTACCTGCTGAACCTGGGCATCAAGAACGCGGCCCGGTTCGAGATGGTCGTGGTGGTGCTGAAGGTGCTGGTGGTGCTGCTGGTGATCGCGGTCGGCGTCTTCCACATCGACACGACGAACTACAACCCGTTCTTCCCGTACGGGGTCGGCGGGGCGTTCACGGGCGCGGCGACGGTGTTCTTCGCGGTCTTCGGCTACGACGCGATGTCGACGGCGGCGGAGGAGTCGAAGGACGCGCAGCGCCACATGCCGAAGGCGATCATCTACTCGCTGATCATCTCGATGGTGCTGTACGTGGCGGCCTGTCTGGTGCTGACCGGCATGCAGAACTACAGGGAAGTCGACCCGGAGAGCGGCTTCTCGACGGCGTTCAAGTCGGTAGGGCTGAGCGGTCTGGCGGACGTGATCGCGGTGGGCGCGATCATCGGCATCCTGACCGTGATGTTCACGTTCATGCTGGGCGTCACCCGCGTGTGGTTCGCCATGTCGCGTGACGGGCTGCTGCCCAAGTGGTTCGCCAAGACCCACCCGACGCGGCACGTGCCGACCCGGGTGACCTGGATCGTCGGGGTCGCGTCGGCGCTGATCGCCGGGTTCCTGCCGATCGGCGAGGCGGCGGAGCTGACCAACATCGGCATCCTGCTGGCGTTCGTGGTGGTGTGCGCGGCGGTGATCGTGCTGCGCTACCGGCAGCCGGAGCTGCCGCGCACCTTCCGGACGCCGTGGATGCCGTTCGTGCCGGCGCTGGGCATCGTCTTCTCGATCTGGCTGATCACGTTCCTGCAGTGGCAGACCTGGGCGCGGTTCGCCGTGTGGTTCGCGGTCGGCCTGGTGATCTACTTCGGGTACTCGTACCGGAAGTCGGAACTGGCGCGGCGGCGTTAGAGGCTGCCGAGGAAGCCGGTGACGATCTCGTTGAAGGCGTCCGACCGCTCCATGTTGGGGTAGTGCGCGGTGCCTTCCACGGTGGCGGAGCGGCCGTCCGGGACCGTGCGGGCGAGCCGTTCCGCCTCGGCGATCAGGTCGGGCGCGTCCAGCGCGCCGTTGACCGTGAGGACGGGCACGTCGATCTTCGGGACGCGGGGCCAGGTGTCGGTCATCGGCACGTGGTGGTTCTCCTCGTCCGGGGTGTGCTTGGCGAGGGTGCCGAGGGCCATCTCGCGCAGCCGGGTCAGGACGGCGGGGTCGACGTCGTCGAGGGTGCGGTGCTCGCCGGGCACGAAGCGCAGGAAGGCGGTGACCCAGCCCTCTACGTCACCCGCCCCCAGCGCGCGGGCCTGCTCGGCCTGCACCTGCCGCACCCAGGGGTCGGTGTACTCGAACTCGCTGGTGGCCGCTCCCGAGACCACCACCGCACGCACCAGCTCCGGGTACTCCAGCACCGTGTCGGTGGCGATGGCCCCGCCCATGGAGACACCGACCAGCGCCGCGGGCCCGGCGTCGAGGTGGCGCAGCAGCGCGGCGAGGTCGTCGGCCCAGCGGAACGGCCGGGTGGCGTTGGCCGAGGCACCGTGGCCCCGGACATCGGGCGCGATCACGCGGTACCCGGCGGCGAGGGCCGGGATCTGGGCCTCGAAGACGCGGTGGTCGACGAATCCGGAGTGCAGCAGGACGACCAGGTCCCCGGCCCCGGCGTCACGGTAGGCGAGTTCCCCGTCCGAGGAGGTGAAGAAGCGCAGATCCGAAGCAGCTATCATGACAACCAAGGTGTCATCTTGACCTCGGTTTGGCAACCCAGGTGTCATGATGGCGGGGTGAAGGACACCGACACCCCCCTCCCGCCGGACGCGCTCGCCCGGCGCCTCACCGAGGTCTACGACCTGGTCGGCCCCCTCTACCGGCGCGCGCAGCGCAGTGTCGAGCAGGGCCTGGCCGCCGACGGCCTGTCCGTCGGGGTCCGCGCCGTGCTGACGCTGCTGCACCGCAACGGACCGATGACCGTGCCGCAGATGGGCCGGGCCCAGGCGATCAGCCGTCAGTTCGTGCAGCGCATGGTCAACGAGGGCGCGGCGCTGGGCCTGGTGGAGAGCATCCCGAACCCGGCGCACCGGCGGTCCTCGCTGATCCGGCTGACCGGGCCCGGGCAGGACACCATCGCCGCCGTACTGGACCGGGAGCACCGGCTGCTGCGCGACGTCCGCGGCGACCTCACCGACGCCGACGTCGCCACCTGCCTGCGGGTGCTCGGGGCGATGCTGACGGCGCTGGACCACGTGGACGACGCCTGACACACGCGGTGGCCCCGCCCTACTCCCCCATCACCAGCCCGTCCTCGGCCGCACCCCGGCTGAGCACGACGTCGCGGATGCGGTCGCGCACGGCCCGCACCTCGGCGCCCTCCTCCAGCGCGCGGTTGAGGTTCACCACCCGTCCCGCGTCGACGTCGAAGAGCTGCGGGACGAACTCGGCCTTCGTCACCCGCCAGCGTTCGCCGGGCCGGGCGGGCGGGGTGAAGGTGAAGCGGCCGATGGTCGACTGGTTGCCGCGCGGGTCGCGTTCGCCCACGTCGTTGATCATCTCGCCCGCGATCTGGTCGCCCATCCCGTAGACCACCCAGGTGCCGTTGACCTTCTCGTACGCCTGGGGGACGTGGGCGTGGGTGCCGAGGATCAGGTCGACGGCGGGGCGGTCGCCGGTGCGGGCGGCGGTCAGGCTCCGGGCCAGCGTCAACTGGTCCTGGTCGGGCTCGTCCTGCCATTCGGTGCCCCAGTGCAGGGACACGACGACGACGTCCGCGCCGGCCTCCCGGGCGGCCCGGGAGTCCTCGACGATCCGTTCCTCGTCGATCATGTCGACCGCCCAGGGCTGCCCGTCGGGCAGCGGGTGGCCGTTGGTGTGGAGGGTGTAGGCGAGGTGGGCGACCTCGGCCCGGCCCGCGCGCAGGACGGTGGTGGTGTGCGCCTCGGTCTCGGAGCGGGCCGTCCCGGCGTGCCGCACACCGGCGCGGTCGAGGGCGTCCAGGGTGCGGCGGATGCCGTCGGCCCCGTCGTCGACGCTGTGGTTGGAGGCGGTGGAACAGCCGTCGTAACCGGTGGCGGCCAGCGCCTTGGCCACTTCCGGCGGGGACTTGAAGAGGGGGTAGCCGCTGTAGTCGCCGTTCGCGCCGTACACGGTCTCCATGTGGCACAGGGCCAGGTCGGCGCGCGAGACGACGGATCGGGCGCCGGCCAGCATGGGGCGGAAGTCGTAGCCGCTGCCGCCCGCGTCGAAGCGCGCACGGTCGATGATCGAGTCGTGGGGCAGGACGTCGCCGGAGGCGACCAGGGTGAAGGCGCCGGTGTCCGCGGCGGACGGAGCCGGGGCCGGTGGTTTCGGCGGTTCGTGGTCGCGGGCCTGACAGGCCGCGCCCGCGGTGAGAAGGGCGGTCAGGGCCAGGGCCACCTGCCGACTGCGTGTGATCATCCGTTCACTCCGCTGGGGTCGCACACACCGAGGAAAAGTCACATTTACCTACAAACAGGTAATGGTCTCGCGGTGTCCCGGACGGCTCCGACACGCTCATTAGCCCGTCCGGCGTGCGCAACGGGGTGTCCCGGCCGCTCGGACCGGGTACGCCGACCACGCGAACGGCGTGCGTGGATTGTCCGGACGGCCTGCGCCGACCGTTCGTCGAACCGTTCGTCGACGCGATCGACCGTCCGTCGCACACCCGTGCGCGCGCCCTGTCCCCGGACGGCCCCCTGCGGTGCCATACGGCCATGACGGCCGGAACCACCCTGATCGACAGGACGAGCAAGACGACCGCCGAGCACGAGCTCGCCGCACTGCAGCGCGAGCACGGCCGGCCGCTCTTCGCGCTGCTGCTGCGGCTCAGCGACGGAGACCGGCAGCGCGCCGAGGATCTCGTGCAGGAGACCCTGGTGCGCGCCTGGCAGCACCCCGAGGCCCTGCGCGCCGACGACTTCGACTCCGTACGGCCCTGGCTGCTCACAGTGGCCAGGCGCCTGGCGATCGACGCGCGCCGGGCCCGGCAGGCGCGGCCCGCGGAGGTCGGCGACGCCGTGCTGGAGAACGCCCGGGTCTGCGCCGATCACGCCGAACGGGCCGCCGCCGCCCTGGATGTGCGCGAGGCTGTGAAGACACTCACTCCGGAACACCGTGAAGTCCTGGTGCTGGTGTACTTCCAGGGGGCGAGTGTGGCGGAAGCCGCGGCGGCCCTGGGCATCCCACCCGGTACCGTGAAGTCCCGCGCGTACTACGCGCTGCGAGCCCTGCGCAGGGTGCTACCGGGATACGCCGCCGACCTGCGGTGAAACCGACCGAATGGTCAAACCTCCGTAAAGCGCCTTGCCCGGGACCCCGGTTGAGTAATCGGCTGTCCTCATCCGTGTTCCGGACGGGGGCCCATGACCCGGGTCGGGCGACGCGAACGCACCGGAGGAAGGCAGGAAGGGATGCTGCACAGAGGCCAAGAGAGCACGGACGGCGCCGGCGGGGGCGAACTGACCGTCCCCATGGCGTGGTTGTACGCCGAGTACATCGCCGACGAGCTGCTGCGGACCGGCGACCTGATGCCGCCCACGTCCTTCGAGTTCCGCGCCGGACGCGACGCGCTGGCGCTCACCGTCTTCCTGTCCGACACCGACGACGAGCTCAGCGGCATCCGGGTCATCACCCGGCTGGAGACCTGGCTGTCGCTGACCGCCTACGACCAGCCGTGGCAGGAGTGGGTGCGCGAGCGCCTCGCCGAGGTCACGGCCGACGCCGTCGCCGCCGGGCGGCACTCGCCGGACCTGGACCTGGCCCGGGCCGCCTGGCGCTGGCTCGAGGAGACCGAACTGCTCGCCCCGGACCTGAACGCGGTGCCCGGCGGGGCGTCCGTGACCGGCGAGGACGAGGGGCCCAAGGTGTGGACGCCGGCCTGGCAGCTGGGGCTGCCGCTCGGCCACCTCGCCATCCACCTCTTCTAGACGACCGGCCGGTACCCCCGGGACCGGCCGGCGCGGGAAAATCTTTCCGCGCGGACCAAACCGCCGGCGCCGCCGCTCCGAACCCCTTGGTTGCGATTCCGTACGTGGCTTGAGTGATTCGGCTGTCCGGTGCGTACGGGTGGGAGCAACGAGTAACCCCACCCGCACCCAACGGCACGAGGATTCGGCATGAGGTCCCTGGAAAGGCATCGTGACGTCGGCGCCTACGCGCTCGGCGTGCTGGACGAGGCGGACGCGTTCCGCTTCGAGGACCACCTCATGGAATGCCCGCGGTGCGCGACGCAGGTGACCGAATTCGGCCCCGCCACCCGCCAGTTGATGCTGTACCGGCAGGCGACGCCACGTCTCGTCCACCCCATGACCAGGCCCGGCCCGCGCCTGCTGGACCGGCTGCTGACCGAGATCGCCACGCGTCGGCGGGCGGGCCGCAGGCGCCTGCTGTACGCCGTGGCCGCGGCGGTCGTGTGCGCCGTGGCCGGTCCCGGTGCCGTGCTCTACGCGGGCGGGGCCGACCCGTCGGCGGTGCGGGTCACCGCGACCGACGAACGGTCCGGGGTGTGGGCGCAGCTCTCGGCCGAGGACGAGGCGTGGGGCACCGGCGTGGAGCTCACGGTCAAGGACGCGGCGGGCCCGCGGCCCTGCCGGCTGGTCGCCGTCGGCCGCGACGGCACGGAGCAGACGGTCACCAGCTGGATGGTCCCCGGGCGCGACGCGCGGCCGAGCACCATGCGCGGCGGGGCCGCCCTGCACACCGACCAGATCGCCCGCTACGAGGTGCGGACGGCGGACGGGGAGCGTCTGGTGACTCTCCCGACCGGCTGACCGTCGCGGGACGAGCGCAGATCGGCCTCTGGAACGACCGTCGTAGAAGGACCGTCGTAGAAGGACCACCGGAGCACGCCGTCGAAGGACGACCGTCGAGGGGCACCCGTCACTTCAGCAGCCGGGACAGCCTCCGGTCCGCCAGCGGCTTGCCGCCGGTCTGGCAGGTCGGGCAGTACTGGAGCGAGGAGTCGCTGAAGGACACCTCGCGGACGGTGTCGCCGCACACCGGGCAGGGCTCGCCGGTACGGCCGTGGACGCGCAGCCCGCTCTTCTTCTCGGACTTCAGCCGGCCGGCCGCGACGCCCCGGGAGCGCTCGACGGCCTCGGTGAGCGTGCCGCGCAGGGCCGCGTACAGCCGCGCGGTCTCCTCGTCGGTGAGGGACGCGGCCAGCTTGAACGGGGACATCCTCGCCGCGTGCAGGATCTCGTCGCTGTACGCGTTGCCCACGCCCGCGATCAGGCTCTGGTCGCGCAGGGCTCCCTTGAGCTGCCGCCGCTCGGTCCGGAGGAGGCCGGCGAAGCGCCTTTCGTCGAAGTCGTCGGCGAGCGGGTCGGGGCCGAGCCGGGCCACGCCCGGCACCTCCCGCGGGTCGGCCACGACGTACACGGCCAGCCGTTTCTGCGTGCCCGCCTCCGTCAGGTCGAAGCCGGCCCCCGTCTCCAGGGCGACGCGCAGGGCGAGCGGACCCTTGCCCGGGCGGGGCAGCCCGCCGGGGAGGCTGTCCTTCCAGTGCAGCCAGCCGGCGCGGGCCAGGTGGGTCACCAGGTGCGGGCCGCCTGCGGTCTCGACGTCGAGGAACTTGCCGTGCCGGTGCACGGCGGCCACCCGGTGGCCCTCCAGGGCGGTGAGCGGAGGGTCGTACGTCTTCAGGACGCTGATGGCCACCGGCAGCACGCGGACGATCTCGCGGCCGGCCAGGTTCTCGGTCAGGAAGTCCCTGAGCGCCTCGACCTCGGGCAGTTCTGGCATACGTCCAGAGTGCCACCGGTGACCGGCGGTGCCAGTGGGACCCGGCCGGGGCTCAGCCCGCGGGGCGGGACACCAGGAACTCGGACCACACGCACTTGCCCCCGCCGCGCGCCTCCACGCCCCACACGTCGGCGAGCGTCTCGACGAGCAGCAGTCCGCGTCCGGAGACGCCGTCGTCCCCGGCCTCGCGGCGGCGCGGCAGCGCGCTCGAGGAGTCCTCGACCTCGACCCGGAGCCGGCGGTCGGTGCCGGTGAGCAGCCGCAGGGTGACGATCGCGGAGCCCTCGGTGTGCATGAGGGCGTTGGTGACGAGTTCGTCGGCGACCAGTTCGATCTCGTCGCTCTGCCGTGAGGCCCCCCAGGCGCGGACGGCGGCGCGGATCATGTGCCGGGCCTCGGTCAGTGCCTCGGGGTCGCCCGGGGGCACGTGCTGCTGGAGCCGGCCGAAGGTCCTCGGGGCGCCCACCGTGTGGCGGCGCAGCAGGAGCAGCGCCACGTCGTCGTCGCCGCGGCGCTCCTCCGCCACGTCGATGAGCCGGTCCGCCAGGTCCCGAACGTCCTGCGGGCCGGAGGCGACGAGCGCGGTGAGGACCTCGATGCCCTCGTCGAGGTCGGCTCCGGGCTGCTCCACCAAGCCGTCGGTGCACAGCAGCAGGGTGTTTCCGGGGTCCAGCTCGACGGTGGAGACCGGGTAGGCGAGGCGCCCGAACTCGGCGGACAGTCCGAGCGGCAGTCCGCCCTCCACCGGGACGCGGCGGCAGCTTCCGTCGCCGAACCGCAGCAGGGGGTCGATGTGCCCGGCGCGGACCACCTGGACCACTCCGGTGGCCAGGTCGGCCTCCGCGTACAGGCAGGTGGCGAAGCGGTCGGTGTCCAGCTCGTGGAGGAAGACGGAGGCCCTGGCCATCACCGTGGCCGGCGGGTGGCCCTCGGCCGCGTAGGCGCGCAGCACGATGCGCAGCTGGCCCATGACGGCGGCGGCGTGGGTGTCGTGGCCCTGTACGTCGCCGATGACGGCGCCGACCCTGCCGCCGGGCAGCGGGATCAGGTCGTACCAGTCGCCGCCGATGTCGCGTCCGAAGGCGCCGCCGATGGTGGCCGCGCGGTAGCGGACGGCGACGTCGCAGCCGGGCACGCTCGGGATGGTGCGCGGCAGCATGGCCTGCTGGAGTCCCTCGGCGAGGTCCATCTCCTGCTCGTAGAGCATGGCCCGCTGCAGGCTCTGCGCGATGCCGCTGCCGAGCGCGACGAGGACGTTGCGGTCCTCCGGGGAGAAACCGTGCCGGTCGCTGTACAGCAGACCGATCGCGCCGATCGGCCGGGCCTGGGCGATCAGCGGCAGGTAGGCGGCCGCGGTGATGTTCAGGTGCGTGATGTTCCGCCACAGCAGGGGGTAGCGCTCGGCGAACTCCTCCGGTGACTCGATGAAGCGAGGGCTGAGGGTCCGTACGGCCTCGCTCATCGGGTAGGGCTCGTCTATCCGGGTGACGCGGGTGCCGGGGACGAAGCTGTTGTCGGGGCCGTCGGCGACCAGCCGGATGCGGCCGGCTTCCACCAGGCCCATCACGAGGCTGGTGGCGCCCAGCCGGGTGAGGCCGTGGGTGTCGCGCAGGACCTCGATGACCTCGTCCACCGTGCGGGCGTGCGCGAGGGCGGCCGTGGCGAGCTGGACGACGTTGGTGAGCCGGCGGCGGGCCTCGTCCTGCGCGGCCTGCTCCCGGTGGGCCTCGATGTCGGCGACCTCCTGGGTCGCGTCGCGGACGATGCCGATGATGCGGCGGGGGCGGCCGGTCTCGTCCCGGCGGATGTAGCCCTGGGTGCGGGTCCAGCGCAGGGTGCCGTCGCGGCGGCGCAGGCGGAAGTAGGTGCCGTAGTTCTCGCTGCCGTCCTTCATGGCCTGGGCGACGATCGTGTCCAGGCGCCGGCCCTCGGCCGCGGGCACTCGCACCGACAGCGACTCGGGGCGCCCGTCATACTCCTCGGGGCGCAGGTCGAACACCTCGTGGGCCTGGGCGTCCATGTGGAACAGTCCCGTGTCCAGGTCCCAGTCGAAGCTGCCCATGCGGTTGAGCGCCAGGATCGGGTCCGGGTGGGCGGGCCAGTCGTCCGGGAGTGACAGGGCACTCGCTGCCCGATCAGCCATGGGCCCTACCTTGCCAGGATTCGCCCGATTCTTCGACTCCTGGTCCGCCGCCCGTGGGCAGGGGCGGGGGCCGGTGGCCGAGCGGGGTACACAGAGCGTGATCGTACGAGAGGAGCGCGGCCGTGGAGTGGTTCACCGCACCCGACTACTGGTCGGCCCGGCTGGTGTTCCAGCGGGGTCTGGCCGTCATGTACCTGGTCGCGTTCCTGACGGCGGCCCTGCAGTTCCGCCCGCTGATGGGCGAGCGCGGCCTGACGCCGGTGCCGCGCTTCGTGGAGCGGGTGCCGTTCCGGAGGGCGCCGAGCCTGTTCCAGCTGCGCTACTCGGACCGCCTCTTCGCGGTCGTGGCGTGGACGGGCTGCGCGGTGTCGGCGGCGCTGGCGGCGGGGCTGGACTCGCTGCTGCCGCTGTGGGGCGCGATGCTGCTGTGGCTGCTGCCGTGGGTGCTGTACCTGTCCATCGTCAACGTCGGGCAGACCTGGTACTCGTTCGGCTGGGAGTCGCTGCTGCTGGAGACCGGGTTCGTCGCCGTCTTCCTCGGCAACGACGAGGTGGCGCCGCCGATCGTCGTGCTGTTCCTGCTGCGCTGGCTGCTGTTCCGCGTGGAGTTCGGGGCGGGGCTGATCAAGATGCGGGGCGACGAGTGCTGGCGGAAGCTGACGTGTCTGGACCACCATCACGAGACCCAGCCGATGCCGGGACCGCTGAGCTGGTTCTTCCACCGTCTCCCCCGGCCGCTGCACCGGGTCGAGGTGGCCGCGAACCACGTCACGCAGCTCGTGGTGCCCTTCCTGCTGTTCACCCCGCAGCCCGTCGCCTCGGCCGCCGCGGCCCTGATGATCGTGACCCAGCTGTGGCTGGTGCTCTCGGGCAACTTCTCCTGGCTGAACTGGATCACCATCGTGCTGGCCCTGTCGGCGGTGCGGTTCCCGGCCGATCCGCCGTCCGTGGCCGCCGCGCCGCTCTGGTACGAGGTCGTGGTCCTGGCGGTGGCGGCGCTGCTGGTCTTCCTGAGCCACCGGCCGGTCCGCAACATGATCTCCCGGCGCCAGGTGATGAACCGCTCCTTCGACTCCCTCCACCTGGTCAACACCTACGGCGCCTTCGGGACCGTCAGCCGGATCCGGCACGAGGTGGTGATCGAGGGCACCGCCGACGAGGTGGCCCGTGCGGACGGGGACTGGCGGGAGTACGAGTTCAAGGGCAAGCCCGGCGATCCACGGCGCTGGCCGCGCCAGTTCGCGCCGTACCACCTGCGGCTGGACTGGCTGATGTGGTTCGTCGCGCTGTCGCCCGCGTACGCCGGGTCGTGGTTCGGCACCTTCGTGGAGCGGCTGCTGGAGAACGACCCGGCGACGCTGAAGCTGCTGCGCCGCTCGCCGTTCCCGCCCGACGCGCCGCCGCGCTTCGTGCGCGCCAGGCTGTACCGCTACCGGTACACGACCTGGCGCGAGCTGCGCGAGACGGGCGCGTGCTGGGAGCGGACGTACGTGCGGGAGTTCCTGCCGCCGACGCGGCTGACGTGAACCGCTCGGCGACCGTGACGAGGGCCCGGACCGGCCGACGGCGCGGTCCGGGACCTCGTCGAGGCGCTACGCGCGCTCGAGCCTCAGCGTCATCATCTGGAACGGGCGCAGCCGCACGCCGATCCGGTCGCCGTCCGCCTCGACCGCCGTCTCCTCCTCCCCGGCGAGCGGACGTTCCAGCAGGTCGGTGACCGCCACGCCCGCGACCGGGAAGCCGGCCGTCAGCGTGGACCGCACCCGGCCGCCGTGGGCCTCGTGGAAGCGGACGACGACGTCGCCGCTGCCGTCGTCGGCGAGCTTGACGGCGGTGATCACTACCGCGTCCCGGTCGGCCGTGACCAGCGGCGCGACCTCCCCGGCACCGGTGTGACGCCGCTCGGGGAGGTTGATCCGCCAGCCTTCGCGCACGGCGTCGCCAATGCCCGCGCCCGGCACCAGCGCGTGCCGGAAGCGGTGTACGCCCTGGTCGGTCTCGGGGTCGGGGAAGCGCGGGGCGCGCAGGAGGGAGACACGCACGGTGGTGGTCGTACCGGCATCGCCCTCGGTGCGGACGGTGCGGGTGACGTCGTGCCCGTACGTCGAGTCGTTGACGACGGCCACGCCCCAGCCGGGCTCCTCCAGGTGGACGAAGCGGTGGTTGCAGGCCTCGAACTTGGCCGCCTCCCAGCTGGTGTTGGTGTGCGTGGGCCGGTGGAAGTGCCCGAACTGGGTCTCGGACGCGTACCGCTCGGCGTGCACGTCGAGCGGGAAGGCGAGCTTGAGGAACTTCTCCGTCTCGTGCCAGTCGACCTCGGTGTCCACCTCCAGCCGCCGCTCCCCCGGCGCGAGGGTCAGCACCTGGGTGACGCGGGAGGAGCCGAAGGAGCGGGTGATCCGTACCGAGGCGCCGTCGTCGCCGGGCGCGACCTCGTCGGCGTCGGTGAGGTCGGTGACCGTGTTGCGGTAGAACTCGTCGACGTCCCAGGCGTCCCACATGTTCGGCAGGTCGGGGTGGAGCTGGAGCAGGTTGCCCGCCGCGCCGGGCGCGATGGTCTCGCGGTCGGCGGCGAGGTCGTACGCCGAGACGACCAGTCCGCGTTCGTCGATCTCGACGCGGAGCAGGCCGTTGTCGAGGACGTGTCCGCCGTCCGGGCGCGGGGTGAGGCCGGTGCGGCCTTCGGCGGCGGGGACCGCGGCCGCGCCCGCCTCGACGCCGGCCCGGCTGTGCGGGGCGGAGTTGAAGAGCAGCGGGGTGTCGCCCGCGCCGGCCAGGGTGCGCTGGGCGGCGTCGATGATGCCGTTCAGTTCGGCGGCGACCCGGTCGTAGGTGGCGCGTGCCTCGCGGTGCACCCAGGCGATGGAGGAGCCGGGCAGGATGTCGTGGAACTGGTGCAGCAGGACCGTCTTCCAGAGGCGGTCCAGGTCCTCGTACGGGTAGGGGAACCCGGCGCGGACGGCCGCCGTCGCCGCCCACAGCTCGGCCTCCCGCAGCAGGTGCTCGCTGCGGCGGTTGCCCTGCTTGGTCCTGGCCTGGCTGGTGAGGGTGGCGCGGTGGAGCTCCAGGTAGAGCTCGCCGACCCAGACGGGCGGCCGGGGGTTCTCGGCCTCGGCCTTCTCGAAGAAGGCCTGCGGGGTCTCCCACTCGACCGTCGCCGAGCCTTCGAGGTCGCGCAGCCGGGCCGCCTTGGCGACCATCTCGCGGGTGGTGCCGCCGCCTCCGTCGCCCCAGCCGGTGGGGGCGAGGGAGTGCCGGGCGACGCCCTTGTCCTTGAAGTTCCTCACCGCGTGGGCGATCTCGCTGCCCTTCATGGAGCAGTTGTAGGTGTCGACGGGCGGGAAGTGCGTGAAGATCCGGGTGCCGTCGATGCCCTCCCAGCGGAAGGTGTGGTGCGGGAACTTGTTCGTCCGGGACCAGGAGATCTTCTGCGTCAGCAGGTACTTGGCGCCGGCCGCCTTGATGATCTGCGGCAGGCCCGCCGCGAAGCCGAAGGTGTCCGGAAGCCACGCTTCGTCGTTCTCGACGCCGAACTCGTCGAGGAAGAACCGCTTGCCGTGCACGAACTGCCGGGCCATCGCCTCCGAGCCGGGCATGTTGGTGTCCGACTCCACCCACATGCCGCCGGCCGGCACGAACCGCCCGTCGGCCACGGCCTTCTTCACCCGCGCCCACACCTCGGGCCGGTGGTCGCGCACCCACGCCCACTGCTGGGCCTGCGACATGGCGAAGACGAAGTCGGGCTCGTCCTCCAGGAGGGCGGTCATGTTGGCGGTGGTGCGGGCCACCTTGCGCACGGTCTCGCGCAGCGGCCACAGCCACGCCGAGTCGATGTGCGCGTGACCGACGGCGCTGATGCGGTGCGCGGAGGGGACGGCGGGGGCGGACAGCACCCCGGTGAGGCGGGAACGGGCGGCTTCCGCCGTGCCGTTCACGTCCTGGAGGTCGATGGCGTCCAGGGCCTTGTCGACCGCGCGGAGGATCTCCCAGCGGCGCGGTGACTCCACCGGCAGCTCGGCCATCAGCTCGCCGAGGACCTCCAGGTCGAGCACGAGGTTCCACACCGTCTCGTCGAGGACGGCGAGGTCCATGCGCGCGAGGGTGTACTGCGGCTCGCTGCCCGCGGTGTCCTTGTCGCCCAACTGGGTGGGCACGAAGGGGCGGGGGCCGAAGATGACGGGGTTGGACGCCGCCTCGACGTGCAGGCGGACCTCCTCGCCGCCTTCGGCGGGGGCGCCGATCCGCACCCACTGGTTGCGCGGGTTGATGCCCTTCACGGGAGTGCCGTCGGGGCGGTAGACCAGGCCCTCGCACTGGAAGCCGGGCATGTTCTCGTCGAATCCGAGGTCGAGGACCGCCTCGACGGTCCTCCCGGCCCACCTCTCGGGCACGGTGCCGGTGACGCGGAACCAGCTGGTGCCCCAGGGTGCGCCCCAGCGGGCGCCCACCTCGATGGGTTCGGGTTCGGCGGCGAGTCCCTCCTCGACCGGCACGGGCTCTCCGGGCGCGTGCCAGACCGCCACGTCCAGGGGTACGGACTCGGGGTACACGGCGGGGCGGACACGCTCGTCGAGGACACGCTCGAGGCGGGCTTCGACCAGGTTGCGGTCGTCATGCATGCGGGTGCTCCGGGGTCGGTGGGGCGGGTGGTTACCGGGGGTGCGTGACGGTTGCGGGAGCGGACGTGGTGTACAGCTCCCCAACGGCGCGTGCTTCGAACCGTGCGGCCCGGACGGTCCGGGTCACGGTGCGGCGGCTGATCGGGCGGGACGGCACGGGGCCGGCCCGGCGGGGTGGCGCGGGTCCGTGGTCGCCGCACCCTCGACGCGGGGGTGTCAGGGCGGGCAGAGTGCTCCCTGCGTACTCGTGAGTAATCCCGTCCCATCGCACCCCGAGGAGCCCCCTGTGACCGACTGGGCCGGCCGGACCGCCGCCGAGATCGCCGCCGCCGTACGCGAGAAGAGGGCCACGCCCCGCGAGGTGGTCGCGGCGCACCTGGCCCGGATCGAGCGGCTCGACGGACGTGTCGGCGCCTTCCGCGCGGTGCGGGCCGAGGCGGCGCTCGCCGAGGCCGACGAGGTGGGCGCCCGGGGCGATCTGGGCGAACTCCCGCTGGCCGGGGTGCCGGTGGCGGTCAAGGACAACCTCGCCGTGCGCGGCGAGTCCGTCCGGGTCGGCTCCGCCGCGACGCCGGACACGCCGGCCGGGGCCGACCACGTCACCGTGGCCCGGCTGCGGGCGGCCGGCGCGGTGGTGGTGGGGCTGACCAACGTGCCCGAACTGTGCGTGTTCGGCACCACCGAGGGCGTGCACGGCACCGCCCGCAACCCGTGGGACCCGGCCCGCTCAGCGGGCGGTTCCTCGGGCGGCAGCGCGGCCGCGGTGGCCGCCGGGATGGTGCCGTTGGCGCTCGGCAACGACGGCATGGGCTCGCTGCGCATACCGGCGGCCAACTGCGGCCTGGTGACCATCAAGCCGGGCCACGGCGTGGTGCCGGCCGGCATCGGCGACGGCGACTGGTTCGGCATGTCCGAGAACGGGCCGCTGGCCACGACGGTGGCGGACACCCGGCTGATGCTGGCGGTCCTCGCGGACGGCGGGCCGGCGCCCCGCGAGGACTCCGGCGCCCTGCGGGTCGCCGCCTCCCTGCGCAGCCCCCTCGCCGGTGTCACCGTCTCCCGCCCGTACGCGGACGCCGTCCGGGAGGCGGCCGGGGTGCTGATGCGGGCGGGGCACCAGGTGCGGCGGGCGGACCCGCCCTACCCGGCGTCGCTGGGCGTGACCGCCCTGACCCACTGGACGGCCGGTACGTCCGTGGACGCGCGCGACCTGGACCGGCGGCTGCTGGCCCGGCGGACGCGGGTGCACGCCGCCCTCGGTCGGCACTTCGTGCGTACCGCCGCCTCCGGAGCCGGCCGGCGGGCGCTGCGCGAGCGGCTGGAGCCGTTCTTCGCCGAGTACGACGTCCTGCTCACTCCGGCACTGGCCCGCCGCTCCCCCGAGGCCGGCCCCTGGCACGAGCGGGGCTGGCTGCGCAACGTCGTGGCCGACTCGGCGTACTCGCCCTTCACACCGCCGTGGAACCTGACCGGCTGGCCCGCGCTGACGGTGCCGGTGGGCACCCTGCCCTCGGGCGCCCCCACGGCCGTACAGCTGGTGGGCCGCCCCGGCTCGGAGGCGGCACTGCTGGAGCTGGCGGAGCGGATCGAGGCGCTGCGCCCCTGGCGGCGGACGGCGCCCCTGGACTGATCGGCGTCCTACAGCGCCCGGTACATGATGTGCAGGCCCACCCGCCCGTGCCGCGGGTGTTCGAAGGCGTCCGGCACCGTGCCGAGGATCGTGAAGCCGAGGGAGGTCCACAGCCGCACGGCCGGGTTGGTCTCGACGACCGCGTTGAAGACCATGCCCCGGTACCCGTCGTCCCTGGCGGCGGCCAGGACGTGCTCGGCGAGGGCGCGCCCGGTGCCGCGGCCGGCCCGGTCGGGGTCGACCATGAAGCCTGCGTTGGCGATGCGGGCGGCGGGACCGCCGTAGTTGGGGGTGACGTAGGCGGAGGCGACGACGGCGCCGGTGTCGTCCTCGGTGACGTAGACGCGTTTGGCGGGGTTCATCCACAGGGCCCGGGCGTCCTCCTCGGACGTGTCCGGGTCCCAGGCGTACGTCTCGCCCGCCGCGACGATGCGGTGCCAGAACGGCCAGATGTGCGGCCAGTCGTCGGCCGTCGCTTCCCTGATCAGCATGGGCGTGAGTCTCGCACGCCCATGCTCGCGGCGGGCGTGGCGGGTCAGTCCACGCTGGGCAGGATGTGCGGCTCGGCGAGGTCCTCCTCGTAGCCCGCGAGGCGGATGGGGGCGGACCTGGCCCACACGTCGAGGCTGCCGATCTCGCCGGGCCGGCGGCCCGTACGTTCGGCGCGTTCCCTGGGGCGTTGTTCTGGACTCGTCGTCGTCTCCGGTGTCACCGCGCACTCCTTATGTGTCGGGTCACCCTCGGGGCCTGCCGGCCAGTCTCGGTCCGGCACCTTGGCGTCCGCTCGGGTGTGGGTCGAATGCAGTTCGGACGCGGTGGCGCCGGCAACTCGTGCGAGAGCAGGCCGCTGTGAACCGGCTCGTCCCGTGACGGACCCTGGGTGTGGGTTGGACCCTGTACTGACGTCCGTCCGCTCCAGATTAACCAAATGAGCGGGGGTGCGCTCTATGGGGCTCAAAACATGGGGGAACCATTGCCCTTCATTCTTCGGACAGTTGACCCCGATATGCCCCGTCATGTCCACTTGTGCACCGCACGTAACTCACCCGTTCGGCCCATATCGGCGACCGTACCTTCGAATGTCGGCGGTGCCGGGTCGCGCAGTTAAGTTGCCGTTGGCTGCGGCGCAAGCTGGCCATGGTCTGCTGCCGGTCGGCAACGGCTGTCTCGTGGGAGGACCGAGGCATGGAACTGCGCAGCGTCGAGGAGCTGATGGACCTGCTGTACGCCTGCCGGGGCGAACGGCCCGCCGCGGGGTACGACAGCGGGCCGGTGGACCTGCACGGGCACGCGCTGCGCACCGCCGCGCTGCTGCGCCGGCGCCGCCCCGCTGACAAGGAGCTCCAGGTGGCCGGTCTGGTCTCGCCCGTGGGACGGTTGCTGTGGCCCGGAAATCCGTCCGGGCGGACCGCCGAGGCGGTGCGCCCCCTGCTCGGCGCCCGCGTCGCCCGACTGCTGCGCCGTCACGCCCGTCCGGAGGCCTGGGCCCACGACGACGACCTGGTCACTCTCCGCCAGGCCGACGAGGAGGCCCGCACGGCGGTGTTCGACGCCGGGGTCCTGGAGGACTGGCGCACGGTACTGGAGCTTGTGGCGGCGCGGAACTCGCGACTGGGGGCCGTCGACTGAGGCGCGCGGAGGGCCGTGCGTGCGGTGCCCGGGGGTTCAGGGGGCCGTGCGCGCAGTGACCAGCGGTCCGGGAGGCCGTGCGCGCCGTGCCCGGAGGTCCTGGAGGCCGTGCGCGCGGTGTGCCCGAGGTCCGGGAGGTCGCGCGGTGCCCCCGACGGGCGGCAGGCCCTCGTGGCGGGCCTGTACGGGATCGAACCACGAAGTACGCGTGACCGGCGCACCGGGCACACCGGCGCTCGCCCCACGGTAGCCGCGGCCGGGGCGGACGGGCCAGGGAACTGACGCCGCCCGCCCGTCGCCGCGCTCACCACTTGCCGGGCGCGTAGTCCTTCAGAAAGACGCCGTACAGGTCCTCGCCCGCCTCACCGCGCACGACCGGGTCGTAGACGCGGGCGGCGCCGTCGACCAGGTCGAGCGGGGCGTGGAAGCCGGCTTCGGCCAGGCGCAGCTTGTCGTAGTGAGGGCGCTCGTCGGTGATCCAGCCGGTGTCGACCGAGGTCATCAGGATGCGGTCGGTGTCGAACATCTCCTGGGCGCTGGTCCGGGTCACCATGTTCATGGCCGCCTTGGCCGCGTTGGTGTTCGGGTGGCCGGCGCCCTTGTAGCCGCGGGCGAACACCCCTTCCATCGCCGACACGTTGACGACGTAGGCGCGCCCGGAGGCCGCCCTGCGCGCCGCCTCGGCCATCGCCGGCCGCAGCTTGCTGATGAGGATGAACGGCGAGGTGTAGTTGCACAGCTGGGTCTCGAGCAGTTCCACCGGGGAGATCTGCTCGATCGTCTGGACCCACGTGTTGGTGTCGACGACGTCGGGAACCAGTCCGCCCGCGTCGATGGCGGTGCCCTCGCGGTGCCGGACCACGCTGGCGTTGCCGGCGACCAGCGCGAGATCGGCCACCTTCTGCGCGTCCAGGCCCGAGGTGCCGACGGGCAGCGCGGCCAGGCCGTCCACCGCGCCGGAGTTGAAGGCGCCGATGACGTGGTGGGCGGGCAGTTCGCCGGCCGGCAGCGGGGCGCTCTCGCCCTCGACGAGCGCGGCGTAGGCGGACGGCAGGCGGCGCACGGTCTGGGTGGCGTTGTTGATCAGGATGTCGAGCGGTCCCTGCTCGGTGACCTGGTCGGCCAGGGCCACAGCCTGGGCGGGGTCGCGCAGGTCGATGCCGACGACCTCCAGGCGGTGGATCCAGTCGGCGGAGTCGTCCATGGCCTTGAAGCGGCGGATGGCGTCCTTGGGGAACCGGGTCGTGATCGTGGTGTGGGCGCCGTCGCGCAGCAGCCTGAGCGCGATGTACATGCCGATCTTGGCGCGGCCGCCGGTGAGCAGCGCGCGCTTGCCGGTGAGGTCGGCGCGCGCGTCGCGGCGGGCCCGGTTCTCGGCGGCGCAGTCCTGGCAGAGCTGGTGGTAGAAGTAGTCAACCTCGGTGTACCGCTTCTTGCAGACGTAGCAGGAGCGGGGGCGCTGGAGTATCCCCGCGATCGTGCCCTCCTCCGTGCGGGAGGAGGGCAGGATGCCCTCGGTCTCGTCGTCGATGCGCTGGGCGGAGCCGGTGGCGGTGGCCTCGGTGACCGCCTTGTCGTGGGCGGTCTTGGCGGCCCGGCGCTCCTGGCGGCGGCGCTGCTTGACCATGCGGTAGATGTGCGAGGTGGCCCGGCGGACCTCGATCGCGTCGGGGTGGTCGACGTCCAGCTCGTCGAGTTCCTTCAGTACGTCGAGGCAGACGGCGAGCCGTTCGGGGTCGATGCCGGGGCCGTGTGCGGACGCGGTCACCTCGTCCGTGGTCGCCGAATCGTCCTGTGTCACCGTCATCGCCGTCGCCGTTCCCTGATCACCGTCGCGGCGCTCCGGGAGGCGACCGCTGTCGAACAGCGGATTTTATTCAGCGCCGGGCCCGGATCCAAACCCGCCGGGGTCAGGGACGGCAGGCCGTGAGCAACGTCTCCACCTCCTCGGCCAGGGCCCGGGCGAACCGGTCGAGGTCCGGCACGGCCTTCGCGTCGGCGACCAGGCCGTAGTGGACCTGCCCCCGGTACGTCGAGACGGCCACCGCCAGGGCATGGCCGCGGGCCAGCGGCGCGAGCGGGTAGACCTCGGTGAGCGGGTGGCCGCCCAGGCGCAGGCCGAGGCTGGGCAGGGGCACGCTGGTGACCAGGATGTCGAACCAGAGCCGGGCGGCCCCCGAGACCAGCGGTCCGCCGAGCCGGTGGCCGAGCGCCGGCACGTGGTCGGCGAGCAGGGCGACGGCGCCGGCTCCGCGGCCGGGCCCCGCGTCCTTGTTGCGGTCCATGGCGGCGCGGACCGTGCCGAGGCGGGACAGCGGGTCGGGGTCGCCGACCGGAAGCCGTATCAGGTAGCCGGAGAGCCGGTTGCCCTGTGGGTGGGCGGTGCGCGGGCGGCGCTTGGAGACGGGGATCAGGGCGCGGGGCGCGACGCCCTCGCTGCAGTCGCCGCGCTCGTCCAGCCAGCGGCGCAGGGCACCGGCGACGACCGCGATCAGGACGTCGTTCACGGTGCCGCCGGTGGTCTTGCGCACGTGGTGCACGTCGTCGAGGTCCACGGCGACGCCGGCGGTGCGGCGGGTGCCGGAGGGGGCGGCGACGAGCGCGGGCGCGGAGCGCACGTCGAGGCCGGACAGGGCCGCGGCGGCGCCGAGGTAGACGTGGGAGATCTCGGCGCGGACAGGGCCGCGGCGGCGCCAATGTCGAGGGCACGGCCTGCGTCGGACAGGGCGCCGCGCAGCCGTCCGGGCAGTTCCCGCACGTCCGGCACCAGGCGGCGCGGCGGCTCCGCCGGGCGGGGCCGGGGGGCGGGGAGATCCATCGGGTCGAGGACGCCGGCGGCGAGGGTGAGGGCCCGCAGTCCGTCGGCCAGGGCGTGGTGGAACTTGAAGAGCACGGCGAAGCGGTCGCCGTCCGCGCCGGGCAGCACGTGCGCCTCCCACGGCGGCCGGCCGCGTTCCAGCGGGCGTTCCATGAGGCGGCCCGCCCGGGCGTGGAAGTCCGTCGTCGGGGCGTGCAGCCGGACGTGGTCGAGCGGGTCGAAGTGGGGATCGGGTTCCCGGGTCGCGCCGCCGAAGGCGAACGGACGGCGCAGCGCGAGGGGTGGCTGCCAGGTGTCCCGGATCCGCATCCGCAGGCCGGGCACCGCGGGGGCGCGGGCCGCGAGCAGGTCCGCGGCGTGGGCGCCCGCGGCGGGCGAGTGGGCCGTGAAGACCCCGAGCGCGCCGAGGTGCATGGGGTGCTCGGCGGACTCGATGTTCCAGAACGCCAGGTCGAGCGGAGCGAGCGGTTCGGAAGTCAAGGGCGTGCCTCGCAAGGACGTCGGGTGAACAAGCAGTCAATCGCCCTTCGCCGATTACGGTCAAGTACGATCAGGCTACGCACAGTTAACAGCAGATTAAAGTCCCGCCCGGTGTGAGGGGCGGGACTGAGGTGACACATGGGGTCGAGGCGCTCAGGCCGGCGGGGGTGGTGCCGGCCGCCGCGGAGTTCCCCACCCGGTCGGCCGTGCGAGCCGACCGTGGACCGGGCACGCCGGTCCACGGTCGGCCGTGCGAGCCGCTCAGGCGGTCGGGCATCCCGCGGGAGCGGGCTGGGACGCGTCGTGGATCAGGACCTCGTGGGCGGCCTTCACCCGCTCCACGTCCGGCTTGAGGACCTTGCGGTCGTAGGTGGTCAGGCCGTTCAGCTCGCCCTCGACGTCCGAGATCTGGGTGTAGACGGCGCCGTTGCTGCCCCGGCAGACCAGGGCGCGCACCTCGTCGAGCTTGGTGAGGTAGTCGTCGGTGTACGTCTGAGGGTCGACGTCGACGTACGACTGCTGCACGGACCAGGCGTGTCCGGGCACCGCGAGACCGAGGCCGCCGTACTCGCCGGTGACCAGGGCGCGTTCGCCGTCCGGGGAGGGCGGCAGGGCGGGGCTCGGGTAGCCGTGCTCGTCCATGATGTCGCCGGCGCCGCCGTCGGCCCCGAGGTTCAGGCCGGACTGGTTGTTGACGAGGCGGGTCGGGTCCCAGGCCTTGGCCTGTTCGGCGACGCGCTTGATGTCGTACTGGCCCCAGCCCTCGTTGAAGGTGACCCACATGACGATCGACGGGTGGCTGACGTGTTCGTCGATCATCTCCTTCATCTCACGCTCGAACTCGGCCCGGGAGGCGGCGTTCGGGTTCACCCCCGGAGTCATGGAGGGCATGTCCTGCCACACCATCAGGCCCAGCTTGTCGGCCCAGTAGAACCAGCGGTCCGGCTCGACCTTGATGTGCTTGCGCACGGAGTTGAAACCGAGCTGCTTGTGCAGCTTCAGGTCGTGCGCCAGGGCCTCGTCGGTGGGCGCGGTGTGCAGGCCGTCCGGCCAGAAGCCCTGGTCGAGGGTGGCCATCATGAAGACCGGTTCGCCGTTGAGCATCGTGCGCGGCACGCCGTTCACCTTCTCGACGGCGATGGAGCGCATCCCGAAGTAGCTCTCGACCCGGTCGTGTCCGACGGTGACCTTCAGGTCGTACAGGAACGGGTCGTCGGGCGACCACAGGCGCGGATCGTGGATCTTCAGGGTCAGCGGTTCGCCGGTGCGTCCGCTCGCCGTGGCGACCTTGCGGTGTCCGGCGTACGCCGTCGCCTTGACCCGTACGCCGTCGCGTACGCCCTTCGGCTCGACGGTCAGGGTGCCCGCCGCCCCGTCGAGGTGCGGGGTCAGCTTCAGCGAGTCGACGTGGTCCCGGGCGACCGGCTCCATCCAGACCGTCTGCCAGATGCCGGAGCTGGGCGTGTACCAGATGCCGCTCGGGTCCAGGCTCTGCTTGCCGATCGGCGGGTTCTCGGCGCCGCGCGCGTCGGTCGGGTCGTAGACGCCGACGATCAGCTCCTGGGTGCGGCCGGGCCTGAGCGCGTCGGTGACGTCGGCGCTGAACTTGTCGTAACCGCCCTTGTGGTCGGCGACCTTGACGCCGTTGACGTACACCTCGGACTGCCAGTCGACGGCGCCGAAGTTGAGCTTGAGGCGCTGACCGCGGCCGATGTGCCAGTCGCGGGGCACGGTGAAGGTACGGCGGTACCACATGCGGTCCTCGTGCCGCTGGATGCCGGAGAGCTGGGACTCCACCGGGTACGGGACGAGGATGCGCTCCTTCAGGTTCTTGCCGACCGGCGGCTGCTCGCCGGCCTCGGCGGCGGCGAACTGCCAGCGGCCGTTGAGGTTCTGCCAGTCGTCGCGGGTCAGCTGCGGGCGCGGGTACTCGGGGTGGGCGTTGTCCGGGCCCACCTCGTCGGCCCAGTCGGTGCGCAGTTCGTAGGTGGACTTGTTGCCGCCGCTGCTCCAGAAGGCGTTGACAACGTTGCCCTCGGCGTCGGTGAGGCCGCCCTCGCCGTCGTAGCGGACGTCGGCGGTGCCGGGCGCGTCGCCGTTCTTGTTGCCGACGACCGGCTGGTCGAGGGCGACGAGGAGGGCGGTGGGGTCGGCGGGGTCGACCTTCGCCTCGCCCAGGGGCCACTGGGCGCCGCCGATCACCGCTTCGAGGTGGTCGGTGAGGCCGGCGGGCGCCGCGGCGAGCGGGCGGGGGAAGTCGAGCTTGAGGGTGCGGCCGGTGCCGAGGACGGTGGTCGCGGTGGCGCCGTCGTAGTCGAAGCCGTCCGGCAGGCGGAACGCGGACTGCGGGACGGGCTCCTTGCTGCCACCGGGCTCGGTCCAGCGCAGGTGCAGGTTGGAGCCGCCGTAGTGCTCGAAGTACTCCAGCTTGATGTCGTAGGACCGGCCCGCCGTCAGCTCGACGGGCTCGGCGAACTGTTCGCGGTCCCAGTCGTCGACCCAGTGGTCGATGGCGAGCCGGCCGTCGATCCACAGGCGGAAGCCGTTGTCGCCGATGATCGAGAAGGTGTGGGCGCCCGTCTTCTCCGGCACCAGCTTGCCGGTCCAGCGGACGCTGACGTCGTCCGACTGTCCGGTGGCGAAGCTCAGGCGCGGCTCCAGGGTGTCGAAGTCGAGCTGCGGGTCGAAGCCGGTGGCCTTGAGTTCGTGGAAGTCGAAGGCGCCGGGGGCGGACTGGGTGTAGTACTCGCCCTTGAGGCCGTGGATCTCGGCGGCGCCGTCGTCGGCCGCGCTCGCGTTCGGCACGGCGGCGAGCCCGGCGACGCCGAGTGCGGCGGCGAGCAGTAATGCCAGTCGGTCTCTGAGTCGTTTGGTGCGCACTGACCCTCTCCTCGAGAACGGGTGGTGGCTGGTGGCCCAGGACATCGATGTCATACATCGATGCAACACAGCGGTGCAGAGGCATGACAGCACGGATTGCGCCGGGCGTCCAGGGACATGACAAGGACCCCGGCATCAACGCGCGTATCGCGCGACCCGGGGCTCGTCGTACGTCCCCCGGCGCACCCGACGCCCGGCCGTGTCAGCGGACCCGACGCCCGGCCGTGTCAGCACACCCGTCACCCGCCCGTGTCAGCGCGCCCGGCGCCCGGCCGTCAGCCGACTCGCTGCCCTTTGCCCAGCGCGATCACACCGCCCTTGGAGACCGTGTACAGCTCGGCGTCCCGCTCCGGGTTGACGCCGATCGTCGCGCCCGGCGGCACGTCCACGTTCTTGTCCAGCACCGCCCCGCGCACGACCGCGCCCCGCCCGATGTGCACGTTGTCGTGCAGCACCGACCCCTGGACGACGGCGCCGGGGTCGACCACCACGCCCGGCGAGAGCACGGACCGGGTGACCTGCCCCCGCACCAGGCAGCCCGCGCTGATGATCGACTCGCCCGCGATGCCGCCCGCGTTGAAGCGGGCCGGCGAGAGCTGGGCGGAGTGGGTGTAGAGGGGCCAGTCCCGGTTGTACAGGTTGAAGGCGGGCCGCTCGGCGATCAGGTCCATGTGGGCGTCGTAGTAGGCGTCGAGGGTGCCCACGTCGCGCCAGTAGCCCTGGTCCCGGCTGGTCTCCCCCGGGACGTGGTTGGCGCTGAAGTCGTACAACGCGGCCTCGCCCCGGTCGGTGAGCTGCGGCAGGATCGAGCCGCCCATGTCGTGCACGGAGTGTCCGTCCTCGGCGTCCCGGTGCAGCGCCTCGACGAGGGCCTTGGTGGTGAAGACGTAGTTGCCCATCGAGGCGAAGACGCACTCGGGGTCGTCCGCCAGTCCGGGCGGGTCGGCGGGCTTCTCCAGGAAGCCGGTGACGGTCCGCCCGTCGGAGCCCGGGGTGATGACGCCGAAGGACGAGGACTCGGTGCGCGGGACGCGTATCCCGGCGACGGTCACGCCCGCGCCGGACTCGATGTGCTGGGCGAGCATCTGGCGCGGGTCCATCCGGTAGACGTGGTCGGCGCCGAAGACCGCGACGTACTCGGGCCGCTCGTCGTGGACCAGGTTCAGCGACTGGAGGATCGCGTCGGCGCTGCCCAGGTACCAGCGCGGGCCCAGGCGCTGCTGGGCGGGGACCGGCGTGACGTAGTTGCCGAGCAGGCTGGACATCCGCCAGGTGGTGGTGATGTGCCGGTCCAGGGAGTGCGACTTGTACTGGGTGAGCACGCAGATCCGCAGGATGTCGCCGTTGACCAGGTTGGACAGCACGAAGTCGACCAGCCGGTACGTGCCGCCGAAGGTGACCGCGGGTTTGGCGCGGTCCGCGGTCAGGGGCATCAGACGCTTGCCCTCCCCGCCCGCCAGCACGATCCCGAGCACCGAAGGACCTCCACGACGCATGGCCGCTCCCCTCACCCTCGTTCACCCCGGCCGCCCCGGACGGGGCGGCCTAAGCCTGCTTGAGGATCTCCTCGTAGAGCCGGACGGTCCGGCGGGCGACCGCGTCCCAGCCGAACTCCTCCACCGCGCGGGCCCGGCCCGCCTCGCCCATCCGCCGGGCGGCCTCCGGGTCGCCGAGGACGGAGTCCAGGGCCCGCGCGAGGCCCGCCTCGAAGTCGCGGTCCCCGTCCCCGCTGCCGTCCCTGGGGACGAGTACGCCCGTCTCACCGTCCGCCACGACCTCGGGAATGCCACCGACCCGGGACGCCACGACGGGCGTGCCGCAGGCCATCGCCTCCAGGTTCACGATGCCGAGCGGCTCGTACACGGACGGGCAGACGAAGACGGCCGCGTGGGTCAGCAGCTGGATCACCTCGGGACGCGGCAGCATGCGCGGGATCCAGTGCACGCCCTCGCGGGCCCGGCTCAGTCCGGCGAAGAGGTCGCGGAACTCCTGGTCGATCTCGGGGGTGTCCGGGGCGCCGGCGCACAGCACGACCTGCACGGCCGGATCGATGTCCCGCACCGCGCGCAGCAGGTGGGGCACGCCCTTCTGGCGGGTGATGCGGCCGACGAACAGGACGTACGGGCGGGAGCGGTCCAGGCCGATCCGGTCCAGGGCGTCGGTGCCCGGGTCGGGACGGTACAGGGCGGTGTCGATGCCGTTGTGCACGACGTGCACGCGGGTGGCGTCCAGCGCCGGGTAGCAGGCGAGGACGTCCTCGCGCATGGCGCCGGAGACGGCGATCACGGCATCGGCGGCCTCGATCGCGGTGCGCTCGGCCCAGCTCGACAGCGCGTAACCGCCGCCCAACTGCTCGGCCTTCCAGGGGCGCAGGGGCTCCAGGGAGTGGGCGGTCAGCACGTGCGGGACGCCGTACAGGAGCTTGGCGAGGTGGCCGCCGAGATTGGCGTACCAGGTGTGGGAGTGGACGAGCTCGCGGCCCTGGAGGGCGGCGGCCATGGCGAGGTCCACGGAGAAGGTGCGCAGCGCGTCGTTCGCCCCGTCGAGCGCGGACCAGGGACGGTGGCGCAGCACTGCGTCGGTGCGGCCCTCGCCCCAGCAGTGCACGTCCAGGTCGACCAGGCGGCCGAGTTCACGCGCGAGGAACTCGACGTGGACGCCCGCGCCGCCGTACACGTCCGGCGGGTACTCGCGGGTCAGCAGTCCCACACGCACCCGGAACCTCCCGTGCTCGGCGGCTGGTTCCCTCATGGTCACCCAGACGCGGCGCCCGGGGAAGGGCGCGGGGGCGATGATGACCGGCAGGGCTCGGGCGGCCGGGAGAAGCAGCAGTCGCCGCAGACCCCCGCGCCCGGCACCCGGTAGTACAGGCAGCAACTGCGGCGCCGGAAGGCGGTGCCGGTGAGGGTGCCGGTTCCGGCGAGCAGTGGGTGCGCGAGGAGATCGGCGGTCAGGGCACGGGCGCGGTCCGCGGTGTCCGTACGGCCGTTGCGGCGGGCCCAGCGGTCCAGTTCCCGGCCGGCGCCCGCGAGCGCGGAGGCCGCGTTGCCCCACAGCAGCCCGGTCGCCACGCGGTACCGGGCGTGCACGGCCGCCGTCAGCGGGGCGAGGTGGGTGCGGAGGACGACGTCGGCGACGGTTCCGGCGTCGCCCGGGAGGGGGTGCACCTGTTCGAGCCACAGGTCGTCGGGGGCGGTGGCGTCGGGGTCCCAGTGGAGCAGCCGCGGAGCGAGGTCGGGGACGTGGCCGTGGAGTGCGGCGCACCCGAGGGCCACCGACCACAGGCGGGCCGCGAGCCCCTGGTGGGCCACGGAGGCGGCGACGCGGGTCTCGGGGACGCGGAGCGCGGCGGCGACCTTCCGGACGCGGAAGGCCAGCGGGTCCTTCGCGAGCCGGGGCCGAGGGTCCGGCCCCGGGTGCTCGTCACCGGGCGCGTAGGCGTCCGCGAGGGTGGGGAGCGGCCTGGGCGGCACCGGCCGCGACGTGTGCAGCGGGAAGAAGCCGCCGAGCGGACGGAGGGCGGTCGGGGCGGGGCCGGGGTCCGGGGCGGCGCCGGGGTCCGAGGCGGGGCCGGTGTCCGAGGAGGGGGCGGGGTCGAAGTCCGGGGCGGGGTTCACAGAGCAGTGATATCAAGGCCCTTAGGGGTGCGGGGCAGGGGTCGGGGCCCTTGGTCGCCCACCCAGGGGAGGACAGGGCCTCCGCCGTACTCCATCGGCAGTATGACCCAATGAATGCTCAGGGACGACGACGGGAAGCTCCCGGGACGGCATCGTGTTGTCCATGGAAGACGACCGTTCGCCGCGCCGGGCCGAGAGCCCTCGCCTCACGCAGAGGAGCAGCCGATGAGCGCCCTCGCGTTGTCCGTGCTGCTGTCGCTCGTCTCCGCCGTGGCGTACGCGGGCGGAGCGATCGTGCAGGAGCAGGTGGCGGCGTCCTCCCCGGGTGCCCAGTACGCTCCGCTGCGCCGCCTCGACTGGTGGGCGGCGGTCGCGCTCAACGGTCTCGGCGGCCTCCTGCACGTCGTGGCCCTCGCCCTCGGTCCGCTGAGCCTGGTGCAGCCGCTGGGCGCGCTCACCATCGTGTTCGCCCTGCCCATGGCGGCGCTGTTCGTGGGCCGCAAGGCCGGTGCGACGGCCTGGCGGGGCGCGCTCATGGCGACGGTCGGTCTCGCGGGTCTGCTCTCCCTGGTCGGCGCGTCCGACACGCAGTCGTTGGACACGGCGCAGCGGGTCGTCACGGCCGGTGTCACCGGCGGTGTGATCGTCGCGCTGATGATCGCCGGCCGGGCCGCGCACCGGCATCCGGCGGTGCGCAGCATCCTGCTGGCCACCGCGTCCGGCATCGCCTTCGGCATGTCCTCGGTCTTCACCAAGACCGTCGCGGTCGACTGGGCCGGTGGCGTCTCGGTCGCGGACCTGCCGTCCCTGGCCGTCATCGGCGTGCTCGCGACGGCGGGCATGCTGCTGTCGCAGGCCTCCTACCGGGGCGCCGGCCTCGCCGCGCCGCTGGCCACGCTGACGGTCGTGAACCCGGTGGTGGCCGCGGTGGTCGGCATAACGATGTTCGGCGAGACGTTCCGCTACGGCACGACCGGCACCGTGCTCGCCCTGAGCTGCGGCGTGGTGGCCGCGGGCGGGCTGATCCTGCTGACGACGGAACGGATCGCGCGGGAAGCCTCCGAGGGGGCCGAGGCCGCCGTTGAGGCGGTGGCCGGGGCGGGGCCGGTGGCCGAGCCGCCGGACGCACCGCCGGCCGGCAAGATCCTGCTGCCCGCCCCGGCGGTGGCGCGGGTTGCGGAGACGGTCCCGGTCCCCGCCGAGCAGCCGTACGAGGTCCGGGAACCGGCCGGGTGCGACAACCCACCCCCGCTCGCCCCGCAACTCTCGTACGGCCCCTTCTACGGTGGCCCGTTCGTCCCGCCGCCGGCGCTCGACCGGCACCGGGTGCGGATCAGATCCTGACCCCGCCGGCCCGCAGGTACGCCACAGGGTCGACGTCCGAGCCGAAGCCGGGCCCCGTCCGCACCTCGAAGTGCAGATGCGGGCCCGTGCTGTTGCCGGTGGAGCCCGAGCGGCCGATCCGCTGACCGGCGGCCACCGACTGGCCGTCCTTCACGGAGATCGCCGACAGGTGGGCGTACTGCGAGTAGCGGCCGTCGTCGTGCCGGACGACCACCTGATAGCCGTAGGAGTCGCCCCACCCCGCGCTGACCACCCGGCCCGCCGCGACCGACTTGACCGAGGTGCCGGTGGGCACGGGGAAGTCGACGCCGGTGTGGTAGCCCTTCGACCAGGAGGAGCCCGCCTGGCGGTAGGGCGTGCCGGTGGAGGCGTCGACGGGGGCGACGACACCTTGGCGGGTGGTGGCCTTGCCGGACTTGGCCGCCTTCTGGGTGCCACTGCCGGAGGACGGCTTCTCCGGCGACTTCTTCGGCTGCTGCTCGGTCCGCTGCCGTTGCTTCGGCTGCTTCTCCCGCTGCTGCTTCTGCTTCTCCCGCTGCGGCTCGGCGCGGGGCGCCGTGGTGGTTCCCTGCCCGCGAAGCGACAGTCGCTGGCCGGGCATGATCAGGTCCGGGTCCGCTCCGATCTCGGAACGGTTGGCCTCGTACAGGCCGTGCCATCCGCCACGCACCTGCTGGGAGTCGGCGATGCCGGACAGGGTGTCGCCGGTGATGACCGTGTACATCCTGGCCTGGCCCGCGCGGGACTGCGGCGTGGTCTGGGGCTTGACGTCCTTCACCGGGTCCGACTTGCCGGTGCCCCGGGCGGAGGACTGCCCGGTGGCCTTGTCGGCGGACTGCCCGGACGGCTTCGCGGCCGGCCCGTCGGAAGACGGACGGATGTCGGGCGTGGCGCCGCCCCGGGTCAGTCCGGCCCGCTGCGAACACACCGGCCAGGCGCCGGGGCCCTGCCCGTCCAGCACCTTCTCGGCGATGGCGATCTGCTGGTCCTTGGTGGCCAGGTCGGCGCGCGGTGCGTACTCGGTGCCGCCGAACGCCTCCCAGGTGGACTGGGTGAACTGCAGCCCGCCGTAGTAGCCGTTGCCGGTGTTGATGTCCCAGTCGTTGGTGGACTCGCAGGCGGCGACCTTGTCCCAGGTCTCCACGTCGGCCGCGTGTGCCGTGCCGGTGCCGACGAGCGGGAGCGCCAGTCCCGCGCCGCCCGCCGTGACGGTCAGGGAGGCGCGGTTGATCCTGTTCGGCTGGTACCGGCGGTGCCGGCCGCGTACGGCCATGGGTATCCCCCTCGACATTGCGTCAGGAGGGGCAAAAGTAAGCGCCGGTAACAGGCCATGACAAGACGGCAATCGGCCGGTTGGTCACGGCAAGTGGCGGATAAGAGGCAGTGGTTGGCCGGATGAGCCGTCCGCCCGCTGAGACACCGGGCCCCTTCCGAGCGTACTGGAGCCCGCCGGGCCGTGAAGTGCGACCGGCGTACGGGCACGTCAGGATGGTCGGGCGGGGAAACCGGCCATACTGGCGGGCACGACCGGCACCACGGACACCAAGGCCACGCACGGACACCAGCGTCACGCACGGACACCAGGATCACCGCACGGACACCAAGGTCATCAGGTCATTAGGAGTCAGCCCCATGAGCACTACAGCGCAGATCGGCGTCACGGGCCTCGCGGTCATGGGCCGCAATCTCGCCCGCAACTTCGCCCGCAACGGCTACACGGTCGCGTTGCACAACCGGACGGCGTCCCGCACGCACGCGCTGGTGGAGGAGTTCGGGAGCGAGGGCGATTTCGTCGCCACCGAGACCGCCAAGGAGTTCGTGGCGGCACTGGAGCGGCCCCGGCGCCTGGTCATCATGGTGAAGGCCGGCGACCCGACCGACGCCGTGATCCGGGAGTTCGCCCCGCTGCTGGAGCCCGGCGACATGATCATCGACGGCGGCAACGCCCACTTCGCCGACACCCGGCGCCGGGAGCGCGAGCTGCGCGAGCAGGGCATCCACTTCGTCGGCACCGGCATCTCGGGCGGCGAGGAGGGCGCGCTGCACGGCCCGAGCATCATGCCGGGCGGATCGAAGGAGTCGTACGACTCGCTCGGCCCGATGCTGGAGAAGATCTCCGCCAAGGCGGCGGACGGGGCGCCCTGCGTGACGCACGTCGGCCCCGACGGCGCCGGGCACTTCGTGAAGATGGTCCACAACGGCATCGAGTACGCCGACATGCAGCTGATCGGCGAGGCGTACCAGCTGCTGCGGGACGTCGCCGGGTACTCGCCCGCCCAGATCGCGGACATCTTCCGCACCTGGAAAACCGGCCGCCTGGACTCGTACCTGATCGAGATCACCGCCGAGGTGCTGTCGCACGTGGACGCGGCGACGGGCAAACCGTTCGTGGACGTCGTGGTCGACCAGGCGGAACAGAAGGGCACCGGTCGCTGGACCGTGCAGATCGCCCTGGACCTGGGGGTCCCGGTGTCGGGTATCGCGGAGGCCGTCTTCGCCCGCTCCCTGTCCGGTCACGCGGCGCTGCGCGACGCCTCGCGGGGGCTGGCGGGCCCGAAGGCGTCGCCGCTCGGCGACTCGGAGGCGAGCGCCTTCGCCGACCGGGTGGAACAGGCGCTGTACGCGTCGAAGATCGTGTCGTACACGCAGGGCTTCCACGAGATCGCGGCCGGCAGTGAGGAGTACGGCTGGGACATCGACCTCGGCGCGGTCTCCTCGATCTGGCGCGGCGGGTGCATCATCCGCGCGGCCTTCCTGGACCGCATCCGCGCCGCCTACGACGCCCGGCCGGAGCTGCCGAGCCTGCTGTCGGACGAGACGTTCGCGCAGGAGATCGCCGAGGCCCAGGACGACTGGCGCGAGGTCCTGGTCGCCGCGACCCGCCAGGGCGTACCGACGCCCGGTTTCGCCGCGGCCCTCGCCTACTACGACGCCCTGCGCGCCGAGCGGCTGCCGGCCGCGCTGACGCAGGGGCAGCGGGACTACTTCGGGGCGCACACGTACCGGCGCACCGACCGGGACGGCGCGTTCCACACGCTGTGGGGCGGGGACCGGTCGGAAGTCGACGCGTAGTCGTAGGGGGGCCGGACGGGTCGTAGGGGTCGTACGGGTTGGAGAGAGTCCCACCGGTGGGCGGGGGGGTGTGGCGGGGCGGCGTTCACGCCGGTCGCCGCGCCGCGCTCCGTCCGTTCCCGTACCCGGGCTCAGCACGCTCTGCTCCCCGCGGTGTCATGCTCCGTCCGTCCCGTGGCGTGTCACGTGAGCGGTGGTCCCGGTTCCGGGTTGGGCACCGGCTCCGGCCCCGGCGGGATCGGCGACGGCGAGGGCTCGGGCGGGCCCGGGTGCGGTGGCGGCGGGGTCGGCTGGGGGCCTGGTCCCGGGGGCTGGGGAGTCGGTTCCGGCCCGGGCCCCGGGGGCGGAGGCGGAGGGGTCGGTTGCGGGCCGGGGCCGGGGGTCGGTACCGGGTCCGGGTGCGGCTGGGGTTCCGGGTCCGGACCGGGCGTGGGTCCCGGGGTGGGACCGGGCGGGACGGGATCCGGATACGGGTTCGTCATGACTGCTGTCCTCCGGCCAGTCGGTCGACATCGGCTCTGGACTTGTCCCCCGCCTACCCGAGGGTCGCCTCCCCACTCACTCCTCTGCGGGAACACGCTGGGTCCAGGTGGCGCAGGACGGGCCGGGACCGGCTCGGGAGGCGCTCCGGGGACGCCCCGGCGGCGACCGAAGAGCGGCCGCCAGGGCCACCCGACGACGGCGGCCGGAAGGCGGCCGGCCCCGGCAGGCGGCCGGAGCCTGCCTACCCGAGCCCTGCTGCCGCCGCCCCCGCGGCCAGTCCCGGCGCAGGGCTGGCCAGTACGGGGACGGTGGCCTCGGCCGACTCCCGGGCGGGCGCCATCGAGGCCTGGGCCAGGACGATCGCGTCGGCGCCGGTGACGGCTTCTGCCGCCTCGGCCACCAGCCGCAGGTAACCCTCGGTGTCACCTGCCTCGAACCGCGACCAGGCGCCCTCGACGAGACTGACCCGCACGTCGACGGCACGCCCCGCGCGCCGGGCCTCCTCCCGGATCAGCTCCGCCGTCGGCGCGAGCGTGCTCTCCAGGGCGGCGAGGACCACGACACGCGAACCGGCGGCCACCGCGGCGGCGGCCATCGGCCGGTCCACCCGCAGCACCGGCACCCCGGCGTCGGCGGCGACCGACTCGGCGACACCGCCGATCGTCGAGCAGGTGCACAGAACGGCCCGTGCCCCCTCGGCGACGGCCCGCCGCACCACGGCCCGGACGGCGTCCGTCACCGCCCGGGGCCCCTCGCGCCGCGCCCGGTCCAGCAGCTCGGCCTCGACGTGATGCCGCAGCTCCAGACCCGGATGTGCCTCGTCACGCAGGGCGTCGAAGACCGGGACGTGCACGGCCGAGGTGTGCAGCAGCGCCAGCACGTCTCCCCCTGGATATTTCCGGCTCGTCGCTCTCGTGGCCCGCGTCAGAACCGCTCGGGATGCGCCACGAGCCATTCCTTCGCGGCACGCAGCAGCTCGGGGTCGGCCGCGGGAGCCTCGTCCGGGTGACGCTCCGCCCACTTCACGACGTACGGGCACAGCGGGGCGACGACGGCACCCTCGCGCCCGGCGAGGGCGTACAGCTCACGCGCCAGCGAACCCGCGATGCCCCGGCCCTCGTGGGCCGGCTCGACGACGGTGTGCACGGGGACGAGGGCGCGCTCGGGGGCGTCCAGGACGAAGTACTCGATGCGGCCGACGACCTCACCGCCGCCGATCGCCTCCAAGCGGCCCGCCGCCCGGTCGTCACGGATCTCGATGTCGCTCACGGCCACGCTCCTCGTCCGCGCAGTTCAGTGGGTCAGGCCGACACGGCCTGGGGGCTGCGCTCCTGGTCCGATCCCGGCACCGGCTCGGACGGGTCGGCGCCGAGGGCGACGATACGGTTGTCGCCGTCCACGTGCACGACCCGCGGCTTCAGCGCCCGTGCCTCGGCGTCGGTGACCTGAGCGTAGCTGATGATGATCACCAGGTCGCCGGGGTGGACGAGGTGGGCCGCGGCCCCGTTGATCCCGATCACCCCGGATCCCCGCTCGCCCTCGATGACGTAGGTCTCGAGCCGGGCCCCGTTGGTGATGTCGACGATGTGCACGAGCTCACCGGGCAGCAGGTCGGCGGCGTCCAGCAGATCGGCGTCGATGGTCACCGAGCCGACGTAGTGCAGGTCGGCCTGGGTGACGGTGGCGCGGTGGATCTTGGACTTGAACATGGTGCGCAGCATGTTGGACTCCTGGAAGACGGCTCCCTGCCTGCTTTATGCAGGTCAAGGGCGTTGTTCACTCTACACGGCGCGGGTCGGACTCGAACGGTCGTCGTCCCGCGCCCGGCACGGCGGCCGGAGCGCGGGACGAGGCGGCTCAGCCGCCGCTCTTGCGCCGGAACGACCGCTGGCTGGCGGCCGGGCCGTGCGTCGCGCGCACCTTCGGCGCGTTGGCGTTGGCGGCGCCCTCGGCCGTGTCCGCCTGCGCGCCGCGCTTGCGGGCCAGGGCTTCGCGGAACTTGCGCTTGAGGTCGTAATTGCCCTCGTCGTCCGGCGTCAGAGGGGACGTCCCGGGGGCGGCGGGTTCCGAATCCTCCGTAGGTACGGGCTCTGCGCTCATGGTGACCTCCTGGGTTTCGGTGGCTGGGCAGGCACAGCTTGTCATGCCGGTCGCCGTACGGGCGCCGACTGCGACTCCGCTGCCGGGGCAGCGGCTCTCAGCCGCCGCGACGCACCCGGGCCGCCTTGCGGGCCTCGGCGAGCTTGCGGGCCTCACCGGCCTTCCGGGACCTGCCGCCGCCGGCGCCGCGAGCGGTGTCCTTGCTGGTGCCGAGGCCGCGGAAGGGAGCGTTGGTGTTCTTGGGCCGGGGGACGGCGGGCCCGCCGTCGAGCGGGGTGCCGGAGGGTGCCTTGGCGCCGGTGATCCGGCTCAGCTCCGCCTCGCCGGAGCGCACCTTGGTGACGGTCGGCGCGATACCGGCCTCGGCCAGCATGCGGCTCGTCTCGCGGCGCCCGCCCGACAGTACGAGCGTGACCACGCTGCCGGACTCTCCGGCGCGGGCGGTGCGGCCGGCCCGGTGCACATAGTCCTTCGGGTCGGTGGGCGGGTCGACGTTGACCACGAGATCGAGGTCGTCGACGTGCAGGCCACGGGCCGCGACGTCGGTCGCCACCAGAGCGGTGATCCGGCCGTTCTTGAACTGCTCCAGGGTCCGTGTGCGCTGCGGCTGGGACTTGCCGCTGTGCAGGGCCCCGGCGTGCACCCCGCTCGCCCGCAGGTGCCGGGTGAGCTGGTCGACGGCGTGCTTGGTGTCGAGGAAGAGGAGTACGCGGCCGTCGCGGGCGGCGATCTCCGTGGTGACGGCGTAGCGGTCGGGGCCGTGGACGACCAGGACGTGGTGCTCCATCGCCGAGACCGTGCCCTCGGCCGGGTCGACCGAGTGGACGACGGGGTCGTGGAGGTAGCGGCGGACCAGCTGATCGACGTCGCTGTCGAGGGTGGCCGAGAACAGCAGCCGCTGGCCATCGGGGCGCACCTGGTCGAGCAGGTCGACGACCTGCGGCAGGAACCCCAGGTCGCACATCTGGTCGGCCTCGTCCAGCACGGTGATCCTCACCCGCCCCAGGCGGCACGCCCGGCGCTCGATCAGGTCGTGCAGGCGTCCGGGGGTGGCGACGACCACCTCGGCTCCGTCGCGCAGCGCGGCGATCTGCCGGCCGATCGACGTGCCGCCGACGACCGTGGCCATCCGCAGCCGCAGCGCCTGGGCGTACGGCTCCAGCGCCTCGGTGACCTGTTGGGCCAGCTCCCGGGTGGGAACGAGGATCAGGGCGAGGGGCTGCTTCGGTTCGGCGCGCCGCCCGGCCGTGCGCGTCAGCAGCGGCAGGCCGAAGGCGAGCGTCTTGCCGGATCCGGTGCGCCCGCGCCCCAGGACATCGCTCCCTCGCAGGGCGTCGGGCAGTGTGGCGGCCTGGATCGGAAAGGGTTCGCGCACTCCGAGTCCGCTCAGGGTCCGCACCACTTCCACCGGCAGTTCCAGGTCGGCGAAGGAGAGGGCCGGGGACGGCGACGGGGTCGCGTTCCCGGGCCGGGCGGGACCGCGGTGAGCGGTGCCGGAGTCGTCGAGGTGCTTCATGGACAGCCTTCCGCAGGGACACGTACCGAGGAAGGCCCGGCGGGGCTGAACGGTCCGCGTACGAGCAGGACCGAACAGGCAGAATCGCCCACCGCGACGACCACGCAAACGCATAAGACTAACACGAGGTGGATGATCCGCGCGCGGGCCGGGGTGGTTCCTCGTGGAGCTGTCGGCCCGGCACGGTCGTCAGGAGACGGGGCGGCGCCGCACGCGGTAGTGGAGGTGGACGACCTTCGAGTCGAAGGTGCGGGTCCCGGCGAGTTCGAGGTCCACCCGGCGCTCGTGCCGAGGGAAGAGCGGGGTGCCACCGCCGACCAGCACCGGGTAGACCATGACCCGGTACTCGTCGATCAGCCCCGCCGCTGCCACCTCGGCGGCCAGCGTCGCGCCGCCGACCGCGATCTCGCCCTCGCCCGGCTCGGTCCGCAGCCGCTCGATCTCCTCCGCCGGGCTGCCGGATGCCAGGCGGGCGTTGCTGCCCCGCACCGCCGTCAGCGTGGTGGAGAACACCACCTTCGGAAGCGCCTTCCAGATCGCGGCCCACTCACGCATCGGGGCGTCGAGGGACGGGTCCTGGTCGGCGGTCTCCCAGTACAGCATCGTCTCGTACAGCCGTCGTCCCAGCAGGTGGACGCCGACCTGTTGGATCTCGTCGGTCCAGAAGGCGAAGACCTCCTCGTCGGGCTCCGTCCAGTCGAAGCGGCCGTCCGGCCCGACGATGTAGCCGTCGAGTGAGGCACTCATCGAACAGGTCACGCTGCGCATCTGCCGTCCTCCTCGCCAGGGGGCTTCGACAGTACGGCCGCCGCTCGCCGGGGGCACCGCACCGCGCCGGGCTCCTCTCTGGTCGGGAGGAACCCGGCGCGGGTGTCAGGGTGCGGTGGGCGGCCGCGTGGTGCGACGACGTACGGGGGGCGAGGTTCTTCGGGCGGGCTGCCGCTGCACGGCACCGGCCCAGGGGGGAGAGAGACGGCGACGGCCGGCACGGGTTACCCGTCACCCGCCTCGAACCGGCCAAGTCCGTTGGAGCAACGTGACATTGTATGGTGAGGCTGATCGGACCGAGGCTCCAAGGAGCGCGCATGCCTCATCTCACTTCGCGGGCGATTCCGGTCCAGGCCCATCTGCGTGACCAGGTCGCCGACGCGCTCCGGGCTGCGCTCATCGCCGGCGAGCTCCGTCCCGGCGTCGTCTACTCCGCGCCCGCCCTGGCGGCGGAACTCGGCGTCTCCGCGACCCCGGTGCGCGAGGCCATGCTCGATCTGGCCCGGGAGGGCCTGGTCGAAGCGGTCCGCAACAAGGGCTTCCGCATCACCGAGATGACCGACCGGGACCTCGACGAGTTCACGGACATCCGTACCCTCATCGAGGTGCCCACCGTGGGCCGGGTCGCCAGGACGGTGCCGGCCGAGCAGTTGGAGCGGCTGCGTCCCCTCGCGCAGGAGATCGTGACGTCGGCCCAGAAGCACGACGTCCTCAAGTACCTGGAGGCCGACCACCGCTTCCATCTCGAACTGCTGTCGCTCGCCGGGAACCGGCGCCTGGTCGAGGTGGTGGCCGACCTGCGCAAGCGCTCACGCCTGTACGGTCTGGGCGACCTCGACGAATCCGGACGCCTGGTGGCTTCGGCGCGGGAGCACATCGAGCTCCTCGACCTGATCGTGGCCGGCCGGGCCGAGGAGGCGGAGGCGTGCATGCGCCGCCACCTCTCCCACATCCGCACGCTGTGGGCCGACGGCTCGGCGGGCGCGGAGGACGGGGAGCCGACGCCGCGGTGACGGGCCGCTCAGAGGGTGAAGCCCGCCGGGTAGGGATCCGACGGATCGAGCAGGTACTGGGCGGTTCCGGTGATCCAGGCCCGGCCGGTGACCGACGGGAGGACGGCCGGGCGGTCGCCGACGGCCGTCTCGCCGAGGACCCGGCCGACGAACCGGGAGCCGATGAAGGACTCGTTGACGAAGTCCCGGCCGACCGGCAGCAGCCCGCGGGCGTGCAGTTGTGCCATACGGGCGCTGGTGCCCGTGCCGCACGGTGAACGGTCGAACCATCCGGGGTGGATCGCCATGGCGTGCCGGGAGTGCTCCGCGGTCGACCCCGGCGCTTCGAGATACACGTGGTGGCACACGTCGATCGCGGGGTTCTCCGGATGGGCCACCGGGTTCTGCGTGTTGATCGCGTCCATGACGGCCAGGCCGGCGTCGAGCATCCGCTGCTTCTCCGCCCGTTCGAACGGGATCTTGAGGTCCTCGAGCCGGACGAAGGCGTAGAAGTTGCCGCCGTAGGCGACGTCGTAGCGCACCGGCCCGTACCCATCGACCTCGACGACCTGGTCGAGGGCGTGGCAGTACGACGCGACGTTCTCCAGGGTCACCGACTCGGCGTGGCCGTCGCGCACGCGCACCCTGGCCGTGACCAGTCCCGCGGGTGTGTCGAGGCGTACCGGGGTCTCCGGTTCGACGGCCTCGACCATGCCCGTCTCCACGAGGACCGTGGCGACGCCGATGGTCCCGTGTCCGCACATCGGCAGGCAGCCGGACACCTCGATGAAGAGCACGCCGAAGTCGGCGTCCGGCCGGGTCGGGGGCTGGAGGATCGCCCCGGACATCGAGGCGTGCCCGCGCGGCTCGCACATGAGCAGGGTGCGCAGGTCGTCGCGTTCAGCGATGAAGCGCTGCCGTCGTTCGAACATCGTCGACCCGGGGAGGACGCCGACGCCGCCCGTGATCACGCGGGTCGGCATCCCCTCGGTGTGGGAGTCGACGGCGTGGTAACAGACCTTCGAGCGCATCGTCAGCTGACCCCCGCGTCGATGAGGGCCTGGGTGGCGGCGCGTACGACGGCCTCCGTCTCAGGGGTGAGCGGCTGCCTCGGCGGACGGCAGACACCGCCGCGCCGGCCCGTCATCTCCTGGCCGAGCTTGATGGCCTGGACGAACTCCGTCCTGCTGTCCCAGCGCAGGACCGGATGGAGTCGGCGGTAGAGCGGCCGGGCCGTCTCCAGGTCGCCGGCGAGCGACGCCTCGTAGAGCGCGAGGCAGGCGCGGGGGAAGACCTGCGGGTACCCGGCGACCCAGCCCTTGGCGCCGGCGATGCCGACCTCCAGGACCGTGTCGTCCGTGCCGATCATGAGGTCGAGGCCGGGGGCGAGTTCGGAGATCTCGTAGCAGCGCCGGACGTCTCCGGAGAATTCTTTGACGCCGACGATGAACCCCTCGGCGTGCAGTTTGGCGAGCAGGTCGGGGCGCAGGTCGACCTTGGTGTCGATGGGGTTGTTGTACGCGGTGACGGGGAGGCCGGCCGAGGCCACCAGCTCGAAGTGCTCGAGGACCGCGCGGTCGTCGGCCCGGTAGGAGTTGGGCGGCAGGCACATGACCGCCCGGCAGCCCGCGTCCTTGGCGAACCGGGCGTGCCGCCTGGCCTCGACGCCGCCGTAGGCGCCGACACCCGGCATGACGGTGAACCCTTCGGGGGCGGCGGCGAGGGCCGTCTCGACGACCCGGTCGCGCTCCTCGTACGTCAGCGTCTGGTACTCGCCGAGCGACCCGTTCGGCGCGACACCGTGCATGCCCTGCTCGGCGAGGAAGGCGACGTTCTCCGCGTAGGCGCCGTAGTCGATGGTGAGATCGGCGTTGAAGGGCAGGCCGGTCGCGACGATGACGCCGTGCCAGGGCTTGCGGTGCTCACTCATGTGCTGCTCCTTCGGTGTTCTCGCCGGCGCCGTCCAGGTCCGCGAGGACGCCGAGAGTGACGGGGGTCGCGATGAGCCGTTCGGTGGGTGCGTAGGGCCGGTGCGGTGCCACGAGGCAGTGCACGGCGGGACCGCAGATCCGGCCCTGGCACCACCCCATGCCGGCCCGGGTCAGTTGTTTGACCTGCCGGTGGTCGCTCGCCCCGCCGTCGGCTCGGGCGGCCCGGACCGCGCCCGCGGTCACCTCCTCGCACCGGCACAGGAGGGTGTCGTCGGTCAGCCACTTCGCCCAGCCCGGTGGGATCGGGTGGGCACGGGCCATGGCGCGGGCGAAGGCGCGTTGCCCGGTCACCGTGGCGCGTGTCGCGGCCAGGCGCCGCCTCCCGAGGACGGGGGCGGTTCCCTGGTCGGCGAGGACCGACTCGGCGGCGAGGCGGCCCTCGGCGAGCGACAGGCGCGCTCCGCCGACCCCGCACACCTCGCCCGCCGCGTAGAGCCCGGGTACGGTGGTGCGCTGCCCGGTGTCGACGGCGACGACCGCGTTGCCGTCGCCGGAGTCGGTGAGGTCGCAGCCGAGCGGGAGGAGCAGGTCGAGTTGGGGTGCGAAGCCCCATCCGACCCCCACGGCGTCGACCTCCACACGTCGCTCCGTGCCCGGGCGGGGGCTGCCGTCGGGCGCCAGGGAGGCGATCCGGACCGAGGTGACGCGGTCGGTGCCGTCGGCGGCGACGATCGCCGTGCGGGGGCGGAGCCGCACGCCGTGGCGGGCCAGAGTGAGGCCGTACCGCGCTCCTTCGGCCCACTTGGCGGGGTTGCGCAGCAGCGGGCCGGGCTGCCGCAGCCAGGCCGAGGGGCCGGCCGCCTCGCAGACCGCGACCACCTCGACTCCGCGGGATGCGAGTCCGGCTGCGACCGGCAGCAGGAACGGGCCGGTTCCTCCCAGTGCCACGCGGCGGCCCGCCGCCACTCCCCCGCCCTTGAGCAGTGCCTGCAGGCCGCCGACGGTGAGCACGCCGGGCAGGTCCCAGCCGGGGAAGGGCAGTTGGCGGTCGTAGGCCCCGGTCGCCACCAGCAGGCGTGGCGCGCGCAGGGCGACGGCGGTCTCCTCGGGCGCCCGGCGCCGGTCGACGGCGTGCACCGTGAAGCCGTCGTCGTCGGGGGTCACGGACCAGACGTGGTGGGCCGGGCGCAGGTCGAGCCGCCCTCGCGCGCGGGCCGTCGACAACGCCCGGTGCAGGGCCCGGTATGCGCGCAGTCGGTGGTGGAGGTCGGCGGTCGGGATCGTCGGTCGCGCGTGGTCGGGCGGATGCCGCCAGTACTGGCCGCCCACGGCGGTGCCCGAGTCGACGAGCGCGACGCTCAGCCCTCCGGCCAGGGCCGTCACCGCCGCGGCCAGGCCGGCCGGTCCCGCGCCCACGACGACGAGGTCCGGCGTCTCACTCATCGTCGTCCTCCTGCGTCGTGACGGTCATTCCCGCACGGGCCGGGATCAGGCAGGCCCGCTGCCCGGCCGCTCCGTCGATGGTCACCAGGCAGTCGAAGCAGACGCCGATACCGCAGAAGACGCCGCGCGGACGGCGTCCGACGCGGGTGGTCCGCCAGGCGACCCGGCCGGCGGCCACGAGGGCCGCGGCGACGGTCTGTCCCTCGGTGAACTCCAGCGGTTCGCCGTCGACGCTGAACCGGCTCACCGGACGGCACCTTTCGGGATGAGGAAGCGGTCGGGCAGCAGTGCGGTGTGTGCCGCCGGATCGGCTCCCCGCCAGGGACGGCCGAGCAGGTGCGCCGTCACCAGGGCGCCGGTCGCGGGGGCGAGCCCGATGCCGGCGCCTTCGTGACCGCAGGCGTGGACGACGCCCGGGGCTCGCGGGTCCGGGCCGACGACCGGCAGGTGGTCCGGGCAGTAGGGCCTGAATCCCCGGTAGGTCCGGATCAGGTGGGTGTTCCGCAGGAAGGGGAACAGCCGGCACGCCTGGGCGGCGAGCCGGGTGACCACGGCCGGGTTCATCGTCGTGTCGAAGCCGACGCGTTCCCGGCTGGCGCCGATGAGGATCGTGCCGCCGCGGGTCCCCTCGACGACGCACGAGGTCTCCAGGCCCGCGTCGGACGACGCGACGTTCGCGACGTAGTCCGCGGAGTAGACCTTGTGCCGGACCATCGGCGGCAGTGGTTCGGTCACGAGGACGAAGCCCCGGCGCGGCAGCACGTCCACGGGTGCGCCGAGCCGGCGGCCGACCTCGCCGCCCCAGGTGCCGGCGGCGTTGACGACGGCGTCGGCGGGCAGCGTCTCACCGGCCGCCGTCCGGACACCGGTGACCTCGCCGTTCCGGCCGGTCATCGCGGCGGCGACCTCGGCGGTGCGCGTACGCGCTCCGCGTTCCACTGCCGCGCGCAGCAGGGCTGCCGCCGCCAGCACGGGCTGCACCTGGGCGTCCTGCGGGTAGTGCACGCCGCCGGGGATGCCGCGGGCGATGTGGGGTTCGAGCTCCTGGACGTGGTCGACCCGCTCGACGCGGACACCCGCCCGTGCCTGCCGCGCGGCGAACTCGCCGAGTGCCGCGAGTCCTTCGCCCGTGCTCGCGACGACCAGGCCTCCCTTGGGCTCCAGTTCGAAGGAGGCCGCCCCGAGCTCGTCCCCGGCCTCGTCCCACAGTGCACGGCTCAGGCGGGCCAGGTCCAGCTCGGGGCCGGGTTCCTTGTCGGACAGCAGTACGTTGCCCTCGCCGCGGCTGGTCGTCCCGGCACCGACGGGTCCGCGGTCGACGACCGTGACGTCCAGGCCCGCCGAGGCGGCGTGGAAGGCGCACGCGGCACCGACCGCACCCGCGCCCACGACGACGACCTTCAGGGCCAACACCCCCCTGTGCAATGTCACATGCCACCGCTCAAGCTATTACCCGGCCCGCTGGAGCACAACGCCTCGGCACCGGCCGGAGGTCCTCGGCGGCACCACGCGACGGCACCACGGGGACCTCAGGGCACCCCTTGGCAGAATTCATAAATTCACATTTAATGCGGGGCAGGTCCACGTCCCGAGCCAGGAGGGCCCCTTGAAGATCACCCGCATCGAGACGTTCGCCGTACCGCCCCGTTGGCTGCTGTGCCGGGTCGAGACCGACGAGGGCGTCGTCGGCTGGGGCGAGCCCGTCGTCGAGGGCCGGGCGGCCACCGTCCGCACGGCGGTGCACGAACTGGCCGAACTCCTCCTCGGCCGGGACCCGTCGCGCATCGAGGACCACTGGCAGGTCATGACGAAGGGCTCCTTCTACCGGGGCGGCCCGGTCCTCTCCAGCGCCGTCGCGGGCCTCGACCAGGCCCTGTGGGACATCGCGGGCAAGCGGTTCGGCGTCCCCGTCCACGTACTGCTCGGCGGGCCGGTGCGCGACCGGGTACGGGCCTACAGCTGGGTGGGCGGCGACGAGCCCGGCGAGGTGTCGGACGCCGTCGCGGCCCAAGTGGAGGCCGGCTTCACGGCGGTCAAGATGAACGCGTGCGGCAGGATGAACCGCCTGGCCACGACCCGCGACATCGACGACTTGGTGGGGCGGGCGACCGCGGCCCGCGAAGTGCTGGGGCCGGACCGGGACTTCGCCGTCGACTTCCACGGCCGGTTCACGCCGGGCAACGCACGCAAGGTGCTGCCGCACCTGGCCCCGCTCAATCCGCTGTTCGCCGAGGAGACCGTGCTGCCGGAGTACACCCACCTGCTGGGTGACCTCGTGGCCTGCTCGCCGGTGCCCCTCGCCACCGGCGAGCGGCTGTACTCCCGCACCGACGTGCTGCCGGCCCTCCAGGCCGGGATCGCCGTCCTCCAGCCCGATCTCTCCCACGCGGGCGGGATCTCCGAGGTGCGCCGCATCGCCGCGCTCGCGGAGACCTTCGACGTCCCCGTCGCACCGCACTGCCCCCTCGGCCCGGTCTCCCTGGCGTCCAGCCTGCAGATCGCCTTCAGCACCCCCAACTTCCTCATCCAGGAACAGAGCATCGGCATCCACTACAACCAAGGTGCCGAAGTCCTCGACTACGTCGTCGACCCCGAGGTGTTCCGCTTCCACGACGGATGCTTCCTGCGCCCGACCGCGCCCGGCCTCGGCATCGAGGTCGACGAGAAGGCCGTACGGGCGGCCGACAACAGCGCACCCGACTGGCGGGGCCCCGTCTGGCGGCACCCGGACGGCTCGTTCGCCGAGTGGTGAGGGCCCGTCGGCCGTCGCACCCGCACCCGCCGTACCCCCCACAGGAGAGGTTCTATGGAACTCACCGACTTCACCACCAGGCTGAGCCGTGACAGGCTCGCCGCCATCGTGCGCGGACGCTCGGCGGATGCCGCCCTGCGCACCGTGCTGACGCTCGTCGAGGAAGGTGTCGGCCTCGTCGAGGTCTCCCTCAACACCGAGGACGCCTGCAGCGTGATCGCCAGGGCCGTCCGCGAGGTCGGCCGGGACGCCTTCGTCGGCGCGGGGACGGTCGTCACGCCCGACGATCTGCGGCGTGCCCGGGACGCCGGCGCCACCTGGGTGGTCACCCCGTCCGGCGGTGAGGCGGTCGCCGCCGCGGCACGGCAGGGGGTGCCCGTGGTGGCGGGCGCCCTGACCCCCACGGAGGCGGTCGCCGTCATGGCCGCGGGCGCCACCGCGGTCAAGCTCTTCCCCGCCTCGCTGGGCGGACCCGCCTACCTCCGTGCCCTCAAGGACCCCTTCCCCGACATGCCGCTGGTGCCGGTCGGCGGGGTGGACGCGGACCTCGTACCGGAGTACTTCGCGGCGGGTGCCGTCGCGGTCGGGGTCGGGTCGCCCCTCGTGGGCGACGCCGCGCACGGGGGTGACCTGGGCCGGCTCCGCGACCGGGCCCGCCTGTTCCGTTCGGTGTGCCGGGCGGAGGGGGGCGGCGCATGACGGCGGATGTCCTGACCTTCGGCGAGACGATGCTGTCCCTGCAGACCGAAGGCCCGCTGAGCACCGGGGCCCCGGCCCGCACTGCGGTGGCCGGCGCCGAGTCGAACGTCGCCGTCGGCCTGGCCCGGCTTGGCCACCGCGTCGCCTGGGCCGGCCGCCTCGGCGCGGACGAACCGGCCCGCCTGGTCCTGCGGACCCTGCGCGGTGAAGGCGTCGACGTACGGCACGCCACCACCGACCCCGAGGCACCGACGGGTGCCCTGATGCGGGAACGCCTCGTGGGCGACGTGGCGCGCGTGCACTACTGGCGCGCCGGGTCGGCCGCCTCCCGTCAGCGGCCCGAGCACCTCACCGCCGCGCTGGCCGAAGGCGCCCGCGTCCTGCACGTCACCGGAATCACCTGTGCGCTGGGGCCCGGTCCGCTCTCCGCGGTGACCGGGGCGGTCGAGTACGCGCGCGCACACGGCTGGACGGTGGCGCTGGACGTCAACCACCGGGCCCGCCTGTGGAGCGGGAAGGAGGCGGCGGCCGTCCTGCGCCGGCTGCGCGGCAGCGTCGACCTCCTGATCGCCTCCGACGACGAACTGCCCCTGGTCGCCGGGGACGACGACGCCGACGAAGCCGCGCGGGTGGCGGAGTTGCTGGAAGCCGGCGTCCGTGAAGTGGTCGTCAAGCGGGGCGCGGACGGCGCGGGCCGCTACGGCGCCGACGGGCACCGCCTCCACCAGCCCGCCCCGCGGGTACCGGTGGTCGACACGGTCGGTGCCGGGGACGCCTTCTGCGCCGGCTACCTCTCGGGTCTCCTGGACGGGCTCGCGCCGGCCGACCGTCTGGGCCGCGCGGTCACCACCGGCGCCTTCGCGGTCGCCACCCGGGGCGACTGGGAGGGCCTGCCGCACCGCGACGAACTGGCCGTGCTCAACGCCCCGCCGGGCAGCGCCATACGCTGAGCCCCGGCGAGCGCCCCCGCGAGCCTTTTCCCCGACGAGTCACCACCAGGAGAACCGCATGACGTCCTACTCCGGCCGCGGCGTGCACGGGCAGGTCGTGCAACGGCTGGGCGCGCGCATCGTGGGCGGAGACATCGCCGAGGGCGAGATCCTGGACATCGGCGCACTCGGGGCGGAGCTGGACGTGAGCCTGACCGTCATGCGGGAGGCGCTGAAGGTGCTCGCCGGCAAGGGGCTGACCGACGCGCGGCAGAAGCGCGGTACGTACGTCCGGGAGCGCGCGCACTGGAACCTCCTCGACGCCGATGTGATCCGCTGGCGGATGGAGACCGGCGACGCGGTACCGCTGCTGCGCGACCTCGCCGACGTGCGCTCCATCGTGGAGCCCGCCGCGGCGCGCCGGGCCGCCCTGCACCGTACGGATGCCGACCTGGCGGCCCTGGAAGGCGCCCTCGACGCCATGGGGCGGTCCCGGCAGGTCCCCTCCGCGGCGGCCGAGGCGGACGCGGCCTTCCACCGGGCCCTGCTCGCCGCCACCGGCAACGAGCTGCTGCGCAGGATGGACATGCTCCTGGAGCCGGGGCTCAGGGAGCGCGACCGTCTGGTCCACGCGCGGGACGACGCCGACGACCCCGTCCCCAGCCACCGCGCGGTCCTGGACGCCGTCCGCGACCGGGACCCGGCAGGGGCCGAGTCCGCGATGCTGGCCCTGCTCGCCAAGGCCGCGGCGGACCACGACCAGCTCACGCTCGGCCCGCGGGATCTCGCCTGACGGGAACCTGATCCACTGGGTGACTCGTCCTGACGGGCGAGGACGAGTGGACGGACTGCGAATGGCGGAGCAGGCGGAGGCCCGGCGGCGACCGGGGCCGGCGACATGGGTGCGGGGCCGCACGGCCCCGGTGCGGAGCCTTGCGGCCCGGTTGCTCAGTCGTCCGCCCCGTGCGCGGGGCCGCGTGGTCGCGGGGGCCTCGGTGCTGACGGCCGGCCTGCTGGTGTTCCACGGGGCGGTTCCCGACGCGGCGGTCGGGCTGGGCAGTCTGCTGGAGACGTTCCTGCCGTGGCTCGGTGCGGTGGTCCCGGTGCTGTTCGTCCTGGCGCTGGTGCGCCGGTCGCCGGTCGCGCTGGTGGCCCTCCTGCTCCCGGTCGCGGCCTGGACGTACCTCTTCGGCGGACTGCTGCTGCCCGCGCCGGAACCCGGCCCCGACGACCTGGTCGTGGTCCAGCACAACGTCAGCGACGAGAACGACGACCCCGCGGGCACGGCCCGTGCGCTGGCCGACGCGGCACCCGACCTCATCGCCCTCCAGGAACTGGTGTCCCCGGCGCTCGACGTGTACGCGCGGACGCTCGCCGCCGACTACCCGTACCGGACGGTCCAGGGCACGGTCGGGCTCTGGTCGAAGCACCCGCTCGCCGAGGCCGGTCCGCTCGACATCAAGCCCCGGGGCATCACGGAGGAGTGGAACCGCGGCCTGCGCACGGTGGCCCGCACCCCGCACGGTGAGATCGCGGTGTACGTCGCGCACCTGCCCTCGGTCCGGGTCGGCGCGAGCGGCCTGGCGTCGGCCTGGCGGGACGAGAGCGCCGGGCTGCTGGGCGATGCCGTCGCGGCCGAGGAACTGGGCCGGGTGGTGCTGCTGGGCGACCTCAACGGCACGGTCGACGACCGTGCCCTCGATCCCCTGACCACCCGGCTGAACGTGGCCGAGCGGGGCGTCGCGCTCAGTTTCCCCGCCGCCTTCCCGGTGGCCCGGATCGACCAGGTCATGGCCCGGTCCGCCACCGTCGGTCACATCCGCACCCTGCCCGCCACCGGCAGCGACCACCTCCCGGTCGCCGCGCGCATCACCCTGGACTGAGGGCGGGGGCGTACGCCCGTACGTCCCGCCACCGGACGCAACGGCCGCAACGGCCGCAATCCGGCACGAGAGCAAGTCGCTTGCGGGGCTTGCGTTAGCCTTTCGCTGTGACGCGACGACTTGCTCAGGTGGCGAAGAAGGTTGGGGTCAGCGAGGCCACGGTCAGCCGGGTCCTCAACGGCAAGCCGGGGGTCTCGGAGGCGACCCGGCAGTCCGTACTGAGCGCGTTGGACGTGCTGGGGTACGAGCGGCCGACCCAGCTGCGGGGGGAGCGGGCGCGTCTGGTGGGGCTGGTGCTGCCGGAGCTGCAGAACCCGATCTTCCCGGCGTTCGCCGAGGTCATCGGCGGCGCGCTGGCCCAGCAGGGGCTGACGCCGGTGCTGTGCACCCAGACCAAGGGCGGCGTCTCCGAGGCGGACTACGTCGAACTGCTCCTCCAGCAGCAGGTGTCCGGCGTCGTCTTCGCCGGCGGGCTGTTCGCCCAGGCCGACGCACCCCACGACCACTACCGGCTGCTCGCCGAACGCAACATCCCCGTCGTGCTGATCAACGCGTCGATCGAGAACCTCGACTTCCCCTGCATCGCCTGCGACGACGCCGTGGCCGTCGAACAGTCCTGGCGGCACCTGGTCTCCCTCGGCCACCGGCGCATCGGCCTGGTCCTCGGCCCCTCGGACCACATCCCCTCGCGCCGGAAGTCGGCCGCCGCTCAGGAAGCGGCCGACGCGATGAACGCCGAGCTGCCCGAGGAGTTCGTGGAGCGGTCGATGTTCTCCCTGGAGGGCGGCCAGGCAGCCGCCTCCCGGCTGCTGGAACGCGGCGTCACCGGCATCATCTGCGCCAGCGACCCCCTCGCCCTCGGCGCCGTACGCGCCGCGCGCCGCCGCGGACTGGCCGTACCCCGCGACGTGTCGATCGTCGGCTACGACGACTCCGCCTTCATGACCTGCACCGAACCCCCGCTCACCACCGTCCGCCAGCCCATCGAAGCCATGGGACGCGCCGCCGTCGACCTCCTGTGCGCACAGATCCAGGGCACCGAAGTCCCGCACGGGGAACTCCTCTTCGAGCCGGAACTCGTCGTCCGCGGCTCCACCGCACAGGCATCCGCCGAGTAGCGGCACCGCCATAGTGCGCAATTTCTTGCGGTACATGACAGCGACTTGCGGCTGTCCGACGTAGCCCGCGAAAGTCCCTGATCCGAGGCATGTCCCGGCCCCCTCATCTCCCCCAGGGGGCCCGCCACGGTTACCTGCGTGCCAATTTCCGCTGCCCTGACCGTGGACGACTAAACAATTCTCTGCAACTCTCTGAGCGCTCAGCGTAAATGTCAGAGAACCGAGGCGGAGATCGGGGACAAATGAGAAACCGGAACTGGAGATCCCGTGCCCTGTGCACCGTGGTCGCGACCAGTCTCCTGGCGTTGGGGGGACCATTGCTGTCGGCCACGGCAGCCGGTGGCCCCAACATCGCCCTGGGGGACCCCACGGCGGCGAGCAGCTCGCACGGCGAGTACGGCGCCGCCAACATCACCGACGGCAACCAGGGTTCGTACTGGCAGAGCGGCGGCGACAGTCTGCCCCAGTGGGTCCAGACCGACCTCGGTACCACCGAGCGGATCGACGAGGTCGTCCTGAGACTGCCCGCCGGCTGGGAGAGCCGCGACCAGACGCTCTCCGTGCAGGGCAGCGCGGACGGCACCGGCTTCAGCACGCTGAAGAGCTCGGCCGAATACACCTTCAGCCCGGGGTCGGGCAACACGGTCACCGTGAGCTTCCCCGCCACGCAGACGCGCTACGTGCGGATCGACATCACCGCCAACACCGGATGGCAGGCGGCCCAGCTCTCCGAACTGGAGGTGCACGCGGCCGGGGAGTCGTCCGCGAACCTCGCCGCCGGACGCACGCTGACGGCGAGCGGTTCCACCGGGCAGTACACCGCGGGCAACGCCAACGACGGGAACAAGGCCACCTACTGGGAGAGCGCCAACAACGCCCTGCCGCAGTGGCTCCAGGCGGACCTCGGCTCCTCCCGCCGCGTCGACCGCGTCGTGCTGCGCCTGCCGGACGGCTGGCCGACCCGCAGCCAGACCCTCAAGGTCCAGGCCAGTGACAACGGCTCGGACTTCACCGACCTGACCGCCTCCAGGACCTACGCCTTCGACGCGGCGGGCGGTCAGTCGGCCACGATCACCTTCGACGCCACCACCACGCGCCACGTGCGCGTCCTGGTGATGGCCAACACGGGCCATCCGGCCGCCCAGGTCTCCGAGCTGGAGGTCTACGGCCCGGCGACCGGTGACACCCGGGCCCCGACCGCGCCGGCGAACCTCGCCCTCACCGAGCCCGCGACGGGTCAGATCAGACTGACCTGGAACAAGGCCACCGACGACACGGCGGTCACCGGCTACGACATCTACGCCAACGGCGACCTGCTGACATCGGTCGCGGGCGACGTCACCACGTACACCGACACCCGGCCGGCCGGCACGACCGTCACCTACTACGTGCGGGCCAAGGACGCGGCGGGCAACCAGTCGGCGGACAGCAACTCGGTCACCCGGCGCGCCGACACCGGCGACACCCAGGCGCCCACCGCGCCCGCGAACCTCGCCCTCACCGAGCCGGCCGCCGGAAAGATCAAGCTGACCTGGGACGCCTCGACGGACGACAAGGGCGTCACCGCCTACGACATCTACGCCGACAACCAGCTCCGCCAGAGCGTCGCCGGTGACGTGACCACCTACACCGACACCCAGCCGGCGTCCGCGAACGTGACCTACTTCGTGCGGGCCAAGGACGCGGCCGGCAACGTGTCGGGCGAGAGCAACTCGGTGACCCGTACCGGCACCGGGGACGGCTCGAACATGGCCGTCGGCAAGCCGATCAGCGCCTCGTCCGTCGTCCACACCTACGTCGCCGAGAACGCCAACGACAACAGCACCTCGACCTACTGGGAGGGGGCGGCGGGCAGCTACCCGAACACGCTCACCCTCGAGCTGGGCGCCGACGCGGACGTCGACCGCGTCGTCCTCGGGCTGAACCCGGACAACAGCTGGTCGAAGCGCACCCAGAGGATCGAGGTGCTCGGCCGCGCGCAGGACGCGTCCGGCTTCAGCAGCCTGGTGGCCGCGAAGGACTACGTCTTCGATCCGGCGAACGGCGGCAACAGCGTCTCCGTACCCGTCGGCGACCGGGTCGCGGACGTCCAGCTCAGGTTCACCGCCAACAGCGGGGCCCCGGCCGGGCAGATCGCCGAGTTCCAGGTGATCGGCACACCCGCGCCCAATCCCGACCTCGAGGTGACGGAGCTGACCACCTCGCCCGCCTCCCCCGTGGAGTCGGACGAGATCACCGTGTCCGCCACCGTGCGCAACAGCGGCCCGGCGGACGCCCCGGCGAGCGAGGTCGCCCTGCGCCTCGGCGACACCGAGGTAGCCACCGCCGAGGTCGGCGCGCTGAAGGCCGGTGCGCAGGACACGGTCAGCGCCTCCGTCGGGGCCCGCGACGCCGGCTCCTACGAGCTCAGTGCCGTCGCCGACGAGGCCGACGAGATCATCGAGCGGAACGAGACGAACAACACCTACACCCGGCCCGAACCGCTGGTGGTCGAGCCGGTCCGGAGCTCCGACCTGGTGGCCGCCGCGGTCAGCACCTCCCCCTCCAGTCCGGCCGCCGGTGACGACGTGGCCTTCGAGGTCGCGCTGAGGAACCAGGGCACCCAGGACTCGGCGGGCGGCAGCCACGCCGTGCGGATCGGCATCGTCGACGACGAGGGCACGACCGTCAAGACGCTGACCGGCGCGCACGACGGCGTCATCGCCGCCGGTACGACGAGCCCCGCGGTGAGCATCGGCACCTGGAAGGCGGCCGACGGCTCGTACACCCTCAGGGTCGCGGTCGCCGACGACGCGAACGAGCTGCCGGTCAAGCGGGAGAACAACACCTCCACGCAGCCGCTGTTCGTGGGGCGCGGCGCCGACATGCCGTACGACATGTACGAGGCCGAGGACGGCACCGCGGGCGGCGGGGCGAAGGTGGTCGGTCCCAACCGGACCATCGGCGACATCGCGGGCGAGGCGTCCGGCCGCAAGGCCGTCCATCTCGACGAGACCGGTGAATACGTCGAGTTCACCACCCGGGCGGAGACCAACACCCTGGTGACCCGCTTCTCCATCCCGGACGCCCCGGGTGGCGGCGGCATCGATTCCACCATCAACGTGTACGTCGACGGGGTCATGAAGAAGGCGCTCCCGCTCACGTCGAAGTACGCCTGGCTCTACGGCGCCGAGGCATCGCCCGGCAACGCGCCGAGCGCGGGCGCGCCGCGTCACATCTACGACGAGGCGCACATCATGCTGGGCGAGACCGTCCCGGCCGGGAGCAAGGTCCGGTTGCAGAAGGACGCCTCGAACAACACCGACTACGCGATCGACTTCGTCAACCTGGAGCAGGTCGCGCCGGTGCCCAACCCGGACCCGGCGGCGTACGCCGTGCCCACCGGATTCACGCACCAGGACGTGCAGAACGCGCTCGACCGGGTCCGCATGGACTCCACGGGCAAGCTCGTCGGCGTGTACCTGCCGCCCGGCGACTACCGGACGTCGAGCAAGTTCCAGGTGTACGGCAAGGCGGTCAAGGTGGTCGGCGCGGGGCCGTGGTTCACGCAGTTCCACGCGCCCGCCACGCAGGACAACACCGACGTCGGCTTCCGGGCCGACGCGAGCGCCAAGGGTTCGTCGTTCGCGGACTTCGCGTACTTCGGCAACTACACCAGCCGCATCGACGGGCCGGGCAAGGTGTTCGACTTCTCCAACGTGTCGGACATCGTGATCGACAACATCTGGAACGAGCACATGGTGTGCCTGTACTGGGGCGCCAACACGGACCGGGTCACGATCAAGAACTCCCGGATCCGCAACATGTTCGCCGACGGGGTCAACATGACCAACGGCTCGACGGACAACCTCGTCTCCAACAACGACGCCCGGGCCACCGGCGACGACAGCTTCGCGCTCTTCTCGGCGATCGACGCGGGCGGCGCGGACATGAAGAACAACCTCTACGAGAACCTGTCGACGACGCTGACCTGGCGCGCCGCGGGGCTGGCCGTCTACGGCGGCTACAACAACACCTTCCGCAACATCCACATCGCCGACACCCTCGTCTACTCCGGCATCACCATCAGCTCGCTGGACTTCGGCTACCCGATGAACGGCTTCGGCACCGATCCGACGACCTTCGAGAACATCTCGATCGTCCGGGCCGGCGGGCACTTCTGGGGCAACCAGACCTTCCCGGGCATCTGGGTGTTCTCGGCGTCCAAGGTGTTCCAGGGCATCCGGGTCAGCAATGTCGACATCGTGGATCCGACCTACAGCGGCATCATGTTCCAGACGGACTACGTGGGGGGACAACCGCAGTACCCCATCAAGGACACCGTCTTCACCGACGTCTCGATCACGGGCGCCCGCAAGAGCGGTGACGCCTACGACGCCAAGTCCGGCTTCGGGCTGTGGGCCAACGAGATGCCGGAGGCGGGCGAGGGCCCGGCGGTCGGCGAGGTCGTCTTCAACAACCTGACGCTCGACGACAACGCCGTCGACATCAGGAACACGACGTCCACCTTCAAGATCGTCCGAAACCCCTAGACCTGCTCTGACCTTGTCGGACGCTTCGCTGACTGGCGCAAGTCCCTTGCGGGAGTTGCGCTAGTCTTGCGTATGTGACGCGACGACTTGCTCAGGTAGCGAAGAAGGTTGGGGTCAGCGAGGCCACGGTCAGCCGGGTCCTCAATGACAAGCCGGGGGTCTCGGAGGCGACCCGGCAGTCCGTGCTGAGCGCGTTGGACGTGCTGGGGTACGAGCGGCCGACCCAGCTGCGGGGCGAGCGGGCGCGTCTGGTGGGGCTGGTGCTGCCGGAGCTGCAGAACCCGATCTTCCCGGCGTTCGCCGAGGTCATCGGCGGCGCGCTGGCCCAGCAGGGGCTGACGCCGGTGCTGTGCACCCAGACCAAGGGCGGCGTCTCCGAAGCGGACTACGTCGAACTGCTCCTCCAGCAGCAGGTGTCCGGCGTCGTCTTCGCCGGCGGGCTGTTCGCCCAGGCCGACGCACCCCACGACCACTACCGGCTGCTCGCCGAACGCAACATCCCCGTCGTGCTGATCAACGCCTCCATCCCGGATCTCGACTTCCCCTGCATCGCCTGCGACGACGCCGTGGCCGTCGAACAGTCCTGGCGGCACCTGGCCTCCCTCGGCCACCGGCGCATCGGCCTCGTGCTGGGTCCGGGCGACCACATCCCCTCCCTGCGCAGGCTCCAGGCCGCCGTTCAGGCCGCGGGCGGTGCGATGGCCGACGAGTTCGTGGAGCGGTCGATGTTCTCCCTGGAGGGCGGCCAGGCAGCCGCCACCCGGCTGCTGGAACGCGGCGTCACCGGCATCATCTGCGCCAGCGACCCCCTCGCCCTCGGCGCCGTACGCGCCGCCCGCCGCCGCGGACTGGCCGTACCCCACGACGTATCCGTCGTCGGCTACGACGACTCCGCCTTCATGACCTGCACCGAACCCCCGCTCACCACCGTCCGCCAGCCCATCGAAGCCATGGGACGCGCCGCCGTCGACCTCCTGTGCGCACAGATCCAAGGCACCGAAGTCCCGCACCGGGAACTCCTCTTCGAACCGGAACTCGTCGTCCGCGGCTCCACCGCACAGGCCACCGCCAAGTCGTCCGCCGAGTAACCGGCTCTCAACATCTTCGGCAGACTGTCAAACAATTACGAAATCAGCGCGAGATATTGCGTCCACTTGTTCACGGTGGTTGAGTGAGCGGCGCCCCACAACGCATCGGCGGTGGGGCGCCTTCCACGTTCATGCCCGAAGGGGACCACCCATGAGAAGTGCTCGGTTCCGCCGTACCCGTCGTGCCGGCGCCATCACGCTCGTCTCCGCTCTCACGCTGACCGCTCTGGCCGCCTGCGGCACGAGCAGCAGCGACGACGGCGGCGGTTCCGAAGGCGGGAGCGGTTCCTCCGACCCGGCCGCTCCGCTGGACCCGAAGACCAAGGTGACCATCACCATCGACTGCATGCCCCCGGCGGCGAAGGCGGCCGAGCTGAAGGAGTGGAAGGAGGACGTCAAGGAATTCAACAAGAAGTACCCCAACGTCACCGTCGACGGCCGCTCCACCCCCGGCCAGTGCCTCGAACCGCCGCGCTTCACCGCGATGCTGAAGGCCAAGTCGCAGCCCGACGTCTTCTACACCTACTTCACCGACCTGCCCCAGGTGCTGGACAACGACGGCGCCGAGGACATCACCGCGTACGTCAACGACAAGACCGTCCCCGCGTTGAAGGACATCGACCCGAACGTCCTGGGCCAGCTCAAGCACGAGAACAAGCTCTACGGCCTGCCGACCAGCAACTACACCATGGGTCTGCTGATCAACCGCAAGCTCTTCGAGAAGGCCGGACTCGACCCGGACAACCCGCCGCGCACCTGGGGCGAGGTGCGCACCGCCGCCAAGAAGATCTCCGACCTGGGCGACGGCATCGCCGGCTTCGGCGAGTACAGCGCCGGCAACACCGGTGGCTGGCACTTCACCGCCCAGATGTACAGCCTCGGCGGCGACGTCGTGGACCCGAGCGGCAAGAAGGCCGCGTTCAACGACGAGCTGGGCAAGCAGGTCGCCGAGAACCTCCACGCGATGCGCTGGGAGGACGAGAGCATGGGCAAGACCCAGCTGCTCAAGTGGGGTGACCTGCAGAAGCAGATCGCCACCGACAAGCTCGGGATGTTCCTCGCCGCGCCCGACGACATCACGTACATGGTCCAGCAACTCGGCGCCGATTACGAGAACTTCGGCATGGGGCCGATCCCGGGTGAGAAGAACACCCTCGCCGGCGGCAACAGCTACATGATCAAGAAGGGCATCTCCCCGGACAAGGTCAAGGCCGCGATCGCCTGGCTCGACTTCCAGAACCTCACCGTCGGCGAGGGCCAGTTCAACTGGGAGCGGAAGAAGAAGGACGACCTGCCGGTCGGCCTCCCCCAGCCCAACTTCTGGCTGAACGAGTCGAAGACGAAGGACGACGCGGCCCGGATCGAGCACGCCACCATGCCGGTCGAGAACTTCAAGGCGTTCATGGACGCCCCGGTCCCGGGCAAGGCCGAGCCGCCGAAGGCGCAGGAGGTCTACAAAGTCCTGGACAACGTGATGTCCGGCATCCTCACCAACAAGGACGCCGACATCGACAAGCTGCTCGACACGGCCGAGCAGCAGGTCAACCAGGTTCTGGCCACGCAGTGACCGGCTCCCTCGGGGGGCGGGCCGCACCGCCCCCCGGGGCCCAGGAGATCAGTACCGAGGAGCGACGATGTCGGCCCCCAGCCTCACCCCGAGCAAGGCGGCGAGTGCCCGCCACGCCCAGCCGCCGCCGGACGGCCCGCCCCCGCCCGGCGGCTCCTTCGCCCGGAGCCTGAAGCGCAACCTCACCGCGCACGGCTTCCTGATCGGCGCGGTCCTCTGCTTCGCGTTCTTCTCCTGGTACCCGATGGTCCGGGAGTTCCTCCTCGCCTTCCAGAAGACGGACCAGGGCGAGGTCTCCTGGGTCGGCCTGGACAATCTGCGCACGGTCTTCAACGACCCGGCCTTCTGGCAGGCCTGGCGCAACACCCTGCTGTTCACCGTGCTGGCGCTGGTCCTCGGCTTCGCGGTGCCGTTCGTCGTCGCGCTCGTCATCAACGAACTGAGGCACGGCAAGGGCTACCTGAGGCTGCTGGTCTATCTGCCGGTGATGCTGCCGCCGGTCGCCGCCGTCCTGCTCTTCAAGTACCTCTACGACCCCGGCTACGGCCTGCTCAACGAGTTGCTCGGCTCCGTCGGGCTCCCCGAGCAGCAGTGGCTGCAGGATCCCGACCTGTCCATGCTCTCCGTGGTGATCGCGTCGACCTGGATGAACATGGGCGGCGCGGCCCTCATCTACCTGGCCGCGCTCCAGGGCATACCCGGCGAGCTCTACGAGGCGGCGGAACTGGACGGCGCCGGACTGCTCCGCAAGATCTGGCACGTGACGATCCCGCAGACCCGGCTGATCCTTTCGCTGCTGCTGCTGATGCAGATCATCGCCACCATGCAGGTCTTCGTGGAACCCTTCCTGCTCACCGGCGGCGCCGGTCCCGAGGGCTCGACCACCACGGTCGTCTACCTGATCTACCAGTACGCCTTCAACTTCAACAACTACGGCGCCGCGGCGGCCCTCGGTCTGCTGCTCCTCGTGCTCCTCGCCGGCTTCTCGGCGGCGTACGTGAAGCTCAACCGCGCCGAGGACGAGTAGGCCGGGGGAATCCACCGATGTCCACACGCACGCTCATCTCGCCGGCCCAGCTCGCCCGGCCGCGCGGCAAGCGCCTGTACTGGGCGACGTTCGCCCTGGTCGTCACGGTGTTCACCGTGGTCTTCCTCGGCCCGATGTACTGGATGGTCTCCAGCGGCTTCAAGGACACCCAGGAAGCCGTCGCGACCCCGCCGACGCTGGTCCCCGAGTCCTTCCAGCCGGACAACTACTCACAGGCCTGGAACGTCATGGACCTGGCCGGCCTGCTGGGGAACACGCTGTACTACGCGTTCGGCGCGCTCGCCTTCCAGCTGGTGCTGGACGTGGCAGCGGCCTACTCGCTGTCCAAGCTCCGCCCGGTCTTCGGCAAGGCCATCCTCGGCATGATGCTGGCGACGCTGATGATCCCGGCGACCGTGCTGGTCGTGCCGCAGTACCTGACGGTGCTCGACGTGCCGATCTTTGAACGCAACCTGCTCAACACGCCGTGGGCGATCTGGCTGCCCTCGGTGACCAACGCCTTCAACATCTTCCTGCTGAAGCGGTTCTTCGACTCGATCCCGCGGGAGCTGCTGGACGCCGCGTCCATGGACGGCGCCTCGCCGATGCGGACCCTGTGGTCCATCGTCCTGCCCATTTCCCGGCCGATCCTCGGCGTGGTGTCCATCTTCGCGATCGTGGGCGTCTGGAAGGACTTCCTCTGGCCGATGCTGACGCTGCCCGACCCGGCCAAGCAGACCCTGAACGTCGGCATCTACTCCTTGTCCAACGGTGTGCCCGTCAACGTGCTGATCGCCGCGCTCACCATGGCCTCGCTGCCGACCCTGATCATCTTCCTGATCTTCCAGCGCAACATCATGAGCGGACTCACCGCCGGCGGACTCAAAGGCTGAGGCGCCCCGCGCCGCCCCCTCCCCGGCCCGTCCCCGTCAACCTTCGCCGCCGGCCCGTCCGACCGCCCCGCCCTGTCCGGGCCGGCGGCGAAGATCCGACCTGCCCGAAAGGACCGTCACGTGGCAGCCCCCAACTCGCACCGCACCGCCAACTGGTGGCGCGACGCCGTCATCTACCAGGTGTACCCCCGCAGTTTCGCCGACGGCGACGGCGACGGCACCGGCGACCTCGCGGGGGTCCGGGCGAGACTGCCCTACCTCGCCGAACTCGGTGTCGACGCCGTCTGGTTCACCCCCTGGTACGTCTCGCCGCTCGTCGACGGCGGCTACGACGTGGCCGACTACCGGACCATCGACCCTGCCTTCGGCACCCTCGGCGAGGCCGAGAAGCTGATCGCCGAAGCACGGGAGCTCGGTATCCGCACCATCGTCGACATCGTCCCCAACCACGTCTCCGACCAGCACGCCTGGTTCCGGGCGGCGCTCGCCGCCGGCCCCGGCAGCGCGGAGCGCAAGCGCTTCCACTTCCGCCCGGGGCACGGGGAGAACGGCGAACTGCCGCCCAACAACTGGCCCTCCCAGTTCACCGGCCCCACCTGGACCCGGGTCCCGGACGGCGAGTGGTACCTGCACCTGTTCACCCCCGAGCAGCCCGACCTCAACTGGGCCCACCCCGAGGTGCGCCGGGAGCACGAGGACGTGCTGCGCTTCTGGTTCGAGCGCGGCGTCGCGGGCGTGCGCATCGACTCCGCCGCCCTGCTCGCGAAGGACCCCGCGCTCGCGGACTTCGAGGAGGGCGTCGACCCGCACCCCTACATCGACCAGGACGAACTGCACGACATCTACCGCTCCTGGCGGGCCGTCGCCGACGAGTACGGGGGCGTCTTCGTGGGCGAGGTGTGGCTGCCCGACGCCGAGCGCTTCGCCCGCTACCTGCGCCCCGACGAGCTGCACACCGCGTTCAACTTCAACTTCCTGTCCTGCCCCTGGGACGCGGAACGGCTGCGCCGCACCATCGACGACACGCTCGCCGAGCACGCCCCCGTCGGGGCCCCCGCCACCTGGGTGCTCTGCAACCACGACGTGACCCGTACCGTCACCCGGTACGGCCGCGAGGACACCGGCTTCGACTTCGCCAAGAAGGCCTTCGGCACCCCCACCGACCCGGTGCTCGGCACGCGGCGTGCCCGGGCCGCGGCGCTGCTGACGCTGTCCCTGCCCGGGTCCGTCTACCTCTACCAGGGGGAGGAACTGGGCCTGCCCGAGGCCGACGTCCCGCTCGACCGCATCCAGGACCCGATGCACTTCCGCTCCGGGGGTGTCGATCCGGGCCGGGACGGCTGCCGCGTGCCGCTGCCGTGGTCGGCCGACGCCCCGTACTGCGGTTTCGGCTCCGAGACGGAGCCTTGGCTGCCGCAGCCCGCGGGCTGGTCGGCGTACGCGGCGGACCGCCAGGGGGCGGACCCGGAGTCGATGCTCAGCCTCTACCGCGAGGCACTGCACCTGCGACGCACCACCGACGGATTCGGTGACGGCCCGCTCGACTGGCTGCCCGCGCCGGACGGCGTGCTCGCGTTCCGGCGGCCGGGCGGCCTGATGTGCGTCGTCAACCTGTCACCCGGGCCGGTCGTCCTGCCCGAGCACAGCACACTCCTGCTCGGCAGCGGGCCGCTCGACGGGGACGGCCGGCTGCCGCGGGACACGGCGGTGTGGCTGCGCGCCTAGGCGCGCCCCAGTCGGCCGGCGGCCCGGCCGGCGCTCCGGTCGGCGGGCCCGCAGATCGAAGCGCTGCCGTCGCCGCGCGCCCGCCGGCGAGGCAGAATCGGGGCAGAAGGGCGTGGGAGGAGGCGACGCGTGCGGGAGCGACCGTGGCGGCGCGGGGTGCGCCCCCGTCCGAGCCCCCTCGTCGGCGGGCGCCGGGCGCTGCGCGGGGCTCTGCGCCCGATGACGGAGGCACTGGGCGCGCGGCGCCGGCTGGCCTGGCTGAACGAGGCCGGTACGCGGATCGGCACCACGCTGGACCTGCGCCGTACGGCCGAGGAGCTGGCCGAGTTCACCGTCCCGGAGCTGGCGGACGGCACGGCGGTGGACCTCCTGGACCCCGTGCTGCGGTTCCAGGAGGGGGACCGCGTCCGGGGGAGCGAGCCCCCTAGGCTCAGGGCCATGGCGGTGTCGGAGATCGACGGCCTGGACCTCGCGCCGGACCCGGTCGGCGAGCTGTCCGTGCACAGTGCCGACCGGCTGGGCCTGCGGTGCCTGATCACCCGCGAGCCGGTGCTGATAGCCCGGATGACGCGGTCGGACTTCGCCGTCGTCGCCCCCACCCCCGAGTCGGCCGACATCATGCGCCGCGCGGGGGTCCACTCCTATCTGGTGGTCCCGCTGATCGCCCGCGGAGTGCTGCTGGGGCTGGCCGACTTCGTCCGGGCCGGCAGCCGGGCGCCGTTCACCGAGGGCGACGTGGCGCTGGCCGTGGAGCTGGCGTCCAAGGCGGCCGTGTACATCGACAACGCCCGGCTCTACGGGAGGGAGCGCGAGCACGTGGTCACCCTGCAGCGGGCGCTGCTCCCCCGGTCCAGCCCGAGCACGCCGGGACTCGACGTGTCCTCGTGCTACGACCCGGCCGCCGATCCGGCCGCGGTGGGCGGCGACTGGTTCGACGTCGTCGCGCTGCCCAGCGGGCGCACGGCGCTGATGGTGGGCGACGTGATGGGGCGCGGGCTGGCCGCCGCCGCGACCATGGGGCGGCTGCGCACGGTGGCCCGCACGCTGATGGCGCTGGACATCGCGCCGGAGCGGCTGCTGGCCCGGCTGGACCTGGCCGCCCGCGACCTGGAGGAGGACCAGTGCGCCACCTGCCTGTGCGCGGTCTACGACCCCTGCGGCTCCACCTTCCGCATCGCCAGCGCCGGTCATCCGCCGCCGCTGCTCACCTCGCCCGACGGCACCGCCGCGTACCTGGACGTGCCCGCCGGTGCGCCGCTGGGCGCCGGGGTGATCCCGTACGACCCGGTGGACTGCGCCGCGCCCGAGGGGAGCCGGCTGACGCTGTACACGGACGGTCTGATCAGGTCGCGCACCGTCGGCCTCACCACGCGGATGGACCGGCTGCGGGAGGCGGCCGGCGGCGCCGTGCCCGCGGGCGGCGCGGTGTGCCGGGCGGTCACCGAGCGGGTGGGGGGCGACCGGTCCGACGACGCGATCGTCCTGGTCGCCGGGGCCCGGCCGCTGGGTCCGGAGGGTGACGTGTTCGTGCGGACGCTGCCTCCGGACGGCAAGGCCGCCGGGCAGGCGCGGACGACGGTGCGCGAGCAGTTGGTGAAGTGGGGGCTCGAGGAGCTGGTCGACACGACGGAGCTGGTCGTCAGCGAGCTGGTGGGCAACGCCCTGCGGTACGGGAACGCCCCCGGTGAGCTGCGGCTGCTGCGGAACGAGCGGCTGTCGGTGGAGGTCTCCGACACCGGGCCGGACCTGCCGCAGATCCAGCACGCGGACGTGAGCGACGAGAGCGGGCGCGGTCTCCAGCTGATCAACATGCTGTGCCGGCGCTGGGGGTCGTGCCGTACGCCTTCGGGGAAGGTCGTCTGGGCCGAGCAGGATCTGCCCGTGCGGGCCGGTCCGGCCGGCCCGCACGGGCAGTAGCCCTCCCCCGTCCCCGTCCGTCACGCCGCCTTCTCCAGCGTCCGCCGGCCGAACTGGGTGCGGTGCAGCTGGGCGTAGCGTCCGCCGGCCGCGAGGAGTTCGTCGTGGGTGCCGCGTTCCACGATGCGCCCGGCCTCGACCACCAGGATCTGGTCGGCCGACCGGACGGTGGACAGCCGGTGCGCGATGACCACGGCGGTCCTGCCCTCCAGTGCCTCGGTCAGGGCCTCCTGGACGGCCGCCTCGGAGGTGTTGTCGAGGTGGGCGGTGGCCTCGTCGAGGATGACGACGCGCTGGCGGGCCAGCAGCAGCCGGGCGATGGTCATGCGCTGGCGCTCCCCGCCGGAGAGCCGGTAGCCGCGCTCGCCGACCACGGTGTCCAGGCCGTCGGGCAGGGACCGTACGAGGTCGGTCAGGCGGGCGCGGCGCAGCGCGTCCCACAGTTCGGGGTCGGAGGCGTCGGGCCGGGCGAGCAGCAGGTTGGCGCGGACGGTGTCGTGGAAGAGGTGGCCGTCCTGGGTGACCATGCCGACGGTGTCGCGCAGGGACCGGGCGCTCAGGTCGCGGACGTCGACGCCGCCGATCCGCACGGTGCCGCCGTCGGTGTCGTACAGGCGCGGCAGGAGCTGGGCGATGGTGGACTTGCCGGCGCCGGAGGAGCCGACCAGGGCAACGGTCTGGCCGGGTTCGGCGCGGAAGGAGAGGCCGTGCAGGACCTCGTCGCCGCCCCGGGTGTCGAGGGATGCGACCTCCTCCAGGGAGGCCAGGGAGACCTTGTCGGCGGACGGGTAGCCGAAGCGGACGTCGTCGAACTCGACGGCGACCGGGCCGTCGGGGACCGGGCGGGCGTCGGGCTTCTCGTCGATGAGCGGGGTCAGGTCCAGCACCTCGAAGACCCGCTCGAAGCTGACGAGGGCGCTCATGACCTCGACGCGGGCGCCGGCGAGCGCGGTGAGCGGTGCGTACAGGCGGGTGAGCAGCAGGGCCAGCGCGACGACGGCGCCCGGGTCGAGGGTGCCGCGCAGGGCGAAGAAGCCGCCGAGGCCGTAGACGAGGGCCAGGGCGAGCGCGGAGACCAGGGTGAGGGCGGTGATGAAGGCCGCCTGGGCGGTGGCGGTGCGCACGCCGATGTCGGCGACGCGGCGGGCGCGGTCGGCGAACTCGGCCGACTCCTCCTCGGGGCGGCCGAACAGCTTGATCAGCGTGGCGCCGGGTGCGGAGAAGCGCTCGGTCATACGGGTGCCCATCGCGGCGTTCAGGGTGGCGGCCTCGCGCTGCATGCGGGCCATGCGGCGGCCCATGCACCGGGCCGGGAGCACGAAGACGGGCAGCAGGACGAGGGCGAGCAGGGTGATCTGCCAGGACAGGGTGAGCATCACGGCGAGGGTGAGCACCAGTGTGACCAGGTTGGTCACCACGCCGGAGAGGGTGTTGCTGAAGGCGCGCTGGGCGCCGATGACGTCGTTGTTGAGACGGGACACCAGCGCGCCCGTACGAGTGCGTGTGAAGAACGCGACCGGCATGCGCTGCACATGATCGAACACAGCCGTGCGCAGATCGAGGATCAGTCCCTCCCCGAGCATGGCCGACAGCCTCCTGGAGAGGATGCCGAGGCCCGCCTCCGCGACCGCGATCAGTGCGATCAGCAGGGCGAGCCGGACCACCGTGCCGTCGTCGCCGCCCGACACGATCGTGTCCACGACGCGTCCGGCCAGCACGGGCGTGGCGACGGCGAGCAGTGCGGTCACCACGCCGAGCAGGACGAACCGGGTGATGCGGCGGCGGTGCGGACGGGCGAAGGCGCCGATGCGGCGCAGCGTCGCGCGGGCGAGGGGGCGGCGGTCCTGCTCGGCGTTCATGACGCTGTGCAGCTGGGTCCAGGCTGTGGTCTCCATGCTCATGCGAGTGACGGTAGAACCTCAAGCTTCCTTGAGGTCAACAGTGAGGGAGTGGACCGGCCGCCCGCGGTCCGTAAGCCGTCGTCCGCGCGTCGGCCATCCGTAGTTGGCGCGGCTCGGGGAATCTCTTGTGGTGTGACAGCGGTAGAGCTCCCCCAGGAGTCCGTCCCCGACCGGCCCCGCACCGAGGGGCCTGCCCTCGAGGCGTCCGTCCCCGGCCCCGCGCCCTCCCCCGCATGCTCCCCCGCCTCCTCCCCCGCCTTCGCCCGCCGGAACGGCCGTGCCCGCCTGGTGCGCCGGGTCTGCTGCGTGCTTCCGCTGCTGCTGGTCGCCGTGGTCGCGGTGCGGCACCGGTCGGTGCTGTCCGAGGGTTTCGGCCATCTCGCCACGGCACGGTGGCCCTGGCTGCTGGCCGCAGCCTGTGCCACCTGTCTGACCTGGGTCGCGGCTGCCTGCACCCGGCAGGGCGCGGTGGTCCAGCGGTTGCCCCTGCGGCGGCTGCTGGCCACGCAGTTCGCGGCGGGCGCGGCCAACCACCTGCTGCCGACGGGACTGGGCGCGAGCGCGGTCAACCTGCGCTTCATGGCGGTGTGCGGGCTGCCGCTCGCCCGCTCCTCGGCCGCCCTCGCCCTGTACCTGCTGGCGGAGAGCGTCGGCCGCGTCGCGCTGCTGGGCGCCCTGCTGCTCGCGTTCCCCGGGGCGCTGCGGCTCGGCACGCTGCTGCCCGAGGGCGCCGTGGGGCCGTTGCTGATCGCCGCCGGCGCGGTGCCGGTCGTCGCGGCGGGCGTACTGGCTCTGGTGCCACGGCTGCGCGGGGCGGTGGAGTCCTTCCTGCGGACGGCGCTCGGCGAGGCCCGCTCGGTGCACGCCCGCCCGGCGCGGGCGCTGGCCCTGTGGGGCGGCGCGCTGGCCTTCCCGGCGCTCCAGGCGGCGGCGCTGGTGCTGGTGGGCAAGTCGCTGGCGCTCGGCGTGCCCGTCGGGCACATGGCGGTGGCGTACCTGGCGGCGACGATCGCGGTCGCGCTGGTGCCCACGCCGGGCGGTATCGGTTCGGTCGAGGCGGCGCTGGTCGTGGCGCTGGTGGCGGCGGGCGGCCCGGCCGCCGTGGCCACGGCGGTGGTGCTGGCCTTCCGGCTCCTGACCGTGTGGCTGCCGCTGCTGCCGGGAGCGCTGACGCTGGCGGCGCTGGTGCGGATGCGGGTGATCTGAGCCTCACCACCGCGGACCGCCCCGCCCTGCCCGACGGCGCGGTACGGAGCACCTCTCGGCATACGGCAGGATGAACGCTCGCGCCGGTCGAACTTCCTTGCGGACCGGCGCAGTCGTGCATCCCGACATCCTGAGGTGACCGGTGACGGAAGACCTGACCATGGACCACCTGGTGCCGGCCGGCATCGCGCTGGCGGCCGGCCTGGTGGCGGCGTTCCTGCTGCGCGTGCTGCTGCGCTGGCTGGCGGGGCACGCCGGGCGCACCCGCTGGAGCGGCGACGACGTGATCGTGGCCGCGCTGCGCACGGTGGCGCCCTGGGCGGCGGTCGCGGGCGGCGTGGCGGGCGCCGCGGCGGCGCTGCCGCTGACGCGGACCGTGCAGCACAACGTCAACCAGGTCCTGACCGTCCTGCTGATCTTCGTGACGACCGTCTCGGCGGCCCGGGTGATCGCCGGTCTGGTGCGGACGCTGACCACGTCCCGCTCCGGTGTCGCCGGATCTGCGACGATCTTCGTCAACATCACCCGCGTCCTGGTGCTGGCCATCGGCTTCCTGGTGATACTCCAGACGCTGGGGGTCTCCATCGCGCCGATGCTCACCGCGCTCGGCGTCGGCGGTCTGGCGGTCGCGCTGGCCCTGCAGGACACGCTCGCCAACCTCTTCGCGGGCATCCACATCCTGGCTTCCAAGACCGTGCAGCCAGGTGACTACATCCAGCTCGACAGCGGTGAGGAGGGCTACGTCGAGGACATCAACTGGCGGCAGACCACCGTCCGTGAGCTGTCCAACAACCTGGTCGTCATCCCGAACGGGCAGCTCGCGAAGTCGAACATGACCAACTTCATGCGGCCCGAGCAGAAGCTCACCATCCTGGTGCAGGCCGGCGTCGCCTACGACAGCGACCTGGACCATGTGGAGCGGGTCACCACGGAGGTGGTCGCCGAGGTGATGACGGAGATCGCCGGTGCCGTGCCGGACCACGAGCCCGCCGTCCGCTTCCACACCTTCGGCGACTCCCGGATCGGCTTCACGGTCATCCTGGGCGTCGGCGAGTTCAGCGACCAGTACCGGATCAAGCACGAGTTCATCAAGCGCCTGCACAAGCGGTACCGCGCGGAGGGCATCCGCATCCCGGCGCCCGCCCGGACGGTCGCGCTCCAGCAGGGCGGTGCGGCGTTCCCGCAGCAGCGCACGGGTGAGGACGCCGCCGCACACCTGTGATCGGCCCCCTCCCCGGCAGGGGTCGCGCGGCCGGTTGTCCGGAATCTCCGCACGACCCCTGTCGAGCCGAGGTCGATCACGAGATATCTTGATGTCGAGCAATGTTGCAGACGTGGAGCGGAGCACCCGGTGACTGACTCGACCATCATCTATACACACACTGACGAGGCCCCGGCCCTGGCGACGTACTCGTTCCTGCCGGTGATCCGGGCGTACGCCTCGCAGGCGGGTGTCCCCGTCGAGACCCGCGACATCTCGCTGGCCGGCCGGATCATCGCCGTGTTCCCGGAGTACCTCACCGAGGACCAGCGCATCCCGGACGCCCTCGCGGAGCTCGGCGAGCTGGCCAAGACCCCCGCCGCCAACATCATCAAGCTGCCGAACATCTCGGCCTCCATCCCGCAGCTCAAGGCCGCCGTCGCCGAGCTGCAGGCCCAGGGCTACGCCCTGCCGGACTACCCGGACGACCCGAAGACCGACGAGGAGCGCGACATCCGCGCCCGTTACGACAAGGTCAAGGGCTCCGCGGTCAACCCGGTCCTGCGCGAGGGCAACTCCGACCGCCGCGCCCCGGCCTCGGTGAAGAACTACGCCAAGAACCACCCGCACCGCATGGGCGCCTGGACCGCCGAGTCCAAGACCAACGTGGCGACCATGGGCGAGAACGACTTCCGCTCCACCGAGAAGTCCGTGGTGATCGCCGAGGACGGCGCGCTGCGGATCGAGCTGGTCGGCGACGACGGCACCACGACGGTGCTGCGCGAGTCCGTGCCGGTGAAGAAGGACGAGGTCGTCGACGCCTCCGTGCTGCGCGTCGCCGCGCTGCGCGAGTTCCTGACGGCGCAGGTCGCCCGCGCGAAGGCCGAGGGCATCCTGTACTCGGTGCACCTGAAGGCCACGATGATGAAGGTCTCCGACCCGATCATCTTCGGCCACGTGGTGCGCGCCTTCTTCCCGAAGACCTTCGCGAAGTACGGCGAGACCCTCGCCGCGGCCGGTCTGACCCCGAACGACGGTCTGGGCGGCATCTACAAGGGCCTTGAGTCCCTGCCCGAGGGCGCCGAGATCAAGGCGTCCTTCGACGCCGAGCTCGCCGAGGGCCCGGAGCTGGCGATGGTCGACTCCGACAAGGGCATCACCAACCTGCACGTGCCCTCGGACGTCATCATCGACGCCTCCATGCCGGCCATGATCCGCACCTCCGGCCACATGTGGGGCCCGGACGGCCAGGAGCACGACGCCCTCGCCGTCATCCCGGACTCCTCGTACGCCGGCGTGTACCAGGCCGTCATCGACGACTGCCGCGCCAACGGCGCCTACGACCCCTCCACCATGGGCTCGGTGCCGAACGTCGGCCTCATGGCGCAGAAGGCCGAGGAGTACGGCAGCCACGACAAGACCTTCGAGATCCCCACCACGGGCACGGTCCGCCTGGTCGACCAGAACGGCACCGCCCTCATCGAGCAGGCCGTGTCCGCCGGTGACGTCTTCCGCGCCTGCCAGACCAAGGACGACCCGATCCGCGACTGGGTGAAGCTGGCCGTCACCCGCGCCCGCGCCACCGGCGACCCGGCCGTCTTCTGGCTGGACGAGACCCGCGCCCACGACGCCAACCTCATCGCCAAGGTCAAGGCGTACCTGCCGGAGCACGACACCGAGGGCCTGGACATCCGGATCCTCAACCCGGTCGAGGCGACCAAGCTGTCCGTCGAGCGCATCCGCCGCGGCGAGAACACCATCTCCGTCACCGGCAACGTGCTGCGCGACTACCTGACCGACCTCTTCCCGATCCTGGAGCTGGGCACCAGCGCCAAGATGCTGTCGGTCGTCCCGCTGATGGCGGGCGGCGGCCTGTTCGAGACCGGCGCCGGCGGCTCCGCGCCCAAGCACGTGCAGCAGCTGGTCAAGGAGAACTACCTGCGCTGGGACTCCCTCGGCGAGTTCTTCGCGCTGGTCCCGTCCCTGGAGCAGTACGCGGCGGCCACCGGCAACACCAAGGCCAAGGTCCTCGCCGACACCCTCGACCGCGCCACGGCGACCTTCCTCAACGAGGACAAGTCCCCGACCCGTCGCGTCGGCGGCATCGACAACCGCGGCAGCCACTTCTACCTGTCCCTGTACTGGGCGCAGGAGCTGGCCGAGCAGACCGACGACGCGGACCTGGCCAAGGCCTTCGCCCCGCTCGCCGAGAAGCTGACCGCCGACGAGCAGAAGATCGTCGACGAGCTGAACGCCGTCCAGGGCAAGCCCGCCGAGATCGGCGGCTACTACCAGCCCGACCCGGCCAAGGCCGCCGAGGTCATGCGCCCGTCGGTCACCTGGAACGAGGCACTGGCGTCCCTCGCCTGATCCTCACCGGGCCCGCGATGGGCTCACCACCGTGACACCCCGTCTCCGAGCACCGGAGGCGGGGTGTCCGTCTTGTCCCACCCCTGTGTCCCCTGCTTGCGAGGCACCCCATGAGCGACGCCCCGGCGTCCTTCGAACTCGTCCCCGGCGCCCCCGCGTCCCCCGTGATCCTCCACGTGCCGCACTCCTCCCGGCACATCCCCGCCGATGTCCGCCCCGGCATCGTCCTGGACGACGCGGCCCTGGAGCGGGAGCTGGACCACATCACCGACTCGCACACCGCTCGGATCGCCGATGTGGCGGCCGGGCTCGCCGGCCTCACCCCCTGGCGGTTCGTCAACCGGGCGTCCCGGCTGGTCGTCGACCCCGAGCGGTTCCCGGACGACCGGGAGGAGATGACGGCCGTCGGGATGGGCGCCGTGTACACGCGGACCACCCACCGCGAGGTCCTGCGGGCCGACGGCACCGACCCGGAGCCGCTGATCGAGCGGTACTTCCGGCCGTACGCGCGGGCCATGACCGAGGCGGTCGCGGACCGGCTCGCCGTCACCGGCCGGGCGGTGATCGTCGACGTGCACTCGTACCCCACCGAGCCGCTGCCCTACGAGCTGCACGGCGAGGGTCCGCGTCCGCCGGTCTGCCTGGGCACGGACGGCTTCCACACGTCGCCCGAACTGCTCGCCGCGGCCCGGGAGGCGTTCGCGCCGTGCGGGGAGACGGGGCTGGACAGCCCGTTCAGCGGGACGTACGTACCGCTGGACTTCTACGGGAAGCGGGCCGACGTCGGCGCACTGATGGTGGAGATCCGCCGGGACACCTACATGGCCGAGCCTGGCGGACCGGCCGGCCCCGGGCTCTCCCGCCTCGCGGAGTCGCTGGCGGCGCTCGTCGACGCCGTGTCGGGCTGACCGGACGCCACCGCCCCCGCAGACCCACCGCACACCGCCCACCGCCTGGAGCACTCCCGCGCGACGACCGCCCCGAGGTGCGGGGCGCCCTCCTGGACGAACTGTTGCGCTGGATCCCGCACCGCACCTCGGTGGGGCTCGCCCGCATCGCCCTGGAGGACGTCGACGTGCACGGGGTGCGCATCAGCGCCGTCGACCCCGTGTACGTCTCCTGCCTGGCCGCGAACCGGGACCCGGACGTCTTCCCCGACCCGGACCGGACCGACCCCGGCCGGGACCCCGACCCGCACCTGTCCTTCGGCAACGGGCACCACTACTGCACGGGCGCCGTCCTCGCCCGGATGCAGACCGAGCTGCTCGTCGACACGCTGCTGGAGCGGCTGCCGGGGCTGCGCCTCGCGGTTCGGGCGGAGCAGGTCGAGTGGCGCCGCAGGACCATGATCCGCGGGCCGCGGACCCTGCCCTGCACCTGGTGGAACCGGCGGATTCAGGCGCGCAGCCACTCCGTCACGACCACGCCCCCACCGGTCCGCAGCCGCAGCGCGAACGGGCCGGAGGGCGGGGCCTCGCCCGTGAACCGGCCCAGTTCGTCCGCCGTCAGCGGGGCCGGGGCCCGCGGACCGCTCAGGACCTCGATGCGGGCCGGTCCCGGCGGCAGCACCTGGCCGATCAGGCCGTCCGCCGTCACCTCGACGTCGACGGTCACCTCGTCCGCCTGGAAGGTCAGCATCCGCGGCGGGTCCGCCGCTCCCCTGACCGGGATGGCGTCGACCAGCGAGTCGAAGGTGAGCTCGGCGACGCGGGCGTCCAGGTCGCGCAGCGCGAAGGCGTCGACGGCGATCCGGCGCAGCTCGGCCGGGACCGGGTCCAGGATCGCGGCGGCCTGCCGCAGCTCCTCCTCCAGGAGGTCGGTGCCGAGTTCGTCGTCCGTGAAGGCCCCGCCGGGCCCGTCGTCCCCGTCGTCCTCGAAGCCGTCGTCGTGCATGTCGCTCATGATGTCGTCCCCCGTGCCTCTAGCCGGGCCCGCAGCCGGCGCAGACAGCGCTGACGCATCGGCCCGATGCTGCCCACCGCGATTCCCAGCGCGGCGGACACCTCCTGATAGCTGGGCGGTGGCGAGGAGATCAGTACCCGCAGCAACTGGCGGCACCGCTCGCCCAGTTCCTCGAACTCCTGCCACAGCCGCCGTACGCGCTCGGTCTGCGCGGCGGCCTCCTCGGAGTCGAGCACCGACTCCTCGGGCGTACGGTCCTCGCTCGGCCGGTCGAGCAGCTGCGGGTCGTCGGTCGGTGTCCACCTCTTCGACGCCCTCAGCAGTTTCAGGCACTCGTGCCGTGCCGTGCTCGCCAGCCAGGAACCGGTCTTCTCCGGTTCGCGGATCCGCCCCAGGTGCTGGGCGAAGCGGAACCAGGCGGTCTGGTACACCTCGTGCGCGTCGGCGTCGGACAGCCCGTGCGACCGCGCGACGGACCACACCAGCGGGCCCAGCCCGTCCACCAACTGCTTCCAGGCCGCCGCGTCCCCGTCGGCGGCCAACTGGACGAGCACCCCGACATCTGCACGGTCCACGGTCCCACCCCTCGTGTACGACACGCCATCGTACGCCGTGGAGTGGGTGGTTCCGGCGGCCATCGGGCCGCTCACGCCCCGCCGGCCGGCACCTCGACGGTGACGGGGCGCCAGGTGGGCGGCAGCAGCGCCGGCACGTGCGCCCCGCGCACCTCCGCGTACTCGGTGTTGGCGGCGAGCAGCTGCTTGCGGGCGGCGCGCGGGTCCCGTTCCTTGGTCTCCGTCATGTGCGAGGCGACCAGTCCCGCGACGACGGGGGTGGCGAAAGAGGTGCCGCTCCACTGCGCGTGTCCCTCGAACATGACCTGGTCCGGCTTGGCGGGGGCCTCGCCGGGCTCGCTGAGCACCCCGTTGTGCCGGGGGTACTGACAGGTGCAGGCGTAGCCGAAGCCGTAGCGGCAGGTGTCGTAGGTGGAGTGCTGGTAGACGTACGGCACGGGGGTGCCGAAGCCGGTGAGGGCGCTGGTGAGGCGTTCGCCGGGGGCGTAGGCCTTGACCCAGCCGCCGTGGTTGCTGAAGCAGGCACCGAACTCGCCGTCGGCGCGCAGCGCGCCGACCGACAGCACGGACTTCTCCCAGCCGGGGAGTTCGGCGTAGGCGGCGGGCCAGAAAGGGGTGGCGCTGCCGTTGTTGCCGGCGGCGGCGACCAGCAGGGTGCGCTGGTCGCGCAGTTCCTCCATGAAGGCGTGCACGCCGAGCAGTCCGTCGGTGCGGCCGTTGGAGGTGCCGGCGGAGAGGCTGAGGATCTCGGGCCAGCCGTCGCGGTCGACGGCCTCGAAGAGCTTCTCGCCCAGCTCGGACTCCAGGATGGCGCCCGCGTCGTTGAGGGTGTTGCGGACGGTGACGCGGGTGTTGGGGGCGACGGCGGCGACGAGGCCGGCGATGAAGGTGCCGTGGCCGACGTACTGCCGGAGGACGCCGTCCTCGTCGCACTCCCTGATCTGGGCGTCGCCGTCGGTGTGGGCCAGCAGCGGGCAGGAGCGGTAGTCGTGCATGAGCCCGGTGTCGATGACGAGGACGCCGACCGCGGTCCCCTCGTCGTACGGCGTGTCGGCGGCGGCCGGGTTCGGCGGCTCGCTGAGCGGGACGGGCACGGGTTCGTCGCCGGGGCAGGCGTTCACGGCGATGGAGACGACGTGGTTGCGGCTGATCAGCCGGCGGCCCGCGCGGCCCTCCATGGTCCGCAGGGAGCGCAGGGCGTGCGCGACGTTCGGGTCGCCGCTGCCGTCGCCCTCGCCGGGGTCTCCGACCTGGATGCGGGTGATGCCGGTGCGGTTGGTCCGGGGGCTCGCCCGGCGTACGTGGTCCGGGGACAGGCCGGCCATCGTGGTGAAGTGGTCGCGCACGGTGTCCTCGACGAGGCGGGCCTCGTCGCCGTCGCGGGCCAGGACGACGCCCTTCTCGTACAGGAACTCGGCGGAGTCGTCCGGCCCCATCACCAGCGGGACGTCCGGCATCGAGCGCTGGATCTGGTCGAACTGCTCGCGGAATCTCTGTGGTGCCATGGCGTGTCCTCCACTGAGGCGGCGGTGTGACGGCGGTCGTGGCCACGGTGGTGGCGGCAGTCGTCAATCAGAGTCCGGGGGTGGCCGATTGATACAGACCCGAACCTGTGGGGCGTGGTTCCGGACCACTACCATCCGTGGGGTGACAGCGGGAAGCGACTCGGTTCTCCAACTGCTGCCGATGGTGTTCGCCGCCCCCAACGAAGCGCTGGCCCGGGCGGAGGAGCTGCTCGGGGCCGATCCCTCACCGCTGCACGCCTCGGTCGCCCATCAGGTGATCGGCATCTGGCAGCGGGACTTCGGCGACACCCGGCGGGCGCTGGCGCACCTGCGGCGTGCCCGGGAGCTGGCGGCCCGCGCGGACTCGGCCGAGCGGGAGGCGGACGTCCTGGCCACCCTCGGGGTGGCGCTGGTGCACGCCGGGCGCACCCGGGAGGGTCTGGCCGCGTTCGAGCGGGGGGTGGCGCGCGGCACCGGGCACACCAGGGCGCGGGTGCTGTACCGGCGGGCGTACGTCTGGTGGGTGCTGGGGCGGCACGGCGAGGCGCTGGAGGACGTACGCCGGGCGGTCCCGGTGCTCCGGCAGGCCGACGACGTGATCTGGACGGCGCGGGCTCTGACCCTGCGGGCGACCGTGCATCTGGCGCTCGGGGCGGTGGAGCGGGCGGACGCCGACTTCACGGCGGCGGAGGCGCTGTGGGACACCACCGGCCAGGAACACGACAAGGCCGACGCGGTGGAGAGCCGGGGGCTGGCGGCGTTCCGGTCGGGTGACGTGCCGGCGGCGCTGAGGCTGCTGGACGAGGCGGAGGAGCGGTACGGGAAGCTGGGTACGCCGACCTTCATGCTGTCCGTCCGGCGCTGCGAGGTGCTGATGGCGGCGGGGCTGGCCACGGAGGCGCTGGCCGAGGCGGACGGGGCGATCGCGGCGCTGGACGGGATCGGCGGGCAGTCCACCCGCAAGGCGGAGCTGCTGCTGGTGGCGGCGCGGGCGGCCCGGCTGGCGGGCGATCCGCAGACCTCGCTGGCGCGCGCGGCACTCGCGGTGCGGCTGTTCGCCGGGCAGCGGCGCTCCTGGTACGAGACGCACGCCCGGCTGGTGCTGCTGGAGGCGCGGGTGGCGACGGGGCGCGCTTCGGGCCGGCTGGTCGCGGACGCGGCGGCGGTGGCGGAGCGGCTGGCCGCCTTCGGGGCACCGGCCGCGCCCGAGGCCTCGCTGCTGGCGGGCCGGATCGCGCTGGACCTCGGCTGGACGGCGGACGCGGAACGGCATCTGGCGGTCGCCGCGCGCAGCCGGCACGGCGGGCCGCCGCTCGCGCGGATGACGGGGTGGGCGGCGCAGGCGCTGCGGGCGCGGGCGGCGGGGTCGGCGCGGGGTGTGCTGGAGGCGTGCCGGCGGGGCCTGGACGTCCTCGACGACCACCGGATGACGCTGGGCGCCTCGGAGTTGCGGGCGCGGGCCACCGCGCAGGGCGCGGAGCTGGCGGCGCTGGCGCAGCGGGCGAGCCTGGTGTCGGGCGGGCCGCGGCGGCTGCTGGTGTGGAGCGAGCGCTGGCGGGCGACGGTGCTGTCGGCGCCGCCGACCCGTCCCCCGGCCGATCCGGTGCTGCTGAGCACCATGACGGCGTTCCGGGAACTGGCCGCCCGCGCGGAAGAGGCCCGCACGGACGGTGGCCGTCCCGCCCCCGCGCTGGAGCGCGAACAGCGGCGCCTGGAACGGGAGATCCGTTCCCGCACCCTGCACATGCGGGGCGAGGGGTCCGGGGACGGCGACCGGTTCGACGTCGGGCGTCTGCTGGACCGGCTCGGTGACGACCTGCGTCTGGTGGAACTGGCCGTGCTCGACGGGCGCGTGCACGTACTGCTGTGCGGGCAGGGGCGGGTGCGGCGGTTCGAGGCCGGGCTGCTGGCCGAGGCGGAGCGGGAGGCCGAGCACGTGCAGGCCGGTCTGCGGCGGCTGGCCCACCCCGGCGGCGAGGCCCGGCTGCCCCTGGTGGAAGCGGCGGGCGCCCGCCTCCAGGAACTCCTCCTCGGTCCCGCCGCGGCCCACCTCGGCAACGGCCCGGTCGTCGTCGTACCCCCCGGCCGGCTGCACCGCGTGCCGTGGACCCTGCTGCCCGCGTTGCGCGAACGGGTCCTGAGTGTCTCCCCGTCGGCGAGCAGCTGGCTCCGGGCCAAGGAGACCGCCCCGCCGCCCGGCGGACGCCAGGTCCTGGTACGCGGTCCGGGGCTGGCCAGCGGTGGCGCCGAGGTACCTCAGCTCGCGGACCGGCACCCCGCGCGGGGCGGTGCGGTGCCGGCGTCCGCGCCCACCGAGCGGGGCGGGGAAGCCGCCTGCGCGGAGGGCGACGGCGGGCGGACGGCGGAGCCGGACGACGGGTACGAGTCGCGGGCCGACGCGCGGCCCATCGTGCTGGAGGGGGACGAGGCGCGGGTGCCCCGGGTGCTGCGGGAGCTGGACGGGGCGGCGCTGGCGCACATCGCCGCGCACGGCACGTTCCGGGCGGACAGTCCCTTGTTCTCGTCGCTGCGGATGGCGGACGGGCCGCTCATCGTGCACGACTTCGAGCGGCTGGACCGCAGCCCGTACCGGATCATCCTGTCCTGCTGCGACACCGCCCGCTTCGCCTCGGTCGGCGCCGACGAGCTGCTCGGGCTGGTCACCGCGCTGCTGCCGCTGGGCACGGCCGGGGTGGTGGCGTGCAGCGCGCCGGTCAACGACGCGGCGGTGGTGCCGTTGATGCTCGCGCTGCACAAGGGCCTGGACGCGGGGCTGTCCCTCGCGGAGGCGCTGCGCGACGCGCGGGCGGCCCTGCCGGGCGACGCGGTGCACCAGGCGACGGGGTGGGCGTTCTCCGCGTTCGGGGCGGCCTGACGCCGCGTGGTGTTCTCGAGCCGGGTACGGCCGGACACTCCGCGATGACCGCCGTGTTCGAGGTGGCCGGGCTTCCCACGGGGACCGCCGTACGCGGATCGGCGGCCTCCCCGCAGTCGGCCGCCCCCGCTCGGCCGGGCACCCGTGGTCACCGCCGTCCACAAGGCGGCCGGACATCCCGTGATGACCGCCCCCTCTCCCGGCCCGCCCTCCACCCCGCGGTGTGCCGCCGTGCCGGACACCCCGTCGCGAGCCCGTGGTCACGGCCGCAGGACCCCGGGCGCCGTGACCGCAGGGCGCGGCCCCGCACGCCCGTTCCTCACGCCGGCTGGGGTTCGGGCAGTTCCATCAGCCAGGTCAGGGCGCCTCGGTCGCCGGCGCCGAGGCGGGTGTAGGCGCCGTAGAGGTGGTTGCCGACGGTCCGGACGGACAGGGTGAGTCTCTCCGCGATCTGCCGGTTGCTGAGGCCGGCGGCGGCGAGCGTGACGATCTGCCGCTGGCGGGCGGTGAGTTCGCCGAGCACCAGCCCGGACAGTGCGGGGGTGCGGGCCCCCTCGCAGCGTCGGGTGAGGGCGGCGGCGCGGGTGCGGGCGGTGCGGGCGGCACTCGGGTCGCGGTGGGCGCGTACCGCCTGGGCGTACGCCTCGGCCGCGAAGAGCAGGAAGCCACGCCGCTCCAGTCGCCCGGCCACCTCGTCCAGCGCGGGTCCGTCGCCCCGCGCGAGGGCGTCGGCGTGCGCGGCGAAGACGCCGGTCAGCCGGCCGGCCGCCCGCTCGGGCGCGCCGAGCCGGACGGCGTCGTACGGGTCGCCCGCGGCGGCCGAGCGGACCGCCTCGTCCAGGTCGCCGCGAGCGGCGGCGGCCCAGGTGGCGACCGCACCCGTGCCCTGGGCCCTCGCGCCGTCCCCGGCCGCCGCGTCGCCCGACTGAGCCGCGGCCAGGGCTAGTTCGTCACGGCAGGACGGGTCCTCGGGGCTGGTCCGCAGGCCCTCGCCGGCCCAGGCCGCCGCCTCGGCCAGCCGTCCGCCGAGACGGGCGAACCGGGCGCGCAGTGCCGCGTACCCGGCGGGCAGCGGCGCCCCCTCGGCCACCAGCCACTCCCCCACGGGCGTCACCGGGTCCCGTACGTCCGCCTGCTCGATGCGGCGGGCCAGGGCCGCCGCCTCCGCCGCGAGGGCGGGCTCGCACCGGTCGGGCGTCCGGGCCAGGCGCCGTGCCCGCAGCCGGCCCGCGGCGGCCCGCAGCACCGGGCCGTGCAGGGGATGGGTGAGACGTGTGGCGCCGTGGTCGTCGACGGCGACCAGTCCCTCGGCCTCCAGGCGCTCCAGGACGCGTACGTCGAAGTCCTCCAGGCCGAGGGGCAGCGGTTCCGCGAAGGCGAGGCGTTCGAGCGCCTCACGCTCCTCGGGGCGGGCGCGGTCCAGGACGTGGGCGGTGCGCTCCCGCACGGCCTCGGTGACCGGCACCGGCCCCCGCCAGGCCGGCCGGTCCGTGCCCGGTACCCGCGTGAGCAGGCCCCGTTCGCGCACGGCGGTCAGCAGTTCGCGCAGCAGCCGCAGGTCGCCGCCGCCGAGGCGGTGCAGCCGGCCGGCGGTGAGCGGCTCCAGGGCGACGCCCGCACCGGCCGTGAGCAGTTCGGCGGTGTCCTCGCGGGGCAGCGGCCGCAGGGCGAGGCGCGGCAGCAGTTCCCCGGACCACAGCCGGGACACCGCGCCCGGCACGGGCACGCCCTCCGTGGCGACGACCAGGAGCCGGGTGCGGCCGTGCACGGCGAGCTGGTGCACGAGGGCGGCGGAGGCGGCATCGAGCAGGTGGGCGTCGTCGACCGTCAGCAGCCGGACGCCGGACAGGAGTTGAACCGCCCGGTGCAGGGTGACCGTCTCGGGCAGCAGGTGGGCGAAGGCGGCGAAGGGGATGTCCCGGGTCTCGGGCGTCCCGGCCGCCCTGGCGCAGTCCGTGCCGCGCACCGCCTCGGTCACCAGCCGGGTCTTGCCGCAGCCGGCCGGCCCGGTCACCACGATGCCGCCGCGTCCGGCGGTCACCGACCTGCGTACCAGCTCCAGTTCGTCCGCCCGTCCGGTGAACGGCCACGGCGCCCCGAGTGTCCTCACGTCCCGCTCAGAAGTCGTCACGACAACATGAGTCGGCATACTCATCCCTGATACAGGGCGACTTGAGTACCCCTCGACTCAGGCGCCCGCAGCCGCGCGGACGGCATTCTGGTGGCCATGACCGCACGCTACTGCTCCCTGGCGCGGCAGCCGGATCCCGTGTTCGCGCCGGGACTGGCCGCCGAGCGCCTCGCCGCGCTCGTCGGCGGGCAGCGGATGTGGGTCAACGGCACCGTGCTGCACTACTGCTTCCTCGGCGGGGACACGGACTCCTCCGTCGTTCCGATGCCGGGCACCGGACGTCCGCGGCGGGGGTCGTGGGTGGGGACCGAGGAGCAGCGGGACGTGGTGCGCGACTGCTTCCGGGAGTGGCAGGACCTCGGCATCGGGCTCGTCCTCACCGAGGTCGGCGACCGCTCGGAGGCCGAGCTGCGCATCGGTTTCCAGCCCGGCGACGGGTCGTGGTCGACGGTGGGCAAGGACGCGCTCGGCGTCGGTCTCAACGACCGCACGATGAACTTCGGCTGGGACCTGACCGCGCCCGGGGAGCGTGCGACGGCCCTGCATCAGATCGGGCACGCGCTCGGCATGCTGCACGAGCACCAGAGTCCGTACGCCGGCATCCTCTGGGACGACGAGGCGGTCTACGCCGAGCTGGCGGGCCCGCCGAACCACTGGAGCCGGGAGCGGACCTTCCACAACATCCTGCGCAAGCTCGACGGCGACGAGGCCAACGGCCCTGTCTGGGACCCGCAGTCGATCATGGAGTACCCCTTCCCGTCGGGACTGATACTGGAGCCGGAGCACTACCGCTCGGGTCTGCACCCGCCCGGCACCCTCTCCGCCGCCGACAAGGAGTTCGCCCTGCGCTGGTACCCGCCCACCGGCCGTCCGGGCCCCCTGGTGCCGTTCCGTTCGGTGCCGCTCGGGCTCGGACCGGGCGAGCAGGCCGACTTCCGCCTCGACCCGCCGGAGACCCGCGAGTACACCGTGGGCACCTTCGGCGACAGTGACGCCGTCGTCGTGGTCTTCGAGGTGCGGGACGGGAAGCCCCGCTACCTCGCCGGACACGACGACGGGGGCACACCCCGCAACGCCACGATCAGGGCCCGTTTCGTCAAGGGCCGCCGCTATGTCGTCCGGGTGCGCCTGTACTCCTCCTGGGGTGCGGGCGAGACGGCGGTCATGTGCTGGTGACCGCGCGGCTCACAGGCACCCGGGCGCCGCGGCCACAGTCCGGCGCCGGGGGCGGCTGAGGACGTCACCGTCGGGGGACGGTGTCGCTCGGACACCCGGGTGACGTCCCAGCCCGCCGGGCCCGCTTCTTCGGGGGAGGAAGCGGGCCCGGCCTTTTCCGCAGCCGCCGGCTGGGCGGGCGTGATGACCACGGTGACCGTCCGGTTCCTCGCGGGCTCGGCGTACGGCGCGTCGCGCTGGTCCGCGCTGGCCGTGGTGAAGGCGGTGAGGGGCATGCCGGTGGCGGCGCTCAGCTCGCGGGCCGCGATGAGGGCGCGCCAGAGGGCGACGACGGATCCGCCGCCGGTCGGGGCGCCGGGGACGGTGGCCGCGTGGCCGCGGATCTCGACATGCAGCCGTCTTCCGGCCAGGCGTTCGCCGAGGACGGCGAGCCGTCCGGCGCCGGACGGAGTCAGCTCGGCACCCTCGGAGAACAGTCCGTCGGCGAAGGCGACTTCCACGGAGTCGCCGTGGGCCTGTGGCCGTATGCCCGGTGCCCGCAGCGCGCGGGCAAGTGCCTCGGCCGCTTCCGCCCGGCGGGTGGCCGCACGGTCCCGGTCGCGTGCCTGTTCCGCCCGGCGTTCGGCGGCGAGCTGCCGGGCCCGTTGTTCGACCAGGTCGGCCTGGGAGGGGCCCGACCGCTCCGGCCGCCCGCCGGCGCCGTCCGCGAGGACGGCGGTGCCGGCCGTGACGGCGGCCAGCGCGCAGACCGCGGCGGCCAGGGCCGTGGCGGTACGGTGCCGGGCCAGCGCGGCTCGTGGACCGCGTCCGGCGAGCCGGTCGATCCTCGCCAGCCCGGCGGACGCGGCGGAGTCTTCCGGGTTCAGCTCCAGCGCCCGACGCCAGCAGGCAGCGGCCTGCTCGGGCTCTCCGCGCTGGGCGTGGATCCGGGCGAGCAGGTCGAGTACGTCCGGATGACCGGCGACGTCGGGAGCGTCCGGGTCCGTCTCGTCGTGTCCGCGTCGGTCGTCCGCGCCGGTCCGCGTCCCCGTCCCCGTCCCCGTCCCCGTCCTCACGGTGTCCGCGTCACGCAGCATCCGCAGGGCCCCGTCCAGGTCGCCCGCGCGGGCCGCCGCACGGGCGCGCGAGACGAGCAGGGCCACCCGGAGCGAGTCGGCGGCGGACGGCGGCCCTCCGGAGTCGGGGACGCCGGACGCGGTACCGCCGTACTCCGCACCGCCGGTCCGGGCGGCGCCGGGTGCCGTTCGGTCCGACCGGGTGCCGTCGGCCTCCGTGCCGCCTCCGCCCGCGGACAGGACCGCGCCGGGCGGGGGGCCCGGCGGGATTCTGGATGTGGCCACCTTCGACTCCTCGTTCCCGTTGACTGGTTGATACCGCGGCGGTTCCCGGCCGGTAGTTCCCAGCGGTTCCCACTGACCGGTGGATCCGGCAGTTCCCGCCGGCCGGTGGACCTCGCAGTTCCCGTTGCCTAGTTGATCCCGCCGGACAGCCGGCCGGCCTCGTCCGCGGCCCCGGGCGGCAGCAGTCGCCGCAGCCGCTCGTTGACAGCGGCGAGAGCCCGGCGGTCGCCCGCGGCGACGGCCCGGCGGCCCTCGAGGATCGCGGCGTCCGCCTGTGCGCGGGAGAACATGTCGTCGCGCACCTCGACCAGCGCGTTGAAGACCACGTACTCCCACTGGTCCGTGCGGCGCAGCAGCTCGACGTGGAACTCCCCGGCCCGCTTGACCAGCCGCCGCAGGTCGGCCGGTGAGGCGTCCTCGCCGAGCGCGCCGGCGCGGTCGCGCATGCTCTGCAGTTCCCGCCGGTCCGACGGGCCGCCCCCGACCTGCTCGACGACGTCCTCGCAGGCGCTGAGCAGGTCCCACAGCTCGCGTTGCAGCCCGGGCACCTCGATCGCCTCCTCGATGTCGTCGAGCAGCGCCTCCACGTCGCGGATGCGGCGGTCGCTGGTCACGGCGGCACCCGTGTCGACGGCCGCCGCGTCGACCTCCTTGCGCAGCTGCGGGACGGTCTTCTGCTCCTCGAGGTCGTCGAGCCGTGCCTGCGCCTGCTCCGCGAAGACGTTCCCGGCCTGGTCCTGGAGGAGGTGCACGCGCTGCTCCAGGTCGTGCAGCCGGTCCACGAGTTCGCCGTGTTCGGGGGCGAGCAGTTCGGAGCGGTTGATCGTCGCCTCGAACTGCTGCTCCAGCAGCGGGATGTCGGCGGTGACGAGGACGTCCCGGCTGCTCGCCTGGATCTCGAAGGTCACCTCGACCTCGCTCTGGGCCGGCAGGTCGATGCGGATGTCGCGCGGGCGGACCTCGATCAGCCCGACCCGGGTGTTGCGGTCGGCGCGCCTGCGCTCCCCCTCCAGCAGCGGGATGCGGATGACGGCGTCGGGCTGGGAGCGGCGCAGCGGGATGGTCGTCCGGTACGGCTTGGTCACCTGGGCCGGCAGGGTGGTGCCCTTGCGCAGCAGCGGGTCGAAGGTGCCGTCGGCCTTGCCGATGCCGAGCGTGCCGGTGAGTACCGCGTCGCCGGGGAGGACCGAGGCGTGGGCGATGGAGAAGGTGCCCCCGGCGAGGTCGCGCCGGGTGCCGGAGGTGTCGGTGAGCTCGACGGTGAAGCGGGACCGGGTGTCGGTGTCGATGGCCACCTCGGTGTAGAAGGTGCCGTCCGGGCCGAGTTCGGTGCGCGGGCCGCGGAAGGGCGGGCGGCCCTCGGGGTTGGTCAGGGTGACGGTGTACCGCGTCCAGTCGACCGCGCCGCCGCTGCTGACCTTTCCGGAGACCGGGATGCCGGTGGTGTCGACGGACTGCGCCGGATAGTGCAGTTCGATCGCGAACTCGCCCGGCGCCGCCCGCTGCGGCTTCCTGGGCAGCCGGACCGTGCGGGCGAACACGGCGGCGCCGCGCGCGACCACGGTGGTGGGGTCCTGGCTGTGGTCGAGGGGGATGCCGGGGCCGTCGACCGGGTCGGCGAGCAGTTCGCGCAGGCCGGGGCTGAGGGTGGCGCCGCCGACCAGGAGCAGGCGGTCGATGTGGTCGGGGCGCAGGGAGCTGTCGGCCAGTGCCTCGCGGCACAGGCGGACCGCGCGGGTGTAGAACGGCAGCGCGAGGTCGTCGAGGGCGCCGCGGGTCAGGGTGTATTCGAAGGGTTCGGTGCCGCCGTTGCCGTCGTCGAGGTCGACGGAGATCTCGACCGAACCCGCGCGGGACAGCGCGATCTTGGCGTTCTCCGCCTCCAGCTTGAGCTTGGCGAAGTTCTTGCGCCAGCGGCCGCGGTTGTTGCGGTTGAAGTCGGCGAGGCCGAGGTCCCGCCGGACCGCGGGGGCCAGCAGGTCGTCGACGAGGGCCCAGTCGATGAGTTTGCCGCCCAGGTAGGGGTCGCCGGCGTGCTGGATGAGCTGGAGCTCACCGTCGCGCTTGCTCATCAGGGCGGCGTCGAAGGTGCCTCCGCCCAGGTCGAACACCATCCAGTGCGCCGATTCGGACGCGTCCTGCACGCCGTAGGCGATGGCGGCTGCGGTCGGCTCCTGCACCAGCGGGCAGTGCTCGCCGAGTCCGGCGAGGGCGGCGGCCGAGCCGGTGGCGTTGTTCTGGTTCAGCGCGAAGGAGGCGGGGGACGGTGATCACGGCCGCCGCCGGCTGGTGGCCGTACTCGTGTGCGGCGTCCTGCCGCAGGGACTTGAGCACCTCCGCGGACAGTTCCTCGGGCGTGAGCGTCACACCGGTGCGTTCGAAGAGCCGGCCCGCGCCCGCGGCGCCCATCTCCAGCTTGAACTCCGCGTACGCGTTGCCCGGGTCGGTCTCCGTGCGTTCCCTGGCCCGCCTGCCCACGTGGATCACCCCCTCCTTGGGGATCCACACGGCGGAGGGGGTGAAGTCCCAGCCGTCGTTGTTCTTGATGACGCGTACGCCGTCGTCCTCCGCCACCGCGATGGCGCTGTTGGTGGTGCCGAGGTCGATTCCGAAGTCGATGGTCTCGCGCATGGTCGCGTGGTCTCCTTGGTGGTTCACGGGGTGGGGGGCACGGGCCTGCCGACGATGACCTGGCCCATCTGGATCCGTTCGCCGCGGAAGTAGACGGTGGGCCGGACGGTCTCCAGCACGGTCTCCCGGTCGAGCCCCGGCTCGTCCTGGATCACCAGGGCCTCCAGGGACTGGCCGGAGTCGAAGGGCATGCCGTCGTGCTCCTGGATCTCCAGCCCGTCGTCGGCGAGCGCCTGGCGGCTCGCGTGGACCTGGCGGCGTACCTGCCGCAGGTCGGCCGCCGAGAGGGGGCCGCTCCCCTTGTCGAGCTTGCGCAGGGCGCGCCAGAGGCCGATGGCCGCCCCCAGCAGCGCGTCGGTTCCGGCGCCGGGCCGTTTCGCCAGGGCTTCGGCGGCCTCCGCCTCGGCCAGCACGGTCGCGGCCCAGTCGGCCTGGTCGGGCGTCAGGAGCGGGCGGGGGACGCGGAACTCGGGTGGGTGTCGGAGCTGGCGGAGCGCGGCACGTACGTCGTGCACGCGGCGGCGGACCGGGGACGTCACAGGCGGAACCTCCTTCTGTTCCTGTAGTCCTGGATTTGGCGGCACCAGTCGACGATCCGCTCGGCGGCGGCGACCACGAAGCCCAGGCCCAGGAAGGCTCCCGCCGCCCACTCCCAGCCCTTGACCGTCCACAGCACGACCAGCCCGACGATCGTCAGGACTGCCAGCCAGCAGCCCACCCAGTCGAGGAAGGCCGACCTCTCACGCGACCGTGCCGGGGCCGAGCGTGCGGTGACGGTCCGCCGGGACCACTCGTAGATGACGTCCCAGTTCTCCGCGAACGCCCGTACATGGGCTTCCGGGGCGATCTCGTACGCCTTCTCCGCGAGCTCGACCACCGTCTGCTTCTGTCTGCGGGTCGGCGCCTTGAACCGGTGATGGCCCAGCATCGCCACGGCCAGGTTGCCGACGCCCACGGCGACGGCGTGCGAGACGTCGTCGTACCGCCAGTCCGACACGAACGCCCGGAGTTCACCGATCCGGTCGAACGCGGGCAGCACCTCCCGCCGCAGGATCATTTCGGCGTCGCCGAACAGCCCGGCTTCCTTCTTCGCGTTCGCGGACCGCAGTCCGTCGGTGATCTCCTGGACGGTCTCCTCCACCATCTCCTCGAACAGCCCGGCGAAGAGGTCCGTGAAGACCGCGTACTCCGCCCAGCCCGTGCAGACGGGGGCGAGCCGGGGCCGGAAGTCCGGGTCGGCGGCGAGGTCCCGGAACGGGGACACCAGGAGGCGGGGAAGGGCGGTGAGGAAGTCGTCCGCCGAGTGTCCGCCGAGCCGGGGATCGTCCAGTTCGCCGATCCGGTGGGCGATGTGCCGCCGGAACTCCGGGCGTTCCAGCAGGCGTCCCCAGGCGGCGGCCGCGCCCCGCCACAGGGTGTCCCGCCCGTCCGGTGCGGTGGTGATCCGGCCGGCCTCCGCCTCCAGCACCATGGCGTGCAGGCGCACCGCCTCGTCGTGCTCCTCGTGCACGGAAGGGGGACAGCCGCATTCGGGGCCCGGCTCCCCCCACCGCCACAGCAGCTCGTCGACGAGCCGCCGCCGCGGGTCCTGGAACTCCTCGAACGCGGCCCGGACCTCCTCCTTGCCGCGCCGTCCCGCCAGCGGCGAGTCCGGGCCCGGGGGGAGGTGGTCCTGCACCGCGAGCCGGGCCTCCAGCCGCTGTCTGTGCTGCCGTACGGCGCGTCCGTGCGCGGTCACCGGGAGCCCGGTGACGGCGAAGGCGTTGTCGTGGTAGAGCCGCGCGCCTGCCAGGTCAGCGAAACGCGACAGCTTGCCGGTGCCGCGCCGGACGGCGGACGGCTCGTCCGTCCGGTCGCCCGCAGTGGTGTTGTCCATCCGCTCTCCATACGTCCGCTGCCGGTACGCCCGTGCCTTGTGCGTCGTGCGCGTCGTGCCGTTCACATGACCACCCCGCGGCGCCAGGTCGTCAGCCGTGCCATGTGCCGTTCCCTGAGCCGGGGGTGACGGCTGACGGCCTCTTCCAGCTGGTTCGCGGCCTCGGCCAGCCGGCCCGGCGTCCGGGAGAGTGCGACGGCGGCCCGTACCTGCTCCTCGACGGCCCGCTCCACCGCCGCCGGCGCGTCGCGGGCCGGCGGCGGACCCGGTGAGGTCCGCAGGGAGACGGCCCGTTCGGCGACCTCGCGGGCCGTGGCGGGCCGCTCGGCCGGGTCCGTGCGCAGCATGTCCGTGACCAGGCGGTCCAGTTCGGGTGCCACCGCGTCGTTGAAAGTGCTCGGCGGCGGCAGCGGGCGGTTGAACCGCTCCAGGGAGAAGGACTGCACCGGATCACCGCCGTCGTACGGAAAGTGGGAGGTGAGCAGGAAATACGCGATGGTGCCCAGCGCCCACACGTCACCGGCGCACGAGTATCCGGTGCCCCGGCGCAGCACCTCCGGCGGCATGTAGGCGACCGTCCCCTGGGCGCTGGCCGCCATCGTGCCCGGGTCGGTCTCCTTGGCCAGCCCGAAGTCGCTCACCTTCACCCGCAGCCCGGACTCGTCATAGGTGATCAGCACGTTGGCCAGGGACAGGTCGCGGTGCACGATCGGGTGCTGGCGCTCGTGCGCGACGGCGAGTCCGTCCGCGGCCTGGCACAGCACGGCCGCGGCCTCACCGACCGGGACCGCGCCGGAGTGGGAGGCGACCAGCCGCTCCAGGCTGCCGCCCGCGACGTATTCCATGGTGATATAGCCGCGCACGCCCTCGGAGGTCTGCACGGTGCCCGCGTCGAACACCCGGATGATGTTGGGGTGGCCCAGCGTGGAGAGGATGCGCGCCTCGTCGAACATCCTGGACGTGGCCTCCAGCGAGGCCACGTGCTTGAAGAGCTTGAGCGCCTGCCAGCCGAGGATGTGGTGGCGCACCCGGTACACCTCGGCGAAGGCCCCCTCGCCCAGCCGCCGATCCACGACGAGCGCCGAGTTGATCCGCTGCCCACGGGTGAGCAGGGTCCCCTCCGCGCCCGTCGTGTCCCCCGTCATCGGCTCCCCCTTCCGTTCCCCCGTGCCCGGACACCGTGGCACGGGTCCGCCGGGACCCCTCCCGGACGCCGGCGCCGCCCGGTCGCGGTACGCCGGTCAGGAATGGGTGACCCGGATGTGGGAGATGCGGACCTCGCCGTGGTTCCGTTCGGTGCACGGCTCGGAGTTGTCGCAGTTGGCCTGTGTGTAGGCGCCCGCCTTGAAGTAGTTGGTGTCGCCGTCGTGGGAGACGGTGGTCTGCAGCCGGCCGTTGTAGTACGCGTCGATCTCCCCGTCCTTCGCGACGAACCCGGCCTCGAACTCGGTGCCCAACTCGTAGTCGTCGGTCACGAGGTGGTGGTGGCGGTCGTCGCCGTCGGTGACGTAGAGGCGGCTGCCTTCGAGACGGAAGACGGTGACGTCGTCGTCGCCGCCGTGGACCTGGGCGCCGACCACGTAGGGCCGTTCCTCGGGCAGGGCCGTGAACGCCTCCCTGACCACGAGGGTGTGGGTGCCGTCGGTGGTGGACCAGGCGGCCTCGTCCTCGCCGCCCTCGGTCATCTCCCGCAGCTCGGCGCGCGGGTAGCTCGAACCTCCCGTGGTGACTCCGTTGACGGCGGCCCGGAAGCGCACCGCGTCGCAGCCGGTCTCGGCCCGGAACCAGGGGGCGGCGGAGAAGGCGGCCAGCTCGGGTTGGGTTATCTCGGCGGGGTCCTCTTCCTCACCGGTGGGCAGGGTCAGCTTCCAGTTCGTCAGGTCGAGGACGTCGGCGGGGTTCGCGCACCGGGCGGCCGGCCGGTCGTGCGGGGCGGGGGCGCCGGCGTGGGCGGACGGTCCGAGCGCGGTGGTCGAGACGGCCGCCGTGAGGCCGGCCAGCACGAGGGTCGGGGTACGTGGCATGGAGGGCCCTCCTGTCGGGGTGTGCGGTCGGTGCGCCGCGTACCGTAGGCGACGCGTGCGGGACGGGTCCCGGAGCCCGCGACCGGGCCGCTGCCGGGCATGAGTGCGACTGATGGAGGCTCTGGGCAGACGATGCGCGCGGTCCGCTCCACGCAGTAGGTTCGTTCCGTACGCGCGGCCTGGGCCGTGTGGGGTTCCGGAGTCGACCGAGGGGGAAGATCCGTGCGTTCCGGGGACCGGTTCGCCGACCGCTATGTCCTCAAGGAGGTCATCGGCGCGGGACGGGGCGGCGACGTGTGGCTGGCCCACGACACGGTGGTGGGTCAGGACGTCGCGCTCAAACCGGAGCGGGCGGACGGCGAGAGCGACACCGCGGTGCGGCGGCTGCTGGGTGAACCGCGTGCCATGGCCAAGTTCCGCGGCCATCCCCACGTGGTGACGCTGTTCGACGTCGTGACCGTGCCACAGGACGAGGACGGCGCCGGGGCAGGGGGCGGGGTCGGCGGACCGACGTACTGGTTCGTCATGGAGTACGTGACCGGTGGCGGCCTGGACCGGCGGCCGGCGGTCTCCCCGCGGCGGGCGGCGCGCATCGGTGCCCAGCTCGCCGACGCCCTGACCGCCCTGCACGAATCGGGCGTCGTGCACTGCGACGTCAAGCCGGCCAACATCGGCCTCACCCGGCAGGGTGACGCGAAGTTACTGGACTTCGGCGCCGCCTACCGGATCGGCGGCACGGAGACCATCACCGTCAACGGTCCCTTCAGCTTCACCCCCGACTACGCCGCCCCCGAACTGGCCCGGGGCAATGTGCCCCGGCCGGCGTCGGACGTGTTCTGCCTGGCCGCCACCCTGCACGCCCTGGTCACGGGTGCGCCGCCACGCGGTGGCGCACCCGTGGAGGACCCGGCGTCCTCGGAGACCGGGGACGACGGCGAGGAGGCCGAGCGGCTGAGGTACTGGAAGGCCGAGCAGGGCGTCGTCGAGGTGGACGCCGCCGTGGGCCCGCTGTATCCCGTGCTCGCCGCCATGCTGCGCCGCGATCCCCGGCAGCGCCCCGACGCCGCCGAGGCAGGGCGGCTGCTGGAGGAGATCGCCGGGGCCGATCCGAGGACGGCCGGGGGCGACGCCGCCGCGGACACGGTCACCGGACGCCGGCGCCTGCGCCGGCCGCTGATCGCGGCAGCCGTCGGCCTCAGCGCCGTACTGGCCCTGGGGCTCGTCGTCCTCCCCGGCACCGGCGACGACGGGAAGGCCGACCCCGGTGCCGGGCCGAGCCGGCTGGAGACGCACGCCTCGGACGGCGAACGGCGGGCCCTGATCGGCGACCCGCACACGGCCGACGTGTGCGCCCTGGCCGACCCCGCCGCCCTGGAGGGGTTCGGTGACGGGGACGTCCATGTGGACGTGGACTACGGGAACTTCGACCGCTGCGACGTGCTCGTCGACATCGACGACCGGACCCGGATCGACGTGTCGGTCAGTCTCCTTCAGGGGTCCCCGCCGGAGGGGACGAAACCCTCCCGCACCGTCGGGCGGGTGGGCGTCCGCGAGGACGAGGCGGAGAGCGACGAGTGCCGGCTGCTGCTGACGTCCGGGAGCGACACGGACGGCACCCTGGTCGGCATCCGCGTCAACATGGGCAAGGGCACCGTGGTCGGCGGCAGGGCGACCCTGTGCACGGTCGCCGACAGGGCCGCCACCGGCGCGGCCGAGGTGCTGAACCGGGGTCCGGTCCCGCGGCGCTCCCCGGGCTACCCGCGCACGTCGCTGGCGTGGAAGGACGCCTGCGAACTCCTGGACGCCGAGGCGCTGTCCGCCGTGCCCGGCCTCAAGGCCGACGTACCGGAGGTCGGGGTCGCGAACTGGAGCTGCGAGTGGTCGAGCGACGTCGACGAGCTGGACGTGGAGGTGAGCTTCTTCCGCGACCAGCCCAAGTCCGCGGAGGGCGGCGCCACCGCCACCGAGCTGAGCGGGTACCGCACGATCGTCGAACCGGACGACGACGGCGACACCTGCGCGGTCTTCGTCGAGTACCGCAGATACAGCGGCCAGGGCGCCGAGACGGCCGCCGAGATGGTCCGCCTGGACGTCGGCGGGCAGCGGCCCGCGGACCGGCTCTGCACGACGGCCACCGGCCTCGCGGCCTCGGCCGCCGCCGCACTGCGCGCACAGTGACCTCGCGCTCGCCGCACGGTCCGACGAGCCGGCGGACGCCGTCGCCTCCTCAGAGCGGCGGATCCGGCCAGGCCTCGTCGTCCTCCATCAGTTCCAGGTCCGGCGGCACGAGGGTCGTCGACTCCACGAGCCCCCTGATCAGGTTGTGCAGCAGACGGTTGTCGGCCGGCCGGCCCTCGGACCTGTCGTGCAGCAGCGGGTACTTGAACCCGGTGCCGTGCAGCCGGCGGCGCACGGCCTCGATCCGGAACTCGATCCTGCGCTCGTTCCACCTGGCGTCCGGGCACAGGTAGGCGAGCCGCTCGGCGGCCTGACGGTAGGTGAGGGGACGGGGGTCCTCCTCGTAGAGCAGGTACCGCTGACCGAGGACCACCAGCAGCAGCCGTTCGTCGTCGTCCAGCGACCACGTCTCCGGCCGTACGGTCTCGGCGCGCCGTCGGGACACCGGCCCCTGGTCGTCGTGGCCCGCCACGTACAGCTCGACCAGGTGCTCGCGGTAGCCCGAGCCCTTGACGAACAGCGGGGTGTATCCGGTGGCGAGCGGGAGGGGGTCGGTGCTGAGGTGCAGCATCCGGCCGCGCGGCAGCCGGACGAGTTGCTGCCCGGTGTTGCGCAGCCACCACTGTCCCCGGCGGTAGGTCAGCTCGCCGTGCCGCCGGCTCACCCGCAGGTCGTCCACACCGACCCCGAGGTCCACGTCCGGCCTTTCACCGCGCCCGAAGCGGACGGTCAGCCCCTGGCGGGGCGGCGCGCTGAGTTCACCGGCGACCGTACGGGCGTGCAGGGTTCCTGGCGTGGTGGGCGCCACACCACGAGCGAGGCTGGTGGAGAGGGTCATCGCTGGTCTCCTCCGTTCGTGACCTTGGCGTACGGCAGCCGCTCGGCGGGCGTCCGGCGTACCGGCCAGTATCCGCGCCCGCCCCGGGACCCCTCCCGCCCCAGGTGGAGGGCGTGTGACGGCGTCCCGGCCTCGGGGGCGGCAGGAGGCGTGGTTCAGCGGGCTTCGGCAGTGGTGCTCGGTGGCCGTGGTCCGGGGCCTGCGGCCCACAGCGTGGGTCATCGCGGACTCGTGGCACCCGTGAGAGCCGCCTGCGCCGCTGACGACGACGCGACCGCACCGGGGCGGAACGGATGGGTCCACAGGCCCTGGGCCCGAAGCCTCGGCAGCACGCCCTCGCCGAACCAGTACGCCTCCTCCAGATGCGGACAGCCGGAGAGGACGAACTCGTCGATGCCGAGTCGGTGGTATTCGGCGATCCGTGCGGCGACCTCGTCGTGACTGCCGACCAGCGCGGTGCCCGCGCCACCCCGCACCAGCCCGATCCCGGCCCACAGGTTGGGGTGGATCTCCAGGTCGTCCCGGCTCCCTCCGTGCAGGTCCAGCATGCGCCGCTGTCCCTCGGACTCGCTGCGGGCGAGGCCGGCCTGCACGGCCCGTACGGTGCCCTCGTCGAAGCCTTCGAGGAGCCGGTTCGCCTCGGCCCACGCCTGCGCGGAGGTGTCGCGGGTGATGACGTGCAGGCGGATGCCGAAGCGGATGCGGCGACCTTCCCCGTCGGCCAGCGCCCTGATCCAGGCGATCTTCTCGGCGACGGCGGCGGGTGGCTCGCCCCAGGTGAGGTAGACGTCCGCATGGCGTGCCGCGACCTCGCCTGCGACGGGTGAGGAGCCACCGAAGTACACCTCGGGCAGGGGGTCGGGCAGCCGGGCGAGCCGGGCTCCCTCGACCTGGAGGTGTTCCCCTCGCAGGCCGACGGTCCCGCCCTCCCACAACCCGCGTACGACCTCCAGGAACTCTCCGGTACGGCGATACCGGGCGTCCTTGTCGAGGAAGTCGCCGTACGCCCGTTGCTCGACGCTCTCACCGCCCGTGACCACGTTCAGCGAGAGCCGCCCACCGGTCTGCCTCTGGAAGGTGGACGCCATCTGCGCGCCCAGGGTCGGCGAGACGAACCCCGGGCGGAAGGCGACCAGGAACTTCAGGCGTTCGGTGTGCTGGCTGACCATGGCGGTGGTCAGCCAGGCGTCCTCGCACCAGGCGCCGGTCGGGGTGAGCGCGCCGACGAAGCCCAGGTCCTCGGCGGCGCGGGCGATCTGGGTGAGATAGGCGACGGTGGGCGGCCGGTCCCGGCCGGACGACGTGGCGGGGGTGCCATGACCGCCGCCGACGACGTGGCGGCTGTCTCCGTTGGTGGGAAGGAACCAGTGGAACGTGAGGGGCACCTGGGTCTCCGATCAGGGACGCACTCGCAACGGTGCGGGAGGACTGGGCAAGGGGGTCACGCACGCGGTGCTCATCCGGTGGCCGCCAACAAGGGCGTTCGCCCACCCAGCGCTGCGGAGAAGAGGTCCGACACCTGGGCCAAGGGCTCGGCCGCGCTCGGGGCGAGGGTCAGCGCGCCGTCGTCGCCGGCGGTGATGTCCTTGTCGAGCGTGAACCAGCCGGGGACGATGTGCGCGGCGCCCATGGAGCTCAGCACGGGGCGCAGGGCGTAGTCGATGGCCAGGACGTGGGCGATGCTGCCCCCGGTGGCCAGCGGGAGGACGGTCTTGCCGGCCAGCGCGTACTGCGGGAGCAGGTCGAGCAGCGCCTTGAGCAGCCCGGAGTAGGCGGCCTTGTAGACGGGCGTGCCGATCACGACACCGTCCGCCCGGTCGAACAGGGCGGTGGCCTCGACGATCGCGGGGTGCCGGAAATCGGCACCGAGCAGCGCGTCGGCGGGGAGGGTGCGGACGTCGAGCGCGATCACCTCGTGCCCCTGCGCGATGAGCCGTTCGTCCAGGTGGCGCAGCAGCCGTGCGGTGCGGGAGGTGGCGGAGGGACTTCCGGAGACGGAGAGGACGGTGGCCATGGTGGGTGAACCTTTCGCGGGTACCGGGTGGGTGGGCGGTTCGCCCGGTGACGAGGTGACGGCCGGGGTCGGGCTCGTCGAGGCCGTCGGGCTCGTCGAGGTCGTGGCGCTCGTCGAGGTCGTCGGGCTCGTCGGGCTCGTCGGGCGAGGAGGTCACGCCTTCCGTGGTGGGGAGGAGTGGCCCCGGCGGTGCCGCTGCGCGGGGCAGGCGGACTTCACGACGCCGCCCGCCGCTCGCCGCGTGGGTCGTCGGGGTGGGCGAGGCCGAGCTGGTGCCGCAGGGTCGGGCCCTCGTACTCCGCGCGGAAGACGCCCCGTTCCTGGAGGAGGGGGACCACCTTGTCCGCGAAGACGTCGAGGCCGCCCGGTGTGATGTGGGGGACGAGGATGAAGCCGTCGGAAGCGTCGGCCTGCACGAAGTGGTTGATGTTCCTGGCGACGGTCTCCGGGGAGCCCACGAAGTTCTGGCGGTTGCCGGTGTTGATGACGAGATCGCGGATGGACCAGTTGTTGGCCGCGGCGAGCGCGCGCCATTCCCGGGCCGTGGCCAGCGGGTCGCGGTACATCCGTACCTGGGCACGGCCCTCGGCGATGTGGTGGTCGCCGACGTCCGGGTCGATGTCGGGAAGCGGCCCCTCGGGGTCGTACGACGACAGGTCCCGGTTCCAGACGAACTCCAGGTGCCTGAGGGCGGTGGCACCGCTGACCTGCCGGCGGCGCACCTCCTGTGCCAGTTCCTCCGCCTCCGCGTCGGTGTCGCCGAGCACGAAGGTGGCGGCGGGCAGGACGAGGAGCTCCTCGGGGCGGCGGCCGTACGTGGCGAGGCGGTGCTTGACGTCGGCGTAGAACGCCTGGCCCGCCTCCAGGGTGGCGTGCCTGCTGAAGATCGCGTCGGCGCCCGCCGCGGCGAACTCACGGCCCTCGTCGGAGTCTCCCGCCTGGAAGATCACCGGGCGCCCCTGTGGGGAGCGCGGGACGTTGAACCGGCCGTGGATGTCGAAGTGCTGCCCCGTGTGGACGAAGGAGCCGACCTTCGCATCCCGCAGGAAGGTACCGGTGACCTGGTCGGCGACGATCTCGTCGCCGTGCCAGGAGTCGAGGAGTTCGTTCGCCGTGGCGAGGAACTCCTCGGCACGGCTGTAGCGCTCCTCCTGCGGGAGGAAGCCGCCGCGACGGAAGTTCTCGCCGGTGAAGGCGTCCCAGGAGGTGACCACGTTCCAGGCTGCGCGGCCGCCGGAGAGGTGGTCGAGGCTGGCGAACTGACGGGCGACCTCATAGGGCTCGTTGAACGTGGAGTTGATGGTGCCGGTCAGCCCGAGGCGCTCGGTGACGGCGGCGAGCGCGGCCAGGACGGTGAAGGTGTCGGGGCGGCCGACGACGTCCAGGTCGTAGATCTTTCCGCCCTGTTCGCGCAGTCTGAGCCCCTCGGCCAGGAACAGGAAGTCGAACTTGGCACGTTCGGCGGTCTGCGCGAAGTGCACGAACGAACCGAAGTCGATATGACTGCCGGCCTCCGGGTCGCTCCACACGGTGGTGTTGTTGACGCCCGGGAAGTGGGCGGCCAGGTGGATCCGCTTCAGCGGCTTGCTCATGACGTGGTGTCCTTCCGGCTCAGGCGGCGTAGCGGTTGGCGGGCCGGACCAGTCCCAGCAGCCCGCGCAGGGTGTCGGTCTCGTAGGCGAGGCGGAAGGCTCCCCTGCGCTGGAGTTCGGGAACCAGGCTCCGGGTGATCGCCGGGAGGTCGTGCCCCAGGACGGCGGGACGCAGCCGGTAGCCGGTGAGACCGGCCGACCGCCACTCAAGGAGCAGATCGGCGAGTGCGGCGGGCGTGCCGGTGAAGACGCGGGCGTCACTCGTGTACGACTCGCCCGCGAGGGCGTCGAGCCGCTCACGTCGGGCCGCCGCGGTACCGGGGTCGTCGTCGAGGAAGACCACGAGATCGGCGAAGACGTGCAGCGGCTGTCCGGCCCGGCCGGCCGCTTCCTGCTCGGCACGGATCTCCGCGACGATCGCGCGGGCCTGCCCGATGTCGTGGGGGGTGACGTAGCCGACGTCGGCCTGCCGGGCGACCAGCCGGTACGGAACGGTCCGGTGGGCGAGGGCGGTGACGACGGGCTGGCCCTGGGGCGGGCGTGGGGTGATGGACGGGCCTCTGACGCTGAAGTACCGCCCCTCGAAGTCGATGTGGTGCAGCTTGTCGCGGTCGACGAACCGACCGGTGGCCACGTCCCGGATCTCCGCGTCGTCCTCCCAGCTGTCCCAGAGGCGACGTACGACCTCGACGTAGTCGGCGGCCTCGTCGAAGAGGTCGGTCGTCACCTCTCGCGCGGCCGGGCTGTCGTAGGCGTCGATGCGGGGGATCGTGCGGCGGCCGAAGTGCGCGGCCTCGTTCGGGCGCGCGGTGATCTGCGCGCGCAGACCGGCCCGGCCGTTGCTGACGTGGTCGAGCGTGGCGATCGCCTTGGAGAGGTGGAAGGGCTCCGTGTGGGTGACGACCGCGGTCGGGACCAGGCCGATGTGCCGGGTGAGGGGCGCGACCCGGGCCGCTGTCTGGACGGCGTCCAGGCGGCCCCGGACCTGGTCGGTGCGGTCGTCCGGTTCGAGGAAGTGGGAGGACTGCGGGCCGAGACCGTCCTCGATGGTCACGAAGTCGAGCAGCCCGCGCTCGGCCTCGGTGACCAGGTCGGCCCAGTAGCGGGCGGTGAAGAGCTCCCGGGGGCGGGCGGTGGGCTCCCGCCAGGAGGCCGGGTGCCAGCCGGTGCCGTCCAGGGCGACGGCGAGGTGCAGCGGGGTGGACAGGGCTGAGGACACGAGTGGGTACCTTCCTGGCAGAGGGCGAGTGCGCGGGAACGGTCGGCGGCCGGACGACCGCCGACGGGGCTACGTGGTGGTTCTCGGCAGGCCGGGCGGGTTGATCTCCGAGTTCGTGACGGCCTCGTCGGCCAGGCCCCAGCGCTCGAGCACCTTGGCGTACGTTCCGTTGTCGATGATGTGGTCGAGCGCGTCGGCGAGCGGCTCGACCAGGCCACTGCCGTTCTTGGTAGTGGTCGCGATCAGTCCCTGGAGGGTGGCGCCGGCGCCGGAGTAGGTGCCGACGACCTCGATCTCCCCGGTGGTCGCCGCGTGGTAGGCGGCCGTCGGGTTGGGGCCGAGGTAGAGGTCGATGCGGCCGGACCGGAGGGCGAGGTAGACGTCGCTGTCGTTCTGGTAGTACTTGATGTCCACCGGCTCGCGGCCGGCCTTCTCGTTCTCCTCGCTCCACTCGATCAGCAGCTTCTCCTGGTTGGTGCCGCTGCCCACGGCGACCGTCCTGCCCGCCACGCTCTCGGGCCCGGTGACCCTCAGGCCGCTGTCCTTCTTCGCCTCGAAGCCCAGGTTGTCCTCGCGGTAGGTGGCGAAGTCGTACTTCTCCTTGCGCTCCTCGGTGACCGTGATGTTGCTGAAGCCGACGTCGTACTTGGCGCCGTCCAGGCCGACGAAGACGTTCTCCCAGGAGACCGTGTTGACGTGCGGTTCGAGGCCGAGCACGTCGGCGACCAGGTACGCCATGTCGGACTCGACGCCGATGACCGTCTTGTTGTCGGTGGCGTAGAAAGTCAGCGGTGCCGCGGAGCCGGACGAGGAGACGAGTTCCAGGGTGCCTCTCTCGCGGATCTTCTCCGGGACCTCGGCGGCTACGGAGTCGACCTTGCCGGTGGTGACGCGGTGCTGCTGCGGACTCAGGTTGATCTTCGCATGGGCGCCCTCGGTGGCCGCGGCCTCGATGATGCCGCCGTCGGAGGGGTTGCCGCAGGCGGCGAGGACGAGGGCGGAGACGAGTCCGAGCGCGGCAACGGCGGTACGGCGGGGATTCGAAGGGGACACGGTCGTGCTCCTCGCGCGGCGGAAAGGGGTGAAGTGCGGTCAGAGGACTTTGGAGAGGAACGCGCGGGTGCGCTCGTGCTGCGGGGCGTCGAGTACGGCTGCCGGCGGGCCCTGCTCCACGACGACGCCGCCGTCCATGAACACCACGGTGTCGGCGACCTCGCGGGCGAAGCCGATCTCGTGGGTGACGACGATCATGGTGGTTCCGGTACGGGCCAGATCCTTGATGACGTCGAGGACTTCGCCGACGAGTTCCGGGTCCAGTGCCGAGGTGGGCTCGTCGAAGAGCAGCACCTTCGGTTCGAGGGCGAGTGCACGGGCGATGGCCACGCGCTGCTGCTGGCCGCCGGAGAGCTGCCGCGGATAGGCGTCGGCCTTGTCGGCGAGGCCGACTCGCTCCAGCAGGCGACGGGCGGTCTCCGCCGCCTCCTTGCGCGGGCGTCGCAGGGCGGAGACGGGGGCCTCGACGAGGTTGTCCAGCACGGTCAGGTGCGGGAAGAGGTTGAAGTTCTGGAACACGAACCCGATGTGGGTGCGCTGCTTCAGGACCTCCTTCTCCTTCAGTTCGTACAGCTTGCCGCCGGAGCGGCGGTAGCCGATGAGCTCGCAGTCGATGCTGATCCAGCCGCGGTCGACCTTCTCCAGATGGTTGATGGTGCGCAGCAGTGTGGACTTCCCGGAGCCGGACGGGCCGAGGACGACGGTGACCTCGCCGGCGCGGACCTGGAGGTCGGCACCGCGGAGCACCTGCAGCGGTCCGAAGCTCTTGTGGACGTCGTGGACGTCCACCATCACATCGCTCATCGGCTGTCTCCCGAGTGCTTGAGGGGTATGACGGGCTGGTCGGGCCGCGCTGCCGCCGTGCGCAGGTCGCGGACGAAGCGCCGGGCGCGCTGGAACGGCGTGGGTGGCGGGGTGCGGTTGGTTCCCCGGGCGAAGTGCCGCTCCACGTAGTACTGGGCGACCGACAACAGCGAGGTCAGTACGACGTACCAGGCGGTGGCGACGAGCAGCAGCGGGATCACCCGGCCGTTGCGGCCGTAGATGACCTGTACCTGGTAGAAGAGTTCACCGATGGCCATCACGTGGACCACCGAAGTGCCCTTGAGCAGGCCGATGATCTCGTTGCCGGCGGTGGGCAGGATGGCGCGCATGGCCTGGGGCAGCACGATCCGGCGGATCTGCCGCAGCCGGGGGATGCCCAGGGCTGCGGCTGCCTCCGACTGCCCGTGGTCGACGGAGACGACTCCGCCGCGCACGATCTCGGCGGCGTAGGCGGCCTGGTGCAGCGTCAGTCCGATGACGGCGGCGCCGATGGTGCCGGTGAGGCTGTTGCTGGGGCCGCCGGGCGGTACGGCCGGGGCCGGCGGCGTGGTGCCGGTGACGAGGTTCATGGTCGAGGTCCCTGCTTGCTCACGGGTGTTCGGGCGGGTTGACCCGCGACGCCTCGATCGCGGAGGCGGAGGTGCCCCACTTCTCGAGGATCCGGGCGTACGTACCGTCCTTGATCAGCTCGTTGACCGCGGCCTGGAACGCCTCGGTGAGCGGAGAGCCCTTCTTGAAGGTGAAGCCGACGTCGAGGCGGTGGAACTCGCCGAGGAACGTGGTGTGGGCGGCGGGCTGTGACGCTTGGTACCGCAGGCCGTTGATGGTCGACATGATCACGTCGATCCGGCCCTGTTGGAGCGCGGTGACGGTCGCGCCGTTCTCCGAGTAGACCTTCACGTCGTAGGGCTTCTTGCCGGCCTTCTCGCACACCCCCTTGTTCGCGTCCAGTGTCGCCTCGAAGGTGGTCCCGGCGCCGATGCCCACCGTGCGTCCGCACAACTGGACGAGGTCCGTGACCTTCTTGCCGAAGGACGTGTCGCCCTCCTTCACCGCGAAGCCCTGGCCGTCGTTGATGTAGGTGACGAAGTCGAGGGTCTTCAGGCGCTCGGTGGTGACTCCGAAGTTGCCGGTGCCGAAGTCGTACTTGCCGCTGCGCAGGGCGGGCAGGATCGTCTCGAAGGAGGCGTCCTGGCGTTCCAGTTCGACGCCGAGGACCCTGGCGACGGCGTCGGCGATGTCGATGTCCTGGCCCTCGGGCCGCTTGTCCGACCCGTTCGGGTAGTACGCCGCGGGCGGAGTGGCGACGGAGCTGCCGACCCGGAGTGTGCCCGACTTCCTCACGTCGGCGGGGAGCAGGGCGGCGATGGAGTCCACCTTGCGTACGTCGGCGACCGGGTCGTCGGTGGGCGCGGGAGAGTTCTGCGCGCCGGCCGCGGCGATGTGGTCGGGGTCGCCGGAGCCGCACGCGGTCAGGAGCAGCAGGGGCGCGAGGGCGGCAGCGGCCAGGGCGGGACGCAGGCTGCCCCGGAGGGCGGGTGGCTTCACTGGACGGTGGCCTTTCCGGTGTCGGGTGCGACAGTGAGGTGCTTCTCGAAGGGCAGGGGGCCGATGGCTTCCGGATCGGCCTCCGGGTCGAACAGCGGTGTGTAGCCGGCGGCGAGGTACAGGCCGAGGGCCTCGGGCTGGCGTGGACCCGTGGTCAGGTAGATCCGCCGGTAGCCGCGCATGCCCGCTTCGTGCTCCAGTTCGGCGACGACCCGGCGCGCCAGGCCGCGACGCCGGTGGCTGGAGTGGGTCCAGATCCGCTTCAGCTCGGCCGTCTTCACGTCGTACCGGCGGAAGGCACCGCCCGCGACCGGCTCGCCGCCCGCCAGGAGCAGGAGCAGCAACCCGCCGTGCGGGGCGGTGAACTCCTCGTCCGGGTAGCGTGCGAGTTCGGTACGGGCGTCGCCGCCGTACCGGGCGGAGTACTCGTGGCCGAGTTCGCGCAGCAGCGGTGCCACACGCGGGTCGGAGACGGGCACGTGGACGACCGAGAGGTCGAGGAGCGAAGCTCGGGCGACGGAACTCACTCGCCCACCGCCGCCGGGCAGGCGGCAACGGAACGGGGCCTGGTTCCGGAGCCGTTGTGGGTGGCGGCGATGCCGAGGAACACCACGGGCATGGCAAGGGCCTTTCGTGATGAAGTCACCTGCGGGCACGGCGGAGGAGCCCGCCGTGTGCGGGGACGAGGGTCGTCAGGACGACGGGTGACTACAGGTGTGACGACGCCGGTACGTCGGGAGAGGCAGTGCCGCGGCAGCTCACGCAGGGACGGATTCCGGCCCGCAACGGGTCACCGAGGGAGGGAAAGGGCCGGTCCTGCGGCCTGCTGCCGAGTCAGGCGCGACACGCGGCGGACCACACCCGACCGAAGTCGATGTGGTCGCGCGAGACCAAGCGTTCCTGGGCAGCCATGCCCTTCATTCAGCCGTGCGGACGGCCCGGCGTCAAGCGCGGACCGCATGCCGTCCCGCACCTTGGGACCGCGTGACGGCAGCGTGTACGGGCCATTGCAACTTCACGGCGGCCATTGACCGTTCGCGCTCTTCGACGGCTAATCTCGGCGGCGGATCAGCCACCCGCCGTGCGCGGTGGCAGCTCCGGCCGCGTTGAGGGACGCGACATGTGTGACGACGCGCATGCCCGTACTCATCCTCCCGCTGGAGCTCTTCTCGATGGTCACGTCTTCCGATGTCACGTCCGCTCCCGCTCCAAAATCCTGGAGAGGAAACGAGCCGCACGAGACCGACGCGCCACGGATCGTGCCGCGCCGGAACGTCGGCCGGCTGCTGTCGGCCGCCGTGGCGCTGCTGCTCTTCGCCATGGCGGTCGATTCCGTCATCCGCAACAGCGCCTTCCAGTGGAACGTGGTGGGCCAGTACCTCACCACGAGTGCCGTGCTCAACGGGCTGCTGCTGACGCTCTGGCTCACCGCGGCGGTGACGGCACTCGGCTTCCTGCTCGGCATCCCGCTGGCGGTGATGCGCCTGTCCGCGAACCCGGTGCTGCGCACGCTGAGCTGGGGTTTCGTCTGGATCTTCAGGTCCACTCCGCTGCTCGTGCAGTTGCTGTTCTGGTTCAACATCGGAGCCCTCTACCCCACTCTCGGACTCGGCCTCCCGTTCGGTCCCGAGTTCGTGACCGTCAAGACGGTGAACCTGCTGGGTCCCACCCTCACCGCCGTGATCGGCCTCACCCTGCACGAGGCCGCGTATGCCGCCGAAGTGGTGCGCGGCGGCATCCTGTCGGTGGACGCGGGCCAGACGGAGGCCGCCCAGGCCCTGGGCCTCGGCAGGCGGCGCACGCTGCGCCGGATCGTCGTACCGCAAGCGATGCGCTCGATCGTGCCGACGGCCGGGAACATGCTGATCGGCACGCTCAAGGGAACGAGCATCGTCAGTGTGCTGGCCGTGCACGACCTGCTGTTCTCGGTACAACTGATATACAACCGCACGTACCAGGTCATACCTCTGCTGCTGGTCGCCACGCTCTGGTACATCGCGGTGACGACCGTGCTCAGCGTCGGCCAGTACTACGTCGAGCGGTACTACGCGCGCGGTGCCGCCCGCGCCCTGCCTCCCACCCCACTGCAACGGCTCCGTGCCGGCCTGACCCTCTCGCGTACCCGGCTGAACCGGGCGACCGCCCCGAACGCCCGCTTCACCCTGGGCGGTGGCCGGTGAGCGCCACGCCCTTTGAGGCCGTCCTCGTCATCGTGGGCGCGGGACCACGCGCCACCGGACTGCTGGAGCGCATCGCCGCCAACGCTCCCGAGCTGTGGGACGACGGCAGGAAACTGACCATCCATCTCGTGGATCCGCACCCGCCGGGACCTGGCCGGATCTGGCGGGACGGGCAGTCGCCGCTGCTGCGCATGAACTCCATGGCCGAGGACGTCACCATGTTCACCGACGAGACGTCCACCATCGAGGGGCCCGTGCGACCGGGTCCGTCCTTGGCCGAGTGGGCCGCTTCGGTCTCCGAAGGAACGGAGGCGCCGCGCCACGCGCCGCCGGACGTGCTCGCCGAACTGCGCACCCTCGCCGCCACGGACTTCCCCACCCGCCGGGCTCAGAGCGCCTACCTGGACTGGGTGTTCCGCCGAGTGCTGACCGAGCTGCCCGCTTCGGTCACGGTGGAGTGGCACCGCGCCACGGCGACCGCCGTCTCCGACGCCCCGGACGGACGTCAGCACGTGCGCCTGTCCGGCCGCACCGCCCCGCTCAGTGCCGACCGGGTGGTTCTGGCCCAGGGTCATCTGGGCTCGGCCCCCACCGTCGAACACCGCAGCCGCGCCGCCTTCGCCCGCCGCCACGGCCGCTTCCACCTGCCACCGAGCTTCTTGGACGACGCCGACCTGTCCGCGCTGCGGCCGGGTGAGCACGTCGCCCTGCGCGGGTTCGGGCTCGCCTTCATCGACCTGATGGTGCTGCTCACCGAGGGCCGCGGCGGCGCTTACCGCACCGCGTCCGACGGCACGTTGACCTATCTCCCCTCCGGCCGGGAGCCGGTTCTCCACGTCGGCTCGCGACGCGGGGTGCCCTACCACTCCAAGACCCGGTACCGCCTCCTGGGCCCCCGGCCCCCGCTGCCCCGCTACTTCGGCCCCGGGGCCGTCGACGCGCTGGTCTCCGAGGGCCGGCCGCTGGACCTGCGCCGCGACGTGTGGCCACTGATGGCCAAGGAGATCGGCTTCGGCCACTACCACGAACTGTTCCACGCCCACCCCGATCGCACGGCACTGTCCTGGCCTGAGTTCCTCACCGCCTACGACCGCTTCGGCTGGTACTCCGACGAGATGACGGCTCTCACCACCAGGGCCGTGCGGGACCCGGCGGACCGCCTGGACTTCGAGGCCCTGGACCATCCGCTGAGAGGGCTGGCCTTCGCGACGCCCGAGGCCTTTCGGAGCCACATGCGCGACCACATCGCACGGGACGTCGCCCGCCGCGAGGACGCGACCCACAGTGCGGACCTGGGCGCCTTCCTCGCGCTGCTCTCGGTCTACGGGCAGTTGCCCCCGCTGGTCACCGCCGGACGGCTGACGGCCCGCTCCGTCGCCGACGATCTCGACGGCTGGTGGCAGGGCTTCTTCAGCTTCCTCGCCTCCGGCCCGCCGGGTTTCCGGCTGCGCCGGCTCCTGGCCCTCTCCGAGGCCGGGCTCGTTCACTTCCTCGGCGCGGACCTCCGCGTCGGCACGGACGAGACCACCGGAACCTTCACCGCCACCAGCCCCACGGTGCCCGGCCACACGGTGCACGCCACGGCGCTGATCGAGGCGTACCTGCCGGGCCCGAACCTCGACCGCACGCGGGATCCCCTGCTGCGGCACCTGTACCGCCGCGGCACGCTCACGGAGGAGGTCGTCTCCGATCACACGCACACGCACCGCTCGGGCAGGCTCAGGGTCACCCCGGCGGACGGCCGCGTCATCGACGCGGGACTGAACGGTCCCCACCCCCGCCTCGTCGCGCTCGGCGCACCGACCGACAGCCGCGCCCAGGCCGCGTTCGCCCGGCCCCGCACCAACGCCCCCGCCTTTCGGCACAACGACGAGGTGGCCCGCACCCTGCTGCGCTCCCTGAGCACCGTTCCGCCCGGCAGGCCCGAGTGCCACGAGGGCAGCCCCGTCGGCCTTCAGGCGCGTGTCGGGGGTTGACGCGCGTCGGGATCGCCGAGCCCGAGGGCCACGACCGGAGGGAGATGAGCCGGGAGGGGCCGTTCCCGCTGTCCTCGCGTCCGGCTCGCGGGCCCGCAGGGCGCTCGGGGCAGCGCACCTCAGCCCCGTCGAGTGCGCCGGTCCCCGAACGGGCCCCAGAAACCATGAAGAGGCCGTTTCAGATCTCCTCTGAAACGGCCTCTGATCCGCGACTCCGAAAAGTCGGGACGACAGGATTTGAACCTGCGACCCCTTGACCCCCAGTCAAGTGCGCTACCAAGCTGCGCCACGTCCCGTTGCGCGTCCACGCCTCCGTGTGATCGCGCTGGTCAAGCCTACCTCATCCCACGGGACGGGCGCGCCGCCCTGCGCGGTCCCGGGCGGATCGGCGAAGGCGGGCCCTTCAGGAGACCGAGGGGTCGTCCACCGGGCCCACCTGCGCGAACCGTCCCGATGATCACATCGCGAGACGGCGTTGCGTCGGGCCGTCCACCGGGCGTTACCTCGCACGGTGCGAACCGAACGACCCGAACACCTCAGCAACGACGCCGACGGCGACCGCTCCGCGCGGCGCGCCGTGACCGTCTTCCCCGTCCTCGTCCTCCTGGCCGGCGCCCTCGGTCTGCTGTTCCCCGGCGGTTTCACCGGGTGGAGCGAGTCGGTGCCGTACCTGCTGGGTGTCGTGATGTTCTGCATGGGCATCACCATGACCCCGGAGGACTTCCGGGGGGTCGTCAAGCGTCCCTGGGCGGTGGCCCTCGGCCTCGTCGCGCACTACGTCATCATGCCGGGGCTCGGCTGGGCCGTCGCCCACCTGCTGGACCTCCCGCCGCAGCTCGCGGCCGGTGTGATCCTCGTCGGCTGCGCCCCCAGCGGCACGGCGTCCAACGTGGTGACGTACCTGGCGCGGGGCGACGTCGCCCTGTCGGTCTCCGTCGCCACCGTATCGACGCTGGTCGCTCCTCTGGTCACCCCGCCGCTGACGCTGCTGCTGGCGGGTGAGTACCTGCCGGTGGACGCCGGTTCCATGGTCGCCGACATCCTCAAGACGGTGCTGCTGCCGGTTCTCGCGGGGCTGGCCGTGCGGCTGCTGGCGGGGCGTCACGTGGAGCGGGCGCTGCCGGCGCTGCCCTGGCTGTCCGCGGTGACGATCTCGGTGATCGTGGCGGTGGTGGTGGCGGGCAGCGCCGACGCCATCAAGTCGGCCGCGGCGATGGTGTTCCTCGCGGTGGTGCTGCACAACGGCCTCGGGCTCGCGCTGGGTTACGGCGCGGGCCGCCTCGGCCGCCTGGGCGAACCCGCGAGCCGCGCGATGGCCTTCGAGGTCGGCATGCAGAACTCCGGCCTCGCGGCTTCTTTGGCCACTGCCCATTTCAGCCCCCTGGCGGCCCTGCCGGCCGCGGTCTTCTCCGTCTGGCACAACGTCTCCGGCGCGGTGACGGCGGCGTGGCTGTCGCGCCGGGGGCGGTGAGGCGACCTGCGGTCGGCCGCTGAGGCGGCTAGCCCGCCGCACGCGGCTCCGGCAGGCCGTCGGGCGGCCCCGCCCGCCCCGAGGCCCGGGACGGAGCCGCCGGTGGCCTTCACGGTCCCTTGCGCGCAGACGGCCCGGGACCAGGCGGCGAAGCCGGGCCATGGGTCCGTGGGCGGGACCTGGGCCGGGGCCCGCCGTGCGATCGGCGGCCGGGGGGGCGCCGTTGCCGTTCCGGCTTTCGAGCCTGGACCCGAACGACGCGGGCCGGTCCCGGACTTTGTCCTGTCAAAAGGTTGACATGATGCCGACGCTCCGCAGAGGGTGGGCGGGACAGAGCAGGGACCGGTCCGAAGAGGGGCTCTCATGGTGGACGCACTCGGTGTCGCCGTCGTCGGTTTCGGCTGGATGGGCCGGGTGCACACCCAGGCGTACGCCCGGGTCCGCCACCACTATCCGCAGCTCGCCCTCCGTCCCGAGCTGGTGACGGTCGCCGAGGAGGTGCCGGGGCGGGCCGAGGAGGCCGCCGCGCAGTTCGGCTTCGCCTCGACGACCCGTGACTGGCGGGAGGTGGCCGCGGACCCCCGGGTCCGCGCGGTCAGCATCACCGCCCCGAACTTCCTGCACCGTGAGATCGCCGTCGCGATGGCCGAGGCGGGCAAGCACATCTGGATCGAGAAGCCGGTCGGCCTGTCCCTCGACGACGCGCGGGCCGTGGCCGACGCCGTCGCCAAGGCCGGCGTGCAGGGCGCCGTCGGCTTCAACTACCGCAACGCGCCCGCCGTGGAGGCCGCCCGCGAGCTGATCGCAGCCGGGGAGATCGGCACTGTCACCCATGTCCGCATCCGCCTCTTCAGCGACTACGCCGCCCACCCCGAGTCCGCGCTGACCTGGCGCTACGAGCGCGAGCGCGGCGGCAGCGGGGTGCTCGGCGACCTGGCCTCGCACGGCGCGGACCTGGCCCGGTTCCTGCTCGGCGACATCGCGTCCCTGACCGCCGACACGGCGATCTTCCTGCCGGAGCGGGCCCGCCCGACCGCGGCCACCGCCGGTCACGCGCGGGCCTCGGGCGGCGAGTCGGGCCCGGTCGAGAACGAGGACTACGTCAGCTGCCTGCTGCGCTTCGCCTCCGGTGCCCGCGGTGTCCTGGAGGCCTGCCGGGTCTCGGTCGGCGAGCAGAACAACTACGGCTTCGAGGTGCACGGCACCACCGGCGCGGTGTTCTGGGACTTCCGCCGCATGAACGAGCTGGGCGTCAGCCGCGGCTCGGCCTACCAGGACCAGCCCGTCAGCACGGTCTACGTCGGCCCCGCGCACGGCGAGTTCGCCGCCTTCCAGCCGGGGGCCGCCAACGCCATGGGCTACGACGACCTCAAGGTGGTGGAGGCCCACCGCTTCCTGCGCTCGATCGCCGAGGCGACCCCGTACGGCGCCACCCTCCCGGACGCCGTGCACAGCGCGGCCGTGCTGGACGCGATGGCGCGGTCGGCGGCGCGCGGCGCCTGGGTGGAGGTACGCCCCGAGGAGTGACGGTGGAGGTCCCGGCTGGACGCTGCCGGACCGCCCTCTCCCCGTTCTCCCTGCCCCGCCGGTCGGCACCGCTCCGCTCCTCCCCGCCCCGTCACCGAAGGGACGACGATGTCCTCCGTTCCCCGCCGCACCCCCCGCGCCCGGTTCTCCGAACAGGACTGCGACCTCGACGCCTTCCGCGCGCTCGTCGAGCGGCCGACCGACCCCGACGACCATCCACGGGCCGCCTCCGTGGAGCAGAACGTCCCCGTGTACGACGCCGGCGGGCTGCCCGACGACCCGGGGACGGCGGCCGAGCTCGTCCACGCCCTCGCCGAGGGCCCCGGCATCGTCGTCCTCAAGGGCGCCTTCCCCGACCCGGCGGTCGTCGACCGGGCCACCGCCGTGTTCGACGCGCTGATCGCCGAGCAGCGCGCCTCGGGCGCCACCGCCGGTGACCACTTCGCCGCACCCGGAGCCAACGACCGGGTGTGGAACGCGCTGGAGAAGGCCGCCCTGCACGACCCCGAGGCGTTCGCCGACTACTACGCCAACGGCGCCCTCGCCCTGGTCGCCCGGGCCTGGCTCGGCCCCGGCTACCAGGTCACCTCCCAGATCAACGTGGTCAACCCGGGCGGCGCGGCCCAGACCGCGCACCGCGACTACCATCTCGGCTTCCTCTCGAACGAGGCCGCGGCGGCCTACCCGGCGCACGTGCACCGCCTCTCCCCCGTGCTCACGCTCCAGGGCGCGGTCGCGCACTGCGACATGCCCGTGGAGTCGGGCCCCACGATGTACCTGCCGCACTCCCAGAAGTACGAACCGGGCTACCTGGCCTGGCGGCTCCCGGAGTTCCGGGCCTACTTCGAGGCCCACCACGTGCAGCTTCCCCTGGCCAAGGGCGACGCGGTCTTCTTCAACCCGGCCCTGTTCCACGCGGCGGGCACCAACCGCTCGTCCGGCATCCGCCGCATGGCCAACCTGCTGCAGATCTCCTCCGCGTTCGGCCGCGCGATGGAGAGCGTGGACCGGGAGGCGGTGGCGAACGCCGTCTTCCCCGTGCTGCTGAAGCGCAAGGCCGAGGGCGTGGACGAGCGGTGCCTGGAGAACGTGATCGCCGCGAGCGCCGAGGGCTACCCCTTCCCCACCAACCTCGATCGCGATCCGCCCGTGGACGGTCTGGCCCCGCCCTCCCAGGCGGACGTCGTGCGGCGGGCGCTGCGCGAGGAGTGGACGCCGGACGTGCTCCAGACCCGGCTGCGGGCCGGCGCCGGACGCCGGGAGACACGATGACACTGCTCGACGACAAGGTCGTCCTCGTCAACGGCGGCAGCCAGGGGGTCGGCGCGGCGATCGCGCGCGCCGCCGTGCGGGAGGGCGCGACCGTGGCCGTCACGGGGCGGCGCCCGGAACCCGGCGAGGCCCTGGTGGCCGAGCTGACGGCGGCGGGCGGCAAGGTGCTGTTCGTACGGGCCGACCTGGCGGACGCCGGGCAGGCGAAGGCCTCCGTCGGCCGGGTGGTGGAGTCGTACGGCCGCGTCGACTGCCTCGTCAACTCGGCGGGGCTGACCTCGCGGGGGACGCTGCTGGACACCACGCCCGAGCTGTTCGACCAGCACATCGCGATCAACCTCAGGGCGCCGTTCTTCGCCATGCAGGCGGCGGTCGCGGACATGGTGGGCCGGGGCGCGCCCGGCACCGTCGTCAACATCATCACGTCGTCGGCGCACGGCGGGCAGCCGTTCCTGGCGCCGTACGTCGCCGCCAAGGCCGGTCTGGTGGGGCTGACCAGGAACGCCGCGCACGCGCACCGCTTCGACCGGGTGCGGATCAACGGCCTGAACATCGGCTGGACGGCGACGGAGGGCGAGGACGCGACCCAGCGGGCCTTCCACGGCGCCGGGGACGACTGGCGCGAGCGGGCCGCCGCCCGGCTGCCGATGGGGAAGCTGGGGCAGCCGGACGAGATCGCCGACTTCGTGGTCCTGCTGCTGTCGGACCGGTCGGGGGTGGTCACGGGCTCGGTGATCGACTGGGACCAGAACGTCCTGGGCGGCCTGGACTGAGGACGGACGACCGGCAACGGCACCGCGGGCCGGGCGCGCACGGCAGCCACGCACCACGTGCCCGGCACACAGGGCAGCCACGCACCGCACACCCGGCGCGTCCACCACGCACGGCGGGCCTGACACGGCAACCACGCACAAGGAGCAACGAAACCATGCGCATCGGAATCCTGGGCCTCGGCCGCATCGGCGCCTTCCACGCCGAGACCCTCGCCTCGCTGGACGCCGTCGACTCGCTCGTCGTCGCCGACCCGTTCGCCGACGCCGCGAGGTCGGCCGCCGAGCGGTTCGGCGCCGAGATCGTGGACTTGCCCGAGGCGGTGCTGGCCGCCGGGGTGGACGGTGTGGTGGTCGCGGCGGCGACCGACGCCCACCCGAGCCTGATCCTGGCCGCCGTCGAGGCCGGCGTGCCCGTCTTCTGCGAGAAGCCCGTCGCCCGCACCATGGCGGAGGGCGTCGAGGTGCTCAAGGCGATCGCGGGTCGTGACGTGCCGGTGCAGATCGGCTTCAACCGCCGCTTCGACGCCGCCTTCGTCGCGGCGCGGGCGGCCGTGCGGCGGGGCGAGCTGGGCAAGCTGCACACCGTGCGGTCGACCACCCTCGACCCGGCGCCGCCGCCGGCCGCGTACATCGCCGCCTCCGGCGGCATCTTCCGCGACTGCTCGGTGCACGACTTCGACGTGATCCGCTGGGTGACGGGCCGCGAGGTGAGCGAGGTGTACGCCGTCGGCGGCAACCGGGGTGCCGACTTCATCCGGGAGGCGGGCGACGCGGACACCACCGGCGCGATCCTCACCCTGGACGACGGCACGATCGCCGTGGTCTCCAACAGCCGTCACAACGCGCGCGGTTACGACGTCCGCATGGAGATCCACGGCTTCACGGACTCCATCGCCGTCGGTCTGGAGGACAAGCTGCCGCTGCGCTCGGTCGAGCCCGGCGCCACTTTCCCGGCCGGTACCCCGCACGACTTCTTCATGGACCGCTTCGCCACCGCCTACCGCACCGAGCTGACCGCGTTCACCGAGGTCGTCGCGGGTGCCCGTCCCTCCCCCTGCACGATCGAGGACGCGCTGGAGGCGGGCTGGATCGCCGAGGCGTGCACGCTCTCGCTGCGGGAGCACCGTCCCGTGACGGTCGCGGAGGTGCGGCGGGGCTGAAAGCGGACCGGGATGCCCGGCGGGCCGGCGGACCGAGCGGTCAGCCCGCCGGCTCGCCGATGTCCACCATCCAGGGGACGCCGAACCGGTCCGTACACATGCCGAAGACGTCCCCCCACATCTGCCTCTCCAGCGGCACGGCGACGGAGCCGCCCGCGGACAGCTTCTCCCAGTAGCCGCGCAGCTCCGCCTCGTCGTCGCCGCTGAGGCTCACCGCGAAGTTGGTGCCCGGGGTGTACTCCATGCCCGGCGGGGTGTCGGCGCCCATGAGGGTGAAGCCGCTCGGCGTCTCCAGCATGCCGTGCATGATCTTGTCGGCCTCCGGGGCGTCGGCGTCGCCGAAGGCTCCGAAGGTGTTGAGCGCGAGCGTTCCGCCGAAGACCTGCTCGTAGAACTCCATCGCCTGGCGGGCGTCGCCGTCGAAACTGAGATACGGGTTGAGGCGCGAGGCCATGTCAACCTCCCCGGACGGGATGAACGGTCTGTGCCTTGCACGCTAACGCGCGGCACTGACAACGGCTCGCCGAGCGGGGACGCACGCGGACGACCCGGCCCCCGTGGCTCGTGGCGGGAGGGCCGGGTCAGGTGCCCGCGTGTGCGCCGTCAGGCCCCGCAGGAGCGCAGGAACCTGCGCGTGCGGACGGCGATGGGCAACGGCTTGTCGGGCTCGCAGGGGTACATGTCCTGCTCGACGATGGCGAAGAGGTCGACGTCGAGCTTCTGGGCCGCGGTGAGCACCGGGCCCAGCTCGGGCACTCCGGCGGGCGGCTCGCACATCACCCCGCGCTGCACGGCCGGCCCGAACGGGACGCCGTTCGCGCGCACGTCGGCGAGGATCTCCGGGTCGACCTGCTTGAGGTGGAGGTAGCCGATGCGCTCGCCGTAGGTCTCGATCAGCTTGACGCTGTCGCCGCCGCAGTAGGCGTAGTGACCGGTGTCCAGGCAGAGGCTCACCAGGTCGGAGTCGGTGGCGTCGAGAAAGCGCTCGACGTGCTCCTCGGTGTCGATGTGGGTGTCGGCGTGCGGGTGGACGACGATGTCCAGGCCGTAGGTCTCCTTCACCTCGTGGCCGAGGCGTTCCATGCCCTTGGTCAGGTGCCCCCACTGCTCGCCGGTCAGCTCCGGCGGCTCCAGGATCTCGGCGGTCTTGTCGTCGCGCCAGAAGGACGGGATGACGACGAGGTGCTTCGCGTCCATCGCCTGGGTGAGGGCGGCGACGCGGCTGACCTGCTCCCAGGTGCCGTCCCATTCGGAGGGGCCGCGGTGCAGCCCGCAGAAGATGGTGCCCGCCGAGACCTTGAGTCCGCGCCGGGTCACCTCGTCGGTGAGGCGGGCCGGGTCGGTGGGGAGGTAGCCGTAGGGGCCGAGTTCGATCCACTCGTAGCCGGCCTCGGTGACCTCGTCCAGGAAGCGTTCCCAGGGGACCTGCTTCGGGTCGTCGGGGAACCAGACGCCCCAGGAGTCGGGGGCCGATCCGACGCGGATGCGGTCCAGGGCAGCGGGCATGTCAGGCCTTCCCTTCGGCGGGTGCGGCGGTGTCGGACGCGGGGGTGTCGGACGCCGGGGTGTCGCCGGCCGGGTCGGGTACGCCGGCCGCGGGGACCTCCGGCTCTTCCGGGAGCGCCGCCACGTCCACCCCGCCGACCTGCGCCAGTTCGTGCTTGAGGGCGGCGAGTTCGGCACCGCCCGCCATGTGGTTGGTGAGTTCCTCGAGGGTGATGTCGGCGCGGGCGGCGCTGAGTTCGAGGGTGCCCAGGCGCAGCACGCTGAAGTGGTCGCCGACCAGGTAGGCGTGGTGGGGGTTGTGGGTGATGAAGATGACGCCGAGGCCGCGTTCCCGGGCGGCGGCGATGTACTTGAGGACGACGCCGGACTGCTTGACGCCGAGGGCCGCGGTGGGCTCGTCGAGGATGAGGACGCGGGCGCCGAAGTAGACGGCGCGGGCGATGGCGACGCACTGGCGCTGGCCGCCGGAGAGGGTGCCGATGGGCTGTTCCAGGTCGTCCAGGACGATGCCCATGTTGCGCAGTTCCTCGTCGGCGGTCCGCTTCATGCGGGCGATGTCGAGGCGGCGCACGGGCCAGGGGCCCTTGGTCATCTCGGATCCGAGGAAGAAGTTCCGCCACACCGGCATCAGCGGGATGGTGGCGAGGTCCTGGTAGACGGTGGCGATGCCGCGGGCGAGGGCGTCGCGCGGGGTGCCGAAGCGCACCGGTCCGCCGTCGACGAGGAAATCGCCCTCGGTGTGCTGGTGCAGCCCGGAGATGATCTTGATGAGGGTGGACTTGCCGGCACCGTTGTCACCGAGGACGCAGGTCACCCGCCCGGGGTGGACGGCGAGGTCGACGCCGTGCAGGGCGCGGATGTTGCCGTAGGCCTTGCCGGCGCCGCGCAGTTCGACGATCGGCCGGCCCTCCCGCTCGGGTGCGGGGTCCGCGAGGACGGCGCCGTGGGTGCCGGTGGTCTTGCTGGTCATCGCTGTCACCTCCGGGTCGCCGCGCGGCGGACGTACAGGTTGATGAGGACGGCTCCGAGCAGCATCACGCCGAGGAAGGCCTTGAACCAGTCGGGGTTCCAGCCGGCGTAGACGATGCCCTGGTTCACCATGCCGAACATGAAGGCGCCGAAGACGGGGCCGATGGCGGAGCCGTAGCCGCCGGTGAGCAGGCAGCCGCCGATGACGGCCGCGGCGATGTAGATCAGCTCCTGGCCGACGCCCTCGCCGGACTGCACGGTGTTGAAGGAGAACAGCTGGTGCATGCCGACGAACCAGGCGCCGAAGCCGACCAGCATGAACAGCGTGATCTTGGTGAAGGTGACGGGGACGCCGACCGCGCGGGCGGACTCCTTGCTGCCGCCGACCGCGAAGATCCAGTTGCCGTACTTGGTGCGCAGCAGCACCCAGGTGGCCAGCGCCGCGAAGGCCAGCCACCACACGACCGTGATCTTCACCTGGACGCCGCCGACGTCGAAGGAGGAGGCGAAGAGGGCCTTGGCCTGGTCGAAGCCGTCCATGTCGCTGATGTCGTCGGTGGCGACGTTGCCGGTGACCAGCTTGGTGACGGCGAGGTTCACGCCCTGGAGGATCAGGAAGGTGCCGAGCGTCACCAGGAAGCTCGGCAGGCCGGTCTTCACCAGCACCCAGCCGTTGAACGCGCCGACCGCGAGGGAGACCACGAGGGCGACGATCACGCCCATCCAGACGTTCATGGTCAGCTGGTAGCTGAGCATGCTCGCGGTGAGCGCGGAGGTGACCACGGCGACACCGGCCGACAGGTCGAACTCGCCGCCGATCATCAGCAGCGCGACCGGCAGCGCCATGATGCCGATGGTGGACGACTGGTAGAGCACCGTCGCCATGGAGCTGCCGTCGCGCACCGAGGGCGCGGCGATCAGGAAGAAGACGAACACGGCGACGGCGCCGAGGAAGACCCCGACCTCGGGCCGGGCGAGCAGGCGCAGCGTCAGGGAGCGCTGCCTGGTCCGCCCGTCGGTCTCCTTCGGGCCGGGGGCCGGCGGTGCGGTCACCGCCGGCTCAGCCTGTCGGGTCATGCTCATCACCGGGTGCCCTTCGCGGCGAACTCGGCGACGGCCTTCACGTTGGACTCGTCGACGAAGGCCGGGCCGGTCAGCACCGGCTGCTCACCGCCGCCGCTGTAGTTGCCGTTGTTCTTGTACAGCCACAGGCCGTCGACGGCGAGGTAGCCCTGGAGGTAGGGCTGCTGGTCGACGGCGAACTCGATGTCGCCCTTCTCGATGGCGCCGGTCAGTTCCTTGTTGAGGTCGAAGGTGGCGATCTTCGCCTTGCTGCCGGTCTCGTCCACCGACTGCACAGCGGTCATCGCGAACGGGGCGCCGAGGGTGACCAGGTGGTCGATGTCGCCCGTCTGCTTGAGCTTGGCGGTGATCGTCGACTTCACCGAGGGCATGTCGGTGCCGTTGACGTAGAGGTTCTCGATGGAGCCCTCGAAGGTCTTCTTCACGCCGTCGCAGCGCTGGGTGAGGCCGACGTTGCCCTGCTCGTGGATCACGCACACGGCCTTCTCGGCACCGTCGTCGTTCAGCCGCTTGCCCAGCGCCTCACCCGCCACCGTCTCGTCCTGGCCGAAGAACTCCAGCAGGCCGAGCTCCTTCCAGTCCGCCAGACCGGAGTTGAGCCCGACCACGGGTATCCCGGCCTTCTCGGCCTTGCCTATGACGCCGCGCAGGGCGTCGGGCTTGGCGAGGGTGACGGCGATGCCGTCGACCTTCTGGTCGATCGCGTTCTGCACCAGGTTGGCCTGGTTGCCCGCGTTCGGGTCGGCGGAGTAGACGAGCTTGATGTTGTCCTTGGCGGCGGCGGCTTCGGCGCCCTTGCGGACGATGTCCCAGAACGTGTCGCCGGGCGCCTGGTGGGTCACCAGGGCGACGGTCATGCGCGGGGTGTTCGCCTTGCCCGCGGAGGCACCCGAGTCCCCTTCCTCGTCGGCCTTCTTGCCCCCGGAGCTGCTGGAGCAGCCGGCGAGGGTGAGCGCCGCGGCGGCGGCGAGGGCCACGGCGGGGGCGAATCCGCGGGAGCGGGCGTGCGAAGAGCGGTCCATCTTTCCTGCACCTCACTGTGCGACTGTGCGACGGGAAGCCGTGTGCCAGACCAGAGAAGAACGGCTGTTGCTGCGCTGGGACCGGATACAAGTCCTTGAGGCGCCCGCTGTCAATACTTTGTTAAGACATCATTTCACAAGCAGGTCCGAATGTAAGTACAAAGTATTGACATGGTCGCCCGGGAGTCATACACCTGGGAGGCGGCAGGCCCCCGCCCAGCCAGAGGAGCGTCGCACATGGCCGAGTCAGTCCCGCGTTTCGATCTGATCACGATGGGCCGCATCGGGGTCGATCTCTATCCCTTGCAGACCGGTGTACCCCTGGCGGAGGTTGAGACCTTCGGCAAGTTTCTCGGCGGGTCGGCCGCCAACGTCGCGGTCGCGGCCGCCCGGCTCGGCCTTGCCACGGCCGTCATCACCCGCACGGGCGACGACCCGTTCGGCGGCTATCTGCACGGGGCGCTGAAGGAGTTCGGCGTCGACGACCGCTGGGTCACCCCGGTCGCCGCGTACCCGACTCCCATCACGTTCTGCGAGATCTTCCCGCCGGACGACTTCCCGCTGTACTTCTACCGCCGCCCCAAGGCTCCCGACCTGGAGATCCACCCCCGGGAGCTGGACCTCGACGCGATCCGCGCCGCCGCCGTCTTCTGGATGACCGGCACCGGACTGAGCGAGGAGCCGAGCCGCACGGCGACGCTCGCCGCCCTCGCCCACCGCGCCAAGTCCGGCACGACCGTCTTCGACCTGGACTGGCGCCCCATGTTCTGGACCGACCCCGACCAGGCCCGCCCCCACTACGCCGAGGCCCTGCGGCACGCGACCGTCGCGGTCGGCAACCTCGACGAGTGCGAGATCGCCACGGGCGTGCGCGAACCGCGCGCCTGCGCGGAGGCGCTGCTGGCGGCCGGGGTCGAGCTGGCCGTCGTCAAGCAGGGCCCGAAGGGCGTCCTGGCCGTGCACCGCGACGGACGCAGCGCAGAGGTGGAGCCGGTACCGGTCGAGGTGGTCAACGGCCTCGGCGCGGGCGACGCGTTCGGCGGCTCGCTCTGCCACGGCCTGCTCTCCGGCTGGGACCTGGAACGGACCATGCGGTACGCCAACGCGGCCGGCGCCCTCGTCGCCTCCCGCCTCGCCTGCTCCTCCGCGATGCCCACCGGGGCGGAGGTCGACGACCTCCTCGCGCGAGCCACTCCCTGAACGGAGCTACGCCTTGTCCCTCAGCATCCCCGACCTCACCGCGGTCAGAGCCCGGCACCCGGAAGCGATCGCGGAGGCGGCGGCCCGCCGGGTGCGCCGCCCACTGGTCGGCGACTCCGGCCGCCTGATGATCGTGGCCGCCGACCACCCGGCGCGCGGCGCGCTCGGCGTCGGTGACCGCCGGCTCGCCATGGCCAACCGCGCCGACCTGCTGGAACGCCTGTGCACCGCGTTGTCCCGGCCCGGCGTGGACGGCGTGCTCGCCACCGCCGACGTGCTGGAGGACCTGCTGCTGCTCGGGGTGCTGGAGAACAAGGTCGTCATGGGCTCGATGAACCGCGGCGGCCTCGCCGGCGCCGCCTTCGAGATGGACGACCGCTTCACCGGCCACCGGGCGGAGGACATCGCCCGGCTGCGCTTCGACGCGGGCAAGCTGCTGCTGCGCATCGACTACGACGACCCCGGCTCGCTGACCACCATGGAGGCCACCGCCCGCGCGGTGGACGCGATGGCCGCGCGGGAACTGCCCGTCTTCGTCGAACCGTTCATCTCCCGCCGCGTCGACGGCCGGGTCCGCAACGACCTGTCCGCCGAGGCCGTCACCCGCTCCATCGCCATCGCCTCGGGTCTGGGCGGCACCTCCGCCTACACCTGGCTGAAACTGCCCGTCACCCATGACCCGGACGACATGGGCGAGGTGCTGGAGACCTCGACGCTGCCCGCCGTCCTGCTCGGCGGTGACATAGGCGGCTCCCCCGCGGACCAGGCCGCCGCCTACGAACGCTGGCGCAAGGCGCTCCGGCTGCCCACCGTGCAGGGCATGGTCGTCGGCCGCTCACTGCTCTACCCGGCCGACGGCAGCGTGGAGCAGGCGGTGGACACGGCCGTCGGACTGCTGTGATCCACGAGTGTGACCCACGAGGACGCTCACGAAGGCACTCACGAAGGCACTCACGAGAAGAAGGACGAGGAGAAGGACGAGGAGATGACGTATCACCTTCCGGCGGGCAAGGCGGTGGACGGCGCGCTGGCCGTCGACGTGACACCCGAGAAGGCCGGCTGGGACCACTCCAGCCTGCGCGTGCTCCACCTGCCGCCCGGCGGCAGCCACACCTTCGACAGCGGCGACAGCGAGTGGATCGTCCTCCCGCTCAGCGGCGGCTGCACCGTCGCCACGGCCGACGACTTCGGCCGGGAGACCTTCGAACTCACCGGCCGCGAAAGCGTGTTCAGCGGCGTCAGCGACTTCGCGTACGTACCGCGCGACGCCCGCACGACCGTGACCTCCCACGGCGGGGGCCGGTTCGCCCTCACCGGCGCCCGCTGCACCCGCCGCCTGCCCGCCCGCTACGGCCCGGCGTCCTCGGTGCCGGTGGAACTGCGGGGCACCGGGAACTGCTCGCGGCAGGTCAACAACTTCGGCGCGGCGGGGACGTTCGAGTGCGACAAGCTGATCGCTGTCGAGGTCATCACCCCGGGCGGCAACTGGTCGTCCTTCCCGCCGCACAAGCACGACGAGCACCGCCCCGGCCGGGAGTCGGTGCTGGAGGAGATCTACTACTTCGAGTTCGCGGACCACGACGGCACCCCCGGCCTCGGCTACCAGCGGGTCTCCCCGTCCGGTCAGGGGCAGGGCACCGACGTGCTCGCCGAGGTGCGCGACGGGGACGTCGTGCTGATCCCCGACGGCTGGCACGGACCGTCGATGGCCGTCCCCGGTCACCACATGTACTACCTCAACGTCATGGCCGGCCCGGGGGACGAACGCGCCTGGCTGATCTGCGACCACCCCGACCACGCCTGGATCCGCGACACCTGGCCCGACCGGCCCGTCGACGACCGGCTCCCCCTCTACACCGCACCGGAGAGGTCCGCATGAGCGCCGCCGCCACCCGCCGACTGACCACCGCCCAGGCCCTGGTGCGCTTCCTGGCCGCCCAGTACACCGAACGCGACGGCGTACGGCGCCGCCTGATCGCGGGCACCTGGGGCATCTTCGGCCACGGCAACGTGGCCGGGATCGGCCAGGCCCTGGTCGAGTACGCGGACGTCATGCCGTACCACCAGGGCCGCAACGAACAGGCCATGGTGCACGCGGCCGTGGGCCACGCCCGCCACCTCAACCGCCTGTCCGCGCAGGCGGTGACGACGTCCATCGGTCCCGGCGCCACCAACCTGGTCACCGGCGCCGCACTCGCCACGATCAACCGCCTCCCGGTCCTGCTCCTGCCCGGCGACTACTTCGCCTCGCACGCCGCCGACCCGCTGCTCCAGCAGCTGGAGCACCCGACCGAGGCCGACGTGTCGGTCAACGACACCCTGCGCCCCGTCTCCCGCTACTTCGACCGGATCACCCGCCCCGAGGCCCTCGTCGCCTCCGCCCTCCAGGCGATGCGCGTGCTCACCGACCCGGCCGAGACCGGCGCCGTCACCCTCGCGCTGCCCCAGGACGTGCAGGCGGAGGCGTACGACTGGCCCGAGGAGTTCTTCGCCGACCGCGTCTGGCGGGTGAGGCGCCCGGCACCCGACCCGGTGGAACTGGCCGAGGCGGTCCGGACGATCCGCGCCGCCGAGCGGCCGCTGATCGTCGCGGGCGGCGGCGTCCACCACAGCGAGGCCGAGGAGGCGCTGAGGGCGCTGGTGGACGCCACCGGCATTCCCGTCGCCTCCACCCAGGCCGGCAAGGGCGCGCTGCGCCACGACCACCCGGCCGACCTCGGCGGCATCGGCCACACCGGCACCACCGTGGCAGACGACCTCGCCCGCACCGCCGACCTGGTGATCGGCGTCGGCACCCGCTACACGGACTTCACCACGGCCTCCGGCACCCTCTTCCAGCACCCGGACGTCCGCTTCCTGAACGTCAACATCACCGCCTTCGACGCCCACAAGCTCGCCGCCCGCACCCTGGTCTGCGACGCGCGGACCGGGCTCACGGCCCTGGCGGAGGGACTGTCCGGGCACCGGGTGGACGCGGCGTACGAGTCCGGGTACCGCACCGGCAGGTCCCGCTGGGACGAGGTCGTGCGGGCCGCCTACCGCGCCGACGACGACAGCGCCGTGCCCACCCAGACGCAGGTGCTCGGCGCGCTGGACGCGGTCGTCGGCGACGAGGACGTGGTGATCAACGCGGCCGGCTCGCTCCCCGGCGACCTGCACAAGCTGTGGCGGGCCCGCTCGCCGCGCCAGTACCACCTGGAGTACGGCTACTCCTGCATGGGCTACGAGATCCCGGCCGCGCTCGGCGTCCAGCAGGCCGCGCCCGGCACCCCGGTGTGGGCCCTGGTGGGCGACGGCACGTACCTGATGAACCCGACGGAGATCGTCACCGCCGTGCAGGAGAATCTGCCGGTGAAACTGCTCCTGGTCCAGAACCACGGTTACGCCTCGATCGGCGGCCTGTCCGAGTCGGTGGGCGCCGAGCGTTTCGGCACCGCCTACCGCCACCGGGTGGCCGACGGCACCTTCACCGGCGCTCCCCTCCCCGTCGACCTCGCCGCCAACGCGGCCAGCCTCGGCATGGAGGTGCTGCGCGCGAAGACCGTACGGGAGCTGCGCGAAGCCCTGCGGACGGCCCGCGCGTCGGACCGGCCGACGTGCGTCTACGTGGAGACCGACCCCACACCGACCGCGCCGGCCGCCGAGGCGTGGTGGGACGTTCCGGTGGCCGAGGTGTCCGCCAGGGCGGCCGTCCCCGACGCCCGTGCGCGGTACGAACGCGCCGTCGCCGACCGCCGCCGCCACCTCTGACAGCCCGTCACCCACGCAAGGGAGGTACGTCCATGGCGAGAACCGGCGACCGGGCACGTGCCGTGACCGCCCCCGCGCTCGGCACCCTGGACTTCGCCCTGGACCGGAGCAGTCCCGTGCCGCTGTACTACCAGCTCGCCCAGCAGCTGGAGTCGGCGATAGAGCACGGCGTCCTCGCCCCGGGCAACCTCCTGGGCAACGAGGTCGACCTGTCCGTCCGCCTCGGCCTGTCCCGGCCCACCGTCCGCCAGGCCATCCAGTCCCTCGTCGACAAGGGACTCCTGGTCCGGCGGCGCGGGGTGGGCACGCAGGTGGTACACAGCCAGGTCAAACGTCCGCTGGAGCTGAGCAGTCTCTACGACGACCTGGAGGCCGCCGGGCAGGGCCCCACCACTCGGGTGGTGCGCAACGAGGACGTCCCGGCCCCGGCGGACGTGGCGGCGGCCCTGGGTGTCGCGGAGGGCGGCGAGGTCACCGTCCTGGAGCGGCTGCGCCTCACCCACGGCCAGCCGGTGGCGCTGCTGTGCAACTACCTGCCGGCGGGGCTGCTGGACCTGGACAGCGCCCGGCTGGAGTCGACGGGCCTGTACCGGTTGCTGCGCGCGTCCGGCATCACCCTGCACAGCGCCCGCCAGACCGTCGGCGCCCGCACCGCCACCGGTGAGGAGGCCGCGCGCCTCGACGAGAAGGAGGGCGCCGCCCTGCTGACCATGCAGCGCACGGCGTACGACGACACCGGCCGGCCGGTCGAGTACGGGACGCACGTCTACCGGGCGTCCCGGTACGCGTTCGACTTCCAGTTGCTGGTCAGGGGCTGACGGGCTTGCGCGCCCAGAAGAGGGCGTGCCCGGAGTCGCCCTCCGGGACGTACTCCTCGCGTTCGACGGCCAGGCCGGCCCGGGTGATCCACTCCCGGTAGCCGGCGGCGTCCGTGTGGCTCCACCACATCGGGACGCCGCCGCCGAGCCAGTCCTCCTCCACACCGGTCCATGCACCGTGCCCGGTGGTGGCGACGAACCGGCCGCCGGGCCGCAGCCATCGGGCGACCCGGCGCAGCAGCGGCGGCTGTTCGGCCGACGGGAGGTGGATGAGGGCGTAGAAGCAGACCACGGCGTCGAAGGAACCGGCCTCGAAGGCGACGTCCGTGATGTCGGCGCGGTGGAACTCGGCGCCCGGAACCCGCTCGCGCGCCCTGCGGATCTGCACCTCGCTGATGTCGACGCCGGTGACCGGGTGCCCGGCGTCGGTCAGGGCGCGGGCGACCGGCACGCCGCTGCCGCAGCCGAGGTCGAGGACGGTACCGCCGGGCGGGAGCAGCCGGCGGAGTTCGCCGAGCCACGGCCCGTACTTGGTGTCACTGCCGTACGCCTCGTCGTAGCGGGCCGCCACGGCGTCGTAGCCGCGCCGCACGATGTCCTTCGGGTCCGTGGTGTCCACCCGGGTGACGGTAGTCACCGGGGTCCGGGCGGGCCATTCCATTTCCCTGCCGCGCCGTCCTCGGCGCGGCGGTCGAGGGCGGCGAAGGGGCCCTCCAGCGCCGCCCACTGGAGCAGCATGATGGTCTTCGCGTCGGCGATCTCGCCGGTTCGGATCATCTCCAGCGCCCGGCGGAAGGGCAGTTCGAGGGTCTCGATGTCCTCGCCCTCCTCGTCCAGTCCGCCGCCCTCGTGGGTGCGGGTGGCGGGGCCGTAGGCGGCGGCGTAGAAGCTGACGCGCTCGGTGACCGAACCGGGACTCATGTAGACGTCGAAGACGTGCCGGACCTCGCCGACGGTGTGCCCTGTCTCCTCCACGACCTCGCGCCGCACCGCGACCTCGGGGTGTTCGTCCTCGTCGTCGAGCAGCCCGCCGGGGGTCTCGATCAGCATGCCGTCGGGGTGGCCGTTGACGTAGACGGGGAGGCGGAACTGCCGGGTGAGGAGGACGGTTTCGCGTGCGGTGTCGTAGAGCAGCACGGTGGCGCCGTTGCCGCGGTCGTGGGTCTCGCGTTCCTGGGTGCTCCAGGTGCCGTCGGCGCGCTGGAAGGCGAAGGTCGTGGTGCGTTCGACGTACCAGTGGCTGGAGAGGAGCCGTACGTCCGTGATCTTGACCCGGGGGTTGCCGGTCAGGTCCTGGCCTGCCCGGTCGAGTCCGGTGCGGCCCCGGCGGTCCGGGGTGTCGATACCTGCGGTCATCGGCGGCCGTCCGGGCGTACGGGCTGGGGCGAAATGGTCATGCCCGCTTCTATCACGTCACGCGGTGGGCGCGGGCGGGCGGGAGTGGGCGACGGGGGCGGGGGCGGGGGCGGCGGACACCGGCGGTCGGGGCGGGGCTTCATGTCGACGTTCTCGGCCTGCCCGGACTCCATGGACCGGTCGGCAGCGTCGGTGATGGCGGTCGCGGCGCAGCTGTCCCAGCGGACGGCCCGGTGGGCTCCCCGCCGGCCGCGAGGCCCGCGATCCACTCGCGGGACTCGGTGTCGAAGGCGTCCGTGAACCGGTCATTCCTGGTGGACCGCCGTGCCGTGCCGCCCGGCGCCGTGCACGGCCGCGGTGGCCGGGTCCGGCGGCGCAGCCGCACCAGCCCGTTCTCTCCCCCCCCCCCGGTCTCGCACTGGATGTCGTGGCCGCACCGGCAGTTGATGAAGACCACGAGGTCGACGCGGACCCCGTCGGCGGTCTCGAAGAGCATGATCCGCGGGTCGGTGAGATGGGGGAAGCGGCGGCTGGAGAACGCGGATCTGAGGCCTCGGGAGGCGGCGTTGGACCCGAAGCCGGTGGCACGGGGGACCAGCGGAGCGCCTCGGCAGGCCTGAACTGCCCGTCTCCCCCCACTGAGAGCCTGTGGAAACGCCCGCTTCACACGGGAAGTACGCGGGCTTAACGGCTCCTGCTTAGCGTCACCGGTCATGGACACGACGTGTGGTGCCGCCTGACGTCCTCCGCGTCGGTCCCCGATCCGCAGCGAGGAGGCGCGGCATGAGCACCGAGCAACGACTGCTGGACACGGAACCCGTGCCCGGGGCAGTACCCGGACCCGACCAGGCAGCGAAAGAGACGCTGGAGGACTACACCCTCCGCTTCGCGCCCCGCAGTTACCGGCGCTGGTCCCCGATGGTGGTGGCGACGACCGCCCTGGGCGGCATCGCCTACATGGCCGACTTCTCCATCGGCGCCGGCATCGGCCTCGCCCACGGCACCGGCAACGCGCTGCTCGCGATCGCCGTCGCCGCGGTCGTCATCTTCGTCACCGGTTTCCCGCTGGCGTACTACGGAGCGCGCTACAACATCGACCTGGACCTGATCACGCGCGGTTCCGGCTTCGGCTACTTCGGCTCGGTCCTCACCAGCGTCATCTTCGCCAGCTTCACCTTCATCTTCTTCGCGCTCGAAGGCTCGATCATGGCGCAGGGCCTGGAACTGGGCCTCGGGATGCCGCTGTGGCTGGGCTATCTGGTCTCCACGCTCATGGTGATCCCGCTGGTGATCTACGGCATGAAGGCGCTGAGCAAGCTTCAGGTGTGGACCACCCCGATCTGGCTGCTGCTGATGGTCGGCCCGCTGGTCTACCTGGTCGCCGCCGACCCGGGCACCGTGGACCGGTTCCTGGGGTACGCGGGCACCGACGGCGATGGCGGTGTCGACTCCGCATCCGTGCTGCTCGGCGCCGGCGTGTGCCTGTCGCTGATCGCGCAGATCGGCGAGCAGATCGACTACCTGCGCTTCATGCCTCCCAAGACCGAGGAGAACAAGCGGAGTTGGTGGGCCGCGGTGGTCATGGCCGGCCCCGGTTGGGTGGTGCTGGGCGCACTGAAGCAGGCCATCGGCGTCTTCCTCGCGGTCTACATCCTCGCCGAGGTCGGCCCGGCCGCCGCCCCCGAGCCTATCCAGCAGTTCAAGGGCGCCTTCGACACGATGATGCCGTCCTGGCTAGTCGTCCCGCTCGCCGTGGTCCTCGTCGTGATCAGCCAGATCAAGATCAACGTGACGAACGCGTACTCCGGTTCGCTCGCGTGGACCAACTCCTTCACCCGCGTCACCGGCCGCTACCCGGGCCGCATGGTGTTCGTCCTGGTCAACCTGGGCTTCGCGCTGGCCCTGATGGAGGCCGACATGTTCAGCTTCCTCAACAGCCTGCTGGGCTTCTACTCGAACTGCGCGATCGCCTGGGTGGTCACCGTGGCCACCGACATCATGGTCAACAAGTACCTGCTGAAACTGTCCCCGCACGCGCCCGAGTTCCGGCGGGGCATGCTCCACGCCGTCAACCCGGTCGGTGTCGTGGCCTTCGTCGCCGCGTCCGGACTGTCCATAGCCATGTACTTCCACGCCCTGGGGGACGCCCTCCAGCCGTACTCCCCCGTGGCCGCCGCGGTCATCGCGTTCGTCCTGACCCCGCTGATGGCCATCGCCACCAAGGGCAGGTACTACCTGCGGCGCACCGACGACGGCATCGACGAACCGCTGCTCGACACGGACGGCAATCCGAGCGCCGCCACGTACCGGTGCCACGTTTGCCGACAGGAGTTCGAGCGGCCCGACGTGACCGCTTGTCACGCGCACGACGCGGTGGTCTGCTCGTTGTGCCTGAGCACCGACCGGGTCGGCGACCACGTGCTGCCGGCGACGCCCGCCGCCGGGTGATGCCGGTCCCTCTCGGAACCGAGGCAGAAACAGAGGGCGCCGGGTGTGATGCCGGCGCCCTGCGCTGTGTCGCCGACAAGCATGGCGTCGTAGCCCTGTTGTGCCGGCAGCGTTTCACCGACGCAATGTCGATCGCGGCGCCCCGGTGGACTGGGCTGCGGTGTTCCTGTCCGTCCGGTGCCATGAGGCTACGACGGGCGCGGTCGGCCACGTCGAAGGTGAGCTGAAAAGGCTGCCGCAGGCCGAACCGGATCCCCGCTGGGACCGGGAGCGTGACGACCGGGATGCCCCGCCGTACCGCCCGCGCCGTTCGGCGGTGTCGGCGTTTCGGCCATTGTCTGCCCACAGCCGGTCCGTGCCAGACCAGGGATCCCGCGCCCGAGGGTCCGCTGACGCGGGAAAGGGCGGGCTCCCCAGCACGGCCGAATGACGTGTGTTCGATATCGCGGCCGTGTCGTTGGATCCAGCGACGCTTCCGCAGCGACCGTCCTAGGGGGAACGATGACCTCGGCCTTTACGCAGGACCAGCCGCCACAACCGCCCGAGGGGGCCGCGCCGGACGAGGGACCTGAGGCTGCCGGTGTTCGAGAGGAGGAATACCTCTACCGCGACGAGTCGGGGCTTCAGGCCGGCTCCCTGCTGACCTGCCGCACCATGGCTCGGCGCCTGCCCGCGCTCGTGCGGCGCTCGGTGCAGATGACCTGGCGGAGGGGATACGGCTGACCCGAACGACCAGCCGGCCTCGACGCGTCCCGCTCCACGTCCCTCTGGAGGCAGCACCATGCCGTTGTCGCACGATCACATCCGCACCACCGTCGAGACCTACCTCGCTCGCCATCCTCACGAGCGCGCGCAGCTCGGCGGACTCCTGGCCGCCCTCGACCGTCCCACCGACATCGCCGGCCGCTCCACCTTCACCGGACACGTCACCTGCGGCGCGATCGTCGTCGACCCGCTCGGCCGTGTCCTGCACGTTCTGCACCTGGCGAGCGGGAAGGTCCTCGCTCCCGGCGGACACACCGAGCCCGTGGACGAGTCCCTGGCAGCGACGGCGCTTCGGGAGTTGCACGAGGAAACCGGGATCCCGCCCCAGGCAGTGGCACCGTGGCCCGGCTACGAGACCGTGCCGTTCGACATCGACACCCACGACATCGACGCCCACCCGGGCAAAGGCGAACCCGGCCACCAGCACTTCGACCTCCGCTTCCTCTTCCGCCTGCACACCGCGGCCGAGGTGCCGATGGTGCCGCAGGAAGAAGAGGTCGGCGGCATCGAGTGGCGTCCCATGAACAGGGTGGCCTCCCCCTCCCTGCGCGACAAGCTGCTCAAACTCCCGACCGAGACCGAACCGGAGCCGGCCAATGCCTCCGCCCTGATCTACAACGACCGCGGCGAGTACCTGCTCCACCTGCGCGACTACTTCCCCGGTCGGATCTGGGAGCCGGGTATGTGGTCCCTGCTGGGCGGCGGCCGAGAGCCCCAGGACGCCACCCTCGAACACACCGTGCGGCGCGAGCTGGCCGAGGAAGCCGGCCTCGACCTCACCGAACTGGCCCCGTTCGACACCGAGTACGCCTGCGACGCCACCGGCGCGCGCGTGCCCATCGCCGTCTACGCCGGCCGTTGGAACGGCGACCCCCGTGACCTCCGTCTGACGGAAGGGGTGATGCTGGCCTGGTTCACCCCCGACGACCCCCACCGCCTGCGCATCGCGGACACCACCAGCGACCTCGTACGCCGCCACGCCGCCGGCCGCCTCACCGACACCGCGCGGAGCGGGCGCTCCTCGCACGAGAAGCGCCGCCCCCAAAACCCGGACGGCCATCGCGGAGATCCGGAACGGGGAGCTGTACAGCGAGACGGGCTGGCCCGCATGACCGGCACACCGAGCGGCGCACACCGCCGTGTGTCCACCGCAACCGCGGCCGGCCGTGAGGACACCCGCCTCGTGGTGATCCGCGGCAACTCGGCGTCAGGCAAATCAAGCGTGGCCCAGGGCCTGCGAGACCACTACGGCCGCGGAATCGCGATCGTGGGCCAGGATGTGATCCGCCGGAACGTCCTCAGGGAGCACGACACCGCACGCGGCGCCAACATCGCCCTGCTGGGCAGGATCGCGCGCGAAGCACTGAACGCAGGCTTTCACGTGGTCCTCGAAGGGATTCTGTACGCCGACCGCTACAGCCACATGATCACGTCTCTGGTGCGGGACCACCGCGGCGTCTCCTGCTGCTACTACCTGGACGTGCCGCTGGAGACGACGTTCGTCCGACACGCGTCGAAGTCGGATGCCGCGTACCTGGCGCTCGTCACCGACCGCCACCTCGTCTCCTGGTACCGCGAACTGGATCTGCTGCCCGGAGGGCTGGAGACCGTGGTCCCGGCCGACAGCACGTTGCCGGACACCGTCGCGCGCATCCTGCGCGACACCGATCTGACCTCTGCCTCCCCCGTTCCGCCCCCACGATGCAAGCCGTCACAGGGAGACTCGATGAACGATCCGGTGCTGATGTCCGATCCGCGGGTCGCCGCGATCCCGGTGCGCGAATGCGGGGAGCCGCTCGTCGACGTGCGTGACCACGGCATCCGCGTCGATCCCCGCAAGCAAGACCCGGTGGGCGCGTTCGCCCACGTACGCGAGGGCGTCCTCGCCCGGCTGGAGCGCGCCCGCTCGCTCCTGCCCGCCGGCACCGACCTGCTGTTCATCGAGGGCTACCGGCCCTTGGCCCGACAGGAGCAGTACTTCACCCAGTACCGGGACGAGCTTGCCGCCACTCACCCCGACTGGACAACCGAGCGGCTGCACCAGGCCGCCAGCCGGTACGTGTCGCCCCCGCAGATCGCGCCCCACACCGCCGGCGCGGCCGTGGACGTGACCCTCGTCGACCAGGACGGCAACGAACTCGACCTCGGCGCCCGCGTGAATGCCTCCCCCGAGGAGAGCGACGGTGCCTGTTTCACTCACGCCCCCAACCTCAGCGATCGCGCGCGCCACCACCGCACGCTGCTGCTCCACGCCATGGAGAGCGCGGGTTTCACGAACTACGGAACCGAGTTCTGGCACTTCTCGGCGGCGGACCGGTACGACGCGCTGATGCGGCAGGAGCCGCACGCGCGCTACGGACCGGTCGAACTGCCCTAGCTCGCCGGCAGCCTCGTCCGCCTTCTCGACACTCACGCCGCTCCGGAGACACCGGGGCGAAGCCACCGCGCGCCGGCCCGGCCGCGGTCCCAAGACCGCGGCGGACGGAACCATCGAACGGAGACACGATGCCCGAAGACACCCATCAGGCGATCCCAGCCCTCCCGAGCCCGGCGGCCGAAGCCGAACCACGGGAACACCACATGCACCTGCTCGGTCGGTACTACCGCCAGGTGGAAGCAGGCCGCAAGACGATCGAAGTGAGGGTGGCCACCCCCGGCAAGCTCGCCGTCGCCGCCGGTGACACGGTCGTCTTCCACGACCGGGACAGCGGGCGGGAACTCGACGTCATCGTGCGGCGGATCACCCGGTACCCCTCGTTCGAGGACCTGCTCGGCTCGGAGGACACCGCACGCATCGCCCCGGACGGACCACCCGGCGAGTTGCTCGCCGACCTCCGCGGCATCTACCCGCCGGCCGAGGAAGCGCTCGGCGCTCTCGCCCTCGCGTTCGACCACCGCCCAGCCCGGCCCGGCCGCCCGCTGCCGATGACGCCCACGCAGTACGCGCAGACCGTCCCCCATCATACGGTGTACGGCTGCCTCTACATCCGCGACGAGCACGACCGGCCGATCCAGCTCCGCTCGGTCTACGGCTCGCGCCTCTGGCAGTTCCCGGGCGGTGACCTGGACGTCCCGGGCGAGGACCCACTGCGGACCGCCCGGCGCGAGGCGGTCGAGGAGACCGGCCTCGAACTCGGCCTGGACGCACCGAAGCTGCTCCTGACCCACTTCCTGCACGCCGGGCCGCACCGGCCGCTGAACAAGGTGGGGTTCGTCTTCGACGGAGGCCGGCTGACCGCCGGCCAGCTCGACCGGATCCGACTGGACCCCGCCGAGCACGACATGTGGGCCGTTCACGACATCGCGACCTGGCAAGAGCTGATGGCGCCGCGCGCCTTCGCCCGCCTCGACGCCGTCGAACGAGCCCGGCGCGGCGAGGCCCCCGCGTACCTCATGACGCACATCTGACCCCCGGCACCCACCCAGGAGGCAACCGTGACCGCAGAGGACACCAACACCGCGCCTGGCAGATCAACGGCCGGCGCCAACTGGCCCGCGCCTGTACCCCACCCGTCCCCGACCGGCTCGGCTGGACGCCCTGGGAAGGGATCGGGCCGGGGGCAGAACTGCTCGGTGACATCACCGGCCGCCGCGTCCTGGACGTCGGATCCGGAGCCGGCCACCACGCCGTTCATCTCGCCCAGGCCCACGGAGCCCGCGTCACCGGTATCGAGCTGTCCCCGACCCAGTACGAACGCGCCGTCTGCGCCCACGCGGAGGTCGGCGGCGTGGAGTTCGTCCGAGCAGACGGATCGCCCGAACCGAGGACGTGGGACTCCTGGGCGAACTCACGCGTTTCGCATCCGGACCGGCGGCCGCGCCGGGCAACGGCCCGTTCTGACGGGCAGCACCGAGGTCCTCGCACCGCCGACTCGCGGCGGATCGCCGCAAGCCGGTCACCGAGAATGATCAAGGGCCGGTTTCGGATGGCTCCGAAACCGGCCCTGACCTGCGACTGTCTCCAGTCGGGACGACAGGATTTGAACCTGCGACCCCTTGACCCCCAGTCAAGTGCGCTACCAAGCTGCGCCACGTCCCGGTGTGCTCACGCGCGGTGAACCGCGCGATCACGCGGACAGCACTTTACCTCACACCCCGGGCCACGCCTAAGCGGGCACGGGCGAGGCACAATCGGCCCATGGACAGCCAGGCCGACAGCCCCATGGACAGCACGACGGCGGACCGCGCGGACTCCGGCCGGCCCGGGGACGCCCGGGACCGCGACGTCGAAGGACGGGCGCGCAACGCCAGGCCGCGCGACGGGCTCGGACGCCCGCTGCCGTACGGCACGGCCGGTGTCCCCCGCCAGCCCGAGGGTGTGGTGCGCGCCCCCGGGGAGACGGTCGCCGAGGCACAGCGGCTGCTCGACGAGGGGAAGCCGTTCCACGCGCACGAGGTCTTCGAGGACGCCTGGAAGTCGGGGCCCGAGCAGGAGCGGGAGCTGTGGCGGGGGATGGCCCAGCTGGCCGTGGGCCTCACGCACGCGGCCCGCGGCAACGTCACCGGCGGGGCCAGGCTGCTGCGGCGCGGGGCCGGGGCCGTGACGGACTGGGCGGCCTCGGGGAGCGGGCAGGAGCGGCCGTACGGGATGGACCTGGGCGGGATCGCCGAGTGGGCCCGCGCGCTGGCGGGTGAGGTGGAGGGCGGCGCATCCGTGGACGCGGGGGCGCGGGCGCCGCGGCTGCGGGGCTGAGGACGGCCCGGCCGCAGCGCTGAGGGCGGCCCGGCAAGGGCGTTGTCAGTGGCGTACGGCAGACTCGTGGCGTGCGGACAATTCATGTGATCGGTATCGGCGCGGGCGACCCCGACCAGCTGACCCTGCAGGCGGTCAGGGCGCTGCGGAGCACGGACGTGTTCTTCGTCCTGGACAAGGGCGAGGTGAAGGCCGACCTGGTGCGGCTGCGCCGGGAGATGCTGGAGACGCACATACCGGAGGGGACGTACCGGATCGTCGAGGCGCGGGACCCCGAGCGGGACCGGAGCGCGGGCGGCGCGGGGTACTCCCCCGCCGTCGGTGACTGGCGCAGCGCCCGCGCCGGCATCTACGAGCGGCTGATCGCCGAGGAGCTGGGCGAGGACGAGAGCGGAGCCTTCCTGGTCTGGGGCGACCCCGCGTTGTACGACAGCACGCTGGGCATCCTGGAGGAGATCCTGGAGCGGGGGACGGTGTCGTTCGAGTACGACGTCGTGCCGGGCGTCAGCAGCGTCTCCTCGCTCGTCGCCCGGCACCGGACGGGGCTGAACCGGGTGGCGCGGCCCGTGCAGATCACCACCGGGCGGCGGCTCGCGGAGGGCTTCCCGGAGGGCGTGGACGACGTCGTGGTGATGCTCGACGCCCACCAGACCTTCCGGCAGTACGCGGACCAGGACATCCACATCTACTGGGGCGCCTACATAGGCACCCCGGACGAGATCCTCGCCTCCGGACCGATCGCCGAGGCCGCGCCCCGCATCGAGCGGCTGCGCGCCGAGGCCCGGGAGCGCAAGGGCTGGATCATGGACACGTACCTGCTGCGGCGCAATCCCGGCGACGGCTGACCGGACCGGCGGTCGTACGCGCGGAGCGACGGCCGGCCGGGCCCGCCCGGGCCGTACCCGGGCGGACCGCCTCCGCATGCGTGGTCCGTGCACCGGTGTGATCGTGACCGTGTGACAGTCGCCGAGGAAGCGCCCCGGACCGCCGCCGCCCAGCCGCCCGTGCTGGACAAGCGCCGCCGCAACGTCGTCTTCGTCACGATCATGCTGGGGATGCTGCTCGCCGCCCTGGACCAGACCATCGTCGGCACCGCGCTGCCGACGATCGTGTCGGACCTGGGCGGCGGCGAGCACATGTCGTGGGTGGTGACCTCGTACCTGCTCGCGGAGACCGTGGCGACGGTGCTGGTCGGCAAGTTCGGCGACATGTTCGGCCGCAAGGTGGTCTTCCAGGTCTCGGCGGTCGTGTTCATCACGGGCTCGTTCCTGTGCGGCCTGGCCACCAGCATGCCGCTGCTGATCATCTGGCGGGCGATGCAGGGCATCGGCGCGGGCGGCCTGATGGTCACGTCGATGGCGCTGATCGCGGACGTCATCCCGCTGCGGGAGCGCGGCAAGTACCAGGGCGCCATCGGCGCGGTCTTCGGGGTGGCGACGGTCGTCGGGCCGCTGCTGGGCGGGCTGTTCACCGATCACCTGTCCTGGCGCTGGGCGTTCTACGTCAACGTGCCCATCGCGATCGTCGTCGTCATCGCCGCCGCCCGCACCATCCCGGTGGTGAAGTCGGCGGCCCGGCCCGTCATCGACTACCTGGGCATCGCCCTCGTGGCGGTGGGCGCCAGCGCGCTGATCCTGGCGACCAGCTGGGGCGGCAACGAGTACGCGTGGGGCTCGGCGGTCATCATCGGTCTGTTCGCGGGCGGGCTGATCGCGCTGGGGCTGTTCTGCTGGGTGGAGACCCGCGCGGCCGAACCGATGCTGCCGATGCGGCTGTTCTCCAATCCGGTGTTCACCGTCTGCTCGATCCTCAGTTTCATCGTCGGCTTCGCGATGCTCGGAGCGCTGACGTATCTGCCGACCTACCTTCAGTACGTCGACGGCGACTCGGCCACCGTCTCGGGTGTGCGGACGCTGCCGATGGTGGCCGGACTGCTGATCGCCTCGGTCTTCAGCGGCAGCGTGGTCAGCAGGACCGGGCGGTACCGGCTGTTCCCCATCGTGGGCACGCTGGTGATGGGCGTGGGCCTGTACCTGATGTCCCTCATGGACCCGTCCACGGGCGCCTGGCTGGAGTCGCTGTACATGTTCGTGCTGGGCACGGGCATCGGCCTGTCCATGCAGGTGCTGACCATCGCCGTGCAGAACACCGTCGACTACGCCGACCTCGGCACCGCGACCTCCGGCGTCACCTTCTTCCGCACCCTGGGCAGCTCCTTCGGCACCGCCGTCTTCGGCACGATCTACGCCAACGCCCTCGGCCCCAACCTGCGGGACGGCGTCTCCGCGGCCGCGGGCACGGGCACCGCCGATCCGGCCGTGATCGGGAGGGCGGCGACCAGTCCGGAGGGCGTGCACCGACTGCCGCCCGAGGCGTCGGCGCCAATCATCGGCGCGTACGCGGACACCATCCAGACCGTGTTCCTGTGGACGGTGCCGGTCGCGGCGCTCGGCCTGATCGTCGCCCTGTTCCTCAAGCAGGTCCAGCTGCGCGACAGCGCCCGCCTGGGCTCCACCGACATGGGCGAGGGTTTCGCCTCACCGCACGACGCCGACAACAGACGGGCGCTGGAGGCCTCCGTCGGCAAGATCATCGGCAGCACCGAGCTGGACACCACCCGGCGGATCATCGCGCAGAGCGACACCCGGCTCGATGTCGCCGGCGCGTGGGCCGTGATGCAGGTCGAACTGTTCACGCGGCTGGTCGGGCACGCCAGCCTCGGGCTGATCGCCGCCCGCCGCCGGGTACCGCCCGAGGTGCTGCTGCCGGTCTTCGACCGCATGGTGGAGGAGGGGTTCCTGACCCGTCACGGCTCCCTGCTCTCGCACACCGAGGCCGGCGCCCGCGAGGCCCTGGTCATCGGCCGGGCCTGGGCCGCCTGGCTGGAGGACCGGGTGGAGCAGGACATCGGCCGGCCCTCCGACGCGGAACTGCGGGCGGCGGTCGACGCCATCGCCAAGCGTCTGCTCGTCGAGGATCTGAGCAGCGGCCTGCCGGACCGCGTGCGGCAGCCGGTCACGGCGGGCTGAGACCCGGCGGGCACGCCTGTCCGCATGTCACGGCGCCGCCGGGCCCGGCGGGCGGCACATCCGTCAGGGCACGCCGAGACCTGACGCGCGGCGACGGGTCACGAAGCGCCGGCGCCAGGCCACTCCAGTCGGCCCAGTCGCTCCAGCACCGCCGGCACGTCGGACACCACGGGCACGCCTTCCGGCAGCGGGGGCCTGCGGACCACGACCACCGGCAGGGCCAGCTCCCGGGCCGCCGTGAGCTTGGCGGCGGTGGCCGCTCCCCCACTGTCCTTGGTCACCAGTACGTCGATGCGGTGCTCGCGCAGGAGAGCCGTCTCGTCGGCCACCGTGAACGGGCCTCGGGCCGACAGGACGCGGGTGTCCGGCGGGAGGGGTGGCTCGGGGGGCTCCACCGAGCGGACGAGGAAGTGGAGGCCGACCACGTGCGCGAAGGCGGCGAGACCCAGGCGGCCGGTGGTGAGGAAGACCCGGCGGCCGAGGTCCGGCAGCAGGTCGGCGGCCTCGGTGAGGGAGGCGACGGGGTGCCAGTGGTCGCCGGGGCCGGCCTGCCAGCCCGGGCGGCGCAGGAAGACGGCGGGGGTGCCGGTGGCCGCCGCGGCCTGTGCGGCGTTCGCCGTGATCCGCTCGGCGAAGGGATGGGTCGCGTCGACGAGGGCGTCCACCCGCCGCTCCCGCAGCCACGCGGCCAGCCCCTCCGGTCCGCCGAAACCCCCGGTCCGGACCTCCCCGGCGAGGGTGCCCGGGCGGGCCACTCGTCCGGCGAGGGAGGTGGTGACGCGGACGCCTGGCCGGGCCGCCAGGTCGGCGGCCAGCCGGCGGGCCTCGGTGGTGCCGCCGAGGATCAGCACGTGCGGGGACGGGCGGGACATGGGTCGAGACTACGGACCGTCGGGGCGGTCGGTGCAGTCGGGGCGATCGAGGCAGCCGGATCCGGTTCGGATCAGTCAGGCGGCCCACCGTCCGTCACGCCGCCAGGAGCTGGAGGCCACCCACGACCGTCGCCGCGATGACCAGGCGCTCGAACAACCGCTGGTTGATGCGGCTCACGGCCCATGTGCCGATGAACGCCCCGGGCACCACGAACACCAGGAGCGCGGCGTCGAGGAGCAGCGAGCGGCCGTCGATCAGACCGAGGCCGGCGCTGAAGGGCAGCTTGGACACGTTGACGATCAGGAAGAAGAAGGCCGACGTGCCGAGGAAGCCGAGCTTGCGGAAGCCCGCCGAGAGCAGATACATCGACATCACCGGGCCGCCCGCGTTGGCGACCATGGTGGTGAAACCGCCCAGGACGCCGTACGAGCGAGCCTTCACGCGTCCGGCCCGCGCGGCGCTCGCCTCCGCTCGCCCGTCCGTCTCGGACCGCGCGTCCGCGTCGGCCTGCCGTCGGCGCCACACCGTCACCCCGGCCATCAGCAGCAGGATCACGCCGATCGACGTCCGGACGATCGCGTCGTCGGCCCACACCAGGAAGAGGGTGCCCACGACCACGCCGGCCCCCACCGCCGGGAACAGCCGCCACAGTGTGGGCCAGTGCGCGTGGCGCCGGTAGGTGAGCACCGCCAGGATGTCACCGGCGATCAGCACCGGCAGCAGGATGCCGGTGGAGGCGCGGGCCGGCAGGACCGCCGCGAAGATCGCGAGACTGACCGTATTGGCGCCGCTCACGGCGGTCTTGGAGAAGCCGACGAGGAAGGCGGCGAAGGCGAGAGCGGCGAATTCCCAGCCCGTGAGGTGCCACAGCGTCATGGTGTCCATTGCGGGCACCGATGCTATGCGCACGCCTCCCCCGTCGTAAGCACCGTCTCGCCAGTCGGTCCTTAACGGTCGGCGTACCGCGCGCGGAGTTCCCGCTTCAGCACCTTCATGCTCGGTCCCAGCGGCAGGTCCCGCGCGAACTCCACGCGGCGCGGGTACTTGTACTTGCCGAGGTGCTGCTTGGACCACTCGACGACCTCGGCGGCGTCCGGCGCCGCGTCCGGGGCGGGGACGACGACGGCGCACACCTCCTCGCCGTGCAGCTCGTCCGGGAGGCCGATGACGGCGACCTGCGCGATGCCGGGGTGGCGCATCAGCACTTCCTCGACCTCGCGCGGATAGACGTTGTAGCCGCCGCGGATGACGACGTCCTTCTTCCGGTCGACGATCCGCAGGAACCCCTCCTCGTCCTTGGTGCCGAGGTCCCCGGTGCGGAACCAGCCGTCGACCAGCGCCTCGGCGGTGGCCTCGGGACGGCCGAGGTAGCCGGAGAAGACGTTGTGGCCGCGTACGACGACCTCGCCCAGCTCGCCGGGCGGCAGCAGCTCGACGCTGCCCTCGACCTCCGCGCGGGCGATCTCCACGTCCACGCCCCACAGCGGGTGTCCGATGGTGCCGGGCTTGGCGCCGAACACCGGTTGGTTCACGGCCGCCGCCGGGGAGGTCTCCGAGAGCCCGTACCCCTCGTAGATCTTGGCGCCGAACGCCTCCTCGAACCGTTCCAGCACGGCGACGGGCAGCGAGGCACCACCGGAGACGCACACCCGCAGGTCGGGCAGGGCGTCCGCGTCCCTCGCCGCGGCGGCGAGGGCGACGAACATGGTCGGCACCCCGTGGAAGGTGTTGACCTTCTCCTTCACCATCAGCTCGATCGCGCGTGCGGCGTCGAAGCGGGGCAGCAGGACGAGGGTGGCGCCCGCCCGCCAGGTGGAGTTCAGGGAGACGGTCTGGCCGAAGGCGTGGAACAGCGGCAGCGCGCCGAGGGCGATGTCGTCGGGCCGGATGTCGTTGGCGTCGAAGGCGTTGACGGTCGCGTTCATCACCAGGTTGAAGTGGCTGAGCACGGCGCCCTTGGGGACGCCCGTGGTGCCGCTGGTGTAGAAGACGACGGCCGGGTCGTCGGCGTCGCGGGTGACGTAGGAGGGCAGCGGCTCGGCGTCGGCGGCGAGTTTGCCCAGCTCGTCGCCGAGGGTGATCGTCCGTACGCCCGTCTCCCGCGCGGCGGCGGCTCCGGTCTCCGCCTGGGCCGGGTGGCACAGCAGCAGGGTCGCGCCGCTGTCGCGCAGCACGTGCTCGACCTCGGCCGGCGACAGCAGCAGGTGGACGGGCACGACCACGCCACCGGCGGCGGCGATCGCGTAGTACGCCTGCGGGAAGTCGGCGGTGTTCGGCGCCATCAGGGCGACCCGGTCCCCCGGCCGCACGCCCAGGCCGGTGAGGGCGCCGGCCTGGGCCCGGGCCCGCTGCCACACCTCGGCGAAGGTCAGCCGCAGGTCGCCCTCGACCAGCGCCTCCTTGTCGGGACGGCGCCGGGCGTTCTCGGCGAGGACGGCGGCGACGGAGAGGGTTGCCATGGGATGTTGCTCCGTTCCTGCTGCGGCTCTGCGAAGGGGGTGGTGGTGGCGTGCGTTCGGCTAGTGCCGCTCGACCAGCACCGCGCTGCCCTGTCCCACGCCGACGCACATCGTGGCGAGCCCGCGGGCCGCGCCCGTGCGGCGCATGCGGTGGAGCAGGGTGGTGAGGATGCGGGCGCCGGAGCAGCCGAGCGGGTGGCCCAGCGCGATGGCGCCGCCGGTGGGGTTGACCAGGTCGGGGTCGATGCCGAGCTGGTCGACGCAGGCGAGGGCCTGGGCGGCGAACGCCTCGTTGAACTCGGCCGCCGTGAGGTCGTCGACGCTCCAGCCGGCGCGGGCCAGGACCTTGCGGGTGGCGGGGACCGGGCCGATGCCCATGACGTCCGGGTGGACACCGGCCGACCCTCCAGCCACGTACCGGCCCAGGGATTCCAGGCCCAGTTCGTTGAGGGCCTCCTCGCTGACGAGGAGGAGGCCTGCGGCGCCGTCGTTCATCGGGGAGGCGTTGCCCGCGGTGACCGTGCCGCCGGGGCGGAAGACGGGCTTCAGGCGGCCCAGCTTCTCCAGAGAGGTGTCCTCACGGACGCACTCGTCGGTCTCGACGACCACGCCGTCGGGGCGCTCGACGGGGAGGAGTTCGTCGTCGAAGCGGCCGTCCTTCCGGGCCTCGGCGGCCAGGCGGTGGCTGCGCAGGGCGAACTCGTCCTGGCGCTCGCGCGTGACGCCGTAGCGCTCGGCGACCTCCTCGGCGGTCTCGCCCATGGCGAGCAGGCCGTGCAGTTCCCTCATCGCCGGGTTGACCAGGCGCCAGCCGAGCCGGGTGTCGGCGGTCTCGATGCGGTGCGGCAGGGCCTCGTCGGGGCGGGGCAGTACGAAGGGGGCGCGGCTCATCGACTCCGAGCCGCCCGCGAGCACGATGTCGGCCTCGCCCGCCGCGATGGTGCGGGCGGCGGCGGTGACCGCCTCGAGGCCGGAGGCGCACAGCCGGTTCACCGTGGCGCCGGGGACGGAGTCGGGCAGCCCGGCCAGCAGGGCCGCCATGCGGGCGACGTTGCGGTTGTCCTCGCCTGCCTGATTGGCGGCGCCCCAGTAGACGTCGTCGACGCGGGCGGGGTCGAGCGCGGGGACGTCGGCCACCAGGCCCCGGATCACGGCGGCGGCGAGGTCGTCGGGCCGCACGGTGGACAGGGCGCCGCGGAGCTTGCCGATCGGGGTGCGGCGGGCGGCCGCGAAGTGGACGGGGCGCACGGGGGGACTCCTGACCGTCGCTCGGCCGCCGGGTGGCGACCGACACGTTACGACACATTAATTAGCACTGCTAGTTTTGGACTATAGACCGCCGGACGCCTCCCTGGGAAGATCCCCGGGCGACCTTCACCGAGCAGCCGGAGGAGACATGACCGAGGCCCTCGAGCACGACGTGGCCGGAACGCGGGGACGGCTCACCGCCCGCGAGTGGCCCGCCGAGCGACCCGCCTACGTGGCACTGCTGGTGCACGGCTACGGCGAGCACATCGGCCGCTACGAGGAGGTGGCCGGCGTGCTGACGCGGCACGGGGCGGCGGTGTACGGCGTCGACCACGTCGGCCACGGGCGCTCGGACGGAGAGCGGGTGCTGATCGAGGACTTCGAGGACGTGGTCACCGACGTGCACACCGTGGCGGAACGGGCCCGGGCCGGCCACCCGGACCTGCCGGTGGTCATGGTCGGGCACTCGATGGGCGGCCTGATCGCCTCCCGCTACGCCCAGCGCCACCCCGGCGAGCTGACCGCCCTGGTGCTGTCCGGGCCGGTCATCGGCGACTGGGAGCTGCCGCGCACGCTGCTCGCCCTGGAGGAGATCCCCGACACCCCGATCAGCCCGTCCGCACTCTCCCGGGACCCGGCGGTCGGCGCGGCGTACGCGGCGGACCCGCTGGTGTGGCACGGCCCGATGAAGCGGCCGACGGCTCAGGCGTTCGTGCGGACCCTGGGCACCGTGGCCAAGGGCGGCGACGTGGGCCCGCTCCCCCTGCTGTGGGTGCACGGCGACGACGACCGGCTGGTGCCGCTGCCCGGCAGCCGCACCGGCGTCGAGGCGCTCAGCGGCGGCGACCTCACCGAGCGGATCTACCCGGGTGCCCGGCACGAGCTCTTCAACGAGACGAACCGGGAGGAGGTGTTCGCGGACGTCACGCGCTTCCTGGACGGTGTGCTCGCCCGCTGATCGTCCGGGGACTTCGGCCGAGCATGGCCGGGGCCCTTCGTCATGTCCTCCGGCGCGTCCCCGGCCGGGTCCGGCGGGGCACCCGCCGCGCCGCCCACCGGGGCGTTTGCCCCGGTGCCCCATGGGCACCCGCGCCCGCACGGAGAGGGAGAGACCGTGCCCTGCTCCGTACGACCGCGCGGTGCGTCGCAGGCACGAGCGAGACGATGCGCGCGTACCGCATGTACGACCGACCAAAAGAGGGGCACCTCATGGCCGACGCCCTCGAACTCGACGCGCTGTGGGAGGACTTCCACCGCGTGGTGAACATGACCTCCGCGGAGCTCGCGGACTGGCTCCGGGTGCGCGACTCCGGCGAGCTGACCGAACCGCTGCCCAACGACGCAGGTCCGCCGCTCGGTCAGCACGTCCTGGCGATCCTGCAGAAGCGGCGCACGGACCTGACCGAGGACGACCTGCGTGCGATGCGCAAGGTGGTGGACACCGTGACGTCGCAGGCCGACCTGGAGAACGAACCGCGGGCCGAGGACAGCCGGCTCAGGCACCGGCTCATGACGGTCGGGCACGACCCCCTGAAGCCGTAGCCGTGAGCCGGGACCAGGAGCGCGTCGTACGGGAACTCGTCGACGCGCACGGGCAGACATACGCCGAGGAGGCGGGCATCGGGCTGAAGGACACCCCGCAGCCGCTGTACCGGCTGCTGGTCCTCGCCCACCTGCTCAGCGCCCGTATCCGCGGCTCCGTCGCCGTGGCCACCGCCCGCACACTCCAGGAGGCGGGACTCAGCGACCCCCGGCGCATGGCCGGCGCGGACTGGCAGGAGCGGGTCGACGCGCTCGGCCGGGGCGGCTACCGGCGTTACGACGAGCGCACCGCCACGCAGCTCGGCGAGGCGGCGGAACTGCTCAGCGAGCGGTGGGGCGGGGATCTGCGCCGGCTGCGGAAGGAGGCGGACGACAAGGTTCCCGAGGTGCGGCGGCTGCTCCAGGAGTTCCCGGGGGTGGGGCCCACCGGCGCGGACATCTTCCTGCGCGAGGTTCAGCGCGTGTGGCCGCAGACCGCTCCGTACCTGGACCGCAAGGCCCTCCAGGGCGCGGAACGCCTCGGCCTGCCCAAGGACCCCGACCGGCTCCTGGAACTCGCGGGCCGGACGGAGCCCGCCGTCCTGGCGGCCGCGCTGGTGCGCGCATCGGTGGACGAGGAAGTCGCCCGGGACGCCCTCGCCCACGCCCGGTGACCGCTCCCTTCGACGGCGGGTCACCCGGACGGCCGCGTGCGCTGGTGACGGGCCCGGCACGGTGACGCGCTTGGCCGAGTGCCAGCGCTTGCTCGACCGCCTCTACAGCCAGGACCTGCTGGGCAAGCCGTCGGGGGCGTCGGCGCTCGCCGGCTTCGAACAGGGCGACTCCCGTCTGCTGGAGCAGGTCGCGGCCTACGACCGTGCGGCCCTGGACGACGCCCTGAAGTGGATGGACTCCCTGCCGGTCGACTGCGACCAGTTCACCGCGACGGATTCCGCGGGCGAGAAGCGCACCGTCCAGGTGACCGAGGCGTCGGTGCCCGACGTGGGTGACGCCCGCGAGGGGCTGCACGTGACCGTGCGGGGCACCGCCGCCGACAACCCGGCCACGCTCACCCTGGACATCGCCGCCGTACGCGTCGGCAGCTCCGCCGTCGCCGTCACGGGTGGTGGCCTGGACGGCCGTGAGATCACCTCGGTGCAACAGGGAGCGCGCCAGGGCACCGAGCGGCTGCGGACCGTCCTCGACGGCGGAACGCCGTCCCCGCAGCCCACCAACCTGGACTGAAACACCCGCACAGGCTCTCGGCGTCTGCGGCGAATCCCGGACAGCGTGATCACCGGACGGCACAATGATGTGCGGCGGACGGCGCACGCGAAGGAGCCGAGACGTGAGCGAGAGCGGCCCCGTTCCCGGCGGACGTCCGGGTGAGGTCGAGCGGACCCCCGCGCCGAGCGGGGAGCGGTCCGGGCGGGACCCGCACGGCGTCGTGCCGCCGTGCGCGACGGGCGCGCTCGGCCCGCCGGCGGCGGCCCCTCGCCGCGTGCCGGTGCGGCGGACGGTCCGGGCCGTGGCCCGGCCGCTCGGACTGCGGATCCGCACCGCGGGCCCGGCCGGTGCCGCTCGGCCTGCCTGCCGGCGGCTGCCGGGCGGTCCGCGGGACGAGGCGCCGGACGACGGCTGAGCGCCGTGGCGCCCATCACAGTCCCGGAGCGCCGCCCGGGAGGCAGGAACGGCTGAAAGTATGATCAAGCGATGTCTGACATGACCGAGACCACGCCGGGCTGGCTGACGACCGACGAACTGGAGATGACGCGCGCCCGCATGCCGATCCTGTACGTCGAGGCCGTGCCCGTGCGCGTCGACGACAGCGGCGAAGTCACCAGCGTGGGCCTGCTCCTGCGCATCGGGCCCGACGGGACGGTCAGCCGGACGCTGGTCTCCGGGCGGGTGCTGCACCACGAGCGGGTCCGGGACGCGCTGCTGCGTCACCTGGAGAAGGACCTCGGCCCGGTGGCGCTGCCCCGGGTACCGGCCTCGCTCCAGCCGTTCACGGTGGCCGAGTACTTCCCCACGCACGGCGTCACGCCGTACCACGATCCGCGGCAGCACGCCGTCTCCCTGGCCTACGTGGTGCCGGTGACCGGCGACTGCCGGCCCCGGCAGGACGCGCTGGACCTGGTCTGGTTCGACCCGCGTGAGGCCCTGTCCGAGGCGGTGCAGAGCGAGATGCCGGGCGGACACGGGGTGCTGCTCAAGCAGGCGCTGGCGCACGTGGGCTGCGTGATCTGACCCCCCCGGTGAGCGGCAGGGGTCCCGTGGAGTTACTCCCCTTGCCGTTCGCCGTCGCTCAACTGCGGGTCCAGGTCGTCCCGGAGCAGGCCCCGGGAGCCCGTCTGGCCGGTGCGGTAGGCCGAGCGGGCCACCAGGTGGGAGGCGACCGGGCTGGTGAGGAACTGGAAGAAGACGATGAGCGCGAGGGTGCCCAGATCGATGCCCTGGCGCAGCCGCACCGCCACCCCGACGAGGACGAGGAGCATCCCGAGGGTCTGCGGTTTGGTGGCGGCGTGGCTGCGGGAGAGCACGTCGGGGAAACGGAGCATCCCGATCACACCGAGCAGGCACTGCAGGCAGCCGAGGAGCAGGAGGACCGCCCCCACCAGGTCGGCCGCCTCGGCCCAGGCGCTCACCGGTGGTCCTGCGTGCCGTCCGCCCGCACGGAGGGCCGGTCGCGTACGGCGATGAACCGGGCGATGCCCACCGAGCCCGTGAAGCCGAGGAAGGCGAGCACCAGCAGCACGGGGAAGTAGAAGGAGTCGCCGTCGTGGGCGGCCTTGACGGCGATGCCGGCGATGATGAGCGCCGCCGCCACGTCCAGGGCGACCGCGCGGTCCAGCATCGAGGGCCCGTACCAGATGCGGTACAGCAGCAGGGCGCCGGCGACGAGGATCATCGCCAGCGACGCGACCAGCATGGCCTCTTCGACGTCGTGCAGGGTGGTCACGGTGAGGGGTTCCCTTCCGGTACGGGTCGGGTGACGTGGGCGATGTCCTCGGCGGTGCCGAAGGCGCGGGCGACGAGTTCCTCCATGCGCCACACCGACCGCTGGGCGCTCTCGATCTCGCCGGGGTCGTCGGCGTCGAGGACGTGCAGGAACACGGTCGCCGTCGACCGGCGCACCTCGATCACCGAGCCGCCGGGGACGTTGGAGACGGCGACGGCGGTGGCCGTGAGCATGAGGTCGCTGCGCACCCGCAGCGGGACGGCGACGACCGCGGCGTGGTAGGGGCCCTCGGCGAAGATCTGCCGGGTGACCTCGACGCTGGAGGAGAACATGTCGTACAGCAGGTAGGCCGCCAGCCGCAGGATGCCCAGCGGGCGCAGTCGCAGGCCGAGGTCGACGGCGGGCAGCGGGAAGGCGAGGCACAGGCACACGGCGACGATGACGCCGTTGACGAGGTTGGCCCAGGACAGGGTGCCCCACAGCAGGATCCAGATGACCGTGAGCCAGGCGATGAGCGGCAGGTCGAGAACGCGTCTGCCGCCGCCGATACGGAACGACCAGCTGTAGGGGGAACGGTCGCGGTAGAGGTTGCTCATCGGCCGAGCACCGCCTCGATGTAGGGGGTACGGGCGAGGAGTTCGGCGGCGGCCGCGTCGGTGAAGGTGGTGAGGGGGCCGCCGAGCACGGTGTAGAGCAGACCGAGGGCGACGGCGGCGCCGGTCGCCACCAGCATCGGCCAGGGCAGCCGCTTGGTGGTCGTGATGGACTGTCCCAGGAAGCCGGCGGAGACCACGGCGCCCGCCGGTACCGGCAGGCCGCCCCCGGAGCCGGTCGCCCCGCCGTCCTCGTCGCCGCCGTCCACGTCGTCGCCGGACTCGTCGCCCGGCTCGTCGCCGGCGGACTCCAGCACCACGCCCTCGCCCTCGGTCCCCGGCGGCGCGTCGCGCCAGAACGCGAGGTTCCAGACCTTCGCCATCACGTAGAGGGTGAGCAGGCTGGTGGCGGCGGACCCGGCGACCAGCGCCCAGGCCCAGCCGCCGCCGTTGTCGACGCCCGCCCGCATCAGGCCGAGCTTGCCGATGAACCCGGACAGCGGCGGGATGCCCGCCAGGTTCATGGCGGGCACGAAGAACAGCACGGAGAGCAGCGGCGCGGTCTTCGCCAGGCCGCCGAGACGGGTGAGTTCCGTGGTGCCGTCGCGCCGTTCGATGAGCCCTGCGACGAGGAAGAGCGTGGTCTGCACGGTGATGTGGTGGGCCACGTACACGATCGCCCCGCCGATCGAACCGCGCCCGGCGAGCGCGATCCCGAAGACCATGTAGCCGATGTGGCTGATGAGGGTGAAGGACAGCACCCGCTTCAGGTCGGTCTGGGCGACCGCGCCGAGGATGCCGACGACCATGGAGGCGAGCGCGGCGAGCATCAGCACGTCGCCGAGGCGGTGGCCGGGGAAGAGCAGGGTCTGGGTGCGCAGCATCGAGTACACGCCGACCTTGGTCAGCAGGCCGGCGAAGACCGCGGTGACCGGTGCGGGCGCGGTCGGGTAGGAGTCGGGCAGCCAGGCCGCGAGCGGGAACACCGCCGCCTTGATCGCGAAGACCGTCAGCAGCATGGCCTCAAGCAGGGTGCGCACCCCGAGCGGGACTTCCTGCAGCCGCACCGCGAGCTGGGCGAAGTTGACGGTCCCCGCGACCGAGTACGTCATGGCGATGGCGACGAGGAAGAGCACCGAGGAGAACAGCGAGATGATCACGTACGTCGATCCGGCCCGGATACGGGTCGCGGTGCCGCCGATGGTGAGCAGGACGAAGCTCGCGACGAGCATGATCTCGAAGCCGACGTAGAGGTTGACGAGGTCTCCGGCCAGGAAGGTGCAGGAGACGCCGGCCACGAGGATGAGGTAGGCGGGGTGGAAGACGCCGACCGGCGTCTGGTCGTCGCGGTCGGCCATGCCCTGGCCGAGCGAGTACAGGTTGACGAGCAGGGTGACGGCGCTGGACACGGTGAGCATCAGGCCCGCGAGCCGGTCGGCGACGAGGGTGATGCCGATCGGCGGCGCGAAGTCGCCGAGGTGCACGGTGAGCGGGCCGTGGCGGTCGGCGGCCACCATGAGGAGCACGGACAGCACGAGGACCGCGCCGAGCACGGCGAGGGTGATGAAGCGCTGGAACCGCTGGAGCCTTGGGCCGATGGCGAGCTTCAAACCCGTGACGCACAGGGGCAGCAGGACGGGGAGGGGGACGAGCGCGTTCACCTGGTTCCTTCCGTGCCGGCGCCCTCGGGGTCGTCGGGCTGGTCGGGCGACGGGTGGCAGGAGTCCTCGCCGGGGCGGGAGTCGGGTTCGCTGCCGGACTCCTCGGGGTCGTTGGAGGGCCCCGCGACGCGGGCCGGCGCCGGTCCCGGGCGGCCCGCCGCGTCGGTCGAGCCCAGTTCCAGTCCCTCGCGGTAGTCCTCCGGGTCGGCGCCGAGGATGTCGTTCCAGAGGTTGCCGGAGACGTCGTTGGCGCGGGCCTGGTAGGCGCGTTCCTCGCGGACCCGTCGGCGCAGCCGTCTGCGGGCGGCGCGGTAGCGGGCGCTCAGTTCGGGGTCGGTGCCGTGCTCGGCGCGCGCCTCGCGGTAGCGGTCCCGCAGTTCGCCGCGCCGGTCGAGGAACTCGGCGCGCAGGGCGACCAGCCGGTCCTCGGTGTCGTCGCTGATCTCGTCGGACCCGGTGACCTGGTGGCTGCGGTAGGCCATGGCGAGCAGGAACGCGGTGGTGGCGAGGGTGATGACGATCGCGGTGAGGGCGATGGCCTGGGGCAGCGGGTCGGTGACGCGGTTGCGGATGACCTTCGCATAGAGCAGCGGCGCGTCGCCCGCGCTGCCCGTCGAGGCGAGGACCAGCAGGTTGACGCCGTTGCCGAGGACGACCGCGCCGAGCAGGATCCGCGTCAGGGACCGGGTCAGCAGCAGGCTGGCACCGACGGCGCTGAGGACGGCGGCGGCCACCAGGAGGGCGAGGCTCACGGTCATGCGGGACCCGCCTCACCGCGTCGGCCGCGCCGGTCGGCGGCCCGTTCGATCTGCCGGTCGATGCGCGCGCCGAGGGCCCGCAGGATGTCGAGGACCACGCCGAGCACGAGGAGGTAGACGCCGCAGTCGAAGAGGACGGCGGTGGACATGTGGGCGTCGCCCCACACGGGCAGGTGGCCGTGCCAGGTCCAGCCGTGCAGCACGGTGCCCTCGGCGAGGCCCCCCAGCGCGACCCCCGTGGACAGGAACAGGCCGAGCCCGGTGAACACGCCCGACTTGAAGGGCACGGCGTCGGCGAGTTCGTGCCGTCCGCCCGCGAGGTAGCGGGCGATGAAGGCGACGCCGGCGGTCAGGCCGGCGACGAAGCCGCCGCCCGGCAGGTTCTCCGCGCACATCAGCAGGTAGACGGAGAGGACGAGGATGGGGTGGAAGATGAGGCTCGCGACCACTTCCAGGACGACGGACCGGCGTTCCGGGGCGAGCGTGGAACTGGCCGCGAGCCAGGTCCGCTCCGGCGCGCCCTCGTCGCCGCTGGGCAGGCCCGCGAGTTCGTACGGGGTCGCCCGCCAGGCGGTGCGCAGGCCGGCGTGCGGGTGGTCCCCGGGCAGCGGCAGCACCGGCTGCTCGGCGGTGTCGGTACGGCGGTGCAGGTAGATGAGGCTGGTGACGCCGATCGCGGCGGCGGCGAGCACCGCGGACTCCCCCATCGTGTCCCAGGCCCGCAGGTCGACGAGGATCGTCGCGACGACGTCCTTCAGACCGTGGTGGGCGGTCTCCTCGACCATCGCCGCCCCGGCGCTGTCGGCCCGGCGGTGCCCCGCCATGATCCAGACGACGAAGGCGACGGCGGCGCCGCCGGCGAGCGCCACCGGCATCCGCAGCGCGCGCCGCCGCCGGCTGTAGTTCTCCTCGAAGTGCACCGGCATCCGGCGCAGCACGAGTACGAAGACGATCATCGAAACGGTCTCCACGCAGAACTGGGTCAGCGCGAGGTCGGGCGCGCCCTGCGCCACGAAGAGCAGCGCGGTGCCGTACCCGGTGAGACCGGCGAGCACGACGGCCTTCATCCGGCGCCGCACGCCCAGGCACAGCAGGGCGGCCGCGCAGGTCAGCAGCGCGACACCGGCCTGGGCCGGGTGGTCCCACAGCCGGGGGGCGGGTACCGAGGTCCACGGTTCGTCCTCGATCAGGACGGCGACCTGCCCGGCGAGGACCACGCTCATGGTCGTCACCAGGTACACCGAAAGCGAGCCGCGCTGCACGAAACCGGTGCATTGCAGGGCGGTGCGTTCCAGTGCGAGCAGCAGTTGTCCGAAGTTCCGGTCGGCGGAGCGCCAGGCGAGGAGCCGGCCGGCCCGCTGGACGGGGCTCGCGGCGAGGAAGAGCAGCACTCCGCCCGCCCAGGCCGCGCAGGACAGGCCGAGGGCGAGGCCCGCCCCGTGCCACAGCGCCAGGTGGTAGGGGTGCGCGGGTACGGGGAACTGCGCGGCGTAGGTGCCGAGGAGCCCTTGGAGCCAGGGCGTGCCGGGGCCGAGGACGAGGCAGGCCAGGGCGAGCACGGCGGGCGGCGCGAGGAACGCCGGCGGGACGGCGTGGGCCTCCGTGTCGGGGGTGCCGGGCTTGCGGGCGAAGGCGCCCCACAGGTAGCGCAGGGTGTAGGCGGTGGTCAGGGCCGAGCCGACCACGGTCATGGCGAGCGCCCAGCGGTCGGCGGTGCTCCCGTCCAGGAGGGACTGGAAGGCGGCTTCCTTGGCGGTGAAGCCGAGCAGGGGTGGCACCGCGGCCATGGACAGTCCGGCGACCGCGGCCACGGCGCACACGGCGGGCATTCGGCGCCCGAGCCCGGAGAGTCGGCGCAGGTCGCGGGTGCCGGTGGCGTGGTCGATGATCCCGGTGACCAGGAAGAGCGGGGCCTTGAACAGGGCGTGGCCGAGGATCATGGCGGTGGCGGCGAGGCCGGTGTCGTGGCGGCCCGCGCCGGCGAGGACGGTGAGGAAGCCGAGCTGGCTGACGGTGCCGTACGCGAGGACGAGTTTCAGGTCGTTGAGGCGCAGCGCCCGCCAGCCGCCCATCAGCATCGTCGCGGAGCCCAGGACGAGCAGCAGCGGCCGCCAGGGGGTGACCTCCGCGAAGGCGGGGGCGAGCCGGGCGACGAGGTAGACGCCGGCCTTGACCATGGCGGCGGCGTGGAGGTAGGCGCTGACCGGGGTGGGGGCGGCCATGGCGTTGGGCAGCCACAGGCTGAACGGCCAGATCGCGGACTTGGAGAGGGCGCCGACGAGGATCAGCACGACCGCCGTGGACAGCGCCGTGGACGCGGTCGGGGGGTCGGCGAGGATCGCCGAGATCCGGTAGGTGCCGGCCTCGTGCCCCAGGATCAGGAAGCCGACGAGCATGGTCAGTCCGCCGAGGGTGGTGACCGTCAGGGCCTGCAGGGCGCTGCGCCGGTTCCGTTTGTGGTCGCTGGTCTGGCCGATCAGGAGGTAGGAGAAGACGGTCGTCAGTTCCCAGAAGATGTAGAGCAGGATGAGGTCGTCGGCGAGGACCAGCCCGAGCATCGCCCCGGCGAAGGCGAGGAGGTTCCCGGCGAACCTGCCCAGTTGCCGCGACCGGTCGTCGAAGTACGAGGCGCAGTAGACCAGGACGAGGGTGCCCACTCCCGCGGCGAGCAGCACCATGAGTTCGGCCAGGGCGTCCAGCCGCAGCGCCCAGTCCACGCGGTAGGCCGGCATCCAGGCCCACTCGACGGTGTCGGTGCCGCCCGCCGCCGTCGTGCTCCACCGGGTGGCCGCCCAGACGGCGGCCGCCGCGGGCGGCAGGGCCAGCACGAGGAACGCACGGGTTCCGCACCGCCTCACCAGCGGCGCGGCAAACAGCGCGAGCGCGAAGTGGCAGAGGATGAGCGCGGACACCCGACAGTGATATATCGGGCATCTCGCCTGAGCGCCCAGGCACGCCGCAGGGAGAACAATCGAGGGGCGGTTTCGGATCTCTCCGAAACCGCCCCTCGATCAACGACTGTCTCCAGTCGGGACGACAGGATTTGAACCTGCGACCCCTTGACCCCCAGTCAAGTGCGCTACCAAGCTGCGCCACGTCCCGTTGCCCGCCTGACCTGGGGTTTCCCCCGGCCGAACGTGCAGGAAAACCATACCGCACTCGGGCCGGTGGTCGCGCATCGCTTTCCGGGAGGGGGCCGCCCGGGGCCCTCCACGACCCACCAGCGTGGACGTCCGGTCAGCGCTTCTCCGCGTGGGACGGCTCCGGCGCCGCCGCCGTCCGCCCGGAGGCCGACGCGGCGACGTCGACGCGCACCAGTCCGCGTACCGCCGATATCAGGAGCAGGGCGGCGCACACGCCGAAGCTCGTCACGCCGGCGACGAGGAGCACGTGGTCGGCGCCGAGGGCCGAGGCGGCGGGGCCGGCGAGGGCCTGGCCGACGGGCATCATCGCCAGCGACCCCGCCACGTCGTAGGCGTGGATGCGGTTCAGTACGTCCGGCGGGACCTGGGTCTGCACGCTGGTCGCCCACATCACGCCCCAGAAGGACATCCCGGCCCCGGCGACGGCGGCGCCGGTCGCCATGGCCGGTACGCCGAGCCCGGCCCCGACGCTCATGGGGAACGCGGCGAAGCCGACCAGGGCGATCGCCCCGGCGCGGAGCATGCGGCGAGGGCGCAGCCGCAGCGCGAGCAGCCCGCCGACGACGGTGCCGGCGCCCAGGGCGGAGTTGACCAGGCCGTAGGCGCGCGGGCCGTGTTCGCGCACCACCTCGGTCGCCACCAAGGGGACGGTCGGGCCCCAGACGGCGATCATGTAGAGGCACCAGACGGCGATGACGCCCCACAGCCACTGACGGGAGCGGAACTCCCGCCACCCCTCGACCAGGTCGGCGCGGAACGCCTTGGAGCCACGGCCGGCCGCGGTGCGACTGCCCGGCGCGAGCGGGGGCAGCCGGAGCAGCAGCAGGCACAGGGCGCTGACCGCGTACGTGGTGGCGTGGGCGGCGAAGACACCGCCCGGCGAGGCGAAGCCGACCAGGAGGCCGGCGACCGCGGGGCCGGCCAATTGGGCGGCGGACTCGGCGACGCGTATCGCGCCGTTGGCGCCCTGGATGTCGGAGGCGAGCCGGGGCACGGTGCTGGCGACGCCGGGCTGGAAGACGGCGCCCGCGACGCCGTTGACGAACCCGATGGCGCAGATCTGCCACAGCACGACGTGGCCGGAGAAGAAGAGCGCGGCGGCCAGGGCCTGGGTGCCGAGCCGCACCAGGTCGGCGCCGATCATCAGCTTGCGGGTGCTGAAGCGGTCGGCGAGGACTCCGCCGAAGACGACCAGGCCGGCGAAGGCGGCGGCGGTCGCGGCCATGGCGAGGCCGACCGCGCCCGCCCCGTACCCGTGCAGGAGCAGGCCCGCGGCGAGCGCGACCGGCAGCATGGTGTCCCCGAGCCGGGCGATCGCCCGGGCGGTGAAGAACAGCGCGAAGTCCCGCGACCAGACGGCCCGCGCCTTCTCGGCACGTGCCGTCCCCTCCTGTCCGGTCCGCGACGGCGCCCCGGCCATCCCGCGCCCTCCTCCCCCGGCCGCTCCCGCCGGACCCCGCCCCGTGCGCCCCCTGCTCACCCCGCGCGTCGTGTTCCTGACAGCCGGAGCCCCCCTCCGGCCCCGGCTGCCACGCACGTCTCCGGATCATGCCACGGGGCACTGACAACGCCCGAGGGATTTTCAGCCCCCTGACCGCCCGGACGGCAGCCCCAGCCGAGGGTGGGCCTCCAGCAGCCGGGTCGGGGCCGCCTGGCGCCAGGAGTCGGCGAGAATGTCGCGCAGCTCGTCCTCGCCCTCCAGTGCCGCGAGGCGGGCCCGCACCCAGGCGAACTGCGCCTCGTGGCCCGCGATCCAGAACTTCTCCGGCTCGGCCAGCACGAGTTCGTCGCGCTCCTCCTTGGGGCAGCGCACCGCGATGGAGGTCTCGTCCTCGGGCAGCGTGGCGAACATCTTCCCCGCCACCCGGAACGTGGGCATGCTCCAGGCGATCTTCTCCGTCGTGTCCGGCAGGGACAGGGCGATACGGCGTACGTCTTCTGCGTCCGGCATGTCAGGCACCGTAGCCGCCGCCACTGACAATCACCCGGCGCCGGCGAGGGCTTAGACCCGCTTGAAGTAGAGCGTCGTCGGCCGCAGCTCGCCGCCCGGGTCGGCGGCGTAGTCGGGGATCGTCCCGGCCCGGGTCCAGCCGGCGGAGCGGTAGAGGTGCTCGGCGGGGCTGCCCGTCTCCGTGTCGAGGTGGAGGAGGGTGATGCCGGCCGCCGCGGCGGCCTCCTCGGCGGTGGCCAGGAGCCCGCGGCCCAGTCCTCGGCCGCGTGCCTCCCGGGCGACCATCAGCTTGACCAGCTCCGCGCGGTGGCGGCTGTTGGGTTTGTCCGGCAGGGCCAGGCTCACGGTTCCGGTCACCCGCTCCCCGTCCCTGGCGACCCACACGGCGAGCCGGCCCGCGGCCACGTCGGCGGCCCGGCCGCGCCACCAGGCGACGGCCTCCGCGTGTCCCAGCGGTGCGAGGAAGCCGACGGACGCCCCGCCCTCGACGGTGTCGGTCAGCAGGCCGGCCAACCTGTCCAGCAGTGCCGTCAGCCCCTGCTCGTCGACGCGGTCCACGATCACGGCAGCACCACCGCCAGCGCGTAGCGGACGTCTCCGGGTCCGGCGCACCGGAAGCGCGTCGGACCCCACACCCGCATCCGCAGGCAGTCCCCGGTGCCGAGGCTGTGCTCGACACCCTGCGTGGTGATCTCCAGGGCCCCTTCCAGGACCCAGACGTGCTGTTCGAGGCCCGGCACGGGCGGCCGGTCGTAGGCGATGTCGGCGCCGGCGGCGAGCCGGCCCTCGACCAGTTCGCCGCGCAGCCCCGGGTGCGGGGGGGGGGACACCGAGCGGCGTACGAACCCGGCGGACCCGTCCTCCCACACGGGCTGCTCGGCGGCCCGTACCAGCAGCGCGGGTTCCGCCTCGACCTCGCCGAGCAGCCGGGACATGGTGCGCCCGTAGACCGCGCACAAACGGTTCAGCACGGCGGCGGTGGGGCTGGTCTCCGCCCGCTCGGCCCTCGACAGGGTGGACCTGCTCACCCCGCTGCGTTCGGCCAGCTCTTCCAGGGACCAGCCGTGTTCGGTACGCAGTTCGGCCAGCCTGGCGGCGAGGCGGGCGTCCACGGAGTCTCCGTCGTCTCTCACATCCGGGAAGCTATCCCGGATAAGAGACGCCCGTGTTACGGAAGCCTCACGCCCGCGCCGCCTCGTCGAGCGCGTCCAGCACGGGGCGGATCAGCGGGTGCTCCTCGGCGCCCCGGCGTACGGCCGCGAAGACGCGGCGGGTCGGCGCGACGCCGTCGACCGGGCGGACGACCACGCCGGTCAGGTCGGTGCCGTGCAGCGCCGAGCGCGGGACGAGGGCCACCCCGACGTCGGCTGCGGCGAGGGACACCACCGCGCGGAAGTCGTCCGAGGAGTGCTCCATGCGGGGCTGGAAACCGGCGTTCTCGCAGGCCAGGACCACGACGTCGTGGCAAGGGTTGCCCGGGTAGGGGCCGATCCAGGAGTCCTTGGCCAGCTCGGCGAGCGGGACCTCGGCGGCGTCGGCGAGCCGGTGGGCGAGCGGGACGACCGCGTCGAAGGGCTCGGCGTAGAGCGGGACGTGGGTCAGGCGGGGGTCGTCGGCGGGCGGCGCCCCCCGGTACTCGACGGCGACCGCCACGTCGACCTGCCGGTCCAGGACCATCGGCAGACTGGCGTCGCCCTCCGCGTCCTGCACGCGGATGCGGATGCCGGGCGCCGACTCGGCGAGGCGGGCCAGCGCGGGCGCGACGACCAGGGCGATGCCGGTCGCGAAGGAGGCGACCGTGACCGTGCCGGCCTGCCCCGAGCTGTACGCGGCCAGCTCGGCCTCGGCCCGTTCCAGCTGGGCGAGGACGGCGTTGGTGTGGCTGAGCAGGATTTCGCCGGCCGGGGTCAGCCGTACGCCCTTGGCGCCGCGCTCGACCAGGCGGTGCCCGGTCTCCTGCTCCAGGGCGGCGAGCTGCTGGGAGACCGCCGACGGGGTGAGGTAGAGCGCGGCGGCAGCGGCCGTCACGGTGCGGTGGTCCGCCACCGCCCGGAGGATGTGCAGCCGCCGCGCTTCGATCACGGCATCGATTCTCTCACCCGTGTGCGCAGGTCACGCACGCGTCAGGCGTCCAGCTCCGCCCGCGCCGCCACGAAGGCGTCCACCGCGCGGTGCACGTCCTCGGTGGAGTGGGCGGCGGACAGCTGCACGCGGATGCGGGCCTGGCCCTGCGGCACGACCGGGTAGGAGAAGCCGATCACGTAGACGCCGCGCTCCAGGAGCAGTTCCGCCATGCGGCCGGCCCGCGACGCGTCGCCGATCATGACGGGTGCGATGGCGTGGTCGCCGGGGAGGATGTCGAAGCCCTCCTCGGTCATCCGGCGGCGGAACAGGGCGGTGTTCTCGGCGAGCCGCACCCGCAGGTCGTCGGCCGACTCCAGCAGGTCGAGCACCTTGAGGGAGGCGGCGGCGATCACCGGGGCGAGGGTGTTGGAGAAGAGGTAGGGCCGCGAGCGCTGGCGCAGCAGGGCGACGATCTCGGCGCGGGCGGCGACGTAACCGCCGGAGGCGCCGCCGAGGGCCTTGCCGAGGGTGCCGGTGATGATGTCGACGCGGTCCATGACGCCGTGCAGTTCGGGGGTGCCGCGTCCGCCGGGGCCGACGAAGCCGACGGCGTGCGAGTCGTCGACCATCACCATTGCGTCGTAGCGGTCGGCCAGGTCGCAGATCTCGGCGAGCGGGGCGACGTAGCCGTCCATGGAGAAGACGCCGTCCGTGACGATCAGCTTGCGGCGGGCGTCGCCGGCGGCCTTGAGCTGGGTCTCCAGGTCGGCCAGGTCGCGGTTGGCGTAGCGGAAGCGCCTGGCCTTGCTGAGGCGGATGCCGTCGATGATCGAGGCGTGGTTGAGGGCGTCGGAGATCACCGCGTCCTCGGGGCCGAGGAGGGTCTCGAAGACGCCGCCGTTGGCGTCGAAGCAGGAGGAGTAGAGGATCGTGTCCTCCTGGCCGAGGAACGCGGAGAGCCGGGCCTCCAGTTCCTTGTGCACCTCCTGGGTGCCGCAGATGAAACGCACGGAGGCCATGCCGTAGCCCCAGCGGTCCAGCGCCTCGTGGGCGGCGGCGACCACCTCGGGGTGGTCGGCGAGGCCGAGGTAGTTGTTGGCGCAGAAGTTGAGGACCTCGCCGGGGCGCCCGCCGGCGGTGACGTTGACGGTCGCGGACTGCGGGGTGCCGATGACGCGCTCGGGCTTGTGCAGGCCGGCGGCGCGGATCTCGTCGAGGGTGGCGCGCAGGTCGTCGCGCACGGAGTCGAACATCGGGAAGCTCCTAGGAGTACGTACGTGGTGGGCGGTCGTCCTGCGCGGACGTCCTACGCGGTCCAGTCGAGGATCACCTTGCCGCCCTTGCCGCTCGCGGCGTCGGCGAAGGCGGCCTCGTGGTCGCGGTGGCTGTAGCGGCCGGTGATGACGGGGGCGAGGTCGAGGCCGCCTTCGAGCAGCACCGACATGGCGTACCAGGTCTCGAACATCTCGCGGCCGTAGATGCCCTTGACGGTGATCATCGAGGTGACGATGCGGGCCCAGTCGACCGGGAACTCCTCGGCGGGCAGGCCGAGCATCGCGATCCGGCCGCCGTGCGTCATGTTGGCGATCATGTCGCGCATGGCCTCCGGGCGGCCGGACATCTCCAGGCCGATGTCGAAGCCCTCGCGCAGGCCCAGTTCGCGCTGTCCGTCGGCGATGGACGCCTTGGAGACGTCGAGGGCGAGGCTCACGCCCACCTTGAGGGCGAGGTCGAGACGTTCCTGGCTCACGTCGGTGATCATGACGTTGCGGGCGCCGGCGTGCCGGGCCACGGCGGCGGCCATCAGGCCGATGGGGCCGGCGCCGGTGATCAGGACGTCCTCGCCGACCAGCGGGAAGGACAGGGCGGTGTGCACGGCGTTGCCGAAGGGGTCGAAGATCGCGGCGACGTCGAGGTCGACGGGGACGCGGTGCACCCACACGTTGGACGCGGGCAGGGCGACGTACTCGGCGAACGCGCCGTCCCGGCCGACGCCGAGGCCGACGGTGGCGCGGCACAGGTGGCGCCGTCCGGCCAGGCAGTTGCGGCACTTCCCGCAGACGAGGTGGCCCTCACCGCTGACCCGGTCGCCGGTCTTGACGTCGGTGACGTCGCGGCCGGTCCCGACGACCTCGCCGACGAACTCGTGGCCGAGGACGAGCGGGGCGCGCACGGCCTGCTGCGCCCAGCCGTCCCAGGCCCGGATGTGCAGGTCGGTGCCGCAGATACCGGTGCGCAGCACCTTGATGAGTACGTCACCGGGTCCGACGGCGGGCTCGGGCACGTCCGCGAGCCACAGTCCGGGCTCCGCCTTCTCCTTGACCAGCGCCTTCAACGCTACGGCTCCTGACGGGGATGAGGTCCCGGCGCCGGGCATGCCGAAGCCGCCCGCGTCCGGGATGGGAGGGGAATCGCACAGCAATCTGCCGTACGACACCGTCCCCGTCCATCGAGCCTTTCTTAAGCCCGGCCGCAGCTTTCCTTCACGCCGCCCGCCCCGGGTGCCCGGTCGCCCTGCGATTCACAGCGGCAGCCCGTCCTCCGCGCTGCGTTCGATGCGCCGCACGAGGTCGGCCGCCGCCGACTTGATCGTGGCCAGGCCCGCCGTCCCCCAGGTGCGGGGCCGCACGTCGGACGCGGCGACCGTGCCCAGCACCGTGCCCGTGCTGTCGATGAGCGGGGCGCCGAGGTAGGAGCGGATGCCGAAGGCGTCGACCACCGGGTTGCCCGCGAAGCGCGGGTAGTCGCGCACGTCCTCCAGGACCAGCGCCTTGCGCCGGACCACCACGTGGGGACAGAAGCCGTGGTCGCGGGGCTGGACCCGGCCGAACTCGGGGCTGGTGCCGTCCCCGCGCGTCACCGGCGGGATCTCGGGCACCCGCAGGCCCGCGAAGAACTGCCCGCCCTCGACCAGGAAGTTGACCATCGCGTACGGCGCCTCGGCGAGGTGGGCGAGGTGGGCGGCGAACGTGTCGAGGGCCGGGTCAGGGCGTTCCGCCAGACCGAGCCGGCGCAGCCGTCGCACCCGGGCGGGGGCCTCCCGGTCCTCGGGGGTGAGCAGCAGGCGTCCGACCGGGCGCGGCGGGTCATAGCTCATGGGCGGGCTCCGGCTCCGTACCCCGTGGTGGGGGCCGGGGTGTGGTCGATGAGGTGACGTACGAGGGCCAGCAGGGTCTGTACGCCGGAACTCGAGATCCGGGCGTCGCAGCGCACGATGGGGACACCGGGATGGAGGTCCATCGCGGCGCGCACTTCCTCGGGGTCGTAGCGGTGGGCGCCGTCGAACTCGTTGATCGCGACGATGAAGCCGAGCCCGCGCTCCTCGAAGAAGTCGACGGCGGCGAAGGACTCGTCGAGTCGCCGGGTGTCGGCGATGATCACGGCGCCGAGCGCGCCCTCGCACAGTTCGTCCCACATGAACCAGAAGCGTTCCTGGCCGGGCGTCCCGAAGAGGTACAGCACGTGTTCGGGATCGAGGGTGATGCGGCCGAAGTCCATGGCCACGGTCGTCTCGAGTTTGTTCTCGATCCCGTCGAGGTTGTCGGTTCTGGCGCTGACCGTGGTGAGCAGTTCCTCCGTGCTCAGCGGGGCGATCTCGCTGACCGCGCCCACGAAGGTGGTCTTGCCCACTCCGAAACCGCCCGCCACCAGGATCTTCAGCGCGGTGGGAAAGGGGTCGGTGGTGTCGTGGCCGGATCCCGGGACGGGTCCGCGGCCGTAGTCAGAGCTGTCGTCGTAGTCCATCGAGCACTGCCTCCAGAAGGGCCCGGTCCGTGGGGTCGTGGTGGAACGCGGCGGGTGGTTTGGTGGTCAGCGCGCCGCAGTCGACGAGGTCCGACAGCAGCACCTTGGTGACTGCCACCGGAAGCCTCAGATGTGCGGCGAGCTCGGCGACCGGGAGGGGCGCCCGGCACAGGTCGAGTGCCTGCGCGTGCTCGGGACCGAGATAGCCCAGGGGGGTCGCCCCCGTGGCCATCACCTGGGACATCAGGTCGAGCGCGACGGTGGGCCGGGTACGGCCGTTGCTCACGGTGAAGGGGCGCACCAGCCGTCCGGCCGCGTCGTCGAGCCAGGGCCCGTCGCCGGCCGCGGCCACCCTCAAGGCCTCATCGCCGGTGGTTCGACGGCGTGCTGCCGGGGAGCGGTGACCAGGTAGGGGCGGACGCTCTTGACCAGCATCGCCATCTCGTAGCCGAGGACGGCCGCGTCGGCCTCGCGGCCGGCCAGTACGGCGAGGCAGGTGCCGGAACCGGCGGTGGTGACGAAGAGCAGGGTCGAGTCGAGTTCGACGACGACCTGCCGTACGTCGCCGCCGTCGCCGAAGCGGACGCCGGCGCTGCGGCCGAGGGAGTACAGGCCGGAGGCCAGGGCCGCCATGTGGTCGGCGCTGTCCGCGTCCAGTCCGTGGACCGACTTCACCAGTCCGTCGGCGGACAGGAGCACGGCGCTGGTCGTGTGCGGTACGCGCTGGACGAGGCCGCTCATCAGCCAGTCGAGGTCGGACACTTGGCCGGTCGGCGCATCGCTCGCCATGGTGGATCGACTCCTTGGGGTACGAAGGTCTGCGGGAGCGCTGGTGGTGGGAGTGGTGGTGGCGTGGGGGGTGGTGGAGGTGCGGGTGGTGATGGGCGTGCTGGTGGTGGGTCTGGTTGTGGGGAACGGGCTGGGAGTTGTCGTGGGGGAGGTCGTCATCCGGCCGGGTCCCTGCGGGTGGGCTCCATGGGGGCCGGTTCCGTGGGGGGCGGGTCCGTGCGGGGCGGTTGCACGGAGAGCGGCCTCGGGGGAGCAGGCTCGGTGGCGGTCGGTTCCATGCGCTGCTGTGCCTCCGCGAGGCCGATGCCACGTTGGAAGGCCGCCATCAGGCCGGGGTCGTGACCGGCGTACTGCTCGGGTTCCTGGCGCGGTGCGGGACCGCCGCGCAGCTGCGGCGCGATGTGCTCCTGGGCGCGGCGGCGGGGCAGTTGGGGCTTGCCCATGGTGCCGCGCACCGCGCTGTGGCGCGGGGCCGGCGGGGTGGCCGCGTGCTCGGCGATGACGCCCCGGTCGGCGGGCCGGACCCCGGGCACGGCGGCGGCCGGGGTGGGCCGGTCACCGCGGGCGCCACGCACGGGCAGTGGCACGGGCTCGCCCCTGCCCGCCTCGTGGGCACCGGGCGACGCGTCGGGGGCGGGCACGGCGGGACCCGAACCGGGTGCGGGTGCGGGGGTTGCCGAGCCGGGTACCGCGGGGCCGGGGGCGGCTGACCCGGGTACGGGCGGACCGAGTAGGGACGGACCGGGTAGGGCCGGACCGGGTACGGCGGGGACCGGTGCGGTCGAGCCGGGCGCGACGGAGCCCGGACCGACGGGCGCCTGCCGCACCGGGGCCACGGGCCGCGGCTGCTGCCGGGACGGCGGCACGGGTACCGGCTCCGTCCCGGTGTCCTCCGCCGGCCGGGCCGCATCCCCGGGCAGTACGCCCGGCTCCGCGCCCAACAGGGCCTGCGGCACGACCAGTACGGCCTGGACACCGCCGTAGATGTTGGTCTGCAGGCGGACGGTGATGCCGTGCCGCTTGGCGAGCTGGGAGACGACGTACAGCCCGATGCGTCCGTCCGCGAGCAGGCGGGCGACGTTGACCTGGTCGGGGTCGGCGAGCAAGGCGTTCATCCGGCTCTGTTCGGCGACGGGCATGCCGAGCCCGCGGTCCTCGACCTCCACGGCGAGGCCCGAGGTGACGAGGTTGGCCCGCATCAGCACCTGGGTCTGCGGGGCGGAGAACAGGGTGGCGTTCTCGACGAGTTCGGCCAGCAGGTGGATGACGTCCGCGACGGCGTGGCCGCGCAGGGTCCCGTCGATCGGGGGGACCAGCCGGACCCGGGAGTACTGCTCGACCTCGGCGATGGCGGAGCGCAGCACCTCGGTCATGTCCACCGGGTTGCTCCACTGCCGGCGGGAGACGGCGCCGCCGAGCACGGCGAGGTTCTCGGCGTGGCGGCGGATGCGGGTGGCGAGGTGGTCGACGTGGAAGAGGCCCTTGAGGAGGTCGGGATCCTCGATCTCGTTCTCCAGCTCGTCCAGGATGGAGATCTCCCGGTGCACCAGGGACTGCAGGCGCCGGGCGAGGTTGACGAAGACCTCGAGCTTCTGCTCGCTGCCCGCCTGGCTGGAGAGCTGCGCCGCGCGGACGACGGCGGTGACGGCGCCGTCGTGGGCGCGGGAGAGGTCGGCGGCGAGCAGTTCGAAGTCGTCGGCGTCGTCCGGCGGTCCACCGCGCGGCTTGCGCTGGGGCGGGGTCTCCCCGCGGCGCAACGCCTCGACGACGGCACGCAGATCGCCCTCGTGACGTGCGGTGCTGCGGCGCAGGGCACCGACCCGATCCTGCACGGAGCGGGCTGCGCGGTCGGCGGCGACGGCGGCGATGACGACGGCCGCGACGGTCACCGAGACCGCCCCCGCGAGCACGGCCCACAGGACGAGGCCGGGCCGGACGCCGGTGGACCGGACGGTGAACAGGACAACCGCGCAGGCGCTGAGGGCTACCGCGACGGGCGGCAGTACGGCGAGACGCAGAAGCCCGGACCGTATGTCGGTCTCGGGAAGCGCGGGGGCGGTGCGGGAGGCCGGCCGGCCGTGCCGCCCGCCCTCGCGGCGGTCTGCTCGCGCGGCCGGGGCGCGGAGGTGAGACATCGGGGTCCTCGTACTGGTCCGTTGGTCCGTCGGGCCTGGGGTGCGCGCGTCGGACGGACGGCACGCGGACAGGCGACCTACGTCGCCCGACGGACACTGACAGTAGTCGTCTGAGCATCAAGTGCGATGGGCAGTTGCCAAAGTCCCTCGGCCAACGTCCCGCTCTGGTATGAGCCCTCGTACGACAGACCGATAAGCCGGTCGGGCACCCGCTCCGGAAGCGCCGGAGAATGGTCCGACTCGATCAAATTCAGTCACCGAGAGTGACGGCTGTCGGTGGTCGACGGCTGCCCGTGGTCGACCCCGATGACACCACCCGATCCGCGTGCCTGTTGAGCAACCGGCACGGCTGCGAGCCCCGAGGAGTGATGTGATTCCTCGTCAACAGAGCGAGTCGAGTCGGCAGGGGCAATGGGGGCGGCCGAACCACCCGGAACCGGGGAACGCGAACGGCCCGGCGACGGTTCGCCGGGCCGTTCGCGCACACAGCCGCCGGGACAACGGCCGGGGCTACGTCACTCGTTGGGGTGCCTCCGGGCTCAGCCGCCCTCCCCCACGAGGCCGAGATCCTGACGGGATACCGCCGAGGGAACCGGCGGAAGGGGCCAGTCGCGCTTCAGCTGCCGGGACACGTCCCGCCACCAGGGCCGCGTGGGCAGCTCTCCGCCAGGCTGGAAGGGCCGGCCCGGAACCGGGACGGCGACCGGCTGCCCGACCGCCTCGGCCGCGGCCAGGGTCCACTCCCCCGGCTCCGCCCACGCGTGCGGCGCGAGGTTGAACGTCCCCCAGTGGATCGGCAGCAGCACGCCGCCCGGGGCGCCGCCCTGAAGGTCGAGGTGGGCGCGTACGCCCTCCTCGGGGGTCATGTGGATGTCCGGCCAGAACTCGGCGTAGGCCCCGAGCTGGATCATCGTCGCGTCGAAGGGCCCGTGCGCGGCGGCGATGTCCTTGAAACCGTCGAAGTAGCCCGTGTCCCCGCTGTGGTAGACGCGGTGTTCGTCGCCCGCCACGACCCAGGACGCCCACAGGGTGTGCTGGGTGTTGCGCAGGCCGCGCCCGCAGAAGTGCCGGGCCGGAGTGGCGGTGAGCGTGAGGCCGCCGACGCGCGTCGACTCGTGCCAGTCCAGCTCGCGCAGACGGTCCGCGGACACGCCCCAGTGTTCCAGGTGGGCGCCCACCCCGAGCGGCACCGCGAACACGGTGTCCGTGCCGGCCAGCGCCTTGATGGTGGGCAGGTCCAGGTGGTCGTAGTGGTCGTGGGAGATGACGACGACGTCGACCGGGCCCAGGGCCGCCAGCGGCACCGGGACCGGGTGCAGGCGCTTGGGGCCGGCGAAGGGGACCGGGGAGCAGCGCTCGCCCCACACGGGGTCGAAGAGCACGCGCTGCCCGTCGATCTCGGCGAGCACGCTGGAGTGGCCCATCCAGGTCAGACGCAGACCGGTGGCGGGCGGCCGGGCGAGGTCGGCGAGCGTGGTGGCGTGCACGGGGACGGTGCCCCGGGGCGCGCGGCTCAGCCGCGACTCCTTGTCGAAGTAGATCTTGGCGAACTCACGGGCCGAGCCGGAGGGCCGGGTCCGGGCGGTGCCCCCGGGGTTCTGGAAGACGCCGTCCCGGAAGTTCGGCGATCGGCGGATGCGCGCCAGGCGAGCGCCGCTCGGGTCCGCGCCGAAGGCCGCGGGCAGCGGCAGGCGGAGCCCCTGGTTCGGGGAACGGAAACCGGCCACGGTGCCTCCAGGTGAAGTAGGTCGGGCGATCGGTTGTCGCCCGGTCCGACTCTCGTCCGACGTCACTCGAACGACCGATGTCACATCCGTGTTCCCGCCGTCCGTCGTACCGGTGAGGGCGCCCGGCAGGAGCGCCCGGAACAGGACGGCACGACCCACGGACAGGAAGGTGGCCCCCCATGGCCCGCGTATCGCTCGACCCGCCCCGCACGATCTTCTTCCGCGTGATGGAGTGGTACTCCCGGCGCACCTACGGCAAGGTCCTCGACCCGGGCAAGGCGCTCGCCCACAACCCGCGGGTGCTCTGGGGCGACCTGCGCTTCGAGCAGTCCGTCGCCAAGTGGAACAGGCTGGACTCCGACCTGAAGGCGCTCGCCGTGATGGCCTCGGCCGCCTCGATCGGCTGCTCGTGGTGCATGGACTTCGGATACTGGGAGAACGCCGAGCGCGGCATGGACCGGCGCAAGCTCCACGACGTGCCGGTGTGGCGGGAGAGCGACGCCTACACGCCGCTGGAGCGGGACGTCATGGAGTACGCCGAGGCGATGACGGCGACGCCGCCGGTGGTCGGTGACGATCTCGCCGGGCGGCTGCGGACGGCGCTGAGCGAGCCGGCGTTCGTGGAGCTGACGGCCATGGTCGCCGTCGAGAACCTGCGGTCCCGCATCAACGCGGCGCTCGATCTGACCAGCCAGGGGTTCAAGGACTCGTGCGACGTGCCCGGTGCGAGGCCCACTGACGCGGCCGCCACCGCGACGGCGGACTGAGCCGCCCGGCGGCTGTCGCCGCAGGTCCGGGCACCTGTATAGGGTGACGGACGTGGCGAGAGTCCGGTTGAGTGTGGCGCAGCGGCGCGAGGAGCTGCTGCGTGCGGCCGTGGAGCAGATATCGGCGCGGGGCGTGGCGGCGTTGCGGATCGCCGACGTGGCCGCCGCGCTGGGGGTCAGCAACGCACTGGTGCTCTACCACTTCTCGACGAAGGAGAAGCTCGTCGCCGCCGCGTTCACGCACGCCGCGCAGGACGATCTCGCGCGCCTGCGCAAGCTCCTCGGCCGGCGCACATCGGCGCTGCGCCGGCTGCGGGCGGCCGTGCGGTGGTACGCCCCGACCGGGCAGGCCAAGGGCTGGCGGCTGTGGATCGAGGGCTGGGCGGCGGCGCTGCGCGAGCCCGCGCTGCGGGAGGTCACCCGGGACCTGGACCGGCAGTGGAAGGCGGAGATCGCCGGGGTGATCGCCGAGGGCGTGGCCGCCGGGGAGTTCCGGTGCGCCGACCCCGAGGGCGCCGCCCTGCGCCTGACGGCCTTTCTCGACGGGCTCGCCGTGCAGCTGACGTCGTACGCGGGTGCGGTGCCCCGGGCCCGGGCCCAGGAGTGGACGGACGAGGCGCTCGCCCGGGAGCTGGGCCTGGACCGGGCGGCGCTGACAGGGTCCCGCGACTAGGGCCTGTCAGGCCACCGCGGCGATCCGCGTCTTGATGTCGTCCGGCGACAGCGTCCCCTTGGCGATCACGTGGTCGCCCGAGGACTCGCCGCGCAGCCGGCGTCCGATCCACGGCACCAGGTACTCGCGGGCCCAGTGCACGTCGTCCCGCCGGACGTCCAGGGTGCCGCGGGGCGGCAGCGGCGGCCAGGGCTGGTCCGGGTCGGCGGGGACGGGCAGGCCGAGGACCTGACCCGCGCGCAGTGCCACGCGCGTGTGGCCCTCCGGCGACAGGTGCAGCCGGTCCGCGTCCCAGGCCCTGCGGTCCTGGACGGTGCGCAGCGACCACAGGTCGAGCACGGGGCAGCCGTAGCGGTCTGCGACGGCACGGACGTGTCCGTTGTACGTGGCGATCTTGCCGCGCAGGTGCTTGAGGACGGGCACCCCGCGGGTGTCGAACCCGGTCGTCACCAGCACGGTGCCCGCGACGGCGGTCAGCGCGGCCACCGCGCGCTCGAACCGCTCGGCCACCTCGTCGGGGTCGGTGCCCGGCCGGATGATGTCGTTGCCGCCGGCGCAGAACGAGACCAGGTCCGGCGCGAGTTCGACGGCCCGCGGCACCTGCTCGGCCACGATCTGGTCGAGCAGCCTGCCGCGTACGGCGAGGTTCGTGTACGTGAAGTCGCCCTCGGGGCGCCGGTCGGCGAGCAGTACGGCGAACCGGTCGGCCCAGCCGACGAACGCCCCGTCGGGGCCGGGGTCACCGACGCCCTCGGTGAAGCTGTCCCCCACCGCCACGTACGACCCGATCACTGCTCTGCTGTCATTCTTCGAATCGTCTGCCACATCGGCCCATCATTCACCTTGGAATGTGACCTACGCGACCGTAGGAAAGGGTTGACGGGCGGTGAGAAACACCACGCCTAAAGTGTTCGCCAATTCAGGAATACGGCGGAGGACGGATACACCGAAGGCCGGACCCGGGGATCGGGGTCCGGCCTTCGGTGGCGCGAGGTAAGCGTCAGAGAGAGACGCCGTGCGAGCGCAGGTACGCGATCGGGTCCACGTCGGAGCCGTAGTCCGGGGTGGTGCGGATCTCGAAGTGCAGGTGCGGGCCGGTGACGTTGCCGGTGGCGCCCGACAGGCCGACCTGCTGACCCGCCGTCACGGACTGGCCGGCCGAGACGGAGAGGGAGGACAGGTGGGCGTACTGGGCGTAGTGGCCGTCGGCGAGCTGGATGACGACCTGGTTGCCGTAGGCGCCGCCCCAGCCGGCGGAGACGACGGTGCCCGCGCCGACGGCCTTGAGCGAGGTGCCGGTCGGGACGACGAAGTCGGTGCCGGTGTGGTAGCCGCTGGACCACATGCTGCCGGTCTGGTGGTACGGGGTACCGACGGTGCCGCCCGGGACGGGGGAGGTGAAGCCGCTGGCGGTACCGGCGGACTGGGCGCTCGTGTTCGACGACTCCGAGGAGGAGGTCTTCTCGGCCGACTCGGACTTCGCGGGCTTCTCGGCCGACTTCTGCGGTGCGGCGGGCTTCTCGGCGGCCGGCTTCTCCGACTCGGCGGAGGAGGACGGGGCCGAGTCGGCGGCCCGTGCGCCGATCGAGAGCTTCAGGCCCGGGTGGATCAGCGACGGGTCGGAACCGACGGCCTCGCGGTTGTCCGCGTAGAGCTTCTTCCAGCCGCCGTCGACGTCCTGCTCGTCGGCGATCTTCGAGAGGTAGTCACCGCTCTTCACGGTGTACGTGCTCGAGTCGGCGTTCTTCTCGGCGGCGGTCTTCTGGGCCGACGCCGGGACGGACTGCACGGCCTGCTCCGAAACGGACTGGGCGGGAGCGGCCTGGGCGCCGGCGGCACCCATCAGGGGGAGCGCGATCGCGGCGCCACCGGTTCCGGCGACGGCGATGGCACGGGTCAGGCGCATGACCTTGGTACGGCGGTGCTTACCCTTCGCGGGCATGTCGAATTCCTCTCCGGCGCCTGCGAGGTGAGCTGTCGGGTTCGGACTGGAGATGCCCGGCCGCGCCGAGGCGCGACTTGACCCCTAGCCGTTCCGGGAACCGGAACAGGCGGTTGTACCTGTGGGTCCCCCGCTCCTGCCGTGTACGGGTGGTGGGTGAGTGCGGGCTCCGGTCGGCGGCAGGATTAGGCGTCCGTCCGGATCGGTGGTGAACGTAAGGGACCAAGACGCGCAGGGACAAGCGAGGGGTTCCCTCGACGGGTGTTCCGGTTGATCCATTACCGGAATCGTCCGTCACCCTGCGTCGATTCCTGAGGTGCCTTTTCTCGTAAACGGCCATGAAAACCGGCTGAATTACGTGAACATGACGGGCAACGCACCGTCACGGATATGACCCTGCTCACCCACACCCCCGCCAGCCTCTCTTATTCCAGGGCCAGTTGGAATTAAGGCGCCAATTCGGACAGAAGGCCCAGAAGCGGCGTAGTTGGATGACTTCGCCCCCGGGGCCTCGACGCCGTGCCGTATCGTCGAGTCGTGCCCGTCGGCGAGCGGCGTCGGCGGGGCGGAGTGGGAGGAGTCCCCGTGACGCAGCAGGTGCCGTCGACCGAACCCGAGCTGGCCGGGGTGCGCAACTTCCGGGACGTGGGCGGGCTGCCGACCGTGGACGGACGCCGGGTGCGCCACGGGGTGCTGTTCCGCAGCGGCCACCTCGCACACGCCACCGGGGAGGACGCCGCGTTCCTGGCCTCGCTGGGCCTGCACACCGTCTTCGACTTCCGCAACGCGGCCGACCAGAAGCTCGAGGGCCCGGACGTCGAGCTGCCGGGCGTCAGGAATGTGAACCTGCCGCTGAGCGACCCGGCCGACGGTGCCGAGTTCTGGAAGATGGTCCGCGACGGCGACCTCGACCAGCTGCGCGAGATCCTCGCGGACGGCAAGGGCGCCCAGCGGATGATCGACTCGTACCGCATGATCATCAAGGAGCGTACGGCGGAGCACTCCCGGGTGCTGCACGCGCTCGCCGAGGACAGCGTCCCCGCCCTGATGCACTGCGCGGCCGGCAAGGACCGCGCGGGCCTGTCGATCGCGATCACGCTGCTCGCCCTCGGCGTCGAGCGCGAGGCCGTCGTCGAGGACTACCTGAAGTCCAACGCCACGCACCGCCGCTACAAGGTGCGCCGCAGCGGCACCTCCGCCTCCGCCTACTCCCCCGAGGTCATGGAGCTGCTCAGCCCCCTCTTCGACGCGCGTGCCGAGTACCTGGCCGCGGCCTTCGAGACCATCGAGCAGACCTGGGGCGGGGTCGACGCCTACCTGGAGAAGGGCCTGCGGATCACTCCGGAGACCCGGGAGCGGCTGCGCGAGCGGATGCTGGACTGAGCCGCCGGGTCAGCGGCTGTTGGCACCCACCTCGAAGAGCAGGTAGATGAAGGCCGCGAAGACGTGGCCCACGATGAGGTAGATGAAGAGCCGCACCCACAGGGCGCGCGGAAACTTGTCCTGCAGGTTCATGGCATCTCTCCCAGGTCGTGGTGGGTCGTCGCGGTGGCCGGTCCCAGGCACAGCGCCGCCGTCGGGCTCTGGAGCAGTGTGTGGACGAACAGGAGATCGACCCCGTCGACGTCCTGGGCGGCGATCCGGTGCGGGGTCAGCGAGTCGAAGTGCGCGCTGTCGCCCGGACCGAGCCGGTGCACCGCGTCCCCGAGCCGGAGCCGCAACCGGCCGCGCAGGACGTGGATCCACTCCTCACCCGGGTGCACCCGCACGATGTCGCCCTGGGAGCCGTGCGGCACGTGCACGCGCAGGGCCTGCATGCCGCGGCCGGCCCCACCGGCCTGCCAGTAGGTCCAGCCACCGGCGAAGGTCGGCTCCATGGCGTCGGCCCGCACGACCGCGTCGCGGTCCGCGGCCGTCTCGCCGAGCAGTTCCGAGACGGTCGTACCGTAGACACGGGCGAGGGAGAGCAGCATCGGCAGCGAGGGCTGGCGCTGCCCGGTCTCCAGGCGGGAGAGGTGGGCGGGCGACAGCCCGGCGGCACGGGCCGCCGCCTCCAGGGTGAGGGCGGCCCTGCGCCGCAGGGCACGCAGCTGCGGTGCCACGACGGACACCGCGTCCGCCGGCGTCTCCGACGCCGACGGTCCGGTCTCGTGGGAGGTCATGCCTCCCATTCAGCCCGATGTTTACCCCGCAGGCAATTTTCTTGCCTACGAGGCAAAAGACCGTCGGGGCCGGAGCGGACCCACCGCCGTCGGCAACCTCACCGGTTGGCCACCGCCTGCCTGACCAGCGTCTTTCCGAAGTCCCACATCAGGCCGCCGCCGTTGTGCGCGTCGTCCATCACCTCGGTGAAGGCGTCCACGAACCGGTCCGCGTCCGCCGTGTCGATGATCAGGGGCGGGATCAGCTTGATCACCTCGAGATGGTCGCCGGAGACCTGGGTCAGGATGTGGTGGCGCTGCAGCAGCGGCACCACCACCATCTGCGCGAAGAGCCCCTTCCGTGCCGCCTGGAGCATCGTCCAGCGGCTGCGCAGCCTCAGGGACCGGGGCCGGCCGAACTCGATGCCGATCATCAGCCCCCGGCCCCGGACGTCGGCGAGCAGCTCGTAGCGGTCCACCAGCTCCTCGAGCCGGGATTTCAGCCGCTCTCCCACCGCGGCGGCGTTCGCCACGATCTCCTCGTTCTCCATCACCGACAGCACCGCGAGCCCGGCGGCCATGGCCTGCGCGTTGGATCCGAAGCTCGCCGAGTGGACCTGCACCCGGTCCATCGAGGAGTACACCTTCTGGAAGATCCAGTCCTTGCCCAGCGTGGCCCCCACGGGCACGTATCCACCGGACAGCGCCTTGGCCACGCACACCAGGTCCGGCTCGACGCCGTCCTCGTGCTGGAAGGCGTAGAACTTCCCGGTCCGGCCCAGTCCCGTCTGCACCTCGTCGGCGATCAGCAGGGCCTTGTGCCGGTGCAGCAGTTCCTGCGCGGCGCGCAGATAGCCGGGCGGGGCCTCGTGCACGCCCTTTCCCTGGATGGGCTCGACGATCAGCGCCGCCACGTCGCCCTTCTTCAGCTCCCGCGCCAGGGCGTCCACGTCGCCGAGCGGGACGGGGGTGTCGGGCAGCAGCGGCGCGAAGCCGTCGCGGAAGCCGTTCTCGCCGTTGACCGAGAGCGAGCCGGCGGTCAACCCGTGGAAGGCGTGCGGGCAGTACAGGACCCTCGGCCTGCCGGTCGCGTACCGGGCGAACTTCAGCGCGGTCTCCACCGCCTCCGTGCCGCTGTTGCCGAAGAAGACCCGGTCCAGGTGCGGACTGTACGAGAGCAGCTTCTCGGCCAGCAGGCCGGGCAGTGGCGGGCAGTCGAAGCGGGTCAGGTCCGCGAGCGAGGCGTCGAGGACGTCGTGCAGTGCCTTGCGGACGACGGGGTGGTGCCGGCCCAGGCCCATCACGGCGAACCCGGCGAGCATGTCCAGGTAGTCGTTGCCGTCCGCGTCCCAGAAGTGCGCACCCTCGGCCCGCTCGTAGACCTTGTCGAAGCCGATGGTGCGGAGCATGCGCGGCAGCTGGTGGTTGAGGTGCTTCGCGTGCAGCTCGTACCGCTCGGCTCCGCGCTCGGCCAGGAGCGCGGTGAGGTCGAACTCCTTGGTCATTCAGTTCTCTCCTTGCGCTGGCATGGCGATCCGGCCGTCCCCGGCCTGTTCGGCGACGGACAGGCTCGCGCTGATCCGGCCTGCGATCTCGACCGGGGTGAGACCGATGTCGGCGAGCACCTCGGCGCGCTTGGCGTGCGCGAGGAACTGCTCGGGAATGCCGAACCGGCGTACCGGCACGTCGACCTCGGCGTCGCCCAGCGCCAGCGCCACCGCCGAACCGACCCCGGCGGCACGGCTGTTGTCCTCGACGACGGCCACCAGGCGGTGCCGGGCGGCCAGGGGCGGGAGCACGGGATCGACGGGCTTGACCCAGCGCGGGTCGACGACGGTGCAGCCGATGCCGCGGGCCTCCAGCAGTTCGGCGGTGCGGAGGCAGACGGGGGCCATCGCCCCGACGGCGACGAGCAGCACCTCGGGCCGCTCGGCGGCGTGCAGGACGTCCGTGCCGCCGATCCGGTCGACGGCGGGTACGGCCGGTCCGACGGACTCCTTCGGGAAGCGCACCAGCGTCGGCGCGTCGTCGACGGCGACCGCCTCGCGCAGTTGGGCCCGCAGCTGGTCGGCGTCGCGCGGCGCGGCGATGCGCAGTCCCGGGACGACCTGGAGGACGGACATGTCCCACATGCCGTTGTGCGAGGGCCCGTCGGCACCGGTGACACCTGCCCGGTCCAGCACGAAGGTGACGCCGCACTTGTGCAGGGCCACGTCCATCAGGAGCTGGTCGAAGGCGCGGTTGAGGAAGGTGGCGTAGACGGCGACGACCGGGTGGAGGCCGCCGGTGGCGAGACCGGCCGCGGACACGGCGGCGTGCTGCTCGGCGATGCCGACGTCCCAGACCCGGTCGGGGAACCGCTCGGCGAAGCGTCCGAGGCCGACCGGGTGCAGCATGGCCGCGGTGATCGCCACCACGTCGTCGCGCTCCTCGCCGATCCGCACGATCTCCTCGCCGAACACCGAGGTCCAGGAAGGCCCGCTGGACGGGGTCAGGGGCGCGCAGGTGAGCGGGTCCATCGCGCCGACGGTGTGGAAGTGGTCCGCCTCGTCGCGCAGGGCGGGCTCGTAGCCGCGGCCCTTCTCCGTGAGGCAGTGGACGAGGACGGGGCCGTGGAAGCGTTTCGCGCGCCGCAGCGCCGACTCGACCGCCCCGATGTCGTGGCCGTCGATGGGCCCCACGTACTTCAGCCCCAGGTCCTCGAAGAGTCCCTGCGGGGCGACGGCGTCCTTGAAGCCCTTCTTCGCACCGTGCAGGGCGTCGTAGACGCGGTGGCCGACCACGGGTGTGCGCTGGAGCACGTCCTTGCCCCAGGCCAGCGTCCGCTCGTAGCCGTCGGTCGTCCGGAGGGTCGCGAGGTGGTTGGCGAGGCCGCCGATGGTCGGCGCGTAGGAGCGTTCGTTGTCGTTGACGACGATGATCAGCGGCCGGTCCCGGGCCGCCGCGATGTTGTTCAGCGCCTCCCAGGCCATGCCGCCGGTGAGCGCGCCGTCACCGATGACGGCGACGACGTGCCCGCGTTCCCCCCGCACCTGGCGGGCCTTGGCGAGGCCGTCGGCCCAGCCGAGCACGGTGGAGGCGTGGCTGTTCTCGATGACGTCGTGCTCGGACTCCTCCCGCGACGGGTAACCGGACAGTCCGCCTTTCCCGCGCAGCTTGGAGAAGTCCTGACGACCGGTCAGGATCTTGTGCACGTAGCTCTGGTGGCCGGTGTCCCACAGGATGCGGTCGGCCGGCGACTCGAAGACCCGGTGCAGGGCGACGGTGAGTTCGACCACCCCCAGGTTCGGGCCGAGGTGTCCGCCGGTGCGGGCGACCGCGTGCACCAGGAAGTCACGTATCTCGTCGGACAGTCGACCGAGTTCCGCCTCGGACAGCGCCTTCAGGTCGCGTGGTCCCCGGATGTTCTCCAGAATCGTCACGCTCGGGCCCCCTTCGGTCCGTGCTGTTCAGCTCACGGTGACGGCCGGCTCCCCCGACGCGCCGTCCTTCTCCATCTGCTCGGCGATCCGCATCGCCTCGTCGATCAGCGTCTCGACGATCTTCGACTCGGGGACGGTCTTGATTACCTCCCCCTTGACGAAGATCTGGCCCTTGCCATTGCCGGAAGCCACGCCGAGGTCGGCCTCGCGGGCCTCGCCCGGGCCGTTGACCACGCACCCCATGACGGCGACGCGCAGCGGCACCTCCATGCCCTCCAGCCCTGCCGTGACCTCCTCGGCGAGCTTGTAGACATCGACCTGGGCGCGGCCGCAGGACGGGCAGGAGACGATCTCCAGCCGACGCTGCCTGAGTCCGAGCGACTCCAGGATCTGGATGCCGACCTTGATCTCCTCGACCGGCGGGGCGGAGAGGGAGACCCGGATGGTGTCGCCGATGCCCTGGGAGAGCAGCGCGCCGAAGGCGACGGCGGACTTGATGGTGCCCTGGAAGGCGGGTCCGGCCTCGGTGACGCCGAGGTGGAGCGGGTAGTCGCACTGGGCGGCGAGCTGGCGGTACGCCTCGACCATGACGACCGGGTCGTTGTGCTTGACGGAGATCTTGATGTCCCGGAAGTCGTGCTCCTCGAAGAGGGACGCCTCCCACAGGGCGGACTCGGCCAGGGCCTCGGGGGTCGCCTTGCCGTACTTCTGGAGCAGGCGCCGGTCCAGGGAGCCCGCGTTCACGCCGATGCGGATCGGCGTGCCGTGGTCCTTGGCCGCCTTGGCGGTCTCCTTGACCTGGTCGTCGAACTTCTTGATGTTGCCCGGGTTCACCCGGACCGCCGCGCAGCCCGCCTCGATCGCGGCGAACACGTACTTCGGCTGGAAGTGGATGTCGGCGATCACCGGGATCTGCGACTTCTTCGCGATCACCGGGAGCGCGTCCGCGTCGTCCTGCGTCGGGCAGGCCACCCGCACGATCTCGCAGCCGGACGCCGTCAGCTCGGCGATCTGCTGGAGCGTCGCGCCGATGTCGGACGTACGGGTCGTGGTCATGGACTGCACCGACACCGGGGCCCCGCCCCCGACGGCCACCGGCCCGACCTGGATGCGCCGCGACACGCGTCGCTCGGCGATCGGCCGGACCGGGACCTCGGGGACGCCCAGGGAGATGGCGGTCACCGCGTCACTCCCGGTTCGACGAGACGGTCTCGCGCATGGCGCGCAGGGACTCCTTGAGCGAGCCCATGGTGGCCAGGACGGCGGTGGGCTCGTAGCCGCAGTGCGCCATGCAGTTGGCGCAGCGCGGGTCCTTGCCGCGGCCGTACTTGTCCCAGTCGGTCTCCTCGATCAGTTCCCGGTACGTCGGGACGTAGCCGTCGCTCATCAGGTAGCAGGGGCGCTGCCAGCCGAAGAGGGAGTAGTTCGGGATCGCCCACGCCGTGCAGGGGAAGTCGACCTTGCCCTCGAGGAAGTCGAGGAACAGCGGGGAGTGGTTGAGCCGCCAGCGGGCCCGGTTGCCGCCCGCGAATGCCTTCTTGAACAGCTCGCGGGTCTGCTCCACGCCCAGGAAGTGCTCCTGGTCGGGCGCCTTCTCGTAGGCGTAGGCCGGCGAGATCATCATCTCGTCGACCTTCAGGTCGTCGTTGAGGAAGTTGAGGACCTCGACGATGGTCTGCGGGGTGTCGGTGTTGAAGAAGGTCGAGTTGGTGGTCACCCGGAAGCCGCGCCGCTTGGCCTCCTTGATGGCTTCCACGGCCTCGTCGAACACGCCCTCCTTGGCCACGGACTCGTCGTGCCGCTCACGCAGCCCGTCGATGTGCACCGCGAAGGCGAAGTAGGGCGAGGGCTTGAACTTGTCCATCTTCTTGCGCATGAGCAGGGCGTTGGTGCAAAGGAAGACGTACTTCCTCTTGGCCACCAACTGGCGCACGATCTCGTCGATCTGAGGGTGCATCAGCGGCTCGCCGCCGGCGATGGAGACCATCGGCGCACCCGATTCGAGCACCGCCCCCACGGCCTGCGCGACCGGCATGCGCTGCTTGAGCACCCCGGCGGGGTGCTGGATCTTGCCGCACCCCTCGCACTTCAGGTTGCAGGCGAAGAGCGGCTCCAACTCCACGATGAGCGGAAACTTGTCCCGTCGGCGGATCTTCTGTTCGGCCAGGTATGTAGCGACCTTGATGGACTGACGCAGCGGCATGGCCATCTGGGCTCACCTCCGGGGGAGCGGCAAAGATCGGTGCCATTCGAAGAATGCGGGAAGAACGGATCGAAGAACGCGGAAAGCCGATATTCCACCGCGCACCGTGCCGATCCGGACGAGTTCGTGTTCTGGAGCGTCCACTACCACCCGGACGGCCGCAACGGGGCGCGCGGCCGTCCGGACGGCGCTCAGGAGCGTCGCCGCGGACTCCATGTCGACGGCGATCGCGCCGGTCGCGAGCAGGTCGGCGCGTTCGGGTCCGCGGACGACGTGGTCGGATCCGGTCAGCGGCCCGGTATGCACGGTGCGCCGGGGAAGGGCCCGTGCGAGTTCCTTCACGAGCCGGTCGGTGCCGACGCACCCGACCGTCCCGCGCGGGTCCCGGGTCTCCTCGGCGACGACCAGGTCGCCGGGGTGCATGCCGGGCGCGAGTCCCGCGCAGAAGCCGGTGGCCAGCACGGCGGCACCGTCCAGGGCCGGGTCGGCGAGGACCCGGCCCACCGAGCGCTCGGCCGCCCTGGGGCCCATGCCCGTACGCAGGACGGTGACCGGCCCGCCGGCGCCACCGCGGTCGCCGGTGCGCAGGGCGAGGTGCTCGATGCCGAGCGCGCAGGCGATCAGCAGCGGGGACGGGCCGGTCTGCGGGGTCATCAGCTGCCCTTCACCTCGGCGGCGGACGTCTCGGTGGAGGGCTGCGCGGCGAGGACGGCGGCCTGCCCGACGTCGGTCCGCTCCGCGCCGGACTTCTTGGCTCCCGCCTTCTTGGCGAAGGGTTCTCCGTGCACGTACCGGCCGAGCGCGGTGAGCGGGAAGACCTGCCGGTAGAGGTGGTAGTTGATGGAGAAGTCCCAGGGGAAGCCGGTTCCGGTGAAGTAGGGCTCGTCCCAGGAGCCGTCCTCCCGCTGGGTGGCGGCGAGCCACGCGATGCCGCGTTCGACCGCCTTGGACTCGCGCTCCCCCGCCGCCAGCAGGGCCATCAGCGCCCAGGCGGTCTGCGAGGCGGTCGAGGCGCCCCGGCCGCTCCACTCCCTCACGTACCGGTAGGAGCGCAGGTCCTCGCCCCAGCCGCCGTCGTCGTTCTGCACGGACTCCAGCCACGACACCGCGCGGCGGATCGCCGGGTGCGAGGCGGGGATTCCGGCGGCGGTCAGGGCGGGCACGACGGAGCCGGTGCCGTAGACGTAGTTGACGCCCCACCGGCCGAACCACGAGCCGTCCGCCTCCTGCTCGGCCAGCAGCCACTGGATCCCGCGCCGGGTGCGCGGATCGTGGGTGAGGCCCTCCACGGCGAGCATCTCGACGACGTGCGCGGTGACGTCGGCGGACGGCGGGTCGATGACCTCACCGAAGTCGCAGAAGGGCAGCCGGTTCGGGAAGGGGCTGGTGTTGTCGACGTCGAAGGCGCCCCAGGCGCCGTTCTTCGACTGCATGCCGAGGTTCCACCGGACCCCGCGGCCGATGGCCTTCTCCACCCGCTCCGGGTCGTGGTGCCGGACCCGGCGCAGGGCGAGGACGACCTCGGCGGTGTCGTCGATGTCGGGGTAGTTGTCGTTGTGGAACTCGAACGCCCAGCCGCCGGGCGGGAGTCCGGGCCGCTTCACCGACCAGTCGCCGGGGCGGACGATCTGCTCGCCGAGCATCCAGTCGGCGGCCTTCACCAGCTGCGGGTGGTCGGCGGGCACGCCCGCGTCGGCCAGCGCGATGGTGGCCAGGCAGGTGTCCCACACCGGGGACTGGCAGGCCTCGATCATCCGGGCCCCGTCCTCGCGCCACACGGCGAACCGGTCCAGCGACTCCAGGCCGGCCCGCATCACGGGGTGTTCGAGGTCGTAGCCGAGCAGGTAGAGCGCGATGACCGAGTACACGGCCGGCGGCTGGATGCCGCCCCAGCACCCGTCGTTCTCCTGGCGCTCGATGATCCAGCGGGCGGCGGTGTTCATCGCGGCCCGGCGCAGCCGGCGCGGGGCGACCCTGCGGTAGGCGTGCAGGGCCTTGTCGATGCGCTGGAAGGCGCCGTCCCAGCTCGCCGCCGGGGCCAGGGGCTTGGGCGGGTTGGGGAGGGCCGGGTCGGTGTGCAGCTCGTCCAGGGGGAAGGGCGCGGGGCGCACCGGGCGCTTCGCCGAGACGATGGTGAGCGGCACGATGGTCTGCCGGGCCCAGCAGCCGAAGTCGTAGATGTTGAGCGGCACCCAGGTGGGGAAGTAGATCAGCTCGGGCGGGAGTTCGGGCAGGTCGTCCCACTTCCACCAGCCGAACAGGGCGAGCCAGATCCGGGTGAAGACGCGGGAGGCGGCGATGCCGCCGCGGGACCGGATCCACTCGGAGGCCCGTGCCATGTGCGGCGCGTCGGGTGCGTCGCCGGCCAGGCGGAGGGCGACGTAGGCCTCGATGGTGGTGGAGAGTTCGCCTGGGCCGCCGTAGAAGGTGGCCCAGGTGCCGTCCTCGCGCTGCTCTCCGCGGATGAAGAGGGCGGCGGCCCGCGTGGTGTCCTCGTCGAGGATGCCCAGGAACTGGCGCAGGAGCAGGTCCTCGGCGTCCATCGTGACGTTCGTCTCGAGGTCGCCCTTCCACCAGCCCTCGGCGTCCTGCCGGGAGAGCAGGTAGTCCGTGGCGCGCCGGGTGGCGCGGGCGGCGGCTTCTGGTACCCCGGCCGCCGTGTCGGGGATGGTGATGTCGTCTTCGCTGGCCGCGGCTGCCAGGGGCTTGAGGGTCGCCCCGGTGCTTCCGTCGGTCGTCGCTGTCATGGCTTCCCCTTCGTGCAGTGTGCATACGGTGCGTCTGCTGTGGGTCCGCCGTCGGCCGGTGCTCGTGTACCTGCGGCACCGGCCGGCGACTACGCGAGGGCTATTCGACCGATAGTGATCATCTCTTTCGTACGACGACGAAGTCCGCGAGCGCGGTGAACATGTCCCGCACCCGGTCGGGCATGTCGACGGCGTCGAGGGCTTCGATGGCGATGGTGTGCTGGCGACGCGCCTCGTCGGCGGTCCACTCCCGCCCGCCCGCTTCCTCGATGAGGGCGGCGCGGGCCGCGAACTCCTCCTCGGAGAAGTTCGCGAAGTCACTGGTCTTGGCGTCGGCGGCGAGGATCTCACCGAGCCGTTCGGAGGCGGGGCCGCCCGCCGCGAGGGCTGCCACCACCGGGAGGGACTTCTTGCGCTGGCGCAGATCGCTCCAGGCCTGCTTGCCGGTGGCGTCCGGGTCGCCCCAGATGCCGAGCAGGTCGTCGACGGCCTGGAAGGCGAGGCCCAGGTGGTAGCCGTACCTCTCCAGGATGTCGGCGGTGTGCTCGTCGGCGCCGCCGAGGACCGCGCCGATGGAGCTGGCGGAGGCGATCAGGGCGCCGGTCTTGTTGCCCTCCATCTCCAGGCACTCCTCGACGCTGACGCGGTCGCGGTGTTCGTAGGAGATGTCCTGGGCCTGACCGTCGATCAGGGAGCGGGACGCCTTGGTCAGTCGGCGGGTGGCGCGGCCCGCCTCGACGGTCCCGAGCTCCAGCAGCACCTCGTTGGCGAGGGCGAACAGGGCGTCGCCGACCAGGATGGCCTGGGCGGGGCCGTGCACCTTCCAGACCGTGTCGCGGTGGCGGCGCTGCTCGTCGCCGTCCATCAGGTCGTCGTGCAGGAGGGAGAAGTTGTGCACCAGCTCCACGGCCACCGCGCCGGGGACGCCGATCTCGGGCGCGGCGCCGGTGACCTCGGCGGAGAGCACCGCGAGGGCGGGGCGCACGGCCTTGCCGCCGTCGCCGTCCGCGGGCCTGCCCTGGGCGTCGATCCAGCCGAAGTGGTAGGCGGCGACGGTGTCCATGGGAGGCGCCAGACGGTCTACGGCCGCCCGCAGTACCGGCGTGGCCAGGGTCCGGCCGCGCTCCAGGAGCGCGGTCACGTCCACCGTGGTCCGTCGGTCGGCCGTCGGGGCCGGGGGCACAGTGGGCACAGTCTTTCCTCCAGTTGCGGTGCCGGGAGCGCGGGAGTCGGTGCCTCGCGGATCGGTTTTCATGCCGCCTCCTCGAAGAAGTCGGGGAGGAGGCCGCGGGACCGGCCCAGGGCGCCGAGAGCGGCGCCCGCCGCTGCGACACCGCTGCGAACCGCGCTCTCCATGGTCGCGGGCCACCCGGTGGCGGTCCACGCTCCGGCCAGGTAGAGGCCGGGTGCCTTGGTGCGGGCGCCGGGCCTGAGACGGCCGACGCCGGGGGCGGGAGCGAAGGTCGCGGCGCGCTCCCTGGTCACGAAGAAGTCCCTCACCTCGGCGCCCCGGGCGCGGGGCAGCAGTCGCTCCAGCTCGGGCAGGTACCGCTCGCGCAACGCGGCCACGGGCTCGTCGATCTCGTTCTGCGCGGTCGACTGCGACAGCGCCAGGTACTGGCCCTCCCTCAGCCCGGAGGCCTCGGTGCGGTCGAAGACCCACTGCACCGGGGTGCCGAGCGCTGTGAGGAACGGCGTGGCGAGCACCTTCCGGTCGTAGATCACGTGGATGTTGAGGATCGGCGCGGTGCCGATCTCCAGCAGGTTCTCCGGGGCGTCGAGCGCGCCGTCGGGCAGCAGACCGTGCGCCTCGCGCTGCGGTACGGCGAGGACGACCGCGTCCGCCCCCAGCGTCTCGCCGGGAACCTGAACGCTCCAGCCGCCGTTCTCGTTCATACGGATGGAGGTGACGCGTGTACGGACCTCGGTACGGACGCCCGCGGAGTCGAGCTCCTTGCGGGCCAGCCGGTCGTGCAGTTCACCCAGCGGGACGCGGGCCCAGCCGATGTCGGCCGCGCCCGGGTCGGACAGCAGACCGGTCTTGAACACCATCGCGGCGAGCCCGAGCGAGGCGTCGCCCGCGACCGCGTTGAGGGTGGCGACCCCGACCAGGTCCCACAGGGCTTCGACGGCGCGCGCCGACTGGCCGTGCGCGGCCAGCCAGCTGCCGAAGTCCTGCGTGTCCAGGGCCGGATCGGCGAGGTCGAGCCCCTTGAGCGCGAGCGCGGCCCGCCCGACGCTCGCGCGTTCGGCGAGCGAGAGGTGCGGGTACGTGGCGAGGCTGCGCCCCAGGTGGAGGGGGACGGGCAGCGCGTCGCGCCGCAGCCTGCCGAGCCGCCGTCCCTCGGGCCGGGCGAGGTCGACGACGGGCACGTCGAGACGTTCCTGCACGGGAGCCAGTGCCGCCCCGCCGACGCGGTCGAGGAACCAGCGGTAGGCGGTGCAGCAGCGCAGGTAGACGTGCTGGCCGTTGTCGACGGTGAGGCCACCGCGCTGGAAGGAGAAGGCGAGCCCGCCCAGACGCGGACGCCCTTCGAGCAGGGTGACGCGCACCCCGGCGTCGGCGAGCGCGAGCGCGGCGGTCACACCGGCGAGGCCGCCGCCGACCACGACGGCGTGTCCGCCCGGACGGAGGGCGGAGACGTCCGCGAGCTGCCCGCCGTCGCGCGTGCCGTTGCCGTGCGTCATGGTGCGCCCTTCCGTGTCCGGTCGCCGTGGTGCTTGAACGGCGTACGGCAGACCGTCTCAGTCAGGGACGCCGCCCGCCACCGGAGGGTTGCCCGCCGTACTCCGCCGGCCGCTTCGCCCTCGTCCGGCGTGTCGATTGTGCCGGGTGTGTCCATCAGGCGCGCCTCCTGACGGCCCGCCGGGTGACGTGCCGGGTGTCGAGCCCGGACAGGCCGCGCACCGCAACGTACGCCTTCTCGCGTCCGGGAAGCGAGACCCGGCCGCGCAGCACCGCCTCGGGGTCGCGCTCGATGCGGTCCAGGAGGCGGCGGTAGATGCCGGCCATGGCGGCCACGCAGGCGCCGCTGCGCCGGTCGAGCATGGGAAGCAGCCGGTAGCCCTCGGCGAAAAGGGCGCGGGCCCGACGCACTTCGAAGTGCACGAGGCCCGCGAAGTCGGAGCCCTCGGGCGGTTTCGGTCCGCTGAATCCGGCCGAGCAGCCGAACTTGGCGAGGTCGTCGGCGGGCAGGTAGGTGCGCCCGTCCTCGGCGTCCTCGCGGACGTCCCGCAGGATGTTGGTGAGCTGGAGCGCGAGCCCGAGCGTGTCGGCGTACTCGGGCGCGCGCTCGGCGCCGCGCGCCCCCGGTTCGGTGCCGAAGACGCCGAGCGAGAGTCGGCCGATGGCTCCGGCCACGCAGCGGCAGTAGACCTTCAGGTCGTCCCAGGTCTCGTAGCTCTCGCCGCGCAGGTCCATCTGGACGCCGTCGATCAGTTCGTCGAGGCCGCCGAGCGGGATGGGGAACCGCCGGGCGGCGTGCGCGAGGGCGACGGCGACGGGGTCGGTGTCGTCCTCCTCGACCGCGCCCTCGTGGATGCGGGCGAGCGTCGCGCGGGCCTCCTCCAGCCGGGCGACCTTGACGTCGGCGGCCAGCTCTCCGTCGCCGATGTCGTCGACCCGGCGCGAGAACGCGTACAGCGCCGACATCGCGCGGCGCTTGGGCGCCGGCAGCAGCCGGATGCCGTAGGCGAAGTTGCGGGCCTGCTGTCCGGTGACGGTCTCGCAGTAGCTGTAGGCGGCGAGCACCGGTGCCGACGCGTGCGCTGACGACTCCACGGCCTGGATCACCCCTCTCCTCGCAGGGTCAGGCCCACTTCGCGCAGCAAGTGGGCCTTGCCGGGCTTGGGCGGGCCGGGAAGTACGTCGTGATCGGCGGCGGCGATCGCCCGCAGGGCCGCCCTGCCACCCGCCACGAACCCCGCGAGCAGCAGGCGCAGCCTGCCCCGGACGCTGCCCACCAGCGGGGCGCCCTCGCTCAGCAGGTCGCGGGCGCGCTGGGCCTCGAAGGCGACCAGGGCGCGCACCGAGGCGTTCGCGGTGGGCGCGGCCAGGTCGGCCTCCTGGACGTGGAAGCGCTTCATGTCCTCGGCGGGGAGGTAGATCCGGTCCCGGGTCAGGTCCTCGGCCACGTCCTGGAGGTGCTCGACGATCTGCAGGGCGGTGCAGATCGCGTCAGAGCGGCGGATCCGTTCGGGCGTCGAGGTGCCGGTGACGGCGAGGACGAGCCGGCCCACGGGGTTGGCGGACAGCTCGCAGTAGGCGAGGAGGTCGTCGTAGGTCTCGTACCGGCCGACCAGCTGGTCCTGGCGGTTGGCGGCGATCAGGCCGAGGAAGGGCTCGGGGGTGAGCGAACGGCGGCGTACGGTCGGCCGCAGGCGCAGCAGCAGCGGGTGGCGGGGGGTGCCGTCGAAGACGCGGCGCAGGTCTTCCTCGAAGGCGTCCAGCATCGCCAGCCGGTCGTCGGCGTGCTCCTCGGGGACGCCGAGGAGGCGGGCGTCGGCGCCGCCGGGGGCCAGGTCGCCGTCGCCGATGTCGTCGACGAGGCGGGCGAAGCCGTAGACGGCCATGAGGTCGGTGCGCCAGTCGCGGGGCAGGAAGAAGGGGGCGACGGGGAAGTTCTCGTCCGCGGCCTTGGCGAGGGTGCCGCGCTCCGGGTCGACGGCCCGTGCCGTGTCGGTGACCGTCATCGCGGGCTGCCCTGGGCGGAGACGGCGCACGCTTCGCGGAGGTGGGGAGTTTCCGTAGCCATTGCCGTCACATCTCCCGTTCTACACTGCCGACCCAATTCACACTATTTCGGACACGCCGCCCGGCCGCCCGTGCGGCAGGCCCGCTCGTGGGTGTCGGGCATTATCGCCCCATGTGCCGCGTTTCGGGACCGGTCCAGCTTACGTTGTACAACGCACGAGGGTCCGCCGGGGTCCTCCGTGCGTCACAACAACACACCGATTGACTTCAAGATTCCTGAGAACGCCAGGAGTTGACGCTTCCTTTGCAGACGCGGGCCCCGCCGGAGCAGTTCCGGCGGGACTCCGGCGTGTCGGGCTACTTGCCCGTGAACTTCTCGTACTCCTTGAGCACCTCGTCGGTCGGGCCGTCCATGCGCAGCTCGCCGCGCTCCAGCCACAGCACGCGGTTGCAGGTGTCCCGGATGGACTTGTTGTTGTGGCTGACCAGGAAGACGGTGCCCGCCTCCTTGCGCAGCTCCCGGATGCGCTGCTCGGAACGCGTCTGGAATTTGCGGTCACCGGTGGCCAGCGCCTCGTCGATCATCAGGACGTCGTGGTCCTTGGCGGCCGCGATGGAGAAGCGCAGGCGGGCGGCCATGCCGGAGGAGTAGGTGCGCATCGGCAGGGTGATGAAGTCGCCCTTCTCGTTGATCCCGGAGAAGTCGACGATGTCCTGGTAGCGCTCCTTGATCTGCTCGCGGGACATGCCCATGGCCAGCCCGCCGAGGATGACGTTGCGCTCGCCGGTCAGGTCGTTCATCAGGGCCGCGTTCACCCCGAGCAGGGAGGGCTGGCCGTCGGTGTAGACCTTGCCCCGCTCGGCGGGCAGCAGGCCGGCGATGGCCCGCAGCAGGGTCGACTTGCCGGACCCGTTGGAGCCGATGAGGCCGATGGCCTCGCCCCGGTAGGCGGTGAAGGAGACACCGCGCACGGCGTGCACCTTGCGCACGCCCCGTTCCTCGCCGCGCTTCAGCATCCTGCTGAGCGCGGCGGTCGCGCTGCCCTTGCCGGTCTTGGCGCCGTTGACGCGGTAGACGATGTGCAGGTCGTCCGCGATGACCGTCGGGACCCGCGCGCCCTGTTGCTGCTCAGCCACGGCCGTACCTCTCCTCCGCCTTCCAGAAGTACACGAAGCCGCCCACGGCGAGGACGGCGGCCCAGCCGAGCGCCACCGCCCACACGTGCGGCGGCAGGTTCTCGGAGCCGTACCCGTCGATCAGCGCGAAGCGGATCAGGTCCATGTAGACGGCGGCCGGGTTCCACTGGAGCACGTCGGCCAGCCAGGCCGGCTTGTCCTCCAGCATGATCGGGATGGAGAACATCACGCCGGACGCGTACATCCAGGTCCGCATGATGAACGGCATCAGCTGCGCCAGGTCCGGTGTCTTGGCCCCCATCCGGGCCACGATCAGCGCCAGCCCCATGTTGAAGAGGAACTGCAGGACCAGCGCCGGGACGACCAGCAGCCAGGACAGCGAGGGATAGCTGCCGAAGCCGATCACCACCGCGAACAGCACGATCATCGATGCCAGCAGCTGCTGGAGCTGCTGGAACGCGAACGAGATGGGCAGCGAGGCGCGGGGGAAGTGCAGCGCCCGCACCAGGCCGAGGTTGCCGGAGATCGCGCGGACGCCCGCCATCGCGGAGGACTGGGTGAAGGTGAAGACGAACACACCCGTCACCAGGAACGGGATGTACACGTCCTTGTCCATGCCGCGGCCCGCGTTCAGGATCAGGCCGAAGATCAGGAAGTAGACGAGCGCGTTCAGCAGCGGCGTGGCCACCTGCCACAGCTGGCCGAGCTTGGCCTGGCTGTACTGGGCGGTCAGCTTCGCCTGGGAGAAGGCGAGGATGAAGTGGCGCCGCCCCCAGAGCTGACGGACGTACTCCGCGAGGGACGGTCGGGCACCGCTCACGGTCAGCCCGTGCTTGGCGGCGAGCTGGGCCGCCGTGAGGCCCTCGTCGGGCGACACGGGCTCGGTCGTGGCGACCGCGCCTTCGTGCGTTGTCTCACTCACTAGTGGATACTTTCGTCTTCGTCCGTGCGTGCCCGGTACGGGCTCGGCACGGTCCTGTCGGCCTCGGAGGGGTCCGGTCGGACCCGGTGGGGCCGGAAGCCCTCGGGTACGAGCTTGTCAGATCACGGGAGGCCGGCCCAGCCGGGTCAGCCGCCACACCGTACGCCACCTCATGGGCCGGCGAGGACCGCAGGGGGTGGCCCAGCCCTCGCGGAAGCCGCCGAACCAGGCTTTCAGGGCCGGGCGCGAGGGGCGGCGCAGCAGCGTGAGCAGCATCCACACCCCGAGGTAGACCGGGACGAGGAGCGCGGGGAGGTTGCGGCGGGCGAGCCAGACGCGGTTGCGGGCGACCATGCGGTGGTAGACCGCGTGCCGCGAGGGCGCGGTCGTGGGGTGGTTCAGCACCATGTCGGCGCGGTAGTCGATCATCCAGCCGGCGTCGAGGGCCCGCCAGGCCAGGTCGGTCTCCTCGTGGGCGTAGAAGAACGCGTCGGGCAGGCCGCCGACCTGGGCGAGGACGCGGGTGCGGACGGCGTTGGCGCCGCCGAGGAAGGTGGTGACCCGGGAGGAGCGCATCGGGTCGGAGGCGCGCAGCCTCGGCACGTGCCGCCGCTGGGTCTCGCCGGTGTCCGGGTCGGCGATGCGGAAGCTGATGATGCCGAGGTCGTCGTCGGCCGCGAAGGCCTGCCGGCACAGCTCGGCGGTGTCGGTGCGGGCGAGCAGGCCGTCGTCGTCGAGGAAGAGCAGGATGTCGACGTCCCGGCCGCCCGGGCCGAAGGCCTCGATGCCGACGTTGCGCCCGCCGGGGATGCCCAGGTTCTCGGGCAGCTCGACCGTGCGCACGCCGGTCGGCACCTCCGGGACGGGCGAGCCGTTGCCGACCACGACCACCTCGACCGGGTCGCCGTCCTGCTTGGCGACCGAGTCGAGCAGGGCCCGCAGCTCGTCGGGGCGGTTGCCCATGGTGATGACGACGGCGCCGACCTTCATGGCGCCGCTCACTTCAGCCTGCTGGAGGCGAGGACGGAGACCAGGTGCAGCAGGGTCTGCAACAGCGCGATGCCCGCGAGTACGGCGGTGCCGAGCCGGGTGAAGAACAGGTCTCCGCGGCTCGCGTCGACTATGGCGAGGACCAGGATGAGCAGCGACGCCTCGATGCCGAGGATCAGCCGGTGGAACTTGAGCGCCCCGGCGGCCCGGCGGGCCAGCGCCATGCCGGAGGAGCGGATCTCGGAGGCGGACTCCTTGACCGGGGCCATCCCGGCCTGGTGCCGGGCGACGCCGACCAGGTCGGTCTCGGCCTTGATCAGGATGGCGCCGAGGGCGGCCAGGGTGCCGAGGAAGGCCCACAGCCAGTCGATCCGGCCGGTGCCCCAGATGTCGGCGGCGCGCAGGCCGAGGCCGACCAGGACCGCGGCGTCGGTCAGGTAGGCGCCGACGCGGTCGAGGTAGACGCCGCCGAGGGAGTACTGCTTCTTCCAGCGCGCGACCTCGCCGTCGACGCAGTCCAGCAGCAGGTAGAGCTGGACCGCCACGACGCCGAGCACGGCGCCCGTGATGCCCGGCACCAGCAGGGCCGGGGCCGCGAGCACGCCGCAGACGGTCATCAGGTACGTGAGCTGGTTGGGCGTGATCCTGGTGTTCACCAGGTAGCGGTCGATCCGCAGCGAGACCTCACGCATGTAGAGGCGTCCCGCCCAGTGCTCACCGCTGCGCCGGTCCTTGACCCCGGCGGGGTGGACGACCGGACGTAGTTCAGCTACCGATGGCCTTGACATAGTCGGCGTACAGGTCCTTGATCTGGTCGGTTTTCAGGTCGAGGTGCTCGAGGATCGTGTAGCGGCCGGGCCGCGTCTGCGGGGCGAACTCCACGGCCCGGACGAACTCGTCCGGCGTGAACCCGATCTCCTCGGACAGCACCGGCAGTCCGTGCCGGCGCAGCACCGAGGCCATGTGGGCGGACTCCTCGTGGGCCCCGCGCAGGTACATCGCGAAGGCCGCGCCCAGGCCGCACTGCTCGCCGTGGGCGGCGGCGCGGGTGGGGTAGAGCAGGTCGAAGGCGTGGTTGATCTCGTGGCAGGCGCCGGAGGCGGGCCGCGAGTCACCGGAGACCGACATGGCGATGCCGGTCAGGACCAGGCCCTCGGCGAGGACCTGGAGGAAGTCGTTGTCGCCGACGCCGCCGGGGTGCCGGAGCACGGCCTCGCCCGCCTGGCGGGCCATCGCCGCGGCCAGGCCGTCGATCCGCTCGCCCTTGACGCGGTTGGCCAGCTCCCAGTCCGCGATCGCGGAGACGTTGGAGACCGCGTCCCCGATGCCGGCGCGGACGAACCGCACCGGGGCCTCGCGGATGACGTCCAGGTCGATGACGACCGCGATCGGGTTCGGGACGCCGTAGGAGCCGCGGCCCGCGTCGTTGTCGAGGGTGGCGACCGGCGAGCACAGGCCGTCGTGCGCGAGGTTCGTGGGCACGGCGACCAGCGGCAGGCCGACGCGCGCCGCGGCGAACTTGGCGCAGTCGATGATCTTGCCGCCGCCGAGGCCGACGACCGCGTCGTAGTGGCCGCCCTTCATGGCACCGGCCAGCTTGATCGCGTCGTCCAGGGTGCCGCCGCCGACCTCGTACCAGTCGGCGCCGGGCAGGGACGGGGCGACGCGCTCGCGCAGCCGGGCGCCCGAGCCGCCGCTGACGGCGACGGCGAGCTTGCCCGAGTGGGAGATGCGCTCGTCGGCGAGCACACATCCCAGGTCGTCGAGGGCACCCGCGCGGATGTCCACGACGACCGGCGACGGGATGAGCCTCGTCAGTACTGGCACGCGATCTCCCGGCCCTTGGCGAGGTCGTCGTGGTTGTCGATCTCGACCCACTTGACGTCGCCGATCGGTGCCACGTCGATCTTGAAGCCGCGGTCGACCAGCTCCTGGTAGCCGTCCTCGTAGTAGAGCTGCGGGTCGCGCTCGAAGGTGGTCTTCAGGGCGTCGGCCAGGTCGGCGGCGGCCTCGCCCTCGATGAGGGTGACGCCGATGTACTCACCGGTCGCCTCGGCGGGGTCCATGAGCTTGGTGATGCGCTGGACGCCCTTGTCGGGGTCGACGACGACCTTCATCTCCTCGTCGGCGAGGTTCTTCACCGTGTCGAGGGCGAGGATGATCTTCTTGCCGTCGCCGCGGGCGGCGAGCAGGGTCTTCTCGACGGAGACCGGGTGGACGGTGTCGCCGTTGGCGAGGATCACGCCGTCCTTGAGGGCGTCACGGCCGCACCACAGGGAGTAGGCGTTGTTCCACTCCTCGGCCTTGTCGTTGTCGATGAGGGTGAGCTTGACGCCGTACTTCTGCTCCAGCGCCTCCTTGCGCTCGTACACGGCCTCCTTGCGGTAGCCGACGATGATCCCGACCTCGGTCAGGCCGACCTCGGCGAAGTTCGCCAGGGTCAGGTCCAGCACCGTGATGCTGTCCTCCGCCCCCTCGGGGCCGACCGGCACCAGTGCCTTGGGCAGGGTGTCGGTGTAGGGGCGCAGACGCCGGCCGGCGCCGGCCGCCAGCACGAGGCCGATCATGCGGTTTCTCCTTCGTCGTGTACGGCGGGTGCGCCGCCCTTGTGGGCGGCGACCCAGAAGCGGATGCTCTCGACGAGCACCACGAGTGCCACGGCCACGGCGAGGACCGTGAGCGCGAGCTTGAACTGTGTGGCGGTGAGCAGCACGGCGAGCACGGTGATCACCAGCGTGCGGCCCTCGTGCCCCCCGATCGTCCGCACCAGCCACGCGGGCGGCGCGCCCGCACCGCCGCGGATGCGGTAGACCGTGTCGTAGTGATGGTAGGCGACCGCGGCCACCAGCCCGAAAGCCGCCGGAAGGGCGCCGTTCACGTCCGCTTTCGCCGCCAGTACCAGGACGGTGCCGTACTCGGCGGCGCGGAAGAAGGGCGGGACCAGCCAGTCGAGGGCGCCCTTGAGGGGGCGCGCGACGGCGAGGGCGGAGGTCAGGACGTGGGCGACCGCGGCGACGAGCGGCCAGGGGCCCCCGAAGTCGGTGAGCGCGGCCGTGGCGACGACGGCGAGGCCGCCGAGCAGGGCGACGGCCGGGGCGGTGAAGCCGGGCAGGCGGCGGGCCGGCTTCCCGAAGCCCTTGGCGGCGGCCTCGGCGAGCGGTCCCGAGTCCGCCAGGTCGGCCAGCGCCTTCGCCGCCCGGTCCGTCCTCGTCGCCTTCCGGGTCAGCGAGCGCAGCACCCGGCCGGCCGTGGTGTACGTCGCGGCGAAGGCGCAGCCGATCAGCAGCGCGTAGAAGGTGATCCGCGGGGTGGCGACGGCGGTGAGTACGGCGATCATGGCCCAGCGTTCGCCGATGGGCAGGACGATCATGCGGCGCACCCAGACCGTCCAGCCGACGCTGTCGAGCCGGTCGGAGAGGGCGGCGGTGGGGCTGGTGTTGGCGGCGGCGTCGTGGTTGGCCTCGTTGAAGGAGAAGTCGACGACGTGCCGGCAGGTCTGGAGGACCATCGCGCCGAGGGCGAGGGCCCACACGTCGTCGCCGCCGCGGGCGGCGCCGAGGGCGAGGCCCGCGTAGTAGGCGTACTCCTTGGCGCGGTCGAAGGTGGCGTCCAGCCAGGCGCCGAGCGTGGAGTACTGCAGGGAGTAGCGGGCGAGCTGCCCGTCGGTGCAGTCGAGGACGAAGGAGGCGATGAGCAGCACGCCGGCGGCGACGAAGCCGCCGCGGGTGCCGGTGGCGGCGCAGCCCGCCGCTATGAGCGCGGTGATCAGCGAGGCGGTGGTGACCTGGTTGGGGGTCAGTCCGCGGCGTGCGCACCAGCGGGCGATGTAGCGGGAGTACGGGCTGATGAAGAAGGTGGTGACGAAGCCGTCGCGGGCCTTGACGGCCGACTTCAGACGTACGGCCTCGTCGTCCACGGCGGCGACGGCCTGCCGGGCCTCGTTGCGGGCCTGCGGGTCGGCGGGGACGGTGGCGACGAGGCTGCCCAGCTCGGGCCGGTGCACGTCGGCGCCGTCGGCGTCGAGGGCGGCGGTGATGCGGTCGGCGAGGCTGTCGGCGTCTCCCGCGTACGGCTCGGTCCGCGCGAGGGCGGCCCCGTGTGCGGTGCCGCCGGCCGCGGAGTGCTCCCGGGCCATGGCGCGGGTCAGGGCCTGGCGGGCCTCCGGCTGAGCGGTCACCGCACCCGGGATCGCGGCGAGCGGGAAGCGCGGGTCGGTGAGACCGAGGCGCAGGGCGTGCACGTGGCCGACGAAGCGGGTGTCGACCACCGCGACGCGCTCCCCGGCCGGCACCCGGGCCAGCGCCGCCTCGGTGTCGGCGGCGTCCGGGGCGAGCTCCACGTCGAAGCCCAGGGACCGCAGCTCGCTCTCGATCGACGAACCGGGGACCAGCTGACCGGTGAGGATGGCGGTCGACAACCGAACTCACTCCCTGGGTGCCGACACCGGAGCGTCGGTCCTGTACATGGTGGGGCGCCCGCGCCTGCGGCACCCGGGCGGCATGTCGGCCGAGGTTATCGGATGCCGGGAACGCCGTGTTCACCGCCTGTTTCACGGACGGTCGACGTCACTTGCACCCGCCTTGGCCGCGATCATCATCGTGGATGCGGGGCCCGCCCCACAAACCGCGCCCCCAGAGCGGACATCCCGGGCATCGCGCAGGGTCTACAGGCGTGCGCCCTGCGTCAGGGCCGCCTCCCCGCAGCCGCCCGCCGGCCTCCTCCGGACGGACCCCGCACGCCACTTCGAACGCCCTGACCTGCACACCGTTTCCGCAGGTCAGGGCACATGACAACGGTGTTCAGTGCCGCGTTGCCCGATACCCCCTACCCGTAGTTCACTGTGGTCCGACGCCGGACGACCGACACGGAGAGGCGGCTTCCCATGGGGGCTGGGCACGATCACGGCCACGCGCACGGGGCGCGCGGCGGCGGGACGGCGAGCGCCGCGTACCGGGGCAGGCTCCGGGTGGCGCTGGCGATCACCGTCTTCGTCATGGTCGTCCAGATCGTCGGCGGCCTGCTCGCCGACTCGCTCGCCCTGGTCGCCGACGCGGCGCACATGGCCACCGACGCGCTGGGCCTCGGCATGGCGCTGCTGGCCATCCACTTCGCCAACCGGCCGCCGAGCGACCGGCGGACCTTCGGGTACGCCCGCGCGGAGATCCTGGCCGCCCTGGCCAACTGTCTGCTGCTGCTCGGGGTCGGGGGTTACATCCTGTTCGAGGCGGTCGAGCGGTTCGTCACGCCCGCCGGTACCGACGGCGGGCTGGCCGTCGTCTTCGGCGTGATCGGCCTGGTCGCCAACATGGTGTCGCTCACCCTGCTGATGCGGGGGCAGAAGGAGAGCCTCAACGTGCGCGGCGCCTTCCTGGAGGTGGCGGCCGACGCGCTGGGCTCGCTGACCGTGATCGTCTCCGCGCTGGTGATCCTGGCCACCGGCTGGCAGGCGGCCGACCCGATCGCCTCGCTGGTCATCGGCCTGATGATCGTGCCGCGCACGGTACGGCTGCTGCGCGAGACGCTGGACGTGCTGCTGGAGGCCGCGCCCAAGGACGTCGACATCGCCGAGGTGCGCGCCCACATACTGGCGCTGGACGGCGTCGAGGACGTGCACGACCTGCACGCCTGGACTATCACCTCGGGCATGCCGGTGCTGTCGGCGCACGTGGTGGTCAGCGGCGAGGTGCTGAGCGCGATCGGCCACGAGAAGATGCTGCACGAGTTGCAGGGCTGCCTGGGCGACCACTTCGACGTGGAGCACTGCACCTTCCAGCTGGAGCCCGGCGGGCACGCGGAGCACGAGGCCAGGTTGTGCCACTGAACCCGCCCGGCCCCGGTGAGCGGGACCAGGGGGCGCCCGCACAGGGGGTGCGCGCCGTGGAGTGCGGCCGCCCGCCGCCCGAGCGCCTCCCGTCCTCCGCCCCACCCTTCCGGGACACGTTCCCGACGGTTCCCGGACCGCGCCGCCGGGAATGATCAACCCTCGGGCCCCTCCTCGGCGTCCGACCGGTCAGACCGCCACCCGCCCGCCGCGCGGGACATGCGGAGTGCCGGGAAGTGCCGAGAGTGCCGGATTCGTACGGCACACTTGGGGCGCGAGGACCGAGTTGAAGGATGGGTATGCCGATCACTCCTGCCACCGAGACGCACAGTTCGTCGAACGGCACCGCGGACGCGATCTTGCTGGAACTGGTCGACGAGCACGGTGTGACGATCGGCACCGCGGAGAAGCTCTCCGCGCACCAGCCGCCGGGACGGCTGCACCGCGCCTTCTCCGTGTTCCTCTTCGACGAGCGGGGCCGGCTGCTGCTCCAGCAGCGGGCGCTGGGCAAGTACCACTCCCCCGGTGTGTGGTCCAACACCTGCTGCGGTCACCCCTACCCCGGTGAGGCGCCGTTCGCGGCGGCGGCCCGGCGGACGTACGAGGAGCTGGGCGTCTCCCCCTCGCTGCTCGCCGAGGCGGGCACGGTGCGCTACAACCACCCCGACCCGGCCTCCGGGCTGGTGGAGCAGGAGTACAACCACCTCTTCGTCGGCCTGGTGCAGGCCGGGCCGCGGCCCGACCCGGAGGAGGTGGCCGAGACGGCCTTCGTGGACCCGGCCGAGCTGGCCGAGCGGCACGCGAAGGACACCTTCTCGGCGTGGTTCATGACGGTGCTGGACGCGGCCCGGCCCGCCGTCCGGGAGCTGACGGGCCCGTCGGCCGGGTGGTGAGCGGCCCTACCGCAGGGCGTGCTTGAGCGGCAGGGCGACCCAGATCACCTTGCCGCCGCTCGGCGTGTGGGCCACGTCGCAGGCTCCGCCCGCCTCCCGGGTGATCTCCCGGACCAGCAGCAGCCCGCGCCCGCCCGTCTGCCCGTGGTCGGCCTCCAGTGCGGTCGGGCGGTAGGGGTGGCTGTCCTCCACGGACACCCGCACCCACTCGGGGCCGACGGCGACCTCCACGGCGAGCACCGGCGACAGCACCGCCGCGTGCCGGACGGCGTTCGTGACCAGCTCCGAGACGATCAGCAGCAGTCCCTGCGTCACGTCGTCGGAGACCGGCACGCCCTGGCGCACCAGCAGGTCCCGCACGGCGTGCCGCGCCTGCGGGACCGACGCCTCCACGGCGGGGGCGGTGAACCGCCAGACGCCTTCGTACGGCAGCGGCCCGGCGGGCCCGGTCTCGTCCATCGTCCGGTCGCCACCCCTGGGCTCGATTGTGACCACACCCCTGAGTGTTGGTAACGCGTCGCTCCGTTCCGGATGTCTGAACACAAGTCAGCTGGTATCGAACGGTTCTGACCGTTGGCGTATGACACGGTCAGTTGTGGGACCGTTCCTGTCCCGCTCCTACCGCCCGTACGAACCCAACGGGTCGGCGGATAGCATCCGGCCCATGGAGCCCCAGCTGCGCCACCGGGTCGCCGACTCGGTCGCGACCGTCGTCGTCCACCACCCGGCCAAGCGCAACGCCATGACGGCGGCGATGTGGCGGGCGCTGCCGCCGCTGCTCGACGCCCTGGCCGGCGACCCGGCGGTGCGGGCGCTGGTGCTCACCGGTGAGGGCGGCACGTTCTGCGCGGGGGCCGACATCTCGACTTTGCGGGAGTCCGCGGAGGAGGCGCAGGGGCTCGCGGTGCGCGCCGAGGAGGCCATGGCGGCCTTCCCCAAGCCGACGCTGGCGGCGGTCCGCGGTCACTGCGTGGGCGGCGGGGCGCAGTTGGCGGTGGCCTGCGACCTGCGGTTCGCCGAGGAGTCGGCGCTGTTCGGGGTGACTCCGGCCAAGCTCGGGGTCGTCTATCCGGCGTCCTCGACCCGGCGGCTGGTCGGCCTGACCGGACCGTCCGCCGCCAAGTACCTTCTGTTCTCCGGAGAGTTGATCGACGCCCGGCGTGCGTTGCGCACCGGCCTGGTCGACGAGGTGCTGCCGGAGGGGAAACTCGGCGAGCGGGTGGCGGAGTTCGCCCGTGTTCTCGCGTCCCGGTCGCGGCTGACCCAGGCCGCGGCGAAGGAGTTCGCGGACGGGCGTACCGACCGTGACGCGTACTGGACAGCGCAGGCACGCGGCAGCGGCGACCTCGCGGAGGGGGTCGCCGCCTTCCTGGAGCGCAGACAGCCGAGCTTCGGCTGGGACGTGCCGGGGAACGCGCCTACGTCAGGATGAACCGGCTCCCGCTCCGGAACTCCTCGACGAGGTGCGCGGGAGCCTTGTCGGGCGAGCCCGCGTCGTAGGGCGGCTGCGGATCGTACTCGGTCAGCAGCTGGACCGCCCGCGCGTGGTCGTCGCCGGCGATCCGGCCGAGCAGGGTCAGGCCCATGTCGATGCCGGAGGAGACGCCGGCCGCGGTGACGTACTTGCCGTCGGTGACCACCCGTTCCCCGGTCGGTTCGGCGCCGAACCGCTCGAGGAAGTCCAGGGCCAGCCAGTGCGAGGTGGCGCGGCGGCCCTCCAGGAGTCCCGCGGCGGCGAGCAGCAGGGAGCCGGTGCACACGGAGGTCGTCCAGGTGCTGGTGGCGTCGGCGGTGCGCAGCCAGTCCAGCAGGGTCTCGTTCTCCATCTGCGGGCTCTGGCCGGGACCGCCGGGGACGACGACGATGTCCGGGGCCGGTACGTCGGCCAGGGTCCGGTCGGCGGTGAGCGCGAGGTTCCCGGTGTCGGTGCGCACCGGGCCCGCCTGTTCGGCGACGAAGACGGTCTCCGCGTCCGGGAGCCTGCCGAGGGTCTCGTACGGGCCCACGGCGTCCAGCGCGGTGAAGCGGTCGAAGAGGACGACGGCGATCTGCACGGGTTTCCTTCCGGTCGGTGTCGTGGTGGCAAGGGGACTCACTGGACGGGCGCCGGGCGGAAGCGGCGGCGGTACTCGGCCGGTGAGGCTCCGAGGCTTCTGACGAAGGCGCGCCGCATGGCCTCCGGCGTGCCGTAGCCGCTGACGCGGGAGACCTCCTCGATGCCGTCCCCGGTGTCCTCCAGCAGCCGGCGGGCGTGTTCCAGCCGGACCCGGTCGACGTAGCGGCCCGGTGTCGTGCCGGTCTCCGCCTGGAAGGACCGGGCGAAGTGGCGGGGCGAGAAGCCGGCACGGGCGGCGAGCGACTCGACGCTCAGGTCGGCCCCGGGATGCTCGGTGATCCACTGCTGGACCTCGCGCAGGGGCTCGCGCCGTGCGGTCTGTGCGGCCAGCTGTGCGCTGAACTGGGCCTGGTTGCCGGGCCGGCGCAGGAACACCACGAGGTGGCGGGCGACGGTCAGGGCCGCGTCCCGGCCCAAGTCCTCCTCGATCAGGGCGAGGGCGAGGTCGATGCCGGAGGTGACACCGGCGGACGTGGCGACGTGGCCGTCGCGGATGTAGATCGGGTCGGGGTCGACGTCCACGGCCGGGTGGTCGCGGGCGAGCCGGTCCGAGTACGCCCAGTGGGTGGTCGCGCGGCGGCCGTCCAGCAGCCCCGCCCGGGCGAGCAGGATCGCTCCCGTGCACACGGAGACCAGGCGCCGGGCGCGAGGGCCGTGCCCGCGCAGCCATTCGACCAGGTGCCGGTCGGGGCGCCGGGTGCCCTGACCACCCGGGACGATCAGGGTGTCCGGGTCCTCCGAGGCCGAGGTGAGGGCCTGGTCCGGTACGACGGTCAGACCGCTGGACGTGCGCACGGGCGCGCCGTCCAGCGAGGCCGTACGGATGCGGTACGTCCCCGGCGTGTGCTTCTCCGCTCCGGCGAAGACCTCCACGGGGCCGGTGACATCGAGGCTCTGGACGTCGTCGAAGAGGACGACCAGGACGGTTCGCTGCGCCATGGCGTCGATTCTTCGCCCGGCACCGGACGGCCGCAATGACGAGCACCCCACCTTTCCTGCCATGCCGCATACGGACGGAGAACGCGACCCTGGAGGACATACTGAGCGGTTGGTAACGTGCCGGGCATGACCACTGCCGCCATCGACGCACGCGCCGGCCGCCGCTGCCACAACGCGCTCAACTCACTGCATTCGACGCACTACTTCTCACCCGACACGGGCCGGGAACTGGGCGCTCTCGGGGTCACCGACCCCCGGGCGGTCAACTTCGCGGTGCGCGCCGCCGCGCTGGGTCCGGTCGGCGCCGGCACGGTGACGGCGACGTTCTACAACTACAAGCACGATCTCGTCGCCCGGCACGTGCCCGCCGTGTGGGAGACCGTCACCCCCGCGCAGGCGCTGGCGGCACGCGCGCGTGCCGTCGACTCGACCCTGCGCCGCCTGCTGGGCGAGGAGGCCCTGGGGTCCCCGGAAATGTCGGAGGCGGCCGGCCTGGCGCTGCGCGCCGCCGAGGGCTGCTCGCGCAGCGCGCGCCCGCTGTACTCGGCCCACGCCGACCTGCCCGTGCCCGAGGCACCGCACCTGGCGTTGTGGCACGCGGCGACCCTGCTGCGCGAGCACCGGGGCGACGGCCACCTCGCGGCGCTGGCGGCGGCGGAGCTCGACGGTCTCGAGGCGCTGGTGACGCACACCGCGACCGGCAAGGGCATGACACCGAAGTGGATCTTCAGTACCCGCGGCTGGAACCGGGAGGAATGGGAAGCGGCGACCGACCGGCTGCGCGGGCGCGGGCTCGTCGACGACGCCGGAGAGCTGACCGAGCGCGGGGTGGCGCTGCGCGACGGGATCGAGCGGGAGACGGACCGGCTCGACGCGGCCCCCTACGCGCACCTGGGACCGGACGGCGTGGCGCGCCTCACGGAGATCGCGACGGCCTTCGCCCGTACGGCACTCGGCGCGGGCGCCTTCCCCGCGGATCTGCTCGGCAAGCGCTGAGCGGGGGTTCGCGCGTCGCGGGTCACCGGTCTCACGTCGCGTGTCGCGGATCTCGGGCCGCCTGCGGGCATGCCGCGCCGATGAGGAGGTACCCGTACTCTCCCGGCCGGAGGGGCCGGGGAGACGAGAGGGGCTTTTCGTGTTCCGTGCCATCGCAGACGTACTGCGCCAGATCGGTGGCGCCATCGCCACCGTGGTGACGCTTCCCTTCCGGGCCCTGGCCCGGCTCTTCGGCGGCGCCTCGTCCGCCGGCCGCGGCCGCAGGGTGTGACACCGGCCGCGGTGCGACCCGGCCGCGACGGGCCCGGGTGCCGCCCTGATCCCCGATTGTCGGTGCCACCTGCCACAATTGCCGCGCAACCTCAGTGAGAAGGCGGTACGGGATCGTGACGACACCCGGGTCCAGCGCGTCCAGCGACGTGAGGTCCATCGAAGGCAGGATCGCCGAGGAACTCGGCGTGCGGGAGCGGCAGGTGAAGGCCGCGGTGGAGCTGCTCGACGGCGGCTCGACGGTGCCCTTCATCGCCCGCTACCGCAAGGAAGCGACCGAGATGCTCGACGACGCGCAGCTGCGCACGCTCGAGGAACGGCTGCGTTATCTGCGGGAGCTGGAGGAGCGGCGCACGGCGATCCTCGACTCGGTGCGCGAGCAGGGCAAGCTCACCGAGGAGCTGGAGGCGCGCATCCGGACGGCCGAGACAAAGGCCCGCCTGGAGGACATCTACCTGCCGTTCAAGCCGAAGCGGCGGACGAAGGCGCAGATCGCGCGCGAGGCGGGTCTCGAACCGCTGGCCGAGGGCCTGCTCGCCGACCCGACGGTGGACCCGTTGGCCGCGGCCGCCGCTTTCGTGGACGCGGACAAGGGCGTGGCCGATCCGCAGGCGGCCCTCGACGGTGCCCGCTCGATCCTCACCGAGAAGTTCTCGGAGGACGCCGACCTGATCGGCGAGCTGCGCGAGCGGATGTGGGGTCGCGGACGGCTCGCCGCCAAGGTGAAGGAGGGCAAGGAGGAGGCCGGCGCCAAGTTCGCCGACTACTTCGACTTCGCCGAGCCGTTCACCGAGCTGCCCTCGCACCGCGTCCTCGCCATGCTGCGGGGCGAGAAGGAGGGCGTGCTCGACCTCGTCCTGGAGCCCGAGGAGGCCACCGACGGCCCGTCCTCGTACGAGGGGATCGTCGCGAGCCGCTTCGGGATCGCCGACCGCGGCCGGCCCGGCGACAAGTGGCTGAAGGACACGGTCCGCTGGGCCTGGCGCACCCGCATCCTGGTGCACCTCGGCATCGACCTGAGGCTGCGCCTGCGCACGGCCGCCGAGGACGAGGCGGTGAACGTCTTCGCCGCGAACCTGCGCGACCTGCTGCTGGCCGCCCCGGCGGGCACCCGCGCGACGCTCGGCCTGGACCCGGGCTTCCGTACCGGCGTGAAGGTCGCCGTGATCGACGCGACCGGCAAGGTCGTGGCCACCGACGTGATCCACCCGCACGTCCCCGCCAACCGCTGGGACGAGGCGATCGCCAAGCTGGCGCGGCTCGCGAAGGAGCACGCGGTCGAGCTGATCGCGATCGGCAACGGCACGGCGTCCCGCGAGACCGACAAGCTCGCCGGAGAGCTCATCGCGAAGCACCCGGAGCTGAAGCTGACCAAGGTGATGGTGTCCGAGGCGGGTGCCTCCGTGTACTCGGCCTCCGCCTTCGCCTCGCAGGAGCTGCCGGACATGGACGTCTCGCTGCGCGGCGCGGTGTCGATCGCCCGCCGGCTCCAGGACCCGCTGGCCGAGCTGGTGAAGATCGACCCGAAGTCGATCGGCGTGGGCCAGTACCAGCACGACCTGTCCGAGGTGAAGCTGTCCCGCTCGCTGGACGCGGTGGTCGAGGACTGTGTGAACGGCGTGGGCGTGGACGTCAACACCGCGTCGGCGCCGCTGCTCGCCCGCGTGTCCGGCATCACCTCCGGGCTCGCCGAGAACATCGTCGCGCACCGGGACGCCAACGGGCCGTTCACGTCGCGGACCGAGCTGAAGAAGGTGTCGCGGCTCGGCCCCAAGGCGTACGAGCAGTGCGCGGGCTTCCTGCGGATCCGGGGCGGCAGCGACCCGCTGGACGCCTCCAGCGTGCACCCCGAGGCGTACCCCGTGGTGCGCAGGATGGTGAAGACCGCCGGGCAGGAGGTGGCCGGGCTGATCGGCAACACGTCCGTGCTGCGGTCGCTGAAGCCGGCGGACTTCGTGGACGAGACGTTCGGTCTGCCGACGGTCTCGGACATCCTGCGGGAGCTGGAGAAACCGGGGCGCGACCCGCGGCCTGCCTTCAAGACGGCCACCTTTAAGGAGGGCGTGGAGAAGATCTCCGACCTGTCGTCCGGGATGGTGCTGGAGGGGGTCGTCACGAACGTGGCCGCCTTCGGGGCGTTCGTGGACGTCGGTGTGCACCAGGACGGGCTGGTGCACGTGTCGGCGATGTCCAAGACGTTCGTGAAGGATCCGCGGGATGTGGTGAAGCCCGGGGACATCGTGAAGGTGAAGGTGCTGGACGTCGACATTCCGCGGAAGCGGATCTCGCTGACGCTGCGCTTGGACGACGAGGCCGCTGCGCAGGGGGCTCCTCAGCGGGAGCGGGGAGGTAAGCCGCCTCGGCAGCGGCAGCAGCGGTCCGGGGGTGCCGGCGGCGGGAAGGGACGCGGTTCGGCCGCCCCTGCGCCGTCGAACGGGGCGATGGCTGACGCATTGCGGCGGGCCGGGTTGGCGTAGGCGCCCGGAGGAGTGGGCGGGGGGCGGTGCGCAGCCCGGCGTTTGCGGGGCTGCGCACCGCCCCCACCCGTGCCGCCCCTCGGGGCACCTTCCAGGCCGTTCAGGCACTCGGGGAGGCACGACTGGCTCGGGAGGGGCCCCGGCATCCGAGGCCGGTGCCTGATCCACGAAGTTCCGGACGACGCCTCCTAGGTGCGCTCCACGACCTTCCCGTCCGTTACCTCCAGGCGGCGAGTCACCCTCACCGCGTCCAGCATGCGGCGGTCGTGGGTGATCAGGAGAAGGGTGCCCTCGTAGGCGTCCAGGGCCGATTCGAGTTGTTCGATGGCCGGGAGGTCGAGGTGGTTGGTCGGCTCGTCGAGGACCAGGAGGTTGACGCCTCGGCCCTGGAGGAGGGCGAGGGCCGCCCTGGTGCGTTCGCCCGGTGAGAGGGTCGAGGCGGGGCGCGTGACGTGGTGCGCCTTCAGACCGAACTTGGCCAGCAGGGTGCGGAGGTCCGCCGGTTCCGTGTCGGGGACGGCGGCGCGGAAGGCGTCCAGCAGCAGCTCGGGCCCGTGGAACAGCTCGCGGGCCTGGTCGACCTCGCCCAGCAGGACGCCGGAGCCGAGCGCGGCGTGCCCGGCGTCGAGCGGCACGCGGCCCAGGAGGGCGCCGAGCAGCGTGGACTTGCCCGCGCCGTTGGCTCCCGTCACCGCGACCCGGTCCGCCCAGTCGATCTGGAGGGACACCGGGCCGAGGACGAAGTCGCCCCGCCTGACCTCGGCGTCGCGCAGGGTGGCGACCACGGCACCGGAGCGGGGCGCCGACGCGATCTCCATGCGCAGTTCCCACTCCTTGCGCGGCTCCTCGACGACCTCGAGGCGCTCGATCATGCGCTGGGTCTGGCGGGCCTTGGCAGCCTGCTTCTCGCTGGCCTCGCTGCGGAACTTGCGGCCGATCTTGTCGTTGTCGTTGCCCGCCTTGCGCCGGGCGTTCTTGACGCCCTTGTCCATCCAGGCGCGCTGCGTCTGGGCCCGGTCCTGGAGGGCGGCCCGCTTGTCGGCGTACTCCTCGTACTCGTCGCGGGCGTGCCGGCGGGCCACCTCGCGTTCCTCCAGGTAGCCCTGGTAGCCGCCGCCGTAGAGGTTGATCTGCCGCTGGGCGAGGTCGAGTTCGAGGACCTTGGTGACGGTGCGGGTGAGGAACTCGCGGTCGTGGCTGACGACGACGGTGCCGGCACGCAGACCGGTGACGAAGCGTTCGAGGCGTTCCAGGCCGTCCAGGTCGAGGTCGTTGGTCGGCTCGTCGAGCAGGAAGACGTCGTAGCGGGACAGGAGCAGGGAGGCGAGGCCGACGCGGGCGGCCTGGCCGCCGGAGAGCGACGTCATGGGCTGGTCGAGGCCGACCGTCAGGCCCAGGGCGTCGGCGGTCTCCTCGGCGCGTTCGTCGAGGTCGGCTCCGCCGAGGGCCAGCCAGCGCTCCAGGCTCGTGGCGTAGGCGTCGTCGGCGCCGGGCGCGGCGTCGACCAGGGCCTGGGTGGCCTCGTCCATGGCCCGCTGGGCCTCGGTGACGCCGGTGCGGCGGGCCAGGAAGGCCCGGACGGTCTCGCCGGGCCGGCGTTCCGGCTCCTGCGGGAGGTGGCCGACGGTGGCGGTGGGCGGGGACAGGCGCAGCTCGCCCTCTTCCGGCGCGGTCAGCCCGGCGAACATCCGCAGCAGGGTGGACTTGCCCGCGCCGTTGGCTCCGACGAGACCGATCACGTCGCCGGGGGCCACGACGAGGTCGAGTCCGGTGAACAGGGAGCGGTCGCCGTGGCCGGCGGCGAGGTTCTTGGCGACGAGGGTGGCAGTCATCAGACCGTCGATCCTAGCGGCGGTCCGGCGCCCTCTCAGCCTGGTTTCCCGTGGGTCACCGCCGTCACCAGCACGCTTCCCGGGGCTCGCGCCACCAGGTAGGACTCCCCCTTCACCGTCCCGGCGTCCAGGGCGACGCGGTGGACGCCCGGGTCGAGGACGCCGTCGAAGACCTCGTGGGTGCGGGTGCGGTGGAGGCGGTCGAGACGGTACGCGGTGAGCCGCACCCGGCAGGGCGAGGTGACCTCGACGTCCGCGGCGGCGCCGGTCGCCGACAGGCGGGTCAGCCGGCGCCGGCCGGCCGGGCCGTCGTCCAGGGCGTGTTCGATCTGGGCGACGAGGAGCGGGACGATCGGGGCGAGGCCGTCGACGTGGGGCACGTCCACCCCCGCGTCCGCGAAGGCACGGCGCACGGCCGCCCGCTGCTCGTCGCCGACCGCGGAACCGAAGGCGACCGCGCCGTAGGCCCGCAGCTCGTCGGCCGGTACGGCACCGGCGTCCTGGGTGATGTCGGCGCCGATGCCGATGGTGCGCAGCGCGGCGGCGAGCCTGGCGAGCAGGGCGACGCGGGCGCCGATGAGCAGGACCCGGCGCGGGGTGCGCGCGGTGCGGTCGCCGTCGAGCAGGGCGGCGAGGGCGGCCCGGTACTCGGCGCCGGGGAAGCGGTACGGGCCGATGCCGTGGTAGCCGTTGAACTCCAGGTCGGCCTGTTCGCCCGTCTGCCAGGCGAAGTCCCGCCAGACGAAGTCGTCGCCGTCCCTGAGGATCACGGCGGTCACCGCGCCGCAGGCGAGGTCCGCGCACTCGGGGCAGCCGTAGATGACGTAGCGGCCGCCGGGCAGGGGTGCGTCGGTCTCCAGGAGCAGGCTGCGGACCTGCGCGGTGAAGATCGCGGGGGGCACGTCGGAGGCGAGCGGGGAGACGGCGTCGAGGTCGGACAGGCGGAACAGCAGGGAGCGCCCGTCGACGATGAAGTCCGTGAAGTCGCGGTGGACCTGATAGTCACCGTCGGCGAGGACCCCGCCCGCCCGCATCGCCGGTGCCAGGCCGAAGGTCGCGTACTCGGCTGCCATGCGGTGAGTATTCCCGGCGCGGAGCCGGTCTGCGCACGGCATGCCATGATCCGCTAACGTCCCCGGATGGAAACCGAACTGGGTGACGAAGTCGTCGTGGTCGGCGGCGGGGTGGTCGGGCTGACGACGGCCGTCGTTCTCGCCGAGAGCGGCAGGCGGGTACGGCTGTGGACGCGGGAGGCCGCCGAGCGGACCACCTCGGCGGTAGCGGGTGGCCTCTGGTGGCCGTACCGCATCGACCCGCCGGCGCTGGCACGGGCGTGGGCGCTGCAATCGCTGGACGTGTACGAGGAGTTGGCGGCGCGGCCGGAGGTGAGCGGCGTACGCATGGTCGAAGGGGTGCTGGGCGAGACGGGCCTGGACGAGGTGGACGCGTGGGCCGCCGCCCGGCTGCCGGGACTGCGCGCGGCGACCGCCGAGGAGTACGGCGGGACGGGGCTGTGGGCGCGGCTGCCGCTCATCGACATGCCGGCACATCTGTCGTGGCTGCGGGAGCGGTTCACGGCGGCGGGCGGGGTGCTGGAGACCCGCGCGGTGGACCGTCTCGAAAAGGTCGAGGCGCCGGTGGTGGTCAACTGCACGGGGCTGGGCGCCCGGGAGCTGGTGCCGGACCCGTCGGTGCGCCCGGTGCGCGGTCAGCTGGTCGTCGTGGAGAACCCCGGCGTCGACACCTGGTTGGTCTCCACCGACCCGGTGTCCGGGGAGATGGCGTACTTCCTGCCGCAGCCGGGCCGGCTCCTGCTGGGCGGCACGGCCGAGGAGGACGCCTGGTCGACCGAGCCGGACCCGGCGGTCGCGGAGGCGATCGTACGGCGGTGTGCGGCGCTGCGGCCGGAGATCGCGGGGGCGCGGGTGCTCGACCACCTCGTGGGGCTGCGGCCCGCCCGTGACTCGGTGCGACTGGAGCGCGAGCAGTTGCGGGACGGGCGGCTGCTGGTGCACAACTACGGCCACGGCGGCGGGGGCGTCACCGTGGCCTGGGGCTGCGCGCGGGAGGCGGCCCGGCTCGCGACGTACTGAGGGCGACGGCCGACCGGACGCGACGTGTCCCACGGGGAAGGGGCCGGCACTTCGGTGCGTGCCGGCCCCTTTCCGTACCCCGTCCCCGGTTCACCGGCCGGGGCCGCGTGGGTCAGTGGTGCTTGCCGATCGGGTCTCCCTCCACGTCCGGGCCGGCGCCCGGTCCGATGCGGATCTCGAACTCGCCCTCGTAGCGCTTGTGGCCCTCGATGACGGCCATCTCGACGGCTTCGGAGGCCATCTCGCCGCGCACGATGAGCGGGTCGCGGCGCAGGTCGCGCATGAGGGCGACGCACATGCCGATCATCACGATGACGAAGGGCGCCGCCGCGAGGATCGTGAGGTTCTGCAGTCCGGTCAGCGCGTCTCCTTCGCCGCTGCCGACCAGGAGCATGATGGCGGCGACCGCGCCCGTGACCACACCCCAGAACACGACGGCCCAGCGGCTGGGTTCCAGCGCGCCCTTCTGCGAGAGGGTGCCCATCACGATGGAGGCCGCGTCGGCGCCCGAGACGAAGAAGATACCGACGAGGATCATCACCAGCAGGCTGGTGACGGTGGCGATGGGGTACTCCTGGAGCACGGCGAAGAGCCGTCCCTCGGGAGTCGTCTCGTCACCGAGCCGGTTCTGCTCCTGGAGCCGCATCGCCGAGCCGCCGAAGATCGCGAACCAGATCAGGCTGACCGTGCTGGGGACGAGGATGACGCCGCCGATGAACTGGCGGATGGTCCGGCCCCGGCTGATGCGGGCGATGAACATGCCCACGAAGGGTGTCCAGGAGATCCACCACGCCCAGTAGAAGACGGTCCAGCTGCTCAGCCAGTCCGCGACGCCCTCACCGCCGCTGATCTCGGTGCGGCCGGCCATTTCGGGCAGGTCGCCGAGGTAGGTGAAGACCGAGGTCGGCAGCAGGTCGAGGATGAGGATGGTGGGTCCGGCCACGAACACGAACACGACCAGGAGCAGGGCCAGCACCATGTTGGTGTTGGACAGCCACTGGATGCCCTTCTCGACGCCGGAGATCGCGGAGGCCACGAACGCCACGGTGAGCACCGCGATGATGCCGACCAGCAGCCCGGTGCTCACCTTGTCCATCCAGTCGAGCTTCTCGACGCCGGAGCCGATCTGGAGGGCGCCGAGCCCGAGGGAGGCCGCGGAGCCGAAGACCGTCGCGATGATCGCCAGGATGTCGATGACCCGGCCGCCGGTGCCGTTGGCGTGCTTCTCGCCGATGAGCGGGGTGAACACGGCGCTGATGGTCTGCCTGCGACGCCTGCGGAAGGTGCTGTAGGCGATGCCGAGGCCGACCACCGCGTAGATCGCCCACGGATGGAGCGTCCAGTGGAACAGGGTGGTGGCCATGGCCGTCGCCATGCGGTCGCCGGTGTCGGCGGGGCTGCTGCCGGGCGGGGCGGTGTCGAAGTGCGCCAGCGGTTCGCTCACGCCCCAGAACATCAGACCGATGCCCATGCCCGCGCTGAACATCATGGCGACCCAGGACACCGTGCGGAACTCGGGCTGCTCGCCCTCGGCGCCGAGGTGGATGCGGCCGTAGCGGCTGGCCGCGAGCCAGAGGGCGAAGACGACGAACCCGGAGGCCGCCAGCACGAAGGCCCAGCCGCCGTTGTGCATCAGGCCGCTGAGCATCGTGCCGGAGGCGTCTTCCAGCGAGTCGGTGCCGATGGCGCCCCAGAGGACGAAGGCGAGGGTCAGGACGGCGGTGACGCCGAAGACGACGCGGTCGGTCCGCGGCTTGTGCTCCTGGCCCGGCAGGCCCGCTTCCGAGCCCGGCAGCGTGCCTCTTTCGTGGTGTTCCTTGTCGCTTGGTCGGTCCTGCGTCACAGGCGGCACCTTTCAAGTCGGTGAGGCTGAAAATACTCCTCCGCTACGCCCTTACCACGTGCGACGCAGAACTCACCCCTTCAGCAGCGGGTGTCGGGTTCACCCACCGTCAGGTGGTACGTCGCCCGCTCGTCGAGGAGCAAGGGCACGAGGGCGCGCAGCGGCTGGCGCAGCGGTACGTAGGCGCCCTCCTCCCCGGCCGAGCGCGCGTGTACACCGTGCAGGGCCAGTTCATCCCGAATGTCCGTGTACTGGGCAGCGGTCAGCCGGTAGCCGCAGGGCGGGTCCTGGATCACCTCGTCGGGCCCGGCCGGGTCGTTGTCCGCGCCGCCGACGTACACGGGACCGGTGTCGGCCAGGCCGGACCACCGGGCGGTCGCGGTGGCCGACTCGACGCGGCCGCGCCGCTGGTCCGCGTAGCGGAACATGCCGTCGAGGGCGGCGAGCTGGGAGTTCACCCGGCGCCGGTTGTTCAGGGCCTCGTCCGCGCGCTCGGCGTCGGTGAGCGCGTCGACACGGCTCTCGATGAGCAGGCCGACCGCGTGTTTCACGCCGGACATGTTCCGCAGGATGCGTTCCTGGCCGTCGCCGGCGGTCTGCTTGATCGGGTCGCCGGTCTCCGGGTCGGTCCAGATGCCGTACGTCCCCGTCGAGTGGCCGGCGTCCTCGGCAGCCGGGCGGACGTACGCCCCGGACAAGGTGCGGGCCTCGTCGTGGACCCCGGCGTGCGTGTTGAGGTTGCGGGGCCAGAGGTCGAAGAGGTCCTTGTCGTAGTACGGGGGCGTGGCGCCGTACTCGTGCAGGTCGTAGAGGACGTCGGGGCGCCGGTCGCGGACGACGGCGGCCAGGGCGCGTGCCTCGGCGGTCTTCAGGGAGAGGTGGTCGCGGTTGATGTCCACGCCGTCGCTGTTGCCGCGGGTGTCGGCGGCCCGGCCGTCGGGGTTGGCGGTGGGCAGGACCAGCACGGTGGTGCGATCCAGGAAGTTCCGGGTCCGCCGGTCCTCGGCCCAGGCCAGGTCACGGACGGTCGACAGGCAGGCCTCGCGGCCGGAGGGCTCGTCACCGTGCTGGCTGCACACGAGGAGCACCTTGCTCGGGGCGGTGGGCCTGCCGATGGTCACGAGCTGGAGGGGGCGGTTCTGCTTCGTGGTGCCGATGCGGTCGACGGCGACGCGGTCGCTCGCCCGGTCGGCGGCGGCCAGCAGTGCCTGCTCCTCGGGCTGGGTGGTCCAGCGGGCGCCGTGCGTCTTCTCGAAGCCGGTGCGGGGCGGTTCGGGGGCGGTGCCGGCGTGGGCCGGGGCGGTGAGGAGGGACGCGGCGAGGGCCGCGGTGGCTGCCGCGGTGGTCACGGTGAGGGTGCGCAGGTGGTTCATCGGGCTCCCTTCGGGACGCGGTGCGTGGTGTGCGGCGCGGTCACGCCGTCGAGGGGCGTGGGTGCGGGGGCGGCGGTGGCCGCACCGGCGGTGGCCTTGGCGAACGCGGCGGTACCGCCGACGAACGGTACGCGTGCCGACGTGCGGGAGAGGTCCAGCGTGAGCGTCGGCGTGTCGGCGGGCGGGTCGATGAGGTCCTTGTCGGTGCCGGCGACGATCAGCGCGAGGCGGTGGCCGGCGGGGACGACGTGGTCGGTGGCCGCCAGGTCCAGGGTGATGGTGTATGCCTTGCCCGGAGTGAGCGGGCGGCCCCGCCACTTGGAGGCGTGGTTGCCGAGGTCGGCCCAGCCGCGGCTGACGACCGTGTAGTCCACGTCGGTGCTCTTCGCGGCCGTTTCCAGGTAGCAGGAGGAGTCGCCCGGGGTGCTCGGGCCCCAGCAGGTGCGGTCGGTGCGGGTGGTGACGCCCTCGCCGCGGTCGGCGTAGTCGCGGATCGTGGCGGGGCCGAGGTCGACGAGTACGGCGGAGAGGTGGGCCGTGGGGGTGCTGGAGCGCGCGGTGACGGTGACCTCGGATGCGCCGGACAGGCGCAGGTCGCCGGTGAGGGGGCGGGTGACGAAGCCGGCCTTGCCCGGCGTCGGCTCGTCGATGTGCGCCGCCCAGTCGGTCTCGCTCAGTGCCGGGTCGTCGGTGAAGGTCTCGGTGCCGTGGTCGCGGCGCAGGCCGAGGGTGCCGACGCCGTCCCGGGTGCCTTCGGCGGGGCGCAGGGTCGTGGCGGACGTGGAGCGCGGGGGCCAGGTCCGGGAGGTCTCCCACTGGTCCGGGTGGCGTTCGATGTCGGCCATCGGTTCGCGGTCGATGCCGTTGTCGTAGCCGAGCAGTTCGTGGTCGAACCAGCGGTGGAGGGTGTCGACCCACTCGGCGCGGCGGAAGTCGAAGGGATCGACGTGGCCGGTCTGGGAGAGCCAGATCTTGCGGTCGACGCCGTTCTTCGCGAGGGCGTCCCACCACGGACCGACGTGCTGCATGCGGACGTTGAGGTCCTGCATGCCGTGGATCAGGAAGACGCTCGCCTTCACCTTGCTCGCGGCCTTCACGTAGTCGCGCTCGGACCACAGCTTCGTCCAGTCGCCGGTGCGCGGGGCGCCGTCGACGAGCTTCTGCTGGACGGCGTCGCACTCGGCGCGGGCGTCGGGGCTGTTGACGTAGTCGGACAGCCAGTCGGGGCCGGAGCCGTAGAGCGGGGCGCCCTGGCTGAAGTAGTAGTCGTACCAGGAGGAGATCGCGGCGATCGGGACGATGGTCTCCAGGCCCTCGACGCCGGTGGCGGCCACGCCGTTGGCGATGGTGCCGTCCCAGCTCTTGCCGATCATGCCCGTCTTGCCGTTGGTCCAGTCGGCGTCGGCGCGCTCGTCGCCGGTGCGGGTGGTGTACGCCTTCGCGCGGCCGTTGAGCCAGTCGACGACGGCTTTGGCCGACTGGACGTCGGAGCGGCCACCGACGTCGACGCAGCCGTCGGAGCGGTTGGTGCCGGCCAGGTCGACTCCGACGAAGGCGTAGCCGCGCGGCACGAAGTAGTTGTCGTAGTACAGCGGCATCCCGACGACGTTCCCGTCGGCGTCGTACGTCTTCTTCTGGCTCTCGTTGCCGCGCCCGCAGCAGGAGTAGTACGGGCTGGCGTCCATGATGACGGGGATCTTCCGGCCCTGGGCGGCGGGTTCCCGGGGACGGACTATGTCGACGGCGACGCGGTCGTCCTCGCCGTCGCCGTCCCCGTCGTAGCCGGTGTCCACCCAGACGGCCTCGCGGACTGCGTCCTCGTAGGAGTGGACCGGTTCGCTCTGCCGCGGGGTTGCGGGGTGCGCAGCCGCGACGGGGGTGAGGAGGGTTGCCATGAGTGCGGCCGTGGCCGCCGTCGCGAGCGGTCTCCAGATCGTGAAGCGCGTGCGTATCGGCATGCGCGGGACGGTACACAGGTCAACTGCCGTACAGAAGAGGGCAACCCGGGTCTCGTGACGGCCGAATGGCGATCGTGTGACAGGCGTGGCCGTGGACACCACGGCACGCACAGGGACTGAATAGGCTGCGGACAGACTTCGTGCCCCTACGACTTGGAGCTTGCGTGCACCGCAGAATCATCGTGCCGGGCGCACTGGGCGCCGCCCTGTTCATGCTGGCGATCCCGGCGTCGGCGGCGGCCCACTCCCCCGGCGCTCCGGGCATCGGCGACCCCTACTACCCGGCGTACGGCAACGGCGGATACGACGTCTCCCACTACGACCTGCGCCTGAAGTACCGGCCGGACTCGGACCGGCTGGAAGGGACGGCGACGATCCTCGCCCGCACCACCGAGGACCTGTCGCGGTTCAACCTGGACTTCCTGCTGGACGTCGGCGAGGTGCGGGTGAACGGCACGAAGGCGTCGTTCACCACCTCGGGCGAGCACGAGCTGGAGATCACCCCGAAGCGCCCGCTGCCCAAGGGCACGCCGGTCACCGTCGTCGTCCGCTACAGCGGGGTGCCGTCCGCGAAGGAGGCGTACGGCTTCACCAGCTGGCACCGCACCCCGGACGGCGGTGTCGCCGCCAACGAGCCGGAGGCCGCCTGGTGGTGGTTCCCCAGCAACGACCACCCCCTCGACAAGGCCACCTACGACGTGTCGGTGCAGGTGCCCGACGGCACCCAGGCCATCTCCAACGGCACGCTCCAGTCGAAGAGCTCACGGCTCGGCTGGACCCGCTGGAACTGGCGGTCCGACAAGCCGCAGGCCACCTACCTGGCCACGCTGGCCGTCGGCAGGTTCGACCTCACCACCGGCACCACCGAGAGCGGCATCCCGGTCGTCAACGCCTACAGCGAGGACCTCGGCGCGAACGACGGCGCGGCGCGGGCCAGTCTGGAACGCACCGGGGAGGTCGCCGACTGGCTGGCCGGGTACTTCGGTCCCTACCCGTTCGACGCGCTCGGCGGGTACGTGCCGAACACGGACACCGGGTACGCGCTGGAGACGCAGACCCGGCCGTTCTACAGCCCTCGGCAGTTCGCGAACGGCTCCAACGTGTCCGTCGTCGTGCACGAGCTGGCCCACCAGTGGTACGGCGACCTGGTGTCCGTGCGCGGATGGAAGGACATCTGGATCAACGAGGGCTTCGCGCGGTACGCCCAGTGGCTGTGGTCCGAGCACGAGGGCGAGGGCACGGCGCAGGAGCTGGCCGACTACACGTACGCCTCGCACCCGGCCGACGACCCGTTCTGGACGGTGCGCCCCGGTGACCCGGGGCCGGAGAACCAGTTCGACATCGCGGTCTACGACCGGGGCGCGCTGGCCGTGCACGCGCTGCGCAACGAGGTCGGGGACGAGGACTTCTTCGCGATCCTGAAGGGCTGGCCCGCGAAGTACGCCCACGGCAACGCGTCGGTCGCCGACTTCCGCCGGTACGCCGAGGAGGTGTCCGGCGAGCCGCTGGCCGCGCTGTTCGACACCTGGCTGTTCCAGCCGTCGAAGCCGGACGCGCCGGCGGCGCGCGCGGCCTCGCTCGCGAAGGCGGCGGACGCGCCCGCGCAGCCCCGGTCGTGGCGGAAGATCGCCGCGACGAACGACGTGCACGCGCACTGACCGGCGGGACCCGGGCTCAGGCGCCGTCCCCGTGGTCGTAGACGGTCACGGGGACACCGCGCCGCGCGAGGCGCTCGGTGACCAGCGGCTCGACCCGGGACCACTTGCCGCCGGCCAGCCCGCAGCCTATGCGGGGCATGTGCACCGACGCGTCCAGCTCGGCCGCCTTGTCGGCGAGGCGGCCGAGCGCGGTGTCGATCGCCTCGTAGCGCACGGGCACGCCCTTGCTGCCGGTCCTCGTGCCGCGCTGGCCGATCATGTTGGCGACCCAGACGTACGGCTCGACCTGGACGAACTGGACCGCGCCGAGCCCGAAGTCGTTGGACGCGCGGTCACGGTGCCAGGCGCGGTAGGCCGCCTCCGGCTGGGGCCAGCGGCGCGACAGGGCCAGGACGAAGCCCTTGCCCCAGCCGCCGAGGTCGTTGCAGACGTGGGCTATCACCTTGACGCCCTTGACCGACGGGACGGTGGCGTCACCCCGGACATACCTGATCTCCGACATGACGCCACCGTAGAGGCCGCCACTGACAACGGTCCTGGGGCGTCGGCCGCGCCCACGGCCGGTGCTTCCCGGCTACTTGGTGAGGCGGCTCAGCTCCTGCTCGGCGTTGTGCGCCACCCGGCGGCGGACGCCGAACCAGCCGGCGACCAGCATGACCGCGAGCACGGGGATGAGCAGGAGGGTCTTGCGGCCCACCTCGGGGTCGTTCCACATCATGCCGAGGCAGGCCAGCAGGAAGGCGATCGTGGCGATCTCCGTGACCGGACTGCCGGGCAGGCGGAAGTGGGGCCGGGCCACCAGGCCCGCCCGGGACCGGCGCACGAAGACCAGGTGGCAGATCATGATGATCACCCAGGTGCTGATGATGCCCAGGGAGGCGACGTTCAGCACGATCTCGAAGGCCTGGCTCGGCACCAGGTAGTTCAGGCCGACGCCGAGGACGCAGATGCCGCAGGTCAGCAGGATGCCGCCGTAGGGGACCTGGCTGCGACTCATCACGCTGGTGAACTTGGGCGCGGAGCCCGCCATCGCCATGGAACGCAGGATGCGGCCGGTGGAGTACAGGCCGGAGTTCAGGGACGACATGGCGGCGGTGAGGACCACGAGGTTCATCACGTCACCGGCCGCCGGGACACCGATCTTGGACAGGACGGTGACGAAGGGGCTCTCGTCGCCGGAGTAGAGCGAGCTGGGCAGCAGCAGGGCCAGCAGGACGACCGAACCGACGTAGAACAGGGCGACCCGCCACATGATCGAGTTCACCGCGCGCGGGACGACCTTCTCCGGCTCGGCGGTCTCGCCGGCGGCGACGCCGACCAGCTCCAGGGCCGCGTAGGCGAAGATCACGCCCTGCATCACCAGGACGACCGGCATCACACCGTGCGGGACGACGCCGCCGTTGTCGGCGATGACGCCGATGCCGGGGGTCTGGCCCCCCACGTCGTGCTGGGTGGCCAGCAGGAAGATGCCGATCAGCATGAAGCCGATCAGTGTGGCGACCTTGATGATCGCGAACCAGAACTCCATCTCGCCGAAGATCTTCACCGAGATGAGGTTCACGGCCAGGACCACCGCGAGGGCGATCAGCGCCAGCACCCATTGGGGGATGCTCGTGAACATGCTCCAGTAGTGCGTGTACAGCGCGATGGCGGTGATGTCCGCGATGCCGGTGGTCGACCAGTTCAGGAAGTACATCCAGCCGGCGACATAGGCGCCCTTCTCGCCGAGGAACTCGCGCGCGTACGAGACGAAGGACCCGGAGGAGGGCCGGTAGAGCACGAGCTCGCCGAGCGCCCGGACCACGAAGAAGGCGAAGACGCCGCAGACCAGGTAGGCGATCGCGAGCGCCGGGCCGGCGTCGCGCAGGCGCCCGCCGGCGCCGAGGAAGAGGCCGGTGCCGATCGCGCCGCCGATGGCGATCATGTTGACGTGGCGGGCCTTGAGGCCCTTGCTGTAGCCGGCGTCGCCCGCGTCCGCGGGTCGTTCGGCCGCCTGTGGGTCGGCGGCCTGTGCCGTGGCGACGGCGTCCTTGCTCACGGGTGGTTCCACTCTCTGGTGCCCCGGGCGGGATACGCCCAGGTCGTCCGTACAGTGACACGGCCCGCACCACCCTTCGCGGCACAGACCAAGGCAGCACCTTCCCACGACGCTGCGTCGTCATGCGGTGGTTCAAGTCACACAGCGTGACTTCTCACATGATCCGCCACCGGTCTGCACCCGGTGCACAAGAGGTGCCGGAGCAGGTGTCACAGCATTGGTGAGACAGCGATACTGCTGCACATGACGACGAGCGACACCGGGGCCGGCACCGAGGACCCGACCCTCACCATCGACGAACTGGCCGCGCGGGCCGGTGTCACGGTGCGCACGGTCCGCTTCTACGGCACCAAGGGGCTGCTGCCGCCGCCGGTGATCGGCCCGCGCCGGGTGGGGCACTACGGCGGGGAGCACCTGGCCAGGCTGGCGCTGATCGAGGAGCTGCAGCACCAGGGCATGACGCTGGCCGCGATCGAAAGGTACCTGAACCAGCTGCCCCCGGACCTGAGCGCGCACGACCTCGCGCTGCACCGCGCGGTGGTGGCCTCCTGGGCGCCGGAGACGGTGGAGCGCGTCACGCGCGAGGAGCTGGGCAGACGGGCGGGCCGGCCGCTGACCGACGAGGAGGTGGGGCGGCTCACGGCGATGGACGTCGTCGCGCGCGACGGTGACCGCTACCGCGTCGACGCCGGGCTGCTGCGGCTCGGCGTCGAACTGCTCGACGTGCCCTTCTCCCCCGCGACGGTCCTCGCCGCCCGCACCGCGCTCCTCGAGCACTCCCGCGCCGCCGCGCGCGACCTGTCGCGGCTGCTGCGCGACGCGGTCGCCGAACGCGACGCGCGGGACGTGCGGTCCCTGTCCGCCCACATGCACCCGCTCGTGGTGCAGGCGCTGCTGACCACGTTCCAGCGGTCGCTGCGCCAGGAGCTGCGGGCGTGGCTCGACAGGGACACCGGCAACGGCACGGGCGAGGCCACCGGCGAGGACGTCGGCACGGGCCCGGGCGGGGACACCGGTAAGGGCCCGGGCGAGGACGCCTCCGGGTGACCCGGCGGCTCAGCGGCCGTCCGTGAAGACCTCCCCCTTCTCCGCCTTCTCCACCAGCAGTGCGGGCGGCGTGAAGCGCTCGCCGTAGCGGTCGGCCAGCTCGCGCGCGCGGGCGACGAAGCCGGGCAGGCCGCCTTCGTAGCCGTTGATGTACTGGAGGACGCCGCCGGTCCAGCCTGGGAAGCCGATGCCGAAGATCGAGCCGATGTTGGCGTCGGCGACGGAGGTCAGTACGCCCTCCTCCAGGAGCTTCACGGTGTCGAGCGCCTCCGAGAAGAGCATGCGCTCCCGCATGTCCTCGAAGGGGATCGTGTGGCCGGGCCGGGTGAAGTGCTCGCGCAGGCCCGGCCAGAGTCCCGCCCGCTTGCCGTCGACGTAGTCGTAGAAGCCCGCGCCGCCCGAGCGGCCGGGGCGCTCGAACTCGTCGACCATGCGGTCGATGACGGCCTCGGCGGGGTGCGCGGTCCAGGTGCCGCCGGCCTCCTCGACGGCCCGCTTCGTCTCGTTGCGGATCTTGCGGGGCAGGGTGAGGGTCAGTTCGTCCATCAGGGACAGGACCTTGGCCGGGTAACCGGCCTGGGCCGCGGCCTGCTCGACGGAGGCCGGCTCGATGCCCTCGCCGACCATCGCCACACCCTCGTTGATGAAGTGGCCGATGACCCGGGAGGTGAAGAAGCCGCGCGAGTCGTTGACCACGATCGGCGTCTTGTTGATCTGCCGGACCAGGTCGAAGGCGCGCGCCAGCGCCTCGTCACCGGTCCGCCCGCCCTTGATGATCTCGACCAGCGGCATCTTGTCGACCGGCGAGAAGAAGTGCAGCCCGATGAAGTCGGCCTGCCGGTCGACGCCCTCGGCCAGCGCGGTGATGGGCAGGGTGGAGGTGTTGGAGCACAGCAGCGCGTCCGGGGCGACGACGTCCTGGATCTCCTGGAAGACCTTGTGCTTGAGGGAGGTGTCCTCGAAGACGGCCTCGATGACCGCGTCGCAGCCCGCGAGGTCGGCCACCTCGGCGGTCGGCGTGATCCGGGCGAGCAGCGCGTCGGCCTTCTCCCGCGTCGTACGGCCCTTGGCGACGGCCTTGGCGCACAGCTTCTCGGAGTAGCCCTTGCCCTTGAGGGCCGATTCGAGGGACACGTCCTTGAGGACGACGTCGATGCCCGCGCGGGCACACGAGTAGGCGATGCCCGCGCCCATCATCCCGGCGCCGAGGACGGCGACCCTGGTGACCTTGCGGGACTCGACGCCCTGGGGACGGTTCGCACCGGAATTGACGGCCTGGAGGTCGAAGAAGAACGCCTGGATCATGTTCTTCGAGGTCTGTCCGGCGGCCAGCTCGACGAAGTAGCGGGCCTCGATGACCTGGGCGGTCTCGAAGTCGACCTGGGAGCCCTCGACGGCGGCGGCCATGATGTTGCGCGGCGCCGGGTAGGGGGCGCCGTTCGTCTGCTTGCGCAGGTTGGCCGGGAAGGCGGGCAGGTTGGCGGCGAACTTGGGGTGGGACGGGGTGCCGCCGGGGATGCGGTAGCCGGGCTTGTCCCAGGGCTGGGCGGACTCCGGGTTGGCGTCGATGAAGGCGCGGGCCTTGGCGAGCATGTCCTCGCGGCTGTCGGCGACCTCGTCGACAAGGCCGTTCTCCAGGGCCCGGCGCGGGTTGTACTGGGTGCCCTGGAGGAGGACCTTGAGCAGCGCGTCGGTGATGCCGAGCATCCGGACGGTGCGGACGACGCCGCCGCCCCCGGGGAGCAGACCGAGGGTGACCTCGGGGCAGCCGATCTTGGAGCCGGGCGCGTCGAGGGCGACGCGGTGGTGGCAGGCGAGGGCGATCTCGTAGCCGCCGCCGAGGGCCGCGCCGTTCATGGCGGCGACGACGGGCTTGCCGAGGGTCTCGATGCGGCGCAGGTTCCGCTTGATCGCCATGCCGCCGTCGAAGAGGTCCTGGGCGGTCTCCGGCGTGACGCGGATCAGGTCGCGCAGGTCGCCGCCGGCGAAGAAGGTCTTCTTTGCGGAGGTGACGATGACGCCGCGGATCGAGTCCTTCTCGGCCTCCAGGCGGTCCGTGATCACCGCGAGGGACTCGCGGAACGCCTGGTTCATGGTGTTGGCGGACTGGTCGGGGTCGTCGAGGACGAGGGTGACGATCCCGGTGTCGTCCTGCTCCCAGCGGATGGTGGTGCTCTCGGTGCTCATGACAGGGGTCTCCAGTGAGGTCTTCGGTGGCCGGGGTGGCGCTTCCGCGGGGATCAGACGCGCTCGACGATCGTGGCGATGCCCATGCCGCCGCCCACGCACAGGGTGGCCAGGCCGTAGCGCTTGTCCTGGCGCTCCAGTTCGTCGACGAGCGTGCCCAGGATCATCGCGCCGGTCGCCCCGAGGGGGTGGCCCAGCGCGATCGCGCCGCCGTTGACGTTGACCTTGTCCAGCGACAGGCCCATGTCCTTCACGAACCGCAGGACCACCGCCGCGAACGCCTCGTTGATCTCCACCAGGTCGATGTCCTCGATGCTCAGCCCGGCCTTGGCGAGCGCCTTGCGGGTCGCCGGAGCGGGACCCGTCAGCATGATCGTGGGCTCCGACCCGGACACGGCGGCGGAGACGATCCGGGCCCGGGGCCTGAGGCCGTAGCGCTCACCGACCTCCTTCGAGCCGACGGCGACCAAGGAAGCGCCGTCGACGATCCCGGAGGAGTTGCCCGCGTGGTGCACGTGATCGATCTTCTCGACCCAGTGGTACTTCTGCAGCGCCACCGCGTCGAAACCGCCCAGCTCCCCGATGTCGGCGAAGGACGGCTTCAGCTTCGCCAGCGAGTCGGCGGTGGTGCCCGGACGCAGGTGCTCGTCGTGGTCGAGGACGGTGAGGCCGGCCCGGTCCTTCACCGGTACGACGGACCGCTCGAAGCGGTTCTCCTTCCAGGCGGTGGCCGCACGCTCCTGGGAGAGGGCCGCGTACTCGTCGACGTCACGGCGCGAGAAGCCCTCGATGGTGGCGATCAGGTCGGCACCGATGCCCTGGGGGACGAAGTTGGTGGCGAGGTTGGTCATCGGATCGTTGAACCAGGCACCGCCGTCCGAGGCCATGGGCACCCGGGACATCGACTCGACACCGCCCGCCAGAACCAGGTCCTCCCAGCCGGAACGGACCTTCGCGGCGGCCAGATTGACCGCCTCCAGACCCGAGGCACAGAAGCGGTTCTCCTGGACGCCCGCCACGGTGTCCGGCAACCCCGCCGCGATCGCCGCGATCCGCGCGATGTCGGAACCCTGATCACCGACCGGACCGACGACACCGAGCACGATGTCGTCCACGGCGGCCGGGTCGAGATCCGGGAAACGGGCGCGGATCTCGTGGATCAGGCCGACGACCAGATCGACGGGCTTCGTGCCGTGCAGGGCGCCGTTCGCCTTGCCGCGTCCGCGCGGGGTGCGGATCGCGTCGTACACGTACGCTTCGGTGCTCACTGGCAGGCCTTTCACTGAGGGTTTCGGGATGGGGTCGCGAGCCGGGGGACGTCCCAGTCGCGGGCAACCGCGTCGGTGTCGGCGCCCGGCAGCGCGGGCCCGGTGCGGACGGTGGTGGGGGTCGCGGAGAAGCGGGGGGCCGGGGCGGGCTGGGTGATGCCGTCGTGGTCGGTGAAGGTGGAGCGGGCGGCGAGGTGCGGGTGGTGCGGAGCCTCACGCAGCGTCAGTACGGGCGCCGCGCAGGCGTCGGAGTCCGCGAAGACCGCCGCCCACTCGTCGCGGGTACGGGACTTGAAACGGGCGGCGACGGCCTCGCGCAGCTCCGCCCAGCGCGCCATGTCGTCGCGGGCGGGCGCGTGCTCGGGGATGCCCAGGAGTTCCATGAACTCGGCGTAGAACCGGGGCTCCAGGGCGCCGACCGCCATGTACCGGCCGTCGGCGGTCTCGTAGGTGCCGTAGAAGGGGCAGCCGCCGTCGAGGAGGTTGGCGCCGCGCCGGTCCTGCCAGGTGCCGGCGGCCAGCATTCCGTGGATCATCGAGGAGAGGTGGGCGGTGCCGTCCACGATGGCGGCGTCCACGACCTGTCCGGTGCCGGTCGCACGGGCGTGGTGCAGGGCGGCGAGGACGCCGACGACCAGGTAGAGGGAGCCGCCCGCGTAGTCGCCGAGGAGGTTGGCCGGGGCGGCCGGCGGCCGGTCGGGGACGCCGATCATGCCGAGGGCGCCGGTGAGCGCGATGTACCCGATGTCGTGCCCGGCGCGCTGGGCGAGCGGCCCGTCCTGGCCCCAGCCGGTCATGCGGCCGTAGACGAGGCGCGGGTTGCGGGCGTGGCAGTCGTCCGGGCCGACGCCGAGCCGTTCCGCGACACCGGGGCGGTAGCCCTCGATCAGCACGTCGGCGCGTGCGGCCAGGTCGAGGACGAGGGCGGGGCCGTCGGGCGCCTTCAGGTCGATGACCACGGACCGCTTGTTGCGGTTGGTGACGTCGTGGGCGGGGTCGATCGCGAGGCCCGGGCCGCCGGGGCGGTCGACGCGGACGACGTCGGCGCCCAGGTCGGCCAGGAGCATGGCGGCGAAGGGTCCCGGTCCGATGCCGGCCAGCTCGACCACCCGCACGCCGGTGAGCGGACCGTCGCCCGGCGACCGCGTCTGCCTCTTCGCTTCCGACATCGAGCCCCCAGCTCCGCGATGCTCTGCTCTGATTCCGCTCTGCCACCTCTGTGACACAACTGATGTAACACCAGTGATGCTAAGAACGTGTTCCACTGGGCACAAGACCCGGGCGAGCAAGCGCTTAGCCCATTATGGGGCGACCCCTCTTCGGGCCGGCAGTCCTCACGCTAGCCTCAGCCACCGGCAACGGCGCGTGCTGCGGGCCCAGGGGTTGCCGACGGGTGACGAAGGGGTGTCATGAGCGGGCAGAACAAGGCCGACCGGCCGTACGACATCGTGCTCTTCGGAGCGACGGGTTTCGTCGGCGAACTCACCGCGCGGTACCTCGCCGCGCACGCGCCCGAGGGGCTGCGCTGGGCGATCGCCGGCCGCAGCGAGGAGAAACTGAACCGGCTGCGGGAACTGCTGCCCGGCGCACCGGACGTGGGGGTGCTGCGCGCCGACGTGTCCGAGCCGGGCTCGGTGCGCGAACTCGCCCGGCAGGCGCGCGTGGTGGCCACGACGGTGGGCCCGTACGTCCGGTACGGCGACGCGCTGGTCGGTGCGTGCGCGGAGGCGGGCACCGACTACCTCGACCTCACCGGTGAGCCCGAGTTCGTGGACCTGACGTACGTCCGCCATGACGCGCGGGCGCGGGAGACCGGGGCGCGGCTGGTGCACGCCTGTGGCTTCGACTCCGTTCCGCACGACCTCGGCGTGTACTTCACGGTCCGGCAGCTGCCCGAGGACGTGCCGCTGACCGTGGACGGCTACGTGAGCGTCGACGCCGCCTTCTCCGGCGGAACGTTCGCGTCGGCGCTGGGCCAGTTCGCGCGCGGTCGGCAGCTGCGCGCCGCCGCTCTGGAGCGCCGGCGGCACGAGCCCCGGCTGGTGGGCCGCCGCGCGGTGACGCCGACGGGCGCGCCGAGGTTCGCCGGGGAGGTGGGCGCGTGGGTGCTTCCGCTGCCGACCGTGGACGCGCAGATCGTGCGCCGCTCCGCGAAGGCCCTGGACCGCTACGGCCCCGACTTCCGCTACCGCCACTACGCGGCCGTCCGACGGCTGCCCGTCGCGGTGGGCGGCGTGGCGGCGGTGGGCGCGCTGGTGGCGGCGGCCCAGGTGCCGCCCGCGCGGCGGTGGCTGGCGGCCCGGCTGGAGCCCGGTGAGGGGCCGAGCCCGGAGAAGCGGGCGAAGAGCTGGTTCTCGGTCCGCTTCGTGGGCGAGGGCGGCGGCCGGAAGGTGTTCACCGAGGTCGCGGGCGGCGACCCCGGCTACGACGAGACGGCGAAGATGTTCGCCGAGGCGGCGCTCTCCCTCGCCCTCGACGACCTTCCCCCGACGGCGGGGCAGGTCACGACGGCGGTGGCGATGGGTGACGCGCTGACCGGGCGCCTGCGTGCCGCGGGCATCCGCTTCCGCGTGGCGGCCGACCGCTGACCGGCCCTTACGGAGCTGTCCAGACCGGGCTTCCTCACTGGGCTGCCTCGACCGGGCTTCCTCACCGAACAGCCCCGATCGGCTGTCTTCCGGGCGGTCCGGGCGGCCTTCGTCCTGGGCTGTCCCGGTCGGTCTTCCTCCTCGGCTGTCCCGGTCGGTCTTCCCCCTGGTGGCGCCCTAGCCCGACCAGCCGACGATCGTGTAGATCATCCCGCCGACCCAGGCCAGTCCCGCACCCACGGCGAGCACCAGCCCGGCGACCACCGCCCGCTCAGTGGGCTGTGCGGGCCGGCGGGCGGACTGCTCGGGTGTGCGGTGCGTCGTCATGCCCTCCAGCCTGCCGCCGCCGCGACGCGGGCACATCCGTACGGGTACTCAGCCGACGGCTGAGCACCGGCGCGCGCCTGCCGTCCCCACACGATTTGAGACTTTTCCCGCCGATGGACGGCCCCACGTGCGGCCGTGCACGGCAGAGTCCCAAGAAGGAGTTCAATGAAACCCTTGAAGTCATGAAGTTCCTTCTCGAAGTCACGATGGACGAGGGCGCGCTCGCCGAGGACCCCACGGCCGAGTTGCAGCGGATCCTGCGCTACTGGGGCGGCAATCTGACCCACTACGGACTGCGGCCCGGCGACGGATCGGTGATCTACGACTCGGCCTACCGGGAGGTGGGCCGCTGGAGCATCGAGGGTCAGGCCGAGTAGGTGGCCGCCCGCAGGGCCTCGCGGCACAGGGCGTCGGCCCTGCGGGTGGTTTCCGGCAGGCGGTACGCCGGGGCCAGCGCCAGGGTGTGGGCGCAGGCGTTGTCCAGGCTGATCCGATGGCCGACGGAGACGAAGACCGGCTTGACGCCGGCACGTGTGCGCACGGCCCGCCCGACCTCCTCGGCACCGTCCAGCAGCGGCGACGTGCTGCCGCGCGGTGGGTCCGGTTCGCCGTGGGCGAAGGTGAACGGGTTCTTGGCGACGCCGATCGTGGGCAGGCCGGTGAGCACTCCGAGGTGACTGGCGAGACCGAATCGGCGCGGGTGGGCCAGGCCGTAGCCGTCGCAGACGACCAGGCCGGGCGGGCAGGGCAGCGCGTCCAGGGCGGCGAGGACGGTCGGGATCTCACGGAAGGCGAGCAGACCGGGCACGTACGGGAAGGAGATCCGCCCGACGGCCTTGGCCTGCGCCACGACGGTGAGGGTCGCGGCGTCGAGGACGACGGCCGCCGCCGCCACGACGTCGCGTTCGTCGTCGTAGGCGACGTCCACGCCGGTCACCCGGCCGGTGCCGGGCGGCGGGCCCGGCTCGTCGAGCACCACGCGGACCCGCAGGTCGTCCTGGACGGCGCGGGCCCGCTCCTCGGTCGCGGGCCAGTCGGCGGGCGTCTGCGCGGTCACGGTCGTCATGGTGGCCGCAAGCCTACGGGAGCCACGAGTAGGCTCGCGATCATGTTCGTACTGGAACTGTCCTACACCGCCCCGCTGGAAGCCGTCGACGCCCTGCTGGCGGACCACGTGGCGTGGCTCGACGAGCTGTACGAGCGGGGGGTGTTCCTGGCCTCCGGACGCAAGGAACCCCGCGACGGCGGAGTGATCATCGCCGTCGCGGAGGACCGTGCGCGGATCGAGGCGATCACGGCGGGCGACCCCTTCGTCAGGGCGGGTGTGTGCGCCTACCGCGTCACCGAGTTCGTCGCCACGAAGACGGCGCCGGCCCTGGCGCCGTACCGGGAGACGGTCGCCTGAGGGCGGTGCGGCTCACTTACCGAGCGCGCGCTGGAGCTCGCCCTTGTTCATGTTCGAACGGCCGCTGATGTCCCGGCGCTTGGCTTCCTGGTACAGCTGGTCGTAGGTGGGCCCCTGTGGGCCCTGCCGGTTCCCGGAACGCTCGCCGCCGCGCTTGCTCGGCGACTTGTCCCGCGTGGACGTCCGGCTCGCGGTCTTCGACTCGCCGGACTGCGCGCGCTCCTTGTTGACCGTCCGGGCCGCGATCTCCTTGGCGCGCTTCGTGCTCGCGCCACGGTCCTCGGCACTGTCCTTGATGTGCTCGTACTGCCGCTCCCGCTTCGAGCTGGAACCGCGTGGCATGTCCGTTCACTCCTCTCACGTTCGGTGAACGGGTACCCACGTTACGGACGGACACCCGTCCCCGCGCGGCGTCAGCGCTCCAGCCGGGCGACCCGCCCCTGCTCGCCGGCCGCCCAACAGCCCAGGTCGGCCGTGCAGTCCACGGTGTCGTACGAGCCCGTGTCGACCGTCCGCCAGGTGCGGCCGCCGTCCGTGGTGAGGTCCGTGCCGGTGGGGCCGACCGCGAGGGCCGCCGTGCGGCTGTGCGGGAGCCAGGCGACGCCGGAACGGTAGGCGTCGGGCGAGCGCTCGGCGGACCGCCAGGTGCGGCCGCCGTCGGTGGTCCGCGCCGCCGCTCTCGGGGAGGTCCGGTCGGGGCGGAAGTCACCGCCGACCGCGAGGCCGTGGAGGCGGTCGCGGAAGGCGAGGGCGAACACGCCCCGGGCCGGGTCGCCCGCCGGGACCGGGGCGTCGGACGCCGTCCAGGTGAGGCCGCGGTCGGCGGAGTGCAGCACGCGCGCGCGTGCCGCGCCGCCGGTGGCCAGCCAGACGTCCTCGGGCCCCGAGGCGACCAGGCACTGGCCACTGGCCGCGAACCCGGCCTCGCCGTCCTGCGCGGCGGGCATCCCCCGGCTCGGCAGCACCTTCCAGGAGCGTCCGCCGTCGTCGGTGCGGTAGACGCGGGACGCCTCGCCCTCGCCGATGGCCAGGACCACGGCCCGACGGGCGTCGAACGCCTCGACGTCCCGGAACTCCAGCTCCCCGGCGCCCGGCGGCGACACGTTCCGCCAGGTGTCGCCGCCGTCGGTGGTGCGCAGGACGGTGCCCCGGGAGCCGGCCACCCAGGCGGTGTGCCTGCTGACGGCCGCCAGGCCGCGGAAGTGGACGTCGGACGCCCCGGCGGCCCCGGTGTCCTTCAGGTCCCAGTGCGGGCGCTGGTGTGCCTGCGCGGGCGCAGCGGCCGTCAGCGCGGCGAGGGCGGCCGCGCACACCGCCCCCGCGATCACCGCCCGTCCCGTGCGCCCGCCGCCCGTGCGGGCGGAGCGTGCCGTGCGGACCGTACGTCGCATGCTTCCCGAGCGCCTCATGGCGGGCGAAGCCAGCCCACCGCTCCCACGCCGTCCAGAGGGCCGGGGACGGCACGCGCGCGTGAGCACGAGGGGCCCAAGTGCCGTGCGTGGCACGCGAGGAGAGTCACGTCACTCCCGTGCATGAACGCGGTGACAGAGGTCACTCGCACATCGTGTGCACGGATTGGCTGATTCCGTCGTCTCTTCAAGTGCCCGGCCCTACCACCCCCCGCCCGTCCAGCCGTCACGAGGGAGCAAGGCGTTGTCCACCGTCATCGAACAGCCGGTCGAGGCGCGTCTCGTCGCCGCCGCGCCGCGTATGCCGAGCATTCCCGCCACGCTGCGCTACGACCGCGGCGACCCGTTCGCCGTCCGCATGACCTTCCCGGCCCCGGCCACCCTCGAAGGGGTGGAAGTGTGCTGGACGTTCTCCCGCGAGCTGCTCATCTCGGGCATGCAGGAGCCGGACGGCCACGGCGACGTGCGCGTGCGGCCGTACGGGTACGACCGCACCGTCCTGGAGTTCCACGCACCCGAGGGCACCGCCGTGATCCACGTCCGCTCGGGAGAGCTGCGCCGGTTCCTCCAGGCCACCGGCGAGCTGGTGCCGGTGGGCCTTGAGCACCTCCAGCTGGACCTGGACCACGACCTGGCCGAGCTCATGCGCGGCACCTGCTGAGGACACCCGGGGCCGCCCGCCCGCGGTGGCCCGCCCCGGACCGTCTCAACCGCCGCCCTACGAGGCCACGGCGTCCGCCGTCTGAGCACGCAACGCGCCCGCCACCTCGGCCATGATCTTCCGCAGGCCGGGCGCCGACGCCGCGCCGCGCTCGGTCAGCTCGGCGATCCGGGCCTCTCCGCCCGCGCCGGCCCCGGCGGGCGCGACGGTGCGCGGTTCCGCGGCTGCCGCCAGTACGGCCACGGCCGCGTCCCGCTCGGGGATCTCACCGGCCGGCACCGCGCCCTCCAGGACGGAGCGCGTCCGCGCACGGAGAGCCCGCCCCGCAGCCGGGCCCGCCAGGACGTACTCCACGGACGGGAAGACGCCGAGGACCCGCTTCCTCTCGGCGCGCAGGTGACCCTCGGCCACCAGCTGCTCCCGGACGGCGTCGAAGGTGACCCGGGCGTACCGCCGCACCCAGGTCCGCCACCGGTGCGGCATGGACTCGCGGACGAGTTCCAGCAGCCCGTCCAGGACGGCGTCCCCGGTACGGGAGTCTAGGTCGACAGGGGTGGCGACGCCGTCGTCGTCGGTGAGCAGACCTCGTCGCGCCAGCTCGACGAGGGCACCCGCGCGCACGAGGTGGTGGACCCGGGCGGTGTCGGTGGCGCCGGGCCGCGCGGGGTCCCAGGCCAGCAGGCAGAGCCGGGCCGGCAGTGAGAGCGAGCCGTCGGGCACGGGGGCCTCCCAGGGGCCGTGAGACCGGTTCCACGAAATGGCGTTGACAGCCCGACCGGCCTCTTCTACGGTCTACAACGCTTCTGTTGCCGCCGATTGGAGAAGGACGTTGCTCGTCTGAGGTCCTGAGACACCGCGTCACACATGTCGATGTCTGCCACATGTGTACGCCGCGTGCGACCTCGGCGTTCGAGCCGTCCCTTGCGGAACAGGGCATTCTTCGTGCCGTGCCCCGCGCTCCTCGGGACCTCCTTCCCTCGCCCGACGGCGGTCGCCGCCTCCCGGTGTCTCGATACGCGTTTGCCCCTGACCGCTTCGAGCAACCGCGGAGACCCCGTATGTCTATGTCGATCACCTGTACGTCCCTCTCCTTCGCCTGGCCCGACGGCACCCCCGTCTTCGAGGGACTGGACACCTCCTTCGGCCCCGGCAGGACCGGGCTCGTCGGCGCCAACGGGTCGGGAAAGTCCACCCTGTTGAAGCTGATCGCCGGGCGGCTCGCTCCGGCCGACGGCGCCGTCCGCGTGGCCGGTGAGGTCGGCTACCTGCCGCAGAACGTCACGCTCGACACCGCGCTGCGGGTCGACGAGGTGCTCGGCATCGCCGGGCGCCGGGCCGCGCTGCACGCCATCGAGGCCGGTGACGTGGCCGAGGAGCACTTCGAGACCGTCGGCGACGACTGGGACGTCGAGGAACGCGCCCTCGCCGCGCTCGGTGAACTCGGACTCGGCCACGTGGGTCTCGACCGCACCGTCGGCGAGGTCTCGGGCGGCGAGTCGGTGCTGCTGCGGCTGGCCGCGCTGCTGCTGCGCCGGCCCGACGTGCTGCTCCTGGACGAGCCGACCAACAACCTCGACCTGTACGCGCGCAGGCGGCTGTACGCGGCCGTCGAGTCCTGGCCGGGCGTGCTGGTCGTGGTCAGCCACGACCGGGAGCTGCTGGACCTCGTCGACCAGATCGCCGACCTGCGGTCCGGGCGGATCACCTGGTACGGCGGCAACTTCACGGCGTACGAGGAGGCGCTGGCCGTCGAGCAGGAGGCCGCCGAGCGGATGGTCCGCGTCGCCGAGTCGGACCTGCGCAGGCAGAAGCGCGAGCTGACCGAGGCCCAGGTGACGCTGGCCCGGCGCAAGCGGTACGGGCAGAAGATGTACGACACCAAGCGCGAGCCGCGGGCGGTGATGAAGCTGCGCAAACGCTCGGAGCAGGAGTCGGCCGGCAAGTACCGCATCATGCACGAGGAGAAGCTCGCCGAGGCCAAGGAGCGGCTCGACGACGCGGTGGAGGCCGTGCGGGACGACGACGAGATCCGCGTCGACCTGCCGTACACGGCCGTGCCACCGGGCCGGACCGTGCTCACCCTGCGGGACCTGGAGCTGCGGTACGGGGCCCGGGTGGGCGGTTTCGACCTGCACGGTCCCGAGCGGATCGCGCTGATCGGCCGCAACGGCGCGGGCAAGACCACGCTGCTGCGGACGGTCGCCGGTGAGCTGGAGCCGGTGGCGGGCGAGGCGACGGCGCACGTTCCGCTGCGGTTCCTGCCGCAGCGTCTCGACGTCCTCGACGGCGAGCTGACCGTCGCCCAGAACGTGGCCCGGTTCGCGCCGGGTGCCACCCACAACCGGATCCGGGCGCGGCTGGCGCGGTTCCTGTTCCGGGGCGCCCGCGCCGACCAGCAGGCGTCGACGCTGTCCGGCGGCGAACGCTTCCGGGCGGCGCTGGCCGCGCTGATGCTGGCGGAGCCCGCGCCGCAGCTGCTGATGCTGGACGAGCCCACGAACAACCTGGACATGGCGAGCGTCCGGCAGCTCACCACGGCGCTGGAGTCCTACGAGGGGGCGCTGATCGTGGCCAGTCACGACATGCCGTTCCTGAAGTCGATCGGCATCACCCGGTGGCTGCGGATGGAGGGGGGAGAACTGCGGGAAATCACGCCAGAAGCTGTCGGGTATCCCGCCTAGCGTCGCCCGCATGAGCGAGTTCATCACCATCACCGGAGCCAGGGAGAACAACCTCCAGGACGTCACCCTCCGCATCCCGAAGGGCCGGCTGACCGTGTTCACCGGCGTCTCGGGGTCGGGGAAGTCGTCGGTCGTGTTCGACACGATCGCGGTCGAGTCGCAGCGCCAGCTGAACGAGACGTTCACCTGGTTCGTCCGCAACCGGCTGCCCAAGTACGAACGCCCGCACGCGGAGGCCTTGGAGGACCTCTCCCCCGCGATCGTCGTCGACCAGCGGCCGGTCGGCGGCCACTCCCGCTCCACCGTCGGCACCATGACCGACATCCACTCGGTGCTGCGGGTGCTGTTCTCGCGGCACGGCACGCCCAGTGCCGGGGCGGCGACGGCCTACTCGTTCAACGACCCGTCGGGCATGTGCCCCGGCTGCGACGGCCTGGGCCGCACGGTGCGGCCCGACTGGGACCGCATCCTCGACCCGGGCAGGTCGCTGGCGCAGGGGGCGGTCCGCTTCCCGCCGTTCGCGGCCGGGACCTGGCAGGGGCAGGCGTACACCAACACCGACGAGCTGGACCCGGACAAGCCGGTCGGCGACTTCACGGACGACGAGCGGGCGTTCCTGATGCGCGGGCGGCCCGGCAGCAAGGTCACCGTCAGCGGCACGGGCGGCACCTGGACGACCGAGTACGAGGGGCTGGCCGACCGTTTCGAGCGGCTGTACCTCAAGCGGGACCTGTCCGGGATGAGTGAGAAGACCCGGAACCTGGTGCGGGAGTACCTGGTCGAGGGCAGCTGCCCCGACTGCGGCGGCGCCCGGCTCAACGCGGCGGCGCTCGCGACCCGGATCGACGGGCACTCCATCGCCGACTGTTCCCGCATGCAGGTCACCGATCTGATCGCCGTGCTCAAGGAGATCGACGACCCGGTGGCCCGGCCGGTCGCCGCTGCCGCCGTGGCCGCGCTGGAGCGCATCGAGGCGATCGGCCTCGGCTACCTCAGTCTCGACCGGGAGACGTCCACACTCTCCGGGGGCGAGGGGCAGCGGCTGAAGACCGTGCGGCACCTGGGCTCCAGCCTGACCGGGATGACGTACATCTTCGACGAGCCCAGCGTCGGTCTGCACCCGCGTGACGTCGGCCGCCTCGGCGACCTGCTGCTGCGGCTGCGCGACAAGGGCAACACCGTGCTGGTCGTCGAGCACGACCCGGACGTCATCGCGCTGGCGGACCACGTCGTCGACATGGGACCGCGGGCGGGCGCCGACGGCGGCCGGGTGGTGTTCGAGGGCACTCCGGGCGAACTGGCCGCGGCGGACACGCTCACCGGCCGCTGCCTCCGGCGCCGTACGGCGGTGAAGGCGGACCCGCGCACGCCGACCGGCGAGCTGTGGGTGAAGGGCGCCGACCGGCACAACCTGCGGGACGTGACGGTCGCCTTCCCGACCGGGGTGCTGACGGCGGTCACCGGGGTCGCAGGGTCGGGCAAGAGCACGCTGGTCGCGGAACTCGTCGCCGCGCACCCGGACGCGGTGGTCGTCGACCAGTCGGCGATCGGCATCTCGGCACGCTCCACCCCGGCGACGTACCTCGGGATCATGGACACGGTGCGGAAGATCTTCGCACGGGGGACGGGCGCCGATCCGGGGTCCTTCAGCTTCAACTCGGCGGGCGCGTGCGGCACCTGCGAGGGACGAGGCGTCATCCACACGGACCTGGCCTTCATGGACCCGGTGACCACGACCTGCGGCGACTGCGAGGGCCGGCGCTTCCGGGAGGAGGTGCTGCGGCTGACGGTCGACGGCCGCTCCGTCGCCGACGTGCTGGCGATGACCGCCGGCCAGGCCCTGGACTTCTTCACCGACTCGGGCGTACGGCGGCGGCTGCGCGCCCTGCGCGACGTGGGCCTCACCTACCTGACTCTCGGGCAGCCGCTGTCCACGCTCTCCGGCGGCGAACGCCAGCGCATCAAGCTGGCCACCCGGCTGCACCGCACCGGCGCCGTGTACGTCCTGGACGAACCGACCACCGGGCTGCACATGTCGGACGTCGAGGGACTGCTCGCCCTGCTGGACCGGCTGGTCGACACCGGCAACACCGTCGTGGTCGTCGAGCACAACCTGGACGTGGTGGCGCACGCCGACCGGGTGATCGACCTCGGCCCGGACGGGGGCCGGGACGGCGGCCGGGTGATCTTCGAGGGCACCCCGCGACAACTGCTCGCGGCCCGGGACTCCAGTACGGCGGAGCATCTCAGGAGGGCCACGGGACACTGACGGGGGTTCCGTCCGCGCGGCCCCGCCCTGCATGATGGCCAGCCGGCGCCACGACACGGGCGCCGGACAGCCAGCACCGATTCGGAGACCCCGGAGACCCCCTCGTGCCCAGCAAGAAGGCCCTCGTCCGCCGCCCGAGCCCCCGCCTCGCCGAGGGGCTGGTGACCCACATCGAACGCGAGCGGGTCGATCACGGCCTCGCCGTCGAGCAGTGGGAGGCGTACGTCGAGGCACTGCGCGCGCACGGCTGGGAGACGCTGGAGGTGGACCCGGCCGACGACTGCCCGGACTCGGTCTTCGTCGAGGACACCGTCGTCATGTACCGGAACGTCGCCCTGATCACGCGGCCCGGCGCCGAGTCGCGGCGCGCGGAGACGGCGGGTGTCGAGGAGGCCGTGGCGCGGCTGGGCTGCTCGGTCAACTGGATCTGGGAGCCGGGCACTCTGGACGGCGGTGACGTCCTGAAGGTCGGCGACACGATCTACGTGGGGCGCGGCGGGCGCACCAACGCGGCCGGCGTCCAGCAGCTGCGGGCGGCGTTCGAGCCGCTGGGCGCCCGGGTGGTCGCCGTGCCGGTCAGCAAGGTGCTGCACCTGAAGTCGGCGGTCACCGCACTGCCGGACGGCACGGTGATCGGGCACATCCCGATGACGGACGTGCCGTCGCTGTTCCCCCGGTTCCTGCCGGTGCCGGAGGAGTCCGGGGCCCACGTGGTGCTGCTCGGCGGCGGGAAACTGCTGATGGCGGCGAGCGCTCCGGAGACCGCGGACCTGCTCGCCGGCCTCGGCCACGAGCCGGTGGTCGTGGACATCAGTGAGTTCGAGAAGCTCGAAGGCTGTGTGACGTGCCTCTCGGTCCGACTGCGCGAGCTGTACGCCTGAGCGTCCGGCACCTCACGCCCTCCGGCCCCGGGACCTGCGGGTCCCGGGGCCTTCGCGTGCCCGGGGCGGGGACAGTGCTGATCAGGGGCCTTTACGGTGTGTTTAACCTACGCTCTCGTAACCTACGGTTTCGTAGCCTACGATCCCGTAGGTTCACCGGCACCGCTCGCCGGTCGCTTTCCGCTCTGTCGCACGTCCCCTGGAGTTATTCGTGACGATCGTCTCCCCGCACCTCGGCAGTTCCGCCGAATGGACCGACGCCCGGCTGCTGTACGCGCTCGAGGAAGTCGTCGAGAAGGAACTGAACCGGCATCTCAAGGTCGCCAAGGACTGGATGCCGCACGAGTACGTGCCGTGGACCGACGGCCGCAACTTCCCGGGCCTCTTCGAGGACGGCGAGGCCTGGGAGAAGGACCAGTCGAAGGTCACCGAGATCGGGCGCATCGCCCTCGTGGTGAACCTGCTGACCGAGGACAACCTCCCCAGCTACCACCACGAGATCGCCAGCCTCTTCGGCCGCGACGGCGCCTGGGGCACCTGGGTGCACCGCTGGACCGCCGAAGAGGGCCGGCACGGCATCGTGATGCGCGACTACCTGCTCGCCTCGCGCGCGGTCGACCCGGACAAGCTGGAGCAGTTCCGCATGGCCCACATGAGCGAGGGCTTCGAGTCGGACAACCGGCACTCGATGCTGCACTCGGTGGCGTACGTCGCCTTCCAGGAGCTGGCCACCCGCATCTCGCACCGCAACACCGGCCACCAGTCCGGCGACCCGGTCTGCGACCGCATGCTGGCCCGCATCGCGACCGACGAGAACCTGCACATGGTCTTCTACCGGAACCTGCTGAAGGCCGCCTTCGATCTCGCGCCCGACCTCACCATGCAGGCGGTGCGGGATGTGGTCGTGAACTTCCGGATGCCCGGCCACGGCATGCCCGGCTTCGAGCGGGCCGCCGCGCAGATGGCGATCGGCGAGGTCTACAACCTGCGCATCCACCACGACGACGTGATCCAGCCCGTGCTGCGCTTCCTGAAGATCATGGAGATCGACGGCCTCGGCCCGGAGGGACAGCAGGCGCAGGAGGAGCTGGGGCTGTACATGAGCGGGCTGGACTCGGAGGCCGCCAAGTTCGACGAGAAGCTGGCGGCACGCAAGGCACGGATGGCGGCCCGGGCGGCGGGCTGACCCACCCGCCTCCCCGCGCGTGGCCGCACCCGGCCGCCGGGCTGTCGGGGCAGGCCTCGACGGCCGCTGTCACGCGCAGCGGCCGTCGCCCGTGGAGGACCGGCGGCGTCCGGGGCGCCGGACCGCGATTCCAGGGGGGCGCCCGAACCCCGGGGGCGCCTCCGTCCCGCCCGCACGGTCGCCGTCACGCGCAGGCCCCCACCGCCCGCCGCGCACAGCCGTCGCGGGCGGTGGTGCGTCGGCCGCCGTCGCCCGTGGGCCGGAACGGAACGCGGGTCGTAGGCGGCGAGACGGGTCGGTTCGCCGTCACTCGTAGGCCGTCGTTTCCTCCAGTGCCGCGTCGCGTACGTCGGGGACCGGATGGCGGCGCAGGGCCCGCAGCCCTTCGCGCCACGGTTCCGGCCAGTCCTCGCGGCTGCCCAGCGCGCCGGTGACCGCGACGGCCATCAGTCCCTCGGCGTGTCCGCCGTGCGAGGCCAGTGCCGCGGCCTCCACGCGCAGTGCCTCGGCGTCTCCGGGCTGTTCCCGGCTCTCCAGCCGGCCGCGCACGGTGTCGGCGACCCGGGCGGCGAGTACGGGCCGGCCGGGACCGGCCAGGGCGGTCACCCGGTCCAGGCGCGGCGGTACGGCGGCCAGGTCGACGCACTCGGCCGCGAGCACGGCGGCCTGCGCGGCGTAGGCGTCGTTCGCACCGAGGAGTTCGGCGGCCGCCAGTGCGACGGGGCGGCGGGCGGCCTCGGAGCCGAGGCCCGATCCGCCGAGCTGCTCCGCGAGGAGCACGACGCGCTGTCGTGCCGGGCGGTCGCGCCGCTCCCCCGCGTCGTCGTCCTCGTCGGCCGTCGATCCGGCGAGCGTGCGCAGGGTGTCGAGGAGCGCGGCCAGGCCGTGCGGTGCGCCGGACGCCGCCTCGATGAGGGCGCTCGCCGCCGAGCGCCACGTCTCGCGGTTCGTGAGGTCCGTGACGGCCGCGGCCAGCACTCCGGGCGCCTCGGCCGACCACGGGGTCCAACGGGCCAGCGCCCGCAGGGCGCTGCCCGCCGTGGCGGGGTCGTCGGTCGCGGCGACCCCGCGCACCAGCCGCGCGTACCGCGCGCGATGGGTCTCGGGCAGATCCAGCGGCGACACCCGCAGCAGCGCCGCCCGCAGGACCGGCGCACCGCCCGCGGCGTCGTGCAGCAGCTCCCAGACCTCCTCGTGCCCGAGCAGCCCGCCGGCGGCCGCGACACAGGCGGCGCGTACGTCGGGATGGGTGCCCTGACCGGCGTACACCTCGGTGACCAGCACGGCCGCCTCCGGTACGGGAAGCCGGGCGGCGGCGATCCGGACCGCCTCCTTCTGGCTGGTCACCTTGGCGTCCGGCGCCCGCAGTACGTCCTTCAGCTGAGCGGCGAGCCGCGACGGCGGTGCGTGCCGGGACGCCCGTGCGGCGGCGTACACGGCGACGCGGGCCCGGTCGCCGCCGGCCTGCGCCAGCAGCTCGGGCAGCGCCTCGGCGGCCCGGTCGGTGCGGGCGAGGGCGGCGAGCGCGGCCTCGGCGATCTCGACGTCCGGCGACGCCGTCCAGCGGCGTGCGACGTCGGCGCCGCCGTCGGGCACCCCGGCGGCCTCGGTGACGGCCTCGGCACGCTCGCAGTGCGGCAGCGAGGTGTCCGCCGCCCGCGCCGACAGGCGCCGCAGCAGCAGTGCCCGCTGACGCGGTACCCAGCGCCGCGCGTCCGCGGCTTCCACCCACATGGTGGGCTGCCTGCCCTCGGGCAGGAACCGACCGTGCGGCGGGGTGTCGGCGAGCAGCACGCCGAGCAGGTCGGTGCGGCGCCGCACGAGCAGCGACCACACCACCGGCAGGTCGGCCGCCGACGGGTCGTGGGCCAGGACGCGCGCCACCCGTTCGTCGCGTGTGCGGACCGGCTTCAGCCACTCCAGCAGCGCACTGCTCGCGGCCGTGACGTCGCCGTCCCGGAACGCCCGCCACAGCATCTCCTGGAGGGCGCTCATGCCCTCGGCCCGGCGGCCGACGGACTCGGCGAGGGCCAGGACCGGACGGTGGTCGCCCTTGCCGGCACGGGCGTCGAGCCACGGCCGCAGGGCCTCGAACACGAGGTGTTCCTGACCGCGCCGCAGGGTGCGGTCGAGGCGGCCGAGGTCCACGCGGCCGGCGCTCTCGGCCAGGCGGACCAGGGTGCGCAGCGACCAGTCGACCAGCGCGCCCGGGCCGCCCGCCGCGTGCTCACCGAGCACGGCGAGCGCCAGATCCGTCAGCGGCCGACGGGTCTCGCCGGAACAGTCACGGGCCTCGACGGCGTCGGCGGCGACGCGCTCCAGGTGCGGGACCGACTCCTCGGTGAACAGCGCGGCACGGGTGCCGGCCAGGGCCCGCAGGGCGGCCGACCGCACGGGGTCCTGTTCGTTGCGCAACCGCGCCATGTCCCGCAGGGCGGCGGTGACGGCGGCCGGGTCGCCGGAGCGCGCGGCGTTGCCGATCAGCATGGGCCAGACCCGGGCGCGGTCCTCGGCGTCCGGGCGCGCGGTGGCGGCCAGCAGCCCGTCGCGGACCTCGGCCACCGGCAGGAAGGACTCGGCGGTGAGGACCGTGACCGCGTAGGCCCCCGTCTCACGCGCGCGGGCCGCGGTCTCCCGGGCCTCCTGGGCCGCGTGGCGGCGCGGCAGCACTTCGAGCAGCTGCGCGTCGACGACCACCGCTCCGGTTCCGCGTCCCTCGCGGACGGCCGTGTACAGGGCGTGGCGCCGCGCGGGCGGGAGCGCCTTCAGCAGCCGCGGCAGGCCGCCGTACGGCATCAGGGTCCGGCCGTAGGCGACGAGTTCGGGCGAGTGGGTGCGGGTCAGCCGGTACAGCGCCGTGCGCCCCAGCCGGTGGACGCCCACGACGGAGTTCCAGGCGGGTGTGGGCAGCAGCCGAAGTACCCGCTGCGGGTCGGCGGCGGCGAACGCGGGGAGGTGGACGCGCAGCCCGGCCGGCAGCCGGCTCGGCCCCTGCCGGTCCAGCAGTCCGAGCACCCGTCCGGGCGCGAGGGGGGCGAGGGTCGCCATGGCCTGCGCGTACCGGTGCCACCAGGTGTCGTGCAGGGCTTCGGGCAGCGCGGTCAGCTCCCCTTCCAGCACGTCGAGCAGCGCCGTGCGGTGCCGCTCGGCGAGCGTGCGCCAGGCCAGGACGGCGTGCAGCAGGCCGGGCAGCAGCCGGGCGACCACCGGCGCGGAGCAGCCCGGCAGCAGGCGGGCCGCCTCGGCGTCGCCCCGGTCGCGCCGGAGCCCGTCGACCAAGCGGTCGGCGAGCGCGGTGCGGCGGCCGGCCACGACGGCGCGCAGGAGGTCACGGCGGGCCGCCTCGGGGGCGTCGGCGAGCGCGGCCTCGAACGCCGCGTCCGGTATGCGCAGGCTGTCGGCGACCCGCAGGGCGTGGCCACGCACGTACGGGTCGGTGTCCGCGATGCGGTCCGCGATCCACCCGGCGTCGCCCGTGGCGGACGCGGCGACCACGGCGAGCCCGCGCCCGTAGGCTCCGTGCCGCTCCAGTTCGACGAGAACGGGCCGAGGAGTATTCAACTCCCTCGCACGGACGAGGAGTTCCCGCATGCGGCGCGGGTGGTCGAGCGGGTCGAGGGCGTGCAGCAAGCTCTCGGCCTCGTGCTGTGCGGAGGTCGGCGACATGCGGGGATTGTGCCTGCCGTGGCGGGCGGGGCACAGCGAATTAACCGCGACGCAGGGCCAGTCTCTCCTTCTCCGACAGCCCGCCCCAGACGCCGAACCGCTCGTCGTGGCTCAGGGCGTACTCCAGGCAGACCGAGCGGATCGGGCACAGGGCGCAGATCCGCTTCGCGTCCCGTACGGAGCTGCCGGGCTCGGGGAAGAAGAAGTCGCCCCCGGTCTGTGCGCACAACGCCTCCTCCTGCCAGGCGAGGTCGGGCGTCGCGATGGTGTCGGGCGTCGCGATGGTGTCGATGTGCATGGCAGGAGCGTGCCTGGCGGCGAAAAACGTTCGATCAACGCGCGATCAACGGCGCGCCGCCTGGCTCCCCGGCCGACCCGATGGTCCCCTGCCCGGTGCTTCGTCGCACGGCGGCGCGCGCAGGCGTCTTTTGTCAGTGGACGGTGCGGGTCAGGCGGCCCGGTGGTTCTCCCGGTGGAGGTGGAGGACCTGCGTCCGGTCGGCGTGCGGGGTGAGCAGTTCCCGCAGCTCCGCGACGGCGGTCTCCAGGAGGTGTCCGTCGCGGTCGGCGTGGAGGGTCTCGAGGACGAAGGCGACCTGGGTGGAGTCCTCGGTGACGCGGGTGCGGTGGGCGTCGCGGTGGTTCCAGTGGCGGGTCAGTACGTCGGTGGTGTCGGTGTAGATGATCTCCCCCGGCTTGGGGTGTTCGGTGGTGTCGGGCTCGCCGAGCGGGGTGAAGGTCTCGGTGCCGTCGGCGTGGCGGATCTCCACGTCGCCGGTGACGTGGTCGAGGTCGAAGGCGCCGGCGGGCAGACCGTGGCGGACGGAGACCGCGTTGTAGGAGTCGACGGCCGGGTTGATCCGGGGCAGGGTGCCCTTCTTCGCCATGCGGCGGCCGAGGGCGTCGACGCTGGGCCGGATGCGGCGGGGGTTGGTGCCGAAGGAGCGGTAGGCGGTGTGCCATGCCTCGATGCGCGGGTCGTTCTCGTCGGCTGGCTGCCAGGTGCCGTCGGCGAGCTCCCGTTCCAGGTTCTCCAGGGCGCTGGTGGTGGCCGGCCAGTGTTCGTGGCCGCGCAGGCCGGTCGCGGTGACGACGGCGATGAGGGTGTCGGGGAAGGCGTCGGTGACGGCGGGGCTGATGCGGAAGGAGGTCACAGGGGGTCCGTTCGAGATCGGGGTGCGGTGGCGAGGGCGGGGCGTGGGGGTCAGGGCTTCCAGGGGCCGATGCGGTCCAGGCGGCGCAGCTGCTGACCGGCGGTCGGCGCGTCCAGGGGCCGGCCGCGTTCGGTGAGCCGGCGGGCGGTGTCGGCGCGCTGCTCGACGGGCTTGTGGTCGTCGTACTTGAACTTCGCGCGGACCTCGGTGATGTCCAGGCGCAGGCCGCGGATGCCGGGCAGCATCCGTCCGTACGGGGGCTGGTCGGCCTCGATGGGGGCGTGGTCGCCCTCGGGCTGGAAGTGCGCCATCTGCCGGCGCAGCAGCTCGGCCTTGTCCGCGGGGTCGTCGACGACCATGGCCCGGCAGGTGAACTGGACGGCCGCGTAGTAGCTGGTCGGGACGCCTTCGGTGGGAGGGGTGCCGGGCTTGGCGCGCCAGGGGCCGGGGACGAAGGCGTAGTCGCCGGTGACGGTGAAGGTGACGTTCGGGTCGGTCTCGATCGGCTTCCAGACGGGGTTGGGGCGGGCGAGGTGGATCAGCAGGGTGCCGCCGTCGACGGCGAAGTGGGTGGGCACGACGATCGGCGCGTGTCCGGGCGGGCCGTTGACGGCGAGGAGGCCGAAGTCGTGCCCGTCGGCGATCCAGGCCCGCCACTCGGCGTCGTCGAGGGCGGCGTCCCAGGGCTGGATGAACATGCCGGTATCCCTTCGGGGGTGTGGGGGTCAGGTGAGGGCGAGGAGGCTGACGGCTACGGCAGCGGTGCCCAGACCGATCAGCTGGCCCCGGTGGATCCGCTCGGCGAGGACGCCGCGGGCGAGCAGGACGGTGCCGGCCGGGTACAGGGCGGTGATCACGGCGACGACGGCCAGGTCGCCGCTGCGGGCGGCGAGCAGGAAGAGCAGGTTGGCCACCGAGTCCAGCACACCGGCCGTCGCCGACACGGCGTACGCGGGCCTCTCGGGACCCAGCCGCCGGAACATCAGGCCGGCGGCGGCCAGCGTGACCGCGGAGGACACGGCCCGGCCGACGATCAGCGGGCCGACGCCGCTGTCGGACGGCGCCTGGTGCAGGAAGACCAGTTGCAGGGCGATGGCGGCGCCGGCACCGAAGGCCAGGAGCAGCGCGGTCCGCGACGGCCGGGCGCTGCCGGCGCCGTGCCCGGCGCTGACCAGCACCACCGCCGCCAGCGCCAGCGGCAGGCCGATCAGCCCGGCCGGGCCCAGGTGCTCGCCCTGCACCAGTCCCACGCCTACCGGCAGCATCGCCGAGACCAGTGCGGTGACCGGGGACAGGACGTTCATCGGTCCGATCGCGAGCGTGCGGTAGAGAAGGGCGAACGCGGCGGCCGACGCGACACCGGAGGCGGCGCCCCAGGCGAGGGTGGCCGGGGAGAAGGAGGCGCCGAGGAAGGGCCACAGCAGCAGCTCCACGGTGAGCGAGGCCGGGGCGGCGATCATCACGGTGCGCAGGACGTGGGCCTTGCGGGCGCCGAGACCGCCGAGGAAGTCGGCGCATCCGTAGGCGAGGGAGCTGCCCAGGGCCAGCAGCAGAGCGATCACGGGGACATCCCTTACTATCAATGGAACGACCACACCGTACAACGCACCGACCGGAAGTCGTCAACCGAACGACCGCGCGGTGCAATGCACTGACTCACTGCCTGGAGGGGTGACAGCGATGGCCGAGACCGAGGCGGCCTTGCGGACGCTCGCGCACAACGTCCGCGCGGCCCGCACCCGCGCCGGACTGTCCCTGGACGAACTCGGCCGCCGCGCCAAGGTCAGCAAGGGCGCCCTGGTCGGCTTGGAGAGGGCCCAGGGCAATCCGAACTTCGCCACGCTGGTCCGCCTCGCCGACACGCTCGGCGTCTCGGTGTCGGCGCTGATGGAAGGGCCCGCCGAAGGCCGTGTCCGGGTCGTGTCGGCCGACGCCGTCATGCCCTTGTGGGCCGGGGAGAAGGGCGGCGAGGCGCGGCTCATGCTGACCACGACGGGACCGGCCCCGGTCGAGGTCTGGCGCTGGAGACTCGAACCGGGCGAGGAGTACCCCAGCCACCCGCACCAGAGCGGCGTCGTGGAGACCGTCAGCGTCACCGCCGGGCAGATGGTGCTCGTCGTCGACGGCACCGAGCACGCGGTCGAGGCCGGGCAGACCGCCACGTTCGACGGCGACGCCCCCCACACCTACCGCGGCTCGGGCTCCGGGACGTGCCACCTGATCATGACCGTCCACATCCCGCCCGGCCCCGTCTCCCCGGCTTGACCGGCGGGTCGTTCGCCGCCTGCCGCCGGTCGTCATCGATGACCGGCGGGGCGTTCACCCCTTGCCCGGCCGGTCGTCGCTGATGACTGGCGGGGCGATCACTCTTACCGCCCGGTCGTCATCGATGACCGGCAGGTCGATCACCTCTTGCCGCCCGGTCGTCACTGACGACCGACAGGGCGATCACCCCTTGCCGCCCGGTCGTCGCTGATGACCGGCGGTCCGGGCCCGGTGCCGGTCGTCCGTCGCCGTGGCGACCGCCCGGCAGCCGTGGGGCGGGCCAGGGGCCTCGCCCCGGCGGCCGTCTCCGCCGCCCGCCTCACGCGCTGGCGCGGCGGACCAGGGTCGTCGGCAGGATCACACCCGACGGCGCACCGGCCGATGCCCCGTCGGTGGGCTCGGCCGCGGTCCCCCGGTCCAGGCCGCGCAGCAGCAGACGGGCCATCAGCCTCCCCATTCCCTCGATGTCCTGACGAACCGTGGTCAGCGGCGGGTCGGTCTCCTCGGCGACGGGCAGCATGTCGTCGAAGCCGACCACGGCCACGTCATCGGGCACCCTGCGTCCGCGCTCGCGCAGCACCCTGAGGGCGCCCGCCGCGGTGAGGTCGTTGGCGGCGAAGACGGCGTCCAGGTCGGGATTGCGGTCGAGCAGTTCCCGCATCGCCCGCTCGCCGCCGCCCGAGGTGAAGTCCCCGCGCGCGACCAGCCCCGCGTCGGCGTCCGCGCGGACGTCGCGGAAGCCGGCCAGCCGGTCGGCGGCGGAGGTCTGGTCGAGCGGGCCGGTGATGTGCGCGATCCGGGTGCGGCCGAGGCCGGCCAGGTGACGCACGGCGGCGCGGGCACCGCCGCGGTTGTCGCTGTCCACGTAGACCACGCCGTCCCGGCCGTCGTCCCAGCCGGGGCGCCCGCCGAACACGGTCGGCACACCGGCGCCGCGGACGAGGCCGGGCAGCGGGTCGTCGAGGTGCAGGGAGAAGACCAGCGCGCCGTCGACGTGGCCGCCGGCCAGGTAGCGGCCGACGCGGGCGTGGTCCTCGCGGCCCTCCGTGAGCAGCAGCACGAGCTGGTTGTCGTGGGCCGTCAGTTCCTTGCTGATGCCGCGCAGTTGCTGGGCGAAGTAGGGGTCGGCGAAGACCCTGGTCTCCGGCTCGGCGGCGACGACGGCGACGGCGTCGTGGCGTCTGGTCACGAGGGAGCGGGCGGCCTGGTTGGGCACGTACCCGAGTTCCTCCACCGCGCGCCGGACCCGGTCGGCCAGCGCGTCCCGAACCCCCTGCGCACCGTTGACCACCCGGGAGACGGTGGCCCGCGAGACCCCGGCCCGCTCGGCCACGGCCTCCAGCGTGGGACGCGGCGCTGTGTCGGTCACTTCGGGGCTCCTCGTCGGCGGCTGCGGCCCAGAATAGCGGCAGCCGCCGCGGCACGAAGAGCGCTCTCGGCGCGGAAACCGGCTTGCCCGGCACGTCCGCGCGGCGGGACGATCGGCGCATGTTCCCGAGAACGGCCCACCACTCCTGACCGTCCCGTTCCGACGGCGGGACCGGCCGTCCCCGCCCCGACGACGGCGGGCACGGCCGGGTCTCCCTCAGTGCTGGTGCGCGGGCGCCTCCGCGGTCTGCTCGCCACCGCCGTGCGCGTGCTCGTGCGGGTCGTAGCCGGGAATCGTGCCGTCCGGCTTCTTCACCAGGAACAGCCCCACCATCCCCATGTCGGAGTGGCTCTGCACGTGGCAGTGGTACATCCACGCCCCGGCGCCCACCCCCTCCCCCGCGATGATCTGGAAGCCGAAGGAGTCCGCCGGCCCGGTGATCTTGTTGTCGATGACCTGGCTCGGGTCGTCGGGGCCGGTGAGCATGCCGGTGCGGTTGTCGGCCCAGCGGTGACCGTGCATGTGGAAGGTGTGGTAGTACTCGCCGTGCGTGATCATCACGATCTCGACGCGGTCACCCACGGTGGCCTCGAAGTTCGGCCCGGTGTGCGGGTCGCGGTTGTTGATGAGCATGTCGTTGAAGACGATCGTGTGCGTCGCGTCCGGCAGCACGTCGCCCTTGCGGCGCACGATCACCGGGCCGTACAGGCCCTTGCGGATGCCTCCCGTGCCGTGCTCGGTGCCGACGACGTGGTCGTGGTAGTGCCAGTAACCGGCGCTGCCCGCCCGCCAGGTGCCGTCCGCGCGGCGGCCGGGCTTGTGGGTGCGCCAGGTGTAGGTGCGGGTGCCGCCGGGCTCGACGTCGCTCTTGTTCATCGCGGTGCCGTCGCTGGAGATCTCGTAGTCCAGGCCGTGGACGTGCAGGCTGGCGCGCACGTCCATGGTGTTGGTGAACTCGATGTGCAGCGTGTCGCCCTCGTTCAGCTCGATCAGCGGGCCGGGGACGGACGCCTTGCCCTTCTCGAGGCCGTAGCCCATCTGGCCGTCGGGCAGCTTCTCGGCGTACATCTTGATGTGTCTCACCTCGCCGCCCGCCGGTGCCGTCCTGGCGGTGACCCCCTTGGGCTCACCGGCCGCGCCCGCGGTCTCCGGCGCCATGGACAACGATGTCGCGACGGCCGCGCCGCCCAGCAGTACCCGTCGGTTGAAGCCTCGCCTGTCCATGCCGAACTCCCCACGCTGATACGGAAATTGCGGAGACGCACCAATGGATGGTCCTGATTGGCTGTGATGAACCTGTGGGACCGTACCGGCTGCCGACTGGTTTATCCACACTCAGGACAAAGTTCGTTGGATCCCGGTCATACCTATTGGCGAACCGCGCAAAGAGGTCTAGCTTCCTTGGCGCTGCTGCCGTGACCTAGGAGGTGCCCATGCCCTTAAGAGGGTTGAGCGCGAGAAGTAGAGGCTGGGCGGCGTTCGCCACCGCCGGTTTCGTCGCCGCGGGACTGCTGGCCGGCCCGGCCGCCAGCGCGCGTCCGGCGCCGGATCCGTCCCTGACAACGATGTCGATCAAGTCGCCCCCGGGCGGCGCGAACGTACGGGTGCTGATCTTCTACGGGTCCGCCGCGGCGGGCGACGAGTCACCGGTCGTGAACGCCGGTATCTCGGCCATCGAGCGGATCGGGCTGTCCGGCCCGGCGAAGGAACGCTTCCAGGTCGAGGCCACGGACAACGCCAACGTCTTCACCAACGACAAGAGGCTGAGCCGCTTCAACGCGGTCGTGTTCCTGACCGGCGGCGGCGACGTCCTGACGCCGGCGCAGGAAGCGGGCCTGGAGGCGTACATGGAGGCCGGCGGCGGTTTCGTCGGCATCCACGACGCGGCCCGCGCGGAGCCGTACTCGGACTGGTTCACCGGTCTGGTCGGCGCCCGCCCGGCCGCCTCCAGCCCGACCAAGGTCCAGCGGGCCACCGTCGAGGTCGGTGACCGGCGCCATCCGGCCACCAAGGACCTGCCGATGGAGTGGAAGCGGCCCGACGCATGGCTGAACTGGCAGAAGAACCCGTCCGGTGAGGTCCACACCGTGGCCCGGGTGCGCGAGTCGACCTACGCGCCCGGAGCGAGCGCCAACGGAGCGGACCACCCGGTCAGCTGGTGCCGGGACTACGACGGCGGCCGGTCGTTCTACACCGGCATGGGCGGCACGGTGTCGTCGTACGACGAGACCGACTTCCGCGCCCACCTGCGCGGCGCCCTGATGTGGACGACGCGGCTGGCTCAGGCCGACTGCAAGGCCACCATCACCGGCAACTACAAGGCCGAGCGCCTGACCAAGCCCAACCAGGCGGGCCAGAACGACCAGATCGGCGAACCGCACGGCCTGGTCACCGCCCCCGACGGCCGCGTCTTCTACATCGGCCGCGGCGGCGCCGACTCCTCCCAGCCCGTGATCACCGACTGGAACGACCCGGACATCGGCAAGGGCAAGGGCGAGATCCACGTCTGGGACCCGAAGACGAAGGAGGTCACCCTCGCCGGTGAGCTGACTGTCTTCGGCAACAAGGGCGGCGGCGACGAGCTGACCAAGGTCGAGGAGGGCCTGCTCGGCATCGAACTGGACCCGAAGTTCTCCGAGAACGGCTGGGTGTACCTGCACTACACACCCCACTCCGAGATCAACCGCGAGACCCACATGGCCGAGCGCCGTGTCTCCCGCTTCACGCTCGACCGGGCCACCAACAAGCTGGACCTGGACAGCGAGAAGGTGCTGCTGAAGTGGCCGGTGCAGATCCACAGCTGCTGCCACGCGGGCGGCGGGATGGCCTGGGACCCCAAGGGCAACCTGTACATCGCGACCGGTGACAACAACTCCAGCGGCTTCAGCGACGGTTACTCGGGCAACAACCCGGAGCCCAACTTCAAGGGCGTGTCCTTCGCCGACGCCCGCCGCACCGCCGGCAACACCAACAACCTCAACGGCAAGATCCTGCGCATCCACCCGGAGCCGGACGGGACGTACACGCTCCCCGAGGGCAATCTCTTCACCGGCAAGGAGACCGCCGAGGGCGGCGGCAAGACGCGCGGCGAGATCTACGTGATGGGCGTCCGCAACCCGGCGCGCATCTCCGTCGACAAGCAGACCGACACCCTCTACGCGGGCTGGGTCGGACCGGACGCCGGCGCCCCGTCGCCGACGTGGGGTCCGGCCAAGTACGACACCTTCGCCGTGATCACCGAGGCGAGCAACCGCGGGTGGCCGTACTGCATGGGCAACAAGCAGCCCTACCGGGACCGGAACCTGCCGGACCCGTCGAAGCCGCTGGGCTGGTACGACTGCGACGCCCCGAAGAACGAGTCGCCGAACAACGACGGCCTGGTCAACCTGCCGCCGGTGACCGGCAACAACATCTGGTACTCGCCGCAGGGCGGCGGCCCCGACTTCCCGCGCGACGAGAACGGCGTCCCCTCGTACAAGCAGGAGGAGGGCACGTACAGGCTGCCCTGGCTCAAGGGCGGCGGCCAGGCCGCGATGAACGGCCCGCTCTACCGCTACGACGCCGACAGCACGAGTGACACCAAGTGGCCCGCGTACTGGGACGGCAAGTGGTTCGTCGGTGACTTCTACGACGCCGACCAGCCGCGCAACGCGGTGCTGATGGACCCGAGGACGCAGGGCGACGGCGGTCTGCCGGTGCACTCGGAGTCCCTGAAGAAGATCGTGCCCGTCGGCAACGACGGCATCAAGAACCTGATGGGCTGGAAGTTCGGCCCGGACGGCGCGCTGTACGTCCTCGACTACGGCCGCGGCTTCTTCACCTCGGACTCCAAGTCGGCCCTGTGGCGGGTCACCTACGAGGGCGGCGGCCCGACGCCGGCCGCCGGACAGCTGGCGAGGGGGACCGAGTGATACGTGGACGAAGAATGTGGGCCGCGCTGCTGGCCGGCCTGCTGATGATGCTCGGACTGCAGGCGACGTCCGCCTCCGGGCAGACCGGGACCGAGGCGAAGGCCGCCGCGGCGGACCAGGTCCTCACCTGGACCGCCGGAAACGACATCACCAAGTACACGTCGGCGCCGGAGACGGCGGTGGCGGGTCCCGCCACGATCGTCTTCGAGAACAGTGAGGCGACCGGCAACACCACCGGCATGCCGCACACGCTGACGTTCGTGACCAGCGACCCCGAGTACAACCAGGACGTGCAGCTCAACATCCTGGCCAACCCCTTCGACGACCAGGGCGGCAAGCACACCGCCGAGGTCACCCTCTCCCCCGGCCGCTACCTCTACCACTGCACCATCCCCGGCCACGGGGAGATGAAGGGCGTGCTCGTGGTGACCGAGGGCGGCGGTGGCGAGGACACCACGGCCCCCGCGACGTCGGCGGAGGTCGGCGGCGTGCAGAACGCCGACGGCGCCTACGTCGGCTCGGCGACCGTGACGCTCGCCGCCACCGACGAGGGCGGCTCCGGCGTCGAGCGGATCGAGTACGCGATCGGCGCCGACGGCGCCTGGCAGCCGTACACCACGCCGGTCGTGGTCGACCAGGTCGGCGAGCACACGGTGCGCTACCGGGCGTTCGACAAGGCGGGCAACGCCGCCGAGGAGAAGAGCGTCACCTTCGCCGTGGCCGCGCCGGACACCGACGACACGACCGCGCCGGAGACCTCGGCGACGGTCAGCGGCGAGAAGAACCCGGACGGTGCCTACATCGACATGGCGACGGTGACCGTCACCGCCTCCGACACCGGTTCCGGCGTCAACACCATCGAGTACGCCGTCGGCGCCGACGGCGCCTGGCAGCCGTACACCGCGCCGGTCATGGTGCACGCGGTCGGTGAGCACACCGTGCGCTACCGCGCCACCGACAAGGCGGGCAACGTCGCGGCGGAGAAGAACGTCTCCTTCACCGTCGTCGCCGCTCCCCCGCAGGACACCGTGCCGCCGGTGACCGGCGCGACCGTGGAGGGCACCAAGGACTCCGACGGCGCGTACGTCGGCAGCGCCAAGGTGACCGTCAGCGCCACCGACGAGGGCGGCTCCGGGGTGGCCGGCATCGAGTACTCCCTGGACGCCGGGCCCTACCTGGCGTACACCGGGCCGGTCGTCGTCGACCGGGTGGGCCGGCACACCGTGAGCTACCGGGCGAGCGACAAGGCGGGCAACACCTCCGCGCCGCTGACCGTGAGCTTCACGGTGGTGTCGGGCCAGGTGCCGCCGCCGCCCTGCCCGGAGTACGACGAACGGCTCACGGTGATCGTGGGCACGGTCGACACGGGTGTGCCGAACCGGGTCACGAACAACCGGTGCCGGATCAACGAGCTGATCGAGGACGAGAAGGACTGGTCGTCGCAGCAGCTCTTCCTCAAGCACGTCCGCGAGGTCACGGACGCGCTGCTGGACGAGGGCGTCGTCGACCGACGGGAGTACCGGGCCATCAACAAGGCCGCCCGCCAGTCGAAGATCGGCGTGCCCGGCCAGACCGAGGGCTACCGCGCGATCCTGGACGGCTCCCAGGAGTCCTTCGCCAAGTGGCAGCAGGTGGGCGGCGGTTCGTTCGCGCTGAACGAGGACGGCTCGATCACCTCCAGCACCAGCACGCCCGGCATGGGCATGCTGTGGTTCCCGGAGCGCAAGTACGGGGACTTCTCGCTGAAGCTCCAGTGGCGGGACGACGCGCCCGGCACGGCGAACACCAACGGCGGCGTCTTCGTGCGCTTCCCGCAGGTCCACGACCACCCGGAGGAGTCCCGGCCGGAGTGGGTCGCCATCAAGTACGGGCACGAGGTGCAGGTGTTCGACAGCCCGACCGGCGACATGTACAAGTCGGGGTCGATCTACGGCTTCGACCGGGTGGGCCTGGCCGGCGCCGGGGTGACGGAGAAGGGCACCTGGAACGACTACGAGATTCGCGTGGTCGACCAGCACTACTCCATCTACCGCAACGGCGTGCTGATCAACGAGTTCGACAACACCGGCGGCCAGGACTTCTACCCGCCGCGCTCGGACGACCCGGGCACGGACGGGCGGCGGTACGCCTCCGGCTACATCGGGCTCCAGGTCCACGGCACCACGGACGTGGTCTCGTACCGGGACGTGAGGATCAGGGAGCTGTAGCTCAGCTCTTCCGAGGGCGCGGCTTCTTCGCGCGGCTCGGCTGTACCCGGCTGGGTTCCCCCGGCATCTTCGGATACTCGGGCGGGTACGGCAGATCACCGAGCCCGTGGTCGTGCTCGTCCTTCGTCGCCAGCTCCAGCAGGGCGTCGAGGGAGTAGGAACGGTCGTCCATGCCCGCGTGCACGTCGCCGAGTTCGGCGAAGCGCGCGGGCATGGTCGTGATGTCGAAGTCCTGCGGGTGGGCGACGCCCACCTCGTCCCAGGTCAGCGGCGCGGAGACCGGGGCGTGCGGGCGGGGGCGCACCGAGTACGCGGAGGCGATGGTGCGGTCCCGGGCGGTCTGGTTGTAGTCGATGAAGATGCGCTCGCCGCGCTCCTCCTTCCACCACTTGATGGTGACCTGATCGGGCATCCGGCGTTCCATCTCGCGTCCGACGGCGATGGCGGCGCGCCGCACCTGGGTGAAGGTCCAGCGGGGCTCGATCGGCACGAAGACGTGGATGCCGCGTCCGCCGGAGGTCTTGGGCCAGCCGCGAAGCCCGCCGAACTCCTCCAGTACGGCGCGGAGTTCGTGGGCGGCGCGGGCGGCGTCGTCGTAGTCGGTGCCGGGCTGCGGGTCGAGGTCGATGCGCAGCTCGTCGGGGTGGTCGACGTCGTCGCGGCGCACCGGCCAGGGGTGGAAGGTGAGGGTGCCGTACTGGGCGGCCCACAGGACGGCGGCCTCCTCGGTGGGGCACATCTCGTCGGCGCTGCGACCGCTCGGGAAGGTGATGTGCGCGGTGGGGATCCAGTCGGGCATGCCCTTGGGGGCGCGCTTCTGGTAGAACCACTCGCCGGTGATGCCGTCGGGGTAGCGCTGGAGGGTGGTGGGCCGGTCGCGCAGGGCGCGCAGGATGCCGGGGGCGACGGCCTGGTAGTAGCGGGCCAGGTCGAGCTTGGTGTAGCCGTGCTCGGGGAAGAAGACCTTGCCCGGGCTGGACAGCCGCACGGTCCGTCCGCCCGCTTCCAGTTCCACCGCTTCCGCCATGCGAGCCACGGTAGGCGCAGCCGGGCGACCTCGCACATCAGGCGGCGGGCCGCCCGGGGCCCGTCCCGACGGACGTCCCGGGCGGCGCCGCGCGCTACCCGGTCAGGGTCCCGCCGCTCATCCTGACCCGGCGGCCGGTGAACCGCCGGGCGACCATGCGGTCGTGCGAGACCATCACCAGGGCGCCGCGGTAGTGGTGCAGGGCGTCCTCGAAGTCCTCCACCAGGGCGGGTGAGAGGTGATTGGTGGGTTCGTCCAGGAGCAGCAGGTCCACCGGGTCGCGCAGCAGCCGGGCCAGCGCGAGCCGGCGCAGCTGTCCGGTGGACAGGTCACCGACCGCCGTCGTCAGGTCGGGGACGCGGAACAGACCGAGGCCCAGCAGGGCACCGCGGTGCTCGGCCGGAGCGCCCGGCAGTCCGGCCGCGTAGGTGTCCAGCAGGGTCCGCCGCGGGTGGGTGACCGGGGTCTCCTGGGGCAGCCAGCCGATGCGTTCGGGGCGTGCGCACGTGCCCCGGTCGGGTCGCAGGTCGCCGGCGAGGACCCGCAGCAGCGTGCTCTTGCCGGCGCCGTTGGCGCCGGTGATCAGGATCCGTTCGCCCGGGTCGACGGTGAAGCCGTGGACGTCGAGCCGGTCGCCGACGGCGACCCGGTGCAGGTCGGCGAGCGGGCCCTTGCGGTCGGCCTCGCCGCCCTCGACGCGCACCCGGAAGCGCAGGGGCGCCGGGGGCGGCGGTACCGGGTTCTCCTCCAGGCGCCGGACCCGCTCCTTGGCCTGCCGGACGCGCGCGGAGATCTGCTTCTCCACGCTGCGCTGGTGGCGCTGGCCCTCGCGGTCGGCGTTGGCCCGGCGCCGGGGTCCCGCGGCCATGGTGTCGGCGGCGCGGCGGGCCAGGGCGCGCTGCTCCGCCAACTCCCGCTGCCAGTCCGCGTACTCCTGTTCCCAGCGGCGCCGGGCGCCCGCCTTGGCGCGCAGGTAGCCCGCGTAGCCGCCGCCGTGCCGGTGCACGGTGCGGCGCTCGCCGTCCACCTCCCACAGGGCGGTGGCGACGCGTTCCAGGAAGACGCGGTCGTGGGAGACGGCCAGGACGCTGCCGCGGTGGGCGCGCAGGTGGTCCTCCAGCCATTCCACGGCCGGTACGTCGAGGTGGTTGGTCGGCTCGTCGAGCAGGAGGAGCTGGGGTGCGGCCGCCAGCAGGCAGGCCAGGTTGAGACGGGCCTGTTCGCCGCCCGAGAGGCTGCCGAGGCGCCGGTCGGGCGTGATGTGGCGCAGGCCCAGTCCGTGCAGGGCGGACTCGACGCGGGCGTCGGCCGCGTAGCCGTCGCGGGCCTCGAACGCCTCCAGGAGTTCGCCGTACGTGGCGAGCAGACCGTCGAGCTCGTCGGGCCCGGCCTCCGTCAGCGCCTCTTCGGCCCGGCGCAGGGCGGCCTCCAGGGCCCGCAGGTCGGCGAGGGCGTGGTCGACGGCGTCCTGGACGGTGTCGTCCGGGGGGAGGTCGGGGGTCTGCGGGAGGTATCCGGCGCCGCCGGGGGCGTGGACGCGGACGTGTCCGGCGTCGGGCCGGTCGGCGCCGGCCAGGAGCCGCAGCAGGGTCGACTTGCCGGTGCCGTTCTCGCCGATGACGCCGATGCGCTCGCCGAGGGACACCGACTGGTGCACGCCGTCCAGGAGCGGCCGGCCGCCGGGGGCGCGGACGACGTCGTCCAGGACGACCTGGAAGGCGCCCGAGCCGGGCGTGGACCGGGCAGGGGTGGTGGGGCAGGTGGGGGCGTCAGAGGTACGCCGATGCATGGGTGATCCGCCATATCGGAAGACGTGAACAGGTGGCCGATACGGAGGGAGGGGTCACCGGCGGGCGGTCGGACGGTGTGAGAGCGGCACGACGGCCTGGCCCGGGGACCCTGACGGGCAGCCGGAATCACGCCGCTTGCGCGCGGCGGCATCGGCGCCCGGTCTCCCGGGGCGGTATCAGATGTAGAAGTAGTAGAACCTGATCACCAGGCAAGCTTAACAGGCGAGGTCCCCTGCCCGCTCATACAGTCGGACCATGGATCTGCCCGTCATGCCGCCCGTGAAGCCGATGCTCGCCAAGTCCGTGGCGAAGATCCCGCCGGGGATGCACTACGAGGCCAAGTGGGACGGGTTCCGGTCGATCGTGTTCCGCGACGGCGCCGAGGTCGAGCTCGGCAGCCGCACCGGCAAGCCGTTGACGAGGTACTTTCCGGAGCTGGTGGCGGCGGTGCGCGAACGGTTGCCCGAGCGGTGCGTGGTGGACGGCGAGATCGTCATCGCACGGGAGGGGCACCTCGACTTCGACGCGCTCACCGAGCGGATCCATCCGGCGGACTCCCGGGTGCGGATGCTGGCCGAGAGGACGCCCGCCTCGCTCGTGGCCTTCGACCTGCTGGCGCTGGACGACGAGTCCCTGCTCGACGTACCCCTCGCCGACCGGCGGGCGCGCCTGGTGCGGGCGCTGTCCGGGGTCACGCCGCCGGTGCACGTGGCGCCGGCGACGGACGACATCGAGGTGGCCCGGCGGTGGTTCGAGCAGTACGAGGGCGCGGGTCTGGACGGTGTCGTCGCCAAGCCGCTCGACCTGCGTTACCGGCAGGACGAACGCGCCATGTACAAGATCAAGCACGAGCGCACCGCGGACGTGGTCGTCGCCGGTTACCGCCTGCACAAGAGCGGCCCGGTGGTCGGTTCGCTGCTGCTCGGCCTGTACGACGACAAGGGCGTCCTCCAGCACGTCGGGGTGAGCGCCGCGTTCACCATGAAGCGGCGCGCCGAGCTGGTGGAGGAGCTGGAGCCGCTGCGCATGGACGACGTCGGGGGTCATCCGTGGGCCGCGTGGGCCGAGGAGTCGGCGCACGAGGGGGCGCGGCTGCCCGGCGCGCCCAGCCGCTGGTCGGGCAAGAAGGACCTGTCCTGGGTGCCGCTGCGGCCGGAGCGGGTGGTCGAGGTGGCGTACGACCACATGGAGAACGGCGCGCGCTTCCGGCACACGGCCCGCTTCCGCCGGTGGCGCCCGGACCGGACGCCGGAGAGCTGCACCTACGCCCAGTTGGAGGAGCCGGTCCGCTACGACCTGGCGGAGATCCTCGGCGGCCCCTGACGGACCCGGTCCGGGGCTGCCGGCCCACCACGGCCCTCACGGCTTCATGAGCACCTTGACCGCGCCGTCCTGCTTCTTCTGGAACATCTCGTACGCGTGCGGCGCCTCGGTCAGCGGCACCCGGTGGGTGGCGAAGTCGTCGACGCCGAGCGGGTCCTCGTCCGTGAGGTACGGGATGATCTCGTCGCTCCAGCGGCGTACGTTGGCCTGGCCCATCCGCAGCTGGATCTGCTTGTCGAACAGGGTGAGCAGCGGCATCGGGTCGGCCATGCCGCCGTAGACGCCGGACAGCGAGATCGTGCCGCCGCGCCGCACCAGGTCGATGGCGGTGTAGAGGGCGGCGAGCCGGTCGATGCTGAACCGTTCCGCCAGCGGACCGCCGATGGCCCGGGGCATCACCGCGGCGGCCTGTTGCACCATCTTCGCGGCGGCGCTGCCGTGCGCCTCGGTGCCGACCGCGTCGATCACGGCGTCGGGTCCGCGGCCGTCGGTCTCGTCCTGGATCGCCGCGACGAGTTCCTTCTCCTTGTCGAAGGACCGCAGGTCGTACGTCTCCACGCCCCGCTCGCGGGCCCGCCGCAGCCGTTCCGGCACCAGATCGATGCCGAAGACCCGCCCGGCGCCCTTGGCCCGGGCGACCCGGCAGGCCATGTCGCCGATCGGGCCGAGGCCGAGCACGGCCACGGTGCCGCCCTGCGGGACGGCGGCGTACTCGACCGCCTGCCAGGCGGTGGGCAGGACGTCGGAGAGGTAGACGAAGCGGTCGTCGGCCGGGCCCTCGGGCACCTTGATCGGGCCGTACTGCGCCTGCGGCACGCGCAGGTACTCGGCCTGACCGCCGGGGACCGCGCCGTACAGGCGGGTGTAGCCGAAGAGCGGGGCACCCATGCCCTCCCCGGTGACCTGGGTGGTCTCGCACTGGGTCGGCAGTCCGGTGCCGCACATGTAGCAGTGCCCGCACGCGATCTGGAACGGCACGACGACCCGGTCGCCGGGCCTCAGTCCGGTCACCTCGGGGCCGACCTCCTCCACGATGCCCATGGGCTCGTGTCCGAGGATGTCGCCCGGCGTCATGAACGGCGTGAGCACCTCGTACAGGTGCAGGTCGGAGCCGCACAGTCCGGAGGACGTGACGCGGATGACGGCGTCCGTCGGTTCCTGGATCCTCGGGTCGGGCACCTCCTCCACCCGCACGTCCCGCTTGCCCTGCCACGTCACTGCCTTCATCGCCTCGCGCTCCCTCCGTCGCCCGTGCACGTCGGTCCTACGTGGCGGCCGGGTACCCGAGGGGCGCTCCACCGAACCGCCGCCGGTTTCGTCCGAACAGCGGATCATGTACCGCTCTCCGCGTGCCGTATCAGATTCGGTCAGGTATCGCACTAAAAGCTTCTAGAAGCGCACAATCAATGACAGAGGATGGGCGGGCGGGTGGTCGGAATGCGACGAAGGACGCGCAGGTGGCGCGGCGGCGCGCTGCTGACGGCGGCGGTTGCGGTCTCGCTGGCGGCGGGCTGCACGCCCGGGCCCGGGGCCCCGGAGGACGGTAGGGCACCGCACCCGGAGTCCTCTTCCAGCACGCGGTCCGGCCACCCGGCCTCGGTACTCGCCGTGAAGGTGGACAACGTGCGCGCGGCCCGTCCGCAGACCGGCCTGGACGCGGCGGACGTGGTCTACGTGGAGCCGGTGGAGGGCGGGCTGAGCCGCCTGATGGCGGTCTACGCGACCGAGCTGCCGAAGTCGGTCGGACCGGTGCGCAGCGCCCGCGAGTCGGACCTGGAACTGCTGCGCCAGTTCGACCGGCCGACGCTGGCGTTCTCCGGCGCGCAGGGCAAGCTGCTGCCCCTCATCGACAAGGCGCCCCTGCGTGCGGAGCCGCCGGGCGAGAAGTCCGACGCCTACGTCCGCGACGCGGACCGGCCCGCCCCGCACAATCTCTATGTGCGCCCCGGCGAGCTGCTGTCACGGCCTCCCGGCGCAGACGCCCTGACCACGGGCTACCACTACGGCGAGGCTCCCGAGGGCGGCCGGACCGTGTCGTCGCGCACGGTGCGCTATCCGTCGGCGTCCTTCGCCTTCACCTGGTCCGAGAGCCGTGACCGCTGGCTGGTCGGCATGGACGGCGACCCGGCCCGCACGGCCGAGGGCGGGCGCCTGGCCCCGGCGACGGTCGTCGTGCAGCACGTGGACGTGCGCGAGTCGGAGTTCCACGACTCCCGGGGCAACTACTCGCCCTACGTCGAGACGGTCGGCTCCGGGGAGGCGGAGGTGCTGCGGGACGGGCGCGTGTACGACGCGACCTGGAAGCGCGGCGCGGCGACGGACGGCACCGCCTTCACCGCGCGGAACGGCACGCCGCTGAACTTCGCGGAGGGCCAGGTGTGGGTGGTGTTCGTCGACTCGACGAACTCGGCGGACAAGCCCTGATCTGCGGTCCTGACCAGCGGACCCGATCAGCTCGGCGCGGTCGCGGGTTCCGCCGGGTTGCGGAGCCCTTCGGCGGCGTCCGCGACCCGGCGGATGAGGTCGAAGAAGACGGTCTGCTCGTCGGCGGAGAGCGGGGCGAGGAAGACCTGGTTCATGCGAGCCGTCCGCACGGCGAGCTTGCGGTGGACGCGCAGGCCCTCCTCGGTCGGACGCAACAGGAAACGGCGGCCGTCCTGCGGGTCGCGGACCTTGTCCAGCAGCCCCCGGCGGCCGAGCCGGCTGATCACCTCGGCGATGGTGGACCGGTCCAGGCCGACCCGCTCCCCGGCGGTGCGCTGGTCCACCCCCGGCTCGGCGACCAGGGCGTTGAGGACCGCGAACTGCGGTGACGTGATCTCCTCCGAGACCATCGTGTTCCACAGCAGGTAGTGCGCCTGCTGAAGCCGCCGGGCCAGATGCCCGGGATGGGTGGTCAGGTCGACCGCGGCCATGTGCACTCCTGGGGTCCACTTTGGTTAGTGCACTGACGATACATGGGTCCGGTGGCGGTTGTCCGACGCCTCGCCAGACGATCTACCTCGCACTTCTCCGGGTCTTGACGCCCCGGGCGTCCAGTGGCAGCGTGTGGGAAACCTCGCTGAAATACTCAGTGCCCTGATTAATTCGCGGTCGGTGCGGCCGACCACGACACGGACCGACACGGACCCGGGGCGCTCGGAAGAGATGGGGCTTCTCGGATGGACAAGGTGGTGGCCACCGCCGCTGAGGCAGTGGCCGATGTGCCGGACGGTGCGTCGCTGGCGGTGGGCGGTTTCGGACTGAGTGGCGTGCCGAACGTGCTGATCCAGGCGTTGTACGAGCGCGGGACGGGTGGGCTGTCCGTCGTCTCCAACAACTGCGGGGCGATGGAGTCGGGTCTGGCGGTGCTGCTGGCCGCGGGGCGGATCGCCCGCGTGACCGGTTCCTACATCGGGGCGAACAAGGAGTTCGCGCGGCAGTACCTCGGTGGTGAGCTCGAGGTAGAGATGATCCCGCAGGGCACGCTGGCCGAGCGGCTGCGGGCCGGCGGGGCCGGCATCCCCGCCTTCTACACACCGGCCGGTGTCGGCACGCAGGTCGCCGACGGCGGGCTGCCGTGGCGCTACGACGGCTCCGGCGGGGTCGCGCTGGCCTCACCGCCGAAGGAGGTCCGGGAGTTCGACGGCACCGAGTACGTGCTGGAGCGCGGAATCCGCACCGACTTCGCGCTGGTGCGCGCCTGGAAGGGCGACCGGCACGGGAACCTGGTGTTCAACAAGTCCTCGCGGAACTTCAACCCGCTCGCGGCGATGGCCGGACGGGTGACGGTCGCCGAGGTGGAGGAACTGGTCGAGCCCGGCGAGATCGACCCGGACGCGGTGCACCTGCCGGGGATCTTCGTGCAGCGGGTGGTCGCGCTGACGCCCGAGCAGGCGGCGGACAAGAAGATCGAGCGGCGGACGGTGAGTTCCTGATGGCCTGGACGCGTGAACAGATGGCCGCGCGGGCGGCCCGGGAACTGCGGGACGGTCAGTACGTCAACCTGGGCATCGGCCTGCCGACCCTGATCCCGAACTACCTCCCCGAGGGCGTCGAGGTCACCCTGGAGTCCGAGAACGGGATCCTGGGCACCGGCCGCTACCCCACCGAGGACGAGGTGGACCCCGACCTGATCAACGCGGGGAAGGAGACGGTGACGGTCCTGCCGGGCGCCTCGTTCTTCGACTCGGCGCTCTCCTTCGGGATGATCCGGGGCGGGCACATCGACGTCGCCGTACTGGGCGCGATGCAGGTCTCGGCCTGCGGTGACCTGGCGAACTGGGCGATCCCGGGGAAGATGATCACCGGGATCGGCGGGGCGATGGACCTCGTCCACGGCGCCCGCACCGTGATCGTGGTGATGACCCACACCGCCAAGGACGGCAGCCCGAAGATCCTCCAGGAGTGCGCCCTGCCGCTCACGGGCAAGGCGTGCGTGAACCGTGTCATCACCGACCTCGGTGTCCTCGACGTCACCGACGACGGCCTCCTCCTCGTGGAGTGCGCGCCGGGCGTGAGCGTCGACGAGATCACCGCGAAGACCGATGCCGAGCTGACCGTCGCGGAGGACCTGAAGTGAAGGACGTCTACGTAGTCGACGCGGTCCGCACCCCGTTCGGCAAGTACAACGGCTCCCTGGCGGGCGTGCGCCCGGACGACCTGGCCGCCCACGCCGTCCGCGCCCTCCTCGACCGCACGCCCTCCCTGGACCCCGCGCGCATCGAGGACGTGTACTTCGGCAACGCCAACGGCGCCGGCGAGGAGAACCGCAACGTCGCCCGCATGGCCGCCCTCCTGGCCGGCCTGCCCACCACCGTCCCCGGCGTCACCGTGAACCGGCTGTGCGCCTCCGGCCTCGAAGCGGTGATCCAGGCCGCCCGCGCCATCGCCCTCGGCGACGCGTCGATCGCGCTGGCGGGCGGCGTGGAGTCGATGACCCGGGCGCCGTACGTGCTGCCGAAGTCGGACCGGCCCTTCCCCGCCGGGCACACCGAGCTGTACTCCACCACCCTGGGCTGGCGCATGACCAACCCGCGGATGGACCCCCAGTGGACCATCCCCCTCGGGGAGTCGGCGGAACTCATCGCGGACAAGCACGAGATCTCCCGCGAGCAGCAGGACGAGTTCGCCCTCGCCTCCCACCACAAGGCCGCCCGCGCCCAGGCCGACGGCCTGCTGGACGTGGAACTCGCGCCCGTCCCGGTGCCGCAGCGCAAGGGCGACCCGGTGGACTTCGCCGCCGACGAGTGCGTACGCCCCACGGCCTCCCTCGAAGCGATGGCCAAGCTCAAGCCGTCGTTCCGCAAGACCGACGGCACCGTCACCGCCGGGAACGCCTCCCCGCTCAACGACGGCGCCGCCGCGCTCCTCCTCGTCGACGACGAGGGGCTGAGGGCCACCGGCCGCGAACCCCTCGCCCGGATCTCGGCCACCGGCGTCTCGGCGACCGACCCGCACTGGTTCGGGCTCGCCCCCGTCGAGGCCGTGAACCGCGCCCTCGCCAAGGCCGGCCGCACCTTCGCCGACCTGGACGTCCTGGAACTCAACGAGGCCTTCGCCGCCCAGGTGCTGGGCTGCGTCGCCGAGTGGCCCGAGTTCGACCCCGCGATCCTCAACCCCCAGGGCGGAGCCATCGCGCTGGGCCACCCCCTGGGCGCCTCCGGTGCCCGCCTCGCCGGCACCGTCGCCCACCAGCTCGCCCGCAAGGGAAGCGGAACCGGCATCGCCACCCTCTGCATCGGCGTCGGCCAGGGCCTCGCCCTGGTCCTCGACCGCTAGTCACCCACGGGAACCCTGATGACTCTCACCCAGCACGACATCGACGCGGAGATCGCGGCCGAGCACGCCGCGTACGAGAAGCGGGTGGCCGACGGCGGGCCCGTCGAGCACCACCCGCGCCGCGACTACGCCCCGTACCGCTCCTCGGTACTGCGCCACCCCAAGCAGCCGCCGATCGCCATCGACGTCACCAAGGACCCGGAGCTGGTCGAGCTGTCCTCCCCCGCCTTCGGGGAGCGGGACATCACCGAGATCGACAACGACCTGACCCGGCAGCACACCGGGGAGCCGGTCGGCGAGCGCATCACCGTCTCCGGCCGCCTCCTCGACCGCAACGGCAAGCCCGTGCGCGGACAGCTCGTGGAGATCTGGCAGGCCAACTCGGCCGGCCGCTACGCCCACCAGCGCGAGCAGCACGACGCCCCGCTCGACCCGAACTTCACCGGCGTCGGCCGCACGCTCTCCGACGACGACGGCTTCTACCGCTTCACCACCGTCCAGCCGGGCCCCTACCCGTGGCGCAACCACGTCAACGCCTGGCGCCCGGCGCACATCCACTTCTCGGTGTTCGGCTCGGCGTTCACGCAGCGGCTGGTGACCCAGATGTACTTCCCGAACGACCCGTTGTTCCCGTACGACCCGATCCTGCAGTCCGTGACGGACGACGCGGCGCGGCAGCGGCTGATCGCGACCTACGACCACAGCCTGTCCGTGCCCGAGTTCTCGCTCGGCTACCACTGGGACATCGTGCTCGACGGCCCGAACGCCACCTGGATCGAAGAAGGACGCTGACCCCATGACGAAGATCGACACCAGCAGCCCGGAGAACGTGCTGCCCACGCCGTCGCACACGGTCGGCCCGTTCTACGGGTACGCGCTGCCCTTCAGGGGCGGCGAGGACATCGCGCCCCTCGGGCACCCGGACACGATCACCGTGCACGGGTACGTGCTCGACGGCGAGGGCGGCCCGCTGCCGGACGCCCTCGTGGAGCTGTGGGGTCCGGGCCCGGACGGCGAGCTGCCGACGGCCGACGGCTCGATGCGCCGCGACCCGGCCTCCGGCGGCTTCCTCGGCCGCAACGGCGTGGAGTTCACCGGCTTCGGCCGCATCCAGACCGACGCGAACGGCCACTGGTACGCGCGGACGCTGCGGCCCGGGGCACGCGGGAAGAGCGCGCCGTACGTCAGCGTGTGCGTGTTCGCGCGCGGGCTGCTCGTGCACCTGTACACCCGGATCTACCTGCCGGGCGACCGGGCGGCGCTCGCCGCGGACCCGCTGCTGTCCCGGGTGGACGCGGAGCGCCGGGACACGCTGATCGCCGCGGACGAGGGCAACGGCACGTACCGTTTCGACATCCGCCTTCAGGGCGAAGGCGAGACGGTCTTCCTGGAGTTCAAGTGACATCAGCTCCCGAGGCCTCCGACGCGGGCCTGCTCGCCCCCGGGCGGGCGGGCTCCCCGGCCGCCGAGGCGACCGACGACCGCGCCGTCCTGCGGGCGCTGCTGGACGCGGAGGCGGCCCTCACCCGGGCACAGGCCGGGCTGGGACTCGCCCCGGCCCGGGCGGCGGACGCCGTGACCGAGGCCGCCGACCCGGCCCGCTTCGACGCGCGCTCCCTGGCCGAACGCGCCCGGGGCGGCGGGAACCCGGTCATCCCGCTGGTGGCCGACCTGACCGAGGCGGTCGGCGAGGAGTACGGGCCGTACGTCCACCGTGGCGCGACCAGCCAGGACATCATGGACTCGGCGCTGATGCTGGTCGCCGCCCGCACCCTGGACCTGCTGCTCGCCGATCTGGCCCGCACGGAACGGGCGTCGGCCCGGCTTGCCGCCGAGCACCGGGACACCGTGATGCCGGGCCGCACGCTCACCCAGCACGCCGTGCCGACGACCTTCGGGCTGAAGGCGGCCGGCTGGCGCACGCTGGTGCTGGACGCGCGGGACCGGATCGGCGCCGTACGCGACGCCCTGCCGGCCCAGCTCGGCGGTGCTGTGGGCACCCTGGCCGCGTTCGAGGCGTACGGCGCGGCGGACCCGACCGCGCTGCCGGCGGCGTACGCACGCGAACTCGGGCTGTGCGCGCCTGCGCTGCCCTGGCACACCCTGCGCACCCCGGTGGCCGACCTGGCCGGCTGCCTCGCCTTCGCCGCCGGGGCGCTCGGGAAGATCGCCGCGGACGTGCTGACGCTGTCCCGCACCGAGATCGGCGAGGTCGCCGAGGGCAGCGGCGGCGGTTCGTCGGCGATGCCGCACAAGGCCAACCCCGTACGGTCCACGCTGATCGCGGCGGCCGCCCGGCGTGCCCCGCAGCTCGCGGCCACGCTGTACGGCTCCCTGTCCGCCGAGGACGAGCGGCCGGCCGGCTCCTGGCACGCCGAGTGGGAGCCGCTGCGCGACCTGCTGCGGCTGACCGCCGGCGCGGCCCGTGACGCCGCCGAGCTGACCGAGGACCTCCGGGTGCGCCCGGACGTGATGCGCGCGCACCTCGGCCTGACGCACGGGCTGATCGTGTCCGAGCGGCTCTCGGCCGAACTGGCACCGGTGCTCGGGCGGGCCCGCGCCAAGGCCCTGCTCACCGAGCTGGCCGGGCGGACCTACGAGGAGGGCCGAAGCATGGGCGAACTGCTGGCCGAGGTACCGGAGTTGAAGGACCTGGACCTCGCTGCCCTGACCGACCCCACCTGTTACACCGGCTCCGCGGGAGCCCTGACCGATCGTGCTCTGGAGCGACGTTGACCCTCCTCAACCACCTGGCCGAAGGCCCCGCCTCCGCTCCCCCGCTGCTGCTCGGGCCCTCGCTGGGCACCTCGTACGCGCTGTGGGACAAGGTGGCGCCGGAACTGTCCATCGGGCACCGGGTGATCCGCTGGGACCTGCCCGGGCACGGGGGTTCGGCGGCGGAGCTGATCGGGCCGGGGGCCACCGTCGGTGACCTGGCGGACCTGGTGCTCGCGCTCGCCGACTCGCTCGGGGTGGAGCGGTTCGCGTACGCGGGCGTGTCGCTCGGCGGCGCGGTGGGGCTGCATCTGGCCGTGCACCATCCGCAGCGGGTGTCGTCGCTGGCCGTCCTGTGTTCGTCGGCGCACTTCAACGGTGCCAAGGCCTGGGAGGAGCGGGCCGCGACGGTGCGCGCGGAAGGGCTGGCGAAGCTCGCCGAGGGCGCGGACGGGCGGTGGTTCACGCCCGGCTTCACCGTGCCGCGGCTGGTCCAGGACCACCGGGACGCCGACCCGGGGGCGTACGCCGCCTGCTGCGACGCGCTGGCCGCCTTCGACCTGCGGGACCGGCTCGGCGAGATCGACGTGCCGACGCTGCTGATCGCGGGCCGCGAGGACCCGGCGACGCCGCCCGCGCATCTGCGGGAGATCGCCGACGCGGTGCCGGGCGCGACGCTGACCGAGCTGCCGGGCGCCTCGCACCTGGCGCCGGCGGAGCGGCCCGAGGCGGTGCTGACCGCGCTGCGGGCGCACTTCGACGGCGGCGCCCGGCGGGGCATGGCGGTGCGGCGCGAGGTGCTGGGCGATGCGCACGTGGACCGGGCGCAGGGGCGGCAGACCCCGTTCACGGCCCGCTTCCAGGACTTCATCTCCCGCTACGCCTGGGGTGAGATCTGGACGGACGAGACCCTCTCGCGCCGCGAACGCAGCATGATCACGCTGACCGCGCTGGTCGCGCACGGCCACTACGAGGAGCTGGCCATGCACGTACGGGCGGCGCGGCGCAACGGGCTGACGCCGGACGAGATCGGCGCGGTGCTGCTCCAGACCGCGGTGTACTGCGGCGTGCCGGCGGCGAATTCGGCGTTCGCGGCGGCCCAGCGGGTGCTGGCCGAGGAGGACGGCGCGACCGGCTGACCTCAGCCCACGTGCCCCGCCGCCAGTGCCTCGCGGGCCCGTGCCACCAGTCCGTCGGCACCGCACGAGTCCGCCAGGTCCAGGCCGCGGCGCAGTTCGGCCTCCGAGCGGGCGGCGATGCCGTACTCGACGCGGGCGGCGGCGTGCTCGTACTGGCAGGGCGATGCCTCCAGGTAGGCGACGGCCTGTGCGGCGAGCCGGACCGCGCGCTGGCCCGTCTCCAGTGCGGCGGCGCAGCGCAGGGCCTCCCCTATCGCGGTGTCCGTGCCGAAGCGTTCGGCGTGGCGGCGGGCGTCGGTGACGAGCCGGGCGGCGCGGCCGGGGTCCTCCGTGGCGAGGGCGCGGGCCAGCTCGGTCGCCCAGGGGTGCACCACCGGGTTGTGCCGGCCGCGTGCCGCTGCCGCCTTCTCGGCGGTCTCCAGCTCGTTGACGCCCTCTTCGGTGCGGCCGGTCGCGAGCAGCAGCCGGGCCCGCACGGGGCGCGGGTCGGGCAGCACGATGGTGGACGGGTAGGGCGGGTCGAACCCGTACCGGTCGGCGACGGACCGGGCCTCCTCCACGTGGCCGCGGGCGAGCAGCGTGTCGATCAGGTTGCAGACCGCGGACCAGTACAACGGCAGTCCGCGGCCGACCCGTTCGGCGATGCGCAGCGATTCGCGCAGGGACTTCTCGGCCTCCCGGCGCCGTCCTCGCCTGCGGTGGCCGAGGCCGACGTAGGTGTGGGCGAGGGCGAGGTGGCCGCCGCTCCAGCCGGCGGTCTCGTACGTGTTCAGCGCCTCGGTGAACAGCGCCTCCGCGCGGTCGAGCCGGTCGGTGTAGGCGTAGGAGGTCGCCAGCATCATCGGCAGTTCGAGGCCCCACTCGGTGTCGGTCCAGCCGAGCCCGGGGGCGAGGCGGCCGTTGACGAGGGCCCGGTCGCACAGCTCGACGACCTCTTCGGCGTTCTCGCCGCGGGTCATGGCGTCGAAGCCGCGCAGGATGAGCAGGGCGCGCTCCGCGTTGTCGCGGCCGGTGCAGGTGGCGGCGAGTTCGGCGAGGCGTTCGGACCGTCCGGGTGAGGAGGTCTCGCCGGGGTGGATGCCCTCCCACATGTACTGGACGGCCTGGAGCCGCAGCCGGACGGACGGGTCCGGGTTGCGGGCGGCCTCCGCCTGGACGGTGCGGACGGCCTCCTCCAGCTGGTTGTTGTGGAGCAGTGCCTCGGAGAGCCGGAAGACCGCGTTGACGCGCTGCTCCCCGTCCAGGCCGGGCAGGGCGAGGGCGGTGCGCAGGTGGCCGATGGTCGTGGCGGGCGCGGTGAGCAGGGTGGCGCAGCCCAGTTCGTACAGCACCCGGGCGTGGATGTCGGGCAGGGGCGGTTCCTTCAGGGCCCGTTCGAGGCAGCGGCGGGCCGCCTCGGGGGCGCCGACGGCGAGGTGTTCGCGGGCGGCGTCGCGCAGTTGGGCGACGACTTCCGGGTCGTCGTCGGGGTGCACCTGGAGGAGGTGGCGGGAGGCGGCCGCCGCTCCGAGGCCGGAGTCGGTGACCAGCTGGGCCGCTATGCCGTGCATCGCCGTGCGCAGCGCGTCGGGGATGGAGTTGTAGACGGCGGTGGCGATCAGGGGGTGGACGAACTCCAGGTCGTCCGCGTCCGGTTGCCCCGACGCGGGGTCGGGCGCGGTGAGGATGCGGGCGCCTCGCAGCAGTTCGGCGCAGCGGGCGGCGTCGGCGCGGTCGAGGGTGGCGAGCCGCGCCACCATGTCCACGGTGATGCCGTCGCCGAGGACGGCGGCGGCCCAGGCGAACCGGGTGGAGTCGACGCCGAGTTGCTCCAGGCGGGCCACGAGGCCGCCGCCCCGGGCGGAGCGGTTCAGCTCGCGCAGTTCGGCGGCCTCCGCCTCGACCGGTTGGAGTTCGCTGTCCTGGACCTTGGCGAGGAGTTCGACGGTCTCGTAGGGGTTGCCGCCGGTGACGGCCCACACCTCACGGCAGAACGCGGCGTCCGCGTGGTCGCCCAGGGTGGCCCGGGTGAGGCCGGCGGTGGCGTCGGGGCTGAGGACGTTCATCGGGAGGAGGGGCCGGCCCGCGGCGGCGGCCGCGTCCAGGAGGCGGGCGCTGTCGCCGCTGACGTCGCCGGGGCGGCGGGCGACGACGACCAGGGCGGAGGTCTCGTCGAGCCGTTCGGCGAGCGCGGCGAGCCAGCGCAGGGTCTCCTGGTCGGCCCAGTGGGCGTCGTCGATCAGCAGGACCAGGGGCCATTCCCGGCGGGCGAGCCGGCGCACGGCGGCGACCAGGCCGTCGCACACGCCCTGCGGGTCGGCCTGCCGCTCGCCCGGGTCCGCTATGCCGAGGGCGGGGCCGGCGATGCCGTACCAGTCGCCGAGGTACTCGCGCGCCTCCTCGGGGAGCATGGAGACCAGCGCGGGCTGGAGCAGTTGCCGTACGACGTTGAAGGGGACGGACCTGAGGGTCTCGCCGCCGCGCGCGGACCAGACGGTGCAGCCCCGCGCCTCGGCGATGCGGCGGGTCTCGGCGAGCAGCGCGGTCTTGCCCAGTCCGGCCTCGCCCCGTGCCACCAGGAGGGTGCCGGGCGAGGAGCGGTCCGCGCACAGGGTGTCGACGGCCCGCGTGATGGTGGCGATCTCCTCGTCGCGCTCCCAGAGGGAGGCCGAGGCGGCGGCCGTCCGCCCTACCTCCGTCATCCCGCTACCTCCCCATGTCGCCCGAATGACGTACAGAGCCCGAGCCTATCCGTCCGGGAGGCCGAGTGGTGGGCGGTCCGGACAGCAGTTGCCGTGATGGGTGACATGCGGTAAAGCGCGGGCGACGCACCGGGTCCGTCATCAGGCGCGGTGCCCGCCGGCGGCGTCAACTCGTCGCGGTGGCACCGCCGGCCGGGGGGGGCGGTCGTCCCGCCGGTTCTCCTTGCGGCCGGGCCTCTCATCCCGCTTTCACCGACGCCTCATACGGTGGCCCCATGACGCAGGCGACTCCTCCCGGGTGGTACCCGGACCCCGGACAGAAGCAGGACGGTCCCGCCACCGAGCGCTGGTGGGACGGCAAGGCGTGGACGGACCAGGTCCGTCCCGCGGGGCCGGCAGCCGCGGCGGGGCCGCCGCCCGAACAGCCTCCCGCGCAGCCGGCGGCGCCCGCGACCGCGGCCGGGCCGTACTCTGTGCCGCCCGGTTATCCCGTGCACCCGGGCTATCCCGGGTTCCCCGTCCAGCCGCCGTCCGCGCGGCGGCGACGGCTGCGGACCGGCATAGCCGTCGCGGCGGCCGTGGCCGTGCTGGCCGGGATCGGGGTCGGCGTGTACGTGCTGACCGACGACGGTTCGGGCGGCGGCAGCGCGTCGTCGCAGCAGGACCGGCGCGGCCCCGGTGGCCAGAACGATCCCTTCGGCGGCGAAGGCGGCGGGGGCGGGGACGGCGAGTCGCCCGCGCCCGACTCCCCGGGCGCCTCGGAGCCGCCCACGATCGACAGCGGCACGGTGACGGACCCGGTCAACGACATCAGCCTGCCCATCCCGGACGGCTGGTCCGGCCAGCAGCTCTCGGTCGGTGCGCAGGTGACCTCCGACGACAGCTACCAGTGCCCCGGCGACCCCGCCGAGACCTGCACCAAGGGCGGCGCGTACTCGGCACCCCAGGAGGTGCTGGGCACGAAGGGCGGTACCGCGGAGGAGGTCGCGAAGGCCGACATCGAGGTGAACGCCAAGGAGTCCTACGGCGACGCCTACGGCGGGATCACCTCGCACGAGGAGCTGGCGTCGAAGGCGGTCACGGTCGCCGGGCAGAAGGGCTACCTGGTCCGCTGGAAGGCGGTCACCAAGGAGGGCTCGGACGGCTACGTCGAGTCGCTCGCCTTCCCGGCGCCCGGCCATCCCGAGCGCATCGTCCTGGTCCGCTTCGGCGTCGACGTCGAGGAGGGCCTGTCGGTGATCGACGAGATCACCGAGGGCATCGAGGTGGACTCCTCGGGCGGCGGGGGCGGAAGCGGCCAGGACGTCTGACCGGCGCTCAGCAACCGGCGGTCGGCCTCCGGAACGCCCCGCGAGGTCCGGCCCCCTCCCGGGGCCCGGCCGGAGAACGGTCGGCCGGGCGGGGCCCCCTCCGCTCAAAGGGGCCCCGCCCGGCCGGGGGTGCGCGCCGCCCCCGTCCCCACGGTGCGGCGCGGGCAGGCCACCGTCCAGTCATCCCGTGGACGGCGGCCTGAGTCTCAGGGGAGGCCGAGCGCCGGCAGCACGACGGCCTCCACGAACCGGACGAGGTACTCCCCGTCGGCCTGCTCGCCCTCGACGACGGGCCGCATCCGCAGCATGCCGAAGAGCTGCGTCGGCACGTACTCCAGCGCCGGACAGCCGGCCGGGACCTCTCCCCGGGCGACGCCGCGCTCGAGGATCCCGCGGAGCGCGGCGATCTCCGGCTCGACGAGTGCCTCGCGCAGCGCGCACTTGAGTTCCGGGTCCTCCATGACCGCGTGGCCGAGCGCCTGGAGCAGCCCCGTGTCCTTGCCCGCTCCCTCCCCCGCGGCCCGGGCCGCCTGGCGCAGGTCCTCGGCGAGGGAGCCCGTGTCGATGTCGGCGAAGCGCACCCGGCGGTGGGAGCGCAGCGCCGCGGCCACGAACTGGGGCTTGGTCTTCCACTGCCGGTAGAGCGTGGACTTGCTGCACCGGGTGCTGGCGGCGATGCCCTCCATGGTGACGGCGTCGTAGCCGCAGGACCGGATCTGTTCGAGCACGGCGTCGAAGAACTCCTGCTCACGCTCGGGCGTGATCTTGGAGCGGCGCGAGGCGCCGGCCGTGTCCGGTCGGTCCGCGTCCTGCGACGTCATCGGCTCTGCTCCTCACCAGGTCCAGCGGCTCTACGGCGGGGTTCGAGGACCCCGTAGTCCAGTGTGTCGTAAGTCTATCGATACGCCAGTGTACCGGTACATCACCGTATCGGTACACTGGCGTATCGGAACGGGGTCGTATCGATGAGAACCGTCACACGGCCCCGCACCTGTGAACCACACGCACCGCCGTCAGTGAAGGGGCCGGGGGATGAATGCCCGCACCGAGCCTGCAGAAGCGGGACCGGGCGCACCCGCGCGCCCGCCGCTCGTCCGTGAGCTCCTGCTCGTCGCAGGGCTCTTCCTCGTCTACAAATTCGGCCGGCAGCTGGCGACCGGACACACCGCCGAGGCCTTCCGCAACGCCCACCGCGTGTGGGACTGGGAGCGCGCGCTCCGGCTGCCCGACGAGGGCAGCGTGCAGTCGCTGCTCCTGCACGGCGACACCCTGATACACACGGCGAACACCTACTACGCCGTCGTCCACTTCCCGGCCACCGCGGCCTTCCTCGTCTGGCTGTACCTGCGCCGGCCGGCGCACTACGTCTGGGCCCGGCGGGTACTGGCCGCCCTGACCGGCGCGGCGCTGGTGCTGCACCTGGTCTTCCCGCTGGCGCCGCCGCGCATGCTGGGGGCCGTCGGCCTGATCGACACGGCGCGGATCTTCGGCCCCTCGGTCTACGGCCCGCCGCGCACCGACGAGTTGTCGAACCAGTTCGCGGCGATGCCCTCGCTGCACTTCGGCTGGGCCCTGATGGTGGCGGTCGGCCTGGTCGTCGCGACGCGGTCGCGATGGCGGTGGCTGTGGCTGCTGCATCCGCTGCTGACGCTGCTGGTGATCGTGGGCACCGCCAACCACTACTGGCTCGACGTGATCGTGGCGACCGCCCTGCTCGGCCTCGCCCTGGCCGTGCTCCGCCCGCCGCACCCGCCGCGGCGCCCCGTGCCCCGCCGCCACCCGGAGCTTCGGCGCCGGACGGCCGAGCGGCGCGAGCTGGTGGGGGCGGGCCGATGAACGCCGCGCTCCTCGCCGTCCTGCTGTCCCTGGTCTCCGCGTGCGCGTACGCCGCCGCGGCGGTCGCCCAGGAGCGGCTGGCCGCCCGCCATTCCGGGTCGGGCGCGCTGCGGCTGCTGGGCTCCGGCGCCTGGTGGTGGTCGGTGGCGCTCAACGCCTCGGCCGCGCTGCTGCACGTCGTGGCCCTCAAGTACGGGCCGCTGACCGTGGTCCAGCCGCTCGGTGCACTCACTCTGGTCGCGGCGGTGCCCCTGGGGGCGCGGCTGGCGGGCCGGCGGGTCAGTGCGGTCGAGTGGCGGGGCACCGGGCTGACGCTGCTCGGTCTCGGCGCGCTGCTGCTCACCGCGTCGGGACCGGCGCCCGACGACGTGCTGAGCACGCCGGAGGCGCTGGCGGTGTCCGGCGCGACGGCGGCGCTGATCGCACTGCTGTCCCGGCCCGGCGCCCGGCCGGGACTGCGGCACGCGACGGCGTCCGGCATCGCCTCGGGTGTCGCCTCGGCGCTCACCCAGACGGTGACGGTGGCCGCCACGGACCGCTCGGGCCCGCTGCTCAGCGCCCAGGTGATCGGGGTGGCGGTGCTGGTGGCCGCGTTCGCGGCGGGCGGTCTGCTGCTGTCGCAGACGGCGTACCGGGGCGGTCTGGGTGCCCCGCTGGCGGTGGTGACCCTGGCCAACCCGGTGGCCGCCGCGGTGATCGGGCTCTCCCTGCTCGGTGAGCGGCTGCGGGGCGGCGCGGGCGGAGTGCTGCTCGCGCTCGCCGGCGCGGCGCTGGCCGCCTGGGGCGTGGTCCAGCTGAGCCGGGCGACGCCGCCCCGGATCGACGACGCGGGTCCGGTGGCGGCCGGGGCGTCGCTCGACCCCCGGTGGAGCGGGTCGCCATCGGCAGGACGGCCATCGGTGGGACCGCTGCCGACGGGACCGGAATTGGTCGGGCCGGCCCCGGTGCCCCGGCAGCCCGTGCCGGGGCACCTCACGCGGCTGTAGGCCGTCGCCGGTCACACGACCGCGAGCGACGTCAGTCGGTGACGATCGCCGGGTCGCTCACCCCCGGCCGCCCGTTCTCCACGTGTCCGGCCAGGCGCCGCAGGAAGGCCGGGTCGGACTCGGACGTCACCGTCACGTCGTACCAGCGCCGGCTCCGCGCGAGGCCGACGGTGTGGTGCACGGTGGCGCCGGGTCGCACGGTGACGGTCCGGCTCCGGCCGCCGTAGGCGTCGGCCACGCGGAGACGGGCGGTGCCGCTCCCGGCGTTGGTGAACGTGAGCCGGAGGTCGTCGCCGGTGTGCCGGGCGGTGACCTCGGCTCCGGTGGCCCTGCCGGCGCCCCGGAAGGCGCGCAGGAAGCCGTTGGGGCCGTGCACGGTCAGGTCGTAGGAGCCGCCCGAGTACACCGAGTTCCAGGTGTCCGCGATGGTCTTGCCGGCCTCGGTGGTGTACGTCCAGGGGCCGTCGGTGCGGTTGCCGGAGGTGACCAGGAAGGCGGCACCCGCCCGCGGGCCGGAGGCGAAGGTCAGCGTGAACTTCCCGGCCGCCGCGTCCACGGCCCCGTCCACGTACGGGACGTACCTCAGGGGACGGGCGGGGCGCAGGCCGCGTTCCTGGCGGGGCATGTCCGGGTCGGCGGGGGGCGTGGGGCGGTAGTCGGGGTGGCGTTCGCGGTCCGGCGGCTCGTAGGCGTCCGTGTCCGGCAGGCGGGCGGGGCGGCTGTCCTTGCGGGAGAAGTCGAAGGCGCTGGTCAGGTCGCCGCAGACGGTGCGCCGCCAGGGCGAGATGTTCGGTTCGCGCACACCGAAGCGGCGCTCCATGAATCGGATGACCGAGGTGTGGTCGAAGGTCTCGGAGCAGACGAAGCCGCCCTTGCTCCAGGGCGAGACGACCAGCATGGGCACGCGCGGGCCGAGCCCGTAGAAGCCCTCCCGGTGCTTCGCGCCGCCCTCGTAGACGTCCAGCGAGACGTCCACGGTGGACCGGCCCTGCGCTGCCGACTTCGGCGGCAGCGGCGGCACCAGGTGGTCGAAGAAGCCGTCGTTCTCGTCGTAGGTGATGAACAGGGCGGTCTTCGCCCAGACCGCGGGGTTGGAGGTGAGCGCGTCCAGGACCTGGGAGATGTACCAGGCGCCGTAGTTGGACGGCCAGTTGGAGTGCTCGGAGAACGCCTCGGGGGCGGCTATCCAGGAGATCTTCGGCAGCCGGTCCGCCTTGACGTCGGCGCGCAGCCGGTCGAAGTACCCGTCGCCGTTCTTCACGTCGGTGCCGGTGCGGGCCTTGTCGTACCAGGGGTCGCCGGGCTTCGCGTTCCGGTACTTGTTGAAGTACAGCAGGGAGTTGTCGCCGTAGTTGCCGCGGTAGGCGTCGTCGATCCAGCCCCAGGAACCGGCCGCGTCGAGGCCGTCGCCGATGTCCTGGTAGATCTTCCAGGAGATCCCGGCTTCCTCCAGCCGCTCGGGGTACGTCGTCCAGTCGTAGCCGAGTTCGTCGTTGCCGAGGACCGGGCCGCCGCCCTCTCCGTCGTTGCCCGTGTGTCCCGACCACAGGTAGTAGCGGTTGGGGTCGGTGGAGCCGATGAAGGAGCAGTGGTAGGCGTCGCAGACGGTGAAGGTGTCGGCGAGCGCGTAGTGGAAGGGGATGTCCTCGCGGGTCAGGTACGCCATGGTGGTGGTGCCCTTGGCGGGCAGCCAGCGGTCGTACTTGCCGTTGTGGTAGGCGTCCTGGCCGTCGGACCAGCCGTGCGGCAGCCCTTCCAGGAACTGCATGCCGAGGTCGTCGGCCTCCGGGTGGAAGGGCAGCACCTCCGTGCCGTCGCCCTTGGCCTGGTGCCACACCGACTTGCCGCTGTCCAGCCGCACCGGGTGCGGGTCGCCGAAGCCCCGGACGCCGCGCAGCTTGCCGAAGTAGTGGTCGAAGGACCGGTTCTCCTGCATCAGGACGACGATGTGCTCGACGTCCTCGATCGTCCCCGAGCGGTGGTTGGCGGGGAGCGCGGCGGCGCGCTCGATGCTCGCGGACAGTGCGCTGAACGCCGCCGTCGCGCCCGCGACTTGGAGGAATCTGCGCCGGTTGACATCGGGCATGGGGTGAAGGACCTCTCGCCTTGGTGGGGGTTCAACCGGCCGGACGGTGCCGGGTGATGACGTAATGCGCGCGAAAGGAGTGTTCCAGGAGCTCCAAACGTCAGGGAAGGGTCCGGTGGCGCCCGTGTGAAACTCCTCGGTACGTGAGGTGTGACGGGTCCGCCGCCCGGGGATGGTCGCGATCATGACAGGCATGCACGTGGATTCCCCGCCCACCCGACGGCCCGTACGCCAGCTCCTCGCCGCCTCGGTGGGCAACGCCGTGGAGTGGTACGACTGGTACGCGTACACCTTCCTGGCCACCTACATCGCCGACCAGGTGTTCCCGAAGAGCGCGGACAACTCGCTGGTGCCGCTGCTGTCGACGTTCGCCGTGTTCGCGGTGGGGTTCTTCATGCGGCCCGTCGGCGGACTGCTGATGGGGGCGATCGCCGACCGGCGCGGACGGCGCGCCGCCCTGACGGTCACCATCCTGCTGATGGGCGGCAGCAGCCTGCTGGTCGGCCTGACCCCGACCTACGCGGCGGCCGGCGTGCTGGCCCCGGTGATCCTGGTCGCCGCCCGGCTGCTCCAGGGCCTTTCGGTGGGCGGCGAGTTCGCGGCCTCGACGACCTTCCTGGTGGAGTCCGCGGGGCCCGGCCGGCGCGGGCTGTTCTCCAGCTTCCAGTACGTCTCCACGACGGCCGGGCAGCTGGTCGCGTCGGGCGTGGCGACGGTGCTGGTGGACACGCTGAGCGAGGACCGGATGAACGGCTGGGGCTGGCGCCGTGCTCAGCCTGGTCGGCTTCTGGATCCGGCAGGGCGCCGAGGAGACCCGCAGCGCCGAGCAGCGGCGGGCGCCGCGTCCGGGCCTGTTCGAGGCGCTGCGGCGCCATCCGCGCGAGTCGCTGCTGATCTGCGGCATCACGGCGGGCGGCACCATCGCCTACTACACCTGGACGTCGTACCTGCCGACGTACGCGGAGCTCAACACCGGGCTGGACAAGTCGGACGCGCTGCTCGTGGGCACCATCTCGCTGGCCTTCTTCGCGCTGCTCCAGCCGCTCGGCGGGATGCTGTCGGACCGGTTCGGCCGCCGGCCGCTGCTGCTGTTCTTCGGGGTGGGCTTCGCCCTGCTCAGCGTGCCGCTGCTGCACGCCCTGCGTGACTCGTTCGCCGTCCTGCTGCTCGTGCAGTGCGCCGGCATGATCCTGCTCACCGGCTTCACCTCGATCAGCGCGGCCGTCAACGCCGAGATCTTCCCGCCCCGGGTCCGGGCGGCGGGCATCGGCTTCCCCTACTCCCTCACCGTCGCCCTGTTCGGCGGCACGGCGCCGTACGTGGGCACCCTGTTCAAGGACCTGGGCCACTCCGGGCTTTTCCCCTGGTACGTCGCCGTGCTGTGCCTGCTGTCCTCGCTGGTGTACCTGCGGCTGCCGGAGACGGCGCACAAGGAGCTGGCGCGCTGACGGGCGTCGTCCCTTCCGTGGGACGGAAGCGGCGTTGCCGCCCCGCGAGGCGCTGTCCGACGATGCCGGCATCCACGACGGACGGGAGCCGCAACGATGCCGCACATGACCGCCTTCGCAAGGAACCAGTGGTACGTCGCCGCCTACAGCCACGAGGTAGGGCGGGACCTGCTCGGCCGGACGATCCTCGGAGAGCCGCTCGTCCTCTACCGCACCGAAGAGGGCGGCACCCCGGTCGTCCTGCACGACCGCTGCGTGCACCGCCGCTATCCGCTGTCCGAGCCGCCGACGCGCCTCGACGGTGACCGGATCGTGTGCGGCTACCACGGGTTCACCTACGACACGACCGGCACCTGCGTGTACGTGCCGGGGCAGAAGCGCGTCCCGCGCACGGCGCGCGTCGCCTCCTACCCGGTCCTCGAGCAGGACTCCCTGGTGTGGGTGTGGATCGGCGACCCGGCCCTGGCCGACCCCGGAGCCGTGCCGCGCGCCCGGCACCTGGACTCCCCCGGCTGGGTCACGGTCCGCGGCATGGAGCCGATCGACGCCGACTACGGCCTGCTGGTCGACAACCTCCTGGACCTCTCCCACGAGACCTATCTGCACGGCGGTTACATCGGCACGCCCGAGGTCGCCGAGACGCCGATCACCACCGAGGTCGACGAGGGCGCGGGGATCGTCCGGGTCAGCCGGCACATGGACGACGCCGAGTGCCCGCCGTTCTACGCCAAGTCCACCGGCGTGGAAGGCCGCATCGACCGCTGGCAGGACATCGAGTACCACGCGCCCTGTCTGTACCTGCTGCACAGCAGGGTCGCCCCGACCGGTGTGCTGCCCGCGGCCGACGGCAGCGATCCGGACGGCTTCCACACCGAGATCACCTACGCCATCACGCCGTCCGGCGACGGCAAGGTGTACGACTTCTGGGCGGTCTCCCGGGACTGGGCGACGGACGACGCCGAAGTCACCGAGTTCCTGCGGAAGAACAACCACACGGTGGTCATGCAGGACGTCGACGCGCTCAACCTGCTCCAGCGCACGCTCGGCACCGAACGCACCGGCTACCAGGAGCTGAGCATCAACATCGACACCGGCGGGCTGGCCGCCCGCCGCATCCTCGCCCGGCTGGTCGAGGAGGGCGACACGCCCGTCGAGCGGGCGGCCCGGTGAGCGCGCCCGCCGGCGAGGTCTACCGCATCGACTGGCTCCCGGGCACCGACCTGCTGCACGGCATCTGCCACTGCGGCGCCCGGCACACCGCCGAGGACCCGGTCGCCATGTGGGACTGGATGCTCGCCCATCCGCAAGGACACCACCACCCCCGGGAAAGCGGCTCATGACCCCGTACGAGACCGAACTCGTCGTCGGCCGCCGGGAGAGGGCCGCCGACGGCGTACTCGTCCTCTCCCTGCGCCATCCGCTGGGCGAACCACTGCCCCTCTGGGAGGCCGGCGCCCACATCGACGTCGCGCTGGGCCCGGACCTGGAACGGCAGTACTCGCTGTGCGGCGACCCCGCCGACCGGGAGACGTGGCGGATCGCCGTGCTGCGCGAGGCGGAGGGACGGGGCGGATCCGCGTACGTGCACGAGGAGTTGCGGACCGGGGACAAGGTCCGGGTGCGGGGTCCGCGCAATCACTTCCGGCTGGAGCGGGCCGCCCGCTACCACTTCGTCGCGGGCGGCATCGGCATCACCCCGATCCTGCCGATGCTGGCCGCCGCCGACCGTGCGGGGGCCGAGTGGACGCTGCTCTACGGCGGCCGGACCCGCGCCACGATGGCGTTCACCGGGGAACTGGAGCGCCACGGCGACCGGGTCACCCTCGCTCCCGAGGACGAGACCGGGCTGCTGGACCTGGCGTCCGTGCTCGACGACGTGCCCGAGGACACCCTGGTCTACTGCTGCGGGCCCGCAGCGCTGCTGGACGCGGTCGAGTCGCGCTGCCCGCCCGGGCGCCTGCGCGTGGAGCGGTTCAGCCCGAAACAGGCGGAACCGGACGTCTCCGACGGGGAGTTCGACGTCGTACTCGCCCGCAGCGGGCGCACGATCACCGTCCCGCCCGGCGTCTCGGTCCTGGACGCCGTCCGCACCGCCGGCGTCGAGGTGCTCTACTCGTGCACCGAGGGCACCTGCGGCACCTGCGAGACCGACGTCGTCGAGGGCGAGCCCGACCACCGGGACTCGGTGCTCACCGACGAGGAGCGGGCCGCCGGGGAGACGATGCTCATCTGCGTGTCGCGCTGCCGTGGCCGGCGGCTGGTGCTGGACCTGTGATTCCCGCGCCGGTGATCCGGAGGTCGGCGTCGATCCGGGCGACCGTCGCCAGCAGGTGCGGCAGCAGGTCCCGGCGCACGGACTCCACCGAGTTGCGGCCGGCGTGCACCGCGATGTTCACGCCGGCCACCACCGCGCCGTCCCGGTCCCGCACCGGCGCGGCGACCGACCTGAGGCCGTCCTCCAGTTCCTGGTCGACGAGGGCGTAGCCCTGCCGGCGCACCCGGCGCAGTTCCGCGCGCAGGGCGTCCGCCGAGGCGAGGGTGCGCGCGGTGTGCGGGCGCAGGTCGGCCCGGGCGAGCCGGGTCTCGATCTCGGCGTCCGGCAGGTCGGCGAGGATCACCCGGCCCACGGAGGTGAGGTGCGCCGGGAAGCGGGTGCCGACCGTGATCGACGCGGTCATGATCCGGCTGGTCGGCACCCGCGCGACGTACACCACGTCGTCACCGTCCAGGACGCACAGCGAGGACGACTCCCGTACCTGGGCGACCAGTTGCTCCAGGTACGGCTCGGCGATCTGCGGCAGCGTGAAGCCGGCCAGGTAGGAGTAGCCGAGCTCCAGCACGCGCGGGGTGAGCCGGAAGAGCCGGCCGTCGGTGTGGACGTAACCGAGGTCGGCCAGGGTGAGCAGGAAGCGGCGGGCCGCCGCGCGGGTCAGCTCGGCGGCACGGGCGACCTCGCTCAGGGTCAGCGCCGGATGGTCGGCGTCGAAGGCCCGGATGACGGCGAGGCCCCGTTCGAAGGACCTCACGAAGTGCGGTGCGCGGGCTGCATCGGGCATCTGGCCTCCGGCGAAAGCCTCACGGCAGGACGTACGGCACGGACGGCCGTACGCAGTGCGCACGCTACGAGTGCCCGACTCGCACTGTCAACGACGCTCGTCGCCCTTCCCAACGGCCCATGTCTGCAAGGGCATTGACCGCGCCACGACGCGAGCCCTACGTTCCCGCTGAGCACGTTCGTGCTGTCTGCGCACAGCCTGTCGGAGTACCTGGTCCGGTCCCACAGGGGGAGTCATGCGTCGTCTGTTCGTCGGCCTCACGGCCGTGTCCGTCCTGGCCGCCGCGACGGCGTGCGGCTCGTCCGACTCGGGAGGGCCGGACGACTCCGGGTCGTCCGGCGGCGGCACCACCACGGTGAAGGTGGGCCTCATCCCCATCGTCGACGTGGCGCCCCTGTACCTGGGTCAGAAGAAGGGCTTCTTCGAGGAACGCGGGCTGAAGCTGGAGTTCTCCAGCGCGCAGGGCGGGGCGGCGATCGTGCCCGGCGTGGTGAGCGGCCAGTTCCAGTTCGGGTTCTCCAACATGACCTCCCTCATGATCGCCCGGTCCAACGACGTACCGGTGAAGGCGGTGGCCAACGGCATCGCCTCGACCGGCGTGGCGGGCAAGGACTTCGAGGCGCTCACCGTCAAGGGCGACAGTCCGATCAAGTCGCCGAAGGAGCTGGAGGGCAAGAAGGTCGCGATCAACACGCTCAAGAACATCAACGAGACCGCGGTGCGGGCCTCGGTGCGCAAGGCGGGCGGCGACCCGGACGCCGTGGAGCTGGTCGAGCTGGCCTTCGACCAGATGCCGGCGGCGCTCGACGCCGGGCGGGTCGACGCGGCGATGGTGGTGGAACCGGCGCTGGCCACCGTCAAGAGCCAGGGCGGCCGGGAGATCGCCAGCCCCATGATCGACATCGCGCCGAAGCTCACGGTCGCCATGTACTTCACCTCCACCCGGTACGCGCAGGAGAACCCGGAGACGGTGAAGAAGTTCCAGGAGGCCACCGCCGAGTCCCTGGCGTACGCCGACGCCCACCCCGACGAGGTCCGCGAGATCGTCACCACGTACACGAAGATTCCGGCGGACGTGCTGGCGAAGGTGACGCTGCCGAAGTGGCCGGCCGAGCCGGACCGCGCCGGGATCGAGGAGCTGGCGAAGCTCGGCCGGGAGGACGGCCTGTTCGAGAAGGCGCCGGACCTGGACGAGCTGCTGCCGTGAGGGGTGCGAACGCCGCACTCGGGGCGGCCGGTCTCGCGGCCTTCCTCGCCCTGGGCGAGGCGGTGCCGCGGCTCGGTCTGGTCGAGGAGGACTACTTCCCGCCGACCAGCCGCATCGCCGACGCGCTCGGCACGGAGATCGCGGACGGCGCCTTCTGGACCGCGCTCGGCGACACCCTCACCGGGTGGGCGCTGGGCCTGGCGATCGCGGTCGGCGCGGGGATCGTCATCGGGGTGGTCCTCTCCGTGGTGCCGTACCTGCGCGAGGCGACGGCGTCCACGATCGAGTTCCTGCGCCCGATCCCGTCGGTGGCGCTGATCCCGCTGGCGGTCCTGCTGTACGGCACCGAGCTGAGGTCGGTGCTGCTCCTGGTCGTGTACGCCTCCTTCTGGCAGGTGCTGATCCAGGTCCTCTACGGCGTCCAGGACGTCGACCCGGTAGCCGAGGAGACGGCGCGGTCCTACGGTCTCGGCCCCTGGGCGCGGGTCCGGCACGTGCTGTGGCCGACCGCGCTGCCGTACGTCATGACCGGCGTGCGCCTCGCGGCGGCCGTCGCGCTGATCCTCGCCATCACCGCCGAACTGGTCATCGGCGCGCCCGGACTCGGCGCCCGGATCGCCGTGGCGCAGACCTCGCAGGCGGTGCCCGAGATGTACGCGCTGATCGTGGTCGCCGGCCTGCTGGGGCTGCTGATCAACGTCGGCGCCCGGTCGGTGGAGCGACGGGCGCTGGCCTGGCACCAGTCGGTGCGCGGGGAGGTGGCGGTGTGAGGCGGGTGCTGCTGCGGCTGGTCTTCGTGTTCGCGCTGCCGGCCGTGCTGGTGACCGTGTGGTGGGTGGCCTCGGCGGGCAGCGAGGACGTGTACTGGCCGCCGCTCGCCACCGTCCTGGAGACCTTCCCGGACGTGTGGACGGGCGAGCGGTGGCGCGGTGACGTACTGCCCAGCGTGCTGCGGCTCGCGGCCGGCTACGCGCTGGCGGCGGTCGTGGGCGTCGCGCTGGGCACGCTGGTCGGCTCCTACCCGCGGGTGCGGGCGGTGTGCGAGCCGGTGCTGGAGTTCCTGCGGGCGGTGCCGCCGCCGGTGCTGGTGCCGGTGATCATGCTCTTCGCGGGCATCGGCGACACCATGAAGATCGTCGTCATCGCCGCCGGCTGTGTGTGGCCTGTACTGCTCAACACCGTGGAGGGGGTCCGGGCGGTCGACGCGGTGACGGCCGAGACGGCCCGCTCCTACGGGGTCACGGGCGTGGCGTGGCTGCGGCACGTGGTGCTGCTCTCGGCCGGCCCGCAGATCTTCGCCGGTCTGCGCCAGGCGCTGTCGATCGGCATCATCCTGATGGTGATCAGCGAGATGTTCGCCGCCAGCAACGGGCTCGGCTTCACCATCGTGCAGTTCCAGCGTTCCTTCGCGATCCCCGGCATGTGGACCGGCATCCTGCTGCTCGGTCTGCTCGGCTTCGTGCTGTCGGTCCTCTTCCGGCTGGTCGAGCGGCGCGCGCTCGGCTGGTACCACGGTCTGCGCGCCGCCGCCCGGCGGCCCGGGTGAAGCTCCTGAAAGGGCGGTCCATGCTCGACGTACGCGGCCTGAAGAAGGTGTACGAGGGATCGGGGCGGCGCGTCGAGGCGGTGCGCGACCTGACCTTCTCCGTGGCGGCCGGCGAACTGGTCTGCCTGGTCGGCCCGTCCGGGTGCGGCAAGACGACGCTGCTGAAGTGCGTGGGCGGGCTGCTCCGGCCGACGGCCGGCGAGGTGTTCCTGGCGGGGCGGAAGGTGGACGGCCCGCCGCCGGGGATGGCGTTCGTCTTCCAGGAGTACGGGCGCAGTCTGTTCCCGTGGATGCGGGTCGGCGAGAACGTCGAACTGCCGCTCAGGCAGAAGGGTCTGGGCAAGGCGCGGCGCCGGGAGCTGGTCGCGGACGCGCTCGGCTCGGTGGGGCTCGCGGACGCCGCCGGGGCGTACCCGTGGCAGCTGTCCGGGGGCATGCAGCAGCGGGTGGCCATCGCCCGGGCGCTGGCCTACGAGCCCGAAGTGCTGCTGATGGACGAGCCGTTCGCCGCGGTGGACGCGCAGACCCGCGCCGACCTGGAGGACCTGGTGCGGCGGCTGTGGCGGGAGCGCTCGATGACGATCCTCTTCGTCACGCACGACATCGACGAGGCCGTCTACCTGGGCGAACGGGTGGTCGTGCTGTCCGCCTCCCCCACCGTCGTCAGGGAGCAGCTGAAGGTCGACCTGCCGGACGGGCGGGACCAGGTGCACACGCGGGTGGCCCCGCGCTTCGCCGAGCTGCGCACCCGTGTGTACGAGCAGATCCAGGCGGCGAAACGCGGGACGGAACGGACGGTCAAGTCGGACCTGCCCCGGCAGGGGTGACGCTCCCCGCGACGGCCTCCGGCTCCGGACGGCCCGCGCGGTGGGTCACTCGGGGGCCGGGACCACCCTCAGGTGGGCGGCCGCGGTGCGGCGGGGGCGCCCGGCACGGGGCGTGCGGCGCGGCTCGCGAAGGACCAGGGTCAACCGGGTGCAGCCCAGCTCCTCCAGGACCCTGGGCGTCTCCACCACGACCCGGCAGTCGGTGGTGCCCCAGCGCGGGTCCGGGTGGTGCAGCGGGCGTACTGCGCCGTCGTGTTCGACGGCCTCCGCGCCGACGGCACGGATCCAGTGCGGCAGGCCCTGGCGGTAGGCCGCCTCCATGATCGGGTCCTGGGCGATGTCGCGGCGGACGGCCTGCAGGCCCGGGTCGTGGCCGTACCGCTCCAGGGCGGCGGCGAAGTGCGCCAGCATGGGCAGGCACCAGCTCGACTCGTGCTCCCCGAGGACCGCGGACGCGTCCGGGTGGAACAGCACGAACCTGAGGAAGTTGTCGCCCGGCATGGCCGTCGGGTGCGGTCCGGCGCCCCGGAAAAGTGTCCGGAAGGCGCCGTTGGTCAGCACCACGTCCCAGCGGTGGTCGACGACGAGCGAGGGAAAGGGGACGGCCTCCAGGAGGGCCGTGTAGTCCTGGAGATACGCCTGGACCTCGGGGGTCGCGGGAGCGGGCCGCGGCGCCGGCCGCTGCCCTCCTGCCTGAAATGCCATCGGGAGGTCACCCCTCTTGCCTATGCGGCCTTCTCGCGGCGTCCCGATCCTGGTGCCCCGACGCGAGGCGTGTCAACTATCGTGGCATTTCGTGCCTGTTGACGGCTGAAATAGGCCACAGTTGTGGCGATACCTGGATGTGAGTTCGAGCGGCAGGCTACTCTCCGGGAAGTTCACGGCAATCGCTTGTGAGAAGCCTGTGAGAGAGACGTGGGAGAGCTGTCGGTGACGGGTGGCTTCGAGGGTCCGGGTGCCCTGCCGACGGCCGCGCTGCCCGCCGTCGTCGCCCGCGTCACCGCGCTCGCGGACCGGCTCGGCGTACCGCACGCCGAGGTCTTCGACATCGGCCGCCTGTCCGCCGCCTCCGGTGTCCCCGAGCCCGTGGTGGTGGCGCTCCTGAGCGGTCGGCCCGCCGGTGAACCCGACGTGCAGGCGCGGTTCGTGCAGCGCCTGGACCTGCTGCGCCGCACCCGGCTCAAGCCCAACGGCCGCAGGTACACCCAGCAGGAGATCGCCGACGGCGCCGGAATGTCCCGGCAGCAGGCGGGCGCCCTCATCAACGGCGACCGGCGGCCCACCATGGAGCACTGCGACGCCATCCAGCGGTTCTTCCGGGTGCACGCCGGTTTCCTGACCGCCGAGGACCCCGAGGCGCTGGCGGTCGCGCTCCAGCACACCGAGCAGGAACTGCTCCAGCAGCTCGCCGACCGGGAGCGGGCGGCTACGGCCGCCGCCGAGGACCCCCTGGAGCGGCTGCTCCAGGACCATGGTGTGCGCGGCATCGCCTGGCGGGCCGCTCAACTGCCCACCGACCAGCACCGCGACAAGGTCGCCGAGTGGCTGGACATGCTCCTGGAGAGCGTCAAGCGGCCCGAGTCGTGAGCGTGGGGAGAGACGTGGGCATCGGCAAGGAGATGCGCCGCCTGTGCGGCGAACTGGTCGAGGAGCTGACGCTTCCCGCCCCGGCGCCGCCCGCCGAGCTGTACGGGGCGCTGTGCGAGGCGATGAGCAGACGCCGGGGCCGTCCGGTGCTGTTCCGCACGGCCGTCTTCCCGCCCGGGACCGCCAGCGGCCTGTGGCTCGACATGGCCGAGCAGGATCTGGTCGTGGTCGAGGAACGCACCGCGCCCGACCACCAGTTGGTGATCCTCGGGCACGAGCTGTGGCACATGAAGGCCGGCCACCGCGGTCACCACGTCGAGGGCGGCGCGGTCGCGGCGCGGCTGCTGGAGGGGGACGGCCCGGACCGGGACGAGGAGGCCTTGCGCGCCACCGTGCGCACGGTCGCCGCGCGCTCCCGCTTCGACCTCGCCGAGGAGAAGGACGCGGAGACCTTCGGGCTGCTGCTGGCCAGCAAGTGCCGGACGTGGCTGGACGGTTCGCCGCTGCGCGGGCCGGTGCAGCGGGACCACCTGGCGGGCCGGATCGGCGCCTCGCTGGGGTACCCGGGCTGATGCCTCGATCGGTTCGTACGGGCCGGGTGCGGGGCGCGTCTCGGTCCGATTGTCAGTGGTGGACGGCAAGCTGGGGATGTGCCGCCGCCGGGCGGCGGCGCGTGACCGCTGACGTCGTTGTGGGGAGACCGACCGATGACCACCGCCGTACTGACCGATCACGAGCGCGCGGCCGTGCAGGCCTACCTGCGGCTGCTGCACACCGTACGGGCCGGGTTCGACGCCGCGCCGGGTCCGGCCGGTGCGCCCCGTCCGGCCGTCGTCCCGCCCTCCGTACTGGCCGAGGCGGAGCAGGCACTGCGGGCCGCGGGGCTGGCGGGGAACGAGGAGGCGTTCTTCCGGCTGCTGCGGAGCTGGTGCCCGGCCTCCTGACGGGCCGGGTGTGCTCTCGGGGGGCCGGGGCGCGGGCGTCTTGACGACTCAGGCGTGCGGGACCGTGACGGCCGTCGCGAGCAGGCCGTGCCGGGCGGTCCAGCGGCCGTCGAAACGGGACAGGCGCCGGCCGCCCACGGTCGGTCCCGGCACCAGGAGCGCGGCGTGCAGGGTGCCGCCTCGCGGGTCCCCGGGGTCCACGGAGATCTCGATGTCGGCCTCGGTGAAGTCCAGCCACCGCCCGGTGAGGGGGAACCACGCCTTGTAGACGGACTCCTTGGCGCTGAACAGCAGCCGGTCCCAGTGGACACCGGGACGCTCCTCGGCCAGCCGGCGCAGCCGCTCCGCCTCGGCGGGCAGCGAGACGCTGGGCAGGACACCCTCCGGGAGCGGCCCGTCGGGTTCGGCGTCGATGCCGAGCGAGGCCAGGTCGGCGGCGCGGACCAGGGCGGCGGCGCAGTAGCCGTCGCAGTGGGTCATGCTGCCGGTCAGCCCCGCGGGCCAGATGGGCGCACCGCGCTCGCCGTTCAGCACGGGCTGCGCGGGCACGCCCAGCTTCTCCATGGCCCGGCGGGCGCACGAGCGCACCGCGGTGAACTCCCGGCGCCGTTTGGCGACCGCCCGCGCCACGAGCGGCTCCTCCTGCGGGAGGAGGGGCAGATGTCCGGCGTCGTCGTTGCCGTGGGCCTCCACGGCGACGACCGTGTCGGGGAGCAGTTCCTCGATCACCGGCCCGCCTCCTGACGGGCCGGCGCGGGCAGGACGCGGCGCAGTGCGCCCGGCGGCCCGCTTCGCCTGCGCCATTCGCGGGGGTAACCCACCGAGACCTCCTCGAAGCGGACCCCCTCGTGCCAGGTGGTCCGGGGGATGTGCAGATGGCCGTAGACCATGGTGGCGACACGGAACCTGCGGTGCCAGTCGGCGGTCAGGCGGGTGCCGCACCACATGGCGAACTCGGGGTACCACAGGACGTCGGTGGGGTGCCGGTCCAGCGGGTAGTGGTTGACGAGGACGGTCGGCAGGTCGTCGGGAAGCTCGGCGAGCCTGCGCTCGGTCTCGGCGACGCGGGCCCGGCACCAGGCCTCGCGGCTCGGGTACGGGTCGGGGTGCAGCAGGAACTCGTCGTTGCACACGACGCCGGTGCCGTGGGCGTAGGCCAGTCCCTCCTCCTTGGTCGCGCACCCTGCGGGCAGGAACGAGTAGTCGTAGAGGAGGAACAGCGGCGCGACCACCGCCGGGCCGCCGTCTCCGTCCCACACGGGGTACGGGTCCTCGGGCGTCGTCACGCCCAGTTCCCGGCACACGTGGACCAGGTGCTCGTAGCGGGCGGCGCCGCGGAGGGTGACGGGATCCTTGGGGTGGGTCCACAGCTCGTGGTTGCCGGGGACCCACACGACCCGGCGGAAACGGTCCGAGAGGGTGCCGAGGGCCCAGCGGATGTCGGAGACGGTCTCCGCGACGTCACCTGCCACCAGGAGCCAGTCGTCGTCGGAGCCGGGGCGCATGCCCTCCACGAGCTCGCGGTTCTCCGGGTATCCGATGTGCAGGTCGCTGATGGCCCACATGCGGCCCGGCCCACCGGTCGTCGACGTCATACCCACCCCTCACGGACGCGCGTTCGACGCCACGAGATCACATCCCGGCCCGGGTCACAAGCACGGCCCCGCGCGCCCGGCCGGGGCCTTGCGGCCGCCCCGCACCGGCGCCGGTGCGTCCGCGCGGCGCACTTTGCACCCGCAGGCGTGCGTACCCCTATGATCGCCCCAACACCACCGCCCCGATTCACCCCTTCGCGCAGGGCGGCTCGGTGTCCCTCCAACCCCTGGCCGGGCACGGCCCGCTTCGCCCTGCCCGCGAACCGTGAAAGGCGGCCTGCATGGTTTCTCCCGTACGCGTCTGGCTCAACCGCACGTACGCGGAGAACGTCTTCTTCATGGATCAGCTGCGGCGAAATCCCGCCGACCGGGCCGTCGAGATCCACGCCACGCACGGCGACCCGGACTCCCCCGTACTGGCCGCCGCGGACACCGCCGACCTGGAGCCGGAGGGCCTGTCCGCGGCCGGCTACGTCGAGTACGCCCTGGACCAGTGCGCGCGGCGCGGCATCGACGTGTTCGTGCCGCGCCTCCACCAGACCGCGATCGTGGCCCACCGCGCCGAGTTCGAGGCCGCCGGTACGGCCCTGCTGGCACCGCCGCCGGAGGCGGTGGCCGTCTTCCAGGACAAGGTGATCGCCTACGAGGCGGTCCGGGCGATCGGTGTGCCGGTGCCCCCGTGGTGGCGGGTCCGCACGGCCGACGAGCTCGTGGCGGCCGTGGAGGAGCTGGAGGCGCACGGCCACCGGGCCTGCTTCAAGCCGGCGTCCGGCGCGGGCGGCGTGGGCTTCCGGATGGTCACTCGGGAGTCCTTCTCCCTGACGCAGCTGGACGGCTTCCCGAGCCCGTACGTCCCGTTGCCCCTGGTCGTCGAGGCGCTGCGGGCGGCCGACGGTCCCGTCGACTGGCTGGTGATGCCCCGGCTGGAGGAGCCGGAGGTGTCGGTGGACTGCCTCACCGGTCCCGACGACCGGGTGCGACTGGCCGTGGGCCGCACCAAGAACGGCCGCCGCCGCGGGTTCACTCTCCAGGACCAGTGGCTGGCGCCGGCCCGGCGGATCGCCGAGGCGTTCGGGCTGCACCACCTGTCCAACGTGCAGTTCCGGATGTACGGGGACCGGCCCGTCCTGATGGACGTCAACACCCGACCGGCCGGAGGGCTGCACCAGCTGGCCCTGTGCGGGATCAACGCGCCGTGGGCGGCCGTTCGGCTGGCCCTCGGAGACGATCCGGGCGAGATGACACCGCCCTTCCTGGGCCAGGACTACGCGGTGGTGTCCGGGCCGCGTCCCTTGCGCCCGGTCCCCGCGCCCCACTCCCGCACGGACCTCGCCGCAGCCCCGCCCCCGGCCCCGGTGACCCGCCGCACGCCCACCGCGCCGGCCACCGCCCCTGTGGGCACCGTCGCCCACGATCCGGCCGCCGGCGCTCCCGCGTAGGCGCTGCGCGCGGGCACGAGCAGCCGCCGGGAGACGCCGGGGGCCGGCCGGCGCACGCCGGGCTTCCCGGGCGGAAGACCCCGCCTGCCGCGCCGGCTCCGGCAGCCGCACGCCGTCACGGCGTTCGCCGCCGGGCGAGCGCGGACGCCGGAGGGGGCCCGCGCCGGGACCGCGCGGCACGGTGCCCGCCCGGTCCGGCGGTCCCGGGGTTCTACCGGAGGTACGCCAGACCCGGATGTACCGCCGTGTAGCCCTCGACGAGGCGATGGGCCACGTTGACCGAGTCGACCAGGGGGTGCAGGGCGAAGGCGCGGACCGCCGACGCGCGGGAGCCCGAGTCGGCCGCCGCCAGGACTTCGCGCTCGACGGCCTTGACGGCGCAGACCAGGCCCGTGGCGTGACCCGGCAGCGGGTCCACGGCCAGCGGGTGGGCGCCGTTCGCGTCGACCAGGCACGGGACCTCGACCACGGCGTCGGCGTCGAGGACGGCGAGCGTGCCGCGGTTGCGGACGTTCAGGATAAGGGTGGCGCGCTCGTCGCGGGCGACGGCCCGCATCAGCGCCAGCGCCACCTTCTCGTAGCCGCCGGACAGGTCGTCGGCCTCGCGTTCGCCCGCGCCCGCCGCCTCCCGGTTCTCGGCCATGTAGGTGGCCTCGCGTTCGGCGCGGGTCCGGTCCCAGGTGGCCAGCGCCGGGGCGTCCGGGTGGCGCATCTCCTCGTAGAAACGGGCCTGCTGGTCGCGCAGGAACGCACCGCGGGTCCGGTCGGCCTCCCGGTAGGCGCGGACGGTCTCGCGGTTGAAGTAGTAGTAGTGCAGGTACTCGTTGGGGACCGCGCCGAGCGAGCGCAGCCAGTCGGGGCCGAAGAGCCGGCCTTCCTCGAAGGAGCCGAGCAGCGCCGGGTCGGCGAGCAGCCGCGGGAGTTCGTCGCGGCCGGCCACGCGCAGGCCGCGGACCCAGCCGAGGTGGTTGAGGCCGACGTAGTCGATGAAGGCCCGGCCCGGGTCGGCGCCCAGCACACGGGCGATACGGCGGCCGAGGCCGACCGGCGAGTCGCAGATGCCGATGACGCGGTCGCCGAGGTACCGGGACATGGCCTCGGTGACCAGGCCGGCCGGGTTGGTGAAGTTGATGACCCAGGCGTCCGGCGCCAGCCGGGCCACGCGGCGCGCGATGTCGACGGCGACCGGGACGGTCCGCAGGCCGTAGGCGATGCCGCCCGCGCCGACCGTCTCCTGGCCCAGGACGCCCTCGGCGAGCGCCACCCGCTCGTCGTCGGCCCGCCCCTGCAGACCGCCGACGCGGATCGCGGAGAACACGAAGTCGGCGCCGCGCAGCGCCTCGTCCAGGTCGGTCGTGGCGGTGACCGCGGGCGCGTCCGGCACCCCCGCCGCCTGCTCGGCCAGCACCCGGGTCACCGCCGACAGCCGGTCCGCGTCGAGGTCGTGCAGGACGACGTCGGTCACCCGCCCCTCGGCGCGGTCCCCGAGGAGCGCCCCGTACACGAGCGGCACCCGGAATCCGCCGCCGCCCAGAATCGTCAGCCTCACGCCCGTGCCCTTCCGTCGCCGGCCCCATGTGTGCGTCCGGCGCCGATCATGGCACGCCCGGCCCGGCCTCCGGCCGACCGCACCACCCCTGTGCGGGGCCCGGCGCGGACCGTACCCTCTGCGGGAACGCTGCCCCGCCCCTGCCTGGGAGGTGCCCCCGCCATGACCGCCGCCCCCGAGTCCCCGTCCCTCCCTCCGTCCCGGTCCCTCCCCCGCTCCCGGCGCCGTTCGAGCGGGCGGACTCCCCCGCCCGGGGGTGCCCCCACCGCCGCCGACCGGCTGCTGTCCGTGCTGGCCGCGTTCGACCACGAGCATCCGGCGCTGTGCCTGACCGACATCGGCCGCCGGGCCGGACTGAGCCTGACCACCGCGCACCGGCTGGTGGGCGCGCTGACCGAGTGGGGCGCACTGGAGCGGGACGACTCGGGCGTCTACCACGTGGGGCTGCGGCTGTGGGAGGTCGCCGCGCTCGCCCCGCGCGGCCTCGCGCTGCGGCAGGTCGCCCTGCCGTACCTGGAGGACCTGTACGAGGCGACCCACGAGAACGTGCAGCTGGCGGTGCGGGACGGCGACGAGGTCGTCTACACCGAGTGGCTGGCGGCCCGGTCGTCGGTCGGCGTGCACATCCGCGTCGGCGCACGCTGGCCGCTGCACGCCACCGGCGTCGGCCTGGCCCTGCTCGCGCACGCCGGGCCCGAGTTCCAGCGGGCGTACCTCGCGGGCCCGCTCGCGTCGTTCACCGCGTACACCGTCACCGATCCGGGCCGGCTGCGCCGGGTGCTGGCGGAGGTGCGGCGCGCCGGAGTCGCGGTGAGCGACCGTCAGGTGACCGACGACGCCCTGTCGGTGGCCGCGCCGGTGCACGGCCCGGACGGCACGGTGACCGCCGCCGTCTCGGTCGTCGTCCCGTACGCGGGCGCGCGGGTGCCTGCGCTGGTCCCCGCCGTGCGGCTGGCGGGGCGGGGGATGTCCCGGGCACTGGGGTGGCGCCCGTCGGACGCGGGACCGGCCGAGGCCGGCAGGCCGCTGCCCAAACGTGCGGTCGGTGAGGACCGTGGACAGGCCGACCGCGCACCGGATATCCCTCGCACCGGTGAGGACGTACCCCCGGGCGCCTCCTGATACTGGGACGGCCCTTGCCCCGAGGAGCCGCCCATGACCGCCCGGTCCCCGTTCGCTCCGCTCGCCCCCGCCGTCGCGCGGCTGCGCACGACGAATCCGTACGCCGTCGACGCGGCCGTCGCCGTGCTGGTGCTGTTCGCCGTCTCCCTGCAGTGGCTCTTCCCGGACGAGGGCGACGATCCGCTGTCCTGGCAGGGCTGGCTGCTCGGGGCCGCCACGGCGCTGCCGCTGGTGTGGCGCCGCGCGGCGCCCTTCGCGACCGCCTGCGCCGTGTCGGTGGCCACCCCGACGCAGGCGATGTACCACGCGCCGCCGCCCGACCTGATGTACGGCGGGTTCGTCGTCCTGTACACGCTGGCCGCCCTCGGCCGGCCCTGGCAGCGGCGGCTGATGCTGGCGGGCTGGCTGATCGGGGTGGCCGTCACCATCCGGCACAACGAGGACGCCGATCCCTTCGAGTACGCCTTCCAACTGCTGAGCATCGTGGGCGCGTACGCCCTGGGTGTGCTCGCCCGGACGCAGCGGGCCTACACGGCCGAGCTGGAGGACCGGGCCCGGCGGCTGGAGCGCGAGCGGGCCGCCGACACCGCGCGGGCCACGGCGCAGGAACGCGCCCGCATCGCCCGCGACATGCACGACGTCCTGGCGCACGCGGTGAGCCTGATGGTGGTGCAGGCGGAGGCGGGTCCGGTGGTGGTGCGCAGTGATCCCGCGCGTGCCGAGGCCGCGTTCGACGCGATCGCCACCACCGGGCGGGACGCGATGACCCAACTGCGGCGCATCCTCGGTGTACTGAAGGAGGAGCGGCCGGACGCCGAACCGCGGCGGCTGCCGCAGCCGGGCGTGGACGGGCTGCCCGGCCTGGTCCGGCAGGTCGCCGGATCGACCGGCCTGCGTGTGGAGTTATGCGTCACGGGCGAGCCCCGGCCGCTGGCGCCGGACACCGGGGTCGCCGCCTACCGGATCGCTCAGGAAGCCCTCACCAACACGGTCAAGCACGCGTACGCTTCCTCCGCGACGGTCGGACTGGACTGGGGGGACGCCGAAGTGACGCTGACGGTGACGGACGACGGACGGGGGCCGTCCCCGGCGCCCGGGGGCGGCGGGCACGGGCTCATCGGCATCCGGGAGCGGGCCGCCGCCTGCGGGGGCGACGCCGTCACCGGCGGCGGGCCGGACGGCGGCTTCCGCGTCGCCGTGCGCCTGCCGGTCGCGGCCGGACGGCGGGCGGCGCTCGGGTGAGCGTCCGGGTGGTCGTCGCCGACGACCAGGAGCTGGTCCGCAGCGGGTTCAGCATGATCCTGGAGGCCCAGCCCGACATCGAGGTCGTCGCCGAGGCGGGGGACGGCGCCGAGGCGGTCGCCGCGGTCGAGGCGCACACGCCGGACGTGCTGCTCCTGGACATCCGCATGCCGGTCATGGACGGCCTCGAAGCGGCCCGGCGGGTGTGCGCGCGGTCCGACTGCAAGGTCGTCATGCTCACCACGTTCGACCTGGACGAGTACGTGTACGAGGCGTTGTACGCGGGCGCCAGCGGCTTCCTGCTCAAGGACGTGCGCCGGGACGACCTGGTGCACGCGGTGCGGGTGGTCGCGGCCGGCGACTCGCTGCTGGCGCCCGCGGTGACGCGCCGGCTGGTCGCGGACATCGTGCGGCGCCGGCGGGAGGCTGCCGCCTCGGACGTCACTCCGAGGCGCCTGGAGGTGCTGACCGCCCGCGAGGTGGAGACGCTGCGGCTGCTGGCGCGCGGCCTGTCCAACTCCGAGATCGCCACGACCCTGTTCGTGAGCGAGCACACGGTCAAGACCCACGTCAGCAATGTCCTGAGCAAGCTCGCTCTGAGGGACCGGGTGCAGGCCGTGATCTGCGCGTACGAGACGGGCCTGGTGGCCCCCGGCTCCCCCTGACGGGTGAGGCGGGCGCCGGTCTCACCCGTGCGGGCGAGCCCGGCAAACCGCTCTTCCCGGCGATCCGGCGCCCCACCTGTCGGCACGAGTCTGTTGGCGGTGCCCAACGACGCGTCCCGTGCCGAACGACGCGTCCCGTACCGTACGACGATCGCCGGGAGGGACCGTGCTGTCCACACTCGCCCGGGCGGCGACCCGCCGCCCCTTGACCGTGATGCTCCTGTGGGGCCTGTTCCTGCTGCTCGGCTTCGGCCTCGGGACGGGCGTCTTCGGGAAGCTCTCCGACGACGTGCCCGACGTGCCCGGCACCGAGTCGGAGATCGCCGCCGAGTACCTGGACGATGTCGACCCCTCGGGGGAGTCGGTCACCGCGGTCGTCGAGGCCGCCGCCGTCGACGACCCCCGGGTGCGCGCCGAGGTGGGGCGGGCCGTCGCCGACCTGAGGGAGATCGCGGGCGTCGCCGCCGTGCCCGACCCGTACGCCACGCGCGGCCTGGTCGCCGAGGACGGGCGGGCGCTGATCGTGCCCGTCGAGTTCAAGGGCGGTCTGGGAGACGACGCCGAGGAGGACGCCGTGGAGGCGGCGGCCGGCCGACTGCACGGGATCGACGCGTCCGGGGTCCACGTCAGCGGCGGGCCGCTGCTGGGAGAGCAGCTCGGTGAGCGGGCCCAGGAGGACGTGAAGAACGCGGAGTTGATCTCGCTGCCGGTGGTCCTGGTGCTGCTGTTGGTGATCTTCGGTGGGCTGCGCGCGGCCGGGCTGCCGCTGCTGGTCGCGGTGGCGGGCATCGCGGGCGCCTTCCTCGGCCTGTTCGCCTTCAGCCAGGTCACCGACATCTCCGTCTACGCGATCCAGGTCACGACGATGCTCGGGCTCGGCCTCGCCGTGGACTACGCCCTGCTGATGCTGGTCCGCTTCCGCGAGGAGCGGCGGGAGGTCCCGGACGTGGTGGAGGCCGTGCACCGGACGGTCGCGGCGGCCGGACGGACCGTGCTCTTCTCGGGGTTGACGGTGGCGGTGAGCCTGGCCGGACTGCTGGTCTTCCCGAGCACGTTCCTGCGCAGCATGGGCCTGGCGGTGGCCGCGGTGGTCGTCGTCGACATGCTCGCCGCGCTGACCCTGCTGCCGGCGCTGCTCACCCGGTTCGGCGGGAAGATCGCCCCGGCGAAGGCGCGGGCGGACGGCGAGGAGGGCCGGCTCTTCGGCCGCCTGGCCCGCTTCGCCGCCCGCCGGCGCGTGGCCGTCCTCGCGGTGGCCGTCCCGGCGCTGCTGGTGCTGGCGCTGCCCGTCACCGGCATGCGCGTCAACATCGGTGACGCGCAACAGCTCCCGAAGAGCACCGAGGCACGGCGGCTGTACGACGCCGTCGACGCGCACTTCCCGCCGGGCACCGGGGTCTCGCCGGTCACCGTGGTCCTGCGGCCCGGCACCGACGCCGCGACGGCCGACCGGATCGGCGCGCTCGCGCCGGGCACCGAGCGCCGTGAGCTGCCCGGCGGCGCCACCGTCCTCGAACTGCGTCCGGCGGGCACGGTCGACGGAGCGGCGGCCACCGCACTGGTCGAGCGGGTACGGGAGCTGCGCGGTGACGCTCCCGTCCAGGTCACCGGCACCGCCGCCCAGTTGGTCGACTTCCGGCAGATGCTGGCCGACCGCGCGCCCTGGGCCGCGCTGACCGTGCTGGCCGGGATCTTCGTGCTGCTGTTCGCATTCACCGGGTCGGTGCTGCTGCCGCTGCGCACGATCGCCACCACGCTGCTCTCGCTCGCCGCCGCGCTCGGCGCCGTCGTCTGGGTGTTCCAGGACGGCCATCTGGCCGGGCTGCTCGGTGCGGAGGGGCTGGGCGCGCTGAGTCTGACGGCCCCACCGCTGATCATCGCGATCGCGTTCGGACTCGCCATGGACTACGAGTTGTTCATCCTGGCGCGGATGCGCGAGGCCCGGGAGCAGACCGGCGACGACCGGGAGGCCGTGGTGACCGGACTGCGCCGCTCGGGCCGGGTGGTGACCTGCGCCGCGCTGCTCCTCGCGGTGGTGTTCGGCGCCTTCATGACGGGTGGCTTCTCACCCATCCTTCAGATCGGACTGGGCCTCACCCTGGCGGTGCTGATCGACGCGACGATCGTGCGGATGCTGCTGGTGCCGGCGACCATGGCGCTGCTGGGGCGGCACGCCTGGTGGGCGCCGAAGCCGCTGCGCCGGGCGCACGAGCGGTTCGGGGTGCGCGAGGAGGCGGCCGCCCCGGAGCTGCCCCAGCCGGCGCACCGCTGAGGCCGGGACGGCGTGGTCCCGCTCCGGCGCGGGGAGGGACCACGGCCGCCGCGCCCGATTTCAGCACGGGCGACGACGGCCGCGGCGCACTGCGGCCCGGGCGACGACGGCCGTGGCACGCCCGGCCCGGGGAGTCCCAGGGCCGTGGCGCGCTCGGCCCGGAGAGGACGCTCCCGGCCGTGGCGCGCTTCGGCGCTTTCGCCTCGTTCGTGGGCGTTCACGGGGTGAACTCCCCAGCCTCGTAAGGACTTTCTCGGCTTCACCTCTTGACGACCGCTGCGCCGGGGAGCACATTGGCCGCACTCTGAGAGCGCTCTCATCGGCACACCGGGAGCGTGCTCGGGGCCACTCCCGCTTCCCACCCCGCACCCGAGAGGCGACCCCCACATGAGAGAAACCTCCGGCAACCCGCCCGGGCGACGGCGACTGCGCCGCGCGCTGGTGGCCGTCGTCGGCACGCTCGGCCTCGCCGCGGCGGCCACCGCCGTCACCGGCCCGCCCGCGAACGCCACCGCCCCTCCGCCCCCGTCCGGCTGGACGCAGGTCTTCGCCGACGACTTCGACGGCGCCGCCGGCTCGGGCGTGAACACCGCGAACTGGCAGTACGCGACCGGCACCGGGTACCCGGGCGGCCCCGCCAACTGGGGCACCGGTGAGATCGAGACGATGACGTCCTCGCCGAGCAACGTCTCCCTCGACGGCAACGGCAACCTGCGCATCACCCCGCAGCGCGACGCCGCCGGCAACTGGACCTCGGGCCGCGTCGAGACCAAGCGCGCCGACTTCGAACCCCCGGCGGGCGGCAAACTGCGCGTGGAGGCCCGCATCCAGGTCCCGAACGTCACCGGGGCCGCGGCGAAGGGCTACTGGCCGGCGTTCTGGATGCTGGGCGCGCCCTACCGCGGCAACTACTGGAACTGGCCCGCGGTCGGCGAGATCGACATCATGGAGAACACGCAGGGCCTCAACACCGTCTGGGCCACCATGCACTGCGGCACCTCGCCGGGCGGCCCGTGCAACGAGACCAGCGGCATCGGCGGCAGCACCGCGTGCCCCGGCGCCACCTGCCAGGCGGCCTTCCACACCTACCGGGTGGAGTGGGACCGCTCGACGAGCGTGGAGGAGATCCGCTTCTACGTCGACGGCAACAACTTCCACACGGTGCGCGCCGATCAGGTCGACGCCGCGACGTGGGAGAACGCCACGAACCACGGCTACTTCATCATCCTCAACGTGGCGATGGGCGGCGGTTTCCCGAACGCCTTCGGCGGCGGCCCGGACGCCGGCACGCAGCCCGGCCACTCCATGCTGGTGGACTACGTCCAGGTGCTGTCGGCCGGTGGGAGCGGTACCACGCCCCCGACCGAGGGTGACCGGGACGCGTACAGCGCCATCGAGGCCGAGTCGTACGACGCCCAGTCCGGCACGATGACCGAGGGCACCTCGGACTCGGGCGGCGGCCGGAACCTCGGCGCGCTCGCCAACGGCGACTGGGTCCAGTACAAGGGCGTGAAGTTCGGTTCGAGCCCGGCGACGCAGTTCAAGGCGCGGGTGGCGAGCGGTGCGCCCGCCGGCGTCAGCGGTCTGGTGGAGGTGCGTCTGGACAGTCGTACCAGCACGCCGGTCGGCAGCTTCGCCGTGGGCAACACGGGCGGCTGGCAGTCGTGGCGGACGATTCCGGCGAACATCGGCGCGGTGACGGGCACGCACGACGTGTACCTGACCTTCACCAGCGGTCAGCCCGCGGACTTCGTGAACGTGAACTGGTTCGGCTTCGGCCGCTGAGCGGCAACCGGCCCCCCGCAGGAGGACGCAGGGGCTCCACGCGCGCGTGGAGCCCCTGCGTCGTGCGCGTGCTCAGCGCAGCTCCGCCCGGAACGCCGCCGGCGTCTGGTCCGTGTGCTGCTGGAAGAACTTGGAGAAGTTCGCCGCGTCCGGGAAGCCGACCGCCGCGCCGACCCGGCCGATCGGCATGTCGGTGTGGGCCAGGAGGCGTTTGGCCTCCAGGACGACGCGCTTGTCGATGAAGCCTTTGGGCGTCTGACCGGTGGCGGCGCGCACCGCGCGGACGAGGGTGCGGCGGGAGTAACCGAGCGCGTCGGCGTAGGCGCTGACGCTGTGATTGGCGGCGAAGCCCCGCTCGACGGCGTCCCGGAAGAGGGTGAACGTCGTGTCCCCGGGCGCCGGTCCCTGGTGCGCCTCCTGGGCGGAACTGACCGCGAGGTGCGCGAGCCGCAGCAGGAACGCGGAGAGCGTGTGGCGCAGTACGGCGGTGTGCAGGCTCAGGGGCAGGGTGGTGGCGTCCTCGTACTCGCGGCGGAGCTGGTCGAGGGAGGCGGTGAGTCCGGCGAGGCGCGCCGCGTCGGGGCGGAGCAGGGGCGGCAGGTCGTAGCGGTACAGGCCGGTGGCCTCCACGGTGGCGCGGGGCAGGAAGCCGGGCTGCATGGTCAGCACCGTTCCGCGGTACTCGCAGTCCGGCGAGAAGCGGTGGACCTGTCCTGGCCGGATCCACAGCAGATCGCCGGCCGTCGCCTCGTACTCGGCGAAGTCGACCATGTGACGGACCGGGCCGCCGGTGAAGAGCATGACGACGTGGAAGTCGATGCGGTGCACGCGGTGCAGCGGGGCGTGCGCGTGCCAGGTGCGGCCGGCGCCCATGGGGCCGACCTGCATGCCGACGCCGAGGAGGCTGAGATCGACCGGGAAGGGGAACGTTCTGATCCCGTCGCCGTCCTTCGGGCCACCACCGCCGTCTTGTCGGTTTTCGTCTGCCATGTCCTTCTCGTGCCGTCCCACCCGTGCGCCCGCGCGCCGGGGCATGTCCCAGTTTCACCACAGGCTGGCACACCACGACCTTCACTCTCAAAAGTCAGACTTTTAGGTTTGAACACGTCAGCCAGATACTTCGCTCCGATCGAGGATTTCTTGAAGATGAGCACGCAGACAGTGGACAGCGCGGACCGCTTCGAATGGACCGACCTCGACCGGCGTGCCGTCGACACCGCCCGCGTTCTGGCGGCCGACGCGGTGCAGAAGGTCGGAAACGGTCACCCGGGCACGGCGATGGCTCTGGCCCCGGCCGCGTACACGATCTTTCAGAAGGTGATGCGGCACGACCCCGCCGACCCGGAGTGGACCGGTCGTGACCGCTTCGTCCTCTCCCCCGGCCACACCTCGCTGACCCTCTACACCCAGCTCTACCTCGCCGGGTACGAGCTGGAGCTGGACGACCTCAAGGCCTTCCGCACGCACGGTTCGAAGACGCCCGGGCACCCCGAGTACGGGCACACCGCGGGCGTGGAGACGACGACCGGCCCGCTCGGCCAGGGCGTCGCCAACGCGGTGGGCATGGCGATGGCCGCCCGCTACGAGCGCGGCCTGTTCGACCCCGAGGCGCCCGAGGGCGAGTCCCCCTTCGACCACACGATCTGGGCGATCGTCTCCGACGGCGACCTCCAGGAAGGCGTCTCCGCCGAGGCGTCCTCGCTCGCCGGTCACCAGAAGCTCGGCAACCTCGTCTTCCTCTACGACGACAACCACATCTCCATCGAGGGCGACACCGCGACCGCGTTCTCCGAGGACGTGCTGGGGCGGTACGAGGCGTACGGCTGGCACGTGCAGCGCATCGAGCCCGCCGACAACGGTGACGTCGACGTGCACGCGCTGTACGCGGCCCTGACGGCGGCGAAGGCCGAGACCGGCCGTCCCTCCATCATCGCCATGCGCACGATCATCGCCTGGCCCGCCCCGAACGCGCAGAACACCGAGGCCTCCCACGGCTCGGCGCTCGGTGACGACGAGGTCGCCGCCACCAAGCGTGTCCTGGGCTTCGACCCGGCCCAGTCCTTCGAGGTCGCCGACGACGTCCTCGCCCACACCCGCAAGGCCCTGGACCGGGGCGCCGAGGCGCACGCCGCCTGGGGCAAGCGGATCGACAAGTGGCGGGGCGCCCAGCCGGAGCGCGCGGCGCTGTTCGACCGTGTGGTCGCGGGCCGACTGCCCGAGGGCTGGGAGGACGCCCTGCCGGTGTTCGAGACCGGCAAGGCCGTCGCCACCCGCGCCGCCTCCGGCAAGGTGCTCCAGGCGCTCGGCCCGGTGCTGCCCGAGCTGTGGGGCGGCTCCGCCGACCTGGCCGGCTCCAACAACACCACCATCGACAAGACCAGCTCCTTCCTCCCCGAGGGCAACCCGCTGCCGGAGGCCGACCCGTACGGGCGCACCGTGCACTTCGGCATCCGCGAGTTCTCGATGGCCGCGGAGATGAACGGCATCGCGCTCCACGGCAACACCCGGATCTACGGGGGAACGTTCCTGGTGTTCTCCGACTACATGCGCAACGCGGTACGCATGTCGGCGCTGATGCAGCTGCCGGTGACGTACGTGTGGACGCACGACTCCGTCGGCCTGGGCGAGGACGGCCCGACCCACCAGCCGGTCGAGCACCTGGCCGCCCTCCGCGCCATCCCGGGCCTGAACGTGGTCCGCCCGGCCGACGCCAACGAGACCGCGACCGCCTGGGCGGAGATCCTCAGGCGGCACTCCACCCACCCGGCCCCGCACGGTCTGGCCCTCACCCGCCAGGGCGTGCCGACCTACGAGCCGAACCCGGACGCGGCGCGGGGCGGGTACGTCCTCGCCGAGGCCTCCATCGGCTCCCCCGAGGTCGTCCTGATCGCCACCGGCTCCGAGGTGCAGCTCGCCGTCGCCGCACGGGAGGCGCTGGAGGCGGAGGGAACGCCCGCGCGGGTGGTCTCGATGCCGTCCGTGGAGTGGTTCGAGGAGCAGCCGCGCGAGTACCGCGAGAGCGTGCTGCCGCCGTCCGTGAAGGCCCGGGTGGCCGTGGAGGCCGGGATCGGCCTGACCTGGCACCGGTTCGTCGGCGACGCGGGCCGCATCGTCTCGCTGGAGCACTTCGGGGCCTCCGCCGACGCCAAGACCCTGTTCACCGAGTACGGCTTCACCGCCGAGCACGTGGCCGCCGCCGCCAGGGAGTCCCTGGCCGCCGCCCGCGGCTGAGCCGAACACACAGAGAAGCAGAAAGAGAAGATGATCACTGTGACCGAAGCAACCGCGACCGCGGGAGCGCTGCGACGCCTGTCCGAGGCGGGCGTCTCCATCTGGCTGGACGACCTGTCGCGGCGGCGGATCGAGTCCGGCAACCTGGCCGAGCTGATCGAGACGAAGCACGTCGTCGGCGTCACCACCAACCCGTCGATCTTCCAGGCCGCCATCGGCTCCGGCGAGGGCTACGAGGAGCAGCTCGCCGACCTCGCGACCCGGGGCGTCACCGTCGACGAGGCGGTCCGCATGATGACCACCGCCGACGTCCGCGCAGCCGCCGACGTGCTGCGCCCGGTGTACGAGGCGACCGGCGGCCGGGACGGGTGGGTCTCCATCGAGGTCGACCCGCGCCTCGCCCACGACACCCGGGCCACGGTCGCCGAGGCCCGTCAGCTGGCCTGGCTGGTCGACCGCCCCAACGTGATGATCAAGATCCCGGCGACCAAGGCGGGTCTCCCGGCGATCACCGAGGTCATCGGCGCCGGCATCAGCGTGAACGTCACGCTGATCTTCTCCCTGGAGCGCTACCGCGAGGTCATGGACGCCTACCTCGCCGGTCTGGAGAAGGCGCAGGCCGCCGGGCTGGACCTGTCGGGCATCCACTCCGTCGCCTCCTTCTTCGTCTCCCGCGTCGACAGCGAGATCGACAAGCGGCTGACGCTGCTGGGCACGGACGAGGCCCTGGCCCTGAAGGGGAAGGCGGCGCTGGCCAACGCGCGACTGGCCTACGAGGCGTACGAGAACGTCTTCGCGGGCGACCGCTTCACCGCCCTCGCCGGGGCCCGGGCGAACACCCAGCGTCCCCTGTGGGCGTCGACCGGGGTGAAGGACCCGGCATTCCGGGACACCCTGTACGTGGAGGAGCTGGTCGCTCCCGGCACCGTGAACACGATGCCGGAGGCCACCCTGAACGCCGCCGCCGATCACGGTGACGTCCAGGGCGACACGGTCACCGGCGGTTACGCCCAAGCCCGGGCGGACCTCGCGGCCGTGGAGCGGCTCGGCATCTCGTACGACGAGGTGGTGGAGCAGCTGGAGCAGGAGGGCGTGGCCAAGTTCGAGGTGGCCTGGCAGGACCTGCTGGACGCCGTGACGAAGTCCCTCGACAGCAAGGGAGTTGACGGGGAATGAGCGAGGACCTTCCCGCTGAGCCGGTCGGCGAGACCAAGGCGACGAAGGAGGCCAAGGAGACCGGGGCGGCCCGGGAGGCGGCGGGACCGCTGCACGCCCAGGAGACCGAGGAGTCGCGGGCCGCCGGGGCGCCGAAGGCCGGCAAGTCGTCCAGGTCCGCCCGGGCCGGGAAGAAGTCGGGGGCGGCCGGCGCCACGAAGGGCGCGAAGGCGGACGAGAAGCCCGTCGAGCCGGTGGCGCCCCTCGACTGGAGCAACCCCCTGCGCGATCCCCAGGACCGCCGCCTCCCCCGGATCGCCGGCCCCTCGGGTCTGGTCATCTTCGGCGTCACCGGCGACCTCTCCCGCCGCAAGCTGATGCCGGCCGTCTACGACCTGGCCAACCGCGGTCTGCTGCCGCCGGGCTTCTCCCTGGTCGGCTTCGCCCGCCGCGACTGGGAGAACCAGGACTTCGCCGAGGTCGTGCACGACGCGGTCAAGGAGCACGCGCGCACTCCGTTCCGCGAGGAGGTCTGGCAGCAGCTCGCCGAGGGCATGCGCTTCATCCCCGGCGACTTCGACGACGACGAGGCGTTCGAGCAGCTGCGCAAGGCCGTGCAGGAGCTGGACACCTCGCGCGGGACGAGCGGCAACTACGCCTTCTATCTGTCGGTGCCGCCGAAGTTCTTCCCGAAGGTCGTCCAGCAGCTCAAGAAGCACGGCCTGACCGACGCCCCGGAGGGCTCCTGGCGCCGCGCGGTGATCGAGAAGCCGTTCGGGCACGACCTGGGCAGCGCCCGCGAGCTGAACGCGCTCGTGCACGAGGTCTTCGACCCGGAGCAGGTCTTCCGCATCGACCACTACCTGGGCAAGGAGACCGTCCAGAACATCCTGGCGCTGCGCTTCGCCAACCAGATGTACGAGCCGATCTGGAACCGGTCCTACGTGGACCACGTGCAGATCACCATGGCCGAGGACATCGGCATCGGCGGCCGGGCCGGCTACTACGACGGCATCGGCGCCGCCCGCGACGTCATCCAGAACCACCTGCTCCAGCTCCTCGCGCTGACCGCGATGGAGGAGCCGGCCTCCTTCGACGCCCCGTCGCTGCTCACCGAGAAGCTGAAGGTGCTGCGGGCGGTACGGCTGCCCGACGACCTGGGCCTGCACACCGTGCGCGGGCAGTACGAGGGCGGCTGGCAGGGCGGCGCTCAGGTGCCCGGCTACCTGGAGGAGGAGGGCATCGACCCGGCCTCCGTCACCGACACCTACGCGGCGATCAAGCTGGGCATCGACAACCGCCGCTGGGCGGGCGTCCCCTTCTACCTGCGCACCGGCAAGCGCCTGGGCCGCCGGGTCACGGAGATCGCGGTCGTCTTCCAGCGCGCCCCGCACTCCCCCTTCGACTCCACCGCGACGGAGGAGCTGGGCGAGAACGCGATCGTCATCCGCGTCCAGCCCGACGAGGGCATGACGGTGCGGTTCGGCTCCAAGGTGCCGGGCACGTCGATGGAGATCCGGGACGTGTCCATGGACTTCGCGTACGGCGAGTCCTTCACGGAGTCCAGCCCGGAGGCGTACGAACGGCTGATCCTGGACGTCCTCCTGGGCGACGCCAACCTGTTCCCCCGTCACCAGGAAGTGGAAGAGTCCTGGCGGATCCTCGACCCGATCGAGGAGTACTGGGGCACGCACGGGAAGCCCGCGCAGTACGCCTCGGGCGGCTGGGGACCGCGGGAAGCCGACGAGATGCTCGCACGAGACGGACGGAGCTGGCGCAGGCCATGAGGATCGACCTGACCGACACCACGGCAAGCAAGATCAACAAGGCGCTGGTCCAGGGCCGCCGCGCCATCGGCACACCGGCCGTGGGCATGGTGCTCACGCTGGTGATCGTCACCGACGAGGAGAACGCCTACGACTCGATCAAGGCGGCCGAGGAGGCCTCGCACGAGCACCCCTCGCGCACCCTGGTCGTGATCAAGCGGCACCCGCGCAATCTGCGCGACCGCACCCGCTCGCACCTCGACGCCGAGGTCCGGGTGGGCTCGGAGGCCGGCACCGGCGAGACGGTGGTGCTGCGCATGTACGGGGAGGTGTCGGAGCACGCCGACTCGGTCGTGCTGCCGCTGCTGCTCCCGGACGCCCCGGTCGTCGTGTGGTGGCCGGTGGACGCGCCCGACGACCCCGCCGGTGACCCGCTGGGCGCGCTGGCGCAGCGCCGCATCACCGACCTGTACGCGGTGGAGCGCCCGATGGAGACCCTGGAGCGCCGGGTCCGCACCTACGCGCCCGGCGACACCGACCTGGCCTGGACCCGGCTGACGCTGTGGCGTTCCATGCTGGCCGCCGCCCTCGACCAGGCCCGGGTGCCGGTGACCTCGGCGACCGTGGAGGCCGAGGCGGACAACCCGGCCGCCGAGCTGCTGGCCCGCTGGCTGGAGGCACGGCTGCACGTCACGGTCGACCGTGTGATCACCGACGGTCCGGTCGTCACGGCCGTCCGGCTCGGGACCGCGAACGGGGAGATCGTCATCGACCGGCCCGAGGGACCGATCGCCACGATGACCCTGCCCGACCAGCCCCCGCGCTCCCTCGCACTGAAGGTCCGCTCCACCTCCGAACTGATCGCCGAGGAGCTCAGGCGCCTCGACGCGGACGAGATGTACGCCATCGCCCTGCGCGGCGAGGCCGGCAAGGAGACCCCTGTCCATGTCTGAGACCGACACCCCGAAGCTCGACCGGCGGCCCGAGTGGACCGCGCTGGCGGACCACCGCAAGGACGCGCTGGCACGCCCCGACCTGCGCGAGCTGTTCGCCGACGACCCCGGGCGGGCCGAGCGGTACGTCGTGCGCGTGGGCGACCTGCGCATCGACTACTCCAAGAACCTGGTCACCGACGAGACGCTGACCCTGCTGCGGGAGCTGGCCGCCGCGACCGGCGTGTTCGAACTGCGCGACGCGATGTTCCGCGGCGAGCGCATCAACATCACCGAGGACCGGGCGGTGCTGCACACCGCGCTGCGGGCGCCGCGGGACGCGGTGATCGAGGTCGACGGCGAGAACGTCGTGCCCAAGGTGCACGCCGTGCTGGACAGGATGACCGACTTCGCCGACCGGGTCCGTTCCGGCGAGTGGACCGGCCACACCGGCAAGCGCATCAGGAACGTCGTCAACATCGGCATCGGCGGCTCCGACCTCGGTCCGGCGATGGCCTACGAGGCGCTGCGGGCGTTCACCGACCGCTCGCTGACCTTCCGCTTCGTGTCGAACGTGGACGGCGCCGACCTGCACGAGGCGGTCCGGGACCTGGACCTGGCCGAGACGCTGTTCATCGTGGCGTCCAAGACGTTCACCACGATCGAGACGATCACGAACGCGACGTCGGCGCGCTCCTGGCTGCTGGCCGGTCTGGGCGGCGACGAGAAGGCGGTCGCCAAGCACTTCGTCGCGCTGTCGACGAACGCCGAGAAGGTCGCCGACTTCGGCATCGACACGGCCAACATGTTCGAGTTCTGGGACTGGGTCGGCGGCCGCTACTCGTACGACTCGGCGATCGGGCTGTCCCTGATGATCGCCATCGGCCCGGACCGCTTCCGGGAGATGCTCGACGGCTTCCGCATCGTCGACGAGCACTTCCAGAACGCCGAGGCCCCGGCCAACGCCCCGCTGGTCCTGGGCCTGCTGGGCGTCTGGTACGGCAACTTCATGGGCGCCCAGTCGCACGCGGTCCTGCCGTACAGCCACTACCTGTCGAAGTTCACGGCCTACCTCCAGCAGCTGGACATGGAGTCCAACGGCAAGTCGGTCGACCGCGAGGGGCGCCCGGTTCAGTGGGAGACCGGGCCGGTGGTCTGGGGCACGCCGGGGACGAACGGCCAGCACGCCTACTACCAGCTCATCCACCAGGGCACCAAGCTCATCCCGGCCGACCTGATCGGCTTCGCCCGGCCCGTCGCCGAGCTGAGCGACGAGCTGAAGGCGCAGCACGACCTGCTGATGGCCAACCTGTTCGCGCAGGGCCAGGCGCTGGCCTTCGGCAAGACCTCCGACGAGGTCCGCGCGGAGGGCGTGCCCGAGGAGCAGGTGCCGCACCGCACCTTCAAGGGCAACCATCCGACGACCACGATCCTGGCCGGTGAACTGACCCCCTCCGTCCTCGGCCAGCTGATCGCGCTGTACGAGCACAAGGTGTTCGTGCAGGGCGCCATCTGGAACATCGACTCCTTCGACCAGTGGGGCGTCGAGCTCGGCAAGGTCCTCGCCAAGCGCGTCGAGCCGGCCCTCACCGAGGGCGCCGACGTACCCGGCCTCGATCCGTCCACGGCCGCGCTGGTGGCCGCCTACCGCGAACTGAAGGAAGTGCACTGACATGCAGATCGGTCTTGTGGGTCTCGGCAAGATGGGCGGCAACATGCGCGAGCGTCTGCGCAACGCCGGCCACACGGTCGTCGGATACGACACCAATCCCGAGCTGGCCGACGTGAACAGCCTCGTCGACCTCGTCGAGCAGCTGGAGCGGCCCCGCGCGGTCTGGGTGATGGTCCCGGCCGGCGCCGCCACCCAGGGCGTCATCGACCAGCTGGCGACCCTTCTCCGGCACGGCGACACCGTCATCGACGGCGGCAACTCCCGCTGGACGGACGACGAGAAGCACGCCGAGGAGCTGGCCAAGCACGGCATCAACTTCGTCGACGCCGGCGTCTCGGGCGGCGTGTGGGGTCTGAAGAACGGCTACGCGCTGATGGTCGGCGGCGACAAGGAGGTCGTCGACGACCTCAAGCCGATCTTCGACGCGCTCAAGCCCGAGGGCCCCTACGGATACGTCCACGCGGGCAAGGTCGGCGCCGGGCACTTCTCCAAGATGGTCCACAACGGCATCGAGTACGCCATGATGCAGGCCTACGCCGAGGGCTGGGAGCTGCTGGAGAAGGTCGACTCCGTGGACAACGTCCGCGAGGTCTTCCGCTCCTGGCAGGAGGGCACGGTCATCCGCTCCTGGCTCCTCGACCTGGCCGTCAACGCCCTCGACGAGGACCACCACCTGGACAACCTGCGCGGTTACGCCCAGGACTCCGGCGAGGGCCGCTGGACCGTCGAGGCGGCCATCGACAACGCCGTGCCGCTGCCCGCGATCACGGCGTCCCTCTTCGCGCGGTTCGCGTCCCGGCAGGAGGACTCGCCGCAGATGAAGATGATCGCCGCGCTGCGCAACCAGTTCGGCGGCCACGCGGTGGAGTCCGCCAAGAAGTAGGCGCTCTTCGGGCGGTCCGGAAAGCGCGTTGACGTGATCGGCCGGTTCGGGTCAGAGTCCATCCCTGATGGAGATCGACGACCTGACACCGGCCGAGACGCGCGTCTGGCGGGCGTTCGCCACGGGCACCCTCGTGGACTTCCGCGCGGCCGACGACGAGGACCCCTCCGACGGCGGCGCCTGGGGCGCCGAACGGTCCGTCCGCGCCCATGTGCTGAGGGCGCTGCTGCTGGACGGCCCGCGCGCGGAGGGCGAGGTGCCCGCGCTCAATCTGGCGGGGGTACGCGTCACCGGGGTCCTGGAACTCCAGTACGCGACGGTCGACCACCCGGTGCGGCTGCGGCACTGTCACTTCGAGGACGTGCCGCGCCTGTACGGAGCGCGGCTGCGCGAGGTGAACCTGAGCGAGTCCGTGCTGCCCGGGCTGGTCTCGCACGCCGTCCGGGTGGAGGGCGTGCTGCGGCTGACCCGCGCCCGGTTCGGCGGGACGGTGCGGCTCGGGGGCGCGGAGGTCACCGGGAGCCTGTATCTCGAGAGCACGCGGATCCACGCGCCGGACACCGAGGGGCCGGTGCTCCAGCTCAACCAGGCGGTGCTCGGCGCCGACCTGTGGGCACCGGGCCTCGTGGCGCGGGGCGAGGTGCGGCTCGACGGCGCCCGGGTGGCCGGGACCGTCAACCTCACCGACGCACTGCTCGACCGGCCGGGCGGCACCGCGCTGAAGGCCGAGACCCTGGCGGCCGAGTCCGACGTGCTGATGCGGAACGCCGAGGTGCGGGGCCGGCTGGAACTGCGCGGGGCGCGCATACCCGGGCGGCTGGACCTGTCGCACGCGCGTCTGGCCAACCCGGGCGGAACCGCGCTGCGGGCCAGCAGCTGCGTCATCGGTGAACTGTGGCTGCGGCAGGGCCCGGTGGTGGAGGGTGTCCTCAATCTGCGTCGCACCCAGGTGGACGTGCTGTTCCTCGAACCGGAGGTCGTACCGGCCTGGGTCCAGCTCAACGACCTCACGTACACGTCGCTCATACCGCACGAGCCCGCCGAGCGGCGGCTGCCGATGCTGGAGAAGGGCGACAGCTATCTCCCCTTCATCTACGAGCAGTTGACCGCCTCCTACCGCAGGATCGGCGACGACGACGCGGCCCGGATGGTCCAGCTCGCCAAGCAGCGGCGGCACCGGCGCACGCTGCCCTGGTACGGCCGGCTGTGGGGCCACCTCCAGGACGTCACGGTCGGCTACGGCTTCCGGCCGCTGCGCGCGGGCGGCTGGCTGCTGTCGCTGCTCGCGGTCGGCTCGGTGGCGTACGGACTGCACCACCCGCCGCCGCTCAAGCCCGCCGAGTCCCCCGACTTCAACCCGGTGTTCTACACCCTGGACCTGCTGCTGCCGGTGATCTCCTTCGGGCAGGAGAACGCCTTCGCCCCCGAAGGCGGCTACCAGACGCTGGCGTACGTCCTCATCATCACGGGGTGGATTCTGGCCACGACGGTGATCGCGGGCCTGACCCGCACCGTCAGCCGCCAGTGAACCCCCGCACCGCGTGCTGCGCCGCCAGCCGGACCGGCGCGTTCGCCGCGCCGTAGCCCCGGTAGCCGCCGTCGCGCTGGACGAGTTCGAAGAAGACCCGGCCGACGGTGTGCGTGTAGCAGTGCCGGAAGGTGCCGTGGGCGTCGCGGTCGTAGAGGATGCCCAGCTCCCGGTACGTGTCCAGCTCCCCGTCGGCGAACTCGAAACGGGCGGCGAGGTCGTCGTAGTAGTTGGCGGGGATCGGCAGCAGCGGCCCGCCGGCCTCCCGGTAGCGGCGCGCGGCGGCGACCACGTCGCCGGTGGCCAGGGCGATGTGCTGGGCGTGCGCGGTGTCGTCCGTGGGTGCCGGTCCGACGGTCAGGACGATGCGGACGGCGCCGTCGTCGGTGCTGACGGCGCGGCTGCGCAGCAGGCCGTAGGGGTCGGCGACGTCCACGCTCTCCTGCGGGCGCAGCCCGAGCACGGCCCGGTGGAAGAGCGCCGCCTCGTCGAACTGGTGCCAGGGCTGGGTGAGGGAGAGGTGGTCGACGCGCCAGGGTTCGCCGTCGTGGAAGGGGTGGGCGACGTCCTCGAAGTCGGCGCGCCAGTCGGGCAGTCCGGGACGCCCGGTGGCGCAGAAGAACAGCTCCGTGCCGTCGGGCGCGGCGACCGCCTCCAGGGCCGCGTCCCCGGGCGCGCGGCGGCGCGGCAGCACCGGGGCGAGCAGGGCCTCGGCGCGGCGGGCCGCGCCGGCGGGGTCGGGCGACTCCAGGCCGACGGCGGCCAGCCGGGTGCCGTCGCGGCGTTCGGCCGGGCCGGTGTTCACCAGGACGCGGGCGTCGCCGCGCTGCCACAGGTCGACGGGTTTCCCGCGGTGCCGTGCGGTCCGGCTGAAGCCCAGCGCGCCGAGCACGGCGGAGACGGGTGCCGCGTCGGGCGTGACCAGTTCGGCGAAGGCGATCCCGGTGGGCGCGGCGGGCGCGGGCGGGGTCGCGAGGCCGACGGTCTCCTGGAGGGTCAGCAGGGAGCGCCGGGCGTCCACGGCCGTGGGGCCCGCCTCGGACTGGCGGAAGACGTCGTTGAAGACCTCCAGGGAGAGCGGGCCCTCGTAGCCCGCGCGCAGGACGTGCCGCACCAGCCCGGCGACGTCGAAGCCGCCCTGGCCGGGGAAGCAGCGGTAGTGGCGGCTCCACTGGAGGACGTCCATCGCGAGCAGCGGCGCGTCGGCGAGCTGGAGGAAGAAGATCTTCTCGCCGGGGATGTCCTCGATGCCCTTGGGGTCGCTGCCCCGGGAGAGGATGTGGAAGCTGTCGAGGCAGGTGCCGAGCGAGGGGTGGTCGGCGCTCTCGACGACGCGCCAGGCGTGGTCGTAGGTGCTGATGTGCCGGCCCCAGGCGAGCGCTTCGTAGGCGACGCGGACGCCGTGGTCCTCGGCCAGGCCGGCGAGGCGGCTCAGCTGCTCGGCGGCGAGGGCGTCGTCGTCCAGGGCGTGCGGGGAGACGCTGGAGCAGACCAGGACGGTGTCCGCGCCGAGCCTGCGCATCAGCTCGAACTTGTGCCGGGCGCGGCGCAGGGCCCTGGTGAACTCCTCCTCGGGCAGCGCCTCGATGTCCCGCACGGGCTGGTAGAGGTCGATGGTGAGGCCGAGGTCGGCGCAGCGGGCGCGGATCTCCTCGGGGGTCAGGGGGCTGGCCAGCAGGTCGTTCTCGAAGATCTCCACGCCGTCGAAGCCGGCCCGGGAGGCGGCGGTGAGCTTCTCGGTGAGCGAGCCGCTGAGGGAGACGGTGGCGATGGACGTCCGCACGTCGGTACCTCTTCCTACTTCGGGGCGCCGACCACGCCGGCCAGGTCGGTGATGTCGGCGAGCATCCGTACGGCGTCGGGTTCCCGCCCGGTGAACAGCCGGAACGCGTCGGCGGCCTGGAAGACGGCCATGCCGCCGCCGTCGAGGGTGGCGCAGCCCAGGGCGCGGGCGGTGCGCAGCAGTTCGGTCTCCAGCGGGCGGTAGACGACCTCGGCGACCCACAGCCCGGGGTGGAGCAGGCCGGCGGGCAGGGGCAGGCCGGGGTGGGCGGCCATGCCGGTGGGGGTGGCGTGGACGATGCCGTCGGCCGTGCTCAGCAGCGCCGACAGCCCATCGGGGCCGGCGTGGGCGGCGCGCCCCGGACCGAAGTGCCGGTTCAGCTGGGCGGCGAGGGCGGCGGCCCGCTCGGGCAGCGCGTCGACGACGGTGACCCGACCGGCGCCCAGGGTGAGCGTGGCGTGGGCGACGGCCGCGCCCGCGCCGCCGGCGCCGAGCTGCACGATCCGCTCCAGTGGCGCGTCGGGCAGTCCCCGGGCGAAGGACGCGGCGAAGCCGGTGACGTCGGTGTTGTGACCGGTCGCCCGGCCGGTGTCGTCGAAGACGACCGTGTTGACCGCGCCGAGCGCCTCGGCCTGCGGGGCGAGCGCGTCCAGGTGCTCGATGACGAGCTGCTTGCAGGGGTGGGTGATGTTCAGCCCGTCGAAGCCGAGGTCCCGGGCCGCGCGCAGCAGGTCGCCCACCGCCTCGGGCGGCACCCCGAGGGTGTCGATGTCGATCAGCCGGTACAGGTAGCGCAGGCCCTGCCGGTCGGCCTCCCGCTGGTGCAGTGCCGGGCTGAGCGACGGGCCGATGCCGGAGCCGATCAGTCCGACGAGATACGAGTCCTTGGCCACCGGGGACCTCCTGAGCGGCTCGGGTCCACGCCCGAGCGACCAATGTACGAACCAGTACGTTAGTCATAGCAGGAGGTCGGGGCGGGTGGGAAGGGCGAGGCTTCTACAATCACCGCACGTCCTCCGCCCGCAGCTCCGCCACGGCCCCCGAAGGAACCCGATGACCAGCGTCGACGAACCGGCACGATCCGGCACCCGCACCCGCGACGCCGCCCGCACCCGGGCCGAGATCCTCGACGTGGCGACGCGGGAGTTCGCCCGGGCCGGCTACGACGGGGCCCGTGTCGACGAGATCGCCGCCCGCACCCGCACCACGAAGCGGATGATCTACTACTACTTCGGCGGCAAGGAGCAGCTGTTCACGGCCGTGCTGGAGCGGGCGTACGGCGTGATCCGGGAGGCCGAGCAGCAGCTCGACGTCGAGCACCTGGACCCGGTGGCGGCCATCCGGCGCCTCGCGGAGGTGACCTTCGACCACCACGAGCGGCACCCCGACTTCATCCGCCTGGTCTCCATCGAGAACATCCACGACGCCGAGCACATCGCCTCCTCGGAGATGCTGGCCAGCATCGGCTCCCCGGCCCTCGACGTGATCCGCCGCATCCTCGAGGAGGGCCGGCGCTCGGGCCTGTTCACGGCCGATGTCGACGCCGTCGACCTGCACGCGATGATCAGCTCCTTCTGCTTCTTCCGGGTCGCCAACCGGCACACCTTCGGCGCCCTGTTCGGCCGCGACCTGGTCGCCGAGGACCAGCGCGAGCACTACCGGACCATGCTCGGCGACATGGTGATCGCGTACCTGACGGCGGAGCGCGCGGCGGACTGAGCGGCCCGGCCCCCGGAGCGGCGCGGACCTCTCGACGGGCGGGCGCGGACCTCGCGGCGGAGCGGGCGCGGACCTCGCGACGGGCCGACGGGACCTCTTGACACAAGGGAAACGTGCGCGCAACATCCCTTCCCAACCGCGACTAACTACCCAGTGGGTTAATTAGCCGATCGGCACTTCTCCCCTCCGCTCACTCCGCCTACCGTGGAGTCCCCCGAAGGAGCAACGCCGTGTCCGTCCCCGCCCCCGCGCCCCAGGGCGCCGCCCCGCCCGGCCAGCCGAAGAAGGCGGCGACCGCCGCCTGGATCGGCAGCGCGCTGGAGTACTACGACTTCTTCATCTACGGCAGCGCCGCCGCCCTGATCTTCCCCGAGGTCTTCTTCGACGAGTCCGACCCGGCCACCGCGACCCTGCTGTCGCTGGCCACGTTCGGTGTCGCCTACGCCGCCCGCCCGATCGGTGCGTTCTTCCTCGGCCACATCGGTGACCGCATGGGCCGCAAGAAGATCATGGTGTTCACCCTGATCCTGATGGGCGTGTCGACGTTCCTCATCGGCTGCCTGCCCACGCGCGACCAGGTCGGCACGCTCGCCCCGGTCCTGCTGGTGCTGTGCCGGATCCTTCAGGGCATATCGGCGGCCGGCGAGCAGGCCAGCGCCAACTCGATGACCCTGGAACACGCGCCACCGCACAAACGCGGATTCTTCACCAGCTTCACCCTCAGCGGCACCCAGGGCGGGCAGCTGCTCGCCACCCTGGTCTTCCTCCCCATCGCCGCGCTCCCCGAGGAACACCTGCTGACCTGGGGCTGGCGCGTGCCGTTCTGGCTGAGCGTCGTGGTCGCCGTCGTCGGCTACGTCATCCGCCGCAAGCTCGACGAGACGCCGGCCTTCGCCCAGCAGGCGGCCACCGAGGGCGTCGCGAAGATGCCGCTGGCCGTGCTGGCACGCGACCACTGGGCGGACGTGCTGCGGGTGGTCGCGGGCGCGCTGATCGCCTCGGTCAGCACGATCTTCACCGTGTGGGCACTGGCGTACGCCACCAGCGACTCGGTCGGCATGTCCCGTACCGCCATGCTGTGGGTGGGGGCGCTCGCCAACGTCGTCGCGCTCGCCGCGATCCCGCTGTGGGCGACGCTGTCCGACCGGATCGGCCGGCGGCCGGTGTACCTGATCGGCGCGGTGGGCAGCGCGGTGACGATGTTCCTGTACCTGTGGGCGATCTCGACCGGTTCGTACGCGCTCACCTTCCTCACCGGCATCATCGCCTTCGGTGTCGTCTACAGCGCCGCGAACGGCGTGTGGCCCGCCTTCTACGGCGAGATGTTCTCCACCCGGGTCCGGCTGTCCGGCGTGGCGATCGGCACGCAGATCGGCTTCGCGGTGGCCGGGTTCGCGGTGACGTTCGCGGCGCAGATCGCCGGTCCGGACGGCGACGACTGGTTCGCGGTGGCGCTGTTCACTGCGGCGCTGTGCGTCCCGCCGGTGATCGCCGCGCTGTCGGCCCGGGAGACCCACCGGGTACCGACGGACGAGCTGGGCGAACGGGCCCGCGGCGAGGCGGCACGGCCGGAGACGGTGACGGCCTGAGCCGGTGGCCGTCGGACCGCCGCCCGTGTCCGTCGGGCCGCCGGCCGCTGAGCCGCCCCGGCCTCAGACTCGGGGGGCGGCGGCGTCCAGGAGCGGCCCGAGTTCGCGGGCGACGGTCGTCAGGGCCCGTACGTCCCGTTCGGCGCGGGCGACGACGATCGCCCCTTCCAGGGCGCTGATCATCAGCGTGGCGAGCGGCTCGGACCGCGCCTCGGGCACGCCCATGCCGGTCAGCGCGTCGGCGACCGGCCGGATCCAGGTGGCGAAGGCGTCGGCGGCGGCCTTCCGGGTGGCCTCGCTGCTCTCGGCGCAGTCCACGGTGGCCGCCGCGACCGGGCACCCGGCGGCGAAGCCGGCTCTCTCGTACTCGTCCGTCCACTGGCCCACCATCGCGTCGAACAGCCCGCTCGGCGTCGGCCGCTCCATCGCCGCCAGGAAGCGCGCGACCCGGTCGGCCGCGTACCGCCCCGCCCAGCGCAGGGCCTCTCCGACGAGCTGCTCCTTGCCTCCGGGGAAGTAGTGCTGGAGCGATCCCCGAGGCGCCCCGGCGTGTGCGGCGACGTCGCGCATCCCGGTCGCGTCCACGCCGTGGCGGCGGATCAGCTGGGCGGCGCTGAAGACCATCCGCTCCCGCGGCCCCCGCTCGGACCCCGCCTTCGCCGACCCCGCCATCGCCGACCTCCCGTCGCACCGTCCGCCGCGCGTTCGGCGGCGCGACCACTCTATGACGGCCGTCATAAACGGAGCTACTATGACGACTGTCATAGCGAGGGTCTCGCCGAGAGGCGTACCCAGGGACGGACGGCGGTGCGTCATGCGGGTCGGTTTCATCGGTCTCGGCGTCATGGGTCAGCCGATGGCCCTCCGCCTGGCGGCTGCCGGGACACCGCTCGTGGTGTTCAACCGCACCCCCGCCCGGGCCGAGCCCCTGCGCGCGGCCGGCGCCGAGGTGGCGGCCGCTCCCGCCGAGGTCTTCGAGCGGGCCGGCACGGTGATCCTCATGCTGGCCGACGAGGCGGCGACGGACGCCGTGCTGGCCCGCGGCACTCCGGAGTTCGCCTCGCGCGCCGCCGGCCACGTGGTCGTCCACATGGGCACCACGTCGCCCGCGTACTCGCGCGGACTCGAGGCCGACGTCCGCGCGGCGGGCGGACGCTATGTGGAGGCGCCCGTCTCCGGCTCCCGCGTACCGGCGGAGAACGGCACGCTGGTGGCGATGCTGGCCGGCGAGGAGGGTGCGGTGGCCGAGGTGGCTCCGCTCCTCGCTCCCCTGTGCCACGAGTCGTTCGTGTGCGGCCCGGTGCCGGACGCCCTGCTGACGAAGCTGTCCGTGAACCTGTTCCTGATCACCCAGGTGACCGGTCTCGTCGAGGCCTTCCACTTCGCCGAACGCCAGGGCCTGGACCGGGCCCGCTTCCTCGCCGTCCTCGCAGCCGGCCCCATGTCCAGCGCCGTCTCCCGGATGAAGGCGCCGAAGCTGCTGGAGGGTGACTTCAGCGTGCAGGCCGCGGCACTGGACGTACTGAAGAACAACCGGCTGATCGCCGAGGCCGCCCGCGGGGCGGGCCTCGCCTCACCCCTCCTCGACGCCGCCCACGCCCTGTTCGAGGAGACAGTGGCCCTCGGGCACGGCGGTGAGGACATGGTGGCGGTCCTGCGCGCGATCGAGGCGCGCACCGGCGGGGGCGGCGGGTCCTGAGGTCTGAAGGCGCCCCGGCGGGGTATGCCGGACCCACCCCGACCTACGACCAGGGAGGCGATGGGCATGGCACCGCTGCGGCAGGAGGCCGACCCGGGCGCGGCCGGACTGGACGCGCAGGCACTGGACCGGCTCGACCGGCACTTCGCCGGGCAGGTCGACGAGGGGCGGCTGCCCGGGTTCCTGGTGGCCGTCGCCCGCGGCGGACGCGTCGCCCACCTGACCGCGCACGGCCTGCGGGACGTCGCGGCCGGGCTGCCGGTGACGGCCGACACCCTGTGGCGGATCTACTCCATGACGAAACCGGTCACGTCCGTGGCCGCGCTGATGCTCGTGGAGGAGGGACGGTTGTCGCTCGACGACCCGGTGCGGCGGTACATTCCCGCGTTCGCCGAGCCCCGGGTGTACGTGGAAGGGCCCGCGGACGACGCCGTCACGCGGCCGGCCGCCGGGCCGATCCTCGTCCGGCACCTGATGACCCACACCGCCGGACTGACCTTCGGCTTCTACCACGCCCACCCGGTCGACGCGCTGTACCGCGCGGCCGGCCTGGAGTCGTCGGTGCGGCCGGGCGCGGACCTGGCCGAGACCGTCGACCTGTACGCGAGCCTGCCGCTCCAGTTCGAGCCGGGCACGCAGTGGAACTACTCAGTGGCCAGCAACGTGCTCGGGCGGCTCGTGGAGGTGGTGTCCGGGCAGCCGCTCGACGCGTTCCTCGACGAGCGGATCTTCGGCCCGCTCGGCATGACGGACACCGGGTTCCACGTCACGGACGAGCAGGCGGACCGGCTGGCCGAGCTCTACGGCGAGACGGACGACGGCGGCATCGAGCCGGTGCCGGGGCTGCCGCTGCGGGGCCGGCCGCGGTTCCTGTCGGGCAGCGGTGGCCTGGTCTCCTCGGCGTACGACGTGCACCGCTTCGCGGAACTGCTGCGGCGCCGGGGCGAACTCGACGGTGTCCGCCTGCTCGACCCCGCGACGGTCGACCTGATGACCCGCAACCACCTGCCCGGCGACGCCGACCTGCGCGCCTTCGGCAGCCGCCCGGCGCACGACCGGCCCGGCAACGACGGTGTCGGTTTCGGACTCGGGGTCTCCGTGGTGATCGACCCGAGCCGCACCGAGGCGCCCTCCGGGCTCGGCACGTACGGCTGGAGCGGGGTGGCGACGACCACCTTCTGGGTCGACCCGGGCCGTGATCTGACGGTCCTGTTCATGACCCAGGTGCGGCCGAAGTCGTCACACACGGTCTACCCGGACCTCAAGCGGTTGGTGGACGCCGCCCTGACGGACTGACTCCCACCCCTGCCCTCAGGACGACAGGTGCGCCACCGCGTCCAGGTGGGGCAGGTGGTGGTCGAGCCGTTCCCGCTTGGTGCGGAGATAGGTGATGTTGCTCTCGCACGGCGGTATCAGCAGCGGCACCTGCTCGGTGACCTCGATCCCGTGCCGCACCAACGCCTCCCGCTTGCGCGGGTTGTTGGACATCAGACGCACCGAACGCACCCCGAGGTCGGCCAGGATGCGGGCGGCCACGCCGTAGTCGCGGGCGTCCACCGGCAGGCCGAGGGCGAGGTTCGCCTCCACCGTGTCCAGTCCCCCCGCCTGCAACGCCATCGCACGCAGCTTGGCCAGCAGCCCGATGCCGCGCCCCTCGTGCCCGCGCAGGTAGACCACGACACCGCTGCCCACGGCCGCCACCTCCCGCAGCGCGGTGGCGAGTTGGGCGCCGCACTCGCAGTGCCGGGAGCCGAAGGCGTCACCGGTCAGGCACTCCGAGTGCAGCCGGGTGAGCACGCCGTCGGCGCCCGGATCACCGTGGACGAGGGCCACTTGCTCGTCACCGCGCTCATGGTCGAAATATCCGTACGCCCGGAATTCCCCGTACACGGTGGGCAACGGCGTCACCACGACGCGCTCCACGTCCGTGCACTGGGTTCCCTTTTTACCGAGTACACCAATTTTTTCGGTCATCATTCTCGCGTTCCTCAACAGATGCTCTAATGACTCGACAGTTCTTTGGACCGAATCGACCGATACGAAAGGCCGTGCGGAATGGATGTCTCACTGGTGCCGGCGGACACGACCGAGGACGTGCGCGGGCGGAGCGCCGGAGTGCCACGCCAGGTCGCGGTGCTGCCGGTGGGCAGTTACGAGCAGCACGGCGCCCACCTGCCGCTGGCGACCGACACCCTCGTCGCGTGCGCCATCGCCCGCGAGATCACCGCCGCGTACCCGGTGCACCCGCTCCCGCCGGTGACGATCGGCTGCTCGCACGAGCACGCGGACTGGCCGGGGTCCGTCAGCATCTCCTCGGTGACCCTGCACGCGGTGGTGCGGGACATAGCGGACTCCCTGCGCCGCTCGGGTGTCGAAGCCCTGGTGGTGGTGAACGGCCACGGCGGCAACTACGTCCTGGGCAACGTCGTCCAGGAGGCATCCGCGCGCGGCGAGCGGATGGCGCTTTTTCCTGCCGTGGAGGACTGGGAGACGGCGCGGGAGCGGGCGGGGGTGGTGACCTCGCTGCTCACCGACATGCACGCGGGGGAAATCGAGACCTCCGTTCTTCTGCACGCGCATCCCGAATTGGTCCGGCCCGGTCACGAGGCCGCCGATTTCGTCGCTGACGACCGGCGTCATCTGCTCTCCCTCGGTATGTCCGCCTATACCGATTCCGGTGTCATCGGGCGGCCTTCACTGGGTTCGGCGGAAAAGGGGAAGGAACTGCTGGCGAGCCTCGCGGATTCCTTCGGAGCGTATTTCTCGGTCCTGACGGCGGGGGGCGTGCCGCGGCAGGGGGGCGAGCGAGGGTAGTGCCCGCCTGGGGCGCGGGGCGGCTGCGGGTCCGGTACGACGGCGGGGGCGGGGGTGCTGCCGGCGGGGCTGTCGGTGGTGCCGGCGGCTCGGGTGGGGGCGCCGGAGGCTGGAGTGGGAGTGCCCACGGCTCGGGTGGGAGTGCCGACGGCTCGGGTGGGGGTGCGCGCGCCGCTGTCGGTGGTGCTCCCACCCGCCGCGCCCGCAGCGGCTGCCGCCCCCGCCCGCATCCCCCCGTACCAGCGCACGACCAGCACGACGGCGCCCGGCAGGCTCGCCACGAAGCTGAGCACCCCGTACACCACCGCCACGCCGAGCCCGGTGCCGGCACCGAGCCCGGCCGCGCCGAACGCCCAGGCGGTGACGCCCTCCCGGGGGCCCCAGCCGCCGACGTTCAGCGGCAGCGTCATGGCGAGCAGCGCGAGCACGGCCAGCGGTGTCAGTACGGCGAGGGAGGCGCCGCTGCCGGCCACCCGGGCGGCGAGGACGAACATCGCGAGGTACCCGGCCAGGACGATGGCCGAGGACGCCGCGACCCCAGGCAGGTTCCGCCTGGACAACAGCGCTTCGCGCGCCTCGGCGAGCATCGCCCGCAGAGCCCGCCGCCTGCGTGCGGGCGCCCGGTTCATGCGCAGTGCCAGGACGACGGCGAGCGCCCCGACCAGTGCCATCCCCACGAGCGGTGCCGCGTGCCGGGCGCCGGTCAGCACCGGGGACGGCATCGTGAGCAGCACCACGACCGCGACGAGGGCCAACGCGACCTGACCGGCGGCGCGTTCGAGTACGACGGACCGCACTCCGCGCCCCAGGTCGCCGGCGCTCCGCCCGTGCCGCACCGCGCGGTGCACGTCACCGAGGACCCCGCCGGGGAGGGCGGCGTTCAGGAACAGCGCGCGGTAGTAGTCGGCGACGGCCGGTCCGAGCGGCAGCCGGATGCGCAGTCCTCGGGCCACCAGGGCCCAGCGCCAGGCGCTGAACACGGTGGTGACGAGCCCGATGCCGAGCGCCGCCAGGAGCGTGGGCCCGTCGATCCCGCGCAGTCCGCCGAGGAGGGGGCCGGTCCCCGTCCGCCACAGGAGCACGCCGAGGACGGCGACGCCGGTGAGCGTCCCCAGGTGGGTGCGCAGGGCCCGGCGACGGGGAGGGTTGTCGCCGTTGCCGTCGGTCGCCGTGGCGTCCCGGCGCTTCGCGGTCGGCGAGGGCTCCGCTCCCGCCACCACCGTCGGTGCGCTCACGGGGTACCGCCCGTCGGCCGGCACAGCGCCAGCAGGTCGGTGTGGTGGACGACGACGCTCAACTCCCCCGCGGCACAGGCGGCGAGTCGCTCCTCCAGGTACCGGCCGGCCGGCTCGCGCAGCTCCGGTCGCTGTTCCACCGCGGCGCCGACCCAGCCGCGCAGCCACTGGTCGGCGAGCGCTGCCTCGCCCGGACCGAGCCGCCAGGGGCTGGGGTGGGCCCGCACGGTGGCACCGTGTGCGGCGAAGGCCTCCGCCGTCGTGGTCACCGCGTCCGGACCGAGCATGCCGGTGCGCCGCTGGTGCTCGTTGAACGCCTCGGTGATCCCGGCGTCCAGGGGATGGGCGGGGGTGAGTTCGACGCGCCCGGCGACGGACAGCGTCAGCAGAGCCGGGCAGCCGGCCGTGGCGCAGGCGGCGGCGAGGGCGCCCACCTCCTCGGCGGTGAGCACGTCCAGCAGCGCGGACGCCGTGACCAGCCCGGCGCCGGCCAGCGCGTCCGGCGTGAGCCGGGCGAGATCGCCGCGCCGGGTCTCGACGGTGACGCGGCTTCCGTCCGCCGCCGAACGCGGGGCGGCGACGGCCGCGAAGTGCAGGAGGTAGGGGTCGCGGTCGTGCAGCACCCAGTGCTGGGCGCCGTCGAGCAACGGGGCGAGCCAGCGCCCCATCGAGCCGGTGCCGCAGCCCACGTCGTGCACGACCCGCCCGTCCGCCCGGCTCGGGAGGTTGGCGAGGCGGATGCGGAGCGGATCGAGCAGATCGTGCGCCCGCGCGGCGGCGTCGGCGGGCTCACGGAGCCGCAGCCACTCCGGCGCGTAGCGCGGCGGGTCGTCGGGGTGCGCGGGTGCGGGCCGGGCGGTGTCGCGGAGGCGGAGGGTCGCTCGCTCGGCGGCGGGGCGGCCGGGGGCGTCGGTGAGGTGCTCGGTGCCCGGCCGGGCGGCCGGTGGTGCGGCGCCCTCCTCGCGTGCTCCGGGCCGATCGGCGGCCCAGGCGGCCGGCCAACCGGTGGACGCGGTGGGGCCGATGGGCTCCGTGAGCTCAGGCTCCGAATGCTCCGGCTTCGTGGGCACCGGCACAGTGGGCAGGTCCACGCCCCGCCCCCGCTCCTGACGGCCCCTGGCCGGTCCCGTCGCTCGCGGTGCGGGCCGGCCGGTCGGTCCGGCGCCGGGAATCACGCCGTTCGTCGACTCGGCGGCGTCCTGGGGGCCGGGCTGCGCCGGGATCGCTCCCGCGGCCGGTGCCGTCGTCCTCCTCATGCCGCCCTCCGGGGTCCGCTCGCCAGTCGGTGCAGTACCGCGGCCAGGCTCCGGGCCGTGGCCGCCCAGCCGTTCAGGGCCGCACGGCGGCCTCGTGCCGCCGCCTTGAGCCGGCGTCGTACGTCCGGCTCCCCGAACCAGCCGCGCAGTTCGGCGGCGAGCGCGCCGGGGTCCTCCGGGGGCACGAGGATCCCGGGCACACCGCCGTCGGGCGCGCGCCCCACCGCCTCCGGGAGACCGCCGACGTCCGTTGCCAGTACGGGGATGCCGCGCGCGAGGGCCTCCGTCACCGCTATGCCGTACGTCTCGGCGTACGAGGTGAGGACCATGAGGTCGGCGGTGGCGTAGGTGGCGTCGAGATCCGCGCCGGACCGCGGCCCGGCGAGCACCAGCCGTTCCCGGAGGCCGTGCCGCGCGATCAGTGCCCGCAGCCGGCCGACGTACTCCGGGTCGTGCCCGAGCCCGCCGACGCACACGCAGCTCCACGGCAGGTCGGCGACCGTGGCCAGCGCCTCCACGAGCCGGTGCTGGCCCTTGCGCGGCGTGACGGCGGCGACGCACACCAGCCGTGAGACGCCGTCGGTGCCGGGCGCGAGGGGCGCGATGTCGGCGCCGGGCGCGGCGACGTGGACGCGGGCCGGGTCGAGTCCGTGATGGGCGACGAGCCGGCGCACCGCCCAGTCGCTGGTGGCGACGACCGCCGGGACGGCCCGCAGCACCGCACGCTCGTGGGCGTCCAGGTCGGCGGCGACGGCGGGGGCGAGGCCGGTCTCGTCGCCGAGCGGCAGGTGGACGAGGACGGCCATGCGCAGCCGCTCCGCCTCCGGGACGACGACCTCCGGGACGCCGCAGGCGACCAGCCCGTCGAGCAGTACGACGGCACCGTCCGGCAACCGGCGCAGGAGACGGGCGAGTTCGGTGCGCGCGGCGTCGTCCGGCCGGGGCCAGGACCCGGCGACGGCCAGTCCGCGCACCCGCCAGCCGAAGCCGGGCAGGTCCAGCCGTACGCGCCGGTCGTAGGCATTGCCGCCGCTGGGCGCCGCCGGATCGTCGACCCCGCCGGGCATGACGAAGTGCACGGAGCGCAGGGCCATGGGGACGATCCCGCCGTTCCTCGACGCGGCCGACGTCTGTGCCGGCACATGGGCGAGACGAGCGCGCCCCGGCGTCGCGGCCGCCATCGGTTCGATGGAGGTGTCGGTCACAGCGCACGCTCGTAACTGGCCCACGCGATGTGCGACTCGTGCAGGGTGACGGTGAGGCCGGCCAGGCCCTTGGCCCCCTCACCGAGCGCGCCCTTGTGCACGCGTTCGGCGAGCCGGTCGGCGATGACCTTCGCCAGGAACTCGGTCGAGGTGTTGACACCGGCGAAGTCCGGTTCGTTGTCGAGGTTGCGGTAGTTCAGTTCGCTGACGACGGCGCCCAGTTCACGGGTGGCCAGTCCGATGTCGACGACGATGTTGTCGTCGTCCAGCTGCTCGCGCCGGAAAGTGGCGTCCACCAGGAACGTCGCGCCGTGCAGGCGCTGCGCCGGCCCGAAGACCTCGCCGCGGAAGCTGTGGGCGATCATGATGTGATCGCGGACGGTGATGCTGAACAACGGACGACCCTCCAGGTGTGGCACGTCTGGTCCTCCCCCGCCTGTCCCTGCGCGGGGTACCGTCCATTACGGCCGGATGCCTTCCCGTGTTCAGCGGCCGCCCCTCTTTCTCAAGGTCAGGCGCCGATGACTCGGCACCGCCTCAGTGGTCGTCCCCGGCGTAGCTGATCCGGTGGCAGAGGGCGGGGATCTCGCCGGACGCCAACCCCGGCATGACGTCCGGCAGTTCCGTGAACGCGGACTCGCCGGTGACGAGCGCGTCCAGCGCCGGGTCGGCGAGCAGGTCGAGGGCGAGGGCGAGCCGGTCGGCGTAGGTGCGGGTGGCGCCGCGCGCCGGGGAGACGGTGCCGACCTGGCTGCTGCGCAGGGTCAGGCGGCGGGAGTGGAAGGCCTCGCCGAGCGGGAGGGCGACGCGCCGGTCGCCGTACCAGCTCAGTTCGACGACGGTGCCCTCCGGCCGCAGCAGCTCCAGTGACCGGGCGAGGCCCGCTTCCGTCGCACTGGCGTGCACGACGAGATCGAGACCGTCGAGGGCGTCGGCGGGGGACGCGAAACCGACGCCCAGCGCGTCGGCGACCTTCGCCCGGTCCGGGTCGGCGTCGACCAACTGGACGCAGACGCCGGGGAAACGGGCCAGCAGCGCGGCCACCGAGCAGCCGACCATGCCACCGCCGACCACGGCGATCCGGTCACCGACCAGCGGCGCCGCGTCCCACAGCGCGTTGACGGCGGTCTCGACGGTACCGGCGAGCACGGCCCGCCCGGCGGGGACGGCCGGGGGTACCGGGGTGACGGCGGCGGCCGGGACGACGTAGCGCGTCTGGTGCGGGTACAGGCAGAAGACGGTCCTGCCGACGAGCTCCCCCGGCCCCGCCTCCACAACGCCCACGTTGAGGTAGCCGTACTTCACCGGCCCCGGGAAGTCGCCCTCCTGGAACGGCGCGCGCATCGCCGCGTACTGACTCTCCGGCACCCGGCCGCGGAAGACCAGCGTCTCCGTGCCCCGGCTGACGCCGCTGAAGAGCGTGCGCACGAGCACGTCACCCGCCCCCGGCTCGGGCAGCCGCACCTCGCGGATCACGCCCCGGCCGGGCGAGTCGAGCCAGAACGCACGTGCGGTGCCTGTCATCGATGTCCTCCTGAACGATCGGGAAGCCGCCCACGTACCGAGGGATGCACGAGCCGCGCACAAGGTAGCGGCGTTGATCGACTCTGTCACTCGGCCGGAGGGTGTTCGGTGGCCCTGAACAACACGTACGACGCCTACGACGCTTACGACGCGAGGCCCGTTCAGCAGGAGACAGCAATGGGGGCGGCCGTACAGCTCCTCCTGCTCACGCTGCTCGGTACCGCGGTCGGCATGGGCACCGCGGGCTGGCTGACCGGCCTGGCCTTCGCACTCGCGTCCTGGGCGGTGCTCTCCCGGGCCCTGCACCGCTCCCGGCTGCCGTCGTTCGGCCCGGCCAACCGGGTCACCCTCGGCCGGACCGCCCTGGTCGGCGGCGTGACGGCACTGGTCGCGGACTCCTTCAGCGGAGCACCGCCCGTCTCCCTCCTCGTCGGCCTGACGGCCGTGGCCCTGCTCCTGGACGGCGTGGACGGCAAGGTCGCCCGCCGTACCGGCACCTGCTCCTCACTGGGCGCCCGCTTCGACATGGAGGTCGACGCGTTCCTGATCCTGGTGCTCAGTGTGTACGTCGCGCTGGACCTGGGCCCGTGGGTGCTGCTGATCGGCGCGATGCGCTACGTCTTCGTCGCGGCGGCCCGTGTGTGGCCATGGCTGACCGCCCCGCTGCCGCCGAGCACGGCCCGCAAGACGGTGGCCGCGTTGCAGGGCGTGTTGCTGCTGGTGGCGGGCGCGGACCTGCTGCCGCGGCCGGCCAACACGGGCGTGGTGGTGCTGGCGTTGGGGCTGCTGGTCTGGTCGTTCGGGCGGGACGTGGTGTGGCTGTGGCGTTCGTCGCGGACGGCCGCAGGGCCGCCTGCGTCCGGGCGAGCGGCGGCGGCGCGGGAGCTGGTGGCCCGGTGAGGGTCAACAGGGCATGGCCCGGGCCCGACAGGGCGTGGGCGCTAGGCTCGACGGGGCGTGGGCTCCAGGCCCGAACGGCCGGTTCGGGCCCTACGTCCGCCGGGGCAGCAGCGTCACCGCCGCCAGCGGTACGGCGGCCAGCACCAGCCACGGCACGGCGGCCGGCAGCCCGCTGTCCAGCAGCAGCCCGGTCGCGGAGCTGCCCGCCAGCACGATGAGCCCGGAGACCGAGGACAGGGCTCCCGTATAGAGCCCGAGCCGTCCGTCCTCGGCGAGGTCCGGCACCCAGGCACGTGCCACCGGGGCTACGAGCATCTGCCCCAGCGTGAGCAGCACGACGAACCCGGCGGCGGGCGCCAGCCCACCCGTCCCCGTCCACCCGGCGGGCCGCGCGACCGCCACGACACCGAACCCGGCCGCGACCAGCCCCAGCCCCGCCACCATCGACCGGCGCGGCGCCAGCCGCTCCCCCGCCCACCGCGTGACCGGCAACTGCGCGGTCACCACCAGCAGCGACGAGAGCGCGAACAGCCAGGCCAGCGGTGCCTGCGAACCGGCCGCCCGCTCCACCTCGGCGGGCAGGGCGAGGTAGAGCTGGTTGTAGGCCAGCAGATAGGCGCCGTACGCACAGCACAGCGCGAGGAAGGGTCGGTTGCGCAGCAGCAGCCGAGCCCCGCCCTTGACCCGGACCCGCTCCCGCCCCGGAATGTGCTGCGGCAGCAGCCAGGCGTGCCCGGCGAGGACGAGGACGAAGACACCGGCCCCGGCCAGACACGCCGTACGGAAGTCGACGGCCAGCAGCAGCGCACCCAGCAGCGGCCCGACGAAGGCACCCGCCTGCCCGGCCACGGTGAACAGCGCGAGCACGCGGGTCCGGTCCCCGCCCCCCGCCGCCTCCCATACGACGGCCTGCCGCGCCACCTCGGACTCGACGGCCGGGGAGAACAGCGCGGCGGCGAACCCGATGAGCAGCACGGCCCCCACGACGGCCCAGGTCCGTTCGGCGAACCCCAGCCAGACGAACCCGGCGATCCTCAGCACACACCCGGCGAGCACGACGGGCCGGATGCCGTACCGGTCGGCGAGCGCCCCGCCCACGACGAACAGCCCCTGCTGACTGAAGGTCCGCAGCCCGAGCACGAACCCGACCAGCCATCCCGCCATGCCGACGGACTGCCCCAGGTGCTCGGAGAGGAAGGGCAGCACGGCGAAGAAGCCGATGTTGAAGGCGAGCTGGGTGAGGACGAGGAGGCGGAGCAGTGGGGAGAGCGGGGCGGCCGCACGGCCGCGGGTGTTCGCGCCCCGACCGGTAAAGAGCGAGGTCATCGTGCGGCGACCAGTTCCTTCTCCACGGTGGGCTGTTCGGGGACGACCGGTCCGGCCGCGCCGCGCCGCCGCCGGCGCAGTCCGCCCGCCGCGGTGACGGCCAGCGCGCCGAGCAGGGCGAGGACGGCGGCGGGTGCGAGGACGGCCCAGGGGGCGCGTTCGGCGTAGGGCTGGTTCTCGGCGAGGAGCAGGCCCCACTCGGGCGACGGCGGCTGGGCGCCCAGCCCGAGGAACCCGAGGGAGGCGAGGGAGAGGGCGACGCCGGGAAGCCGCAGCAGCGCGTGACGCAGCACGGGCGGCAGTACGGCCGGCAGAAGCTCTCGGCGCAGCAGGTACCACCGTCCGGCGCCCAGCCCCCGGGTGGCCGTGATGTGCAGAGTGGCGCGTTCCTGCCGCAGCAGCGCCGAGGTGTGCGCGGCGAGCGGCGCCCAGGCCACTGCGCCCACGGCGAGGGCGGGCGTGGCCGTGCCGCTGCCCGCGACGGCGGTGACGAGAAGGGCGGCTAGTACTGGCGGCACGGCGTTGACCGTGTCGACGAGCGGCGCGGACACGCGGGGCACGAGCCCGAGGAGTACGCCCGCGACGAGGACGGCGGCCGTGATGGCGGAGGCGAGCAGCAGCGTGTCGAACGCCCCGTGCCCGATGCGGGCGAGCAGGTCGCGGCCGAGGGAGTCGGTGCCGAAGGGATGGTCGAGGGAGGGCGCCAGCAGCCGCGCTCCCGTGTCGAGAGCGAGCGGATCGCGGGTCAGCCCGACCCCGACGACGGCGAGCAGGACGGCGCCGTAGAGGAGGGGCAGCAGTCCGCCGGCGGGCGGTGCGGGCCGGTGCAGGGAGGACAGGGCTCCGTCGCGAAGGGCGGGCCCGGTCAGGAGGCGTGCGGCGAGGCGGGTGGCGCCGGTGGCGAGCGCGGCCAGGAGTACCAGGGCGAGGGTGCCGGCCTGGAGGACGGGCAGGTCCTGGGCGAGAGCGGCCTGGAGGGTGGTGCGGCCGAGGCCGGGGATGTCGAAGACCTGCTCGACGGCGACGGCCCCGCCCGTGAGCCCCACGACGAAGAGCCCGAGGTTGGGCAGCAGCGCGGGCACGCACCGTCGCAGCGCCTGCCGGGCGATGCGGCGCCCGGTCAGTCCCCGGGCGGCGGCGGCCAGCGCCCACGGCTCACCGAAGGCACCGGGCAGCAGATCATCCAGCAGCCGCCCGAGCACGGCCCCGGCGGGCAGCCCGAGGGCGAGCGCGGGCAGCACGGTCCACTGGGGCCCGTACCACCCCAGCGCGGGCAGCCACCCCAGCTGCACCCCGACGACGGTCGCGAGCACGGAGGCGACGAGGAACTCGGGCAGCGAGGCGATCACGGCGGACCCGGTCCCCCCGCGCCGCCGTCCACCGAGCCGCCGCCGGGCGCCCAGCCGCAGTGTGCGGGCGCAGACGATCCCGGCGGTGAGGGCGGCGACGAGCAGCGCGACGGACATGAGCAGCAGCGAGGCCCCGAGCGCTTGCAGGACGTCGGGCAGGACCTCGCTCCCGGAGATCCACGACTGCCCGGCGTCGCCGCGCACCAGCCCGCCGAGCCACCGCCCGAGCACGTGCAGCGGACCGCCGTCGAGCCCGAGCTGCGCACGGATGTCGGCGAGCACCTCGGGCGTGGGATCGCGTTCGGCGGACCGTGCCTTGAGCACGGTGTACGCCGGATCGGTCTGCGTGAGCCACGGCAGCAGCCCGATGCCGCACACCAGTCCCGCCGCCAGCACGACCCGCCACACCGCGGTGGCCACCCGCTGCCGCACGGCTCAGCGCCGGGTGCCGGTGCCGACGAGGGTGCGCTCGTACGGGTCGAGGATCACGCCCTGCACGGAGTCGGCGACGCCGGTGATGATCCGCTGGTGCACGAGCGGCACCACGGCGTCACTGCCGAGGATGCGGGCCTCGGCGGCCATGGCGGCGTCCTGCCGCTTCGCGGTGTCGGCGATCTTCTCGGCCTCGCCGACGGCGCGGTCGACGTCCTTGTCGCAGAGCTGGGCGATGTTGAAGCCGCCGTCGCAGGTGTAGTCGCTGGCGAGGACGGCGACGGGGTCACCGGTGTCGAGGAGGGTGTTGCGCGCGAGCACGAAGGCGTCGAACTTGCCCGCCAGGGCGTCTCCCTCCAACCGCGAGTACTCCCGCACGGTGAGCTTCACCTTGAACCCGGCCTTCTCCAGCTGCTGCTTCACCACCTGGGCGACCTCGGGCAGCTCGGGCCGGTTGTCGTAGGTGGCGAGGTTGACGGCGGCGCCACTGGGCTTCTCGGCCTCCGCCCGCCCTACGGGCGCGGTCCGCTTCCCCTCGGCCCAGGTCACGGCGGGCCCGTAGATCCCGGCGCTGGGGTCGGCGTACCCCTCGTACACGTCCTTGGCGAACACGGAGGTGTCGACGGCGGCACGCGCGGCGGCACGCTGCCCGGCGTCCTGGAACGTCCCGGAGGAGGCGTTGAGGAGCAGGCTGGTGGTCCGGGTGGTGGCGGTGTCGCGCCGCGTCTTCTCGTCGAGCGTCGCCGCCTGAGCCACCGGAACGGCCTCGGCGATGTCGAGCTCCCCGGTGCGCAGGGCGTTGGCGCGGGCGGTGCCGTCGGCGATGAAACGGGCGTCGATGCCGGAGGCCTGGGCGCGGCCGCCCCAGTAGTCGCCGAACCGGTCGAGGGTGGCGGAGGTCGCGCCGTTGACCTTGGTCAGCTCGAAGGGGCCGGTGGCGTGGCCGACGGGGTCGACACGGTTCTTGTCGGCGTAGGCCTTGCCGGACAGGACGGCGAGGCTCGGGCTGGACAGCCGCAGCGGCAGTACGGGGTCGGGCTCGGCGGTGGTGATGCGGACCACCCGCTCTCCCTGAGCCTTGGCACTGAGGGTGACACCGGCGAGGGCGGCGGGCGCGGGCTTCGCGTCGGTGGCGTGGGTGAGGGATTCGGCGACTGCGGCCGGGGTGACGTCGCCGCCGTCATGGAAGGTGGCGTCGCGGAGGGTGAACTCCCAGGTCTTCTCCCCGTCCCTGCGCCAGGACTCGGCGAGCGCGGGGGCGGCGGAGCCGTTGGCGTCGAGGGCGGTGAGGCCCTCGGTGACACCGAGGCGGCTGAGGAGGGTGGCGTCGGCGCCGTACGGGGAGAGGTTCTCGGCGGGCGGGAAGGCGAGGGCCACGCGGAGCCTGTCCCCGTCGCCGCTTCCCTCCCCGCCGGACCCGGAGTCGTCACCACCTCCGGAGGCGAAGCAGCCGGCTATCAGCGGGATGAGCAGGAAGGGGGCGAGCAGCCAGGAGGGGCGGTGGGAGCGCATGGTCCTCGGATCGGTCGGGTGCGTGCGTGGCGCGGGGGGGGGGAGGGGGTCGGGACTGGAGCGGCAGCGAACAGGATCCTACATGACAATCATTTCCATGATCGCGTGTCCTCTCTCACGCCATCGGCACATCGAAGTGCACGATTCCCTGCCCGCCACCGGCGTCCTCCCGCTCGTCGTGCACGACCTTGGCGAGCGACCGCCAGAAGGGCTCGGCCCCGGTGACGGCGGGGTCGGTGTGCAGGTAGACGGCCCGGTACCCGCCGTCCGCGGCGGCGAAGGCGAGCAGCTCGTCGACGAGCCGCCGGGCGAGGCCGCGCCGACGATGCTCGGGCCTGACGTACACACGGCGCAGCTGCGCGGTCACGCCCGAGGGGTACTTCTCGGCGACGTGCAGGGGGTTCGGGGGGTGCGCGGGGCCACGGGAGTCGAGGGCGGCGGTGGCGACGACCTCGCCCTCCGCGTCGACGGCGACGAGGAGGGTGTGCCGCGCGGGGGTTACGTACGCCCCGGCCAGGTCAATGATGTCGCCGTGCCAACGGGGGACGTACCCGGTGCCGAAGTCCCGGTAGACGGTGTCGAGCATGACGGCTCGGGCGGCGTCCAGGTCGGCCGGGGCTGCTGTCCTGATGCTGTAGTCACGTTCGCGCACTTGCACATGGTACGCAATAGCGACTTGCTGCTGGTCAGGTGGGGGGCAGCATTCTGAGTACGCCAAGACGCTGGAGTTTCCACGATGTGCTCCGCTGCTCTCCGGGGTGCCTCAAGGGAGACAAAGCCGCCGAGTGTTCCTTCCGAGTCCGGCACCGCGGCCGCGCTCCTAATCGACTTCGCTGGTCGTGGCGTCGGATCCAACCGGCCTCGCAGCCTTCGTGCCAGTACTGTCGCCGTCACCGCCCGCCTCGATGGGGGCGTGAAGCCGCTTACTAAGCGCTTCTCGTTCACCGTCGGGGATCGTCATCGACTCGGCGAGCACGGCGGCGAGCGCGTCCACTTGCGCTTTCTCGGTGTCGGCGTGGAAGAGCCACCGGATGTTCTCGTCACGCGTGATGAGATCGATCGCCAAGCGAGCGCCTCTGTCCTGCGTGCTCGCTGCTCGGACGTATCGCACTCGGTCGATCGGAATGTCTTGACCGATCTCGCCCTGCTCGAGGAAGGCGTTCGTCCTGGCTGTGATGATGCGGCGATCCGTGACAGCGACCAGTTCCCTTGCCGCGGTCTTGTCCCGCGCTGCCGCCAACTTCTCCTTCGCTCCGCCGAGGATCGCGGAAATGGGACCGAAAGCGTCGAACGGGTCGGGGAAGCCGAGGACACGCAGGGTCTCACCGTCCTCGAGGAACCATCGCAGGACGCGAAGGTACGGCTCGAGCTCCAGCGACGCGGGTGCGCAGACGACACCGGGAGTCTCGAGCACAGGGGCCGGTGGCCGGAGAGCGTCGGCCAGCGGCTCGATCGCCTCCAGGAGGCGGGCGGAGGTTTCGCGAGCCGCCTTCACCTCCTTCCGCTTCCCCGGGAGCGGCCAGCTGTCGGGGCCGGGTAGCTCTGCGGTGATGCGCAGCTCCCGTGTCAGCGCGTCGACGAGGCTCGTCGTCTCGGCGAGAACGGAGTCGAACTCCGCGCGGGTGTCACGCGCGATGACCTCGGCGTACTGCGCCTCGGCCGCGTCTTCGCGGCCGGCGGCTCTCGCCCTCGCGGCGCGGAGCGCCTGGTACCCGGTCCATGCCTTGAGGGAGGACAGGAGGGCGTGGGCGTCGAAGGCGATCGCCTCGGCGTTCGTCTGCAGATACTCACGGTGGCTGCGCGCGTCGAGCCGACCGATCTGCCTGACGTGGTCGCGCACGTTCCCTTGGAAGAGCTCGAGCTGCTTCTGCAGCAGCGCTCCACTCCCTGCGACGTCGTCCCACAAGGACGCCGGGACGGATTCGATCTCTCGCGCCTGGTCGACCGCGCGATCGATGGCGGCGACGAGCCCCGTCAGTTCGGCCCACTGATCCTTGCGGATGGTCGTGAGGACCTGGTTTGTCACCGCGAGGTTGGTCCTGACGATGCCCGAGACCTCGCTCAGCATCATTTGAAGGCCGACCATGGCCAGCGCCGGCCCGATCGAGGCCGCGGTCTGTGTCTTGCTGACGGCGTTCACGGGGTAGAAGCGGGCCTGGTGCAGGAAGCGGCCCGGAAGCATCACCGTCCCCAGGTTTCCGCCGTCCTTGACGGCGAGCGTCGCGCCGCTCTTCAACAGGGCCTGAGCCGTGTCACCGATCCTGTAGAGCCCCTGCACCCCAGCGAACGCGTTCCCGAGGTTGCCGGCCACGGTCGCCGCGTTCCCGATCGAGGCGAGGACCGCGGAGATCTGCTTGCGGTCGGCAGCCGGCACGATCCCGAAGTCGATCAGATCGGGTTTCAGCTCCGGGGGAACTTCACCGGCGACGACGGCCACCCCGGGGAGCACCTCCACCAGGACCGTCGACGCCGCCGCCGAGTCGTTGTCGGCGCCGGATGTCGGACCATCCTCCACAGATGAGTCGGCCGTAGTGCTCCGGCCGTTCTCCTGGGGCTCGGCGACGCCGGTCGAGTCCGAAGTTCCCTGCATGCGATCTCCTCCCCGCAAGGGCGCGCGACGGCCAGACACCGTCGGCGAACCCTGGCGAAGTCTACGGCTCGACGTCCTGCGGTTCGGTCCGGATCCACGGGCACTGTGATGCCTGCGTGATCCAGCTCGGACCGGCACCAATTGCAGGTCGTCGAAGCACACCCGCGGTCATGCGGGCCCGCCTCGGCCGTGCGTTCCTGTGGGCGTCACCCACGGCGAGCGAGGCACTCCGCCGGAAACCAGGCGGACCACGGCGCCTCATGATGGCGTTGGCCTGCCGGCTCGGCCGTGAACGAGAGCAAGGGATTCCGTACGGGCGATGCAGGGCCCGGCGGATACGGACGGGCACCGCGCTCCGGTGCCGGCCGCGACGGCGCTGAATCCTTTTCCGTCTCCGCCGCCTCTTGTCCATGGACCGGCCGCGTGGGCCGGCGAGTACCGAGAGGAGCGAAAGATGATGATCGGGATCATCACCGCGGCCGGTGTACTGCTGGTCTGCGTGTGCAGCGTGACACTGCTCAAGCGGAGGAACCGGAACCGTGGTTGATCCGCACCGGCCGACACGGCGGATCCCCGGACACGAGCAGAGCACATGAGTCGATACCCTTCTTGGCCTGACGATCGGCTGGTCAAAGCGGCCCAGGACGGCAACATCAGCTCACTGACCGCTGTGATCATGGAGTCACAGCCCCATGTGCGCAGGTTCGCTCTGTCCTTGTGCGCCACACCGCAGGATGCCGAGGACGCGGCTCAGGAAGCGCTGATCATCCTCTACCGGAAGATCGGCACACTCCGCGCATCCGGCGCCCTGGCCTCCTGGATGTTCCGCATCGTGCGCAACGAATGCCTGCGGCACCTACGACTGCTCACCTCCCGCTCCGCCTCCGTCACGGAAGAGGCCGGCAGCGAACCGGTGCCGTCCGCGGAGACCTCGGTGCTGCGACGACTGGACGCCGAGCGGATCGCCGCCGCGGTCAGCGGTCTTCCCCGTGACCAGCGGCAGGTCCTGATCATGAGAGACGTCCAGGGGTATCCGGGCCGCCTCGTCGCACAGTCGCTCGGCCTGAGCAACGCGGCCATGAAATCGAGACTCCACCGCGCCCGGGCCGCTTTGCGGCAAGCCCTGGCGACCGATGAAGCAGCCGAAGGAGAGACACGATCGTGAAGACCTCCGAAACGGGCAAGCCCGTCCGCGCGGAGGAGAACTTCGCCAGCGCCTCCGTCCTCCAGCACCTGCTGCGCGGTGTTGTGGGATTCGGAGTGATCACCGGATCGATCGCCCTGGTGCCCTTCGCCGGCCCCGCCACCCTGCTGGCCGCACCCCTGGGCCTGGTCGCCCTCCGCGGCTGCCCGACCTGCTGGGTGATCGGTCTGGCGCAAACCGTCTCCCGCGGCCGTCTGAATCGCAGCTGCGCGGACGGCGCCTGCACCCTGACAACTGCGGGCGGCACTGCCTCGATCGACCGGGCCGAAGAGCTCGGCAGAGGACCGGCGGACCACGTGGACGACCGGCTCGCTGCGGGCGGACACTTCCCCTGATCGCGACAGGGACCTTCATCGGGGCCCGCCCGGCTTCCGCCTCTGGATGGACGGCCGCCCCGTCGCCGGCGACCAGGCGGGAGACCCCCGGCGACCGGGAGTCCCGTTGCGCTGATCCTCGGGTCCGACAAGACCCCCGCACCGACCGGCGACCGACTCCCGTGCGCGTCAACTACAGGATGTTCACGGAGAGTCCACAGGTCAATACGGTGATTATGGTTCACTACCGGGGCGCGACAGAACGTGACGATCTGTCAACTGAAAGGTACTGGACCAGTGCACATACGCCGCACTCGCAGTGCTGTCACGGCCTTACTGCTCGCGGTGGCGCTGATACCCGCCACCCTCACGACCGCGTCAGCGGACGAGAAGCCCGCGCCCGCCGGACCGGACGTGACCATCGGCAAGCAGACCACCGATCCGCAGAAGGTCCGTGACTTCTGGACTCCCGAGAGAGTCGCCCGCGCCCTGGCGAACGAGAAGAAGGACCAGGCAGGCGTCGCCCGCGACGCCGCGCTCGCCAAGGCGGCGGCCGAAGCGAACGAAGAGAAGGCCAAGAGCTCGGCCTCCGCCAGCCACCTGACGGCTGAGGCTCCACGGATCCTCCCCGCGAAGAAGTCCGGCGTGTCGACGATGGCGGCGGCAGCCGACGTCCCCGAGATGCCCGTCGCGCAGGAAGTCCCGTTCCCGCAGAACGCCCCCGCGATCGTCGTCGGCAAGATCCTCTACATCGACGACGCCGGCGAGGAGCACGGGTGCAGCGGCGCCTCGATCGCCGCCGACGGCAAGAACACCGTCTGGACGGCGGGTCACTGCGTACACCCGGGCGACGGACGCGGATCGGACGGCTTCTACGACCTGGTGCTCTTCATCCCGGGGTACAAGGAAAGCCTCGACACCCCCGGCGAGTACGACGCTCCATGGGGCGAGTGGGTCGCCCAGTCGTTCGTCGCCCCGGAGGCGTGGACCCAGGACAAGGACTACAACGAGGCTGATCTGGCCGCCTTCACCGTCCGGGCCCCGTCGGGCTACACGAACCTGACCGACACCGTGGGCGCGCTCGGCTACAAGTTCGGGTACGGCTCGGACTGGCCGGACATCATCGACTCCGGGTTCCCCGGCGAGGGCTACAACCGCACCGACATGGACGGCTACACGCAGTTCTACTGCACCGGTGACGTGGTGGACGCCATGAACTGGAACCCGTTGGACAACCGGCTCGAGATGAACTGCGACATGGGAGCCGGCGCGAGCGGCGGTCCCATGGCCACCACCGAGGGAGAGATCGTCGGGGCCAACTCCCACGTCGACATCGACGACCAGGACCAGCGGATCAACGATCACCTGTACTCGTCCGACCACGGCGACCAGGCCGTAGCGGTGATCAACGCGATCAACGACGCGAACTGATCCGCTCGGCGGACGCAGACGGACCCAGGCGGGCCCGGTGCCATCTTGGCCTGGGTCCGTCCCGTTAGTCGTTCACGCGGCGCTCCATGCCCGGGTCGATGTCCTCGGCACTCGGGGCATTGACCATCCGCTGGTGCACGTAGCGGCCCCGGATCTCGTCCGTGGTCAGCGCTTCCCACCCCTCCGGCAGCTGTTTGCCCGCCTGCTCGAGCTCGGCAGACCACGCCTCGACCAATTCCGCCCGGGACTCCGGCACCTGCGACACCGCCGGGCTCGCTGCCGCGGTCGTCACCGGGGGTGACTCGTCCTCCGCCACGGTCATCACCGCTACCGCCAGCGCAGCGCCCGCCACGAACGCCACCACGGCAACGGTCCATATCCGCCTGCGAGTCATCCTGCTCCCCTCACGAACCGCGTCCCTTGTACCGTGCCACAGCCCTGTGGGGAGGACGACACCGTGGTGCACAGATCCTGTCAGGGCCCCGGGGAGACGCGCGAGAGTGGTCCGGCGAAGCGGGCGTACCTCGCGCTGCCGCGCTGCCCTCGCGCGGGGACGGCCCCCGGCATGAGCAGGGCTGTCCGCGCGTTGCCGTCGTCGAACGGTGGCAGAGTCGGTTCAGTCGTCGCCGTCGGCCTTCAACGCCCCCAGCAACATCGGCAGTGAAGCGTGCAGCTCCCGCTCCCAGTACGCCCAGGTGTGCGTGCCCGCACCGTAGAAGTGGGTCGTCAGATGCCGAGCCCCCACCCGGCGCAACTCCTCCGCCAGCGCCAGATTCTGCCGCTCGAAGTCCGCCTCCAACGCGCTCGTACTGCCGGGCGCGTCCAACGGCCCCGTCGTCCCGTCCCCGCAGGACAGGTACACCGGGATGGAGCGGAGTCGCTTGGCGAGGTGGAAGGGGTCGTGGGCCTCCCAGATGCGGCGTTGGGCTACCGGGTCGCCCCAGACGCGCAGGGGGTCGTTGTTCTGGCCGGCGAAGAAGCCCATGATGCGGGCCACCGACTCGTCGTTGAGGAGGGGGTGGGCCGAGCCGGAGTAGGAGGCTGCGGCCTTGAACATGCCCGGGTGGCGGGCGGCGTAGAGGAGGGAGCCCTGGCCGCCCATCGACAGGCCCGCCACGACGCGGTCGCGGCCGGCGCCCCAGTCGCGTTCGAGGAGGTGGCGCAGTTCCTTGGTGTGGAAGGTCTCCCAGGCCGGGTCGCCGCCCCGGCCGTGGTTCCACCAGTCGCTGTACCAGCCGTTCCAGCCGGCCTCCGGCATGACGACGAGGACGTCGCGGAGCGCTTCGGTTCGCGCCACGTCCGTCTTTGCGGTCCATGACGTGTAGTCGCCGCAGCAGCCGTGGAGGAGCCACAGGGTCGGCCAGTGCTGTCGGCGCCGGTCGTGGGGGTTCCAGCCGTCGGGGGTCAGGAGGCGGACCTTGACCGTGCGGCCGCCGAGGGCCGGCGAGCGGACCGAGAGGTCGAGCTGCCGGTCCGCGACTTGGGTGACGGCTACTACCTCCGCGCCGTGGGAGGAGCCGGAGGAGCGGGCGGCGGCCAGGGCCGGGGCGGTGGGGGTCAGGGTGGCGAGCAGGACGGCCAGGACGAGCAGTACTCGGGCTCGTAGGGTCAGGGCGGTGGGCACGTTCGCGAACACGGCGGCTCCCTGTGGTGGGTTGCGGTTCTTCGCTGCGGTGCTGTTCTTGCGTGCGGGGGGGGCGGTCGGCGTCAGTGGGTGTGCCTGCGGGGCAGGATCAGTAGTGCGTCGCCCACCGGGCGTTCGCCGGCGGCGTCGGACGGGTCGTTGATCACCGTGCCGTCGGTCACCATCGTCGTGGAGCCGCCGCCGTCGAGGTTGACGGCGTCGCGCAGGCCCAGGGACTTCGCGACCTCGGCGCTCTCGCCGATGCTCAGGCCGAGTGACTCGGTGCTGCGGCCGTCGGCCGTGACGAGGACGGTTCGGCCTGCCGCGTCCACGCCGGCCAGGGTGCGTGGGTTGCGCTTGTGGACCCAGCCGTAGTACCAGCTCGGGTCGCCCGGGTGGACCATGCCGTCGGTGGCGGGGGTGATGTGCAGGCGTCCGTCGCGGACGAGTTCCGGGCCGGCGTTGAGGATGTCCGTCTTCGGCGTGGGCGAGACGCGGTGGCCTCGTTCGTCCAGGAGGGTCGTGCTGATCCGGAGGCGGTCGCCGATGTGTGCCAGGGCTGTCAGGTCGGCGACGCGTCGGCCCGTCGCCTGGACAGAGCTGCCGCCGGGCGGGAGCGTTCCGCCTCGTGGGGAGCGCAGTTCGGTCACCCGGTCGTGGGCGTCCAGTACGGCTTCCAGGCCCTCGCCGGTGGGTGTGCCGCTTCCGTACTCGGGTGTGAAGGTGACCAGTTCGTCGGGGTTGGTGCAGGTGACGTCGTGGAGGGGCAGGGAGGTCGGGGCGTCGCCCGTGGTGCCGCCGCAGTTTCTGATCAGGCCCGGTACTCGGTTGATGCCGTTGAGGGGGAGGGAGGTCGCTCCTGTGCTGACCCGGCCCTGCCAGGTGAGGCGGGTGACCTCCGTGCGGCGGCCGTTGTCGTGGAGCACCAGGCCGGGGCGGCCGGCGACGGGTTCGCTCAGGAGGCGTCCGTCGTATACGCCTACGCCTGCCGGGTCGCCCGGGGCGCCCGCCTTGGGGTCGAGGACGAAGAAGCCGGCGTTGACCGCGGCCGTCGCGCCGGCCCGCGTGGACAGGTCGCTGGTCGTTTCGCGGTTCTCCAGGTCCGGGCCGTACGACGCGTCGAGGCTGCCGCGGAACTCGCGCGGGTCGATGGTGAGCACGTCCACGTGCCATGGGCCGCGTGCGTCGGCGACTCCGTCCCAGCCGGTGTAGACGGCGGATCCCGCGTGGCCGGCGGTCCTCAGGCGTGTTCGCTCGGCGTTCGCCGCGGACTGCGAGTCGAACGTCCCTACGCGGACCCGCCAGCCGAGGGTGCCGCCCGCGTAGTCGGCCGTGCGTGGTGTGGTGACCTTCTCCGCGCGGGCCTGGAAGCCCCGCGCCTTCAGCTCGGCGGTCAGTTCGTCGGCGCTCGCCCGGTCCTTCAGGGCGGTCGGCGGCGCGTCGGGGTCCGGGGAGGTGTCGCCGCCGGGGATGGAGACCTCGACCGTCCAGTGCAGGGCCGGGTCGGGGCTCTCGCCGCCGCCCCGCACGATGCGGGTGAGCGTCACGCCGGGCTGGAGGGTGGTGACGGTACGGGTCTCGGTGAGGTCGGCGGGGCCGAGGGGCAGTGCCTGCCGAGTCGGCTGGGGTCCTGGCGGGGAGGCCTGTGCCGGCGGTGCGCCCACCGTGACGAGGACGCCGAGGACGCCGAAAGCGGCGCCCGCACCGCACAGTCTCTTCTTCATCTGCACCGCCTGGATCGTGGACCGGTGACGAACATGCGCCATCCTCTCCGCTCTCTGCTGACACAGAAGTGGACAACCGCCCAACGCCCACTGCACAAGTAGCGACCGGTTCCGAGCTGCCGTCAAGAGCGCGGCGGCGGACGCGGAGGCCGTTGTCAGTGGTCGCCGATAGATTCGATCTCGTTCCGCCGAGGTGGCGTGAACTACCCCTTCGCATGCATGGGAGATGGTGCGTTGTCGGTCCGGGAGAAGTCGAGCACGGCGCGGGTGGTGCCGTCCGCGCGGCCGAGGAAGCTCGCCAAGGTGCCGTTCGTCGAGTTGGCCGACGGGCGGTTGCAGGGTGTGGTGTCCAGCGGTTCGGACATCGGGCGCGTGTACGTGTCGTCGGTCGCCGCGGGGTCGTACGCGTATGCGTGCAGTACCAACAACAACCGTCCGTGCGGCGGGGCGCGCGGCTCGTTCTGCAATCACATCCGGGCGCTCGTCGGTGAGGCCGTGCTGCAGTACGGGGCCGAGCGGGTGGCCCGCTATCTGAAGGTCGACGCCGAGGGCGCCGCCGACGCACACGCCCTCACGTCCGTCATGACGGGCTCGCGGCCCGGGCCGGGCGACGGTTCCGCGGCGGCGCAGGTGTTCAGTCGGTTCCTGCGGCATCTCGCCTATCTCGAACTTCCGGCGAGCACTGATCCGTTGCCGGAGATGCAGTGGTTCCCGACGACCGGGGCGGTGGCGGCCTGATGCGTGCCGATCTGCTTTCCGACGCCGTGGACGGGCTCGACGAGGCCCTTGCCGCCGTGGACGGTTTCGACGCCGCTCTCGTGGGTGGACTGCTGCGTCCGCAGCCCGGCCAGGCCGGGGGGCTGGCCGGGCTCGCCGACGCCGTCGCGGGGACGCCGCTCGCCTCACGGGTCGCCGAGGCCGCCGACAAGACGGCCGCCGGGGCCGGTGACGAGGGACACTTCGTCGCGCTCGCCGCCGCCCGTACGGCGTTGCTCGGGTCCGTGCACGACGCGCTCACCGCACGGGTGGAGGAGGCCACCGGCAGGCCGGCGGCAGCCGATGAGGCCGGGGGCCCGGTCGCCGGTGAGGAGCACGCGGCGAACCTGTGTGCCGCCGCCCGCAGTTGGCTGTGCGACCTGGCGCGAGCCGGCTGGCAGGGCATGGACCACGAACTCGTCGGCGGGGCCTCGCCCGTCGTCTCCGCGATGCTGCCCGACCCGGCGCTGCGTCGGCTCGCGACGCTCCTCGACGGCTTCGCCGCCGAGCTTGCCGCGTCCTGTCCCGGGGCGTCCCTGGAGCGGGTGCCGGTACGGCGGTGGGCGGACCTGTGGTCGCGGGCCATGCTGTTGACGTTGCCCGGGGCGGGCTCCGCGCCCGCGGTGGGCGAGGTGACCGGCCGTCTGCTTCCGCTCGGTGTCGATGTGCAGGAGCACGCCACCGCCGTTCAGGCGCAGGTGCACGCGGTGTTCGAGCCCTCCGACGGGGGTGCGTCACGGCTGGTGCGGGCCTCGGTGTCCGCGCCGAAGCCGGACACGGTCGTCGGGGCCGGTCTGTGGCAGTTGCTGCGGCCGCACATGTCGCTGCTGGCCGCCGTGAGCGAGGGCCGCTCCATGGAACTCGACGCGATGCCCGTCACCGCCGAGGGCGACCTGATATGGGACGACGGCCGGGCGCGGCCCGGCGAGCCCGCCGACGCGTTCGTCACCGCCCGGGTGGCGCTGCCGGCCGCCGCCGCGTCCGCCGTGTCCCCGCTCGACCGGCATCCGGCCCGGATCGCGGTGCCCGTCCTGCTGGAGGGGTACGGCGTGGAGGAAGAGGAAGAAGGGGACGGCGGGGCCGTGTTCGAGGTCGCCGGGTGCCGTATCGGCGTCGACACCGACCGGGTGCCCGCCGCCGGGCCGCTCACTGCGGAGGCCGTGGCCTCGTCGGGGGCCTGCCTCGGGTTGCTGCGCTGGGATGCCGGGCGCTTCCTGCTCCAGCCGCTCGCCGTCGAGCGGACCGTGCGGAAGAAGGCCGTCGCCGTGCACGCCGGGGCCTGGGCCGGGGGCACGACCGACAAGGCGGGGGTGCGGGCCGAGAAGGCCGCCACCGACGCCGTCAAGGTGCTGCGCGAACGCGCGGGGAAGCTGCTGCGCAAATGACGACCCACCAGAACGCGGAACACAGCTCACGCTTCGGCGCCGGATCCGAGACCGGTGCCGACGTTCCCGACGCGAACGACAACCGTCGGCAGGTCCTCTACTGGCGCCTGCTCGCCCGGCTCTTCGACCACGAGGAGCAGCCCGCTCTCGAGTCGGCGAGTCTCGCCGTCGTCGAGGACATCGGTCTGCCGTCCGCCCTGCTCGACCCGGGGACGTCGGTCGACTCCGTCGTGCAGCGGCATCCGGAACTGGCCCCGGAGTTCGACGGGCTGATGACGCCCGCGCCGGAGGAGGACGGCGACCGTGACCGCGCCGCCGAAGTGCGGCGGGCGGCGCTGGCGTCGAAGGTGCTGCTGAACGTGTTCGCCTCCGGTTCCGGCACCGTCACCGCCGAGCAGCTGGCCCGCTGGCAGTCCGACGCCGAGTGGTTCGAGCGTGCCCTCGGCTGCCGGCCCGGCGAGCTGCGGGGCGGGCGGGGCAGCGCGGGCCGGGCCGGAGCCGGTGGCGGTGTCAGTCCGACAGGCACCGGTGTCGGCGGGCCCGCTCCCGACCTCAGCCGGCTGATCCCCGCGATCGGCCCGGAACTCGGTTCCATCGAGGCCGGGCTCGTCAAGCGCATGCACCTGCGCGAGGTGCTGGCCGATCCCGCGCTGGCGGCGCGGCTGACGCCGAGCATGTCCCTCATCGAGCAGTTGCTGCGGGACAAGGACAACCTCTCAGGTGTGGCCCTCGCCAACGCCAAGGCGCTGATCCGGCGTTACGTCGACGAGGTCACCGAGGTGCTGCGCACCCAGGTGGAGAAGTCCACGGTGGGCGAGCTGGACCGGTCCGTCCCGCCCAAGCGGGTCTTCCGCAACCTCGACATCGACCGCACCATCTGGAAGAACCTCACCAACTGGAGTCCGGAGGAGGAGCGGCTCTACGTCGACCGTCTCTACTACCGGCACACCAGCCGCAAGACGACGCCCCAGCGGCTGATCGTCGTCGTGGACCAGTCGGGGTCGATGGTCGACTCGATGGTCAACTGCACCATCCTGGCGTCGATCTTCGCCGGGTTGCCGAAGGTGGACGTCCACCTGATCGCATACGACACGCAGGCACTGGATCTCACGCCGTGGGCGCACGACCCGTTCGAGACGCTGCTGCGCACCAAGCTCGGCGGCGGCACCGACGGCACGGTCGCCATGGCGCTCGCCCAGCCGAAGATCGCCGAGCCGCGCAACACCGTCGTGGTGTGGATCTCCGACTTCTACGAGTGGCGGCACCAGGAGCTGTTCGACAGCATGGCCGCCGTTCACCGCTCCGGGGCCAAGTTCATCCCGGTCGGATCGGTGACCAGCTCCGGGCGCGGCAGCGTCAACCCGTGGTTCCGGGAGCGGTTCAAGGACCTGGGCGCGCCGGTGATCTCCGGTCACATCAAGAAGCTCGTGCACGAACTCAAGACGTTTCTCACCTGATCACCGAGTACAGCTCTCTCACCTCGTAGTGATCACCGTACGGAAAGGCCCTTCACCTCATGTCCGACCTGCTGCGCGCGCCCGCCGAGATCAAGTACGCGGAGGAACTCGACTGGCTGGAGTCGATCGACGACAACCCCAAGCCGTTCTCGTGGCGCCTGTCGCCGAAGATGGTCCGTCTGTTCATCCTCGGCTCCGAGCGCGCTGACGGCCTGGACCGGGAGGTCTCGCAGAAGTGGTTCGGTGACCGCAGTTTCGTGGAGCGGTCGATCGTCACCCTCGCCTCCGACCGCGGGCTGCTGCTCATCGGCGACCCCGGTACCGGCAAGAGCTGGCTGGCCGAGCTGCTGTCCGCCGCGATCTGCCGCAACTCCACGCTGGTGGTTCAGGGCACGGCCGGCACCACCGAGGACCACATCAAGTACTCCTGGAACGTCTCCATGGTGATCGCCAAGGGGCAGTCGCGCGAGTCGATGATCCCCTCGCCGATCATGACCGCGATGGAGGCCGGTTCCATCGGCCGCTTCGAGGAGCTGACCCGGTCGACCAGTGACGTCCAGGACGCGTTGATCTCGATCCTCTCCGAGAAGTACATCTCCGTGCCCGAACTGGAGAGCGGAAGCGGTGACGACAACATCGTCTTCGCCAAGCCCGGCTTCTCGATCATCGCCACGGCCAACAGCCGCGACCGGGGCGTCAACGACCTGTCGTCCGCGCTCAAGCGCCGATTCAACTTCGTGCGCATCCCGGTCGTGACGAACAAGAAGAGCGAGGCGGAGATCGTCCGCTTCCGCACCGAGGAACTGCTGCGCCGGCACTCCATCGACCTGGACGTGCCGCCGACCCTCCTCGACGTGCTCCTGCAGAGCTTCGCCGACCTGCGCGCCTCCGCCGCCGCGGCCGGCAGCGACGACGAGAAGCTGGAGTCCGCGCTGTCCACCGCCGAGCAGATCGGTGTGCTGGAGGACGCCGTCCTGCACAGCAACTTCTTCGGCGAGCGCGCCCTGACCGCCCGTACGCTCGCCTCCTCGCTGGTCGGCTCCCTCACCCGCCGCGAGCCCGAGGACCTGGCCATCCTCAACAAGTACCTGCACGGCGTCGTCGAGCCGCGCAGCAAGGAGGAGGGCGGCTCCTGGCCCGAGTTCCTGGAGGGCGGCCGCGACGCGATCGCCACGCTGTCATGAGCGGGCCCCAGGAGAGCACGTCGTTCGCGGCGCTCCGCGGGCAGTTGCAGGAGGCCGCTGCGGCCTTCGCGGGCGGGCGGGACGCGCTGGAGGACATCCTCCTCGGGCTGGTCGACGACGTCGACCGCGCGGTGCGCGAGCCGCTGGAGATATTCCCCGTCTGCCACCACTCCCCCGCCTCGGCGACCGCCATGGCCCGCCGGCTGCGGGAGAAGCAGCCCAAGGTGGTGTACCTGGAGCTGTGCGAGGACATGGCGCCGCTGCTGACCGAGCTGCGCAACTGCCGGCTGCCGGTGGCCGTGCAGGCGTTCGCCGGTGACGTCGACGGCTTCCCGCAGGAGTGGGCGCCGTTGTCGGTCGTCGCGCCGATCACCGAGGCGTCCGCCGAGTACCAGGCCATCGCATACGCCCTCGACACCCCGGGAGTGGAGCTGGTCCTCGTCGACCGGTCGGCGGACCACGTCTTCCAGTGGGACAACAGGGGTGAGAGGGCCACCGAGGATGCCGAGGCCCCGGAGGAGCCCGAGGCCGCGCTGCACGGCGAGGCCGTCGGCGTCGAGATCGGCGACCTGCGTCCGCGCTTCGCCGAGCTGGAGGAGCACCTGCTGCGCCACGGCAAGGTGCGGCACTGGTCGGAGTGGTGGCACCAGTACGTCGAGGTGCCGCTCGGTGACGGCGCGGCCGACCACGACACCTACCGCCAGGTCATGTTCCTCATCGGCAGCCTCTTCCGGCGGCTCGCCCCCGGTGACGGGGCCCGGGTCCGGGTGGACGAGGACCGCGAGCGGTACATGTGGACCCGGATGCGTGAGCACATGGACGCGACGGGGACCGATCCGGCGGACGCGCTGTACGTGTGCGGGGCCTTCCACGCGGCCAGCCGGGTGGCGGAGTTCGGTGTGGACGGCAGCGACACGTTCACCGTCTCGCCGCGTTCCGGCACCACCTGGCAGTACGGGCTGATCCCGTCCAGTCACGCGGCGATCGAGGCGCAGTTCGGCCTCGCGGCCGGCTCGGTGTCGATCGCGGCGACGGAGTGGGCGAAGAGCCTCAAGCGCACGCGTGTGCAGCCGTACCGGCTGGCGGGTCAGACGGGTGGGAAGAAGCGCCCCGCGAAGAAGGCCGCTACGGCTCAGCGGGCCGACGTCTCCTCCGTCCCGGCGGCGGACTCCGCCGCCGGGGACCGGCTGTCCGGGTTCCTGCGCAGGCCGCCCGTGATCGACACGCTGGACGAGGCGGAACTGCTCGGCTGGTCCGTGGACATCGTGCGCGCCGCCCGGCGCAACGGGTACCTCGCCTCCACCGCCGACGCCATCGCGGTCTTCGAGACGTCGATCCTGCTCGCCGGCATGCGGGACCGGGCCAAGCCGACGCCGTACGACTTCCAGGACGCGGCGGTCACGTGCATCGAGAAGGACGTCGTGCCCGGGCGGCGGGACGTGCGGCGGCTCGTCGAGATCATGATGGGCGGCGACCGGATCGGCCAGGTCGGCTACGAGGCGCTGCCGCCGCTCGCCCGCGACGTGCACGACCGGCTGGCGCCGCTCGGGCTGAAGCTCCAGCAGCGAGGTGTGCAGCGGGCGCTGCTCGACATGGCGTCGCGGCCGGAGCTTCAGGCGTGTTCCGATGTGCTGTGGATGCTGCGGCGCCTGATGCCGCACGGTGCGGCGCGGCCGATCATGGGCGAGCGGAAGCTCGGCGAGCGGTCCATCCAGGAGTCCTGGGACGTGGCGCTCGGCACCCACCAGCGGGCGCTCATCGAGCTCGGCTACGAGGGCGTCAGCATCGAGCAGGTCCTGGAGCAGCGGCTGCGGCGCGACGCCTACGGGCCGCGGGCGACGACGGCGACCGTGCTGGCCGCCGTGGAGGACGCGACCCTGTACCTGGGCAGCCGGCGCCTCGCCGACGAGCTCGGTACCCACGCGCTGAAGGTGCTCGCCACCGAACGCAGCGTCGACGGCGCCCCTCAGGTGCTGCGGCGGGTGCGGGCCTTGCTGGCGTACTACCGGACCAGCGAGCCGGTGCTGCCGGCGTGGATCGAGTCGTTCGTCAAGACCGGGTACGCGCACTACTGCACGCTGCTGCCGACGGCGTTCCGGGACGAGGACGCGACGGTCGGGCAGGTCGCGGCGATGCTGGGCTTCCTGTTCAGCATGGAGAGCCTTGCTCTGTCGCTCGGCTGCGACCGGGCGCAGCTGGAGCTGGCGGTCGCCCAGTCGCATCCCGAGGACCCGTCCAAGACGGCCCTGCTGTGGGCGGCGCAGGTGCAGCTGGGCACGCTGTCGCGGGCCGAGCTGCGGGCCCGGTGCGACGAGCTGCTGGACAACCCCCTGGTGGTGCCTTCCTATCCGCGCTACCTCAGCGGCTTCGTCCATGCGCTGGAGCCCGTGCCGGGGCTGGCGGACGTGGTCGTGGAGGCGGTGTCGAACGCATTTGGGCGGCTGCCGGACGCGGTGCTGCTGCCGTGGCTGCCGCTGCTGATCACGACCCTGCGGTCCGGCGCCGCGGATCTCGCCCCGCTGCTGATCCGCGAGGCCGGGCGGATCTTCCCCGGCCGGCTGGAGGCGCTGGACGCGTGGGTGCCGCCGTGGCGGGCGCCCGTGGCGACGTCCGGGGCCGTGCGGGCCGACGTCGGCCGCCGGGGGGCGGAGCTGCTTCCGGCGCACCCGGCTACCTGCGACGCGGTGGCCGACCTGCTGGGCTGCACCGAGGGGTGGGCGCGCCCCGGGGGCCCGGTGGGAGCGGCGCGGTCGGGAGTCGAGCTGCTGGCCGCCCATCCGGCGACCTGCGACGCGGTGGCGGAGCTGCTCGGCTGCGACGGGGAGTGGGCGGCGCGGGCGGGCGGCGCCCGATCGCCGGGGGCCTCGCTGCCGAGCCGTCACCCCGCGACGTCGGTGGCGCTCGAGGCGCTTCTGGCGGGCGGGTGACGTACGGGCGGCGGGCCGGCCGGGCTTCGGTACCGGCCGCACCCGCCATGTGCCCGCCGGCCTTCCCGCGCTGCTCGGCGTGGGAAGGCCGGCCACCGGCTGAGCATCCAAACCCGCGGGCGCGGGCCGTCGTATTCCTCTCCGGGGCTTCGACAGCCCGCGCCCGTTGCCGGTGCCCTGAGCGGACCCGGGGGCTGCCCCCGCCCGGGATCAGGCGGAGACAGCCCCGTGCCCTACCGCGCCGGCACCGCGGACGGCGCCGGGGCGTAGCCGGTCGGGCGGGCCGTGAACGTGCCGCGGCCCTGGGTGCGGCTGCGCAGCCGGGTCGCGTAGCCGAACAGTTCGGCCAGCGGCACGGTGGCCGTGACGACCGCCGCACCGCCCCGCGTGTCGGAACCGGTGACCCGGCCGCGGCGGGCGGCGAGGTCCCCCAGCACGCCGCCGACCGCGTCCTCGGGCACGGTGACCGTGACCTCGACGACCGGTTCCAGCAGGACCATCTCCGAGACGCGCAGGGCGTCGCGGAGACCGAACCGGCCGGCGGTGCGGAAGGCCGTGTCCGAGGAGTCCTTCACATGGGTCTGGCCGTCGGTGAGCGTGACCCGGAGGCCGGTCACCGGATGCCCGCCGAGGGGGCCCTCGGCCAGGGCGTCCCTGCAGCCCACCTCGACGGCCCGCACGAACTCCTGGGGCACGCGCCCGCCGACCACCGTGGAACGGAACTCGAAACCGCCTTCCGCCAACGGCTCCACGTCGAGGACGACATGCGCGAACTGCCCGGACCCACCGTCCTGCTTGACGTGCCGGTACACGAAGCCGGTCACGCCCTCGCCGACCGTCTCGCGGTAGGCCACGCCCGGTCGCCCGACGGTGACCTCGAGGCCGTGCTCACGGCGTACCCGCTCCACCGCGACCTCCAGGTGCAGTTCACCCATGCCCGACAGGACGGTCTGCCCGGTCTCCGGGTCGGTCCGGACGGCCAGCGAGGGGTCCTCCTCGGTCAGCCGTGCCAGCGCCGAGGCCAGCCGGTCCGTGTCGGTGGCGCGCCGGGCCTCCACCGCGACGTGCACGACCGGCTCGGCGACGCCCGGAGGCTCCAGGACGAGCGGGGCGCCGGGCGCGCACAGGGTGGAACCGGCGCGGGCGGTCTTCAGCCCGACCACCGCGACGATGTCCCCGGCCACCGCGCGTTCCAGCGGGTCGTGGCGGTCGGCCCGTACCCGCAGGAGGCGGCCGACGCGCTCGGTGCGTCCGGTGCCCGTGTCCCGCACGGTGTCTCCCTTCTCGATCGTGCCCGAGTACACCCGCAGGTACGTCAGCCGTCCTGTCGGGGTGGCGTTCACCTTGAACGCCAGTGCCGCCATCGGCGCCGCCGGGTCGGCGGGCCGTTCCTGCTCCGTGCCGTCGTGTGTGCCGCGTACCGCCGGTACGTCCAGCGGCGAGGGCAGGTACGCCACCACGGCGTCCAGCAGCGGTTCGACACCGCGGTTGCGGTAGGCCGAGCCGCACAGCACCACCACGCCGTCGCCGGCGCGGGTCAGGTCGCGCAGGGCGCCGGCGAGGGTGGCCGCGCTGAGCGTCTCCCGGTCGCAGAACTCCTCCAGCGCGGCCGGGTGCCGTTCCGCCACCGCCTCCTCCAGCAGTCGCCGCCTGCGGGCCGCCTCCTCCCGAAGGGCGTCGGGCACCGGGCCCTCCTCGGCGGTCTCCTCGCCGTCCGTCCACACCAGGGCGCGCATGCGCAGCAGGTCGACGACGCCGGTGAAGGCGTCCTCGGCACCGATCGGCAGTTGCACGACCAGGGGCACCGGGTGCAGGCGCTCCCGGATCGAGTCGACCGCGGTGTCGAGGTCGGCGCCGGCGCGGTCCATCTTGTTGACGAACGCGATCCTCGGCACCCCGTGCCGGTCGGCCTGCCGCCACACGGACTCGCTCTGCGGCTCCACGCCCGCGACGGCGTCGAACACGGCGACCGCGCCGTCCAGCACGCGCAGGGAGCGCTCGACCTCGTCGGCGAAGTCGACGTGCCCCGGGGTGTCGATCAGGTTGATCCGGTGGCCGTCCCAGGAGCAGCTGACGGCCGCGGCGAAGATGGTGATGCCGCGGTCGCGCTCCTGCGGGTCGAAGTCCGTGACGGTCGTGCCGTCGTGGACCTCGCCGCGCTTGTGGGTGGTGCCGGTGGTGTAGAGGATCCGCTCGGTGACGGTGGTCTTGCCGGCGTCGACGTGGGCGAGGATGCCCAGGTTGCGGACGGCGGTGAGGGGGTTTGTGTCGGTGCGCACGGCCCGTGGCCTTTCGCTGGTGTGTGAGCAGGGCGGCGCGATTCCCGGGAGGAGGAGGACGGAACGAGACGAGGGCTCGCCGCACGGCGGCGGGAGCGGTCTCTCGATGTTCGTTGCTCGGTGCTCGTTGCTCGTCAGCTGCTCGTCGCGGGCTTCCGGTGCCGGCCGCGCTGCGGACACCGGACCGCCGGAGACACGAGGATCACCTCGTACCGGGACGGGGGAACGACGGCAGCGGTGCGGATGCGCACGGCCCGGCTCCCCTCACTCGATCTCGATGTCGTGGTGAGTGTAGGGAAGCCGGGAGGGGTTCCGCAGCGCATTTTCGGCACCCCGCACGGGGCTCGACACACCGCCGCGTACCGCCGCACAACGCGAGATGCCGACCGGGATCTCTCCCGGTCGGCATCTCGCTCGACCTGCTCTGTGTCCGAGGGGGGACTTGAACCCCCACGCCCGATAAAGGGCACTAGCACCTCAAGCTAGCGCGTCTGCCATTCCGCCACCCGGACTAGGTGTCTGCCGCCTGCGCGGGCTTTCCCTCGCGGCGACATGGACAACCATACCAAGGTTTCGCAGTGCCTTTCACCTGCGTTTCCTTCCCCTGAGCGCCGGTCCGGGGCCGACGGCCCCATTGCGCCTAAGGTCGCACCATGAGTGACTGGACGGTTACCCGGAGCCCGCTTCCGCGTCGTCGGCCGCGCGCGTTGTCGCCGCTCAGGGAGCATCTGCGGGACACGTTCTGGTTCGCGCCCACCGCGGCCATGGTGGGCGTCTTCGTGGTGTGGCTGGTGGCCCAGGAGCTCGACGCCGCTCTCGTCCGGTCGTTGCAGGACGACGGTGACTACGGGACGGTCGCCGAGCTGCTGCGGTTCGCGGACGACGCGAAGACGGTGGTGTCCGCGGTCGGCTCGGCGATGATGACGTTCATCGGTGTGGTGTTCAGCATCTCGCTGGTGGCCGTGCAGATGGCGAGCGGGCAGTTCACCCCGCGGGTGGTGCGGCTCTTCGTGCGCAGCCGGATCACGAAGGCGACCTTCGCCGTCTTCCTCGCCACCTTCGTGCTGACGCTGCTCGTCCTGACCAGCTACGACAGCACCCCCGATCCCCGGGTCACGACCTCCGTCCCGCTGGTGCAGTCGGTGCTCACGCTCGTCATGGTCGCACTGAGCCTGCTGTTGTTCGTGATGTACGTGAACGGGACGCTGCGTCTGATGCGGGTCAGTCATGTGATCGCCCGGATCGCCGCGGAGTCCTTCCGGGCGGCGGCGCTGATGCCGGCCCCGGCGGACGCCGAGGGGGTGCCGGCCCCGGCGGACGGCGGGCGGGTGCCGGGTCTCGGGCCGGTGACCGCGTGGGTCGCCCACGACGCGCAGGCGGGTGTGCTGCGGGACGTGCACATCGCACGCTTGGTGCGGGTGGCCCGCAAGCACGGGGTGGTGCTGCGGCTGGTCCCCCGCATCGGTGACTTCCTGGTGCCCGGGACTCCGGTCCTGGCGGTGCACGGCGGGCAGGCGCCACCGCGCCGGGTGCTGCGGTACGCCCTGAGCGTGGGGGTGGAGCGCACCTTCCACCAGGACCTCGGGCTCGGACTGCGCCAGCTGTCGGACATCGCGCTGCGAGCCCTGTCCAGCGCGGTCAACGACCCCACGACCGCCGTCCAGGCCCTGGACCGGATCGTGCAGATCCTGGCCGCCCTCTCCCGCCGGCCGCTGGACGCCGCCGTGCACCGGGACCGGCGCGGTGCCGTCCGGCTGGTGCAGCCCGTGCCGGGCTGGACGGAGCTGGTGGACCTCGGTTTCGCCGAGGTGCGGGCCTGCGCCGTGGGGTCTCCGCAGGTCACGCGGCGGATGCTGGCCGGTCTCGACGACCTGTTGCTGCTCGCCCCGCCGGAGCGGCGCGAACCGCTGCGGCGCCACCGCGAGCTGCTGCAGCAGGCCGTCGAGCGGGTCGCGCCGACGCCGGCGGACCGGGCCTTCGCCCTGTCACCGGACCGGCAGGGCATCGGCTGACCGGCGGACGTCCCTCGCGGAAGGGCGAGGTGGCCGTCACGGCATGAGGTGGTGGTCCGGGAAGTTCCCGGGCAGCCGCTCCCCGGCCGGTCCCTTGGTGACGGCGCGCACCAGCAGCTCGCCGCCGACGAAGGCGCCGCGCCAGGAGGCCCCGTGCCCGCCGAACAGTTCGTCGCGGTCGCCGCGGGAGCGGGGCACGCCGTGACCGACCTTGAACGCGCGGATCTGCGGCGCCAGCCTGTCGTACGTCGCCCGGTCGTCCGTGGAGAGCGTGGCGACCAGCGCGCCGTTGGAGGCGTTCATCGCGGCGAGCAGCTCGGCCTCGGTGTCGACGAGGACGACGGTGTCGACCGGGCCGAACGGTTCGGCGTGGTGCAGCGGTGAGGACCGGGGCGGGTTCAGGAGGGTGACCGGCTGGACGTAGGCGGAGGTGTCCTGGCCGGGCAGGAACCGTGCGTCGGACGCGCTGCCGCGGTGCAGGGGTACGGCGCCGCGGTCGACGGCCTCGGCGACCTGGTCCCGCAGCTCCTTGGCCTTGGCCGCGTTGATCACCGGTCCGAAGTCCAGCTCCGGGTACGGGTCGTCCGGCGCGGCGACGGCGAGCGGGTGGCCGACGCGCAGTGTGCGGACCGCCGGGAGGTAGGCCGCGAGGAAGGCGTCGAACAGCTGCCGCTGGACGACGAAGCGCGGGTAGGCGGTACAGCGTTGCTTGCCGTAGTCGAAGAGCTTGGGGACGACCGCGGTGAGCGTGTCCCAGTCCGTGAAGTTCCAGATGCCCCAGGTGTTGAGTCCTTCCTGTTCGAGGATGTGCCGTTTGCCGAGGTCGGCGACGGCCGTGGCGACGGCGGCACCGGTGTCCCGGCCGCCGACGAAGGAGACGCAGCCGATCTCGGGCGCCCGGACCAGCGCCTGGGACAGCTCGCCTCCACTGCCGCTGACGAGGGTGACGGGGATGCCCTCGCGGGCGGCGAGTGCGCAGGCCAGGGTGAGGCAGGCGACACCGCCGTCGGTCGGGGTCTTGGCGATGACCGCGTTGCCCGCCAGGGCCTGTACCAGCAATGCGTGAACGAGCACGCTCATCGGGTAGTTCCAGCTCGCGATGTTCGAGACCGGGCCGTCCAGCGGGGCCCGCCCGTCGAGCATGGTGTCGATGCCGTCGGCGTACCAGCGCACGCCGTCCACCGCCCGGTCGACGTCGGCCTGAGCGAGCCGCCAGGGCTTGCCGATCTCCCGGACGAGCAGCAGCGCGAGGAGTTCGCGGTGGTGGGCGAGGGTGTCGAGGGCGGCGGCGACGCGGGCGCGGCGTTCGGGCAGGGGGACGTGGCGCCAGGCGCGGTGCTGGTCGAGCGCGGCGCGTACGGCTTTGTGGGCCGTGGCCCGGTCCAGCCGGGGCGGGCCGGCGATCGGCGTGCCGTCGACGGGGCTGGTGGCGGGGAGGACCCGGCCGTCGGCCTGCCACCTGGCGTCCCAGAGGTTGAGGACGCGGTCGTCCCGGAACGCCTCGGGGGCGGCGGTGACGCAGCGCTGCCAGGCGTCGGCCCAGGAAGTGCCGGACTTGAGGGTGAGGGCGGCGGGGCCCTCGGCGTCGGTCGTCGTGCCGGTGCGTCGTGTCGTCATGCGCGGACTCCGTCCCCGTCCTCGCCGCCGAGTACGGCGAGGACGTGCCGTGCCGTCTCGGTCGGGGTGGAGCCGACGCGTACGCCGGCCGCCTCCAGCGCCTCCTTCTTGGCCCGGGCCGTCCCCGAGGATCCGGAGACGATGGCGCCGGCGTGTCCCATGGTCCGCCCCTCGGGTGCGGTGAATCCGGCGACGTAGCCGACGACCGGCTTGGTGACGTGGTCGCGGATGTAGGCCGCGGCGCGTTCCTCGGCGTCGCCGCCGATCTCGCCGATGAGGACGATCAGTTCGGTGTCGGGGTCGTCCTGGAAGGCGGCGAGGCAGTCGGTGTGGGTGGTGCCCGTGACCGGGTCGCCGCCGATGCCGACGCAGGTGGTGAAGCCGGTGTCGCGCAGTTCGTGCATGAGCTGGTAGGTGAGCGTGCCCGACTTGGAGACCAGGCCGATGGGGCCGGGTTTGGTGATGTCGGGCGGGATGATCCCGGCGTTGGACTGGCCGGGGCTGATCAGGCCGGGGCAGTTGGGGCCGATGACCCGGGTGCCCCTGGTCCTGGCGTACGCGGTGAAGGCGACGGAGTCGTGGACGGGGATGCCCTCGGTGATGACGACGGCGAGGCCGATGCCGGCGTCGGCGGCCTCGACGACCGCGGTCTTCGCGAAGGCGGGAGGGACGAAGACCACGGTGACGTCCGCGCCGGTGTGCTCCATCCCTTCGTGCACCGAGCCGAACACGGGTACGGCCCGTTCGTCGAAGTTCACGGTGCGGCCGGCCTTGCGCGGGTTGACGCCGCCGACCACGTCGGTGCCGGCGGCCAGCATGCGTCGGGTGTGCCTCATGCCCTCGGCTCCGGTCATGCCCTGGACGAGGACCCTGCTCTCCTTGGTGAGATAGATCGCCATGTCGGTTCGTCTCCTCACGCCGCGGTGGCGAGTCGGGCGGCACGGCGGGCGGCGCCGTCCATGGTGGTGGCCTGTTCGACCAGCGGATGCGCGTGGGCATCGAGGACGGCCCGGCCGCGCGCGGCGTTGTTGCCGTCGAGGCGCACGACGATCGGTTTGGTCGGCCGGACCTCCTCCAGGGCCCGGACGATGCCGTCGGCGACCGCGTCGCAGGCGGTGATGCCGCCGAAGACGTTGACCAGGACGGACTTCACGGCCGGGTCGGAGAGGACGACCGCCAGCCCGTCTGCCATGACGCGTGCGGAGGCGCCGCCGCCGATGTCGAGGAAGTTCGCGGGGCGGGCGCCGCAGCCGGCGACCACGTCGAGCGTCGACATGACCAGTCCGGCGCCGTTGCCGACGACGCCGACCTCGCCGTCGAGCTTGACGTAGTTGAGGCCCTTGGCCGCGGCCCGCGCCTCCAGCGGGTCAGCGGAGGCCGCCCGTTCGTCTCCCCAGCGCGCCTGGCGGAAGAGGGCGTTGTCGTCGAGGGTGACTTTGCCGTCGAGTGCCACCGTCCTCCCGTCGGCCGTCCGGACCAGCGGGTTCACCTCCACGAGCAGGGCGTCCTCGCGGACCAGTACCTGCCACAGCCGTACGAGGGTGTCGACGGTCTGCGGGGGCAGGCCGGCGGCGTCCGCGATCCGTACCGCCGTGGCCGTGTTCACCCCCACGGCCGGGTCGACGGGGATACGGGCCACGGCCTCGGGCCGCTCGGCCGCGACTTCCTCGATCTCCATGCCGCCCTCGGCACTGGCGATGGCGACGAATCGGCCGGCGGCGCGGTCCAGGACGTAGGAGACGTAGAACTCGCGCTCGATGTCGACCGGTTCGGCGAGCATGACCGTGCCGACCGCGTGGCCCTTGATGTCCATGCCGAGAATGCGCCGGGCGGCTTCCTCGGCGGCGGCCGGGTCGGCGGCGAGCCGCACTCCGCCCGCCCTGCCCCGCCCGCCGGTCTTCACCTGCGCCTTGACCACGGCGCGTCCGCCGAGTGCGCGGGCGATCTCGCGGGCGCGTTCGGGCGAGGCGGTGACCTCGGCCCTCGGCACCGGTATGCCGTGTTTCTCGAAGAGTTCCCTTGCCTGGTGTTCGTACAGGTCCATTCCGGCTCCTGACTGAAAGTGCCGCACGCCCCCTGGACACCGCCCACCGGATGCGGGATAACAAGCTTCATACAGTATTCGTCGACTGTATGCAATCTACCGCGAGACGCCCCAACCCCTCGTGAAGGGACAGGACTTCGCCATGCCCGACGACACCCAGGACGTCATCTCCGGCGGTCACCTCGTCGCCAAGGCACTCAAGGCCGAGGGGGTCGACCGCATCTACACCCTGTGCGGCGGCCACATCATCGACATCTACGACGGTTGCGTCGACGAGGGCATCGAGGTCGTCGACGTACGCCACGAGCAGGTCGCCGCGCACGCCGCCGACGGTTACGCCCGTATCACCGGCAAGCCCGGCTGCGCGGTGGTCACCGCGGGACCGGGTACGACCGACGCCGTCACCGGTGTCGCCAACGCCTTCCGCGCCGAGTCCCCGATGCTGCTGATCGGCGGTCAGGGCGCCCACACCCAGCACAAGATGGGGTCACTCCAGGACCTGCCGCACGTCGACATGATGACGCCGATCACCAAGTTCGCGGCGACCGTGCCGGACACCGCGCGGGCCGCGGACATGGTGTCGATGGCGTTCCGCGAGTGCTACCACGGCGCGCCCGGCCCCTCCTTCCTGGAGATCCCGCGCGACGTGCTGGACGCCAAGGTGGCGACGGACAAGGCGCGGGTGCCGAAGGCAGGGGCCTACCGTGCCTCGACCCGCTCCGGCGGCGACCCCGAGGCCGTCGAGCGACTGGCCGACCTGCTGGTGCACGCCGAGAAGCCGGCCGTCCTGCTCGGCAGCCAGGTGTGGACGACGCGCGCGACGGAGGCCGCCGTCGAGCTGGTCCGCACGCTCAACATCCCGGCGTACATGAACGGCGCAGGACGCGGCACCCTGCCGCCCGGCGACCCGCACCACTTCCAGCTGTCGCGCCGGTACGCCTTCTCCAACGCCGACGTCATCGTCATCGTCGGTACGCCCTTCGACTTCCGCATGGGCTACGGCAAGCGGCTCTCCCCCGACGCGACCGTCGTGCAGATCGACCTCGACTACCGCACCGTCGGCAAGAACCGCGACATCGACCTCGGCATCGTCGGCGACGCCGGCCTCGTACTGAAGTCGGTGACCGATGCGGCCTCCGGACGGGTCAACGGAGGCGCGTCGAAGCGCAAGGAGTGGCTGGACGAGCTGCGCGCGGCCGAGCAGACGGCGCTGGACAAGCGGCTGCCGCAGCTGAGGTCGGACGCCTGCCCCATCCACCCGTACCGGCTGGTCAGCGAGATCAACGACTTCCTCACCGAGGACTCCGTCTACATCGGCGACGGCGGCGACATCGTCACCTTCTCCGGGCAGGTCGTGCAGCCCAAGGCCCCGGGCCACTGGATGGACCCGGGTCCGCTCGGCACGCTCGGGGTCGGTGTCCCCTTCGTGCTCGCGGCCAAGCAGGCCCGGCCCGACAAGGAGGTCGTCGCGCTCTTCGGAGACGGCGCCTTCTCCCTCACCGGCTGGGACTTCGAGACCCTCGTCCGCTACGACCTCCCCTTCGTCGGCATCGTCGGCAACAACTCCTCCATGAACCAGATCCGCTACGGCCAGGCCGCGAAGTACGGCAAGGAGCGCGAGCGGGTCGGCAACACCCTCGGTGACGTGCCCTACGACCAGTTCGCACGGATGCTGGGCGGTCACGGCGAGGAGGTCCGCGACCCCGCCGACATCGGGCCTGCCCTGCGGCGCGCCCGCGAGTCCGGCAAGCCGTCCCTGGTCAACGTCTGGGTCGACCCGGACGCGTACGCCCCCGGAACCATGAACCAGACGATGTACAAGTGAGGTGATCGCCCATGACAGCCAAGGCTCTTGAGGGCATCCGCGTCCTGGACATGACGCACGTGCAGTCCGGTCCCTCGGCGACCCAGCTGCTCGCCTGGCTCGGCGCTGACGTCGTCAAGCTGGAGGCGCCGAGCGGTGACATCACGCGGGGGCAGTTGCGCGACCTGCCGGACGTCGACTCCCTCTACTTCACGATGCTCAACTGCAACAAGCGGAGCATCACCCTCAACACCAAGACCGAGCGGGGCAAGGAGATCCTCACCGAGCTGATCCGGCGCTCGGACGTCATGGTCGAGAACTTCGGGCCGGGCGCGGTCGACCGGATGGGGTTCACCTGGGACCGCATCAAGGAGATCAATCCACGGATCGTCTACGCCTCCGTCAAGGGGTTCGGCGAGGGCCCGTACACCAACTTCAAGGCGTACGAGGTCGTCGCGCAGGCCATGGGCGGATCGATGTCCACCACCGGTTTCGAGGACGGGCCGCCGCTGGCGACGGGGGCCCAGATCGGGGACTCGGGCACGGGCGTCCACGTCGTGGCGGGCATCCTCGCCGCGCTGTACCAGCGGGAGCGCACCGGACGCGGTCAGCGGGTGAACGTGGCCATGCAGCACGCGGTGCTCAACCTCTGCCGGGTGAAGCTGCGCGACCAGCAGCGCCTGACCCATGGTCCACTCGCCGAATATCCCAACGAGGACTTCGGCGACGAGGTTCCCAGGTCCGGCAACGCGTCCGGCGGCGGGCAGCCCGGCTGGGCGGTCAAGTGCGCGCCGGGCGGCCCGAACGACTACGTGTACGTGATCGTCCAGCCGGTCGGCTGGCAGCCGCTGAGCGAGCTGATCGGCCGGCCCGAGCTGGCCGACGACCCCGAGTGGGCGACGCCCCGGGCGCGACTGCCGAAGCTGAACAAGATGTTCCAGCTGATCGAGGAGTGGTCGTCCACCCTTCCCAAGTGGGAGGTGCTGGAGCGGCTCAACGCCCACAACATCCCGTGCGGGCCGATCCTGTCCACCAAGGAGATCATCGAGGACCGTTCGCTGGCGGCCAACGAGATGATCGTCACCGTGCCGCACCCCGAGCGGGGCGAGTTCGTGACGGTCGGCAGTCCACTCAAGCTCTCCGACTCGCCGGTGGAGGTCACCAGTTCCCCGCTGCTCGGCCAGCACAACGAAGAGGTCTACGTCGGCGAGCTGGGCCTCGGCGACGAGGAGCTGCGCCTGCTCAAGTCGAACGGGGTGATCTGAGGTGATGGCCGAGGACCGCGCGCAACGGGTGCGCCGGCTGCTGGACTCCGTGCGGGCCGACGGGCGCACCGCCCTGACCGCTCCCGAGGGCAAGATCCTCGCCGACGCCTACGGGATCGCCGTGCCCGGCGAGGAGCTGGCGCGGGACGTGGACGAGGCGGTGGCCTGCGCGGCACGCCTCGGCGGACCGGTTGTGATGAAGATCGTGTCGCCGGACATCCTGCACAAGACCGACGTCGGCGGCGTGGTCGTCGGGGTGGAGGGCGCGGCGGACGTGCGGGCCGCGTTCTGCCGGATCGTCGACAACGCGCGCGCGTACGACGCCTCGGCGCGCATCGAGGGCGTGCAGGTGCAGGAGCTGGTGCCCGAGGGGCAGGAGGTCATCGTCGGCGCGGTCACCGATCCGACGTTCGGGAAGGTGGTGGCGTTCGGGCTGGGCGGAGTTCTGGTCGAGGTGCTCAAGGACGTCACCTTCCGCCTCGCGCCCGTGGCCGTCGACGAAGCGCTGTCCATGCTGGACTCGATCCGGGCCGCGGAGGTGCTGCGCGGGGTACGCGGGCGGGCCGGCGTGGACCGGTGGGCCCTGGCCGAGCAGATCCGGCGGGTCTCCGAACTCGTCGCGGACTTCCCCGAGATCGCCGAGGTGGACCTCAACCCGGTGATCGCCACACCCGAGGGGGCGGTCGCGGCCGACATCCGGGTGATCCTGGCCACCGGCACCCCCAGGGAGCGCCGTCGGTACACGCGCGAGGAGATCCTCACCTCGATGCGCCGCCTGATGCAGCCCTCGTCGGTCGCCGTGATCGGCGCGTCGGGCGAGCCGGGGAAGATCGGCAACTCGGTGATGCGCAACCTCGTCGACGGCGGCTTCGCGGGCGAGATCCACCCGGTGAACCCCAAGGCCGATGACATCTTGGGCCGCAAGGCGTACAAGAGTGTCACCGACGTTCCCGGTGAGGTGGATGTGGCGGTCTTCGCGATCCCCGCGCGGTTCGTGGCGGCGGCACTGGAAGAGGTGGGGCGCAAGAAGATACCCAACGCCGTGCTGATCCCCTCCGGGTTCGCGGAGACCGGCGAACACGCCCTCCAGGAGGAGATCGTGGCGGTCGCCGAGCGGTACGGCATCCGGCTGCTGGGACCGAACATCTACGGCTACTACTCCACCTGGCAGGACCTGTGCGCCACGTTCTGCACGCCGTACGACGTGAAGGGCGGCGTCGCGCTGACCTCGCAGTCGGGCGGCATCGGAATGGCGATCCTGGGCTTCGCACGGACCACGAAGACCGGCGTGTCGGCGATCGTCGGCCTCGGCAACAAGTCGGACCTGGACGAGGACGACCTGCTGACCTGGTTCGCCGAGGACCCGCACACCGAGTGCGTGGCGATGCACCTGGAGGACCTCAAGGACGGGCGCGCCTTCGTGGAGGCCGCGCGGGCGACCGTGCCGAGGAAACCGGTCGTGGTGCTCAAGGCGGGGCGTACGGCGGCGGGCGCGAAGGCCGCGGGCTCGCACACCGGGGCGCTCGCCGGGGACGACGCCGTCTACGACGACATCCTCAGGCAGGCCGGCGTCATCCGGGCGCCCGGGCTCAACGAGATGCTGGAGTACGCGCGCGCGTTGCCGGTGCTGCCCGTCCCGAAGGGCGACAACGTGGTGATCATCACCGGTGCCGGCGGCAGCGGGGTGCTGCTCTCCGACGCGGTGACGGACAACGGGCTGTCGCTGATGGAGATACCGCCGGACCTGGACGCGGCGTTCCGCGCGTTCATCCCGCCGTTCGGCGCGGCGGGCAACCCGGTCGACATCACCGGGGGCGAGCCGCCGTCGACGTACGAGGCGACGATCCGGCTCGGTCTGGAGGATCCGCGCATCCACGCGCTGGTCCTCGGCTACTGGCACACCATCGTCACGCCTCCCATGGTGTTCGCCGAGCTCACCGCGCGCGTGGTGGCCGAGTTCCGCGCGCGCGGGATCGAGAAGCCCGTGGTGGCCTCCCTCGCGGGTGACGTGGAGGTGGAGGAGGCGTGCCAGTACCTCTTCGAGCGCGGGGTCGTGGCGTACCCGTACACGACCGAGAAGCCGGTGGCCGTGCTGGGTGCGAAGTACCGGTGGGCGCGGGCCGCGGGCTTGTTGGGGGGCGGTTCATGAGCTGAGGGAGCACGGGACCGGCTGACGGTGCGCGTCGGCCGGTCCCAGGACCCGCGCGCGCACGAAAGGAAATGGACAGGGGGCGCTGGCCAGATCTTTCGAACGCAAGGGGTGCGAGACGACATGACGACGACCGACCTGCGGACCTCGGCTTCGTACCGAGAGGTGACCGACGCGAACGGACGCGTCTACCGCGTCGGTGAGACCGACATCGACATCATGGGCCGCAAACGCAAGTGGATGGTCATCCTGCCGTGGATCGGCATGATGGGCATCAGCTCGGCGGAGTACGCGTTCGCGTCCGCCGAGGACACGCTCCACGAGGCCCACCACTGGTCCAGCGGCAGCATCTACTGGATGATGACCGCCTGGGTGTTCTGCCAGGCCGCGGTCGCCTTTCCGGCGGGGCGGCTGCGTGAGAGCGGCAAACTGCCGGCGCGTTGGGCGATGATGCTCGGATCGGCCGGCACGCTGCTCGGCTATCTGTCGCTGGCGTTCGCTCCGCATGTCACGCTCGCCTTCATCGGGTTCGGCGTGTTCAGCGGCATGGGCGCGGGCATGGTGTACGCGACCTGCGTCAACATGGTCGGCAAGTGGTACCCGGAGCGCAGGGGAGGGAAGACCGGCTTCGTCAACGGCGGTTTCGCCTACGGCTCGGTGCCGTTCGTCTTCATCTTCCACGGCTACATGGACACGTCCAACTTCCGCTGGGTACTGGTCTCGGCCGGTGTCTTCCTCGCCGCGACCGTGGCGATCGCCGGCTTCTACTTCCGGGACCCGCCGAAGAACTGGTGGCCGGCCGCCGTCGACCCGCTGAACCCGCCGGCCGACCCGCGGGCCCGGCGTTCGCTGGAGAAGAACCCGCCGGCCGTCAAGCAGTACTCCCCGATGGAGGCGTGGAAGACCGGCCGGGTGGCGCTGATGTGGTTCTGTCTCGCCTGCACCTCCGGCGTGAACATCTTCGGTATCGCCTTCCAGGTCGACATCGGCGAGGAGGCGGGCTTCGCGGCCGGCATCGTGGCCACCGCGATGTCGCTGAAGGCGATCGTCAACGGCACCGGACGCGGCGTCATCGGCTGGCTCTCCGACCTCTACGGCCGCAAGCAGTGCCTGCTCTACGTGTGCGCGATCCTGGGCCTCGCCCAGTTCGGCATCATCTGGTCGGCCGAGATCAAGAACCTGCCGCTGTTCCTGGTCTTCTCCGCCATCTCCGGTTTCGGCGGCGGTGCGATCTTCCCGATGTTCGCGGCGCTGACGGCGGACTACTTCGGCGAGAACAACAACGCCACGAACTACGGAATGGTCTACAGCTCCAAGCTCGTCTCCGGCCTGGGCGCGGGCATGGGCTCCGTGGTCGTCGCCGCCTGGGGCTACAACGGCGCCTTCACCCTGGCGGGCTGCATATCGATCTTCGCCGGCTTCATGGCGCTGTTCCTGCGGCCTCCGGGCCGCCCGAAGAACAAGCGCGTCACGCCCAATCCCCGGCCACTGGGTGAGGGATGACCTGACGGAACTTTCCTCGCACGGACCGGGCGGCCCCTCCCCCAGCACGCGGGAAGGGCCGCCCGGTCCGTCTTCCGGGTCAGCGACGGCGCTTGCGCAGGGCCGCCAGGTTGTCGTAGCTGATCTTGGCCTCGCGCAGCGACTGCGCCGGGTCGGTGGCGCTCGGGGAGTTGTCGTCCTCGACCATCGGGTTGTGGTAGTTCCGCTGGCCGACCCGCGAGAAGAACGTCGTGTAGTCGATGACGCCCGTTCCGAAGGGCACCATGTCGTAGCCCATGCCGTTGGTCGTGCTGACCACGCCGTCCTTGGCGTGGAACAGCGGGTAGCGCTTGTTGTGGCGGGCGACGAGACCGGCCGGGTCGAAGACGTTCTTCCGGGTGGAACCGTCGTGGGCGGTGTAGGTGTGGAACTTGTACTGGGCGACGTGTGCCCAGAAGATGTCCATCTCCAGCCAGACGAGCCTCGGGTCGGTGACCTTCAGGAAGTACTCGAGCTTCCGGATGCCCGAGCTGCGGGTCGGCCGGCCCTGGTCGTCCAGCGGGCCCCCGTCGAGCAGGAAGCCGTAGGCGCTGTCGTGGTTGTGGGTGTAGAGCTTGATGCCCTCGCGGCGGGCGATCTCACCGAGCGCGTTCCACTTGTCGGCGGCCACGTCCCAGTCGGCGCGGTAGGAGCTGCCGGTGGGGTCGCCGCCGGTGCCCATGTGGTCCATGCCGATGATGTTGGCGATCTCCAGGTGCTTCTTGAAGGTGTCCTTGTCCGCCGTGGTCAGCGGCCAGGACGGCGGGATGAAGCCGTGGTTGCCCTGGGCCCGCAGTCCGTAGTCGTCCAGCCAGGAGCGCAGCAGCTTCGCGCCCGCGACGGACTCCAGGTCGGCGCCCCCGGGCGCGTTGGCGTGCTGGCGGTAGCCCGCGAACTCGACCTGGCGGTAGCCGTGGCGGGCGAGCTGCTTGAAGACCTCGCGGAAACCGGAGGGCAGGTCACTGGCGAGCGGGTCGCGGGCCGTGGCGTCACGGACGGTGTAGAGGATGATGCCGCGCTTGTCCGCCGGGACGAGGACGTGCCCGCGTCCGTGACCGCGGTCGTGGTCTGCGTCCCGGTCGTGGGCCAGGGCGGGTGCGGCGCCGAAGACGGGTGCCGCGACCGCGCCGGCGGCGACGGCGGTGCAGGTGCTGAGGAAGCGGCGCCGGTCCACGCCGAGGGTGCGGCGCAGGCCCTCGTCCGGGCCGTCGGCGGACGGGGCCGTGGTGGCTCTGGTGCCGGAGGGGTCTGAGAACAGGGTCACGGGTGCCTGCCTTCTGGGTCGTGGCCTGCGCCGATGCGGCTGGGGCGGGCCGTTGTCAGTGCCGTGTGTTTCACTCTCAGTAGTCGGATCTCGGCGGCGTTGCCGGGTGGTGCGTTCAGCCGAGTCCGGCCAGCCGGAGCAGGAGTTGTTTCACGTCGGTGGCCGCGACGCGGTCTCCGACAGCGCGGGGGGTGGAGCAGATGAGGAGCGGACCGTCGTCGTCGCTCGCGGGGAGGCGGCCGTGGCTGCCTCGAATAGGTGACGCGTCCAGGGGCACGACCGCCATGCGGTAGCGCATGCCGAGCTTCTTGCGGGCCAGGGCGGTGGCCGCCTTGACCTTGACGTAGGGGTCGTGGGGGTCCATGAACAGCTCGACCGGGTCGTAGCCGGGTTTGCGGTGGATCTCGACGAGCTGCGCGAAGTCGGGTGCGCGGTCGTCGTCGAGCCAGTAGTAGTACGTGAACCAGGCGTCGGGTTCCGCGACGGCGACGAGTTCGCCGGCGCGGGGGTGGTCGAGGCGGTGGGCCTTCTTGCCCTCGTCGTCGAGGAGTTGTTCGATCCCGGGGAGTCCGTCGAGGGCGGCTCGGGTGGCGTCCAGGTCCTCGGGGCGCCGGACGTACACGTGGGCGATCTGGTGGTCGGCGACCGCGAAGGCGCGGGAGGCCATCGGGTCGAGGTACTCCATGCCGTCCTGGGTGTGCACCTCGAGCAGGCCGGCGCGGCGCAGGGCACGGTTGATGTCCACGGGCCGGCTGACGGGGGTGATGCCGTACTCGGAGAGTGCGACGACGGTGCGTCCCTCGGCGCGGGCGTCGTCGAGGAGCGGGGCCAGGGCCGCGTCCAGGTCGGCCGCCGCCTTCAGGGAGCGCGGGTCGTCGGGGCCGAAGCGCTGCAGGTCGTAGTCGAGGTGAGGGAGGTAGCAGAGCGTCAGGTCGGGGTGCCGGGTCGCCATGATGTGCCGGGTGGCGTCGATGATCCACTGGCTGGAGACCAGGTCCGCGCCGGGTCCCCAGAAGTGGAAGAGGGGGAAGGTGCCGAGCTTTTCGGTGAGTTCGTCGTGCAGGGCCGGGGGCCTGGTGTAGCAGTCGGGTTCCTTGCGGCCGTCGGCGTAGTAGACGGGGCGGGGGGTGACGGTGATGTCGGTGTCGGCGCCCATGGCGTACCACCAGCAGATGTTGGCGACGGTGTAGCCGGGGTGGGCGCGGCGGGCGGCGTCCCAGAGCTTGTCGCCGGTGACGAGTCCGTTGTGCTGGCGCCAGAGGAGGACGTCGCCGAGTTCGCGGAAGTACCAGCCGTTGCCGACGATGCCGTGTTCGGACGGGTGGGTGCCGGTGAGGAAGGTGGACTGGGCGGCGCAGGTGACGGCGGGCAGGACGGTGCCCAGCGGCGCGCGGGAGCCGGACTGGCCGAGCTGTTTGAGGTGGGGCATGTGGTCGAGGAGACGGGGGGTGAGGCCGACGACGTCCAGGACCAGGAGGGGCGTCGGTCCCTCGGAGGGGGCCGGTGCGCCGGAGGAGGTGGTTCGGGTCATGGCAGTTCCTTCAGGCCGAGGTCGGTCAGCAGGTCGCGGGCGAGGGTGAGCTCGGCGGCGATGCCGTCGGTGAGCTGGGCGCGGGCGCGGGGCCGCAGCTCGGGCGGGAGGGCCTGCCAGGTGTAGGTCTCGACCTCCAGGTGGCGGGTGAGCGGGTGCGGGCCGCCGACGAGGCGGGTCAGGGCGGTCTTGAGCACGGGGAGGGTGGAGGTGAGGGGCGCGGCGGGGGCCGCGTGCAGGGGGACGTGGAAGTGGGCGCGCCAGGGCGTGGTGTCGGGCAGGGGGCCGGCGTCGGCCAGGGCCTCGTCGAGGTCGTCGGTGCCGTGCAGGGCGACGGTGGCCGCGGTGGCGGGGGTGGCCGGCGCGGTCGCGGTGGTGGCCGGCGCGGTCGCGGTGGCGGGGGCCGTCGGGGTGAGGGTGCGGGTCTGGTGGAGGAAGCGGGGTTCGGCGAAGGCGGCGAGGGCGTCGCGTACTTCGGGGTGAGAAGGGTGTTCGGCGTGCAGGGCGGCGGAGAGCTGGGACTTGACGACGGGGACGCGGGCCGCGGTCAGGGCGTCCAGGGCGGTGTGCGGGTCTTCGAAGGAGGTGGCGAGGTGGCAGGTGTCGACGCAGATGCCGATGCGGTCGTGGGCGATCGCGGTCAGCGGTGCGATGGCGTCCCGGGTGGTCTCCACGACGCAGCCGGGTTCGGGTTCCAGGCCGATGCGGATGGAGCGGCCGGTCAGCTCGTGGAGGGCGTCGAGGCGTTCGGCGAGGGTGACCAGGGCGGTACGGGCCTTGTCGGCGCGGGTGTCGTCGTAGGCGGTGCGCCAGGCGAGCGGCAGGGTGGAGATGGTGCCGTCCGTGACGTCGTCGGGCAGCAGCCCGGCGAGGACGCGGGCCAGGGAGGTGGTGTGCTCGAGGCGTTCGGGGTCGGCCCAGTCCGGCTTGTAGACGCGGTACTTGACCTCTTCGGCGCCGAAGCCCTCGTAGGGGAAGCCGTTGAGGGTGACGACCTCCAGTCCGCGCCGGTCGAGTTCGGTGCGCAGCCCGCGCAGTGCGGACGGGTCGGTGACCAGGGCGTGGGCCGCGTCCCTGGCCAGCCACAGCCCGATGCCGAGGCGGTCACGGCCGAGACGGCGCCGGACCGGCTCGCAGTGGTCGCGGAGCTGGGCGAGGACGCCGTCGAGGGTCTCGGCGGGATGGACGTTGGTGCAGTAGGCGAGGTGGACGGTGGAGCCGTCGGGGTGCCGGAAGCGCATGGCTCACTCACCGCCCCGCAGGATGGAGTTGCCCTCGTGCGTGGCGTCCTGCGAGGCGACGTCCAGGCTCAGGCGTCCGCTGAGGCCGTAGAAGGCGACGGGGTTGCGCCACAGCACGCGGTCCACGTCGTCCTCGCTGAAGCCCTCGTCGAGCATCAGGTCGCCGACCTTGCGGGTCTTGAGCGGGTCGCTCTTGCCCCAGTCGGCGGCGGAGTTCACCAGGACCCGCTCCGGGCCGTACTCGCGCAGGAGCGCGACCATGCGGGCCTCGTCCATCTTGGTGTCCGGATAGACGGAGAAGCCGAGCCAGGCGCCGCTGTCCTTGGCCTCCTTGACGGTGGTCTCGTTGAGGTGGTCGACCAGCACCCGGTCGGTGGGCAGCGCGGACTCGCGCACCACGTCCAGGGTGCGGCGCAGGCCGGCGAGTTTGTCGCGGTGCGGGGTGTGCACCAGGGCGGGCAGGCCGTGGTCGGCGGCGAGCTGGAGCTGGGCGGCCAGGGCGGCGTCCTCGGCGGGGGTCATCGAGTCGTAGCCGATCTCGCCGACGGCCACGACGCGGTCCTTGACGAGATAGCGGGGCAGTTCGTCGAGGACGGGGGCGCACCGCGGGTCGTTCGCCTCCTTGGGGTTGAGGGCGATCGTGCAGTGGTGGGCGATGCCGTACTGGGCGGCGCGGAAGGGTTCCCAGCCGAGCAGGGCGTCGAAGTAGTCGCGGAAGGAGTCGGGAGAGGTACGGGGCTGCCCCAGCCAGAAGGAGGGTTCGACGACGGCGCGGACGCCGGCGGCGTACATGGCCTCGTAGTCGTCGGTGGTGCGGGAGGTCATGTGGATGTGGGGGTCGAAGATGCGCATCAGGACTCCTTGCCGTGGGGGTCGACCGGGCCGGGAGCGGGAGGCTCGGACTCGGTCAGGGCCAGGACGCGGTGGAGGTCTTCGGGGACGGGGCGGCCCGCGGCCGTGCGTTCGGCGGCGTAGTCGGCGAGCATGCGGGCGAGTTCCGCGTCGCCTGCGGCCCGTCGGCCGAGGTCCGCCACCCGGTCGACGGGGACGCCGGTGAACAGGCACTTCAGTACGGCGTGCCGCCACTGGTGGGCGTCGAGGTGCCGGGCGGCGTACGGGCCCAGGGCGGCGGCGACCAGCCGGGTGTCGTTGGTGCGCAGGGCGTCCTCGACGAGCGGGAGACCGTCCGGGCCGGGCACGAGGTGGGGCAGCGCGTGGAGGACGGCGCGGCGTTCGTCGGCGGTGCCCTGGGAGTAGACGCGGGTCAGGGCGTCGGTGCCGGCGCGTGCGGCGTGCAGGACGAGGACGCGGGCGGCGTCGGCGTGGGCGGGGCCGCAGCGGCGTCCGGCTTCGGCCAGACGCAGCTCCCACACCGAGATGGGGCCGTGGGCGCCGGGGTGGGCGGCGGCCTCGTCCAGGGCCTGGTCCAGCCAGGCGCGGGCGGCTCCGCCGAGTTCGGCGGTGAGGGCGGCGCGCAGGTCGGCGGGCGGCAGGTGGGCGTGGGTGGCGTGCGGCTGCGTCATGGGTGTGGCTCCCTTCGATGGGTGGCGGAGGGCTCGCCCGAGCGGTTCGTGCGGGGTGCCGCCGCCGCGGCCCGGCGGAGGAACGGAAGGGAGCGTTCGGCGAAGTGGGGGCCCGCGTGGGAATGGCGGGGGAGTTCGACGACGGTCAGGCCCTGGTAGCCGGTGGCGGCGAGGGCCTCGAGGACGGGCGGGAAGTCGATCTCGCCGTCACCGAAGGGGAGGTGTTCGTGGACACCGCGGCGCATGTCCTCGATCTGCACGTGACGCAGCCAGGGGGCGGCGGCGCGTACGCAGTCGGCGGGAGGGAGGGGTTCGAGACACTGGCAGTGACCGATGTCGAGGGTGAGGCCGAGGTTCTCGGGGTCACCGAGGGTGCGGCGCAGCCGGTGGAAGCCGTCGAGGTCGCCCAGGAGGTGACCCGGCTCGGGCTCCACCGCGAGCGGCACACCGGCGTCCGCTGCGGCGTCCAGGACCGGGGCCAGGGCTTCCGCCAGGCGCTTCCAGGCCGTCTCCTCGTCCGTTCCGGGCGGGGTGACGCCGCTGAAGCAGTGCACGGCGTGGGCACCGAGGTCGGCGGCGACGCGAACGGCCCTCAGCAGCAGGTCGGCGCGGCGGGCCCGGTCGTCGGCGTCGGGGTCGAGGAGCGAGGGGCCGTGCTTGCGGCGCGGGTCGAGGACGTAGCGGGCCCCGGTCTCCACGGTGACGCCGAGCCCGAGCTCGGCCAGCCGGTGCGCGACCCGTCGGGTACGGGCGGCCAGGTCCGGAGCGAGCGGGTCGAGGTGCATGTGGTCGAGGGTCAGGCCGACGCCGTCGTAACCGAGGTCGGCGAGGAGGGCGAGGGCGTCGTCGAGTCGGAGGTCGGCGAGGCCGTTGGTGCCGTAGCCGAAGCGGAGGGAGGGTGCGGGTTCTCCGTCCCTGTGCGTGCGCGGGTCCGGGGCCGCCTGATCGCGCGGGGGCTGATGGGTGTGCGGGTTCACGTGATGCTCACCTTCCTCATGGCCGCCCTCTTCGCGAACATCCGCCCCGCCGGTGCCAGGGCGGCGACCAGCAGGGACGTGACGGGCGCCCCGGAGCGGGCGGCGAGCGCCGCCTGGAGCGGGACGGTGGCCCGGATGCCGCCGCCTACGGCGCGTTGGACGAGTGGGGGTGAGGGGTTGAGCGTGGCGTGGAAGTAGGGGCGGGCGGCCGTGGCGGCGTAGGCGGCGGCCAGTGCGGTGGTGAGGGCGCCGGTGGTCCGCGACGGCTGAGCGGCCGGCGCGGAGCCCGGCAGGCCGGTGGTCCGGTACGGCTGAGCGGCCGGGTTGGAGCCCGGCAGGCCGGGGGCGGCTGCTGCCCGCCGGCCTGCCGGGAGTCGGATGCGGCCGGCGGTGACCAGCCGCGTCAGCGCGCCCGTTGTCGCCAGGGCGGCCAGCGGGGCCAGGACCGAACCGCCGGTGGTCTCCCGGCGGGAGACCGCCGTGACCGCGAGGGTGTGGCTGCCGAGCAGCGCGGCGGAGGGCAGTGCGGCCCGGGTGCCGCCACTGGTGGCGGCCGCGCCCAGGAGCAGGTCCAGTCCGCGTGCCGCGGCCATGGCCGCCGGTCCGGCGGGCGTGTGCTTCAGGGTGAGGTCGTAGGCCCAGACGGTCGCCGCCAGGGGCGCGGCCACCGCGAGGGCGGGGCGTCCCGCGCCGGCGGCCAGTGCCAGTCCGGCGCCGGTGAGGGCACCGGCCGCCGCGAGGGCCGCCGCCGGTCGGATGCGGCCGGACGGAAGCGGGCGGTGCGGGCGTTCCACGGCGTCCTCGGCACGGTCGGCCCAGTCGTTCAGGGCCATGCCGGCCTCGTACAGGCACAGGGAGGAACCGATGGCGAGCAGCGTGCGGGGGCCGGGCCGCGCACCGGCCGCCGCCGCGCCGGCCAGGGCGTCGCCCGGCACGGTGAACAGGGCGGGCAGGCGCAGCAGTTCGGCCCAGGCGCCCGCGCGGCCGGAGCGGGGGCCGGAAGCGCGGGGTAGGGAGCCGGAGGAGGCCGCCGGGGCGACGGCCCCGGCAGCCGAGCGCTGCTCCGGCGCGGGCGGGCCCGCCTCGGACGCGGCCCGCGCCGCGGCTGCCGTGCCGCTCAACGCTGCCTCCCGTGCTCGTCGGCGTCCTGTCGGGCCCCACCGGCTACGCCGCGGTCGGCCGCACTCCCGCCGGAGGCGTCCCGGTGCGCCTCGGTGCCGACGGCGGGGGCCTCCGGGGGCCCGTCGTCGCCCTGGACGCCCGCGCCGTCCCGCAACAACCCGGCGAAGCGTTTCAGCTCGGCGTACTGCTCGGCCAGTGACGACGGGCCCTCCCCGACCGGGTCCTTGAAGTAGAAGCCCAGTTCGCTCAGGGGTCCGGACAGGCCCCGCTCCTGGGCGCGGGCGGCCAGACGGGCGAGGTCGAGGACGAGCGGGGCGGCGAGCGCCGAGTCGCAGCCCTGCCAGGTGGTCTGGAGGATCATGCGGGCGCCCAGGAAGCCGTCGAAGGCGATGTGGTCCCAGGCGGTCTTCCAGTCGCCGAGGGAGGGCACGTCGTCGATGTGGACCTCGCCCTCGGGCACGGCACCGAGGGTGTCGGCGAGGACGCGTTCCTTGCCGGCGTTCTTGGCGGCGGCGGCCGCGGGGTCGGCGAGGGCGGCTCCGTCACCGCCGCCCAGCAGGTTGGTGCCGGACCAGGCGCGCACGGCGAGGGCGCGTTGCAGGAACATCGGGCCGAGCACGGAGCGCAGCAGGGTCTGCCCGGTCTTGCCGTCGCGGCCCGCGTACGGCAGGCCCGATGCCTCGGCGAGCGGGGCCAGCGCCGGGTGGTGCAGGCCCGTGGAGGGGGTGAAGTTCACGTAGGGGCAGCCGGCCCGCAGGGCGGCCGCCGCGTAGAGGGAACTGGGCGGCAGCGAGCCGTCGGTCGGCGCGGGCTCGGTCGAGGCGACGTTCACCACGACGGCGCCCGCGAGGTCCTGGCGGCGCACGAAGTCGCGGATGTCGGCGGCGAACACGTCGATCCACTCGTCGTCGGTGCGGTCGGGACCGTCGTCCGTGTCACGGGGCTGGGGGCCGCCGGGCCGGATCTCGCGGTCGGCGGCGACGAGTTCGGCGTGCACGGCGGACGGCAGCCCGTGCGGCAGGACGCCGCCGGCGGCGAGGTGCTCGGCACGCTTGGGCAGCGGACAGTCGAGGGTGTCGTGGCCACCGAAGACGAGGGACGACAGCGACGGCAGACCGCACGAGGCGAAGTCGGGGGTCTCGGTGACCATGCCGGTCGGCGGGTGGAGCCCGGCGGCGACGGCGGCGCAGCCCGCGATCGCGGTCGTGGCCACGGAGCCGCGCGCCCCGATGAGCCAGACGCCGAAGCGCGGGGCCGTGGAGGGGATGGGCAGGGACGGTTCGGCGGACATGGGCAGCCTCCTTGTCGTACGCGAACCGGACGCGAGTGCCGGAAGGGGGGTGCCGGTGCGCAGGCCCCGGCGGGACGGCGGGCGGAGGTCCGGCGTCCTCCGCCCGCCGCCGTTCCGATTGCCCCGGAGGGGCGGGTCACCCCGGGGCAGGACGCCCCGGGGGGTCAAGCGGTCCTGGGGTCAAGCACCCCGAGGTGTCTCGGCGCCCAGGGGGTGGGGCGCCCCTAGGAGGTCAGTTCCTTCAGCTGGATGTTGCGGAAGGAGACCTGGTCCTCGGCTCCGTGGTTCTGGAGGCCGATGTAGCCGTCGGTCAGGCTCCGCTCGGGGTCCTTGTTGGTGAAGTCGTTGATCTTGACTCCGTTGAGGAACACCTGGAGGCGTTCGCCCTGGACCTTGATCTCGTAGGAGTTCCACTGGCCGGGCGGCCGCAGGACCTGGTCACGGGCCTTGATGTTCGCCGACTTGAAGGAGTAGACGGAGCCCGTGGTGCGGTCCGGCGCGTCCGTGGCGTCGATCTGGATCTCGTAGCCCTTGTTCACGGCGGACCAGGGGTCGTCGGAGGCGGGGAAGCCCACGAAGATCCCGGAGTTGTCGTCGCCCTGCATCTTCCAGTCGAGCTTCAGGGAGTACGACTTCAGCTCCTTGGCCTGGTACCAGAGCAGCCCCATGCCGCCCTCGGACTCCATGGTGCCGTCCTTGACGACGAACTTGCCGGGGCCGGCCTGCTTCCAGCCGTTCAGGGTCTCGCCGTTGAAGATGTCCCGGTAGCCCTTGCCCGGCTTGCAGTCCGCCTTGACCTGACCGGTCGCGTACTGCATGCCGCCGAGCAGGTGGGCGCGGAAGGCCTCGTCCGCGTAGGACTCCTTGGTGTGACCGCCGCCGGTGTAGAAGGAGCGGCCGCCGCCGTAGTTCTGGCACCAGGCGATCGGGTGGTCGCCCTTCATGTTCCCGCCGTCGTAGGTGGTCTCGTCGAGGGTGGCGAGCACCTTGGCCTGCTCACGCGGGTTGGTGCGGTAGTTGTACCACTCGTCGGTGCGCTCCCAGGTGTCGCCGAGGTGCGCGGTGGACGGGTGGTCGTGGTCGTGGACGCGCACCGTGGCCTTCTGGATGGCCGGGTGCGAGTCGAAGTAGGCGCCGACGAGGCCGCCGTAGAACTCCCAGTCGTACTCGGTGTCGGCGGCGGCGTGGATACCCATGTAGCCGCCGCCGTTCGCGACGTAGTTCTCGAACGCCTTCTGCTGGTCGGTGTTGAGGACGTCACCGGTGGTGGACAGGAAGGCGACCGCGTCGTACTTGGCGAGGTTGGCCGTGGTGAACTGTCCGGCTTCCTCGGTCGCGGTGACGGAGATGCCCGCCGGGGTGCCGAGCTCCTTCAGGGCGGCGATACCCTCCGGGATGGAGTCGTGGCGGAAGCCGGCCGTCTTGGAGAAGACCAGGACCTTCTTTCCGGCCTTGAACGGCTCCTTGGAGAACTCGAAGTCGTCCACGTCGTACAGCGCGCCGTCGCCGCCCCGGAAGACCAGGTAGATATCCGAGGTCCGCTTGGGCAGCGACCGCAGCGGCACGTCGACGTCCTGGAACTTCTCCCAGCCGCCGGTCGGCGGGATGTACGCGGAGCCGTGCAGCTTGCCCGTGGGCGAGCCGGTGCGCAGCTCGATGAACCCGCCCGCGCCGCCGGAGGAGGCACGCACGGTCAGCTTCTTCTGCCCGTCGAACTTGTAGGGGCTGAAGGAGATCCAGTCGCCGTCGTGGATGTCGCCGACGGTCTTGCCGCCGTTGGCGCCGGTCTTGTCGATGACCGAGACGCCCTGCTGGGTGCCGAAGTGCTCGGCCTGGCGGTGCGGCGGCTGGATCACGGTGCGCGCGGTGCCGGTGAGGGCCTCCTGGCCGTTGGCCCCGCCGTCCGTGTAACTGGCGCCGACGACGCCGTAGATGTTGGCGTTGGGGTCGTGACCGCCGTCGCCCGGCGGCGGGTTGAGGGTGCCCTCACAGCCCATCTCGCTGGTCAGCTCGTGGGCGTGGGAGTCGTGGCCGAGGCTGTAGGCGACCTTGACCTTGGAGCAGTCGACGGTCTCGTCGGGGTCGGTGACGGTCACCTTGAAGGGAACGGGCTCGCCCATCGGTGCCAGACTGCCGTTGCCCGGGACCTCGATCTTCACCTTGGGCTCGGTGTTGCCGACCACGATCCGGACGCTGGCGTTGCCGGTGTTGCCCTCGGGGTCCTTGGCCGTGAAGGTGGCGGTGTAGGTGCCGACCTTCTTGTACTTGTGGGTGGGGGTCAGCCCCTCGCCCTTGGTGCCGTCGCCGAAGTCCCAGCTGTAGGTGAGGTCCGGGGAGTCGGCGTCCTTGGCGGTGGCGGTGAACTTGACCTTGAGGCCGGCCGCACCGGACGTCTTGTCGGCGCTGACCTCGGCGATCGGGGAGAAGCCGTCCTCGGCGTTCTCGATCCGGTACAGCGCGGAGTTCTCGTCGCCCTGGAACCAGGAGACGCCGTAGTCCAGGACGTAGAGCGCGCCGTCGGGACCGAACTCCATGTCCATGATCTGCGTGCCGGTCCACGGGAAGTCGTTGATCTTCGCGACGGTGCCGTCGGCGTTCTGCTCGATCCGCTTGATCCAGCGGCGGCCGAACTCACCCGCGAAGAAGTCGCCGTCGAACTCCTCGGGGAACTTCACGGAGGAGTCGAGCTCGGGGTCGTAGCGGTAGACCGGGCCGGCCATCGGGACTCGGAGCCGCTGCCGAACTCGGGCACGCTGCCGCCGTCGTACGGGATCCAGGCGGGCTGGGCGGGCGGCAGGTCGACCAGGCCGGTGTTGTGCGGCGAGGTGTTCTTCGGGGCGGCGCAGTCGAACTTGTCGCCGGAGGCGCCGGTGGCGAAGTCGTAGTCGACGTAGGCGTCGTTGGCGCCGGTGCAGAACGGCCAGCCGAAGTTGGCGGGCTCGGTGACCTTGGCGAACTCGACCTGTCCCGCCGGTCCGCGGTTCGGGTCGGCGGAGCCGGCGTCGGGGCCGTAGTCGCCGACGTAGACCGTGCCGGTCTTGTCGTCGACGCTCATCCGGAACGGGTTGCGGAAGCCCATCGCGTAGATCTCGGGACGGGTCTTGTCGGTGCCCGGCGGGAAGAGGTTGCCCTCCGGGACGGTGTAGGAGCCGTCCTCGGCGACCTTGATGCGCAGGATCTTGCCGCGCAGGTCGTTGGTGTTGCCGGAGCTGCGGCGGGCGTCGAAGGCCGGGTTTCGGTTCTCCCGCTCGTCGATCGGCGTGTAGCCGTCGGAGGCGAAGGGGTTGGTGTCGTCGCCGGTGGACAGGTAGAGGTTGCCCTCGGCGTCGAAGTCTATGTCGCCGCCGACGTGGCAGCAGGTGCCGCGGGAGGCCGCGACGTCCAGGACCTTCTTCTCGCTGGCCATGTCCAGCGTGCCGTTGGGGTTGAGGACGAAGCGGGAGAGGCGGTTGACGCCGTCGAACTTCTTGAAGTCCTCGGCGGTGCCGGTCTCGGGCGCGTCGCCCGCGGGGGTGTCGAGCGGCGGGGCGTAGTACAGGTAGATCGCCCGGTTGTTCTCGAAGTCCGGGTCGACGCCGACGCCCTGCAGGCCCTCCTCGTCGTGGCTGTAGACGTCGAGCCTGCCGGCGACCTTGGTGACGCCGCCCTGGTCGGTGAGGCGCAGGGTGCCGTCGCGCGAGGTGTGCAGGACGCTGCGGTCCGGGAGCACGGCGAGCGACATCGGCTCGCCCGTCTCGGGCTCGCCCTTGGCGAGCGGCACCTGCTGGAACTGCCCCTCGGCGGCGGCCGGCTCGTCCGCCGCCGACTGGGCTCCGGCGACGGTCGCCGGGGTGCCCACGGTCAGCATCAGGCCGGTGACCAGGGCGAGGACGGTGCGAAGTCCGGTGCGTCCCGTGGTGCGGGTGCCTTTGGGTCTGCTTCTGTGCACGAAGTCCCTCCGGGAACGGAATGGGCCGTACGGGATGGTGCGGGTACGTGCGGTACATGCGTGAGGAGACGTGCGGTGCGGGCGCCGGGGTGCGCCGTCACCCCGGAGGCGTGTGTGTCCTGAACACTTCAGCGACGGTAGCCCCGTTCGTCCTGGGCCAACACCCCTTGGACCCCGGATAGTTGAACTTCATCCCATCGCAGGACAAAGCGGCATCCGGGCAGGCGGGACCGGGGGCCGGCGGTCCGGGCGACGGCGTACCGTCCCGGCCCCGGCCCCCGTCCCGACCTGCTGCCGGGGGCGTGGGTCAGCTGTTGAACGCGGCGTCGAAGGAGGCGCTGGGCGGCTCGAAGTCGAAGGCCTTGAGGCGGGTGAGGGCCTCGGGGGCGCCCTGGAGCCGGTCCATGCCGGCGTCCTCCCACTCGACGGAGACGGGACCCTGGTAGTCGATGGAGCGCAGCATGCGGAAGACGTCCTCCCAGGGGACGTCTCCGTGGCCGGCCGACACGAAGTCCCAGCCGCGGCGCGGGTCGCCCCACGGCAGGTGGGAGCCGAGCCGTCCGTTGCGGCCGTCGAGGCGCCTGCGGGCCTCCTTGCAGTCGACGTGGTAGATCCGGTCCCGGAAGTCCCACAGGAACCCGACCGGGTCGAGGTCCTGCCACACGAAGTGCGAGGGGTCGAAGTTGAGGCCGAAGGCCGGCCGGTGGTCCACCGCCTCCAGGGCCCGCTGGGTGGTCCAGTAGTCGTAGGCGATCTCGCTGGGGTGGACCTCGTGCGCGAAGCGCACGCCCTCCGCGTCGAAGACGTCGAGGATCGGGTTCCAGCGGTCGGCGAAGTCCTGGTAGCCGCGTTCGATCATGGACTCCGGGGCGGGCGGGAACATGGCCACCAGGTGCCAGATGGCCGAGCCGGTGAAGCCGATGACGGTGTCCACGCCGAAGCGTGCGGCGGCCCGCGCGGTGTCCTTGATCTCGGCCGCGGCCCGCTGCCGTACGCCCTCCGCGTCGCCGTCCCCCCAGATCCGGGCGGGCAGGATGGCCTCGTGGCGTTCGTCGATGATGGCGTCGCACACCGCCTGGCCGACGAGGTGGTTGGAGATCGCCCAGCACTTCAGCCCGTACTTGTCGAGCAGCTGGTGGCGCGAGTCCACGTACGAGGGGTCGGCGAGTGCCTTGTCGACCTCGAAGTGGTCGCCCCAGCAGGCGAGTTCCAGTCCGTCGTAGCCGAAGTCGCGGGCGAGCCGGCAGACCTCCTCCAGTGGCAGGTCCGCCCACTGGCCGGTGAAGAGAGTGAAGTTGCGTGGCATGTCGCTGCCGGCCTCCTCAGAGGGCGTCGGGGGCGATGGGGGTGATCGGGGTGTAGACGGAGTTCTTCTCTGCGCTCTCCTCCACCGCCGCCAGCACGCGCTGGACCTGGAGCCCGTCGGCGAAGGACGGTTCGGGCCTGCGGCCCTCGGCGATTGCGTGGACGAGGTCGCGCACCTGGTGGACGAAGGTGTGCTCGTAGCCGAGGCCGTGGCCCGGCGGCCACCAGGCGTCCAGGTAGGGGTGTTCGGGTTCGGTGACGAGGATGCGGCGGAAGCCGGCGTGCTCCCCCGGTTCCGTACCGTCGTGGTACTCCAGCTCATTGAGCCGTTCCAGGTCGAAGGCGAGCGAGCCGTGCTCCCCGTTGAGTTCGATGCGCAGGGCGTTCTTGCGGCCGGTGGCGTACCGGGTGGCCTCGAAGGAGACCAGGGCACCGGAGGTGAGGCGGCCGGTGAAGACGGCGGCGTCGTCCACGGTGACCTGGCCCGTGGTGCCGTCCGACGAGCCCGCCGACAGGCCCCGGGCGGCGCCCTCGGGCAGCGGGCGCTCCCGTACGAAGGTCTCGGTGAGCGCGGAGACGCCCGCGATCCGCTCCCCCGTCAGGTACTGCGCGAGGTCGACGATGTGGGCGCCCAGGTCGCCGAGGGCTCCCGAGCCGGCCAGTTCCTTGCGCAGCCGCCAGGTCAGCGGGGCCTTGGGGTCCACCAGCCAGTCCTGGAGGTACGTCACCCGCACGTGCCGCAGCCGGCCGACGCGGCCCTCGGCGACCATCCGGCGGGCCAGGGCGGTGGCCGGCACCCGGCGGTAGTTGAAGCCGACCATCGCGATCTGGCCGCGTGCGTCCGCCTCCTGGGCGGCCCGGGTCATCGCCTCGGCCTCGGCGACGGTGTTGGCCAGCGGCTTCTCGCACAGGACGTGCTTGCCCGCGGCGAGGGCGGCCAGCGCGATCTCGGCGTGGCTGTCGCCGGGGGTGCAGATGTCGACGAGGTCGATGTCGTCCCGTTCGACCAGGGCCCGCCAGTCGGTCTCGGTGCTCGCCCAGCCGTGGCGGTCGGCCGCCGTGCGGACGGCGTCGGCGTCCCGGCCGCAGATGGCCGCCGGCACCGGGTTCAGCGGCAGGTCGAAGACCCGGCCGGCGGTGCGCCAGCCCTGGGAGTGTGCGGCGCCCATGAAGGCGTAGCCGACCATGCCGACGCGCAGCGGCGGTCTGGTCGCGGATGCCCCCGTCGCCCCGGTCCCGGTCCCGTTGCCGGTCCCGCTCCCGGCGGCCGGTCGGTGCTCCCCGGCCCCCTCGGGCTGCTGCGGCTGTCCCATGCGGATGTCCTCCTCGTCGTCGTGCGCGGTGGGGGGTGGGCCCCGCCCCGGTCGGCTGGTCGGGCCGCTCCGGGGCGGCGGCCCTCACTTGAAGCCCGTGGACATGTACTGGTCGACGTTCTCCTTGTCGACGACGGCCGAGTAGCAGGTGACGGTCGAGGGGATCTCGAACTCGGCGAGGCCGCTGATCCCCTTGCCCTGGCCGAGGGCGCGGGCGAGGTCGATCGCGGAGGCGGCCATGGTCGGCGGGTAGAGCACGGTCGCCTTCAGCACGCCGCTGTCCGCCTTGATCGCCTGGAAGGCGGAGAGCGCTCCCGCGCCGCCGACCATCAGGAAGTCGTCGCGCCCGGCCTGCTCGATGGCGCGCAGCGCGCCCACGCCCTGGTCGTCGTCGTGGTTCCACAGGGCGTCGAACTGGGACTGGGCCTGGAGCAGCTGCGACATCTTGGCCTGGCCCGACTCGACCGTGAACTCGGCGGCCTGGCGGGCCACCTTCTGGATGTTCGGGTAGTTCTTCAGGCCGTCGTCGAAGCCCTTGGTGCGCTGCTGGGTCAGCTCCAGGTTGTCCAGCCCCGCCAGCTCGATGACCTTGGCGCCCTGCTTGTCCTTGAGCTTCTCGCCTATGTAGTGGGCGGCGTTGAGGCCCATGCCGTAGTTGTCGCCGCCGACCCAGCAGCGGTAGGCCTGCGGGCTGTTGAAGATGCGGTCGAGGTTGACGACCGGGATGCCGGCGCGCATCGCCTTCAGTCCGACCTGGGTGAGGGCCTTGCCGTCGGCGGGCAGGACGACCAGGACGTCGACCTTCTTGTTGATGAGGGTCTCGATCTGGCCGATCTGCTGGGCGGTGTCGTTGGAGCCCTCGGTGACCTCCAGGGTGACGTCCGAGTACTTCTCGGCGCGCTTCTGGGCCTGGTCGTTGACGGCGTTGAGCCAGCCGTGGTCGGCCTGCGGGCCGGCGTAGCCGATGGTGACCGGCTTGCCCGGCTTGTCGTCGGCGGCCGGCTGCGTGTCCGCGGCCTTGTCGCCGCCGTCGTCGGTCTCGTTGCTCGTGCACCCGGTGAGGACGGCACCGGCGGACACGGCGGCGGCTCCGAAGAGCAGCCCTCTGCGGCTCGTGAGGTTCGTCATGACGGTGGACCCTTTCCTCAGTGCGTGCTTGCGGTACGGCGCTGGACCAGCACGGCGGCGACGATGATCGCGCCCTTGGCGATCTGCTGCACGTCGGTCTGCAGGTTGTTCAGGGCGAAGATGTTGGTGATGGTGGTGAAGATCAGGACGCCGAGCACGGAGCCGACGATGGTGCCCCGGCCGCCGGTGAGCAGGGTGCCGCCGATGATCGCCGCGGCGATGGCGTCGAGTTCGTAGAGGTTGCCGTTGGTGTTCTGGCCGGAGCCGGCCAGGACGATCAGCAGGAAGGCGGCGATGCCGCAGCACAGCCCGGACAGCAGGTAGAGGTAGAGCCGCTGGCGGCGGACGTCGATGCCCGCGAGGCGGGCGGCCTCGGCGTTGCCGCCGACGGCGACGGTGCGGCGTCCGAAGGTGGTCCGGTTGAGCACCAGCCAGCCGATGACGGTGACCGCCGCGAAGACCAGGACCAGGGGCGGGATGCCGAGGATGTAGGAGTCGCGCTCGCCGAGGTCCAGGACGCTGGGCACGGTGACGACCTGGGTGCGGCCGTCGGTGATCTGGAGCGCGAGGCCGCGGGCCGAGGCCAGCATGGCGAGGGTGGCGATGAACGGGACCATCTGGCCGAAGGCTATGAGCACCCCGTTGACCAGTCCGCAGCCCACTCCCACCACGATCGCCGTGAAGAGGATGCCGACGAAACCGAATTCCTGGGTGGCGACGGTGGTCGCCCACACCGACGCCAGGGCGACGATCGCGCCCACGGACAGGTCGATGCCCCCGGAGATGATCACGAAGGTCATGCCGACGGTGACGACGCCGATCACGGACGCCTGGGTCAGCACCAGCTGGAGGTTGCGGGTGTCGAGGAACGAGTCGGGCTGGGTGATGCCGCCGATGAGGACCAGTGCGGCGAGCACGCCGAGCAGGGTGAGGGTGCGGACGTCGGCGCGGCCCAACTGGACCCGCCAGGCGGGCGGACCGTCCACCGGTGCCGCCTTGCCGGTGCCGTCCCGCGGCGGGGACACGTGCTGCGTCATGACGCCGGGCTTCCTTCCATCACGAGGTCGAGTACGCGGTGTTCGTCGAGTTCGCGGGCGGGGGCCTCGTGCACGACCCGGCCCTCGCGCAGCACCAGCACGCGGTCGGCGAGGCCGAGCACCTCGGGCACCTCGCTGGAGACCAGCAGCACGGCGAGGCCCTCGTCGGCGAGGCGGCGGATGACCGCGTAGAGCTCGGCGCGGGCGCCGACGTCGACGCCGCGGGTGGGTTCGTCGAGGAGCAGTACCTTGCAGCCGCGCAGCAACCAGCGGGCCAGGACCGCCTTCTGCTGGTTGCCGCCGGACAGGGTGCGCACGGGCACGGAGGGGTTGTCGGGCCGCAGGGACAGCTCGCGGGTCGCCGCGCGGGCCGCCTCCAGTTCGGCGCCCCGGTCGAGCCAGCCGCCGCGCGAGAAGCGGGACATGGCGGAGACCGACACGTTGCGGGTGACGGACTCCAGCATCAGCAGGGCCTGCGCCTTGCGCTCCTCGGGGGCGAGTCCGAGCCCGGCGCGGACGGCGGCGCGGACACTGCCCGGCCTGAGCGGGCGTCCTTCGACGAGCACCTCGCCCGTGCTCGCCTTGCGGGCCCCGTAGATCGTCTCCAGGATCTCGGAGCGGCCGGAGCCGACGAGTCCGGCGAGGCCGACGATCTCCCCGGGGCGGACCTCCAGGTCGAGGGTGTCGAACTCGCCCTGGCGGGACAGCCCCTTGACGCTCAGCACGGGCTCACCCCCGGGTGGCGCGGCCGGCCGCTCCGGGAAGACGTATTCGACGTTGCGCCCGGTCATCAGCGCCACCACGTCGCGGGTGGGCGTCGACTCGGCGGGCAGCCCGCCGGCGACGGCCCGGCCGTCCTTGAGGACGGTGACCCGGTCGCCGATGCGGCGGATCTCCTCCAGGCGGTGCGAGATGTAGACGACGGCGACGCCTTCGGCGGTGAGGTCGGCGACGATGCGGAAGAGGTTGTCGACCTCGTCCGGGTCGAGCGCGGCGGACGGTTCGTCCATCACGATCAGCCGTACCTCGTGCGACAGCGCCCGCGCCATGGACACGATCTGCTGCTGCGCCGCCGAGAGTTCCCCGACCAGCCGCCCCGGATCGACCTCGGGGTGGCCGAGCCGTTTGAGGAGCTGGGCCGTCGACTCCTTGGCGGTCCGGCCCCGTACGACGAAGCCGGCGGTGGTCGGTTCGTGGCCGAGGTGGACGTTCTCGGCGACCGACATGTGTTCCACCAGGTCGAGTTCCTGGTAGATGGTGGCGATGCCGAGGCGCATGGCCGCGATGGGCGAGCGCAGGGTGACGTCCTCGCCGCGCCAGCGGATGGTGCCGGTGTCGGGCTGGTGGGCACCGGCCAGCACCTTGATGAGGGTGGACTTGCCGGCGCCGTTCTGGCCGAGCAGGCAGTGCACCTCGCCCGCCTGGACGTCGAGGTCGACGCCGTCCAGGGCCCGGACTCCGGGGAAGGACTTGGTGATGCCGGACATGCTGAGCAGCGGTGGTTCTGGTGCCATGTGAGGTCCCCTCGGCGGGCGTGCGGGCCGGTGTCAGGGCAGAGCGGGGCAGGGCTGTGCAGAACTGGGCTATACGGAAAAGGGCATATCGGGGTAGAGCGCTGGGCCGGGTGACGCTGTGGCCCGTGAAGGCGGGTGGTGCCTACGCGGGTGAGAACAGGTGGTCGCTGATCAGCCGGGCTCCGCCGATGACTCCGGCGGTGGGGCCCAGCTCCCCGAGGACGATGGGCAGGTTGCCGGTCGCCAGCGGCAGCGACTGACGGTAGACCTGGGTGCGGATCGCGGCGAGCAGGTTGTGGCCGAGGCCGGTCACCCCGCCGCCGATCACCACCAGGCCCGGGTTGAAGAAGCTGACCAGACCGGCGATGACCTGGCCGGTGCTCCGGCCGCCCTCCCGGATCAGGTCGAGCGCGGTGGCGTCACCCGCCGCGGCCGCGGCGGCGACGTCGGCGGCGCTGAGGCCCCCGTTCGCCTCCAGCCGGCCCGCGAGTTCGGCCGACAGTCCCTGCTGGGCGGCCTCCGTGGCGTCGCGGGCCAGGGCCGCGCCGCTGAAGTGGGCCTCCAGGCAGCCCCGGTTGCCGCAGGCGCACGGGCGCCCGTCGGGCACGGCCTGGATGTGCCCGATGTCGCCCGCGCTGCCCGTCGTACCGCGGTAGACCTCACCGCCGACGACGATGCCGCAGCCGATGCCGGTACCGATCTTGACGACGAGGAAGTCGTGCACGGTGCGGGCGACGCCCGCGTGCTGCTCCCCCAGCGCCATCAGGTTCACGTCGTTGTCGACCATGACCGGGCAGCCGAGTTCCTGGCTGAGCGCCTCCCGCACGGGGAAGCCGTCCCAGCCCGGCATGATCGGCGGAGCCACCGGCACACCCTCGGGGAAGCGGACCGGCCCCGGGACGCCGATGCCGGCGCCGTCGAAGCCCTCCGCGAGCCCCGAGGCACGCAACTTGGCCGCCATGGACAGTACTTGCTCGAAGACCGCGACCGGTCCCTCGCGTACGTCCATGGGCTGGTTGATGTGCCCGAGGATCTCCAGCTCGGCGTTGGTGACGGCGACGTCGACCGAGGTCGCGCCGATGTCGACGCCGAGGAAGCGCAGTTCGGGATTGAGACGGACGTTGTGGCTGCGCCGTCCGCCGCGCGAGGCGGCGAGTCCGTCGGCCACGACGAGCCCCGTCTCCAGCAGCCGGTCCACCTCGACGGCCAGCTTCGACCGGGAGAGGTCGACCTGGTCGCCGAGCTGGGCGCGGGAGTTGGGACCCCCGTCGCGCAGCAGCTGGAGCAGTCGGGCCTGGTGGGTGTTGGCGGGACGTGCGGTCATGCGTCTCACGTGCCCCTCCCCGCCTCGATCGGCCTTGAGTGTGCCGGTTACCGGTCACGTTCCTTGGCTTGCTTTCGGAGGGAACGTAGCAGCGGGCGCCCGGTGTGGGAAGAAGTCACGCACGAATTGCTGCGAACTTTCTCCACTGAGTGGACAAAGGTGTGCGGCAAGCTCACCGGCCGAGGACGTGGCAAGGCCGCCCGGCCATCGCGCCGGGCGGCCCCTGAACAGCCACTGACCTCGCGTTCTCCGTGCGACCCCTACGACTCGCCGCGTGCGTGGTACGAACGCCGGGTGTGTTCGGTGTGCTCGCGCATCAGCCGGGTCGCCGCCTGCTCGTCCCGGTCGGTGATGGCGGCGATCAGCCGCCGGTGCTCGATCCAGGACTGCCGGCCGCGCTGCCGGGCGACGGGCGTGTAGTACCAGCGGACCCGGCGGTCGACCTGCGCGGCGAGTTCGGCGAGGACGGTGTTGCCGGCCAGCTCCATGACCTTCGCGTGGAAGCGGGCGTTGGCGGCGACGGCGGCGTCCACGTCGTCCGCCGCGATGGCGCCCTCCCCTTCCTCGCACAGCTCCTCCAGGGCGGCCACTCCCGCACTCGACGCGTTGGCGGCGGCGAGTCGGGCGGCCTCGGCCTCCAGCAGCGTACGGACCGTCAGCAGCTGGTCGGCCTCCTCCTCCGTCGGCTCGTGCACGAAGGCGCCCTGCGCGGGGCGCAGATCGACCCAGCCCTCGGTGTTGAGCCGCTGCAGCGCCTCCCGTACGGGCTGCCTCGAGACCCCGAGGTGACCGGCGAGTTCGCTTTCGACGAGGTGCTGGCCGGGCTGGAGGGCCCGGGTCGTGATGAGTTCCAGCAGCGCCTCGTAGACACGGTCGCGCAGCGGACCGGGCCGTTCGAGTCTGGGCACCGCGCCCTGCGGCAGTCCTGCGGACAACATCGGTCCCCCTCGGAAGCGGTACGACGAGCACGACGAGTACACCGAGTATCGATTGTCTTTCGTCTACAGTCTACGGCTCGCAGGGCCCTGCCATGAGGGTGGGCCACGTCACATCGCGGTTCCGGCAGGGGCGTTCAGGGGCAGCGGACGACCTGTCCGGCGTAGGAGAGGTTGCCGCCGAAGCCGAAGAGCAGCACCGGGTCGCCGGTGGTGATCTCGCCCCGCTCCACGAGTTTGGAGAGCGCGAGGGGGATGCTCGCCGCCGAGGTGTTGCCGGACTCCACGACATCGCGGGCGACGACGGCGTTCACGGCGCCGATCTTCGCGGCGAGGGGTTCGATGATGCGCAGGTTGGCCTGGTGCAGGACGACCGCGGCGAGGTCGGCGGGTGCGAGACCGGACCGTTCGCAGGCCTGGCGGGCGATGGCGGGCAGCTTGGTGGTCGCCCAGCGGTAGACGCTCTGGCCCTCCTGCGCGAACCTCGGCGGGGTGCCCTCGATGCGGACCGCGTTGCCCATCTCGGGAACCGACCCCCACAGCACGGGCCCGATACCGGCCTCCTCGCCCGGCGCGCAGGCCTCCACGACGGCCGCCCCCGCCCCGTCGCCGACCAGCACGCAGGTGGTGCGGTCGGACCAGTCGGTCACCTCGGACATCTTGTCGGCGCCGATGACCAGCGCCCGGCTCGACGAGCCGGCCCGCACGGCGTGGTCGGCGGTGGCCAGGGCGTGCGTGAAGCCGGCGCACACCACGTTGACGTCCAGCGCGGCGGGCCCGGGGATGCCGAGGCGGGCGGCGACGCGGGCGGCGGTGTTCGGGGAGCGGTCGATCGCGGTGGAGGTGGCGACCACGACCATGTCCACGTCGGCGGGGGTCGCCCCGGCCGACGCGAGGGCCTTCGCGGCGGCGTGGCCCGCCAGCTCGTCGACCGGCTCGTCGGGCCCGGCGATGCGGCGGGAACGAATGCCGACGCGGCTCCTGATCCACTCGTCGCTGGTGTCGACCATGCCCGCCAGGTCCTCGTTGGTGAGGACGCCGGCGGGCTGGTAGTGGCCGACGGCGGTGATCCGGGAGCCGTGGTGCATGGGTGGAGTCCTCGCTGCCTCGGGGTACGGGATCCACCAGTGTGATCAGTGACCGACGGGTACGACGGCAGGTGAAGCGACAGGAAACCGGCGCCCGCCTTGTCGGCTTCGGTCAGCACCCCGGGCGCCCTCCACGCGTCACCCGGTGAACAGCTGGGTCGCCTTGCGGACGAGTTCGTACAGCCCGTAGGCGAGCGGCGCGCCCACCCACAGCCAGGTGAAGGCGATCAGTGGCCGCCGGGAGGGCGGGTCAGGCGGACTCTGGCTGCTGTCGTGGGACATCGGTGGCCTCCTTCCGGGCCGGCGCGGCGGGCAGGTGGTGGCGGGGATGGACGGGGCGGACGAGTTCGTTGGCGACGAAGCCGACGACGAGCAGCCCGATCATGATGACGAAGGACGTCCCGTACAGGGCGGAGCCGTGCTTCCCGGCCTCCTCCTGCCGGTCGGCGATCCAGTTCACGATCAGCGGCCCGAGGACGCCGGCCGTGGACCAGGCGGTGAGCAGCCGGCCGTGGATCGCGCCCACCTGGTAGGTGCCGAAGAGGTCCTTGAGGTAGGCGGGGACCGTGGCGAAGCCGCCGCCGTAGAAGGAGAGGACGACGAGGGCGCACAGGACGAACAGCGGCTTGGAGGAGTCGCCGAACAGGGCGATGAGCGCGTACATCAGCGCGCCGACGCCGAGGTAGACGCGGTAGATGTTCTTGCGCCCGATCAGGTCGGAGGTCGAGGACCAGCCGATCCGGCCCGCCATGTTGGCCGCGGACAGCAGCGCCACGAACCCGGCGGCGGCCGTCACGGACACCGGTGTGGAGGTGTCGGCGAAGAAGTCGGTGATCATCGGCGCGGCCTTCTCCAGGATGCCGATGCCGGCCGTGACGTTCATGCAGAGCACCACCCACAGCAGCCAGAACTGCGGCGTGCGCATGGCGTCGCGCGCCGAGACCTGGACGCCTTCGAGGGCGGCCGGGCCGCCGTCCGCCCGTTCCTTCGGGCGCGGCACCCGCACCAGCAGCACGCCCAGCAGCATGAAGACGGCGTACGCGAGTCCGTGCACGAGGAAGGCGAGGGCGATCCCGGAGTTGTCGGTGCCGAAGGACTTCAGCATCTGCGCCGACCAGGGCGAGGCGATGAGCGCGCCGCCGCCGAAGCCCATGATGGCGATGCCGGTGGCCATGCCGGGCCGGTCCGGGAACCACTTGATGAGCGTCGAGACCGGTGAGATGTAGCCGATGCCGAGGCCGATCCCGCCGACGAAGCCGTAGCCGAGGACGATCAGCCAGTACTGCTCCACGGCCGCGCCGAGCGCGGAGAGCAGGAAGCCGGACGAGAAGCAGACCAGGGCGACGGTCATCGCCCAGCGCGGCCCGTGACGCTCCACGAGGGTGCCGCCGAAGGCCGCGGACAGCCCGAGCATGACGATCCCGAGCTGGAAGGGCAGCGCGCTCTGCGTGCCGCTGAGGCCGAGGGCGGACTCCAGGGGCGGTTTGAACACGGACCACGCGTACGCCTGGCCGATGGAGAGGTGGACGGAGAGTGCGGCGGGGGGAACGAGCCAGCGACTCCAGCCCGGGGGTGCGACGGGGGGACTCATGATTCCCCAACCGTAGGGACGCGCGGGGCGGTTGAGAAGACAGTTGAGCAGACAACCACTGGTGCTCCACAAAGCTTGCCGCGCGCCTTGTCGGCCCCCTCTCCATACTGTAGACAATATTTCGTCGACAGGGCATCGGATCCGGGTCCGCGTTCGCGTTCGCGCCGGGCTCGTCGGCAGTTCCGCGGTATCCCTCGACCGAACGGAGCTCCCTCGCCATGAAAGTCGCAGTCCTCGGCGCCGGGGCGATCGGCGCCTACGTCGGCGCCGCGCTCCACCGCGCGGGCGCCGACGTGCACCTCATCGCCCGTGGACCGCATCTGGCGGCCATGAGGCGGTACGGAGTACGGGTGCGCAGTCCGCGCGGCGACTTCACCGCGCACCCCCGCGCCACCGACGACCCGGCCGAAGTCGGGCCGTCCGACTATGTGTTCCTGGGCCTCAAGGCGACCTCGTACGCGGCGTGCGGGCCGCTGATCGAGCCGCTGCTGCACGGCACCACGGCGATCGTGGCCGCCCAGAACGGCATCCCGTGGTGGTACTTCCACCGGCACGGCGGGCCCTGGGACGGCCGCCGGCTGGAGAGTGTCGACCCGCAGGGCGCGGTCAGTGCGGTGCTCGCGCCCGACCGGGCCGTCGGCTGCGTGGTCTACGCGGCCACCGAACTGGAACGGCCCGGCGTCGTACGGCACGTGGAGGGCACCCGCTTCTCGATCGGCGAGCCCGGCCGCGGTGTCTCCGCACGCTGCCTGACGCTGAGCGAGGCGATGCGCGCGGGCGGCCTGAAGTGCCCGGTCGAACCGGACCTGCGCCGGGACATCTGGCTGAAGCTGCTGGGCAACATCTCCTTCAACCCGATCAGCGCCCTCGCGCGCGCCACCATGCGGCAGATGTGCCTGCACGGCGGCACCCGCCAGGTCATCGAGACGATGATGACCGAGACGCTGGCGGTCGCCGCGGCCCTCGGCTGCGAGGTCGGCGTCTCCATCGAGCGCCGGCTCGCGGGCGCCGAACGCGTCGGCGACCACCGCACCTCCACGCTCCAGGACCTGGAGCGCGGCAAGCCGCTCGAACTCGACGTACTGCTCGCGGCGGTGGTCGAACTGGCGGAGATCACCGGGGTCCCGGTGCCCACCCTGCGCACCGTGCACGCCCTGTCGGACCTGCTCGCGCTGAGGAGCGCCGCATGAGGAAACGGCAACCGAAGACCTACACCCGTCTCACCCACCCCCTGGTCCGCGACTCGCGCGACCAGCCCTTCCGCCGCGCGACCTGGGACGAGGCCCTGGACCGAACCGCCCGGGGCCTGGCGGCGGCGCGCGGCGCGTTCGGGATGTTCTCCTGCGCCCGCGCGACCAACGAGATGAACTACGTCGCCCAGAAGTTCGCCCGGGTGGTGATGGGCACCCACAACGTCGACTCCTGCAACCGCACCTGCCACGCCCCGAGCGTCGCCGGCCTCTCGGCCGCCTTCGGCTCGGGCGGCGGCACCTCCTCGTACGAGGAGATCGAGCACACCGACGTCATCGTCATGTGGGGCTCCAACGCCCGTTTCGCCCACCCCATCTTCTTCCAGCACGTGCTCAAGGGCATCCGGGCCGGCGCCCGCATGTACGCCGTCGACCCGCGCCGCACCTCCACCGCCGAGTGGGCGGAGAGCTGGCTCGGCCCGAACGTCGGCACCGACATCCCGCTCGCGCACGCGGTCGGCCGCGAGATCATCCACGCGGGGCTCGTCAACGAGGCGTTCGTCGAGCGGGCCACCACCGGCTACGAGGAGTACCGGGCCCTGGTCGAGCCGTGGACGCTCTCGCTCGCCGAGAAGGTGACCGGCGTACCGGCCGCCGCGATCCGGGACCTGGCCCACGCCTACGCCCGCGCCGAGCGCGCCCAGCTCTGCTGGACCCTCGGCATCACCGAGCACCACAACGGCACCGACAACGTGCGCGCACTGATCAACCTCTCCCTGCTCACCGGCCACGTCGGCCGCTACGGCTCCGGGCTCCAGCCGCTGCGCGGACAGAACAACGTGCAGGGCGGCGGCGACATGGGTGCGATCCCCAACCGGCTGCCCGGCTTCCAGGACGTCCTCGACCCGGCGGTCCGGCTGAAGTTCGAGTCGGCCTGGGACACGGTCATCGAGCCGCACCACGGCCTCACCCTCACGCAGATGTTCGAGGCCATGGACGAGGGCACGCTGCGGGCCGTGTACTGCATCGGCGAGAACCCCGCGCAGTCCGAGGCGGACAGCGAACAGGCGGTACGCCGCCTGCGGGCACTGGACTTCCTCGTCGTGCAGGACATCTTCCTGACGAAGACCGCCGAGCTGGCCGACGTCGTCCTTCCCGCCACCGCCGGCTGGGCGGAGACCGAGGGCACCACCACCAACAGCGAACGGCGCGTCCAGCGCGTGCGCCGGGCCGTGACCCCGCCGGGTGAGGCACGGGAGGACATCGACATCCTCTGCGACCTGGCGGCCCGCCTCGGCCACGACTGGAAGTACGCCGACGCCGAGGCGGTCTGGAACGAGCTGCGCTCCCTGTCGCCGGACCACCACGGGATGACGTACGCGCGCCTGGAGGAGCACCAGGGCATCCAGTGGCCGTGCCCCAGCACCGAGGAGCTGGAACCCACCTACCTGCACGGCAGGTTGTGGGACACCGACCCGGCGCGACGCGGCCGACGCGCGCCGTTCGGCATCGTCCGGCACGACCCGCCCGTGGACCTCACCGACGAGGAGTACCCGATCCGCCTGACCACCGGACGCCGCCTCGACTCCTACAACACCGGCGTCCAGAGCGGCGGTTACGCCTCCCCGCTGCGGCGCGGCGAGTCCGTCGAGCTGTGCCCGGAGGACGCCGAGCGCTACGGCGTGGCCGTCGGCGAGGAGGTGCGGGTCACCTCGCGGCGCGGGTCGCTGGTCGCGCCCGTGTGGGTCGACACCGCGCTGCGGCCCGGGCTCGCCTTCATGAGCTTCCACTTCCCCGACGAGGTGGACACCAACCAGCTGACCATCGAGGCCAACTGCCCGATCGCCGGGACGGCGGAGTTCAAGGCCTCGGCGATCCGGATCGAGAAGGTGAGCAGCGGTGGACCTGCGCTTCGGTGACAGCAAGCCCACGGACGAGGAGCGCGAGGCCGTCGACGCCCTGCTCGGCGCTCCCGAGTCGTCGTGGGAGGGCGCCGACCGCTCCGACGCCGACCTCAGGTGGGCCCGGGGCGGCCGGGCGGCCCGCGACCGCCGCGACCTGCTCCTCCCGGCGCTGCACGCGGTCAACGACCGGGTCGGCTGGATCAGCGAGGGCGCCCTGGACTACGTGTGCCGGCGCCTGACGGTGCCCCCCGCCGAGGCGTACGGCGTCGCCACCTTCTACGCCATGTTCTCTGTCCGCCCCCGCCCGGCCACGGTCCTCCACGTCTGCACGGACCTGGCGTGCACGGCGGCGGGAGCGAGTGAGTTGTGCGCGGCGGTGGAGGCGAGGCTGGGCCCGGAGAGCGGGGCGAAGGTCGAACGCAGCCCGTGCCTGGGCCTGTGCGAACGCGCACCCGCGGCCTTGGTCGTACGCGCGGGCCATCCAGCCCGTTCGGCGTTTGAGGACGAGGCTGTCCAGGCCGAAGGGGGGTCCGGGGGCGCAGCCCCCGAGGCCGGGAATGGGAAGGGGCGGCGGGGGCGAAACACACCCCACGCCACCGCCGTATGCGCCCCCGCGGCCCCCGACACCACCGTCCACGCGGCCACCGCTCCCGAAACCGCCCCCGCCGAACCCGCCCCCCAGGCCGCCGTCCCCCAGGCCGGCGACCCCGCCCTCACCCTCCTCCACCGCATCGGCACCACCGACCCCGCCTCCCTCGACGACTACCGCGCCCACGGCGGCTACACCGCCCTGCGCCGCGCCTTCGCCCTCGGCCCCGCCGGCGTCATCCGCGAGGTCACCGACGCCGGCCTGGTCGGCCGCGGCGGCGCCGCCTTCCCGACCGGACGCAAGTGGCAGGCCACCGCCGCCCAGCCCGACCGCCCGCACTACCTCGTCTGCAACGCCGACGAATCCGAACCGGGCACCTTCAAGGACCGCGTGCTCATGGAGGGAGACCCGTACGCGCTCGTCGAGGCGATGACCGTCGCGGCCTACGCGACCGGCGCGCACAAGGGCTACCTCTACCTCCGCGGCGAGTACCCGCGCGCCCTCGCCCGCCTCACCCACGCGATCGCGCAGGCCCGCGCCCGCGGCCTGCTCGGCGACGACGTCATGGGCCAGGGCTACGCCTTCGACATCGAGATCCGGCGCGGGGCGGGCGCGTACATCTGCGGCGAGGAGACCGCCCTGTTCAACTCCATCGAGGGCCACCGGGGCGAGCCCCGCTCCAAACCGCCGTTCCCCGTCGAGAAGGGCCTGTTCGGCAAGCCCACGGCGGCGAACAACGTGGAGACGCTGGTCAACGTACTGCCCATCCTCACCATGGGCGCCGAGGCGTACGCGGCGATCGGCACCCCCGGCTCCCCCGGCCCGAAACTGTTCTGCGTGTCGGGCAGCGTGACCCGCCCCGGCGTCTACGAGCTCCCCTTCGGCGCGACGCTGGGCGAACTGCTCACCCTCGCCGGTGTCCGGGACGGCCTCAGGGCGGTCCTGCTCGGCGGAGCCGCCGGCGGCTTCGTACGCCCCGACGAGCTAGACATCCCCCTCACCTTCGAGGGCACCCGCGAGGCGGGCACGACCCTCGGCTCCGGAGTGGTGATGGCCTTCGACGACACGGTCCCGCTCCCCCGCCTTCTCCTGCGCATCGCCGAGTTCTTCCGCGACGAGTCGTGCGGACAGTGCGTGCCCTGCCGGGTCGGGACCGTCCGCCAGGAGGAGGCGCTGCACCGGATCGCCGAGCGCACGGGTGCCGCCGCGGCCGGGGACATCGCCCTGCTGCGGGAGGTGGGCCGCGCGATGCGGGACGCCTCGATCTGCGGCCTGGGGCAGACCGCGTGGAACGCCGTGGAATCCGCCATCGACCGTCTGGGGGCGTACGAATGACCGCGATACCGCTCGGCGTGCCGCGCCGGCTGGTGGAGTTCACCCTCGACGGGCAGGAGGCCCGCGTCCCCGAGGGTTCCACGATCCTCGACGCCTGCCGGGCCGCCGGGAAGGACGTCCCGACCCTGTGCGAGGGCGACACGCTCACCCCGAAGAACGCCTGCCGGGTCTGCGTGGTGGAGGTCGAGGGCGCCCGTACCCTCGCCCCCGCGTGCTCCCGCCGGGCGGAGCCGGGCATGGTGGTGCGCACGGACACCGAGCGCGCCCGGCACAGCCGCAAGGTCGTCCTCGAACTGCTGGCGTCGTCGGTCGACCTGTCCACGACCCCGGCGGTCGCGGGGTGGCTGAAGGAGTACGAGGCGAAACCCGACCGCTTCGGCCCCGACGCCGCCCGGGTCGACGAGGAACCCCGGATCGACAACGACCTGTACGTCCGCGACTACGGCAAGTGCATCCTCTGCTACAAGTGCGTGGACGCCTGCGGCGACCAGTGGCAGAACTCCTTCGCGATCTCCGTCTCGGGGCGCGGTTTCGACGCCCGGATCTCCGTCGAGCACGACGCCCCGCTGACCGACTCGGCGTGCGTCTACTGCGGCAACTGCATCGAGGTCTGCCCCACGGGCGCGTTGTCCTTCAAGTCCGAGTTCGACATGCGGGCGGCCGGCACCTGGGACGAGGAGCGGCAGACGGAGACGACCACGGTGTGCGCGTACTGCGGAGTGGGCTGCAACCTCACCCTCCACGTGCAGGACAATGAGATCGTGAAGGTCACCTCCCCGCACGACAACCCGGTGACCCACGGCAACCTCTGCATCAAGGGCCGCTTCGGCTACCAGCACGTACAGAACCGGGACTGACACACATGGGACGAGTCACGGAACGACGCAAGGTCATCCGCATTCGGGACGGGGCGGTCTCCACCCGGCCGGACACGCTCGTCGCCGAGGAACCGCTGGAGATCCGGCTGAACGGCAAGCCGCTGGCGATCACGATGCGCACCCCGGGCGACGACTTCGCGCTGGCGGCCGGTTTCCTGGTGAGCGAGGGCGTGCTCGCCGAGCAGGGCGACCTCCAGAACATCGTGTACTGCGCGGGCGCGACGGACGACGGCTCGAACACGTACAACGTGGTGGACGTGCGGACGGCCGCGCACGTCCGGGCCCCGGACATCACCCTGGAGCGCAACGTCTACACCACGTCCTCCTGCGGCCTGTGCGGAAAGGCCAGCCTGGACGCGGTGCGCACGACCGCCCGCTGGCCCATCGCCGACACTCCCCCGGTCCGCGTCACCCCGGAACTGCTGGCGAGCCTGCCCGACCGGCTGCGCGCCGCCCAGCGGGTCTTCGACCGGACCGGCGGCCTGCACGCGGCGGCCCTGTTCGACGAGGGCGGCGAACTGGTCGACGTACGGGAGGACGTGGGCCGGCACAACGCGGTCGACAAGCTGGTCGGCCGCGCCCTGCAGAACGGGGACCTCCCGCTGTCCCGCTCGGTGCTGCTGGTGTCCGGCCGGGCGTCCTTCGAGTTGGCGCAGAAGGCCGTGATGGCGGGCATCCCGGTGCTGGCCGCCGTCTCGGCGCCGTCCTCGCTCGCGGTGGACCTGGCCGCCGAGACGGGACTGACCCTGGTGGGCTTCCTGCGCGGCACCTCCATGAACGTGTACGCGGGTGAGGACCGCGTCGCCCTCCGGGCCGCGGCCGCCCGGGGCTGACCGGCTCCCCGCGACACGGCGGCGGGGCCCCGACCGGCGGGGAGCGCCCCCTGCGTCGCCGGGGCCCCGCCGTGATCCCGGACCCGTGCGCGGCCGGGCTCCGGTGAGCGCCGTCCGGCGACACGCGCGTGATCGAATGGGGAGTATCAGGCACGGAACCTCCTGATGTACTGATGTCCTGATGACCGGCTCAGCCGCCTGAAGGGCAGACCGCTCCATGCCGTCACCTCCCCGTACGCGTCCGCGCTCCCCCCTGCTCGCCCTCGCGTCCCTGTTCGCCCTGGCCGCCTCCGCGCTGCCGGCCCACGCGGAACCGAAGGGCCGGGCCGCGGAGTTCGAGCAGCAGGTCCTCTTCCGGGCCGACCAGGACCCGGGCGGTTACGCCTGCTTCCGCATCCCGGCGATCGTGCGGACGACCGAGGGCACCCTGCTGGCCTTCGCCGAGGGCCGCGTCCTCGACTGCGGGGACGCCGGCGACATCGACCTCGTCGTCAAGCGCTCCACCGACGGCGGGCGCACCTGGAGCCCGCTCCAGGTCGTCAACGAGGGCGGCGGCGACACCCACGGCAACCCGGCGCCGGTCGTGGACCGCGCCACCGGTCGCGTCCTGCTGGTCGAGACGTACAACGAGGGCCGCACCGACGGCGGCAACTGCGCGGTGCCCTGCGCCCGCACGCCCCACCTCCAGTACAGCGACGACGACGGCCGCACCTGGTCCGCGCCCCGCGACCTGAGCGCTGAGATCCAGCCGCCCGACTGGGACTCCTGGTACGCGACCGGCCCCGTGCACGGCGTCCAGCTGACCGGCGGCGACCACGCCGGGCGCCTCGTGGTCGGCGTCAACGCCGAGACCTGGGACGGCGAGCGAAGCGAGATGGGGGTCCCCCCGGCCGGAGGCTGGGGGAGGGTCACCGCCAACCACGCGGCGCTCGTGGTCAGCGACGACGGCGGCGAGAACTGGCGGATCGGGGCCACCGACACCTGGCCCGTCGCCGCCGACGGCACCTTCCGGCAGAAGCCGTCCGAGCTCACCCTCACCGAACGCGCCGACGGCTCGCTCCTGGTCAGCGGCCGGGAGGAGAACGGCACCGACCTCGGACACCGCACCCAGGCCGTCAGCCGCGACGGCGGCGACAGCTTCGCCGCGCCGTTCCGGGCCCTGCCGGACCTGTACACCCCGCAGGTGCAGGGGGCCGTGCTCCGCCTCGGCGACCGGATGCTGCTGTCCGCCCCCGCCGACCCCGACCGCCGCCGCACGATGTCGGTCCGCTCCTCCTACGACGGCGGCGCGACCTGGGACAGCGTGGACCGCGGCACGGTCGTCACCCGGGACTGGTCCGGCTACTCCGACATGGTGGCCGTCGACGACGCGACGGTGGGCCTGATGTACGAGGCCGGGCCGGTGGACGCCCGCGACGAGATCCGCTTCGCCCGCTTCACCGAGGACTGGCTCCAGCCGCGCCGGGGCGCCGGTCCGACCACTCCCGACCTCGCGCCGGGCGCCGCGCCCGCGGTCGTGCTCGGCGGCGCCGGGACGACGGACGGCGCGGTGGGCGGCGCGCTCTCCTTCGACGGCGTCGACGACGCCGTACGGCTGCCGTACGACGAGCGGCTGCCGCTGGGGGCCGGGGACTTCACGGCGTCGCTGTGGTTCCGGTACTCGGCGGACGGCGGGGAGCAGCCGCTGCTGTGGATGGGCGGGGTCGGCACCCGCCAGCCCCAGGTGTGGCTGCGCGCCGAGCCCGGCAACGGCCGGGTCCAGGGCCTGATCACCACGCGTGAGGGCGGAGCGGCCCCGCGCTCGGCGTGGGTGCGCACCGACGGCGCCTACAACGACGGCCGCTGGCACCACCTGGCGCTGCGCCGCGGCGGGGGCCGGCTGACGCTGTCCGTCGATGGTACGACGGTCGGCGCGGCGGACGTCCCCGGCTCGGTGAGCCGCAATTCGCCGTTCGGCGTGCACATCGGGGAGCGGGTGGACGGCCGGGCCCGCTTCACCGGCGCGATCGACGAGGTGCACGTGTGGAACCGGGCGCTGACCGACGCGGAGATCGCCGCCGGGAACCCGCCCTCGGCTGCCGGGAACACCGTGCTGCACCTGCCGCTGGACGGGGTGGCGGCGGGCGGCTGAGGGCTGAGGGGGGACGGCTGACGGCTGACGGCTGGACGGCGCCCGACCGGCTCAGCGGCTGCCGGTGCCGACCGTGGCGCGCCCCGCGGCGGCGGGCTCCCCGGGAGCCTCCGCCTCCGGGTCGTGGGAGCGGCGCTTGGCGATGACCGCGCAGACCATCAGCTGCATCTGGTGGAAGAGCATCAGCGGCAGCACGGCCAGCGAGGCCTGGGCGCCGAACAGGACGCTCGCCATCGGCAGCCCGGCGGCGAGGGACTTCTTCGACCCGGCGAACTGGATCGCGATCCGGTCCGCCCGGTCGAAGCGCAGCGCCTTCGCCCCGTACCAGGTCAGCAGCAGCATCACGGCGAGCAGCACGGCCTCGACCGCCAGCAGCCCGGCCAGCCGGACCGGGCTGACCTGGTGCCAGACGCCCTCGACCATGCCCTCGCTGAACGCCGTGTAGACGACGAGGAGGATCGAGCCCCGGTCGACGAGCCCGAGGACCTTCTTGTGCCGGGCGACGAAGCCCCCGATCCAGCGGCGCAGCAGCTGCCCGGCGACGAACGGCACCAGCAGTTGCAGCACGATCTCGACCACCGAGTCGGCGGAGAACCCGCCACCGTCACCGCCCAGCAGCGCGGCCGCCAGCAACGGCGTCACGACGATGCCCACCAGCGAGGAGAAGGACCCGGCGCAGATGGCGGCGGGCACGTTGCCGCGGGCGATCGAGGTGAAGGCGATCGACGACTGGATGGTGGACGGCACCAGGGTCAGGAAGAGCAGGCCCTGGTAGAGCGGGTCGGTCAGGAAGACCGGGACGAGTCCGCGCGAGGCGAGACCGAGCAGCGGGAAGACCACGAAGGTGCAGGCGAGCACGGTGACGTGGAGCCGCCAGTGCCGCACGCCGTCCATCGCCTCACGGGTGGAGAGCCGGGCGCCGTAGAGGAAGAAGAGGAAGGCGATCGCGACGGTGGAGGCTCCGGAGGCCACGTCCGCACCCGTGCCGCGGGCCGGGAGCAGTGCCGCGAGGCCCACCGTCCCGAGCAGCAGCAGGATGTACGGGTCGACCGGCATCCAACGCGGCCATCGCAGGCGTCTCACGGTGCTCCACTTGCTCGTCGTGCTCATTCGTCGTGTTCGCGGGGCTCACGGGTCCCCGCTCCATCCTGCTCCCTCACCGCGCGATCGGGAATCCGGTACACCGCTCTGACTGTCATCACGTACCGCGATAGCCTTGCGGTGTGTACGACCCCTCTCACCTGCGCACCTTCCTGTCGGTGGCCCAGACGCTGAGTTTCACGCAGGCCGCCCGGCGGCTCGGGCTGCGCCAGTCGACGGTGAGCCAGCACGTGCGGCGGCTGGAGGACGCCACCGGCCGGCAGCTCTTCAGCCGCGACACGCACTCCGTGGAGCTGACGGAGGACGGGGAGGCGATGCTCGGGTTCGCGCGGCGGATCCTGGAGGTGCACGAGCAGGCGACGGCCTTCTTCACCGGCACCCGGCTGCGCGGGCGGCTGCGGTTCGGGGCCTCGGAGGACTTCGTGCTGACCCGGCTGCCGGAGATCCTCGAGGGGTTCCGGCACGACCATCCCGAGGTCGACCTGGAGCTGACCGTGGAGCTGTCGGGGACGCTGCACGAGCAGCTGGCCGCCGGGAAACTGGACCTGGTGCTGGCCAAGCGGCGCCCGCAGGACCCACGGGGCGAGCCGGTCTGGCGCGACCGTCTGGTGTGGATCGGCGCCGAACGCCTGCGCCTCGACCCCGACCGTCCGGTGCCGCTCATCGTCTATCCCCCGCCGGGCATCACCCGCGCGCTCGCCATCGACGCCCTGCAACGGCAGGGCCGCGACTGGCGCATCGCGTGCACCAGCGGCAGTCTCAACGGACTGATCGCGGCGGCTCGCGCGGGCCTCGGCGTGATGGCGCACTCGCGCGGGCTGATCCCGCCCGGCCTGGTACGGGTGCCGGACCGGGCGGGACTGCCGGAGCTGGGCCGGGTCGACTTCGTGCTCGTGCACGGCCGGCGCCACCCGTCGGCGCAGGGCGCGGCGGATGCCCTGGCCTCGGCGATCCTGGCGGGCGGCGACCGCCTGCACCCGCCTCAACGGGCGGGCCTCGGCAGGTGAGCCACCCGAAGCGGCACCGGGTGTGACGCTTTCCGCGGCGCCCGCGCTGGAGGAGGAGAGGGCGGCTTCGACAGCCCCGTACCGACGGTAAGCGGGTCGTACAGATTCGGTGGAGATTACGGCACCGAAACTTACTCAACCGTCAGGAACGTGTCCGCCCTTTCCCCATGTGAGCGCATTTCCTCCCGCTGACCAGCGCGGACATGAGCACTGCTCGCGTTTGACGCCCCTCCCGCCTCCGTTCCGCGTGGGGTAGCTTTCACCGCGCTGTGCGGGGCGTCACAAGGAACGGGGAGCGGGGTTTGCGGGAATTCACCAGTCCTCCGTCGACGTCGGCACCACCGGTGGGCGGTCTGGCCGATGTCGTCTTCCGGCATGCCCAGGAGGATCCGGGCCACATCGCTCTCGGCCGCAAGGACGACGCCGGGCGGTGGCGGGACGTGAGCGCCGGCGCGTTCCGCGACGAAGTACTGGCCCTCGCCAAGGGCCTGCTCGCCCAGGGCATCCGCTTCGGCGACCGGGTCGCCATCATGTCCCGCACCCGCTACGAGTGGACGCTCTTCGACTTCGCCCTGTGGACCATCGGCGCCCAGGTGGTGCCGGTCTACCCGACCTCCTCGGCCGAGCAGTGCCTGTGGATGCTCCACGACGCCGAGGTGACGGCCGCGGTCGTGGAGCACGAGGACCACGCGATGACGATCGCCACCGTCATCGACCGGCTGCCGTACCTGCGCGGCCTGTGGCAGCTCGACTCCGGCGCCGTCCAGGAGCTGTACGACGCGGGCGCCCACCTCGACGACGAGGTGGTGCACCGGCACCGCAAGGCGGTCACGCCGGACACGGTCGCCACCGTCATCTACACCTCGGGCACCACGGGCCGCCCCAAGGGCTGCGTCCTGACGCACGGCAACTTCATGTACGAGGCGGACACCGTCATCGAGCGTTGGGAGCCGGTGTTCCACTCCAAGAAGGGCGACGAGGCGGCGACCCTGCTGTTCCTGCCGCTCGCCCACGTCTTCGGACGGATGGTGGAGGTCGCGGCGATCCGCGGCAAGGTCCGCTTCGGCCACCAGCCGCAGCTCAACGCCGCCGCGCTCCTGCCCGACCTGGCCGCCTTCAGGCCGACCTTCATCCTGGCCGTGCCGTACATCTTCGAGAAGGTGTTCAACGCGGCGCGGCGCAAGGCCGAGAAGGAGGGGAAGGGCGGCCCCTTCGAGAAGGCCGTCGACGTGGCCGTGCGGTACGCGGAGGCGGTGGAGGCGAAGGCCTGGGGCATCGGTCCGGGCCCGTCGGCGGGCCTGCGGATGCAGCACCAGCTCTTCGACAAGCTCGTCTACACCAAGGTCCGGGCCGCGATGGGCGGACGCATCCGCAACGCCATGTCGGGCGGCTCGGCGATGGACCGGCGGCTCGGGCTGTTCTTCGCTGGCGCGGGCGTGCAGATCTACGAGGGTTACGGCCTGACCGAGTCCACGGCGGCGGCCACCGCCAACCCGCCCGAGCGCACCCGCTACGGCACCGTCGGCCGGCCCGTCCCGGGCGTCACCGTGCACATCGCGGACGACGGCGAGATCTGGCTGAACGGCGACAACGTCTTCCAGGGCTACCTCAACAACCCCAAGGCCACCGACGAGACCCTGCACGAGGGCTGGCTCGCCACCGGTGACCTGGGCGCGCTGGACGAGGACGGCTACCTCACCATCACCGGCCGCAAGAAGGAGATCCTGGTGACCTCCGGCGGCAAGAGCGTCTCCCCCGGCCTGCTGGAGGAGCGCGTCCGGGACCATCCGCTGGTCAACCAGTGCATCGTCGTCGGCAACGACCGCCCCTACGTCGCCGCCCTGATCACCCTCGACACCGAGGCGGTCGACCACTGGCTGACGATGCGCAACAAGCCCCGGATGTCCCCGGCCGAGCTGGTGCACGACGCCGACCTGGAGACGGAGGTGCGGCGCGCGGTCATCGCCGCCAACACGCTGGTCTCCCAGGCCGAGTCGATCCGCACCTTCCGCATCCTGGCCCAGCCGTTCACCGAGGAGCACGGCCTGCTCACGCCCTCGCTGAAGCTGAAGCGCAAGGCCATCGAGAACGCCTACGGCGCCGAGGTCGAGGCCCTTTACAGAGCGTGAGTTCGCCGGTCAGGAATGCGTCACGGCCCGTGATCGTTGACCATGTGAGTACCACCTGACCACTACCGAAGGATCAAGAGCTCGTGAGCAGCAAGGTCCCCCCGATCATCCTGAACAACGGCGTCGAGATGCCCCAGCTGGGCTTCGGCGTCTGGCAGGTGCCGGACGACGAGGCGCAGACGGCCGTCGCCCAGGCGCTGGAGTCCGGGTACCGCAGCATCGACACAGCGGCGATCTACGGCAACGAAGAGGGCACCGGCCGGGCGATCGCCGCCTCCGGTGTGCCCCGCGAGGATCTGTTCGTCACCACCAAGCTCTGGAACAAGGACCAGGGGTACGACTCCACGCTCCGCGCCTTCGACACGTCGCTGACGAAGCTGGGCCTGGAGTACGTGGACCTGTACCTGATCCACTGGCCGATGCCGGCCAAGGAGCGCTACGTCGACACGTACAAGGCGTTCGAGAAGCTGCACGCCGACGGCCGCGTCCGGGCCATCGGCGTCTCCAACTTCCTGCCGGAGCACCTGGAGCGGCTGATCGGCGAGACGTCGGTCATCCCGGCCGTCAACCAGATCGAGCTGCACCCGCACCTCCAGCAGCACGCCGCCCGCGAGTACCACGCGGAGCAGGGCATCGCCACCGAGGCGTGGTCGCCGCTCGGCTCCGGCAAGGGCATCCTGGAGATCCCGGCGATCGTGGCGATCGCGCAGAAGCACGGCCGCACCCCGGCCCAGGTCGTGCTGCGCTGGCACCTCCAGCTCGGCAACGTGGTGATCCCGAAGTCCGTGACGCCGTCGCGGATCAAGGAGAACATCGAGGTGTTCGACTTCAGTCTGGACACCGAGGACCTCGCCGCGATCAGCGCGCTCAACGAGGACCGGCGTACGGGCCCGGACCCGGCGGAGTTCAACGGCGAGTGAGACGACGCACGTGAGGGGCCCGGTCGCTGCGACCGGGCCCCCTCGCGTGCCTCAGTTGGGCTGTCCCAGCGGGCGTACGACCACGGTGTTGACGTCGACTCCGGCGGGCTGGGTCATGGCCCGGACCATCGAGTCGGCGATCTGGTCGGCGGTCAGCAGTTCGCCGTCCGGCAGGCTGCCGTAGGCCTCCCAGAACGGTGTCTCCACCCGGCCGGGTCGCCCTCGGCGACCGAGTCGTGGGTGGCGAACCCGGCGTTGGCGACGACCGTGTCGAGCCGGCCGAACTCCTTGAGCGTGGCCTCGACGGCGGAGCGCACCTGCGTGTGGTCGGCGGCGTCGCCGACGAGCGTCAGCAGACCCTCCGGGTCACCGAGTTCCTCACGGAACGCGCGCAGCCTCGCCTCGCCGCGGCCGGTGACGGCCACCCGCTGCCCCGCCTCCAGCAACCGCCGTGCGACGGCGGCCCCGATCCCGCTGCCGCCGCCGGTGATGAGCGCCACCGATGAGTCGGTCATGGTCCCCCCCTGTGTGTCCGCGCTGCCCGGATCCCTTCCGGACAGCGGGGAGTCCATGACTTGGAGCGCTCTCCAAGTCAAGGGTCCGGGTCAGACCGGGCGGACCGCCGTGTAGACCGTGTGCGCGACCAGCACGAACACGTCCTGCCGCCGGTGCGCGCCCGCCTCGTCGGCGGGGTCGAGCAGCCGGTCGAGGGTGGCCCGGTCGGTGGCGTCGAGGCCGTCGCCGATCCGGTCGCGCAGCCGGGACAGGGACGTGGTGACGTAGGCGCGGGCCTCGTCCGTCAGGGGCGCCGGCAGGTCCAGCAGGAAGCTGCGGGTGCCGGTGTGCTTCAGGCCCGCCGCGGTCAGCATCGCCGGCCAGTCCTCGGTCTCGGCTACGGAACCGGGCGTGTTCGCGCGCATCTCGGCGAACGCGTCCTCCTCCACCGCGTGCATCCTGGCCTGCAGCCCGGGACGCCCGATGCCGATGTCGCGGGGCAGGAACCGGGCGGGCAGACCGCCCTCCAGGACGGCCAGCGTGCCGCCCGGTGCGAGGTGCCCGGCGAGTGCGGCCACGGCCGCGCGCTGGTCGCCGAGGTGGTGCAGGCTCTGGCTCGCCCACATCAGGTCGGCCGGGTAGTCGAGTTCGTCCAGCACGCCGGGCAGGTCGCCGGCGAGGGTGCCGAAGCGGTCGGCGGCGCCCTGGCGGGCGGCGCGGTCGCGGGCCCGCTCCAGCAGAGGTGCGGCGCCGTCGACGGCGACGACGCGGGCGCCGGGGAAGGCGTCGGCGAAAAGGCAGGAGACGACGCCGGGGCCGCTGCCGACGTCGACGACCAGGCCGGGGTCGGTCACCTCCCGCGCCAGCCAGGTCATGGCCTGCCGGTACAGCGGTGTGTACAGCTCGGCCTGCGCCTCCAGCAGCGGGGCCATTTCGGCCCAGTCCATGTCGGCGTGGCCGTGGCCGTGCTTGTGCTCGTGCTCGTGGCTGTGCTGATGGTGTGGTTCGTGGTGGTCGTGCGCCATGGTGTCAGCCTCCCGTTCGCGGTGCCGTCAGAGTGCGACGACTCACCGGTCCGGGGCAAACGAAGTTGCCGACACCGCAAAAGGAACGGCCGGTCGGGGCCCGGCCGGGCAGGCCGGACCCCGACGGCGTCACCTACGCCGGAGTCCGCTCAGGACAGCGGCGGGTAGGCGTTCTTCATCAGCTCCTGGAACTGCGCGGAGAACCAGTGCCCGGAGACCGGCGCGTCGGGCAGCGCGCCGGAGGGGTTGTTGCCGTTGCGCGCGTTGCCCTCGTAGGTGGGGTCGCACATCCGGTCGAAGCCCTTGCCCTCGTCGTTCGGGATCTCCTTGCTCGCCCCGTCGGACTCGCCCGGCGGCTTCATCCACACGTACGCGTCGATCCCGGCGGCGGGGCTGGCCTGCGGACGCTCGCCGAGGCCGGCTCCGGACTGGTTGCACCAGTTGCCGAGGTGGATGCGGCGGTCGTAGCGGCCCCCGTCCACGTAGGCGTCGACGCTGGTCTGCGGGCCGGGACCGGCGGGCCGGGCCGTGCCGCCCCAGCCGTTGCGGGAGGTGTCGATCAGCATGCCGAGGTTCTGGTCGAAGCCGATCGAGACCAGCTTGTCGCGCATGGCCTGGGCGTAGGACAGCTCGTCGGTGTACTGGTTCCAGTCGACCCACTTGGACTGGCGCACGGAGGTTCCGTTCACCGAGTCCGTGATCTTGAAGTTCTCCTCCTTCAGGGCGCTGTAGTTGGCGGTGTTGACGATGAAGCCGTGCACGTCGTCGACGGTCGCGCCCTCGGTGGTGGCGGCGGTCTTGAACATCTCGGCGGAGGGACCGAAGTTGCTGTCCCAGCCGAGCCAGCCGTGGTGGCCGGCGTCGACGTAGTTGTAGACGTTGGCGATGTCGCCGAGCTTGTTCAGGGCGTAGCCGACGCCCTTCTGGTAGTTGCCGTTGGCCTTCATCACGTCGCAGTTGGGCGTGGCGGTCGGCCGCCCGGAGACGTTGGTGACCAGGTTGGGCAGCGAGTCGATCTCGACCGTGGTGACGATCCGGAGGTCCGCGTACTTGGGGTCGGCGAGGATCTCGGCGATCGGGTCGATGTACTCGGTCTTGTACCGGTCGATCTCCGTCGGCCCGAGCTCGCCGTTGGAGGCGAGGGCGGCGCAGTCGCGTCCGGGCAGGTTGTAGATGACGAGCTGGACGGCGAGCTCGCCGGAGCCCTTCTGCGTCAGCGCCTCGTCGAGGTGGTCGCGCAGGCCCATGCCGCCGTTGACGCCCTCGATGGCGGCGATCCGGTCGAGCCACACGCCGGTGGGCTGGTCGGCGACGCGGTCGCCGCCGGGCTCGGCCGCCGCCTTGGCGCTCCACTCGGGGTTCACGTAGACCTTGGCGCCGTCGTAGGGGTTGTCCACCCGCTCGCCCTCCACGGGCGGGTCCGTCGGGTCCGGCGGGTCGGTCGGGTCGGGGCCGGTGGAGCCGCCGTCGTCGACGTTGCAGGTCACGCCGTTGAGGGTGAAGGCGGCCGGGATCGCGTTGCTGCCGCTGTAGGTGCCCTGGAAGCCGAAGCTCGCCGAACCACCCGTGGAGAGCGTGCCGTTGTAGGTCTCGTTGGTCGCGGTGACGGCGGCGCCGCTCTGGCTGACCTTCGCGTTCCAGCTGTTGGCGACCTTCTGGCTGCCCGCGTACGTCCATCCCAGTGACCAACCGGAAGTGGCGGCGCCGTTGTTGGTGACGGTCACGGCGGCGGTGAATCCGCTGCCCCAGTCGTTCTGGACCTTGTAGTCGACGGTGCAGGGCACGGCCGCCGCGCCGGCGCTGGCGGAATGCGCGGCGAGCGCCGTGCCGGAGGCCCCGGCGACCAGCGCCAGGGCAGCGAGCATCGCGGTTCTGCTACGGGTCATGAGTGCGGGTTCCTTCTTTCGTCAGGGGTGCGCGTGCTGTACGTCCGGGGCCGTGCACACGGAGCGCGGCCCGCTTCCGGACGGCATGGGGGTGCCGTCGCGGACGGAGGTCAGGAACGGCCCGCGGGCACGGTGCGGATGCCCGGGGGGTGTGCGAGCCGGCACGCCGGCCGATGACGCGTCGGACGAGCCGCGAGGGCGGCTAAAAGTCCTGAACGCGGAAGGTGGTGCGGGGGGTGACGCATGAGCGACTCCTCGCAGTTCGGACGCGCCGTGACGGACGCGTCGACTGATGGAACCGCTCCCACTGGTGCCGATGAAGGTAGCGCCAAGTGACGGTAAAGAACAGGGGAGTCACCGACTTTCTCTCGACGGGACCCGTCGAATCTTTTCGACTCTCCACACATCTTGACCGCTGTGCACCCCCTCTCCACTATGGGAGCGCTCCCACTGGTTCAAGGCTTGTTGCTCCTCCCCCACCTCCCCGAGCCACAAGGAGGAACCAGCACCATGCACCCCACACGCAGACGCAGACGCCGCACCGCGCGGCGACTGTGGACCGCCGCCCTGGCGGCACTCGCGTTACCCCTCACCGTGCTGGGCACCGGTTCGACTCCCGCCCAGGCGGCCGCACTTCAGTGCAGCGTCGACTACAGGACCAACGACTGGGGCTCCGGCTTCACCGCGGAGCTGACGCTCACCAACCGCGGCAGCGACGCCATCGACGGCTGGACGCTGACGTACGACTACGCGGGCGACCAGAGGCTGACCAACGGCTGGAACGGCAGCTGGAGCCAGTCCGGGAAGACCGTCACCGTCAAGAACGCCGCGTACAACGCCCGGGTCGCGGCCGGTGCCGCCGTCACCACCGGCGGGCAGTTCACCTACAGCGGCACCAACACCGCGCCGACGAACTTCGCCGTCAACGGCACCACCTGTGCCGGCGCGCACCAGCCGCCGATCACTGTGCTGACCAGCCCGGAGCCGGGGTCGGTCTACTCGCAGGGCGAGGCCGTCCCGCTGGCCGCCACGGCCGCCGCGGCCGACGACGCCACCATCAGCAAGGTGGAGTTCTACGACGACACCACGCTGCTGGGCACCGACACCAGCGCGCCCTACACGCACTCCGCCTCTGGCTTGACCGTGGGCAGTCATTCCCTGGTGGCGAAGGCGTACGACAGCATGGGCGCCTCCGCCGCCTCCACGCCGGTCGGCATCACGGTCGCCTCGGGACCGACCGTGGTCGCCACACCCGGGCAGCTGGGCGTCCAGCAGGGCGAGTCGGGAAGCTACGAGGTCAAGCTGTCGAAGCAGCCGACCGCGAACGTCACCGTGACGACGGCCCGCGCGAGCGGGAACACCGGCCTGTCGGTCTCCGCCGGGGCGAGCCTCACCTTCACCCCGGCGAACTGGGACACCGCCCAGGAGGTGACCGTCGCGGCCGACGCCTCCGGCACCGGCTCGGCGGTCTTCGAGTCGACGGCCCCCGGCCACGGCAAGGCCACGGTCACCGTGACCCAGCTGGCCGCGGCCAAGGACTACGACGCCCGCTTCCTGGAGCTGTACGGGAAGATCACCGACCCGGCGAACGGCTACTTCTCCCCGGAGGGCATCCCGTACCACTCGGTCGAGACGCTGATCGTGGAGGCGCCGGACCACGGGCACGAGACCACGTCCGAGGCGTACAGCTACCTGCTGTGGCTCCAGGCCATGTACGGCAAGGTCACCGGCGACTGGTCCCGGTTCAACAACGCCTGGGAGATCATGGAGACGTACATGATCCCCACGCACGCCGACCAGCCGACCAACTCCTCCTACAACGCGTCCAAGCCGGCGACCTACGCCCCCGAGTTGGACACGCCGCAGGAGTACCCGGCGCAGCTGGACGGCACCGTCTCCGTCGGCCCGGACCCGATCGCCGCCGAGCTGAAGTCGGCGTACGGCACGGACGACGTGTACGGCATGCACTGGCTCCAGGACGTCGACAACACCTACGGCTACGGCAACTCGCCCGGCAAGTGCGAGGCGGGTCCCTCGGACACCGGCCCCTCGTACATCAACACCTTCCAGCGCGGCGCGCAGGAGTCGGTGTGGGAGACGGTGCCGCAGCCGACCTGCGACGCCTTCAAGTACGGCGGCAAGAACGGCTACCTGGACCTCTTCACGGGTGACGCTTCCTACGCGAAGCAGTGGAAGTTCACCAACGCCCCGGACGCCGACGCGCGTGCCGTGCAGGCCGCGTACTGGGCGGACAAGTGGGCCGAGGAGCAGGGCAAGGGCGACGAGATCGCCGGCACCCTGGACAAGGCCGCCAAGATGGGCGACTACCTGCGCTACGCCATGTTCGACAAGTACTTCAAGAAGGTCGGGAACTGCGTGGGGCCGTCGAGCTGCCCGGCGGGCACCGGCAAGGACTCCTCGCACTACCTGCTGTCCTGGTACTACGCCTGGGGCGGCGCGGTGGACACCTCGGCTGGCTGGGCCTGGCGCATCGGCTCCAGCCACACCCACGGCGGCTACCAGAACCCGCTGGCCGCGTACGCGCTGAGCACGTACGACGACCTGAAGCCGAAGTCGGCGACGGGCGCGTCCGACTGGGCCAAGTCCCTGGACCGGCAGGTGGAGTTCTACCGCTGGCTCCAGTCCGACGAGGGCGCCATCGCGGGCGGCGCGACCAACAGCTGGGCGGGCCGGTACGCGACCCCGCCGGCCGGTACGCCGACCTTCTACGGCATGTACTACGACGAGAAGCCGGTGTACCACGACCCGCCGTCCAACCAGTGGTTCGGCTTCCAGGCGTGGTCCATGGAGCGGGTCGCCGAGTACTACCAGCAGAGCGGCGACGCGCGGGCCGAGGAGGTCCTGGACAAGTGGGTCGACTGGGCGCTGTCGGAGACGACGGTCAACCCGGACGGCAGCTTCCTGATGCCCTCGACGCTGAAGTGGTCGGGGCAGCCGGACACCTGGGACGCGGCCTCCCCCGGTGACAACGCCGGCCTGCACGTCACGGTCGCGGACTACACCAACGACGTCGGCGTGGCGGCGGCGTACGCCAAGACCCTGACGTACTACGCCGACCGCTCGGGCGACACCGAGGCGGCGGCGACCGCGAAGGCGCTGCTGGACGGCATGTGGGAGAACAACCAGACGGCGCTCGGCATCGCCGTCCCGGAGACCCGCGCCGACTACAACCGCTTCGACGACCCGGTGCACGTCCCCAGCGGCTGGACCGGGACCATGCCGAACGGCGACACGATCGACGCGTCGTCGACCTTCTCCTCGATCCGCTCCTTCTACCAGGACGACCCCGCCTGGTCGAAGATCGAGAGCTACCTCGCGGGCGGTGCCGCGCCCACGTTCACGTACCACCGGTTCTGGGCGCAGGCGGACATCGCCCTCGCCATGGGTTCGTACGCGGAGCTTCTCGAATAGCCCCCGCGGAGCGCCGGGCGGGTTCGGCGGTTCCTCGACTGCGGGCCGTGTGTGGCCGGTCGCGCAGTTCCCCGCGCCCCTGACGGGGCGCGGGGGCACCGCTCCTCCCCCGTGGCGCTCGACGGCTCCGCGTGCTCGGTCCCGCCACCGGACGGCGGGACAACCTGCCGGGCGGCCCTCGTCCACGCCGAGGGCCGCCCGGCCTCGCATGTGTTCTGTTCCTGACGGAAGGACGGTTCCCCACCGTGCGAAGAACCCGGCTCCTCACAGCCCTGCTGGCCCTGGCGGCCGGCCTCCTCACCGGTGGCCCGCCGGCCGCGCTGGCCGCCGAGTCACCGAGGCCGGCCGCCGTGTCCGCCGACACCTACACCTGGAAGAACGCGCGCGTCGACGGGGGCGGCTTCGTCCCCGGCATCGTCTTCAACCGCTCCGAGAAGGACCTGGCCTACGCCCGCACCGACATCGGCGGGGCCTACCGCTGGCAGGAGGGGACGAAGTCCTGGACCCCGCTGCTGGACCACGTCGGCTGGGACGACTGGGGTCACACGGGCGTGGTCAGCCTCGCCTCCGACGCCGTCGATCCCGACCGGGTGTACGCGGCGGTCGGCACGTACACCAACGACTGGGACCCGGGCAACGGCGCGGTGCTGCGCTCCGCCGACCGGGGCGCCACCTGGGAGAAGGCCGACCTGCCGTTCAAGCTGGGCGGCAACATGCCGGGCCGCGGCATGGGCGAGCGGCTGGCCGTCGACCCGCACGACAACGACGTGCTGTACCTGGGCGCGCCCAGCGGCCACGGCCTGTGGCGCTCGACGGACGCGGGCGTGACCTGGTCCGAGGTGACGGCCTTCCCGAACCCCGGGAACTACGCGCAGGACCCGACGGACACCAGCGGCTACGCCTCCGACAACCAGGGCATCGTCTGGGTGACCTTCGACGAGTCCACGGGCACGGCGGGCACACCCACGAAGACGGTCTACGTGGGGGTCGCCGACAAGGAGAACGCCGTCTACCGCTCGACCGACGCGGGCGCGACCTGGCAGCGGGTCGCCGGGCAGCCCACCGGCTACCTGGCGCACAAGGGCGTCCTGGACGCGGAGAACGGCTACCTCTACCTCGCCTACAGCGACACCGGCGGCCCCTACGACGGCGGCAAGGGCCGGCTGTACCGGTACGCGACGGGGACGGGCACCTGGACGGACATCAGCCCGGTCGCGGAGGCCGACACCTACTTCGGCTTCAGCGGACTGACCGTCGACCGGCAGAACCCCGGCACGGTGATGGCGACGGCGTACAGCTCCTGGTGGCCGGACACGCAGATCTACCGGTCCACGGACAGCGGCGCGACCTGGACGCAGGCGTGGGAGTACACGTCGTACCCGACGCGCGAGAACCGCTACACCATGGACGTCTCCTCGTCCCCGTGGCTGACCTGGGGCGCGAACCCGGCGCCGCCCGAGCAGACGCCGAAGCTGGGCTGGATGACGGAGGCGCTGGAGATCGACCCGTTCGACTCGGACCGGATGATGTACGGCACCGGGGCGACGATCTACGGCACGGAGAACCTCACGGACTGGGACGACGAGGGCGGAAAGTTCGCCATCGAGCCCATGGTCCGCGGGCTGGAGGAGACGGCGGTGAACGACCTGGCCGCTCCCCCGTCGGGTGCCCCGCTGCTCAGCGCGCTCGGTGACATCGGCGGCTTCCGGCACACGAGCCTGACCGAGGTGCCGTCGATGATGTTCACCTCCCCGAACTTCACCTCCACCACCAGCCTGGACTTCGCGGAGTCGAACCCGGACGTCGTCGTGCGGGCCGGCAACCTGGACGCGGGCCCGCACATCGCCTTCTCCACGGACAACGGCGCCAACTGGTTCGGCGGGACCGACCCGGCGGGCGTGAGCGGCGGCGGCACGGTGGCCGCGGGCGCGGACGGCAAGCGCTTCGTGTGGAGCCCGCAGGGCGCCGGCGTCCACTTCACCCACGGCTTCGGCACGTCCTGGCAGGCGTCGAGCGGCATCCCGGCCGGGGCGGTCGTCGAGTCCGACCGGGTCGACCCGAACACCTTCTACGCCTTCAAGTCCGGGAAGTTCTACGTCAGTACGGACGGCGGCGCGACCTTCACCGCGTCGGCGGCCACCGGACTGCCCGCCGGGGACAGCGTCCGCTTCAAGGCGCTGCCGGGGGCGAAGGGCGACATCTGGCTGGCCGGCGGGGCGGCGGACGGCCCGTACGGGCTGTGGCACTCCACGGACGGCGGCGCGAGCTTCACCGAGCTGCCGAACGTCGAGGAGGCCGACACGGTGGGCTTCGGCAAGGCGGCGCCGGGCGCCTCCTACCAGACCCTGTACACCAGCGCGAAGATCGCCGGGGTCCGCGGCATCTTCCGCTCCACCGACCGGGGCGCCACCTGGACCCGCGTCAACGACGACGCCCACCAGTGGGGCTGGACCGGCGCGGCCATCACGGGCGACCCGCGGGTGTACGGGCGGGTGTACGTGGCGACCAACGGGCGCGGGATCGTCTACGGCGACACCGCCGGTACCGGCCCCGGTCCGGGACCGGACCCGGAGCCGGCCGGCACCTGCGCGGTGACGTACAAGGTCACCAACCAGTGGGCGGGCGGCTTCCAGGCCGATGTGCGGCTCACCAACACGGGCACCGCCGCGTGGCGGGGCTGGTCCCTGGACTGGTCGTTCCCGGGCGGCCAGGAGGTGACGCAGATGTGGAACGCCGAGCACACCCGGTCGGGCACGGGGGTGACGGCGAGGAACGTCGGCTGGAACGCCGACGTGGCACCGGGCGCTTCGGTGAGCTTCGGCTTCACCGGGAGCTGGTCGGGGACGAACGCGGCACCGGCGTCGTTCGCGATGGGTGACCGGATCTGCGGTCGGGCGTGACATCGCGGGAGGGGCGCGTGCGTACGGCGCGCCCCTCCCGCTTCCGGGACCTGTGCGCCCGTTTCACGCCCTTGTGGCCGCGCTGCACTTCTTCGACCGTTGTGTCAGCAGGAGTGGGTGGCGAGGACAGGGGGCGCCGCATGGCGCGGACATGGGAGGGCGCGGCGGGGCGGCTGATGCTCGCACTGGCGGCGCTGCTGCACCGGACGGTCACGGGAAAGGCCGCGAGGAAGAGACTGCACGACTGCCGGGACGCGGCCCTGCGCGCCGCGTACCGGCGGGGCGTACCGCTGGAGGTGCTCGCCTCCCGGACGCGGCTGACGCAGGGGCGGGTCAGGGAGGTGGTCACCGGCGGGAAGCGCCCGCCGGTGGACAAGGCCGCGTGAGGACGCGGGCCCCGGATCAGGGCGTGTACACCGTCGGCCTGGGCGCCGTCGGCATGCCGCTGCCGAGGAAGAAGCTCGGGTGCGGCGGCTGGTTGTAGGCGGTGTTCTGCCAGGCCAGGGCCGTGCGGTACTGGGTGTCGTGGAGGAGGGTCGTGATGCGGCGGTCCGTGTCGTGCGGGGTGGAGTAGATGCGCAGGGCCGTGTTGTTCGCCGTACGCCAGACGACCTCTTCCCGCCAGTCGCCGAGGATGTCGCCGGACAGGACCGGGGTGGCCTTCGTGCCGTTGTTGGAGGCCACGCCGGAGCCGGTGAGCAGGCGGGTGTCGCCGGAGGTGCCGTACTTGTCGATCCGGGTGCCGTCGAGGAGTTCGCGGACGGGGTCGCCGTCCCACCAGGACAGGAAGTTGGTGCTGGAGGGCTTGCGGCTGTTGACCACGGTGCCCTTCGGGTTGCGGATGCCGCTCTCGACCGACGACCAGGACTCGGCGCCCGCGCTGCCGGACCAGATGTCGGCGGAGACGCCCCGGCCGTTGTCGCCGTTCGCACCCGTGGACCAGATGACCTGGCCGGTGCGCGCGTCCGCCATCCACGACGAGGGCTTCGAGCTGTCCTCGTCGACCTTGAACGCCTCCAGCCCCGCGCGGGACGGGTCGAGGTCGCCGACGTGCATGGCGTCGCCGTGGCCGTTCCTGGTGGTCCACAGGGCGTTGCCGTTGTCGTCGACGGCCATCGCGCCGTAGACGATCTCGTCCTTGCCGTCGCCGTCGACGTCCGCGACGGACAGCTGGTGGTTGCCCTGGCCGTCGTAGCCCTTGCCGGCGTTGGTGGAGGAGTTGGTGTCGAAGGTCCAGCGGCGGGTGAAGCGGCCGTCGCGCCAGTCCCAGGCGGCGATGACGGAGCGGGTGTAGTAGCCGCGCGCCATGATCAGGGAGGGCCGGGAGCCGTCCAGGTAGGCGGTGCCGGCCAGGAAGCGGTCGACGCGGTTGCCGTAGGAGTCGCCCCACGAGGAGACGTTGCCGCGTGCGGGGACGTAGTCGACGGTGCCCATGGCCTTGCCGGTCCGCCCGTCGAACATGGTCAGGTACTCGGGGCCGGACAGGACGTAGCCGCCCGAGTTGCGGTGGTCGGCCGAGGAGCTGCCGATGACCGCGCCGGTGCCGTCCTTGGTGCCGTCGGCGGTCTTCATGGCGACCTCGGCCTTGCCGTCGCCGTCGTAGTCGTACACCTGGAACTGCGTGTAGTGGGCGCCGGAGCGGATGTTGCGGCCGAGGTCGACACGCCACAGGCGGGTGCCGTCGAGTCTGATGCCGTCGACGATCGTGTTGCCGGTGTAACCGGACTGGGAGTTGTCCTTGGCGTTGGTCGGCTGCCACTTGAGGACGAGGTCGAGGGCGCCGTCGCCGTCGAGGTCGCCGACGGAGGCGTCGTTGGCCTCGTAGGTGTAGGAGACGCCGTCGGGGGTGGTGCCGCCGGCCGGCGGGGTGATCGGCACGTCCTTGTAGCCGGCCCGGAACTGGACCGCGTGGACCGAGTCGCCCTGTTCCGTGCCGTTCACGACCGCGCGGACGGTGTAGTCGGCGTGGGAGGGGGCGCCGGAGTGGAAGAAGGTCGTGGAGCCGGTGACCGGCGCGGAGTTGACCTTGGTGCCGGCCCGGTAGACGTTGAACGAGACGTCGTCCGGGTCGGTGCCGAGCCAGCGCCAGCTGACCAGATTGCCGTCGCCGGTGTGGACGCTGACCACGCCCCGGTCGAGGGCCTCGACCTGCCGGCCGGTGGCGGCCTCGGCGGTGTCGGTGGTGAGCGCGGTCAGGCCGGTGCCGACCAGCCCTGCGGCGGCGAGGGCCGCGCCGATGACGAGCGGACGGCGTCTGCGGTGCTTGCGGGGGTGCCTCACGGGACGAACCTCCTGGAGGACGGATGGATTCCGCCTCTTGGTCGCCGCCCGGGGCTGCCGGGTTGCCGCCCGTCGACCACTGTTTCCTACGGCTTCACGAACGCCCGCAGCGTGAACACCGGGTCGGGCCGGGGCCGGTCCTGGTCGGGCAGCGCCGCGAGGCGGGCCGCGAACTCCTCCGCGCGCGGGTCGCCCGGTGGCAGCGTGACGAACCAGCCGCGCCCGAGGTCGGCGATCGTGCGGCGCGGGCTGCGGCCCTGGCCGTGGCCGGTGAAGCGGGCGTGCCCGGCGGGGACCAGACCGTGGGCGCGGGCATGGGTCTCGACGAGCTCCGCCGCGTCGTGCGCGGTGCTCGGCGGACGGGTCGCGAGGACGGCGTCGATGTCGCTGCCCACGTTGTGCGAGGCGCCTTTGTCGACCGTGGTCACGTACACCCCGCCGGGGCGCAGCACGCGGGCGCACTCGCCGACGATCGCCCGCGCGTTCGCGTCGCTGCCCGCCAGGTGGAGCAGCCACACGCTGCTGACGGCGTCGAACTCGCCGTCCCGGAAGGGCAGTCGGCGGCTGTCGGCCAGCACCACGGCGCCGGGCAGCCGGGCGGCGGCGCGGCGGGTCATGGCGTGCGCGAGGTCGACGCCGGTCACCCGAAGGGTCTCCCGGCCGGTCGCGAGCCGCCGGGTGACGATGCCGGTGCCGCAGGCGACGTCGAGCAGGCTGCGCGCCCGGGGCGGTAGGAGGCTCAGTACGGCGCGTGCGGCGGCCTCGGCGCGGGGCTCGCCGCCGCGGGAGGCGTCGTAGACTTCCGCTTCCTTGTCGTAGTCGAGCACACCCGTCAGTGTGCCCCGTGGCCGGCGGCCAGGTCCTCCACCCTGCGGGCGAGCTCCACGTCCTTCTCGGTGACGGCGCCGCCGGCGCTGTGGGTGTGCACGGCCAGGGACACCGTGTTGTAGCCGAGGGTCAGGTCGGAGTGGTGGTCGAGCTCCTCCTGCACCTGGGAGACGTGGACGACCATCGCGGTCGCCGCGAAGTGCGAGCCCAGCCGGTAGGTGCGGGTGAGGCGGCCGTCGTCGAGGGACCAGCCCGGCAGCTCGGCCAGCCGCTCCTCGATCTCCTTCTGCGACAGCGGTTCGACGGGCATGGGTCGCGCTCCTCTCCTCGGCGGCGGCACCCCTTCAGCCTGCCACAGGATCACCCCGCGGGCCCTGGTCAGGAGTGCCCGCCGGACCCGGTTCGGGCCCACCGTCGGCTACGGTTCGGCGTATGACCGCACTCATGTCCGGTACCGCCCCCACCGCCCAGGGCGTGGGTCCGCTGCTGCGGGCCTGGCGGGAGCGGCGGCGGGTCAGCCAGCTGGAGCTGGCGCTGCGCGCCGACTCCTCCGCCCGGCACATCAGCTTCATCGAGACGGGGCGTTCCCGGCCCAGCGAGGAGATGGTGCTGCGGCTCGCCGAGCACCTGGACGTCCCCGTGCGCGAACGCAACGCGCTGCTGCTCGCGGCCGGTTACGCCCCGCACTACCCGGAGACCCCGCTGGACGACCCGGCGCTGGACGCCCTGCGCGAGGGCATGGAGCGGCTGATCCGGGGCTACGAGCCGTACCCCGCGCTGGTCGTGGACGCGACGTACCGGGTGCTCGCCGCCAACCGGGGCATCCTGATGCTGCTGGACGGGCTCCCCGAGCACCTGCTGGAGCCGCCCGTCAACGCGATGCGGCTGACCCTGCACCCGGAGGGCCTGGCGCCGCGCATCCGCAACCTGCGCGAGTGGCGCGGGCACCTGCTGGAGCAGATGGAGCGGCAGATCGCCCTGCACCGTTCGGAGCCGCTCCGGGCCCTGTACGAGGAGGTGGCGGCCTACCCGGTGCCGGTCAGCGGTGCGGGCGAGGAGCCGGCCGAGCCGGTGCCGTACTTCGCGCTGCCGATGCAGATCGAGCACGAGGGCCGGACCCTGTCGTTCATCTCGTCCATCTCCACCTTCAACACGCCGATGGACGTGACGGTCGCCGAGCTGGCCATCGAGACGCTGCTCCCGGCCGACCCGGCGACGGTCAAGTACCTTCACACACTGGTCTCCTGACGCTGCCTCAGTGAGGCGTACTGGAGCAGCGCGAACCCGGCGACGGTGAGCGCCTGGAGCACCGTCCACACCGCACCGGCCGTGGTGGGCGTAAGCCACAGGCCGAGGGCGACGAGGCTGACCGCCGCCCAGGCGAGGTTGGCCTCGACGACGGCCCGTACCGCGAGGGCCGGCGGCCGGGACCGCGCGGCGACCAGGGCGACGCACCCGGCGTACACCGCGAGGAACGCGCCGAGGGCGAGGAGCAGCCCGGAGCCGGCGCCGAGGAACCGGCCGAGCGGCCCGGGGAGCGCGAGGTAGGCGACCGCGTTGGCGCCGGTCACCACCGCGTCGAGGGCGAGGAAGCGGCGCAGCATCAGCTGCGGTTCGGCGGTGCGGGCGAGGACGGCCAGCTGGTTCGTGGACATGACGAGTCACCCTCCGTCGGGGTCGGTGCACGGTTGCGGGGCCCGGGTTCCGGGCCGGAGTGCGCCGGCCCGGAACCCGGTGACTCCACGATCGCGCTCCTCTCGCGCACGGTCGATTACCCGACGGGTAATGATGTTGATCCACGACCACCCCTGTGAGACTGACAGGGGAACATGACAGACTGCGGTGAGACTTGGGCGCGTTGGGGAGGCGTGGCGTGAGTGAGCGGCGGGCCGCACCCACCGTGGGCCAGGTGGTCCTGGGCAGGCGGCTGCAGGAACTGCGGGAGTCGGCGGGCCTCAAGCGCGAGGAGGCCGCCAAGGTGCTCCGGGTGGCCCCGGCGACCGTGCGACGCATGGAGATGGCCGAGGTCGCGCTGAAAATACCGTACGTCCAGATCCTGCTGACGGCGTACGGGGTGCCCGCGGCCGAGGTCTCGGCGTTCGTGGCCCTGGCCGAGGAGGCGAACCAGCCGGGCTGGTGGCAGCGGTACCACGACGTGCTGCCGGACTGGTTCAGCATGTACGTGAGCCTGGAGGGCGCCGCGCGGATCGTCCGCTCCTACGAGCCGCACTTCATACCGGGGCTGCTCCAGACCGAGGACTACGCGCGCGCGGTCCTGGAGGCGGGGACGATCGGGAACGCGGGCGGCGACGCGGTCGAGCGGCACGTGTCCCTGCGGATGGAGCGGCAGCGGCTGCTGGAGCGCGCGGACCCGCCGCACCTGTGGGTGGTGATGGACGAGACGGTGCTGCGGCGGCCGGTGAGCATCGACGGCCGGGTGATGCGCGACCAGCTGGACAAGCTGCTGGAGTTCGCGGTCCGGGACCGGGTGACGCTCCAGGTCGCCGAGTTCGACGACGGGCCGCACCCCGGGACGTACGCGCCGTTCACCCTGTTCCGGTTCGCGGAGCCGGAGCTGCCCGACATGGTCTTCACCGAGTACCTGACGGGCGCCCTCTACCTGGACTCCCGTACGGAGGTCTCCGCGCACCTGGAGGTCCTGGACCACATGACGGCGCGTGCCGCCTCGACCCAGCGCACCGAGAAGATCCTGCGCCGGTACCGCGAGAACTTCTGACCCGGCGATCCCGAAGCACCCACGCCTCTGTGAGGAGACCACACCGCATGACCGGACCCGGTGCCACCCCCGCCCCCGTCGACACCAGCCGGCCGCACCCGGCGCGCGTGTACGACTGGTGGCTGGGCGGCAAGGACAACTACCCGGTGGACGAGGAGCTCGCCCGCAGGATCCTCGCCGCGGACAGCACCGCGGTGCGCGGTGCGCGGGCCAACCGCCGGTTCATGCACCGGGCGGTCCGCACGCTCGCCGAGGCCGGGGTGCGCCAGTTCCTGGACATCGGCACGGGTATCCCCACCGAGCCGAACCTGCACCAGGTGGCCCAGGCGGTGGCGCCCGAGTCCCGGGTGGTCTACGCCGACAACGACCCGATCGTGCTGCGGCACGCCGAGGCGCTGCTGCACGGCTCCGCCGAGGGCTCCACGGACTACGTCCACGCGGACGTCCGCGACCCGGACACCATTCTGCGGCTGGCGGGCGAGTCCCTGGACTTCGACCGGCCGGTGGCCCTGTCGCTGGTGGCGCTGACGCACTACCTCGGTGACGCGGCCGACGGCGACGACGTGCACGGGCTGCTGAAGCGGTACGTCGACGCCCTCGCCCCCGGCAGTCACCTGGTCCTCTCCCAGGTCACGCCCGACCTGAACCCGGAGGCCGTGGGCAAGGCCGCCGGCCTGTTCGCCCGCAGCGGCACGCCGTTCTATCCGCGTTCCCTCAGCGAGTTCTCCCGCTTCTTCGACGGCCTGGAACTGCTGGGCCCGGGCGTCATCCCGGTCACCGGGTGGCGGCCGGACCCGGAGGACGTGGCCGTGCAGGCGGAGGGCATCGTGCCGGTGTACGCGGGGGTGGCGCGCAAGGTCTGACGCGGGACCGGGCGGCCCGTCCTGACCCGTACGGGCCCCGCGAACGGGTGCGCTCCCGCGCCCGCCCCTAGGTTCGAAGGAGCCAGGGCGATCAAGGGAGCGCATGTGACCGACACACGGACACCGCCCACCGAGCCGGGCGCGGCGCTGCTGCGGGCGGGGCGGTTCTTCCGGCCCGGCACCGCCGCGCCCGACCTGCACAGCATCAGGCTGGTCGGCGGCCGGGAGTCGGACGCGTTCTACCGGGACCGGTGGAGCCACGACAAGGTCGTGACCTCCACGCACGGTGTGAACTGCACCGGCTCCTGCCGCTGGAACGTGTTCGTCAAGGACGGCATCATCACCTGGGAGACCCAGGCGACGGACTACCCGTCGGTCGGCGCGGACCGCCCCGAGTACGAGCCGCGCGGCTGCCCCCGCGGCGCCGCGTTCTCCTGGTACACGTACTCGCCGACCCGGGTGCGCTACCCGTACGTGCGCGGCGTGCTGCTGGAGATGTACCGGGAGGCGAAGGCGCGGCTGTCGGACCCGGTGCTGGCCTGGGCCGACATCCAGGGCGACCCCGAGCGGCGGCGACGGTACCAGCGGGCGCGCGGCAAGGGCGGTCTGGTCCGGGCGAGCTGGGACGAGGCGGTCGAGATGGTCGCCGCGGCCCACGTGCACACCATCCGCACGCAGGGGCCGGACCGTATCGCGGGCTTCTCCCCCATCCCGGCGATGTCGATGGTGTCGCACGCGGCGGGCGCCCGTTTCCACTCCCTCATCGGTGCCCCGATGCTGTCGTTCTACGACTGGTACGCCGACCTGCCGGTGGCGTCCCCACAGGTCTTCGGCGACCAGACGGACGTGCCGGAGTCGGGCGACTGGTGGGACGCGGCGTACCTGATCATGTGGGGGTCGAACGTCCCGGTGACTCGCACCCCGGACGCGCACTGGATGGCGGAGGCCCGCTACCGGGGCCAGAAGGTCGTGGTCGTCTCCCCCGACTACGCCGACAACACCAAGTTCGCCGACCAGTGGCTGCACCCGCATCCGGGCACGGACGGCGCCCTGGCCCTGGCGATGGGGCACGTGGTGCTCAAGGAGTTCTTCGTCGACCGGTCGACGCCCTTCTTCGACGACTACGTACGGCGCTTCACCGACCTGCCGTTCCTGGTGACGCTGACCGAGCGGGACGGGGCGTACGTCCCGGCGAAGTTCCTCCGCGCCGCCGACCTGGGACAGGAGGGCGCGGACGCCGCCTGGAAGACGGTCGTGCTGGACGACGCGTCGGGCCGCGCGGTCGTGCCGAACGGCTCGCTGGGTTTCCGCTGGAACGAGGCCGACCGGGGCAGATGGAACCTCGACCTGGGCGACGTGCGCCCTCGGCTGAGCCTGCACGGACACGAGATGGCGTCGGGCGTTCAGGTGCTGCTCCCCCGCTTCGACACCGAGGGCGGCGCGCACGCGCAGGGCCGCGGGGAGGTCGTCCGGCGGGGCGTGCCGGCGACCCGGCTGGGCGGGGCGACCGGGCCGCTGGTGACGACGGTGTTCGACCTGCTGCTGGCGCAGTACGGGGTCGCTCGGCCCGGGGTGCCGGGCCAGTGGCCGACGTCGTACGAGGACGCGGACGCGCCCGGCACCCCGGCCTGGCAGGAGACGCACACCTCGGTGCCGGCGGCGGCCTGTGTGCGGATCGCCCGTGAGTTCGCGCGGACCGCCGAGCGCTCGAAGGGGCGCTGCATGATCCTGATGGGCGCCGGCACCAACCACTGGTTCCACTCCGAGACGATCTACCGGGCCTTCCTCGCCCTGCTCCAGCTCACCGGCTGCCAGGGCCGCAACGGCGGCGGCTGGGCGCACTACGTGGGCCAGGAGAAGTGCCGTCCGGTCACCGGCTGGGCGTCGCTGGCCGCCGCGGCGGACTGGTCGCGCCCGCCGCGCCAGATGATCGGCACCGCGTACTGGTACCTCAACACCGACCAGTTCCGCTACGACCGGTTCGGCGCCGACGTGCTGGCCTCGCCGCTGGGCGAGGGCAGGTTCGCGGGGATGACGGGCGCGGACTGCCTGGCGCTGTCGGCGCGGACGGGGTGGATGCCGTCGTACCCGACCTTCGACCGCAACCCGCTGGAGCTGGGCGAGACGTTCGGCGACCCGGTGGCGAACGCGGTGGCCGAACTGCGCGCCGGGACCCTGAAGTTCGCGTGCGAGGACCCGGACGCGCCGGAGAACTGGCCGCGCATCGTGACCCTGTGGCGGGCCAACCTGCTGGGCTCCTCGGCGAAGGGCGCCGAGTACTTCACCAAGCACCTGCTGGGCACCCACTCCTCGCTGCGCGCCGAGGAGGCCGCGCCGGGCGAGCGGCCCCGGGACGTGGTGTGGCACGAGGAGGCGCCCGAGGGGAAGCTCGACCTGCTGCTGTCGCTGGACTTCCGGCACACCTCGTCCACGCTGCTCTCCGACGTGGTGCTGCCCGCCGCGACCTGGTACGAGAAGCACGATCTGTCCAGCACGGACATGCACCCCTACGTGCACGCCTTCTCTCCGGCCGTGAGCCCGCCGTGGCAGACGCGCACCGACTTCGACACGTTCAAGGTGCTCGCGGAGAAGCTGAGCGAGCTGGCCGCCGGCCATCTCGGGGTACGCAGGGACCTGGTGGCGGCGCCGCTCCAGCACGACACCCCGGGCGAGATCGCCCAGCCGGGCGGGGTGGTACGGGACTGGCGGCGCGGGGAGTGCGATCCGGAGCCGGGGAAGACCATGCCGAACCTGGTCGTCGTGGAGCGCGACTACACGGCGATCGGCGCGAAGTTCGCGGCGCTGGGCCCGCTGGTGGAGGCCAAGGGCCTGCCCGCGAAGGGGATCACGCTGAAGCCGGACGAGGAGGTGGCGCGGCTGCGGGAGCTGAACGGCGCGGTACGCGGCGGCCCGGCCGACGGGCGCCCGGCACTGGACACGGCGGTGAAGGCGGCCAACACCATCCTGGCCCTCTCCGGCACCACCAACGGCCGCCTGGCCACCCAGGGCTTCCACACCCTGGAGGCGAAGACCGGGCAGGAGATGGCCCACCTGGCCGCCGAGCACGAGGGCAAGCGCGTCACCTACGCGGACACCCAGGCGGCTCCCGTGCCGGTGATCACCTCGCCGGAGTGGTCCGGCAGCGAGGCCGGCGGGCGGCGGTACACGGCGTTCACGCTCAACACCGAGCACCTCAAGCCCTGGCACACCCTCACCGGCCGGCAGCACTTCTTCCTCGACCACGACTGGATGCACGAGCTGGGCGAGGCGCTGCCCGTCTACCGGCCGCCGCTGGACATGAGCCGGCTGTTCGGCGAGCCGCGGCTCGGCCCCGACGGGCACCGCGAGGTGACGGTCCGCTACCTGACCCCGCACAACAAGTGGTCCATCCACTCCGAGTACCAGGACAACCTGTTCATGCTGGCGCTCTCCCGCGGCGGCCAGACCATCTGGATGTCGGCGAAGGACGCGGAGGCGATCGGGATCGCCGACGACGACTGGATCGAGGCGGTCAACCGCAACGGCGTGGTGGTGGCCCGCGCGATCGTCTCGCACCGCATGCCGCCCGGCACCGTCTACATGCACCACGCGCAGGAACGCACGGTCAACGTGCCCCTCGCGGAGACGACCGGGAAGCGCGGCGGCATCCACAACTCGCTCACCCGCCTGCTCCTCAAACCGAGCCATCTCATCGGCGGCTACGCCCAGTTGTCGTGGGCGTTCAACTACCTGGGCCCGACGGGCAACCAGCGCGACGAGGTGACGGTGATCCGCCGCCGCTCCCAGGAGGTCGAGTACTGATGCGCCCGATGGCCCAGGTCGCCATGGTCATGAACCTCGACAAGTGCATCGGCTGCCACACCTGCTCGGTCACCTGCAAGCAGGCGTGGACCAACCGGCGCGGCATGGAGTACGTCTGGTTCAACAACGTCGAGACCCGTCCCGGACAGGGGTATCCGCGCCGCTACGAGGACCAGGAGAAGTGGAAGGGCGGCTGGGAGCTGAACCGGCGCGGGGCGCTGAAACTCAAGGCGGGCGGCCGGTTCAAGAAGCTCGCCGGGATCTTCTCCAACCCCCGGCTCCCGGAGATCAAGGACTACTACGAGCCCTGGACGTACGACTACAAGAACCTCACCGACGCCCCGCTCGGCTCCGACTACCCGGTCGCCCGGCCCGTCTCGCAGCTCGACGGCAAGCCGATGAAGATCGGCTGGTCCTCGAACTGGGACGACAACCTGGGCGGCGCGCCCGCCTACGGCGACCTCGACCCGATGGTGGAGCGCACGCGGCAGCAGGCGTCGGAGAAGGTGCGGTTCGCGTACGAAGAGACGTTCATGTTCTACCTGCCGCGCATCTGCGAGCACTGCCTCAACCCGTCGTGCGTGGCGTCGTGCCCGTCCGGGGCGATGTACAAGCGCTCGGAGGACGGCATCGTCCTGGTCGACCAGGACCGCTGCCGGGGCTGGCGGATGTGCGTGACCGGATGCCCGTACAAGAAGGTGTACTTCAACCACCGCACCGGCAAGGCCGAGAAGTGCACCTTCTGCTACCCGCGCATCGAGATCGGTCAGCCGACGGTCTGTTCGGAGACCTGCGTCGGCCGGCTGAGGTACCTGGGCGTGGTGCTGTACGACGCCGACAAGGTGACCGAGGCGGCCTCGACGCCGAACGAACAGGACCTGTACGAGGCCCAGCTGGGCGTCTTCCTCGACCCCGAGGACCCCGCGGTGCGGCGGGCCGCACAGGAGGCGGGCATCCCGTTCGACTGGATCGAGGCGGCCCGGCGCTCCCCCGTGCACGCGCTGGTGAGCAAGTACCGTGTCGCCCTGCCCCTGCACCCGGAGTACCGCACCCTGCCGATGGTCTGGTACATCCCGCCGCTGTCACCCGTGGTGGACGCGCTGACGGAGACCGGGCACGACGGCGAGGACGCGGACAACCTCTTCGGCGCGATCGACACGCTGCGCATCCCGCTGGAGTACCTGGCGGAGGTGTTCACGGCGGGCGACACCGGCCCGGTGCGGGCGTCGCTGGAGAAGCTGGCGGCGATGCGGGCCCACATGCGGGCGATCAACCTCGGGGAGGAACCGGACCCGGCCGTCTGCGCGGGCGTCGGGATGCGCCCGCAGGAGGTCGAGGACATGTACCGGCTGCTGGCGATCGCCAAGTACGAGGAGCGGTACGTGATCCCGACGGCGGCCGTCGGCGACGCGCACCGGCTGGAGGCGTCGGCGCTGCCGGACACGTGCAGCCTGGACACCGACGGCGGCCCGGGCATGGGCGGGGACGGGCCGTTCGGCCAGGACTCGGGACGCAAGCGGCTGCCGCTGGTGCCCGTGGAGAACTTCCACATCCTGCGCAGACGGCAGACCGCGGACGACGAGAGGGAGGTCTGATCCCATGCCCGGCTTCGAGGTGCTGTACCAGGCGGCGGCGCTCTGTCTGACGTATCCCGACGACGACTTCCGCGCCCGGCTGCCGCTGCTGCGCGAGGCCGCGCCGCAACTGCGCGGCTTCACCGACCACGCGGCGGCGACCGAGCAGGGCGAGCTCCAGGCGCACTACGTGGAGGTCTTCGACTTCAAGAACCGGCACAGCCTGTACTTGAGCTGGTGGACCGACGGCGACACCCGCAACCGCGGCATGTCGCTGGTCCGCTTCAAGGAGCTGTACCGGGCCCACGGGCTGGAGTTCACCGACGAGGAGCTGCCCGACTTCCTGCCCGCGGTCCTGGAGTTCGCCTCCCGCACCGGGAACATCGGCATGCTCACCGAGCACCGCGACGCCCTGGACCAGCTCCGTTCCCGGCTCACCGCCTTCGGGACGCCCTACGCCTGCGTCCTGGACGCGGTGTGCGCCACCCTGCCGCCCGCACCCACCGGAGCCCGCCCGTGACCGTCTTCCTCTGGGGTGTGCTGCCCTACGCCGCCTTCGCCCTGCTGATCGCGGGCCTGGTCTGGCGGCACCGCTACGACCGGTTCGGCTGGACGACCCGCTCCTCGCAGGTCTACGAGTCGAAGCTGCTGAACATCGCGTCGCCGGTGTTCCACTACGGCATCCTGTTCGTGCTCGTCGGCCATCTCGTCGGGCTGTTCATCCCCGAGTCGTGGACGGACGCGCTGGGCGTGAGCGAGCACGCGTACCACCTGCTGTCGCTGTACGGCGGCACGCTGGCCGGGGTGCTCGCCGTCGCGGGCATCTTCATCCTGATCTACCGGCGGCGCACCAACGCCCCCGTCTTCCGGGCGACGACCGCCAACGACAAGGTCATGTACCTCTTCCTGCTCGCGGCGATCGTCCTCGGCATGGTCGCCAAGCTGGCGCACTCCTCGGGCACCGGCTACGACTACCGGCACACCATCGCGCCCTGGTCGCGCAGCCTGTTCACCCTCCAGCCGAAGACGGAGCTGATGGTGGGGGTGCCGGTGCTGTACCAGGTGCACGCGGTGGTGGGGATGCTGCTGATCGCCCTGGTGCCGTACACCCGGTTGGTGCACATGTTCAGCGCGCCGGTGCAGTACCTGACCCGCCCGTACGTGGTGTACCGGTCGCGCGACCCCAGGCAGCTGGGGCCGCGCCCGGACCGGCGGGGCTGGGAGCGCGCGGGCTCCTAGCGCCCTGTCCGACTAGGCCAGCTTGGCCGTCAGGGTGATGGTCGTGCCGGTCAGGGCCTGGCTGACCGGGCAGTTCTTCTTGGCGTCCTCGGCGGCGGCGACGAACGCGTCGTTGTCGAGGCCGGGGACGGTGCCCTCCACGGTGAGGTGGATGCCCTTGATGCCCTCACCCGGCTGGAAGGTGACGTCGGCCGAGGTGGTGAGCTTGGTGGGCGGGGTGCCGGCGCCGGCCAGGCCGTGCGACAGCGCCATGGAGAAGCAGCTGGAGTGGGCGGCGGCGATCAGCTCCTCCGGGCTGGTCTTGCCGTTCGCCTGCTCGGCGCGCGACGGCCACGACACCGGCTGCTCGCCGATGCCGGACGAGTCGAAGGTGACGACACCGTTGCCCTCGAGCAGGTTGCCTTCCCAGACGGTGTGTGCGGAGCGCGTGGTTGCCACGGCGGGTCCTCTCGAATTCTCTTGCTGTACTGGGGCGGTGGGAGCCCGTGACCGGGTTCCCGCCCCCATCCGATCACACTCCGGCTCAGCTCACCCGGAAGACCGGTCCCCGGGCGGTGAACGGCAGTCGCGCGCCCTTGGGGATCAGGTAGGCGTGCTCACGCCGCACCCTCAGCACGTCGCACCAGCCGTCGGTGATGAGGAGGACCGGCGCGGTGGGCGGGAAGTCGTCGGCGCGCAGCAGCAGGTCCACGCCGGGCTGGAGGACGGTGCCGCCGCGGCCGTGCACCCGCACCCGGCCCGCGATGTCCGTCACGGGCAGGTACCCGGCGTCGTGGGGTGCCGCGTCGCAGAAGACGACGCGGGCGGCGGGCACGTCGCGGGCCTCGGCGTAGGAGGCGATGGCACCGAGCGCCTTGCCGAGCAGCGTGCGGTCCATGGAGCCGGAGGTGTCGAGGACGACGCCGAAGGTGCAGCGCGCGACCTCCTCGGGCGGGAAGTACCGCCCGGCGCGCGGGATGTCGGGGGTGGCCGCCTGGCGTCGGGAGGGACGGGCGTACGACCTTACGGGCTCCGGGCGGGGCACGAACTCGTCGAACCAGCGGGCGAGGCGGGCGTCCCAGGGCAGCGGCGGGTGGCTGAGGGCGCGGATCTCCTGGACCAGGCCGCCGGGCAGGAAGCCGCGTTCCTGCTGCTGGTGCAGGTCCAGGCCCTGGGCGAGGCCGCGCCGGTAGAAGCCGTCGAGGTCGACGTGGTCGCGGGGCGGGCCGAGCGGGCCGCCGAGGATGTCGCCGACGCCCTTGCCGCGCAGGGTGGACAGGCGGCGCATGCGGCGCAGGTCGCCGACCATGCGGTCGTAGACCTCCTCGGCGGACAGGCCGGCCAGTGCCGGGTCGTGCAGGAGGCCCTCGGGCATGGTGCCGACCTGCATCTCGACGAGCCAGCCGTTGATGACGTAGTCGCACGCGACGTTGAAGAGGTAGGGGTCGCGGGTGCCGCGGCGGTCGCCGTGGCGCAGGGCGGCGTGCAGCATCTCGTGGGCGAGGACGAACCGCCACTCCTCGTCGTCGAAGCGCCGCAGCGGGTTGACGTAGATCTCACCGGCCTCGGCGTCGACGGCGGCGACGGAGATGCCGTGGGCGCGGGCCAGTTCGGCGTCGGCGACGAGGGTGATGCCGGCCGCGATGCCGCCGAGGAGCGGGTAGGAGGAGACGAACCAGCTCAGGGCCTGCTGCCAGGGGTGCAGGCGGGTGGGGCCGCCCAGCATGTCGTCACGCCGGCCGCCCGCGAGGTCGAGGGCGGTGGACATGGTGCGGGTCAGCGCGTGGGCGAAGGCGAGCTGCCAGTCGGGGGCCTGCCCGTTCCAGGTGTCCCACGGCGCGAGCAGTTGGTCGGGTTCGTGGCCGGCGGTCCCGCAGTGCTCGTAGGCGGCCGGGATGCCGCCCTCGCGGCGCCAGGCGGCGGCGATGCGCTCCTCGTCGCCGTCGGGGTAGGCCGGCGGCAGGTCGTCCGGGGTGCGGCCGACCGGGAAGGTCTGGAGGAAGCGGTTGACGACGACGCAGCGGGCGGCGAGGTCGTAGCGGTCGGGCTGGACGCGCTCCCCGGTCGCGGCGGGTACGTGGCCGAAGCCGAGGTGGATCAGCGCGTGCGCGATGGCCCACGCCCACTCGGCGGGCTCCGCGTGGCGGGTGGGGTGCAGGTGGAGCCGGCCGTTGGAGCTGACGCGGACGAGCCCCTGCCGGGGTGCGACCCGGCACTCCTCCTCCCGGCACAGCTTGACCTCCATCGCGGCCAGTGCCGGGTTGGCCCAGGCCAGCTGCACGCCCTTGGCGCAGTTCTCGGCGGCCGGGTCCTTCTTCTTCTTCTTCTGCTGCTTCTGTCCCGCGGCCCGGCTCATCGTCGCGCCTCCACCAGCCGGGGCATGTCGCGGGCGGCCTCGACGAGGAACCAGGCGGGCAGCACCGGGTTGCCGTCGGCGTCGGAGGCGATGACGCTCTGGGCGACCTCGACGGAGATCTCGGCGAGCTGGACGAGCAGCGACTTGGCGCGGTAGGCGGTCTGGCGGCCGTTCGCCGACATGTGCTCCTTGCTCGCGGGCAGTTCCTTGACCAGCCGGCCGCGGAAGGACTCGGCGAGGTAGTAGAGCAGGTCCCGGTCCTGGAGGCGGTTGGGCCAGCGGGCCTCGCCCTTGAGGATCGCCTCGATGCCGAAGCGGCTGCGGACGATCTTGACGTAGCCGCAGAAGGCGGTGGCGTGGGCGGGGGTCAGCGTGCCGTGCGCGAGGACCTTCAGGGTCTCCTCGTCGAGATCCGGGCCGAAGGAGTGCAGGGCGTCGGAGAGCATGTGCCAGGAGCGCGGGGTGGAGAACGGTTCCTCGGTCTTGGGCGGCTTGGACCACAGGTGGTCGGGGCGGTCGGTGAGGTGGTCCGTGATCCAGGGGTGGATGCCGTTCTCGGCGGCCCAGGCCAGCCAGTCCTTCGCGGAGGCGTCCAGGTGGACGTGGGTGAGGCGGTTGACCAACGCGGAGGCGATGGGGCGGGCCAGGGCGTTGTCGGTGGCGCGGTTGCCGGCGCCGATGACGATGGAGCCCTTGGGCAGCTCGTAGCTGCCGATGCGGCGGTCCAGGATGAGCGAGTAGAACGCCTTCTGCACGTCCGGTGTGGCCGCGTTCAGCTCGTCCAGGAACAGGCAGTACGGCTCGTCGCGGGCGATGGACTCGGGCGGGCAGAACACCGACCGGCCGTCCCGGATCTGCGGTACGCCGATCAGGTCCTCGGGCGCGAGCTGGGTGCCGAGCAGGCTCACGCACTCCAGGCCCAGCGAGTCGGCGAAGTTCCTCACCAGGGAGGACTTGCCGATGCCGGGTGCGCCCCACAGGAAGACCGGCCGCACGGTGGCCAGACCGAGCAGCAGTTCCGGGAGTCGGGCGGGAGTGACGGTGACGGCTGCCTGCACGCAGGGGCTCCTCGGAAGGGGGATGTCGGGAGGGGACCGCACCAGTGTGGGTCCCCTGCCGCCCGCGCGCAGCCGAATTACGGTGCGGAGGACCCCTCCGCGCGCCGCCTGCGGGCCGCCATCACCGCGTAGACCAGCACGCCCGCGAAGAGGAACAGCACGCCCTGGTAGACCGCCGCGTAGCCGGCGCCGGCGACGAGCCAGAGGGAGAAGCCGGCCGCGACCGCCGCGATCACGCCGTCGCGGACGAGCCGGGCGCGGTCGACCTTCTCGCCCTGCCCGGAGACCAGGTGGAAGATCTGCGCGGCGGTGGCCAGCAGGTAGGGCACGGTCGCGGTGAAGGTGGTGACGAGGACCAGGACTTCGAAGACCTTCGCCGAGCCGGCGGTGTAGTTGTAGACGGTGAGCAGGGAGGCGAGGACGACGGTGACGGCGACGCCGGTCGTCGGAACGCCGCGCCGCCGGCGCGCGAAGGCCGCCGGGAAGAGGCCGTCCTTGGCGGCGGCGTAGGGGGTCTGGGCGCTGAGCAGCGTCCAGCCGTTGAGGCAGCCGGTCATCGAGACCAGGGCGGCGAGCGCCACGGCCCAGCCGCCCCAGGTGCCGCCGAACATGGCGTCGACCGCGTCGGAGAAGGGGGCGGTGGAGTCCACCAGCCGGTCGTGGGCGACCGTGCCGAAGACCGAGAGGGTGCCGAGCAGGTAGACGAGGGCGGCGCCCGCCGTGCCGATGACCGTGGCCCGGCCGACGGTGCGGCGGGGGTCCTTCACCTCGCCGGCGCTGACGGCGGCGGACTCCACGCCGAGGTAGGAGAAGAGCAGGATCGCGGCGGCGGCCGAGACCGCGCCGATGCCGCTGCCGCCGGTGGCGTTGAACGGGCCGAGGTTGTCGGCGTCGAAGAAGAACAGGCCGCCGACCGCGACCAGCAGCAGCGGGGCGAACTTCAGGACGGTGGCGACGAGCTGGACGGCGCCGACGTAGCGGGTGCCGGCGAAGTTGGCGAGCGCGGGCAGCCACTGGATGACGAGGGCGGCCAGGCACGCGGTCCAGCGGTGGTCGCCCACCGGGATCAGGACGTCGAGGTAGCCGACGGCGGCGACGGCGAGGGCCGCGTTGGACACCCAGGTGGTGATCCAGTACGCCCAGGCGGCGAGGAAACCGGCGAAGTCGCCGAAGGCCTCGCGGGCGTAGACGTAGGGGCCGCCGGTGCGCGGGTCGCGCTGGGCGAGCCGGCCGAAGACCAGCGCGAGCGCGATGGCGCCGACGGTGAGGACGCCGAAGGCGAGCAGGCTGACGGTGCCGAAGGGGGCGACGGAGGCCGGGAGCAGGAAGATGCCGCCGCCGATGATGTTGCCCATGACCAGGGCGGTGGCGACGGGGAGCCCGAAGCGGCGGGCGTGCCTGCCGCCCTCGGCCGCGGGGGCGGAACCGGGGGCCGCGGGGGTCTCCTGCGGGGCCGGAGCCGGTGGGGGGACGGTCCCGGTGACGTGCATGGGGTGGTGCGCCTTCCTTGGAACTGGTGCCCGGGATCGCCGGGACGGCGCCCATGGTCCGGCACGGCCGGGCGCGGCTCCAAATCAGGCGCTTTTGTCCTGCACGACCGGGTCCGGGACGGGAAAAGGTCCGCCGCGGACGGTCCCCGGCCGGGGATCCTCCACGGGCACCTGCGGGCCGTTCGACTCGCGCAGCCAGCGGCGGAGCACCCGGTGGACGTGCTCCGCGCCGACGATCTCCGCGCCGTCCTCGGCCGGCGCCGACAGGACGACGGGTGACAGCAGGAAGGCGCGGGACTGGGCGCCGCCGAGACCGCCGTGGGAGCCGATCTGCTCCTCGAAGGCGAGCACCTCGCCGTCGACCGGGTCGTGGAAGGAGTTGACCATGATGTCGGCGGTGTGCGGGAAGGAGTGCGTGCGGCGTACGGCGTCGGCGGCGCCTGGTCCGAACGGGGCGAGCGGCCCGGGTTCCTCGTCGAGCCGGTCCAGCGGGATCTCCGCGCCGCGAGCGCCGAGCACCACACCGCCGTGTCTCTTGCTGCGGACCAGCAGGAAGCCGATACCGGGGTGGTTGGCAAGGGTCGGCAGCAGGGCGGGATAGCGGGCGTCGATCTCCTCGCGGGTCATCCGGTGCCGTACGTCCGGGAAGGAGACCAGGCCCAGGTTGCCGGAGGCCAGCACGATCGGCTCCGAGCGGCGGCCGGCGGGGGTGTCGGCGGGGCGCTGCTGCTCGGCTCCCTCCTCCACCGGCCGGTGCAGGGCGGCCCGTACGGTGTTGCGGGCCTCGGCGCCGCTGCGGGTGCGCTGCGCCCGGCGCGGCACGGGCAGTCCGCAGCCGGCCCGGACCAGGTCGCCGAGGGTGAGGCCGTAGCGGGCGCGGAAGGTCTCGCCGGGGCTCTGGCCGTGGTCGGACAGGACGACGATCCGGTACTTGCGGGGGGCGTGCTCGGCGCACTTCTCGATCAGCGCGAGGGACCGGTCGAGCCGCTGGAGGACCTTCGCGGCGTCCCGGCTGCGCGGCCCGGAGTGGTGCGAGACCTCGTCGTACGCCACCAGGTCGGCGTAGACGGCGGTGCGGCCGGCGAGCATGTCGCCCATCACCGCGGCGACGACGACGTCCCGTTCGACGACGGTCGCGAAGGCGCGGACGAAGGGGTAGAGGCCGCCGCGGGAGACGCGCGGGCGGACCTTGTGCACGCGGGCGCGGGTGGACTGGCCGATCTCCCGGCAGACCTCGGCGACGAAGGACATCGCGGTGCGGACGGCGTTGGCCGGGTCGGAGAAGTAGGCGAAGTAGCCGGAGCGGGAGCGGTTCTCCTTGCTGCGGCGGCGGGTGGCGATGGAGAGGACGAGGGCCTGCTCGTCGGCGCCGCCGCTGAACAGGTTGCCGCGGCTGGCGCCGTCGAAGGTCAGCAGCCCGCCGTCGCCGGTGTGCTCGATGGCGCGGCGCTGGAGCTGGGCGGCGCTGGTGGGGCGGTTGCAGACCACGACCTCGCCGCTGTCCTTCTCGAACCAGCGGAAGGCGGGGACGTCGTGGTTGGAGCCGTGCAGGATGCCGAGCTGGCTGGCGCCGGTCTGGCTGGACCAGTCGGTGCGCCACGGGGCGAGGCGGTGGGTCGCGGAGGAGCCGTCGCGGCCGAGCCAGCGGGCCACTGTGGGCATGGCGCCGGCGTCGACCGCGTCCAGCAGGACGTCGTGGCCGACGCCGTCCAGTTGCAGGAAGACGGTGCCGGGGCCGTGCGGGCAGGGCGGGCCGGATCTGCGGCGGCGGTCGGCGAGGCGGTAGAGCCGGCGCCGATAGGCGTCGTCGTCGCGCACGGCCAGGGCACCGCCCGTCGCCGAGGCGACCGCGGACATGACGGCGGCCACCACGACCGCCGTCTCGGGGGCGACGCCGCCGCGCCCGGCCGGATTGACGTCGATGGCGAGGAGCAGCAGCCCGCCGTTGAGGAAGAAGACCAGCAGGCCCAGGACGAGTGCCGGCACCAGGAGCAGCAGCCGTACCAGCAGCGGCCACACCAGGGCGGACAGCAGACCGAAGGCTCCGGCGCCGACCGCCGCGGTCACGGCGATGTCGGTGGCGCTGTCCCCGTCGGGCGACTGGAGCCGGAAGTCCGGCAGGATCCCGGCGAGCACGAGCATGGTCAGGGTGGACACGGCCCACACCGTGACACTCCGGCCGATCTGACTGGCGACCCGGCGCCAACGCCCTCCACCCACGCTCCGCACACCTCACGTCCCGGCCCGTCGTCGGCACGGGCCTTCCCCACCCTGCCACAACGCTCCGGGACGCCCGTTTGTCCCCCCGGGTCCGCTTCACCCCCCAGGGCCGGGTTTCGCACACCTCGCCGCCGGGTGTCAGCGGCCGTCGTAACCGGCCGTCGGCATCGACAGGCGCCGGTGCACGCACGCCTTCATCCGGGCGTCGTACGCCGGTTCGGCGTGGCCGACCGTCTCCACGCGGACGCCGCGCCGCGCGCACTCCGCGGTGAACTCGTCCACGGACGACAGCGCGCTCTCCAGCACCCGGCGGCTGGGCGCGACGAACAGGTCCCGCCCCGGGCGGACGCCGTCCCACAGGGCGTCGTGGTCGGGCCGCAGTCCGCGGACCAGCAGCTCCCGCGCGACGACGTACCCCTGTTCCACGGCCCAGCGGGCGCACATGGCGTGCTGGCTGCGCGAGTCGACCAGGAAGGGGTCGTCGTCCAGCTGCTCCAGCGGCGTCAGACTCGCGATCGCCGTCACCCTCAACAGCCCCATGGTGTCCCCCTCACCTCCCGTTTCGCCGCCGACCCTACTCCTGGACGTAGGCTTCGGGGAGTCGCGCGAAGGAGGCAAAGGAGTGCCGGTGGAGCTCACGTGGTGGGGTCACGCCACCTGCACGGTCGAGGACTCGGACACGCGTGTGCTCACCGATCCGCTGTTCGTCCGCCGGCTCGCGCACCTGCGCCGCAGGCGGGGTGCGGTGCCGCCGCCGGAGGCCTGGCGGGCGGACGTGGCGCTGGTGTCCCATCTGCACGCCGACCATCTGCACGTGCCGTCGCTCGCGCGGCTCGCGCCGGGCACGCGCCTGCTCGTGCCCCGGGGCGCGCCGCGGGCGGTGCCGGGGATGCGCCGGCTCGGCCACCTGAAGCTGACCGAGGTGGCGCCCGGTGACGAGATGACCATCGGTGACCTGCGCGTACGGGCGGTGCCCGCCCGGCACGACGGTCGTCGGCTGCCGGTCGGCCCGCACCGCTCCCCCGCCCTCGGGTACGTGGTCGAGGGTGAGGCCCGGACGTACTTCGCCGGGGACACCGGCCTGTTCGACGGCATGGAGAAGGAGGTCGGGCCGGTCGACGCGGCGCTGCTGCCGGTGGGCGGCTGGGGGCCTTTCCTGGGCGCGGAGCACCTGGACGCGGGGCGCGCGGCCGAGGCGCTGGCGCGGCTGGCGCCGGGCACGGCGGTGCCGGTGCACTACGGCACGTACTGGCCGATCGGGATGGACGCCGTGCGCCCGCACGAGTTCCACACGCCGGGTGACGAGTTCGTGCGCCTGGCGGCGCTGCGCGCGCCGGGGGTGGCGGTGCACCGGCTGGGGCACGGTGCGAGTGTGCGCGTGGAGGTCGCGCGGTGAACTCGCTGGGTGCCGCCGTGACGAGCATTCCGACCGAGCCGACCCAGCAGGCGTTCGGCTATCCCTCGCTGTTCCTGCTGGTGTTCATCGGGGCGCTGGTACCGGTGGTGCCGACCGGGGCGCTGGTGAGTTCGGCGGCCGTGGTGGCGATGCACCAGACGCTGCCCTTCTCGATGCTGATGGTGTTCGCGACGGGGTCGCTCGCCGCGTTCTGCGGGGACATGGCGCTGTACTGGCTGGGGCGGCGCGGGGTCGGTTCGAAGAACGGCTCGCGCTGGCTGGAGGCGATCCGGTCCCGGGCGCCCGAGGACCGGCTGGAGCAGGCGCAGGAGAAGCTCGCCGAGCACGACGTCGCGGTGCTGGTGCTGTCCCGGCTCGTGCCGGCGGGCCGCATACCGGTGATGCTGGCCTGCCTGCTGGCGAAGTGGCCGCTGCGCCGCTTCGCCCGGGGCAACCTCCCGGCCTGCCTGGCCTGGGCGGTGACGTACCAGCTGATCGGTGTCCTGAGCGGCGCGCTGTTCAGCAAGCCGTGGGAGGGCGTGGCCGCGGCGATCGTCCTGACCGTCGTGGTCAGCACGGCGCCGGGCCTGTGGCGGCGGTTCCGGGGGCCCGCCAAGGCGTAGCCGCCGGTGGGGCGGGGGCGCGGCGGTGGCGTGCGTTCGGCTCCGCCGGGTCACTCCAGTACGCGGGAGCCGCCCACCGGGAGGTCCCACAGGTGCTCGCGGGGCAGGCCGGCACGTTGCCAGGCGGTGCGTACGCGGTTGAGTGGTTCCAGGACCGGTTCCGCGGACAGCACGAACGTGCCCCAGTGCATCGGCGCCATCCGGCGGGCGCCGACGTCCTGGGCGGCCCGCACCGCCTCCTCCGGGTCGCAGTGGACGTCCCGGAGCCACCAGCGGGGGTCGTAGGCGCCGATGGGGAGCAGGGCGAGGTCGATGCCCGGGTAGCGGCGGCCGATGCGGGCGAACCAGTGGCCGTACCCGGTGTCGCCGGCGAAGTAGACGCGCCGGCCGTCGGGCGCGGTGAGGACCCAGCCGCCCCACAGGGTGCGGCAGGTGTCGGTGAGGGTGCGCTTGGACCAGTGGTGGGCCGGTACGAAGTCGAACCGGACGCCGTTCAGCTCCGTCGCCTCCCACCAGTCCAGTTCGGTGACGCGGGTGAAGCGGCGGCGGTGGAACCAGCGGCCGAGCCCGGCGGGCGCGAGGACGGGGGTGTCGCGCGGGAGCCTGCGCAGGGTCGGGGCGTCCAGGTGGTCGTAGTGGTTGTGGCTGATGACGACCGCGTCGACGCGGGGCAGGGCGCTCCAGGGGACGCCCACGGGGGTGACGCGGGCCGGGGTGCCGAGGATGCGGCGGGACCAGACCGGGTCGGTGAGCACGGTGAGCCCGCCGATCCGGACCACCCAGCTGGCGTGTCCCGCCCAGGTGACGGCGACGGTGCGGGCGTCCACGCGGGGCAGCGGGCCGGGCTCGTACGGCAGCCGGGGGATGTCGGCGAGACCCTCGGGGCCGGGTCTGACCGCTCCTTCGCGGGCGAATCTCGCGAAGGCCTTGAGGCCGGGCAGCGGTGCGGTCAGCCGGTCGTGGAAGGTGCGCGGCCACACCCGGTGCTCGGCCGGCGGCCTGGGGTCGGCGAGCGGCGGGTACGAGGGCGCCGGGGAGGAATCGGACTGCGGCGCGTCGTCGTTCTCGGCGGGGGCGGGGGTGCTCGTGGTCGACCGGGGCTGCTGCGTCATCGAGGAGGCTCCCATCGCTGAGCGTCGCGGAGATCACCGAAGACCGACTTCAGGGTGATCAACGCGCGTTGCACCTGTGGCAGTTCCAACGGGTCGGGGGCGGTGAGGCATTCCGCGCGCCGCTCACCGCCGGTGCCGCCGCCGAGCAGGGGGCCGGTGGCGAGCCGTACGCGCAGGGCCGGCAGGTCGTCGCCGAAGCGGTGGCCGCCGGGGGCGGGCATGCCGAGCCGGTCGGTGAGGAAGTCCTCCAGTTCCTGGGCGTCGCCGACACCCTCGGCGGCGAGCGCGTCGCGCAGCGGGCCGAGGTCGGCGTAGAGGTGGCGGCCGGCCTGCGGGGGCCGGGCGGTGGCGCCCGAGGCGACGACGGCGGCGTGCGCGGCGGCGGCCACGCGTGCGTGCAGGCGGACCGCGGCGGACCGGCGGGCGGTGACCGGTTCGGGTTCGCCGAGCGCGTACCCGGCCGCGGCGGCGACGGGCGCGGCGACGCGGGCGCCGAGCGCGGTGAGCACGTCCAGCACGCGCGCGTGCAGACCGTCTCCGGCGGCGGACGCGGGGAAGCGGGCCACGGCGGCGGGCCAGGCCGGCGGCAGCAGCGCGCCGGCCAGGTCGGTGACGACGGTGACCCGCTCGGGCAGCATCTCGGCGGGGCTGAGGAGCACGGTGGCGTGCGGATCGTGCAGAGTGTCGCGCCAGGTCTCGTCGCTGACCAGGTGCAGTCCCTCGCCGGCGGCCGCCTCCACGGTCTCGTGCAGCAGTTCGGGCGGCGCGACGGTGCCGGACGGGTCGTCGGCGACGGACAGGACGAGCAGGCGGGGGTCACCGCCCTCGGCGCGGACCCGGCGGACGGTCTCCAGGAGCGCGTACGGGTCCGGTACGCCGCCGGACTCGGCCGGGGTCGGCACGTGGAAGACGGGCCTGCCCAGCAGCCGCGCGTACGGCGCCCACCAGGCGGCGCAGGGCCGGGGCACCAGGACGTCGCCGCCGAGCGCGGCGGTCAGCGCCAGCAGCAGGGCGTTGGCACCGGGGGCGGCGGCCGCGTGGCCGGGGTCGGTGGGCAGACCGCGCCGGTCCCAGTAGCCGCAGGCGGCCTCCAGGAGGGCGGGTGCGCCGCCGGCCGGTTCCTCGTGGGCGCGGCCCGCCGCGGCGGCGAGGACGGCGGACAGTTCGGGCAGCACGGGCAGTCCGTCGTCGGGCAGGTGCGGGCCGTAGCGGACGGGGCCGTGTCCCACGGGGTCATGGCCTTCGGGGGCGTGCCCCACGGGGTCCGTCCGCCGCATGCGTGCCTCCGCGCTGTCCGTGGTGCCGTGTCCCGTCGCCGCCGGCACACCTTGTCCGGTCGTTGCTCCACGTACCCATCGGGGCGCCCGGCCATGGCTGTGGCCCCGGTGGGTACGGATCACGCGCGGGCCGGGCGCGGTGCGGGTCAGCGGTGCGCGGCGTCCCCGCGCAGCCGGAGCCGGAGCAGTCGGTGCGCGGCCGCGCCGCACGCCCCGGCGATCAGGACGCCGCCGGCGACCAGGGCGGGCACCGAGTCGGTGAAGGCTCCCCCCGCGCCGGCGTGCACACCGTGCTCCACGGTCGCGCCGCCGCAGTTCCTCCGCTGCGCGGAGGTCTCGCCGTGCGGTGCGGCGGGTTCGGGGCACGCGGGTTCGGTGGCGCAGGAGGTACCGCGGGAGGAGGTCTTGCCGTGCGGGGCGGTCGGCTGCGGGCAGGGCGGTGCGACGGCGCCGCCGCCCTCCTCCGGCGCGGCCATCGGCTCGTCCGGCGCGGTCATCGGATCCTCGGGCACCGTCAGTGGCGCTTCCGGCGCGCTCATCGGCTCCTCGGGCACCGTCATCGGTGCCTCCGGTGCGGTCATCGTGGCGCTCCAGGGGTCGCCCTCCTCGCCGGACGCCTCGGGGCAGGCGCCGTCGACGGTCCACGCGTCCTCGGAGCCCGCCGCCTCCGGGTCGCTCCCCGGGTCCTCGGCGGCCGTTGTACGGGCGGTGCCGCGGTAGGCGGGTCCGGACGTCGCCTCGTTCTCACCTCCCACCTTGCGCAGCTCGACCGTGCCCCCGTCGAAGGCCGGTGAGGTGGCGTCGAGGGTCGCGGGTGCGGAACGGCCGGTCGGGGCGCAGGTCACGGAGACGGTGACCGTGCCGCCGGGGGTCACACCGGCCGGGCTGACCTCGGCGACGGGTTCGGTGACGCCGATGGGGGGCGGGGGCACGCCGGGCTCGGCCGAGGCGGGCGCCGCGAAGACGCCGAGGGCGGCACTGGCCAGGGCGGCGGTGGACAGGGCGCGGGCGGTGCGGCGCATGGGTCGGGCTCCTTCGAGCGACGGCTGCGGGGGCACGGCACTCGCGCCCCTCGGCCATCACAGCCCGCCCGGCGCGAGCCCGCGCGTCGCCGTGCGCCGTTCGCGGGAACGGAGCGCCCGAGCGGGTGACGGGGCAGGTTTGGCCGCACTCGGCACCGGCCCCGCCGGGATGCTCGCCGCACCGCGCGGCAGCGGCCGGGCGAGTCGGTGACGAGGCGGGGCGATTGCGACGGCCCCCGGAATCCCGTCACCGACCCTCGGGGTACCTCGCGGCAGCGGCCGGGCCGCGCGGGCGAGGACGGACGGCGGGGGCCGCTCCGGGTCGCCGCCGAGCAGGCGCCCGCCCGCTTCCCTGCCTGCTGCCCGCGCCGGCCTCCCGTTTCAGGCCGCCGGGTCCCGCAGCACCTGCTCCCGCACCCGGTTGCAGCAGCGGCTGATCAGGCGGGAGACGTGCATCTGGGAGATGCCGAGCTGTTCGGCGATGTGGCTTTGGGTCATGTCGTCGAAGAAGCGCATGTAGAGGATGGCGCGTTCGCGTTCGGGCAGGGCGGCCAGGCGCTCCTTGACGGCCTCACGGTCGACGACCGTGTCGAGGGCCGGGTCGGGGGCGCCGAGGGCGTCGCCGAGGGAGTAGCCGTCCTCGCCGCCGGGGAGTTCGGCGTCCAGGGACAGGGCCGTGAAGCTCTCCAGGGCCTCCAGGCCGACCCGGGCGTCCTCCTCGCTCATGTCGGCGTGCTCGGCGATCTCGGCGACGGTGGGCCTGCGGCCCGAGATGGTCTGGGACAGGTCCTGCCCGGCGAAGCGGACGCGGTTGCGCAGCTCCTGCACCCGGCGCGGCACGTGGAGGGTCCACATGTGGTCCCGGAAGTGCCGCTTGATCTCGCCGGTGATCGTCGGCACGGCGTAGCTCTCGAAGGCGTTGCCGCGCTCGGGGTCGTACCGGTCGACGGCCTTGACCAGGCCGAGGGCGGCGACCTGGCGCAGGTCGTCGTAGCTCTCGCCGCGGCTGCGGAAGCGACCGGCGAGCCGTTCGGCCATGGGGAGCCAGGCCTCGACGATCCGGTCGCGGACCGCGTCGCGCTCCGGGCCGGCGGGGAGGGTGGTGAGCCTGCGGAAGGCGTCGGCGGTGTCGGGGGCGTCGTCGTGCGGGTGCTTCACGCTGGCGTGGATCGGCATGGTGCGTCGCAACTCCCTCGGAGCGCGGGGTCCCGTCGTCGCGCCGGGCGGCGGCCCGGTCGGCACGTTCGGCACCCGGGGCTCGGGGAACCTCCGGGGCGACGTCACCGGTGCGACGGCACGGCCCTTGGGTCGGGCGGTCACCGTGGGAGGGCGTCCGGCGTACGGACGGACGCGTCCATGGCGGCGCCCCGCCGCTCCCACGGACGTGCCTCCTGTCCGAAGCACTGAACTTGCGCCTGCCCCCGCCGCCCCACGCCAAACACCCCGACTTCCCGGCCGCTGCCGCCCGCCTCATCCCCGTCGCTCCGGGGCCCGACCCAGGAGCCACGGGGGCCCCTCTTCAGGCGCTCACCTCGGCCGCGCGGCGCTGGTCATCGCTTGCGCGGCTGGTGGAAGCGGAGCATGTTGCCGGCCGGGTCGCGGAAGGCGCAGTCGCGGACGCCGTAGGGCTGGTCGACCGGCTCCTGGAGGACCTCGGCGCCCGCCGCGCTGACGCGTTCGAAAGTGGCGTCGACGTCGTCGGTGCTGAAGATGACGCCGCGCAGCAGGCCCTTGGCCAGCAGTTCGGCCATGGCTTCCTTGTCGGAGGCCGAGGCGTTGGGGTCGGCGAGCGGGGGTTCGAGGACGATGTCCACGTCGGGCTGGGCCGGGGAGCCGACGGTCACCCAGCGCATCCCTTCGAAGCCGACGTCGTTGCGGACCTCCATGCCGAGCACGTCCCGGTAGAAGGCGAGCGCCTTGTCGTGGTCGTCCACTGCGATGAAGCACTGCGAGAGGTTGATGTCCATGCGCCTCACGCTAGGGGGCCGGGCGCGGGCCTCGCTTCTCCGTTCCTGACCGGCCGGGTGTAGATCTTGGCGACGCAGGCCGGGACTGCGGCGCCGTCGGCGTGGTCGCGGGCCCGGTAGGCGCTCGGGCTCTCGCCGACCAGTTCGGTGAAGCGGGAGCTGAAAGAGCCCAGTGAGGTACAGCCGACCGCGAAGCACACCTCCGTGACCGACATGTCGCCCCGCCGCAGCAGGGCCTTGGCCCGCTCGATGCGGCGCGTCATCAGGTAGCTGTAGGGCGTCTCGCCGTAGGCGGCGCGGAAGCTGCGGGAGAAGTGGCCCGCCGACATGAGGGCGACTCGCGCCAACGCCGCGACGTCGAGCGGCTTGTCGTACTCCCGGTCCATCAGGTCGCGGGCGCGGCGCAGCCGTGCCAGGTCCTCCAGCGTCGTCACCCCACCACGATCCCACAGCGCCGTACGTCTGCGGTACGGCGCCGCGGGAACCGTGGCCCGGGTCAGGTGCCGACGTAGGCGGCGAGGTGTTCGCCGGTGAGGGTGGAACGGTCGGCGACGAGGTCGGCGGGCGTGCCCTCGAAGACGATCCGGCCGCCGTCGTGGCCGGCGCCGGGGCCGAGGTCGATGATCCAGTCGGCGTGCGCCATGACGGCCTGGTGGTGCTCGATGACGATGACCGACTTGCCGGCGTCGACCAGGCGGTCGAGCAGGCCGAGCAGTTGCTCGACGTCGGCGAGGTGCAGGCCGGTGGTGGGCTCGTCGAGGACGTACACGCCGCCCTTCTCGCCCATGTGCGTGGCCAGCTTCAGCCGCTGGCGCTCGCCGCCGGAGAGTGTGGTGAGCGGCTGGCCCAGGGTGAGGTAGCCGAGTCCCACGTCGGCGAGCCGCTGAAGGATCTTGTGAGCGGCCGGCGTGCGTGCCTCGCCGGCGCCGAAGAACTCCTCCGCCTGGGCCACCGACATCGCGAGCACCTCGCTGATGTCCCGGCCGCCGAACCGGTACTCCAGTACCGAGGGCTGGAACCGCTTGCCCTCGCAGTCCTCGCAGGGGCTGGCGACGCCGGCCATCATGGCCAGGTCCGTGTAGATGACGCCGGCGCCGTTGCAGGTGGGGCAGGCGCCCTCGGAGTTGGCGCTGAACAGGGCCGGCTTCACGCCGTTGGCCTTGGCGAAGGCCTTGCGGATCGGGTCGAGCAGTCCGGTGTACGTCGCCGGGTTGCTGCGCCGGGAGCCCTTGATGGGGCTCTGGTCGACGGCGACGACGTCCGCGCCGGCCGGGACCGAGCCGTGGATCAGCGAACTCTTGCCGGAGCCCGCCACGCCGGTGACGACGCAGAGTACGCCGAGCGGGATGTCGACGTCGACGTCCTGGAGGTTGTGCGTGTTCGCGCCGCGGATCTCCAGGGCGCCGGTGGGCTTGCGCACCGTCTCCTTGAGCGAGGACCGGTCGTCGAGGTGGCGTCCGGTGACGGTGCCGGCGGACCGCAGGTCCTCGACGGTGCCCTCGAAGCAGACGGTGCCGCCCGCCGTGCCCGCGCCGGGGCCGAGGTCGACGACGTGGTCGGCGATCGCGATCGCCTCCGGCTTGTGCTCGACGACGAGCACCGTGTTGCCCTTGTCCCGCAGGCGCAGCAGCAGGTCGTTCATCCGCTGGATGTCGTGCGGGTGCAGGCCGATGGTGGGCTCGTCGAAGACGTAGGTCGTGTCGGTGAGCGAGGAGCCGAGGTGGCGGATCATCTTGACGCGCTGCGCCTCGCCGCCCGACAGCGTGCCCGCCGGACGGTCCAGCGAGAGGTAGCCGAGGCCGATCTCCACGAACGAGTCCAGGGTGTCCCGCAGCGCGGTGAGCAGCGGCGCGACCGAGGGCTCGTCGAGGCCGCGGGCCCATTCGGCCAGGTCGCGGATCTCCATGGCGCAGGCGTCGGCGATGCTGATCTTGCCGATCCTGGACGACCTGGCACCCTCGCTGAGCCGGGTGCCGTCGCACTCGGGGCAGGTGGTGAAGGTGACGGCCCGCTCGACGAACGCCCGGATGTGCGGCTGCATCGACTCCTTGTCCTTGGACAGGAACGACTTCTGGATCTTCGGGATCAGGCCCTCGTAGGTGAGGTTGACGCCGTTGACCTTGACCTTGACCGGCTCGCCGTAGAGGAAGTCCCGCAGTTCCTTCTCGGTGTACTCGCGGATCGGCTTGTGCGGGTCGACGAAGCCGGACTGGGCGTAGACCTGCACGGTCCACTGGCTGTCCGACTTCCAGCCGGGGATGGTGAACGCGCCCTCGGCGAGCGACTTGGAGTCGTCGTAGAGCTGGGAGAGGTCGATGTCGGAGACCTTGCCCCGGCCCTCGCAGTTCGTGCACATGCCGCCGGTGCGCTCGTAGGTCGCCTTCACCGCCTTCTTGCTGCCGCGTTCGACGGTGATCGCGCCGCTGGCGCGGACGGAGGCGGTGTTGAAGGAGTACGCGCTGGGCGGGCCGATGTGCGGGTCGCCGAGCCGGCTGAAGAGGATGCGCAGCATCGCGTTGGCGTCGGTGGCGGTGCCGACGGTGGAGCGGGGGTCGGCGCCCATCCGCTGCTGGTCCACGATGATCGCGGTGGTCAGGCCGTCGAGGACGTCGACCTCGGGGCGGGCCAGGGTCGGCATGAAGCCCTGCACGAAGGCGCTGTAGGTCTCGTTGATCAGCCGCTGGGACTCGGCGGCGATGGTGTTGAACACCAGGGAGCTCTTGCCCGAACCGGAGACTCCGGTGAAGACGGTCAGCCGGCGCTTGGGGATCTCGATGCTGACGTCCTTGAGGTTGTTCTCGCGGGCGCCGTGCACACGGATCATGTCGTGGCTGTCGGCGGCATGGGGCGCGGCCGGCCGTGTGTCCGTCCTCTTGGCGCTGCTCATCGTCTCTCCATCCGTCGGGCGGGTCGGCAGGGCCACGCTAGACGGGGCGGGGCGAGCGGCGCTTCTCGATTACTGATCCGTCCGGCTGCGGATCCGGACGGCCCTTGTCACGGCTCCGCCCGGCCTGTCGCCTCGGCGTCGTCGGACGGCGGCGCGGTGCCCGGCAGCACCAGTTCCTCGTAGCGGCCCAGGGCCAGCACCACGCCGAGCATGAGGACCGGAATGCACACAGCGAGCAGCACCGCCATGATCCGTCCTTCCCGATGAAGGGTGGGCGTGGGGGGTGGTGGCGCGGGCCGGGTTCCCCGCCCAGGGCGGGCAAACCCGCCGTGCACGAGGGAGCACGCGCTGTGTCCGCAGGAATCGGAGTAGACCCATCCGGATGAATCCGTGTCGGCCTCAGGTGTCCGGGTACGCGGTCGGCACCCCCGAAGGACCTGGAGGGAGACATGCAGCGAGGCAGTGACCGGATGAGCGTCCACCGCGACGACGAGATGAAGCACGAACTGCAGGGTCTGCTCAGGTCCGGGCACCCCACCCGGACCGAGGAGTGGCACGACCCGGAACCGGCCGCAGAGGACGATCCCGATGTCACCCGCGGACCGGTGACCCCCGGTCGCGGACCGACGTATCTGGAGGCCCTCCGGCTCGAACTGGCCCGGAACCTGACCCGGGGCACCTTCCCCGCCGGCCCGCGGGAACTGACCCGGGCGCTGCGCCGCGGCAACGCACCGGACGCCCTCGTCGAGGGACTGGAACGACTGCCGCACAAGGCGCGCTACGACAACGTCCAGGAACTGGCGATGGCCCTGACCGAGAGCGGCGGGCCCGGATCCGCCGGTGCGCGGGGCGCGTAGGCGACGGGAGGGTGGCCCCCGTGGCCGAGTACGTGAGGGAGGTCATGACCCGGGGTGTGGCCGCCGTCCGTCCGGACTCCTCCGTCGTCGAGGCGGCGCAGCCCATGCGCACGCAGAACATCGGCGACATGGTGGTCGCGGACGGGCAGGACGTCGTGGGCCTGGTCACCGACCCCCACGACCCGGCCCCGGCGCTCGCCGACACCAGCCGTGCGGAACCGGATGCCCGGTCCGTACCGGGCAGGCCCCCGCTGACCGAATGACGCGTGCGCGCCGGGCCGCACGGGCCCGGCGCGCCGGGAAAGGAATCCGAACCACATGCGCATCGCATTTCTGACCGCTCCCGAGGGCGTGGAGCAGGTCGAGCTGACCGAACCGTGGCAGGCGGCGAAGGACGCGGGGCACGAACCCGTGCTGGTCTCCACCCAGTCCGGTGAGATCCAGGGCTTCGACCACCTCGACAAGGCGGACACGTTCCCGGTGGACGAGGTGGTGGGCGACACGTCGGCCGACTCGTTCGGCGGGCTGGTGCTGCCCGGCGGCGTGGCCAACCCGGACTTCCTGCGGATGGACGAGAAGGCCGTGGCGTTCGTCAAGGACTTCTTCGAGCAGGGCCGGCCGGTGGCCGCCATCTGCCACGCCCCGTGGACGCTCGTCGAGGCCGACGTCGTGCGCGGCCGGGTCGTGACCTCGTGGCCGAGCCTGCGGACCGATCTCCGCAACGCGGGCGCCACCTGGGTCGACGAACAGGTGAAGGTCTGCGACCACGGGAACAACGTCCTGATCACCAGCCGCAAGCCGGACGACCTCAAGGCGTTCTGCGAGACGTACCTCGCGGAGTTCGCCAAGGCGGGCGGCTGAGCGACCGGCCGTCGTACCGGGCGGGCCCGGCCCCGTGGTGCGCCCCGCGCGCGCCGCGGGGCCGGGCCCGCCGTCCCGACCCGCGGGAGGACACGTCGAGCCGTCCCGGCTCCGCGTACGGAGAGACGCCCCGCCGTCTCTCCATGAACAGGGAGAGCGCACGCCCGCCGCTCCCCGCCGGGCGCACCCTGCGGTCGTCCCGTCCTGCGCGGCCCGCGCGGGCCGCGTCCGTGCTCAGCCGCCGGGCGCCGCCGACCCCCCGCAGCCCCGTTCCCGGGCCCCCTCGCGGGTGCGGCCCGCGGCCACCGGGCGTCGCGGGTTGCGGCGCAGCCACTCGCCCTCCAACTGCGCCATGCGATCGTTGTGGGCCCGCAGCGCGTCGTTCGACCCGTAGAGCAGGGTGTCGTGGCGCGTGCGGTGGATGGTCTCCAGCTCCTTCATGAGCTGCTGGTCGTCCAGGCGACCCGGGTCCACTCCGGTCATCGTGTCGTCCCGCGTGTCGTGTTCGTTCATGCGGTCCGGGTACCCGCCCCCGCAGCACTACCACCCCCGAGCGGCACCCGGGAGGGAGCCACCATGGATCTCGCGTTTCTGCACCCCCTCTACGAGCATCAGGGGCCCTGGGCCTCCGTGTACGTCGATCTCTCCCGGCACACGGAGGACACCCCCCACGAGCGTGAGCTGACGGCCGCCGCGGTGGCCCGGGAGCTGGCGGAGCAGGGCGCGGACGACGCGACCTGCCGTGCCGTGCGGGAGGCGGTGGAGGAACTGCGCCACGCCACCGACCCGCACGGGCGGGCCCTGTTCGCGCGCGGCGGACAGGTGGTCCTCGACCCGCCGCTGGCCCGGCCCCCGTACGGCGGGACCACCGCCGACTGGGCACCGCTGCCGCACGTCGCGCCGCTGCTGGACCTGGCCGGCGAGGACCCGGTGTGCGTGGTGGCGTACATCGACCGCAAGGGCGCCGACTTCGAGCTGCGCAGCGCGCTGGGGAGCTCGGACGCGGGCGGCGTGACCGGCCGGCAGTGGCCGGTGCACCGCACGAGCAGCGTCGACTGGTCGGAGCGCCACTTCCAGCTGCGGGTGGAGAACACCTGGGAGCACAACGCGGCGGAGATCGCGGACGCGCTCGCCGTGTGCCAGGAGGAGACGCACGCCGACCTGCTGATCCTCGTGGGCGACGACCGGGAGCGGCGGTCCGTGCACGAGCGGCTGCCGAAGCGGCTCCAGGAGCGGATCGCCGAGGCCTCGCGCGGCGCCGGCAGCAGGCTGCTGGACGACGAGGTGGAGCAGCTGCGCGACGACCACGTGCGCTCGCGCGCCCAGGAGGACCTGGACCGGTTCCTGGCCGCCCGCACACCGGACGGCGAGGGCCGGGCAGGTGCGGCGGAGGGCGTGCCCGCGCTGGTGGAGGCCGCCCGGGAGCACCGCATCGACGAACTGCTGGTCATCCCGGACGCCCCCGACACCCACCGCGAGGTGTGGATCGGGGAGGACGCCGACCAGCTCGCGGTGCGGCGTACGGAGCTGAAGACGCTCGGCGAGCAGAACTCCTGGTCGGCCCGCGCGGACGACGCCCTGCTGCGCTCGGCGGTGATGACCGGCGCCCCCGCGATCTCGGTGACGCCGGCGCTGCCGTCGAAGGCGTCGGAGGACGCGCCGGTGGGCGGACTGGGTGCGCTGCTGCGCTGGAAATGACCTCCGCCCGCCGGCGCCCGGCCTCCGCGTGAGCGTCAGCGGGCCCGCTCCACCCGCCGTTCGTCCCAGACCGGCTCCGGCGTCTCGCGCACGCGCCCGTCGCTGCCGAAGACGAGGTACCGGTCGAAGGAGCGGGCGAACCAGCGGTCGTGGGTGACCGCGAGGACCGTGCCCTCGAAGCCCTCCAGGCCCTCCTGGAGGGCTTCGGCCGATTCCAGGTCGAGGTTGTCGGTCGGCTCGTCGAGCAGCAGTGCGGTGACGCCCTGGAGTTCCAGCAGGAGGATCTGGAAGCGGGCCTGCTGGCCGCCGGAGAGCCGGTCGAAGGTCTGCTCGGCCTGCTGGGTCAGTTCGTAGCGGCGCAGCCTGGACATGGCGGCGCCCCGGTCCTGGGAGTGCTCGGTCCACAGGATGTCCAGGAGGGTGCGGCCCAGCAGTTCGGGGTGGGCGTGGGTCTGCGCGAAGTGTCCGGGTACCACGCGCGCGCCGAGCTTCCAGTTCCCGGTGTGGGCCACCTCGTCCCCGGCGAGGAGGCGCAGGAAGTGCGACTTGCCGGAGCCGTTGGAGCCGAGGACGGCCACCCGTTCGCCGTAGAAGACCTCCAGGTCGAAGGGTTTCATCAGGCCGGTGAGTTCCAACTGCTCGCAGGTGACGGCGCGGACGCCGGTGCGGCCGCCCTTCAGGCGCATCCTGATGTCCTGCTCGCGCGGCGGCTCGGGCGGCGGGCCCGCCTCCTCGAACTTGCGCAGCCGGGTCTGCGCGGCGGCGTAGCGGGAGGCCATCTCGTGGCTCACCGCGGCGGCCTGACGCAGCGTCAGCACCAGCTTCTTCAGCTGCGCGTGCTTCTCGTCCCAGCGGCGGCGCAGTTCCTCGAAGCGGGCGAAGCGCTCGCGCCGGGCCTCGTGGAAGGTGGCGAAGCCGCCGCCGTGCACCCAGGCGTCGGCGCCCGCGGGGCCGGGCTCGACGGAGACGATCTTCTGGGCGGAGCGGGCGAGGAGTTCCCGGTCGTGGGAGACGAAGAGCACCGTCTTGCGGGTCTCCTTCAGCCGCTCCTCCAGCCAGCGCTTGCCGGGTACGTCGAGGTAGTTGTCCGGCTCGTCGAGCAGCAGCACCTCGTCGTTGCCGCGCAGCAGCGCCTCCAGGACGAGGCGTTTCTGCTCGCCGCCGGACAGGGTGCTCACCTGCCGCCACTGGGCCTTGTCGTACGGCACCCCGAGCGCGGCCGTGGTGCAGATGTCCCACAGCGTCTCGGCCTCGTAGCCCTGGGCCTCGGCCCAGTCGGCGAGGGCCTGCGCGTAGCGCATCTGGGCGGCCTCGTCGTCGACCGTCATGATCGCGTGCTCGGCGGCGTCGACGGCCCGGGCGGCCTCGCGGATACGGGGCGGCGCCACGGACACCAGCAGGTCCCGTACGGTCGTCTCGTCCCGGACGGAGCCGACGAACTGCCGCATCACCCCGAGTCCGCCGCCGACGGTGACGGTCCCGCCGTGCGGTTTCAGCTCCCCGGACAGCAGGCGCAGCAGGGTGGTCTTGCCCGCCCCATTGGGACCTACGAGGGCCACGACGGCCCCCTCCCCCACCCGGAAGGAGACGTCGCCGAGCAGCGCCCTCCCGTCGGGGAGGTAGTACTCCAGGTGCGCGGCTTCGAGGTGTCCCATGGGACCGGATTCTCCAGCTCCGGCCGTGCTCCGGGCAAACGCGTTTTCCCGGTGCCGTGACGCGGGACACCCCGACCGCAGGAAAAGCCGTCGGCAGGGTAGGTGGTGGGCATGAGCCCCGACGTAGACCTCACCGCCCCGACGCCCCGCCCGCATCCGTTCCGCAGCGGTTTCCTGCGGCTGGACCAGCGGGTGTTCGAGGCCGTCGCCGCCCGGACCTGGCCCGGCGCCGACCCCCTGCTTCCCCGGCTGAGCCGCAGCGCCAACCACGGCGTGCTGTGGTTCGGGGCGGCCGCCGCGCTGGCCGCCTCCCGCACCCCGAGGGCGCGTCGTGCCGCCGCCCGGGGGCTGGCCTCGCTGGGCCTGGCCTCCCTGACCATCAACACCCTCGGCAAGCGCTCGGTCCGCCGTCCCCGGCCGGTCCTCGACCCGGTGCCGCTGGTCCGGCAGCTGAAACGGCAGCCGATCACCACGTCCTTCCCGTCGGGGCACGCCGCCTCGGCCGCCGCGTTCGCGACCGGCGTCGCCCTGGAGTCCCCGGCGTGGGGTGCGGCGGTGGCTCCGGTGGCCGCCGCGGTCGTGCTCTCCCGCGTCTACACCGGCGTCCACTTCCCGAGCGACGTGCTGGCCGGCGCGGCGCTCGGGGCGGGCGCCGCGTTCGCCGTGCGGGGCATGGTGCCGACGCGCGCCCAGCACACCCCGCCGGCCCGGCCGCGCGCCGACGTACCGGCACTGCCCAACGGTGCGGGCCTGGTCATGGTGGCAAACGTCGGCTCGGGCACCTCCGACCGGGTGCGGGCGCTGTGCGACGCGCTGCCCGACGCGGAGGTGGTGGAGTGCGACCCCAAGGACATCCGGTCGGAACTGGAGCGGGCCGCGGGTCACGCCCGGGTGCTCGGCGTGTGCGGCGGTGACGGCACCGTGAACGCCGCCGCCGAGATCGCCCTGCGGCACGGGCTGCCGCTGGCCGTGCTGCCCGGCGGCACGCTCAACCACTTCGCCTACGACCTCGGTGTGGAGGACGTCCGGGATCTGTGCCGGGCGCTGGAGCGCGGTGAGGGCGTGCGGGTGGACGTGGGCCGGTTCGCCTCCGGCGGGCGGCGCGGGATCTTCCTGAACACCTTCAGCCTGGGTGTGTACCCCGAGTTGGTCAGCGAGCGGGAGCGCTGGTCGCCGCGGATCGGCGGCTGGCCGGCCGGGGTGCTGGCGGCGGTGCGGGTGCTGCGTGCCGACCGGCACCCGCTGGAGGCGGAGGTGCGGGGCCGCCGGCGTCCGCTGTGGATGCTGTTCGCGGGCAACGGCACGTACCACCGCAGGGGCATCGCCTCCGGGCGCCGCCTCGACCTGGCGGACGGGCAGCTGGACGTACGGGTGGTGCACGGTGGCCGCCGGCCCGCCCTGCGGCTGCTGTCCGCGGCGCTCGCGGGTCCGCTGACGCGCTCCCCCGCACACGCGGCGGTGCAGGTTCACCGGCTGCGGCTGTCCGGCGTCGCGCCCGGGACGTTGATGGCGTACGACGGCGAACTGACCGAGACGGAGGGCGATCTGACGCTGGAGAAGCTGCCCGAGGCGCTCACGGTGTACCGCCCGCTGCCCGGCGACGGGTTCTTCTCCTGATGCTCCGTCAGACCACACTGTGATACGGGCGTCTCACAATCCGGCAGGCGGGCGTACGGTGACCACACCGTCGGGAGAGCCGGAAGAGGGACCCAGCATGCCGAAGCCGCAGGAGACCGCCGTCTACACGCACGGGCACCACGAGTCCGTGCTGCGCTCGCACACCTGGCGCACCGCCGCCAATTCCGCGGCGTATCTGCTCGGGTCGCTCAAGCCCCACATGAAGATCCTGGACGTCGGCTGCGGCCCGGGCACCATCACCGCGGACCTGGCCGAACTGGTTCCGGACGGGCACGTCACCGGCGTCGACCGGGCCCCGGAGATCGTGGAGCGGGCCCGGGCCACGGCAGCCGGGCGCGGGCTCGCCAACACCGAGTTCGCCGTCGCGGACGTGCACGCGCTGGACTACCCGGACGACACGTTCTGCGTCGTCCACGCCCACCAGGTGCTCCAGCACGTGGGCGACCCGGTGCGGGCCCTGCGCGAGATGCGCAGGGTCGCGAAGCCGAACGGGATCGTCGCCGTGCGCGACTCCGACTACGCCGCCATGACCTGGTACCCCGCCTCCCCGGGCATGGACGACTGGCTGGACCTGTACCGTCGGGTGGCCCGCGCCAACGGCGGCGAGCCGGACGCGGGACGGCGGCTGAAGGCCTGGGCCCTCGAAGCGGGGTTCACGGACATCACGGCGACCTCCGCCACCTGGACCTTCTCCACCCCCGACGAGCGGGAGTGGTGGAGCGGTCTGTGGGCGGACCGCACCCTGGCGTCGGCGTACGCGGAACGGGCCACCGGGGGCGGCCACGCGACGACGGAGCGGCTGCGGGCCGTGTCGGCGGCCTGGCGGGAATGGGGAGAGCGGCCGGACGGCTGGTTCAGCGTCCTGCACGGAGAAATTCTGTGCCGAAAGGAAGCCCGACCCACGTCTGATCGGTGAATTCCGGGAAACCAGTACGACAGGAGGTTCAACGTTATGGTTCCGCTTCTGCTCGTACTGCTTCTCGCAATCGTTCTTTTCGGCGCCGGATTCGCCGTGAAGATTCTCTGGTGGATTGCCTTGGCAGTCCTGGTCCTGTGGTTGGTGGGCTTCCTGGCCCGCGGGACGACGGCCGGCGGCGGAAGGGGCCGCTGGTACAGGTGGTGAACGACGGGTGACGAAGCCGCTGCCCCGGGAGTCCGACTCCCGGGGCAGCGGCCTTCCCGGCTCCGGGAGGCTCATTCCCGGGGCAGCAGCGGTCCCAGCGGCCCGAGGTCCAGGTTCAGGTCCTCGGGCCGCAGGCCGTAGCGGTCGCGCAGTTCGGTCATGCGGTCGTCGAGGAGCATCAGGGTCAGTCCGATCCGCTCCTCCTGCTCCTCGCTCAGGTCGCCCTCGTCGACGCGGCGCAACGCCTGGCGCTCCATGAGCTGGCGCAGCAGCTCGACGACGGTCAGCACCAGCTTGATCAGGTCGCGCTCGACGGTGTCGGGCTCCAGGTCGAGACGCTTGCGGGGTTCGGTCACGTCTATCAGTCTCCGAACGGCGACGGGACATTGCGGTTGACCGAGCTGATCAGCGCGTTGAGGTCGATGCGCACCAGATCGACGTCCGCGATGCGCAGGGTGACGTCGCCGGTGATGACGACGCCACCGGCCAGCAGCCGGTCGAGGAGGTCCACGAGGGCGATCTCGCGGCGTTCGACGACGGTCATGATCCCTCCCTCGTTCCTTCCTCACCGGCGAATGAATACGCCGCCCACGGCCCGGTGAGTTCCACCCGAATTCCGGGGGCGTCGTCCTTGGTCCGGTCCACCATTTCCACGAATTCCTCGGACACGTCGCGCCGCACCAAATAGGCGGCGTTGAGGACGTTCCGTCCGGCGGCACCGGAAAGGCTGGGATTCTGCGGCGCGTGCAGGCGGGCGTCGTCGGCCCGCGAGGACAGCGTCTCGTGCAGGCGGTTCGCGAACTCCTCGGCCCTGCTCCACAGGTCGTCGCTCGCCCGCGTCTGCCGGCGCCGCTGCCGAAGGTAGTCCCGGCCCGAGGCGGGCTTCGGGGCGGGCTCGGCCTGCCCGGCGGCCTGGTCGGAGCCCGCCTCGACATAGATCTTGACGCCCCATTCCACGCGCCCTTCCAGCCGGTCGAGCGTGCGCCGGAAGGATTCCTCGCGCTCCTCCATCATCACGCGCACGCCGCTGTCGTCCCGGAAGACGGTGGCCAGCCGGAGCGGCAGCGGGGTGGTGACGGCGGTGAGCGCGTCGATGACCTGCTGGTGGGCACGGGCGGTCCCGGCGAGCCAGTCCAGGTCCTCCAGGTGGGCGCGCAGCGCCTCCTCGCCGAAGTCGGCCTCCGGCACGTGGCTGACGACGGCGACCAGGCCGCTGTGGGCCAGCAGCCGGGGCGGGTCGCCCGCCACCCCGGTCAGCTGGGACTGGAGAGCCGCGTCGAAAGGGCGGCAGACGGCGTAGACGTACCGCAGTCCGGTCACGATGTCTCCCTCGGTACCCGGCCCGGGTCCAGCTCGCGCAGGCGTTCGCGCAGGGCGGCGTTCTCCCGGGTCAGCTCGTCGTGCCGGGCGCGGGAGGAGAGCGCGGGGTCGCTCTCCCACCAGTCGATGCCCATTTCCTTGGCCTTGTCGACGGAGGCGACGACGAGCCGCAGCTTGATGGTGAGCAGCTCTATGTCGAGCAGGTTGATCCGGATGTCGCCCGCGATCACGACTCCCTTGTCGAGGACCCGCTCCAGGATGTCGGCGAGGTTGGCGCTCTGTCCCTGGCCATAGGGATCGGGCAGCCGGCTGGGTGTGGTCATCGACGGCTCCCGCGGTCGGCGTCCTCGTGCTCGTCGCGCTCGTCGCGCTCGTCGCGCTCGTCGCGCTCGTCACGGGACGCGTACTCGTCCTCTCCGGCTTCCTTGTCCTCCTCCTCGTACTCGTCCTCAGGTACTTCCTCTTCCTCGTCCTCGGGTTCTTCCTCGTCCTCGTCCTCGGGTGCTTCCTCGTCCTCGTACTCGGCCTCGGGGTACTCGCTCTCGGGCTCTTCCCCGTACTCGCCCTCGGGTTCCTCGTCGTAGCCGGCCTCGTCCTCCGCCTCGGGGTGCTCCTCTCCTTCCTGTGCCTGCTGTTCCTCCTCCGCGAGGGCGTCCTCGTGGCTGCGGACGACCTCGCCGTCGCGGATCTCGCCGCGCCAGCCGTCGTCGGCCTCGCCCTTGAGGGTGATGTGGCGGACGTAGTTCTTGAGGTCGAGACGGGCCCGGCGTCCCTGGGCGCGCCAGATGTTGCCGGTCTTCTCGAAGAGGCCCTTGGGGTAGTACTCGATGACGAGGATCACGCGGGTGAGGTTGTCGGCGAGCTTGTGGAAGCTGACGACGCCCTTGGTGGTGCCCTTGGCGCCCTCCGACGTCCAGGAGATCCGGTCGTCGGGGACCTGCTCGGTGGTCTTCGCCTTCCAGCTGCGGTTGGACCAGAAGACCTTCAGCTGCCAGTCCGAGGACGTGTCGTCGGCGCGGTTCGCGCTCTTGACACCCTTGGCGAATGTGCTGAAGTCCTGGTACTGGGTCCACTGGTCGTAGGCGGTGCGCAGCGGCACGCCGACGTCGACGTACTCGATGATGACCGTCGGCTTCTGACCGCCGCCGCCCTTCTTCCGGCCCTTGCCGCCGCCGAGGTTCTTGAAGGCGCCGACCACGTTGTCCTTCACCTTGCCGGCCCCGACCTCGAACGCGGCCCGCACCGGGCTCTTGCCCTCGGCGAGCTTGCGTCCGCCGTCCAGGGCGAGCTTGGCGAAGCCGGGGCTGTTTCCCTCGGCGATGTCGTTGAGCTTGCCGGTGGTCTCGCCGAGCTTGGTGCCGACGCCGGTCAGCAGCCGCGTGGCCTGGGCGGCGAGGTAGTCCTGCACCTCCGCCTTGAGGCGGTCGGCCGCCTCGCTCCGCGCCACGTCGGCGAGGGGGTTCTTCTTCGCGGCCTTGCCCGCCGTGGAGGCCGCGGAACCGAGGGTGTCGGTCATCGCTCACCACCGCCCTTCGACTGCCGGCCGGTGGCACCGCGGGCGGCGCCCCTGGCTCCCGCGGCCTTCTTGCCGGCCGCCTTCTTGGCGGGCTGGGCCCGCTTCGTGGCCGCCTTCTTGGCGGGGGCCTTGGCGGCGGCCTTCTTCGCCGGTGCCTTCTTGGCCGCCTTCCGCGCCTGGGGCGGAGCCTTCTTCGCGGCTCGCTCGCTCCGCCCCTCGTGCTCGTCGGGCTCCTCGTCGTGGCGTTCGCCGCGAGGCTCGTCGTCGTGGCGCTCGTCGCCGCGACCGCCCTCGTCCGCGTCCTCCTCGTACTCGTCGTACTCCTCGTACGGCTCCGAGTCCTCCGAGTCCTCGGAGTCGCGCGAGTCATCGGTCCCCACGCCCGGCGCGCGGGACGCCACGCCGGAGAGCTGGTCGCGGACCTGTGCCGTGCGCCCGTGCAGACGGTCGGCGAGCGCGTCGATCTGCCGCTCGACCAGCGCGCCCGAGGCCGCCTTGCCGACGCCCTGAAGGTCCGTGCGCAGCTGGTCCCCGATCTCCTTGAACTGGGGGTTGTTCTGCAGCTGCGAGTTGACCAGCTCCGCTATGCCCTTCGGCGTCAGGTTCAGCTTCTTGCCGGCCACCATGGTGCCCACGGCGACCGCTAGTTTCAGTTTCTTCGTGCGTCCCAGCAGATATCCGGCCCCTACTGCGAGGCCCAGTCCGACTCGGTTCATGGTGCCGTCCCGTTGCCCAATCCCGCGCTCGTGCGCGAAGCGATCTCCAGCCGGTCCAGAAGCCCGTCCTCCTGTCGGTCGAACTCCTCCTCGGTGATCTCACCGGCCTCAAGCTGCTCCTCCAGGCGGGCCAGTTCGGCTCGGACCGTGGCGGGGTCGTAGTAGATCCGCTCGGCCTCGTTCAGCACCTGTCTGATGGCCCAGGCGCTGCCGCGCACCGGGGCGAACGGCAGCAGCAGGACCTCGGAGATCAGTCCCACGTCCTCACTCCGTTCCGGCGTCCATACCGCCGGCCGCCGTGCCCGCGGGCTCGGCCGGGCCGGGCTCGACGAAGCTGTACGGCGGCAGCGGTCCGTTCACCCGCACCTCCAGGTGCGGCATGTCCCTGCGGGCCCGCTCCACGGCGGCCAGGAACTCCTCGGCCGACTCCCGGTTCACCAGGAACGACACGTTGGCCAGCCAGCCGGTGGACTCGGGGCCCGCGCTCACGGCGTCTGCGGCCGGCTCCAGGGCCCGTTCCAGCGTGGTGGCGTCCTGCGCCTCCTTGTCCTTCACCGCGGCCGCGACCATCTCACCGAGCTGGATCTTGTTCTCGTAGCTCCCGCCGCCCTGCTGCCGGTTGGCCTCGGCGAGGGCCCGGATCTCCGGGTTCTCGGCCATCACGTGGTGCAGGACCGCCTCCTCCACGTGATTGGCCTTGATGTTGTACTCCACCCGGCCGTCCAGCGCGCCGAGGCGTTCCCGGTAGTGCTCCGCCCGCTCGGCGAGCACCGAGGTGACCGCGTCGTCGTCCGGGGCGATGCTGCCGAAGCGCATGGGCAGCACGCAGCCGGCCGCTCCCACCTCGCTCAGGACGTTCTGGTGGGCGAGCAGCTCCCGGCGCTTGGGGCGCAGCCCCTCGGGCGCGTCGCTCACCACTGCGGCCAGCTCGCCCGCCTTCAGGACGCGCACCCGGCCCGGCGGGTCGCCGACGCCGGTCAGGCCCTCGGGAAGCGAGGGGTGCGAGACGGCGGTGATGCCGTAGACGTACGTACTCACTCCTGCTCCTCCTTCCGGCGCGAGGGCGCGGCCTTGCGGGCCCTGGGACGGGACGCGGTCTCGCGCTCGGAGCCGCTCTCGTCACGGGCCTGCTTGAACGCGTCGGAAATGGTCTCGGCGGCGCCGGACAGCGCCCCCTTGGACTTGCCGCGGGCGCCGGACTCGGTCATCTCCCCGACCAGGTCGGGCAGGCCGGGGTCCTTGCGCGGCCCGGCCTCCAGGTCGAGCCGGTTGCACGCCTCGGCGAAGCGCAGATAGGTGTCGACGCTGGCGACGACGACGCGGACGTCGATCTTCAGGATCTCGATGCCGACCAGGGAGACGCGCACGAATGCGTCGATGACGAGCCCCCTGTCCAGAACAAGCTCAAGCACGTCGTAAAGGCCGCTGCTGCCGCCTCCGCCGCCGGTCTGTTGTGCCGGTACGACAGTCATGCCAGCTGTTCCTCCATCTTGTCTGTGGGTGTCTGCTTGTCTGTGGGTGTGTGTACGGGTGTGTGGGTGTGTACGGGTGTAGGTGTGTGTACGGGTGTGGGTGCGGTCGGGCCGGCCGGCCGGTCTAACGGCCGCCGCGCGAGTCGGCCCGGCCACGCTCGTAACGCCGGACGCGTCGGTAGCCCATGAGCTGCCCCTCGGAGTCGAGCTCCACCTGATAGCTCGCCATCAGGCTCATCGTGTCCGGCACGCGCTCGAGCTCGAGCACCTCGACCTCCAGCGACCAGCCCTCCTCCGTCTGCTCGAAGGACGACACGGTCTCCGCCGTCATGCCGGTGAGGTCCGCGAGTTGGGCGCGCGCCTCACGCAGCACCTCCATCGGCCGGGGCCGACGCGACTCCTGCGAATCCTGCGAGTCTTGTGACTTCTGTGACTTCTGTGCTTTGTGTGAGCCCTGTGAGTTCTGTGAACTCTGTTGTGTGCCTTGTGATTCGGACGTGTTGTTCGTGTTCGACATGGCCACCTCCCCCTCCGTGTGGCCGCAAGAGTGTTCGCCAAACCTCCACCGGCGCAGGCATGTGCCCCGCACCCGATCCCGCACCGCGCCGGGGCCGGGTGCGGGGCCGGCTCAGCCGCGCAGGGCGTCCAGGCGCCGCCGGGCGGGACCCAGGCTCCGGGAGCGGCCGGTGATTTCGGCCCAGGGCCGGGTACGCGCCTGGTCGACGGCGTCCGCGATCGTCCAGCGGCGGGCGTGCAGCGCGGGGTCGTCCAACTGGTCCCAGGAGAAGGGGGTGGCGACGGGAGCGCCGGGCAGGGCCCGCACGGTGAAGGGGGCGACCGCGGTCTGCGCGTAGGCGTTGCGCTGGATGTCGAGGTAGAGCCGGTCGCCCCGGTCCTTCTTGCGGGCGGCGGTGGTGAGACGGTCGGGACGTTCCGCGGCCAGCACCTCGGCGACGTCCCGGGCGAACTCCCGAACGTCGTCGAAGTCCTGACGACCGTTCAGTGGCACGACCACGTGGAGTCCCCGGGACCCGGTGGTCATGAGCGCCGAGGGCAGCTCCAGCTCGTCGAGCAGTTCGCCCAGCAGCCCGGCCGCCTCCCGGACCGCCGGGAAGTCGTCGCCGGCCGGGTCGAGGTCGAAGACCATGCGGTCCGGCCGGTCCACGTCCCCGACCCGGGACAGCCAGCGGTGCAGGGTGAGGGCGGCCTGGTCGGCGAGGTAGAGGAGGGTGGCGGTGTCGTCGCAGACGGTGTGGCGGACGGTGCCGCCCTCCTTGCCCACTTCCACGCGGCCGATCCAGTCCGGATAGTGCTCCGGGGTGTTCTTCTGCATGAAGCGGGGGCCTTCCACACCGTCCGGGTGCCGCTCCAGCATCAGCGGACGGCCCCGCAGGTGCGGCAGCATGAAGGGGGCGACGGCACGGTAGTAGTCGACGAGGTCGGCCTTGGTGTACTCCTCCGCGCCGCCCTCGCCCCCGGGGAACAGCACCTTGTCCGGCCGGTGCACCTCCACCGTGCGCCGCCCGGCCCGGACGGTCCGTACGGCGTCCCGGCTCACCGGACGATCGCCTGCTCCACGAGCATCCGGCCGGCCGCCTCGATGGACTCGGCGTCGATCCCGGCGGCGTGCAGTTCCTCGGCCGGGCTCGCGGAGCCGGGCATCGTCTCGACGGCGAGCCGGACCAGGCGGGGCACGGGCCGCCCGTCGGCGAACGCGTCGAGGACCGCGTCCCCGATGCCGCCCTCCCTGCGGTGGTCCTCCACGGTCAGCAGGCAGCCGGTCTCCTCGGCGGCCCGGCGCAGGGTGGCCCGGTCGACGGGCTTGACCGAGTACAGGTCGATCACCCGGATCCGGATGCCGTCCTGCTCCAGTGCGTCGGCCGCGGCGAGCGCCTCGTGCACGGTGACGCCGGCCGCGACGACGGTGAGCCGGTCGCGGTCGGAGGAGCGCAGGACCTTGCTGCCGCCGACGGGGAACTCCTCGTCGGGGCCGTAAATGACCTTGCTGCCGCCGCGCGAGGTGCGCAGGTAGCGGATGCCCTCCAGGCCGGCCATCTCGGCGACGAGCCGGGCGGTCTGGTTGGCGTCGCACGGGTACAGCACGGTCGAGCCGTGGATGGCCCGCATCATCGCGATGTCCTCCAGGCCCATCTGGCTGGGCCCGTCCTGGCCGATCGCGACGCCCGCGTGGGAGCCGACCAGATTGATGCCGGAGCCGCTGACGGACGCCATGCGCACGAAGTCGTAGGCACGGGTCAGGAAGGCCGCGAAGGACGTGGCGAAGGGCACCCAGCCCCGCGCCGCCATCCCGACCGCGGCGGCGACCATCTGCTGCTCGGCGATGTAGCACTCGAAGTAGCGCTCGGGGTGCTCCTTGGCGAAGAACTCGGCGCGCGTGGAGTCGCCGACCTCGCCGTCGAGGGCCACGACGTCGCCGCGGGCGGTGCCGAGCGCGGCGAGCGCCTCGCCGAAGGCGTTGCGGGTGGCGACCTCGTCGTCCTTGTCGTAGCGGGGCAGCTCGATCTCCCCGGTGCCGGCGGAGTGCAGTGCCCGCGCCGCCGGGGGCTCCTGCACCCGGACGCGGAGGTCGCGCGGGCCGCCCAGCTCGGCGATGGCCTCCTCCGCCTCCGGCAGCGGTTTGCCGTGCTGGCCCTCGCGGTCCTCGACGGCCTCGACGCCCTTGCCCTTGAGGGTGCGGGCGATGACGGCCGTGGGCTGGCCCTTGGTGGACAAGGCCTCGCCGTACGCGCGGTCGATGGCGTCCACGTCGTGGCCGTCGATCTCGACGGTGTGCCAGCCGAAGGCCCGGAAGCGGCGCGCGTACGCGTCGAGGTCGTGTCCGTGCCGGGTCGGACCGCGCTGTCCGAGGCGGTTGACGTCGACGATCACGGTGAGGTTGTCGAGCTGCTCGTACCCGGCGTGCTCCGCGGCCTCCCACACCGACCCTTCGGCCATCTCACTGTCGCCGCACAGCACCCACACTCGGTAGTCGGTGCGGTCCAGCCGCTTGCCGGACAGCGCGATACCCACGCCTACGGGCAACCCCTGGCCGAGCGAGCCGGTGGCCGTCTCGACCCACGGCAGCCGCTGCGGGGTGGGGTGCCCCTCCAGGCGGCTGCCGAGCTTGCGGAAGGTGAGCAGTTCCTCGTCGTCGATGGCGCCGGCCGCCTTGTAGGCGGAGTAGAGGAGGGGCGACGCGTGTCCCTTGGACAGGACGAAGCGGTCGTTGCCGGGGTGGGCGGGGCGTTCGAAGTCGTAGCGGAGGTGGTTGGCGAGGAGTACGGCCATCAGGTCCGCGGCGGACATCGAGGACGTCGGGTGCCCCGAGCCCGCGGCGGCGGACGCCCGCACGCTGTCGACGCGCAGTTGCTGTCCGAGGTCGACGAGTTCACCGGTGTTCATGAGTCTCCTTCCGCGGCGCGGCCGTCGGTTCGCTTGACGGGGCCGGGGGCGATGTCGGGTCCGGGAGGCGGCTGGTTCGCCGGGGGTTCGGGTCCCGGGTCGGCGGGCGGGCGGGCGGAGCGGCTCGGTGCGGGCGCGCCGGGGGCCCGGGCTCCGGGTGGCCTGGAGGATTTGGGCATGGCGGACGGCTTGGGCGTGGTGGGCGTGGTGGAGGGCTTGGTCGCCCTGGGTGGCTCGGAGGTCTTGCGGGGCTTGCCCGGCGCGCGGTCCGGACGGGACTCGGCCGCCTCGGCGGGGCGGCGCTGCCGACCGGAACCACCAGCGGCGGACTGCGCCTCGCCGGGCTGCTTCTCGGCGGGCTGGTTCTTCGGGGGCTGGTGCTTCGCCGGCTCACCGCCCGGTTGTCCCTTGGCGGGCTCACGGCCCGGCTGGTTCTTCGCGGGCTCACGACCTGGCTGATTCTTCGCGGGCTCACGGCCCGGCTGATTCGCGGCGGGCTCACCCTGCCGCCCCCGCGCGGGCCCACCACCCGGCCGGTGTGCCCCGGCCTCTGCCCCTGCCCCGGATCGCCCCGCGGCCGAGTCGCCGCCGGACCGTGCCCCGGCGGGGGCGCCGTCTGCCGGTCCGCCGGCCGCGTCGTTGTCCGGCCGTCCCGGCACCCTGGCCACCTCCGGCGACGCCGACTCCAGGGGCACGGACCAGGACCGTACGAGACCCAGCTGGACGGCCTGCCGGGGCAGCACCGCGTCGAGCAGCCAGTCCGCGGCCACCCGCACGCGATTGCCCGGCATCGCCGCCAGGTGGTAGCCCCGGGTGACCGCGCCCGCCGCCGGGCCGGACATCGGCACCCCCAGCGGGTTGGCGGCGGCCTTGGCGCCGCCCAGATCCACGACGAACCCCATGTCCCGGTGCCGGTAGGCCCGCCGCTCACCGCCGACGCCGAGCGACGCGGCGACGTTCTGGGCGCAGACCTTGCCGTGCCGCCAGGCGTGCTGCGCGGTCATCGGCGTGTACTGGCCGGGCCGGTTCAGGTCGGGCACGGCGGCCACGTCACCGCACGCGAACAGCTCGGGCCGCCCCGGCACCTGGAGGTGCGGGTCGACGAGCAGCCGACCGCGTTCCATGGGCAGCCCCAGGGACTCCACCAGCGGGTCGGGCCGCACGCCCACGCACCACACCAGCGTCCGGGTGTCCACGGTCGTACCGTCGGTCAGCAGGACCCCGTCGTGCGTGGCCTCCTTCACGGAGGTCCCCATCCGCACGTCGACGCCCCGCTGCCGCAGCACCCGCTCAGCGGTGCGGGAGAGCCGTTCGTCCATCTCGGGCAGCACCCGTTCCGCCACGTCCAGCAGCATCCAGCGGGGCCGCATGCCGGTGCGCATCGGATGCCTGCGGACCTGGGCGTCGGTGTACATCTGGCCGTGCGCGGCGACCTCGGTGCCGGTGTATCCGGCGCCGACCACGACGAAGGTGCACCGGGCCGCGCACTCCGCGCGGTCACCGGCCGCCGCCGCCAACTCCACCTGCCGGGTCACGTGGTCGCGCAGGTACAGCGCCTCCGGCAGCCCGCGGAAGCCGTGCGCGTGCTCGGCCACGCCGGGGATGGGCAGCAGCTTGTTGACGCTGCCCGCGGCGAGCACCAGCCGGTCGTAGCGCAGGGTGCCCTCGCCGCCCTCCGGGTCCGTGTAGTGCACGGTGCGCCCGTCGAGGTCGATGCCGTCGGCCTCACCGAGCACCAGCCGGACGCGGGGCAGGGTGCCCGACAGGGACACGCTGACCCGGCGCGGTTCCAGGATTCCGGCGGCGACCTGCGGCAGCAGGGGCAGGTAGAGGAAGTAGTCGGTCGGGTTGAGCAGGGTGATGTCGGCCTGGTGCCGGGTGAGCCGGGACAGGGTGCGGGCCGTCCGGTACCCGGCGAAGCCGGCACCGACGATCACGATGCGGGGTCGGCTCACGGTTCGCCTCCGGGCTGTCGCGTACCTCGGGAGCCTTCCGCGTCCCCTTGACCAGGGCGCCCAAACGTCCGGCGGGCGGCCGCCGCCCCCGGTTTCCCCCCGTACGCCCGGGTACTCGCCCCCGGACCCGCCCGCCCCATGTTCCGGAGGCAACCCCCCATGCCCGAGTACGGCTATTTCCTCTCCTGCGAGCAGTACGGTCCCGCGGAGCTGATCGAACAGGCGCGGATGGCCGAGCAGGCCGGTTTCCAGGCGCTGTGGATCTCGGACCACTACCACCCGTGGAACGGCGAGCAGGGGCAGAGCCCGTTCGTGTGGTCGGTGATCGGCGCGCTGTCCGACGCGGTGTCCCTGCCCGTCGAGACGGCCGTGACCTGCCCGACCGTGCGCATCCACCCGGCGGTGGTGGCGCAGGCCGCGGCGACCAGTGCGGTGATGACGGACGGCCGCTTCCGGCTCGGCGTCGGCACCGGGGAGGCGCTCAACGAGCACATCCTCGGCGACGCCTGGCCGGCCGCGCACGTACGCCTGGAGATGCTGGAGGAGGCCATCCTCATCATGCGCCGGCTGTTCACCGGCGAGGAGGTCAACCACCACGGCACGCACTACACGGTCGAGAACGCCCGCCTCTACACCGTCCCGGACGAGCCCGTCCCGATCGACATCTCCGGCTTCGGCCCGGCGGCGACCAAGCTGGCGTCCCGGGTGGGCGACGGCTACATCACGATGATGCCGGACAGCTCGATGGTGGAGCAGTACCGCAAGGGCGGGGGCGGCGGGAAGCTGGTCAGCGGCGGCACCAAGGTCTGCTACGACACCGACCGGGACGAGGCGGTACGGACCGTGCACCGGCTGTGGGCCAACGAACTGCTGCCGGGCGAGCTGGGCCAGGTGCTGCCCTCGCCGAAGCACTTCGAGCAGGCGCAGACCCTGGTCACCGAGGACATGGTCCGCGACAGCCGGGTCTGCGGCGACGCCGCGGACGAACACGTCGCGGAACTCAGGCGGTTCGCCGACGCCGGTTTCGACCGGGTCTACGTCAACCAGATCGGTCCCGACCTGCGCGGCTTCTTCGACTTCTACCGCACCAAGGTGCTGCCGCAGTTGCAGCAGAGCGCCTGACCCGCGCACACAGGACGGCACCCCCCGAACCGCGTTCGGGGGGTGCCGTCCTGTCAGGTGCCGCTACCGGTCAGCCGCGGCGGTGCGGAGCCTCGGGGTCGATGTCGTCCCGGCGCGGCGCCACGGGCCCGGTGGCACCCGGTGCGGGCGTGCCCGCCCCCGGGGCGCCGGTCGCGCCGCCGGCACCGCCGGGCGCGACCGGCGGCATCGGCGGGTACGGCACGCCCAGCCCGTTCGGCGGCGCGCTCGGCGCGTCACCACCGCGTGCGTGGTCGTGTCCCGGGCGGTGGGCGGACCCCGGCCGGGCCGCACCGCGCAGCAGGTACGCCGCGACGCCCAGGAGGGCGGCCGTGATCAGCGCGGCGGCCCAGTCCGGCAGGCCGACGGCGAGGGCCAGGCCCACGGTGAGCGCGAGGGCCGCCCCGGCGTACAGGGCGGCGGCACCGGACGCGGCGTACAGCGTGGCCTTGCGGCGCTGCTTCCGCGTCTGCTGACGCAGCTCGTCGCGCACGGTCTCGCGTGCCACCTGCGCCAGTTCGTCGACCAGATGCTTGTCCAGGTGTTCCAAGTGATCCATGCGGTCCATGCGTTGCGGGTACCCTCGGGCCCGGCATCCATGGGCGGGACGGTGGACCCGGCCACTCCGCTCCCAACTAGGCTCGTCGGCATGGACATTCTGGGAGCCACACTGCGCATCTATGTCGACGACCTGGAGAAGGCGATCCCCTTCTACGAAGGCCTGGCCGGCGGCCAGGCGCTCCGCTTCGAACGCGGCGGCGTCCAAGTCGCCGCGGTCGGCTGCTTCCTGCTGATGAGCGGACCCGAGTCCCAGCTCGAGGTACTGCGCAAGGTGACCGCGACGATCGCCGTGACGGACGTCGAGGAGACCCATCGTGTCCTCAGCTCGCTGGGTGCGGACATCATCGCGGGGCCGGTTCCGACGCCCGCGGGCCGCAATCTGATCGCCCGCCACCCGGATGGCGTGATCTACGAGTACGTGGACCGGCGGGCGTAGCGCCGGGCCGGGCGGGGCTCAATCCCCGTCCGGCCGCATCCTGAAGTCGTGCCGGGCCGGGAGCGGTTCGTCGGCGAGCCGGGCCCACAGCCGGCCTATGATCTCATCGCCCTCCCGCAGGTCGGCCACCTCGAAGCCCTCGTCGAAGACGGCCCGTGCCTCCGCACGCCGGCCCTCGGCGGCCAGCAGCGCCGCCTCGGCCAGCCGGAACCGGCCACGGGCCCGGACGGAGGGGGCCAGCCGCTCCCACACGGCCCGGGCGTCCGCCGTGCGCCCCACCGCGAGCAGCGCCCCGATCGCCTCGCCGCCGAGGGCCGCCGTGGCGGCCGTCCACGAGGTCTCGCCGCCGGAACCGGGCAGAGCCTCCCGAGCGCCCGCCTCGCCCCCACCGGACGCGTCGGACGTGCCGGACGCGCATGGGGAGCCTTCCGCCCCGTCCCGCACCCGTGCGCACAGGTCGTCGAAGGCCTCCGCGTACCGGTCGGCGGCCCGCTCGTGATGGCCGTCCTCCTGGTCGGCGACGGCGAGGCAGCGCAGCAGCGGCCAACGGGCGGCGGCGTTCTTCAGGCCCCGCTCCCAGCTGCGCACCGCCTGTGCCCGGTCGCCTTCGTGCCACTGGGCGACACCGAGGTGGTACTCGGCGACGGGTGTGGCGGCAGTGGTCTCCAGCATGTCCCGCCAGGGCCGGGCGACCAGCGTGCCCCCGGGCGGTGCGCCGGGGTCCGGCTCGGGCAGCGACCCGGCGTGCAGGAGGTGCAGCCAGGGCCGCTGCTCGTCACCGAGGGTGGCCTCCTCGAAGGGGGTGCCGGGCAGCTTCCAGCCCGCGCGGAGCACTTCGAGGGCGCCCCAGCCCGATCCGGTGGCCAGGCGCTCGCCGGGCTCCGCGTCCGCGTGGGGGCGCCAGGCCTCGTACGCCGCGTCCACGCCGGTGCGCGGGAGGACCGCCTCCAGCCGGTCCTCGGCTCCGCGCAGTACGGTGTGCCACTCCCCTTCCGGGTCCGCGTCGAGCGGCCCGTACGCCTCCAGCCAGGACACCTCGCTCTCCGCCTCCAGCTTGACGTGCTCCAGCTGGGTGCGGGCGAGCCCGGCCTGGATCTCGCAGTAGCCGCCGGTGCCGGGTTCGGTGAGCCACTCCTGCCAGCGCCGCCCGCCCGGTCCCGTGCCCCACACGAACAGCTTCCGGCCGCGCAGCACGTCCGTCGACGTCTGCACCAGCCCGTGCCCGTGTTCGTCGAGCGCGGCGATCCAGCGCCGCCGGCCGTCCGGCACCTCGTAGAACCAGTCGGCGGCGTACGCGCTGTTGCGCGGGTACGTCCGGTCGGCTCCGTCGTAGGTGGGGACGGGGACGCGGCGCAGCCGCCGCTCGTAGCCGAAGAGCCAGGCCTCGTCGGCGGGCGCGAGGACACGGCGGTCCTCCGGGACGGCGATGTTGGACCACCAGTACGTGGGCACGGGGCGCTCGTGCGGGTTGCGGACGCGGACGCCGACGTGCAGGAAGTCCGAGTCCCGCGGGAGCCACAGGTCGACCTGGAAGGGCAGGTCGCGCAGCCGCTCCCACTCCCACAGGCGCAGCATCTCCCCGCCGTCGGGGGCGGGGACGCGGGCGGCGTGCACGGGCGAGCAGGACAGGGTGGTGTGTCCGGTGGCGCCGATGTTCCACTCGATGCCGCCGGAGAACCAGGCGCCGTTGAGGGCGAAGTTGGCGGGCTGGAGGACCGGGTTGACGTAGAGCAGTTCGCGGTCGGTCGGCTTGTGGAAGAGGGAGGTGACGCGGCCGCCCAGGGCGGGCAGGACGGTGGCCCGCAGCCGGTCGTTCTCGATGACCAGGGTGTCGAACTCGCGAGGTTCGCGCACCCGCCCGTAGCCGTCCCGGACGGGCGCGGGCAGCAGGCTGCGCAGTGGTTCGTAGCCGACCTGGCGGGCCATGTCGCGGGGCAGGCCGGCCCGGTCGCGTTCGTCGATGCGGTGGGCCTCGTCCAGGGGGCGCAGCGGCGGCAGGGGGTTGTCCGGTCCCAGCGGGGCGGCGGGCAGCGTCAGTACCTCACGTCGGATCGTCGTCACGCTTCCCCATGGAAGCCGCTCCCGGGCCCGCTGAACAGGGCGCCCACCGATATTCGATGGGCCTCGGTCCGGGGTCGACGTACAGTCGGGCGGTCGGCGGAGAGCGCGAAGGAGCGGCACGTGAGTGAGCAGCACACCTACCGGGTGATCGTCCGGGGCACCTGGGAGGGGCTGACCGAGGAGGCCCGGTCCCGGCTGCTCGCCGAGGCGGCGGACCACGGGATGGCGAGCATGCGGTTCACCGAGGAGGGTTCGCTGTCGTACGAGCCCGCGCCGCTGAAGCACTTCTCGATGCGGTTCGTCGTGGTGTCCGACGCGGCGGACGGCGAGGAGATGGCGGGCGCGATCGCCGAGGACCGGGCTGAGACGGCGCTGCGCGCGCTGGGCTACGGGTTCCGCGATCTGAGGTCGGCGGTGACGGACCTGGACACGATGAAGATCAACCGGAAGTCACGCTCTCGGCGGTGATGGCCCAGCGCTGGTGGTCACGCCAGGCGCCGTCGATGTGCAGCATCCGCGGTGAGAAGCCCTCCAGGTGGAAGCCGCAGGCACGGGCCAGCGCGATGGAGGCGGCGTTGCCCGGCTGCACGTTGATCTCCAGCCGGTGCAGCCGCATCGGCCCGAAGGCGTACCGCACGACGAGGTCCAGGCCCTCGCGCATCAGCCCCCGCCCGGCCGCGTGGGCGAACGCGCCGTAGCCGAGCGCGCCGCTGAGGAAGCCGCCGTGGACGATGTTGTTGATGTTGACGAACCCGGCGATGGAGCCGCCGTCCGTCGTGCCCGCGTCCTTCTCGCAGATCAGGAACCCGGCCTTGGCGGGATCCTCGATCAGCCGGCCCGCGTAGGCCTCGTACGCCTGGACGCTGTCCGGCGGGAAGAGCCACGGGTGGTGCAGGTCCTTGCTCTCCCTGGCCCGGGCGGTGAACTCGGCGCCGTCCTCGTAGGTGAAGTGTCTGATGCCCACGCGGGGGCCCTCGGCGAGGTGGCGGGACGCGTTGTGCGGCATTCGGCCAGCCTACGACGGTGGGGCGCGGGACGCGGGTCAGCGCAGGGCAGGTTCGTCCAGCGTGAGGGTGCCCGCGTCCGCGTCGAGTTCCGCCGCCACGCCGAACGGTATGGTCAGCGCGCCCTCGCAGTGCCCGAAGCCGAAGTCCTCGACGACCGGCACGCCGAGGCCGCCGAGCCGGTCGGCCAGCATCGGCCGCAGCCGTTCCGGCGGTTCGCACTCCTGCCAGGACCCGAGCAGCACTCCGGCGACCCCGTCGAGCAGGCCGGCCCGCAGCAGCTGGGTGAGGTAGCGGTCCAGGCGGTACGTCTCCTCCCCCACGTCCTCCAGGCACAGCAGCCCGCCGCGCGCGGAGGAGCGGGCGTGCGGGGTGCCCAGTTCGGCGGCGAGCAGGGCGAGGCAGCCGCCGAGGGTGACGCCCCGCGCCCGGCCCGGCACCATGGGCGTACCGCCGGAAGCGATCACGCGGACCGTCTCCGGGGTGAACAGGGTGGCCTTCAGGTGCTCCTGCGCCCGTGCGTTCTTGAGGAAGTCGACCCCGGCGGCCATCGGCCCGTGCAGGGTGACCAGGCCCAGCCTGGTGGCGAACGCCTCGTGCAGCGCCGTGATGTCGCTGAAGCCGACGAAGACCTTCGGCCCGGCCGCGCGCATCGCCTCCCAGTCGAGCAGGTCGGCCATGCGCTGGACGCCGTACCCGCCGCGGGCGCACAGCACGGCGTCGACGGACGGGTCGCACCAGGCGGCCTGGAGGTCGGCGGCCCGGTCGGCGTCGGTGCCGGCGAGGTAGTCGAACGAGGGGTGCCGGTCCAGGACGTGCGGTGCGACGACCGGGTCGAGGTCCCAGCCGCGCAGCACGTCCAGGCCCGCCTCCAGCCGCTCCTCGGGCACGGGCCCGCTGGGCGCGACGACGGCCACCCGGGCGCCGGGGGCGAGCCGGTCCGGCCGGTTCAGGGGCTTCATCGGGTCAGCTCCAGAGCCGGGACGTTCGGCGCGTTCAGGCCGAAGACCTGGGAGTACAGGGAGAGTTCCGCCTCCAGGGCGCGCACCATGGTCTCCGCGCGCCGGAATCCGTGTCCCTCGCCCTCGAAGGCGAGGTACGCGTGCGGCACCCCCCGGCCCGCCATGCGGGCGAGGAACCGCTCGCACTGCACGGGCGGGCAGATCACGTCGTCCAGCCCCTGGAGCAGCAGGAACGGTGCGGTGACCCGGTCGGCGTGGGTGACGGGCGACCGCTCGGCGTACCGGTCGGGCACCTCGGAGTGGGGTCCGATCAGGCTCTCCAGGTACTGCGACTCGAAGTCGTGGGTCCCGCCCGTGGCCCAGCCGGTCAGGTCGAGGACGGGATAGATGACGGTGCCGCAGGCGTAGACGTCGGTGGTGGCCAGGGAGGCGGCGGCGGTCCAGCCGCCCGCGCTGCCGCCCCGCACGGCGAGCCGCTTCCGGTCGGCGGCGCCCTCCTCGGCGAGGGCGAGGGCGACGGCTGCGCAGTCCTCGACGTCGACCACGCCCCACTGCTCGCGCAGCCGGTCGCGGTACTCCCGGCCGTACCCGGTGGAGCCGCCGTAGTTGACCTCCGCGACGCCGATGCCGCGGGAGGTGAAGTAGGCGATCTCCAGGTCCAGGACGAGGGGTGACCGGCTGGTGGGGCCACCGTGCGCCCAGACGACGTACGGCGGCAGCTCGCCCTCCGGGGCACGGCAGCCGGGGTTGTGCGGCGGGTGGACGTGGGCGTGGATCTCGCGGCCGTCGGGACCGGTGAAGGTGCGGCTGCGCGGTTCGGGGTAGTACGCCGGGTCCACGGCGTCCTCGTGCGGGGCGCCGATCACCCGGGCCCGGCCGGTGCGGGTGTCCAGCTCGACCACCTCAAAGGCGCTGCGCGGACTCGCGCCGACGGCCACCACGCGCTCGCCGTGGACGGCGAGCGTCGCGGCGAACTCGGTCCAGGGTCCCACCGCGTCGACGACTTCTCCGGTCTCGGGGTCGAGTATGCCGAGGGCGGTGGCGCCGCGGCCGTGCACGACGGCGATCAGGCCGCTGTCCAGCGGGGCGAACCAGCGCTGCCCGAGCTTCCACAGCGGTCCGCCGAATTCCTCCTGTCGCGCGCACAGCGCCCGTCCGTCGCGGTAGAGGTTCCACCAGCCGGTGCGGTCGGAGGCGTACAGCAGGGCGCCGTCGGGCGCCCAGTCGACCTGGGCGATCGACTCCTCGGGCCCGCCGGCGACGGTCCGGGCGTCCAGGAAGGTGCCGTCGGGGCCGACCTCCGCCACGACCAGCTCGGTGCCGTCCCAGGGCATGCGCGGGTGGTCCCAGCCGAGCCAGGCCGCGCGCCGCCCGTCGGGCGAGAGGCGGGGCCCGGTGACGAACCGGTGGCGCTCGCCGGTGAGTTCGCGCACCGCGGTCCGGTCGTCGGCCGCCGAGCCGTCCAGCGGCACCGCGACGGGGACACGTCGCACGTCGGTGGGCCCCTCGCCGGTGAACTCCTCCAGGACGCACCACACCTCGCCGCGCTCGGGACGGGGCTCCGGCTCGGCCCAGCGCAGTCCGCCGCCCACCGGGGAGACGGGCGTCAACGGACGCGGTTCGCCGCCGCCCGGCCGGTAGGAGTACAGCCGCTGGTCGGCGAAGTTCACGAAGACGACCAGCGGCCCGGCGTCGGTCATGTGCGCGGCCCAGGGCCGGCCGCCGTACTCGAGGACGCGGGTGCGCACGTTCCACGGCGCGGGCAGCACCGGTTCCTCGGTGCCGTCGGGGTACCGCCGCACCAGCGTGCGCCGGCCGCCCTCGGTGGGCCGGGGCGCGGTCCACCACACCTCGTCGCCGACGAAGCCCACGTCGTCCGGCCGTCCGTCGTGCGCGGCGGCGAGGGCCGCGTCGACGGGCGAGGGCCACGATCCGTACGACAGAGTCTGCACCGACTCCCCCACTTCTCCTCCAGTTACTCGTCGGGCGGGCCCGGGGGCCTGTCTGCTAGGCGGTGCGCAGGAACCGGTCGAGGACGCGGACGCCGAAGTGCAGCGCCTCGACGGGAACGCGTTCGTCGACGCCGTGGAACAGGGCCTGGTAGTCGAAGCCCTCGGGCAGCTTCAGCGGCGCGAACCCGTACCCGGTGATCCCCAGCCGGGAGAACTGCTTGGCGTCCGTCCCGCCGGACATGCAGTACGGCACCACGTGCCCCTCCGGGGCGAACTCCTCGACGGCCGCGCGCATCCTGGCGTACGTCGGCGAGTCCACCGGCGCCTGGAGCGCGACCTCGCGGTGGGCGAACTCCCAGGCCACGTCCGGGCCGGTGAGCCGGTCGAGGGTGGCGCGGAACTCGTCCTCGCAGCCGTGCAGGAACCGCCCGTCGACGTACGCGACGGCCTCTCCGGGGATGACGTTGACCTTGTAACCGGCTTCCAGCATGGTCGGGTTGCTGCTGTTGCGGACGGTGGACTCGACCAACTCGGCCGCGGGCCCCAGCTTGTCCAGCAGCGCGTCGACGTCGTGCAGATCGGCCTCGATGCCGTAGACGGCGGCGAGTTCGCTCAGCGCGGCGCGCACGGTCGGGGTCAGGCGCAGCGGCCACTCGTGGTCGCCGATGCGGGTGATCGCCGCGGCGAGGCGGGTGACCGCGTTCTCCCCGTTCACCTTGGACCCGTGGCCGGCCCGCCCGCGCGCGGTGAGCTTGAGCCAGCCCGTGCCCCGCTCACCGGCGGCGATGGGGTAGAACTGCCGCCCGGCGCCGTCGTGGAAGGTGAACGCCCCCGACTCGCTGACGCCCTCGGCGCAGCCCTCGAACAGGCCGGCGTGCCGGTCGGCGAGGAAGCCGGAGCCGTCCTCGGCGCTGGCCTCCTCGTCCGCCGTGAACGCGATCACGATGTCCCGCCGGGGCCGTACTCCCTGCCGGGCCCAGTCGCGCACGACGGCCAGGATCATCGCGTCCATGTTCTTCATGTCGACGGCGCCGCGACCCCACACGACCCCGTCGCGGATCTCCCCGGAGAACGGGTCCACGCTCCAGTCGGCGGCCTCTGCGGGCACCACGTCCAGGTGCCCGTGCACGAGGAGCGCGCCGGCCGACGGGTCGGTGCCCTCGACGCGGGCGACGACGTTGGTCCGGCCCTCGGTCCGCTCCAGCAGCGTGGGCTCGATCCCGGCCTCGGCGAGCCGCGCGGCGGCGTACTCGGCGGCCGGGCGCTCCCGGCAGTCGCCGCCGCCCCGGTTGGTCGTGTCGATCCGGATGAGGTCGGACGTGAACCGCACGACCTCGTCCAGCGCCTGTGCGCCCGTCTGCCCGGACTGCTGCTCAGCCATACTGCTCCTCCACGGCGGCCGAGACGATCGTGGTGACCGCCTTGAAGGTACGGATCGCCTCGAACATGGTGTCGTGGGTGTACGCCACCTTGCGCTCGCCGACACGGGCCACACCCGGCACGACGGTCGAGGCGTCCGCCAGGTGCTCGGCGTCGAACTCCACGGCGACGGTGAAGGGCCCGCCGCTCACCGGTTCATGCCGTACCGCGAGCGCCGCCGCCTCCTTTGCGGCCGCCCGGATGTCGGCGGCGGTCCTGGCCGGCGTACGGCACACGGCGGCATACCGCGACACATGGTCCTTGACCGCGACCTTCAGCGCCTCGGGCGCGTACCCGAGCGCGTCCTCGCAGGCCACGTCGTCCCCGGTGACCAGCACCACCGGCACCCCGTACTCGGCGACGACGTGCGCGTTGAGCAGACCCTCACTGGCCCGTACGTCGTTCAGCCAGACACCGGTGATCTGGTTGGCGAGGTAGGTGTGCGCGAGGACGCCTTCCATGCCGGCGCCCGCGTGGTACCCGATGAAGGCGATGCCGTCCACGTCCCCGTGCTGGACGCCCTCCACCATCGACAGCGCCTTGTGCCGGCCGGTGAGCATCTGCGTCCGCTCGTCGAGCTGCTCCAGGAGCAGGTTGCGCATGGTCCAGTGCGCCTCGTTGACCAGCACCTCGTCGGCCCCGCCGTCGAGGAAGCCCAGCACGGCCGCGTTCACGTCCGAGGTGAACATCGACCGGCACCGCTCCCACTGCGGAGTCCCCGGCAGCACGTCGGCCGGCCAGGTGACACCGGTGGCGCCTTCCATGTCGGCGCTGATGAGGATCTTCATGCTGCGCCACGTTACGCGGTCGTACCGACTCCCAGCCAGGCCTGTGGATAACTCTCACCGGCGCAGACCAATGGCTGGTGGGAGCCCTGGTCACCGTGCCCTGCCCGCCACCACCCAGGTCGACGGCAGCTCGATCCGGGTGCCGTCCGCCGTGTACTCCGTGGAGATCAGCGGGAGTTCACCGCTCGCCAGGACGCTGAGCCCGGCGGCGCGAAGGTACTCGGGCACCGCCTCCTCGGGGACCGAGCCGGGGGTCAGTCCGTGCCGGAGGACGGGGGCGAGTTTCGCGGGCGGGCCCTCGGGCCCCTGCACCAGGTCCATCAGGACCGCCTTGGACTCCTGGGTCGGCTCCACCAGGAAGGCGCGGCCGCGCTCGCCGAGGAGCGCCGCGAGGGCGTCGGCCAGTGGCTGGCGGTCGTCGGGTTCGCACTGGTGCAGGACGCCCCGCACGTAGAGGTTGGCGTCGCCCAGTTCGGCGTGCAGCGTCTCGGCCTCGGCCTTGTCGGTGGCGTCCAGCTGCCGGTAGGCGGCCTGGCCGCCGGGGTCGGCACGGCGGGCGTGGTCGAGGGCGGCGGCGGACAGGTCGGCGCCGACGACGTGCCCGAAGCGCTCGGCGAGGTAGCGGGTCTGGGTGCCGTTGCCGCAGCCGAGGTCGATCATGGGCAGGCCGGGGTCGACGACGTGCGGCTCGAAGTGGGCCAGGTGACGCCCGGCGGTCAGCATCGGCTCCGCGTCCCAGAACACCGCCCCCGGTCCCTCGGGTGCCTCGCTCCAGAAACTCTCCCAGGCGTTCCGGTACCGACTCGTCACGCTCATGCGCGTCTCCCCAGGTGCGACGACGTACGGCCCGTCGGCGGTGACGGGCTCGTACGGTCTACCGCGCCCGGCGTACGGCCACAAGCGCCCCGCGCATTCCTTCACCGGACGTGCGAAGGACTCGGGCTCCCGGCGGCACCGGCGACCGGCCGATCGGACGGCTCAGCGACGCGGCAGCGTCAGTTCGAACCAGACTGTCTTGCCCGCCCTGGTGCGGCTCGCGCCCCATTCGCGGGCGAGGGTGCTGACCACGCGCAGGCCCCGCCCGGTCTCGTCGGCGGGGCCGGCGCCGCTCAGTGCCGGCAGTTCGTGGTCGTCGTCGTCCACCTCGCACAGCAGCGTGTCGGCACGTACCAGGCGCAGTTCCACGGGCCGGGCGTGGGCGTGCCGTACGGCGTTGGTGACGAGTTCGCTGACCATGAGCTCGGTGGCGTCGGCCAGTTTCCCGAGGCCCCAGTCGTGGAGCTGTTCGCGGACGGCCGCGCGGGCCCGGCCGACCTCGGCGGGGTCGCGGGCGAGGCGCCACTCGGCGACCGAGTCGGTGTCGATGCCGCCGAGCCTGGCCATCAGCAGGGCCACGTCGTCCTTGCGGCCGCCGCGCGTGCCCAGCGCGCGGATGATGGTGTCGCAGGCGTCGTCCATGGAGGCGGCCGGGTGGGCGGCGGACTCGCACAGGGTCGCGAGGCCGATGCCGATGTCCTCGCCGCGCACCTCCACCAGGCCGTCGGTGCACATCACCAGCCGGTCGCCCGGCGCCACCGGCACCCGCACCGCCTCGAAGGGCACCCCGCCGACGCCGATGGGCGCCCCCGTGGGCAGGTCGATCAGCTCGCTGCCGCCGTCCGCCGCACGGACCAGGACGGGCGGGATGTGGCCCGCGTTGGCGAGGTTCAGTTCACCGGCGATGGGGTCGTAGACGGCGTAGAGGCAGGTCGCCAGGTAGGTGTCGCCGAGCCGCTGGGCGAGGTCGTCGAGGTTGCGCAGCAGCTGTGCGGGAGGCAGGTCGAGCCCGGCCATGGTCTGCACGGCGGTGCGCAACTGGCCCATCATGGCGGCGGAGTTGAGTCCGTGGCCCATGACGTCGCCGACGACGAGGGCGGTGCGGGCGCCGGGCAGCTTCACCGCGTCGAACCAGTCGCCGCCGACCCGGCCCAGGAGGGTGCCGGGCAGGTAGCGGGTGGAGATGTCGCAGCCGGCCATGCGCGCGGGGATGTGCGGCAGCATGCTGTCCTGGAGCGTCTCGGCGACGTTCTCCTGGTACGTGTACATGCGCGCGTTGTCGAGCACGAGTCCCGCGCGGGCGGCGAGTTCGGCGCCGGTGACGCGGTCCATGTCGTTGAAGACGGGGCGCTCCGGGTGGCGCAGCAGGATCATGAACCCGAGGACGACGGTGCGCGCCTTCAGGGGCACCAGCAGCATCGAGCGGCCGGTGATGAGCGGCCTGATGTCCCGCTTCTCGAACTGCGAGGCGATGGCGTGGCCCATCTCCTCGGTGATGCGGGGCACGAGGACCGGCTCGCCGCTGGTCATGCACTGGAAGAAGGGGGTGTGCGCCGGGAACGGCATGGCCTCGCCGACCGGTACGACGTCGTCCCAGCGGCCGGGTTCGTCGGTGTGTTCCAGGGCCACCCGGTGCCACATCGTGGTGGTGTCCGGCACGCCGTCGGGGAAGCCCTCACCGGCGACGATCTGTTCGCGCAGATAGGTACCGGCGACGTCGGTGAAGCGGGGGACGACGGCCCGGCTCACCTCGACGATGGTCCGCGAGAGGTCGAGGGAGGTGCCGATCCGCCCGCTGACCTCGTTGAGGAATTCCAGGCGTTCGCGGACGGCGGCGTACTCCAGGTCCTCGGCCTCGTCGCGCAGGTCGTCCGGCACCGGTTCGCCGGCCGCGAGCGCCCGTGCCGCCCGCTCCCGCCGCGCTCTGCGCTCGGCGCGCCGGGGCACGCCCCAGTCGGGGGTGACGGGCACCCGGTCGTTCTGGCTGAACTCGAGGACCGGGTAGCCCAGTTCGAGGACCTGGGCGACTATGCGGGCGCTCTCACCGACGCTCATGCTGGGCAGGATCTCGGGGAGGCGGCGGGCGAGTTCGTCGGCGCCGGGGAAGTCGGTGTGCAGGGCGAAGCCGGGGGCGATCCGCTCGACGGTCGTCGCCGTGGCACCGCGGCCGGCGTTCTCTGGGGCGTGCTCCCGGCTCAGGGCGTCCGCGTCGGCCGCCAGCACGAGCAGGCGCTCGGGGCCCGGACCGACCAGGGGGTACGCCCACCAGAGCACGTCGACCCGGTCGTCGTCCGGCACGGTCAGGCGGGCGCGGCCCGCCGCCGGGTAGGAGAGCCCTCCGTCGAGGGAGGATTCCAGGTCCGGTCCGAGCCCGTCGCAGTCCGCGTGGCTGTCGTGGTCGCCGGCGTCGTCGGTCCCGGGCAGCACGCCCGAGACGGGCAGCAGGTCGGCGGCGGGCCGGCCGATCGCCTCCTCCTTGGGCAGGGCGAACAGTCGCCGCGCGCCGCGGCTCCAGTGGGAGACCAGCCCGTCGCGGTCCACCACGACCACGGCCAGCGGGACACGGCCCGCCATGGGGTCGCCCGACACGGCGCGGGGTCCGGCTCCGCGGCCGGGAGGTGCGTCCCGCTCGGTGCCATGGTCCATGGCGTCAGGCCCTTTCTCCCACGGCTCCCATGATCTGTGTCACCGTCAGCCACGGTACGGCGGTGGCCGGTGGCCGTGTGCGGCAACGGGGGAATTGGTGGCACGCGAGCACACCGGCGCGCGTGCGCGCGCCGGTGTCCGGTCTCAGTCCTCGTGCCCGAGCTGGAGGTCGCGTTCGGTACGGCCGCCGCCGGCCACCTGGAGCACGGTGGCGACGGGCGGGTAGCCGGCTGCGATGACGGTGTACTCGCCGGACGACAGGTCGACGAACCGGAAGGTGCCGTCCGGGCCGGTGGTCAGGGTGTCCACCACGTTGCCGGCCGCGTCGAGGAGCGTCACGCGCGCGTCCTCGACGACCCGTCCGGCACTGGCGCGCACGGTGCCGCGCAGCACGGCACCACCGGCCAGCTCGACGTCCTGCCGGGTCTCCCGCGCGGCCTGGACGCTGACCGGCAGCGCGGCCGGGCGGAAGGCGGGGGCGCTGGCGGCGAGGGTGTACTCGCCGGCCACCAGCTCGGTGATGACGTAGCCGCCCTCCCGGCCGCTGCGGGTGGTGGAGACGACCTCGCCGTGGACGTTGGTGAGGGTGACGATGGCGTCGCGCACGGGGCTGCCGTCGGCGGTGAGCACGCTGCCGGCGAGGCGGCCGGCGCCGCCGAGGACGACGTCGAGTTCCACGGGGCGTTCGCCGACGGTCACGGAGACCGCCTGCGGCTGGTGGCCGCCGGCCGCCGCGATCAGGACGTACGACCCGGAGCCGGGCGTGGCCAACGCGTACCGTCCGTCGTCGCCGCTGGCTCCCCGGCCGATCTGCTGACCGCCGACGTCGATGAGGGTGAGCGCCGCGCGGGGGACGACGGTGCCGTCGGGGTGCTGCACGGTGCCGCAGACCGGGATGCCGGCGGCGTACGGCGACCGGGCCTGCGGGACGGGGGCGACGGGCTGCGCGGTCTGAGCGGTTTCCTGCTCGGTGACGGGGGCGTTGTGGGACACCAGGGGTTTCTCCTTGAGGAAGAAGGCGATGAGCAGCCCGAGGACGAGCACCGGCACCAGGTAGAGGAAGATCCGCGGCATGGCGTCGGCGTACGCCCCGATGTAGGCGTCGCGCAGCGCCGGGGGCAGGGAGTGGACGAGCTGTGGGGTGATGGCCTCGGCGTCGGGGAGTCCGGCGCCCGCCTCGGCGGGGACGCGCTCGGCCAGGGAGTCGGTGAGGCGGTCGGCGAACAGGGTCCCGAAGATCGCCGCGCCGACGCTGCCGCCGATCTGCCGGAAGTAGTTGTTGGCGCTGGTGGCGGTGCCGAGGTCGGCGGGGCGTACGGAGTTCTGCACGGCGAGGATCAGGACGGGCATCACCATGCCGATGCCGGCGCCGAGGACGGCCATCCAGATGCTGTACTGCAGCCGGGGCGTGTCGGCGTCGAGCCGGGACAGCAGCCACATGCCGACGACGGACAGGGCGCTGCCGAGGATCGGGTGGGACCGGTAGTGCCCGGTGCGGCTGATGAGCTGTCCGGAGATGATCGAGGTGCCGACGATGCCGCCCATCATCGGCAGCATCAGCAGACCGGACTCGGTGGCGGTGGCGCCGTCGACCATCTGGAGGAAGGTCGGCAGGTAGCTGGCGGCGCCGAACAGGGCGATGCCGATGACGAGGCCCACCAGGCCGGTGACGTTGAAGACGGAGTCACGGAACAGGCGCAGCGGGATCAGTGGTTCGGGCGCGAAGTGTTCGGCGATCAGGAAGAGGACGGTGGCGGCGACCGCTCCGGCGGCGAGGCCGAGGATGACCTTCGAGCCCCACTCGTACTCGGTGCCGCCCCAACTGGTCAGCAGCACCAGGCAGGTGGACGCGGCGGCGAGCAGCAGCGCGCCGAGGATGTCGAGGCGGGGCTTGGCCGTCGGCCTGGGCAGCTTCAGGACCACGGCCACGACGGCCATGGTGACCAGCCCGAAGGGGACGTTGATGTAGAAGCACCAGCGCCAGGAGAGGTGGTCGGTGAAGTAGCCGCCCAGCAGGGGGCCGGCGACCGAGGCCAGGCCGAAGGCGGCGCCGATCAGGCCCATGAACCGGCCGCGCTCGCGGGGCGGCACGATGTCCGCGATGATCGCCTGCACGCCGATCATCAGGCCGCCCGCGCCGACACCCTGCACCGCGCGGAAGGCGATCAGCTGGTCCATGGTCTGGGCCCGGCCGGCGAGCGCCGAGCCGGCGATGAACACCAGGATCGCGAACTGGAAGACGCCCTTGCGGCCGAAGAGGTCGCCGAGCTTGCCGTAGATCGGCAGGCCGACGGTGGAGGTGAGCAGGTAGGCGGTGATCGCCCAGGACATCTTGTCCAGGCCGTGCAGCTCGCCGACGATCTTCGGCAGCGCGGTGGCGACGATCATCTGCTCGAGCGCGGCGAGCAGCAGCGCCAGCATCAGCCCGACGAAGACCAGCCGCACCCGGCGCGGGCTCAGCCCGGCTCCGGGCGCCGGGTCGGGTGCGGGTGGCTCGGGGGGCGTCGGTGGTGCGGTGACCGGTTCGTCCTGCACCAGAGTGATCCCGCCCATGTTCCGCTCCCCTCGTCACACCTGCTCACAATTGCCGCCTGATGCGGCAACTGCGAACAAGTGCGACGAGTTACGGAAGTGCGGTGGTTTCGGGCGGAGATCACTCGAACCGGTGAGGCGGCCAACGGCCGTCCGGGGCTTGGCCTTTGGCCGTTTCCGGCCGAGGCCCCGGGTCGGCTACTTCTCGACCTCGGCCGCGAGCTTGGCGAGCATGGCGTCGTAGATGCGGGCGAGCCCCTTGGGCGCGAAGGTCTTCTCGAAGAAGCCGCCGATCCCGCCGGCGCCCTGCCAGGTGGTGAGGACGACCACCCGGGACTTGCCCTCACCCGCCGGCGTGACCCGCCAGGTGGTGACCATGGAGGAGTTGCGGTCCTTCTCCACCAGCTCGCCGTCGGACGGCTCGGTGACCTCCAGCAGGCAGTCGCGGACGCGCTTGCTGGTGGCCTGGAGCTTCCAGTGCACGAGGGTGCCCTCGCCGTCGCCGCCCTCGCGGACCTCGTACTCGCTGAAGTGCTCGGGCAGCAGCTTCGCGCGGGTGCCGCTGTAGTCGGCGAGGGTGTCGAACACCGTCTCCGCGTCCGCCGCGACGATCCGCTCCGTCTCCGCCTCGACCTGCGCCATCGGGTTCCTCCAGGGCCTGGTTCTCGGGGTCGGGGCAAGCCAACCACCCCGCCGCCCGGCCACCAAATCGGGGGGCGCGAAGCGGCCCCGTGCGACGGGCCCCGCGGCCGCGGGACGACTGGTCCGCACGATCAAGGGAACATGTGTTCTATTGTGGCGTTCGCAGCACTATCGAGGAGGCGCCATGCGCTGGGAGAACCTCACGGACTCCGATCACGCCCGGGCCGCCGACCCCGCACTGTTCGGCGCGGACGCGGTCACCACCCGTACCTTCGACACGCCCGAGTTCCGGGGCATCACCTTCCACGAGGTGCGGGCCCGCTCGATCCTCAACCGGGTGCCGGGCGCCTCCCGCATGCCGTTCGAATGGACGGTGAACCCCTATCGGGGCTGCACGCACGCGTGCGTGTATTGCTTCGCCCGCAAGACGCACAGCTACCTGGACCTCGACACCGGCCTCGGCTTCGACTCCCAGATCGTCGTCAAGGTGAACGCGCCGGAGCTGCTGCGGCGCCAGCTGGCCTCGCGACGCTGGCAGGGGGAGCACGTCGCGATGGGCACCAACGTCGACTGCTACCAGCGCGCGGAGGGCCGCTACCGGCTGATGCCGGGGATCATCGAGGCACTCACCGAGCGGGCGAACCCCTTCTCCATCCTCACCAAGGGCACGCTGATCCTGCGCGACCTGGAGGCGCTGACGCGCGCCGCGCGGGTGACGGATGTGGGGATCTCCGTCTCGGTCGGCTTCACCGATCCCGAGCTGTGGCGCACCGTCGAGCCGGGCACGCCCGCGCCGGAGCGCCGCCTGGAGGTCGTGCGGACCCTCGGCGAACACGGGATCGGCTGCGGGGTGCTGATGGCGCCGGTCATCCCGTTCCTCGGCGACGAGCCCGCCCAACTGCGCGCGACGGTACGGGCGATCGCGGCCGCCGGCGCCACCTCGGTGACACCCCTGGTGCTGCATCTGCGGCCGGGCGCGCGGGAATGGTTCATGGCCTGGCTCGGCCGGCACCACCCGCATCTGGTACGCCGCTACGAGCGGCTCTACGCGGAGGGCGCCTACGCCCCGCGGTGGTACCAGCGCCGGATCACGCGCCAGGTGCACGAACTGGCTCAGGAGTACGGCGTCGGCCCCACGCGCGCGGGGATGCCACGGCGGATCGCGGAGCCGCAGGTGGCACCCGCTCCGAGTGAGCCGGTCGAACCGGTGCAACTTTCGCTCATCTGAGGCGGCTTGTCCGAGCCCCGCCGAGCCCTGAGAGCATTCGAGGGCACCTACCGGCCCAATTGGGTCAAGTATGAACAGAACGCGTTCGTCCGGCGACGCTTCCCGGGACGATGAACGCCATGAGACAACGCGCAGCCGCGCTGTGCGGCGCCGTCGTGATCGCCGCCGCGACGGCCGTTCCCGCCGAGGCGAGCGCGCCGCTCCCCGGGGCGGCCCCGGGCGCCGCGGCACTCGACTGGAGGAAGTGCGGCACGTCCGAGTATCCGACGCTCCAGTGCGCGTCCCTCTCGGTGCCGCTGGACCACGCCCGTCCGGAAGGGAGGCGGATCACGCTGGCGCTGTCCCGCGTCCCGCACACCTCCCGGAAGTACCAGGGGCCGTTGATGGTCAACCCCGGCGGGCCCGGCGGCAGCGGGCTGACGCTCGCCGGGTTCGTGGCGTCCTCGCTGCCCGCGGAGGTGGCCGCCCAGTACGACGTCATCGGCTTCGACCCGCGCGGCGTGGGCGGGAGCGAGCCCGCCCTGAACTGCCGACCGGGCCACTTCGCCCCGGTGCGGCCCGACTCCCTGCCGGCCACCCCGGCCGTCGAGCAGGCCAACCTCGCCCGCGCGAAGTCCTTCGCCGAGGCGTGCGGCGAGAAGTACGGGGACGTGCTGCCGCACATCGACACGGTGAGCGCCGCGCGGGACGTGGACGCCGTCCGCGCGGCGCTCGGCGCCTCGAAGGTGAACTACTTCGGCTACTCGTACGGCACCTACCTGGGCGCCGTCTACGCCAAGCTGTACCCGGACCGGGTCCGGCGCCTGGTCCTGGACTCCGTCGTCGACCCGACCGACGTGTGGCACGACGCCAACCTCAACCAGGACCTCGCCTTCGACGACCGCCACCGCGCCTTCCTGGCCTGGGTCGCGGAGCACGACGCGACGTACGGGCTGGGCACCGACCCGGAGCGGGTGGAGGCGGCCTGGTACGACATGCGGACGGCGCTGGCGAAGGAGCCGGCGGGCGGGAAGGTGGGTGCCTCCGAACTCGAGGACACCTTCATCCCCGGCGGCTACTACAACGGCTACTGGCCCTATCTGGCGGAGGCGTTCGCCGCGTACGCGAACGACGCGGACACCGGCCCGCTGGTCGAGGCGTACGAGGACTTCGCCGCCGTGGACGCCGCCGGGGAGAACGGCTACAGCGTCTACACCTCGGTGCTGTGCCGCGACGCCGGCTGGCCGCGGGACTGGGACGAGTGGCGCGACGCCAACTGGACGGTGCACGAGAAGGCACCCTTCATGGCGTGGAACAACGCCTGGTACAACGCGCCGTGCGCGTTCTGGCCCACGGGGTCGCGACGGCCGGTGGACGTCGCCAACGACGAGGTGCCGCCGGCCCTGCTGTTCCAGGCGACCGACGACGCGGCCACCCCGTACGGGGGCGGCGTCACGGTGCACCGCCTGTTGCGCGGTTCGAGCCTGGTCGTCGAGGAGGGCGGCGGGAACCACGGCATCACGCTGAGCGGGAACACGTGCCTGGACCGGCATCTGGCCGCCTACTTGGCCGACGGCACCGTGCCCAGCGGTACCGGGACCGGCGAGGCGGACGCGGTCTGCGGAGCGCTGCCGGACCCGAAGCCGCTGGAGTCGAAGGCGGCGTCGACGTCCTCGCGGGGATCGACGCTGCACGGGCTGCTCGGATTCCGGAGTTAGGACCGGGCGTTGTCAGTGCCATGGTTCACCATGGACGCATGAGTGAGCTGACCAGGATTCCCGCCCCCGACGGCGTCGCGCCCGCCGCCCAGTACACCCATGTCGTCCTCGGCACCGGGCGGTTCGTGGCCGTCTCCGGCCAGCTCGCGCTGGACGAGGACGGCAAGCCGGTCGGCGAGGGCGACGCGGAGGCCCAGGCCCGCCAGGTCTTCGAGAATCTGCGCCGGTGCCTGGCGGCGGCCGGTGCGACCTTCGACGACGTGGTGAAGCTGACCTTCTTCGTCACGGACATGGCGCACATGTCCGCGATCCGGGCGGCACGCGCCGAGCACATACCCGACGACCGCCTGCCCGCCGCCTCGGCCGTGCAGGTCGCCGCGCTGGTCCGGCCGGAGTTCCTGATGGAGATCGAGGCGTTCGCGGTCGTGTCCCCGTGAGCGGGCCGCTGGTGCGGCCGATGACGGCCGACGACTGCGGGCACGTGTCCGACATCCGCATCCGGGGCTGGCGGACCGCCTATCGCGGTCTGATGCCGCAGTCCTACCTCGACGGTCTCGACGTCGCCGAGGACGCCGAGCGGCGCCGCGCGCTCTTCGCCCGGACCCCGGTCGGCACGGTGAACCTCGTCGCCGAGGACGACGACGGCAAGGTCGTCGGCTGGGCCTGCCACGGCCCGTACCGGGACGGTGAATCGCTCACCGAGGACGCGGAGTTGTACGCGCTCTACGTCGACGCGGCACGCTTCGGCACCGGTATCGGGCGGGCGCTGCTCCAGGAGTCGGTGCGCGCGTGCGCGGAGGCCGGGCGGAGACGCATGCTCCTGTGGGTGGTCGAGGGCAACGCCCGCGCCCGGCGCTTCTACGAGCGGGCGGGTTTCCGCGCGGACGGCGCCGAGGAGCCCTTCGAGGTGGCGGGGGCCGTGGTGCCCGAGGTGCGGTACGCCAGGGCCCTGACCGGCTGACGGCTCATCGCCGCCGAGGCCCGGCCCATGGGCATCCACCACCCGTCCGGCCCATGGACATCCACCACCGGGACCGGCCCCATGGACGTCCACCGCCGGACGACGGTCACCGCTGCCCGGGAATCCGCGCCAGCGCCCGCACCGCGGCCTGGGCCAGCGCCGGGTGGGCCAGGGCGTCGTTCAGGACGGGCGCGGCCCGGTCGTCGCCCAGCGCGCCGAGTCCCTCGACGCAGGCGAGCGCCACGCGCCGGTACGGGTCGTGCGGGCGCAGCCGCCGCTCCAGCGTGGTGACGAGGGCGGGCACCGCCTCGGGCGCCCGCAGTTCGACCAGCAGCCGCACCGGGTGCAGGGCGTAGGCGACCCGGAGTTCGTTGGTGGCGAGGGCGGCGGCGGCGCGGGCGGTGCGGGGGTCGCCGAGACGGGCGAGGGCGTGGGCGGCGGAAGCGCAGCGCGGCGGGTCGCGGTGGTTCAGAAGCAGCACGAGGGACTCGAAGGCCCGCCGGTCCCCCGCCACGCCCAGCCGGAACGCGGCCAGTTCGCGTGCCCAGAGAGGCTGTCCCGGCTCGGTGAGCACGGCGGCCAGCTCGTCCAGGTCCCCGGTCGCCGTCAGACGGTCGCAGGCCTCCGGGGCCCCCGGCGCGCCCGATGCCGCCGCCTCCGCCCGTAAACGCTCCGTGAGCGTTCGCAACTCTTCGTCCATGACACCGAGGTTAGAGGCGTCACAGCGCGTGTGGGACCTACATCACGAACACCGGGGGCTGGCGCGCTCGTTACCCGCGGGTTAATCTCAAACGAGCGAGTCACCCACTCGCGATTCCTCACGCCGGTCTGGTGACGCGGCCGGTGTGAGAGCAGAGCAGTCGGTTCGGTACCGGATGTTCGGGTACCGCAGTGCGACTCGGCCTCGGGACAGGGCCGGTCGGCAACCGCCGCCGGGCGGGCGTGTGCACGCCCCCCGTCGCGGCACCGGGCGTGTGCGCGAGTCAGCCCGGCAACACCCGCACTCCTTCCACACGCACCCGGTGCGCCCCTCGGCGCATCCGGGCGTGTTCCCGTCGTCACCCTCATTCCTGGAGTCCCGCGATGGCCACTCCCCTGTCCGACACCCCTCTGTCCCCGCTGCGGACCATTGCCGTCGTCGGCCTAGGCACGATGGGCACCGGCATCGCCGAAGTGCTCGCCCGGGCCGGCCGCGACGTCGTCGGCATCGACATCAGTGAGGCGCAGGCCGCGACGGCCGTCGCCGCGCTGGAGTCCTCCACCGCCCGTTCCGTCGAGCGCGGACGTCTCACCGAGCAGGAGCGCGCCGACGCCCTCGCCCGCGTCCGCACCTCCACCGACCTGCGCGCGGCGGCCGACGCCGATCTGGTGATCGAGGTGGTCCCGGAGTCGTACGAGATCAAGCAGCAGGTCTTCCGGGAGCTGGACGGCATCGTGCGCCCCGAGACGATCCTGGCGACCGGCACGAACGCCCTGTCCGTGACGCGGCTGGCCGCCGACTCGGCCCGCCCGGAGCGGGTGCTGGGTCTGCACTTCTTCAACCCGGCTCCGGCGATGAAGCTGGTGGAGGTCGTCTCCTCCGTGCTGACCGGGCCGGGCGCCGTCACGGCCGTCACCAACCTCGCCCTCGACCTCGGCAAGGAGCCCGTCGCGGTCGGTGACCGGCCCGGATTCGTCGCCGACGGGCTGCTGTTCGGGTACCTGAACCAGGCCGCGGCGATGTACGAGGCGAACTACGCCTCACGCGAGGACATCGACGCCGCGATGCGGCTCGGCTGCGGTCTGCCGATGGGCCCGCTGGCCCTGCTGGACCTGATCGGCGTGGACACCGCGCGCACGGTGCTGGAGGCCATGTACGCCGCCTCCCACGACCGGCTGCACGCTCCCGCGCCGATCCTGCGGCAGCTCAGCGAGGCGGGCCTGACGGGCCGCAAGGCCGGGCGCGGCTTCTACACCTACGAGGCGCCGGGCAGTGCGGTCGTGGTGCCGGACTCCCTGACCCCGGGCGCGGGCGGCACGGAGGTTCCCGGCCGTCCCGTGCGCGCCGTGGGCGTCGCCGGGTCGGGCACGATGGCGTCCGGCATCGCGGAGGTGTTCGCCAAGGCCGGGTACGAGGTGGTGCTCGCCGCCCGCAGCGCGGAGAAGGCCCAGACGGCCAAGGCCCGGATCGGGAAGTCGCTGGCCCGCAGCGTCGACAAGGGCCGGCTGACCGCCGAGGCCGCCGCGCGGACGCTGGACCTGATCACTCCCACGGGCAGCTACGACGACTTCGCCGACGTGGACCTGGCCGTGGAGGCGGTCGCCGAGGACCTGGAGGTCAAGCGGCAGCTGTTCGCGACCCTGGACAAGGTGTGCAAGCCCGGCGCGGTGCTGGCCACCACCACCTCCTCGCTGCCCGTCGTCGCCTGCGCCCGCGCCACCTCGCGCCCGCAGGACGTGATCGGCATGCACTTCTTCAACCCGGCGCCGGCCATGAAGCTGGTCGAGGTGGTCCGCACGGTGCTGACGGCGGACGACGTGCACGCCACCGTCCGGGAGGTCTGCACCAAGGTCAGGAAGCACGCCGTGGACTGCGGCGACCGGGCCGGCTTCATCGTGAACGCGCTGCTGTTCCCGTACCTCAACAACGCCGTGAAGATGGTCCAGGAGCACTACGCGACGCTCGACGACATCGACGCGGCGATGAAGCTCGGCGGCGGCTACCCCATGGGTCCCTTCGAACTGCTGGACGTGGTCGGGCTGGACGTCTCGCTCGCCATCGAGAAGGTCCTGCACCGCGAGTTCCGCGACCCGGGCCTGGCCCCGGCGCCGCTCCTGGAGCACCTGGTGGCCGCGGGCTGCCTCGGCCGCAAGACGGGTCGCGGCTTCCGCGAGTATGCCCGCCGCTGAGGGAGTGGGCGACTGGTTCCGGACCGAGGAGGACTGGGGCGGACTGCTCGATCCGGCCGGGTTCCCCCCGCCCTCCCCGGCCGGGCCTCCCCCGCCCACCACGGGCGGGGGAATCCCCGGTCACGCGCATGATTGCGGGAGCATGCAGTACGTTCATGGCATGTCCCAGCCCGCCAAGTCCTCACGTACACCAGCAACGCCCGACGCGCCGGAGAGCGCGGCCGGCAGCCGAGCCGCCGCCCAGCGGCTCAAAATGCGCCGGGAACTGGCGGCAGCGGCGATGGAGCTGTTCGCGACCAAGGGGTACGAGGCGACCACCGTCGACGAGATCGCGGCCCAGGCCGGGGTCGCCCGCCGCACCTTCTTCCGGCACTTCCGCTCCAAGGAAGAGGCGATCTTCCCGGACCACGACGACACCCTGGTCCGCGCGGAGGCCGTGCTCAACGCGGCGCCCGCGCACGAGCACCCGCTCGACACGGTGTGCCGCGGCATCAAAGAGGTCATGAAGATGTACGCGGCCCGGCCGGAGATCTCGGTCGCCCGCTACAAGCTGACCCGCGAGGTACCCACCTTGCGCGAGGCGGAGATCGCGTCGGTGGCCCGCTACGAGCGCCTGTTCACCCGCTACCTCCTCGGCCACTTCGACGAGCACGCGCACGACGACGACGCCAACGACGACCCGCTGCTGGCGGAGGTCGCCGCCTCGGCCGTGGTCACCGCCCACAACCACGTGCTGCGGCGCTGGCTCAGGGCGGGCGGCCAGGGGGACGTGGAGTCCCAGCTGGACCACGCCTTCGCGATCGTGCGCCGGACGTTCGGCACCGGGATCGGCGCCGGACGCTCCACGGCCTCCGCCGCGCGGCCGGCGGCGTCGTCGGCCTCCGTGCAGGGCGAGGTGCTGGTGACGGTCGCGCGCACCGACGCGCCGCTGCACGAGGTCATGCGCACCATCGAGCAGGCCCTCAAGGAGCGCTGACCGGCGCTCCCCGCTCGTTCCACGCTGTGACAACGGCCACCCACCGGGTGGCCGTTTTTGCACGTCAACGCCCCTTTCCCACCCCTCGTAGACCCCCATTCGATCGATCATCGCTCATCTGAAGCGTAAAGATTTCATCTGAGTGGATTTTCTGGCACTCAGTGCCTTGCGGGGTGACACGCGGTGTCATACGTTGAAGGTGTCCGGGCTGTCCCCGCACCCATCCCCTGCGCGCCCGAACGCCTGCGTCACAGGCACTTTCACACCAACCCTCAGCAGCACCGACGTACCCATCGGCGCCCCTCCCTCAGGGCGCTCATCGCCGGAGGCAACACCGTGACCGTGAAGGACATCCTGGACGCGATCCAGTCGCCCGAATCCACGCCGGCCGACATCGCCGCCCTGCCGATCCCCGAGTCGTACCGCGCGATCACCGTGCACAAGGACGAGACGGAGATGTTCGCGGGCCTGGAGACCCGCGACAAGGACCCGCGCAAGTCGATCCACCTCGACGAGGTGCCGGTGCCCGAGCTGGGCCCGGGCGAGGCCCTGGTGGCCGTCATGGCCTCCTCGGTCAACTACAACTCGGTGTGGACCTCGATCTTCGAGCCGCTGTCCACCTTCGGGTTCCTGGAGCGCTACGGCCGCACCAACGAGCTGGCCAAGCGCCACGACCTCCCGTACCACATCATCGGCTCCGACCTCGCGGGCGTCGTCCTGCGCACCGGCCCGGGCGTCAACGCCTGGCAGCCCGGCGACGAGGTCGTCGCGCACTGCCTCTCCGTCGAACTGGAGTCGTCCGACGGCCACAACGACACGATGCTCGACCCCGAGCAGCGGATCTGGGGCTTCGAGACCAACTTCGGCGGCCTCGCCGAGATCGCGCTGGTGAAGTCCAACCAGCTGATGCCGAAGCCGGACCACCTCAGCTGGGAGGAGGCCGCCGCCCCCGGCCTGGTCAACTCCACCGCGTACCGGCAGCTGGTCTCCCGCAACGGCGCCGGCATGAAGCAGGGCGACAACGTCCTCATCTGGGGCGCGAGCGGTGGCCTCGGCTCCTACGCCACCCAGTTCGCGCTGGCCGGCGGCGCCAACCCGATCTGCGTCGTCTCCTCGCCGCAGAAGGCGGAGATCTGCCGCTCGATGGGCGCCGAGGCGATCATCGACCGCAACGCCGAGGGCTACAGGTTCTGGAAGGACGAGCAGACCCAGGACCCCAAGGAGTGGAAGCGCTTCGGCAAGCGCATCCGCGAACTCACCGGCGGCGAGGACATCGACATCGTCTTCGAGCACCCCGGCCGCGAGACCTTCGGCGCCTCCGTCTTCGTCACCCGCAAGGGCGGCACCATCACCACCTGCGCCTCGACCTCGGGCTACATGCACGAGTACGACAACCGCTACCTGTGGATGTCCCTGAAGCGCATCATCGGCTCCCACTTCGCCAACTACCGCGAGGCGTGGGAGGCCAACCGCCTGATCGCCAAGGGCAAGATCCACCCCACCCTCTCCAAGGTGTACTCCCTGGAGGACACCGGCCAGGCCGCCCACGACGTCCACCGCAACGCCCACCAGGGCAAGGTCGGCGTGCTCTGCATGGCCCCCGAGGAGGGACTGGGCGTGCGCGACCACGAGAAGCGCGCCAAGCACCTCGACGCCATCAACCGCTTCCGGAACATCTGAGGACGGTCGTAGATGACTGAGCGTCAGAAGGACCGGCCGTGGCTCATGCGCACCTACGCCGGTCACTCCACGGCCGAGGCGTCCAACGAGCTGTACCGGCGCAACCTCGCCAAGGGCCAGACCGGTCTGTCGGTCGCCTTCGACCTGCCGACCCAGACCGGCTACGACTCCGACCACATCCTCGCCCGCGGCGAGGTGGGCCGGGTCGGCGTGCCGGTCGCGCACCTCGGTGACATGCGCCGGCTGTTCCAGGACATCCCCCTGGAGCAGATGAACACCTCGATGACCATCAACGCCACGGCCATGTGGCTGCTGGCGCTCTACCAGGTCGTCGCCGAGGAGCAGGGCGCGGACATCACCCGGCTCAGCGGCACGACCCAGAACGACATCGTCAAGGAGTACCTGTCCCGCGGGACGCACGTCTTCCCGCCGGGCCCCTCGCTCCGCCTGACGACGGACATGATCGCGTACACGGTCTCCCACCTCCCGAAGTGGAACCCGATCAACATCTGCAGCTACCACCTGCAGGAGGCGGGCGCCACACCGGTGCAGGAGATCGCGTACGCGATGTCCACCGCGATCGCCGTCCTCGACGCCGTGCGCGACAGCGGCCAGGTGCCCGAGGAGCGCATGGGCGACGTGGTCGGCCGTATCTCCTTCTTCGTGAACGCGGGCGTCCGCTTCGTCGAGGAGATGTGCAAGATGCGGGCCTTCGGGCAGATCTGGGACCGCATCACACGCGAGCGGTACGGCATCGAGAACCCCAAGCACCGCCGTTTCCGCTACGGCGTCCAGGTCAACTCCCTCGGGCTGACCGAGGCGCAGCCGGAGAACAACGTCCAGCGGATCGTGCTGGAGATGCTGGCGGTCACCCTCTCCAAGGACGCCCGCGCGCGTGCCGTGCAGCTCCCGGCCTGGAACGAGGCGCTGGGCCTGCCCCGGCCCTGGGACCAGCAGTGGTCGCTGCGCATCCAGCAGGTGCTGGCGTACGAGAGCGACCTGCTGGAGTACGGCGACCTCTTCGAGGGCTCGAAGGTGGTCGAGGCGAAGGTGGCCGAGCTGGTCGAGGAGGCGTTCGCGGAGATCGAGCGCATCCAGGAGATGGGCGGCGCGATGGCGGCCGTCGAGTCCGGCTACCTCAAGTCGCAGCTGGTCGCCTCGCACGCCGAGCGCCGGGCCCGGATCGAGTCCGGCGAGGAGAAGATCATCGGTGTCAACGCCTTCGAGGGCACCGAGCCCAACCCGCTGACCGCCGACCTGGACACCGCCATCCAGACGGTGGACCCGGCGGTGGAGGCCCGTGTCATCGCCTCGCTCCAGCAATGGCGGGACACCCGGTACCAGCCGCCCTTCAACCACCCGCGCCCCTGCAAGGCGCTGGAGAAGCTGAAGGAGGCCGCCAAGGGCACCGACAACCTCATGGAGGCCACCCTGGAGTGCGCCCGCGCCGGCGTCACGACCGGCGAGTGGGCGGGGGCGCTGCGCGAGGTGTTCGGCGAGTTCCGCGCGCCCACGGGGGTGTCGTCGGCGCCGGTCGCGGTCGCCGCCGAGGAGGGCTCCGCCCTCTCCGAGGTACGCCGGAAGGTGGATCTGACGGCGAAGGACCTCGGCGTCGGCAAGCTGCGCTTCCTGGTCGGCAAGCCCGGCCTGGACGGTCACTCCAACGGCGCCGAGCAGATCGCCGTGCGGGCCCGCGACGCCGGGTTCGAGGTGGTCTACCAGGGCATCCGGCTCACCCCGGAGCAGATCGTGGACGCCGCCCTCGCCGAGGACGTGCACGCGGTGGGCCTGTCCATCCTCTCCGGCTCGCACGCCCAGCTCGTCCCGGACGTGCTGGAACGACTCCGTGTGGCCGGTGCCACAGACATCCCGGTGATCGCCGGTGGCATCATCCCGAACGGTGACGCCGAAGAACTGCGGGCCGCGGGAGTGGCCGCGGTCTTCACCCCGAAGGATTTCGACATCACCGGCATCATCGGCCGGATCGTCGACGAGATCCGGAACGCGAACAAGCTCGACCCCCTGGAGGTCCCCGCATGACGACCGTCGACCGCCTTCGCCCCCGCCGCTCCTGCCTGGCGGTCCCGGGAAGCAACCCGCGTTTCCTGGAGAAGGCCCAGGGCCTCCCCGCGGACCAGGTCTTCCTGGACCTGGAGGACGCCTGCGCGCCGCTCGCCAAGCCGGAGGCGCGGCACACCATCGTGAAGTTCCTCAACGAGGGCGACTGGACCGGCAAGACCCGCGTCGTGCGCGTCAACGACTGGACCACCGAGTGGACGTACCGCGACGTCGTCACGGTCGTCGAGGGCGCCGGCCAGAACCTCGACTGCATCATGCTGCCGAAGGTCCAGGACGCCCAGCAGATCGTCGCCCTCGACCTCCTGCTCACCCAGATCGAGAAGACGATGGGCTTCGAGGTCGGCCGGATCGGCATCGAGGCGCAGATCGAGAACGCGCAGGGCCTGAACAACGTCAACGAGATCGCGCAGGCCAGCCCGCGCGTGGAGACCATCATCTTCGGCCCGGCCGACTTCATGGCGTCCATCAACATGAAGTCCCTGGTCGTGGGCGAGCAGCCGCCCGGCTACCCGGCGGACGCCTACCACTACATCCTGATGAAGATCCTGATGGCCGCCCGCGCCAACAACCTCCAGGCGATCGACGGCCCCTACCTCCAGATCCGCAACGTCGACGGCTACCGCGAGGTCGCCCGGCGCGCCGCCGCGCTCGGCTTCGACGGCAAGTGGGTGCTGCACCCGGGCCAGGTCGAGGCGTCCAACGAGATCTTCTCGCCCTCCCAGGAGGACTACGACCACGCCGAGCTGATCCTGGACGCGTACGACTACTACACGTCCGAGGCGGGCGGCAAGAAGGGCTCCGCGATGCTCGGCGACGAGATGATCGACGAGGCCAGCCGCAAGATGGCGCTGGTGATCTCCGGCAAGGGACGTGCGGCCGGGATGCGGCGCACCAGCAAGTTCGAGATCCCGGAGGGCTGAGGGCGATGCAGTTCGGACGCACCTACGAGGAGTTCGAGGTCGGGGCGGTCTACAAGCACTGGCCCGGGAAGACGGTCACCGAGTACGACGACCACCTCTTCTGTCTCCTCACCATGAACCACCACCCGCTCCACATGGACACGAACTACGCCGAGAAGACGACGGACTTCGGCAAGAACGTGGTGGTCGGCAACTACGTCTACTCGCTCCTGCTCGGCATGTCGGTCCCCGACATCTCCGGCAAGGCGATCGCCAACCTGGAGATCGAGTCGCTCAAGCACGTGGCGCCGACCTTCCACGGCGACACGATCTACGGCCAGACGACCGTGCTCGACAAGTGGCCGTCGAAGTCGAAGAACGACCGCGGCATCGTGCACGTCGAGACCAAGGGCTACAAGCAGGACGGCACGCTGGTCTGCGTCTTCCGCCGCAAGGTGATGGTGCCCACCGAGACGTACATCAAGGAGCGCGGCGGCGAGCAGCCCGGCCGGCCCGAGCTGAAGGAACAGGGGAAGTAGATGAGCCGCCTCGCCCAGACCCACGGCCTCACGGACGTCCAGCGGGAGATCCTCTCCACCGTCCGCGACTTCGTGGACAAGGAGATCATCCCGGTCGCCACCGAGCTGGAGCACCGGGACGAGTACCCGCAGGACATCGTCGACGGGCTGAAGGAGCTCGGCCTGTTCGGCCTGATGATCCCGGAGGAGTACGGGGGCCTGGGCGAGTCGCTCCTCACCTACGCGCTGTGCGTGGAGGAGATCGCCCGGGGCTGGATGTCGGTGTCCGGCATCATCAACACGCACTTCATCGTGGCGTACATGCTCAAGCAGCACGGCACGCAGGAGCAGAAGGACCACTTCCTCCCCCGTATGGCCGCCGGGGACATCCGGGGCGCCTTCTCGATGTCCGAGCCCGCGCTCGGCTCGGACGTGTCGGCGATCTCCTCGAAGGCGGTGAAGGACGGCGAGGAGTACGTCCTGAACGGCCAGAAGATGTGGCTGACGAACGGCGGTACGTCGTCCCTGGTGGCCGTTCTGGTGAAAAGTGACGAGGGTCACCCCGAGGGCACGGCCCCGCACAAGTCGATGACGACCTTCCTGGTGGAGAAGGAGCCCGGCTTCGGCGAGGTCCGCCCCGGCCTGACCATCCCCGGCAAGATCGACAAGATGGGCTACAAGGGCGTCGACACGACCGAGCTCATCATGGACGGCCTGCGCGTTCCGGCCGACCGGGTGCTCGGCGGGGTCACCGGCCGAGGTTTTTACCAAATGATGGACGGCGTCGAGGTGGGCCGCGTCAATGTGGCGGCCCGTGGCTGCGGCGTCGCTCAGCGTGCCTTCGAGCTCGGTGTCCGGTACGCCCAGCAGCGTCACACTTTCGGCAAGCAGATCGCCCAGCATCAGGCCATTCAGTTCAAGCTCGCGGAGATGGCTACCAAGGTCGAGGCGGCGCATGCGATGATGGTGAACGCTGCACGCAAAAAGGACTCGGGCGAACGAAACGACCTGGAAGCGGGGATGGCCAAGTACCTCGCTTCCGAGTATTGCAAGGAGGTCGTGGAGGACGCCTTCCGGATCCACGGCGGGTACGGCTTCTCCAAGGAGTACGAGATCGAGCGCCTCTACCGCGAGGCTCCGATGCTCCTGATCGGTGAAGGCACCGCCGAGATCCAGAAAATGATCATCGGCCGCCGACTGCTCGAAGAGTATCGATTCCAGGGTTAGATGTCCGGATACGGGGTGTTTTCTTGGAGAACAAGGTCACACCCCGTAGGCATTGTTCGGCCGCCGACTCGGCTTCCTGGCTTACCCAGTTGCGGCAGGAAGCCGCTACGATCGCCGGAAAGCCGCCGTCCCCCGTCATAGCGCGGCATCATCCGCTACGAAGGTCATCCATGCCCCACAGCCAAACCTCTGCATCTCGCGACAGCCTGGCCGGCGTACGCCTCGCGCGCGGAGCATCGCCGTGGCTTCTGCCGACCGTCGCCACCGCAGCCGTCAGTCTGGTCCGTGCCCGCCGCTCGGGCGTGGCCAAGGCCGTCGCCGTCCCCGCCACCGCGCTCGCGGCGGGAATGCTGTGGTTCTTCCGCGACCCCGAGCGCGAGATCACCCAGGGCCGGGTCGTCTCGCCCGCCGACGGAGTGGTGCAGAGCATCATGCCGTGGAAGGACGGCCGCACCCGCGTCGCCATCTTCATGAGCCCGCTCAACGTCCACGTGAACCGCGCGCCGCTGTCCGGCACCGTCACGTCGGTCGAGCACGTGCCCGGCGGCTTCGTTCCCGCTTTCAACAAGGAGAGCGAGAACAACGAGCGGGTCGTGTGGCACTTCGACACCGAGCTGGGCGACATCGAGATGATCCAGATCGCCGGCGCGGTGGCCCGCCGCATCGTCCCCTACGTGCCGCAGGGCACCAAGGTCGAGCAGGGCGAGAGGGTCGGCCTGATCCGTTTCGGCTCGCGCGTCGACCTGTACCTGCCGGAGGGCGTCGAGGTGGATGTCGAGGTGGGTCAGAAGACGGTGGCTGGGGTGACTCGAATTGACCGTGATTGATCCACAGACCCAGGCAGGGTGGGTGCCCGAGGCCGACGAGGTGGACGAAGAGGAGGAGATGCCGCTCTCGCTCCGCCTGTCGATAGCGGACACCCTCACCCTCGGCAACGCCACGTGCGGCTTCATGGCGGTGTACTTCACCACCACCGGCATCCTGATCCCGCACCTCATGGGCAGCGAAGAGTCCGGCATGGCCCGCCACAGCGCGGCCACGGCGGTCATCCTGATGCTGTGCGCCGCGATCTTCGACCTGTTCGACGGCCTGGTGGCCCGCAAGCTGCGCTCGTCCCCCATGGGCGCGGAGCTGGACAACCTGTCCGACCTGATCAGCTTCGGCCTGGCCCCGGCGTACTTCGTCCTCGTCTACGGCATGGTCGCGGACGACGCCTACCAGCGGGTGGCGGCGGTGGGGGCGATCGTGGTCCTGCTGGCGGTGGTGCTGCGGCTTGCCCGGTTCTCCTGCGTCACCGTCAAGGACGGCACCTTCCAGGGCATGCCGTCCCCCTTCGGGGCGCTGACGGTGGTCTCGATCGTGCTGCTGGAGCTGCCCTTCGTGGCGACGCTGCTGGCGATCATCGGCACCGCCTGGCTGATGGTGAGCCGGGTCGAGTACCCGAAGCCGCGGGGACGCCTCGCGGTGGCGATGCTGTCGTGGATCGTCCTGTCGATGGGGCTGCTGGCCGCGTGGGCCTTCGACGCGCCGAGCGGGCAGCTGCTGCTGCAGACGGGGTGTGCGCTGCAGCTGGTGATGGGGGCGGTGATCCCGCTGTTCGCCACGGCTCGCCGGGTGAACAACTTCAGGGACAACCGGCGGGAGGCGCGGGCGGCCCAGTTGCCGTAGCGCTCCGCTGAGAAGGGCCCCGGACCCGGGTCGGGTTCGGGGCCCTTGCTGTTTGTGCGCGTCCGGTACAGGCCCGGATCGGTTGAGACAGAGGTGAGGTATCCAGCCCGTCCGGCGTTCGAGGACGAGGCCCGTTCAGGGCCGATGCGGGGGTCCGGGGGCGGCAGCCCCCCGGGTCGGGAACGGGAAGGGGCGGCGGGGCGGGACTCCCCTACGCCAGGAAGTCCCGCCCGATGCGCTCCGCGACCCGCTCCAGGATCGGCCCCGCATCCGCGATGCACTTCGCCACGTCCGGCTCCACGTCCGTCAGCGGATACGCCCGCCGGATCCCGGCCCGCCCCAGCGCCTCCGGCGCCAGCGCCAGCCGCCCGCACACCGCGACGACCTCCTTGCCCGCCGCCCGCGCCGCCGACGCCACGCCCGCCGGTGCCTTGCCGTGCAGCGTCTGCTCGTCCAGCGAGCCCTCCCCCGTGATCACGAGGTCCGCCCGCTCCAGCGCCGGCGCGAAGCCGAGCACGTCCAGCATCACCTCGATGCCGGGCCGGAACCGCGCGCCCAGCAGCATCGCGCCGAACCCGATGCCGCCCGCGGCACCCGCACCCGGCGAGGCCGCGTACTCGGCGGCCCGAGCGCCCACGGTCTCCGTTCCCTCCAGCACCTTCGCGAAGTGCGCGAGCGCCGCGTCGAGGGTCTCCACGTCCTGCGGCGAGGCACCCTTCTGCGGGCCGTACACGGCGGGCGCGCCCTTCGGCCCGGTCAGCGGATTGTCGACGTCGCTCGCGAGCACCAGCTCGACGTCCGTCAGCCGCGGGTCCAGACCCGACAGGTCGGCCGACGCCACGTCGGCGAGGCCGCCACCGCCCGGGGCGACCGGCTCCCCGTTCCCGTCCAGGAACCGTGCGCCCAGCGCGGACAGCATCCCGGCACCGCCGTCGGTGGTGGCGCTGCCGCCGACCCCGAAGACGATCGTCCGCGCCCCCGCGTCCAGCGCGGCCCGCAGCAGCTCGCCGGAGCCGTACGTGGACGACGTCAGCGGCGCCAGGACGCCCTCCGGGAGCCGCTGGAGGCCACTGGCCTCGGCCATCTCCACCACCGCGGTGCCGTCGCGCAGCGCGAACGCCGCCGTCACCTCGTCGCCGAGGGGACCTGCGACCCGGACCTCCCGGCGCTCGAACCCGGCCGCGACCGCCGCGGCCACGGTGCCGTCACCGCCGTCGGCGACGGGCAGCGCCTCCACCGCGAGGTCCGGCACGACACGGCGCAGTCCGGCGGTCACCCGCTCGGCGACCTCGACGGCCGTCAGCGACCCCTTGAACTTGTCCGCGGCGACGAGCACCCTGCGGGCCCCGTCCACTGCAGCGTCAGCCACCTTGCTCTCCCCTTGCTCTCCGAGCCTTGCGCACGTCAAGGCAGTCGCGCCGCTGCGACCTTAACCGGAGGACGCCCACGCCGTCATGCCCCTGCCCGCACCGTGGAACGGGAGGGGCCGGGCCGGGCCCTCGTTACGCTTTCGCAATGACCACTGCTGACTACGCCGCCTACATCGCCGGGCTCCCCCGTGTCCTCGCCGGTGCCGCCGCCGTCTTCCGGGATGCCGAGGGGCGGGTGCTGCTCGTCGAGCCCAACTACCGCGAGGGCTGGACGCTGCCCGGCGGAACGATCGAATCGGAGGACGGGGAGACACCCCGGCAGGGCGCGCGGCGCGAGACCGCCGAGGAGATCGGGCTGGACGTCCGGCTCGGCCGGCTGCTCGTCGTGGACTGGTCGCACGGGGCGGGCCGGCCGCCGATCGTGGCGTACCTGTACGACGGCGGGGTCCTCGGCGAGGACGACCTCAAGGCGATCCGGTTGCAGGAGGAGGAGCTGCTGTCCTGGCGCCTGGTGCCCCGCGAGGAGCTGGGCGACCATCTGATCGGTGCCCTGCACGGCCGGGTCCTGGCCGCGCTGGACGTTCTGGCGGAGGGGGCCGGCACCGCCGAGCTGGAGAACGGCCGCCGGGTCGACGTGTGACGGCGCGCCCCGAGCCGGAACAAACCGCTCGCCCGCCGGCCCCGGGCGCCCTACCCTCGACCGCATGACCGGCAAGCCCCTCGTCGCCGTCCTCAGTGGCGCCGGCGTCTCGACCGACTCCGGCATACCCGACTACCGCGGGCCGGCCGGGCTGTGGCGGAGCGACCCGGAGGCCGAGAAGCTCGTCACGTACGAGTACTACATGGGCGATCCGGAGATCCGGCGCTGCTCCTGGCGGATGCGGCGGGACACCGGGGTGCTGCGGGCGGAGCCGAACGCCGCGCACCGCGCGGTGGCCGGGCTGGAGCGGTCCGGGGTGCCGGTGCGGGTGATCACGCAGAACGTGGACGGACTGCACCAGCTCGCCGGTCTCCCCGCCCGCAAGGTCCTCGAACTGCACGGCACCGCACGCAGCTACGTGTGCACGGACTGCCACGTCCGGGGGCCGATGGAGGACGCGCTCGCCCGGATCGAGGCCGGCGAGGACGATCCGCCGTGCCCGGAGTGCGGCGGCATCCTGAAGCCGGCGACCGTGATGTTCGGCGAGCGCCTCGACCCGGTCGTGCTCGGTGACGCGCTCGCGATCGCCAAGGCGTGCCAGGTCTTCATCGCCGTCGGCACCAGCCTCCAGGTCCAGCCCGCCGCCGGACTGGCCGGCGTGGCCGCCGACCACGGCGCCCGCCTGATCGTCGTCAACGCCGAGCCGACGCCGTACGACGATCTCGCGGACGAGGTCGTCCGGGAGCCGATCGGCACCGCCCTGCCCGCGCTGCTGCGCGGGCTCGGCTGAGGCACGGCGGGCCGGGGGCGCGGGCGACCGTCGCGGAGTACGGGCAGCGCCCCCTCCGGCCGGGCGGGGGCCGGTCCCCCGCTGCTTCTAGAAGAGCGTCGGACCCGCCGGCCCCCGCTCGAAGTCCAGCAGCCGCTGCTTGCGCTCCAGGCCGCCGCCGTAGCCGGTCAGGCCGCCGCTCGCGCCGATGACGCGGTGGCAGGGGACGATGATGCCGATCGGGTTGCGGCCGTTGGCCAGGCCCACGGCGCGGGAGGCGGCCGGTTTGCCGAGGGCGTCGGCGAGTTGGCCGTAGGTTCGGGTCTCGCCGTAGGGGATCCTGCGGAGCTGGTCCCAGACCGTGCGCTGGAACGGGGTGCCGTTCAGGCGCAGGTCGAGGGTGAAGTCCTTCAGTTCGCCGGCGAAGTACGCCGCCAGTTGCTCCTCCGCCCGGGCGAAGGGGCCGTCGTCGGGCGTGCCGAAGGTCTCCTCCGGCGGGCGGTGGCGCTGGTCGGTCATGTAGAGGCCGCACAGGACGCCGTCCTCGGCGACGAGGGTGAGGGCGCCGTAGGGGCTGTCGATCCCGGTGTGCTGTTTCACGTCGGTTCCTCGCACGGAGTCATACGGGCAGGAAGTTGATCGGGTGGCTGTCGGTCGCCCACAGGTACTGGACGGCGTACGCCCGCCAGGGCCGCCAGGTGGCCGCGCGGGCGGTGAGCGCCGCCGGGGTCGAGGGCAGGCCCAGTTCGGCGGCGGCGCGGCGGATGCCGAGGTCGGTGGGGAGGAAGGCGTCGGGGTCGCCGAGGGCGCGCATGGCGATGACGTCGGCGGTCCAGGGGCCGAAGCCGGGGAGGGCGAGGAGCCGGGCGCGGGTCTCGGCCCAGTCGCACTCGACACCCAGGTTGAGCGAGCCGTCGGCCAGGCGGGAGACGAGGGTCGTGAAGGTCGTGCGGCGGGTGCGGGGCATGGCCAGCGTCTCGGGGTCCACCGAGGCCAGCGCCGCCGCGGACGGGAAGAGGTGGGTCAGGCCGCCCTCGGGATCGTCGACCGGGTCGCCGTGCGCCGCGACCAGGCGGGCGGCGTGGGTGCGGGCGGCGGCGGTGGAGACCTGCTGGCCGAGCACGGCCCGTACGGCGAACTCCGCCTCGTCGACCGTGCGCGGAACGCGCCGGCCGGGGGCCTTGTCGACGAGCGGCGCCAGCAGCGGGTCGGCGCGCAGCTGGTCGTCGACGGCCGCCGGGTCGGCGTCCAGGTCGAGCAGGCGCCGGCAGCGGCTGATGGCGACGGTCAGGTCGCGCAGGTCGCTCAGGGTGAGGCGGCAGGCGATGTGGTCGGGCTTCGGGGTGAGGGACACGATGCCGTGACCGTAGGGGAGGCGCAGAGTGCGCCGGTACGCGCCGTCCCGCCACTCCTCCACGCCGGGTACGGCGGTGGCGGCGAGGTGGCCGAAGAGGTTGTCGGGGTTGAGGGGGGCGCGGAAGGGGAGGCGGAGGGACAGGGTGCCGGGCGCGTTGCCCGTGGGCCGGTCCTCGGGGGCGCGGGCGCGCAGTTCGCTCGGGGAGAGCGCGTAGACCTCGCGGACCGTGTCGTTGAAGGTGCGGATGGAGGAGAAGCCGGCCGCGAAGGCGATGTCCGCCATCGGAAGCGGGGTGGTCTCGATGAGCAGCCGGGCGGTCTGGGCGCGTTGCGCGCGGGCGAGGGCGAGCGGGCCAGCGCCCAGTTCGGCGAGGAGCTGGCGTTCCACCTGCCGGGTGCTGTAGCCGAGCCGGGCGGCGAGGCCGGGCACGCCCTCGCGGTCCACGACGCCGTCGGCGATCAGGCGCATCGCGCGGGCGGTGAGGTCGGCGCGGCGGTTCCACTCCGGGGAGCCGGGGCTGGTGTCCGGGCGGCAGCGCTTGCACGCCCGGAACCCCGCCTGCTGGCAGGCCGCCGCGCTCGGGTAGAAGGTCATGTTCGCGGGCTTGGGCGGCACCACCGGGCAGCTGGGCCGGCAGTAGATGCGGGTCGTGACGACGGCCGTGAAGAACCAGCCGTCGAACCGCGCGTCCTTCGACTGCACGGCGCGCACGCAGCGCTCGGTGTCGGTGTGCATTCCCGTCTGCATGCGTCCAGGATGGCCCGCCGGCCCGGCTGGGGCTGGCGGGAATCCGACATGGACGTCACGCTTGCTGGGCTTCTCCGGATCGCCTCGGTCGCCACGCCGACTCGCGCAGCAGCCGCAGCCCGTTGAGGCCGACCAGCACGGTCGATCCCTCGTGGCCGGCGACGCCGAGCGGCAGCGGGAGGTGTCCGATCAGGTCCCACAGGACGAGGACGGTGATGAACGTACCGGCGATGACCAGGTTCTGGAGGACCAGCCTGCGGGCGCGCCGGGACAGGTCCACGACGGCGGGTACGGCGGCCAGTTCATCGCGCACCACGACCGCGTCCGCCGTCTCCAGGGCGAGGTCGGAGCCTGCCCGGCCCATGGCGACGCCGGCGTGCGCGGCGGCGAGGGCGGGCGCGTCGTTGACGCCGTCGCCGACGAAGAGCACCTTGCGGCCGGCCCGCTCCAGTTCCCGTACGGCCTCGACCTTGCCCTCGGGGAGCAGGTCGGCGCGGACGTCGGTGATGCCGGTCGCCGTGGCCACGCGGGCGGCGGCGGGTGCGTTGTCGCCGGTGAGGAGGGCGGGGGCGGTGCCGGTGAGGGCGGTGAGCCCGGCGGCGGCCCCGGCGGCGTCGGCGCGCAGGCGGTCAGTGAGGGCGAGAGTGCCGACGGGGGTGCCGTCCCGGGTGACCTGGACGGTGGTCTCGGCGCCCTCGGGGGTCTCGGCGCGGCCGACGTGCACCTCGTGGCCGTCGACGACCGCCCTGACGCCGCGGCCCGGGGTCGCCGCGAAGTCCTGCGCGGGTGCGATACGCAGTTCCCGGGCGCGGGCGGCGGACACGATCGCACGGGCGAGGGGGTGTTCGCTGGGGTGCTCGGCCGCTGCGGCGAGCGCGAGGAGGGCGTCCTCGTCGAGGCCGCTGCCCGGCAGCGGGCGTACGGCGGTGACCTCGGGGGTGCCCTCGGTGAGGGTGCCGGTCTTGTCGAGGGCGACGCTGTCGATCTCGCCGAGGCGTTCCATGGCGACCGCCGACTTCACCAGGACGCCGTGGCGCCCGGCGTTGGCGATGGCGGAGAGCAGGGGCGGCATCGTCGCGAGGACGACCGCGCAGGGCGAGGCGACGATCATGAAGGTCATGGCGCGCAGCAGGGCGTCGGTGAGGTCGGCGCCGAAGGCGAGCGGGATACCGAAGACCGCGAGGGTGGCGACCACCACGCCGACGGCGTAGCGCTGCTCGATCTTCTCGATGAACAGCTGTGTCGGCGCCTTGGTGCGGGACGCCTCCTCGACGAGGGTCACGATGCGGGCGATCACCGAGTCGGCGGGGTCGCGGTCGACGCGTACGCGCAGGGAACCGGTGCCGTTGAGGGTGCCCGCGAAGACGTCGTCGCCGGGGCGCTTGAGGACGGGGACGGACTCGCCGGTGATGGTGGCCTGGTCGACCTCGCCCTCGCCGCCGAGGACCGTGCCGTCGGCGCCGATCCGCTCCCCGGGCCGGACCAGGAGGACGTCGCCGACGGCGAGGTCGGCGGTGGGCACGGTCTCCTCGCGGTCACCGGTCACGCGGGTGGCGGTGGTGGGCGCGAGGTCGAGCAGGCCGCGCACGGAGTCGGCGGTGCGGGCGGTGGCCAGGGCCTCCAGGGCGCCGGAGGTGGCGAAGATGACGATCAGCAGGGCGCCGTCGAGGACCTGTCCGATGGACGCCGCGCCGAGCGCCGCGACGATCATCAGCAGGTCGACGTCCAGGGTCTTCTCGCGCAGCGCCCGCAGGCCTTCCAGGGCCGGTTCCCAGCCGCCGGCGGCGTAGGCGAGGACGTACAGCGGGCCGTACGTCCAGGCGGGGGCGCCGCCGAGGTCGAGGGGCAGCGCGAGCAGGAACGCGACGAGCGAGACGAGCGCCCAGCGGGCCTCGGGCAGGGCGAGGACGCGGGTGCGGCGGCGGGGCGCCCGGCTGACGGGCGCGGGGACGGGGGTCGGGCAAGCGTGGTGGACACGCGGCACACCATACAGGAACAGATGAAGACTCGTTCATGTGTTCATCCGAGGTGAGTAGGATGAGCGCATGGGTCACGGAGCCGCCACCACCGCGCAGGACGCCGCCGCACGCGTGCGGCTGGACGCGGACAACGTCGCCAACGTCGCCACCACGCTCCAGGCCCTGTCGACGCCCTCCCGGCTGCTGATCCTGGCCCGCCTGCGCGAAGGCCCGCTGCCGGCCACCGAGTTGGCGGCGGAGGTCGGCATGGAGCAGTCGGCCTGCTCGCACCAGCTGCGGCTGCTGCGCAACCTGGGCCTCGTGGTGGGTGAGCGGCGCGGCCGTTCGGTGGTGTACGCGCTCCACGACCACCATGTCGCCGAGCTGCTCGACCAGGCCGTCTACCACGTGGAGCACCTGCGGCTGGGGATCAGCGACGCGGCGGAGTGAGCAGCTCCCGCATGGTCTCGGCGGCGCGCACGGCGGCGTCGGCGCAGCAGTTGTTGAAGAGCACGTGCAGCTCGTCCGCCAGGTCGGCGGCCCGCCGCAGCCGGGGCACCCGGGCGGCCAGTTCGGCGACGGAGTAGTCGTGGCGGAAGCGGTCCTCCTTGCTGCCCCTCCCCCACGCCCGGCTGCGCCCGTGGAAGCGGACGACGGCGAGCGAAGGCCGGGTGACCGGCGTGACGGGCGGCAGGGCGCCGGGCACGTCCTGGGCCATGTCGGTGCCGACGGCCGAGGCGCCCAGCGCGGACAGCAGGGCGTGGGTCGCGTCCGCCCGTTCCGCCGCCCACCACCCGGGGTGCCGGAACTCCACGGCGATCGGCCGGCCCTCCGTACGCCGGGCGCACGCTTCGAGCACCTCCTCGGCCCGGGAACCCGGTGCGAACCAGGGCGGGAACTGGAACAGCACGGTGCCGAGCCGGCCGGCCTTCCGCAGCGGCTCGACCGCCTCGGCGAAACGCCCCCACACCTCGTCCAGCAGGCCGTCGCTCGCCTGCCCGCGCCGCAGCCGGTCCGGGTCGGCACCGCGCAGGTCGGCGGGGAGCGCCTCCGGCCGTGTCGGGTGGCCGGTCAGCAGGGAGAACGCCTTGACGTCGAAGCGGAAGCCCTCGGGCGTGCGCTCCAGCCACAGTTCGCTGTTGCGCCGGCTCGGCAACGCGTAGTACCCCGCGTCCACTTCGACGACGGGCAGCCGCGAGGCGTAGTGCCGCAGCCGCCCCTCGGCGTCCCGTCGTCCGCGCGGGTACCAGCCGCTCGCGACCAGTTGCCGGTCCGTCCAGGAACACGCTCCGACCAGTACGTCACCCATGGGAGCCCGGGTTGCCCCGGACTCCCCGTTCATCCCCGGCTATTCGGTCGCCGTGGGCCGCCGCGAGGCCGCCGTCGCCTCCTTCACGTCCGTCAGCGGGCGCAGCCGGTAGGTGTAGGAATAGTCCCGGTCGGCGAAGAGCTTGAATTCGTCGTGGGTGTGCGCGCCCCAGCTGTTGTCGCCGCCGACACCCATCTGGCGGTGGCTCAGGCGCAGGACGACCGCGTCCCTCGGGGTGAGCTGGTAGTCGTGCCGTACCCCGCCGGACAGGTCCTCCGGGGTGAAGTGCGAGGCGTTGACCTCCAGCAGCGGCTCACCGGAGGCGAGCAGACCGACGCCGCGGGAGTCGGTGAGGGCGACCCAGCGGACGTCGGTCTTGTTGCCGTTCTCCTGCGGGCGGATGTACGGCGTCCACTGCCCGGCGACGGTCCCGGAGTGGAGGCCCACGTCGGTCCCGGTGTTGCGGTCCCAGTGGTTCTCCTCGGGACCTCGGCCGTACCAGTGCATCCGGTCCAGGCCGCGCGGCAGGAACAGCATCGTCCCGACCTCGGGGATGTAGGGCAGGTTCGCGGCACCGGGGTGCAGGGTGTTGTCGACCTTGATCTCGCCGTTGCCGAACACCGTGTACGTGGTGGAGTACGCCGACTCCACGGTGGTGGGCAATGTGCCGGTGACCTTGATCTCGACGGCCCGGTCGGCCAGGGCCCGCACGGTGACGTCCGTGACCTCGCGGCGGGCGCCCGCGTCGCGCCAGGTCTGGTTGCGGGTGTGCTGGCCGTTGCCGTGGTCGTTGTCGGTGGGGGCCCGCCAGAAGTTGGGCACGGGGCCGGAGGTGATCAGCCGCCGGCCGTTCACCTCGTACGAGGTGATGGTGCCGGTGCGCTTGTCGACGGTGACCGAGAAGTCGCGGCCGTCGACCTCGACCTCCTCCTCGCCGTCGCGGTGACGCAGGGACGGCACCCGGTCCAGGGGCACGGGGGTCACGGCCGGGACGCCCGCGTCGAGGGCGAGCTGCTGCCGGGCGACCTCGAATCCCGCCTTCGCCCAGGGGGTGTCGTCCTTGGTGGTGAAGGACAGCTCCAGGAAGTACTCGGTGCCCGGTGCCGGGTCGTCCGGCAGCCGTACGGGCACGGTGATGTCCTTGCGGGACAGCGGCTCCACGTCCAGCTGGTCGCGGGTGAGCCGCCCGCGCCGTACGGCCCTGCCGTCGGCGACGAGTTCCCAGTGGCCGTCGAACTCGCGGAGGTTGGTGAACAGGTACTCGTTGACAAGGGTGACCGCGCCCGCGCCGCCGGACCGCCGCTCGACGCCCACCGCCTGGTAGACGCGCTTGATCTCGGCGGCCTTGCCGGTGTGGCCGCGGTCGGCGAGGACGATGCCGTCGGCGACGAAGTTGCCGTCGTTGGGGTTGTCGCCCCAGTCGCCGCCGTACGCGAAGAAGGTCTTCTCCTTCGTCCGCTTCTTCTCCGCCTTCACGGTCGCCGCGTCGAACCAGAACCGCACGCCGTCGTCGCCGGGTCCCCGGTCGTCCCGGGCCAGCTCGCCGGCGGCCAGCGCGCGGGCGTAGACGCGCGCCCGGCGGATGACGCCGCTGAACTCGCGGACCTGGTTGTCCGAGTCGGTGGCCAGGGACAGGGAGGCCGTGTTGCCGGTGGGCCGCCGGTCGGTGGTGCGGGTCGCCCGGCGCTCGCCGTCGACGTACAGGGTGAGGGTGCCGGCGTCCGCGTCGAAGACGCCCGCGATGTGGTGTTCGCGGCCGGTCCAGTCCTCGGGCACGGTCCAGGTGGCGGTGATCCACTGGCCGCCGGAGTGGATGAAGAACTCCAGGGTGCGGTTGTTCTGCTTCAGGGCGTACTGGGTGTCGCCCTTGGCGATGATCGGCTGGTGGTAGCCGGTGAAGTGCGGGGTGACCCAGGCCTCCAGGGTCAGTGAGCCGGTGAGGTCCAGGCCCTCGTCGCGGGCGAAGACCGTGCCGCCGGACAGCCCCTTGCCGCGCTCGAAGGTGCCGGACGCGGCGAGGATCTCGCCGCGCAGTCCGGCGGGCCCCTCCTCGGTCAGCAGGGTGCGCCGCGGGACCGGCCAGGTGAGCGACTGGTCGACGAAGTCCCAGATCCAGCCGCCCTGGAGCACGTCGTAGCGGCGGATCAGGTCCCAGTACTTCTTGAAGTTGCCGTTGGAGTTCCCCATCGCGTGGGAGTACTCGATCATCACGTACGGCCGGGTGTCCGAGGTGTCCTTCGCCCGCTGCTCGACGCGCTGCGGGGTGTCGTACATCTCGGAGCGGATGTCGCTGACGCCGGGCCGGTCGTCACCCTCGTACTGGATGACGCGGGTGGGGTCGTAGGAGCGGATCCAGTCGTGCATGGCGGTGAAGGTGGAGCCGCCGCCCGCCTCGTTGCCGAGCGACCAGATGACGACCGAGGCGTGGTTCTTGTCCCGGTGGACCATGTTCTGGGCGCGGACCACGCATGCCTTCGTCCACTCGGGGTGGTCGCCGGGGTACTCGTCGCGGATGCCGTGGGTCTCCAGGTTGGTCTCGTCGACGAGGTAGAGGCCGTACTCGTCGGCGAGTTCGTACCACAGCGTGTTGTTCGGGTAGTGCGAGGTGCGGACGCTGTTCATGTTCATCCGCTTGATGATCTGGATGTCCTCGATCATGTCCTCGCGGGTGAGCGCCATGCCGCGGTCGGGGTGCATCTCGTGCCGGTTGGTGCCGCGGAAGGAGACGGGCTTGCCGTTGATCCGCATCAGCCCGTCCTTGAGGGCGAACTCGCGGATGCCGACCCGGTGGGACAGCGTCTCGACGACCTTGCCCGCCGGGTCGCGCAGGCGCAGTACGGCCGTGTAGAGGTACGGGTGCTCGGCGGACCACAGCCGGGGCTTCGGCACCGCCTTCGCCGCCCGTACGGTGACGTCCTGGCCGGCGCCCACCGTCCCGAGGTCGGCGGACTGCTCCAGCGGCCGGGACCAGACGGCGTGGCCGCGGGCGTCGTACAGCTGGGTCTCGACGGTGTAGCGGCCGACGTCCTTCACCGCGCCGCCGTACGCGCGCACGCTCGCGGTGACCGCCAGCTCGGCGGCCGTGTACGCGTCGCTGAGCGGGGTGTCCAGCTTGAAGTCGCGCAGGTGCACGGCCGGGGTGGAGAACAGGTGGACCGAGCGGAAGATGCCGCTCAGCCGGATCATGTCCTGGTCCTCCAGCCAGTCGCCGTCGGCGTAGCGGTAGACCTCCACGGCGATCTGGTTGGTGCCGGGCCTCAGGTGGTCGGTGATGTCGTACTCGGACGGGGTGAAGGAGTCCTCGTCGTAGCCGACCAGTTCGCCGTTGATCCACACGTAGTGGGCGGACTTGACGCCCTCGAAGTGGAGGAAGGTGCGGCGGCCGTCCCAGTCGCGGGGGACGGTGAAGGTGCGCCGGTACTGGCCGACCGGGTTGTAGCGGGTGGGCGCGGCGGGCGGCTGCGGGTCCTCGCCACGGCCGTTGGGGCCCCAGTACGGGTAGGTGATGTTGAGGTAGATCGGGAAGTCGTGGCCGTGCAGCTGCCACACGGACGGCACCGGGACGGTCTCCCAGTCGCCGTCGTCCAGGTCCGTGCGGTGGAAGTCGGCGTCCCGGTCCTCGGGCCGGTCGGCGTAGGCGAACTTCCACTTGCCGTCGAGGCTGAGCCGGTACGGCGAGCGGGTGCGGTCCCCGGCGAGGGCCTGTCTCACGTCCGCGTACGGCGTGAGGGTGGTGTGCGGCGGCTCGGTACCGACCCGGAAGACGCCGAAGTCGTTCCACTCCGGGGTCGCTTCGGCCGCGGGCCGGCGGCCGGTCGCCTGCACCACGAGGGGCGACGAGGACGACAGGGCGAGCGCGCCGAGGACGGCGGCGCCGCCCTCCAGAAGACGGCGGCGGCTGACGAGCGGACGGGGACGGGGGGCCGGGAGTCCGGCGGGTGACACGGGCGAGTGCGGCATGACCGTGGCCTTCCGTGGGCTTCGGGGGCGGCTCAACGCACGGTGCTGTGAGAGCAGTTGACGTGGGGGTGGAGCACAACTGCCGGTGACGCGGCGACTACTGAGTCAGGCACACCCTAGGACCCGAACACAACCGAATCAATTACCCCGTCTGACTTTGTTGGTTCCTGATGAACGGTGCGGCTCAGGCTCCGCACGGACCTCCGCGTGCACCAGGAGGTAAGGGACGTCCAGCCGGACGCTGCCGTCGGTGGCCCGGTTGTGCTCCTCGAACAGCGCGGCCGGCGAGGCACGGGCGCGGCCCCAGCGTCCGGCGGCTTCCAGGGCCGAGCGATGGGCGCGCAGCGGCCCCGGCTTGTTCTCCGGCCCCGGCGGCGGCGAGCGCGGCGGGACCGGAACCGGTGCCCACGTCCAGGACCCGGGGTGCGGGAGAGCCCGGCCGGCCGTACCGGGCGAGCGCCCCGTGCACCACGTCGTCCGCCGCGTGCGCCCACGCGTCCCCAGCGGCCGCGTAGTCGCCGCCGGCCCAGCCGCCGCTCCTGCCGCCGCTCCTGCCGCCGGTCACCGCCGCCCCCGAGCGGCCGGACGGCGCAGGGTGACGCCGTGGGCGGCCAGCGTGCCGGGCAGCCCCTCCAGGGCGGGGACCTGCTCGATGTGATGGACGCCGGGCGGAACCGATCCGGTGAGCAGTTCGCGCGTGACGCGGGCGGCCACGAGAGCGGTGACGCGGCTCTGTTCGCGGCCGGTGAGGGCGTACGCCGCGTGCCGGTCGCCGCGCCACGCGTCCACCCGCACCGCGAATCCGTCCCGCCCCAGGTGGACGCGGTGGAGTGCGCCGGTCAGCGACCGCAGCACCCGGGGCCGTCCGACGGCTCGGAGCAGACCCGTGCGGCGCAGCCCGAACAGCGCGGCGGTCAGCGCTCGGGAGTCCAGGCACAACCGGGTGGTGACGTCCGCGACGCCCAGCGTGTGCGGCAGGGTGTGCTGGTCGGAGAACGGAAACGGATGCGCGGTGCGGGTGCCGTAACCGGGCAGGCCCGTCCTGCGCGGCGCCGCCCGGACGGGATCGGCCAGGCCCGCGACGGTCCAGCGCAGGGCGTCGGCGCCGTGCCGGTCGCCGGTGCCCAGCAACAACGTGATGTCGATGCGCTCGGCGCCACCCACGGTCTCGTGGGCGCGGCGGGCGAGCAGGTTGGTCAGTCCGGGGGCTACACCCACACTGAGCACGGCGACGGCCCCGCCGGCGGCGGCCGTGCGGGACAGGGCCGCCACCGCGTCCAGGTGACGGGCGCCGGCCCCCACGTCCACCAGGTGCACTCCGCGTCCCAGGCAGAGGCGGGCGACGGACTCGTCGGGGGGTTCGACGCACAGCACGACGGCCGCCACGTCGCCCAGTTCGTCCAGCGCGCGCCGGAAGGCGGCCGTGTCGGTGACGTCGACGCGCACTCCCCCGAGCCGCCGGACCTTGGCCTCGTCCCGTCCGGCGGGCACCACGCGGCCGGGGAATCGAGCGGCGAGGCAGGAGGTCACGCCGGCACCGACGGCGCCGTAGCCCCCGACGACCAGGATCCGCCCGGCGGGACCGTCGCATCTCACTGTAGTCATACTCCAGTGATTACACTGGAGTATGACTACAGTCAAAGTCCGATGGCACCAGGCCGCTCCGCGCGGCGGAGAGGACACGGCATGACGCCACCCGTCACCCGCGCCGAGAAGGCACGCCGCACCCGGCAGCGGATGCTGGACGCCGCCGGGCGGCTGTTCACCGAACGCGGCTGGGCGGGGACGACCGTCGAGGACATCGCCCGCGGCGCCGAAGTGGCGGTCCAGACCGTCTACTTCACCTTCGGGACCAAGCGGGCGGTGCTCAAGGAGCTGCTGGACACCGCCGTCGCCGGGGATCTCGACCCGGTCGCGACGCTGGACCGGCCCTGGGCGCGGGAGGTGCTCGACGCTCCGGATCCCGCCGCCCAGTTGGCCCTCCAGGCGGCGGGTGCGCGAGCCGTTCTGGAGCGGGCCGCGCCCGTGCTCGAGGTGGTGCACGCCGCCGCTGCGGCCGACCGGGAGCTGGCCGAGCTGTGGCAGCTCAACCGGCGCCAGCGGCACGCCGTGCAGCTGGCCTTCGCCGAGGCGCTGGTGGCCAAGTCCGGTGGTGCGCTGCGCGACGGCGTCGACGCCGCGACGGCCGCCGACATCTGCCTGGCCGTCCTCGGCCCGGAGACGTACGGCCTGCTGGTCACCGGGCGGGGATGGTCTCCCGCCCGGTGGCAGCACTGGGCGGAAGACGCTCTGGCGCGGCAGCTGCTGCCCCGGTGAACCGGGGCGGTGCTCAGACCGCCTGCACCCCGGGCACGCCGGTCTCGATCACGAACGACTTGTCGGTGCGGACCGGGGCGCCGGGCCGGGTGACGTAGTCGACCACGCGGTAGTCGGCCGTGTACTGCTGCTTGGAGACGGAGCAGCGGACGTAGCCCCGGCGGCTGCTGTAGTACTTGGTGTGCGGGTTCTCGTCCCAGTACACCTGGCCGGGGTCGTGGGTGGCCGATCCGTCGCCGCCCGAGGTGATCGAGGTGGTGACGAACTCGCTGCCCAGCAGCCGGGTCTCGGGGCGCTCGAAGTCGCGGCGCAGGTCGTTGGTCCAGTTGTTGTGCACGTCTCCGGTGAGGACCACGAAGTTGTCGATACGGCGCTCCTCGACGTAGCCGAGGACCCGGTCGCGGGAGGCGCGGTAGCCGTCCCAGCCGTCGTTGTAACCGCCGTCGTCCGGGCCGGCGACGGCATCCCAGTTGGCGAAGTAGATCTGCTGCGGGACCACGTTCCAGGTGGAGCGCGACCGGGCGAGGCTCCGCTCCAGCCAGGCGTGCTGCTCGTCGCCGAGGATGGTGGCCTTCGGGTCCCACTGGTCCGGGCCGGAGACCTGCCACTTGTCGCCGTAGGGCTGGTTCGTGCGGTACTGGCGGGTGTCCAGCACGCTGAAGGTCGCGGTGGCGCCGTACTCCAGGCGCCGGTACAGCGGCAGCGCGGTGTCCACCGGCTTGCGCAGGCGGCGCAGCGGCATGTGCTCCCAGTACGCCTGGTAGGCGGCGCGGCGGCGGGCGGCGAAGCGGGCGGTGGTGTCGTTGCCCTGGCCGGCGTCGTTGTTCTCCGGGCTCAGGTCGGCGTAGTTGTTGTCGGTCTCGTGGTCGTCCCAGGTGACGACGAACGGCGCGGTGGCGTGCAGCAGCCTGAGGTCGGGGTCGGTCTTGTACTGGGCGTGGCGCGCGCGGTACTCGGCGAGGGTGTTCATCTCGTCGCCGTGGTGGGTGCGCACCTTGCCGTTGACGCCGGCGGCGTACTCGTACAGGTAGTCGCCGAGGTGGAAGACCACGTCGGGGCGCTCCTCGGCCATGTGCCGGTACGCCGTGAAGTGGCCCTGCTCCCAGTTGGCGCAGGAGGCGAAGGCGAAGTCGACCGTCGGCGAGGTGCCGGGGGCCGGGGCGGTGCGGGTGCGGCCGACGGGGGAGACCGCGTCGCCGGCGCGGAAGCGGTAGTAGTACTCGTGGTGCGGGCGCAGGCCGCGTACGTCGGCGTGGACGGTGTGCGCCTCCGCGGGCACGGCGTGCTCGACACCGCGCCGGACGACCTTCCGGAACCGCTCGTCGAGGGCAATCTCCCAGCGCACGGCGACGGGTCGGTCGGGCATGCCGCCGTCGTCGTCGAGCGGCTTGGGCGCCAGGCGGGTCCAGAGCACCACGCCGTCGGGGAGCGGGTCGCCGGACGCGACGCCGAGCTGGAACGGGTCGCCCGGGACACGTCCCGGCGCGGCGGAAGCGACGGGCGCGGCACCGGTGCCGAGCAGCACCGCGCCGGCGCCGGCGGCGCCCGCGATGCCGAGGAACCCCCTTCTCTTCAGCGAGTTCGGGGAGCTGGTGCGCGGCGGGGTCATCGAACCTCCAGAGGACGGACGGCCGGACGACAACCAGGCAAACGGCAGTGGGTGAACCCCGGCTGCTGTGCTCATGGACCGCGCTTGACCGATACATGTCCAGAGGTTCGGGGGGTGGTTCGGACGGGGGTGGTTCGGACGGAGGCTCAGCCGCTGGTCAGGGTCCCCCACTCGACGGTGCGGTCGCACCAGCGGTCCAGGAGCACGCGGTCGTGGCCGACGGCCAGCAACCCCGCGCCCGTGGACGCCCGGTAGTCCTCCACCACCCGGACGAGGGCGGCGGTGGTCGAGGCGTCGAGCATCGCCGTCATCTCGTCGCAGACCAGCCAGCGCGGGCGCAGTACGAGGGCGCGGGCGAGGCAGGCGCGCTGCAACTGGCCGTCGCTGACCTCGTGCGGTCGCCTGCTCAGCAGGTCCGCGGTCAGCCCCACCGTGGCGGCCAGTTCCGCGACGCGGCCGGTGACGTCCGCGCGCCGGCCGGTGGCCCGCAGCGGCTCGGCGATCAGGTCGGTGAGCGCGAGGCGGGGGTCGGCGGAGAGCCTGGCCTGCTGGAAGACGACGCCGAAGGCGGTGCGCTGTTCGCGCGGCGCCCGGTGCCGCCAGCGCCGTACGGGGGTGCCGTCGACCGTCAGGGAACCGGCGTCGGGGTGGTGGAGCAGGGCGGCGACACGGGCGAGGGTGGACTTGCCGCAGCCGCTGGGGCCGAGCAGTCCGAGGGCCTCCCCCGGCTCCAGGGACAGGGAGACGTTCCGGAACACGGGCGCGTTCCTCGCGTATCCGGCGGTGATGGCGCGCATCTCAAGCACGGTCGGCGGCCTCCGTGAGCGCGGCGTGCGGGTGGTGGCAGGCGACGGTGGCGGCCGGAGCGCCGGCCGGCGGCGGCACGGTGTCCGACGACGGCGGTACGGCGGTCAGGGGCGGCAGCGCGTCGCAGGCGTCGGTCACGCGGTCGCAGCGGGCGGCGAAGGCGCAGCCGTCGGGAAGGGCCCCGAGTTCCGGCGGCAGGCCCGGGATGGGGGTGAAGGCACGGTCGGGCAGGGCGTCGAGCAGGCCCCGGCTGTAGGGGTGGCGAGGGCCTGGGGTGCCGAAGAAGTCGGTGGCGTCGGCGAGTTCGACGATGCGGCCCGCGTACATCACGGCGATCCGGTCGGCGATGCGTTCGGCGGCGGCGAGGTCGTGGGTGATCATCAGCAGGGCGCGGCTCCGGCCGCCTGTCGTGTTGTCGACATGTCGCCTCAACTCGTCGACGGTGCGGTCCACCAGGTCCCGGTCGAGTCCGGTGGTCGGCTCGTCGGCGAGCAGCAGCGGGGCGTCGCCGACGAGGGCGAGGGCGGTGGCGGCGCGCTGGGCCAGGCCTCCGGAGAGTTCGTGCGGGTGGTGGTCGAGGTGGTCCACCGGGAAGGCGGCGCGCTCGGCGGCGGCCTCGGCGGCCACACGCAGGGCGACGCGACCGCGGACGTCGGTGAGTTCCGCGACCGTCTCCTCCAGCTGCGAGCGGATGGTGCGCACGGGCGTCAGGTGCGCGGCCGGGCTCTGCGGGACGAGGCCGATGAGCCGGCCCCGTACGGTGCGGGCGAAGGTCCGCTCGTCCGCGGTGAGCAGGTCGAGGTCGCCCAGCAGGGCGGCGCCGGCGGTCCGGGCGTTGCCGGGCAGCAGCCCGAGCAGGGCGGAGGCGAGGACGGACTTGCCGCAGCCGCTCTCGCCGATCAGGGCCAGGCACTCGCCGGCCGCCACGTCGAAGTGCGCGTCGGTGACGGCGGCGACGCGGCGCCCGCCCGGCATCAGGAAGCGCACCGACAGACCGCGTACCGACAGCACGGGGGCTCGCTCGGTCACAGCATCAGCTCCGATCGGCGGCGGGGGTTGATCCGCTCCCGCCAGGCGCCCGCGAGGCCGGCGACGGCGAGGGTGGGGACGATGATGAACAGGCCCGGGAAGAGGGTCGGCCACCACTGCCCGGCGAGCAGCGAGCCCCGCGCCTCCTGGATGAGGTTGCCGAGGCTGGCGGTGTGGGTGGGCAGGCCGAGGCCGAGGAAGGACAGCGCCGACTCGTGCCACATGGCGTGCGGCACCATCAGTACGGCGGCCAGCGCGGCCTGGGGCAGCACGCCCGGCAGCAGGTGCCGTACGGCCACCCGCCACCGGGAGGCGCCGCCGGAGACGGCCGCGTCGACGTAGGGGCGCGAGCGCAGGGACAGCACCTCGGCGCGGACGATGCGGGCGGTGGACAGCCAGTGGGTCAGCGCGACGGAGATCACCACCGGCCACACTCCCGGCCGGAACATCGCCACGATGAAGATGCCGAGCAGCAGGTGGGGAACGGAGGAGATGGTGTCGACGACCCGCATGACGGCGCGGTCGACCCAGCCGCCCAGCGCCCCGGCGGTGGCGCCCACGGCGGTGCCGACGACCGTCGCCGTCAGGGCCGCCGCGACCCCGACGAGCAGGGAGACCCGCAGCCCGTACACGCAGCGCAACAGCAGGTCCCGGCCGACGTCGTCGGTGCCGAAGGGGTGGGCCCAGCTGGGCGGCTGCAGCTTGGCGGCCAGGTCGACGGCCTGCTGGTCCAGCTGCGCCAGCGGTGGCACGAGCAGCACCGCGAGGACGGTCAGGGTCAGCAGCGCGGCGGAGACGCGCAGGCGCAGGGTGCGGGTGGAGCGGCGGTCGGTGCCGTGGGCGCGCCACACGGGGCCGGTCTTCTCGGCCTTCTGAACGGCGACGTCAGCCATGGGAGTCACATTTCACTGAGCTTCACCCTCGGGTCGAACAGTCCGTAGAGCAGGTCGGCGAGCAGGTTGCCGGCGAGGACGGCGGCGGTGGCGAGGACGGTCAGCGCGGCCAGCAGCGGGAAGTCGACGGCGGTGGCGGCCTCGACGGTGGCCGCGGCGATGCCGGGCCAGCTGAACACGGTCTCCACCAGCAGAGCGCCGGTGATGAGTTCGGGGACGCGGGAGCCGATCAGGGTGAGCACCGGGAGCAGGCCCGAGCGCAGCGAGTGCCCGAACAGGACGGTGCGCTCGCCGATGCCGCGGGCCCGTGCGCCGCGCACCGGGTCCTCCGCGAGGGCGTCGCCCACGCCCTGGCGCACGTACAGCGTGAACCAGGGCAGCTGGGAGACGGCGAGCACACCGGCGGGCAGCACGATGTGGCTCGCGACCTGGCCCGGGGTGACCTGCTCGCTGGCGGTGTCCGTCAGCCCGCCGGCCGGCAGGACGTCCCACTGCAGGGCGAAGAGCCACACCGCGAGCAGCGCGATCCAGAAGACCGGCGCGGCCTCCAGGGTGTACGCGAGGGAGGTGACGGCCCGGTCGAGCATCGAACCGGGGCGGCGGGCGGCCAGCACGCCGAGGAACGTGCCGACCAGGACCGCGACGGCGAAGGCGACCGCGCACAGCAGCGCGGACCACACGAGGCGTTCGCCGATCACCTCGGCCACCGGCTGGCGCATGACCGGCGAGTGGCCGAGGTCTCCGGTGAGGGCGGCGGTCAGCCAGTCCCACCAGCGGACGACGAACGACTGGTCCACGCCGAGGTTGTCGCGCAGCCGGTCCAGGGTCTCCTGGTCGGCGCCGAGCGCGGCGGTGCCGGCGTACGCCTTGACGGGGTCGAACGGGGAGGCGGCGGCGATGGCGAAGACGCCGAACGTGACGACGAGGACGACGGGGACGGCGAACAGCGCCCGCCTCCCCGCCAGTCGTGCCATCGCTCCCCAGGGCAGCCTCCGGGGCGATCGGGTCATTTCTTCGGCTGCCAGTCCTCGATGTTCCACCAGGGCCCGCTGGCGAAGCCGTGCTCGTGCGGCTCCAGCTGCGTGGTCAGCCCGTCCCAGCGGTCGGCGAGGACGTAGAGGTGATCGATGTGGGTGAGGAAGGTGTAGCCGGGGTCCTCGACCAAGGCCTGCTGGACCTGGTCGTAGGCGGCGGCGCGCTGCTCCGGGTCCTGGGTGCGGCGACCGGCGTCCAGGGCCTTGTCCACGGCGGGGTTGTCGTAACCGGCCATGTTGTTGAAGCCGTCGTTGGCGAGGGAGGAGTGCAGCAGGGTGTAGAGACCGAAGTCGGGGTCACCGACGCTGCCGAAGCCCGCCAGGACCGCGTCGTTCTTCATCCGCGGCTCGATGACCTCCCAGGTGGCGCCCTCCACCTTCACCTCGATGCCGGCCTTCTTGGCGTCGGAGGCGTAGGCGAGGGCGTGGTCCTGGCGGACCTTGTCGCCCGAGGGGTAGTACAGGGTGAAGGAGGCGCGCTGTCCGTCCTTGGCACGGATGCCGCCGGAGCCGGTCTTCCAGCCGGCCTCGTCGAGGATGCGCTTCGCCTCGGCGAGGTCGTGCGGGCGCTCGATGCCGCGCTTGTACCAGGGGTCGTCGACGGGCAGCGGTCCGTACGCGGGTCGGCCGGCGCCGTCGAGGATCTTGTCGACCATGGCCTGGCGGTCCACGGCGGCGTCCAGGGCCTGCCGGATCGCGCGGTCGCCGGTGACCTTGCCGGAGGTGGGCAGGGTGACGGCGCGGAAGTCGTAGGACTTGGCCTCGTACGTGCGCCGGCCGTCGTCCTTCTCGAAGGTGGCGGCGAGGTTGGGCGGCAGGACCGCACCGTCGAGGTCGCCGGAGCGCAGCCGGGTGGCGCGGACGTTGTCGTCGGCGATGATCGCCATGGTGAACGACTTCACCGCGGGCTTGCCGCCCCAGTAGTGCGGGTTGGCCTTGAAGGTGAGCTTCTCGCCCTTGCTCCAGTCGGCGAGGACGTACGGGCCGGTGCCGACCGGCGCGGTGTTGAAGGTGCCGGTGTTGGGGTCCTGGCCCCCGGCGACGTGCTCGGGGACGATGGGCAGCACCGTGCGGGCGGCGAAGGCCGCGTACGGGTACTTGAGGGAGAAGACGACGGTGTCGTCGCCCTTCGCGCTGACGCCCTCGATGGCGTCCAGTTCGCTGCGGGCGGTGTTGTTGGTCTTCTCGTCGAGGACGGTGCGGTACGTGTAGACCACGTCCTGGGCCGTCAGCGGTTCGCCGTCGCTGAACTTCACGCCGTCGCGCAGGGTGTACGTGTACGTCCTGCCGCCGTCCGCGATCTTCGGCAACGCGGTCGCGAGCGCGGGCTTCAGTTTCAGGTCGGTGTCGCGGGCGAGCAGCCCGTCGAAGATCTTGGAGTTTCCGTCCTTGCCGTAGCCGAGCAGCGGGCTGAGGGTGTCCGGCTCGGAGGCCACCCCGATCACCACGGACTCGGCCGCCTTGGCGTCACCGCCCGCTCCGCCGCCCCCGGGCGCGGAGCAGGCGGTGACGCCGGCGGCGAACGCCGCCGCGGCGGCGGCACTTCGTATCCGACGGGTTGTCATGTCTCCCCCACGCTTGTTGTTGGTGCGGGGTTATTGCACATCAGTCGCAATAGAAGCGTCAAGCCAGGTGGGGGAGCGTGCGGGGGCGCGACGACTCGGCTGGGGGGTCTTTCAGCACGCTTGCGCCGCGAACGCCCGGTAAGCCCGGTCGTCGAACAGGACGAACCGGACCTCCGTCACCGACGTCGCGGTGCCGCGCACCGTCTCGACGGCGATGCGGGCCGCGTCGTCCATCGGCCAGTGGTAGACGCCGGTGGAGACGGCCGGGAAGGCGACCGTGCGGGCGCCCAGTTCGTCGGCGACGCGGAGGGATTCGCGGTAGCAGGACGCGAGGAGGTCGGAGCGGTCCTCCGTCGGGCTGTGCACCGGGCCGACCGTGTGGATCACCCAGCGGGCGTCCAGGTTGCCCGCGGTGGTGGCGACCGCCTTGCCGGTGGGGAGGCCCTTGCCGTAATGCGAGGCGCGGAGCCTGCGGCACTCCGCGAGGATCTCGGGGCCGCCCCGCCGGTGGATGGCGCCGTCGACGCCGCCTCCGCCGAGCAGGGAGGAGTTGGCCGCGTTGACGATCGCGTCGACGCTCTCGCGGGTGATGTCGCCCTGGACGAGGGTGATGGTGGTGGTCATGTCCGGCCCCCGGTGCGGCTCGGTTCGGTGGTCAGGTCCGGCGCAGTCTGCGCCACACGGCCTTCGCCGCGTTGTGCCCCGACATGCCGTGCACGCCGGGGCCCGGCGGGGTGGCCGACGAGCAGATGTAGACGGCCGGGTGCGGCGTGGCGTACGGGAACAGGGACAGCTTGGGACGCAGCAGGAGCTGGAGGCCGGACACCGCGCCGGCGGCGATGTCGCCGCCGACGTAGTTGGCGTTGCGGGCGGCGAGTTCGGGCGGGCCCGCGGTGGCGCGGGCGAGGACGCGGTCGCGGAAGCCGGGGGCGAAGCGCTCCAATTGGCGCTCCACGGCCTCGGTGAGGTCGCCGGTCCAGCCGTTGGGGACGTGGCCGTACGCCCAGAAGACGTGCTTGCCCTCCGGGGCGCGGGTGGGGTCGACGACGCTGGGCTGCGTGGTGATGAGGAACGGCGCGTCGGGGGCGCGGCCCTCGCGGGAGGCCGCGTTCAGCGCGGCGCCGATCTCCGCGCTGTCGGCGCCGACCTGCACGGTGCCCGCGGTGCGGGGCTCCTCGGCGGTCCACGGGACGGGGCCGTCCAGCGCGTAGTCGATCTTGAAGACGCCGGGGCCGTACCGGTAGTCGGCGTAGTGGTTGCCGAGGCCGGCGATGCGGGCCAGGGCGGTGGGCGAGGTGTCGAAGACGTAGGCGCGGGCGGGCGGCAGGTCGTCGAGGCGCTTGACCTCGAAGTCGGTGTGCACGGTGCCGCCGAGGTCCTTGAGGTATGCGGCGAGGGCGTCCGAGATGGCCTGGGAGCCGCCGCGGGCCACGGGCCAGCCGCGGGCGTGTGCGGCGAGGGCGAAGACCAGGCCTATGGCGCCGGTGGCGAAGCCGTTGAGCGGGGCCATGACGTGCGCGACGAGGCCGGCGAAGAGGGTCCTGGCCTTCTCGTCGCGGAAGCGGCGCATCAGCCACGTCGACGGGGGCAGCCCGACCAGGCCGAACCGGGCGAGGGTGACCGGGTCGCGGGGCAGCGCGGTCAGCGGCAGGGACATGAAGTCGCGGGCGAGAGTGTCCCAGTGGGGCAGGAAGCGCTCGACCAGACGGCGGTAGGCACCGGCGTCGCGCGCTCCGAAGGAGGCGGCCGTCTCACCGACCGACCGGGAGAGTACGGCCGCCGAGCCGTCCGGGAAGGGGTGCGCCATGGGCAGCGGGGCGTGCAGCCACTCCAGGCCGTACCGCTCCAGGGGGAGGTCGCGGAAGGCGGGTGAGTTGATGCCGAGCGGGTGCGCGGCGGAGCACGGGTCGTGCCGGAAGCCCGGCAGGGTCAGCTCCTCGGTGCGGGCGCCGCCGCCCACGGTGTCCCGGGCCTCGAACACGGCGACCGAGAAGCCGCGGCGGGCCAGCTCAACGGCAGCGGTCAGCCCGTTCGGCCCCGCACCCACCACGACCGCATCGAGCATCGACGGCACCTTCGGACCCCTTCGTCAGCCGATGGCCACTCGGGATCAGGATATGCCCGGGGTCCGACAGCCCGTGGTCTCGGGTGGGCGGCAGCGTGCCGGGCATCGCGGGCAGTGCGCCGGTACGGCGGGCAGTGCGCCGGTGCCGCGGGCAGTCGGCGGTCGGGTGCCTCGCGCGGCCCTCGGCGAAGGCGGCCTCTCCCCGCTTCTCCCCCGCCCCCGCGGCCGGCCCGTCCGGATCAGGCCGCCGCGGCGCGGAACGTGCTGGGGCTCCGGCCCTTGTGGCGTTTGAAGGCGGCGCTGAAGCCGAAGGCGTCTGCATAGCCGACGGACTTGGCGATCTGGGCGATGCTGAGGTCGGTGTCGGTCAGGAGCGCCTCGGCGTCGGCCATGCGGCATTCGGTGAGGTAGGCGAGGGGTGGGCGGCCCATCAGCTCGGTGAAGCGCTTGGCGAACAGCGCCCGGGAGACACCCGCCTGACGAGCCAGCGACGCCACCGTCCAGGGCTCGGCGGGGCGGCCGTGGAAGGCCTGCAGAGCGGGACCGAGCACCGGGTCGGCCAGGCCGCGGTACCAGCTGGGCGCGTCCGCGCCCGCCTCGTCGAACCAGTTGCGCAGCGTGCACACCAGAGCCCAGTCGAGGAGCCGGTCCATCAACGCCTGCGAACCGGCCGTGAGCCGTGCGGCGTCGGCGGCGGCCGTCTCCAGCCAGGCGCAGACCTCGACGTCCTCGTTGATCACCAGGACCGGCGGCAGGGCGCGCAGGAGCCGCTCGTGCCGATGGCCCGAGGCGCGGTAGGCGCCCACGATCAGCGCGGTCGCTCCGTCCGGATCGGTGCCCCAGCGGATGCCGCCGAGTTCCTGGCCGGTGCACTCGGCGTCCGGGGTGAAGCAGGCGATCTCGTACTCGGTGTGCGGGCGGTCGAGGGTGGTGGGGCCGTCCACGAGACGGAACGGCGCGGGGCCGCGCACGATGGCCGTGTCACCCACGCCGACCGCCCGCTCGGTGCCGTCGGACAGCAGCAGGGTGCCGCCGCCGCGCAGCACGCTGACCATGGTGAGCGGGGCGTCGTCGGTGAAGCGGATGGACCAGGGTGCCGTCAGTACGGCGTGGCTGACGACCGAGCCCTCGGCCCGGATGCCGCTCAGCAGTGAACTCAGGGGATCCACGGAACCATCGTAGACGATCTCCTATGTTTCGGAGCGTTTCTGCCATGGATCATCTATGCGGCTGTGGCTGTACTGGACTCATCGCATTGATCGAGCCCGCATCGAACCAGGAGTCACCGTGACGCAGCCCAGCAGCGACGCCCGGACGGCCCTCGTGGTCGTCGCGCACCACCGCGCCGATTCCCTCACGGCGCACACCGCCCGTCGTACCGCCGCCCGGCTCGAGGCCGCCGGGTTCCGTGTCGACCTGCTCGATCTGCACGCCGAGGGATTCGACCCGCGGATGAACGTGGCGGATCAGCCGGACTGGGGCAACCGGGAGAAGGCGTACTCGGACGAGACGCACGCCCACATGCGGCGCATTCTCGACGCCGATGTCCTCGTCGCCGTCTTCCCGGTGTACTGGCAGAGCGTGCCCGCCGTCCTCAAGGGGTGGATCGACCGCGTGTGGAACTACGGGTTCGCCTACGGCCGCAGCAAGCCCCGCCTCGCGGGCAAGCGCATCCTGTGGCTGGGCCTGGCCGGGGCCGCCGCCGACGACCCCGTCATGGAGGGGATGCAGTCCCTCATGGAGACCAGCCTCAGTGAGGGCATCGCCTATTACTGCGGCTTCTCCCACTCGGCCGTCGGTCTGCTCCCCGACGCGGAAGAGCGCCCGCAGCGCGTCGACGCCGAGGGCAATCTCCTGGTCGGCGACGCGGTCTCGGGTGCCGAGCGCGAGGCGCAGTACGCCGACTTCGACCGTCGTGCACGGGAGTTGCTGGAGAAGTTCCTCGCCGAGGAGCCGGTGGCGGCCTGACGGCGGCCGTCCGGGCCACGGCACGCGCCGTGCGGTCGCGGGAGCACTCCCCCGGCGGTCAGGCCGCCTCGCCCGCCAGCAGGGCCACCACCCGGCGTGCGGTGGCGGCGTCGCGGGCCGCGGTGAACGGCAGGTCGTTGTCGCCCGTGATGCGGAACGGCTCGCCGGTGCGGGTCAGGTGGGTGCCGCCCGCCTCCTCCACCAGGAGCAGGCCGGCCGCGTGGTCCCAGGCGGCCTCCCAGGAGAACGCGGTGGCGTCGAGCTCACCGCGGGCCACGGCGAGGTACTCCAGGCCCGCCGAGCCGCAGGCCCGGGGCGCCACGCCCGGGGTGCGCAGGCCGAGCAGGGCGTGCTTCTGCTCGTCCGTCGTGTAGTCCGGGTGGGAGGTGGCGACCCGCAGCTCACGGCCGGGCTCGGGCGGTCCGGCGTGCAGCCGCTCGCCGTCCAGGAAGGCGCCCCGGCCCTTAATCGCCGTGGCCATCCGGTCGGGAACGGGGGCATAGGTCCACGAGGCCCGCACGACCCCGTGGTGGGCGAGCGCGACCAGGGTGCAGAAGCCCGGGTCGCCGTGCACGAACTGCCGCGTCCCGTCGACCGGGTCGACGATCCACACCGGCGCCTCGCCGTGCAGCGCCTCGTACGAGGCGGGGTTGGCGTGCACCGCCTCCTCGCCGACCACGACCGATCCGGGCAGCAGGGCGGACAGGGCCTCGGTGAGGAACAGCTCGGCCTTGCGGTCGGCGTCCGTCACCAGGTCGTGCGGGCCGGTCTTCTCGTCGACCTCGTGGGCCTCGAGCCGGCGCCGGCGCGGCATGATCTCCTGCGCGGCCGCCTTGCGGACGGCCTCCTCCACGTCGTCGGCGTGCCGGGCGAGAAACTCGTCGATGGTTTCGTTGTTCTCGATCATGACTCCATGAGAGCACGCGCCACTGACAATCCCCACCCGGGTGGTGTACTCCGGGTGGAATCGGCGCGAACAGGCGGTGCGGGGCCGTCCCGCGGTGCCGGGACCGGCCCGACCGTCCGGGTCAGCGCCCGACCGCGTACCCCTGCATTCCGCGCGGGTTCGCCGCCGCCGACAGCACACCCGTCTCCGGATCCCGCGCGACCGCGCACAGCCGGCCCTCCGACCAGGCCTCGCCGACCGTCACGTCGTGCCCGCGCCGGCGCAGTTCCCCGACGACCTCGGCCGGCGTGCGGGACTCGACGGTGACGCTGCCCGCCCGCATGCCGCGCGGGAAGAAGGAGCCGGGGAAGCTGTCGTTGTGCCAGTTCGGGGCGTCGACGGCGCCCTGGAGGTCGAGGCCGCCGCGCACCTGCGCGCGCAGGGCGACCGCGAGGAAGAAGTGCGTCTGCCACTGGTCCTGCTGGTCGCCGCCGGGGGTGCCGAAGGCCATGACCGGCATCCCGTCGCGCAGGGCGAGGGACGGCGTGAGCGTGGTGCGCGGCCGGCGGCCCGGCGTGAGCGAGTTGGGCAGGCCCTCCTCCAGCCAGGTCATCTGCAGCCGGGTGCCGAGCGGGAAGCCCAGTTCGGGTACGACGGGGTTGGACTGGAGCCAGCCGCCGCTGGGGGTGGCCGAGACCATGTTGCCCCAGCGGTCGACGACGTCCAGGTGGCAGGTGTCGCCACGGGTGCCTCCGTCGGCGGCGACGTCCGGTTCGCCCGGCACCGGCGACGTCGGGCTCTTGGCCACCGTCGGCTCACCGACGCCCAGGGCGTCGAAACCCTCCCCCTCCACGGCCGCCACGCGCGCGTGCGCGCTGAGCCGCGGGACGCGTCCGCCCGGACTGCCGGGCCGCAGTTCGAAGGACGCCTTCTCGCCGATGAGCGCCCGCCGTGCCGCGTTGTACTCCGGCGACAGCAGGTCGTCGAGCGGCACCTCGTCGGCGCCGTGCGCGTCCCCGTACCAGGCCTCCCGGTCGGCCATGGCGAGCTTGCAGCCCTCGATCAGCAGGTGGACGTAGTCGGCGGAGCCGTACCGGGGCAGCTCGGGCGGGAGCAGCGCCAGTTGCTGGAGCAGGACCGGGCCCTGGCTCCAGGGGCCGGCCTTGCACAGGGTCCAGCCGTTCCAGTCGTACGTGGCGGGAGCCTCGTAGTGCGCCGACCAGCCGGCGAGGTCGGCGGCCGTGAGGGTGCCGGTGTGGCGCACGCCGCTGGTGTCCATGGTGGGCCGGCCGGCCTGCCGTACCAGGGCCTCGGCGACGAACCCGGTGCGCCAGACCTCCCGCGCCGCGTCGATCCGCGCTTCCCGGTCCCCCGCGCCGGCGGTCTCGGCGAGCAGCCGTTTCCAGGTGGCGGCGAGGGCGGGGTTGCGGAAGGGCACGCCGGGGCGGGGCGGACGGCCGTCCGGGAGGTAGACCGCGGCCGAGGACGTCCACTCCGTCTCGAAGAGTTCCCGTACGGTCTGCACGGTCTCCGTCATGCGCTCCACGGGCGGGTGACCGTGTTCGGCGTAGCCGATGGCGTACTTCAGGACATCGGCCAGTGTCTTGGTGCCGTGGTCGCGCAGCAGGAGCAGCCAGGCGTCGAAGGCGCCGGGGACGGCGGCGGCGAGCGGGCCGGTGCCGGGGACGAGGTCGAGGCCGAGTCCCTTGTAGTGCGCGACGGTCGCCCCGGCCGGGGCCACGCCCTGCCCGCACAGCACGCGCACCTCGCCGCCCGCCGGGGCGAGCAGGATCGGCACCTCCCCGGCGGGTCCGTTCAGGTGCGGCTCGACGACGTGCAGCACGAAGGCACCCGCCACGGCGGCGTCGTAGGCGTTGCCTCCGTCCTCCAGCACCGCCATGGCCGACTGCGAGGCCAGCCAGTGGGTGGAGGAGACCATGCCGAAGGTGCCCTGGAGCGTGGGCCGGGTAGTGAACACAGGGCCTCTCACCTCGCTGTTCATATGTATCGGCCCGAGTGATGGGCGCTCAGGGCGAACCGTGGGCAGAGCCTGGGGGCTTGCCCTCGGTGCTCACCGACCGGCGCTTCCATCTCGGGAGTCACAGCGATCACCGTACAGACCCCGGCCCACGGCGCCACGGTGCGAGGGGGCTTCGCGGGGACACCCGGGCGGCGCCCCACGTGAGTCTCCGCTCTCATGGGACGACGACCTGCGTGCGTGTGCTCCTCAGCCCGACAGTTCCAGCAGGCGTCGCATCAGCTGCTGCTCCTTGTCCGCGGCCTCACGGACGATCTTCGACGCGCTGTTGAGGGATTCCCGGGAGGACGAGGCTCCCGCCTCGTTCACGAGTGCGGCCACTTCGGTCCACTTGTTCGACACCTCGCGGTAGGCGTCCGAGGTTTCCTGGAATTCATCGATCCCGGTGATCTCGGCGGTCTCCGCGAGGAATTCCGCCCACATCTTGCGGAACAGGCCCCCGCCTGTTCCGGCGTCCTCCATGACCGTGCTGATCTCGGAAAGGCCGTCGGCGGGCGAATCGAGGTCGTCCAGCCACTTCGGCATCAGGTCGGCGACTTTGTGCATTCCCTTGTACCCGAAATTGGAAATCGGCGGGTTGAGGAAGTTCTCCGCCGCTGTTCTGATGCCGTTGCGCGCCGCTCTCCCCAGGTCGGGGAGGCCGGCCTTCGGAAGGTCGAGGGTGAAGGCGCGGTTGCGTGAACTCATCGGACCGCGGGGGTTCCGCGCGGTCGCGAGGGACTCGCCGGAGGCCCATTGCAGGCCGAGCGGCCGGGTCTCGACCAAGGCGAAACGGTCGTCGTCATAGCCGACGCAGGCGACGTAGTGGGCCGCGAACCGGAAGTCGTCGGTGGAGTAGTCGAGGCAGTAGCGGTCGAGTTTGAGCCCCACGACGGTACCGGAGTCGAGCTCGGCCAGCAGGTGGTCCCGCGCCCGCTTCGCCGATGACGTCTCGTGGACGGACAGCCTCAATCTCAAGGCGTCCGCGAGATTGTCCGTCAGCGTGTCGGGCTTGATGCGGCCACCGACGAACGGCGTCGGCATCTGCTTCGTCCGCCAGTAGATGAACGACAGGCCACCGGCGAGCCCGAAGACGAACGACTCCGACAAGTCGACCTCTCGCTGCCGCAACAGATTCACGAGCGTGGTCGACTCGCAATGCCGGCCGACGTACGGCTCTTCTTCTAATAGCGACACTTTTCCACGTCTCCCTTCCGTCGCGTAGAGCGTAGCGCAACCCTCAGAAGTTCGATTGCGGACGCCAAGATCAGGAAGGGTTCACCCACTCACATTCGCGACACCAGGAAGTTGCCGAGGAACAGATGATCCATTTCGGTTTTGAGGAAGCAGGACAGCGCGTCCGCGGGTGAGCAGACGATGGGTTCGCCGGCGACGTTGAACGAGGTGTTGATCAGGCAGGGAATCCCGGTCAGCTCGTTGAACTCACGCAGGAGCCGGGCGAGGAGGGGGTTGCTCTCCTCGGTGACGGTCTGGATCCGGGAGGTGGCGTCGACGTGGCAGGCGCCCTGGATCCTGTCCCGGTATTCGGGCCGTACCGGCACCACGAACGTCATGTAGGGCGAGGACTTCTTCTTGCCGAGTTCGAAGACCTCGGGCGCGAGGTGCTCCAGGACCACGGGGGCGAAGGGCCGGAACTGCTCGCGGTGCTTGATGCGTTCGTTGATGATGTCCTTGATGTCCGGGAACTTCGGGTTGGCGAGGATGCTGCGGTTGCCCAGGGCGCGCGGGCCGTACTCCATTCGCCCCTGGAACCATCCGATGACGCACCGCTCCTGCATGAGGGCGGCGGCCTCGCGCGGCACGTCCGCAGGGTCCAGCTCCCGCCAGACAACCCGGTCGGCGTACTGCTCGAGGGCCGACTGGATCTCCTGGCCGTCGTAGCTGGGGCCCAGGTACGGCGATGCACTGACCCTGGGCGGTGCGCCGGCCCGCCCGCAGGCGTACAGGGCCGCCCCGATGGCCACGCCGACATCGCTGGCGCCGAAGCTGACGTCCATCTCCGTGAAGCGTGAACGCTCGAGCAGCTTGCTGTTGTTGACGCAGTTCAGGGCCAGCCCGCCCTCGAAGATCACGCGGGGGAGGTCGCTGCGGGCCTCGAGTGTCCGGATCTGGCCGGCGGTCACCGTCTCCAGCATGTGCTGGGCGGCGCTGGCCACCCGTACCCGGTAGTCGAACTCCTCCCGGCACTGCTCGTCCCCGCCGAAGACGCGGTCGAAGAGTTCGTAGTAGTCCGGCACGGCGTGGGCCGGGTAGGGGATCCTGTACGTGCCGTCGGGGCCCATCTCGACCACGTGCGTCAGGAACGGGTTCGGCTCGGGAGGCGCGCCGTAGCCGGCGAGCCCCATGACCTTGTATTCGTCGTTGTTCGGGACGAATCCGAGGTAGCGCGTCACCACGGAGAAGAGCATCGCCAGTGAGTGCCGCGAGTCGACGGTCATGTCGTCGAAGACCTTCACCTCCCCGGCGCGCACCTCCCCCGCTATCGCGGACAGCCATTCGGCGCGGCCGTCGCTGACCAGGAAGGCCGCGTCCCCGCCACCCGACAGGTGGTACCCCGTCATCAGATGCGCGATGTGGTGCGGGACCCGGACCAGCTTCGCCGGGTCCAGCCGGTGGCCCGTGTGCTCGAGGAAGTCGGCTTCGGTCGCGGCCTGGCTGAACATCGCCGCGTGCGTCTCCTCCAGACGCCGCAGGCGCGCGAACTTCTGCTCGACGGACGCGGCCGGGTCGTCGGTGATCTCGGCGATCATCTTGTTCAGCACGTCCTCGGAGAACTGCCAGGAGAAGGCGAAGGTGTCGACGTCGTCGAGGGTCATTCCGGCCGATTCCAGGCACCAGCGGATCGCGTTGACCGGGAAGCTGGACGTCTTCTTCTCCCGGTTGAGCCGTTCCTCCTCGACGGCGGCGACCAGTTTCCCGTCGACGACGAGGGCGGCGGACGAGTCGTGGCCGTACAGCAGGTGGCGGTCGATGCCGGTGGCGCGAAAGAGGCGTCCGAAGATTTCCGCAGACCTGCCGAACCCGTTGTAGCCCAGAACGATCATGAGGAGCTCCTTTCGCTATGGCCAGATCGTGAGGTAGTCCGAGATCACGGCGGAGCGCCGGAAGCCCGGGTCGAGGACCGCGCCGGTCAGATCGGCGCCGCTGAGGTCCGCGCCGTCCAGGTTCGCGCCCACCAGGCGGCAGCCGTTCAGCTCGGCCAGGATGAGGTACGCCTCGCACAGATCGGCGCCCTCCAGATTCGCGCCCCTCAGGTCCGCGGAGATCAGATACGACTCGGTCAGCACGGCGTCGGTGAAGTCCGCGTCGGCGAGTTCGGCGCCCTGCAGGTCGGCGCCGTGCAGCTCCGCCTTGCGCAGGTCGGGGCGGAAGGGGCCCTGCGCCCGACGCCGGCGGGCGTGCTCGTTCCAGTGGCGGGGGCCCTGGAGCAGTACGGTCTCGTCCTCGGTCGGCATGTCTCGGCCTCGCGTCTACAGAGGGGTGAGGGCGGTCAGCGCCCGCTTCTCGACGTCCATCGCGGACCGCGCCGTGTCCGCCACGGCGTCCACGAGCGTTTTGAGATCGCCGCGCGCGGTGACGGTCCCCGCCGTCAGGAGTGCGGATCCCAGGTTCGACCACAGCCGGCCGCTGTCGAGGAACCGTTCGGCCGCCTCGGCGTAGCGTGCCTCGCCGGTGCTGTCGGCGACCCTGTGCAGGTAGCGGCCGATCATCGGGCGGAACAGTCCGCCGCCGGTGCCGAACGACTCGATCTGCCGGCCCAGGTGCAGCAGCTGGCGCGCCAGCGCGTCGGTGTGGATCACCCGGCCGTACAGGTCCACGTCCTCGACCTCACCGCGTTTGGACTCCGGCCAGGACGGCGCCGTCGTGGCCAGTGACCTCATGCCGGGTATGCCGAGGTTCCGGCTGCCCGGCTTGAGGATCTCGCGGCACAGAGTACGCACGGCCACCGGGCCGACCCGGTCCAGCTGCGGAGTGCGCCGCGGCGCGCCGAAGACGTACACCTTCCAGTCCGGATTGAGCGGCGGCGAGTCGCGGCTGGACCGGGCCGCCTGCAGCTCGGCCGCGCTCACCGGGACGGGCTCGTCGAACGCCGGATCCGACACCTCGAACGCGTCGTCCCCGAGGGGGCGGACCACGTTCACGAAGTACCCGCCGAAGGAGGAGCGCCCCGCCAGACCCCAGTACGGCAGCAGGCCGAGGTCGACCCGGGTCATGACGGCCGGCGCGGTTTCGAGCAGCTCGGCCAGGCCCGCTCCGGACTTCGGCGTGTGCGTGGCGACCTCGACGCCCATCAGCCGCGACGCGCGCAGCGGCATGATCGCCTGCTTGCCGACGACGATGTCCGGCGTGTTGCCGTTGGCCGGGAAGAAAGAGAACCCGAAGCCCCCGTCCAGCCCGAACACAGTCTCCTCGTCCGCCTCGTACCCGCCGGCCGCGAGAACGGCGCACTGGCAGGCCGACTCGCAGTGGATGCCGCGCCGGTGGACGTAGCGGCCGGTCGCTTTCATGGCGTCACCTCTGTCCCAGTTCCATCAAGGACCGCCGCAGCCGCGGGTCCATCTTCTCCACCGCGTACCGGAACGTGTCGCGGGGCATCTCCTCGTGCCAGGTGCGCAGGAACTCGGCCACCTCGTCGGGATGTACCTCCGCGGTGACCTTGAGCAGCCAGCCCGAGCCCTTCTGCACGTAGGCGTCGTCGTCGTGCATCAGCCGGACGCAGTTGTCGAAGACGTGCGACGTCGGCAGCTCGAAGACCGTCCGGCCCACCTTGCGCCGGACGAACTTCACGACGGCCACGTTCGCCGCGCGTCTGGCCCACGGGGCGTCCGATCCGACCCAGTCCCGGGTGCGCGGGATCAGCTCCAGGTGACCGAGGAAGAACGGGTACAGCAGCTTCAGGCACAGGTCGTCGCACTGCGCCCAGTTGGACACGTACGTGCGCAGCCAGTGCTCGCAGCGTTCCAGCAGTTCGCCGCCGAGTCCGGTCCTGGCGACCCGGTGCAGCACCGCGAAGCCCAGCAGCACCTCCTCGTGGTACTCGGCGCGCGCCAGCACCTCCTCCGCCAGGAGCAGCCGCGTCGCCGCTGGGGTCTCGGGCCGCTCGCGGAAGTAGTGCGTGGCGGTCTCGACCACCGCGGCGTTGCTGACGCCGAGGGCCCGGATCTCGTGCGGGAAGTACCGTTGCATACGCGTCGCGAAGTCCGGGTCGGCCTTCGCCGCGAGTGTCTTCGCCAGTTCGTCGGCGGCGGCTGGAACATGGATCACGGGGTGCCGATCGTGAGTTTCAGCGGCTGGGTCGGCAGCGGCTTCGGTGCGCGTTCCAGCCGGGGCTTGCCTTGCATGACGTACTCGTACTCCTGTTGCATGTCGGCCACGGCCTGGATGGTCTCCCTCGAACGGTCCGCCAGGTTCTGCCCGCCCAGGCCCCACCACAGGTACCAGTTCTTGTGGCTCAGGTAGGCGTTGCGGACGAAGTCCAGTGTGTCCCGGTCGGCCAGGATCGCCGGCTCCACGTAGAAGGCGGGGACGAAGGTGCCCTGGCCCTCGCGCAGGATGCCCGCCTTGACGGCCTGGCGCTGCAGTTTGGTGCCGCTGAGGATCCGGATGCCGAGGTTGGCGTAGATCTGGGCCGGATTGAGGTACCGCTCGGTGAAGCGGATGGACTCCCTCAGCGCCTGCGGGGTCTCGCCCGGCCCGCCGAGGAAGACGCAGTGGGTGTGCTCGATGGGGCTGGCCGTGAACAGGCGGTCGATCTCCAGGACCCGGGCCATGTCGAAGCCCTTCATCAGGTCCGCCAGGGCCTCGTCGGTGAGCGCGTCGGTGCCGAGGTCCACCCGTATGCAGCCGGCCGCGTGCAGCAGGTCGACGAACTCCGGCGTGACCGCGTTCGGTGTCAACTGGCAGTACCAGGGCACGTCGAGCTTGGCGCGGATCATCTCCTCGCAGACCTCGGCGGCGTACTCCATCGGGTAGTTGAAGGTCGCGTCGACGATCTCGAACTCGCGCACGGCGGGGTTGTCCGCCATCGCCCGCTGGATCTCACCGACGACCTCGGCCGGTTCCTTGAACCGGTCGCCCTTGCCCTCGGTCTTGCGGATGATGCAGTAGGAGCAGAAGAGCTTGCAGCCCCGCTTGGTCTGAAGGGTCTCGATGGCCGGCTGGTGATCGCGGGTGAGGTCGGAGGCCGCCGAGACGCCCTCCTCGAAGTAGCGGGGGTCGTACACGGACCGGTCGGGCTCCAGCGCGCCCAGGTCGAAGGCCTGGCTCGACTGGTTCTGGCAGAACCTGCCGTTCTCGTCGAGGTAGCAGAGCCCGGAGATCGACTCCAGTGGCCCGCCGGACTCCAGGTGGTCCAGCAGTTGGACGATGCCGGCCTCGCCCTCACCCGCGATGCCGTAGTCCGGCTGGGCGTACTCGAAGAACGACAGCGGCTCGACCGAGAAGCCTGATCCGCCGAGGACGACCTTGGCGCTGGTGTACTTGCGGACGCACTGGACGATCTTCTCGGTCATCGGGCCGAAGAAGACCGGATCGATGAAGGTCAGGTTGTCCAGGTTCCGCACGGCGATGCCGACCACGTCGTACGTCTCGGCGGTCAGCTTCTCCCGGACCGCCTTGAGTTCCCGGGACTCCCAGAGCAGGTCCAGGACGTCGACCTGGTGCCCGGCGTGTTTGAGCGCGGCGCTGATGTAGGCCATGCCGATGGGCAGCGCCGGCCGCGGTACCCGGATCTTGTTGGTGGAGATGAGCAGTACGCGCATGGGCCTTCACTCTCGTTCGAGCTGCCAGTACGTCGCCGGCTTCAGGTCGCCGCTGAGGGTGGCCTTCGCGCGGTAGCGGCGCATGCGGTCCAGGTCGACCTCGACCACGCCGACGCCCGGTTCCGTGCCCAGGTCCACCATCCGTTCGTCGCCGTCGACGAAGTCGAACCGTTCGGCCTCGAGGAACAGCGGATCCGCCAGGATCTGGCTGCGCCCCATGTAGCCGAATCCGGCGAACAGGTTGGTGCCGATGCCGGAGGCGAACGCGACGACGCATTCGGCGTCCACCGCCCGGACCGGCAGTCGCATGTTCGCCACGTACGCGAACATCTCCGGCACCAGCGCCGAGCACACGATGACGTCGACTCCGCGGCGGCAGTACTCCCGCGCGACCTCCGGGAAGTTGACGTCGTAGCCCTGCATCAGGCCGATGCGTCCGAACTCGACGTCGAAGACGGGGTACTCCGTTCCGCCGGTGAGGTAGCGGGCCTCCAGTTCGTGGCAGTGCACGCGCCGGTACCGGCCGAGCATCGTGCCGTCGGGGCCGCACAGCACCGATGTGCTGTAGTACTTGCCGTCGTCGCCGCGCTCCAGCAGTCCGGCCACGAGGTATGCGTCGGCCTGCTTCGCCTGCTCGCACAGGAACTCGGTCTCCGGCCCCGGGACGGGCACCGAGACGTCCGCGACCTCGAGGATGTTGCCGGACGTGGAGAACGCCTCCGGCAGGCAGATCAGGTTCGCCCCCTGCCCGGCGGCCTCGCGGATGTAGTGCTCGGCGCGGCGCAGGTTCTGGGCCGGCTTGCCGAGCTTCGACTCCATCTGGACCACCGCGATCTTCATCCCGGGCATCACATGCTCACCGGTTCGAGGGGACGCGAGGAGATCACCAGGCCGAGGTCCTCCTCGACCACCTGCCAGTCCGTCAGGCCTGCCTCCCGGAGCAGCTCGGCCGCCTCGTCCCGGGTGTAGGCGGCCTGCAACGAGCGCATGAACTCCTCGCCGCCCTCCTTCACGAACTGGAGGATGAAGGTGATGTGCCCTTCCTCCGCGTGCCGGTTCATGTCCTCGATGATCACCACGCCGTCGGGCTTGCAGATGCGGGCGCACTCCTTCAGCGTCTCGACCGGCCGGCGCCAGCGGTGCAGCGAGGAGAACGAGAAGACGACGTCGGCGGAGTCGTCCGGGAAGGGCAGCCGGTTCAGCTTGGCCATCTCGAACTCCACGTCACCGGCGCTGTTCGCCCACACGGCCAGCGTCAGGTTGTCCTCGGCCACGTCCACGAGGTTCTGGTTCTCCTCCACCCCGGACACGGCCAGGTCCGGCAGCTTGCCGGCCACGTGCAGCGAGAGCAGACCGGTGTTGAAGCCGACCTCGACCAGGTCGGTCATCCCCTCGCGGACGTTGGCCAGGATGCGGTCGCTCGGCCGCTTGTACGCCATCAGCGCGGACCGGCGCATGCCGAGGTCGTAGAAGCGGACCTTGTCGATGTCGTCGTGCGGTGACGCCTGCGGTACTCGCTCGCTCAGGTTCAGCAGTCGGGTCTCAGTGGTCACAGCCGGTCTCCTCGTCCTTGGGCCGCGTGGTGAGCTGCAGGGGGATCGGCTGGCGCGAGATGAAGTCGGAGATGTCCGCTCCCAGGTGCTGCGGGTAGCGCCGGTACTCCGGCGAGTAGAACGCCTTGGAGATGTTGTCCAGGTAGTACCAGCCCTTCGGACCGGTCACCTCGATGCCGTTCTCGTCGGCGGTGATCAGTTCCTTCTCGATCAGGTCGTCGATCTCGGTGCGGAACATCTCCATGAAGTCGACGCCGTGGATGCGGCGGAACCGCTCCCGGTCGACCCGCCCGGCCTTGACGCCCAGGACCATCGACCGCCGGATCGCCTCCGGCTTGGTGATGTGCTTGCCCATGGAGATCGGCAGGCGGCCCTCCATCACCGTCTGGATGTAGCGGCCGATGTCGGGCTCGTTGAAGTACCAGTGATCGCGCAGGTGGCCGGTGGCGGTGGGGCCGAGCGGGATGATGGGGATGTCCTCGCTCCAGGACGTCTCGCCGTACTTGGGCTGGTAGCCGGGCTTGGCGAAGCAGTCGCCGTAGTAGCCAAGGAAGCCGTTTCGGGTCAGCTTCTCCGCGGCGAACAGGAACATGTCGTCGACCACGGCCTTCTCCGGGACCGGCGGCAGCTTCCTGCGCTTGGTGGACACCTGCGCGAACTCCATGTACGTGTAGAACGAGACGCAGGTGACGCCGAGTTCGATGGCGACGTCGAGGCTGTGCTCCCAGCTCTCCATCGTCTGCCCGTTGATGCCGTGCATCAGGTCGATGTTGATGTTCTCGAAGCCGCACCGCCGCAGCAGCCGGATGCTCTCCTTGAGCATCTCGGGGTCGTTCGGGCGGCCGATGTTCTTCAGTTCCTCCGGCACGAACGTCTGCACCCCGAGGCTGATGCGCCGGATGCCGCGTTCCAGCAGGACGGTGGCCTTGCGCTCGGTGATGTCGACGGGGGTGGTCTCGATGGAGAAGTCCGCGCCCTCCTCGACGTTCAGGCTGCTGAACATGTGGCCCAGCAGGTCGTCGAGCTGAGGGGCGGTCAGCGCGGTCGGGGTACCGCCGCCGATGTAGCCGAGGGTGATGACGTGGTCCTGGATGTAGGGCCGCTCGGCGTAGTTGGTGATCTCCGTCTTCAGCGCTTCCAGGTAGGTGCGGGTCAGGTCCCGGTCGGTCTGGTGCTTGATGTACGGGCAGCTGAAGCAGAGCCGGTTGCAGAACGGGATGTGGACGTACACGCCCATGGGTTTGCGGGCGAAGACCTCCTCCTCGTCGACCGGCACGTGCTTCGTCGGGTACTGCCGCACCCACTCGCTGTCGCGCTCCGGGTACTCCTTCCAGAACGGCATGCTCGTGGTCGTGGTGGTGATGCTCATGCGATGTCCTCCGGTTCGACTCGGTCGACGATGGAACGGACGACGTCCGCCAGAGTGGGCTGGAAGTAGGAGGCGGAGCGCAGTGCGAGGCCGGCGGCGTGGGCCCGGGCGACCACCTCGGCCAGGGTGCCCCGGTGGTCACCGCCGGTCAGGTCGAGACGCACGCCCCGGTCGTCGGTGCGGACGCAGCGGATCGGCCCGCCGGTCCGTGCCTGCTGCCCGGCCCAGTCGTGCAGCGGTGCGAGGTGCGCGTCGGTGAAGGCTTCGAGGACCAGGCTGGAGCGCTCGCCCCACCGGGTGACGGCGTCGAGCGAGGCGTCCTGGATCTGGCGGCCCTGGTGGAGCACGACGACGGAGTCGGCCAGCGCGACCAGTTCGTCGCGGTGGTGGCTGGCGAACAGCACGCCGACGCCGTCCTTCTTCAGGCTGCCCAGCAGCTCCAGCAGCGTCTCGCGTGCCGTGGGGTCCAGGCCCGTGGTCGGCTCGTCGAGGATCAGCAGGTCGGGCCGGTGGGCCACGGCGCAGATGACGTGCAGCTTGCGCTGGCTGCCGCCGGAGAGACTGCGCACGTACCGGTGGCGGTACTGCTCCAGATCGGCCAGGGCGATCAGCTCCTCGTACCGGCCGGGGTCGGCCCGCCGGAGCTTGAGCTGATGCTTGACGTACGTCTCCACGCTGACGCCGTCCGGGAGGTCCTTGGCCTGCTGGACGTACCCGATGTGGCGGCCGACCTGCCCCCAGCGGCGGGGCGGGGTGCCGCAGACGCGCACCTCGCCGCCGGACGGGCGCAGCAGGCCGGCGACGAGCCGGATGAGCGTCGTCTTCCCGGCGCCGTTGGTGCCGATGACGGCCACGCCCTCGCCGGCGTGCACCGAGAAGGTGAGGGAGCACAAGGCGAAGTCGGGGCTCACCCGGTGGTCGAGCCGGGACACGGACAGGACCGGCGCTGTGGTCCTCGTGCTGTCAGCCATGGCCGATCCTCCTGCGGAAGGCCCAGGCGGCGACACCGAGGGCCAGGAACGAGTAGGCCACCGCCAGCACCGACGCCCCGGTGGCCGAGACGTCCGGCGAGGTGGCGGCGCGGAAGATGTCGACGTGCACCGAGAGGGGGAGCTTGTCGAACACGTCGCCCAGCGTCCCGAGGTTGTCCAGCGGGAAGAAGATGCCGGCGAAGTACATGAGCGGGATGACGATGATGTTCACGACCGCCGGGAACGAGATCTCGTTGGTGTACGTCGCGATGAGGATCCCGAGCCCGGCGAAGGCCGTGCACGCGGTGAGGAAGCCCAGTACGAACAGCGGCACCGACTCGATCCGGGCGTCGAAGACCCCGACGCCGAGCAGGAGCACCAGCACGAACTGGAACAGGCACTTGAGCACCACACCGACGATCCGGGCCAGCAGGAACCCCGAGTACGACAGCGGTGAGAGGATCAGGTCCTCGATCGTGCGGCGGTTGCGGTCGATGATGACCGTGTAGCCGACGGTGTAGGTGCAGCTGAACATGATCCCGGCGCCGATGATGCCGGGGAAGACGAAGCCGAAGTAGTTGGCGGCCGTCGGCGCCGGGCTCACCATCTGGTCGGTCGCCGCCCCGAACGCCAGCACCATCGACACCGACGTCAGCAGCGTCGACACCGCGAAGAGACGGTTGTCGAAGAACTGCCGCATGTCCATGACGACAAGGCCGAGCACGTCGCCGAGCCACCCGGACTCCGGCTGCATACGCGTTGCCCTCATCAGGCGCGCCCCCTGTGGATCGTGGTCCAGGTCGAGCGCAGGTCGTCGTGGAAGGGCAGCCCGGCGCGGACCTTCCGGCGCTGCCGCCAGTGGACGTCCGCGTCGATCACCGCTTCCCGGCCGCCCGGGGCGGCCTCGGCGAGGACGTCCGCCTCCGGGTCCTGCCGGGCGTCCTGCACCAGACCGTCGACGATCATGCTGCGGCCGACGTAGGGCATGTTCGCGAAGCGGTTCTCCCCCACCCCGCTGGCCAGCACCAGCGCGCACTCGTTGTCGGCGGCCCGCGCCCGGCACAGGGAGCGCAACGGGTGCGAGAACGGCCCGAAGAGGTTCGCCACGCAGACGACGAGGTCGGCGTCCTGGGCGAGGTACTGCCGGCTCGCCTCGGGGAACCGCAGGTCGTAGCTCACCAGCAGGCCGATCCGCCCGACGGGTGTGTCGATCACCTCGCCGGGTGAGCCGGTGGAGATGTACTCGGACTCGCCCGCCCATACGCAGGCACGGTGGTACCAGCCGAGCGGGGAGCCGCCGGGACCGACGAGCACGGCGGCGTCGAAGACGTCCCGCCCGGCCGACAGCAGCACGCCCGCCGCGATGTGCATGCCGAGGGTGCGGGCCTGCTCCGCGAGGAACTCGACGACCGGACCGTCCTCGGCGGTCGCGTCGGTACGCAGCGTGGGGAAGTTGAGGCCGGTGGCGAAGGTGGCCGGCAGGCACGCCAGGTCGGCCTCGCGTTCCCGCGCGGCGGACAGCAGCTTCGCGGCCCGGGCCAGGTTGTCGTCCCGCTGCCCGGGCTCGATGCGCATCTGCAGGGCGGCGAGCCGGGTACGGGCGCCACGGAAGAGGCTCATCGCAGCGCCACCTCGGCGGCGACGTCGCGACAGGCCCGCTCCAGCTCGGGCAGGAACTCGTCCACCATCTCGGCCGTCACATGCCGGGTGACGACCAGCCGGAGGGTCTCGCCGAACCGCTTCGAGGTGGAGACGATCCAGCCCCGCGACTCCAGCAGCTGCGAGATCCGCGCCGCGTGCGGCATCTGGACCACCACGATGTTCAGTTGCGGTTCGGTGAACAGCTCGTGCCCCGCCGCGCGCAACCCGTCCACCAGGTACTTCGTCACCTCGTAGTTGATACGGGTGAGGTCGCGGAAGCCGTCGCGCCCCAGGTGCTCCAGCACCGCGTAGGTCGACACCGCGGCGGAGCCCGGCCGGGTGCCGAGGAAGGTGTGGTGGACCGGCGTGTCGATGAAGAACGAATCGACCGCGAACCGTCCGGCGTCCTGTGCGCCCCGGAACAGGATCGCCCCGGCCGGCACGTTGGCCAGTCCGTACTTGTGCGGGTCGATGGTGATCGAGTCGACGCCGTCGACGGTGAAGTCGAACTGGGGGAGGTCGTGGCCGAGTTCCCGGGCGAACGGGATGATGAAACCGCCGGTGGCCGCGTCCACGTGCAGGTGCACGCCCCGTCCCGCCACCACCGGTCCGATCTCGTCGACCGCGTCGACGACGCCGAACTCACTGCTGCCCGCCGTCGCCACGACCGCCACGGTGTGCTCGCCGATGCGCCGGGCCACCTCGCCGGCCGGCAGCCGCAGGGTGTCGTCGACCGGCACGACGACCGGGGTCAGCCCCAGCAGGCCGAAGACCTTGGTGAAGGAGAAGTGCACGGTGCTGCTGACGACGACTTCGGGCCGGTCGGTCAGCCGGCCCCGGGCACGCGCCGACTCACGGGCCACCAGCATCGCGATCAGGTTCGCCTCGGTCCCTCCGGAGACCAGGCTTCCCGACCCCGCGGGGTTGCCGAGCAGATCGAGCAACGACTCGACGACCTTGCGCTCGATCCGCTTGGTGCCGCGGAAGATGCGCACGTCCCCGAGGTTGGTGTGTGCCGTGGCGGACGCCATCTCCACACCCAGCGGATGGGGTTCCGTGCAGATCGAATTGAGCACCCTGTTCCACGGCACGTCGTCCGCCAGCTCCGTCGCGATCCGCCGTCGGACCTCGGAGGCGGGAGCACCGGCTTCTCGCATCTCAACTCACCTGCGCCGTCAGGTCCGTGTACAGCTCCGTCCGGCGCGCCCACAGCCCGAACCAGAGGGTCTGCTGGAAACGCAGGTCGGGTTCGCGCAGCCGCCGGATCCGCTCGACGTCCCAGGGCGCCTCGATGACGCCCTCGTCGGCGCCCGCCTCGGCGACGAACCCCTCGGGCGCCGCCACGGCGCTGCCCCCGCCGCAGCCTTCGCTCAGCGCACCGGCGAAGGCGACCGCGACGGTGTTGAGGGTCGCGATGCCCCACACCGCGGCGCGCTGCGACGCCTGCTGCCCGCCGTCGAGGGATCCGGCGGCCAGCAGCAGTTCCGCTCCGGCCAGGCATTCGATGCGCGGCGGTTCGACCAGCCAGAAGTCGGGTCCGAGGAGCACCCCGACCTTGCCGAACGACGTCTCGACGACCGGGAAGTCGTCGCCGGTGCCGGTCGTACCGTCGGCGAGGACGGGCCGCTCCACCCGGGCGCACTCCGATCCGCTCGGGTCCAGGAGCCTGGACACCTGCGCCAGGGTGCCACCGGGCCGTTCCTCGGCCCAGGAGCCGGTGAGCACGTAGGCACCGCGGGTCCGCGCCAGTGCCGTCAGTCGTTCCAGACACCGCTCCCGCAGCGGTGAGGGCAGCGCCTGGACGTCGCCGCCGGTGGTGAAGGCGTTCTCGGGCAGGACGACGAACGACGCCTCGTCGGTCACCCGGCCGTCGAGGTCGTCGAGTACGGCGGTGGCCGTCGCCTCAGGGGTCGCCCGGCGGGCGTGCTGCGCTACGAAGATGGTCACGGACGAGTCCCCTCACGTGTGCTGGTCGCGGCGGCGGGCCGTCCCCGGTCCGGGCCGCCGCCGGTCAGGCTCGCCCGCAGTTCGGCCGCGAGATCCCGGTCCGCTCCGGCGTACGGGGTGAGCAGCGCCCGGTAGGCGTCGGGCCGTCGCAGTCGTTGCCAGCGGCGGCCGTCGCCGCCGGCGGGCGCGTCGATGTCGGCGACGAGGGTCTCGGGCCGGTCGCTGCCGGCCTGCGCGATGACGCCCTCCGGGGTGGCGACCAGGCTGGTGCCGGCGAAGTGGATCTCCACGAGCCGGTCGCCGCGCTTGCCGCGGACGACGCCGACGGAACTCGCGTAGACGATGTTGACGTCGTTCAGGTACGCCGTCGTGCGCAGGGCGTTGACCATCAGGGGCTGGTTCTGCCCCAGCGTCCCGCCCGGCACGAAGACCGTGCGCGCCCCGGCGAGCGCCAGCATCCGGACGACCTCGGGGATCCAGAAGTCCGAGCACACGGCGATGCCGATCCGCCCGAACTCGGTCGACAGCACGCCGAGCGAGTCCGCCTGGCGGCACACCACCATCTCGTTGCCGAAGGCGTGTGCCTTGACGGCGCGCCCGGTGATGACACCCTGCCGGCCGATCAGCAGGGACGTGTTCCGATACATGCCGTCCTGCATGTCCTCGACGAGCGATCCCAGCAGGATGTACGTGTTCAGTTTGCGGGCCAGGGACTGGAAGCCGTCGACGACCGGTCCCGGGATCGGGGTGTCGGTCCGCCCTTTCAGGCCGTCCTGCCCCGGCATGTACCACGGCGGGCCGAGCAGGAACTCGGGAAAGCACACCAGATCGATGTCGCCGGCGCCGCAGACGTCCTCGATGGCCTGGTAGGCGTTGCGCAGGCCGTCTTCGTGATCGTCGACCCACTGGGTCTGTACTACCGCTACCCTCATGCGTCTTGTCTCCTCGAGATGCCACCGGTGGATCGGCCGCGGCGACTGGGTGCCACGGCCGGGTGCGGGTCATGACGTGGCGGTACTCCAGTCCTGCACGCCGACGACCGTGACCTCGGCCTCGACCCCGAGCGCCTCGCCGATGCCGCTGCGGATCGCGCGCCGCAGCGCGCCCTCGTCGACCGCCCGACGGTCGGCCACGGCACAGGTCACGTGGAAGACGCCGTCCCGGACGGCGCAGGCGAAGTGCGGTGCGAGCCTTCTGTGGCCGAACACGATCCGCTCCACGTCCAGCGCCGAGACCAGCCCGTCCGGCCCGCGTACCACGGAGGCCGCGCTGCCCAGGGGCACCAGGACGCGGCTCGCGGAGCCGCAGTCGCAGCGGCGGTCCGCCGGCCACAGCTCGACGGCCTCGCCGGTCGGTACGCCGTCCAGCAGCAGCTCGCCGCGCGGGCCGCCGCGGACCTCCGCCCGGAGCCGGTGGTCGCACAGGTGCAGCGCGCCGCGGTCGCACGCGACGGCGACCGTCGGCGCTGACGGCGTCCCGTACAGCGCCGATGTCCTCGCCGCCCAGGCGGTTCCGATGCGGTCGAGGCGCTCGGTGGAGCAGGCCTCGCCCGCGCAGACGATCGTCCGGATCGTCGAGTCCTCCGGCCGTTTCCCCAGCGACACCGCGAGGCTCGCCAGCTCCGCGGCGAAGCCGGCCGAGCACACCAGGACCGTCACCCGGTACTGCTCGATCAGCCCGAGCAGCCGGGACATCGGGCAGATGGTCCCGCTCGTCCCGACGCTGATCACCGAGGCGCCGACCATCTCGACCACACGGTCCACCTCGGCGCCGATGAACGACAGTTCGTAGGGCACCGCCGAGACCACGACGTCGTCGTCGGTCAGCAGCCGTCCCAGCGCCAGCGTGAGGTCGATCTGGTTCCGTATCCACTCGTCACGGGTCAGCAGGATCGGCTGTGCTCCGCCCGAGGGATCGACCCGTTCGCCGTAGCGGGCGCGGACCGTGTCACGGCCGGCCGCCGCGGCGGGGGTCCGCGCCGGGTCGGGGGCGTCACTGGTGAGCAGTCGCAGGAACTGCTCGTAGTGCGTCGCGATGGACGTGGCCGTCGTCACCTGGCCTCCGCTTCCCGGGCGAACCGGCGCCACCCGTAGTCGTCGAGGGCGCTGTCGCCCTGTTCGCCCCGCAGCAGGGGCCGGCGGCCGGTGCCGGACTCCATGTCGATGCTGACGACCGTGGCCAGGACGAACTCGTGGTCGCCGATCCGGTAGACCGACTTCAGGCTGCAGTCGATGGCGCCGAGGGCGCCGGACAGCCGGGGGCAGCCGTTGGCCGACGGCGTCCACGCCAGCGCGTCGAAGCGGCCGTCCGGCCTGCCCTGGGAGAAGGCCTCGGACACCGCGTGCTGGTCCTCGCCGAGGATGTTGACGCAGAACCGGCCGCTGTCCGCGATGGCGTTCCAGCTGGTGCTGTCCGAGCGCACCAGGAAGCCGATCAGGGCGAGTTCGTCGGAGACGACCGTCAGCGAGCCGATCACCAGCCCGTACGGTGTGGGCCCCTGCCGCCGGGAGTGCCGTGCCGTGCCGGCGACCACCGTCACGGCCCGCGGCAGAAGCTCGCCGATGACCCCGAGGTCCGGTGCCGTGTCCGGCCGCCCGCTTGCCGCGGGTCCGTGCGTCGTCGTCTCCGCCACGGGTTCCTCACCCGGCCGGCGGACGAACCGGCCGGTCACGCTGTCCGGGTTGTCGGCGAGTTCCTCCGGCGTCCCGCTGTGCACCACCCGGCCGCCCTCGCGGCCGGCGCCGGGGCCCAGGTCGATCACCCAGTCGGCGATCGCGATCACCTTCACGTCGTGCTCGATGACCACGATGGTGTTGCCGGTGGAGATCAACCGCTCGAAGAGGGCCAGCAGATGGCGGATGTCGGCGCTGTGCAGGCCCCGGGTCGGCTCGTCGAAGATGAACAGCGTCCGGCTGCGGCGCTGTTTGAGCAGCTCACCGGCCAGGTTGAGCCGTTGCGCCTCGCCACCGGACAGTGTGGTCGTCGAGCAGCCGAGTTGCAGATACCCCAGGCCGAACTCGCTGAGCACGCCGAGCGCCTGGACGACCTTGGCGCTGTTCGTGGCGTCGAACCATTCGAGGGCGTCCTCGACGGTCATCGACAGCACGTCGTGGATGTTCCTGCCGTCCAACCGCACCTCGAGTACGTGCTCCTGGAAGCGGCGGCCCTCGCACTCCGGGCAGACGATGAACTCGCTCTTGAACAGGGTCATCTCGATCTCGGCCAGCCCGAGCCCCTTGCAGGACTCACACCGTCCGCCGGCGACGTTCGGGCTGAACTCGCCGCGCCCGAGCCCGCGTTCGACCGCGTCCGGGCTGGCGGCGAAGGCGTCGCGGATGTGGTCGCTGACCCCGATGTAGGTGACGAGCGTGCTCCGGCTGGAGCGGCCGATCGGGCGCTGCTCGACGTAGATGACGTCGTCAAGCGCTTCGGCGCCCTCGATACCGGAGGTCTCGGCGTCCGTGCCCGTCGACCGGTGGGCGAGGGCCCGGGAGACCGCGGCGTGGACGCCGGCCACCAGTGAACTCTTGCCCGCGCCGGACACGCCGGAGACGCACGTCAGGGCGCCGAGCGGGAACTTCGCCGTCTGGTCGACCACGTTGTTGCGCGTGATGCCGCTTATCTCCAGCCAGGACGCGCCGGTGAGGTCGGTCCTCGTGCGCGCCGGTCCGTCCGACGCCATCGCGGTGGCCGTCGGTGAGTCACCGGACTTCAGCAGGTCGGCGAAGCGGCCCTCGAAGACGATCTCGCCGCCGCGCGATCCGGCTCCGGGTCCCAGCTCGACGATCCAGTCGGCGGCGCGGATCACCGACTCGTCGTGTTCGATGACGATGACCGTGTTGCCGAGGTCGCGCAGCCGCCGCAGTGAGTCGAGGATCTTCCCGGTGTCGGCCTCGTGCAGGCCGGCGGTCGGCTCGTCGAGTACGTACATGACCCCGGTCAGGTCGCTGGCCAGGTGCTGAGCGAGCAGCAGCCGCTGCAGCTCACCGCCGGAGAGCGTGGTCACCGGCCGGCGCAGTTGCAGGTGGCCGAGGCCGACGTCCTCGATGTTCGCGCTCTGTTTGACGATCGCGGTGGCCAGCTCACGGACCTGCGCGGGTACGTCACCGGAGGCGAGCCCTTCGCGCAACCGGGCGATGGACCGGGACAGTTCGTCGCCCTGGAAGTCGGGAAAGGTGTGCCCGGCCACCGTCGCCCTGAGCGATTCGGGACGCAGCCTCCCCCCGTTGCACGCGGGACAGACGTCCCGTCCGAGGTAGTTGGTGAAGGCGTTCTTGCGGGCGGCCGACGATGCGTTGCGGTACGCCCGTTCCAGGAAGCCCAGAATGCCCTCGAAGCGGAAGTCGTTGGTGACCTTGCGGATCTTGAGCGTGTAGACGGTGTCCGAGCCGTGCAGCACCCGCTCGGTCTGCTCGGGGCTCAGCTTCTCGAACGGCAGGTCGAGGTCGAGGCCGATGTCCGCGGCCATCGCCTCGAATGCCTTGCGCACGTTGGGAACGGCGAACGTTCCGGGGTCGGCGCCGTCCCAGATCTCGGTGAGCGTCTTCGACCGGTCCGGAATGATCTTGTCCAGTGAGAAGCCGACGAGTTCGCCGATGCCGTCGCACTGGAGGCACTTGCCTTCCTTGCGGTTGGGGCTGAAGTGCTTCGCGGAGTGCGGTTCGGCGAAGCAGCCGCAGTCGTCGCAGAACAGGTCCGCGCCGGTCGGACCGAGACAGGCCGGGCAGACCGGCCGTGAGCCGGCGCCGAACAGCAACCGGTACAGACCGTCGAGTCCGGTCAGGGTCCCCACGGTCGAGCGGGGGTTGGAGTAGCCCCCGTCGCGCTGGCGCAGTGCCACCGGCGGCTGTGCCCCCGCGATCCGGTCGAACTGGTAGTCGCCGTCGCCCATGTCGAGGGACTTGCTGGACAGGGCCCCCAGATAGAGCGTCTTCGAGTGCTCGAAGAGTGTGTCGATGACCAGGGAGGACTTGCCCGACCCCGAGACGCCCGCCGCGACGACCAGCTTTCCCTTGGGGAAGGAGACGTCTACCGACTTGAGGTTGTGGGTCGTGACTCCCTCGAGCCGAATGCTGTCCGGAATCATGTGGTGTCGTTCCGCCCTTCGGCCAGGTCGCGGGCCTGGGTCTCGCAGCGCCGCAGGTCGGGATACCGGGCGTAGAGCATGGAGCGCACCCGGGCGGGATCACCGCGGTTCCACGTCTCGTACAGCTCCTGGCGCATCCCGAACCGGTCGACGGTCAGATCCGCGGCGAGCCGGAAGATCCGGGACTTCTCGTCCACGCCCATGTCGCGTCCGCACATGTAGGTGTCCAGCACCGTGCGCAGCTCGGACGTGCCCAGGTCGGCCTCCGAGGGCTGCATGATCAGACCTGACGCGCCGATCTGCCGGATGATCTCCGAGGCCCGCGTCGAGAAGCGGCCGGCCACGGCGTCGAGCGCGGCCGTCGAGCCGGGGGCGAGCAGGCCCGAGGGGGTGGGCCGGGCCTCGTCGTCGATGGCGGCCAGGCCCAGCCGTACGATCTCGACGTACGAGGTGAGTTCGCCCAGGAGATCCGTGACCTGCCGGAACTTGTCGACGCCGATCGCCTGGGCCAGCAGCGACGCGACACCGAGCATGGTGCGCAGCCGGTGGTAGTAGCGCAGTTGACCGGTGTACAGCGACCACTTGTTCAGCTCGCCGAAGCCGCGGACGGCCGCCTGGGCGTCGTCGAGCAGGAACACCCGGTCCATCGGGACGAACACGTCGTCGAACACCAGCATGGCGTCCTGCTCGTCGTAGTGCGCGGACAGGCCGCCCGAGCCGTCGACGTACGACTTGCGGCACAGGACGCGCAGGCCCGGCGTCGCCAGTGGGGCGGCGAACCAGCAGACGTAGCTGGGGTCCTCGCGCAGGTAGTTCGCGGGCGAGAGGTAGATGAGCACCTCGTGGGCGTAGGGCGCCAGGGTGGCGATCTGCTTGGCTCCCCGCACGACGATGCCGTCGGCGCCCCGTCGCACCACCCGCAGACCCAGTTCCGGCCGGTCCGCCGGGGTCGAGGAACGGTCGATCTGGGGGTCGCCCAGGCCGTGCGTCAGCGTGAGGTCGTGCTCACGGCAGTAGTGGTAGTAGTTCTCCGCGTTGCTCCCGAACTCCGGGTTCACCTCGGCCAGTTCGTACCGGTAGTCGTACAGGCCGACCACAACGTTCGACATGAAGTCGGGTATCCGGGAGAGCTGACCGTAGGAGGCCTGTGCCCACCGGTGGGAGTTGCCCCACTTGCGGCTGAGGTCGTCCCGGTCGGCCGGCGCCGAGTACGACAGGCTGACGAGGTTGCCGGAGGTCTTGGACCGGTGGAGCATCTCGTCCGCCCGGTCGGGCAGGTGCTGGGCGTCGTAGAGGCCGGCCAGCGTGGTGAGCATGGGCCGGAAGCCCGGGTCCGAGGTCACGTCGACCCGGCGTCCGTCGCACCAGACCTCCCGGTCGTCCTTGAGGCTGGCGATGTACTCGGCCCCCCGCCGGGCTCCGGCGGGGGAACCGGGCACGAGGGTGGTCTCGTCGGTGGGCATGACGTTGTCAGAGGCCGTGGGTCCTGTGGTGGTCACCGTCCGCGCTCCTACGGGTTCCGCTCGGCCGCTCCCGACCGGAAGGGCTGGTAGCTCTGCTCCTGCACTTGCGGGAAGTACTCGCGTGTCGCCTCGCCCACGACCCGCATCAGCTCGGAGTCGAGGGAGCTGGGATCGGTGATGAGCTTGGCCAGGGGCGAGTCCGGCACGGCGTTCGTCAGGGGTGTCCGGCGTGCCCGGTGGATCGTGGCCAGGGAGTGCTGGGCGTTGGCCGCGTCCCGCATCTTGTAGACGGCCTGGGGCCCGTCCGGAATGCCGATCATGGACTTGGTGCCGCCGCTGCCCAGGCAGTTGCGCGGCATGTGCAGGTGCTCGTGCCGCCACTGCTGATGGGCGGAGTGCAGCTTGAACGCCTGGTCGACCAGGGTGTGCCGCTGCCACGCCTCGGGGTCGTCGTGGCGGCGTGCGTCGATGTCCCGGAGGGTCTCCTCGAGCGACGACTCGCCGAGCGAGCGCAGCCATGCTTCGAGGTCGTTCCACATGTGCTTGAACAGGTCCCGGAACATGTGCTGCTTGATCGCCAGGGAGTGGGTTCCGCTCGCGGGCCCCAGGTTGGTCCGGAAGCCGTGGTACTCCCCCGTCGCCAGGTGCTCGGCCATCACCCGCTGCGCCTCGACCACCGGATCGAGCAGCTCCCGGCAGGCCATCAGGTGCTGCGCCGCCCGGCTCAGCTCCTTGGCGCGGATCGCCCGGACGGCGACTTCGAGGTGGTCGTTCGCCTCGGCGCACAGGATCTCCGGGACCTGGTGGAGGGCGACGAACTCACCGTGCATGGTGGCCGCGTTCAGCTCCGTCGCGGCGACCGCCCGCGCCAGGGTCTCGGCGGAGATCAGCTCGTCGGTGCTCCGGCTCACCCCGATGGGTACGGCGGTGAGGTCGCTCTCCCACTTGGTCGCGTCGTGACAGCCGGTCCGGATGCCGTGCAGCACCCGGTACAGCGAGTCGTCGATGCTCTTGGTGGCGATGGTGGTGCGGGTCAGCTCGGGCGCGCCTGCCAGCAGCGAGCCCTTGGCCACGTCCTCCAGTCCCCGCAGCGACTCCACGTAGGCCGCGTAGCCGGCGGACTCGGAGATGCTCACGGCCGCGGTCCCGACGGTCGCGCCGGCTCCGAAGACGCTGCGGGCGTCGAACATCACCGTGCCGAGCCTGCGCAGCAGCCGGTGGAACCCGACGGCCCACTGCACATAGCGGGAGGCGGCCGGGATGTCGTCGGCCAGGAGGCACCGCTGCGTCCGTCCGGCCAGCCGGGCCAGGTTGAGCAGACACACCTCCGACGCCTGGAGGACGGCGCACACCGTCGAGTCGTAGGTGCCCTCGGGCACTCCTCGTGCGGCCCGCGCCTCACCGAGCAGGTCGATGCGGTGCAGCTGGTCGTAGCTCTCGGCCACCGGTCCCAGTTCGGTCGTCTTCCGTCCGCCGGCGCACGTGTCGGCCGCTACCGGGTCGTCCAGGCTTGACATTGCGCCATCACTCCTCGCTGGGTGCCGCTGAGTACCGGATCGATTCGGTGGGGCAGGAGTCGAATGCGTCGAGGACCCGTTCGAGCTCGTCGGTCGTCTCTGGTTGTTTGCACACGTAGTGGACGTCGTTGTCGAGGTCCGCGTCGAAGTTGTCGGGCGCCAGGTCGTTGCAGAGCTTGCAGTCGATGCAGGTGTCGTCGATCTCGAAGCGCCCGTCGATCGGAACGCGCGTGGGAAGCGGCAGTTCAACCCTCACCGGCAGCCCCTCCTCCCCCGTAGGCACTGAAGTTGCGCATCGTCGGTTTGGCCGAGGTGCGCAGCGTCGTCTCGAACCGGTCGGTGTCCAGTGGGCCGAATCGGGTGGACGCACCGAGACGGTCCCGGACACCGGCCGTGATCGCCGCCCGGGTCGCCTCGTCGGCGCTGGAGGGCGGCAGGGCGATCTCCAGGACGTCGCCGTCGATGTCGAAGGCGAAGTAGTACGGCCCGGTGGTCATGGCGCTCAGGACGATGTCCTCGATCTCCAGCTGGGAGGTCCAGCGGTCACCGACCGGGATCCGGTCACCGATCCGGCCGCGGTGCTGCAGCCGGCGCAGCGGGGATCCGCAGCGGCACGGCGCCGCCTCGATCCGGCATACGTCACCGGTGCGGTAGCGCAGCAGCGGCATGGCCCGGCTCGCCAGCGTGGTCACGGCCAGCTCACCGACGGAGCCGTCCGGCAGCCGCCGGCCTGATTCGGGATCGACCACCTCGAAGAACGTCCGTGTCTCGACCAGGTGCAGCTCGCGCTCGCGGCAGAACATGGCCAGCGTGTTGGTCTCGGTCATGCCGAACATCGAGTACGCGACGGCGTCCCACTGGTCGGCCAGGCGCCGCTTCTTGGCCGGCGACGCCCCCTCCCCCGCCATGAGGATCTTCGAGACGGCGAGGTCGCGCCGCGGGTCGATGCCGCGGCGGCGGGCGATCTCGCCGAGGAACAGGGCGCGCGTTCCGGAGCACACGAGTGTGGTCGCGCCCGAACGCCGCAGGGCGTCGACCATCCGGTCCGGAGTGCAGGACGGGGAGGCCGCACCGAGCGGCACGATCGTGCAGCCGAGGATCTCGATGGCACGGTCGAGGTCCTGGCCCACCCCGGCCAGCTCGTAGGGGACGGCTATGGCCGCGACGTCCCGCTCGTCGAGCACGGCGGACAGCAGCCCGGCGACAGTGAGGTTGTTCTCCAGCCAGTCCGCCATCGTGAAGAACGCGGCGATCGGGCGCCCGTTGCCGGTACCGGAGCTCTCGTCGAACCGGATCACCTCGCGCCGCGGCACGGCGAGCATGCCGAGCGGGTAGGCGGCCGAGAGGTGCTCCCGCCTGGTGAACGGGAGGGCCTCGAACGCGTCCGGACGGCCCTGCACGGCCGCTCGGGCGACGTCGGCCGGGACGGAACCGGCGTAGAACGGTGAGTTGCGGCAGGCGTGCTCCACGGTCGCGGCGAGTGCCTCCGCCACCCACGCGTCGAGTCCCTTCCGGTCCAGCGAGGTGACCGCGGCGACCTTGTGCGCGATGTCGACGCGGGAGACGAGGGTGTCGCGCAGTCTGCTGCGCGGGTCGTGCGTCCGCTGGGCGAGGGTGGTCATCGGGACGTCTCCTCCAGCCGCGCCATCGCCGTGCGTTCCTCGGCCGCGAGGCCCGCCACGATCGACGCCGCCTCGTCGAGTGAGCGCCGGGCGCCGGCTTCGTCTGCGTCGCGCAGCAGGTCGGCCACGTCCGTCCAGCATCCGGCGATGCGCCGGTACTCGACGGCGAGTTCGTCGTAGGCCTCGATGCCGGTCAGCTCGTGCGCCTCCTCGAGGAACTGCGCCCACAGCGTCCGGAAGAGGCCACCGCCCGTTCCGCCTTCCTCCATGCTGGTGCCGACGGCGGCCATCCCCTCGACGGGACGGTCGAGCCGGTCGTGCCACCCCCGCATGAGCGAGCCGGCCTTCGCGATGCCCTTGTAGCCCATGTTGGTGATCGGCGGGGTCAGGAACTCCCGTGCGGTGGCCAGGATCGAGGTCTGGCAGGCCTTGGCGAGGACCGACTCGTCGTACCCGCTCGGATCCACCCGGACCGACAGGTTGCGCGAGGACATCGGCCCCTTGGCGCACCGGGCGCGGGCCAGGCTCTCCCGTGACGTCGACCGGACACCGAGTGTCCGGGTCTCGACGACGACGAACCTGTCTCCCTCGTAGCCGATGCAGGCGACGTAGTGCGCGGCGAAGTGGTGGTTCTCCCGGGCGTAGTCGAGGTGGTAGCGGTCGAGCTTGAGCCCCACCACATCGCCCTCGTCGAGCGCCTTCACCAGCGTGGCCTCGGCCTTCGCCGCCGAGGTCGTCTCCTGGGACCGCAGCTCCAGCGAGAGTGCCTCGGCCACGTTGCGCATGAGGTGGTCGGGTTTGACCCGGCCGGCGAGGAACGGGCTCGGCATCTGCTTCGAGTGCCAGTACAGGAACGACAGGCCTTGGCCCAGCCCGAAGATCAGCGGCTCGCTCAGCTCGATGTCGTGGTTGCGGAGCATGTTGAGCAGCGCGGTGGATTCGCAGTGCTCACCGGAGTACGGCGAGATCTCAATGAGAGCCATCGCCGTGCCCCGTTCCGCCGCGCGGCGCCTGGTGGACGATCTCGAGCACGGAGCCGCTGTCGTTGTTGCGGACGTGCCCGTAGGTGTGGCCGAGTTCGTCCGCCTCGGTGAACGCGATGTTCTCGAGTTGGTCGACGTCTCGGTCGAGGACGTCCAGGAGGTAGCGGACATCGGCGTCGGTGTGCACGTCGATGGCGACGTGCGACATGAGACGCCCCCGCTCGCCCGCGGGGCGCTCTGCCCAGGGACCGAACCGGCGGCAGGCGAACATCTCGATGACCCGTCCGTCGGAGAGCACGATCGAGTTCCACCATCCCGGCGTGCCGTACTGCCGGGGGGAGATGTACGACGGACCCATCTCGACCGTGGTGACCAGTCCGGACGCCCGGTGGTCGTTCAGGTAGGCGTTCCAGGCGAACACCTCGTCGTCGTTGTCGTAGTCGCCCATGTAGATGCCCACGTGGTTGACGCCCGCGAACTTCTCGACGACGTGATCCGGTGCGTATCCGCACCAGGCCGACAGGTACCGGCCGCAGTCGAGGTCGCGCCACAGGCTCGACGCCTGGAGGATCTCTTCCCAGGAGCGGTCGAAACCGGCGCGGTCGGGGAAGCGACCGTCGCGCGTGGCGGTGATGGCCGGCGAACTTCCCGCGAGTGCGTTCATGGCGCTTCCTTCCTGCCTGTGATGACGATCCCCATCTGCACTTCCGTCACGACGGCCGTGTCGAGCGCGGTGCCCCGCAGCAGTTCCTCGATCTCGCTCTTGACGTACGAGGACCGGATCGAGGTGCGAAAGCCCGGCCGCATGTCGGCCGCGATGTTCGCCTTCATGAACTGGAACGTCGTCCGGTCGACGTCCCGGCGCAGGTCGGAGACGCAGTACCGTCCGCCCGGCCTGAGCACGCGGTGCAGCTCCGACAGGGCGGTCACCGGATCCGCCCACTCGTGCAGCGAGGACGCGCTGATGACGTGGTCGAAACGCCGGTCCTCGAACGGCAGGGCGAGCACGGTGCCGCCCGTGTAGGCGCAGCGCTCGGCGACGCCGTACCGGGCCGCGTTGGCGCTCGCCCGGCGGAGCATCGCCGGGGAGATGTCCAGGCCGACGAGCCGGGCGGACCGCTGGGCCTGGGTGATCCATTCCAGGCCCAGGTAGCCCGGACCGCACCCCAGCTCCAGGACCTCCCCGGAGTCGATCTCCGCCGCCAGGATGTCGTCGATCTTCTCCTGCAACCAGCCGTTGTCCCGGATGTGGCGCTGCATCTCGTCGTACTTGAGGGCCAGTTCGTCGCCCTGCAGGCCTTCGTCGGTCTCCGGCACCCGGGCGGCGACGGTGCCCCGCGCGCTAGCCACGGTCCGGTCCCGGCCGCCGTATTCCCACTGCTACACCTCTCATCGTCGCGCTCCCCATGTGCACGTCGGAACGGTCGTTGCCCGTCAGGAGATTGACCGAGGATCTGAGCGACTCGTCGATCGAGGGCTCGCCCGGATACCACCAGCCGGCGTCCGCCATCACGACGTTCGGTGCGACGGAGTCGGAGATCTTGACCGTCATGCGCACCCCGCGCGCACCGGTCCGCGTGAAGAGGTCCACTTCCTCGCCGTCCGACAGCCCTTCCCGCTTCGCGGTGTCCGGGTGGACGGTCACCCGTGCCGTCGTCCGGCCGCGCGAGGTTGTCGGCAGTTGGTGGAACTCGGTGTTGTAGAACTGGTGCGGATGGGCGCTGGTCATCACGTACGGCAGGGCCGGGTCCGTCCGGGGCGGGTGCCGGAAGACCGGGAACGGCTCGTAGCCCATGGCCCGCAGCCCGTCGTTCATCAGGTTCACGCGCCCGGACCGGGTACGGAATCCGCCGTCGCGGTACTTGCGGTACCTCTTCTCGTTCCGGATGTAGCCGATCTCGGTGAACCGTTCCCAGGTGAGACCGATGCCGGCCAGTTTGGCGTCGAGGGCGGCTTCCACGGAGGGGAAGAAGTGCCGGCCCAGACCGAGCCGTTCGGCGAGTTCCAGGATGATCTCCTCGTCCGAGCGGCAGCCGTCGACCGTCGCGATCTTCTGCCGGGCCGCGATGTAGGAGTTGAACTCGACGACCTGGTCCCGCTCGAGCCAGCTGGAGGTGGGCAGGACCACGTCGGCGTACCGGGCGGTCGGCGTCATGAACAGGTCGCACACGACGACCAGATCCAGCTTCTCGAGCGCGGTGCGGACCAGTTCGGTGTTCTCGTGGCTGGCCAGGATGTTGCTGCCGAAGATCACCATCGAGGTGACCGGGTACGGCGCCCCGGTCACGATGGCCTCGTGCAGGTCTCCCGGCGCGACCCAGCCGGACATCGAGAGGATCTTGTGCTTGTCGCCGCCGATCCGCTTCCTCGCCTGCTCCTCGACGAGCAGGTCCGAGCGGGGGAAGGCACGCCGGCCTTCGATGGGCATGGGTTCCCAGATCACGTCGCCGCCGGGGGCGTCGATGTTGCCGCAGATCGCGGCGAGCAGGGCGATGGCGCGGTGGGTGTCGAAGGAGTTCTCGTTCTGCGACAGGCCGGTTCCGGCCTCGATGCACGCCCTGGAGGCGAGAGCGTAGGAGCGCGTAGCCTCCTGGATGATCTCGGGTGTCAGACCGGTGATCCGCGCGACCCGCTCGATGTCGTACGCCTGGACGTGTTCGGCGAGTTCGTCGAACCCGGAGGTGTGCGCGGCGACGAAGTCGTGGTCGTACCAGCCCTCCTCGATGACGATCCTGATCATGCCGAGTGCCAGTGCGCAGTCGGTCCCCGGCTGGATCGCCAGGTGGAGGCTGGAGCGGGCGGCGGTCTGCGTACGCCGTGGATCGACGGTGACGACGCGGCTGCCCCGTTCCACGGCCCGCAGCAGTTTGACCCCGATCACGCCGTCCGAGTGGGTGTTGGGCTTGTTGCTGCCCCAGAGCAGGATCACCTCGGGGTCGCCGTCGTAGTCGCAGAACGTGAACGCGCCGTACGTCATGATCGAGGCCATGACCCGCGGATAGAAGCAGACGTGCGCCGGGCCGACCACGTTCGGCGTCCCGAGCGCGTTCGCGAGCCGGAACACCCACTCCTGGTAGTTGCGGTCGGTGCCTTGGCCGAGGACCACGGACTCGGGCCCGTGCCGGCCGATGGCCGCGGTCAGCCCTGCGGCCACCCGGTCGAGGGCGGCGTCCCAGCTGACCGGCTCGAACTTCCCCGAGCCGCGCGGTCCGGACCGTACCAGCGGCGTGGTCAGCCGGTCGGGGCTGTGCAGGAGGTCCAGTGACGCCTTTCCCTTGATGCAGAAGTAGCCCTCGCTGGTGGGGTTGTCCGGGTCCCCGTGTATGTCGGTGGGGACACCGTCCACGAGTTCGACGACGGCGCCGCATCCGCCGTGGCACATACGGCAGACGGACTTCACCCGGGTGATCGTCAAGCCGGCTCACCCGCCCGCTTCTCGGCCGACGCCAGCAGCCCCTCGAAGAGGGCCTGTTCGGCGTCGGCGATCGCGTTGAGCCGGGCCGCGACGGCTGCCAGCCGCTCTCGCCGGTCCGCACCGGGGTAGGCCATCAGCAGCTCGATGGCCTCGTCCCACCGCCGCTGCACGTCCCCGAGATCGTCGGCGAACGCGCCCAGTTCGCCGTCCCCGCACCGCTGCCGCGCCTCCAGCAGGAACTCGCGGTAGAGCTTGCGGAAGTTCGCTCCCCCGGTTCCCGCGAAGCGCCAGAAGCGGCCGACACCCGGCACCGTCTCGTCCGGGGAGGCGAGGGTGTCGTTCCACCCCGCGATCTCGGTGGCGGCCCGCCGCATGGCGCGTGGGCCGAACCGCGGTCCGCGGTCACCGGTCATCCGCTCCGCGGTCAGCCGGACGGCGTTCCAGATCCGCTCGCGCACGACCGCGTCGGTGTCGGCGGTCAGCCGCGCCGGCAGCCCTTCGACGTACAGGTACAGGTGGGGCGACGGCATGAATCCCTCGTCCGAGGCGCGGGCACGGCGCAGCGACTCCGCCGGAAGGGTCTGCGCGCCGCCCTGCTGTTCGGTGTCGACGACGTGGGCGAGGGTGTCGTCGAGCCCGTACAGCGCGATGTAGTGCGACGCGAAATGGCTCCGGGACTTGAAGTAGTCGAGGTGGTAGATGTCGACGGAGACTCCCACGACATGTCCCGCCTCCAGCAGTTCCGCCGCACTCGCGGATGCCGATTCCGCGTCGGGCGCCCGGGCTTCGCGCAGTTCCGCACCCAGGGCCGAGCAGGCGTTGCGGGACAGCTGGGCGGGCTCGATCCGTCCGGTGAGCATCGGCGTGAGGCGGCCGGGGTCCGGAGCGTCCCAGTACTGGAAGTCGATGCCCTGACCGAGGCCGAACAGCATGGCTTCGGATATGTCGACACCGGCGTGGTGGAGCATGTTGCGAAGGGTGGTCGTCTCGCAGTGAACGCCGAGCTGGGGCTGGAATGTCGCCAAGCGCATATGGCTTTCCCATCGCAGGGTGCGAAGAATGCCGTGGACGAGGGTGCGGCTAGGTGTCGAGCAGAACTTCGTCGTAACCCCGCAGATCCAGGAAGCCGGAGCCACTGGCCAGGATCACGATCACCGGTTCGAGGTTCTCCGCGTCCGCCTTGGCCACCACGTCCAGCGCCGCGGCGACCGCGTGGCCGGCCTCGGGGGCGAGCAGCAGGCCTTCGGTCCGCAGCAGCAGCCGGCCGGCCTCTAGCGCCGTCCGCTGGTCGAAGGCGACGGCGTCCAGGACGCCCTCGCGCCGCAGCAGGCTGACCAGGGCGGAGCTGTGGTGGTTGCGCAGGCCGCCGACATGGGTGGGCGGTGGGACGAAGCTCTCGCCCATCGTGTAGCCCAGCACCTCGGGGGTGAATCCGCCCAGGTCGGTACGGCCGTACTCGTAGACGCCCCGGGTCAGCCGGGGCGCCGCCGTGGACTCCGCGGCGAGGAAGCGGAGGTCCGCCCCGTCGGCCTTGGCGCGCAGGTGGGGGCCGATGAGGCCGCAGAGGTTGCTTCCGCCGCCCGAGCACGCGATGAGGTGGTCGCCACGCCCGTCGACACCCAGGTCCTCGCCGTGGACGTCCTTCAACTGCTCGGCCACTTCGAGCCCGAGCAGTGTCTGATGGAGGTAGACGTGCGGCATCCCACTGCCGGCGAGATAGGCCGCGGAGGGATTGCCCAGGGCGTGCTCGATCGCGTCGCTGATCGCGGTGCCGAGACTGCCGGGATGGCCCGGGTTCTCCCCGAGGATCTTTCGTCCGATCGCCGTCCGGGGTGACGGTGACGGCCCCACCTCGGCTCCGAGGAGCTCCATGTAGTGACGCCGGTAGGGCTTCTGCTCGAGCGAGCACCTCACCATGAAGATCTCGGCCCGCAGACCGAACATCTGGGCCGCCAGCGCGACACTCATGCCCCATTGGCCCGCTCCCGTCTCGGTGACGAGAGTGGTCCGTCCTTCTTCGGCCGCGTAGTACGCCTGCGCGATCGCGGTGTTCAGCTTGAAGCTGCCGCTGGGGAGGACGTCTTCACGCTTTAGGTAGATCCTCGCGCCCGTACCGAGATGCTTCTCGAGCCGGTGTGCCCGGTGCAGCGGCGTCGGCCGGCCGCATTGCCGCAGCCATTCCGCGACCGGTTCCGGTATCGCGACCCATTGCTTGTCGGAAGCATTCTGTTCAATGAGGGTCCGCGGTCGGATCTTGGCGGAGATCTCCGCGGCGGTAGGACTTCCGGAGTCCCTGGCCTCGGGCATGGGGGCAGGCAGGTCCCGCAGGAAGTTGTACCAATGGGTCGGCATCCCCGGTAATGGGCTGTACGAAGTCACTTTCCCCCCGCTCCCCCGCTTCGAGAATTTTCGAGAGTCAGCGTACAAAGCGGCCCAGGGCCGCGCAACTGTTTGACCGTAATCGCACTGTGGATCAAGTTCAGGAAATCTTCGGGAATGAAAAGCAGCACCCTCATGAAAGTGCGAGGGTGTGCCGATTCCGTCGCGGCGGCGATTCTCGAAAAGCCCGCAAAAGGCGACGACGCGCAGTCAGTGAAATGATCAGTGGACGCCGAACGACGGGCGCCGGCAAGGGCTGTGTGCCGGACCGGTCGAACCCTATGCGTCAGCCTCCCGCGAATTGATCCGTTCCGTCAACGACTCCGCCAGGTGCTGCCAGCTCTCGGCATGGTGCCGTGCCAGCTCGGCGATCAGCGGCGCGCAGTGCATCGGGAGGCTGCTCGCCATCGCGGCCCAGTCGTGGGGCTGCGGGGCCGAGGGATCCAGTGTCCGCAGCAGCTTCCGGCCCACCTCGGTGAAGCGGAGCGAGGGATCGGCCCGCAGGCGCCGGACCGCCGCTGACAGGTCCGCGCACGCCGGGTGCGCCCTGGCACGTTCCACGGGCGCGGCGTGGCCGGCCCCGCTCTCCCGAACCGGTCCGTGGCTCGGCTGCGCCCCGCTCCGCGGCTCTTCCCGCCCCTCGCGCGCCCGCTTCCGGGCGTCCTTCGCAGTGGTCAGGGAGATGCCCGCGGCGCGGGCCACCTCCTGCGCGGACGCGTCGGGGTTCTCGGCGAGGTACGCCAGTGCGCGGCTGCGGCCCTCGGCCGCGACCAGTGGGTAGGCCACCCCGTCACGCCCCAGTCGCACGGTGGTCGGGTGCGGAAATTCCGCACCCGACCGTCGCCTCAGCGCCGCGACGGTCTTGTCCGACAGGCCGACGACACTCGCCAGCCGCCGGTTGGACCACTCGGGGAAGTCGGCGAGCATTTGGAGGGCGGCGGCCTTCCGATCGGCCAGGGACAGGGGAAGTCCGTGATTGCTGTTCAGCTTGACGGCGAGCACGAAGGCCTGTCGTTCGTCGCCGTTGAAGAACACGGCGCTGATGTGCGTGGCGCCGCTCCGCTCCACCGCCCGGAGCCGGTGCACGCCGTCGATGACGGTCATCGTCTTCCGGTGGATCACTATCGGCGGGAGTTCGGTGCACACCTCGGCGAGCGCGCTGATGTGCCTCGGGTCCTCCCCGCCTCCGCGAAGCGAACCCACGACCTTGATTTCACTTATCGGCACCCGCGTGATCTCCGACAAGAGCCCAGCGAAGTACAATTCTGAACTACTTGAGTGCTGCTGCATCGGCTTCTGCATGGAAGTCGAAGTATGATCCAATGCTCTTCCTCCCCAGCGATCTCCCGGTGGACCTCGCGGCTGTCCTACGACTCATCCGGTTGCGGATGGCGTCAGGCAGCGCGGCGAACCAGGGATCTAGGAAGGAAGGGGCTGTCAAGTGTCATCGGAATGGTGGGCAACATCGAGTCTCCCCCGTGACGCAATGCCGGACCGATTCCCGAACCCTGCCAGGAGGATGCTTTTCACGCAAGGGCCTCTCCGTCGGTCCGGTCGCGACGGCCGCTTCTTTTTCTTGATCGCCGAATGAGTGGCGGCGGAAGGAGCAAATCTGTCCCTGAGCCGGAATGATCTGCTCCCCCGGGACCTGGACGGGAGAAGGCCGGAACTCCCCCCGAAGCCTCTCTCGACGACACCCGCGGTCTCAGGGGCGCGGCGGGTCTTCGGCGGTCAGGACGTCGTCGGCGGTCAGGACGTCGTCGGCGGTGAGGGACGACGCCGTGGCCGGAGAGCCGGGCCGGTCGTCCTCGGCGGCGCGACGGCGGGCGTCCTCGTCGGTGCCGGCGTCGTAGGCGACGAGCCTCGGCAGTGCGGCGGCGAGCAGCCCCACCGCGGCCACGCAGGCGAGTCCGCCGGTCCAGATCGCCGGGCGCGCGCCGGTCCAGCCGGCCATGGCACCGGCGCGGACCTGGCCGAGCTGGGGACCGACGCTGTAGGAGAGGACCTCGATGCCGGCGAGCCGGCCGCGCAGCCGGTCCGGGACGGTCTGGTTCCAGATGGTGGAGCGGCCCAGTCCGCTCAGCATGTCCCCCGCTCCCGCGAGGCCGAGGCAGACCAGCACCAGCCAGACGTTCGACGTCCAGCCGGCCGCCGCCATGGCCAGGCCCCAGCCGGTGGCGCCGAACACCACGAGCAGGCCGTGCCGCCGGGTCCGGGAGACCCAGCCACTGGTCAGGCTGACCAGCAGCGAACCGACCGACCCCGCCGCGTACATGAGGCCCAGCGACCAGTCGGCGTCCAGCTCGTCGGCGAGGAAGGGGAAGACGGTGTTGGGGAAGGCGAAGAGCATCGCCGCGAGGTCGATGGCGTAGGTGCCGAGCAGCACCGGCCTGGACCAGGCGTACCGCGCCCCTTCGACGATGCCGCGCAGTGAGGGCCGGGTGGCCTTGTCGCGGGGCGGCACGGGCGAGAGCCGACGGCACATCAGGACCGACGCGGCGAAGCAGACCACGGTGGTGGCGTACGCGGGACCGTTGCCCGTGTAGGCCACCACCAGGCCGGCCAGCGCGGGCCCGGCGATGGCGCCGGCCTGCCAGCGCAGGGCGTTGAGCGCGGCTGCCGCGGCGAGCTGGTCGTGCGGGACGATCCGGGCCAGCAGCGAGTCCACGGCGGGCCGTTGGAGTCCGGCGAGGGCGGCGACGCCGGCGGCCACCACGTACAACGGCCACAGCATGGGGCTGGGCAGCAGGGCGTTCACCAGGAGGATCAGGGCCAGCAGACCGAGTCCCGCCTCGGTCAGGACGATGACCCTGCGGCGGTCCACCGCGTCCGCGAGTGCGCCGCCGTACAGGCCGAAGACCACCAGCGGCACGAGTTCGACCGCGCCCATGGCGCCCACCGCGAGGGGCGAACCGGTCAGGTCCTTGATCTGGAGCGGCAGCGCGATCAGCGCCATCACGCTGCCGAGGTAGGTGACCAGGCCCTGCACCCACAGGAGGCGGAAGTCGCGGGAGGAGCGCCAGGGTGCCAGGTCGGGCAGTACCGCGGCGAGCTTGGAGGTCATGGTTCAGCGGCTCCCGGCGGGCCCGGACACGTGGGACGGTACCGGGTGCTCGACCCCGTCCCGCGGGGGCGTCGAGTGGTGACGGCCGATCGGCAGGACGAGGGGTCTGCCCGAGACCGGGTCGTCGACGACGCGGCTCTCCATGCCGTACACGGCCCGGACGGTGTCCTCGGTCATCACCTCCGCGGGTGTTCCGGCGGCGTGCAGGCGTCCGGAGGCCAGGGCGACGAGCCGGTCGGCGTAGCGCGCGGCCAGGTTGAGGTCGTGCAGGACCATGACGATCGTGGTGCCGCGGGTCCGGTTGAGGTCGGTCAGCAGGTCGAGGACCTCGATCTGGTGGCTGATGTCGAGGAACGTGGTGGGCTCGTCGAGCAGCAGCAGGTCGGTCTGCTGAGCCAGTGCCATCGCGATCCACACGCGCTGGCGCTGGCCGCCGGAGAGTTCGTCGACCGCCCGGTCCGCCAGGTCCGTGGTGTGGGTGGCCTCCAGGGCGGCGGCGACCGCGGCGTCGTCCTTCGCCGTCCAGCGGGCGAAGGCGCGCTGGTGGGGGTGGCGGCCCCGGCCGACCAGGTCGAGGACGGTGATGCCCTCGGGGGTGACCGGGGACTGCGGCAACAGGCCGAGGGTGCGGGCGAGTTCCTTGGCGGGGGTGCGGTGCACCTCCTTGCCGTCCAGGACGACCCGTCCCTCGCGCGGGACGAGGAGCCGGGACATCGAACGCAGCAGCGTCGACTTGCCGCAGGCGTTGGCGCCGACGATCACGGTGATGCTCCCGGCCGCCAGGGTCAGGTCCAGGCCCTCGATGACGGCACGGTCGCCGTAGCCGAGTGTCAGGTTCTCGGTGGCGAGGGTGTGCGACGCGGTCACAGTGAGCCTCCGGCCCGGTTGGTGCGGACGATCAGGTAGACGAGGTAGGGGGCGCCGAGGACGCCGGTGACGACGCCCACCGGGTAGCGGGTGTCGAAGGCGTACTGGCCGGTGAAGTCGGCGACCAGGACCAGCAGGGAGCCGACCAGGCCGGCGGGCACCAGCAGGGAGCCGCCGGTTCCGGTCAGCCGGGCGGCGATCGGGCCGGAGAGGAACGCGACGAAGGCGATCGGGCCGGCGGCCGCCGTGGCGAACGCGATCAGACCGACGGCCGCGACGATCACGGTGACGCGGGTGCGTTCGACGCGGACGCCGAGCGCGGACGCCGTGTCGTCGCCGAGGCTGAGCGAGCTCAGGTTGCGGGCCTGGGACAGCAGCACCGGGGCGAGGACGAGCACGGCCAGTACGGCGGGCACGGTCTCCTCCCACGTGGTGCCGTTGAGGCTGCCGGTGAGCCAGCGCATCGCCTCCTGGAGGTCCCATTCGGCGGCCTGCGACAGGACGTAGGAGGTGACGCTGTCGAGCAGGGCGGCCATGCCGATGCCGATCAGAATGAGCCGGGTGCCGGCGACCCCGTCCCGGAAGGCGAGGGTGTACACCAGCAGCGCCACCCCGAGCGCGGCGGCGATCGCCAGCACGGACACCTCGGCCCCGCTCAGCGAGAAGGTCACGATGGCGATGGCCGCCGCCGCGCTCGCTCCCGCGCTGATGCCGATGACGTCGGGGCTGGCGAGCGGGTTGCGGAGCATGGTCTGGAAGGTGACGCCGGCCATGCCGAAGCTGAAGCCGGCGGTCAGGGCGAGCACGGCCCTCGGCAGCCGCAGCGTGCCGACGGTGAACGACGCGCCGGGGACCTGCTCGCCCATGACGACGCGCAGCACGTCGCCGGGCGGGTAGAAGGTGTGGCCGGCCATGAGCGTCGTGACGAAGGCGGCGACGACCAGGAGCAGCAGCGTCAGGACGAGCAGCCGTCGCCGGTACGCGCGGCGGCCCCGGGCGCGCGTGACGGCGCGCAGCGTGGGTGAGTCGGGGACGACGGGGGCGCTCACAGGGATCTGACCTTCTGCCGGCGGACGAGGTGGATGAAGAAGGGGGCGCCGACGATGGCGGTGACGATGCCCACGTCGATCTCGGCCGGCCGGGCCACGACCCGCCCCACCACGTCCGCGGCCGTCAGCAGGACCGCGCCGCCCAGTGCGGAGAACGGCAGCAGCCATCGGTGGTCCACGCCCACCAGCAGCCGGAAGGTGTGCGGTACGACGAGTCCGACGAAGACGATCGGTCCGGCGACGGCGGTGGACGCGCCGCACAGCACGACCGCGCCGAGCGCGGCGCCGGCCCGGACGAGCGCCACCCTTTCACCGAGCCCGGCGGCCAGGTCGTCGCCGAGGGCCAGCGAGTTGAGCGCACGGGCGGAGGCCAGGCAGATCACGAACCCGGCGGCGAGGAACGGTACGACGCTGCCGAGCTGCGCGTAGGAGGCGCCTCCGACGCCGCCGATCTGCCACAGCCGGAAGGTGTCGGAGATGTCGTTGCGCGGCAGGACCACGGCGCTGACCAGGGAGGCGAGGGCGGCCGAGATGGCGGCCCCGGCGAGGGCCAGCTTCAGCGGGGTGGCGCCGCCGCGCCCCAGCGAGCCGACGGCGTACACGAACCCCGCGGTCAGGGCCGCTCCGGTCATCGCCACCCAGATGTATCCGGACACCGACGCGAGACCGAAGTACGCGATGGCGGTGACCACGGCCAGTGAGGCGCCCATGTTGACGCCGAGGATGCCGGGGTCGGCGAGCGGATTGCGGGTCACGCCCTGCATGACCGCGCCGGAGAGCCCGAGGGCGGCGCCTACGGCGACGGCCATGAGTGTGCGCGGTACGCGCTTGGCGACCGCCGCCTCCTCGAGGGTCTGTTCCGCCCCGCCGAGCGCCGACCACACGTCGGCCCAGGCGACGTCGCGGGAGCCGAGGGCGAGGGAGGCCGTCATGGCGGCGGCCAGGACCGCGACGACCACGAGGAGCCAGGTCACCCGCGTGCGCGCCGGACGCCGTACGGGGGCGGCGTCCGGCGCGGGCGGGGTTTCGGTGAGGGTCACTTGACCTTGTCCGCGGCCTCGGCGAGCGCCGTCACGTAGTCGTCGAGGACGTACGGGATGGACAGCGGGGTCGGGTTGGCGGCGGTGGCGAGCGGGGTGCTGCCGGGCAGCAGGTACACGGAGTCCCGCTCGACGGCGGCCAGCTTGGAGGTGAGCGGGTCGTTCTTGAGGGCCTTGAGCAGTTCGCCCTTGTCGTCCCCGTAGCCGACGATGATGTCGACGTCGTTGAAGTCGTCGATGCGCTCGGCGCTCTTGGTGAGGACGAACTTCTTCGTCGACCCGGACGGACCGGAGACGCTGGCGGGGATCTTCATGCCGAGGTCGGTGAAGAACTGGGTGCGGGTGTCGTGGGTGGTGTAGAAGCCGACCTGGCTGACGTCCTTGGCCGACACGTGCGTCATGAACATCGCCGTCTTCCCCTTGAGTCCGGGGTGCTCGGCGACGGTCTGCTCGATCCGCCCTTCGAGGTCGGTGATCAGCTTGTCGCCCTCGTCGGCCAGTCCGATGGCCTCGCTGTTGAGGCGGATGATGTCGCGCCACGGGGTCGCCCAGGCGGCCTCGGGGTAGGCGACCACGGGAGCGATCTGGCTGAGGGTCTCGTAGTCCTGCTCGGTCAGTCCGGAGTACGAGGCGAGGATGACATCCGGCCGGGTGTCGGCGACCGCCTCGAAGTCGATGCCGTCGGTCTCGTCGAAGAGGACGGGCGTCTTGGCGTTCAGCTCCTCGAGGCGCTTCTCCACCCAGGGGAGCACGCCGTCCCCGTCGTCGTCGCCGAAGTTGGCCTTGGCCATGCCGACGGGCACGACGCCGAGGGCGAGCGGCACTTCGTCGTTGGCCCAGTTGACGGTGGCGACCCGCTCGGGCTTCTCGGGGATGACGGTGGTCCCCAGCGCGTGCTCGATCGTCACGGGGAACTGGCCGGCGCCGTCGGCACCTGCGCCGGCGGCACCGCTGTCGTCCTTGTCACCGGACTCGCCACCGCACGCGGTGAGTCCGACCAGGAGGGCCGCCGCGAGGGCGAGCGCGCGAAGGCGTGGGGTTCTCATCGACCCGGTTCCACTTTCGGTAGGGGCGCCGGGCTCACACGTCCGGAACCTCGGGGACCGCGGGGGCGTGGAGCGGGGCACCTGACCTGCTACGGCAAGTTAGGTAAGGCTTGGCTTGCCTGCATAGCGTATGGAGCCTCGGCGACCGGATCAATCGAGCCTTTTCGACAGCCCTTGTAGCGATCGGGACATCCGTCGGGACGCCCCCGCCCCACCGTCCGCGTCCCTCAGCGCGCCCGGAACCGGCCGGGGGTCATTCCGGTGGTCCGCCGGAAGGCCGCGCCGAAGGCACTCGCCGAGCGGTAGCCGACCGCTTCCGCCACCACGTCGACCTCGAAACCCTGGGCGAGGAGCCGCACGGCGTGCTGGGCGCGTACCGAGGCGACCCACCGAGCGAAACTCGTGCCCGTCTCCGCCCGGAACGCGCGGGTCAGCGTGCGTGTGCTGCACCCGAGGGCGGTCGCCCAGCCGGTCAGCGTCCGCTGGTCGGCGGGGTCGGCCCGCACCACGTCCACGATGGGCCGCAGCAACGGCGAGGTGGGCAACTGCACCAGCAGCGCCCGGGGCGACGGCCGCAGCACGTCGAGGACCATCGCCTCGGTCACGGCCCGGGAGTCCGTCGACAGGTCCGGCTCCTCGAGCCGTTCCATGAGGAGCCGGAGCAGCGGGGTGATCTCCACGGCCACCGGCTCGTCGGGCAGGGCCGAGACCGTGCCGTGGCGGAAGAAGTGGGCACGGTAGGAGGTGCCGGCGACCGCGGAGGCCGAGTGCAGCTGCCCGGCCGGCATCCACAGCCCCAGCGTCGGCGTGATGCACCATACCTGGGTGCCCACCACGGCCGTGGACGTGCCGTGCTCGTTCCAGAGGAGTTCGTGCCACGGGTGCGAGTGCTCGTTCCACGCCGTGTCGGTGGCGACGACCTCCTCGTACCCCTTGATCACGAAGGACACGTCCAGCTCGCCCGCGGCGAGCGTCGGAAGGTCCCTGGTGACACGCATGCGCTCAGGCTAGCGGGCACCGCGTGGTCCCTGACGGTCCCGACGGCGCCGCGACCGCCCCGGGGAACAGCACGTCCCGTCCCGCTGTTGGCTCCGACGTACGGAAACGGAGGCAAACCGGTGCACGGTGAATACAAGATCCCCGGCGGCAAGCTGGTCGTCGTGGACGTGGCGGTCGAGGACGGTGTGCTGCGGCACGTACGCGTGGCGGGCGACTTCTTCCTCGAACCGGACGAGGCGCTGGACGCCGTGAACCGCGCGCTGGAGGGCGCCCCGGCCGACACCGACGCGGCGGGACTGGCCGCCCGGATCGACGCGGCGCTGCCGGAGGGCACCGTGATGTACGGGCTGACCTCGGAGGGCGTCGGGATCGCCGTGCGCCGCGCGCTCGCGCAGGCCACCGACTGGACGGACTACGACTGGCAGCTGATCCACGAGGGTCCGCAGCCGCCCGCCCTGCACATGGCCCTGGACGAGGTGCTGACCGCCGAGGTCGCCGCGGGCCGGCGTCCGCCGACGCTGCGGGTGTGGGAGTGGGGTGCCCCGGCGGTGATCATCGGCAGTTTCCAGTCGCTGCGCAACGAGGTGGACGCCGAGGGGGCCGCCCGCCACGGCATCGAGGTGGTGCGCCGGATCTCCGGCGGCGGCGCCATGTTCGTGGAGCCCGGCAACACCATCACCTACTCGCTGTCGGTGCCGGACGCGCTGGTGCAGGGGCTCTCCTTCCAGGACAGTTACGCCTACCTCGACGACTGGGTGCTCGGCGCGCTCGGCGAGATGGGCATCCGCGCCTGGTACCAGCCGCTGAACGACATCGCCACCGACCAGGGCAAGATCGCGGGCGCCGCGCAGAAGCGCGTGGTCGGGCCGGGCGGCGGCCCCGGCGCCGTGCTGCACCACGTGACCATGTCGTACGACATCGACGCCGACAAGATGCTGGAGGTGCTCCGCATCGGGCGGGAGAAGATGTCGGACAAGGGCACCAAGAGCGCGAAGAAGCGGGTGGACCCGCTGCGCCGGCAGACGGGGCTGCCGCGCGAGGCCGTGATCGAGCGGATGATCACCTCGTTCGGCGGCCGGTACGGGCTCACCCAGGGCAAGGTGACCGACGAGGAGCTGGCCCGGGCCAGGGAGCTGGCACGCACCAAGTTCGGCTCCGCGGAGTGGACCGCGCGGGTGCCCTGAGCGGTCGGAGAGCCGGGCGGTGTGCGTCAGCGCCGCCGCGCCTCCACCAGCCCCGACTCGTAGGCGAAGACCACCAGTTGCGCCCGGTCCCGAGCGCCGAGCTTGGTCATCGCCCGGCTGACGTGCGTCTTGGCGGTCAGCGGGCTGATCACCATGTGCGCGGCGATCTCCTCGTTGCTCAGGCCGCGCGCGGCGAGCGCGGTGACCTCGCGCTCGCGGCGGGTGAGGCAGTCGAGGCCGGGTGCGGTGGCCCGGTCCGGGGGCCGGGCGACGAACTCGCCGATCAGGGTGCGGGTGACCGACGGGGAGAGCAGCGCCTCGCCGCGCGCCACCACGGCGATGGCCTGGAGCAGGTCGGCCGGCTCGGTGTCCTTGAGGAGGAAGCCGCTCGCGCCCGCGCGCAGCGCCTCGAAGACGTACTCGTCCAGGCCGTAGTTGGTGAGGATGACCACGCGTACGGCGGCCAGGGCGGGGTCGGAGGCGATGCGGCGGGTGGCCTCGATGCCCGACATCACCGGCATCTGCACGTCGACCAGCGCGATGTCGGGCACCCGGTCGCGCACCAGTGCCACGCCCCGCTCCCCGTCGGCGGCCTCGCCGACCACCTCGATGCCGTCCTCGGCGTCGAGGAGGGCCCGGAAGCCGGCCCGCATCAGCGCCTGGTCGTCGACGAGCACGACCCGGAGCACCTCGCTCATCCCGTCTCCCCCAGCGGCAGCCCTGCCCGCACCGAGAAGCCGCCCTGAGGGCGCGGGGCGGCGTGCAGGGTGCCGCCGAGGGCCGTGACGCGCTCGCGCATGCCGGTCAGACCGGTGCCGGGCGTCGGGGGCCGGGCCGGGTCGCCGGCCCCGTCGTCCTCCACCGCGATCGCCAACTCGCCCTCGTTTCCCGTGCCGTAGTCGATGCGCACCGTCACCTTCGCCGGTCCCGCGTGCCGTGCCGCGTTGGTCAGGGCCTCCTGGACGATGCGGTAGGCGGTCCGGTCGACGGCCTCGGGCAGCCGGCGCTCCTCTCCGGTGACCGTCAGGTCGACGGCGAGGCCGGCCGCGCGGGCCCGCTCCACGAGCAGCGCCGGGGTCCCGGCCGGCTCGTCGGCGCGCAGCACCTGGAGGGCCGAGCGCAGCTCGCGCATCGCCTCGCCGCTCGCCTCCTGGATGGCGAGCAGCGCGGGCGGCACCTCCTCGCCGCGTTTGCGCGCGAGGTGGACGGCGACGCCCGCCTGGAGCTTGACGATGGAGATGCTGTGCGTGAGCGAGTCGTGCAACTCGCGGGCGATGCGCAGGCGTTCCTCGCCGGCCCGGCGCAGGGCCGCCTCCTCCCGGGTGCGCTCCGCCTCCAGGGCCCGCTGTTCGGTCTGGCGCAGGTACGCCTGCCAGTTGCGGTCGGCGAGCCCGGTGACCACCGCGCACAGGAACCAGCCGGCCAGCAGCCCGGCCCGCTCGGCCACGTCCTGCGTCCCGGGCCCGGTCACCGCGTATCCCGCCAGGAACACCGCGCCGCCGGCCGCCGCGACGCCCCGGTGGCCGACCCGGGCGGCGGTGTGCACGGCGGCGAGGACGGGCAGTGCGGACAGCGGTCCCGGGTGGGCGTGCACCACGTACGCCGTGCCGAGCACGGTGGCGACGGCCAGCACCGCGCGCGGTGCGGTGCGGTGGAAGGCGAGGGACGCCGAGGCCAGGCCGATGAGCACGTGGTCGAGGGCCGTGGTGTCGTCGTCGAGGGCGGCGACGGTCATGCCGAGCGCGCCGACGACCACCGCGAGGATCGCGTCGGCGAGCCGATCGCGACCGGTCTGTCCCGTCCGACGCCCACTCATGCCCGCACCCTAGACGGCCCCGCCGACGGCCGCGTCCGCCCTGTGGACGGCTTGCGGACTACTCCCGGCGAAGTAGTGAGCGCCCGGGACGGGCTCCGGCGGCGCAGCGCGGACCGTATCCGGCCGTACGACGACCGCGGGCGCCCCGGCACCGCACTCTGCTGTCCATGCCCACACCCTTCCGTCACACCGAACCGCTGCCCCCGAAGGCGGCCACCGGCCGCGTCGCGGAGCTGTACGAGCAGATCGCGCGGGACTTCGGCATCCCCGAGCCCGCCCCCTTCGTGGTCCTGTCCTCCGCTCCCGCGCTCCTCGCCCCGGCCTGGGCGCTGATGCGCGAGTCCCTGATCGCCGGCCCCGGCGACCGGACCGGCAAGGAGGTCGCCGCCTTCGGGGTGTCGCAGGCCAATGGCTGCCGGTTCTGCGTGGACGCGCACACGATGCTGCTGCACGCGACCGGCGACCACGCCCTGGCCGAGCGGCTGGCCCGGGGCAGGGAGCCCGCGGGCGAGCGGCACGCGCGCGTGCTCGACTGGGCGCGGCGCACCCGGATTCCGGGCGCCGCGCGGGAGCCGTACCCCTTCCCGCGCGAGGAGGCACCCGGCTATCTGGGCACCGCGCTGGCCTTCCACTTCATCAACCGGATCGTGTCGGCCCTGGTGACCGAGAAGCTGCTCCCGGCCGACGCGCAACGGCTGCGTCCGGTGCAGAGCCTGGCGGGCCGATCGCTGTCCCGCACCGTGCGCCGTCCCGCCGTGCCCGGCGCGTCCCTGCCCCTGCTCGACGACCCCGGCCCGGGGCCGGCGTGGGCGGCGGGCACGCCGGTCGGCCCCGCGTACGCGGCACTGCGCACGGCGGCCGTGATGGGCGCGGGCCTCCTCGACGCCGACGACCAGGCCCTCGTACGCACCGCCCTGCGTGCCTGGGACGGGTCCCATCCGCCGCTCACGCCGGACCCGTTCCCCGGCCGCGAGGAGCGGCCCGGCGCCCGGCTGGCGCTGCTGGCCGCGCTCGCGCCGTCCCGGATCACGGAGGCGGACGTCGCGGCCTGGCGCGGGCCCGAGCACACCGACCACTGCCTGGTGCACCTCGTCGCCTACGGCGCGTTCGCCGCCGTGGACCGCGTCGAAGGCGCCCTGTCCGCGACCACCCCACAGGAGACCTCATGACCGTCGTCGCCAACTCCCGCCGGGCCGCGGCCCGGAACCACCCCGTCGGCGCCCACCCGGCCCGTCACGACGCCGTGCCGGCCGACGCACACGAAACCCATGAGGTGACCGTCGCGCCGGTCACCGCCGGGGCGGCCCGGGGCCGGGACCTCCCGGACGCCGCCGAGCTCCTCCTGTCGCCGCTGCCGGGCGGCTCGCTTCCCGCCTCGCGGCTCGCCGGCCCGGAGGAGCTGCTGCTCCCGTTCGCCTCCGGCACCGGGGCGCGGCGGGCACGGGCGGACGGGTGACCGGTGACGGCCGTCCGGCCACGACCTGACGCGGACGCACGGGCGCACCGGTACGTCTGCGTCACCGGGCGGCCACGCACCGAGTTCGCCCTTCCGCCCCACAGGGACTCGTGTGACACTGGCGTCCCGTCCGCAGTGCGGACCCCCTCCGCACCGTCCCCCACGAGAAGTGCGCCGTGCGTTCTCTTCCCCTGCCGCTCGCCCTCACCGCGCGTCTGGCGCCGGTCGCCGTGCTCGCCACGGCGGGCTGGGCACTGTCGTCCGGGCCGGACACGACACCGGCCGCCAAGGACAAGACGCCGCCCGACACCACGAACCGGTCCGCTTCCGCCCCCGCGACCGAGGCGGTGACGAAGACGTACGCCACCGCCCCGGCGCCCTGCGAGAGCCTGGCCGAGAAGACGGTCACCTCGCTGGTGCCGGGGGCGAAGGAGGCCGGCAAGGAGATCCCGTCGACGGACACCGAGGTGCGCCGCACCTGTTCCTGGAACGCGCTCAAGGGCTACGACTACCGCTGGCTCGACGTCTCCTACGAGGTGATGAAGTCGGACGAGGCGGCGAAGAAGTCGTACCAGGAGCGGGTGGCCGACCGGAGCGGCGGCGGGGAGGTCCCCGGGCTCGGCGACGCGGCGTACTCCGTCGTGAACCTCACCACGGAGGACAAGCAGCAGACGCGCGAGGGCACCGTGCTGGTCCGCGCCGCCAACGCCCTGGTGATGATCACGTACAACGGCAGCGACTTCGAGTCGAAGAAGGCGCCGAGTACGGAAGAGATCAACAAGGGTGCCATCAAGGCGGCCAAGGAGGCGGTGGCCGCCCTGGAGGACGGTCAGGGCTGAGCCGGTCCGGCAGCCGTGCGGGGCCGGGTCGCGGGCAGCAGCATCAGCGCCAGGTACAGCACCATCGAGGTGCCGAGGCCCACCGCCCAGCCGTAGTCGGCGAGCGGTTCGAGGAAGGGCACGGGCCGGCCGTCGATCAGCGGGTGGAAGTCGGCGCCGCCGATGGCCAGGACCCCTCCGACGGCGAAGGCGAGTACCGCCCGCCAGTTCCAGCCCCTGCCGTACCAGTAGCGTCCGCCCGGGCGGTACAGGTCGACGAGGTCCAGGCGGGCGCGGCGCAGGATCCAGTAGTCCGCGATGAGGATGCCGGCGACCGTGCCGAGCAGTCCGCCGACCAGGCCGAGCCAGGTGAAGATGTAGCCCTCGGGGTCGGAGTACAGCTTCCACGGGAAGATCAGCACGGCGAGGACACAGGTGACGATCGCGCCGGCCCGGAAACTGACCTTGCGCGGCGCGACGTTGGAGAAGTCGAAGGCCGGTGAGACCAGGTTGGCCGCGATGTTCACGGACAGGGTCGCCACCAGGACGGTGACCAGGGCGAAGAGCAGCCCGACCACGTTGTCCGTCTTCGCGGCGAGCTTCACCGGGTCCCAGATCGGCTCCCCGTACACCGCCTGCGAGCCGGAGGTGACCATCACGGACAGGAAGGCGAACAGCGTCATCGTGGTCGGCAGGCCCAGGGCCTGGCCGCGGGTCTGGGCCTTCTGGCTGCTCCCGTAGCGGGTGAAGTCGGGGATGTTGAGCGACAGCGTGGACCAGAAGCCGATCATGCCCATGAGCGAGGGCCAGAACAGCGCCCAGAAGTCCGCGCCCCAGCCGAGCTTCGACGGCTGGTCGAAGAGCGGGCCGAAGCCGCCCGCCTTGTCGGTCATCCACCACAGCATCACGAACGCGCCGACCAGCACGAAGGGCGCCGCCCAGTTCTCGAAGCGGCGGATGGTCTCCATGCCCCGGTAGATGATGACGACCTGGATCGCCCAGAAGATCGCGAACGACAGCCACATGGTCCAGGGGTGACCGCCGAAGGACCCCGCGTCCGTCCAGCCGTCGCCGATCAGCTTGCCGGCCAGGAAGTAGATCGCCTCGCCGCCGATCCAGGTCTGGATGCCGAACCAGCCGCAGGCCACCAGCGCCCGCACCACCGCGGGCAGGTTGGCGCCGCGGATGCCGAAGGAGGCTCGGGCGAACACCGGGAACGGGATGCCGTACTTGGGTCCCGCGTGCCCGGTGAGCAGCATCGGCACGAGCACGATCACGTTGGCCAGGGCGATGGTGAAGACCGCCTGTTTCCAGTCCATGCCGACGGCTATGAGGCCGGAGGCCAGGGTCCAGGAGGCCGTGTTGTGGGCCATGCCGACCCACAGGGCGGAGAAGTTGTACGTGGTCCAGGTGCGCTTGTCCACGGGGACCGGCAGCAGGTCCTCGTTGGCGTACGGGCCGCTCGGCGGCGGGGAGCCCGGGGCGAGCTCCACGCGCCCGTCGGGGAGGGTGACTTGGGCGGACGGCGGTATCGCCGTGGGCGCGGTGTCGGTCATGGGCAGGCCAATCGTGCGGTGGGACGGGAGAGGCCGTGCGGGCGGTGCCGAGGGGGGTGCGCGGGTGCGTCCTGGGCCCCCTTCCCCGAGGGCGGGGAAAGGGGGGAAGGGAGAGTCAGGCGTTGACGGCCGGGATGATCCGCGTGCCGTAGGCGTCGATCACGGCTTCCTGCGCGTCGTGCATGTCGTAGAGCGCGAACTGGTCGACTCCGAGGGCACGCAGGGCCTTGAGCTTCTCGATGTGCTTCTCGGCCGGCCCGATCAGGCAGAACCGGTCGACGATCTCGTCCGGCACGAACCGGGTGTCCGGGTTGCCGCTGCGCCCGTGGTGGGCGTAGTCGTAGCCCTCGCGGGCCTTGATGTAGTCGGTGAGTTCACCGGGGACCGCGCCGGTGTGGGCGCCGTACTTGTCGACGAGGTCGGCGACGTGGTTGCCGACCATGCCGCCGAACCAGCGGCACTGCTCGCGCGCGTGGGCGAGCGCCTCGGGCGAGTCGTCCGCGGTGACGTAGGCCGGGGCGGCCACGCAGATCGTCACCTCGTCGGGGTCGCGCCCGGCGGCCGCGGCGGCGTCCTTGACGGCCTTGACCATGTACTGGGTCAGGTAGAGGTCGGCGAGCTGGAGGATGAAGCCGTCGGCCTCCTCGCCGGTCATCTTCAGGGCCTTCGGGCCGTACGCCGCCATCCACACGGGGACTTCGGCGCCCGGCTTGATCCAGGGGAACCGGACGGCGGTGCCGCCGCCGAGGTCGGCCTCCTCTCCCCTGCCCAGCGCCCGGATGACGTGCATGGCCTCGCTGATCCGGGCCAGGGTGTTGGGTTTGCGGCCGGCGACGCGCATCGCGGAGTCGCCGCGTCCGATGCCGCAGACGGTGCGGTTGCCGAACATGTCGTTGAGGGTGGCGAAGGTGGAGGCGGTCACCTCCCAGGTGCGGGTGCCCGGGTTGGTGACCATCGGGCCGACGATGAGCCGCTCGGTGTGGGCCAGGATCTGGCTGTAGATGACGAACGGTTCCTGCCACAGCACGGAGGAGTCGAAGGTCCAGCCGTAGTCGAAGCCGTTGTCCTCCGCCCGTTTCATCAGCTCGACGACGCGGGTGGCCGGCGGGTCGGTCTGCAGGACGAGTCCGAAGTCCATGGGCACCGCTCCTAGTTCAGGTACTGACAGGTGGCGCGCGGGGTGTAGACGCCGTGGCCCTTGCGCCCGGTGTACTCCCGCTCGGTGACGACCGGCACGCCGCGCGAGAGCACGGTCTCCACGCGGCCGGTGATCCGCTTGCCCTCGTACGCCGAGTAGTCGACGTTCATGTGGTGGGTCTCGGCCGAGATGACCTGCTCGGCGTGCGGGTCGTAGACGACGATGTCGGCGTCGGCGCCGGGCGCGATGGTGCCCTTCTTCGGGTACAGGCCGAACATGCGGGCCGGGGTCGCGCAGGCGATCTCGATCCAGCGGCGGCGGCTGATGTGGCCGTCGACGACGGCCTGGTGGAGCAGGTCCATGCGGTTCTCGACGCCGGGCATGCCGTTGGGGATCTTGGAGAAGTCGCCGCGGCCCAGTTCCTTCTGGCCGGTGAAGCAGAAGGGGCAGTGGTCGGTGGAGACCACCTGGAGGTCGTTGGTGCGCAGGCCGCGCCACAGGGCCGCCTGGTGTTCCCTGGGCCTCAGCGGGGTGCTGCACACGTACTTGGCGCCCTCGAAGTCCGGCTCGGCGAGGTTGTCGGTGGACAGGAACAGGTACTGCGGGCAGGTCTCGCCGAAGACGTTCAGGCCCTCGTCCCGGGCCCGGGTCAGCTCCGCGACCGCCTCCGTCGCCGAGACGTGCACGACGTAGAGGGGCGCGCCGGCCACCTGCGCGAGCTTGATGGCGCGGTGGGTCGCCTCCGCCTCCAGGAGCGCCTTGCGGACCTCGCCGTGGTAGCGGGGGTCGGTCTCGCCCCGGGCGAGGGCCTGTTCCACGAGCACGTCGATCGCGATGCCGTTCTCGGCGTGCATCATGATCAGTCCGCCGTTGTCGGCGGCGCGCTGCATGGCCCGCAGGATCTGCCCGTCATCGGAGTAGAAGACGCCCGGGTAGGCCATGAACTGCTTGAAGGAGGTGACGCCCTCCTCCACCAGCAGGTCCATCTCCTTGAGCGTCTTCTGGTTCACGTCCGAGACGATCATGTGGAAGGCGTAGTCGATGGCGCAGTTGCCCTCGGCCTTGGCGTGCCAGGCGTCCAGGCCGGAGCGCAGTGAGTGCCCGACGCTCTGGATGGCGAAGTCGACGATGGTGGTCGTACCGCCCCAGGCGGCGGCCCGGGTGCCGGTCTCGAAGGTGTCCGCGGCGTAGGTGCCGCCGAAGGGCATCTCCATGTGGGTGTGGCCGTCGACGCCGCCCGGGATGACGTACTTGCCGCTCGCGTCGATGGTCCGCTCGGCCGTGAAGGCGTCGGCGGCCGGGGTGCCGGTGGCGGCGAGGGCGGCGACGCGGCCGTCCTCGATCAGGACGTCGGCGTGGATCTCGTCGGACGCGGTGACGACGAGGCCACCGCGGACGACGGTACGGCTGCTCATGCTGCTGTTCCCTCCTGTCAGGGGCCCCGGTCGGTCAGGGCGCGGTCAGCGGGGAGTACGCGCCCGGCGCGCGGTCGCGGTAGAACTGCCAGCGGTCGCGGACCTCGCGCAGCTTGCCCATGTCGAGGTCGCGGACGACGAGTTCGGTCTCCTTGTCGCTCGCCACCTCGCCGACGAACTGCGCCTCCGGGTCGACGAAGTAGGAGGTGCCGTAGAAGTCGTTGTCGCCGTACTCCTCCACTCCGACCCGGTTGATGGCGCCGACGAAGTACTCGTTGGCCACGGCCGCCGCCGGCTGCTCCAGCTGCCACAGGTAGCCGGACAGGCCGCGCGAGGTGGCCGACGGGTTGAAGACGACCTCCGCGCCCTGGAGGCCCAGCGCCCGCCAGCCCTCGGGGAAGTGCCGGTCGTAGCAGATGTAGACGCCGACCTTGCCGACGGCGGTGTCGAAGACCGGCCAGCCGGAGTTGCCGGGGCGGAAGTAGAACTTCTCCCAGAAGCCGCGCACCTGCGGGATGTGCGTCTTGCGGTACTTGCCGAGGTAGGAGCCGTCGGCGTCGATGACGGCGGCGGTGTTGTAGAGGACGCCGGGCTGCTCCTCCTCGTACATCGGCAGCACCAGGACGATGCCGTGTTCGCGGGCCAGGCGCTGGAAGCGCTCGACGATCGGCCCGTCGGGGACGCGTTCGGCGTAGGCGTAGAACTCGGGGTCCTGGACCTGGCAGAAGTACGGCCCGTAGAACAGCTCCTGGAAGCACATGACCTGTGCGCCCTGGGCGGCGGCGTCGCGCACCGCCTGTTCGTGGACCTGGATCATCGATTCCTTGTCGCCCGTCCATGCGGTCTGGAAGAGCGCGGCGCGGATCACTCGGCTCATCTTCGGCCTCCACTCGCTCGGTGTGGCGCTCGGTGTACGGCGAGACTAGGGACGGCGGCCGGCCGGTTTGAGTGGCACGGTGTCACGTCTGCCGGGGTCGGGCATTGCACGGTGTCACCCCTGCTGCGCGTCGTGGGCGAGGAGCGCGATGTGCACGGAGGCGGCCTGTTCGAAGTCGTCGAGGTCCACACCGAGGCGTCCCTGTATGGCTTCCAGGCGGCGGTAGAGGGCGGGGCGGGAGACGTGGTGGAGCTGGGCGGTGCGGGACTTGTTGCGGCCGGTGGCGAGGTAGGTGCGCAGGACGGCGAGCAGGTCCTCGTCGGGGCCGCCGAGCAGGCCGTCCAGCTCGCGTTCGGCGAAGGACTGCACGCGCGGGTCGTCGCGCAGCAGCCGGACCAGGCCGCGCAGGTGGATGTCGCGCAGCCGCACGACGGGCGGCAGGTCGAGGCCGGGCGCGGAGCCGGCGACGGCGTCGGCCACGTGCCGGGCCTCGCGCAGACCCGCGGGGACGTCGTCCCAGGCGGCGCGGGCGTCGGCCGCCGCCACCACGGCGCGGGAGGCGTCGGGCTCCGAGCGCAGCCGGGCCGCGAGGTGGGCGGTGAGTGCCCTGGCGTCCTGGTCGGGGGCGAGGCTGAGCAGCACGGTGACGCAGTCGTCCCCGAGGTCGGCGGCGACCCCCGGCAGGCCCAGCAGCCGCAGGACGCGGTCCAGCAGGACGGCATCGCCGCCGCGCACGACCAGGGGGACGAAGACGCGCCGGTTGACCGGCAGCCCGGCGGCCCGCGCCCGGGGCAGCAGCTGCCGCGCCGGTACGGCCCCGCTGACCAGGTCGGTGAGCAGGTTCCGCGCGGACTGCTCCTCCCAGGAGTGCCAGGAGCCGCCGGGGCCCTGGGTGTGCGCGCCGTCGCCGCCGAGCATGCGGTGCAGGACCAGCGCCTCGGCGGCGCGGTCGGCGAGCAGACGCCCGGCGGCCCTCTCGCCCCGGTACCCGCACAGCACCAGCCGTCCCCAGCGCTCCCCGCGGCAGCTCAGCTCGGCGCGGACCCAGCCGTCGGCCGATCCGGCACCGGCCTGGCGGGCGATGCGCTCCCAGTCCCGCAGCACGTCGTCGACCGCCGCCCGCTCCCCCGCCGTGGCGAGGACGCGGTGGGCGAGGTTGGTGACGACGACCGGGCAGCCGCCGTGCCGGGCCACCTCGTCGAGCAGGCGCTGCACGGGGGCGCCGGCGGTGATCAGGCCGGTCAGTTCGGTGCGTACGGCCTCGGAGAGGCTGACGGCGGCGAACTTGCGCCGCAGCAGCCGGGACTGCACCTCCTCGGTGAGTTCGGCGAAGGGGAACGGGCGGTGCAGGACGACCATGGGCAGCCCGCAGCGCTCGGCCGCCCGGCGCATCCCGTCCGGCGGGGCGGGGAAGGCCCGGCCGAGGCCCAGCACGACGGCGGACGCCTCGGCGCGGTGCAGGGAGCGGACGTACTCGCCCTGCTTGTCCTCGTCGCCGGCGAGCAGCACCCCGGTGGTGAGGACCATCTCGCCGCCCGTGAGCATCACTCCGACGTCGGCGGCCTCGGCGACGTGCACCCAGCGCACGGGCCGGTCGAGCCGGTGGGCGCCGGCCACCACCTCGGGCTGCCCGGCGAGCACCCGCTCCAGGGTGAGGACCTGCCGGACCGACAGGGCGGGTTCCCAGGGCTGCTGCCCCAAGGCGGTGGTCATGGCGGCGCCTCCTCGGCTCGGGACGCGGCGGTCGGGTGCTGTGCGGGCGCGCGTTCGTCAGGGACGGTGCGTGGGGCACGTTCGTCAGGGTGCCGGGCAGGGCGGCCGTCAGATGCTCCGCAGGGCGCGCTCCAGGATCGCGGCGCCCTCCTCGGCCTCCGCGACGGTGAGGGACATCGGCGGCGCGATCCGCAGGACGCTGGTGCTGTGGCCGCCGCCCTTGCCGACGAGCAGCCCGCCGGCGCGGGCCTCCTCCAGGACGGCGGACGCGGCCTCGGGGGCGGCCTCGTCGGTGCCGGGCCTGGTCAGCTCGACACCGATCATCAGCCCTCGCCCGCGTACCTCGCGTACGTGCGGCACCTGGGCGGCGACGGCCCGCAGCCGTTCGATGAGCAGTCCGCCGACGCGCCGGGCGTTGCCCTGGAGGTCGTGCTCCAGGAGGTGGTTGAGGTTGGCGAGGCCGGCGGCCATGGTGACCTGGGTGCCGCCGAAGGTGGAGATGCTGTTGGCGTCGAGGCAGTTCATGATCTCGGCGCGGGCGATGACACCGCCGACCGACATGCCGTTGCCGATGCCCTTGGCGAAGGTCACGATGTCGGGCGGGCCGCTGCGTCCGTGGGCCTGCCAGCCCCAGAAGTGGTCGCCGGTGCGGCCCCAGCCGGTCTGCACCTCATCGGCGATCCACAGGATGCCCCGCTCGTGCAGCACCTCGCGGAAGGCGGCGTACAGGCCGTCCGGCGGGGAGGTGAAGCCGCCGACGCCCTGGACGGGTTCGGCGATCAGCGCGGCGGGCGGGCGGGTGTGGCCGAGGAGGTCCAACAGGTCGGCGACGCAGGCGTCGATGAAGTCCCGGTCGTCGAGGTGGGCGTAGGGGCCGCGGGTGCGGACGCCGCCGTGGACGTAGAGCGTCTGGAGCGGGGACAGCGAGGTCGGGGACCAGCCGCGGTTGCCGGTGATGCCGACGGAGCCGAAGGAGCGGCCGTGGTAGCTGTTGCGCATCGCCAGGATCGTGTTGCTGCGCCGGTGGGCGGTGGCGAGCAGCAGGGCGGTGTCGTTGGCCTCGGTGCCGGAGGTGGTGAAGAAGACGCGGGCGTCCGGGATGCCGGAGACGTGGGCGATCCGTTCGGCGAGTTCGACCATGGGCCGGTTGAGGTACAGGGTCGAGGAGTGGATGATCCGCCCGGCCTGCTCGCTCACCGCCTTGGTCACCTCGGGCAGGGCGTGCGCGGTCATCGTGGTGAGGATGCCGCCGAAGAAGTCGAGGTACTTGTTGCCGGCGGAGTCCCAGACGTGCCGGCCCTCGCCGTGGGTGATCTCCAGCGGGTCCTCGTAGTAGAGGGCGAGCCAGTCGGGCAGGACGGAGCGGTGCCGGGCGTAGAGGTCCTTGGTCACGGCTGCACCAGCCCTTCGTAGGCGTCGGGGCGGCGGTCGCGGTAGAAGGCCCACTGCTGCCGCACCTGCTCGATGAGGTCGAAGTCCAGGTCGCGGACGACCAGTTCCTCCTCGGTGTCACTGGCGACGTCGCCGACGAACTGGCCGCGCGGGTCGACGAAGTACGACGTGCCGTAGAAGTCGTTGTCGCCGTACTCCTCCTGGCCGACCCGGTTGATCGCGGCGACGAAGTACTCGTTGGCGACGGCCGCCGCGGGCTGCTCCAGGCGCCACAGGTGGGCGGAGAGGCTGCGGTGGGTGGCGGAGGGGTTGTAGACGAGCTGGGCGCCGCCGAGCCCGAGTTGGCGCCAGCCCTCCGGGAAGTGCCGGTCGTAGCAGATGTAGACGCCGACCTTGCCGACGGCGGTGTCGAAGACGGGCCAGCCGAGATTGCCGGGGCGGAAGTAGAACTTCTCCCAGAACCCCTTGACCTGCGGGATGTGGTGCTTGCGGTACGTCCCGAGGACGGTGCCGTCGGCGTCGATCACGGCCGCGGTGTTGTAGTAGAAGCCGGACTGCTCGACCTCGAAGACGGGGACGACGATCACCATGCCGGTCTCGCGGGCGAGGGCCTGCATGCGCCGGGTGGTCGGGCCGTCGGGCACGGGCTCGGCCCAGCGGTAGTGCTCCGGGTCCTGGACCTGGCAGAAGTACGGTGCGTTGAAGACTTCCTGGAAGCCGATGACCTGGGCACCCTGCCGGGCCGCCGCGCGGGCGTGCTCCTCGTGTTTCGCCACCATGGACTCGGTGTCGCCGGTCCAGGTGGCCTGGACGAGAGCGGCGCGTACGACGTTGGCCATGAGCTGCTCCTTCGACACGACGTCAGAGCCTCTACGCCCGTAGAGCAGGCCGTAGAGGGACGAACGTAAGCCTGGCCGGAGGGGCTTGCCAAGACCATCGTCGTCAAGGCGCGGTGTCGATCGTGTTTCGCACTCCTGTGGGTGAGTGCGGGAGCCTCAGGCCGCCGCGGGCTCGTACCTCCGGACCAACTCGTCCACCAGCTCGTCCATGGACAGCCCCAGCGCGCCGGCCAGCGCGGCCACGGTGAAGAACGCCGGGGTGGGCGCCCGGCCGGTCTCGATCTTGCGCAGGGTCTCGGCGGAGACGCCGGCCACCGCGGCGACCTCCGTCATGCTCCGTTCGCCGCGGGCCGCGCGGAGCAGGCGGCCGAGCCGTTCGCCGCGCTCGCGCTCTTCAGGGGTCAGGGGGGTGCGCACCATGCCGTCATTCTAATACCGGTCCCGCGTGATCGACCCAATTCAAATACCGGTATAGTAATTGGCATGGTGGAACTGAAGACAGACACATCGATCGACGCCATGCACGCGGCCGGCCAGGTCGTCGCGCGCGCCCTGACCGCCGTACGCAAGGCGGCGGACGTGGGCGTGTCCCTGCTGGAGCTGGACGCGGTGGCGCGCGAGGTGCTGCGGGAGGCGGGCGCCGGGTCGCCGTTCCTCGGCTACCGGCCCTCCTTCGCGCCCACGCCGTTCCCGGGCGTCATCTGCGCGTCGGTGAACGACGCGATCGTGCACGGCATCCCCGACGGCTACCGGCTGCACGACGGCGACCTCGTCTCCATCGACTGCGGGGCGACGCTGGACGGCTGGGCCGGCGACTCGGCGGTCAGCTTCGTCGTGGGCACCCCTCGCGCGGCCGACGTGGCCCTGATCGAGACGGCGGAACGGGCGCTGGCCGCGGGCATCGGGGCGGCCGTGGTCGGCAACCGCATCGGCGACATCGCGCACGCCATCGGCACTGTGTGCCGGTCGGCGGGCTACGGCATCATGGAGGACTTCGGCGGCCACGGCATCGGCCGGCACATGCACGAGGACCCGGGGGTGCCCAACGAGGGCCGTCCGGGGCGCGGGCTTCCCCTGCGGCACGGCATGGTCCTCGCCATCGAGCCCATGCTGATCGGCAGCGGCCGGGACGACTACCACCCCGCCCCGGACGGCTGGACCCTGCGCACGAACGACGGCTCGCGGGCGGCCCACGTGGAGCACACGGTGGCGATCACGGACGCCGGCCCCCGCGTCCTGACGTCGCGGGACGGCCTCTGAGGCGCCGCACGACCCGGGCGTGAAGCCCTCCGCCCGCCCGGGTCCCGCCCTCGGGGTCCAGGACATGCCCGACGGAACAGAACGTGTCATGTTGGGCATGACCGCGCCCCGTCCGGGTTACCCGGCCCCGGCACGTCGACAGCGATGCAGCGGAGGTCCGTACACGATGACCAGCGGCTACATGGGCCCGGAGGGCGACCCGTTCGCGGAATTCCTGGCACGCTTCTTCGGCGGGCCCAGGCCGAGGCAGATCGACATCGGCCGGCTGCTGAGCCAGCCCGCCCGGGAGCTGGTGCGGGGGGCCGCGCAGTACGCCGCCGAGCACGGCAGCCGGGACCTGGACACCGAGCACCTGCTGCGGGCCGCGCTCTCCACCGAACCGACCCGGGGTCTGCTCAGCCGCGCCGGCGCCGACCCCGACTCGCTGGCGTCGCAGATCGACGAGCGCAGCGGCCCCGTGCAGCACCCGCCGGGCGAGGCCCCGCCGCCCACCTCCCTGTCCCTCACCCCGGCCGTCAAGCGCGCCCTGCTGGACGCCCACGAACTGGCCCGCTCGACCGGCACCGGCTACATCGGCCCGGAGCACGTGCTCAGCGCCCTGGCCGCCAACCCGGACTCCGCCGCCGGGCACATCCTGAACGCGGCCCGGTTCGCCCCCTCGTCGGGTCTGCCGACGGAGACGCCGGACGCGGCGGCGAAGGGGCGTACGGAGGGACCGAAGGCCACCAACACGCCGACCCTCGACAAGTACGGCCGCGATCTCACCGACCTGGCCCAGCAGGGCCGGATCGACCCGGTGATCGGGCGCGAGGACGAGATCGAGCAGACCGTCGAGGTGCTCTCCCGCCGCGGCAAGAACAACCCGGTGCTGATCGGTGACGCGGGCGTGGGCAAGACCGCCGTCGTCGAGGGGCTGGCCCAGCGCATCACGGACGGCGACGTCCCCGACGTGCTGGTCGGGCGCCGGGTGGTCGCGCTGGACCTGACCGGCGTGGTCGCCGGCACCCGCTACCGGGGCGACTTCGAGGAGCGGATGAACAACATCGTGGGCGAGATCCGCGCCCACTCCGACCAGCTGATCATCTTCATCGACGAGCTGCACACCGTCGTCGGCGCGGGCGGTGGCGGCGAGAGCGGGTCGATGGACGCCGGGAACATCCTCAAGCCGGCCCTGGCCCGCGGCGAGCTGCACATCGTGGGCGCCACCACGCTGGAGGAGTACCGCAGGATCGAGAAGGACGCCGCCCTCGCCCGCCGCTTCCAGCCGATCCTGGTCCCCGAGCCCACGACCGCGGACGCCGTCGAGATCCTGCGCGGCCTGCGCGACCGCTACGAGGCCCACCACCAGGTCCGCTACACCGACGAGGCACTGGTGGCGGCCGTGGAGATGTCCGACCGCTACCTCACCGACCGCCGGCTCCCGGACAAGGCGATCGACCTGATCGACCAGGCCGGCGCCCGGGTCCGGCTGCGGGCGCGCACCAAGGGCACGGACGTACGGGCCATGGAGCGCGAGGTCGACCAGCTGATCCGGGACAAGGACCAGGCGGTCGCGGACGAGCAGTACGAGCAGGCCACGCAGCTGCGCGACCGGATCGTCGAGCTGAAGCAGCGGATCACCGAGGCCGACGGCGGCGGCGAGGCCGACGAGGGCCTGAACCTGGTGGTCGGCACCGAGTCCATCGCCGAGGTGGTGTCCCGGCAGACCGGCATCCCGGTCAGCAGCCTCACCCAGGAGGAGAAGGACCGCCTGCTGGGCCTGGAGGCCCACCTGCACCAGCGGGTGGTCGGCCAGGACGAGGCCGTACGGGTCGTCTCCGACGCGGTGCTGCGCTCCCGCGCGGGGCTGGCGAGCCCGGACCGGCCCATCGGCAGCTTCCTCTTCCTCGGCCCGACCGGCGTCGGCAAGACCGAACTGGCCCGCGCGCTGGCGGAGGCGCTGTTCGGCAGCGAGGACCGGATGGTGCGGCTCGACATGAGCGAGTACCAGGAGCGGCACACCGTCAGCCGCCTGGTCGGCGCCCCGCCCGGCTACGTCGGGCACGAGGAGGCCGGTCAGCTCACCGAGGTGGTGCGCCGGCACCCGTACTCGCTGCTCCTGCTGGACGAGGTCGAGAAGGCGCACCCGGACGTCTTCAACATCCTGCTCCAGGTCCTGGACGACGGCCGGCTGACCGACTCGCAGGGCCGGACAGTGGACTTCTCCAACGCGGTCATCGTGATGACCAGCAACCTGGGCTCCGACGTCATCACCAGGCGGGGCGCGGGCATCGGCTTCGGGGCCGGCGGCTCGGAGGCGGACGAGGAGGCCCGGCGCGAGCAGGTCCTGCGCCCGCTGCGCGAGCACTTCCGGCCCGAGTTCCTCAACCGCATCGACGAGATCGTGGTCTTCCGCCAGCTCAGCGGCGAACAACTGCGGCAGATCACCAGCCTGCTCCTGGAGCAGACCCGCCGCATGGTGCACGCCCAGGGAGTCACCGTCGAGTTCACCGACGCGGCCGTGGACTGGCTCGCCGAGCGCGGCTACCAGCCCGAGTACGGCGCCCGTCCGCTACGCCGCACCATCCAGCGCGAGGTCGACAACGAACTCTCGCGGCTGCTCCTCGACGGCCGCATCGCGGAGGGCGGCCGGGTGACGGTCGACGTCGAGGACGGGCGGCTGGCGTTCCGGACGCCGCAGCAGCCCGTCCCCGAGCTGTGACCCGCGCTATCGGGCGGGCCTGACCACCATCGCCGAGCCGCCGCCGCGCCGTTCCTTCTCCGCCGCGGCCAGCCACTTGCCGCCCGGCAGCCGCTGCACGCCGGTCGCCGCGCCGATCTCGGGGTTGCGTTTGAAGGAGTGCCCGATGGCCTCCAGTTCCTCCCGCAGGCCGCTGTCGTAGAGACCGGGTTCGAGTTCGGTCTGTGCGGCGTTGCGCTGGCTGGCGCGCGGGGCGGCGATCGCGTCGACGAGCGGGAGGCCGCGGTCGATGACGCCGGTGAGGGTCTGGAGCACGGTGGTGATGATGGTGGCGCCGCCGGGCGAACCGACGGCCACGACCGGCTTGTGGTGCTGGTCGAGGACGATCGTGGGCGCGATCGACGACCGGGGGCGCTTGCCGGGGCCGGGCAGGTTCGGGTCGTGGACCGCCGGGTTGGCCGGGGCGAAGGAGAAGTCGGTCAGCTCGTTGTTGAGCAGGAAGCCGCGGCCGGGCACGGTGATGCCGCTGCCGCCGGTCTGCTCGATGGTGAGCGTGTAGGCGACGACGTTCCCCCACTTGTCGGCCACGGTCAGGTGCGTGGTGTTCTCGCCCTCGTACGTCGTCGGCGCCGCCGTGCCGCCGTCCGCGCAGGGGGCGGGATCGCGGGGGTCACCGGGCGCGAGGGGACTGGTGAGGACCGCGTCGTCCTTGATCAGGCACTCGCGGGAGTCGGCGTACCGCTGCGACAGCAGCTCCTTCGTCGGTACGTCCTCGAAGGCCGGATCGCCGACCCAGCGCCCCCGGTCGGCGAAGGCGATGCGGCTGGCCTCGATGAAGCGGTGCAGGTAGCGGGCCTTGCTCGCCTTGGAGAGGTCGGTGCGCTCCAGGATGTTGAGCGCCTCGCCGACCGTGGTGCCGCCGGATGAGGAGGGGGCGATCGAGTAGACGTTCAGGCCGCGGTACGAGGTCCTGGTGGGTGCCTGGAACTTGGTCTCGTAGGCCGCGAGGTCCTTGGCGGTCAGGTCGCCGGGGCGGGCGTTCCAGCCGGAGTCGGGGTCGACGGGCGGCTCGTTGACGGTGGCGACGATGTCCTCGCCGAGTTCGCCGTGGTAGACGGCGTCGACGCCCTCGCGGCCGAGTTCCTTGTAGGTGCGCGCGAGGTCCGGGTTCTTGAACGTGGAGCCGACGGCCGGGAGTTCGCCGCCGGGGAGGAAGAGTTCGGCGGTGTCCGGGAAGTAGCGGAACCGCTGCTCGTTCGCGGCGGTCTGGGAGCGGAAGGTGTCGTCGACGGTGAAGCCGTGCCGGGCCAGACGCTCGGCGGGCTCGAGCACGGAGCCGAGCTTCCGGCTGCCCCACTTGTCGAGGGCGGCCTGCCAGGTGGCGGGCGTGCCCGGGGTGCCGACGGCGAGACCGCTGCTGACGGCGTCGGCGAAGGGGATGGGCTTGCCGTTCTCCGTGAACAGGTCCTCGTCGGCGGTCAGCGGCGCGGTCTCACGGCCGTCGATCGTGCGCACGGTACGGGACTCGGCGTCGTAGTAGACGAAGTAGCCGCCCCCGCCGATGCCGGCGGAGTAGGGCTCGGTGACGCCCAGGGCGGCCGCGGTGGCCACCGCGGCGTCGACGGCGTTGCCGCCCTTGCGCAGCACTTCGATGCCGGCGGCGGAGGCGTCCGGGTCGACGCTGGCCACCGCGCCGCCGTACCCGACGGCGACCGGCGTCTTGGGGACGGCGGGTCTGCTCTGCGCGGCGGGTGGCGCCGCCGCCCCCACCGACACCACAGCGGCCGAGACCGCCAGGACCGTCAGATTCCGTGCGACAGGGCGACGCATCCGCACCTCCAGGGAAAGGCCGTTCGGGCAGCTTAGTTGATCGTCATGATCGCGTCAGGAACGCCGCGGGAACGCGTACGACACGCCCCGCCGAGCACCGGCCCACCGACGCCCGCCGGCACGCGTGCCGCATCGGCGGGTACCGGTCACCGGCTTGTCTGTTTCGTGTGTCTTGACGGTGAAAAGTTGCTGCTGTTTGATCCGCCGCAACGACCGCCACGTCGAGAGGACCTCCATGGCCACGCCTCCTCCGTCCCAGCAGCTGTTCCTCGCCGGCGTCTTCCGCGACGGGGCGGGCAGCGACACGTACGACGTGATCAGCCCCGCCACCGGCGAGCACGTCGGCACGGTCCCGCTGCCCGTGGCGGCCGACCTGGACGCGGCGGTCACCGCCGCCCACGCCGCACAGGCCGCGTGGGCCAAGGTCAACGTCTGGGAGCGCGCGGCGCTGTGCCACCGGATCGCGGACGAGATCGACCGGCGCCGTGACGAACTCGCCCGGCTGCAGACCTTGGAGCAGGGCAAGCCGCTGGCGGAGTCGGTCGCCGACGTGACGGAGGCCGCCGAGCTGTTCCACCTGCACGCCGAGGACGCGGTCCGCCTCAACGGCGAGACGCTGCCCTCCCGCGACAGCTCCAAGCGGATGTTCACCTTCCACCGTCCGGTGGGCACCTGGGCGGTCATCACGCCCTGGAACTTCCCGCTGCTGATGTTCACCGAGTTCGCCGCTCCGGGCCTGGCCACGGGCAACGCACTGGTGGTCAAGCCCCCGACGAACACGCCGCTGACCGTGCTGAAGGCCATGGAGGCCCTCAGCGCCGCCGGGGTCCCCGAGGGCCTGGTGAGCGTCCTTCCCGGCGACGGCGCCTTCGGTGACGCCCTCGTCCGCCACCCCGGCATCCACGCCATCGGATTCATCGGCTCGTCCGCCACCGGCGCGAAGATCCAGTCCGCCGCCGGTCTGAAGCGGTCGCTGATGGAGTGCTCCGGCAACGGCCCCCTGGTCGTCCTCGCCGACGCCGACGTCGAGGCCGCCGCCAAGGCCGCGGTCGACGGCGCCTACCCCTGCGCCGGACAGGTCTGCTGCGCCACCGAGCGGGTCGTCGTGCACACCGCCGTCCACGACGCGTTCGTCGAGGCCGTCCTGCGCGAGGCCGAGCGCGTCCGCCTCGGCGACCCGTTCGACGACAAGACCGTCCTCGGCCCCCTCAACAACGAGGGTGTCGCGGCCAAGATGGACCGCCACATGGAGGACGCCCGGGCCCGTGGCGCGCGCGTCCTCACCGGCGGCCGGCGCCGCGGGGGCATGCCCACCGACCTCTACTACGAGTTCACGGTGGTCGACGGCGTCCCCGAGGACAGCCTGCTGTCCAAGGAGGAGTCCTTCGGCCCGGTCGTCCCGATCATCACCGGGCGCGACGAGGACGACCTGCTGCGCATCGCCAACGACGACGCCCTCGGTCTCCAGGGGGCCGTCTTCACCCGCAGCATGACCTCCGCGTTCCGCTTCATGGAGGAGATGGAGGTCGGCCAGGTCGTCGTCAACGAGTCCAACAACTGGTGGGACATCAACATGCCCTTCGGCGGCGCGGGTTCCCGTGGCACCGGCTGGGGCCGTATCGGCGGCAAGTGGACCCTGCTGGACATGACCGACACGCGTACGGGCGTGATCAGCCTCTGACCGCGCCGGGGACGAGCGGCGGGTGGTGGGACCGCCACCCGGAGACGGCCGTCAGCTCGTGCGCGAAGGGCGGCTCGGCGCCGGCCCGTGCCCAGGGGCTCTGTGACGTCAGGGCCTCTGCGACGTCAGGGCCTCGGCGAAGTCAGGGCCTCGGCAAGGCGGTCGACGCCGAAACCGCTGATCAGCAGACGTTCTTTGCGGTTGCCGGTGAGCAGTTGGCTCCACTCGACGAAGCCGCCGTCGCCGACTTCCAGCCGGTGGCCACCGATGCTGGTGTAGATCTTGAAGCAGACGCCGGTGTAGTAGCCGCGTCCGGTGGTCCGGTCGGGGTCCTCGCACACCTGGACACCTGGCAGACCGGCGAGGTCGTGGCGCATCCGCTCGGCGGCCGGGCCGGTCGCGTCCTCCAGGAAGGTCAGCCCGACCTGCGTGTCCTGCGCCCCGATGCCGGCCATCGCCCGGGCGGCGAACCGCAGGTGCTCGGCCAAGTGACGGCGCTCGAAGAGTTGGTTGCCGGTGTCCCGGCCGGCGGTCACCAGGCCGAAGAGCTGGAAGTGGGCGAGGTTCCTCGGACCGTTGAAGTTCTGGGCGCGAGTCACTCGCTGGCCGGCCGCCAGCCGGACCGTCGCGTCGGAACGCGGATCGGCGGCCAGGGCCAGGGAGCGCCGGTGCGCTGCCTCCAGCGCCAGTGCGTTCGTCGGATCGGCCGCCACCTCGCTGCCGCGCACAGTCGCGATCACCTTGCGCGGATCGACGGTCGCCACGGCCGAATGCGCGGCCAGCGGCACGACGGGAGCGAGCACGAGGACCTCGAAGTCCTCGGGCAACGCCGACAGCAACACGTCCTCCGCGCGCCGCAGTGCGGCGAACTCGACCGGCGCCGGGGCCACGAACCGATCGCTGCGGTAGCGCCGCATCACCTCGGCCGGCGAGAGCCGCTCCGCGCGGCGCCGGAACACCTCCAGCAGCAGGGTGGTCAGATCCGCGCCCGACATTCCGTCGGCCAGCAGTTCCAACAGTTCCGGTTCGTCGGCCCGTGCCAGCACCCGACGCAATGCCGGGTCGACCGGGGTGTCTGCGGTGAGGTCATCGTGTGTCATGACCATCGAGTATCGCGGTGCGGAGATCAGCCCGGCCGGGACTTCCGTCGAACTCGCCGGGCACGCGACCCCGGCGGCGGCGAGTCCCCCGCCGGCACCGACGCAGACGGCTCGCAACGCCCACCGGGTTTCCTGCACCCGGTGTGCAGCTGACCTTCTCCTCGGCCGCGGACGCACCTTCGTGGTGTCCGTCGCGCCGCGCGAGCAGTGATCTCCGGCTGCACCTTGCGTGTGCCCCCTGCGCGTTCGTGTGGTCCGACGACTGCAACGTACCGAGACGGACGGCATGTTTGCCGACGACACGCACCTCCGGGCATTAGCCCTATTTACGGCAATTCACGCTTCCGCGACTTCGCCGTACACCTGCGAGAGTTCGGGCGCCCCGTCCGCCGCCCAGGCGTGGCCGGAGGCCACCACGTCGAACTCCCGGCCGGAGGCCAGCCGGACCACGGGCTGCCCGTCGGACCGGATGGACCAGACGGCACCCGGCACGGTACGCACGATCACGGTGCCGAGGTACAGGCCGGCGTCGTTGCCGAGCCAGTCCAGGATCTCGTCGTCGCCGCGCCATCGGGGCAGCATCTGGTCGAGTCGCTCCAGGGAGACCTCGGAGTCGTCGAGTCGGACACCCTCCCGCAGTGCCTGCGAGCGCAGCAGGTCGCAGTCGGCGAGCAGGTCGCCGATTCCCTCGGCGTCGTGAGCCCGTGGATCTGCGCGCCGCCTGCCCAGGAAGGGGAAATTCATACCTCCAGACTGTCATTCGTACCGCCCCGCGCACCACAGGGCGCGCAGGGGCGGCGGACAGCGGGAGAGGCCGCGCTCGGGACGACCGGGTGACGAGGCGACCGGGTGACTACACCTCCAGGTCCACCACGACCGGTGCGTGGTCCGACGCGCCCTTGCCCTTGCGCTCCTCACGGTCGACGTAGGAGTCGGTGACGGCCTTGGCGAAGGGCTCGTTGCCGTAGACCAGGTCGATGCGCATGCCGCGGTTCTTGGGGAAGCAGAGCTGGCGGTAGTCCCAGTAGGTGAAGGGGTGGTCGTACTTCAGCGGGCGCGGCACCACGTCGGACAGGCCGGCGCCGCGCAGCGAGGCGAGGGCGGCGCGCTCGGCGGCGGTGACGTGGGTGGAGCCCTCGAAGGCGGCGCGGTCGTAGACGTCGTCGTCCGTCGGCGCGACGTTGTAGTCGCCCATCACCGCGAACGGGCGGCTGCCGGCCGCGTCACCCTCGACGGCCGCGCGCAGCGCCTCGAACCACTGGAGCTTGTAGGCGTAGTGCGCGTGCTCCACCTCGCGGCCGTTGGGCACGTACACCGACCAGACGCGGACCGGACCGCAGGTGGCGGAGATCGCGCGGGGCTCCTGGACGCCGTCGTAGCCCGGGTCGCCGGGCAGGCCCTTGACGACATCCTCGAGGCCGACGCGGGAGAGCACCGCCACGCCGTTCCACCGGCCGGTGGCGTGCACCGCCGCCTCGTAGCCCTTCTCGCGCAGCTCGTCGAAGGGGAACTGCTCCTCGGCGACCTTGGCCTCCTGGAGGCACAGCACGTCGCTGCCGCTGCTCTCCAGCCAGGCGAGGAGCCTCGGCAGGCGGGCGGTGATCGAGTTCACGTTCCAGGTCGCGATGCGCATGTCCACAACTTACCGGGCGGCACCGACAACCCCGCCCCGCCCCGGAAGAGACCAGGTCACCGGCGTTACACCCGGGCGGAGTCCCCCGGCGTCAGCCGCAGGTGTTCGGCGCCGCCGAGCTGACCGATCTGGCGGTCGTAGATCGGCCGGGCGAGGTCGGTCAGCAAGGCGTCGTGGATGTCGTAGGCCCGCTGCGGCTTGACCTCGCGCACGTAGTCGATGACCTCGGAGATCTTGTTCCACGGCGCCATGACGGGGAGCATCAGCGTCTCGACCGGGTGGTCGGGGACGGTGAGGGCGTCGCCGGGGTGGAACACCTTGCCGCCGTCGACGAGGAACCCGATGTTGGTGACGCGCGGGATGTCCGGGTGGATCACCGCGTGCAGTTCACCGTGGACCTGTACGTCGAAACCGGCGGCGGTGAAGGTGTCGCCGTGACCGACGGTGTGCACGCGGCCGGGGAAGGCCGCCGCGACCTTCTCGGCGACGGACCTGAGCGTCCAGATCTCGGCGGCCGGGTTGTCCTCCATCGCGGCGCGCAGCCGCAGCTCGTCGAAGTGGTCCGGGTGCTCGTGGGTGACGAGGACGGCATCCGCGCCGAGCGCGGCGTCCTCCTCGCTGAATCCGCCGGGGTCCAGGACGAGCGTGCGCCCGTCCTTCTCGAGGCGGACGCAGGCGTGCGACTTCTTGGTGAGCTTCATGACTCCATCCTGCCGCCGCACGCCGGCCCCCGGCTCGCCGGGACTCACTCCGGCGGCGTGGTCTCCTCGCGGATGACCTGCTGCGCCACCCGGAAGGCGCCGCTCGCGGCCGGTACGCCGCAGTAGACGGCCGCCTGGAGCAGTACTTCCTTGATCTCGGACGGGGTGAGCCCGTTGCGCAGGGCGGCCCTCAGGTGGGGCGGCAGTTCGTCGAGGTGGCCGCCGGCCACCAGGGCGGTGAGGGCGACGCAGCTGCGGGTGCGCCGGTCCAGGCCCGGGCGGTCCCAGATCTCGCCCCACGCGTACCGGGTGAGGAACTCCTGGAAGTCACCGGAGAACTCGTCGGCCTGCTCCAGCGCCTGGTCGACGTGCGCGTCGCCGAGCACTTCGCGGCGCACCTTGAGGCCGGCGTCGTACGGATCGGGCCGTCCCTGTGCCGGTACCGCGGGGGCCGGGGCGATCTCGGCGATGGGCGCGCTCTGCGGCGGGGGCGGCGCCATGGCGGGCTGGACGGGGGCGGCGGAGGCCGCGGGCGCGGGCGGCACGGCCGCGGGGGCGGCGGGAACGGCCGGGATCGCGATCTGCCCGGTGGAGGTGTCGTGGGCGGTCTGCCAGGCGGTGGAGAAGTGCCGCACCAGCAGGTCGGTGACGGCTCCGGGCTGCTCCACCGGGACCAGGTGGGAGGCGCCCGGGACGACGGCGAGGCGGGCGTCCGGGATACCGGCGACCAGCGTACGGGCCTCGGCGGGGCCGGTGACCTGGTCGTCGGAGCCGACGAGGACCAGGGTGGGCACGCCGACCTGCCCGAGTTCGCCGCGCACGTCGAACGCGGCGAGCGCCTCGCAGGCGGCGATGTAGCAGCCGGGGTCGGTGGTCCGGACCATCTGCACGGCCCACTCGGTGATCGCGGGCTGGGCGGCGGCGAAGCCCCCGGTGAACCACCTCTCCGGCGCGCTGCGGGCGATCGGGTCGAGCCCGTTCGTACGGACGATCACCCCGCGCTGGCGGAACTCGTCGGCGGTGCCGAAGCGGGGCGAGGCGGCGATCAGCGCGAGGGAGGCGAGACGCTCGGGGTGGCGCAGGGCCAGTTCGGTACCGACGGCACCGCCGAGCGCACAGCCCGCGTATCCGAACCGCTGCACGCCGAGTCCGTCGAGCGTGGCCAGCAGGCGCGAGGTGAGCTCGGCGACGGAACCCGCCGGGTGGGCGGGAGCGCCGCCGTGCCCGGGCAGGTCGAAACGGAGGACCCGCCACTGCTGCGCCAGCTCGGGCACCTGGCGGTCCCACATGTGCCATGTAGCACCGAGGGACGGCCCCATGACCAGGACCGGGGCCTGTTCCGGCCCGTCAAAGCGGTATTGCAGGGTGTCGACGTTCTTCTCACTCACCCGTTCACGCTCCCACATCTCACATTCTCTTCGTGAACGGGGGCGGAGCCACCCGCCAGACCTCCCCACGTGTCCGCCGCCGGCCGCAGGTCCTCCACACCCGGTTTCACGTACCAGCGCTTCGTGGTCCGTACGTCGGTGTGCCCGGCCCACCGGGCTAGGAGGTGGTCCGGGACCCCGTGGTTCGCCAGGTACGTCAGGCAGCTCGCCCGGGCGTCGTACAGGCGGACCCGGCGCAGCCCGCTGCGGTCCATGACCTTGTAGGCCCGCTCACGCAGCTGGCGTCCGTTGAGCGCCGCCCAGGTGCCCGCCGCCGCGAGCGGCGCTGATGGCCTGCATGAACGACTCCTGGGTGCCGACCGCCTCGACCACCGAGTGCGCACCGAGCCCGCTCGTCAGCTCCTTGATCTTCGCGACGCCCTCCTCGCCGCGCTCCTCGACGATGTCCGTGGCGCCGTAGAAGCGGGCCAGCTTCTGCCGCTCGGGGTGGCCGGACATGACGATGATGCGCTCCGCGCCGAGCTGCTCGGCAGCCAAGATCGCCCTCAGGCCGACCGCGCCGTCGCCGACGACCGCGACGGTCTTGCCGGGCCCGGCCTCGGCCGCGACGGCTGCGTACCAGCCGGTGCCGAGCACGTCGGAGGCGGCCAGCAGGGAGGGGATCAACTCCGGTCGGGCTGCCCCGGGGTGGCGACGAGGGTGCCGTCGGCGTGCGGGATGCGAGCCTTCTCGGCCTGGGTGCCGATCGTCTGCGCGACGAACTCGGCGCGCACGCACTTGGACTGGAAGCCGGTCTGGCAGATCTCGCAGGTGTTGTCGGAGATGACGAACGACCCGACGACGAAGTCGCCGACCTTGACGTTCTTGACCCTGGAGCCGACTTCCTCCACGACGCCCACGTACTCATGTCCCATGACCTGGTGGTCGGCGGGCTCGACGCCGCGGTACGGCCACAGGTCCGAGCCGCAGATGCAGGTCGCCGTCAGCCTCACGATGGCGTCGGTGGGCTCGATGATCTCCGGATCCTCGCGGCCCCCACCCGGACGTCGCCGGCGGTATACATCACTACTCCACGCCTGGTGGGTTCTCCTTGTTCTGTATGCCGGCGCCTGTGGCGCCGGTTCGTGTACAGAGAGGCACAGGCATCCCGCGGCCAGGGCCAGGAGCAGTGTCCACCGTTGAGGCAGCCGTAGTGTCAGCATCGCCATCAGCGGCGCGCCGACGATCATGCCGACCGCGAACAGTGATCAGCAGGCCGGCCTGTGCCACGCTGACCTGGAGGTCAGCCGATATCACCGGAAGCAGACCCGCCACCACGAACTCCGTGGTGCCCATCAAGAACGTGCCCAGGGCGAGCACGTACACGATGAGGGGAAGCCGGACGGGTGGACGCTCGAGGTCACCGGCGCGGGCATCGCTGGAGGCGTGGAGTGTTGCTCCTCGCGTGGTCATACAGCGTCTCCGTGGTGGATCGAGAAGGTGAACTTCTCCCACGAAACCGCTTCTCCCGCGTATACGGGAGGCTGCGTATATGGGGGGGCACAAGCTCGACCCCCCTCCCTGGCGGCGAGGATCGTAGCGTGGAAGGCATGGAACGCCTCCCGGACAACCGCGCCGATATCCGTGACTTCCTCGCCACCCGGCGCGCCAAGATCACCCCGGAGCAGGCCGGACTGCCTACGAGCGGGCGGCGCCGGGTTCCGGGGTTGCGGCGCGAGGAGGTCGCCGTCCTCGCCGGCGTGAGCACTGAGTGGTACACGCGGCTGGAGAAGGGCCACATCGCCGGCGTGTCCGAAGACGTCCTCGATGCGGTCGCCCGCGCGCTGCAGCTGGACGAGGACGAACGCATCTACTTGTTCGACCTGGCCAGGGCGGCACAGCCGCCCAGCCGGACGCCTCGCCGCCGCAAGGCCGTCGACATCCCGCCCCGCGTCCAGTGGCTGCTCGACTCCATGACTCTTTCCGCGGCGTTCGTCACCAACGGCCGCTTGGACATGGTCGCCTGCAACGCGCTCACCCGCGCCCTGTTCGCCCCATTGTTCGAAAGCGAAACCACCGACGAACGCGGCCGTCCGAACTTCGCCCGGTACTGGTTCCTCGACCGAGGCGCACCCGACTTCGTCGCTGACTGGGACGGTGCCCTGGGCGCCACCGTCGCTCTGCTGCGCGCCGAGGCGGGGCGCTACCCGCGCGACAAGGACCTGCGTGAACTGATCGGTGAGCTGTCCACGACGAGCGCCGAGTTCCGCACCCGGTGGGCGGCCCACGACGTACGCATCCACCACGGTGGGGTCAAACAGTTCCAGCACCCTGACGCCGGACCTCTGAAACTCGTCTACCAGCCGTTGGACCTGACCGTTTCCCCCCGGGAGGCACACTCTCTGACCATCTACACGGCCGAGCCGGGCACCCCCGACGAGGACCGGCTCAAGGTCCTCTCCAGCTGGGCAGCGACCCGGCTCAAGGAAACTGAAGCCACCGGCGACAGAGAAGTGCCCTGATGGTCCGGGCCCGTCGGCGGGAGATCCGTCAGGCGGGCCGGCAGATGACCTGCACGGCCGTGTCGTGCGGTTCGAACAGGTTGGCCCGCCCGCCGAGGCGCTCCTCCTCGTTCGCTCCTGCAGGCACGTGATCGCCGCACCGCGATAGCGCGCGTCTGGAGGGCGCGATGGTCGGACTCCGGCAAGCGCGGCTCGATCAGTGGTGCGAGCAAGTCCCGCCGGCGAGCTTGCTTCTCGGCGTGGCCGGGGCGCGCGGCTGGTTGCCGAACGGCAGTGTGGCTATCTCGAGCTGGTGCTCGAGCGTGGCCTCGATCTCCTCGATCACTCGGAACGCCGCGCGCGGCGAGGCCCAGCAGCTCGTCGCCGGCTGGGCGGACCGGCTGCAGAGCCTGGCCGAAGAACTCACTCGCCCCCATGGCGTCACGGTGACCGTCATGGCCCGCGACCGCGGACTGGTCGACGCCGCCGCACCCTGCGCCCCGAACTCGATGCCCGCGGCATCCACGGTTCGTCGCGCTTGCGCAGTCCGGATCCAGCGAGTCTGTGCGCGAGGTAGGCAATCCGTTGCTGACCACGGTGGCATCGGGGAGGCTCCGCGGGACGACCGTCGCGACCGTTCCCGAGAGGCCGCCACCCCTGGGTGCTCCCCGACAGGCCGGTGGCAGTACCGGCCTGTCGAGGGCTGCCGTCAGGCGAGGTTCTTGGTGAAGAACTCGTCGAGCCTGTCGAAGGGGATGAGGTCCTTGCGGTCGTACAGGTCGACGTGGTCCGAGCCCGGGACGATCACGAGGTCGACGGCGTCGGGGGCCTTCGCCCGGACGTCCTCGGAGTAGTAGCGGGAGTGCGCGTCGGCGCCGGCCACCAGGAGCGCCTTGCTGGGCGCCAGCATGTCGAGATTCGTCATCAGCGGGAAGGCGAAGAACGACATCGGCGTGGTCGCGGTCCACGCGGTGGTGGAGTTGATCGAGCGCGGGTGATAGCCGCGCTCGGTGCGGTAGTAGTCGAAGAAGCTCGCCGTGACCGGGTCGGCGTCCGCCGGGAGGGTCTTGGGCAGGACGCGGTTCGACGGGGCGACATCGCCGTTCTCGTCAAAGGGCACCTCGTGGGATCCCCGGGCGAAGGTACCGTTCTGGGTGTCGATCCAGCGCTGCCGGCTGAGGTAGTCCACGACCTTCCGGCGCTGTCCGAGCGTGTAACTGTCCTTATGGCCGCGAGACATGCTGCGCGACATGTCGTACATCGAGGCCGTGGCGACCGCCTTGATACGGCTGTCCGCGGCCGCCGCGGTGAGCGCCATGCCGCTCAATCCGCAGATGGCCTGGGCGCCGATCCGCTCGCGGTCGACGAACTTCCGCAGGCCGAGGAAGTCGACGGCGGCGCTGAAGTCCTCAGTGCAGATGTCGGGCGATGCCACGTCGCGCACCGTGCCGCCGCTCTCTCCGGTGAAGGAGGGATCGAAAGCGAGGGCGACGTAGCCGCGGCGCGCGAACTCGTTGGCGTAGAGTCCCGAGGACTGTTCCTTGACCGCGCCGAACGGGCCGCTGACCACCAGGGCGGGAAGCTTGCCCCGGGCGTTCTTCGGCACGTAGAGGTCCCCGGCGACCTCGATGCCGTAGCGGTTCTCGAACCGCACCGAGGTCCGCTCGACGTTCTTGTCCAGCGCGAAGGTGTAGCCGCCCTTGGCCGTGGCCCTGCGCTGTGCCGGGGCACCCGCGGTGCGGCCGGTCTCCGCACCGAAGGCAGGCAGAGCCGTGAAGGAGGAGGAGGCGGCGGCGCCAGTGGCGGCGATCAGGCCGAGCGCTTTGCGACGTTCCATGGAGTGGACCTCATATTCGATCGGTGACGGACAGGGCGGCACGGTCGGTGGTGTCATGACCGAGGCGCTCCTCCAGGCAACCGTTTCCACCCCAGGCGTGACAGGTCGGGTTTATGGGGGCACCAGCTCGCCCCCCCCCCACAGGGTGTCGTCGGTGAAGACGGTGGCGAGATCCGGCAGGTGGAAGCAGACGGCTCCCGGGGTGTGTCCGGGGGTGTGGAGCACGCGCAGCTGCGTACCGGCGATCTCGATGCGCTGGTTGTCGGAAAGGTAGCCGTCAGGGTCGCGGTCGGGGTGGGTGTGCTTCCACAAGAGCCGGTCGGCTTCGTGGTCGTCGCCGACGATCCGCGTGGACGTAGCCGGGGCAGTAGGCATAACCCTGCTGCCGGACTTCGGCCAACGTCGCCCGCAGCCGGCTGGGTGTGGCAGGGGTTGCCGGGGCGTAGGCGGTGAGGGGGCCGGCCAGCATCCGTTCCCTGAGGCCCACCGGGCCTTGGGCCAGCAGCACCAGGCCGCTGGAGGAAGCGTACAGGGGCAGGCGGCCGGCGGTCCGGGTGTAGTTGATCACCGCGTTCGGCGCCGAGAGGCGCTCGAGGAACAGCACCTCGTCGCCGTCGAGTACCCCCAACTGCACATGGTGGCCCACCACGTCGTGCACGCCCTCCATGAACGGCGACACCCGCTTCGGCGAGCAGGATCGCGGCAGCGGTACCGGCTGTGCCACCTCCCACAACAAGTACGGTGCTGACTGCGGGCATCGTCGTGCTCCCTCCGGGCCGGTTCGTTGTCATGCGCGGTGTGTACGGTGCGCGGCCGTGGTACTGGCGGCCCGGAGTACGTGATCCTCCGGGCCGGGGCCAGGGCTGGTAGGGCTTGACCGTCTCGTTGGGCTGGAAGCGGAACTTGTGCCCCCACATCTCCGGCCTCTTGCCCTTGCGCACGTTGATGAAGTGCGGTGAACGGCGCTCCAGGTCGTCGATGGCCAGGCCGTCCCAGCCGTATTCGATGAAGAAGCCGGCGGGCGAGTGGATGTAGAAGGAGACCGTCTGGTCCCCGATGTGCCGGCCGAGGTTCATCAGCAGGTCGGGGTTCTCGTCGCCGCCCAGGACGTCGTAGTAGGAGTAGCCGACGTCGTCCAGGGTGCGGGATTCCAGGTAGACGTGGTGCAGCCCGAGGGAGCCCGGGACTTCGAGCAGGGCGACGCTGTGGTGGCGCGGGTTGGCCCGGAGGAACCACATCTCGCCGAGCGGCTCGTTGAGCGTGATGATGTCGCTGGTGAGGAAGCCCATGGCGTCGATGTAGAAGTCGACCGCCTTGCGGACGTCGGGCACGGCGAAGACGACGGCGCCGTCCCCAACGCGAATCAGGAAGGTTCCCTATCCCTGGACAAGGTCATCGGCAGCCCCGCCGAAGCGGTCGAGGACGTACCCGACGGCGCGTCTCCCGCCGTCGGTGGCTTCGGGCTCTCCGGCATCCCCGCCTGCGGGCCGGAGGCGCGGGTATCCCCGCCTTCTACACGCCGGCAGGCGTGGGCACTCAGGTGGCCGGTGGTGGCCTGCCCTGGCGGTATGCACCCGACGGCTCGATCGCTGTGGCGTCTGCGCCCAAGGAGATGCGCGAGTTCGCCGGCCAGCTGCACGTCATGGAGGAGTGCATCACCACGGACTACGCCCTGGTCCGGGCCTGGCGCGGCGACCGTCACGGCAATTTGGTCTTCTGTCGCGCCGCCGCCGATTTCGACCCGCTCACCGCGACGGCCGGTCGGATCACGATCGCCGAGGTCGAAGAACTCGTCGAACCCGGCGAGCTGGATCCGGACACCGTCCACCTTCCGGGCATCTTCGTGCAGAGAGTCATCCTGCTCACTCAGAACAAGCCGCCGTCAAGCACATCGGGAAGAGGACGGTACGTTCCTGATGGCGTGGACCCGCGACCAGATGGCCGCCCGCGGCAAGGAGACGGTCACCGTGCTGCCCGGCGCCTCCTTCTTCGACGAAGGTCCTCAAGGACTGCGCCCTCCCACTCACCGGCGAACGGTGCGTCCACCGCATCATCACCGACCTCGGCGTCCTCGACATCACCGATGCCGGCCTCGCCCTGATCGAAACGGCGCCCGGCGTCACCGTCGAGGAGCTGGTTTCCCACACCGGAGCCCCGATCCACTTCGACAACACCAGGATCGCCTGCTGAACCGTCGCGCTCGATCGGGATCCGCCGTGCCGGGATGCGGTGAGGACGTCCCGCCGGCCACCTTGGTGAGAGCGCACGCCGTGCCGTACACGTTTCCCGTCGACCCCGCAGAGCTCAACTACACAACCGTCCCATCGCCTCCGGCACACCAGTGTGGTCCGACCACAGCCGGATGACTTCGTCCGAACCGGCGCCCAACCCGAAGCGCGGTCTGGCCATTCGGTACGACAAGACCGCCGCCATCTGTCTGGCTGGACTCCACAACGCCGCCATCTTCATCTGGTCAATGAGACGACTCGGACGGACGTCCCGGGCGAACAACGTTCGACAAGGGCCGGTTAGGGGCGGGACGCGTCCTGGTGGGCTTCGTCCGAGCTGGTTGCGGCCCAGGAGGCGAGCAGTATGAGGGCGTCGTGGTCGGGGGTGCCTGGTTCGGCGCTGTAGGCGGTCAGCGTGAGGCCGGGGTGGGCAGGCAGTTCCATGGCGTCGAAGTCGAGCGCGATCTCGCCGATGGCCGGGTGGCGGAACGCCTTGCGGCCGGTGCGGTGCAGGCGCACATTGTGCTTGGCCCAGGCCGCACGGAACTCGTCGCTGCGAGTGACGAGCTCGCCGATCAGTCCGGTGAGTTCGGTATCGCCCGGAGCTCGGCCGGCTTCGGTGCGCAGCAGGGACACGGTGGTGTTGACCGAGGCGTTCCAGTCGGGGAAGAAGCCGTGGCTGGTGGGATCCAGGAACTGGAAGCGGGCGATATTCACCGGGGTGGGAGCCGCGGCGGTGAACAGGGGTGCGTACAGCGCGCGACCGAGGTCATTGACGGCGAGGATGTCGAGGCGGCCGTTGCGGATGAAGGCCGGTGAGCCGGTCATGGACTCCAGGACCCGCTTGAGGCTGGCAGGAACGGCGTCCTTGGCCCGGCGAGCGGTGCGGCGGGCCGGACGCTGACGCTGGGCGGCGGCCAGGTCGTGCAGGTGGGAGCGTTCGGCGTCGTCGAGCTGGAGGGCGCGGCAGAGTGCGTCGAGGACTTCTTCCGAGGCGCCGGCGAGCTGACCGCGTTCCAGACGGACGTAGTAGTCGATGCTGACACCGGCGAGCAGGGCGACTTCCTCGCGGCGCAGTCCGGGGACCCTGCGCTTGCCGTTCCCGAAGGCGGGCAGGCCGGCCTGCTCCGGGGTGATCTTGGCGCGGCGGGTGGCGAGGAAGTCCCGGATCTCGCGGCTGGTGTCCATGTTGTCCAGGTTAGGAGGAGCGGGGGGCGGCTGGGAGGTTCTGCCAGTACCTGGAAAGGCAGAGCCTTCCGCACGCCTGTGAGCTGCGGTTTCCTCGGTGGTGTCAGCAGATGCGGCCCCGGCCCGGAAGGCGTGAGCAGGTGCTCTCCGGCCCCGGGTGGCCGACAGTGGGCAATGCCGCATCCTCGTGTCCGCGCCATCACAAGGAGTCACCTCATGGCGACGCAGTCCGCACCGCAGGAGCTGGCCGGTATCGCGCCGAAGCTGGTCGAGGTCACCAACGAAGTCCTGTTCCAGGATGTGTGGGAGCGCCCCGGCCTCTCCCCGCGGGACCGCAGCCTGGTCACGGTCAGTGTGCTGGCCGCCCTCTACCGCAGCGAGCAGCTGCCCTACCACCTGGGTGTGGCCCTGGACAACGGGCTCACGGTCGAGGAGCTGTCCGAGGCGATCACGCACCTGGCGTTCTACGCCGGATGGCCCAACGCCATGAGCACGATCACCCTGCTGAAGAAGATCGCGGACGAGCGCTCCGCCTGATCCCTGGCGCGAGCAGCAAACCGGCCCCGCACGCTCAGCGGGGCGTAGTGAACCAAGGAAGAGAACAAGATGGCTGGCAACGGATTCGACCAGATCTTCCCGCTCGGCGAGAAGAACGACGCCTTCGCGCAGTACTTCATCGGCCAGAGCTACTTGGCTCCGCTCGCCTCGGGCAGCGTCCCGGTCAGCAACGTTTCCTTCGAGCCGGGATGCCGCAACAACTGGCACATCCACCACGGCACGGCCGGCGGCGGTGACCAGATCCTGCTGTGCACGGCTGGCAGCGGCTGGTACCAGGCCGAGGGCGAGGACCCCATCAGTATGGAGCCGGGCACGGTGATCCGCGTCCCCGCAGGCACGAAGCACTGGCACGGCGCGAAGGCCGACGCGTGGTTCTCCCACCTCGCCTTCATCACCCCGGGCGAAGGTGTCAGCAACGAATGGCTGGAGCCGGTCACCGACGAGGTGTACGGCAAGCTGCCGAAGAACGGAGCGAACGCATGACCGTCCTGAAGGAGACCTGCACGCTGTCGAACGGCGTCGAGATCCCCAGGCTGGGGCTCGGCACCTGGTTCATCGACGACGACAAGGCGGCCGAAGCGGTCCGCGCGGCCGTACAGATCGGCTACCGCAACATCGACACCGCCCAGGCGTACGGCAACGAGCGCGGCGTCGGTGAGGGCGTGCGCACCTCGGGCGTGCCGCGCGAGGAGCTGTTCGTCTCGACCAAGCTCGCCGCGGAGATCAAGGACTACGACCAGGCGCTGGCCGCGATCGACGGCTCTCTGGAGAAGCTGGGCCTGGACCACGTCGACCTGATGCTGATCCACAGCCCGCAGCCGTGGAACGACTTCCGCGGCGGCGACTACGCCCAAGGCAATCGCGCCGCGTGGCGTGCCATGGAGAAGGCCCACCAGGGGGGAAAGATCCGGGCGATCGGCGTCTCCAACTTCCAGCAGCACGACCTCGCGAACATCCTCCAGGACGCGACCGTCGTCCCGCACGTGAACCAGCTGCTCGTACACGCCGGGAACACCCCCGCCGAACTACTGGCCTACTGCGCCGGCCAACAGATCCTCGTCGAGGCGTACTCGCCGATCGCCCACGGCGCGATCCTGAAGAACACCGAAGTCCAGGCGATGGCCGAGAAGTACGGCGTGTCCGTCCCCCAGCTCTGCATCCGCTACACCCTCCAGCTGGGCACGGTGTCACTGCCCAAGACGGCAAACCCCGAGCACATGCGCTCCAATGCCAACGTCGACTTCGAGATCTCCGACGCGGACATGGACGCTCTGCGGGGCCTGCGCGATGTGGACTACGGCGACCACAGCGCCTTCCCCGTCTTCAGCGGCAAGTGACGCCGCAGGTGCGCTACCTCGATCCTGCACGACGTGTCGGGCAGGACCGAGGTAACGGTGTCGGTGGCGCCGAACCAGGCAGTCAGCCACTGCCAGGCTTCACGGCAGGCCAGGGTGCCGGTGCCCTACACGCCGGCCCGGCGCACCGCCCCCGCTTGCGGGCCCAGACAAGCAGCTGTCGTAGCCGGCCGTCGTGGCCGGAAAGTACTCGGTCCCCAAGATCTTCCCGAGTAGGGAGATCACGGCGGCGACGTGCCAGTGCGGAGTAGCCGGCAGCGGCGACGACGAGGCCGGAGGCCGTGCCGCCTGCCGCGCCGGCGATGGCTACGGCGACGTCGACGAGTCCCTGGGTTTTGGCGCGGGTGGCCAGGGGGCCGGCGGCGGCGCCGAGTGCGCCGACGAGGTAGCCGGTGGCCGGCCCGGGGCGTCGGCCACGAGCCTGGGAGAGGCGGCCGACGGCGAGGACGTGGGCGGGGAAGCAGGGGTGTCCCGTTCACGCGCGCCTGCACGAGAGGGCGGGATAGGGCGTTTGTGGCCTGTGGGGGTGCCCGGCTCGCCGGGCACCCCCACAGGACGGGGAGAGGGTTGGTCGCGCTCAGCTCAGCTGCAGGCGGTCGGCCAGACCTGCGGCGGTGAAGGCCGCCTCGAGCGCGTCGCGGCCCTCGGTGAAGTGCGACCAACTGTCGAAGTGGACGGGCACCACGCGTCGGGCACCGAGGATCTCGGTGGCCTCGGCGGCCTGGGCGCTGTCCAGGACGATCAGTGCGCCGTCGAAGATCTCGGCGAACCGGGGAGCACCGGCGAAGAGGATCGCGGTGTCGATGGGGGCGAAGCGTTCGGCGATCTCCCTGACGGCGTCGAGGGAGGCGTTGTCGCCGCTGACGTAAACGGTGGGCAGATCCTCGCCGGTGAGGACGAAGCCGATGACCTGTCCGGCGATCGGTTCGACTTCTTCGCGGGTGCCGGGGCCGTGGATGGCGGGGACGGCGGTCACCGTGAGCGTGCCGCCGCCGGGGCGGTCCAGCACGACGGACTCCCAGTCGGCAAGACCGGTGGCCTTCCGGCCGAGGCGTTCACCGCCGCCGGTGGTGGTGAGGGTGAGCGGGACGTCGGCGAGCAGGGCGCGGCCGGCGTTGTCGAGGTTGTCGTCGTGCTCGTCGTGGGAGAGCAGGACGACATCGACGGGGCCGAGGTCGGCGGGGGTGCCGGTGGAGGGGGCGGTCTTGGTCAGGGCCGGGGCGCCGGGAGGGGCGGGGTAGGTGCGGGGGGCGTCGAAGGTGGGGTCGGTCAGAAAGCGCAGGCCGCCGTACTCGAACAGGGCCGTGGGCCCGCCGAAGACGCGGACGGGGAGCTGCGGGGTCGAAGGAGAAGTAGACACCAAAGGTCCTCACGGATAGAACTGATTGAACCGTGATGAGACCATAAGCAGATATCACGGATAATGACAAGCTCAACCGTGAGTCACGCTTGTGGGCAGGCCGTACCATGAGGGTGTGGAAGAGAGCGTCATCACCGAGTCCGGGCTGCCGCCGGCCCCGGGGGCGGAGCAGCACCCCTCGCTCGCCCTGGTCAACAGCGCCGTCGCGCTGCCGGGCGGACACTTCGTCGACCAGCTCGGCACGCCCGCCGGGGCCGACCAGTGGCTGACGCAGCAGGGCCTCACCCCGGTCGACGCGGGCATGCTCGACATGTGCGCCGCGCAGCTACGCTCCCTGCGCGAGCAGGTCCGGGCACTGTTCGGGTCCCGTGTCGCGGGGCTTCCCGCCCTGCCCGCCGCCGTCGACGCGATCAACGACGCCCTGACCCGCGTACCGACCGCCCCGCTGCTGGCCTGGGACGACAAGGGCGGCCCCTACCGCGCGATGTCCAATCCCACCTCGGAACTCGTCGACCACGCCCTGGCGGCCCTGGCCGCCGACGCCGCCGACCTCCTCACCGGGCCCGAAGCCGAACGTCTCACCGCCTGCGCCTCCACGCCCTGCAACCGCTACCTGCTGCGCCACGGCCGCCGCCACTGGTGCTCCACCCGCTGCGGCGACCGCGCCCGCGCCGCCCGCGCCTACGCCCGCCGCACCGGACGCACCTGACACCTCAAACCAGACGCCGCCGGGACAGCCCGGCACACCGCACACCAACCACTTCCATGTGCGGGATCGTGCGGAGGCGTCGGCAGCAGCCTCACGGACTTCGAGGCTTCCCTGCGCCGATGCCGGGAGATCGGCGTCCTAGGTACGGCACGGCTCACCAGAAGGGTGTGATCGAGGGCGTGGAGAGTGCACCAGCCGGCTCGACGCCTTCGTGGGGGGTGGTGGAGAAGTGGCGTGGGGTGTCAGGGCCGGGTCGGCCGACGGCGGCTCGTCTGACGTTCACTCGACCGTGCAGCGGTCACACGAGCCGCCCGCGACCCAGGGGGCCGACGGTGGTCAGCCGAGCGTGAGGGCACGCTGTGCGGTGACGATGCGGGAGGAACGCGCCGTCGCGAAGGTGTGGACACCCGGGGTGGGCGTCATTGCTTCCGACGACCAGACGCTGAGGTCCTGGACCGGAGTCGTCAGGCTCAGTCGATTGGAGCAGGCCGCTGGAAGGGTGACCTTCTGTGCCCTACCGGGTGGGCCGCACCATCGCCCCCCGGTGAGCGGGAAAACATTTCGGACCGGGCCGGGTCACGGTCAGCTGCGTTGCCGGCGAATGGTGCCAACGTTCCGGTCAGCGTCGAATCGCAGTGGCGAGATCGTCCGCCCAGGGTGGATTCGCACCGGGGACCGAAACCGTCAGGGTGGCGACTTGAGCGGCGAACGAGCAGGCATCAGCGACGTCTTCGAGGGTCAGCTCGTTGAGTCGGCCGCCCAGGTGTCCGGCATCGGCAAGGCGGTGCAGCAGGCCCGCGGTGAAGGAGTCGCCGGCACCGACGGTGTCGATGACCACCGCAGGAGGGGCTGGGACGGTGACGCGCGCACCGTCGAGGGACGCGAGGGCGCCGCGTCCGCCGAGGGTGATGACGACGAGGCGGGCTCCTGCGGTGTGCCAGGTGTCGCAGGCTTCTTCGAGGCCGGCACCGGGCGCCAGGAAGGTGCAGTCGTCTTCGCTGAGGCGGAGAATGTCGGCGACGGCGCACCAGTGGGCCAGCCGTTCGCGGTAGGCGGAGGGCGGTACGAGCAGGGGGCGGACGTTGGGGTCGATGGATACGGTGGTGCGCTCGCGCACCTGAGCGAGGTGTTCCTCGATTCGGCTGCCGCCGGGCCGGCGGATCAGCGCGAGAGAACCGGTGTGCAGGCAGACCGCGTCGTCGTTCCGCGTCGCGGCGAGTTCGCTGTCGGTCCACTGCCAGTCGGCGGCGCCGTCGGCATAGAAGCCATAGGTGGCTTGGCCGGTCGCGTCGAGGTCGGCGACGGCGAGCGTGCTGGGCTCGGAGGTGGTCACGCTGCTGGTCAGGTCGACGCCGGAGGCGTTGAGGCGGGCGCGGAAGAGAGTGCCGAAGGCGTCGTTGGAGAAGCGTCCGAGGAAGCGGGTGGGGGTGCCGAGCCGGGCGAGGGCGACGGCGGTGTTGGCCGGGCCGCCACCGGCCAGCGCCCGTAGGGCCAGACCGTCGGGATCGGACCGGTCGCGGTCCTCGAAGATGTCGGCGACGCACTCGCCGAGGACGTCGACGCTGCCGGGGGACCCGGGTCGGGCCATGGTGACTGTCTGCCTCTCAGGTAGGGCGCGGGGCCGTAGCCCCGCGCCACGGAACGCAGCCCGCGGGCCCGTGAGGGCGTGGGGTGCTGCGATGGCCATGTCTGCCGCACACGGTGCGAGGCCACGGGGGCCTGTCAGTGTGCGGGTGGGTCAGCCTTCGGGCCGCGTGCGGCCCAGGGCGTCAAGCACGCTGTGCTGTCCGAGGCGCCGGCTGGGCTTCCTGCCGGATGTCCTGCGGGTTCAGGTCCCAGGCCGCGACGGCGAACTCGCTGCGCCCTGACCCTGTCGTACGGGCCTGCAGCCGCCACGGTCCCTCGGTGGACGGGTAGAACCTCAGGGTGAGGACCTGCTCGTCGGCCAGGTAGACCTCGGCTATCGAGCGGTCCACGATCACACGGAGTTCGACGGGGACGCCGGGGCGTGCCGCGGCCGGGCACGGTGCGGTGTAGGCCCCGCCCCGTGCCCGCGTGTCCAGTGAGGCGTGGGTGCGGTCGACGGCGAGGCGGCCTGCCGTGGGGTCGAGGCTGATGTCGAGGTACTCGGAGCCGTCGGTCGACGTGATCAGGCGCAGCCCACTGGTACCGGTGGTGTCCGGGACGAGGGTGGCGGTGAGGTCGAAGGTGTGGCTGACCTGGCCGAGTTCGGCGGGCTCGGTCCGGATGACGTGTCCGGTTCCGTGCAGGACGCGCGGGCCGCGCAGGGCCAGCAGTTCGCCGGCGGGGCGCTGGGCGACCGTGCCGTCGGCGGTGAGGCTGACCTCTCGGGGAAGCGTGAGGACGCCTGCCCAGCCCGCTTCGTGCGCCCAGGCGTCGTCCCGGGCTTCCCAGGCCCAGCCCCACATCAGCCAGCGGTCTTCTCCTGGGGCCTTCAGCAGGGCGGGGGCGTAGAAGTCGGGTCCGTGGTCCAGCGGCACGAGGGCCGTGGCCGCCGTGAAGCGTCCGTCTCTCTCCCGGCCGGTGATGACGCTGGTGTGGCTGGGTCCGCCCTGAGGGGTCCAGTCGCTGAGGATCAGAACACCTTGGTCGCCGAACGTGGCGTACTGGGGGCATTCCCAGCCGACCGGGTCCGTGCCGGTCGCGGCGTCGCTGGCGTGGAAGGGGCCGCGGTAGGTCCAGTGTTCCAGGTCGTCGGACTCGTACAGCAGAGCCGCGGCGCGGCCGTCGTCGAGGGCGGAGCCGACCAGCATCCGCCAGCGCTCGTCCTGCCGCCAGACGTAGGGGTCCCGGTACATGGTGGTGCCGGCGGGCGGTTCGGGGATGAGCAGGTTAGGACGTTTGGTCCAGGTGCGGCCGTTGTCGTGCGACTCGGCGGTGGTGACCGGCTGCCACCAGCGGTCGTCGCGGTGGGCGGAGTAGAAGGCCACCATGCGGTTGCCGTCGGAGACGGCGTTGCCCGAGTAGCAGCCGTCGGCGTCGTAGCCGCCCGGGGTGGGGGTGATTGCGACGGGGAGGGGTTCCCAGGTGATCAGGTCGGGGCTGCGGTAGTGGCCCCAGTGCATGTTCGCGTGCTGGGGGCCGTGCGGGTTGTACTGGAAGAAGACGTGGTAGTGGCCGTCGTGGAAGACCAGGCCGTTGGGGTCGTTGATCCAGTTGCGGGGCGGTCGCAGATGGACGGTGGGCAGGTGGGGGTCGGCAGGCGACGTGGACACACGGGGCCTTTCTCAGGGCGTGCGAAGCGCACGGAAGTCATGAGGACGAGGCGGGATCGCAAGTGCGGTGCGGGGGTCAGCCCTTGACGCCGGTGGAGGCGATGCTGTTGACGAACGACCGCTGGAACGCCACGAACAGGGCGAGGATCGGCACGGTGATCATGGAGGAGTAGGCCATGATCTGGCCCCAGCCCACGTTCAGCTGGAAGAAGTAGGAGATGCCGACCATCACCGGTCGCAGCTCTTCGCTCTGCACGACCATCAGCGGCCACAGGTAGGAGTTCCAGGCGGGCAGGAAGGTGAGGATGGCGACGGTGGCGACCGCCGGGCCGGACAGCGGCATCACGATGCGCCGGTAGATGGTGAACCAGCCGGCGCCGTCCATGATCGCTGCCTCGTCGAGTTCCTTGGGGATGCTCTGGAAGAACTGGTGGAAGAAGAAGATCGAGAAGGCGTTGGCGACGAACGGCAGGATCTGCACCTGGTAGGTGTCCATCCAGCCGGTGGTCCACTCCAGGTGGAAGCCGTTCACGCGGAGCAGCGGCAGCTGGTTGACCCACCACACCAGCGGCAGCGCGAAGGTCTCGAACGGCACGATAAGGGTGGCGATGACCGTCGTCAGGACGAGTTTGCGGCCCGACCACCGCATCCGCGCGAGCGCGAAGGCGGCCAGGCTGTTGACGACGATGCCGAGCACCACGGTGACCGACGAGATCAGCACGGAGTTCAGCAGGAACTGTGCCGCCGGGACCCGTTCGAACATGCCGGTGTAGTTGTCCAGCGACAGGGCGCCGACCGGCAGGAAGGCGCGCAGTGAGCCCAGGTCGCCGAAGATCTGGTCGTCCGATTTGAACGACGAGACCAGCATGAAGAGGAGCGGCAGCGCGAAGACCAGGGCCAGCACGATGCGGCCGGCGTGACCGCCGAACCGCTTGAGGAGGGAGGTCATGTCAGTCCTTCTCCCGGGTCAGGAAGCGCTGGACGAGCGACACGGTCAGGACGAGTACGAAGAAGACCAGCGAGATGGCTGCCGCGTAGGCGGTCTGCTGCTGGTCGTAGCCGGTGCGTACGGCCTGGTAGACGACGGTGGTGGTGGAGTCGAGCGGACCGCCCTGCGTCATGACCCTGATCTGGGTGAAGAGGCTGAACGCCGCGATCGTGATGGTCACGAGCACGAAGGTGCGCGTGGCGCGCAGCCCCGGCCAGGTGACATGGCAGAAGCGGTGCCAGGGTGTGGCGCCGTCGATCTCGGCGGCTTCGTACAGCTCGGCGGGGATGGTCTGCAGGCCGGCCAACCAGATGATCATGTGGAAGCCGACGCCCTGCCACACCGACATCAGGATGATGGCGGGCATCGCGGTGGCCGGGTCGCCCAGCCAGTCCGGGCCCTGGAAGTGGCCGAGGGTGAGTGTCGAGATGACGTGGTTGACCAGGCCGTCCTTCCGGTAGAGGAAGGTCCACAGGAGGGACACCACGACCATCGAGGTGACGACGGGCAGGAAGTAGACGGTGCGGAAGAAGTTGACACCTCGCACCTTCGCGTTGACCAGCAGCGCCAGGACCAGGGCGAGGCCGGCCTGGAGCGGGACGACGACGGCGGCGAAGTACGCGGTGTTGCGCAGGGACTTGTAGAAGACCGGGTCTTCGAAAAGCCGGGTGAAGTTGCGCAGGCCCACGAAGCGGGCCGGGGTGGGCGAGATGAGCCTCGCGTCGGTGAAGGCCAGGGCGAAGGCGAGGGCGACCGGTACGACGAGAAAGACGATCAGCAGCACGACGGCCGGGGTGGCCATGCCGAGGGCGGTGAGGCTCTCACGGCGACGGGTGTTGGTCGTTCGGGTTCGCCGGACCGGGCGCAGCCGCTGAGGGGCTGCGGTTCTGGTGGTCACGGTATCTCCAGGGAGCCGGTCCGGTTCGGACGGCGCGGTCGGGGACCGAACCGGACCGGGGCGGGTCAGCCTGCGTAGTTGTTGTTCGTCTTCAGGTTGTTGTCGATGTTCTTCGCGGCCTGGCCGAGAGCGTCCTCGGGGTCGGCGCCGGCCAGGATGTCCTGGGCGGCCTTCTGGAACTCGGTGGAGATGTACGGGTAGGCCGGGGTGACCGGTCGCACCGCGGCGTACTCGCGCGCGAACTGGACGAGTACCTCGAACTTGCCGCCCGGCTGGTAGTCCGCGATCTGCCGCGCGGCGGCGTCCGTGGCGGGGATGGTGCTGGTGGCCTTGGCGTAGTCGACGAAGTACTTGGTCTGGCGGGAGAACTTCAGCCACTCCTGCGCGCCGTCCTTGTTGGAGCAGGTGGAGCTCATCGCCCACTGCCAGGAGGCGCCGCCGATCTTGGGCCCGTCGCCGAAGTCGACCGGCGGGATGATCGCCAGGTCGTCGCCGAGCTTGTCGGCGTTCTTGGCCGCGTTCCAGCTGCCGTCCCACTGGATAGCGCTCTTGCCGGCCAGGAAGTCCTTGTTGGGGTCGGCTCCGGACTTCTTCGCCATGTACCCCTTGGTCACCAGCGAGCGGAACCAGTTGCCCCACTCGACGGCCTCCTTGCCGTCGAGACTGCCGGAGGCGGTCTTGTAACCGTTGCGGTCGATGAGGTCGCCGCCGAAACTCTGCAACTGCGGGGAATAGGCGTACGGCCACCACTCGCCGCTGCCACCGGTACCCATCTCCAGCGGGTAAGCGAACTTGCCGCTCTTCTTCAGCTTGGCCAGCGCGGCGTCGAACTCGTCCTTGGTCCAGGGCTTGTCCATGGTGGGTATGCGGATGCCGTGCTCGTTCAGGACGGACTTGCGGGCGAAGAAGGCCAGGGAGACGTCGTAGAAACCGAAGGAGTACAGCTGGTCCTTGTACGTTCCGACGGTGCTGGCGAGCTGGTCTTTCACCGGCACCTCGCTGCCGGAGACGTCGATGGGAGCCAGGTAGCCGCCCCAGGCCCAGTTCGCCACGTTGGGGCCGTCCACGTCGAGCAGGCAGGGCAGCTTGCGGGCCGAGGCGGCGGCCACGACGGAGTTGTTGTAGTCGGTCTGCGGGAACGACTGGAGCTCGACCGTGTACTTGTCCTGGGAGCCGTTGAAGTCCTCGATGATCTTCTTGACGACATCGAGTTCGGCCGAGTTGCCGGCGTTGTGCGTCCACAGGGTCAGCGTGTCGCCGCTGGCTCCGGACGAGCTCCCGCCACTGCCGGACGCGCACCCGGCGACGAGCGCGGTCGCCGCCGCGGCGGCTACACTCGCAAGCGCGAGGCGCCTTCTTCTGAACACCACGAGGTTCCTCCATCTCACGGAGGCGGGTCTTGCCGGACCCGCCCTTGGCGACCGGTTGCGACGGTCGCCGTTCTTGGTGGCCGTCCCGCCGTCCGCGCCGGAATCATCGGAGCGGCGGCGGGACGGCTGTCTTCGGATGCCGGTGTCACTCCCCGGCGGGGGCACCGAGGGAGGCGCGCTCCCGCAGTGGCATGGGCACGCGGTGTACGGCCGCTTCGAGCGGCCCGCCGCGGAGGATCAGCTCCACGGCGAGGCGTCCGAGCTGGTAGTGCGGCAGCTTCAATGTGGTGAGGGCCGGACGCAGCACGGACGCGATGTCCTGGTCGTCGAAGGAGATCACCGACACGTCGCCGGGCACCGAAAGCCCCGCCTCACCGAGCGCCTGGTAGGCGCCGAAGGACACCCGGTCGGCCAGGCACACCAGCGCCCGGGGACGGGTCCCAGCCGCCAGCAGGGCGGACACCTCCCGGTAGCCGTCCAGCGTGTCCCAGTCGCACTCGATGACGCCGTCCAGGTGGGCGCCGCCCTCGCGCAGTACTTCCTCCAGGCCGCGCATGCGCTCGTTGCCGGCGATGATCCCCTCCGGCGTGGCCGGGACGGCCTGGTGGCCGCCGATCGCCCAGATGCCCCCGGTGTGGCCGGCCGCGAGCAGGGCGCGGGCCGCGTCCCGGCCGGCCTCCAGTTCGTCCGGGACGACGGAGGGGGCGTCGAAACCCGGGGCCAGGCAGTTCAGCAGCACCACCGGGCGGCCGAACAACTCCTTCGGCGGGGTCACGTAGCGGGTGAACATGGATGCGTAGATCACGGCGTCGACCTGGCGGTCCAGCAGGGCGTGGACCAGGGACGACTCGGCGGCGCGGTCGCCGCCGGCCTCTGTGATGAACAGCAGGTGGTCCTGCTCGCGGGCGGCCTCCATGGCGCCGCGGATGACGTCGCCGGCGAACGGCGTGGTGGTGATCCGGTCCGATACGAGCCCGATGGTCTGCGTGGACTTCGTCCGGAGGCTGCGCGCGGTGACGTTCGGACGGTAGCCCAGTCGCCTGGCCGCTTCCAGAACCCGTTCCCGGGAGGCGTCCGAGATGCGCATGTCGGTGCGGCCGGACAGGGCGAACGACGCGGTCGTCGGCGACACGCCCGCCTCGCGGGCGACGTCGGCCATGGTCACGCGGCGTTCGGACATCAGTGGATCAGCTCCGCTCGGCTAAATCGGATTAGCAGGACGCGATGAGAGTGCTCCACCTGTCATGCGCTGTCAATACCCCGGACATCTCGCCTACGTAACAGTGGCGATCTATGGCGATTCATCCGCTGTTGGGCAACGCGAAGTTGAGATCCGTGTGCGTTAGCTCTTGCTTTAGCGGAGACGGCGCGCGAACCATGCCGATCCATCACCTAAATCGAATTGGCATCCCGTCAGGTCGCCGTCCGTCACCCATCCCAGGAGCCAGCATGAGGAGAAGAACCGCGCTCGCGGTCGTGTCCGCCGCCGTCGGCGGCGCCGTCGTGCCCCTCTCGTTCTCGCCCGCTTTCGCCGCCGCCGGCGGTCGGTCCGGCCCGCAGAAGCCCACCGCCCGCTGGGATTTCGACGAGCGGTCCGGCACGGTCGCCCGCGAGGCGGTCTCCGGATCGGCCGCCCCGGTGGAGTACGTCTTCAACGACGCCCGGTACAAGCCCGACAGCGACCCCGTACGCCGCCGTGGCGTACGCGGCCGGGCCCTGTACTTCGACGGCTGCTCCACCTACGTCACCGCCGAAGGGCCGGGCAAGCTCGACCTCGCCGACGGCGTGACCGTCGACGTGTGGATCGCCCCGTACGCCTACGAGCACGGCATCGACGGCAAGCCCCAGGCCCTGGTCAACCAGCACGACCCGGGCGCCAGGATCGGCTTCCTGCTCGGCCTGCGCCGCTTCGGGCAGATCGTCTTCCAGCTCGGCTTCGGCACCGACCTGATCGAGGTCAAGGGCGCCCCGGACCGTCCGGCCGCCAAAGGCCGGTGGAGCCACGTCGCGGCCACCTACGACCCGGCCGCCCACCAGCTGCGCCTCTACCTCGACGGCCGCCTGATCGGCACCGTCACCACCCCGGACAAGGCCCCCGAACCGGCGCCCGGCGAACCCCTCCTCATCGGGAAGCACAACCACCCGACCCTGCTCAACGGCGAGTTCCACGCCAACATGTACATGGGCCTCATGGACAGCCTCGTCATCCGCCCGGGCGCCCTGGACGACGCGACCGCGCAGCGCGAGCACGCCGAGAGGACCGCCGCCCTGCCCGGTCACCGCGTGCCCCGCCCGGACCTGACCCCCCACCGGACCCGCTTCGACGGCGACCGGCACCGCCCCCAGTTCCACATGCTGCCGCCCTGGCACTGGATGAACGAGCCGCACGCGCCCGTGTACTTCAAGGGCAAGTACCACATCTTCTACCAGCACGACCCGCTCGGACCGTACTGGGGCCAGATCCACTGGGGGCACGCTGTCAGCACCGACATGGTGCACTGGCGCGACCTTCCCATCGCCCTCGCCCCGACTGCGGACTCGCCCGGCCCGGACGGCATCTGGTCGGGCTCCGCCTGCGCCGACGGCGACCGCGGACCGGTCCTCTTCTTCACCGGCGGCGACGACCGCCTGCCCCACCGCCAGCGCACCGGCCTCGCCCTGTCCACCTACCAGGCCGACGGTGACACCGACCTGCCCACCTGGACGATGCGCTCCGAACCGGTCACCGAAGCCCCGGCCGGTCTGCCGGCCGGCCCGGGAACCGCGTGGGCGGAGAACTTCCGCGACCCGTTCGTCTGGGAGGAGGACGGCGTCTGGTACCAGCTCGTCGGCAGCGGCATCGTCGACTACGACGGCGCTCAGGTCACCCGCAAGCATGGCGGAACCGCTCTCCTCTACACGGCCCGCCGGCCCGAGGGTCCCTGGACCTACCAGGGTCCACTGCACTGGAACGACCTCGCCAAGGTGCCCGAGCCCGGTGAGGTGTGGGAGCTGCCGGTGCTCCTCCCGCTTCCCGGCCCCCGCGGCCGGCGCACCGGAAAGCACATCCTGCTGATCTGTCCGTGGTGGGAGGCGTTCAACCCGAACGCCGTCAAGCACACGTACTACTGGATCGGCACCTTCGACAAGCGCGAGCACCGCTTCGTGCCCGACCACGACAAGCCCCGCGAGTTCGACTTCGGCGAGCACTTCACCGGCCCCTCCGGCTTCGTCACCCCCGACGGCCGCTCCGTGGTCTTCAGCATCACCCAGGACCGCCGCACCGAGCAGCAGCACGCCCAGTCCGGCTGGGCCCACAACGCCGGCATGCCCGTGTCCCTCTCCCTGCGCCAGGACGGCGCCCTCGGGGTCGAACCGATCGCCGAGGCCGCCGGTCTGCGGGGCAAGCGACTCGCCCGCATCCGGCAGACCTCGGTGGCGGAAGCGAACCGGCGGCTCGCCGGAGTCTCCGGCGACCTGCTCGACATCAGCGCCGTCATCGAACCGCGCGGCGCGCGCACGATCACCCTGGCGGTACGGGCCTGCGCCGACGGCACCGAACAGACCCTGCTGACCTACGACACGGCCGAGCACCGCTTCCTGATCGACCGCGGTCGCTCCAGCCTCGACCCGGACGTCCGCAAGGGCGTCCACGGAGGCAACGTCGCACTCGACGGCGGGCGCCTCACGCTCAGGGTCCTGCTCGACCGCTCGATGCTGGAGGCGTACGTCAACGGCACCCACAGCATCACCAGCCGCGTCTATCCCACCCGCGAGGACGCCACCGGTCTGCGCCTGACCAGCGAGGGCGGATCGGCCCGTGTCGTGTCCCTGGACGTCTGGCGCATGAACGGCGCCTACGACACGCCGGCCGTGCCCGCCGCGTACGACCCGCCGCGCCCGGCGGACGTCGACGCGCTGCCCAACCACGACTTCGCCACCGGCGACCTCACCGGATGGACTGTCGTCTCCGGTACGACCTTCGGCGACGCCAACGTCACCACCCGCACCGACTGGGGCTGGGGCGGCCCCTTCTACCAGGCCGAGACCGAAGACGACCCGGCAGGCCACCACCTGTGGGGCTTCAACCCCTCCGCAGGCGGAGACGACGCCACCGGCGTCCTGCGCTCCACCACCGTGATCCTCGGCGGAGACGGTGTGATCGACCTGCTCGTGTCCGGCGGCAACGACCCCGACCGGCTCTACGCGGCCGCCGTCCGCGCCGACGACGGCAAGGTCCTGGCCAAGGCCACCGGCCGTAGCACCGAGCAGTACCGCCGCGTCGTCTTCGACCTCTCCGCCCACATCGGCGACCGGATCCACATCGAGGTGGTCGACCGGGCCGACGGGGGCTGGGGTCACATCAACGTCGCCGACGTCAACGTCCCCGTCCGGCGCTCCTGACCTCCGATTCCGGCCCGATGCACGCACCGGCGGGCGGACCGTGCCGCGCCGAGGGCCGACGTCCTTTCCACCCGATCAACCCAACCCCACACCCACGGAGGTTCCCATGCGAACCCGTGCACCATCGAGAGCCGCGACCAGACACAGTCTGGTGCGTCTGCTGCTCGCACTCGCGATATGCCTGGGCCTGACATCGCCCCTGATGACGCAGACCGCAGACGCGGCCGAGACCAGCCTGTCCAACCCCGACTTCGAGTCCGGCGACCTCAGCGGCTGGACCACCACCGGAACCGCCTTCACCGGAGCGGTCACCGACGACCCGGGCTGGGGCTGGGGCTGCTGCTTCAACCAGCAGGGCTCCTACCACCTGTGGGGATTCGCCGCGGGCGGTGACGCCGCCACCGGGACGGTGACGTCCGAGCCGTTCACCCTGACCGGTACCGGCATGGTCAGCGTCCTGGTCTCCGGCGGCCGCAACGAGAACGACCTGTACGCGGCCCTGACGACCCTCGACGGAACCATTCTGCACAAGGCCACCGGGACCGACGACGAGGCGTACCGACGCGTCACCTGGGACGCCCGCGAGCACCTGGGCGAGCAGCTGCGCGTCACCGTCGTGGACAAGGCCACCGGCGGCTGGGGCCACATCAACCTCGACGACGTCCGCGTCGGCACCGACCCCGCACCCGATCCCTCTCAGCGGGGACTCGCCGCTCACTGGGACTTCAGCGAGGGGAAGGGCACCACGACCAGGGAGAAGGTCAGCCAGGCCGCCGACCCCATCAGCTACGTCTTCAACGACGCGCAGTACAAGCCCGACAGCGACCCGCTCTGGCGTCCGAAGGACGAAGGCGACGGCGTGCTCTCCGGCGCCCTGTTGTTCGACGGCTACTCCACCTGGGTCACCCGCGCCGCAGCCCAGACGCAGCTGCCCACCGACGGCCTGACCGTCGAGGCGTGGGTCGCACCGCGTGCGTTCGAGTGGGGAGACGAAGGCAAGCCTTCCGCCGTCGTGAACCAGCAGGACAAGGCGGCCAAGCGGGGCTTCTCCCTCGGTGTCGGCCGGCACGGCAGGTGGCAGTTCGGCATCGGAACCGGCGACGCGTGGCACGAGGTGACGGTCCCGAAGCAGGCGGCCCTGACCGCGGGCGAGTGGGCGCACCTGTCCGCCGTGTTCGCGCCGGGCGAGGGCGCGATCAGACTCTTCCTCGACGGCGAACAGGTCGCCCAGACCACCGTCCCCACCGGCGCACGGCTGGCCAAGGCCGACGTCCCCCTGATCATCGGCCGTCACAACCAGCCCGCCATCATCAACGGCACGTTCGCCGTCAACATGTTCAACGGGCTCATCGACGAGGTGAAGGTCCACAACAGCGCCCTCACTCCGGCTTCGGTCACGGCCGGCCACCAGAAGGACGTACAGACCTTCGCGGGCGGAACCACCCCCAAGGCCCGGATGGAGATGGACCGCTCCCGGTACGACGGTGACCGCTACCGTCCCGGCTACCACTTCACCGCCCCGAACCACTGGATGAACGAACCCCACGCCCCCATCCAGTACAAGGGCAAGTACCACCTCTTCTACCAGCACAATTCCCACGGCCCCTACTGGCACAACATCGCCTGGGGACACGCGGTGAGCGAGGACCTGGTCCACTGGCGCGACCTGCCCGTCGCCCTCGCACCCACCGAGGACAGCGTGGCCCCCGACGGGGTCTGGTCAGGCGACGCCGCCTACGACGAGAACGGCGTGCCCGTCCTGCTGTTCACCGCCGGCAACGACTCCCAGCGCCCCAACCAGGCGACCGGCCTCGCCCGCCCCGTCGACCCCGACGACAGCGACCTGGTCGAGTGGAAGATGCACCCCACCCTCGTCACCAGCCAGACCGCCGACCTGAACGTCGGTGCCGGACGCAAGGTCCGCTTCGGCGACTTCCGCGACCCCTTCGTCTGGAAGGAGGGAGACACCTGGTTCCAACTGATGGGCTCCGGCGTCCAGACCACCGACGGCAAGGACATCGGCGGCACTGCCCTCCTCTACACCTCCAAGAACCTCACCGACTGGACCTACTCGGGCCCCCTGATGACCGGTGACGTGGCGGCCCACCCCAAGACCGGCCAGGTTTGGGAGCTGCCCACCTTCCTGCCCATCGGAAAGGACGCCCAGGGCCGCGAACGCCGGGCCCTGCTCGTCAACCCGGCCTTCCCCGCCGGCCCCGGCGAGTACAGCAGCAAGTACGTCTACTACTGGGTCGGCACCTGGGACGCCCAGGCCCGCCGCTGGTCCCCCGACACCACCGAACCCCGGCTCATGGACTACGGCGACCACTTCACCGGCCCCAGCGGAACGGTGGACGACGAGGGCCGTTCCCTCGTCTTCAGCATCGCCCAGGACCGTCGCACCGAACGCGCCCACTACGACGCCGGCTGGGCCCACAACGCGGGCCTGCCCATCGAACTGTCCATGCGACCCGACGGCGACCTCGGATTCCGCCCCGTGGAGGAGGTCTCCCGCCTCCACACCGGCGAACCGCTCCTGGACATCAGCACGCCGACCTCTCTCACCGACGCCAACACCCGACTGGCCGGCATCAAGGGGGACATGCTCCACATCGAGCTCACCTTGGAACGCGGCAGCGCCGACACCTTCGGACTCGACGTGCTCCGCAGCCCCGGGGACGAAGAACGCACCCGTCTCTTCTACGACGCCCCCGCCGGACAGCTGGGCGTCGACCGGACACGCTCCGGGAACAACTCCAGCGCCGAACCCGGCTTCGGCATCCACAAGGGCCCGCTGGCGCTTTCCAACGGCACCCTGACGCTCGACGTGTTCGTCGACCGCTCGATGGTCGAGGCGTACGCGAACAACCACAAGTCCATCACCACCCGCGCCTACCCCTTCCGCCCGGACTCCCTCGGCCTGCGCCTCTTCGGCGACGGCAGCACCGTCAAGTCCATGACCGTCTGGAAGATGGGCAACATGACCGACTGACCCAGGCGCACAACCACACACTGGGACGACAGCCCGGCCCATAACGGCCGGCGCAGCCCCGAGCTCCTGGGCTCGGGGCTGCAGGCGTTCATTGGTCGCGTAGTTCACGGCTTGAACAGCGTCCTGCTCGGCGACCAAGAGGTCACACTCCGCGGCGAAGCCGCCGCTGCCTGTTCCACCCTGCGCCCCGACCCTCCTGCACGGGAAGACGGCCTTGTCCCCCAAGCCCCCATGGTTCGTCACCAACCGCACCCCGGCCGACACGGGCCGCCTCCTCGCCGACTTCGCAGCGGCTCCCCGCTGGGCGGCGCTGCCGAAGAACTTCGCCTCGCGCTGCGCGGCTGATTTCGCACCCCGCTCCGGACGCCGCTCATCGCCGTCAGCGCCGGCACGCCACTGGGCCTGTCCAGATACCCCACGGGCCACGTCGATTGAGGCATGGGCCTGTCTCGCATACTTCCGATGTCCGAGGCGACGCCCTTCTGGTACGGGTCGCTCCGACGGACCCCGCCCGCGGGTCCTGTGGCTACTGGGCGGTGTAGCCGCCGTCCACAGGGAGGGCGATGCCGGTGACGTAGCCGGCGCCGTCGCTGCACAGCCACAGGACGGCCTGGGCGATCTCGTCGGCGGTGCCGAGCCGGTCGATGGCCTGGCCCGCTTCGGCCTGGCCGCGGTCGAGTTCTCCGCCTTCGACCATGGCGTCGACCATGGGGGTGGCGATGGTGCCGGGGCAGACGGCGTTGACGCGGACGCCTCGGGAGCCGTATTCGAGGGCGGCGCTCTTGGTCAGGCCGATCACGCCGTGCTTGGTGGCGTGATACGCGGCGCGGCCGGGGTTGCCGACGAGCCCACCGAGGGAGGAGCAGTTGACGATGGTGCCGCTGCCCTGCTCCCGCATGTGGCGCAGTTCGTGCTTCATGCTCGCCCAGATCCCGCGCAGGTTGATGGCCTGGACGCGGTCGAACTGCTCGGCGCTCTCGTCGGCGGCGTCGGTGGGCGGGGGCATGATGCCGGCGTTGTTGTAGGCCATGTCGAGGCGGCCGAAGGCTTCCACGGTGCGGTCGACGGCGGCGGCGACCTGGTCCTCGTTGCTGACGTCGCAGACCAGGGCGAGGGCCCGGTGGCCCGCGTCGGTGAGCCGCTTCGCAGCGGCGTTGACGGCGTTCTCGTTGATGTCGGCGAGGCCGACGGCCGCACCCGATTCGGCAAAGGCGCGGGCGGTGGCCAGACCCATGCCGGAGGAGGCGCCGGTCACGAAGGCGACCTGGCCGGTGAAGTCATAGGTGGGGTTCATGACGGTTGCTCCCAACGAAGTTGCAAGGACGGGGAAGTTCAGCGCGTGGAGGTCATGGTGGCGTTCGCGGCTTGTTGCTCGGCGGTGTCAGCGCCGGCGGTGTGCTGGGCGACGATGCGGGAGGAGTCGGCCGCGTTGCTGAGGGCGAGGGCGATGAGCGGCAGCAGGGTGAGCGCGGCGAAGGCGGCGCCGACCACAGACGGACCGGTCAGGCCGAGCGAGGAGTCCAGGGCCCGGCCCGCGGCAAGGGAACCGGCGGCGATGCCGGTGTTGTAGGCGGAGGTGGTCAGGGCCGAGGTGAGGGTGGGCGCGTCGCCGGCGAAGCGGACGGCGAGGGAGGTGACGACTGGGTTGACGGTGAACCCGGTCAGCGCCATCAGGAAGACCAGGACCACGGCGGTCACCGGGCTGTTCGAGGCCGGGATCAGCGCCAGGAGGGTCAGGGCGGTGGCGGCGGCGGCGGTGATCGTCGTGGCCATCGGGCGACGGTCCCCCCAACGGCCGCCGATGGCGGTGCCGCCGAGCGCACCGATTCCGAAGACGATCAGCACCAGCGGCACGGCTCCGGCCGGGATGCCCGCCCGGTCGGTCAGCAGCGGCGTGATGTATGTGTAGGTCGCCAGGACTCCGCCCATGATCAGCACGGCGGCGGCGAGCGCGAGCCACAGCCGACTCTGTCGAAGGGCGCGGATCTCGGCCCGTACCGACACCTCGGCCCGCTGGTCGGTGCGGGGGATGAATCGGCCGACGAACGCGGCGGCCAGGGCGGCGAGGACGGCGAGCGCCCAGAAGGGACCTCGCCAGCCGGTGTACTGGCCGACGAACGAGCCGATCGGCACGCCGACGACGTTGGCGAGGGTCAGGCCGCCCATCATGACGCCGACCGCCCGAGTGGACCGCGCCGGGCCCGCTGCGCTGGTGGCGATGACGAAGCCGACGGCCCAGAACGCACCGGTCGCCAGGGCGGTCACCACGCGGGCGCTCAGCACCACGGTGAAGGAGGTGCTCAGGGCCGCGATCCCGTGCCCGAGCGCGAAGACGGTGAGGGCGCCGACGAGGGTGTGCCGCTGGGGCAGGCGCAAGGTGGCCATGGCCATCGTGGGCCCGCCCACGATCATGCCGACGGCGAACGCGGTGATCAGCAGTCCGGCATGCGACACGCTGACGTTCAGGTCGGCGGCCATCTCGGGCAGCAGTCCGGCGATGACGAACTCGGTGGTGCCCATCAGGAAGGTGCCGGCGGCGAGCACCCAGACGACGAAGGGCAGTCGGTTGGTCGCGGGTCCGGTGACGGACCCGGTGACGGAGGGCATGCGAAAGCTTCTTCCCGTACGAGGAGTGCGGTGGGCGGGGTCAGGAGGCGGCCTCGATGGTGATGCGGTCGGCCCCGGAGAGCCGGTCGGTGTCGGCATCGATGTGGCCGAGGACCAGGAGATCGGAGGAGGCGGAGGGGCCGTCCTTGTAGAAGAGGGCGAGGTTCCCCCAGGGGACGTAGTAGGTGAGGTCCCCGGTCTTCGGCGCCTGCGGTTCGGGCGCGTTCTCGGTGGTCAGCTTCCTGGGCGGGTCGGCGATCCACTCGGTTCCGTGGAAGTCCTCCAGGTCCAGGGTGAGCGGGAGCAGGGAGGCCAGGTCGCGGGCGGCGGGGCTGTCGTTCAGGGTCGCCTCGACCTTCTGCCCGTCGATGGTGACGCGGATGTCCATCGGGATCCTCCTGTCTGATCTGGTCGGGCTCGCCGAAGCCGGTGTGGAGGCCGGGGCGGACGACGAGGCTGAGGTGGTGGGGGCCTGCTCGGCGGGCGAGTCGTCGGAGCAGGCGGTCGCGGCCAGCAGCAGCACGCCGACGGCGGCAGTGGCGGTAAGGGCCCGGCGGAGGGTGAGGGCGGTCATGGGATGCTGTCCTGCGGGTCGGGCATGGGCTCTGCGTAGCGGCGGAAGCCGTCACGGTCGGTGTGCAGGCCGTACAGCAGCTCGGCCAGCTTCTCGGGGCTGGAGGTCGCGGAGTCGGGGCTGATCGCCCCGGGCACGATGAGCTGCGCGACGTGGATGTTCTCCGGCGTGAGGGCGGTATGGAGCATCTGCGCGTACGCGCTCTCGGCGGCGAATGCGATCGAGGTGCCGGCGACCTTGGGGTTCGGGCGTACGGCGCTGCCGCCGTTGACGAACAGCAGGCTGCCCCGGCCCAACGTGCGCATGCCGGGCAGGACCGCGTTCACGCAGGTGAGCGGATCTATGAACACGCGGGTCACGGCCGTGCGGATGATCGCGTCGGTCGGCTTGAGGATCTTGGGGTCCTCCAGGTTCTCGAAGCGGATGTCGCCGGGGGCGTGGATCACTGCGCCGCGCATGAGAGGGGATCCTTCGCGTTGCCGGGTACAGAGTGCGAGCCCCGGAGCACGGGCGGCGAACCGCCCACGCTCCGGGCGGGGAGCCCCCGTCGGCCCGGGGGAGGCCAAAGGGAGCACCACGCTGTCCAGGAGACTCCCTCGTCACGCGCGGAGCGAGTCACTGACAAGGGATGTACTGGCAGTACATCCCTATGGCCGCGTGCGGCACGTACCGTCGAAGGCATGGACAACAGTGAGGAGGTCCGCGAGTTCCTCACCTCGCGGCGCGCGAAGATCACCCCCGATCAGGTCGGGCTCCCCGCAGGCTCCCGGCGCCGGGTGCCGGGCCTGCGCCGCAGCGAGGTCGCCGCGCTCGCCGACGTGAGCGTGGAGTACTACTCCAAACTGGAGCGCGGCAACCTGGCCGGGGTTTCCCCCTCCGTGCTGGACGCCCTTGCCCGGGCCCTCCAGCTCGACGACGCCGAGCGTGCCCACCTGGTGAACCTGGCCCAGGTCGCCGACGGCTCCGACGTCCTCACCCGCCCCCGCCGCCGGCGCACGAAGGAGCAGTGGAAGCCGCACCGCAGCCTGCAGTGGGTCCTGGACGCGGTCACCGCCGGACCGGCGTTCGTCCGCAACGGCCGGATGGACGTCCTCGCCGCCAACCAGCTTTTCCGTGCCTTCTACACCGATCTCTACGCCACACCGGGCAATCAGCAGAACCTGGCCCGCTTCACCTTCCTCGACCCCGCCGCCCGCCGCTTCTACCCCGACTGGGACTCCTTCGCCGACATCACCGTGGCCATCGTGCGCACGGAGGCCGGCCGCAACCCCCACGACAAGGACCTGCACGACCTGGTCGGGGAGCTGTCCACCCGAAGCGACGCCTTCCGCACCCGCTGGGGCGCGCACAACGTCCGCCACCACGGCACCGGCACCAAACACTTCCATCACACGGCCGTCGGCGACCTCACCCTCGCCTTCGAGGGCCTGGAGATGGCAGCTGCCCCCGGTCTCACCCTCACCGTCTACACCGCCGAACCCGGCTCCCCCTCCGAGGAAGGACTGCGCCTCCTCGCCACCTGGGCCGCCACCAACGAAGCCAGCCCGGACACTGAACGGTCGGCCGCCGGCTGACGGACGGCGGTGCTGTCGCCGTACATCTCTTCTTCTCGTCGCCGGACCCGCTCGCCGGCTTCTCGAGCACGGCGGGCTTGCAGGGGTACTACGGGGCGACGCGGGTGTGCGTGCGAAGGGCGTCGAGCAGCCGTTCTGCGCACGGGTGCCGCCCGCTGAGAAGTGCCCATCCGAGGGCCAGTATCCGCAACTCGCGCCGATCCCCCATGGAGGGATGCCCTGCCAGTACATCCCTCAACAGGAACTCCCTGCGTCCCGCGGCAGGAGGTTCGCTGGCCTCAACACCGCCAGATGCCTGGAAGGACCGACTCGACATGCGCTCCACCACCACCGCGGCACCGCGGGCCCGCACCGGCATCCGTCGCACAAGGCTGGCGACGGCGTCGCTGGCCTCCGCGACCGCACTCCTCGTCTTCTCGGCAGGTGCCGCGCAGGCGCACCACGGGTTCGACGACTTCGACACCGACCGCCTCTACTACATCGCCGGCACGGTCTCGCAGGTCCGCTGGGGCGAACCGCACTCCTACTTCACCGTGACCGTCGAGGACGACCTCCCCGCTGACACTCCCGAGCACGATCTGCCGGACGGACTGCGCGACGCCGCCGACAGCGACCCGATCAACGCCGCACCCTCCTACGACGGTTCGCACGACGAGCTGGCCGTCACCATCGCCCCGCCGAGCTTCACCTCGATGTGGGGCCTGGACCGCGAGCTCGACGACGGCGAACGGGTCGAAGCCGTCGGCTACATCGGCAAGAGCCACAACGACGAGTTCCGCCCCGTCGTGTTCTGGGTCAACGACGGGCAGCCCGTCAACCAAGTACTCAACGAAGAACTCCCGGCGGAACCGCTGCCGGTCCCGTACCCGCAGGGCGACGCGTCCCCCTCCGACGCCGACCAGGATGCGCCGTCGGCCTCGGCGGACTCCGCGGGCACGTCACCGGTGGCGGTGTGGGCCGCGCTCGGCACCGTAGTGGTCGCCGTCATCACCGGTGGGGCCTTCTACCTGCGCGCCCGCTCGCGCCGGACGTGATGGTGCCCGTCATGGACAACGTCTTCTCCTGGCTGGAAGACACCTGGCTCGCTGAGGTCATCCGCAGCACGGCCTACCTCTATCCGGTGCTCGAAAGCGTCCACATCGTCGGCATCGCTCTCCTCATCGGCCCGGCCGCAGCCTTCGACCTCCGCCTCCTCGGCGTCGGCCGACGAACGCTGCGGGTGACGATCGCGGCCAGCCACCTCCTGCGCCTGTCCCGCCTCGGCTTGGTGATCGCGGCCGCCACCGGCGTGGCCATGTTCCTGCCCGGCGCGAACCTCATCGCCGACCGGGGCAGTGCCCCGTGGAAACTCGGCCTCATCCTCCTCGCCGGCCTGAACATCCTGATCTTCCACCGGCGGACTTACCGAAGTGTGGCCGACTGGGACGCGGACCAGCCAACCCCTGTCGCCGCCCGCTGCGCTGCGGTCATCTCCCTCGCCTCGTGGACGGGAGTCACGATCGCCGGGAGACTCCTGGCCTACACCTGACCGCCGAGGTCGCGCCCCGCGCAGCCCGTGCGGCGGGCGCCACCAGAGTCGGCACCCCGTACACAGCCAGTGCCGACCAAGGTCCCTGCGGGCACCACCGGGAAGTCGTAGTCGGTCCTCGTGTGTTCCCGCCGCCCCGCAGCCTGCTCACTCGAGGGCGTCCTGCGGGGCGGCCGGTTCAGCCGCACGCTCCGTTCCCGCCCGCGGCCATCCGACTCCCCGAGGCGTCAGCCTGATCGTCGTGGGCCTGTCGCCGGGTCGCCATGACATGCCATCGGGTCGCCCTCGCCCTCGCCCTCGCCGCGATCCTTGGTCTCCCCCGTGGGTGCCGCGATCGGAGGCCGTACCGCGGCCGGTCCCTTGCGCCCGGGCCGGGATGACGCGCGGCCCGCCCCACCGTCGGTCTCCCACGCTTCCTCCCGGCTGCGGGCATCGGCCGCGTCCACTGCACGCTCCCGGTGCGGGACCGCGGCAGGGCCCATCATCTGCGCTGCGGCAGCCGCTCCGGTCTTCGGCGGGATCACCAGCATGTCCCTACGGCCACCGGCGGACACCAGGGGCCCATGGGATCGGTCACCGACACATGCAAGGTGTCACGGTCCAGCTAGTAGTCGAAGGAGTCCCCGCTGAGGTCCTCGGAGGGCTCAAGATTCCCGCAGAGGGTGAACTGCGCAGCCTCGCACGACAGTGACGGAGGCAGTAGCTGGTACTGGATCTCGGCCGCCAGCGTGGGAGGCCGGGAGCGTTTCCCCCAGGTGTAGAGGTCGGTGAAGCGCCCATTGGCGATCACGACGTAAGCCAGGATGTGAGCGGCCTCCCCGACTTCGTCGAGGACGTCCTCGCCTGGGGCCGTCGGCAGGAGCAGTTCCAGCAGCCCGATCGCATCCCCCCGGTTGGTGACGGGCGAGATCACCCGCTGCCCCTGGCCGGTCGCCTCTTGATACAGCCGCTGGGTGCGGATGACCTTTTCGTAGACGCTGCCGAACAGGGGGATCCGCTCCGTCTCCCGCTCGCTCTCCGCGGCAGCGGTGGACAGCCGCGCCACCGCTTTGCCTGTCAGGTCCACAATGAGGAAGGAGACCCTCGTGGCGTCGAAACGCCGTCGCAGATCCTCCGCGATCACGTCGACGGCGTCCGCCGGCGCCGCCGTCTCCGCTGCCGTCGGCAATCGGGGAAGTCCACTCTGTTCACCACTCACGACCGTGGACCCTTCCACCAGCCCCTCCGACCAGCTTGGGAACCGCCGCCGTCGGCGTCGATCTGCGAGGGGACCACAGTCCGGCATCGCGGACGCGGTTGCCCTGCTCGGGCCCGGACCCGATGAAAAGTCGGGACGACTGCGCCTCCCCCTCGGGCAGCGAGTGCCGAAGCTCTCGACAGCCTGTCGTCTCGACGGGTGCCGTCCTCGGGGCAGGGCAGGGACGTGACCGAGGAGTAGCCCCTCGCCCGCGACGGCAGACTCCTTGGGATCAGTCCTGGCCAAGGTGTGCGCGGTGGTTCCCGGCTCGTCTTCACCGTCCGGAACTCCCAGACAGCGGGCGGCGCAACTGTGCCGTGGTCAAGTGGACCGCACGGTGGCCAGTGCCTTGTCCAGAGCGGCGCGGATCTCGTCGGACAACTACAGACACCCACCGGCCGTTCCACTCCGCACCCCGTCGCGTCTCCCCATGAGCCGAGCATGCCGGTGCCTGAACCGGTTGGGGGGTACGAGTCCAAGCCGTTGCTCACTCCGCCCCTGCCCGAAACCTGGCACCCCGAGCCGGCTTGATCGAGATTTCTCTGCCCGAGCCCTCGCGGACCGCGGCGAGGACGGCGCAGGGTACGGCTCCGCCGGAGAACGGCCGGCCGTCCGGGAGACGCGGAGTCCGGACAGACGGCGGGATGACGGCTGGCCCGGTCCGGACACTCCTTGCCGGCCGGTGGGCCGTGCCCGCGTGCGCCGAGTGCCCCCGTCGCCCTGCGAGCAGGACCGCGTCGGAGCACCATCGACGGGAAGGCAGCCTCTGGAGGGTCCGTGCGGGATGCGGTGGGTGATGACGTGGGGTCGTGGCCGGTGGGCGAGCCGGGTTTCTGGCGGCAGGTCGTCGAGCGGCTGGTCACGGCGGTGCTGGTGCTTGACACAGCCGGACGGGTGACCGCCGCGAACGCGGCGGCCGAGCGGCTGCTGGGCCGCACCACCGCGGCGATGCGGGGCGCTGACGCCCACGATCTGCTGCACCGGGACGCCGACGGCAATCGGGTGCCGCGGGGCCGGTGCTCGCTGCTCCGCGCGCTGGCCGAGGGGAAGGAGGCGCGAGGGGAGGGAGGTACATATCTGCGAGGTGACGGTCGCCTGCTGGCAGTCTCCTGGTCCGCGTCCCCCTTGACGGAGGACGGCTCGGTGAAGGGCATGGCACTGCTGTTCACGGACGCCACGGGGGACCGCCACGTCCACCGGGAGCGAACGGCACGCACACGCGCTCTGGAGGACCTCAACGAGCGGCTGTCCCTGGTCGCAGAGATCACGGACGTCCTGGGGCAGACCCTTGAGACCGACGAGGCGCTGGCCCGCCTGGTGCGCCTGCTGGTGCCCCGCCTCGCCGACTGGGCGGCGGTGGACCTGCGGACCGGTTCCGGCGAGGTCCACCGGGTGGCGGTGACCGGTCCGGAGGGACGGGACGCCGGATTCCAGGGCCGGCGCGGCCCCGCCCCGGCGGAGGCCGGTGAGGGGCAGGACTCGCCACTGGACCGGGCGCTGACCGATGGCGAATCCGTGCTCCAGGAGCGGGTCGCTGCCGTGTCCCCGGCCGCCGGACACCCTCCCCTGGCGGCTCTCCACAGTGGCTTCCTGGCGGCGGTGGGCGCGAGTTCCGCCGTCACGGTGCCACTCGGCACCCGGGACCGGATCACCGGGGCACTGACGGTGGTGCGCACCGACCCGGCGCATCCCTTCGACGAAGGCGATCTGGTCGCCGTGAGTGACGTCGGCCGCCGGGTCGGCGTGGTCATCGACAACACCCGCCGCTACGGCCGTCAGCGTGCCGTCGCCGAGGCCATGCAGCGCAACCTGCTCGCCCCGCTGCCCCGGCCCGGCCACCTCCGGCTGGCCGCCCGCTACCAGCCCGCCCCGGCGGGCTCGCAGGTCGGCGGGGACTGGTACGACGCCTTCACGCTGAAGGACGGCGCGCTCGCCCTGGTCATCGGTGACGTCGTGGGCCATGACCTGACCGCGGCCGCCGGCATGGCGCAACTGCACGGCATCCTGCGCTCACTGGCCTGGGACCACACGGGACCGCCCGGCGCCGTCGTCGACCGCCTCGACGCCGCCATGCCCGTCATCACCACCGTGCCGCTGGCCACCCTGATCCTCGCCCGCGTCGAGGGCGACCCGGACACGGGACCGTGGACGCTCCACTGGACCAGTGCGGGACACCCGCCTCCGCTGCTCCTCTCCCCGGACGGCACCGCGTGCTATCTGGAAGCCGGCCAAGGACTGCTCCTCGGCACCGGTCCGGCCACCGGCGCGGGCCGGCCGGACGCCACGCATCCCCTGGAGCCCGGCTCCACCCTGCTGCTGTACACCGACGGGCTGGTCGAGACACCGGGCAGTGACCTCGACACGGGGCTGGACCGGCTGCGCCGCCACGCCCTCGCGCACGCCCCCGAACCGCTGGACACGCTGTGCGACCGCGTACTCGCCGACGTGCCTCCCGGCAGCACCGACGACGTGGCCCTGCTCGCCCTGCGCGTACCGCCGCCATGAGATGTGGTGGCCGTCGGTCCGGGCCGGTGGCACAGAGGCGCCCATCGCTCCCAGGGCACCGATGACCGGCTGTCACGCCGCCTTTACGCGCCGAGGAGTAGGCTGACGAGACCAAGGGCATCAGGCACCCACTTCATCCCGCGTGCGCCCGCCGACTCCCCTCCCCCGAACTCGCGGTGGTCGTCGGCACCTTCCTCCGGCAAGAGCGGCCAGGCACGACCTCCAGAACCGACCCCCACCGGCCACGTCCGGCGCTGCCCCGGCAGGGCCGGCGGACCGCCGGCCGCCGTGCCCTGCCGAACCGGCCGGCACCCCACCTCGTCAGAGAGAACCCAACGTGAACACCGCAGTTCCACCGGCACCGTCCACCCCGCCCCTTCCCCTCGTCCGCCTGCGTCTCGCGCCGCACGGCGCGCTGCCGCGCCGGATCGACGGAGTGTGGTGGCCGCACTCGCGCGACCTTCTGACCCAGCTCCCGAAGATGCTCGCCGCGCTGCCGAGCGCGTGGGGCGACATCACCGGCGTCACCGTGGACGCCGCGGCCTGGTCGGCGGCACCGGGGCGCATGTTCGTCGCCGAGCAGGTCGTACGCCTGCACAAGGCCCCCGCGTCGCCGCACGTTCCGGACCGGGTCGTTCTGCTCTCCCCCGGGCTCGGCCGTTGGGACCTGCAGGTGATCCCGCCGAATGCGACGGAGGAAGCCGCCGCTCTCCTCATGGCCGCCGCACTGGGCGACCGACCGCCCGGCGTCGACGGAGTAGCCCGGCCCTCGTCCCCGACGACGGTGGCGCGTCCGCGCGGCCGTGCCGCCGGGCGGGGAACCCGTGCCCCCCGGTGGTAGGAGCCGCCGCGGGCACGTCCGTGTACGCGCCCGATCCCCGCGCCCGACTCGCCCTGGGGCCGATCCGAGTCATCCGCCCGCTTCTCAGAGAGACCTCCTCATGACCATGGCCCCCACCACGGCCACGCGTTCCGACACACCCGGCAGCGACTTCGCCCGGCTGTCGAAGAAGATCGCGGATGCCGGACTGCTGGGGCGTCGCCCCGGCTACTACATGTCACGGATCACCGCGGTGACCGGGCTGTACGCCACCGGATGGGCCGCGTTCGTCGTCGTCGGCGCCTCGTGGTGGACATTGGCGATCGCCGCGTTCCTGGCCGTCATGTACGGGCAAGTCGCCCTGGTCGCCCACGACATGGCCCACCGGCAGGTGTTCCGCCGCCGACGGGCCAGCGAGGTGTCGGGCCGGATCGCCGGCGCGTCGATCGGCATGAGTTACGGCTGGTGGCAGGACAAACACACGCGTCACCACGCCAACCCCAACACCGAGGACCTCGACCCCGACATCGGGCCCGACCTGCTCGTCTGGTCCCCGGACCAGGCCCGCGCCGCCACCGGGCTGCCCCGCCTGGTCGGCCGCTGGCAGGCGTTCCTGTTCTTCCCCCTGCTCACGCTGGAGGGCTTCAACCTGCACGTGTCGAGCGGCAGGGCCATGGCCGACCGCCGGCTCAAGCGCCGGGCCCTCGACGGCGCCCTGCTGTTGGGGCACTGCGCGGTCTACCTGACCGCCCTGTTCTGGGTCCTGCCGCCCGGGATGGCGATCGCCTTCCTCGCCGTCCACCAGTGCCTGTTCGGCGTCTACCTGGGGGCGATCTTCGCACCCAACCACAAGGGGATGCCGATCCTGAAGGCCGACGACCGCCCCGACTTCCTCCGCCGCCAGGTGCTCACCTCGCGCAACGTCAACGGCGGCCGGCTCACCGACCTGGCGCTCGGCGGGCTGAACCACCAGATCGAGCACCACCTGTTCCCGAGCATGCCCAGCCCCAACCTGCGCAAGGCCCGCGCCATCGTCCGACGGTACTGCCGGGACCTGGGCGTGGACTACGCGGAGACGGGCTTGGTCGCCTCCTACCGGCTGGCGCTCACCAGCCTCCACAACGCCGGCGCCCCGCTCCGGCGGACCCGTGTCCGCGCCTGAGGGCCTGTACGTCGCGGGTACGGCGTCGAGGGCGCAGCCGTCCGCGTCCGCCGTCCCGGCGGCCCCGGCGCCGGTCGGCGTCGCTCGCGACGGCGGCCCGTCGGCGTGCGGCCGGCCCGTCGTCGGTCTTCCGGTCCGGTGCGACCACACCGCCACGGCCGTAGTGGAAGGCGGCGCTCCTGTCCCCGTGCTGAGAGTTCAGCCGGTGGATGAGGAACGCGCCTGCCGCGATCACCGCCAGCAGCACGATCACCGTCACGAGGATGTCCACCGTCCTCACACCCTTTCCGGCCGTTCCGTCGGCGCCTCGGTGACTGCCCGGTCCCGCGCGGGAACGACGAGGGCACCGGCTCCGTGTCCCCCTTCGGACTCCCACACCGCTTCCCCGGTACGGTCGGCCTCGGCGGTCACCGTCGGACGCGCGGCATCCGCCACCAGGCGGCTCGCGGTCGCGGTCCGGCGCGGGTCGCTCGCCGCGGTCATCAGCCACGCGGCCTCAGCCGGAGGCATCCACGAGGGAACGACCAGCAGGTTCCAGCGCCCCACGTGGTAGGAGAGCAAGAGCAGTTCGTGCTCGTCCTGCTCGGAGCGGAACCAGCCCACCTTCACCACGTGCCCGGCGACAGGCACCTTGCGCGGGACGACCGGCCACTGGGCGGGATGCACCGTGACCCGGGTGATCCGTCCCCACAGCGGATCGAGAACGGACGCCAGGGCGGGCAGTTCGGCGGTGAGATCGCGAGAACGCGGCCACCACGCGCCGTCCAGCAGGAGCGGTGCCGAACCCTCTGGAACCAGCGAGAGACGCACGGGAGACGTGGGACGCCGGTCTTCGGTCGTCAGCGGAGGGGAGACGGTCGCAGTCATGACGCGAACCCTGCCCCGGGCGGGCCTGAGCCGACCCGGCGTATTCGATCACCGAGAACGGCACAGGCGCGAATGTCCGTGCACGGAGTGTCCACCGGTTCGTTCAGCCTACTCTTCGCGGCGCCCAAGCGGGCCGTGGAGGAACCGGTCCGGTCGTGGTCGGAGTCCAGCCGATGAGGCCGATGCCTCCTCTCGCCGGGGCGCATCCCGGCGTCGGCCCGCCAGCGCCCGGCGCGACCTGGCGAGGCTCATCCCGGAGGGCTCTCGGCCGGACCGGGCGGCTCAGGTGATCCCGGTCGCCGGCCGACGGCCCGGGGGCGGCGGTCCGCAGAGGTAGGACCGCCGCCCCCGGGCCGGTTCGCCGGGGCCTGCGGGGGATTCAGGCCCCTGCGTTCCGAGGTTACGCAGACGGCTCCCGCGCCACACCTGGCGTTCGTCAGGCGCGGAACTTACCTTCGACAGTGCGGCTCACGCCCCGCTGCGCTGTTCGCGCAGGAACTCCGCCACCCGGAAGGCGAGTTCGATGGACTGGGCGGCGTTCAGCCGCGGGTCGCAGGCGGTCTCGTAGCGGCTGGCCAGGTGGGTGTCCAGCACCTCGTCGAGGTCGCCGCCGAGGCATTCGGTGACGTCGTCGCCGGTGAGTTCGAGGTGGATGCCGCCCGGGTGCAGGCCTTCCTCGCGGTGTACGGCGAAGAACTCGGCCACCTCGGTGGTGATGTCGGACAGCCGGCGGGTCTTGTAGCCGCTCTCCGAGACGAAGGTGTTGCCGTGCATGGGGTCGCAGGCCCACACCGGGGTGTGCCCGGCGTCCCGCACGGCCCGGAGCAACGGCGGCAGCAGTTCCGCGCCGCGTCCCGCGCCGAGCCGGCTGATCAGGACGAGGCGGCCCGGGGCGCGGTCCGGGTCGAGCCGCTCGCACAGCTCGCGCAGGTCGGCGGCGCCGGTGGACGGCCCCACCTTGACGCCGACCGGGTTGTCCACCCCGGCCAGCAGCTCCACGTGCGCCCCGTCGAGCCGGCGGGTGCGGTCGCCGATCCACAGCATGTGCGCACTGGTGTCGAACCAGCCGCGCCGCTTCTCGTCGTACCGGATGAGTGCCTGTTCGTACTGCGGCAGCAGTGCCTCGTGCGAGGTGTAGAGCTGCACCTGGTGCAGGGCCGCCTGGGAGCGGGTGTCCACGCCGCACGCGGCCATGAACCTGAGGGCCCGGGTGATGTCGTCGGCGGCCTTCTCGTACCGCTGTCCGGCGGCGCTGCGCCGGACGAACGCCTGGTTCCAGTCGTGGACCTGGCCCAGATCGGCGTAGCCGCCCAGCGTCAGCGCGCGCAGCACGTTCAGGGCCGCCGACGCGTGGTGGTAGGCGCTCAGCAGCCGGCCCGCGTCCGGGCGGCGGGCCTCGGCGGTGAACTCGGGCCGGTTGACGATGTCGCCGCGGAAGGCGGGCAGTTCGACGCCGTCGACGGTCTCCGTGGGCCGGCTGCGGGGCTTGCCGAACTGGCCGGCGATGCGGCCCACCTTCACCACCGGCAGTCCGGATCCGTAGGTGAGCAGGATGGCCACCTGGAGGATCACCCGCAGCTTGCCGCGCACCCCGGCCTCGGTGCAGGAGCCGAAACGTTCCGCGCAGTCGCCCGCCTGGAGCAGGAAGCCCTCCCCCGCCGCTACCTGGGCCAGGGAGCGGCGCAGGTCGAGGATCTCCTCGGGGAGCACCAGCGGCGGGCGCAGCGCGAGGGTGTTCTCCACCCCGCGCAGTTCCTCGGGATCGGGCCAGTCCGGTTGCTGGGCGGCCGGGCGGCCGCGCCACGAGTCCGGGCTCCACGAGTCCGGGCTCCACGCGGCCGGTCCACCGCCGCCCGCCGTCCGGGTCCCGTCCGGGACCGCCCGTCGTGTCGTGTGGGTGTCGCTCGCCGTCATCCGACCAGTTCCTTGATCGTGGCACCGGGATCCCCGGCCCGCATGAGCAGTTCTCCGACCAGGACCGCGTCCACTCCGGCCCCTTCCAGTGCGCGGGCGTCCGCCGCGCCGCGGACTCCGCTCTCCCCGACCATGACGCGTCCGGTGCCCACCCGCCCGCGCAGCCGGGCCGACAGTGTCCGGTCGATCGAGAAGTCCCGCAGGTCGCGGTGGTTGACGCCGATGATGTCGGCGCCCGCGGCGAGGGCCACGTCCACCTCGCGCTCGTCGTGCACCTCGACCAGTGCCGCCATGCCCTGGGCCCGGGTGCGGGCGAGGAGTTCGGTGAGCCGTTCGGGACTGAGTACGGCGACGATCAGCAGCAGGGCGTCGGCGCCGAGCGCGCGGGCCTCCAGGATCTGGTACTCGTCGGTGATGAAGTCCTTGCGCAGCACGGGCAGGTCGCAGGCGGCGCGGGCGACGGCCAGGTGCTCGGGGCTGCCGCCGAAGCCGGCCTCGTGGGTGAGTACCGACAGGGCGTGGGCGCCGCCTTCCTGGTAGGCGCGGGCCAGTTCGGCGGGCCGGTAGTCGTCGGTGAGCGGCCCCTTGGAGGGGCTGCGCGGCTTCATCTCCGCTATGACCCCGAGGCCCGGTCCGCGCAGGGCGGCGGCGAAGTCCCGGGCCGGGGGTGCGGCGGCGGCCAGGGCGGTCAGTTCCGCCTCGGGACGTGCCGCGCGCCGGCGTCGCGTCTGGAGTTCCGCGTCGGCGACGAGGGTGTCGAGGATGCCGCTCATGCCGGCACCTCCACGTCCGCGCGCTGCCATGAGGCGCGGGTCCAGCGGTCGAGCAGGTCGGCGGCGGCACCGTCGTCCACGGCGGACCCGGCCAGCCGCAGCGCGTCGGGCCAGGTGCCGGCCAGGTCGGCGACGCGCAGGGCCGCCGCCGCGTTGAGCAGCACGACGTCCCGGGCGGGCCCGCGTTCGCCGGCCAGGACGCGGCGGACGACGGCCGCGTTGACGGCGCGGTCGCCGCCGGCCAGGTCGCCGGGGCGGGACCTGGCCAGCCCGTACTCGGCGGGGTCGAAGCGGTGGGCGGTGCGGCGGCCGTCGCGCAGCTCGACCATGTGGGCCGGCGCGCCGGTGCTCAGTTCGTCCATGCCGTCCTCGCTGTGGAAGACCAGGGCGCTCCTGACGCCGAGCCGGTCGAGGACCTCGGTCATCGGTTCCACCAGGTCGCGGCTCGGCACACCCAGGGTGCGCAGCCGGGCACCCGAGGGGTTGCACAGCGGCCCGAGCAGGTTGAAGACGGTGCGCGCGCCCAGTTCCCGGCGCGGGCCTGCCGTGTGCCGGAAGGCCGGGTGGAAGACCGGGGCGAACAGGAAGGTGATCCCGGCGCGGTCCAGGCAGGCCGCGGCCTCCTCGGCGCCGAGGTCGATGCGGATGCCCAGTTCCTCCAGCACGTCGGCGCTGCCGCAGGCGGAGGAGGCGCTGCGGTTGCCGTGCTTGGCGACCCGCACCCCACAGGCGGCGGCGACGATCGCGGACGTGGTGGAGATGTTGAAGGTGTTCAGACCGTCGCCACCGGTTCCGCAGGTGTCGAGCAGGTCACCCTCGCACGGTACGGGCGTGGCGAATTCCTGGGCGGCGCGGGCCATGCCGGCCAGGTCGTCCACGGACGCGCCGCGCACCGTCACGGCCAGCGCGAATCCGGCGATCTGGGCCGCCGTCGCCTCGCCGCGCATGATCACGCGCATCGCCTCGGCGGCCTCGCTCTCGGTGAGGGGCCGTCGTACGAGCGTTCTCAGTGCCTCAATCATCAGCGCACTCCAGGAAGTTCGCGATCAGCTGCTTGCCCTCGGGGCTGAGCACCGACTCGGGGTGGAACTGCACCCCGTGGACGGGGTGTTCGCGGTGGCGCAGGCCCATGATCGTGCCGTCCGCCGTGCGGGCGGTGACGACCAGTTCGTCCGGCAGACCGGTGGGCGCGACCACGAGCGAGTGGTACCGGGTGGCGGTGAACGGGTCGGGCAGGCCGGCGAGGACGCCGCTGCCGTCGTGGTGCACCGCCGAGGCCTTGCCGTGCACCTGCTCGCCGCGCACCACCGAGCCGCCGAAGGCGGTGGCGATGCTCTGGTGCCCCAGGCACACGCCGAGGATCGGCAGCCGTGCGCCCAGCTCGCGGACCGCCTCGACGCAGATCCCCGCCTCGGCGGGCGTGCCGGGTCCCGGTGAGAGCAGCAGCAGGTCGAACGCCGCGAGGTCGGCGAGGCCGACGGCGTCGTTGCGGAAGACGGTGGGTCGGCCGCCCTGTTCAGCGACGTAGTGGACGAGGTTGTAGGTGAACGAGTCGTAGTTGTCGACGACCGCGACCCCTGGCCCGGGACCCGGTCGGGCTCCCCGCGGCGCGCTCATGTCGCGGCCTCCGCCCGCCGTACGGCCGTGAGCATGGCCCGCGACTTGTGGAGTGTCTCGCGGAACTCGGCGGCGGGGTCGGAGTCGGCGACGATCCCGGCGCCCGCCTGTACGTGCACCTGTCCGTCGGCGACGACCATGGTGCGCAGCGCGATGGCGAAGTCGGTCAGCCCGTCCGCGCCGACGAACCCGAGGGCGCCGCCGTACACGCCGCGCCGCTCGGGCTCCAGCTCGGCGATGATCTCCATCGCCCGGATCTTGGGTGCTCCGGAGAGCGTGCCGGCGGGAAAGGCGGAGCGCAGGGCGTCCAGCGCGTCCCGGCCCGGTGCGAGCCGGCCGGCGACCGTGGACGACAGGTGCATCACGTGGGAGAAGCGCTCGACCCGCATGAGCCGCTCCACCCGGACGGTGCCCGGTTCGGTGACCCGGCCGAGGTCGTTGCGTCCGAGGTCGACCAGCATCACGTGCTCGGCGCGTTCCTTCTCGTCGGCGAGCAGTTCCCGCTCCAACCGCAGGTCCTCCTGCGGGTCGGGGTGCCGGGGCCGGGTGCCGGCCAAGGGACGGGTGCGTACCGTGCGGCCGGTCGCCTTGACGAGGAGTTCGGGCGAGGCGCCGATGATGTGCCGGCCGCCGCCGAGGCTCAGGTGGTACATGTACGGCGAGGGGTTGGTCGCCCGCAGGTGCCGGTACAGGTCGAGCGGTGCGGCGCGCAGGGGTCTGCTGAGCCGCCGGGAGAGCACGATCTGGAAGGCGTCGCCGGCGGCGATGTGCTCGCGGGCGCGGGCGACGCGGTCCGTGAACTCCGCCTCGGTGAGGTTGGCGGTCCAGCCGTCCGTGTCGGTGCCCGCCGGAGCGGTGTCGGCGAGCGGGCGGCCGGCGAACCCGGCGGGCCGGTCCGCGTCGCGGAGCCTGCGGTTGAGGTGCGTGATCCGGGCGACGGCGTCGTCGTAGGACTCCAGGGCCGGGCGGTAGAGGGTCATCAGCAGGATCCGCCGGGTGGCGTGGTCGAAGACGACGAGGTCGTCGGCGGCCAGGAAGGCGGACTCGGGCAGGCCGGGCGGCTCTCCCGCCGCGAGGGGCAGGTCCTCGAAGTGGCGGGCCACCTCGTAGCCGAGGTAGCCGACGATCCCGCCGTGGAAGGGCGGCAGTCCGTGCACCGGGGCCGCGGAGCGGGCCAGGAAGGCGCGCAGCGCGGTCAGCGGGTCGCCGCCGGGCAGATCCAGCGGTACCGGGCGGTGGCCGACGTACGAGTAGCGTGCCACCCCGCCGGAGACCGGCACGCTCTCCAGCAGGAAGCCCGCATCGTCCGGTCCGCACAGCTGGGAGAAGGCGGTGACGGGGCTGACGGCGTCGTCCAGGAACTCCTGGTGGAGCGGGATGACGTCGTGCTCCCGGGCCAGTGCGGCGGCGGTGGAGCGGTCCGGGACGGTGGCGCGGGCCGCCTCGGCCGCCTCCCGTGCCTCCTGTGCCTCCTGTGCCTCCTGTGCGTCCCGTGCGTCTGCGGTGCGCGGCTCGGCGGCCTGGGCGGTCATGCCGCTTTCCCGGCGGCGGAGGAGATCCGGCCCACGCCGACGACGGCGCGCCGGGGGATGGTGACGCGCCACCCGCCGGTGGCCTCCTCCCGGCGCAGTTCGCAGGAGGCGAGGCTCCCCGGGGTGTCCGGGTAGCGGAAGACGGCCTTGGCGGTCTCGGCCACCCAGCGGTACGCCTCGGTCTCGGTGCGGCCCTCGAAGACCTTGACCAGGCCGTACATGTTGAGCAGGTATCGGCCGATCTCCAGCTCGGCCTCCTCGGGGGTGGCGCCGACGGCGGTGTACGGGTCGTCGATCTCCACCACCTCGCGGTGGTCGTATCCGGCCTTCTCCAGGTATCCGTCGATCTCGTCCCGGGTGAAGTGCAGGAACTTGTGGCCGGTCGCCGAGTACACGTCGGTGATCTCCTCGAACCACACGTCCACGGGCGAGCCGACGAGGAAGTCGTGCAGGACGAACGCCCCGCCGGGGCGGAGCATCCGGTGTGCCTCGGTGGCCACCGTCTGGCGGTCCGAGGGCGGCACGTGGTGCGAGCCGTAGGCCAGGAGCACGGCCTCCACGCTGCGGTCGCGCAGCAACGGCTGCTCGGCCCGCTGGAGCAGGGCGGGTACGCCCGCCGCCCACGCCGTCGTCACCATGTGGGGGGACGCGTCGCAGGTGAGGATGTTGAAGTCGCCGATGCCCAGGTCGTCGCAGACCTTGCGGACCAGCCCGTCCCCGCCCAGCAGGTCGACCAGGACGGGCCGCTCGCCGTACGGCGAGCGGCGGGCGGTGTCGGCGAATCCCAGGAGCTTCCTGATACCGGTCTCGCGGGCCCGCCGGTTGAGGGTCTGTGCCTGCACGTACTCCACGCCCCGGCTGCCCTCGCCGTCGGCGCCGAAGTCATCGTGCCGCGGTGGGGCGTTGTCCGTGGCCGCCTCCCAGGCGGCGACCCTGCGCGGGTCGGCGAGGGCGTGCAACTCGGGGTGGTTCCGCCGCAGTTCCGCCAGCTGTCCCCGCACGTCGTCCCCGGCCACGGGGCGTCCGCTCGTCTGTGCGTGCATGCGTCGGGATCTCCTCGGGTGGGGGTGAACGCGGGCCTAGGCGATGCCCGCCGAACGTGCGGGCACGACCCTAGGAGCGTCGTCTTTCTCCTCGATATCGATCGGTTTTCGCCCCGCCGGGCCAAGATCCGTCCCTGTCGAAAGTAAGGCGGAAGAGACGTCGTTCGTGCCTGGTGACGGTGGATGACGGGCTCCTACAGTCACTTCGCGGGGGATGCAGCCAAGACCGGAACTGAGCGCGGAGTCGAGCCCGGGAGGGCGTCAGGGATGAAGAACCAGTTGGACGAGCCGGGGGGCACGACACGCGTCGGCGGGAGAGGCGGCCTCACCGCGGCCGAGGTCGCCGAACGGGTCGCGGCGGGACAGGTCAACGATGTGCCGGCCCGGTCGAGCCGCAGCATCGGCGAGATCGTCCGCAGCAACCTGTTCACGCGCATCAACGCGATCATCGGCGTGCTGTTCGTCATCGTGATGATCGTCGGACCGGTGCAGGACGGGCTGTTCGGCGGGGTCATCCTCGCCAACACGCTGATCGGCATCATCCAGGAGGTACGCGCCAAGCGGACCCTGGACCAGCTCGCGATCGTCGGCGAGAGCCGGCCCCGCGTCTGGCGGGACGGGCAGCGGGTCGAGCTCAGCGCCTCCGACATCGTCATCGACGACACCATCGACCTCGGCCAGGGCGACAAGATCGTGGTGGACGGCACGGTCACCTCGGGCGACAACCTGGAGGTCGACGAATCGCTGCTCACCGGCGAGGCCGACCCGGTGGTCAAGCAACCCGGCGACCCGGTGATGTCCGGCAGCTTCGTGGTCGCCGGGTCGGGGACGTTCACCGCCACCCGGGTGGGCCGGGAGGCGTACGCCTCGCAGCTCGCCGAGGAGGCGAAGCGCTTCAGCCTCGTCAACTCCGAGCTGCGCAACGGCATCGACCGGATCCTGAAGTTCGTCACCTACGCGATCATCCCGGCGGGTGTCGCGCTGATCATCACGCAGTTCGTGGTGAACGACGACAACTTCTCGGAGGCGATCCGCCGCATGGTGGGCGGTCTCGTCCCCATGGTCCCCGAGGGCTTGGTGCTGCTGACCTCCCTGGCCTTCGCGGTCGGCGTGGTCCGGCTCGGCAAGAAGCAGTGCCTCGTGCAGGAGCTGCCCGCGATCGAGGGGCTGGCCCGGGTGGACACGGTCTGCCTGGACAAGACGGGGACGCTCACCGAGGCCTCGATGGACGTCGACGAGGTCCTGAAACTGCTGCCGGACGTGCCGGCCGAGGCGGTGCTCGGCGCCCTCGGCGCCGCCGACGAGCGCCCCAACGCCAGCCTCCAGGCGATCATCGAGTCCTACCCCGCGCCCGAGGACTGGCGGCGCACCGCCACCGCGCCCTTCTCGTCCGCGCGGCGCTGGAGCGGCGCCTCCTTCGTCGAGCCGTCCGGCGCCGAGTCGGCATGGCTGCTCGGAGCCCCGGACACGATGCTGCCGGCCGGCCACTCGGTGCTCACCGCCGCTGACTCCTACGGGGCGCGGGGGCTGCGCGTGCTGCTCCTCGCACGCTGTTCGCGACCGCTGGACCTGCTCATGGAGGACCCCGGCGCCGTACCCGACGCGGTCACTCCGGCCGCGCTCGTCGTCATCAAGCAGCGGGTGCGGCAGGAGGCGCCGGCCACCCTCCGGTACTTCGCCGACCAGGGCGTGACGGCGAAGGTGATCTCGGGCGACAACGCCGTCTCGGTGGGCGCCGTCGCGTCCAGCCTGTCGCTGCCGGGAGCGGAGCGGCCGGTGGACGCCCGGTTCCTGCCCGAGGACCCGAGGGAACTCGCCGACGCCGTCGAGGAGAACTCCATCTTCGGGCGGGTGGGGCCGCAGCAGAAGCGGGACATGGTGGGCGCCCTGCAGTCGCGCGGCCACACGGTGGCGATGACCGGCGACGGCGTCAACGACGTCCTCGCGCTCAAGGACGCGGACATCGGCGTGGGGATGGGATCGGGCAGCCCGGCCACGCGGGCGGTCGCGCAGATCGTCCTGCTGAACAACAACTTCTCCGCGCTGCCCTCGGTGGTCGCGGAGGGGCGCCGGGTCATCGGCAACATCGAGCGGGTGGCCAACCTGTTCCTCACCAAGACCGTGTACTCGGTGCTGATGGCGCTGGTCGTCGTGATCGCCCAGGTGCCCTACCCGTTCCTGCCGCGCCACATCACCCTGGTCGGCTCCCTCACCATCGGCATCCCCGCGTTCTTCATCGCGCTCGCCCCCAACCATGAGCGTGCCCGGCCCGACTTCGTCGGCCGCGTCCTCAGGTTCGCGGTCCCGGCCGGCGCGCTGGCGGCCACCGCGACCTCGGTCGCCTACCTGATCGCCCGGTCCGTGTACGACGACAACCTGGACGCCGAGACCTCGGCAGCGACCCTCGCGCTCTTCCTGACCGCGCTGTGGGCCCTGGCCATCATCGCCCGCCCGTACACCTGGTGGCGGGTGCTGCTGGTGCTGGCCATGGCGGTGAGCTTCGCCGTGGTGCTGGTGGTGCCGTGGCTCCAGGAGTTCTTCCAGCTGAAGCTTGTCGGTGTCGCGGCCCCGTGGGCGGCGGTCGCCTGTGCGGCGGTCGCCGGACTGATCCTGGAGGTGGTCTGGGCCCGGATGCGGCGCAGGCTCGACGCCAAGTGAGCGACCGGGCGGTCGTCCCCCGTACCGCCCGGTGAGAGGAAGGGACGCCCGGTCCGTGCCGGGCGTCCCTTCCGTTTGTACGGCTTCCTGTCGCCGCGAGCGTGCGGATCCAGCCAAAGTCCCTCCGGTTCGACCGGACGCGACGCCTCCGGCCCACCCCGGTCCCGTCGGTCGCAGCGCACCGCAAGATCCGCCGCGACCAGCGGACTTCGCATTTTCCGGCTATCCACGGGGAAGGTGACCGACGGGTAACCACGGGGCCGGATCCAAGCCTCGAGGGAATGGGAAACGCCGCACTGACCAAAGCCAGGGCAGAGACCTGACGAAAGTTGAGTGTTGGAGTTGAAGAAGATCCGTATTATTCGACTGCAGGCAGGGGGGAGCCGGCTACGACGGTAAAAATACGCAGGTCACATTGGGCCGAACCGCAGGCAGCGCGGCGCCGGCGACCACGACCGCGACATTCGCACCGCTCCCCCTCACACTGCCGCCCGGCCACCGGGCCCGGACGTACGGCACCGAACGGAAGTGAGGAACTCACGCAGACCAGGAACCGCTGACGCACAGAGACCGGATCCGGAGGTGAGCGACATGGCAACGAGGGCCCTACCAGCGGTGAACCCGGCTGACTCGGCCTACGCACAGATTTCATGTCCACGACATGTAACGGATTCGGAGAGTCACAGCACGCAGACATCAGCACAACTTGACGCGGGGGTATCAAGAGGTCATGAATCTTCGGCTGATAGAACCGATAAACAAGGGAATCGGCAATGCGGAGAATTCCCAAAAGGAGTTTCCCGCAGTCGGTCTCGAATTCGGAGTGCTCGGGCCGCTCGAAGTGAGCATGAACGGCCGAGGCCTTACCGTGGGCGGCCCCAGGCAACGTGCCGTACTTTCCGCACTGCTTCTCTCGTTCAATCAGGTGGTCTCTTTTGATGCCCTGATAGAAAAGGTCTGGAACGGCCGTCCGCCGAGCACGGCGCGCACTCAGGTGGCCATTTGCATCGCCACTCTGCGCAAGATCTTCCGCACCGCCGGCCTGGACCGGGAAACCATCATCACGGCCACGCCCGGCTACATGCTCAGCCTCACCGGCCACTCGCTGGACTCGCTCCGCTTCGAACAACTGGTCGCCCGGGCCACGGAGCTGACGGCCGAGAACCGCCCGGCGCCCGCGGCTGATGCGCTGCGCCAGGCGCTGGCCCTGTGGCGCGGCCCCGCGCTCGGCGGCGTCTACGCGCCGTTCGCCGAGACCGAGGCGGCCCGCCTCGACGAACAGCGGATGCTGGCCGTGGAACAGCTCACGGCGCTGCGCCTCCAACTCGGCGAGCACCAGGCCGTGCTGGGCGAACTCCAGGCACTGGTCGGCGCCTGTCCACTGCGGGACCGGCTGCGCTACTACCTGATGCTCGCCCAGTACCGTTCGGGCCGGCGTGCGGAGGCGCTGACGACATTTCGCGACGGAATGCGCCACTCCATCGAAGAGATCGGTCTTGAACTGGGCACCGACCTCCAGGCGCTGCACGACTCGATCCTCCGGGACGAATTCCCCCAGCTCGACGTCCCGGGCATAACGATGCAGCAAAGAGACAGACAGCAGACCGTTCCCAGTCAGCTTCCGGAAAGCGACGCCTACTTCATCGGGCGTAGTCGAGAGCAGTGGCTGATGGATGACGTGCTGCTCGACGGATCCGCGCAGAATCCCTCCCCCATCGCCTACATCACCGGAAGTCCCGGAATCGGAAAGACGAGCCTCGCCGTCAACTGGGCGCACCGCGCGGCCCACAGATTCCCCGACGGGCAGTTGTTCGCCGACCTCCGGGAGGGAGACACCCTGGGGGTGCTCCACCAGTTCCTGCGCCAGCTGGGAGCCGAGGGCCCGCTGCCCGCCGAGCCCGCGGACGCGGCCGAGCGGTATCGCGGGATGCTGGAGGGCAGGCGCGTCCTGATCGTGCTCGACCACGCCTCGTCGTACACCCAGGTACGTCATCTGCTGCCCACGAGCGGCGGGTGCTGCGTCCTCATCACCGGCCGGGCCAACCTGGACGAGCTGATGCAGAAGTACCGCGCCCTGCGCCTGCGCGTGGCGCCGCTGTCGGACGACGAGTCCCGCGAGACGCTGACCAGCGTGCTGCGGGACGCCAGGGCGGAGGAATCCCCCGAGGCGACCAGCCGGCTCGCCGCGCTGTGCGGGCACACTCCCCTCGCGCTGCGGGCCGCCGCGGCCCGGCTGCTCACCAAGACGCACTGGCGGGTCCTCGATCTGGTGCGCCGCCTGGAGCGCTCGGGCGACCGGCTGGCGGAACTCAGCATCGGGGACGACTCGCTGCGCGCCCGGCTGGACCGCAGCATGCGGGAGCTGGACCCCAGGGTGGCCTACGCCTACCGGGAGTTGAGCCGTCTCGACGACACGGACTTCGACGCCGCCCAGGCGGCGCAGGTGCTCGGCACGGACCTGCTGGAGGCCGAGGACCTGATCGAGACCCTGGTCGACGCCCAGCTCCTGGAGGCGGTGGGCCGCGGCGGCGCCTGGGGCGAGATGCGCTACCGGTGGCAGGAGTTGGTGCGGCTGCACGCCTTCCACTGCCTGACGGCCGCCACCCCGTGCGGGGCGGCGCTCACCGACTGAGCCGGGACACGACAACGGCCCGTACACCCCGGCCGGGGTGGTACGGGCCGTCGCGTTCGCCAGGCGTCAGTTGCCGGCGCTCATCGCCTCGACGAGGCTCCTGGGCCGCATGTCGGTCCAGTTCTTCTCCACGTACTCCAGGCACGCCTCCCGGTCGGACTCGCCGAAGGCGACCGTCCACCCCGCGGGCACGTCCACGAACGAGGGCCACAGCGAGTGCTGCCCCTCCTCATTGACCAGCACGAGGTAGCGGCCGTCTGCGTCTTCGAACGGATTGGTCACGTCTTCATTCCTTCCGGGAGCGTCGGGTGAACTCTGCGCGAGTCGCGGACCCTGCCGACTCCGGTCAAGGTACGGGGACCGTCTTTCCTTCCGATATCGATCCGTTTTTCCACGGGCCGCCGCGGACTGTTCAGCGGCCGTGGTCGACGACCTCCGGGGCGTGCCGGACCGCCGCGTCGAGACGGGGGCCGTGCTGCCGCAGCCGCTCGTCGAGGTGGGCGACCACCAGCTCCCGGGTGATCCGCTGGGCGTCCGCCGCGCCGAGCGTGACCTCGGGGCCGGCCGCTCCGGTCCGCTCCAGGAGCGGGGCGTAGTCGGTGAAGGAGAGGTGCCCCGCGCCGCGCACCGACAGCCAGCGGCGCGGGCCGGACAGGTCCCGCCAGGTCCGCCCCCAGGTGGCGTCGGCGCCGGGGCGGCCGTGCCCGCCCGCGCCGAGCAGCAGGAACGGCCGGTCCACCGGGCTCTTCCCGGCCGTGTGCACGGTGCCGTCCAGATTGACCGCGGCGGCGAAGCCCGCATCGGTGCGCAGTGCCTCGAAGGCCGCGGCACCGCCCATGGAGTGGCCCACCACCGCCACCCGCGACGGGTCCAGGGGCGGCAGCCCCGCGGTGCCGGGCGACCGGAGCAGCCGCTCGCGCAGGAAGCGGAGGTCGGCGGCGCGGACGGCGGCCACCCGGGCGCCCTCGGGACGCCGTTCGCAGGCCAGACAGCCGGTGACGCGGCCGTCGGGGTGGCTGATGGCCGGGGCCTCGTAGGCGTGGTCCACGGCGGCGACGGCGTAACCCCGGCTCGCCAGCTCCTCGGCCAGTCCGGTCAGCGAGGTACGGGGCAGCGCGAAGCCCGGTGACAGCAGCACGAGGGGCAGGCCGCGCGCGGGCCCGGGGAGCGGCGGCGGGGCCAGGCGCGCGTGGACGCGGGTGCGGCTGAGCAGGTCGGCGGGTACGCCGCGCACGCGGTGGAAGCGCAGGATCAGCTCCGACTCCCGCGCGGTGACGTAGGAGGCGTGCGGCGCGCGGGAGGGCAGTGCGGGGTACCAGAGCGAGACCGTCAGCTCGCGGTGCCGGTCGGGGTTCCAGGGGTCGGGCCGGGAGGTGTCGCTCAACTGCGTCGTGCGCATACCGACCGGCAGGGCGCCGGTCGGCGCGGGCAGGGCCGGCGCGGGCAGGGCCGCCTCGGGTGCCGGGGCTGCCGCCGCGCTCCGCCCGCCCTCGCAGGAGGGCGCGACGGCCAGCAGCAGGGCGGCCGCGAGGGCCGCGCATCGACGCCCCGCACGGCCGGCTCCGGTCACTTTCGTCATCAGCGCTCACTTCGTCGGAAGCAGGAACACTGATGACGTTAGGAGGGGAAACCGCGAGGTGACAGCGGGGACGGCGCTTTCATGACCTTGGTCGACAGAAGTCTGTGCGATCTCCGTGGGCCGAACGGTGCCACGCCTGGACCTTGGTCGTCCGCTTCGCCGCTTTCCCCTTTCTTACGGCAGGGGTTCTTCCGGCCGGGGGTTCTTCCGGGGGCTCTTGGGCAGGGCCGTCACATGAAGACCAGCGCGAGGCTCGTGTCCCGCACACCGGTGACGTCCTTCGGGCCGTACTCCGACTCGGTCGGGTCGTAGTCGAACTCGACGTACGCCTCGCCGCCCGGGAAGTGCGGGCAGGCCATGTGGCTGCTGCTGGAGTCGGCTCCGGTGGCGGTCTGCCAGTCGATGGACCAGGCGACGCAGCCGGAGTCGCCACCCGTGAAGGGGCCGCCGGGCTTGAGGTCCTCGACGTACCCGGTCACGCGCACGCCGCCGTCGTCGACGCATACGGTGATCTCGCCCCTGCCGAAGTCCTCGGCCTCACTGTCCGTCAGGCAGCCGGGGGCCGCCGGCCCGTCGGGCGTGGCGGAGGCCGTCGTCGGCGGGAGCAGGGCGGCCGCGCCGATGGCCCCGGCGAGAGCCGCGGCGCGCAGGATTCCGCGCATGGTGGTGTCCTTTCCGTCGGTGTTGCCGGTCCGTGTCGGTGGTGCTGTCCGCGCGCTGGTCCTTCGGCCCGGCTCAGGGCCGGGGCGTGTCCGGCTCCCGGATGCGGGCCCGTCCCGCCGCACCGAAGCGCAGGGTCTCCCGCAGCCGGACCGGGCCGGTCGCGTCCCCGGACCGGGCGGCGTCCCGCAGTTCGCGGGCCATCACCTGCGCCTCGGCCGCCCAGTCGTCCAACTGGTCGGCCACGGGACCGGCGTTGGCGGTCAGGATCTCCGCCCAGCGCTCCGGGTCGCCGTCCGCGGTCCTGGTCACGTCGCGCAGGTCCTGGCCGGCCAGCCGTACGGCAGACTCGTCGCCGCCCAGCAGGCGCGCGGCGACCAGGCTCGCGACCAGGTGCGGGGCGTGCGAGACGAGTGCCACGGCGCGGTCGTGTGCCTCGGGGGCCAGCAGCACCGAGACCGCCCCGCACAGTGCGACCAGTTCCAGCGCGCAGTTCAGGGCGAGGTTCCCGGTGGCCTCGGTGGGGGTGAGCGCCCAGGGCCTGCCGTCGAAGAGGTCGGCCCGCGGCTGGGCCGGGCCTTGTCCGCCCCCGACCACGGGGGCGCCGCTGACCAGCGAGGTCAGGTCGCAGCCGTAGGCCCGGACCTCACGGTGCAGGGGCACCTTGACGCCGAAGACATCGGTGTAGCAGCGGGCGGTGCCGAGCTTCTGGTGCTCGGCGAGGGCCGGGGCCACCTGATCGGGCGGCACCGCGAGGACCGCGATGTCGGCCTGCCTCGGAGGGCGCGCGGCGAAGCCCGCGCCGCACCGTTCGCCGGCCAGCGCCGCCTCGGGGTCGGCGTCGGTCAGGTAGGTGGTCACGCCGTGCCGTCGCAGTGCGAGTCCCACGGATCGGCCGATCACTCCGGCACCCACGATGACGACGCTGCGCATGCGCCTTCCTCTCCTCGGCTCGGACCCTCTCCGGCGGGGCTCGGGCCGGCTCCCGCCGGAGGGCCGGCCCGTGCCGCGGGTCAGCCGAAGATCTTGACGGCCTGGTAGTACGTCCAGGCGGTGCTGTTGCAGGCCGTGTTCTTCTCGCCGGTGTAGCCGGTGCAGACGCGCTTCATGTCCTCGTAGAAGGCGCTGTCGAGGCGGCTCTTGTTGGCGTCGAACTGGCCGGCCGCCTTGTAGTTGCGGTAGCCGAAGTCATGGCGCGCGCAGGCGTTGTCGAACGGGAAGCCGAAGGGGTTGTCGGGCGCCTGGGTGCAGCCGTCGGTCGACCAGTCGAACCCGTAGGCGGCCCAGGCGGACTGGTTGCGGTTGGCCGCGAGCCACGCGTTCTGGCTGGTCGCGCTGGTCTGCGTGAACGAGGAGAGCACCTGCGGCTTGTCCGCGGGGGCCGCCTGGGCGGGGGCGGCGGCGACGCCGAGCGCGAGCGCCGAACCGAGGACGGCGAGGGTGGTCCTGGTCTTCGTCGTGGTGCGCATGAACGGCCTCCAAGGTGGGGTGAGGATGCGGCTCCACCACCTTGGCGAGGCCCGCTATGGGCCCCTTATCGCACCGCTATCGCTCGTCCGGCCCCGCTCGTGCGGACACGGCGAAGGGGCCGCACACCGACGGGCGGAGTGCGGCCCCTTCGTGTTCCGTGGGGGGTACGGACTTCCTAGGCGTCCCGGCGGCGCAGGACCGCGGAGCCGGCGACGTATGCGGCCAGTGCCCACAGCACGAGGACCAGCAGGGCGACTCCGCCGCCGTAGGGGTCGCTGTCCTGGGTCAGCAGGACGGTGCCGGCGACGCTGGGCATGTAGTCGGAGGCGGTCTCCAGCCACTTGGCGCCTACGACGCCCATCAGCTGCGGCAGCGCGAGCAGCACCATGATGAGGGTGGTGATGGTGCCCGCCGCGCTGCGCAGGACGGTGCCGAGTCCGATGGCCATCACGGCGAGGAGCCCGAGGTAGACCCCGGCGCCCAGTGCGGTGCCGAGCAACTGGCCGCCGGTGTAGTCGCCGTGCTCGCCCATCAGGGGCGCGGCCACCATGGTGCCCAGCAGGCTGAAGACGAAGCCCGCGGCGACCACGACGGCGCCGATCACCAGGGTCTTGCACCGGAGCATCCGGCCGCGCTTGGGCACGCTCTGGAGCGTGGTGCGGATGGAGCCGCTGGAGTACTCGCTGGTGAGGGCGAGGGTGGCGAGGACCACGATGGCCAGCTGGGAGATGAGGAAGGCCTGGGACGCGTGGTGCGGGGCCGGCATCGTGACGTCGACGCCCTTCTTCGCACTGGCGTCGGCCGACGCGCCGACCATGGCGGCGAAGCCCACCGTGAGCAGCAGACCGACGGTCAGGTTCCACCAAGTGGCCCGGACACTCCAGAACTTGGTCCACTCGAACGCGACGGCGCCCTTGAAGCCGCCGCCCTTCACGGGGCCCACGAGCTTGGGGGCGGTTGCAGTAGTAGTCATGTCCAGTTACGCCTTCTGGTGGTCCGGAGCTTCGGTGACCTGGGCGAGCGCGGGAGAGCCGTACTCCACGCTCGCGGCGGTGAGTTCCATGTACGCCTGTTCCAGGCTGGCCTTGCGCATGCTGAGTTCGTGGATGGGGACACGGTGGTGGAACGCCAGGTCGCCGATCTCCTCCAGCGTGCCGCCGACGACGAGGAGCTCGTCGGGCGTGGAGTCCACGCCGGGCTCGACTCGCAATCCGGACTCCAGCAGCTGCCGCCTCAGCACGTCGGGCTGCGGGGTCCGGACCCGGACGGCGGTCAGCGAGCTGCCCGCGATGACCTCTTCGATCGGCGCGTCCGCGATGATCTTCCCGCGGCCGATGACCAGGAGGTGGTCGGCGGTCTCCTGCATCTCGCTCATCAGGTGACTGGAGACGAAGATCGTCCTGCCCTCCGCGGCCAGGGAGCGCATCAGCTCGCGGACCCAGCGCACACCGTCCGGGTCCAGTCCGTTGACCGGCTCGTCGAAGAGCAGCACCTTGGGGTCGCCCAGCAGAGCCGCGGCGATCCCGAGCCGCTGCCCCATGCCGAGGGAGAAGGAGCCGATGCGCTTCTTCGCCACCTCGGTCAGGCCCACGGTCTCCAGGACCTCGGCGACCCGGGAGGCCGGGATGCCGTTGCTGCGGGCCATACCGAGCAGGTGGTGGTAGGCCGAGCGGCCGGGGTGGCCGGCGCGGGCGTCGAGCAGGGCGCCGACCTCGCGCAAGGGGTGCCGCAGCTCCTCGTAGCGCTTGCCCCTCAGCAGGGCCCGCCCCGACGTCGGCGCGTCCAGACCGACGATCATGCGCATGGTCGTCGACTTCCCCGCGCCGTTCGGGCCGAGGAATCCGGTGACCTTTCCCGGTTTGATCTCGAACGAGAGGTCCGAGACGGCCGTCTTGTCGCCGTACCGCTTGGTCAGTCGGTCCAAAGTGATCATCGCCTGGTGGCTCCTTCCAAAGTCACGTGTTCAACGCTAGGGAGAGGAGAAGGCCGAAGACATCTGGCGATCGGCAACGACCGCATTCGACTTTCGGCAGATCCGCAGGCCGCGACCCTTCTTGTACCGTGCTGGAATGCACCGATGGCAGGCCGTGCGCCGACGAATCCGATCGCTCCTGCGGGTCCTGTGCTCCGAGCGCCCTTTCGCCCGGCGCGGCGATCTGGTGCTGGTCCTGGTGCTGCTGGCGCCCTCCGCGTTCAGTACGGAGGCGCTGGTGACCACGCCGGTCAGCTGGCTGACCGCCTGCCTGGTCATCACGGCCGCGGTCGTGGTGCAGCGCACCGCGCCCCTGTTGTCTCTGCTGTTGGCGGCGCTCCTCACCCTGTTCTATCCGTGGTTCGGCGCGAGTCTGTGGCCGGCGATGGCCACGGTGGTGCTCAGCTGCCTCGCGGGCCGCAGACTGACCCGGCTGTGGCCCGCGCACCTGGTGTTCCTCTGTGTCGCGGTGACCGGACTCCTGCTCGTGAGCACGGTCGCCCAGACCAAGGACTGGCTGAGCCTGCTGATGACCGAGTTCGTCACCTGCGTGCTGCCCTGGTGGGCGGGGAACTGGTGGAGCCAGCGCACCGCGCTGGCCCATGCCGGCTGGGAGCACGCCGAGCAACTCGAGTGGCGCCAGCGCTACATCGCCGACCAGGCCAGGATGAAGGAGCGGGCCCGGATCGCGCAGGACATCCACGACTCCCTCGGTCACGAGCTGAGCGTGATGGCCCTGCTCGCCGGCGGGCTGGAACTGGCCCCCGGGCTGTCGGAGCAGCACCGTGAGTCCGTCGGGCAGTTGCGCGAGCGGTGCACGATGGCCACCGAGCGGCTGCACGAGGTGATCGGGCTGCTGCGGGAGGATCCCACGCCCTCCCTGACTCCCGCCCACGAGTCCATCGCCCAGCTCGTGCGCCGGTTCCAGCTCTCGGGCACGCCGGTGACGTTCCAGGAGGACGGGGCTCGGGACCGGCCGGGCACACCGCTGCTGTCCGACCTCGCGGCCTACCGGGTGGTGCAGGAGGCGCTGACCAACGCGGCCAAGCACGCGCCGGGCGCCCCCATCACCGTCCAGGTGACGCACACGGCGGACGAGACCGTGGTCTCGGTCCTCAACGAACGGCCGGAGCACGGCCTGGACACGCCGGCGACGGGCAGCGGGTCCGGGCTGATCGGCCTCGACGAGCGCGTCCGGCTCGCGGGCGGCACGCTGCGGACGGGCCCGCGGTCCGGTGGTTTCGAAGTACACGCGCGACTGCCGCGCAGCGCCTCCTCGACGTCGCGGTCCACCGAGCCGCCGAGCGGCGGCACCGGGACCGGTGCCCCGGGGCCGTACACCGGGGAAGGCGGCGCGGGCGGCGTCGGCACGGACGCGGACCACGGGGCCGGCCCGGCCGGGCACGGCTCCGGCCCCACGACCGACGCGGCCCGGCCCGCGTCCGCCGCGCCGTGGCTCAGCGCCTCGCGGACCGCGCTGCTGCGCACCCGGGCCCGGCTCAGGCGCGACGCGCGCCGGGCCGCGCTGATCCCGGTGGTGGTCGGTGCCGCCATCGTGGCGTTCCTCGGCGGACTTTACGTCTTCACCTCGGCGACGACGTCGGTCAGCCCCGAGGACTACGCCGGGATACGGGTCGGGGAGACCCGTGACGAGTTGACGCCGGTCCTGCCGGACCGGCGGATCAGGAAGCCGCCGCCGGTCATCTCCGAGCCGACCGTGCCGGCCGGCGCGACGTGCGAGTACTACCGGGCGAGCAGAAGTCTCCTCGACTTCGGCGACACGATGTACCGGTTGTGCTTCAAGGATGATGTCCTGATGGCCAAGGACACGCTCTGACCACCAGGGAAGGATCGGATGATTCGCGTACTGCTCGCCGACGACGAGACCATCATCAGGGCCGGGGTTCGCTCCATCCTGACAACCGAACCGGGCATCGAGGTGGTCGCCGAGGCGTCCGACGGGCGTAAGGCGGTCGAGCTGGCCCGCAAGCACCGGCCCGACGTGGCCCTGCTCGACATCAGGATGCCGGAGATGGACGGCCTGACGGCCGCGGGGGAACTGCGGACCACCAACCCGGACACCGCGGTGGTCGTCCTCACCACCTTCGGCGAGGACAAGTACATCGAGCGCGCCCTCGACCAGGGAGTGGCCGGCTTCCTGCTCAAGGCGTCCGACCCGCGGGACCTGATCTCGGGCGTGCGGGCCGTGGCGTCCGGGGGGTCCTGTCTCTCGCCGCTGGTGGCGCGGCGGCTGATGACCGAGCTGCGCCGGGCGCCGTCGCCGCGCTCGCAGTTGTCCGGGGAGCGCACCATGCTGCTGACCAAGCGGGAGCAGGAGGTCCTCGGCATGCTGGGGGCCGGGATGTCGAACGCGGAGATCGCGCAGCGGCTGCACCTGGTCGAGGGCACGATCAAGACGTATGTCAGCGCCATCTTCACCCAGTTGGAGGTCCGCAACCGGGTGCAGGCGGCGATCATCGCCTACGAGGCGGGGCTGGTGACGCGGAGCGACCTCGGCAGTTGAGTGGCCCGGGCGGGTCAGGCGCCCGCCCGGTCCTTGACGAAGCGGGCCAGCCGCGCCGCTCCCTCGGCGGCCCGGTCGGTGGTGAGGTAGCTGCACGAGAGCCGGATCTGCCGGTCGCCCGCGTCGTCCAGGTGGAAGTGGCGCATCGGCGTCCAGATGACGCCGTACTTCTCCGCGGAGACGTCCAGCGCGGCCTCGTCCGCCTCGAACGGCACGTCGAGGGTGAGGAAGAAGCCGCCGTCGGGGTCGTTCCAGCGCACCCCGTCCGTCTCCGGTGAGCCGGGCGGGAGTTCGGCGGCGAGGGTCTCCCTCAGGCACCTCATGGTGGCCTGGTAGTGGCGTGCGGAGGTCTCGTTGGCCGACCGCAGTCCACCGCCGTTCTGGAGGAGCAGTCCGGCGACGGCGGCCTGGCTCAGGCTGGAGGTGTTGACGGTGACCATGCTCTTGACCTTGGCCAGTTCCTCGGCGAGCAGTCCCGGCGGCCGGCCGTCCGCGCCCGCCACGAGTTGGTCCGCGACGACGAAGCCGACCCGGGCGCCCGGGAAGGCGGTCTTCGCGAAGGAGCCCAGGTAGACGACGCGCCGTTGGGTGTCGAGGGACTTGAGGGTGGGGCGGCGCACCGAGCTGAACACGCCGTAGGGGTTGTCCTCCAGGAGCAGCAGCCCCAGCCGGCCCGCGGCGTCGAGCAGGGCGGTGCGGTCCTCCCGGCGCATGCTGACGCCGGTCGGGTTGGAGCAGTCGGGTACCACGTACAGGCACCTGGCGCGCCGGCCGCTCGCCTCGATCTCCCGGACGGTGCGTTCGAGCCCTTCCAGGCTCGGGCCGTTCGGGGTACCGGGCACCGGTACGACGGGGATGTCCAGCAGGCTCGCGGCGCCGGTGATGCCGACGTAGGCGGGGCTGTCGACGAGGAGCACGTCGTCCGGGCCGGTGAACAGAGCGCGGAGGGTGAGGAGGACGGCCTCCTGGCAGCCGACCGTCACGACCACGGCGGCGGGGTCGACCGTCATGTCCTCGTCGACTTCGAGCATGCGCGCGACGATGTCCCTGATCTGGCCGGCGGTCTCGCCGTACTGGTACAGCGCCGTGCGCACGCGTTCCTCGGAAAGGCCGCGCCCGCGCAGGTGGTCGAGGTAGGTCTCGATGAGCCCGGGGACGCGCGCGACGTCGAAGTCGCCCTCGTACGGCCGTCCCGGGGCGAAGGAGATCGCCTGCGGGTACCGGAGGGTGACCTCGTTGAGGAAGGTCATCGTGTCGAGCAGCGGAGCGGAGAGGCTGGGGTGCAGGGCGGTCCGCGGCAGCACCCCTTCGGGATCCGCGCTCGCTCGGGTGGTCGTCATCCGTGGCTCCTGTCTGTGTGCGGCGCCGTGCGGGGCACGGTGGTTGGGCCCGGGGGCGGCGGGCCCGGACGTGGCGGAGACAGCGTGTCCGGGCCGATCGTGCCGGTGGTGGCGTGGCCCGTGAGGACCATGGTGTCGGCGAACTCCGCGGTCAGCAGGGCGAGCATCCGGCGTACGCCCGGGCCGCCGCCGGCCGCGAGCGCGTACAGTGCCGGCCGCCCGACGAGGACGGCGCGGGCGCCGAGGGCCAGCGCGGCGAGGATGTCGGCGCCGGTGCGGACGCCGCCGTCGAGGAGGACCGGGACGCGTCCGCGCACGGCGGCCACCACCTCGGGCAGCGCCTCCAGCGTGGCCGGTACGCCGTCGAGTTGGCGGCCCCCGTGGTTGGAGACGACGACGCCGGCGACGCCCGCCCGCACCGCTGCCTCGGCGTCCGGGGCCGTCAGGACGCCCTTGGCCAGCACCGGGAGCCCGCTCACCGAAGCCAGCCGGGCCACGAAGGACCAGTCCAGGCCGCGGTCGAAGGCCAGCCTGCTGTGCGCTCCCGGGGTGGCGCTGCCGGCCGCCGCCGAACCGGCCAGGTTGGCCGGGGTGATGTGGGCGGGGACCGCGAACCCGTTGCGCAGGTCGCGCAGCCGACGGCCGGTGAACGGGGTGTCGACGGTGAGCACCAGCGCCTGGTAGCCGCTGTCGCGCGCCCGGCGGGCCAGGTCCAGGGTGGTGCCGTGGTCGCGGAAGCAGTACAGCTGGAGCCACAGCGGTGCGCTCGCGGCGTGCGCCACCTCTTCGAGGGTCCGGCTCGCGAAGGTGCTCACGACGAGCGGGAGGCCGAGGGCGCCCGCGGCGGCGGCGGTGCCCGGTTCGCCGTCGGGGTGGGCGAGTTCGTGGTAGGCCACCGGCGCGATGCCCACCGGCGCCGCCCACCGGGCGCCCAGCAGTTCCACGGAGGTGTCCGGCTCGTCGACGCCGGGCAGCGCCCGGGGCCGCAGCCGCACGGCGTCGAAGACGGCCTCGTTGGCGGCGAGGGTCCGCTCCCGTCCGGCACCTCCGGCGATGAAGTCCCACACCTCGGGGGGCAGTCGCCGGCGCGCGAGCCGGGCGAAGTCGTCGAGCGTGAGCGGCTCCGGATCCGGCTCCCCGGAGGCGGCGCCGGCGGGCCCACGGGTGGCGGACGTCATCGACCGGCCACTTCCCGCTCCCTCTCGACGGCCTCGTAGAGCGCCTTGATGTTGGAACTGCCGAAGCCGCGGGCTCCGTTGCGCTGGATGTACTCGTAGAAGAGCGTGCCGCGCGGGTAGGGCGAGCGGGTGAAGATCTGCAGCAGGTAGCCCCACTCGTCGCGGTCCGCGAGGACGTTGGTCTCGCGCAGATCGCTGATGGCGTCGGCCATGGCGCCGACCCGCTCGGTGAGCAGGTCGTAGTAGGCGCCCGGGGTGCGCAGGAAGGCGACGCCGCGGTTGCCGAGCGAGCGGACGGAGTCGACGATGTCGTCCACCAGGAAGGCCAGGTGCTGGACGCCCGGACCGTCGTGGGCGGTCAGGAACTGGTTGATCTGCCCCGGCAGTCGGGTGTCGTCCGGCTCGATGAGCGTGAAGGTGATGCCGCCGTCGGCGTTGCGCACGACGATCGAGTCCATCGCCTGCTCGCCCACCTCGATGTACTCGGAGGAGTAGTAGGGCATGTCGAAGGCCGCCTCGTAGAACTCGGCGGTACTCCGCAGCGTGCCGGCCTCCAGGCAGACGGCGACGTGGTCGAGGAAGGGCCGGGGGCCCGCGTGGTCCGTGGCGGCCGGCAGCAGTGCCCAGTCGCGGTCGGGCGGCAGCGGTGCCGCGCCGTCGCCGGTGGCGGCGACCAGCGTGTGCCGGATCTCCCCGAAGCCGGAGACGGCGGCGAACCACGCGTCCTGGCCCGTCCGCCGCGAGGGGGTCGGCGTCTGCACCGCCCGGGCGCCGGCGACGACCGCGCGGTCGAAGCAGGAACGTACGTCGTCACAGGTGAAGGCCAGGTCCGCGATGGAGTCACCGTGCCGCTCCACGTACCGGGCGACATCGGTGTCCGGCCGCAGCGCCTGGGTGACCACGAGGGTGACCTCACCGCTGCGCAGCACGGTGGACCGGCGGTCGTGCGTGCCGGTGGCGGGCCCCGCCACGGCCAGGGGGACGAAGCCGAGGCTGTCGACGAGGAAGCCGGCGGCGTCCCGGTCGTCCGCGACGTACAGCTCGGCGTACGCAATGGCACTGGGCGGCATGCGGATCTCCAATGAATGAAGGGGAGAATTACGGGAGCGCCCGCGGGAAAGAGGGGCGGCGCATTTTCGGGGCAGCAATGAGAAATGCGCGTGGCTACACTCTACAAATCACCCGTATAACCTCGCTATCGGCTGGTTATCAACCTTCCTACCTGCGGTTATCTACTCGGATAACGATATTGACCATCTCGTCGCGGCCTTGCTAGCGTCCCAGTTCGCCCTTAGTCGAAAGCCATCCGGGCTACACCGTATTTGTTTTACCGCGCGCCACTGCGAGGCCGGGGGTTCCGGCAGAGGATTGTGAGGAGACAGGTGTCTGAGAAGTCTTCGGTCCGGCACGGTCTGACCAGCGCGCAGCACGAGGTGTGGCTCGCGCAGCAGCTGGATCCGCGCGGCACGCACTACAAGACGGGATCCTGCCTGGAGATCGACGGGCCGCTGGACCACGCGCTGCTGAGCACGGCCCTGCGGCACACCGTGACCGAGACGGAGACGCTCTGCTCCCGCTTCCTCACCGACGAGGACGGCCACCCGTACCGCGCGTACTGCCCGCCCGCGCCGGAGGGTTCGGACGCCGTCGAGGGCCCGGACGGAGTGCCGTACACGCCCGTGCTGCTGCACCACATCGACCTCTCGGACCACCCGGACCCCGAGGGCGAGGCCCAGCGGTGGATGGAGCGGGACCGTGCGACGCCGGTGTCCCTGGACCGGCCCGGCCTCAGCAGCCACGCGCTGTTCACGCTGGGCGGCGGCCGGCACGTGTACTACCTGGGCGTCCACCACATCGTGATCGACGGCACCAGCATGGCGCTGTTCTACGAGCGGCTGGCCGAGGTGTACCGGGCGCTGCGGGACGGGCACGAGGTCCCCGCCCACTCCTTCGGGGACACGGACCGGATGGTCGCCGGTGAGGAGGCCTACCGCGGCTCGGCGCGGCACGAGCGGGACCGGGCGTACTGGACCGGCCTGTTCGCCGACCGCCCCGAGCCCGTCTCGCTCACCGGCCGGGTCGGCGCCCGGGCACTGGCGCCGACCGTGCGGAGCCTGACCCTCGGCCCGGAGCGCACGGGCGTGCTCGGCCGGGCCGCCGAGGCGACCGGCGCACACTGGGCGCGCGTGGTGATCGCCGGCGTGGGCGCCTTCGTGCACCGGATGACGGGCGCCCGGGACATCGTGGTGTCCGTGCCGGTCACCGGCCGCTACGGCGCGAACGCCCGGACGACGCCCGGCATGGTCTCCAACCGGCTGCCGCTGCGACTGGCCGTGGACCCCGGCGACAGCTTCGCGCGGGTGGTCGAGAACGTGTCCGGGGCGATGAGCGGCCTGATGGCGCACAGCCGCTACCGCGGCGAGGACCTCGACCGGGAGCTGGGCGGCTCGGGGGTGTCGGGACCCTCCGTCAACGTCATGCCGTACATCAGGCCGGTGGACTTCGGCGGTCCGGTCGGCCTGATGCGCAGCATCAGTTCGGGTCCGACGACCGACCTGACCATCGTGCTGTCCGGCACCCCCGAGACCGGCCTCCGCGTCGACTTCGAGGGCAACCCGCAGGTGTACGGCGTCCAGGACCTGGACTCGTTGCAGGAACGCTTCGTCCGGTTCCTGGCCGACCTGGCGGCGGACCCCGCGGCCAGGGTCGACGACGTCGCGCTGCTCACGCCCGACGAGCGGGACCTCGTCCTCGACGGATGGAACGACACCGCGCGCGAGGTGCCCGCCGCGACCCTGCCCGAACTGCTCGCCGCGCGGGCCGCGCGCACCCCGGAGCACGAGGCCGTCGTCTACGAGGGCACCTCCCTGACGTACGCCGAACTCGACGCACGCGCCGAGCGGCTGGCCCGTGCGCTGACCGCCCGGGGCGCGGGCCCGGAGCGCTTCGTCGCGGTCGCCGTGCCCCGGTCGGCCGAGCTGGTCGTGGCGCTCCTCGCGGTGCTCAGGTCGGGCGCGGCGTACGTGCCCGTCGACCCCGGCTATCCGGCCGACCGCATCGCGCACATCCTGCGGGACGCGGGCGCGATGCTCGTCCTGACCACGCGGGACGCCGAGGAGCGGCTGCCGCAGGACGGCACGCCCCGGCTGCTCCTCGACGACCCGGCCGCCGTCCCGGAAACCGCCGCGACCGCACCCGCGACCGCGACCGCACCCGCGACCGCGCCCGGCCCCGACCACCCGGCCTACGTCATCTACACCTCCGGGTCCACGGGGCGCCCCAAGGGCGTGGTCGTCTCCCACCGGGCAATCGTCAACCGCCTGGCGTGGATGCAGGACACCTACGGCCTCGAACCGTCCGACCGGGTGCTGCAGAAGACGCCCTCCGGCTTCGACGTGTCCGTGTGGGAGTTCTTCTGGCCCCTCGTCCAGGGCGCCACGCTGGTCGTGGCCCGGCCCGAGGGCCACCTGGACCCGGTCTACCTGGCCGACACCGTCCGACGCGCGGGCGTGACCACCCTGCACTTCGTGCCGTCGATGCTCGACGTGTTCCTGCGGGAGCCGTCCGCGGCCTCGCTGAACGGACTGCGCCGGGTGTTCTGCAGCGGCGAGGCCCTCTCGGCGGAGCTGCGCGCCCGCTTCCGCTCCGTGTCGGACGTACCGCTGCACAACCTGTACGGGCCCACCGAGGCCGCCGTCGACGTGACGTACTGGCCGTGCGCCGAGGACACCGGCGACGGTCCGGTGCCGATCGGGCGCCCGGTGTGGAACACCCGGATGTACGTGCTCGACGCCGCGCTGCGCCCGGTCCCGGCCGGTGTGCCCGGCGAGCTGTACATCGCCGGCGTGCAGCTCGCCCGCGGCTACCTGGGCCGCCCCGGCCTCAGCGCCGAACGCTTCACCGCCGACCCGCACGGAGTTCCCGGCAGCCGGATGTACCGCACCGGCGACCTCGCGCGCTGGAACCACGACGGCAGCCTCGACTACCTCGGCCGCGCCGACCACCAGGTGAAGCTGCGCGGCTTCCGGATCGAACTCGGCGAGATCGAGGCGGCGCTGGTACGGCAGCCGGAGGTCGACCAGGCCGCCGTCCTGCTGCGCGAGGACCGGCCCGGCGACCAGCGTCTCGTCGCCTACACCGTTCCCGCGCCCGGCTCGGAGGCGGACGCCGCCCCGCTCACCGCGCGCCTGCGCGAGCTGCTGCCCGGCTACATGGTGCCCGCCGCCTTCGTCACCCTGCCCCGGCTGCCGGTCACCCCCAACGGCAAGCTCGACCGCCGGGCCCTGCCCGCACCCGCGCGCACCGAGCGGTCCGGCGGACGGGCCCCGCGCACGCCGGACGAGGAGCTGCTGCGCACGCTGTTCGCCGAGGTGCTGGGCGTCGACGAGGTCGGCGTGGACGACAACTTCTTCGAACTGGGCGGCCACTCGCTGCTCGCCACCCGGCTGATCAGCCGCATCCGCTCCACCGCCGGCGCGGAGGTGCCGATCCAGCGGGTCTTCGAGTCGCCGAGCGTGGCGGAGCTGGCCCCGGCGCTGGAGGAGACCGGGCGGGCCCGCGCGGCGGTCACCGCCCGGCCGCGCCCCGAGCGGCTGCCGCTGTCCTTCGCGCAGCGGCGCCTGTGGTTCATCCACCAGTACGAGGGGCCCTCGCCGCTGTACAACATCCCGGCGGCGCTTCGGCTTTCCGGCCGGGTGGACGAGGCCGCGCTCTCCGAGGCCCTCGCGGACGTGGTGGCCCGGCACGAGAGCCTGCGCACGGTCTTCGCCGAGGACGCGCACGGCCCCCACCAGGTGATCCTGGCCCCCGAACAGGTCCCGTCCCGCCTGGAGACGCTGGACAGCGCCCCGGAGCGGCTGGCCGACGACCTCGCGCGCACCGCGCGGCACTGCTTCGACCTCACGCGGGACGTGCCGCTGCGGGCCACGCTGCTGCGGGTGGCGCCCGAGGAGCACGTCCTGCTGCTCGTCCTGCACCACATCGCGGGCGACGGCTGGTCGCTGGCGCCCCTCGCCCGTGACCTCGGCACCGCCTACGCCGCCCGGTCGGCCGGCCGGGCCCCCGACTGGGCGCCGCTGCCGGTGCAGTACGCCGACTACACGCTCTGGCAGCGCGAACTGCTCGGCACGGGCGACGACGAGACGGGGAGCGAGGCCGGGGGCGAGGGCGCCCGGCAGCTCGCGCACTGGCGCGCGGCGCTCGCCGGACTGCCGGAGGCGCTGGAGCTGCCCACCGACCGGCCGCGCCCCGTGCGCCGCGACAACTCCGGCGCCCGCCTCGACGTGACGGTGCCCGCCGGCCTGCACCGCTCGCTCGCCGCGCTGGCCGGCGAGACCCGGACCAGCGTCTTCATGGTGCTCCAGGCCGCGCTCGCGGGGCTGCTGACGCGGCTCGGCGCCGGCACGGACGTACCGATCGGCTCGACCATCGCGGGACGCACCGACGCGGCGGTGGAGAACCTGGTCGGCTTCTTCGTCAACACGCTCGTGCTGCGCACCGACACCGGCGGCGACCCCACCTTCCGCGAACTGCTCGGCCGCGTCCGCGAGCGCGACCTGGCCGCCTACGCCCACCAGGACGTGCCCTTCGAGCGACTCGTGGAGGCGGTCAACCCGGACCGGGCCACCTCCCACCACCCGCTGTTCCAGGTGATGCTGACCTTCGACACCAACCGGCAGGACGCCTTGGGCGAGCTCGGCCGGCTGCCCGGGATCAGCACGTCTCTGCTGCCGGTGCACACCGGGCTGTCCCGGTTCGACCTCGTGTTCGCCTTCGACGAGCGGCGGGACGCGGAGGGCGGGCACGCCGGGCTGGACCTCGCGGTGGAGTTCAGCACCGAACTGTTCGACACCGGGACCGTCCGCACCCTCACCGAGCGGCTGCTGCGGCTGCTCACGGAGGTCGCCGCCGACCCGGGCGCACGGCTCGGCGACGTCGACGTGCTCCTCCCCGGCGAACACCACGACCTGCTGGTGGCGGCCAACCGGCCGGACGGCGTCCCCGTTTCCCCCACACCCGTCACCGCCACGCTGCCCGAGCTGTTCGAGCGGCAGGCCGCCCGGCACCCGGGTCGCACCGCGCTGACCTTCGAAGGCACCTCGCTCTCCTACGCCGACCTCAACGCCCGGGCCAACCGCCTGGCCCGGCTGCTGACGGCGCGCGGCATCGGCCCCGACGCGCTGGTCGCCCTCGCCCTGCCCCGCTCGGCCGAGCTGGTCGTGGCGCTGCTCGCGGTGGTCAAGTCGGGCGCCGCCTACGTCCCGCTGGACCCCGGCTACCCGGCCGACCGGCTCGCCCACGCGCTGTCCGACTCCGCGCCCGCCGCCCTGCTCACCGACCGCGCCACCGCCGACCGGCTGCCCGCCCACGAGGTGCCCCTCGTCGTCCTCGGCGACGACCCGGCGCACCCGGACGGCGACGCGACGCGGGCGTACCCCGCCACCGACCTCGCGCAGAGCGAGCGGATCAGGCCCCTCGACCCGAGGGACACCGCCTACGTCATCTACACCTCCGGCTCGACCGGCCGCCCCAAGGGTGTGGCCGTGCCGCACCGCAACGTCGTGCGGCTCTTCTCCGCCACCGAGCAGTGGTTCGGCTTCGACGAGCACGACGTGTGGACGCTGTTCCACTCGTACGCCTTCGACTTCTCGGTGTGGGAGCTGTGGGGTCCGCTGCTGCACGGCGGCCGGCTCGTCGTCGTCCCGCACGACGTCAGCCGGGACCCCGCCGCCTTCCTGTCCCTGCTCGCCCGCGAGCGGGTCACCGTCCTCAACCAGACGCCGTCCGCGTTCCACCAACTGGCCGCCGCAGACCGGGAGAGGCGCGACGAACTCGCCCTGCGCACGGTGGTGTTCGGCGGTGAGGCCCTGGACCTGTCCCGGCTGGCCGACTGGTACGAACGGCACGCCGATGACGCGCCGGCCCTGGTCAACATGTACGGCATCACCGAGACCACCGTGCACGTCTCGCACTTCGCCCTGGACCGGGCCACGGCCGCGGCCGCGTCGGCGAGCACGATCGGCGTCAACATCCCCGACCTGCGCGTCTACGTCCTCGACGACCGGCTGCGCCCCACCGCGCCCGGCGTCACCGGCGAGATGTACGTGGCCGGCGCGGGACTGGCCCGCGGCTACCTGGGCCGCCCGGCGCTCACCGCGGACCGCTTCCCCGCCGACCCGTACGCCGCCCTGTTCGGCGAGCACGGCACCCGCATGTACCGCACCGGCGACCTGGCCCGGCGCCGCACCGACGGCGGCCTGGACTACCTGGGCCGCGCCGACCAGCAGGTGAAGATCCGCGGCTTCCGCATCGAGCCCGGCGAGATCGAGGCCGTGCTCGCCGCCCACCCCGCCGTCGACGACGTCGCCGTGGTGGCGCGGGAGGACGTCCAGGGCGACCCGCGGCTCGTCGCGTACGTGGTGACCGGCACCGGCACGACCGCCCGCGCACTGCACGACCACGCCGCCGGGCACCTCCCCGACCACATGCTGCCGTCGGCGTTCGTCACCCTGGACGCACTCCCGCTGACACCCAACGGCAAGCTCGACGCCAAGGCGCTGCCCGCCCCCGCCCACGCGGGGCAGATCACCGGACGCGCCCCGCGCGGGCCGCGCGAGGAGATCCTGTGCTCGCTGTTCGCCGAGGTCCTCGGGGTGCCCCGGCTGACCGTGGACGACAACTTCTTCGACCTCGGCGGCCACTCCCTGCTCGCGACCCGGCTGGCCGCCCGCATCCGCAGCACCCTGGGTGTCGAACTGTCCGTGCGCCGGCTGTTCGAGAGCCCGACCGTCGCCGGGCTCTCCGCCGCCCTCGACGGGGCCGAGCGGGCCGGGGCGGCGCCGACGGCCGGGGCGCGCCCGGAGCGGCTGCCCCTGTCCTACGCCCAGCAGCGGCTGTGGTTCCTGCACCAGCTCGAGGGCCCCTCCCCCACCTACAACATCACCGGCGCGCTGCGGCTGACGGGCGCCCTCGTCCCCCAGGCGCTGCGCGCGGCCTTCCAGGACGTCGTCGTACGCCACGAGAGCCTGCGGACCGTCTTCGCGGAGGACGCGCGGGGCGCCCGGCAGACCGTCCTCGACGCCGCGTCCGTACGCTTCGAACTGCCGGTCACCGACCTGACCGAGGACCTGCTCGGCCGCCGGCTCGAAGAGGCCGCCCGGCACTGCTTCGACCTGACGGCCGACATCCCGGTGCGCGCGGAGCTGTTCCGGCTCGGCGTCGACGAGCACGTGCTGCTGCTGATGGTCCACCACATCGCCGGTGACGGCTGGTCCCTCGGCCCGCTGGTCCGCGACCTGGCCGCCGCCTACACGGCCCGCGCGGCCGGCCACGCCCCCGACTGGGCGCCGCTGCCCGTGCAGTACGCGGACTTCGCCCTGTGGCAGCGCGCCTCGCTCGGGGACGCCTCGGACGCCACCAGCCCCGCCGGCCGGCAGCTCGCGTACTGGAAGCAGGCCCTGGCCGGACTGCCCGACCGGCTCGAACTGCCCGCGGACCGGCCGCTGCCGGCCGTCGCCTCGCACCGCGGCGGCCGGGTCCCGCTGACCGTCCCCGCCGACCTGCACCGTGGCGCGGTGGCTCTGGCCAGGGAGTCCCGCACCAGTGTCTTCATGGTGCTCCAGGCGGCCCTGGCGGCCCTGCTGACCCGGCTGGGCGCGGGCGACGACATCCCCCTGGGCACACCGGTGGCGGGCCGCGGCGACGACGCCGTGGACCAGGTCGTCGGCTTCTTCGTCAACACCCTGGTGCTGCGCACCGACACGAGCGGCGACCCCACCTTCCGGGAGCTCCTCGACCGGGTGCGGGACACCGACCTGAGCGCCTACGACCACCAGGACCTGCCCTTCGAGCACTTGGTGGACGTCCTCTCGCCGACCAGGTCGCTCTCCCACAACCCGCTCTTCCAGGTGCTGCTGAGCCTGGACACCACCCAGCAGGACGCCCTCGCGGCGCTCGCCACCACCGGCCTCGGCGTGCGCCTGCTGGACGTGACCACCGGCGTCGCCAAGCTGGACCTCGCCCTGGAACTCGCCGAGCACCGCGACGCCGACGGCACCCCCGCCGGACTGGTGGGCGCGGCCGAGTACAGCGCGGACCTGTTCGACGAGGGCACGGTCGCGCTGCTGGTGGAGAGGTTCCTGCGGCTCCTGGCCGCGCTGGTCGCCGATCCCGGCCGGCGCATCGGCGAGGTGGACGTGCTCAGCTCCCGGGAACTGGACCGCGTCCTGGTCGAGTGGAACGACACAGCCCGCAGTCCGGTGGACCGCACCTTCGCCGACTACGTCGCCGAGCACGCCGCCGACCGCCCGGACCACCTCGCCGTCGAGTCCGCGGACGCAACCCTGACCTACGGTGAACTCAACGAGCGTGCCAACCGGCTGGCCCGCCGCTTCCTCGAACTGGGCGCGGGCCCCGAGCGGTTCGTGGCGGTCGCCCTGCCCCGCTCGGCAGACCTGGTCGTCTCGGCGCTCGCCGCCTTCAAGGCGGGCGCGGCCTACCTTCCCGTCGACCCGGCCTACCCCGCCGAGCGCATCACCCACCTCGTCCGCGACGCGTCGCCCACCCTCGTCGTCACCACGTCCGCCCTGGCCGCCGGACTCCCGGACACGGGGACGCCCGTCCTCCTGCTCGACGACGCCGGGACCGCCTCGGCCCTCGCCGCGCTCCCGGGCCACGACGTCACCGACGCCGACCGGCCGGCCCCGCTGCGCCCCGAGCACCCCGCGTACATGATCTACACCTCGGGTACGACGGGCCGCCCCAAGGGCGTCGTCGTCACCCACACCGGCCTGCCCGGCCTCGTGGACATCTTCACCCGCGACTGCGCGGCGGGCCCGGGCAGCAAGGTGCTCCAGCATCTCTCGCCGAGCTTCGACGCCTCGTTCTGGGAGCTGGCGATGGGGCTGCTCACCGGCGCCGCCCTGGTCGTGGCGCCGCAGGAGACCACGCCGGGACCGGAGCTGGCCGAGCTGGCGACCCGGCACGCGGCGACCCACCTGAGCCTGACGACCTCCGTCCTCGGGCTGCTGCCCGAGGGGTCCCTGCCCGAGGGCCTGACCCTCGTCGTGGGCGCCGAGGCTATCCCGCCCGAGCTGGTGGAACGCTGGTCGCCGGGCCGTACGATGCTCAACTCCTACGGTCCCACCGAGACCACGGTCTGCTCCACCATGAGCGGGCCGCTGTCCGGCCCCCTCACCCCGCCCATCGGCTCCCCCGTCACCAACACCGCCGTCTACGTGCTGGACGCGGCCCTGCGCCCGGTCCCGCCCGGTGTGCCCGGGGAGCTGTACGCAGCCGGACCGCACCTGGCCCGCGGCTACCACGCCCGCCCCGGCCTGACTTCCGAGCGGTTCGTGGCCAACCCCTTCGGCGACCCCGGCACCCGGCTCTACCGCACCGGCGACCTGGTGCGCTGGCTGCCGGACGGCGAGCTGGAGTACCTGGGCCGCGTCGACACCCAGGTCAAGATCCGCGGCCTGCGGATCGAGCCCACCGAGATCGAGGCGGTCATCACCGAGCGCCCGCACCTGGCGCGGGCCGCCGTGATCGTACGGGAGGACCGGCCCGGCGACCGGCGGCTCGTGGCCTACGTCGTGCCCGAGCCCGGCCGCACCGTGGACACCGCCGCTCTCCGCGCCGAACTGCGCGAGACCCTGCCCGACCACATGATCCCGACGGCGTTCGTCGTGCTGGCCGCGCTGCCCCTGACGATCAACGGCAAGCTGGACCGCAAGGCACTGCCCGCCCCCGACTACTCCGCCCGCACCTCCGGCCGGGCCGCCCGCGACCCGCGCGAGCGGCTGCTGGTCGAGCTGTTCGGCGAGATCCTCGGCGTGGAGTCGGCCGGCGTCGACGACGGCTTCTTCGACCTGGGCGGCGACAGCATCCTCTCCATCCAGCTCGTCGGCCGCGCCCGCGCGGCGGGCCTGGTCCTGTCCGTACGGGACGTCTTCGAGCACCAGACGCCCGCGCTGCTGGCCCGGTCGGCCGCCGAAGGGGCCGGCCCGGACCGCTCCGCGCGGGACACGGACGTCCCCGCCTACGGCCCGACGCCCCGCACCCCGATGATGGCCTGGTTCGCGGACCTCGGCTCCGACATGGCGGAGTTCAACCAGTCACTGGTCCTGCGTGTGCCCGCGGCTCTCGACTTCGACCGGCTCGGTACCGCCCTGCGGGCCGTGCTGGACCGTCACGACGCGCTGCGCATGCGGGTGGCCGGCGACTGGACCATCGAGGTTCCGGAGCCGGGCTCCGTGACACCGGCCGACTGCCTGGTCCGCTTCGACGCCGTGGGCCTGGACGAGTCCGCCGTGCGCTCGGCGGTCACCGAGCAGGCAAGGGCGGCCCGGTCCCGCCTGGCTCCGGCGGACGGCCGCATGCTCCAGGCGGTCTGGCTGGACCGGGGCGCCGCCCAGGACGGTCTGCTCGTCCTGGTCGCCAACCACCTGGTCATGGACGGCGTCACCTGGCGCATCCTCATCCCGGACCTGGCGGCCGCCTACGCCGGCGACGCCCTGGCACCCGTGGGCACACCGTGGCGCCGGTGGGCGCTGGCCCTCACCGACCTCGCCGGGCAGCCGCGGACCGAGGAGGAGCTGGAACACTGGCGTTCGGTACTCGGCGACACCCCGCGCGCCCTGCGCGTGGACCCCGCGCGGGACACCCACGCGACCGCGGGCGAGATCACCGCCGAGCTCGACGCGGACACCACCGAGGCCCTGCTCACCTGGGTCCCCGGCGTCTGCCGCGCGACCATCAACGACGTGCTCCTGAGCACCTTCGCCCTGGCAGTGGCCCAGTGGCGGCACGGCCGCGCCGAGGACCCCTCCGCACCCGTCGTCGTCGACCTGGAGAGCCACGGCCGGCACGAGGAGGCGGTCCCGGGCGCCGAACTCAGCCGCACGGCAGGGTGGTTCACGTCGATGTACCCGGTCCGGCTGGCCCCGCCCGCCGCCTCCGGTGACGTATCGGCGATCCGGACGCTGAAGGCCGTCAAGGAGCAGTTGCGCGCCGTACCGGGCGACGGCCTCGGCTACGGCCTGCTGCGCCACCTCAACGCTCGCACCCGGGACGTCCTCGCCGCGCTGCCCGTCCCCGAGTTCGGCTTCAACTACCTCGGCCAGATTGGCCAGGAGGGCTCCGACGAGGACCCGTGGACCATCGAGGGCGGCGACGTCGCCGGCATCGACGGTGCCATGCCGCTGGCCCACCCCGTGGACGTGAACGCCGTCGCCCGCGAAACCGCCGACGGCACCCGGCTGCGTGCCCGCTGGACCTACTCCCGCACCGAGCTGGAGACCGAGGACACCCAGCGGCTGGCCGACGCCTGGTTCCGGATGCTGCGCCGCCTCGTCGAGGAGGCCCGGCAGCCCGGCGCGGGCGGCCTCACCCCCTCGGACATCGCGCACCCTACGCTCGGCCAGGACGAGATCGAGCACCTGGAGAGCGACCTCCCCGGCCTTCAGGACGTCCTGCCCCTCGCCCCCCTCCAGGAGGGCTTCCTCTTCCTCAACCTGTACGACGAGAACGCCCGCGACGTCTACGTCGGCCAGCTCGCCTTCGACCTGGAGGGCACCTTCGACGGCGCCCGGATGCGCGCGGCGGCCCACGCCCTGCTGCGCCGGCACGCCAACCTGCGGTCCGGGTTCCGGCAGACCGGGTCCGGCGCGTGGGTGCAGGTGGTGCCCGCCGACGTCGCCCCGGACTGGCGGGAGTACGACCTGACCGACCGCGCCGAGAACGAGCGGGACACGGAGGCCGCGCGTCTGGCCGCCGACGACCGGGAACGCCGGTTCGACCTCACCAGCCCGCCGCTGATGCGCTTCACCGCGATCCGGCTCTCCGCCGACCGCGTCCGGCTGGTGATGACCAACCACCACATCCTGCTCGACGGCTGGTCCATGCCCCTGCTCTGGCAGGAACTGACCGAGCTGTACGTCTCCGGCGGCGACCCCGTGAGTCTGCCCCGGGTCCGCCCGTACCGCGAGTACCTGGCCTGGCTCGACGCCCGCGACCGGGAGGCCGCCCGGACCGCCTGGCAGGAGTCCCTGTCCGGCCTCGACGAGGCCACCCTCCTCGCCCCGGGCGCCGGCCCGGCCGAGGCGGCGCCCCTGAGCGTCCCCTTCGGCCTGGACCGTGACGCCACGGCCACCCTCTCTGCCTGGGCGCGGAGCCAGGGGGTGACCATGAACACCGTGGTGCAGGGCGCCTGGGCACTCGCCCTCGCCCAGGCGACCGGCCGCGACGACGTCGTCTTCGGCGCCACCGTCTCCGGCCGCCCGCCCGAGCTGCCCGGCGTCGAATCGATGATCGGGCTCTTCATCAACACCCTGCCCGTCCGCGCCCGCCTCGACCACGCCGAACCCCTGGGCGACCTCTTCCGCCGCCTCCAGGCCGAACAGGCCCGCCTCCTGGACCACCAGTGGGCCGGACTCGCCGACATCCAGCGCTGGGCCGGACACGGCGAACTCTTCGACACCGCCATGGTCTTCCAGAACTACCCGGTGAGCGCCGACACGACGAGCCGCCAGCTCGACGGGCTGCGGGTGGCCGGTTACGACGCGGTCGAGAGCACGGACTTCGCCGTCAACCTCGTGGCCCACACCCGCGACGACGCCCTGCGGCTGCGCCTCGACCACCGCGCGGACACCTGCCCCGGCGACCTCGTCCGCTCACTGGCGGACCGGATGCTGCGGGTCCTTGAGGCCCTGATCGCCGACTCCGACATCCCCGTTGCCCGCCTGGACACCCTCGACCCGGCCGAGCGGGAACGGGTACTGGTGAAATGGAACGGGCCCCGCACCGAACTCCCCGGCACGCCACTGCACGAACTGATCACCGAGCAGGCCCACCGGACCCCGGACGCGGTCGCCGTGGTGTGCGAGGACACCTCTCTCACTTACGCCGAGCTGGACGCCCGCGCCAACCAGCTCGCCCGGCACCTGCTGGAACAAGGTGTCGGAGCCGAGGACTTCGTCGCGATCACACTGCCGAAGTCACTCGACGCGATCACCAGCATGCTCGCCGTCCTCAAGACCGGCGCCGCCTACCTGCCCATCGACCCGGACTACCCCACCGAGCGCATCACCTACATCCTCGACGACGCACGACCGGCCCTCACCCTCACCGAGCCGGTAAACCCCGCGGACTACGAGAACCGTCCCCACGGGCCCCTGGCGGATGCGGAGCGCCGTAGCCCGTGGTCGCCACGCCACGCCGCCTACATGATCTACACCTCCGGCTCCACCGGCCGCCCCAAGGGCGTCGTCATCGAACACCACGCCCTGGCCACCTACCTCCACCGGGCCCGCAGGACATACACCGCGATGAGCGGCGACACCGTCCTGCACTCACCGCTCGCCTTCGACCTCACCATCACCGCCCTGTGGACGCCTCTCACCGCAGGCGGAACCGTCCACCTCACCAGCCTCGAAGAGACGGTGGCGCAACCGAGCCTGATCAAGGCCACCCCCAGCCACCTCCCCCTGCTCACCACCCTGCCGGAGACGGCCTCCCCCTCCCACACCCTCATCCTGGGCGGGGAGGCACTGCACACCGACCACCTCGCCACCTGGCGTGCCCAGCACCCCGACGTGCAGGTCATCAACGCCTACGGACCCACCGAATCCACCGTCAACATCACCGACCACCACCTCGACGGCACCGAAGACGGCCCCGTCCCCATCGGACGGCCCTTCGCCAACACCCAGGTCTACGTACTCGATGCCGCCCTGCGCCCCGTGCCCCCCGGCATCACAGGAGAGCTCTACCTCGCCGGAGAACAACTCGCCCGCGGCTACCACGCCCGCCCCGCCCTGACTTCCGAGCGGTTCGTGGCCAACCCCTTCGGCGACCCCGGCACCCGGCTCTACCGCACCGGCGACCTCGCCCACTGGAACCACCACGGCCACCTCACCTACAACGGCCGCACCGACCACCAGATCAAACTCCGCGGCCACCGCATCGAACTCGGCGAAATCGACACCACCCTCAACAACCAGCCGGGTATCAGCCAGGCCACCGTCCAACTCCGCGAGGACCAGCCAGGAGACCAGCGACTCGTCGCCTACCTGGTCACCACGGACGAATACGACGCCGAGGCCACGACCGCCGCCCTGCGCGGCCGGCTCCCCGACTACATGGTGCCCACCGCCTACGTCGCCCTCGACGCCCTCCCCCTCACCCCCAACGGCAAACTCGACCGCAAAGCCCTCCCCACACCCACCTACACCCCCACAACCACCACCGGACGAACCCCCCGCACCCCCCGCGAAGAGGTCCTCTGCACCCTCTTCGCCGAAGTACTCGGCGTCGACCGCGTCACCATCGACGACAACTTCTTCGACCTCGGCGGACACTCCCTCCTCGCCACCCGCCTCGTCAGCCGCACCCGCACCGCACTGCACGTCGAACTCTCCATCCGGCAACTGTTCGAGACGCCGACCGTCGCGGGACTCGCCGACGCCCTCGACACCTCCGGCACCGTCCGCACCGCACTCACCGCGAAGCCGCGTCCCGAGCGCATCCCGCTCTCCTACGCCCAACAGCGCCTCTGGTTCCTCCACCAGCTCGAAGGACCGTCGGCGACCTACAACACCGTGCTCACGCTGCGTCTCGACGGCACACTGGACGTGGAGGCCCTGCGCGCGGCGATCGGTGATGTCGTCGCCCGGCACGAGAGCCTGCGCACGGTCTTCACCGAGGACGAGCAAGGCGCGTACCAGATCGTGCTGCCCGTCGAGGCCGCCGCGACGCCCTTCACGGTCGTCGACGTGACCGAGGAGGAGGTCGGCGCCCGGCTCGACGAGGCCGTGGGCCACCGCTTCGACCTGGCTCAGGAACTCCCCGCACGCACCTCGCTGTTCCGGGTGTCGGAGCGGGAGCACGTGCTGCTGCTCCTCATCCACCACATCGCCAGCGACGCCTGGTCCCGGGCGCCCCTCGCCCAGGACCTCACCGCCGCCTACGCGGCCCGCGTGCGCAGCGAGGCGCCCGCGTGGGCTCCGCTGGCCGTCCAGTACGCCGACTACGCGCTCTGGCAGCAGGAAATGCTCGGCGACGAGACCGACTCCAACAGCCTGGCGGGCCGCCAGCTCGACTACTGGAAGCGACAGCTGGCCGACCTGCCCGAGCAGCTCGACCTCCCCACCGACCGGCCCCGGCCGGCCGTCGCGGGGTACTCGGGCGACCGCATTCCGTTCACCGTGCCGGCAGAGCTGCACGCACGGCTGACGGAGCTCGCGCGCGCCACCAACACCAGTGCGTTCATGGTGATCCAGGCGGCGGTCGCGGTCCTGCTCACGCGTCTCGGTGCGGGTGAGGACATCCCGATCGGCACGCCCGTCGCGGGGCGCACGGATGACGCCGCCGACGATCTGATCGGGCTCTTCATCAACACGCTGGTCCTTCGCACGGACACGGCCGGTGATCCGTCCTTCCGCCGGCTCCTCGACCGCGTGCGCGACACCGACCTCGCCGCCTACGCCCACCAGGACCTTCCCTTCGAGCGGCTGGTCGAGGCGCTCAATCCGACCCGTACGTTGTCCCATCACCCGCTCTTCCAGGTTCTGCTGACCTTCAACAACACGAACCACGAGGGCGCGCTGAAGGACATCGCCGGCCTTCCGGGGCTCGCTGTCACGCTCCGGGAGGTGCAGCGGACCTCGTCGAAGTTCGACCTCTCGTTCGGGTTCGCGGAGTCCTTCGACGCGTCACGCCGGCCACAAGGCATCGAAGCGGCGCTGGACTTCAGTACGGAACTCCTCGACCGTGACTCCGCCCAGGCCATCGCGGACCGGTTCCTCCGGGTGCTGGAGGCAGCCACCGCGCTTCCGGACCGGCCGATCGGCACGATCGACCTGATGGACGCGGCCGAGCGGGAACGGGTCCTGGTCGAGTGGAACGGCGCCCGTACCGAACTCCCCGGCACGCCACTGCACGAACTGATCACCGAGCAGGCCCACCGCAACCCGGACACGACCGCCGTGGTGTGCGAGGACACCTCCCTCACCTACGCCGAGCTGGACGCCCGCGCCAACCAGCTCGCCCGGCACCTGCTGGAACAAGGTGTCGGAGCCGAGGACTTCGTCGCGATCACACTGCCGAAGTCACTCGACGCGATCACCAGCATGCTCGCCGTCCTCAAGACCGGCGCCGCCTACCTGCCCATCGACCCGGACTACCCCACCGAGCGCATCACCTACATCCTCGACGACGCACGACCGGCCCTCACCCTCACCGAGCCGATACCCGAAGAGCAGTACGCCGGACACTCCACCGCAACGCTCACCGACACAGATCGCCGTAGCCCGTGGTCACCACGCCACGCCGCCTACATGATCTACACCTCCGGCTCCACCGGCCGCCCCAAGGGCGTCATCATCGAACACCACGCCCTCGCCACCTACCTCCACCGGGCCCGCACCACCTACACCGCCATGAACGGCGACACCGTCCTGCACTCCCCCCTCGCCTTCGACCTCACCATCACCGCGCTCTGGACACCCCTCACCGCCGGCGGAACCGTCCACCTGACGAGCCTGGAAGAGACGGTGGCGCAGCCGACTCTCATCAAGGCAACCCCCAGCCACCTCCCCCTGCTCACCACACTCCCCGAAACCACTTCTCCCTCCCACACCCTCATCCTCGGCGGCGAGGCACTGCACACCGACCACCTCGCCACCTGGCGTGCTCAGCACCCCCACGTACAGGTCATCAACGCCTACGGACCCACCGAATCCACCGTCAACATCACCGACCACCACCTCGACGGCACCGAAGAGGGCTCCGTCCCCATCGGACGGCCCTTCGCCAACACCCAGGTCTACGTACTCGACGCCGCCCTGCGCCCCGTACCCCCCGGCATCACAGGAGAGCTCTACCTCGCCGGAGAACAACTCGCCCGCGGCTACCACGCCCGCCCCGCCCTGACTTCCGAACGGTTCGTGGCCAACCCCTTCGGCGACCCCGGCACCCGGCTCTACCGCACCGGCGACCTCGCCCACTGGAACCACCACGGCCACCTCACCTACGACGGCCGCACCGACCACCAGATCAAACTCCGCGGCCACCGCATCGAACTCGGCGAAATCGACACCACCCTCAACAACCAACCCGGCATCACCCAGGCCACCGTCCAACTCCGCGAAGACACCCCCGGCGACCAACGACTCGTCGCCTACGTCGTCACCACCGACGAATACGACGAGAACACCCTCCGGGACGCAGTCGCCCACGCCCTCCCCGACTACATGCGCCCCACCGCCTACGTCACCCTCGACGCCCTCCCCCTCACCCCCAACGGCAAACTCGACCGCAAAGCCCTCCCCACACCCACCTACACCCCCACAACCACCGGACGAACCCCCCGCACCCCCCGCGAAGAAATCCTCTGCGGCCTGTACGCCGAGATCCTCGGCGTGGGTGACGTGACGATCGACGACAACTTCTTCGACCTCGGCGGGCACTCCCTCCTCGCCACCCGCCTCGTCAGCCGCACCCGCACCGCACTGCACGTCGAGCTGTCCGTGCGGCAGTTCTTCGAGACGCCGACGATCGCCGGGCTGTCGGGTGCGCTCGACCAGGCCGACGGTGCGCGGGCCGCGCTCACCGCGAAACCGCGTCCGGAGCGCATCCCACTCTCCTACGCCCAGCAGCGCCTCTGGTTCCTCCACCAGCTCGAAGGCCCCTCGGCGACGTACAACATCCCCACCACCCTCCGCCTCACCGGCACCCTCGACCAGGACGCCCTGCACGCGGCGATCAACGACCTGCTCGCCCGGCACGAGAGCCTGCGCACCACCTACACCGAGGACGAGCAGGGGCCCCGGCAGGTGATTCAGAAGTGGGAGCCCGGTCTGCTGCCGCTCGTCGTGGTCGACACCGAGGAGGGTGAGCTGGACACGCGGCTCTCCGGGGCCGTTCACCATGCGTTCGACCTCACGGCCGGAATTCCGGTGCGGGCGACACTGTTCCGGATCTCGGAGCGGGAGCACGTGCTGCTGCTCCTCATCCACCACATCGCCACCGACGCCTGGTCCCGCACGCCGCTGGGGCAGGACCTCGCCGCCGCCTACACGGCGCGGTGTGCGGGCGACGCGCCGGCCTGGGAGCCGCTGCCCGTCCAGTACGCCGACTACGCGCTGTGGCAGCGGGAGGTTCTCGGGGACGAGGCCGACGCCGACAGCGCGGCCGGCCGGCAGCTCGCCCACTGGAAGGAGCGGCTGGCCGGGCTGCCGGAGCAGTTGGAGCTGCCCACCGACCGGCCCCGGCCGGCCGTCGCCGACCAGGACGGCGACCGGGTCGCGTTCTCGCTCGACGCGGGCCTGTACGCGCGGCTGACGGAGCTGGCCAGGAGCACGCACTCGAGTACGTTCATGGTGGTGCAGGCGGCACTCGCCGCGCTGCTGACCCGGCTGGGCGCCGGTGAGGACATCCCGATCGGCACGCCGGTCGCGGGCCGCACGGACGGCGCGACGGAGAACCTCGTCGGCTTCTTCGTCAACACGCTGGTCCTGCGCACCGACACCAGCGGCAACCCCACCTTCCGGGATCTGCTGGAGAAGACGCGCCGTACCGACCTGGCCGCCTACGCCCACCAGGACCTGCCCTTCGAGCGGCTGGTCGAGGCGCTCAACCCGGTCCGGACGCTGGCCCACCACCCCCTCTTCCAGGTCATGCTCATCCTGAGCACGGCCGACACGGACCCGGACGCCTCGCTCGCCCTGCCGGGGCTGCGGGTCGGCGTGGAACGCAGCCGGCTCGGCGCGGCCAAGGTCGACCTGGCCTTCGCGCTGGCCGAGACCCGGGACGGCGAGGGCCGGAGCACCGGACTCACGGGAGCGCTGGACTTCCGGACCGATCTGTTCGACCGGTCGACGGCACGGTCCCTGGTGGAGCGCTTCGTGCGGGTCCTGGAGACGGTCGTCACCGACCCCGGTGTCCGGCTGTCCCACGTACCGGTGCTGGCCGGCACCGAACGCCACCGGCTGCTCGGCGGGGGGACCGGGCCCGCGCTGGAGGACCTGGACGCGACGCTCCCCGAGCTGTTCGCGGCGCAGGTGCTGCGTACGCCCGACGCGCCGGCCCTGGTGCAGGGTGCGACGACGGTGTCCTACGCCGAACTCGACGCCCGCACCACCCGTCTCGCCCGGGTGCTGCGGCAGCAGGGGGTGCGGCCGGGGACGCCCGTGGTCATGCTGATGGAGCGGTCCCTGGCCCACGTGGTGGCGACCCTGGCCATCAGCAGGGCGGGCGGCGCCTACGTACCACTGCACGACACGTATCCCCTCGACCGGATGCGGCACGTGGTCGCGGACACCGCGGCGACGCTCGTCCTGGCCGACCGGGCCGAGGCGGCACGGGCCGGGGAACTGGGTGCGCGGGTCATGGTGGTCGACGAGTTCGGCGCCCCGCCCGGATCCGGGCACGTCGACGGCGTACCGGACGTGGGGCTGTGCCCGCAGGATCTCGCGTACGTGATGTACACCTCCGGATCCACCGGGGTGCCGAAGGGCGTGGCGGTCACCCATCGCGGAGTCGTGGACCTGGTCCGCGACCACTGCTGGCGGCCGGATGCCCACGAGCGGGTGCTGCTGCACGCCCCGCACGCGTTCGACGTGTCCTGCTACGAGATGTGGGTGCCGCTGGTCTCCGGCGGAACGGTCGTCGTGGCACCGCCCGGGCACCTGGACGCGGCCGCCGTCACCGATCTGATCGCCGCTCACGACATCACCGCGATCCACCTCACCGCGGGCTTCTTCCGGGTCGTCGCCGAGGAGGCGCCGGAGTGTTTCGCCGGGGTGCGGGAGGTGCTGACCGGCGGTGACGTGGTCTCGCCCGCCGCAGTCGCTCGGGTTTTGGAGCACGCCCCGCGGACCGTGCTGCGTCACCTGTACGGGCCGACGGAGACGACGCTGTGCGTGACGCAGCACGAGGTCCGGGCGCCGTACGCGGCCCGTGGCAGCCTGCCGGTCGGCCGTCCGACGGGGAACACCCGGGCGTACGTGCTCGACCAGTACCTCCAGCCGGTGCCCGCCGGGGTGCCGGGCGAGCTGTTCATCTCCGGCACCGGCCTGGCGCGCGGCTACCTGGGCCGCCCCGATCTGACCTCCGAGCGGTTCGTCGCCGATCCGTACGGCGGGTCCGGCGAGCGGATGTACCGCACAGGCGATCTGGTCCGCTACAACCCGGCGGGCGAGCTGGAGTACCTGGCCCGCGCGGACGACCAGGTCAAGATCCGCGGCTTCCGGGTGGAGCTGGGCGAGATCGAGACGGTCCTGTCCACGCGTCCCGAGCTGGCCCAGGCCGCCGTCGTCGTCCGCGAGGACCGGCCCGGCGACCGGCGCCTGGTCGCCTACGTGGTGGCCGCAGAGGGCCGGGCCGGCGAGGCGGGCCCGGACGCGCTGCGCGCCTTCGCCCGCCAGGCACTGCCCGACTACATGGTGCCGTCGGCCTTCGTGATCCTCGACGCCCTGCCGCTGACCGTCAACGGCAAGCTGGACCGCAAGGCGCTGCCCGCGCCCGACTACGCGGCGGCGTCCACCGGGCGGGCCGCCCGCACCCCGGCCGAGGAGCTGCTGTGCACGCTCTTCGCCGAGGTACTGGGCCTGTCCGCGGTCGGCATCGACGACGGGTTCTTCGACCTGGGCGGCGACAGCATCCTGTCCATCCAGCTCGTCAGCCGGGCCCGCGCGGCCGGCCTGGCCCTCGCCGTCCGCGACGTCTTCGAGTACCAGTCGACGGCCGAGCTGGCCGCGGCCCTGGCCGAGCGGGACGGCGACACCGTCCCGGAGGTCGACGAGGTGCCGCCGCACGGTCCGGTCCCGCTGACCCCGGTGATGGCCCGGGTCGCCGAACTCGGTCTGGGCGGTGACGACTTCAACCAGTCCGTCGTGGTCTCCCTGCCGCCCGCGGTGGACGGCGACCGACTGGCCGGGGCGCTCCAGAGCGTGCTGGACCACCATGACGCGCTGCGACTACTGGTCCGCCCCGACGGAAGCGCCGAGGTGCGTGGTCCGGGCAGTGTGCCGGCGGCGGACGTGTTCCGCGTCGTCACCGGGTCGCCCGGCGCCGATGACCTCGACGGCCTGGTCGCGGAGGTGGCGCGCGCCGCGCGGGACCGCCTCGCGCCGGCCGAGGGCCGCATGGTCCAGGCGGTGCTGGTGGACCGCGGGGCCGGACGGGCCGGCGTACTGGTCCTGGTCGCCCACCACCTGGTGGTCGACTCGGTGACGTGGAGCATCGTCGTGCCGGACCTCGCGACGGCGTACCGGGGTGCCGAACCGGCCCCCGTGGGCACCTCGTGGCGGCAGTGGGCCACCTCCCTGGAACGGCTCGCCACCGACCCCAGGGTCGAGGCGGAGATCACCCACTGGGAGCACACGCTCGCCGGGGCGGGCGCGCTACGGCTGGACCGTGCGCGCGACGTCCAGGGCGAAGCCGGACGCGTCGGCCTCGACCTGCCCTCGCCCACGACCGAGGCCCTGCTCACGCAGGTGCCGGGGAGCGTCAACGCCAGTGTGAACGACGTCCTGCTGACGGCCTTCGCGTTCGCCGTCGCCGAGTGGCGGCGCGGGCGCGGTGAGGACCCGGACGCGCCCGTCGTGGTCGACCTGGAGAGCCACGGCCGGCACGAGGACGCCGTCCCGGGCGCCGAACTCAGCCGCACGGCGGGCTGGTTCACCGCCCTCCATCCGGTACGACTGGCCCCGGACGTCACCGACTGGGGGCGGCTGCACCAGGACGGCGACGCGCTCCAGAACGGCCTCAAGCAGGTCAAGGAGCAGATACGGGCCGTGCCGGGCGACGGCATCGGCTTCGGCCTGCTGCGCCACCTCAACCCCACCACCGGGCCTCGCCTGGCGAGCCTCCCCGAGCCCGACTTCGGCTTCAACTATCTGGGCCGACGGGTCGCCCCGGCCACCGGCGCCCATGAGCCGTGGACCGTGACCGGCGGCGGAGTGGCCGCGTCGCGACCGGCGGCGCCGATGGCCCACGCGGTGGAGATCAGCGCGGTCGTGCACGAGGGAGCGGACGGCCCCCGACTGCGCGCGGAATGGACCTACGCACGCCGCCTGGTCCCCGATCACGACGCCCGGCTCCTGGCCGAGCACTGGTTCCGGGCGCTGGAAGCCCTGGTGGAACATGCCGGCCGTCCCGGCGCGGGCGGCCTGACGCCGTCCGACGTGACCCTCGACTCGCTGAGTCAGTCCGAGATCGAGGAGTTCGAGTCCGACCTTGAGTCCGAGTGGGAGATTGAGCAGTGAGCCAGCAACCGTCTCGTTCGCGTAGCAAGATCGAGGACATTCTTCCGCTCTCCCCGCTGCAAGAGGGCTTCGTGTTCCTCGGGCTGCTGCACACGGAGGGTCCCGACCTCTACGTCGGCCAGGTCGCCTTCGACCTGGAGGGCCCGTTCGACGGCGCCCGGATGCGCGCGGCGGTCGAGGCCCTGCTGCGCCGGCACGCCAACCTGCGGGCCGGGTTCCGGCAGCGCAAGAACGGGGCTTGGGCCCAACTCGTCCTGCACGACGTCGACCTGCCGTGGCGGGACGCCGACCTGAGCGCGCTGCCCGAGGACGAGCGCGGCCCCGAGGCCGACCGGCTCGCCGCCGCCGACCGCGCCCGCCGCTTCGACCTCGGCCGCCCGCCGCTGCTGCGCTTCACGGCGATCCGCCTCTCCGCCGACCGCGTCCGGCTGGTGATGACCAACCACCACATCGTGCTCGACGGCTGGTCCATGCCGGTCCTGCTGCGCGAGCTGATGGCCCTGTACGCCTCCGGCGGCGACCCCGTGAGTCTGCCCCGGGTCCGCCCGTACCGCGAGTACCTGGCCTGGCTCGACGCCCGCGACCGGGAGGCCGCCCGGACCGCCTGGCAGGAGTCCCTGTCCGGCCTCGACGAGGCCACCCTCCTCGCCCCGGGCGCCGGCCCGGCCGAGGCGGCGCCCCTGAGCGTCCCCTTCGGCCTGGACCGTGACGCCACGGCCACCCTCTCTGCCTGGGCGCGGAGCCAGGGGGTGACCATGAACACCGTGGTGCAGGGCGCCTGGGCACTCGCCCTCGCCCAGGCGACCGGCCGCGACGACGTCGTCTTCGGCGCCACCGTCTCCGGCCGCCCGCCCGAGCTGCCCGGCGTCGAATCGATGATCGGGCTCTTCATCAACACCCTGCCCGTCCGCGCCCGCCTCGACCACGCCGAACCCCTGGGCGACCTCTTCCGCCGCCTCCAGGCCGAACAGGCCCGCCTCCTGGACCACCAGTGGGCCGGACTCGCCGACATCCAACGCTGGGCCGGACACGGCGAACTCTTCGACACCGCCATGGTCTTCCAGAACTACCCGGTCGAGGACGGCGACCTCACCGCCACCTCCGAGCCCGACCGGCTTCGGGTGGCCTCGGCGGACATCAAGGGTGGCACGCACTTCGCCGTCAACGTCGTCGCGACGATGCGCGGGGCGGAGTTGTCCTTCCGGGTGGACTACCGCCCCGACCTCTACGACGAGGAGTACGCCCGCGACTTCGGCCGGCGGATGCTGCGGGTTCTGGAGGCCCTGATCACCGACTCCGACATCCCCGTTGCCCGCCTGGACACCCTCGACCCTGCCGAGCGGGAACGGGTCCTGGTGGAATGGAACGGGCCCCGTACCGAACTCCCCGGGACACCACTGCACGACCTGATCACCGAGCAGGCCCACCGCACCCCGGACGCGAGCGCCGTGGCCTGTGGGGACACCTCCCTCACCTACGCCGAACTGGACGCCCGCGCCAACCAGCTCGCCCGGCACCTGCTGGAACAAGGGGTCGGAGCCGAGGACTTCGTCGCGATCACACTGCCGAAGTCACTCGACGCGATCACCAGCATGCTCGCCGTCCTCAAGACCGGCGCCGCCTACCTGCCCATCGACCCGGACTACCCCACCGAGCGCATCAACTACATCCTCGACGACGCACGACCGGCCCTCACACTCACCGAGCCGGTGAACCCCGCGGACTACGAGAACCGTCCCCACGGGCCCCTGACGGATGCGGAACGCCGTAACCCGTGGTCACCACGCCACGCCGCCTACATGAGCTACACCTCCGGCTCCACCGGCCGCCCCAAGGGCGTCATCATCGAACACCACGCCCTCGCGACCTACCTCCACCGGGCCCGCAGGACCTACACCGCCATGAACGGCGACACCGTCCTGCACTCCCCCCTCGCCTTCGACCTCACCATCACCGCCCTGTGGACACCCCTCACCGCCGGCGGAACCGTCCACCTGACGAGCCTGGAAGAGACGGTGGCACAGCCGACTCTCATCAAGGCCACCCCCAGCCACCTCCCTCTGCTCACCACCCTGCCGGAGACGGCTTCTCCCTCCCACACCCTCATCCTCGGCGGGGAGGCACTGCACACCGACCACCTGGCGGCCTGGCGTGCCCAGCACCCTGATGTGCAGGTCATCAACGCCTACGGACCCACCGAATCCACCGTCAACATCACCGACCACCACCTCGACGGCACCGAAGAGGGCTCCGTCCCCATCGGACGGCCCTTCGCCAACACCCAGGTCTACGTACTCGACGCCGCCCTGCGCCCCGTACCCCCCGGCATCACAGGAGAGCTCTACCTCGCCGGAGAACAACTCGCCCGCGGCTACCACGCCCGCCCCGCCCTGACTTCCGAACGGTTCGTGGCCAACCCCTTCGGCGACCCCGGCACCCGGCTCTACCGCACCGGCGACCTCGCCCACTGGAACCACCACGGCCACCTCACCTACGACGGCCGCACCGACCACCAGATCAAACTCCGCGGCCACCGCATCGAACTCGGCGAAATCGACACCACCCTCAACAACCAACCCGGCATCACCCAGGCCACCGTCCAACTCCGCGAAGACACCCCCGGCGACCAACGACTCGTCGCCTACGTCGTCACCACCGACGAATACGACGAGAACACCCTCCGGGACGCAGTCGCCCACGCCCTCCCCGACTACATGCGCCCCACCGCCTACGTCACCCTCGACGCCCTCCCCCTCACCCCCAACGGCAAACTCGACCGCAAAGCCCTCCCCACACCCACCTACACCCCCACAACCACCGGACGAACCCCCCGCACCCCCCGCGAAGAAATCCTCTGCGGCCTGTACGCCGAGATCCTCGGCGTGGGTGACGTGACGATCGACGACAACTTCTTCGACCTCGGCGGGCACTCCCTCCTCGCCACCCGCCTCGTCAGCCGCACCCGCAGCACCCTCGGTGTCGAGCTGCCGATCCGGCAGCTGTTCGAGACGCCGACCGTGGCGGGACTCGCCGACGCCCTCGACACCTCCGGCACCGTCCGCACCGCACTCACCGCGAAGCCCCGCCCCGAGCGCATCCCGCTCTCCTACGCCCAGCAGCGCCTCTGGTTCCTCCACCAGCTCGAAGGCCCGTCGGCGACCTACAACATCCCCACCACCCTCCGCCTCACCGGCACCCTCGACCACGACGCCCTGCGCGCGGCGACCGGGGATCTGATCGCCCGGCACGAGAGCCTGCGCACGGTCTTCACCGAGGACGAGCAAGGCGCGTACCAGATCGTTCTGCCCGCGGAGGTCGCCGCGACGCCCTTCACGGTCGTCGACGTGACCGAGGAGGAGGTCGCGGACCGGGTGGCGGAGGCCGCGTCGTACCCCTTCGACCTGACGGCAGACCTGCCCGTGCGGATGTGGCTCTTCCGGGTGTCGGAGCAGGAGCACGTCCTGTTGCTGCTGGTCCACCACATCGCCAGCGACGCCTGGTCCCGCACCCCACTCGCCCAGGACCTCACCGCCGCCTACACCGCCCGCCGCGCCGGCGACGCACCCGCTTGGCAGGCGCTCCCCGTCCAGTACGCCGACTACGCGCTCTGGCAGCAGGAGGTCCTCGGCGACGAGACCGACGCGGACAGCCTGGCGGGGCGGCAGCTCGACTACTGGAAGCGGCAGCTGGCCGGCCTGCCGGAGCAGCTGGACCTGCCCACCGACCGGCCCCGCCCCGCCACCGCCGACCACACCGGCGACCGGGTCACCTTCACCGTCCCCGCCGAGCTGCACACCCGCCTGACCGACCTGGCGCGGTCGACCAACACCACCACGTTCATGGTGCTCCAGGCAGCGCTGGCCACCCTGCTCACCCGGCACGGCGCCGGCGAGGACATCCCCATCGGCACCCCCATCGCAGGACGCACCGACGACGCCACCGACCACCTCATCGGCTTCTTCGTCAACACCCTCGTCCTGCGCACCGACACCAGCGGCAACCCCACCTTCCGCGACCTCCTCACCCGCGTACGCGACACCGACCTCACCGCCTACGCCCACCAGGACCTCCCCTTCGAACGCCTCGTCGAAGCCCTCAACCCCACCCGCTCCCTCGCCCACCACCCCCTCTTCCAGACGATGCTCACCCTGCACAACACGCAGGGGGCGAAGACGGAACGGTTCGCCGATCTCGCGGCCGAGGTGGTGGCGTCGGAGTCGGTCTCGGCGCGCTTCGACCTGTCGTTCGCACTGGCCGAGCACTTCGGTGACGGCAACGTCTGCGAGGGCATGAGCGGCGGTGTCACGTACAGCACGGCGCTCTTCGACCGGGACACCGTACGGGACCTGGCCGATCGCCTGGTGCGGCTGCTGGCGGCGGCGGTCGCCCACCCGGGACGGCCCGTCGGTCAGTTGGAGATCATGGACGCGGCCGAGCGGCGGCTGGTCCTGGAGGAGTGGAACGACACCGCCGCCGAGCCGCCCGCCGATTCGGTGGTCGGGCTGTTCGAGCGGCAGGCGCGGCGGTCGCCGGACGCGACGGCCGTGGAGTTCGGTGACACGCGGCTGTCGTACGGGCAGCTGAACGCACGGGCCAACCGGCTGGCCCGGCACCTCGTCGCGCGGGGCGCGGCTCCGGGCCGCTTCGTCGCCGTGGCGCTGCCGCGGTCGGCCGAGCTGGTCGTCACGCTGCTGGCGGTGCTGAAGTCCGGGGCGGCGTATCTGCCGGTCGACCCGCACTACCCGGCCGACCGCGTCGCGTACATGTTGGACGACGCGGGGCCCTCCCTCACGCTGACCGAGATGGTCGCGGAGGCGGAGCTGGCGGGGTACGCGGGCGGTGACCTCGGCGCCGGCGAGCTGCGGGGCCCGGTCCTCGGCGCGCACCCGGCGTACGCGATCTACACCTCGGGCTCCACGGGACGGCCCAAGGGCGTGGTGGTGCCGCGCGCGGCGCTCGGGAACTTCCTCGCGGACATGGGCCGTCGGTTCGCTCCCACCGACGGCGACCGGCTGCTCGCCGTCACCACGGTGGGCTTCGACATCGCGGGTCTGGAGATCTTCCTGCCGCTGCTGCACGGGGCGGTGCTGGTGCTCGCGGACGAGGAGACCGCGAAGGACCCGCACGCGCTGCTGCGTACCGTGACCGCGTCGGGAATCACCATGGTCCAGGCGACGCCGAGCCTGTGGCAGGGCGTCGCGGCCGTGGCCGCGGACGAGCTGGCCGGAGTGCGCGTCCTGGTGGGTGGGGAGGCGCTGCCGCCCGAGCTGGCGCGCACGCTGACGGAGCGGGCCCGTTCCGTGACGAACCTCTACGGTCCGACCGAGGTGACGATCTGGGCCACCGCCGCCGACGTCGCCGAGTCCGGGCCGGTCATCGGCGTGCCGCTCGCCAACACGTCGGCGTACGTGCTGGACGCGGCGCTGCGGCCGGTCCCGGTGGGCGTGCCCGGTGAGTTGTACCTGGCCGGGGAGCAGTTGGCGCAGGGCTACCACCGGCGTCCCTCGCTGACGTCGGAGCGGTTCACCGCCGACCCGTACGGACCGGCCGGGGCGCGGATGTACCGGACCGGGGACCTGGTGTGCCGGCGCAGGGACGGAGCGCTGCGGTATCTGAGCCGGGTGGACCAGCAGGTCAAGCTGCGCGGCTTCCGCATCGAACTCGGGGAGATCGAGGCGGAGCTGGTCCGGCACCCGTCGGTCGCCGAGACGGCGGTGACGATACGCGAGGACCGCCCGGGTGACCGGCGGCTGGTCGCGTACGTCGTCCCGGCGGGTCCGGCGCCGGACGTGCGGGAGCTGCGGGAGCGGCTGCGGGGACGGCTGCCGGAGTTCATGGTGCCGACGGCGTTCGTGACGCTCGACGCGCTGCCGTTGACGCCGAACGGGAAACTGGACCGCAAGGCGCTGCCCGCGCCGGAGTACGACGGTGAGCCGGCGGGCCAGGGGCCGCGCGGCCCGCGCGAGGAGATCCTCTGCGCGCTCTTCGCCGATGTGCTGGGTGTCGCCCGGGTCGGCATCGACGACGGCTTCTTCGATCTGGGCGGGCACTCGCTGCTCGCCAGCCGGCTGGTGAGCCGGATCAGGACGGCGCTGGGCGTCGAGCTGTCCGTGCGGCAGTTCTTCGAGACGCCGACCATCGCGGGGCTCTCCGGGGTGCTGGACGGGGCGGCGGCCGCGCGGACACCGCTGGTGGCCCGGGAGCGCCCGCAGCGGGTGCCGCTGTCGCCGGCGCAGCAACGGCTGTGGTTCCTGCACCAGTTCGAGGGGCCCTCGGCGACGTACAACGTGCCCACGGCGCTGCGGCTGTCCGGTCCGGTGGACCGGGCGGCGCTGGGGCGGGCGATCGGTGACGTGCTGGAGCGGCACGAGAGCCTGCGGACCGTGTTCGCGGTGGACGACGACGGGTCGTGGCAGACCGTGCTGCCCGCCGACCCGTCCGCCCACCGCCTGGAGGTCGTCGACGTCACCGCCGAGGAGGTCGAGGAGCGGGTGGCGGACGCGGCCCGGCACGTCTTCGACCTGACCGCCGACATCCCGTTCCTGGCGCGGCTGTTCCGGGTCTCGGAGACGGACCACGTCCTGCTGCTGCTCGTCCACCACATCGCCGGCGACGGCTGGTCCATGGCGCCGCTGGCCCGGGACCTGACGGCCGCGTACGCGGCGCGCCGCGCGGGTGACGCGCCGGGCTGGGAGCCGCTGCCGGTGCAGTACGCGGACTACGCGCTGTGGCAGCGCGACGTCCTGGGCGACGAGTCCGACCCCGAGAGCGTGGCGGCGCGGCAGTTGGCGTACTGGAAGGAGGCGCTGGCCGGGCTGCCCGAGCAGTTGGAGCTGCCCACCGACCGGCCCCGGCCGGCGACCGCCGGATACACCGGTGACCGCATCGCGTTCACGGTGCCGCCGGCGCTGCACGCGCGGCTGACGGAGCTGGCGCGCGCCACGCACTCCAGCTTGTTCATGGTGACGCAGGCGGCCTTCGCGGCGCTGCTGACGCGTCTCGGGGCGGGTGAGGACATCCCGATCGGCACGGCGGTCGCCGGACGCAACGACGCGGCCACCGAGGATCTCGTCGGGTTCTTCGTGAACACGCTGGTGCTGCGCACGGACACCGGCGGCAATCCCACCTTCCGGGAACTGCTCGGCCGCGTCCGGGAGGGCGACCTGGCGGCGTACGCGCACCAGGAGGTGCCGTTCGAGCGGCTGGTGGAGGCGGTCAACCCGGCGCGCAGTCTGGCCCATCACCCGCTGTACCAGGTGATGATCACGTTCAACAACACGGCGGACCGGAACGCTCCGCGGGCCGCGTCCGGTGACGGTGACGCGCTGGTGAACGCCACCCGGATGACGGCCGGGACCGGGGTGGCGAAGTTCGACCTGTCGCTGACCTTCGGCGAGCGGCACGACGCGTCGGGCGGCCCCGCGGGCATGCGGGGATCGCTGGAGTACCGCACGGAGCTGTTCGACCGGGAGACCGCGGAGTCGCTGATCTCGCGGCTGCTCGGAGTGCTGGGCTCGGTCACGGCCGACCCGGACCTGCCGATCGGCGGGATCGGCCTGCTGGACCCGGCCGAGCGGCGGCAGTTGCTCCAGGAGTGGAACGACACGGCGCGTCCGCAGCGTGAGGGGACCCTGCCGGAGCTGTTCGAGGAGCAGGTGGCGAGGACCCCGAGGGACCCGGCGTTCTCGGCGGACGGGACGACGCTGACGTACGCCGAGCTGAACTCCCGCGCCAACCGGCTCGCCCACCTCCTCGCGGAGTCCGGGGCGGGCCCGGAGCAGGTGGTGGCGATCTCGTTGCCGCCGTCGGTGGAGATGGGCGTGGCGGTGCTCGCGGTGCTGAAGACGGGCGCGGCGTACCTGCCGGTCGATCCGGGCAGCCCTCGCGAGCGGATCGCGACGATGACCGAGGACGCGGCTCCGGTGTGCGCGCTGACCACGTCGGCGGTCCCGGACGGGGTGTTCCCGGACGAGCTGCCCCGGCTGCTCCTCGACGACCCGGACGTGACGGCGCGGCTCGCCGCGCAGCCCGCGCACGACCTGACGGACGAGGACCGGACGCAGCCGCTGTCGCCGTGGAACGCGGCGTACATCATCTACACGTCGGGCTCGACGGGCCGGCCGAAGGGGGTGCTCGTCGAGCACCAGCCGGTGCTCAACTACCTGGCGGTGTCGGCGGAGCTGTACCCGGGCGTGGCGGGCCACGCCCTGCTGCACTCGCCGCTCTCCTTCGACCTGACCGTGACCGGCCTGTTCGCGCCGCTGCTGAACGGCGGCTGTGTGCACCTCGCGGACCTGGAGGAGCTGCACGAGCGGGCGCTGGACGGCGAGGTGCCCGCGGACCTGCCGCAGGTGACGTTCCTGAAGGCGACGCCCAGTCACCTGCCGCTGATCACCGGGCTGCCCGGGGTGTGCGTGCCGGACGGGGAGCTGGTCCTCGGTGGCGAGTCGCTGACCGGCCGCGCGGTGCGGGCGCTGCTCGCCGCGCACCCGGGGGCCCGGGTCCTCAACGAGTACGGCCCGACCGAGACGATCGTCGGCTGCACCACGTGGCGGGTCGAGACGCCGGACGACCTCGCGGACGGCGTGCTGACCATCGGCCGCCCGTTCCCGAACACCCGGATGCTGGTCCTCGACCCCTACCTGCAGCCCGTGCCGGCCGGGGTGCCGGGCGAGCTGTACGTGTCCGGGGTGCAGCTGGCGCGCGGCTATCTGAACCGTCCCGGGCAGAGCGCGTCCCGGTTCGTCGCCGACCCCTTCGGGGAGCCGGGCGAGCGGATGTACCGCACCGGCGACATCGTGCGCTGGAACCGGCACGGCGACCTGGAGTTCATCAGCCGCGTCGACGACCAGGTGAAGATCCGCGGCTTCCGGGTGGAGCTGGGCGAGGTCGAGTCGGCCCTGTCGCGGCACCCCGCGGTGCCGGAGGCGGTGGCGGTCGTACGCGAGGACCGGCCGGGCGACCGGCGGCTGGTCGCCTACCTGGTGGCCGACGCCGGACCCGTGCCCTCGGACGGGGAGCTGCGGGAGTGGCTGCGCGAGTCGCTGCCCGACTACATGGTGCCGTCGGCGTTCGTCCGGCTGGCCGAGCTGCCGCTGACGGCGAACGGCAAACTGGACCGGGGGCGGCTGCCCGCGCCGGACTACGTCGCCGCCGGCACCGGCCGGGCGCCGACGACGGCGCGCGAGGAACTGCTGTGCGAGCTGTTCGCGGAGGCGCTGGGCCTGGAGTCCGTCGGCGTCGACGACGGATTCTTCGACCTCGGCGGCGACAGCATCCTCTCCATCCAGCTCGTCAGCCGGGCCCGCGCGAAGGGCCTCACGCTCTCCGTGCGGGACGTCTTCGAGCACCAGAGCGTCGCCCACATCGCCGAGGCGCTGGACGGGGCGGAGGAGGCGGAGCCGGACGCCGGGCGGCGCGAGGAGGTGCCGGCGAGCGGGCCGGTGCCGGCCACGCCGATCATGGGCTGGTTCGCGGGACTGGGCGGCCCCATCGCCCCGTTCAACCAGTCGGTGGTGGTGTCCGTGCCGGCGGACCTCGACGAGGAACGGCTGGTGACCGCCCTCGGGGCCGTCGTCGACCGGCACGACTCGCTGCGGTTGCGGGTCGCCGGGGACTGGACGATGACCGTCCCCGAGCCCGGCACGGTGGACGCCGCGGACCTCGTCACGCACCTGCGGGCGCCGGACGTCGACGACGACGCGCTGCGTGCTCTGGTGGCCGAGGCGGCCGTCGCCGAACGCGACCGGCTGGACCCGGCCGACGGCCGGATGCTGCGCGCCTGCCGGATCGACCGCGGTCCCGGCCGGCCGGGGCTGCTGGTCCTGGTCGCCCATCACCTGGCCGTGGACGCCGTCAGCTGGCGGCTGCTCGTGCCGGACCTGGCCGCCGCCTACGAGGGCAGCCCGCTCAGCCCGGCCGGCACCCACTGGCGTGAGTGGGCCGGTGCGCTGCGCGACCTCGCCGGCACGGCCGTCACCGAGGCGGAGACGGACCACTGGCTGGACGCGATCCGCCCGGCCGCCGAGCCGACGGACCCGGCACTGGACCCGGCGCGCGACACCCACGGCCGCTCCGGTCAGGTCGTCCTCGACCTGGACGCGGAGACCACCGACGCGCTCCTCACCTGGGTCCCCGGGGTGTTCCGCGCCGAGATCAACGACCTGCTGCTGACCGCGTTCGGCCTGGCCGTCGCCGACTGGCGGCGCGCCCGGGGCGGCGGCGCGGGCGCGCCGGTCACGGTGGACCTGGAGAGTCACGGCCGCCACGAGCACCTGGTGCCGGGCGCCGACCTCACCCGCACCACCGGCTGGTTCACGTCGATGCACCCGGTACCGCTGCGCCCGGAGGTCGACGAGTGGGACTGGCCGGAGGTGTGGGACGGCGGTGCCGCCGCGGGCCGGGCCCTGAAGCGCGTCAAGGAGCAACTGCGCGCCGTACCGCGCGACGGCGTCGGTTACGGCCTGCTCCGTCACCTCAACCCGCGCACCCGGGACCGGTTCGCCGCGCTGCCGGTGCCTGCGTTCGGCTTCAACTACCTGGGCCGGTACACCGGCGGGCGGGACGCCGACCCCGGCGCCGGGCCTCAGGCGTGGAGCGTGCTCGGGCGGGGCGTGGCGGGCCAGCATCCGGACACGCCGCTCGCGCACCCCGTCGAACTGGTCGCGGGCGCCCACGACACCGACGAGGGGCCCAGGCTGCACAGCGTCTGGACGTACGCGGACGCCGTGCTCAGCGAGGGCGAGGTGCGGCGCCTGGCAGAGGGCTGGTTCCGGGCCCTGAAGGCGCTGGTCGAGCACGCGGGCCGGCCCGAGGCGAGCGGTCTGACCCCCTCGGACGTCTCCCTCACCTCGCTCAGCGAGGACGACATCACCCGACTCGAGAGCGAATGGGGCTCCCTCTGATGGCCAAGTCCGGCTTGGAAGACATCCTGCCGCTGTCCCCGCTCCAGGAGGGGATGCTGTTCCACAACCTCTTCGACGACGAGGAACTGGACGCCTACAACGTCCAGGTCTTCATCGAGCTGGAGGGGAACACCGACCCGGAGCGGCTGCGCCGGGCCGGGCAGGCGCTGCTGGAGCGGCACGCCAACCTGCGTGCCGCGTTCCGGCACGAGGGCCTCAAGCGCCCGGTGCAGCTCATCCCCCGCCGGGCCGACCTGCCGTGGGGCGAGGAGGACCTGGCGGCCGTGCCCGAGGAGGAGCGCGAGGCCGCGGCGGAGCGGATCGCCGAGCGGGACCGCTGGACGCGCTTCGACCTGTCCCGGCCGCCGCTGATCCGCTTCACCCTGGTCCGGCTCGCCCCGGGACGCCACCGCCTGCTGATGACGCTCCATCACATCCTGCTGGACGGCTGGTCGATGCCGATCCTGCTGCGCGAGCTGATGACGCTGTACACGGTGCACGGCGACGCCACCGCACTGCCCCGGGTGCGCCCCTACCGCGACTACCTGGGCTGGCTCGGCGGCCGGGACCGGGACGCGGCCCGGCAGGCGTGGACGGACGCCTTCACCGGGTTCGACACCCCGAGCATCGTGGCGCCGGACCGGGGAGCGCTCACCGCGGCACCCGAGCGGATCGACTTCTCCGAGGACGAGGCGGCGAGCGCCGCCCTGACCCGCTTCGCCCGGTCGCACGGGCTGACGGTGAACACGGTGATCCAGGGTGCCTGGGGTCTGGTGCTGTCGCATCTGACGGGCCGGGACGACGTGGTGTTCGGCGTGACGGTCAGCGGCCGCCCGCCGGAGCTGCCCGGTGTCGACACCATGGTCGGTCTCTTCATGAACACCCTGCCGCTGCGGGTGCGGCTGCGGCCCGCCGAGTCGCTGGCGGAGTTCCTGCGCCGGACGCAGAGCGAGCAGGCGCGGCTGATCGACCACCAGTGGGTGGGGCTCGCGGAGATCCAGCGCTGGGCGGGCTCGGGCGAACTGTTCGACACGGCCATGGTGTTCGAGAACTACCCGCTGAACTCCAGCCGCGGCCGGCCGCCGGGCGCCGCCGCCGACGCCGGTCTCCCCACGGTGCTCAAGGTCCACTCGAAGGACCAGATGCACTATCCGCTGGGCCTGCTGGCCCTGCCCCGGGAGACCCTGCGGTTCTCGCTGGGCTATCTGCCGCAGGTCTTCGACGCGCGGCGGGTCCGGGCGGTGGTCGCCGCGTTCCGCCGGGCGCTGCGCACGATCCTGGACAGCCCGCAGACCCGGGTCGGCGCGGTCACGCTCCTCGACCCGGAGGTGCGCGGCACCGTCCTGGAGAAGTGGAGCGGCTCGGACGACGTACGGCCCGCCGAGCGGTTCACCGACCTGTTCGAGGAGCAGGTGGCGCGCACCCCCGCCAAGACGGCGCTGATCGCCCCCGACGGCCGGCTGACCTACGCCGAACTGGACGCGGCGGCCAACCGGCTGGCCCGCCGCCTGGTCGAGCTGGGCGTCGGCCCGGAGCGGCCCGTGGCCGTCGCGGTGCCGCGCCGCACCGAACTGGTGGTCGGCATGCTGGCCGTGCTCAAGGCGGGCGGCGCCTACGTGCCGATCGACCCGGAGTACCCGCCGGACCGCGTCCGCTACATGATCGAGGACTCCGATCCGGCGCTCGTCCTCACCACCTCCGACGTGGACGCCCGCATCCGTGAGGAGAGCGGCGGACCGCTGACGTTCGTCATGGACGACCCCGGCACCGGCAGGTCGCTGGCCAGGCACTCCGGGAGCGGCCTCACCGACGCCGACCGCTCGGGCCCGCTGCTGCCGGGGCATCCGGCGTACATCATCTACACGTCCGGCACGACGGGCCGCCCCAAGGGCGTCGTCGTCGAGCACCGGGCGCTGTCGGCGTTCGTCCGGCACTGCCGTTCCTCGCAGGCGCCGGACATCTCGGGGCTGTCCGTGATGCAGGCGTCGGCCTCCTTCGACCAGAGCGTCGGTTCCCTGCACGCCCCGCTGATCAGCGGCGGCTGCGTCCGGCTGACGGACCTGCGCACCCTCGCCGAGACGGCCGTGAGCGAACCCGGTTTCCGCCGGGCCACGTTCATGAAGGGCACCCCGTCCCACCTGGCCCTGCTCACCACCATGCCCGAGGACGTCTCACCGTCGGGGACGATCACGCTGGGCGGCGAGGAGCTGCGCGGCGAGGTCCTGGCACCCTGGCGCGCGACCGTGCCGGACGTGACGGTGGTGAACGTCTACGGGCCCACCGAGGCCACCGGCCACTGCCTGGAGCACTGGATCGACCCGGGCCGCCCGGTGCCGCCGGGCCCGGTGCCGATCGGCACCCCGCACGAGGGGGTGCGGGTGTACGTCCTCGACGCGGCGTTGCGGCCGGTCGCGCCGGGCCTCGACGGTGAGGTGTACCTGGCGGGCGTGCAGTTGGCGCGCGGCTACCTGGGCCGGGGCGGCCTGACCGCCGAGCGGTTCCCGGCCGACCCGTTCGGCGCGCCGGGCAGCCGCATGTACCGCACGGGTGACCTCGCGCACTGGACCGAGGCGGGCGAGCTGGTCTTCGCCGGTCGCGTGGACCGGCAGGTCAAGCTGCGCGGCTACCGCATCGAGCTGGGCGAGCTGGAGGCCGCCGTCATGGCCGGTCCCGGCGTGCGCCAGGCCGCGGTCGTCCTGCGCGAGGACCAGCCGGGCGACCAGCGCCTCGTCGCGTACGTCGTGCCGGACGGCGACCGCTGGGACGAGGCCGCCGTCAACGCGGGGCTGGCCCGCTCGCTGCCCGACTTCATGATGCCGTCGGCGCTCGTCACGCTGGACGCCCTGCCCCTGAGTCCGAACGGCAAGCTGGACCGTGCGGCGCTGCCCGCACCCACGTACACCGGCCGGAGCGCGGGCCGGGCCCCGCGCACCCCGCGCGAGGAGATCCTCTGCGACCTGTACGCGGAGGTCCTGTCGCTACCGAGCGTCGGCGTCGACGACGACTTCTTCGACCTCGGCGGGCACTCCCTGCTCGCCACCCGCCTGGTCAGCCGGATCCGCACCACGCTGGGCGCCGAGCTGTCCATCCGGCAGTTCTTCGAGGCGCCGACACCGGCCGCGCTCGCCGGGACGCTCGACCACGCCGGCCGGGCGCGCACCGCGCTGACGGCGCGTCCCCGTCCCGAGCGCCTCCCGCTCTCGTACGCCCAGCAGCGTCTGTGGTTCCTGCACCTGCTGGAGGGGCCGAGCCCGACCTACAACATCCCGACCGCGCTCAGGCTCTCCGGCCCGCTGCGCCCCGAGGCGCTGCGCGAGGCGCTGCTGGACGTGATCGGGCGGCACGAGAGCCTGCGGACGACGTTCGCCGAGGACGAGCGCGGGGCCCGGCAGGTGGTGCACCGCCCCGAGGAGGTCCGGCTGGTCTTCGAGACGGCCGAGTCCACCGAGGCCGAGTACGAGGCCGACCTCGCGCGCGCGGCCCGGCACTCGTTCGACCTGGGTGCGGAGATCCCCGTACGGGCGCGGCTGCTGCGGCTGTCGGAGCAGGAGCACGTCCTTCTGCTGCTGATCCACCACATCGCCGGCGACGCCTGGTCCCGCACCCCGCTCGCCCAGGACCTCACCGCCGCCTACACCGCCCGCTGCGCCGGGAAGGCGCCCTCCTGGCAACCGCTGCCGGTCCAGTACGCCGACTACGCGCTCTGGCAGCGCGACGTACTCGGCGACGACGGCGACGCCGACAGCCTCGCCGGACGGCAACTCGCCCACTGGAAGGAGCAGCTGGCCGGCCTGCCGGAGCAGCTGGACCTGCCCACCGACCGGCCGAGGCCGGCCACCGCCGACCACACCGGCGACCGGGTCACCTTCACCGTCCCCGCCGAGCTGCACACCCGCCTGACCGACCTGGCGCGGGCCACGGACACGACCCTCTACATGGTGCTCCAGGCGGCGCTGGCCACCCTGCTCACCCGGCACGGCGCCGGCGAGGACATCCCCATCGGCACCCCCATCGCCGGACGCACCGACGACGCCACCGACCACCTCATCGGCTTCTTCGTCAACACCCTCGTCCTGCGCACCGACACCAGCGGCAACCCCACCTTCCGCGACCTCCTCACCCGCGTACGCGACACCGACCTCACCGCCTACGCCCACCAGGACCTCCCCTTCGAACGCCTCGTCGAAGCCCTCAACCCCACCCGCTCCCTCGCCCACCACCCCCTCTTCCAGGTGGTACTGGCGCTGCGCAGCACCGCTCCGCGGCGGGCGGACGGCGAGGGCGCGCCGGCGCTGCCGGGCGGGCTGACCGTGAGCGGGGTCGGCGGCTCGGCGGCGACGGCGGCCAAGGTCGACCTCGGGTTCTCGGTGACGGAGCGCCGGGCCGCGGACAACACCCCCGACGGCGTGTCGGGCGTCCTCGACTTCCGCACCGATCTGTTCGACCACGGCACCGCGCAGGCGCTGGTGGACCGCTTCGTGCGGGTGCTCGCCGACGCGGCCGCCCACCCGGACCGGCCGCTGAGCCGCATCGACGTCCTCGGTCCGCGCGAGCGGCACCGGGTCGTCGAGGAGTGGAACGCCACCGCGAAGGGCCTCGCCCCGGCCACCCTGCCGGACCTGTTCGAGCGGCACGTGCGGGAGCGCCCCGACGCCGAGGCGGTGGTCCTCGGCGACGAGTCCCTGACCTACGCCCGGCTGAACGCGCGCGCCAACCGGCTGGCGCGGCTGCTGGTGGAGCGGGGCGCGGGCCCCGAGCGGCTGGTCGCGCTGGCCCTGCCCCGCTCCGTCGAACTGCCCGTCGCCGTCCTCGCGGTGGCCAAGACCGGCGCCGCCTACCTGCCGCTGGACCCGGCCCACCCGGCGGAACGCATCGCCGGCACCCTGGACGACGCGGCGCCGGTCGCCCTCCTGACCACGGCCGAGGTCGCCGCGGGCCTGCCGGACACGGACGTGCCCCGGATCCTGCTCGACGAGGAACCCGCGGCGGGCCGGGACCCGGGGAACCTGGACGACGCCGACCGCCTGGCGCCGCTGCTGCCGTGCCACCCCGCGTACGTCATCTACACCTCCGGCACCACCGGCCGCCCCAAGGGCGTCACCGTGACGCACACCGGGCTGCCCGGCCTGCTGGACATCTTCACCTCGCAGCTGGGCGTCGTACCCGGCAGCCGCGTCCTGCACCACCTGTCGCCCGCCTTCGACGGCGGGTTCTGGGAGCTGGCGATGGGTCTGCTGACCGGCTCCACCCTGGTCGTCGCCGAACCCGGCACGGTCCCCGGGCCCGCCCTCGCGGAGCTGGCGGTGCGCCACCGGGTCACCCACGCGGCGATCACGCCCGCGGTGCTCCAGCTGATCCCCGAGGGGGCGCTGCCCGCCGCGATGACGCTGGTGGTCGCCGCCGAGACCTGCCCGCCCGAACTGGTCGAACGCTGGTCCGCCGGGCGCCTGATGCGCAATTCGTACGGGCCGACGGAGACCACGGTCTGCGCGACCATGAGCGCCCCGCTGGCGGGCGCGGTCGTCCCGCCGATCGGCTCCCCCGTCGCCGACACCGCCGGCTACGTCCTGGACGCCGCCCTCCAGCCGGTGCCGCCGGGCGTGCCCGGTGAGCTGTACGTGCGCGGCCCCGGCCTGGCCCGCGGCTACCTCGGCCGGCCGTCGCTGACCGCGAGCCGCTTCGTGGCGAGCCCGTACGGTCCGGCGGGCAGCGTGATGTACCGCACCGGCGACCTGGTCCGGCACACCGCGGACGGCGAGCTGGAGTACCTGGGCCGCACCGACAGCCAGGTCAAGCTGCGCGGCATGCGCGTCGAGCCCGCCGAGATCGAGGCGGTGACGGCCCGTGAGCCCGGCGTGGCGCAGGCGGCGGTGCTGGTCCGCGAGGACGCCCCGGGCGACCGCCGTCTCGTCGGCTACGTCGTGCCGGACGCGGGGGCCGCCGTGGACACCGCCGCGCTGCGGCAGCGGCTGCGCGCCTCGCTGCCCGAGTACATGGTGCCCGCCGCCCTCGTCGTCCTGGACGCGTTGCCGCTCACCTCGAACGGCAAGCTCGACCACCGCGCCCTGCCGGCGCCCGAGTACCGCACCGTCGAGGGCCGCTCCCCGCGCACTCCGCGCGAGGAGACCCTGTGCCGGCTCTTCGCCGAGGTCCTCGGCCTGGACCTGGTCGGTCTCGACGACGGCTTCTTCGACCTGGGCGGCCACTCGCTGCTCGCCGTCCGGCTCGTGGAGCGGGTCCGCGCCGAGCTGGGCGAGGAGCTGGGCGTGCGCGACCTGTTCGCCGCGCCGACCGTCGCCGACCTCGCGGTGCGGCTCGCGGCGCGCGGCGGCCGGGAGCCGATGGAGCGCCTGCTCCCGCTGCGCGCCGCCGGCACCGGACGCCCGGTGTTCTGCGTCCACCCCGGTTCCGGCATGAGCTGGTGCTACTCGGGCCTGGTACGTCACCTGCCGGCCGGCATCCCGGTCTACGGCGTCCAGGCCGCCGGCCTCGACGGCGACGGCCGGCTGCCCGCCACGCTGGAGGAGATGGCCGCCGAGTACGCGGACCTGATCCAGGAAGCGCAGCCCGAGGGGCCGTACCGGCTGCTCGGCTGGTCGCTCGGCGGCAACGTGGCCTTCGCCATGGCGGGCGAGCTGCGCGCCCGTGGACAGGAGGTGGAGCTGCTGGCCTTCCTGGACGCCTATCCGCGCCAGGCGGGCGCGGGCGCGGAGACCCCGCTGGCCGAGGTGTTCGCGCACAACCTGCGCGACGCCGGGTTCGCCGTCACCGAGGAGGAACTCACCGGCGGCCGCTTCCCCTCCGCCCGCTACCGGGCGTTCCTGAACGCCGCCGGCGACCCGATGGGCCGCCTCGACGAGGACGAACTGGCCGCCGTCCTCCAGGTCTTCATGAACAACGCCGGCCTGATGCGCGGCCACACCCCCGGCACCTACGACGGCGACGTGCTGGTGCTCGCGGCCGAGCGGGCGGACGCCGACAAGCTGGCCCGCCGCGGCGCCGAGTCCTGGCGCCCGCATGTGACGGGCCGGATCGAACGGGTCGGCGTCGACGCCGACCACCTCGGGCTCGTGCAGTCCGACGCCGCCCTCGCCGTCGTCGGCCGTGCCCTGGCCGAACGCCTGGACCGGGAGGCCGGTCCCGCGCATCCCGCATCCCCTCCGACCGAAGGAGTCACCGCCATGAGCCCCTCGTCCGAGGTCGCCTGACGCCATGCCTGTCATCACCGTCAACGACATCAGGATCAACTACTACGACAGCGCGCCGCCCGGGGGTGAGCGCTCGGCGCCCGCCGTGCTGCTCGTCATGGGCTCGGGCGGCAGCGGCCGGGCCTGGCACCTGCACCAGGTGCCCGCCCTGGTCGCCGCCGGCTTCCGGGTGATCAGCTTCGACAACCGGGGCATCGCCCCCAGCGAGGAGTGCCCCGGGGGCTTCGGCATCGACGACCTGGTCGCCGACACCGCGGCCCTCATCGAGGAACTGCGCCTCGGCCCCTGCCAGGTGGCGGGCATCTCCATGGGCGCGCACATCGCCCAGGAGCTGGCACTGTCCCGGCCCGACCTCGTCGACCGGCTGGTGCTGATGGCGACCCGGGCCCGCCCGGACGCCCTGCGCGACGCGCTGTGCCGCGCGGAGATGGAACTGTACGACCAGGGGGTCCGGCTGCCCGCCGCCTACGAGGCGGTCGTCCAGGCCATGCAGAACCTCTCGCCCCGCACCCTCGACGACGACCGGCAGGCCCGCGACTGGCTCGACGTGCTGGAGCTGACCCGGGTCTCCGGGGCGGGGCACCGGGCCCAGCTCGGGGTGGGCGTGATGCCCGACCGGCGCGAGGCCTACCGCGGCATCCGGGCCGCCACCCGGGTGATCGCCTTCCAGGACGACCTGATCGCCCCGCCCCACCTGGGCCGGGAGGTCGCCGACGCGATCCCCGGCGCCGAGTACGAACTGGTGCCCGACTGCGGGCACTACGGATACCTCGAGTCACCGGACGCGGTGAACAAGAGCCTCGTCGAATTCCTGCGCCGGTGAAGGAGAACGCGTTGAAGACCGAGTCAGAGGCCGCCCTGACGCCCGCCGACCGGCACCTCGTCGGGCTGGCCCTGGAGGTGTGCCCCGGCTTCGCCCCCGGTGAGGTCGTCTACCGCAGCCGCACCTCCCTGGTGGTCGGGGGCACTCTGGACGGGGTGGAGGCGCTGGCCAAGGTGCGCACACCCGACTGGCGGCGCCAGTGCCTGCGCGAGATCGACACGTACGACCTGTTCGACGCGGTGCCCCCGCCGGTGCCGGTGCCGCGGCGGTTCGCCTCCGACAAGGAGCGCGCCGTGCTGGTCATGGAGCGGCTCGCCGGGGAGGTGCTGGCGCCGGACCGGTTCCCGGTCACGCCCGTCTCCCCCAAGGACCTGGCCGGGGTGCTGGCTGCCGTGGAGCGGCTGCGGCACTGGCGGCCCGCGCCGGCCGAGGGCTGGTCGGTGGACTACCGGGGGATGCTGGACGGCGTGCGCGCCCAGGGTGTCTTCGACGACGAGCACTGGACCTCGATCCTCAGGCTCCTGGAACTGTCCGGACCGCCGCGCGAGTTCGGCCACGGTGACCTGGTGCTCGCCAACGTGGTCCGCAGCCGGGGCCGGGAGGTGCTGATCGACTGGGCGAGCAGCGCCCTGTACCTGCCCTGCCTCGACCTCGCCCAGCTCTGGATGCTGCTCGGGGACGTGCCCGGTGCCCGGGCGCGGATCGAGGTGGCGGTGGCCGAACGCGCCGACGAGCGGGACGGGATGATGCCGTTCCTGGTGAACCTGACGCTGCTGCTCTACCGCGAGCGCCGTGCCCACCGGCGTTTCACCGACGACGCCTCGCGGGCCCGGGCGGTACGGCTCGACGCCGCCTGGGAACTGACCCGGCACCGTGTCCGGCAGTGCCTGGCGACGGCCGGCTGACCGGCACACGGCACACGGCACACGCGAAGGGGCCTCCCGGTGATTTTCACCGGGAGGCCCCTTCGCGTGAGGGGGTTACTGGATGAGCAGTTGGTGGCTGGCCAGCTCCCGGTAGAGGGGGCTGGTGCCGGTCAGTTCCTCGTGGCGGCCCGCGGCGACGACCTCGCCGTGTTCCAGGACGACGATCTGGTCGCTGTCCACGACGGTGGAGAGCCGGTGGGCGACCACGAGCAGTGTCCGGTCGGCGGTGACGGTGCCGATGGCCTCCCGCATCAGGGCCTCGTTGCGGGCGTCGAGGTTGCTGGTCGCCTCGTCGAGCAGCATGATCGGCGGCGCGGCGAGGAAGGTGCGGGCCAGGGCGAGCCGCTGCCGTTCGCCGCCGGACAGCAGGACGCCGCCCTCGCCGACCTCGGTGTCCAGGCCGAGCGGCGCCCGCTCGATGACGCTCAGGAGGTTGACCGAGCGCAGCACCTCGCGCATGTCGTCGTCGGTGGCGTCGGGTGCCGCGAGGGACAGGTTGTCGCGGACGGTGCCGGCGAGGACCGGCGCCGACTGCTCCACGTAGCCGAGGCGCCGGCGCAGGTCTCGGCGCGGCAGGTCTCGTACGTCCGTGCCGCCGACCCGCACCACGCCCGAGGTGGCGTCGTAGAAGCGTTCCACCAGGGACAGCAGGGTGGACTTGCCCGCTCCGGAGGGGCCGACCAGGGCGGTGCGGGTGCCGCGGGGGACGGTGAGGGACACGTCCCGCAGGACCGTCTCGCCGTTGTCGTAGCCGAAGCTGACCCGGTCGAACTCGATCGCGGGCGGCCGTCCGGCACCGGCGTCGGCCTCGGGTTCGGGCCGGGTCCGCTCCCGCACGGTCAGCGTCTTGGCGGCGGCGCTGTCGGTCTCCTGCGGCAGGTCCACCATCTCCTCGATGCGCTGGAGGGCGCCGAGTCCGGACTGGAGCCGGGAGTAGGCGGTCAGCGCGCGGCCGAGCGGGAACCAGAGCATGAACAGGAACAGGACGAACGCGACCATGTCGCCGACCTGGATGGCGCCGCTGGCCACCCGGGCGCCGCCCAGGCCGAGGACCACGAGGAAGGCCACCTGGATGGTGGTCGACGTGATCGGGTTGATCATCGCCTGGAGCCGGGCGATGCGCATGCCCGCGCGGTACGCCTCCTGGGCGTAGCCGTCGACGGCGTGCCCCTCGCGTTCCTCGGCGCCGCTGGCGCGGATCGTGCGGACGGCGGAGATGGCGCGCTCCACGGCGGACGTCATCTCCCCGATGCGGTCCTGGGCGTCGCGGGAGGCCCCGCGCACCCTGCGGGAGAGCCCGACGACGGCGAGGACGCCGAGGCCCAGGCCGAGGGCGGTGGCCGCGAACAGGGTGGGGTCGATCAGGCACATCATGAGCGCGGAGCCGCCGACCATGACGACGTTGGTGACGGTGTCGAACAGGCCGGAGGTGACCACCGCGCGCAGCATCGTGGTGTCGGCGCCGACCCGGGAGAGCATGTCGCCGGTCCGGCGCCGGTCGTACTCGGTGATGGGCAGCCGCAGCAGCCGGGCCACCAGCCGCCGACGGGCGGTCAGGACCAGCCCTTCGGCGGCCCGCTGGAGCAGGTAGTCGCGGACCCCGCCGAGCACGGCGACGACGATGAGGACGCCGACGAGCAGGGCGACCAGCCGGCCCACCGGCCGGTCCGCCTCGATGTCGGTGAGCACGTCGCGGGTGAGCACCGGCTGGCTGAGGGTGAGCAGGGTCACCACCAGCGAGAGCACCGCGACGATCCCCAGCGTCGGCCAGTAGCCCTGGAGATACGGGAACAGGGAGCGCAGTCCGACCTTCCGGGCGGACGGGGCCGGTGGCCCGGGTTCCGGCACGCTCTTCGCCCCGGCTTCCGGAGCGGGCGGTCGCTCCCTGGTCTGCGTGCTCGTCATCGGACTCCTACTCCTGTTTCACTGCTGGGGCTTCGCCGGTCAGGCGGGCTGTGGCGCTTCTCCGAGCACGTAGCCGTCGGCCGGGCGCATCGCGCGGGAGCGGCGCAGGTCGGTCAGTACGAAGGTGCGCTGGAGCCAGCGGTCGGTGCCGTCGTAGCGGGGGGTGAACTCGGTGCGGCCGTGGACGGTGACGCGGTTGTCGACGATCGCCAGTTCGCCCGGCACGAGGCGGTGGGTGGTCGCGGTGGCGTCGAAGCGGTCCTGGAGCTCCCGCAGGGCCTCGGCGGCGCGTTCGGTGACGGGTTCGGTGGCCGCCAGGTCCACCCGGAGGTCGGGGTCCGAGGGGTCACCGAGGAGGACGGGGCCGGCGGCCTCGCCGGGTCCGCTCAGGTTGAAGGAGGGCGGGGGCGCGGTGATGAACTCCGGTGCCCACAGGGCGTCCACGGTGCGGTCGGAGAGCAGCGGGAGCACCTGCCGGATGCAGGCGGTACGCAGGCCCGCCCGGCCCGTGGGGTCGGCCCGCAGGCACAGCAGCATCACGAAGTCGGGGCGGTGGTCGTGGAAGGCGTTCTCGTTGTGGAACGTCAGCAGGGTGGAGCCGGCGTTGCCCTGGAACTCCTCCATCCCCGGAACGGGGACGACGTCCTGGACGAGGGCCCCGTTCTTCTCCGGACGGAACGCGCCGGGGTCGCCCAGTCCGCAGGCCACCGTCAGCAGCACGGCGGCGCCCAGCGAGGGCTCGCGCTGCACGGAGCCGTTGACCGCCGGGGTCGGCGGCAGCCCCATCGAGTCGACCGGCAGTCCCCGCAGCAGCATGCTGCCGTCCGGTCCCGAGTCCCGGCGGAACTCGGAGAGTTTCTTGCGCAGGGTCGCGGGCCATTCGTGCCAGGCGTTCCTGGCCGCCTCGACCCATTCGGCGTCGTCGGGCCGCCCGGTCGCCTGTGTGGCGAGTTTCCAGGCTATTTCCTCGACGAGTTCCGCGTCCGACTGGTTCAGCGTCACGTCGTAGCGCGGCGCCGACCGCGCGGCATTCGCAGCCATTGTCAGAGCCTCCGTCCGCAGTCATTTTGTGTGCACTCGTGACGCTATGGGCCGTCGTTATCGGCCGCGTATCGAGTGAGCATGAGCGGAACTCCCGTTTCCGGTGAGCACCGAGCGCGCCCGGCCGGCCAGGTCGGCGTACCGCGCCGCCAGGTCGTGCCCGGTGCTGCCGACCGGGTCCTTGAAGAAGCCCGGCTCCGGCACCCGCCCGGTGACACCGCCCGGGTGCGAGCGCACCCGCAGGGCCCGGCGGGCGGACATCGGCGCGAGCACCGACTTGACCAGGGTCTCCCCGGTCTTGCCGTCACCGCCGGCGGAGGGCACGCCCTTTTCCCGGGCGAGTTCGTCCAGGGCCGGCAGGCGCGCCCCCGTCGACGGAGTGAAGTCGACGAAGGCGCGTCCGGCCCGCAGCACGGCGGCGCCGACGACGGTCGTCGTGGCCACCGAGCCCCGGGCACCCACCAGCCGGATTCCGGTACGCACGGTTGCTCTTCCTGTCTTCCCCGTGCGCGGGGCGTCCGTCAGCTCATGCCTTCGGGAAGCGGGTAGGACAGGAAGTCGCGGTCGAGCTGACGCACGCTGCGCGGCAGCCACTTGACGGCCTCACGGACCACCACCTGACGCGGCAGCGGCTCCTTGACCTCCATCTGGGTGGGCTTGGCGATGGTCTGCAGGGCCCATGCCATCGCGTTGACCGGGGCCATCTGCTCCCAGCGGTGGCGGCTGATGTCCAGCAGCATCATGGAGCGCATGAAGATGAACCAGATGTGGTAGCCGGGCGGCGGGTTGCCGTTCATGGTGTGTACCGGGCGCTCCCGGCGGGGGTCGTAGAGCACACCCTGGGCGAAGTCCGCGAAGGCGCTGACGATGCCGCGGCCGCCGGGCCGGTAGTAGGTGTCGAAGACGCCGAGCTGGGCCTTGGAGAGCACGGCGAGCGGGCCCTTGATGGGGGTGACGTACTCGATGAAGTTGTGCGGGTAGTCGCTGGTGGCCGCCATCGCCATCCAGGCGTCGAAGATGGCCCGCTCCCAGCCGTCGCCGAGCGCGGTCTCGATGTCGGTGAACGCCTGCTCCAGCTCCGGTCCCACGTTGTAGAGCGTGGTCTCGTCGAACATGTACCAGAGCTCGTTGGCGCGGCGGTCACCGAGCATGCCGGGTACGTCGGGGAAGTCGTCGCCGCGGCCGGGGTGGGGACCGGCCGGCCGCTCGGCGGCACCCGCCGGACCGGCGCCCAGGAGGCCGCCGCCGGCGCCGAGGCCGACGGCCGCGACGGTGCCGAGGGTGGTGGTCATCAGCCGTCGCCGGCCGAGGTTGTCGTTCGACATGGGTTCTCCTTGGTTCTCTCGCGCGGGCAGGGATGGAAGCTCGAAGAGGGGGTTCAGTGGGGCGCCGGCGGCAGCGGCGGGAGGCCGGCCTCGGCGTCGTGCCGCTGGATCCAGGACACGTCGCGGACGAGGGACGACATCGTCCCCGTGGACTCGCCGCCGTCCTCCTCGGGCCGCAGCCGCTGCGAGCCGCCGCCGCGGGAGCCGAGCTGGACGCGGGTGGTGTGCGGACGGCGGACGCCGTCGTAGGCGTCCAGCGCGTCCGCGATCAGCCCGCGGCAGGCGGCGGTCGAGGACGCGACGCGGGCCGGCGCGTCCAGGCAGTGCGCGAGGACCGCCGCGTCCTCGACGGCCTGGCTGACGCCCTGGCCGTGGTGGGGCAGCATCGGGTGGGCGGCGTCACCGAGCAGAGTGACGGCGCCACTGCTCCAGCGGGCCAGCGGCTCACGGTCGTACAGCGCCCAGCGGCGGGTCTCGCGCACCGCGGCGACCAGCGACTTGACGTCGGGGTTCCAGCCGTCGAAGCGGGCGGCCAGCTCGTCCGGTTCGCCACGAGCGCTCCACGACTCCAGCCGTCGGCGCGGGTCGGGCACGACGGCCACGAAGGTGAGGAACTCCCCGCCGCGCACCGGGTAGACCAGCATGCGGGCGTCCGGCCCCGCCCACACCAGCAGGGTGTCGCCGGGCAGGGAGGGCACCTGATCGCGGGAGACGACGCCGCGCAGGGCGCTCTGGCCGGAGAAGACGGCGGTGTCGGGCCCGGCGAGCGTGCGGCGCACCAGCGAGTGGGCCCCGTCCGCGCCGATCAGCACGTCGGCCTCGGCGGTGGAGCCGCCGGCGAACTCCAGCCGGACCTCGCGCCCGGTCTCGGTGAACCGTTCGAGCCGGTGCCCCGGCCGGACGACGCCGGACGGCAGCGACTCGGCGAGCACGGTGTGCAGGTCGGCCCGGTGGATCGTGTAGTACGGCGCCCCGAACTCGGCCAACCACTCCTCCCCCATCGGCTGCCGCACCAGGGTGCCCCCGTGCGACCAGTCCCGCACCTCCATCCCCGTGGGCCGTACGCCGAGCGCGCGCAGCCGCTCGCCCAGGCCCCAGCGTTCCAGGAGCCGGCTGCCGTTGGGGCCCAGGTGCATGCCCACGCCGGTCTCCCTGGGTTCCGGCGCCTGCTCGAAGACGCGTACCTCGTGGCCTTTCCGGGTCAGGGCGAGGGCGGCGACGAGTCCGCCGATGCCCCCGCCGACGACCGCGATCCGCAGCTTCGGCACCACGTTGTCCCTTCTGCTCGTGGGCTCGGTCCGGTCAGCTCCGCTGGTCCTGCACGGGTTCGGCGCCCGACCAGACGACGGCGGCGGAACCCCAGGTGAGGCCGCCGCCGAAGGCGGTCAGGAGCAGCCGGTCCCCGGAGCCGATGCGCCCCTCGGCCGCGGCGTCGGCCAGCGCGAGGGGGATGGAGGCGGCCGCCGTGTTGGCCACGTCCGCGATGTTCGACACCACCCGCTCCCGGGGCAGACCGAGGCGCTTGGCCACCGAGGTGAGGATGCGGAGGTTCGCCTGGTGTCCTACGAAGGCGTCCACGTCCGCCAGGTCCCAGCCCGCGTGCGCGGCGACCGAGCGCGCGGACTCCGTCATGGTGGTCACGGCGCGGGCGTAGACGTCGCTGCCCCTCATCGTGAGGTACTCGCCCCGCGGCGGGATGGTGATCAGGTCGTCGCCGGTGCCGTCGCTGCCGAGTTCGGTGTGGAGCACCGCGCCCGGTTCGCCGGTCCGGCCGCGCTCGAGGAGCACGGCGCCCGCCCCGTCGCCGAAGATCACGGCCGTGCCCCGGTCGCCGGGGTCCACGATCGAGGAGTAGACGTCCGCGCCGATGACCAGGGCCCGCTCACAGGTGCCCGCGGTGATCATCGCGTCCGCCACGGACAGCCCGTACACGAAGCCGGAGCAGACGGCGGACAGGTCGAACGCGGCGGCCCGCAGCCCGAGCCGGGACGCCACCCGGGGGGCGGTGGCGGGGCAGCGCCGGTCCGGTGTAGTGGTGGCGAGGAGGACGAGGTCGCAGTCGTCGCGCCCGGCGGACTTCAGCGCGGCGGCCCCCGCGGTCGCGGCGAGGTCCCCCGTGGAGGTCCCGGCGGACACCCGGTGACGGCGTTCGATGCCGGTGCGGCTGTGGATCCAGGCGTGGTCGGTGTCCAGGTGCCGGGACACCTCGTCGTTGGTGATCACGGTCTCCGGCAGGCAGGTGCCCAGACCGGTGACGACGGCGCCGACGCGGTCGTTCGCCGCGGTCACGCGCGTACTCCTGCCTGGACGGCGCCGGGGACGGGACCGGTTCCGGCGTGGGCCGCGGCCGCATGCCGTTCGGCGAAGTCCGGATGGGCGATGGGCGCGCTGATCAGTCCCTCGGGCACCGCCAGTTCCCGCAGCAGCGCCCCGGCGTCGAGGGACGCGCCGGCCGCCTCGTGGCGGGCCGCCTCGAAGCCGAGGAGCGCGTCCTGGCCGAGGATCCCGGCCCGCAGACCGGTCAGCGCGTGTTCCAGCACGCAGGTCGCCGCGTACTGCCCGAGCAGCCGCTCGGACAGCGGGGTCGCGGCGTGCCGGGCCCACTGGCCGATCGCCAGCAACTGGTGGACGGCACGGCTCCAGCGCGCGCTGGCCTCGCCCGCTCCGTCGCGCTCCACCCGGTCGAGCAGGGCGTCGCAGACGGCCCGGAGCACCCGGGCGGCGTCCAGGCGCGCGGCCCCGGCCACCGCCTCGTCGAGCACCTTGTCGAAGTCCCCGCGGTGGCGCAGGGCGAACCGGGTCGCCTGGTAGCCGAGGACGGTGTTGTCGCCGCCGAAGGTGACGGCGATCTCGTAGTCGTGCAGCAGGGGCGCGATCTGGTTCGCGTCGTGGTAACCGAGCCCGCCGCACAGCTCCCGGGTCTCGGCGAGGGTCTGCCGGGCGTCGCCGGTCGAGCCGGACTTCCCGCAGGAGATCAGCGCGTGCAGCACCTGGTCGCGGGCCGGCGCGCCGTGCGCGCTGCGGGCCACCGCGAGGTCCGACAGCGCCGCCATGGCGTGCCGGGCGGCCAGCGAGCGGCCCACGGCGGCCGACAGCCGCATGCGGTAGTGCTCGTGGCCGAGCAGCGGCCTGCCGAAGGTCTGCTTGACGGCCGCGAACCGGGTGGTGATCGCGCAGGCGAGCAGTTGCGCGTACGCCGCACCCACCGAAGGGAAGAGCCGCTCGTGCGTGAAGGTGGCCAGGCACTCCTCGAACCGCCGGTGGCGCGGCAGCGGTGAGCGGTAGGTGCCCTCCTCGTCGATCGATGCCCAGCGGTTCATCAGGGCGGAGAGCGGGAGCCGGTGGTCGGTGAAGGTCAGTACGCCGGTCTGGTTGGCGGTGACACCGCCCTTCGGTTCGGCCCGCCCGATGCGCACGCCGGGCAGCACCGCGCCGTCCGCGCGCAGCGGAACACGCAGCCAGTGGTGTCCCTCGTCCCGCCCGCCGACCTCCAGCCGGCTCAGCACCATGGCCACGTCGCCGGTGTGCAGGCTGTTGCCGGTCCACACCTTGCTGTCGGCCGGCCGGGGGGTGTTGAGCACCAGGGACCGGTCCCGCGGGTCGTACACCGCGATGGTCCGCACCTGCTTCAGGTCGGAGCCGGCGAGCAGTTCGGAGCCTGCGAAGCAGTACATCCGCTCCATCGAGTCGATCTCCGCCGCCCAGGCGTCCAGTTGCTCCGGACCGGCGTGGCTGAGCAGAGCGTCACCGGCGATCTGGTGCGACACCAGGACGTTGAGCAGGGACAGGTCGTACGCGCCGATCCAGCCCATGGTGCGCAGGAACTCCGGGAAGCGGGCGCTGTCACCACGCCCGAGCCAAAGGGAGTTGGCCGCGAACCCGGCCCCGTTGAGAAGTCTCGCCCGGCGCAGCGTCAGCAGGCTGTAGTCGAGGAGGGTCAGGTCGTCCGGTCGGATGGTGGCGAACTCGGGCCCGGAGAGGACACGGGCCAGTTCTTCTTCGCGTTGCGTCATGGACTCTCCAGGGGTGGCCGCTCGGACCGGGGCGGTGTGACGGGGTGCCGGCCGGCCCGGCAGTGCGGCCGCGCGTTGTGTGGGGGCGGCGTACGTGGGTCAGGCGGCGTCCAGCACCAGGGCGCAGTTGCTGCCGCCGAACCCGAAGGAGGTGCTGACGGCGACGCTCCCTCCGTGCCGGCGGAGGCCGCCGAGGACCAGGTCCAGGTCGGGCAGGCCGGGATCGGCCCGCTCGGTGTGCGCGATGGGCGGCAGGATGCCGCTGCGCAGGCTGCGCAGGGTCAGGACGGCCTCGATGGCGCCGGCCGCGCCGAGGGTGTGGCCGAGCAGGCCCTTGTTCGCGGTGACGGCCGGGCCGTGCGGGAAGAGGCGGGCGATGAGCCGGGCCTCCGTCCGGTCGTTCTGCGGGGTGGAGGTGCCGTGCGCGTTGACGGAGGTCACGTCCCCCACCGACATGCGCGCCGCCGCCAGCGCCTGCTCGACGGCTGCCGCGGCGCCCGCGCCGTCCGGGCGGGGGGCCGTCGGGTGGTGGGCGTCGGAGGTGTCGGCGTGGCCGAGCAGCCGCCCCAGCACCTCCGCGCCCCGGGCGCGCGCCTTGGCCGGCTTCTCCATGACGACGGCCGCGGCGCCCTCCGAGATCACGAAGCCGTCGCGGTCGGCGGCGAACGGCCGGGACGCGTCGGTCGCCTTCTGCTCCGACAGCGCGCCCATGCGGGCGAACCCGGAGACGACGAGGGGGGTGACGGCGGCGTCCGTACCGCAGGCGACGACCGTGTCGCAGAGACCGGCGTCCAGCAGTGTCTTGCCGAGCCCGAATGCCGAGGCGCCCGAGGCGCAGGCGGCGGCCACGGTGTGTGCCGGCCCGGTGATCCCGTACCGCGCGCCGATGGTCCCGGCCGCCATGTTGATCAGGGCCCGGGGATGCAGATACGGCGAGACCATGCCGGCACCCTGCCGCTCCATCCGCCGGTGCTGCTCGTCGTGCGTGGTCACGCCCCCGAAGGCACTGCCCACGACGATACCGACCCGGCTGCCGTCCCAGCTGCCCGGATCGAGCCGCGACTGGGCCAGCGCCTCCTCCACGGCCACCAGGGCGAACCGGATGAAGGGATCGGTACGGGCGGTCCCGCGCCCGGTCAGCTGCCCCGGCCGCAGCGCGGGCACCCGCAGACTGTGCCAGGCGCCGGTACCGGTCAGCGGCTCCGGGTCACCGCTCTCAAGGGAGTCGGCGGCACACATCGCCTCCCAGGTCGAGTCGGCGTCGGTACCGGCCGGCGTCACCAGTCCGGCACCGGTGATGGCGACGGGCCCCTCGGTCACGCCGCTTCCAGACCCGCGCCGGCCAGCGAGACGACTTCCCCCACGGTGAGATCCGCGACCCTCGTCTCCTCACCGCCGAGGTCCACGCCGGTCTCCTCCTTGATCCGCACGATCAGCTCGGCCACGGCCAGCGAGTCCAGTTCCAGATCCCGCAGCAGGGCGCCGTCCGCGATCTCCGCCGGGTCCACTTCCAGGTCCTCGGCCAGAATCCCGTGCACAACCGACTTGGGGTCCGTACTCATGGGCGTTCACCTCTGGGGCTCAGGGTTGATTCAACACCTCGAAACGAGATCGGGCTCCACTGTGCTGGCGGCGGATATGGGGGCCGTATCGCGCCGTTATCAGGGGCCGAGGGCGGTCGGACAACGCCAGGAGTCCCCGGCGCTTCGCGGTGGTCAGGGGTTGGCGTGCATCTGGACGGTGACCCGGTCGAAGCGGCGGGCCGCGAGGTCCTGGCGGGTGATGGTCCAGTACAGGATCGACATGGGGAACCCCACCCACTGCGCGAGCAGGACCCAGTCGTCGGGGTCGGTGCCCCGGTCACCCGCCGCCGCGTACGCGGCGGCGGCCACCGGGTCGCCGTAGCCGTCGAAGTCGGCGGCGTGACCTCCGAGTTGCCAGTCCCCGCCGCCGTCGATCCGGTCGGACCAGACGTCCCGCAGGGTCTCCGCGTGGGGATGCCGGGCGAGCGTCTCGTCGTCGGGCGGCGTGGACGGCAAGGAGACCCCGGGTACCAGTCGCAGCTCGCCGACCCCGCGCAACTCGGCGTCCAGTTCCTCCGGGCTGTCGTACTCGTAGATCTCGTAGTCGGGGGACGACTCCCGTTCCTCCACCGGGACCCCGGCCGGTACGTACACGGCGCCGCCCGCGGGCCAGGGTTCCAGGTCGGCGTTGACGAAGAGGAGCAGCGTGCCGTCCGGCGGGAGCGGCAGGTCGGTCGCCCCGTCCGGGACGGCGGAGAGATCGAGCGTCAGGATGAGCTGGTGGTGGAGTTCGTACTCCTCGCCCGCCGACCCGTAGCTGTCGCCGGGGGTGGGGAAGTCCGGCGGGAGCATCAGCGGCCCGCCGAGCCTGCCCACCACCGGCCCGCTTCCGTCGGGAGCCGTCCGCAGCATCGGGCGTGCGAGCCCGAGCCACCGGTTCACGTCCGGCGCCGGAACGCCTCGTTCCAGGGCCTGTTCCCTGAAGCGGTCGAGCCACCGGAGCGTTGCGGCGGGCAAGGTCCGGGCGGCCGGGGACAGCACCCCGTCGCCGAACTCCCAGCCGGGTTCCGGCGCCGCGACTCCCGGCTCGCCCAGGCCGGCCAGCCACTCCGCCGCCGACCTGCGCGTCATCTCCGCGGCACCGTCCAGCGCCGCCCGCGCGGCGGCCCGCGAGCCCGGGCCGTCGCCGAGCACCCGGCGCGCGGCCAGGCGGTGCCGTGAGACGCCGAGCGCGATCGACGTCAGGCGGGGGACCGACGCCTTCGGGACTTCCGGGAAGCACTCGAGGATCGTCAGCATCATGTGGGTGGTGTCGACGGCCTCGTCGTCAGGGTGCCGCCTGGAGTCGAAGCCCTCCAGGTACTCGTCCACCAGGTCCGGCCGCTCGGCCAGCAGCGGCCACCACCGCACGGCGTCCTCGGGGGTCAGCACCGCGCCGATCCTCCGGCCGAACGCCCCGGTGTTCCGGGTCGTCAGGAGCGCCACGACCCGGCGGTCGGCGTCGGTCATCCCGGCCTGCCGCAGTGCGTTCCGCAACACCCGGACGTCGGGTATCCGCGCCAGCCGCTGCTCGACGCCGGGCCAGAACCAGTCACCCTCCAGGCGGCTGGCGGCCGGTCGGGTGTTCAGCTCCGCCAGGAGGCCGGCGTCGGTCGGCGGCGCGGTCGGCGGGAGGGGGACGACGGCACCGGGCCCCTTCGCGAGAGACGCCCGGTCGGCCGCCCGGCGCAGTGGTTCCGCGCGCTCCGCGTCGAGCGGGTGCCCTTCCGGCGCCCGCAGGGCGTCCCGGATCGCCGCGGGACCGCCGTCGACGTCGGACAGGCGCCTCAGGACCGCGCCGAGGCGGTCCGGTGCCGCCGTCCGCAGGTGCGGGCGCAGCAGCTCCACTTGCCGGGGCCCGTCGAGCCAGGCCAGCGCGGCGAGCGCCTCGGCCCGCACGGAAAGGTCCTCGTCGACGGTCAGGGCGGCGAGGAGGCCGGCGTGCTGTTCGGCGTCGCGCGCGCACCGGAGTGTCAGGAGTCGGCGGGGGCCGGGCCCCGCCGCCGTGACGATCTCGGGGAGGACGTCGGCGTGCCGGGCGAGGAACGCGTCGCCGGCGTCCGTCGCCAGGAGCGCGTACCGGTGCGTCGAGTACCTGTCGTCGTCGATGTGCAGCAGCGTCGTCAGGGTCGTGTGCACGGGCGTACGGCCGGGGGCGCCGCCGGCCCCGGCGACTTCGCTCACCAGGTCGGGGGTCCATCGCGTGCGCGCCTGGTGGGAGGCCTCGGACCGGGACCCGGTGGCTTTGAGGACGTTGTCCGTCAGCGTGGTGAGCCAGGTGGTGGGATGCGGACGGTCGGAGGTGGCGAGCGCGTGCAGCAGGTGCCCGAACCGGGCGAGGACGTCGGCCGGTGCGTCGCGGTAGACGACGAGCCGGGCGGCGTCGCCGGCCTCGGAGCTCCATCCCGGCTGCAGGTCCGCGACGGGGGCGACGTGCTCGTCCCTCCAGTTGCCGCCGGCGGACACCATCTTCCCGGCCGGTGTGGACCGTACGTCGTCCAAGGCGGCCAGGACCTCCGGTCCCGTGCCCCGCAGGACGTACCCGACCGCGCCGTCGAAGGCCCGGCACGACCTCAGTGGCGCGAGGCAGGTGCGCAATTCGGTCGCGAGGTCGGCCGGGGTACCCGTCGGAGGCTGAGCGGCCCCGGTCTTCTCCATCTCGTGCTGCGGCATCCGGGGAGCCTACCGAGGTCCGGGGCAGGCCCGTCGCCGGGCATCGCGTCGGCGTGCGGCGGATCCGCGCAGGACGCCGCTCGCCTGACTGACACGTAAGTCAGGCATCTCAATAGCGTCATCCACCAGCTGATCACCTGACCCTGTGTGTTGGCTTTTCCGCAACACACCCCTAGGGTCGTGCCCCGTGGAAACCGACGACGCCCTCGAAGGCACACCGACCGCCGCCACCCGCGTACGCGAGGTCATCGCGGCCGCGGGTGTCAGCCAGCGCGAGTTCGCGCGCCGGGTCGTCATGGATCCGTCCAAGCTCTCGCGTTCGCTGAGCGGCACCCGCCGCTTCACGGCCGCGGAGCTGGCGCGCATCGCCGACGAGGGCCGGGTCGACGCGGGCTGGCTGCTCGGCACCCGGCCCCGCGAGAAGGACTCGGCGCCGGCCGCGGGCGTCGAGGGCGGGCGACCGCTGCAGATCGTCCGCGAGACGGTCCGGCTGATCGCGGAGCACGGCTTCCACGCGGTGCGGGTCGCCGACATCGCCCGCGCCTGCGCCACCAGCAGCGCCGCGATCCACTACCACTTCCCCGGCCGCGCGGAACTGCTGGAGGCGGCCGTGCGCTGGTGCATGGACGAGGACACCGCGCGGCGTGCCGCCCGTCTCGCCGAGGCGGACGACGCGGCCGAGGAGCTGCGCCAGCTCATCGCGCTCCAGACGCCGCGCACCGAGCAGCAGCGCCGCCAGTGGGCGGTGTGGCTCGACCTGTGGGCCGAGGCGGCGCGCTCCACGACGGTCGGCCGACTGCACTCCGAGTACTACCGGCAGTGGCGGGAGACCGTCGCCGACGTCGTACGCCGAGGTGTCGGACAGGGCGTGTTCCGCGCCGGGATCGATCCGCAGGCGGCGGCACTGACGCTGACCGCGCTGATCGACGGCCTGGCGACACACGTCCTCTCGGTGAGCGGACCGTCGTCGGCCGCCGCCGCGGACGCGATGCACGCGGCACTGACCGCCCATGTCGACCACACGATCCTGGCCCCGTAGGCCAGAGGCCACCGAAGTCCCGTAACCGCCCCTGCCCTTCCGGGAGGCCCCCGCATGCCCATGACCGAGAACGTCATCATCACCTGCGCGCTCACGGGCGCCGGTGACACCGTCCGCAAGAGCCCCCACGTCCCCGTCACCCCGGAGCAGATAGCCCGGAACGCCGTGGAGGCGGCCGCCGCCGGAGCGGCCGTCGTCCACATCCACGTACGCGATCCGCAGACCGGTGAACCGTCGCGCGACCCGAAGCTGTACCGGGAGGTCGTCGAGCGCGTCAAGGAGACCGGCACCGACGTCGTCATCAACCTCACCGCCGGCATGGGCGGCGATCTGGTCATCGACCCGGACGACCCGCTCACCCACCTCCCCGGCACCGACCTCGTCAGCGGTCTGGAACGCCTCCCGCACGTCGAGGACCTGCTGCCCGACATCTGCACGCTGGACTGCGGATCGCTCAACTTCGGCGACGGCTCGAACCTCTACGTCTCGACGCCCGACATGCTGCGTACGGGCGCGCGGCGCATCCAGGAGCTGGGCGTGCGGCCCGAGCTGGAGATCTTCGACACGGGGCAGCTCTGGTTCGCCAAGCAGCTGCTCGCCGAGGGCCTGCTCGACGACCCGACCGTGTTCCAGCTGTGCATGGGCATCCCGTGGGGCGCGCCGGCGGACCCCGGAGTGCTCCAGTCGATGGTCAACATGCTTCCCGACGGCGCGCGTTGGGCGAGCTTCGCGCTCGGCCGGATGCAGATGCCGTGGGTCGCGCAGTCCATCCTGCTCGGCGGGCACGTCCGCGTGGGCCTGGAGGACAACCTGTACCTCGGCAAGGGCAACAAGGCGACCAACGCCCAGCTCGTCGAGCGGGCCGTGACCATCACCGAGTCGATCGGCGCACGCGTCGCGACACCGGACGAGGCCCGCGCCACGCTCGGCCTCAAGCCCCGCAAGTAGTCCGCCGCGACGACGAAGGAGCAGCACTCATGGCCTCACCCGAGACGGGCTCGCACGAACCGGCGGCACCCGAGGCGGCGTCACCGGAGACCACCTCCCCGGAGAACGTCCGCCGCGTCGCCTGCGTCGGCGCCGGAGTCATCGGCGGCGGCTGGGTCGCCCACTTCCTGGCCCGCGGCTACGACGTGACCGCCTGGGACCCGGCGCCCGACGCGGGACGGAAACTGCGCCGCCTGGTCGACGCGGCGTGGCCGGCGCTCACCTCGCTCGGCCTCGCCGAGGGCGCCTCCACCGACCGGCTCACGGTCACCGACACGCTCGAACAAGCGGTGGCCGACGCCGAGTTCGTCCAGGAGAGCGCGCCCGAGAAGCTCGACCTCAAGCGCGATCTGCTGGCCCGCCTGGACGCGGCGACACCACCCGGCGTCGTCATCGCCTCCTCCACCTCCGGCTATCCGATGACCGACATGCAGACGGCGGCCGCGGACCCGTCGCGCCTGGTCGTCGGCCACCCGTTCAACCCGCCCTATCTCATCCCGCTCGTCGAGGTCGTCGGGGGCGAGCGCACCGACGCGACGGCGGTCGCCTGGGCCTCCCGCTTCTACGAGGTCGCGGGCAAGTCCGTCATCACGATGCAGGACGAGGTACCGGGCTTCATCGCGAACCGCCTCCAGGAGGCCCTGTGGCGCGAGGCGCTGCACATGGTCGCGAACGGCGAGGCGACGGTCCGGGACATCGACCTGTCGATCACCGAGGGCCCCGGGCTGCGCTGGGCGGTGATGGGGCCGATGCTGACGTTCGCGCTCGCGGGCGGCGAGGGCGGCATGGCGCACATGCTCGACCACTTCGGCCCGTCCCTGAAGTCACCGTGGACGCGCCTGGAAGCGCCGGAACTGGACAAGGAGTTGTACGACGCCGTGGTGGCGGGCTGCGACGAGGCGGCGGACGGCCGCTCCATCGCGGACCTCGTGGCCGAACGCGACCGGGGCGTCATCGAAGTGCTGCGCGCCACCGGCCGCCTGGGCCGCGGGGAGGACTCCCGATGACGAGGCTCCCTCTGTTCCACAGCAGGGTCCGTCCGGAGTGGATCGACTACAACGGCCACATGAGCGAGGCCTTCTACGTCCTCGTCTTCGGTCACGCCACGGACGCGCTGATGATCGAGACGGGCCTGGACTCCGGCTACCGGGAGTCCACGGGCTGCTCCCTCTACACGGTCGAGTCCCACCTCCGCTTCCTCCGGGACGTGCCCGAGGGCGCCCGTGTGGCCGTCCGCACGCGCGTGCTGGGAGCGGCGGCGCGCAAGGCACGCTTCGCGCACGAGATGTACGTGGTCTCCGGACCGGATTCGGAGCCGCCGCCCGACGCGGCCCCGGTGGCGACCACGGAGCTGCTCGCGGTCCACGTCGACCGGCAGGCGGGCCGCGCCGCCGAGTTCCCGGACGCGATCCGGCACCGCTTCACGGAGCTGACCGAACCGGCTCCGGACTGGGCGGGCCGCTCGATCGCTGCCGTGGGCTGACCGGGAGGGCCTCGACGCCCTGGAGGATTTCCGCCAGGGCCACCGGTGTCGTACAGGTCCAGGACGCCGTCACTCGGAGGGAACGCGGGCGTCGAACGCGTCCGGCAACCTGCTCGAGAGGTACCTCTCGCCTCGTCGGTCGAGCCACGGGCAGCATGTCAAAGGTCGTCGGACCCGCCCAGGCCGGTCAGCGCGCCTACCGGGTCGAGGTCGGGGGTGCCGCGCGGCCACCAGTCGTCGCGGCCCGGCTCGGACTCGTAGGCGTACCAGAGTCCGGTGCGGCCGAGCCGGAGCTGGACGTGGCCCTGGGGGTGGGTGAGGCGGTTGCGCCAGGGGCGGAAGGCGGGGAGGTCGGCGGCGAGCAGCAGGGGTCGGGCGCGGTCGAAGCGGCCGGCCGGGGGGTCCCAGGCCTGCTCCAGGACGTCCAGGCCGTCGGGTCCACCCTGGCGCCAGGCGGCCACGGCGCGGGCCAGCTCCGCCGTGTCCCGGCCGGCGGCCCCGGCGAGGGACGCGTACAGCGCCCGGGTGCCGGCGGTGAGGCCGGAGCCGGGGCGGGCCGCGGCGAGACGGACCGCGTCCTGCCACAGCGTCAGCCCGCCGACCGGGTCGCGGCCCGTGGTGAGCAGGGCGTGGGCGCGGGCGGCGGCGTCGGTGGCCAGCTGGTCCAGCGCGAAGGGGTCCGGACCGCCCGGGGCCGCGGGGTAGGCCGGGGGCTGTTCGGGGTGCGGGGGCGCAGGCAGCGGCGCCGGGAGCGGTGGCGGCGTGCGCGCCGCCAGGACATCGGTGGCGCGGACGCCGGGCAGCGGCGCCGGCCCTCGGTCCTGGGCTGCGCGTGCGGAGCGGGCCGCGTTCCTCCGGGACAGGTCGTCGAGCAGGGTGCGTTCGCCCCGGCCGCGCAGCAGGAGCAGGACGAAGGGGTCGGCGTCGAGCAGGCGTGCCGTCTGGTAGCAGAGCGCCGCGGCGTGCTTGCAGGGATGCCCGGAGTCGGGGCAACTGCACTGCGGAGCGAGATCGCCGGGGCCGGGAAGCAGGGGGACGCCGCAGTCGGCCAGGGAGTGCGGCAGCTCCTTGTCGAGCAGGGCGGCGATGTGCCCGGGCCGCTCGACGGCGGCGTCCAGGAACCGCTCCCAGTCGGTGTCGTCGAGCGTGCGCAGCCGCACCTGGACCCGGTACGGACGGGGACGGCTGCCTTGCACGTACGCGAGGACCAGGCCGGGGGTGACGGTGATCGCGTCGACGTTGCCCCGCTCGGCGTACCCGCGCCCCCGGGCGAGCCGCGCGGTGTCCAGGGCGCCCTCCTCCAGAGCGGTCACCCAGGCGTTGCCCCACCAGGTCGCGGCGAAGCCGTCCTCCGCCGACGAACGGGGCGGCAGGGCGGGGAAGGTGCGGCGCAGCTCGCCGTCCCGGTCCGGGGCGGCCATGGAGCGGGGCGCGCGGGGCCGCGCGGCCGGCTCGGAGGGCGGCGAGGAGAGGGCGTCTCCGTGCGCCTCCCGGTGCGGAGCCGGGCGCGTGGGCCGTCGCGCGGAGCCGTCCGGCACCGTCGGGGCGCGTTCCGGGGCCGGTGCCGACGGGCGCCGTCGTGGCGACGGGGCGTACGCCGAGGGGGGCGGGGTCGGCGCGGCGGCCGAGGGAGCCGGCGCCTTCGCGGGGCCCTCCGCGGACCCGTCGGCGGGCTCCCCGGTGAGCGAGGGCTCCGCTCGGGCCGCTGTCTCCCCTCGGGAGGGGCCCTCCCCCGCGGTGTCCGCCTCCACGGTGTCCGTCTCCACCGTGTCCGCCTCCGGAGGCAACCGGAAGGCGCCCGCGGCGAATTCCCGTACGGCACGGGCGCGGGCGTCGGCGGTGCGCGAACCGCCGGTCCGCTGCGGAGCACGGGCCGGCCGTCGTGACGTCGCCGTCCCCTTGGCCGCCGGCTCCGGCCTCGGCTGTCGGCGAGCCGCCCGCAACGCCTCGCGTGCCACGTCCCCGGGCCGGCCTTCCGCCGTGCGGCCGGAACGGTCCGCCGGGGTGGTGGCGGCCGCCGCACCTGCGGTGGACGGCCGAGCGGGCCGGTTCTCCTCTTCCGGCCGGCCCGCTTCCGTTCCCCGGTTGCCGGGCGGGTCCGGCAGGCTGTCCGGGGCCGCGTCCGGCCGCCCCGTGGCCCCGCCCGCGGTGCGGGCGTTGCGCAGTGCCTCGCGTGCGACGTCACCGGGGCGCGGCCAGGTGCGCTCCCCGCTTCCCACGGCCCGGCTCCGGACGTGGGGTCGGGGCTGGGCGTCGGGAGTCCTGTCCTGCCGCCCTGCCGTCGCCTCCTCGCCGGCGTCGGGGCCGGCGTCGGCAGCCGCGTCCGTGCCCGTGTGGGCGGTCGTTTCGGAGGCCGTTTCGCAGGCCGTTTCGCCGGTCGTTTCTGAGGCCGTTTCGCCGGTCGTTTCGGAGGCCGTCTGGGCGGCCGTGGCCTGGGTTTCCTCACCGCGCTCGCGCGCCGCGCGCAGTGCGCGGCGGGCCTCGTCGGCGGGACGGGGGGTCATGACGGCCTCCGCAGGGACACCAGGTCGGACAGTTCACGGGCCGTCAGTTCGGTCAGTGCCGACTCGCCGGAGCCGAGGACCGCCTCGGCCAGCGCCCGCTTGGACCGGAGCATGTCGGCGATGCGGTCCTCGACCGTGCCCTCGGTGATGAGCCGGTGGACCTGGACCGGCTGGGTCTGGCCGATGCGGTAGGCACGGTCGGTGGCCTGCTCCTCGACCGCCGGGTTCCACCAGCGGTCGAAGTGCACGACGTGGCCCGCGCGGGTGAGGTTGAGACCGGTACCGGCGGCCTTCAGGGACAGGACGAGGACGGGCGTCTCCCCGCTCTGGAAGCGGTCCACCATCCGCTCGCGCTCCGGAACCGGCGTACCGCCGTGCAGCAGGTCGACGGGGACCGCGCGGGCGAGCAGGTGAGAGGTGATCAGACGGGCCATGCCCACGTACTGGGTGAAGACCAGTACCGAGCCGTCCTCCGCGAGCACGGTGTCCAGCAGCTCGTCCAGGAGGGCGAGTTTGCCGGAGCGAGCGGTCAGCCGGTGGTGGTCGGAGGTGCCCGGCGCGTGTTCCTCCTTCAGGAACAGCGCGGGGTGGTCGCAGATCTGCTTGAGCGAGGTCAGGAGTTTGAGTACCAGACCCCGGCGCCCCATGCCCTCGGCCGCTTCGATGGCGGCCATCGACTCGCGCACCACCGCCTCGTACAGCGCGGCCTGTTCGCGGGTGAGCGGGACGGGATGGTCCGTCTCGGTCTTCGGCGGCAGCTCCGGGACGATGCCCGGGTCGGACTTCCTGCGGCGCAGCAGGAAAGGTCGGATCAGACGGGCGAGACGCTCCACCGCCTCCTCGTCCTCGCCGTTCTCCACCGCGCGGGCGTGCCGGGCGCGGAAGGACTTCAGGGGGCCGAGGAGGCCGGGGGTCGTCCAGTCGAGGAGCGCCCACAGCTCGGAGAGGTTGTTCTCCACCGGGGTGCCGGTCAGCGCCACGCGGGCGGGCGTGGGGATCGTGCGCAGGGCCTTGGCCGTGGCGGAGTAAGGGTTCTTGACGTGCTGCGCCTCGTCCGCGACGACCATGCCCCAGTGCCGCTCGGCCAGGGCCGCCGCCGCGGACCGCATGGTGCCGTACGTGGTGAGGACGAAACCGCCGGTCACGTCGTCCAGGGCGCGGTCGGGTCCGTGGAAGCGGCGGACGGGCACGCCGGGCGCGAAGCGGGTGATCTCCCGCTGCCAGTTGCCCAGCAGGGAGGCCGGGCAGACCACCAGCGTCGGCGCGGTGTGGGCCCGCTTGAGGTGCAGGGCGATGACGGTGACCGTCTTGCCGAGGCCCATGTCGTCGGCGAGGCAGCCGCCGAGGCCGAGGGACGTCATGAGGTGCAGCCAGGCCAGGCCGCGCAGCTGGTAGTCACGGAGGGTGGCGTGCAGGCCGGGCGGCGGCTCCGCGGGACGTACCCCGGCCGTGAGCCGGTCGCGGAGGGCGGCCAGCGCGCCGACCGGTACGACCTCGACCGTCTCGCCGTCGGCCTCCGCGCTGCCGGTCAGGGCCACGGACAGCGCGTCGACCGGGTCGAGCAGGCCGAGGTCGCGCCCCCGGGCCCGGCGGACGAGGGCCGGGTCGACCAGGACCCAGCGGTCGCGCAGCCTCACGACCGGGCGGTGGGCCTCCGCGAGGGTGTCCATCTCGGCCTCGGTGAGCGGGTCGCCGCCGATGGCCAGCTGCCAGCGGAACTGGAGGAGGTCCTCGCTCTCGAAGAAGCCGGTGCCGTCCGTCGCCGAGCCGGGCGCCGGCCGGACCACCGCGGTGGCGGTGAGGTCCTGGGCCAGGTCGCGGGGCCAGTGCACGGCGACCCCGGCGGCGGAGAGCCGGCCGGCCGCCACGCCCAGCAGGTCGGTGACCTCCTCCTCGGACAGGCTGAGGACGTCGGGCACGTCCTGCTCGATGAGCCGGTCCAGCGGCGGCCAGACCCGCGCGGCCCGCCGCACCGCCAGGGCCGCGTCCACACGCGCCCGGGGACCGAACGCCGCGTCCGCCGCTCCCGACCACAGGTCCGCGGCGTCGGCCACGAGGGTGGGGTCGGCGAGGTTGTGCACCTGCACGACCGCCGCCCCGGCACTGCGCGCGCCGCCGTTGCCCTCGGTGTCCCCGTCGAAGAGGTCGAACGCCGACAGGTCGAGTCGGAGGGAGATCCGCACGCCCGCGTCCATGCCGGCGGCGACCTCGGCGGCCCAGTCGTGGGCGCCCGGCAGGCGGTGGGCTCCGCGGTCGGCGAAGGGGCGGCCGCAGGCGTGGGGCGCCGCCGGGGTGCGCGGCAGGGTGTCGGCGACCGCGTCCAGGAAGGCGCGGATCAGCGCTTCCGGCTCGGGCAGCCGGATCGGGCCGGGGCCGTCCAGCGGGACCGCGTGTCCTTCCGGGGGCAGTGCGGCGGCCACCGCCCGCAGGTGCGCGATGTCGTCGGGGTCCAGCGGGCCGGCCCGCCAGGCGTCGTGCCCGGTCGGCGTCAGGCCGGGCAGCAACCGGCCTCGCGCGGTGAGCCGCAGGGCGTGCAGGGCGGCGGCGCCCCAGCAGGTGGTGGCCGGGTGGGCGGCCGGGTCGTGCCGGGCCCGCACCAGCAGGGGCAGGGCCTCGGTGAGTGGGAGCGACAGCGCGGGCGTCGTCCTGCGTCGTGCCCCGGCGCCGTGCCGCCGGACGACGGTGAGCTCCGTGACCCGGGCGGACGGCGGCGCACCGTGCCCGGGGTCCCCGTCGGCGGCGGACCCGGCCCCGTACCGCGCGAAGGCCTCGATGTCGGACCCGTCCCCGGTGTCCCAGAACGCGATCCGCCCGTCACGCGGAAGCGGTGCGGGCAGGAAGACGGCGGCGAGCCGGACGGGGACGAACGGAACGGCGTCCTCCGCCCGCCCGGTCCGCCCGGGTCCCTCGGCTCGCCCGGCGACCGGCCTGCCCGTCACGGCCACGTCGCTCATACGTCCTGTCACCTCCCGCCCGTCCGCCGGATCAGATGTCTTCGACTCTACGGGCGGGGTCTGACAATCGGCTCCGGCGGCCTGCCGGGGCCCGGACGCGCGGGTTTCGGTCAGGGCACCGTGCGGGAGACGACGTAGACCATCGGCCAGTCCGGATTCTTCATGTTCACCATGATGTCCTGGGTGGGCGCCGGGTTCCGCTGCTCGTTGACCAGGCCCCACCACGGGCCGGAGCGGCCGAAGTCCCAGCCGGTGACGCGCTGGGCACGGTCGCTGATGGCCATCTCGTCCTTCTTCAGCTCGTCCCGGTCGACGCCGAGTCCGGCCAGGAAGGCGTCGAGACCGGCTTCGCTCGTCTCGAACTGGACGTAGAGACGGCTGGTCTTCCAGTTGTTGGTCTCGTAGTACGCCATCTTGTTCGCCGGGAGCGGGACGGGTACCTCGTAGATGCGGCGCTGGAGCTTGGACGGCCAGCCCCGGGTCATGCCGGTCGCCGCGTACTTCGCCTCCTTCTTCCTGCCGCTGTCGCGGCTCTGGTTGGCGGAGATCACGAGGTAGCCGGCCGGGATGCCGATGAGCAGCACGATGATGAGCAGGGTGAGCGACCGGCGGCGGATCATGTGCCGGCGGTCCTCCGCCGGGGGCCGGGGTTCGTCCGGGGGCCCTGCCTGGTGGGGCAGCGATTCCGTCACAGTGACTCCCGGGACGTGCGGCGGGCCTCCGCGTACCGCTCGTAGCGCTCGTACCGCTCCACCCGGCGCCGTTTGGCGCGGCGGAAGCGGCGGGCGACCAGGCGGGCCAGGTCGGCGGCGCCCACCATGCCGGCCTCGGGTCCGAGCTGGGCGCGGACGATGCGGGCCTCGGGGCGGTAGCCGCGGCCGGTGAGCTGGCGCTTGAAGGCGTCCCGGGCGGGCCCGATCAGCAGGTCGTCGGCGGCGCTGACCCCGCCGCCGATCACGAAGCAGGACGGGTCGAGGGCCGCGGCGAGGTTCGCGATGCCGACGCCGAGCCACTGGCCGATGTCCTGGAGCAGCTCGACGCACATGGCGTCGCCGTCGCGGGCCAGCTCGGTGATCATCGGGCCGGTGATGTCGCCGATGCTGCCCTTGACGTGCTCGATGATCCCGTACGCCACCGGCGAGTCGGCGGCGGCCAGCTCGCGGGCCTCCCTGACCAGGGCGTTGCCGGAGCTGTACTGCTCCCAGCAGCCGCGGTTGCCGCACGGGCAGCGGTGGCCGCCGGGCACGACCTGCATGTGGCCGAACTCGCCGGCGACCCCGTACTTGCCCCGCTTGACCTGGCCGTCCTCGAGGATGGCGCCGCCGATGCCGGTGCCGAGCGTGATCATGACGAGGTGGTCCTCGCCGCGCCCGGCGCCGAAGCGCCACTCGGCCCAGGCGGCGGTGTTGGCGTCGTTGTCCACCAGGACGGGGACGGCGAGGCGGCCGGCGATGCGGTCGCGCAGCGGTTCGTTGCGCCAGGACAGGTGGGGGGCGAACAGGACGCGGTTGCGGTCGGCGTCGACCCAGCCGGCCGCGCCGATGCCGACGGCGTGCACGTCGTGCCGGTCGGACAGGTCCAGGACCAGTTCGACGATGGTGTCCTCGACGACCTTGGGGCTCTTGGACTTGTCCGGGGTCTCCGTACGGAGCTTCTCCAGGATGTTGCCGTCGGCGTCCACGACGCCCGCCATGACCTTCGTGCCGCCGATGTCGATGCCGACCGTGGGCACGCGGGGCGCCGTCAGGTGCGAGCGGCGTTCCCTGGTGCCCACGGTGCGCAGGACCGGGGCGCGGCGGGAGCCGATGGGGGCGGTGAAGTCGCGGTAGGTGCTCATCGGGTGCGATTGTGCCGCACGGCCGTGCCGGGTGCCGAATGCGACAGGGGGCGGAGGGCTCGGTTCATCGCCGGGTGCGGGTGCGTCGTGGTCACTCGCGCCCGCGCGGCGGAGCCGCACGTGACACCGTCCCGGGTTCCTGGGACCGTTGCAGCTCATGGCGTAGATCGTCCAGCTCGTTGCCGCCGGCCATCTGCGTCGTCAGCTCGTCCAGGGTGATGTCCTCGCGCTCGTGGTTGCCCACCATCGTGCCCCGCTTCAGCAGCACGAACCTGTCCCCCACCATGTACGCGTGGTGGGGGTTGTGGGTGATGAGAACAACACCCAGGCCCTGGTCGCGTGCCGCCGCCACGTACTTCAGGACCACGCCCGACTGCTTCACGCCCAGCGCCGCCGTCGGCTCGTCGAGGACCAGGACCTTCGCGCCGAAGTGCACCGCGCGGGCGATCGCCACGCACTGGCGCTCGCCGCCGGAGAGGGTGCCGATGGGCTGGTCGACGTCGCGCAGGTCGATGCCCATGCGCAGGAGTTCCGCGTGGGTGGTGCGGCGCATGTGGTCGACGTCCATGCGCTTGAAGGGCGCGATGCCCTTGCGCGGCTCGGAGCCCAGGAAGAAGTTGCGCCAGACCGGCATGAGGGGGACGACGGCCAGGTCCTGGTAGACGGTGGCGATGCCGCGGTCCAGGGCCTCGCGCGGGGAGGAGAGGCGGGTCTCCTCCCCGTCGAGGCTCAGGGTGCCGCCGTCGTGCTGGTGCAGCCCTGCGATGATCTTGATGAGGGTCGACTTGCCGGCCCCGTTGTCGCCCAGCACGCAGGTGATCTCGCCCGCGTGGACCTCCAGGGAGACGCCTTCGAGGGCGCGGACGTTGCCGTAGTTCTTGCTGACGCCGGACAGCTCGACGAGCGCCGTGCGTGCTTTCGTCCCGGTCACTTGGTGGCCTCCGCGCGCTTGCGGACCCAGGCGTTGAGCAGGGTCGCGAGGAGCAGCATCGCTCCGAGGAAGAACTTGAACCAGTCGGGGTTCCACTCGGCGAAGACGATGCCCTTGCTGGTCATGCCGAAGATGAACGCGCCGACCGCCGAGCCGACCGCGCTGCCGTAGCCGCCGGTGATCAGGCAGCCGCCGATGACGGCCGCGATGATGTAGATCAGCTCGTTGCCGACGCCCTCGCCGGACTGGACGACGTCGTACGAGAAGAGCAGGTGCTGGCCCGAGATCCAGGCGCCGAGACCGACGCCCATGTAGAGGCCGATCTTGGTCTTGGCGACCGGTACGCCCACCGCGCGGGCGGCGTCCTTGTTGCCGCCGACCGCGAAGATCCAGTTGCCGGCGCGGGTGCGCAGCAGGATCCAGCTGGCGACGGCGACCAGGGCGAGCCACCACAGGATGGTGACCTTGAAGCCGACGCCGCCGACGGTGATCGTGGAGGCGAAGACCTCGCGGGCGGAGTCGAAGCCCTCCATGTCGGCGATCGTCTTGGTGGAGACGGTGCCGCCGATGAGCTTGGTGAAGCCCAGGTTCATGCCGGTCAGCATGAGGAAGGTGCCCAGCGTGATGATGAAGCTGGGCAGCTTGGTGCGGGTGAGCATGAAGCCGTTGAAGGCGCCGATCGCCACGGTGACCAGCAGGGACACGCCGACGCCGACCCAGACGTTGGCGGTCATCTGGTAGCTGAACATCGACGACACCAGGGCCGACGAGGTGACCAGGACGCCGGCGGACAGGTCGAACTCGCCGCCGATCATCAGCAGCGCCACCGGGACGGCCATGATGCCGATCGTCGATGCGGCGTAGAGCACCGTGCTGAGGCTCGTGGCGCGCAGGAAGCTGTCGGCGAAGAAGGCGAAGAAGACGAAGACCGCGATCGCGCCGACCACGGAGCCCAGCTCGGGGCGGCCCAGGAGTTTCCGCAGCGGAGAGGTCTGCAGAATCCTTTCGTCTGCGTCCGTCGCCTGCGTGGCGCTCATCGGGTGCCCCGCTTGGTGTAGTCGGCCAGCTCGGCGGCGTCGTCCTTGGTGATGATCTGCGGGCCGGTGAGTACCGGCCGGCCGCCGCCGAGGACGTCGGCGTTGTACTTGTACAGCCACAGCAGGTCGACCGCTTCGTAGCCCTGGAGGTAGGGCTGCTGGTCGACGGCGAAGCCGAGAGAGCCGTCCTCCAGTCCGGCGGCCACCTTGGCGTTGAGGTCGAAGGTGTCGATCTCGGCCTTGCTGCCCGCGCCCTGCTTGGCCTTCACCGCGGTGTCGGCGTAGGGCGCGCCGAGGGTGACGACGGCGTCGACGGCCTTGTCGGTCTGGAGCTTGGCCTCGATGGCGGACTGCACGTCGGGCATGCTGGTGCCGTTGACGTAGAGCCGCTGGACCTTGCCGTCGAAGGTCTTCTCGACGCCGTCGCAGCGCTGCTCGTGGCCGACGTTGCCCTGCTCGTGCAGGACGCAGATCGCCTTCTCGCGACCGCGCTCGTTCAGCTCCTCGCCGACCGCCTCGCCGGCGATGGTCTCGTCCTGGCCGACGTGGGTGAGGGCGCCGAAGTCCTTGGACTCCGCGGAACCGGAGTTCACGGTGATCACCGGGATGCCCGCCTTCCGTGCGCGGTCCAGGGCGGACTTCATCGCGGTCGGCTTGGCGAGGGTGACGATGATGCCGTCGACCTTCTTGTCGATGGCCGCGTTCACGAGCTGCGCCTGCTGCTGCGCCTCGTCGTCGTGGGAGTACAGGAAGTTGATGTTGTCCTTCACCGCGGCCTGCTCGGCGCCGCTCTGGACGATGTCCCAGAAGGTGTCGCCGTCACCCGAGTGCGTGATCATCGCGAAGGTCCAGCGGGGCGTGTTCACCGCCGCCTTCCCCTGGGCCGACGCGGCCTTGCGGGCGTCCTCGGCGCGCTTGCCGCCCGTGCTGCTGCAGCCGGCCAGGGACAGCGACAGTGCCCCTGCCAGCGCGATGCCCACCCATGTCCGAAACCGTGCCACGAGGCCGTGCCCTTCTTGCTGTGCCGTGCTGTGCGTGCCGGGTTCCGCGGGAACCGCGACCGGGTTCCGGAAACCACAAACGCCCCATTGTCCGACATGGCGAACGAGCCTCCGGCGCCGGGGAGCAGACGTCGGTCACATTGTCCGGACATTGCGACGAACTCGCACGGCGAACCGCGGGGCGCCTCCGGACGGCGGGACGGCGCTCCTCGGGCCGTACCCGGGCAGCAGGTCAGCTCGGGACCGAGCGGCAGGTCACGGGCGCGCGAGCGGCAGGCCGGGACCGCACGCCCGCCGTGTCAGGACCGTACGAGCAGCTGGAACTCGAAGGAGTAGCGGGACGGCCGGTAGGTGTGGGTGCCGAACTCGACCGCGCGTCCCGTGTCGTCGAACGTCGTGCGCTCCATGGTGAGCAGGGGCGCGCCCTCGTCCTCGCCGAGCCGCTCCGCCTCCCCGGCGGTCGCGGCGCGGGCGCCGATGGACTGGCGGGCGCTGTGCAGGGTGATGCCGGCGGCCCGCATCAGCCGGTACAGGCCGGTGGCCTCCAGCTGCCCGGTGTCCAGGTCCACGAGGCCGGGCGGCAGGTGGTTGCACAGGTACGCCATCGGCTCCCCGTGCGCCAGCCTCAGCCGCTCCACCCGGTGCACGTCACTCCCCTCGGCGACGCCGAGCGCGGCGGCGACCTCGGCGGTCGCGGGGACCACGGTGTTGACCAGGACCTTCGTGGCCGGGCGCTGCCCTGCCGCCTCAAGGTCGTCGTAGAGGCTGCTCAGCTCCAGCGGGCGTTTGACCTTGCTGTGCACGACCTGGGTGCCGACGCCCCGGCGGCGCACCAGCAGACCCTTGTCGACCAGCGACTGGATGGCCTGGCGGACCGTGGGGCGGGACAGGCCGAGCCGCGCGGCGAGCTCGATCTCGTTGCCCAGCAGGCTGCCCGGGGTCAGCTCGCCGTGCTCGATCGCCGCCTCCAGCTGCTGCGACAGCTGGAAGTACAGCGGCACCGGGCTGCTGCGATCCACGCTGAGGTCCAGCGACACGGTCGGGTCCACTTCTGGTTTGGGCACGGGCCCGAGCGTAGCTCCGTGCGCTGTTGACGGGAAGTCGTGTAGTCCGATTGTCCGGACATACGCATTGACAGAGCCCGGGCTGTGAGCCCACTTTGATTCCATGCGCATCGGGGTCATCGGTACGGGCCGCATCGGCACCGTTCACGCCAACACGCTCAGCCGCCACCGGGACGTCGGCTCCCTGATCCTCACCGACGCCGACCTGGCGCGGGCGCAGGATCTGGCCCACCGGCTCGGCGAGACGGCGGCGCCCGGGGTGGACGAGATCTTCCGGTGGGGCGTGGACGCCGTCGTGATCACCACGGCGACGCCGGCCCACGCCGAGCTGATCGGCCGTGCGGCACGTTCGGGACTGCCGGTGTTCTGCGAGAAGCCCATCGCGCTGGACGTGCCGGGCACGCTGCAGGCGATCGCCGAGGTGGAGGCCGCCGGGACGGTCCTCCAGATGGGCTTCCAGCGGCGCTTCGACGCCGGCTACACGGGCGCGCGCGAGGCGGTGCGGTCGGGGCGGCTCGGCCGGCTGCACACCGTCCGGGCGGTGACCAGCGACCAGGCGCCGCCGCCGGCCGAGTACCTGCCGCAGTCCGGCGGGCTCTACCGGGACACGCTCATCCACGACTTCGACGTGCTGCGCTGGGTGACCGGGCGGGAGGTGGTCGACGTGTACGCCGGCGGGTCCGACGCCGGGCCGCCGATGTTCCGGGCCGCGGACGACGTGGACACCGGTGCGGCGCTGCTGACCCTGGACGACGGCACGCTCGCCACGGTGACCGCGACGCGGCTGAACGGCGCGGGGTACGACGTGCGCATGGAGCTGGCCGGTGAGCTGGACCAGATCGTCGTCGGGCTGGACGACCGTACGCCGATCGCCTCGACGGAGCCGACCGGGCCGCCGGCCGCGGACAAGCCGTGGACGGGATTCGTGGAGCGGTTCGGACCCGCCTACGAGGCGGAGCTGGCGGCCTTCGTGGAGGTGGTGCGCGGCGAGCGGGCCAACCCGTGCGACGGGCGCGAGGCGCTGCGGGCGCTGCTGATCGCGGAGGCCTGCGACGTCTCCCGGCGGGAGCGCAGACCGGTGCGGCCGGCGGAGGTCGAGGCGGCGGCCGCGTCCTCCGTGGCCGGGTGAGCGGCGTCGCGGACCCGACACCGGGCAGCCCGTGGGCGGCGCCCGCCCACCAGCGACCTGCGGAAGTCGTCGCCGGACTCCCCGGGTCGATCACCTCCGTCACGGCCGCCCCTCGCTCGCTCCCCGCGGACCGTGTCCGGCACGCCGCGTGCCCGTACTTCCCCGACGCGCGCCCGCCGGTGACCGACAGGCGCTGACCGTCGCGCCCGCCCGTCGGTCAGCGCCCGTTCTCCCCGTATTCGTCCAGGAGTCCCGCGTCGTACGTGAGCAGCGCGATCTGGACCCGGTTGCCGAGGTCGAGTTTGGCGAGGATGCGGGAGACGTGGGTCTTGACGGTGGCCACGCTCATGAAGAGTTCCGCGGCGATGGCGGCGTTGGCCAGGCCCCGGCCGACCGCGACGGCGACCTCACGTTCGCGGTCGTTGAGGGTGTCGATGCGCGCACGCGCGCGCGTGCGCCTGGTGTCGGCGGCGCCGCCCGCCGCGTGCTCCATCAGCCGACGGGTCACGGCGGGCGACAGGACCGGGTCGCCGGCCGCGACCTTGCGCACCGCGTCGAGGATCTCCGCGGGCGGGGTGTCCTTCAGGACGAAGCCGGCGGCGCCGGCACGCAGGGCCCGCAGCACCTGCTCGTCGGCGTGGAAGGTGGTGAGGACGACGACCTGCGGGGCGTCCGGGCGACCCCGCAACCGCTCGGTCGCCGTCAGGCCGTCCACTCCCGGCATGCGGATGTCCATGAGGACGACGTCCGGACGGGTGCGGTCGACCAGCTCCGCGACCTCGTCCCCGTCGGCGGCCTCGCCGACGATCTCCACGTCGTCGGCCCCGCCCAGCATGAAGGCCAACCCGGCCCGCACCAGCGGGTCGTCGTCCACGAGGAGCAGTCTGATCGCAGTCATGGCCCTCACGTAATCACGATGCCGGTGGCCGGGTCGCGGTCGCCGGCGGCCGGCTCTGTTCCCGTGACGGCGGCCGTCCGGTCGCCGGTGCCCCTCTCATCCCCACGGCAGCCGTGCCCGTACCTCGAAGCCGCCCTCCGGTGTGGGGCCGTGGTCCAGGGTGCCGCCGGCGAGCGTGGCGCGCTCGGTCAGCCCGATCAGGCCCTGCCCGGAGCCGGGCACGTGGGGCACCTCGCCCTCGGGCGGGGCGTTGCGCACGGTCAGGACGAGTCCGTGCCCCGGGGCTCCGGACGCGGAGACGGTGACCGCGGTGCCGGGGGCGTGCTTGCGCGCGTTGGTCAGGGCCTCCTGGGCGATGCGGTAGGCGGTGCGTCCGACGGAGGCGGGGACGGCGGCGGGGTCGGCGACCCGGCCCGCGAGGACGACCTTCATGCCGGCCTCGCGGGACTCGGCGACCAGCGCGTCGAGCGCGGCGAGCGTCGGCTGGGGACGGCCCGCGTCGTCGGAGTCCCCCGCGCGGAGCACACCGATGATCTCCCGCAGGTCCTGGAGGGCCTCGTGCGCGCTCTCCCGGATGACGCCGGCCGCCCGCGCCACCTCCTCACGGGACGCGTCGGGCCGGAACTCCAGGGCGCCGGCGTGCACGCTGAGCAGCGTCAGCCGGTGCGCGAGCACGTCGTGCATCTCGCGGGCGATGGCCTCGCGGGCGAGCCGCTGCGCCTGTTCGGCCCGCAGCCGCGCCTCCGCCTCGGCGTGCCGTGCGCGGTCGCGCAGGCTGAGCAGGAGCTGGCGCTTGGAACGGACGAGCAGCCCCCAGCCGATGACCGTCACGGCGAGCAGCAGGGCGATGAGGAGGGATGCCAGGAAGGGCAGGCCCGGTTCCGGACGCATCCAGTAGAACAGGGGCGCCACGGCGAGGCTCGCGCCGCCGATCCAGGCGACGTACCGGAAGGGCCGGTGCACGGCGAGCGTGAACATGGCAGCGAGGACGGCGCCGCCCGCGGTGGCCGAGACCAGCGAGACGGGCACCATGGCCACGGCCAGCCCGACCGGCCACCGCCGCCGGAGCCAGACGGCGGCGCAGGCCAGGGCGCCGATCACCTGGTCGGCGCCGGCCATGGCCGGGGAGAGGTTCGGCTCCTGGTCCAGCACGTCGGCGGCGAGCAGCCCGATGGTGACGGCCAGCAGGAAGCAGGCGAAGTCGACGAACCAGTCGCGCGCGGTGCGCCGGGTCCGCCGGCCGGGTCCCCGCGGTTCGGGGTACAGGTCCTCGACCAGCGCCGCCGGCAGCACCCAGCGCCCCTTGGCGGACGCGGGAGACGTCGTGGCCCGCTCGTCACTGTTCACAGTCGACAAATCTACGCAGCGGTGGGGGCCGGCAGTGCCGGGAGAACGGGATCACCGACCTAAGTCGCAGACCCGGCGACTTAGGTCGCGCCGGGGCAGGGACAACGGCGCCTTCGGTCGGGCATGGCTCGCCCCGCGGCCGATGCGTGTGGGGGGACCGCGGGGCGAGGGTCGGGGACATGAAGCAACTGCTGGAGTTCCTGGGCCTGATCGCCGTCCTTCAGGGCGCGATGGGCCTGGTGCACGAGTTCACCGACTGGGACATCGGTCTGGTGCGGCGGATCGGTTTCCTCGAGGGCCACGAGATCTACGCGAGCGTCGCGCTGCTCGCCCTCGGCGGCGCGCTGTTCGCCGCCGCCGAGGGCCGCAGGTCCGGGTGAGTCCGGTCCCCGGACCGGTGGCCGCCGCCGTCAGCAGCCGTGGTCGACGAGGTCGAACGACGCGTAGTGGTCGGCCGTGTAGTAGTCCTCCTGATAGTCCTCACCGGTGACGATGCGGCGGGCGCCCCGGGTGTCGGAGCCCGGCGTGATCACCGTGTACTCGTGGTAGTAGCCGGTGGACCGGCTGGGGAGGATGCCCTCCCGGTTCTGGAAGACGGTGCCGTCCTGCTCGAACGGATAGGGACCGCCCTGCTCGATCAGGTCGAGCGTGTCGTGGGCCTGGGACGGCAGGTCGCCGTAGCAGATGTGGCCGACCGCGGCGGGGGCCGCGCCGGCCGGGGTCGCGGAGACGGAGCCGCCCACGAGGAGGGCGGACAGGACTGCGGCTGCTGCGCCGAACCGAGCGACGCGTGGGGGGAATCGCATGACCTCATGATGACGCGCGTAGACAGTGGCATGTCAATGACAATTCCGTGGAGTTTCCCAGGACGTCATATGTGTTTTCGGCGCGTTCACCACCAGGGCAGGTCCGTGTCCGTTCGCCGCCAGCGCGGGCCGGGCCGGGCCGCTGGGATGGACCCATGAACACGAACACGAACACGGACTCGCTCGTTCGCCTCCCGGCACCCCTGACCGGCCGTGCGGCCCTGGTGACCGGAGGAAGTCGCGGCATCGGCGCGGCGACCGCGCTCCGGCTGGCGCGCGACGGCGCCGACGTGGCCCTGACCTATGTGAACCGCAAGGACGCGGCCGAGGACGTCGTACGGGCCGTCGAGGCGCTGGGGCGCCGCGCGGTGGCCCTGCGCGCGGACTCCGCCGACGCGGAGGAGGCGGCCGGGGCGGTGGAGCGCGCCGCCGACGCCCTCGGCGGGCTCGACGTGCTGGTCAACAACGCGGGCGTCGGGCTGCTCGGCCCCGTCGAGGGCATCTCGGTCGCCGATCTGGACCGGGTGCTCGCCGTCAACGTACGCGGCGTCTTCCTCACCGCGCGGGCGGCGGCGGCCCGAATGACGGAGGGCGGACGGATCATCACCGTAGGCAGCTGCATGGCCCTGCGGGTGCCGGGTCCCGGCGGCACGCTGTACGCGATGAGCAAGGCGGCGCTGGTGGGGCTCACCAAGGCGCTGGCCCGGGAGCTGGGCGGGCGTGGCATCACCGCGAACATCGTCCACCCCGGGCCGATCGACACCGACATGAACCCGGCCGACGGCCCGTACGCCGACGGGCAGGCGGCGCTGACCGCGCTGGGCCGTTTCGGCAGGGCCGAGGAGGTCGCGGCGACCGTCGCCCACCTGGCGTCGGCGGAGTACGTCACCGGGGCCGAGTTCGCGGTGGACGGCGGGCACGCCGCCTGACGCCGACGGCGAGGACCGGTCACCCGGTCCACCGCCGACGGTGTGCGGATGCGCGTGGGGCGCGCCGGTGCTGTCCAGGCCGGGCGCGCCCCACGGGTCGGTGACGAGGTCAGCCGCCCAGTTCCTGGTGACGGGCGGCGAGGTGGGCCGCGCCGTCCTCGGTCAGCGAGCCGAACAGGCGCAGGCGGGAGATGCCGCCGTCGGGGTAGATGTCCACGCGCGCGTGGGTGCCGACGGCCGCCTCGGGCAGGACGAAGCGGTGGTTGGTGTCGGGCTGCATCCGGGTGCGCGGCAGGACCTCGCGCCACTCGCCGGACTCGCCGTCCTTCACGGACACCGAGGCCCAGCCGGCCGAGTTGCCCTTCAGGTAGGCCGTGTCGATCTCGATCGCGCGGATCTGGACGCGGTCCACCAGGCGGTAGCTGATCCAGTCGTTGCCCTGGTCGCGGCGGCGGCGGGTCTCCCAGCCGTCGTCCATCTTGCGGGAGCGGCCCGGCTGGATGGTGTTGGTGGCGGGCGAGTAGAAGAGGTTGGAGGCGTCCTCGACCTGGCCGCCGTTCTCCAGGGCGACCACGTCGAAGGTGCCGAGGGCGGCGAGCCACGCCGGGTCGGGCACGACCTCGCCGTACACGCGCAGGCGGGCGATGCCGCCGTCGGGGTGCTGCTTGAGGCGCAGGTGGGTGAAGCGCTGCTCGGCGGAGACGGCGAAGCCGTTGGCCGCGTGGCCGCCGACCGCCGTGCGCGGGACGAGGGTCGTCCACTTCACGTCGTCCGCGAGCAGTTCCTCGGGGGACGGGGAACCGGCGACCGAGGTGCCCTCGACGGAGACCGCCTGCGGGTAGTTGCCGCGGAAGTGGGCGGTGTCGACGACGATGCCGCGGATCACGCCGGGGGCGCCGAGGCGGATCAGCGCCCAGTCGTGGTCGTCCTCGGTGGGCCAGGGGTGCTCGGCCGAGACGCCGCGGCGACGGCGGGTCTCCCAGCCGTCCATGACCTTGCCCTTGTGCCCGAAGTGCTCGGGGTCGAACTCGGCGCGCTCGGGCACCAGCAGGTTCTCGCGCTGGGCGAAGAACTCGTCGTTGGCGGCGACGACACCCGCGCCGAGCTGCCGGTCGGCAAGATTGGCGTACTGGGTGAAGGGGAGGTCGGCGGTGCGGTAGTCCGCGTACGGGTCGCCGCCTCCGTAGGGGTTCGCGTCTCCGGTGAAGCTGGCCAACGAGGTGTTCTGCTGGGCCGTCACGGTGATCAGGTGTTCCTCTCGGGTTCGTTCGATGTGTGGGTCGGGGCAGGTCCGGACGTGTGTCACGGGGTCCGGGTGAGGAGCTGTCCCTTCGGGTCGGTGAACGCGCCGTCCGCCACGATGCGCGTCCCGCGCAGCCAGGTGGACTTCACGACGCCGTACAGGGTCTTGCCCGCGTACGCGGTGACGCGGTTGCGGTGCTGGAGGGCGGCCGGGTCGACGGTGAAGGTCTCGTCGGGGGCGAGGACGGCGAAGTCGGCGTCGCGACCGGCCGCGATGGCACCCTTGCGCCCGTCGAGGCCGACCTGGCGGGCCGTGTTCGCGGACATCCAGCGCACGATGTCCTCCAGGCCGAGGCCCCGCTCGCGGGCCTTGGTCCACATCGCCGGCAGGCTGAGCTGGAGGCCGGCGATGCCGCCCCAGGCGGTGGCGAAGTCGTCGGTCTTGAGGTCGGCGGTGGACGGCGAGTGGTCGGTGACCACGCAGTCGATGGTGCCGTCCACCAGCGCCTGCCACAGCAGGTCCTGGTTGGCGGCCTCGCGGATGGGCGGGCAGCACTTGAACTCGCTCGCGCCGTCCGGCACTTCCTCGGCGGTGAGGGTGAGGTAGTGCGGGCAGGTCTCGACCGTGACCCGCACACCGTCGGCGCGGGCCTCGGCTATCAGCGGCAGGGCGTCGCTGGAGGAGAGGTGCAGGACGTGCACGCGGGCGTTGAACCGCTTGGCCTGCGCGAGCAGGGCCGCGATCGCGGTGTCCTCGGCGTCGCGCGGGCGGCTGGCGAGGAAGTGCGCGTACTTCGGGCCGCCCTGCTGCGGGGCCGCGGCCAGGTGGTGCGGGTCCTCGGCGTGCACGATCAGCAGGCCGTCGAAGGCGGCGATCTCCGCCAGCGACCGGGCCAGCTGCTCGTGGTCGAGGTGCGGGAACTCGTCCACGCCCGACGGCGACAGGAAGGCCTTGAAGCCGAAGACGCCTGCCTCGTGCAGCGGGCGCAGGTCCTTGACGTTGTCGGGCAGCGCGCCGCCCCAGAAGCCGACGTCGATGTGCGCCTTGTCGGCGGCGACCTCGCGCTTGGTGCGCAGGTTGTCGACCGTGGTGGTCGGCGGGATGGAGTTCAGCGGCATGTCCACGAGGGTCGTGATGCCGCCGGCCGCCGCGGCGCGGGTGGCGGTCCAGAAGCCCTCCCACTCGGTGCGGCCGGGGTCGTTCACGTGCACGTGGGTGTCGACCAGGCCGGGCAGCACGACGTGGTCCCCGACGTCCTCCAGCCGGGCGCCGGCCGGGACGGGGGCGTCGTACGGCAGGACCGCCGTGATCTTCTCCCCGGTCACCGCGATCGACGCGGCGCGTGTCCCCTCGGGGGTGATGACGCGCGTCGAGCGCAGCACCAGTTCAGCTCCGGACACCCGAAACCCCTCTTTCTGCCGCCGTGCTTTTCAACGTTCTGTTGAAGTCTCCTGTCGAAGGAGTCTTCATTCCCGCTTCCATGCCGTCAAGAGGCACCCTTTGTGCGGGCATGCCCACGGCTCAGCCCTGGACGTTTCCACAAAGCGGAATTAGAATTCCAGCAAGCAGAACGTAGCTACGTACAAGCCGGTAGTCAACCGGCCGCCGGGTACGCTTCTTTCCTCCCGCCAGCCCCGAAAGGAACGTGCCGTGCCGACGTCCAGCGCCAGCACCACCGACTCCGCCAGGTCCGCCACAGGTGGCGTCCAGTCCCTGGAACGCGCCTTCGACCTGCTCGAACGGATGGCGGACGCGGGCGGCGAGGTCGGCCTCAGCGAGCTCTCCGCGAGCAGCGGACTGCCGCTGCCGACCATCCACCGCCTGATGCGCACCCTCGTGGCCTGCGGTTACGTCCGCCAGCAGCCCAACCGCCGCTACGCGCTCGGTCCGCGCCTGATCCGGCTCGGCGAGTCCGCCTCCCGGCTGCTGGGCACCTGGGCCCGCCCGCACCTGGCCCGTCTGGTCGAGGAGACCGGCGAGACGGCGAACATGGCACTGCTCGACGGCGACGAGATCGTGTACGTCGCCCAGGTGCCGTCCAAGCACTCGATGCGCATGTTCACCGAGGTCGGCCGGCGCGTCCTGCCGCACTCCACCGGCGTCGGCAAGGCGCTGCTCGCGGACTTCCCGGCGGAAGAGGTGCGGGCCCTGCTCGGCCGGACCGGGATGCCGGCCGCGACCGAGAAGACGATCACCACGCCGGACGGCTTCATCGCGGCGCTGGAGGAGGTGCGGCGCCAGGGCTACGCGATCGACGACAACGAGCAGGAGATCGGCGTGCGCTGCCTGGCCGTCTCCGTGCCGAACTCCCCCACCGCGGCGGCGATCTCGATCTCCGGCCCGGCCGGCCGGGTCACCGAGGCCGCGACCGACCGCATGGTGCCGCTGCTCCAGCAGGTGGCGGCGGAGCTGTCCGAGTCCCTGCTGAACTCGAACGGCAACCCCGGGGCGTAGAACGGCAACCCCGCGACGTAGATCGGCAGCCCCACGGCGCGGAACGGCGACCCCACGGCGCGGACCCCGCGCCGCTCAGCGGCGCGGCGGGTCGCCGAAGAGCTCCACGGCGTGACGGACCTCCGTCAGCCCCCGCGACAGGGCGCTGACGGAACCGATCGCGCCCGCTATCAGCAGCAGGGAGCGGTGCAGCCGAGGCATCTCCGGGACACCGTGCGCCGACATCGCGGCGAGGTCGGCGAGTTCGTCCTCGGCTATGGCCCGGTCCGGGAAGTCGGCGGGCAGCAAGGCGAGTTGTCGGCGCAGCCGCGCCACCGCGGTGCGCAGCGCGACCACCCTCACGTCCTCGTCGCCGACGGTCACCTGCCCCTGCCCCAAGCTCTGCAACACAGCCCTCCCCCTCGCACCCCGTTGTGCGCCCCTAAGTGGTGAACGTGCCGAGCGCCCCCTGGCACTGGTCGGGCGCCGGGGACGCGGGCCAGTAAACGCCACCCCGCACCGGACGCGCCACCGCGCGGACCGAAATTCAGCCTCCGAAAACCCCGCGCACACCGGAGCGTTCGGCGGGCGGTCAGGTATGCAGGACGCATGACCAAGACCGAAGAGCAGGTGGCGGGGCTGCTGCTCGCCGCCGGGGGCGGGCGACGGCTCGGCGGACGGCCCAAGGCCCTGCTCGAACACCGCGGACATCCACTCGTCGAACACGCGATCGCCGCTTTGCGCGCGGCCGGTTGCGCCCGCGTGCACGTCGTCCTGGGAGCGCGCGCGGGCGCCGTACGCGAGCGGGCGGCGCTCGACGGGTGCGTGGTCGTGGAGAACCCCGACTGGGAGCGGGGCATGGGGTCGTCACTGCGCGCCGGGCTCGCTTCACTGACCGGCACCGGAGCACGGGCGGCGCTGGTCTCGCTGGTGGACCAGCCCGGGATCGGCGCGGAGGCCATGGCGCGGGTGCGGGCCGGGTACCGGGGCGGGGCGTCGCTCGCGTCGGCGGCGTACGCCGGCGTTCGCGGGCACCCCGTCCTCCTGGGCGCCGACCACTGGCCGGGCGTCACGGCGACTGCCACCGGGGACCGGGGGGCACGCGCCTATCTGAGGGAACACGAGGCGGAGATCACCTTGGTGGAGTGCGGGGACGTGGCGCGGCCGTACGACATCGACACCGAGGCGGACCTGCGCCACCTTGAGTGAGGGGTGTGGCACTGGGCGCCACTGTCCCTCGACTCAGAGAATCTCGACGTCAACAAACCATTGAAGTTCCACGATGAGGAAACTACTATCCACTGACCAGAAGCACCCGACCGCACAGTGGGTGCGCATTGCCCCATACGTGCCCGTTGGCACCCGGTGCCACCGCTGAAGGAAGTGACAGCTCATGTCCGCACCAGCGCCGTCCACGCTGGCCATCGTCGACGCCGAGCCCCTGCCCCGGCAGGAGGAGGTCCTCACCGATGCGGCGCTCGCCTTCGTGGCCGAGCTGCACCGGCGGTTCACGCCCCGGCGTGACGAGCTCCTCGCCCGCCGTGCGGAGCGCCGCGCCGAGATCGCCCGCACCTCCACGCTCGACTTCCTCCCGGAGACCGCCGCGATCCGCGCGGACGACTCCTGGAAGGTGGCCCCGGCCCCGGACGCGCTCCAGGACCGCCGGGTCGAGATCACCGGCCCGACCGACCGCAAGATGACCATCAACGCCCTCAACTCGGGCGCGAAGGTCTGGCTCGCGGACTTCGAGGACGCCTCGGCGCCCACCTGGGAGAACGTCGTCCTCGGCCAGCTCAACCTGATGGCCGCCTACACCCGCACCATCGACTTCACGGACGAGCGCACCGGCAAGTCGTACGCCCTGCGCCCGAACGAGGAGCTGGCGACGGTCGTCATGCGCCCGCGCGGCTGGCACCTCGACGAGCGCCACCTCCAGGTCGACGGCCGCCCGGTCCCCGGCGCCCTGGTCGACTTCGGCCTGTACTTCTTCCACAACGCCCAGCGCCTGCTGGACCTCGGCAAGGGCCCGTACTTCTACCTCCCCAAGACGGAGTCGCACCTGGAGGCCCGCCTCTGGAACGAGGTGTTCGTCTTCGCGCAGGACTACGTCGGCATCCCGCAGGGCACCGTCCGCGCCACCGTCCTGATCGAGACGATCACGGCCGCGTACGAGATGGAGGAGATCCTCTACGAACTGCGCGACCACGCCTCCGGCCTGAACGCGGGCCGCTGGGACTACCTCTTCTCCATCGTCAAGAACTTCCGTGACGGCGGCGAGAAGTTCGTCCTCCCGGACCGCAACGCGGTGACGATGACCGCCCCGTTCATGCGGGCGTACACCGAACTCCTCGTCCGGACCTGCCACAAGCGCGGCGCGCACGCGATCGGCGGCATGGCGGCCTTCATCCCGTCCCGCCGGGACGCCGAGGTCAACAAGGTGGCCTTCGAGAAGGTCCGCGCCGACAAGGACCGCGAGGCCGGTGACGGCTTCGACGGCTCCTGGGTCGCCCACCCGGACCTGGTCCCGATCGCCATGGAGTCCTTCGACAAGGTCCTCGGCGACAAGCCCAACCAGAAGGACCGGCTGCGCGAGGACGTCGACGTCAAGGCGGCCGACCTCATCGCCATCGACTCCCTGGACGCCAAGCCGACGTACGCGGGCCTGGTCAACGCCGTCCAGGTCGGCATCCGCTACATCGAGGCCTGGCTGCGCGGCCTCGGCGCCGTCGCCATCTTCAACCTGATGGAGGACGCGGCCACCGCCGAGATCTCCCGCTCCCAGATCTGGCAGTGGATCAACGCCGGTGTCGTCCTCGACAACGGCGAGCGGGTCACCGCCGAACTGGCCCGCAAGGTCGCCGCCGAGGAGCTGGCGAACATCCGCGCCGAGATCGGCGACGAGGCATTCGCGGCCGGCAACTGGCAGCAGGCCCACGACCTGCTGCTCACCGTGTCGCTCGACGAGGACTACGCCGACTTCCTGACGCTGCCGGCGTACGAGCAGCTGAAGGGCTGACCTCCGGCTCCGATCGACGCAGGCCCGCGCCCCCGGTACCGCACAGCACCGGGGGCGCGGGCCTGCGTTCAGCCCAGGTGCACGGACCAGTCCTGCTCGGCGGGCGGCTTGCCGTGCAGGTCGGGGACGCGCTTGAGCCAGTCGGGGCGGCCGCGCCGGGTGCGTTCCGCGCGGGCGGCGTTCTCGGCGGCGAGTTCGGCACGGGTCGGGAAGTCCGTGGGCAGCCAGTTGCGGGAGGCCCGGACGCGCGCGTACAGGTAGCCGACGTAGGCGTCCCGGACCTCGCCCGGGGTGTCGAAGCCGGCCTCGCGGGTCAGCCAGGGCTCCGGCACCCGCGCCACCACGTCACGCAGCAGCTCCTCGGTCACCTTGGGCGCCAGCTCGGCGTCGGCGGCGCGGACGTCCGGGGCGAAGTGGCCCAGGGCGTGGTGGCGGAAGTCGTACGCCTTGTCCGGTGGCGAGGCGCCCCAGCGGTGGTGGAAGACGAGGGCCGCCCCGTGGTCGATGAGCCACAGGCGCGGGAGCGCGACGCCGGAGGTCGGCCAGACCATGAGGTTGGAGCTGTGCACCGTGCGGTCGACGTTCACGGTGAGGGCGTCCAGCCAGACGACGCGTCCGGCCTCCTCCGGGTCCACCGGGAACACCTCCGCGACCTCGGGCGTGAAGTCCGCGCCGCCCGACAGGTAGTCCATGCCGAGGTTGAGCCCCGCGCTGGCGTCGAGCAGGTCCCGCACCTCCTGGTGCGGTTCGTCGGCGGCGACGGCCGGGTCGAAGTGGGCGAGGACCAGCTCCGGCACCCGCAGCCCCAGCTCCCGGGCCAGCTCCCCGACGATCACTTCGGCGACCAGCGCCTTGCGGCCCTGCGCGGAGCCGGTGAACTTCAGGACGTAGGTGCCGAGGTCGTCGGCCTCGACGACACCGGGGACGGAGCCGCCGGTGCGCAGGGGTTCGACGTAGCGGGTGGCGGTGACCTCGGTCAGCATTTCCCCAGGCTACGTGATCGCTTGACCTTGCAATCCGTCGCGCCCTCAGTGCGCTGCGGGGAACGCGTGGGCGGGCAGGGCGGGGCGAGGCCGTGACCGGTACCCCGCGCCGGTCACAGCCTCGCCGGTGTGGGGCCGGCCAGCGGCGGTTCAGCGGCATCCGTCCGCGATGGTCGGTGTCTTCGCGTCGGCCTTGACCACGTAGACCTCCCGGGGCTTCTGGCCGGGGCCGTGGCCCCAGTCCGTGCTGCCGGCCTAGCCGCCGGAGGCGGCCGGGGCGCCGGTGCCGATCTGAAGGGTCGCCGGGGCCGCGCAGCAGCCGCCGCCCTCGTCGCCCCGCGCGGTGTCGGGCTCGTCGAACAGGCCGGCGCCTCCGCAGACGCCGGTCTCCGGCAGGGTCAGCTCGACGCGCTCGGCCGCCTCCTGGTCGCCGGCCAGGGCGGCGGTGATGGAGCGGACCTGTTCGTACCCGGTCATGGCGAGGAAGGTGGGGGCGCGGCCGTAGGACTTCATGCCGACCAGGTAGACGTCCTGCTCCGGGTGGGACAGCTCCTTCACGCCGTGCGGGTAGACCGTGCCGCAGGAGTGGACGTTCGGGTCGATCAGCGGGGCCAGCGCGGTCGGTGCCTGGAGGCGTTCGTCGAGGCCGAGGCGGAGTTCGGAGAGGAAGGACAGGTCGGGGCGGAAGCCGGTCAGGACGACGACCTCGTCGACCGGGTCCAGGCGGCGGCCGTCCTCGGCGACCAGGACCAGCCGGTCGCCGTCCCGCTCGACCGCCTCGGTGCGGAACCCGGTGACGGCGCTCGCGTGTCCGTCCTCGACGGCGGCCTTGGCCCGCAGACCCAGTGCGCCTCGGGCCGGGAGCTGGTCGGCCTCGCCACCGCCGTACGTGGCCTCGCCGATGCCCCGGCGCAGGATCCACACCGCGTGCGTGCCCGGCTCTGCCTCCGCCAGGTCGGCCAGCTGGGCGAGCGCGGTGAAGGCGGAGGCGCCGGAGCCGACGACGGCCGTGCGCCGGCCGGCGTACCGGGCCCGGACCGCCGGGTCCTTGAGGTCCGGGACGCGGTAGGAGACGCGGTCGGCCGCCGTCCTCTCCCCCAGGGCGGGCAGGCCGTTCGCGCCCATCGGGCCGGGGGCGGACCAGGTGCCGGAGGCGTCGATGACGGCGCGGGCGGTGATCCGCTCCTCGCCGCCGTCCGAGGTCTCGATGTGCACGGTGAAGGGCTGCTCCGCGCGGCCGGAGTCGACGATCCGGTCCCGCCCGGCGCGGGCCACGCCGGTGACGGTGGCCCCGTAGCGGACCTTGTCGCCGAGTACGTCGGCGAGCGGCTGGAGGTACCGCTCGGCCCAGTCGCCGCCGGTCGGGTACGTCGTGCCGTCGGGGCGCGTCCAGCCGGTCGGGGCCAGCAGCTTCTCGGCGGCGGGGTCGGTGACCTCGGCCCACGGCGAGAACAGGCGGACGTGCGCCCAGTCCCGCACTGCCGTCGCGGCCGACGGGCCGGCCTCCAGCACCAGCGGCTCGATACCGCGCTCCACGAGGTGTGCGGCGGCGGCCAGGCCGACCGGGCCGGCGCCGACGACCACGACGGGCAATTCCTGCTTCTCCATGACGGTGCTTCCTTCGATTCGTTGCTCGGACGGCGGAGACGGAGCGGTGGACGGCTCGACGGAGGGGGGCGTGCGGAGCCACGCGAGCTGAGCACTGCGGCGCTGAGCCCGGGCCCGGCAGACGGTGTCGCACACTGTGCACCCCCGGACCCTTACTTCGATATTCGTCAATGGCTTGCAGCGCCAGCATGACACCTGCTTCGATGAACGTCAAGATAGACGTTCATCGAAGCATGACCCTGGGCGTCTTGGTTCGACATGTGTCAACATAGACGCATGTCGAACGTCAAGGCCCTGCCGCTTCTGGAACCCGAGGCCCCCGACGCCGTGGTGCCGTGCTGCCCGCCGCTGAGCGAGCGGCCCTTCACCGCCGAGGAGGCCGAGCGGACGGCGCGCATGTTCAAGGCGCTCGGGGACCCGGTGCGGCTGCGCCTCTTCTCGGCGGTCGCCTCGCACGAGGGCGGCGAGGCGTGCGTGTGCGACATCTCCGACGTCGGCGTCTCCCAGCCGACCGTCTCCCACCACCTCAAGAAGCTCAAGGAGGCCGGCCTGCTCACCTCCGAGCGGCGCGGCACCTGGGTCTACTACCGCGTCGAACCGTCGGTACTGGCGGCCATGGGCCAACTCCTGGCCGTCCGTTAGCCCGCTCCGGGTGAGCACGGCCACGGACATCCGCGGCGTCGTCATCATCGGCTCGGGCCCGGCGTGCTGCACCTCCGCGCTCCACACCGCCCGCGCCCAGGACGGAACGGGCGGGACTCGGCCGTGCTTCGCGCAGGAGCACGGCGTCCGCCAGTCGGGGTGACCCACAAGGGGGAATCGAGCGACCTGCGGACGTGAGCAGTGGCTCGAAAGCACGCGTGGTGAACAGACTGGGGCGCTGGTCCGTGCTCGTCGCCTGAAACGGGGTACCCCGGCGGCGCACGAGTCCCCCGCTCGTCCCGCCCCCCAGGAGGCACCGCCCATGACCTTCAATCCGTTGGAGCAGCGGGGTATCCCGCTGGACCGCCAGTTGCGCAGCTGGCGCGAGCTGAACGTGGACCCGATCGACCCGGACCACTGCGACCCGTACACCCGCTGCCGCATCATCACGATGAACGGCATCGAGGTCGAGGCGATCCTCTTCAGCCACCAGCTCGCCCGCAACACGGTCGATCCCGAGATCAAGCGGCAGCTGGCGCGGGTGCGCTACATCGAGGCGCAGCAGCAGAAGGTCGTGAACTGGCTGCTTCCCGGTGTGTCGTCGGTGCTGGAGACGACGATCGCCTACGAGCAGGTCGCGGTGGACCTGACGGCGTGGGTGGCGCGGATGGAGCCGGACCCGTATCTGAAGCAGGCGTACCAGTTCGGTGTGCTGGAGGACTTCGACCACCTGTACCGGTACGCGAACCTGTACGAGATGATCGAGCACCGCAAGGCGGAGTCGATCGTCGACAACCTGACCGAGGTCATGCCCGGCCGGCCCACCCGGTACCACCACCGCGATCCGGTCGACAACGTCCGCGACCCGTACGCCAAGGACGAGACGAACCCGCTCTCCAAGCTGCACGCCCTGACGATCATGTCGGCGGAGCAGCAGACCATGAACTTCTACATGAACACCGGCCCCACCTACATGGAGCCGATCGCCCGTCAGCTCTACCAGGAGATCGGGCTCATCGAGGAGGAGCACGTCACCCACTACGAGTCCCTGGTCGACCCGGGTGAGACGTGGTGGGAGCAGCTGGTCAACCACGAGTACAACGAGTGCTACCTCTACCACTCCTTCATGGAGCAGGAGAGCGACCCCAAGGTCAAGGCGATCTGGGAGCTGCACCTGAACATGGAGCTGGAGCACCTGCACGCCGCCTGCGACCTGATGCGCCGCCACGACGGCCGCGACCCCGCCTCCGTGCTCGCCCCCGAACTGCCCAACGTGCTCACCTTCGAGCCGAACAAGGGGTACCTGCGCGAGCTGCTCGACACCCAGATGGACCTGACCACGCTCGGTGCCGGGTACGTGCGCGAGGCGCACGAGCGGTTCGAGAAGATGCAGGAGCAGATCCACGGCGGCGAGGCGCCCCCGAGCGACCGGGTGATGACCCAGCACGACGAGATGTTCGGCCGCGAGTACCGCGTCCAGACCGAGGGCGAGCACCCCGACCCCGCACAGCGCGAGAAGTAGGGGAGGCCGAGATGTCCGAGCTGAAGACCCCGCACGCCGGGGACGACCGAGCCAAGGACGATGACGTCGTCGCCCTGCTGATGCGCCAGCACGGCGACATCCGCAACCTCTTCGACGAGGTCGAGGCCACCCAGGGCGAGGAACGCCGCGACGCCTTCCGCCGCCTGGTGCGGTTGCTGGCCGTGCACGAGACCGCCGAGGAAGAGGTCCTCCATCCCTTCGCCCGGAAGAGTTTCCCCGGGGGCGAGCAGGTTGTGAAGGAACGTCTCGCCGAGGAGAAGGCCGCCAAGGAGACCCTGGCCGCGCTCGACGAGATGGACACCGACGACCCGAAGTTCATGCCCCAGCTGCTCAAGCTGCGCAAGGACGTCCAGGCACACGCCCGGGCCGAGGAACGCTACGAGTTCACCCACATCCGCCGCAGCACCGACGTCACCAACCTCGCCGCGATGGCCAAAGCCGTCAAGGCCGCCGAGGCCATGGCACCCACCCGGCCCCACCCGGGCGTCGAGTCCGGAGCGAAGAACATGGCCCTTGGGCCGGTCGCAGCGCTCATGGACCGCACCAAGGACGCCGTGCGCAGGGCCATGGGCAAGTAGGTCCGAGAGCGAACCGCGGCCCGGCCGGGCACACCGCCCGGCCGGGCCGCGCAGTCGGCGGACACAACCGTCGCCCGCCGAGGAGCACATCACACGCCGGCGGCGTCGTCGTTGCGGGGGGCCGTCGACGAGTTAGGCGCTCTGACGTCGCCCCTCACCACGACGTCAGAGGCGGGTCAGGCCCTGCCGGTCACGGCCCGAGCAGCGGATTGGGCAGCGGCCGGTAGCGGGCGTCGGCGCCGTTCGCGCCCGTCCAGCGGAGCAGGAGGTTGGTTTTGCCGGGGAGGGTGGGCGAGGCGAGGAGGGCGGGGATCTCGGGCAGGTCGTGGCGGGCCAGGGCCCGGCGGGCGGCGGGCCAGGGGTCGAGACCCCGGTGGTGTTCGGCCAGGGCGGCGGCGATCTCGCAGAGGTGGTTGACGACGAGGCAGTACACCAGCCGCTGCCAGCCGGCCGGGCGGGGCGTGTCCGGGAGGAGTTTGACGCCCTCGGCGTCCCGGAACAGGGCCTGGACCGGGGTGCCGTCCGCGTCCACGGCGACCAGCGTGTTCTGCAGGTGCGCCTCCAGGACGACGCCGTCGTCGGCGAAGGCCGTCAGGACGGGCGGGACGACCGTGTCGAGGTACGCCGCCCACCACGCCTCCGGGTCCGTGGTGGACGCCAAGGGGCTGCCGGGGAAGCCCTCCACCAGGGCCGCGGCGAGCAGTGGGGTCGCGCCGGGCAGCAGGCGGGTGCGCAGGCCGTCGCGCACGACGACGGCCAGCTCCTCGAAGGCGAAGTCGGCGGTGCGGTAGCCGCGGTCGGCAAGCCATACCGCCGGGGAACCGATCGCCGCGAAGGCCTCCGCGACCGCCGTGTCGGTGCGGCGCAGTTCCAGCAGGTCGTGGCGCCACAGGCGGCGGATGTCGTTGGTGACGCGCACGTCGAGGCTGAACTTGAGGAAGAGATCGGCATCGGGTGCGTACACCGTGCGGATCGCGGCCGTCGGCCAGACGAAGAAGCCGGTCGTGCCCAGCCGGACGAGCCGGCCGTCGGCGAAGGCGGGGGCGAGGGCGCCCGCGGTCAGGTCGAGCTGCCAAGGGTGGGCGGGGAGCACCCGGTACCCGGGCGGGGCGTCGGCCAGGGCGTCCAGGGCGGCGGTGTCGCCCTCCTCGACCACCGTGTCCTCGCGCACGGCGAGCAGGGTCAGCGGGAAACGGGCGTGTGCCTCGGGCGCGTACGGCAGCCAGCCGGCGTGCGGGCCCCCGCCGCGCGCCTTGGGGGCGGGGTGGTGGGTGTGGCCGGTGATCAGGGCCTGTTCGGAGCGGAGGTAGGGGTCCTGGGGCGGGGTCGCCCGCGCGCGTGCCGTCAGCAGGGCGGCCACCGCGTCCCGGCTGTCGGTCATCTCGGTGGGCAGTTCGTGGTTGGACTGGCCGGTGTGGCGGCGCAGTTCCTCCGCGACGAGTTTCACCAGCTCGGGGTGGCCGACGGGGTGCCAGCCGCCCGCCGCCGTGCCGACCTCCGGTTCGGCGGGGCGGCGGCCCGCGCGCACCCGCAGCAGTCTTCCGCCGGGCAGCCGGTACACCCGCCGCGGGTACGGGTCCCGGTCCGGCTCCGGGTCCCGGTCCGGGCCCGGCAGCGGTTCGGCCACCTCGCGGAGCAGGCAGTTGAGCAGCGGCACCGTCGCGTAGGCGTCGGCACGTTCGGCGACGCTCGGAAAGGCGGCGTCGGCGCCGGTGGGCCGGGGCAGGAAATCCACGCGTTCCACTCGTTCCCTACGGTCTGTCCATGGCGGAGAGGCGGAGACGATCAGTATGTCTGTCGTCGTCCCTGTGCCGTGACCTCCTACCCGTACCCGAGGAGCCCGCCCGTGCATCGTCCCCCCACCGCAGAGGCCGAGGTCGCCGAGGAACTGGCCGCCGTCCGTCCGGATCTCCTCCCCGGGTTCACGGCCGGGCTGCCCGGTGCCCGCGCGGCCGTGCTGACCCGGCTGTGGCGGGCGTTCGCCCATGAACCGCTGCCCTGGGTCGCGGGCCGGGACGCCGCGCGGGGCGGGCTCGTCCTGCGCCTCCGGGACGGCCGTCGGCTGGCCGGCCCGGCCGCCGACCCGTACCGGACGGACGCGTACGTCCGCGTCGTGCACCTCGACGAGGTTCCCTACGACGATCCGGCGCGGCTGACCACGGATCTCGCCGTACCGCACTCGGCGGGGTTCGCCGGGGAACTCGGGCACAGCGTCGCGTCGTTGGCGCTGTCGCGGACGGCCCGGGAGAATCACCCGGACGAGTGGCCGGACAGCGACTGGGGCTGGGAGCAGCGGGTGGTGGACGGGCATCCCTACCATCCGGGCTGCCGTTCCCGTCCGGGTTTCTCGGTGGCGGACCAGCTCGCGTACGGGCCCGAGCACCGGCCGGTGGTGGGGCTGGGCCTGGTGCCGGTGCCGGCGTCCGGGTGCCTGGTGACGGGAGTGTGGCCGCGGGACCTGCGGGACGGGGGGAAGGTGCTGCTCCCGGTGCATCCCTGGCAGGCGGCGCACGTGCTGAAGCGGCCCTGCGAGGAGCGGATCGCCGCCCGTCCGCTGATGTCCCTGCGCACCCTCGCCGTGCCCGGCGGGCCGCACGTCAAGACCGCGCTCGGCGCCCGGCTCACCTCCTCCGTGCGGGACATCTCGGTCGCCTCGATCGCCGCGTCCGCGACCCTGTCGTCGTTCGGCGAGGAGCTGGCGGCGCGCATGGACGGCCTGCTCCACATGACCCGCACCCTGGGCGCGGCCACCGCCCACTCCCCCGACCTGGCCGCCGTCCTGCGCGAATCGCCGCGGGTGTACGCGGACCGGGGCGAGCACGTCGTCCCGGTGGCGGCCCTCGCCACCACCGCACTGCCCCGCCGCCCCGGATGGCCTGCCGCGTTCGCCAGACTCGCGCTCACCGTCGGACTGCGCGCGCTGGAGCTGGGCGTGGCCCTGGAGGCGCACGGCCAGAACCTCCTCGTGGTGCTGTCTGCGGAGGGTGACCCGCTGCGTCTGGTCTACCGCGACCTCGCCGACATCCGGGTGAGCCCGGCGCGCCTGGCGCGGCACGGCGTTGCGGCCCCCGGACTGCCGCCGCGCATGCTCACGGACGACCCGGTGGTGCTGCGCCGCAAGCTGTTCGGTTCGCTGGTGGGAGGTGCGCTGGCGGCGACCGCGGGCTCGGGTCCGGCGCTGCGGGAGGCGCTGGAGGGGGTCGTACGCGAACTGCCGCGCACGCCGGACGTCATGGCGCTGGGTGAGGAGCCGCTGCCGGTCAAGGCGCTGACGCTGATGCGCACTTCGCCGGAGGGCACCGGGGATCTGTGGGCCCGCCTGCCCAATCCGCTGCACCTGGGGTGAAGTCGGGGCGTCCGCGCGGTCTCGTTTTGGAGCCCGGCACCAGTGATCAATAAGATCCGCCGATGATCACAAGAACACGGCTGGTGGCGGGCACGTGTGCCCTGCTCGCCGCGCTGGCGGCGGGAACGGCGTTCCCGTCCGGCGCGGCCGCCGGTGAACCCACCGGCGAGGACGCGCCGAAAGTGAACCTCGTGCTCGACGTCAGCGGTTCGATGCGGACGCGGGACATCGACGGCGGGACGCGGATGGCCGCGGCCAAGCAGGCGTTCAACGAGGTGCTCGACGCGACGCCGGAGGAGGTGAAACTGGGCATCCGGACGCTGGGCGCCGACTACCCGGGCGACGACCGCAAGAGGGGCTGCAAGGACACGGCGCAGCTCTACCCGGTGGGCCCGCTGGACCGCACCGAGGCCAAGACGGCGGTGGCGACGCTGTCGCCGACCGGCTGGACGCCGATCGGTCCCGCGCTGCTCGCGGCGGCCGACGACCTCGAGGGCGGCGACGGTTCCAAGCGGATCGTGCTGATCAGCGACGGCGAGGACACCTGCGCCCCGCTCGACCCGTGCGAGGTGGCGCGCGAGATCGCCGCGAAGGGCATCGGGCTGACCATCGACACGCTCGGCCTGGTCCCCAACGCCAAGATGCGGCAGCAGCTCAGCTGCATCGCGGAGGCGACCGGCGGGACGTACACCTCCGTCGAGCACACCGACGAACTCACCGACCGGGTCAACCAGTTGGTGGAGCGCGCGGCCGACCCAGTGGTGACGCCGGTCGCCACCACGGGCGCGGACACGTGCGCGAAGGCGCCCACGCTGAAGTCGGGGCTGTACACCGACCGTGAGGAGTTCGGGCAGCAGCGCTGGTACCGGGTGGACGTGCTGCCCGGTCAGGAGCTGCGCGCCGCGGTGAGCGTCGGCGCCGACCGCGCCGTGAACCCGTCCCACGGGGTGCTGTTGCGGGCGGTGACGGTGCACGGCCGGGAGATCGTGCGCGGTGAGGCGGCGGGCAACGGCCGTACGGACGTGGTCTCGACGGGGCTTCGGTACCCGAAGGCCGAGCGCGACGACGCGGACGGGGACAAGCCGGCCACCGAGACCGTGTGCCTCCAGGTCACCAACTCCTTCTCGCCCGTCTCCGGTGTGAAGACCACGCCGGGGCTGCCGCTGGAGCTGACCGTCGACGTCGTGGACGGGCCGACCGACGCCGACGACGTGGCCTCCTTCGGTCTCGGGCGCGGCTGGTGGCTGCTCGGCGTGCTCGTGATCTTCGGCTTCCTCGCCGGTCTGCTGTGGGGCTGGCTGTCGCGCTGGCGGTTCGCGGTCTGGAGGGCCAACTGATGCGTGTTGTACGAGCGTTGAGCACGGCCGCCGTGCTGCTGGGCCTCGCCGCGACCCCGGCGGCGGCCGATTCCTCCCCCGCCGCGAGCCCGTCCGGGGACGGTGACGCGCCGACGACGGCGGGCACCTCCTTCCGGACGGCGACCGAGATCGAGCAGGGACAGCGGGCGACGGCGAACGGTGCCGCCGGCGACTACCTCTACTGGTCGTTCCCCGCCGACGCCGGGCAGCGTCCCACCGTGCGGGCCACGGTGAGGCTGCCCGAGACCCACGCGGCCCAGACCTGGCGGGTCGACGTGTACGACGGTCTGCGCCGGCGCCAGGCCTGCCAGTGGGGCGCCCAGACCCGCACCGCGGCGGCGGACGCGTCCTCCGTGGAACTGGCCTGCGTCCTGCGCACCGTCCGCGCCTGGTCCGAGCCGTGGGCCAACGACCCGCTGCCGGGCACGTACTACGTCCGGCTGACGGTCGTGGACCTGCCCACCTCCGACCTCGGTGCCCGGGTGGGCGCCGAGATCGAGGTCGACTCGAAGGACATGGGCGGGGCGGCGGCGGTGGACGGTTCGCTGTCCGAGCCGCTGGTGCCGGGCGTGGCGGTGAAGTCCGGTGCGGACGAGGACGAGGAGGACGGCGGCGCCGTGCTGTCCGCGATCGAGCCCGAGGACGGCTGGTCCTCCGGCTGGTGGTCCGACCGGTGGGTGTGGACCGGCGTCGGCGGCGTGCTCGCCGCGCTCGCGGGTGTCGGCGGCTACGCCCTGACCCGCGGGTCGGGACGGCCCTCACGGGTGCCGCCGGGCGCCTGAACGACCGACGCGCTGCGCGGGAGGCCCGCCTCGGAGCGGGCCTCCCGCCCTTTCACGCCTCCCTGAGCGCCTTCGCCGCCGTGCCCTCGCCCGCCACGTCGAGCCGGCCCTCGCGCACGGCGTCCCGCAGCCCGAGTTCCCCGCGGCAGACGGCCGCGCAGGTCCGGGCGTCCAGCGTGAGCCGGGCGTCGGGCTCCCCGGCCGCGGGTCCGTCACCGTACACGGGCCCGCCCTCTCCGTCCCCGGCGTTCAGGTGGAAGGTCCCCTCCTCCAGCCGGACTTCGACGGTCCCCTCCCCCGCCCCGGCCTCCCGCAGCGCCCGCCTGAGGGGCAGCGCGAACCAGTGCGCCCGTACGGCGTCGGTGGGCCGCCGCTCCCCCAGCTCGCCGGCGCCCCAGGCGCCGAGCGCCTCCAGCACCGGCAGCAACCCGCTGCCGCGCGCGGTGAGTTCGTAGACGTACGCCGCTCCCGGCGGGGGCAGCCGGCGGCGGGTCGTCAGGCCCTCGCGCTCCATGTCCTTGAGCCGTGAGGCGAGTACGTCCGTGCTGACGCCGGGCAGGTCGGCGTGCAGGTCGGTGTAGCGCCGCGGACCGGCCAGCAGCTCCCGGACGATCAGCAGGGTCCAGCGGTCGCCGACGACGTCGAGCGCGCGGGCGGCGGAACAGTACTGGTCGTAGCTTCGGCGAGGTGACATGCGACGCAGTGTAGACAAGTTGTTGGACTTTCCAAGCTCCTACTTGGTAAAACCAAGCAACACCAGATACCGGAGGGGTAGCGGCTCATGGAGTTCCGGCAGTCGAACAAGCTCAGCGAGGTCTGTTACGAGATCCGCGGCCCGGTCATCGAACACGCCAACGCGCTGGAGGAGGCGGGGCACAGCGTGCTGCGCCTGAACACCGGCAACCCGGCGCTCTTCGGATTCGAGGCGCCGGAGGAGATCGTCCAGGACATGATCCGGATGCTGCCGCAGGCGCACGGCTACACCGACTCGCGGGGCATCCTCTCCGCCCGCCGGGCCGTCGCCCAGCGCTACCAGGCCCTCGGCCTGGAGGTGGACGTGGACGACGTCTTCCTCGGCAACGGCGTGTCCGAGCTGGTCTCCATGGCCGTACAGGCCCTGCTGGAGGACGGCGACGAGGTGCTGATCCCCGCCCCCGACTTCCCCCTCTGGACGGCGGTGACCACCCTCGCGGGCGGCAAGGCGGTGCACTACCTCTGCGACGAGCAGGCGGAGTGGTACCCGGACCTGGCCGACATGGAGTCGAAGATCACCGACCGCACCAAGGCGGTCGTCATCATCAACCCCAACAACCCCACCGGCGCGGTCTACCCCAAGGAGATCGTCGAGGGCATCCTCGACCTCGCCCGCCGGCACGGCCTGATGGTCTTCGCCGACGAGATCTACGACCAGATCCTCTACGACGACGCCGTCCACCACTCGGCCGCGGCCCTCGCCCCCGACCTGGTGGTCCTCACCTTCTGCGGCCTGTCCAAGACGTACCGGGTGGCGGGCTTCCGTTCCGGCTGGCTGGTGGTGACGGGCCCGAAGCAGCACGCGAAGGACTACCTGGAGGGCCTGACCATGCTGGCCTCCATGCGGCTGTGCGCCAACGCGCCCGCCCAGTACGCCATCCAGGCCGCGCTCGGCGGCCGGCAGTCCATCCGCGAGCTGACCGCGCCGGGCGGACGCCTGCGCGAACAGCGGGACGTGGCCTGGGAGAAGCTGAACGAGATCCCGGGGGTGTCCTGCGTCAAGCCCAAGGGCGCGCTGTACGCCTTCCCCCGCATCGACCCGAAGGTGCACCCGATCCACGACGACGAACGCTTCGTCCTGGACCTGCTGCTGCGCGAGAAGATCCAGGTCGTCCAGGGCACCGGCTTCAACTGGCCGGGCACCGACCACTTCCGCATCCTGACGCTGCCCCACGCGGAGGACCTGGAGGCGGCCATCGGGCGGATCGGCCGGTTCCTGAGCGGGTACCGGCAGTAGCGCGGGAGACCTCCGCCGTAGCCTGGAGCCATGGGTGATCTCTTTCTGGTCCGGCACGGCGAGACCGAATGGTCGCGGTCCGGGCGGCACACGGGACTCACGGACGTTCCGCTGACCGAGCACGGACGGGAGCAGGCGCGCGGTCTGGTGCCCTTGATCCGGTCGCACCGCATCGGGGCCGCGTTCGTCAGCCCCTTCCAGCGGGCCCGGGAGACCGCCGAGCTGATCGGGCTGCGGGACGAGGCGCGCGTCGATCCGGACCTGCACGAGTGGGACTACGGCGGCTACGAGGGGATCACGACCGTCGAGATCCACCGGAGCCGGCCGGACTGGTTCCTGTTCACGGACGGGGTCGAGCCCGGACCGCCGGAGCGTCCCGGTGAGACTCCCGAGCAGGTCGGCGAGCGGGCCGACCGGGTGCTGGCCAGGGTGGAGGCCGCGTTCGCCAACAGCGAGGGGTGCGTGGTGCTGGTGGCGCACGGACACTTCCTGCGGGTGCTGACCGCCCGGTACCTGGGACTTCCGCCGTCCGACGGCGCCCTGTTCCAGCTGGGAACCGGGACCCTGTGCCGGCTGGGCACGGAGCACAGCCGGCCGGTGATCGCCGCCTGGAATGTCAGACCTCCGTCGTAGTCTTCGAAGGCGTGACCGGTGTGAGGGAGGGAGGACGCCGTGGCACTGTCGCCGACCGCGGCGCAGCGGCGTGTCATCGCCGCCGCCGACCCCGTGTCCGGGCGCCTGAAGGGCACGGAGACACAGCTCGCGGCGCTGGTGAGGCGAGGGCTCGCCTTCCGGCATCCGCGCCCGCCGCACGACCACTTCCTGACCCCCGCCGGACACCGGATACGGGAGACGGGGGCCGAGCCGGGAGCCGGTGCCGAGCCGGGTGCCGAGGTGGCGCGGGGTGACTCGGAGGGCGCCGAACCGGCCCGCGGAGGCGTGTTCGCCGCACGGATCGGCGGGGAGGAGGCCGCGGCGGGCGACGCCGGGCCGGCGCGGCTGCGCGAGGTGCGCAGCGCCTGGCAGGGGCTGCTCGAGCTGCGCCGGATGAGCCATCCGGACGGGGCCACGGACCGGCCCTGCGGGTGGGAGCGGGCCCATCTCGTGCAGGCCGCCGCGCTCGCCCTGGAGGCGGCCGGGTGCCGTCCGGCGGGGCCCGACGGCGCGGACGGGTACCGGGTGCGCGCGACACCGCAGCCCGAGGCCGTCGCCGTGTACGGACCCGACGGCACGGCCCTGCGGGACTGCGCGGCGACACTGGAGCGGGCGGGCTGGCAGGTCGGGGAGCACACCGAGCCGCGCACCAGGGCCCGTTACCTGCTGGCCTCCCCGCGGAAGGTGTGACGCCCGCATGTCAGGATCGGTCGGTCGGTACGTCCAGTACGTGTGCGAGGAGAGGCAGCAGCCGTGAGCGAACCGTTCTCCGTTCCCGTGACCGTCCGCGGGTACGAGACCGACACCCAGGGTCACCTCAACCAGGCCGTGTACCTGAACTACGCGGAGCACGCCCGCTGGTCGCTGCTCCGGGCCGCCGGCATCCGGCAGGCCGATCTCGTGGCCCGGGGCGTGGGTCCCGTCGCCCTGGAGACGACCATCCGCTTCCGGCGGGAGCTGCTCGCCGGCGACGAGGTCGAGGTGACCTGCGCCTTCGAGTGGGGCGAGGGCAAGACGTTCCGGATCGTGCAGCTCGTCCGCAAGACGGACGGCACCGTCGCCGCCGAGATCGAGGCGGTCGGCGGACTGATGGACCTCGGGGCCCGCAAGCTGGTGGCCGATCCGGCGCAGCGACTCAAGGAACTGGCCTTGGATCCCGCGCTGTTGGAGGTCTGACGAAGGGGCCGGCGCCTCCGGTCGAGGCGCCGGCCCCTCGGTAACGCCCGGGGCTCTCCCGGTGGCGGCCTCACGGGGTGGCCGGGGCCCGGGTCGCCTCGCTGATCTCCTCGCCCGCCTCCATGGGATGGGTCACGTCCTCCGCGTCCCGCTTGCGGCCTCCGATGTGGTTGAAGACCAGGTTGAGCAGGACGGCGACGACGCAGCCGGTCGAGATGCCCGAGTCCAGGATGATCTTCGCGTTCTCCGGGAACGCGTGGTAGAACTCCGGCTCCGCGATCGGGATGATGCCGACGGCCAGGGAGACCGCCACGATCAGGACGTTGTTGTCCTTGTCCAGACTCGCCCGGACCAGGGTCTGGATGCCGCTGGCCGCGACGGAGCCGAAGAGGACCACGCCGGCGCCGCCGAGCACCGGTCGGGGGACCACGGCGATGAGCGAGGCGGCCATGGGGCACAGGCCCATCAGCACCAGGAAGCCGCCGCCCGCGGCGACGACGTAGCGGCTGCGGATCTTGGTCATCGCGACCAGGCCGATGTTCTGGGCGAAGGCGCTGCACATGAAGCCGTTGAAGAGCGGGCTGATCGCCGAGCCGAGGGTGTCGGCGCGCAGGCCGGCCGCGATGGTCTTCTCGTCGGCCTTGCGGTCCACGATCTCGCCGAGGGCGAGCATGTCGGCGGTGGACTCGGTCATCGAGACCACCATCACCACGCACATCGACAGGATCGCGGCGAGCTGGAACTGCGGGGCGCCGAAGTGGAACGGGGTCGGGAAGCCCACGATGCTCGCGTCCGCGACCGGCCCGAAGTCCGTGACGCCGAACGGGATGGCGATGAGCGTGCCCGCGACCAGGCCGAGGAGCACGGCGATCTGCTTGACGAAGCCCCGGGTGAAGCGGCGCAGGAGGAGGACGATGACGAGCGTGATGGCCGCCAGGCCCAGGTTGGTCGACGAACCGAAGTCGTCGGCCTCGGGGCTCGGTCCCTGTGCCCAGCCGAAGGCGACGGGCAGCAGGGACACGCCTATGAGGGTGATGACGGTGCCGGTGACGACCGGCGGGAAGAAGCGGATCGCCTTGCTGAAGAAGGGTGCGGCGAAGAAGCCTAGGAGTCCGGCGACGATGACGGCGCCGAAGATGATCGGCAGCGCGTCGGACTTGTCCTCGGTGGAGGCGACGATCGCGGTCATGGGGGCGACGCCCGCGAAGGTGACGCCGTTGACGAAGGGCAGGCGGGCACCGATCTTCCAGATGCCGAGCGTCTGCAGGAAGGTGGCGAGACCCGCGGTGAACAGGCAGGCGCCGGTGAGGAAGGTCAGTTCGGTGGCGGTCAGGCCGATGGCCGCACCGACGATCAGGGGTGGTGCGACGACTCCGGCGTACATGGCGGCCACGTGCTGGAGGCCGGTCGTCGCCATTTTCAGTGGCGGGAGTTTCTCATCAACAGGGTGGTCGGCCACGGCGGCGTTCCTCCGGTCGGTTACACGTCGGCTCTGACGTGGGTGTCAGGGAGGTGGTGCGGATGGGCATGGGGGTACCTCCCGCTCGAGCGAAGTCGAGAGTGGGGGAGGGACCGGGACGGACCCCGTTCGGGGAAACGGGAACCGCTCCGGGGGCGCGCGTATGGGACGCGCGCCCCGGAGACGGCCGCCATGGACCCCGCTCGGGTCCACGGCTACCGGCCGGGAGCCGTCCCTCCCGGCCGGAGATCAAGTGGTGTTCGGTTGTGCGGTGTTCAGGCCTGTGCGGCGATCCGGGCCAGCCGCCGCGCCTCGTCCCGGGTGGAGCGGGCGACGGCGTCCTCGTCGACCGTCAGCAGCCTGCCGTCCTCGACGATCCGGCGGCCGTTCACGAACGACGCAGTGACCGGCGCGGCGGCTCCGAGGACCAGGGCGGTCACCGGATCGGCGATGGAGGAGTGGGCGAGCGTGTCCATCCGCCAGAGCACCAGGTCGGCGAGCTTGCCCGCCTCCAGCGAGCCGGTCTCGGCGGCGCGGCCGAGGACCTGGGCTCCGCCGTGCGTGCCCAGGCGCAGGGCCTGGCGGGCGGTCAGCGCGGCCTCGCGGTGGGCGCCGAGGCGGTTGACCAGCAGGGCGTTGCGGAGTTCGGTGTGCAGCTCGCCGGACTCGTTGGAGGCGGTGCCGTCGACGCCGAGGCCGACCGGGACGCCGGCGGCGAGCAGGTCGGGGACCCGGGCGATGCCCGCGGCCAGGCGGGCGTTGGAGGAAGGGCAGTGGGCGACGCCGGTCCTCGTGCGGGCGAAGGCGGCGATGTCGGAGTCGGTCATGTGGACGCAGTGCGCCATCCACACGTCCTCGCCGAGCCAGCCGGTGGACTCGAAGTAGTCGGTCGGGCCCATGCCGAACAGCTCGTGGCAGAACTTCTCCTCCTCCACGGTCTCCGAGCCGTGGGTGTGCAGCCGCACCCCCAGCCAGCGCGCCAGATCGGCTCCCTGGCGCATCAGTTCGGTGGAGACCGAGAAGGGGGAGCAGGGAGCGACGGCGATCTGCGTCATCGCGTCGAACGACGCGTCGTGGTACTCCCGGACGGTGGCCTCGGTGGCGGCGAGCGCGTCGTCCAGGCTCTCCACCGCGAAGTCCGGCGGCAGCCCGCCGTCCGACTCGCCGCGGTCCATGGAGCCACGGGCGAGGGTGAAGCGGACGCCCGTCTCGCGGGCGGCGCGGACGATCGCGCCGGACAGGTCGCCGCAGCCCCGGGGGAAGACGTAGTGGTGGTCCATGGCGGTGGTGACACCGCCGCGGGCCATCATGGCGAGCGAGCCCTGTGCCGCCGCGTACACCATCGGCTCGTCGATGCGCGCCCAGGTCGGGTAGAGCGCGACCAGCCAGTCGAACAGGTTGTGGTCGGTGGCCAGGCCCCGGGTGAGCCACTGGTAGAAGTGGTGGTGGGTGTTGACGAGGCCGGGCGTGGCCAGGTGTCCGGTCGCGTCGATCCGGCTCACGACGTTCTCCAGGCCCTCCGGCGCCCGCCCCGCGCCCACCGACTCGATCCGGTTGCCGGCGAGTACCACGTGGCCCGAGGCGTACTCGGTGTCGTCCGCGTCGACGGTCGCGATGGCGCAGTTCTCGATGACGATGCGATCGGCTGCCGATGATGCCGCCATGCTGCTTCCTTGTCTCTCGGTGCGACCCGTGGACGGGGAGTCGGGTACCCACGGGGAGGGCACGGCAGGACCCTAGGAGGATTTGAGTGCCGCGGCCGCGGGACGGCTGCGGGTGCCGAGATGGTGGAAGAACAGGTTGAGAGTGACCGCGACGAGCGCGCCGGCGCTGATGCCGGAGCCGAGCACGGTCTGCGCCCAGGCGGGGAACTCGGCGTAGAAGGTCGGCGCGGCCAGCGGGATGATGCCCGCGCCGAGCGCCACGGCGACCAGGATGATGTTGGAGCTGTCGTCGAGGCCGGCCTCGGACAGCGTACGGATGCCGCTGACCGCGATGGAGCCGAAGAGGACGATGCCCGCGCCGCCCAGGACCGGCATCGGCACCAGGGAGACCACCGCGCCGAGGACCGGGAAGGCGCCGAGGACCAGCAGGGTGGCGCCGGCGACGGCGACGACGTAGCGGCTGCGCACCCGGGTGAGGGAGACGACGCCGACGTTCTGCGCGAAGGCGGAGGTGGGGAAGCCGCCGAAGACGGGGCCGACCAGGGTGGCGAGGCCGTCGGTGCGCAGGCCGCGGGTGATGACCTTGGAGTCGGCGCGGCGGTCGCAGATCTCGCCGAGGGCGAGCATCCCGGCGCTGGACTCGGTCATCAGGACCAGCATCACGATGCACAGCGACAGGATGGCCGCGGGCTGGAACTCGGGGGCGCCGAAGGCGAAGGGCATGGGCAGCGCGGCGACCGGCGCGGACTTCAGGCCGCTGAAGTCGGCCATGCCGAACGGGATGGCGACCAGGGTGCCGACCAACAGCCCGAAAAGCAGGGCGACTTGCTTGAGGAATCCCTTGCCGAAGCGCTGCATGACGAGGATGACGGCGAGGGTGAAGGCGGCGAGCGCGAGGTTGCGCATGGCGCCGAAGTCGGCTGCCGTCTCGTCGCCGCCCTGCGCCCAGCCGACCGGGACCGGCATCAGCGTGACGCCGATGAGGGTGATGACCACGCCGGTGACCAGGGGCGGGAAGAAGCGCAGCAGGCGGCCGAAGAACGGGCCGACGGCGAGGCAGAAGACGCCGGCGACCATCACCGCGCCGTAGATGGCGGGGAGTTGGCTGCCTTCGCTGTTGGTCTCGGCGATGGCGAGGATGGGCGCGATGCCGGCCGAGGACGCGGCGTTGACGAAGGGCAGGCGGTTGCCGACGAAGCCCTTGACGCCGAGCGTCTGGATCAGGGTGGCGACGCCCGCGATGAGCAGGCTCGCGGCGATCAGCCGGGTGCGGCCCTCGATGTCGAGGCCGACGGCCTGGCCGATGATGAGCGGAGGAGTGACAACGCCCGCGTACATGGCGGCGATGTGCTGGAGCGCGGCGGGGACGAGCCGCGAGGGGTGGAGCTTCTCGTCGACCGGGTGCACGGACGTGACGGCGTCCTCGGTGTGCTCCGGTGACGGGGTGGAACTTGAGCCTTTCGCCGGCTCCGTTGCAGGCTGTGCCATGGTGTTCCCTCCGGTGTGGCGCGCCACCGGCCCCGGTGGCCGGGCCGGCGGCGCGCGTCCCGCGTCAGAGGTTGGTCATGTCGACCGGGATCAGTTGCTCGGCGCCGTCGCGCAGGATGGTGGCCTCGATCAGGCCGTAGGGCCGGTCGGCGGCGTAGTAGACGGCGCCGTCCTTGGCCTCGTTGTCGATCCCGAAGGGCGACAGGTCCGAGCGGAAGTGGTGCTTGTTGGGCATCGAGAAGCGGATCTCGTCGACCTCGTCACGGGAGTTCAGCACCCGCACGCCCATCTCGAAGAGGGTCTGCTGGAGCGAGTACGAGTACGTCTCGGCGAACGCCTGGAGCGCGTGCTTGCGGACCCCGTTGTACGAGCGGTCCCAGTCCGGGGCGTGCGAGTCGATGCCGTCCCAGTTGTGCCGCCACCAGGTGGAGACGGTGGTGGCCAGGATGCGGTCGTAGTCCTCCTGGAGGGTGGTGTACTTGTCCTTCAGGTAGCCGAAGAACTCGGAGTTGGTCGAGTTCAGGACGGTCAGGTCCTTGAAGCCGGAGAGCACCTGGATGCCGTGGCCGTCGTAGGTGATCTGCGCGACGCGGGTCTCCTGGCCCTTGCGGACGAAGGAGTGCGCGATCTCGTCGGAGCCGACGAAGCGGGCGCCGCCCTTCGAGGTCTCGATCCGCTCCCAGCCGTACTCCTCGATGCGGATGCGGGCCCGGTGGATCGGCTCGTTGTTGTCGACGAAGTGGCGGGCGAGCTTGACGCCGAGGTCCTCGGCGCTCTCGATGCCGTGCTCCTTGGCGAAGGCGAACACCGTGTTCTTGGTGGTGTCGGTCGGCAGGACGTTCGCGTTGGACCCGCTGCGGTGGACCTCCTCCATGTCGCCGGAGAGGGCGACGGAGACGTTGAGGTCCTTGATGTGGTGCGTGTCGCCGTCCCGCGTGATCTTGACGACGCGGTTCTCTGCCTTGCCGTACTGGTTCTGTCCCAGGACGAAACGGGTCATGTGTCGGTCAGCTCCCTCGGTAAACGGAGTAGCCGAACGGGTTGAGCAGCAGCGGAACGTGGTAGTGCTCCCCGGGCACCACCGCGAAGGTGATGGTGACCTCGGGGAAGAACACGGGCCGGCCGTTCTCGCTGTCCCGGAGCGCGGGGGCGTCCTGCTGGGCCGCGGCTTGTTTCTTGGCGAAGTACGTCTCGGTGTCGAAGTCGAGCCGTACGTGTGTGGTGCCCTCCGGCAGTGCCGGGAGGTCCTTGCACCGGCCGTCCGCGTCGGTCGCGGAGCCGCCGAGTGCCTGCCAGTCCGCTTCGCCGCCGGCGCGGGCGGCGAGCTGGACGGCGACACCCTCGGCGGGGCGACCGACGCTGGTGTCCAGGATGTGCGTGGACACGGAGGCGGTGGTGCTGGTGCTCATGGTCAGGCGTCCTGTTCGACGAGTCGGGAAAGGCGGATGCGGTTGATCTTCCCCAGTTCGGTGCGGACGATCTCGCGCTCCTGCTCGGGCGAGTTGCCGATCCGCTCCTTGACCGCGTCCCGCATCTGCTCGCCGGTCCGGCCGGTGGCGCAGATGAGGAAGACGTGGCCGAACTTGTCCTGGTAGGCCAGGTTGAGGTCGAGCATCTCCGCCTTGAGTTCCTCGGAGGCGCCGGCCATGCCGGCCTGCTCGCGGGAGGAGGTCGGGTCGCCCGGCTTGGGGCGGCCGATGGGCGGGTGCCCGGCCATCGCCTCGGCGAGGTCGTCCGCCGTCAGCTCGGCCATGGCGGCGTCACTCGCGGCGTACAGGTCCTCGACGGTGGCGTAGGGGCGGGCGGCGAGCAGGTGCCGGGCCCACGCCGTCGAGGCACACGCCTCGTGGAGTTCCGCGAGTGCCGCGGACTCCTCGAGGGCGTTGAAACGGGCCAGGCCCGACGCGGAAGTGGACGTCACGGGAGCCTCCGTGGCCTTGTGCTGAACGGGCGTGCCGATAGCTAACGCCCTCGGAAACAAAGCGTCAACACCTTGTTGAAAATTCGGTGTTACGAAAGCCGCCGCCCGGTTACCGGACGGCGGCTCGTGATGTGGGGCTCCTGCGCAGGTCAGGAGTCCTTCTCGCGGTTGAGGTAGTTGTAGACGGTGAAGCGGCTGACGCCGAGGGCGCTCGCGACGGTCTCCACGCCGTGCCGTACGGAGAAGGCACCGCGCGCCTCCAGGGTGCGGACGACCTCCTGCTTGGCGCGCCGGTCGAGTTCGGCCAGCGGCCTGCCCTGCCGGCGCTCCATGGCGGCCAGGATGTGGTCCAGGGAGTCGGCGAGCTGGGGCAGGCGCACGGCGACGACGTCGGCCCCCTCCCAGGCGAGGACGACGTCGTCCTGACCGGCCTCGTCCGGCGGGAGCATCTCGCCCCCGATGGCATCGACCAGGGGTTTGACGGCCGCGATGAAGGGCTCCTCCCCCGGACGGGTCACCGCTCGCCCTCGCCTTCGGCGCCCGGCGCGACGACGTTGACCTGGAGGGAGATCCGGGTGGCCCCCGCCTCCAGGGACCGGCGCAGCAGCGCGTCCACGGCGGTGAGCACCGCGTCGGCGCCGCCCTCGGCGGTGTTGCCGAAGGGGCCGACGTCCACCTCGTCCAGCTCCGCGGCCTCGACGACCTCGCGGGCGACCACCGCGTGGGCGGGCGCCTCGTCCAGGTCGAAGGGTTCGGTCGTGAACTCCACTCTCAATCGCACCCGGTCAACCTAACGCGCGGTGACCGTTTTACGCCGCCCCCTCTTGACAAGTACCGAGCACCGGCGGCAATCTTCCATTACGCAGAAACGAACTTCCGTAATGCGGAACAACGAACGAAACGGAAGGGAGCGCGGCACCCGATGGGCTTCGCAGATCAGCGCTTCAACGTCAACCTGTCGATCCTCTTCACGGAACTCCCGCTCCTGGAGCGCCCCGCGGCCGCCGCCGCGGCCGGCTTCACCGCGGTCGAGCTGTGGTGGCCCTGGATCGACTCCCCCACCCCCGAGCAGTCCGAGCTCGACGCCCTGAAGAAGGCCATCGAGGACGCGGGCGTCCAGCTCACCGGGCTGAACTTCTACGCGGGACAGCTCCCGGGCCCCGACCGCGGCGCCCTGTCCGTCCCGGGCGAGGAGTCGGACCGCTTCCGCGCCAACATCGACGTGGCCGCCGACTTCGCGCAGTCGCTCGGCTGCACGGCCCTCAACGCCCTGTACGGCAACCGCGTCGAAGGTGTGGACCCGGCCGAGCAGGACGAGCTGGCGCTGGAGAACCTGGTCCTCGCCGCCCGCGCGGCCGACCGGATCGGCGCGGTCCTGCTGATCGAGGCGCTCAACAAGCCCGAGTCGCCGCTGTACCCGCTTGTGTCGGCGCCGGCCGCGATCGAGGTCGTCGACAAGGTCAACGAGGCCACCGGGCTCGGCAACGCCAAGTTCCTCATGGACCTCTACCACCTGTCCATGAACGGCGAGGACCTGCCGCAGGCGATCGACGCCTACGCCGCGAAGACCGGGCACGTGCAGATCGCCGACAACCCGGGCCGCGGCGCCCCCGGCACGGGCTCCCTCCCGCTGGAGGACCTGCTCGACCGCCTGAAGAAGGCCGGTTACGAGGGCTGGGTCGGCCTGGAGTACAAGCCGGGCGACAACCCCAGCGCCGAGTCCTTCTCCTGGCTGCCGGCCGAGGCCCGCGCGGCCCGCTGAGCGCCACCCCGCAGGAACTCTTCACAGATTTTCAGAGAGGCACCCATCATGAGCACGCTCCCCAAGGTCGCCTGGATCGGTCTCGGCATCATGGGCTCCCCCATGTCCGAGAACCTGATCAAGGCGGGTTACCAGGTCACCGGCTTCACCCTGGAGCAGGAGAAGCTGGACCGCCTGTCCGCCGCCGGCGGCACCGCGGCCGGCTCGATCGCCGAGGCCGTGCGCGACGCCGACGTGGTCGTCACCATGGTGCCCGCGTCGCCGCAGGTCGAGGCCATCGCCTACGGCCCCGACGGCATCCTGGAGAACGCGAAGTCCGGCGCCCTGCTGATCGACATGTCCTCGATCACCCCGCAGACCTCCGTCGACCTCGCGAAGGCCGCGAAGGACAAGGGCATCCGCGTCCTGGACGCCCCGGTGTCCGGCGGCGAGGCCGGCGCCATCGAGGCCGTGCTGTCCATCATGGTCGGCGGCGAGCAGGCCGACTTCGACGAGGCCAAGCCGCTGCTGGAGGCGCTGGGCAAGACCATCGTGCTGTGCGGTCCGCACGGCTCGGGCCAGACCGTGAAGGCCGCCAACCAGCTGATCGTCGCCGTGAACATCCAGGCGTGCGCCGAGGCCGTGGTCTTCCTGGAGAAGTCGGGCGTGGACCTTAAGGCCGCCCTCGACGTCCTCAACGGCGGCCTGGCCGGCTCGACCGTGCTGACGCGGAAGAAGGACAACTTCCTGGCCCGCGACTTCAAGCCGGGCTTCCGCATCGACCTGCACCACAAGGACATGGGCATCGTCACCGACGCCGCCCGCAACGTGGGCGCCGCGCTGCCGGTCGGCGCCGTGGTCGCCCAGCTGGTCGCCTCGCTGCGCGCCCAGGGCGACGGCGGCCTGGACCACTCGGCCCTGCTGCGGGCCGTGGAGCGGCTGTCCGGCGCCCAGGTCTGACGGACCGCGGGCCACCAGACCTCCGGGCGGCGCCGTCGCTGACACCTGTCCTGTCGCGCCCGAGCGGCGGCGCCGCCCGGATCCCACTTCAACAAACTGTTGACGTGCCTGTCACCCGAACTTAGGCTCCACGAAGCGGAAATAGTTTTCCGCTGACCCCTCGCACGGAAGGTCCCCGATGTCGCAGCGCGTGCTCACGACAGAGTCCGGCGCCCCGGTCGCCGACAACCAGAACTCCGCCTCCGCCGGCATCGGCGGTCCCCTCCTCATCCAGGACCAGCACCTCATCGAGAAGCTGGCCCGCTTCAACCGCGAGCGCATCCCGGAGCGCGTCGTGCACGCCCGGGGCTCGGGCGCCTACGGCCACTTCGAGGTGACCGACGACGTCACCGGCTACACGCACGCCGACTTCCTGAGCAGCGTCGGCAAGCGCACCGAGGTCTTCCTGCGCTTCTCCACCGTGGCGGACTCGCTCGGCGGCGCGGACGCGGTCCGCGACCCGCGCGGCTTCGCGCTGAAGTTCTACACCGAGGAGGGCAACTACGACCTCGTCGGCAACAACACCCCGGTGTTCTTCATCAAGGACCCGATCAAGTTCCCCGACTTCATCCACTCGCAGAAGCGCGACCCGTTCTCGGGCCGCCAGGAGCCGGACAACGTCTGGGACTTCTGGGCACACTCCCCCGAGGCCACCCACCAGGTGACCTGGCTGATGGGCGACCGCGGCATCCCGGCGTCCTACCGCCACATGGACGGCTTCGGTTCGCACACCTACCAGTGGACGAACTCCAAGGGCGAGTCCTTCTTCGTCAAGTACCACTTCAAGACGGACCAGGGCATCCGCTGCCTGACCGCCGACGAGGCCGCCAAGCTCGCGGGCGAGGACCCGACCTCGCACCAGACGGACCTGGTGCAGGCCATCGAGCGGGGCGTGTACCCGTCCTGGACGCTGCACGTGCAGCTGATGCCGGTCGCCGAGGCGGCGAACTACCGCTTCAACCCGTTCGACGTGACCAAGGTGTGGCCGCACGCCGACTACCCGCTCAAGCGTGTGGGCCGGCTGGTGCTCGACCGCAACCCGGACAACGTCTTCGCCGAGGTCGAGCAGGCCGCGTTCTCCCCGAACAACTTCGTTCCGGGCATCGGCCCCTCCCCCGACAAGATGCTCCAGGGCCGCCTGTTCGCCTACGCGGACGCGCACCGCTACCGCCTGGGCGTCAACCACACCCAGCTCGCGGTGAACGCCCCGAAGGCCGTGCCCGGCGGTGCCGCCAACTACGGGCGCGACGGCTTCATGGCCTCCAACTCGCAGGGCCGGGACGCCAAGAACTACGAGCCGAACTCGTACGACGGCCCGGTCGAGACCGGCCGCCCGCTGGCCGCCCCGCTCGCGGTGTCCGGCCACACCGGCACCCACGAGGCCCCGCAGCACACCAAGGACGACGACTTCTTCCAGGCCGGTGAGCTGTACCGCCTGATGTCCGAGGACGAGAAGAAGCGCCTGATCGCGAACATCGCCGGCGGCCTGTCCCAGGTCTCCCGCAACGACGTGATCGAGAAGAACCTCGCGCACTTCCACGCCGCCGACACGGAGTACGGCAAGCGCGTGGAGGAGGCGGTCCGCGCCCTGCGCGAGGACTGATCCACCGGCTCGCGTACGGACCCGGCGGGGAGGCCGGGACCGTACGTGGCCCGTGCAGGCACCGGAGCGGCCCGGATGAGGGGTGGCCGCCCGGTGCCGGCGCGGGCAGGGCGAGGACCGCGGCGGCCTGCGAGCCAGTGCGGTGGTGAAGGGCCCGGAGCTTCTCCTACGACCTGAGGGGAGAGGCGTCGCGGACCCGTCGCACCGCCGCGGTCCCAGCCACCACCCGCCCCGTCTCAAGGGGCCGAACACTCCGTCCGGCGGCGCGAACGACCTGTCGCGCCCAGCCTCGCGCCGCCGGACGGGTACCACGTGAAGAACCTTCACCGGCCGGGAAGCGCCGGATGCGGACGGTCCCGCATCCGGCGCTTCCCGGCGTTCACGGGGTGCGGATTCCCGGCCCGCGCAGCAGCCTGGAGGCATGGCAACGGCACACCCACCCGAGCACCCGCACATCGTCGTCCACGCCCCCGCCCTGGACGGCTCCCGCCGGGTCACCTCCGGCGACGAGACCCTCGGTGTCGCCTCGCACGCCGACGACGTCGCCGAACTCCTGCGGCTGGCCGACCTCTATGTGACCGACGTCGAGGAGAGCGACCTCGTCGAGTGGCAGGGCGGCGGCCCGGACGACTGGCCGGGGCTGCACGAGCACCACGAGGGCTGACGCGGGCGTAGGCATGCCCGCCGGCGGGCACATCCCCGGACACACGGGGGTGAGGCGATGGACGGTGCCGCGGAGATCGGCTGGGAGCCGCACGAGATCGCGCTGCTGGGGGGCGGGCCGCGAGCCGCCGTCACGGTGGCCGTGGTCGCCCTGCACCTGCGGGGCGCCGTCGAGACCGGACCGCGCAGGACGCTGTGCGCGACGGGACCGGAGCCCGAGGGACTGCATCCGTTCGAGGGCACCGTCCTGGACTGCCTGCGCGAGCCGCTCACCGCTCGCGAACTGGTCCGGCACCCGGACGTGCGCCTGGCGGTGGCCCTGACGCGCATCCCGCTCGCGGAGGAGGGGCTGCTGCGCTACCCCGGGCTGGGGCCGACCCGCAGCGCCCGTCGGCGGGTGGAGTTCTGGCGGCAGCGGCACCCGTTGCCGGCGGTCAGGCACGGGCTGTCGGACGAGGACACGCTGCTCGCGGTCGCCCTGCACGGCGACGCCGCCCTGCGCGTGCTGCTGCCGCGTTTCGCGCTGCGGACCGGGCTGATGGTCCCCGGCGCCCCGGCCGAGGGAGTGCGCTTCTCCATGGGCCGGCGCAGGTTCCTGAGGTGGCGTGACGAGTACGAGGACTCCCTCTCGGGCGGCTGGGGCACGGGCCACGGGGACCACTCGGGCGGCTGCGGCTCGGGGGGCGGGGGCGGCGGGGACTGAGCGGCCCCGGACATGCGCGAGGGCGGCCCGTCAGGTGACGGGCCGCCCTCGCCGTGAGGCCGTGAGGCCGTGCGGGTCGTACGTGTCGTGCAGGTCGTACGGGTCGTACGGGTCGTACGGGTCGTACGGGTCAGACCTTCAGCGTCCTGACGGCCGTCGGGGCGTGTCCGGGCTCGGTCGCGACCTCCTCGAACTCCACGACGTTGCTGATGTCGTTGGTGCCCGACATGGAGATGTTGGTGACGCGCTCCAGGATGGCCTCGACGACGACCGGCACCCGGTGCTCGGCGGCGAGCTTCTTGGCCTGCTCGAAGGCGGCGCCCAGCTCGCCGGGGTCGGTGACCCGGATCGCCTTGCAGCCGAGGCCCTCGGCGACCTTGACGTGGTCGACGCCGTAGACGCCCAGCTCGGGCGAGTTGATGTTCTCGAACTCCAGGTTGACCTGGAAGTCGATCTCGAACGCCCGCTGCGCCTGACGGATCAGGCCCAGGTAGGAGTTGTTGACCAGGACGTGCACGTACGGGATCTTGTGCTGCGCGCCGACGGCCAGTTCCTCGATCATGAACTGGAAGTCGTAGTCGCCGGAGAGCGCCACGACCTGCGCGTCGGGGTCGGCCTTGGCGACACCGAGCGCGGCCGGGACGGTCCAGCCGAGCGGGCCCGCCTGGCCGCAGTTGATCCAGTGCCGCGGGCGGTACACGTGCAGCATCTGGGCGCCGGCGATCTGCGAGAGGCCGATGGTGGAGACGTACCGGGTCTCCGGGCCGAAGGCCTTGTTCATCTCCTCGTAGACGCGCTGCGGCTTGATCGGGATGTCGTCGAAGTGCGTACGGCGCTGGAGGGTGGCCTTGCGCTCCTGCGCGGAGGCGGCCCACGCGGAGCGGTCGGGCAGCTTGCCGGCCGCCTTCAGTTCCTTCGCCACCTCGACGAACAGCTCCAGGGCCGCCTTGGCGTCGGAGGCGATGCCGTAGTCCGGGGCGAAGATCTTGCCGATCTGGGTCGGCTCGACGTCGACGTGCACGAACTTGCGCCCGGCGGTGTAGACGTCGAGCTTGCCGGTGTGGCGGTTGGCCCAGCGGTTGCCGATGCCGAGGACGAAGTCGGACTCCAGGAAGGTCGCGTTGCCGTAGCGGTGCGAGGTCTGGAGGCCGACCATGCCGGCATTCAGCTCGTGGTCGTCGGGCAGCAGGCCCCAGCCCATCAGGGTCGGGACGACCGGGGTGCCGGTCAGCTCGGCGAACTCCACGAGCAGGTCGGCGGCGTCGGCGTTGATGACACCGCCGCCGGCCACGATCAGCGGGCGCTCGGAGGCGTTGAGCAGGCCGATGGCCTTCTCGATCTGGGCGCGGGTCGCGGCCGGCTTGTAGACCGGGAGCGGCTCGTAGGTGTCCGGGTCGAACTCGATCTCCGTCATCTGGACGTCGATCGGCAGGTCGATCAGGACCGGTCCGGGGCGGCCGGAGCGCATCAGGTGGAACGCCTGCTGGAAGACGCCGGGGACCTGCGCGGCCTCCAGGACGGTGACGGCCATCTTGGTGACCGGCTTGGCGATGGAGGCGATGTCGACGGCCTGGAAGTCCTCCTTGTGGATCACCGCGGTCGGCGCCTGGCCGGTGATGCACAGGATCGGGATCGAGTCGCCGATCGCCGAGTACAGGCCGGTGATCATGTCGGTGCCGGCCGGCCCGGAGGTGCCGATGCAGACACCGATGTTGCCGGGGTGGGTGCGGGTGTAGCCCTCGGCCATGTGCGAGGCGCCCTCGACGTGCCGGGCGAGGGTGTGGTTGACGCCGCCGGAGGCCTTGAGCGCCGCGTAGAAGGGGTTGATCGCCGCGCCCGGCACACCGAACGCGTCGGTGACGCCCTCGCGCTTGAGGATCTCAACTGCCGCTCGGGCAGCGGTCATACGAGCCATCGAGTACTCCTGCTTCGGCTGTCGGATTCGCACTCCCGTCGCGCCCCGCGGTGAGCTCTTCCGTAACGACTTCTGAGACTTTTCCGTATAACGGAAATTGATTTCTACGATCTGGAAGTAATGTAAGTGGGCGGCCGAGGGCCGTCAAGGGAGGACGATGGGGGCATGTCCGAGACCGTCTCGGTGTGCTGCACAGCCTGCGGGCGTCGGCACCGCTACACGGCACCGTCGTATCCCTGTGCGTGCGGGGAGCCCGTGACCCCGGAGCTCGATCCGCGCCGGGCCGCCACCGCGGTCACCCACCGCTCGTGGGACGAGGAGTGGATAGGGGTGCGCTGCGCGGCCTGCGGCACCGAGAGCCGGTGGCCGCGGCCGGAACTGGGCTGCCCGTGCGGCACGGTGCTCTGCGTGCCGGTGGACCGGGCGGCCCCGGGCCGGTCCGGACGGACGCCGGGCTCGCGGGTTCCGGCCCACCGCTCGGTCCCGATCCGCACCGCCCGGGACGCGGTCACCGCCGCCGTCCTGTACCTGCGCGGGCTGGGACACCGGGACGTCCGCCGCGCCGACCAGCGGCCCGTGGCCGGCATCGGGCTGGCCGCACCCGGCCTCGTGGTCCAGGTGGACCCGACGGTGGGCCCGGCCTCGGCGCGGGACGTGGAGTGCCTGTGGCTGACGGCGATGGCGGAGTCCGCGAGCTGCGTCTACTTCTCCCTCGCCGGGTACGCCGAGGAGGCCCGCGCCCGTGCCGATCTGCTGGGCGTCCCGCTCTTCGTCCTCGGCCCGACGGGCGTGCCGCGCCCGGTCAACGCGCCGGCCGTGGCGCTGGACGCCACGGCCGGCTGAACACTCCCCGGGTACGGCTCAGGCGCCGTACCGCTCCCTCAGTTCGATCTTGCGCACCTTCCCGGAGACGGTCATCGGGAAGGAGTCGAGGATCTGGAGGCGGCTGGGCACCTTGTAGTGGGCCAGCCGGTCCGCGCAGTAGGCGCGCAGCTCCTCCAGGGTGAGCGGGTGGGCCGCGTCGCGCGGGATGACGCAGGCGAGGACCTCCTCGCCGTAGTGCTCGTGCGGTACGCCGACCACCTGGACGTCCGCGATCTTCGGGTGGGCGTAGAGGAACTCCTCGACCTCGCGCGGGTAGATGTTCTCGCCGCCCCGGATGATCATGTCCTTGATGCGGCCGACGATCTCGACGTACCCGTCCTCGCGCATCACCGCGAGGTCCCCGGTGTGCATCCAGCGGCCCGCGTCGATCGCCTCGGCGGTCTTCTCGGGTTCGTCCCAGTAGCCGAGCATCACGCTGTAGCCGCGGGTGCGCAGCTCGCCGGCGTCGCCGCGCGGCACGGTCACGCCGGTCACCGGGTCGACGACCTTGACCTCGATGTGGGGCAGGACCCGGCCGACCGTCCCGGTGCGGTGTTCGAGGTCGTCGTCCATCCGGGTCTGGAGGGAGACCGGGGAGGTCTCGGTCATGCCGTAGCAGATGGAGACCTCCTCCATGTGCATCTCGGCGACCACCCGCTTCATGACCTCCACCGGGCACGGGGAGCCCGCCATGATGCCGGTGCGCAGCGAGGTGAGGTCGTAGGAGGCGAAGTCGGGGAGGTTCAGCTCCGCGATGAACATGGTCGGGACGCCGTACAGGGACGTGCACCGCTCCCGCTGCACCGCCTCCAGCGTCGCCCTCGGTTCGAAGGACGGGGCGGGGATGACGATGCAGGCGGCGTGGGAGGTGATGCCCAGGTTGCCCATGACCATGCCGAAGCAGTGGTAGAAGGGCACCGGCAGGCACACCCGGTCCTGCTCCGTGTAGCCGACCGTGCGGCCCACCCAGTAGCCGTTGTTGAGGATGTTGTGGTGGGAGAGGGTGGCGCCCTTCGGGAAACCGGTGGTGCCGGAGGTGTACTGGATGTTGACCGGGTCGTCGCAGCTCAGCTCGGCCGCGGCCGCGGTCAGCCGCTCCGGCGGCACCGAGGCGGCGCCCGCCGTCAGGGCGTCCCAGGACGGGTCGCCGATGTAGACGGTCTCGCGCAGCGTGGGGCACCGGCCGCGGATCTGGTCCACGATCGCCCGGTAGTCGCTGCTCTTGTGGGAGAGGGAGGCGATCAGCACGCAGATGCCGGACTGCTTGAGGACGTACTCCAACTCGTGCGCGCGGTAGGCCGGGTTGACGTTCACCATGACGGCGCCGATGCGGGCTGTGGCGTACTGGACCAGGACCCACTCGGGGCAGTTGACCGCCCAGATGCCGACCCGGTCGCCCTTGGTCACGCCCTTCGCCAGCAGTCCGCGCGCCACCTCGTCGACGTCCGCGCCGAACTCGGCGTAGGTCCAACGCCGTCCGGACGGCACGTCGACCAGGGCCTCGCGGTCGGGGTGGGCGGTGATCGCCCGGTCGAGGTTGGCGCCGATGGTGTCGCCGAGCAGGGGTGTGGTGCTGGTGCCGTGGGCGTAGGAGAGCGCGGTCACCGGAAGTCCTCCTCGCGGTACTCGTTGCGGGAGCCGGCCGCGGTGGCCTCGCGCAGTTCGATGCGGCGGATCTTGCCGGAGACGGTCTTGGGCAGCTCGCCGAACTCCAGGCGCCGCAGGCGCTTGTAGGGGGCGAGGACTTCGCGGGAGTGCTCGAACAGCACCTTCGCGGTGTCCGGGCCGGGCTCCCAGCCCGCCGCGAGCACGATGTACGCCTTCGGCACGGCCAGCCGCAGCTCGTCCGGTGCCGGCACGACCGCCGCCTCGGCGACCGCCTCGTGCTCCAGAAGGGCGCTCTCCAGCTCGAAGGGACTGATCTTGTAGTCGCTGGCCTTGAACACGTCGTCGGCGCGGCCCACGTAGGTGAGGTAGCCGTCCTCGTCGCGGGCACCGATGTCGCCGGTGCGGTAGTAACCGCCGGCCATCGCCTCCGCCGTGCGGTCGGGGTCGCCGTGGTAGCCGGTCATCAGGCCGACGGGGCGCGCGGACAGGTCCAGGGCGATCTCGCCCTCGTCGGCGCCGGGCGCGCCGGTGACCGGGTCGAGGAGTTCGACGCGGTAGCCGGGGCTCGGGCGGCCCATCGAGCCGGTCTTCAGTACCTGGCCGGGGCTGTTGGAGACCTGGACGGCGGTCTCGGTCTGGCCGAAGCCGTCCCGGACGGTCCGGCCCCACACCCGGCGGACCTGCTCGATCACCTCGGGGTTGAGCGGCTCGCCGGCGGCGACGACCTCGCGGGGCGGGGTGGCGAGCTGTGCCAGGTCGGCCTGGATGAGCATCCGCCACACGGTCGGCGGGGCGCAGAAGGTGGTGACGCCCGCCCGGTCCATCTCGGCCATCAGGCGGGTCGCGTCGAACCGCGTGTAGTTGTACAGGAAGACGGTCGCCTCGGCGTTCCAGGGCGCGAACAGGTTCGACCAGGCGTGCTTGGCCCAGCCCGGTGAGGAGATGTTGAGGTGGACGTCGCCCGGCTTGAGGCCGATCCAGTACATGGTCGCCAGGTGCCCGACCGGGTAGGACACGTGGGTGTGCTCGACCAGCTTGGGGCGGGCGGTGGTGCCCGAGGTGAAGTACAGCATCAGCGGGTCGTCGGCGGCGGTGGGGCCGTCGGGGGTGAAGGTGTCGGAGGCCGTGCACACCTCCTCGTACGGCCGCCAGCCCGGCCCGGCGGTGCCGCCGACCGCGATGCGCGTGTAGTCGCCGGGCACGTCGGCGAACTTGCCGGTGTCCTCGGAGCGCACGATCACGTGCCGGACCCGGCCGCGGTCCACGCGGTCGCGCAGGTCGGCGGGGCCGAGCAGCGGGGTGGCCGGGATGACGACGGCGCGCAGCTTCATCGCGGCGAGCGCCGTCTCCCACAGCTCCGCCTGGTTGCCGAGCATGACGAGGATGCGGTCCTCGGGGCCGACGCCCCACTCGCGCAGGCGGTTGGCGACGCGGTTGGAGCGGGCGGACATCTCGGCGAAGGAGACCCGGACCTGCGAGCCGTCCTCCTCGACGATGTGCAGTGCGGTGCGCTCGTTCCCCTCGGCGATGGCGTCGAACCAGTCCAGGGCCCAGTTGAAGTGTTCGGGCCGGGGCCACCGGAATCCCTCGTATGCGGCGGTGTAGTCCTCGCGGTGCTCCAGCAGGAAGTCCCGTGCGCTGCGGAACAGCTCCGTGGCCGTCGTCATCTGTCCTCCTTCGTGCCGGACCTTGCCGGGCGGCTCTCTGCCATCGTGTAATCCGTGATGCAGGTCTCACTACCCCCGAACGGGGGTGTGCGCCCCGGGACGGGTGCGAGGGGGTGTCGTTCGGATCGGGCCGACTCCGGGCAACGGTGCCTTGAAGCCGACCCGAGCGGGGTCTGGTGCGTGCAGCGGCGAGGCGGAGGAGGGCGGCAGGGCGGAGCCCCGGCGACCGACGACCACGCCGCAGTTGGGCGTACCGGGCCCCGCGACCCCGGCAGGAACAGAGCTACATCCCCTTAGGAGGGCGGAACGAGTGGCGGTGGACGCGGCCGACGGGGTGGAGATCCGCAGTGCGCTGATGCGGCTGCGGCGCGCGACCGGGCTGCCGGTCGCCTTCGGCGGGCTGGTGGAGCCCGGGCGGCGCCACGTGCGGATCAGCGAGCTGAGCGGCACCGCCACGGCGGCGCTCAGCGCCCTGGCGGTGACCTCCGGCAACGGCCTGGGCGGCAAGGCGGTGGCGCTGTCGCGGCCGTGCGCGGTGACGGACTACTCGGTGTCTCGGCAGATCAGCCACGAGTACGACCTTCCCGTCGCCGCCGAGGGCCTGCGCTCGGTGCTGGCGGTCCCGGTGGTCGTACGGCGCCGGGTGCGCGGTGTCCTGTACGGCGCCCTGCGTTCGGCCCAGCCGCTGGGCGACCGCACGCTGGGCGCGGCCGTGGCGGCGGCGCGGGACGTGGAGCAGGCGCTGGTGCTGCGGGACGAGGCCGGCGAGCTGCTGGCGACGGCCCGGCCGCAGCCGGTGCGCGAGCCGGCGGGTTCCGCCACCGCCTGGGAGCAGGTACGGGAGGCGCACGCCGCGCTGCGGGCCCTGGCGCCCAGGATCGCGGACCCGGCGCTGCGGGACGAGTTGCTGCGGGCGTGCGGACTGCTGGCACCCGAGGCCGGCCCGGGCGGGCAGGAGGTGCGGCTGACGCCGCGCGAGGTGGACGTGCTGGCCTGCGTGGCGGCGGGGGCGACGAACGCCGCGGCGGCCGAGCGGCTGGGGGTGGGGCCGGAGACCGTCAAGGGCTATCTGCGGTCGGCCATGCGCAAGCTGGGGGCACGGACCCGCGGGGAGGCGGTGGTCGCCGCGCGCCGGGCGGGGCGGCTGCCGTAGCGCCGGGGGGTGCTCGTGGCGGCCGGCCGGCTTTCCCTTCGCCGTATGCGCTATTCGTTTTGGCCGCCTTGTTATTTCCCTCACCTCATCGTCCCGCCGTCATGCAATGGGACGTTGCCTAACATTGGCCGGGACACGACATACGAGGGGAGCGGTCACCGTGCGACGGGACTTCGCGGAGTCTGCCGGGCGCCGTTCCGACCTGGTCATCGGGCGGGAGGAGTCGTTCGGCGCGGCGCGCGAGCAGCTCACCCGAGGGGGAAGCGTGCTGCTGCACGGCCCCGCCGGAATCGGAAAGTCGACCGTGCTGCGGACGCTGGCCGCGGAATACGCCCGCACCGCCCGCACCGTGTTGCGCTGCTCGGCCACCGAGTCCGAATCGCATCTCCCCTTCCTCGCCCTCGCGGACCTCCTGGGCCTCGTCCTGGACCAGGTGTCCCACGCCCTGCCCGCCGCCCAGCGCACCGCCCTGGAGTCGGCGCTCACCGGCCGCGGCGAGTCCACACTCCAGCGCGACGGGCTCGCGCTGCGCCTGGCCGTGCTCTCCGCGCTGCGCGCCCTCGCCGCCGAGGGTCCGGTCCTGGTCGTCGCCGACGACCTGCAGTGGCTCGACCCGGCCAGCGCCGAACTCCTCGGCTTCGCCGCCCGCCGCCTGGGCGACGCCCCGGTACGGCTGCTGTGCGCGGTGCGCACCGAGGGGCCGCAGGCGGAGGGCGCGGCCTACGACCGTCACCTGAGCGCGTCCCCGCCGGACACCCGCGCGGTCCGCCTGGGCCCGCTGAACCGGGCCCAGGTGTCGGCGCTGCTCGACGAGCGCGGCTACTCGGGCCTGCCCCGCTCCACGGTCCGCGACATCCACCGCACCAGCGGCGGCAATCCGCTGTTCGCGCTGGAGCTGGGCCGGGCGCTGGCCGAGAGCCCCACCCCGCCCCGGCCGGGCGAGCCGCTGCCGGTGCCGACGTCCCTGCGCGCCCTGGTCCTCTCCCGCCTGGAGATGCTGTCGGACGAGGCCCGCCGCACCCTCCTGGTGGCCAGCGCCGGCGCCCGCCCCACCCCGGCGCTGCTGCACGCGGCCGGCCGGGAGAACGCCGAGGCCGAGACGGCGCAGGCGGCGGCGCTGGGGCTGCTGGCGACCGACCCGGAAGGTCCGGCCGTACGGTTCGCGCATCCGCTGATCTCGGCCGCGCTGTACGCGGAGGCACCCGCGCCGGAGCGGCGGGCCGCGCACGCCGCGCTCTCCACGGCGGCCTCCGACCCGATCGAACGCGCCCGGCACCTGGCCCTGGCCACCACCGGCACCGACCCGGAGGTGGCGGCCCGGCTGGCCGAGGCGGCCGCGCTGGCCCGGGACCGCGGGGCGCCTTCGGTCGCCGCGTCGCTGGGGCTGCTCGCGGCCCGGCACACCCCCGCGGACGGCCCGCCGGGACCGGACGAACGCCGGCTCACGGCCGCCGAGGACGCCATCACGGCGGGCGAGCCGGACCTCGCCCGGGACATCGCCCGCGAGGTGCTGACCCGGGCCGGCGCGCCCGGCGAGCGGGTACGGGCCTGGATGGTGGTGATCGAGGCCGCCGGACAGGCCATCGGCGACGTCGACGCCGTCTTCCCGCAGGCCCTGGCCGACGCGGGCGACGACCCGCGCCTGCTCGCCCTGGTCCACTACCAGCTGGCCTGGCGCTCCCTGGTGGTGCAGGGCGACTTCGCGCAGGGCCGCGAGGAGGCCGCGCACGCCGCCCGGCTGGCGGCCCGCGCCGGGGACCGGCGCACCGAACTGCTCGCGCTGGCGTTCCAGGCGCAGGCCGAGACGCTGATGGGGCATCCGGACGCCCCGGCGACCATCGAGCGGGCCCTGGCGGAGCCGCAGGACGCACGGGTGGCCTGCCACCACAACGGGGCGGGTTCCTCCCGGTTCCGGTGGCTGGTGATGAGCGACCGGCTGGCCGAGGCGCGCACCGCCGTCACCGGGCTGCTGCGCGAGGTGCGCCGACGCGGCATGGCCGAGAGCGAGGTGCACTACCTGCGCTTCCTGGCCGAGACCGAGCTGCACTCCGGGCACTGCGGCCGGGCCCTGGAGCTGGCCCGGGAGAGCCTGACGCTGGCCCGGGACGCGGGTATCGGGGAGGGCGCCGGCGCGATGCAGGCCGCGCTCGCGGAGGCGGCCGGCGGGGACGTGGACCGGGCGCTCACGCTGGCGCGCGAGGCGGTGCGGCGGGCCGAGGAGGACGGTGACGCCGTGTACCTGTCGCGGGCGCTGGCCGCGCTGGGCCACGCGAGCCTGGTCGCCGGCGACGCGGAGGCGGCGGTGCGGGCGCTGCGCCGGGTACGGGAGCTGGAGGCGGGCGCCGGCATCACCGACCCGGCGCGCGGGCGGTGGCAGGGCGACCTCGCCGAGGCGCTGGTGCGGACCGGGGAGCCGGCCGAGGCCCTGGACGTCATCGAGGTCACGCGCGCGCACGCGCTGCGGCTGGGGCGCGGGAGCGTGCTCGCCGTACTGGACCGGTCCGAGGCTCTGGTGCGTGCGGCGCGGGGCGAACACCGGGCCGCCGTCACGCGGTTGACGTCGGCGCGGGAACGGCTCGCCGGACTGGGTTACGGCCTGGAGGAGGCACGGGCCGCCTTCGCGCTGGCGGGGCTCCGGGCGGACCGGGGGCCGGGGACGACGACGTACGACGAGGCGGCGCGGCTGTTCCGGCGCTGCCGTGCGCTGCCCTGGCTGCGGCAGGTGGAGGCCGCGGTCGCGGCCCGGGCTGCCGGGCCGCCCCCGGCCCGGACCACCGTCCCCGACGCGCTGGCGGGGCTCGCCCCGATGGAGCGTCAGGTGGCCGCGCTGGTCATGGAGGGCGCCACCAACCGGGAGATCGCCGGCCGCCTGTTCGTCAGCGTCAAGACCGTCGAGGCGACGCTGACCCGGGTCTACCGCAAGCTGGGGATCCGGTCCCGGGTCGACATCGTCAGACTGGCGGCGGGCTCGCGGGAGGCATGACGCGGGGCGGGCGAGGACGGCCACCACCGGTCTGTCCCCGGCCACCCGTCCGTCGGCCTGCCGAGGTGCCGGGCGCGCGTCCGCGCGGTGAACGCGGGCCCGGCGGCCAGGTGAACCCGCGGGGTTTGCCGAAGGCCGACCGAGGGTTTTCCCTGCCCTACGCCCTTAGGGGGTTCCCTCATTGGGACGCTCCCGCCGCCGGTCCTAGCGTGAGCACGTGCCGCTCGCCCGGGCATACGGGGGTCTGTCCCGAGACCCCCGTGCAACCCCCCACGCCCGTGCGACCCCCCACCGGCAAAGCTTGAGGAGACTCATGTTCGGGCTCATCCGCACCAGACCCGCCGCTCCCTCCACCGCCGCGCACGCGTGCCCGGCGGAACCGTCCGCAGTGTGTCCACCACGCAAGGCTCCTGAGTAACCCTCGGGTGACAGACCGGGGGGCGTTGCGGGCCTCCACGAGCGGCCCGCAACGCCCCCTCTCCACGTCAGCCGCGTACCGTCCCGAAACGGATGTCGTACGCCGCTCCGGGTGCGTCGCCGCCGGCATCCGCTCCCCTTCCGCCGCGCCCTCGTCCCGCTGTGCCCCGGCGAGGGACCGAAGGGTTCGACGACGAGGGCGTCGTCCGGCTTCCACGGTCGGGCCACGACGGTGTGGCGGGCGCCCGTGATTGCCGTACCCGCCCCGGGGCACCCGTGCGCACTGTGCACGGACGAGACAAGATCCTGGTGACCGGCTGGTTCAGCTTCCTGCACGGGGAGGCGACCGCCGGGGACGTCCTCGCGCTGTGGCGGGTGGAGGAGGTGCTGGGGAGCGCCGGGCTCGCGTACGACGTCGTGTGGAGCCCGGGGTTCCGGGCTGAGGGGCCCCATTTCGCGGACCTGGACCCGGCGGCGTACACCCGGCTGGTCTTCGTGTGCGGGCCCGTCCACGGATGGCAGGTCGAGGAGTTGCACCGGCGGTTCGCGCACTGTGTGCGGATCGCCGTCGGCGTCTCCGTGATCGACCCCGGCTCCCCCGCCGTCACCGGCTTCCACCGGGTGCTGGCCCGGGACGCCGCCGGCACGGATCCGACCCCGGACCTGGCCGCCCGCGCGCCCGCCCTGCCCGCCCGGCCGGTCGCCGGGGTCGTCCTCACCCACGGCCAGCACGAGTACGGCGGTCAGCGGCGGCACGAGGAGGTCGCCACCGGGCTGACCCGCTGGCTGGCCGGCAAGGACTGCGCCCGGCTGGAACTGGAGACCCGGCTCGACGCGCACGACTGGCGGCTGTGCGGGACACCGGCGCAGCTGGAGGCGGTACTGGCCCGGCTGGACGTGGTCGTCACCGACCGGCTGCACGGGCTGGTCCTGTCGCTGCGGGCCGGGACGCCGGCGCTGGCCGTTGATCCCGTCGAGGGCGGGGCGAAGGTGACGGCACAGGCCCGTGCCTGCGGCTGGCCGGCGCTGGTGGCCGCGGAACGGATGACGGGCCGGGTGCTGGAGCGCTGGTGGGACTGGTGCCTGACCCGCGGGCGGGAGGAGGCCGGGCGGATCGGCGCCGGGTTCCGGGCGGCGGACGCGGCGGCGGACTCGGCGGACGGTCTCGTGGCGGCTCTGGGGACGCGGCAGGTCGGTTAGCCCCCGGGCGGCGCGGGCACTCGGTCGAGCGTCGGTCCGCCCCCGGGAGGAGACATCGTGAGCATCGACCGACTCTCAGATCACGAGCAACGCATACTCGACGAGGTGGAGCGGGCGCTGAGCCGCGACCGCCGGCTGGACCGGCGCCTGCGCACCCTGCGGCTCAGCCGCCGCCCCGACCTCACCCAGCTGGTGTCCTACCGCCCGCGCACCCTGACCGTCCTCCTGCTGCTGGCCCTGTCGGTCACCCTGCTGGTGACCGGCATCGCCACGTCCGCGCCCGGCGTGATCTGGGCGTTCGCCGCGGTGTGGCCGGTGACGCTGTTCGCGTCGTTCCGGCTGCTGTGCCGGTGGTCGGAAGGCTAGGCGGCGGTTCGCCCTGCGTCCGCGTGAATCCGTGAATGCGGGAACGCGGGAACGCGGGAACGCGGGAACGCGGGAACGCGGGAACGCGGGAACGGGGGAACGCGGGAACGCGGGAACGCGGGAACGCGGGAACGCGGGAACAGTTGAATACGTGAACCGGCCCCGCGTCCCCTCGGCGCGGGGCCGGCCCGTGTGTGGCGGCGGGCGGTGGCAGGGGCCGGTCAGCCCGTGTAGCTGCGGGCCTTGGAGTCGCGCTGGGCCGGTTCCAGCGAGCGCAGACGGGCCTCGACCTCCGGTGGCAGTACCCGGCGCTCGCGCAGTACCCACGGCAGGGCGGCCGTCGCCTCGGCGAAGGCGCGCAGGGACGCGGTGTCCCGGGGGACGGTGCGGGCCAGGTGGAGGGTACGGCGCAGGGCGGGGCCGGCCGGGCGGCGCAGCCAGGTGAACCACAGGGTGTTGCGGATGCCGTGGGCCCGCCGCAGGGTCGGGTCCCTTACGACGGACGGGTGGTGGTGGATCGTCAGGTCGTCGGCGTACGTCAGCCACCAGCCGTCCGCCGCCAGGTCCGCGGCGAGCAGTTCCTCCTCGCCGCCCAGCCACAGCCGGGGGTGGAAGCCGCCCGCGGCCCGGAAGGCGTCGGCGCGCAGCACGGTCGCGGCGGCGAGGAACGACCCGAGGGCCGGTCCCGGGAGCCAGCCCGGGCGGGGTACGGGTGAGTCGCGCAGTTCCTTGACGATGGGGTCCTCGGTGCCGTCCGGTTCGACGAGGATGCGGGCGGTGACCGAGCCGACCGCCGGGTACCGGTCGAGCAGGTCGGCGGCGCCGGACAGGGAGCCCGGCGCCCACCAGGAGTCGTCGTCGCAGAAGGCGACGTAGGGGGTGCGGACCTGGCGGACGGCCAGGTTGCGGCCCACGGCGCCGAGGTTGCGGCCGGGGCGCAGGAGTCTGACCTCGGGGTGGTGGCGGGCGACGGCGGAGGCGGTGTCGTCGGTGGAGGCGTTGTCGGTGACGATCACCGGGGGCCGCTCCGGGAGTTCGGCGAGACGGTCCAGGGTGCGCAGGAGTTCGGGGCGCCGGTTGTGGGTGATGACGACGACGGTGGTGCGGGTGTCCGTCATGAGGCCGCTCCGTTCACCGTGTCCAGCAGGCGGGCCGCGCGCTCCACGTGCGGGGGCAGGGGCCTGCGGGCGCGCAGGGCGGCGGGCAGGCGGGTGAGCGTCTCGCGCAGGGCACGCCGGGCGTGCGGGTCGCGGCGGGCCTCGGCGGCGAGGGCGCGGGTGCGGGCCAGCGCGTACGGCAGGGGGCGGCGCAGCCAGGCGGTGAGCAGTTCGTTGCGGAGAACGACGGCCGGGCGGCCGGTGCGGGGGCCGGGGTCCGGGTGGTGGTGGGCGAGCACGTCGGGGCAGTGGGTGACGCCCCAGCCGCGGGCGGCGAGGTCGTAGGCGAGGAGGGTCTCCTCGGCGCCGAAGAAGAGCAGGGGGTGGTAGCCGCCGGCGTCGAGGTAGGCGGTGCGGCGGGCGACGGCGGCGCAGCCGAGGAAGCCGAGCACCTGGGTGCCGGGCAGGTCGGTGGCCGTGCCGAGGGGCGAGTCGGCGAGCAGGTCGTTGAGGGGGTCCGCGTCGTCGGCGGGGCCGACGAGGGTGCGGGCGGAGAGGAGGCCGAGCCTCGGGTGGGCGTCGAAGTGCCGGGCGGCGGCTGCGAGGGCGCCGGGTGCCCACCAGGAGTCGTCGTCGCTGAACGCCACGTACGGGGTGTCGAGAGCGCGGACACCGTGGGTGCGGGCGAGGGCGCCGCGGTTGAACGGCAGGGAGACCACCCGGACCTGCGGGAAGTCGCCGGCGAGCATGGCGGGGGTGTCGTCGGTGGAGGCGTTGTCGACGACGAGGACCTGGGGCCGTTCGGGCAGGGCGAGCAGGTTCCGCACGGTGACGGCGAGGCTCGCCGAGCGGTTGCGGGTGGCGATGACGACGCCGACGGGGGCGGGTTCGGCGTGGTCGGAGCTGGTGCGTTCCCGGGTGGTCGTCGGGCCGCGGTCCGTGGCGTGGTTCATGGTGCCTCTCCCAGGGCTGGGGCCGCTCCCGGAGCGTCCGGGGCTCCGAGCGCGTCCAGTACGTCTAGCGCGTCCAGTACGTCGTCGGTGCCGATCCGCAGCAGCGCGGGGTCGGTCTCGTGGCCGTGCGGGTCGCCGTCCGGGCCCGGGTGCCACAGGGCGCGGTGGCGGGGGTGGTCGGGCGGGCCCCAGCGGCTGGGCGGTACGGGGCCGAAGAGGGTGACGGAGGGCGTGGCGTGGGCCACGGCGAGGTGGGCGATGCCGGTGTCGCCGCTGACGACGGCGCGGGCGCCGGCCACCAGGGCGGAGAGCCGGTCGTAGGGGAGGCCGCCGCCGAAGACGTCCGTGTCGGGCAGGTGGGCGAGCTTGGCCAGCCGCGCCACGAGGTCCCCCTCGTCCGCTCCCCCGGTGACGACGACCCGGCGTCCTCGTGCGCGCAGTGCTTCCGCCACGGCCGCGTACCGTTCCACGGGCCAGCAGCGGGAAGGGGCGCCGGCGCCGGGGTGCAGGACGACGGCTCCCGGCGCGGGGGACGGTGCCTGCGGGCGGGGCAGGCGCAGGTCGGCCGGGTCGGCGTCGATGCCGTACGCCTCCAGCAACCGGCACCACCGGTCCCGTTCGTGCTCCTCGGCGTACCAGGGCGGCCCGTCCACCTCGGGCGTCTCCGGGTGCGCGAAGGCCAGCAGTTTCCGCGGGCCGAGGCCCATGAGCAGGCGGTGGCTGGGCGGGCCGTTGCCGTGGAGGTCGACGGCGACGTCGGGCGGCGGTCCGGTCCAGTCGAGGGCGCGCGGGACGGCACGGCCAGGCTCGGCGGCGGGCAGCAGCCGGTCCACGGCACCGGTCGCGGCGACCACGGGCGCCAGCTCGGCGGGGGTGGCCAGCACCAGTTCGTGGCCGGAGTACGCCCGGCGCAGCGCGCGGAGGGCGGGGACCCCGGCGAGCAGGTCCCCGAGCCCGAGGGCCCGCAGCACCAGCACCCGGGGCCGCGCCCCGCCGCCGGGTTCGGGCGGGGCGCCGTCGCGGGCCCGGTCCGGCGTGGCGTGGGTCATCGCACTCCCTCTGCCGCGCGGGCCATCAGGGCCGTGGAGGAACGGCCGTCCAGGTAGGGCAGGAGGACCGCCTGCCCGCCCCATTCCTGGAGGAGGGCGGCCTCGGGCAGGTCCGCGCCTGCGTAGTCGCCGCCCTTGACCCAGACGTCGGGGCGCAGGTCGCCGAGGAGGCGTTCGGGGGTGTCCTCGTCGAAGACGGCGACGGCGTCCACACACGCGAGGGCGCGCAGCACGCGGACCCGGTCGGCGAGGGGGTTGACGGGACGGCCGTCGCCCTTGCGGCGCCGCACGGAGGCGTCCGAGTTGACGCAGACGACCAGGCAGTCGCCGAGCCGCCGGGCGGCCTGGAGGAGGCCGACGTGTCCGGCGTGGAGCAGGTCGAAGCAGCCGCCCGCGGCGACCACCGTGCCGTGCTGGGCGCGGACGCGGGCGGCCAGGGCGAGCGGGTCGTCGGTGTCGGGCTGCCCGGCGGTCTCCGGGCCGTCCCCGGCGGGCGGCAGGGCACCCGCGCCGCCGGCGGCGACGAACGCCGTCGCGGCGCCCACCGCGCCCTCGACGGCCTCCCCCACCAGCGCCCCGTCGGCGAGCAGCCCGGCGGCGGTGGCGGCGAACCGGTCGCCCGCGCCGCAGGAGTCGCCGTGGTGGGCCGCGGGTGCGGGGACGAGCAGGGGGTGTTCGCCGTAGGAGAGGAGGGCGCCGCGGGAGCCCAGGGTCACGGTCACCGCGGCCACCCGCCAGTCCCGGACGAGGGCGGCGGCGTTGTGCGCGGCGGCGCGCAGTCCCCCGCCCGGCCGGCCGTCGCGCGGCGCGAATCCGAGGGCCTCCTTCTCCGCGGGCGTCACCAGCCGGGTGCCGGGCACCGGCGGGCCGCCGCGCGGATGCGGGTCCCAGACCAGCGGCGGGCGCTCGGCCAGTACGTCCCGCAGCGCGTCGGCGGCACCGCGGCCGTAGTCGGAGACGAGGACGGCCCGGGCGGAGCGCAGCGCCGCGCGGGCCTCGTCGGTGGCCTCGCGGACCCGGCCGCCGCCGCGGTCGAGGCGGACGACGGGCCGGTCCTGCGCCAGGACGCGGGTCTTCTCGGGCAGGGTGCCGGTCAGCGGCAGGGGGATCAGCGTCAGCCAGGGTTCCAGCAGTTCGCGCAGGGCCCGGCCGGCCGGGTCGTCGCCCATGCCCGTGATCAGCGTGACTTCGCGGCCGTCGCGGGCGGCGAGGTACGCGGCGAGGGCGGCGCCGCCCGGACGTACGCGTTCGGCGCACTCGGCGACCACCGGGACCGGCGCGTCGGGGGCAAGCCGGTCGGCGGAGCCGGACAGGTCGCGGTCGAGCAGGGCGTCGCCGACCACGACCAGGGGCGCCTTGCCGGTCGTGCGTCCCGTCATCCGTCCCGTCACCTCCCCGCCCTCTTTCCGCGTACGCCCCGTTCCAGGGCCGCGTCGAAGGCCGCGCAGATCATGTGGACGGCGACCAGGTGGATCTCCTGGACGGTGGCCGTCGAGGCGGCGTCCACGCACAGCGACTCGTCGCTGCCCGCCATCAGCGGGTTGGGCGCGCAGCCGGTCAGCGCCCACACCCGTACGCCGGCCGCGCGGGCCGCGTCGGCGGCGGACAGCAGGTTGGCGCTGGCGCCGGACGTGGAAAGCAGCATCAGTACGTCGCCCTCGCGGCCGTGGGCGCGGACCTGGCGGGCGAACACCTCGTCCACGCCGTAGTCGTTGGCGATGGCGGTGGTCGAGGAGGTGTCGGCGTGCAGGGCGATGGCGGAGAACGGGGGCCGGTCGTCCCGGTAGCGGCCGACCAGCTCCGCGGTGAGGTGCTGGGCCTGGGCGGCGCTGCCGCCGTTGCCCGCGGCCAGCAGCCGGCCGCCGCCGCCGAGGACGGCCGCGAGCCGTTCGCCCCAGCGCTGGGTGACGTGCGCGTTGGCGCGGAACGCCCGCAGGGCGTCCTGGAGTTCGTCGCAGTGGTCCACGACGGGCGGGTGCACGGTCATCAGGCGACCTCCTTCGACAGTGCGTGGTCGGCGAGGGTCAGGCGGTACACCTGTTCCGCGCCGTCGGCGACGCGCGCCCACGTGTAGTGCCTCAGGACGCGTTCGCGGCCGTTGCGGCCGTACTGGCGGCGCAGCCGTTCGTCGGCGAGGAGTTCGCGGGCGGCGTCCGCGATGGCGTCGGGGTCCTGCGGGGCGACCAGGCGGCCGGTGGTCCCGTCGGCGACGGAGTCGCGGTGGCCGCCGACGTCGGTGGCGAGGACGGGTACGCCGCACGCCATCGCCTCCAGCGGCACGATGCCGAAGGGCTCGTAGACGGGGGTGCACAGCACCAGGTCCGTGCTGCGGAGCAGGGCGGGCATGTCCTCGGGGTCGACCGCGCCGAGCAGCCGGACACGGTCGGCGACGCCGGTGCGGCGGGCGAGCGCGGTCAGGCGCTGTGCCTCGGGGTCGGCGTCGAGGCCGCCGGCGGGCGGGCCGCCCGCGATGAGGAGTTCGGTGTCGGGGACGTGGGCGAGGGCGCGGATGGCCTGGTCGTAGCCCTTGCGCGGGACGAGCCGACCGCAGGCGAGCAGCCGGTGGCGCTGCTTGCGGTCGGGGGTGCGGCCGGTGTCGGCGGTCGGGCTGAAGTGCTCGGCGTCCACGCCGCAGGGCACGACGGAGACCTGGCGGGGCGGTACGCCCATGTCGCCGAGTTCCACGACCTCGTCGGTGCAGGTGGCCAGGACCCGTTCGCAGGAGCGGCCGATCTGCCGTTCGATGCCGATGCGTTCGTAGGGGCTGGTGTCCCGCATGCCCTGGTGGCGGCGCTTGACGGTGCCGAGGGCGTGGAAGGTCTGCACGAGCGGGATGCCGAGCGGCCGGGCGCCGATCTGGGAGGCCATGCCGGACATCCAGAAGTGGGCGTGCACGACGTCGGGCCGCTCGCGGGCCCAGGCGCGGGCCAGGTGGGCGCCGAAGGCGGGCATGTGCGGGAAGAGTTCGTCCTTGGGGACCGTGCGGGGTGGTCCGGCCGGCACGTGCTCGACGACCGCGCCGCCGGGCAGCGGCACCCGGTCGGGCAGGTCGGTGGCGTCACGGCGGGTGTAGACCGTGACGTCGTGGCCGCGCTTGGCCAACTCCTCGGTGAGGCGGGCCACGTAGACGTTCTGTCCACCGGCGTCGACGCCGCCGAGCGCGGCGAGCGGGCTCGCGTGCTCGGACACCATGGCGATCCTCATCGGGTCACCTCCTTCAGCAGCCGCTCCCAGTCGTCCAGGAAGCGGGACAGCCCGTAGCGGGACAGGGCCGCCGCACGGGCCCCGTCGCCGACGGTCCGCGCGTGCAGCGGGTCGGCGAGGAAGTCGCGTACGGCGTCGGTCAGTACGTCGATGCGGTTGGAGACCACTCCGGCGCCCGGGGGGACGGCCTCGGTGACCTCGGTGGTGGCGAGGGCGACCACGGGCATGCCGAGGTGCATGGCCTCCAGGAGGGACAGTCCGAGGGAGGTCCAGCGGACGGGGTGGACGTAGACGCGGCGGCGGGCCAGTTCGGTGTGCAGGTCGCTCTGGGGGACGTCCTGGGTGCGGCAGCGGTCGGGGTCGACGCCGATGTGTTCGGCGAGGCCCTCGGTGCGCATGCCGAACACGTCGAGCGGGGCGGCGCGGGAGAACTCGGGGAGCAGGTCGGTGCCGGTCGTACGGCCGCGCCGGATCGGCTCGTTGACGACGACGGCGGCGCGTTCCAGCTCGCCGGTCCAGCGGTGGCCGGGGTCGACGATGCCGTGTTCGATGACGGTCGTCTCGGCCGGGCCCGCGTCCCACATCAGCCGGTTGAAGTGGGTGACGTGGACGAGGGTGGTGCCGGGGAGGTCGGCGGCGGGATGGCGGGTGTCGGGGACGTCGCCGTCGGGCGCGTTGTGCTCCAGGTAGACCGTCGGCGGGCGGCGGCCCAGCCACTGGTCGACCAGGGCGAGTTCGTGCGGGCGCTGGACGATCACCAGGTCGATGTGCTCGTCCCGCAGCCGCTCCGGCGGTACTTCGATCACGGAGTCGGGCCAGTCCCAGGTGCGGGCGCGGCCGAGGCCGTCGGGTCCGCGGTCCGGGGTGACGGGGACGAGGTAGGTGTGCGGGCCCTGTACGAAGGCCGTGGTCCACGACCCGTGCACGTGCCAGATGAGGATCCTCATGCCTCCCCCAGGAGTTTCTCGACGGCGGCGGCCACGTCGGTGGCCGTGACGGTGTTCAGGCAGGGGTGGCCGGGGACGGGGCAGTCCCGGGCCCGGCTGTCGGCGCAGGGCGCGTCCTGGTCGCCGAGCAGCACGTACGGGACGCCGTACGGCCGCCAGCGCTCGGCCGGTACGACCGGGGCGAACAGCGACACGACCGGGGTGCCGACGGCGGCGGCGAGGTGGGCGGGCGCGGTGTTGCCGGTGACGACGACGGACGCGCCCGCGAGGACGCCGGACAGTTCCGGGGCCTCGGTCCGGCCGCCGAGGTCGGTGCCGTGCTCGCCGGCGACGTACGCGGTGAGGTCGCGCTCGTCGGGGCCGCCGGTGACCAGCACGCGGTGCCCGGCGGCGGCCAGTTCGCGGACCGCCTCGGCGCTGCGCTCGGCGCTCCAGGCGCGGGCGGGGACGCTGGCGCCCGGGTGGAGGACGACGTACGGGCCGGGGCCGGTCAGGTCGTCGGTGCGGGGCGGGGCGCACACCCGCAGGCGCCCGTCGTCGGGGCACGGGAAGCCCGCCGCCTCGGCGAGGTCCAGCGCCGCCTCGGCCTCGTGGGCGTGCGGGGCGCGCCGGTGACGCAGGTCGAGCAGGGAGCCGGGGTAGTCCACGCTGTCCGCGGCGATGTGCCGGACGCCGGCCAGGCGCAGCACCAGGGCGGTGGGCAGCGGGGACTGGTGGAAGGAGGTGAGGATCAGCGCCGTGTCGGCGTCGATCCGGTCCACGAGGGCGTCGATGTCGGCCCGGTCGACGTCGGGCGGCTGGAACCCGCCCCACGGCGCGTCCCAGACCAGCACCTCGTCCACGCCGGGCAGCAGGCGGGCGGCGGGCGCGCCGCGCGATCCGCACAGCATCGTGACGTGGTCGGCGCGGGCGGCCACGGCCCGCACGGCGGGACCGGCGAGCAGCACGTCGCCGAAGCTGTCGAGCCGGGTGACCAGGGCCTTCATCGCGGCCTCCCGCGGGTGTCGACGGCGGTACGCGTGCGGGCCGCTTCGGCACCGGGGGCCGGCCGGCGGGGGACGTGGGCGGAACCCGGGGTGCCCGCGTCGAACGCCGCCTCGATGGGCCGCTCGTCCACCAGGACCCTGCCCTCGGGCGGGCCGTCGAGGACTGCCCGTACGGCGGTCAGGAGGTTGGGGGCGACGTGCGCGGCGGCCCTCGTCTCCGCGGGGCGGGTCCGGTCGTTGGGGACGAGGATGCCGTGGGCGCCGGCGCGTTCGGCGGCCTCCATGTCCGCGCCGATGTCGCCGATGACGACGCAGTCGGCGGGCGCGGTGCAGACGCGGCCGGCGGCCCAGAGGATCATGCCGGGCTGCGGCTTGCGGCAGTGGCAGCCGTCGTCGGGGCCGTGCGGGCAGACCGCCCAGACGTCGAAGGGGCCGACGAGTTCGTCGATCCGCCGGTTGACGTTGCGGACGTCGGTGTCGGTGATGAGGCCGCGGGCGACGCCGGACTGGTTGGTGACGACGCCGACGCGGATGTCGTGTTCGCGCAGCAGCGCCACCGCCTCGCGGGCGCCGTCGACGGGGCGGACCCGGTCCGGGTCGCCGTTGTAGGGCACGTCGTGGACGAGGGTGCCGTCGCGGTCGAAGAGCACGGTCTTGACGGGGCTCATGCCGCCACCTCCCGCCAGGCCCGGGCGCCGCGGTGCCGCCACTCGCCGGCCAGCCGGTGCCAGGTCGCGGCGGGCGGGATGAGCGCGCTGGTCGCCAGCATGGTGGTGACCTCGTCGCGGGTGCGCGGACCCGGGGCGATGCGGGCCCAGGCGAACTCGGCGGTGCCCGCGGCCCAGCCGAGCCCGGCGACCGCGGCGGCCCTGGGACGGCCGGCGGCGGCGAGCGCGAGGGCGGCGAGCCCGGCGGCGGTGATCGCCGCGTGGCGGCGGATGCGACCCCTGGGGGCCACCGCCTTGGCCCACCAGTCGGGGCCGTGCAGGCGGCGCATCAGCGCGTCGTCGGCGTTGCCGCGCTGCTGCTTGAGGGACACCCAGCGGGAGGCGTCGCGCACGGGGTGGCGGGTGGTGCGGCGGCCCCGCCGGATGCGCCAGCCGGCGTCGAGGACGCGCAGCGCCAGGTCGGCGTCCTCGCGGAAGGCGCGGGGGAAGCGTTCGTCGAAGCCGTGGACCTGCTTCAGCACGTCGGTGCGGTAGGCCATGTCGGCGGTGATCCACTGCGCCCGGGCGAGGCCGGCGGTGCCGCGCTCCCAGTCGGTGGGGCGGCGTTCGCCGGGCAGCGGCACGGCGATCACGCCCTGCACGGCACCGGTGTCGGGGGCCGCCTCGGCGAGGTCCTGGACCAGTTGGTCGCACCAGTGCGGGCCGACCTGGACGTCGTCGTCGAGGAAGGCGGTCCAGGGCGCGGTGACCGCGCGGATGCCGGTGTTGCGGGCGGCGGCGGGCCCCCGTCCGCCGCTGCGCAGCACCACCGTGCGCTCGCGCAGGTCGCCCAGGACGGTCAGGGGGTGCTCCAGCGCCCGCGGGTCGGCGTCCGGTCCGGGCCGGTCGTCGACGAGGACGATCTCGTCGGGGCCGGGTCCGGTCGCGGCGGCCAGCGCGGCCAGGCAGTCGGCCAGCGTCGCGCGTGCGAGCGTGGGGACGACCACGGCGTAGCCGGTCATGGGGCTGCCGGTCACGGGAGCGCCGCTCATCCGAACGCCCTTCCCCGGCGCACCGCGAACGGGCCGATGGCGAGCAGGTCCACGGGCGCGGAGCCGAAGCACTCCAGGGCGTCGCGCGGGTCGTCGACCATGGGCCGGCCGGCGGTGTTGAGGCTGGTGTTGACGACCACGGGCAGTCCGGTGCGCTTCTCGAAGGCGGCCAGCATCCGCGCGACCAGCGGCTCGCGGCGCTCCTCGACGGTCTGGATGCGGGCGGTGCCGTCGACATGCACGACGGCCGGGATGCGGTCCCGCCAGGCGGGGGCGACGTCGTGCACGAAGAGCATGTACGGGCTCGGGATCGGGCCGGTGAAGATGTCGGCGGCGCGGTCGGCCAGCACCATCGGCGCGACCGGCCGGAACTCCTCGCGTCCCTTGACGTGGTTGAGGCGTTCCAGGTTCTCCGCGCGGCCGGGGTGGGCCATCAGGGAGCGGTGCCCGAGGGCACGGGGCCCGAACTCGCTGCGGCCCTGGAACCAGGCGACGACACCGTCGCGGGCCAGTTCCTCGGCGACCGTCTCGGCGATGTCGTCCGGCTCCTCGTACGGGATCGCGGCCGTCTCCAGCCAGGCGCGGATCTCGTCGTCGCTCCAGCCGCGGCCGAGGTCGGCGCCGGGCATCGGTTCGGGGGCGGCGCCCTCCTGGGCGGCGGCGACGTGCAGGGCGCTGCCGAGGGCGGTGCCGGCGTCGCCGGCGGCGGGCTGCACCCACACGTTCCGGTACGGGCCGCGGGCGGCGATCTTCGAGTTGGCGACGCAGTTCAGCGCCACGCCGCCCGCCATGGTGAGGGCCTGGCCGCCGGCCTCGCGGTGCAGCCAGTGGACGAGTTCTAGGAGCAGTTCCTCCAGCACGGCCTGGGTACTCGCCGCGAGGTCCGCGTGGTCCTCGGTCCAGTCCTCGCCCTTGGCGCGCGGCGGCGCGAGGGCCGCCCAGTCGACGCCGTGGGCGCGGAAGCCGCCGTCGCCGGTGGCGTGGACGTGCTCGCGCAGTCGGTCCAGGAACCGGGGTTTCCCGTAGGAGGCGAGGGCCATCACCTTGTACTCGTCGCTGCTGCGCAGGAAACCGAGGTGCTCGGTCAGTTCCTCGTAGACGAGGCCGAGCGAGTGCGGGAGCGCCTGCGTGGCGAGGGTGTCGAGCTTGCCGTCGCGGTAGCGGCCGGCCAGGTGGGAGGCGGACTCGCCGCGCCCGTCGAGGACGAGGACGTCGTTGTCGGGGTGGGGTGAGGCCGGTCCGGCGGAGGCGGCGTGGGCCACGTGGTGCGGGACGAAGACGACCTGGTCGGGGTCGAGGCCGGGCAGCGCCTCGGCGAGGAACTGGGGCGCGCGGCGGGCGTACTCGAGCCGCAGCGGGTCCCAGGGGTCGTCGAGACCCATGTCGCGGGCGGGCCGGGCCAGTTTGGGATCGAAGGAGTACGCGACGGCGTCCAACTCCTCCGGCCGCACCCCGGCGTGCTCCAGGCACCACCGCGCCGACAGCTCGGGCACCTCCCACGCCGAGAAGGGCACCGGCCGCTTGCCGTGCTTGCGGCGGCTGAAGCGCTCTTCCTCGGCGGCCGCGACGGTCCGGCCGTCGACGACGAGCGCGGCGGCCGGGTCGTGGAACAGGGCGTTGATACCGAGGATGCGCATGGGGTGTGCTCCGTCCCGGGGGACTGCTGGGGTCTCTCCGACTTACTGGGGTCTCTCCGGCTTACCGGGGTCTCTCCGGCTTCTGTGGTCTCTCCGGCTTCTGTGGTCTCTCCGGTCTCGCGGGTGCCGCGGGGCGGCTGGGTCAAACACTTGGAGGCAACTCAATTCCGGAAATGAGCGCACTCATTACGGAAAGTGAGCAATCCGGGCACATCGCCGCTACGCGGCCACGGAGTGCGCGAACCAGCCGATGGTCCGCTCCAGCCCCTCGCTCCAGCCGACCTTCGGCTGCCAGCCGAGCCGTTCCCTGGCCAGGGTGGTGTCGGGCTTGCGCCGTCCGGGATCGTCGACGGGGCGGTCGACGAAGCGGATGCGGGAGCCGGAGCCGGTGAGCTCGACGACGCGGCGGGCCAGCTCCAGCATGGTGATCTCGTCGGCGCCGCCGATGTTCACCGGCCCGCTCTCGCCGGACGCGGCGAGAGCCAGGACGCCGTCGACGGTGTCGTCGACGTAGCACAGGGAGCGGGTCTGGCCGCCGTCGCCGGCGACGGTGAGCGGCATGCCGTCCAGGGCCTGGGCGATGAAGGTGGGGACGGCACGGCCGTCACCGGTGCGCATGCGGGGGCCGTAGGTGTTGAAGATGCGGACGATGGCGGCGTCGGTGCCGTGCACGTGGCGGTGGGCGGTGACCAGGGCCTCGGCGAAGCGCTTGGACTCGTCGTAGACGCTGCGCGGGCCGATCGGGTTGACGTTGCCCCAGTACGTCTCGCGCTGCGGGTGCTCCAGGGGGTCGCCGTAGACCTCGGAGGTGGAGGCGAGCAGGAAGCGGGCGCCGTCGGCGCGGGCCCGCTCCAGCGCGTTGCGGGTGCCGGTGCTGCCGACGTCGAGGGTCTCCAGGGGCAGCCGGAGGTAGTCGGCGGGCGAGGCCGGGCAGGCGAAGTGCAGGACCAGGTCGAAGCGTCCGGGCAGGCGGCGCAGGGCGGCCGGGTCGGTGGCGTCGGCGTGGACGAACCGGAAGCCGCGGTGCCGCTCCAGGTCGGCCACGTTGGCGCGGGAGCCGGTGGCCAGGTTGTCGAGGCACACGACGTCCGTGCCGGCGCCGAGGAGCCGGGCGCACAGGTGGGATCCCACGAATCCGGCTCCGCCGGTGACCAGGGCGCGGCGCCAGACGCGTCCGCTCACGGGGCTGTCGCCCACGGGACTCTCGCTCACGGGGTCCTCCTCGCTGTGGCCGTCACTTGCGTGTCGGCTGAGTAACCCGGCGAGCACCCCCACTACCTCGAACTCATATTCGGAAGAGCACTATAAACTGCGTATATACTCGCTGTGTATAGTCCTCGCATGCTTTCGCTGACCAGGAAGATGACGAAAACGGGGACCGGGTTGCGTGCCGCGGCGACCCTCGCGGCAGCCGCCTCACTGACGCTGGCGCTGAGCGGCTGCACGAAGCTGGAGACGACCTCGCCCAGCTCGGTCCGGGGGGCGGCCGGCGGCCAGGCACGGGCGGCCGGGTTCGGCACCGTCGACTGCGGCCACGCCAAGTGCATCGCGCTGACCTTCGACGCCGGACCGAGCGAGAACTCCGCCCGGCTGCTCGGCATACTCAAGGAGAAGCAGGTCCCGGCGACCTTCTTCCTGCTCGGCAAACGGCACATCGACACCTATCCCGAGCTTGTCAGGCGCATGGCTGACGAGGGTCACGAGGTGGCCAGCCACACCTGGACCCACAAGATCCTCACGGACGCCGAACCGGACGAGATACGCGAGGAACTGGAGCGCCCGAACAAGGAGATAGAGCGCCTGACCGGGAAGCGCCCCACGCTGATGCGCCCGCCGCAGGGCCGCACGGACGACACGGTCCACGAGATCTGCCGCGAGCTGGGGCTGGCGGAGGTGCTGTGGACCGTGACCGCCAAGGACTACAAGACCGACGACCCCGACCTGATCACCGAGCGCGTGCTGGACCAGTCGTCCCGGGACGGCATCATCCTGCTGCACGACATCTACGACGGCACGGTGCCGGCCGTGCCGGGCATCATCGACGCGCTCAAGAAGCGGGGGTACGTCTTCGTGACGGTTCCCCAGCTGCTGGCCCCCGGGAAGGCCGAACCGGGCACGGTCTACCGCTAGATCCGCGGGCGCAGTCCTTACGATCGTCCCGTGGTCACCTTCTCGCTCGAACGCACCGCCCCGCTCCCCCTCGACGAGGCCTGGCGCAGGCTCACCGCATGGCAGCGCCACGGCGACTCCGTGCCGCTGACCCGCGTCACCGTCGCCACGCCCGGCCCCACCCGCCGGGGCACGGTGATCGTGGCCCGCACGGGTGCCGGACCGCTCGCCTTCGACGACCGGATGGAGGTGACCGTCTGGGAGCCACCGGGGGAGGACTCCCCCGGCCGCTGCCGGCTGGACAAGCGCGGCCGACTGGTCGGCGGCTGGGCGGAGTTCGAGGTCCGGCCCGGACCCGGCGGCCGCACCCGGGTCGTGTGGCGCGAGGAGCTGAGGGTCCGTCTCCTCCCGTCCGCCTTCGACGGCGTCCTGGGCCGCGCGGGACGGTACGTGTTCGGCCGCACGGTGAACCAGCTCCTGCGACGCCCGTGAACCGCTGATTGCGCACGGGGGACGGGACGCGGTCGGGACGGCGCCGCACACCCCGCCTCGGCCGTTTCCCGCGTACCGTGCCGACATGTCTCTCAGAGCGCGCACATACGTCCAACTGTCCCTCGCGGGCGCCCTGTTGAACCTGGCCGTGGCGGCGCCACCCGCCTCGGCCGGGCAGGGGCAGGCCGTCCCGCTGCGCATCGCCACGTACAACATCCACGCCGGAACGGGCTCGGACGGCGTCTTCGACCTCGACCGCCAGGCCGCCGCGCTGCGCGCCCTCGACGCGGACGTGATCGGCCTCCAGGAGGTCGACGTGCACTGGGGTGCGCGCAGCCAGGACCTGGACGTCGCCGAGGAGCTGGCGCGGCGGCTCGGCATGCGGGTGTCGTTCGCGCCGATCTACAGCCTCGACCCGGTGGAGGCGGGCGGCCCCCGGCGCGAGTACGGCGTGGCGGTGCTGTCCCGCTTCCCGGTCCGCTCGGCGGCCAACTACGAGATCACGCGTCTGTCCACGCAGGACGAGAACCCGGTACCGGCCCCGGCGCCCGGGTTCGGCGAGGTCACGCTCAAGGTGCGCGGGGTCCCGGTGCAGGTGTTCGTGACGCACCTCGACTACCGGGCCGACCCGGCCGTGCGGGTGGCCCAGGTCGCCGACACGCGGCGGATCATGGCGCGGGAGCGGGCGGCCCTGCCCGGGGCCCGGCAGGTGCTGCTCGGCGACTTCAACGCCGAACCGTCGGCGCCGGAACTCCAGCCGCTGTGGGAGGAGTTGACCGACGCCGGGGTCGGCACCGGGGGCACGTACCCGGCGGCGGCTCCCGTGAAGCGGATCGACTACGTGGCCGTGGGCAAGGGTGTCCGGGTGCGGGGCGCCGCCGTGCCGGAGGAGGCCGTGGCCTCGGACCACCGTCCGGTGGTCGCGGACGTGTCCCTGGACAGGAGGGCCCCCGGAAGGGACTGACGCGCCCTCCGCGGAGGGACCGGCGCCCCGCTCAGGCCACCGAGCCGACGCGGCCCGCCGGGGACGACGGGCCGTCGTGGTGGATGGGGGTGCGGGCGCCGGTCAGGGAGGCGCCCGTGCCGCCGCGGCGGGTCGCGACGATCTCGGCGGCGATGGACAGGGCCGTCTCCTCGGGGGTGCGGGCGCCGAGGTCGAGGCCGATCGGGGACCTGAGGCGGGCCAGCTCCAGGTCGCTCACCCCGACCTCGCGCAGGCGCGCCTCACGGTCCAGGTGGGTGCGGCGGGAGCCCATCGCGCCGACGTACGCCACCGGCAGGCGCAGCGCCAGCCGCAGCAGCGGTACGTCGAACTTGGGGTCGTGGGTCAGCACGCACAGCACCGTGCGGGCGTCCACCTCGGTGCGCGCCAGGTACTCGTGCGGCCACTCGACGACGATCTCGTCCGCGTCCGGGAAGCGGGTCCCGGTCGCGAAGACGGGGCGGGCGTCGCACACCGTGACGTGGTAGCCGAGGAACTTCCCGGCCCGCACCAGCGCCGAGGCGAAGTCGATCGCACCGAAGACGATCATGCGGGGCGCCGGGACCGAGGACTCGACCAGCAGGGTGAGCGGTGCGCCGCAGCGCGAGCCCCGCTCACCAATCTCCAGGGTGCCGGTGCGGCCGGCCTCCAGGAAGGCGCCCGCCTCGGCGGCCACCGTACGGTCCAGCTCGGGACGGGCGCCGAGACCGCCCTGGTGGGAGCCGTCCGGGCGGACGACGAGCGCGCGGCCTGTCAGCTCTGCCGGTCCGCCGACGATCCGCGCCACCGCCACCGCCCCTCCTCGGGCGGCGGCGGACAGCGCGGCGGCGAGCACCGGACGGTCGGGGTCGTGCGCCCGTACCGGTGTGACCAGGATGTCGACGACTCCGCCGCAGGTCAGACCCACGGCGAAGGCGTCCTCGTCGCTATAGCCGAAGCGTTCGAGCACGGTGCGGCCGTCCTGGAGCGCCTGTCGGCACAGCTCGTACACGGCCCCCTCCACGCAGCCGCCGGAGACCGAGCCGACCGCGGTGCCGTCGGCGTCCACCGCGAGGGCGGCGCCGGGCAGGCGCGGGGCGCTCCCGTCGACGGCCACCACGGTGGCCACGGCGAAGTCGCGTCCCTGCTCGACCCACCGGCTGAGCTCTTCGGCGATGTCCAGCATCCGTCGGTCTCCCGGTACTCCTCGTACGGCGTGGTGGAAGGGTTCCCGAAGCCGCCGCTAGTGCACCCCCATCCAGCTCTCGATCGGGTTGAGGGCGAAGTAGACGATGAAGACGGCCGTCAGGGCCCACATGAACGCGCCGATCTCCCGGGCCTTGCCCTGGGCGATCTTGATGGCGACGTAGGAGATCACGCCGGCGGCGACACCCGCCGTGATGGAGTACGTGAACGGCATCAGGACGACGGTCAGGAAGACCGGGATCGCGGTGGCGCGGTCGGCCCAGTCCACGTGCCGGGCGTTCATCATCATCATGGCGCCGATGACGACCAGCGCGGCGGACGCCACCTCCTGCGGCACGATCGCGGTGATCGGCGTGAAGAAGAGGCAGGCGGCGAAGAACAGGCCGGTGACGACCGAGGCGAGCCCGGTGCGGGCGCCCTCGCCCACGCCGGTCGCGGACTCGACGAAGACGGTCTGGCCGGAGCCGCCCGCCACACCGCCGATGGCACCGCCGGCGCCGTCGATGAACAGCGCCTTCGACAGGCCCGGCATGCGGCCCTTGTCGTCGGCGAGCTTGGCCTCGGTGCCGACGCCGATGATGGTGGCCATCGCGTCGAAGAACCCGGCCAGCACCAGCGTGAAGACGATCATGCCGACGGTCATGGCGCCGACGTCGCCCCAGCCGCCGAACTCCACCTCGCCGAAGAGCGAGAAGTCCGGCATGGAGACCGCGCTGCCGTGCAGTTCGGGGGCGCCGTTGGCCCACTGCTTGGGGTCGATGACACCGGTGGCGTTGAGCAGGGCCGCGACGATCGTTCCGCCGACGATGCCGATCAGGATCGCGCCGGGGGTGTTGCGCGCCTGGAGCATGAAGATCAGGAGCAGGGTGCCCGCGAAGAGCAGGACGGGCCAGCCCGCGAGCTCGCCGGCGGGGCCGAGCTGGAGCGGGGTCGCCTTGCCGCCGTGGACGAATCCGCCCTTCACGAAGCCGATGATGGCGATGAACAGGCCGATGCCCATGGTGATGCCGTGCTTGAGCGCGAGCGGGATCGCGTTCATGATCATCTCGCGCAGCCCGGTGACCACGAGCAGCATGATGACCACGCCGTACATCACGCACATGGCCATGGCCTGCCCCCAGGTCATCTGGGGGACGACCTGTCCGGCGATCACTCCGGACACCGAGAGTCCGGCGGCCAGGGCGAGCGGCACCTTGCCGACGAAGCCCATCAGGAGCGTGGTGACCGCCGCGGCGAGCGCCGTCGCGGTGATCAGGGCCTTCTGGCCCAGGGTGTTGCCCGCGACGTCCTCGCCGCCGAGCAGGATGGGGTTGAGCAGGACGATGTACGCCATCGCCATGAAGGTGGTGATGCCGCCGCGCACCTCACGCGCGACCGTCGATCCTCGGTGGGTTATGTGGAAGTACCGGTCGAGCCAGGACCGGCCGGAGGGGACGCGGGAACCCGCGCCCGCGTCCTCGGCGGTGGTCTTGGGCTCCACGGACTGCTGGGTCATGGGGCCGTCTCCCAAGGTTCATAGGGGCACCCGCGCGGGCCGCTGGGGCGGCTGCGGGATTTGGGATGTGCACGACCCGGGGGACGGCCCGAGACGAACGCATGCGTGGGTGGTGCTTTTGGGCCCGCGAGCGGGGCGGTACCCGGGGTGTCCTCCGGGCGGCGCGGAGTGTGTGACGTTCCGTGCGCCGCCCGGAGGTCTGCTCACGCCGTGCCGGTGAGGTGTTCCGGCCGTACCGGCGTGCGGTCGAGCGCCAGCCCGGTCGCGTCCCTGACGGCCGCGAGGACCGCCGGGGTGGACGACAGGGTGGGGGCCTCGCCGACGCCGCGCAGCCCGTACGGCGCGTGGTCGTCGGCGAGTTCGAGCACGTCGACCGGGATCGTCGGCGTGTCGAGGATCGTGGGGAGCAGGTAGTCCGTGAAGGACGGGTTCTTGACCTCTGCGGTCTTCGGGTCGACGACGATCTCCTCCATGACGGCGATGCCCAGGCCCTGGACGGTGCCGCCCTGGATCTGGCCGAGGACGGAGAGCGGGTTGAGCGCCTTGCCGACGTCCTGGGCGCAGGCCAGCTCGACGACCTTGACCAGGCCGAGTTCGGTGTCGACCTCGACGACGGCGCGGTGCGCGGCGAAGGAGTACTGGACGTGGCCGTTGCCCTGGCCGGTGCGCCGGTCGAAGGGTTCGGTCGGGCGGTGCCGCCACTCCTCCTCGACCTCGATCACCTCGTCCCCCAGTACGTCCGCGAGATCGGCCACGACCTCGCCGCCGTCGGTGACGACCTTGCCGTCCTCCAGGAGGAGTCCGGCCGTCGCCCAGGCCGGGTGGTGCGTGCCGAACGTGCGGCGGCCGAGGTCCAGGACCTGCTCCCGGACCAGCTCGCAGGCGTGTTTCACGGCGCCGCCGGTGACGTACGTCTGCCGGGAGGCGGAGGTCGACCCGGCCGACCCGACCTGTGTGTCGGCCGGCTGGATGGTCACCTGGCCGACGCCCAGCTCGGTGCGGACGATCTGCGCGTGGACGGTGACGCCGCCCTGGCCGACCTCCGCCATGGCGGTGTGCACGGTGGCCACCGGCTCGCCGCCGACGACCTCGACGCGGACCTTGGCGGTGGAGTAGTCGTCGAAGCCCTCGGAGAAGCCGACGTTCTTGATGCCGACCGCGTAGCCGACGCCGCGGACGACGCCCTCGCCGTGCGTGGTGTTGGACAGGCCGCCGGGCAGTTGCCGTACGTCGGTGCCCTCGCTGGACTCCCACTGGCGCTCGGGCGGCATGGGCCTCGCCTTGACGCGGCGCAGGAGTTCGGCGACGGGGGCGGGCGAGTCGACCGGCTGGCCGGTGGGCATGATCGTGCCCTGCTCCATGGCGTTGATCCGGCGGAACTCGACCGGGTCCATGCCCAGTTCCTTCGCCAGCTTGTCCATCTGCGCCTCGTAGGCGAAGCACGCCTGGACGGCGCCGAAGCCGCGCATGGCGCCGCAGGGCGGGTTGTTGGAGTAGAGGGCGAGTGCCTCGATGTCCACGTCGTCGATCACGTACGGGCCGGCCGACAGCGAGGCGGCGTTGCCGACGACCGCCGGGGAGGAGGAGGCGTAGGCGCCGCCGTCCAGGACGATCCGGCACTTCATATGCGTGAGCCTGCCGTCCCTGGTGGCGCCGTGCTCGTAGTGGAGCCTGGCCGGGTGGCGGTGGACGTGGCCGAAGAAGGACTCGAAGCGGTTGTAGACGATCTTGACGGGCTTGCCGGTGCGCAGGGCCAGCAGGCAGGCGTGGATCTGCATCGACAGGTCCTCGCGCCCGCCGAAGGCGCCGCCCACGCCGGACAGCGTCATCCGCACCTTGTCCTCGGGCAGCCCGAGCACGGGGGCGATCTGACGCAGGTCGGCGTGGAGCCACTGGGTGGCGATGTAGAGGTCGACGCCGCCGTCCTCGGCGGGGACCGCGAGGCCGGACTCGGGGCCGAGGAAGGCCTGGTCCTGCATGCCGAAGAAGTAGTCGCCCGTCACGATCACGTCCGCCCGCCGCGCGGCCCGGTCGGCGTCGCCGCGGACGATCGGCTGGCGGTGGACGATGTTCGGGTGCGGGACGTGGGCCAAGTGGTGGTCGGTGCGGTTCTCGTGGACGAGGATCGCGTCGGGGGCGGTGGCGGAGGCCTCGTCGGTGACGACGGGCAGCTCCCGGTACTCCACCTTGATCTTCGCGGCGGCGCGGCGCGCGGTCTCCGGGTGGTCGGCGGCGACGATGGCGACCGGCTCGCCGTGGTGGCGGACCTTGCCGTGGGCGAGGACCGGGGTGTCCCGGATCTCCAGTCCGTAGTGGCGTACGTCGGTCGGCAGGTCGTCGTACGTCATGACGGCGTACACGCCCGCCTGGGCCAGCGCCTCGGAGGTGTCGATGGAGACGATCTCCGCGTGCGCGACGGTGGAGCGCAGGATCTGCCCCCAGAGCATGTCCTCGTGCCACATGTCGGACGCGTACGCGAACTCGCCGGTGACCTTGAGGGTGCCGTCCGGGCGGAGCGTGGACTCGCCGATGCCGCCCTTGGTGCGGGTGCCCTGGGTGATGCGGGTGGGAACGCCGTCGGCAGCCATGCTCAGACCCCCTCGGACCGGCGGGCGGCCGCCAGGCGGACCGCGTCCATGATCTTCTCGTAGCCCGTGCAGCGGCACAGGTTGCCCGAGAGCGCCTCGCGGATGTCCGCGTCGGACGGGTTCGGGTCGCGCTCCAGCATCTCGTCGGCGGCGACCAGCAGACCCGGCGTGCAGAAGCCGCACTGGACGGCGCCGGCGTCGATGAACGCCTGCTGGACGGGGGACAGTTCGGCGCCCTCGCCGGCCTGCGAGTCGTGGCCGGTGGCCTGCCACCGCCTGGCCCGGTCGAGCGGGGTGCCCCCGCCGCCGGTCTCGCGGGCGCCGGTCTCGCGGCCCTCGGCGCGCTCCCTGGCGAAGTCCGCGAGGCCCTCGACGGTGACGACCTCGCGCCCCTGGACCTGGCCGGCGGCGACCAGGCAGGCGCACACCGGGACGCCGTCCAGGCGGACCGTGCAGGAGCCGCACTCGCCCTGCTCGCAGGCGTTCTTGGAACCGGGCAGGCCCAGCCGCTCGCGCAGCACGTACAGCAGGGACTCGCCCTCCCACACGTCGTCGGCTTCCTGCGGGCGTCCGTTGACGGTGAAGGTGACGCGCATCACGCCGCTCCCTCGGTGGTGTGGCGGGCGCCGCGGTACGACTCCCAGGTCCAGGTGAGCGTCCGGCGGGCCATGACGCCGACCGCGTGGCGGCGGTAGCCCGCGGTGCCCCGGACGTCGTCGATCGGGTCGCAGGCGGCGGAGCACAGGTCGGCGAACCGCTGGGCGACGGCCGGGGTGATGATCTCGCCGTTGTCCCAGAAGCCGCCCTCGTCGAGCGCCGCGTTCAGGAACTCCTCGGCGGCCGTGGCCCGGATCGGGGTGGGCGCCGCGGAGCCGATGCCGGTACGGACCGTGCGGGACCCGGGGTGCAGGGCGAGGCCGAAGGCGCACACGGCGATGACCATGGCGTTGCGGGTGCCGACCTTGGAGAACTGCTGGGGGCCGTCCGCCTTCTTGACGTGCACGGCGCGGATCAGCTCGTCGGGCTCCAGGGCGTTGCGCTTCACGCCCGTGTAGAAGGCGTCGATCGGGATCAGCCGCTTGCCGCGCACCGACTCGACCTCCACCTCCGCCCCGGCGGCGAGCAGCGCCGGATGGGCGTCGCCGGCCGGGGAGGCGGTGCCGAGGTTCCCGCCCACGCCGCCGCGGTTACGGATCTGCGGGGAGGCGACCGTGTGCGAGGCGAGGGCGAGACCCGGCAGCTCGGCGCGCAGGTTCTCCATGATCCTGGTGTAGGGCACGGAGGCGCCGAGCCGTACGGAGTCCTCGCCGACCTCCCACTCGAAGAGGTCGCCGACGCGGTTCAGGTCCATCAGGTACTCGGGCCGGCGGTGGTCGAAGTTGATCTCCACCATCACGTCGGTGCCGCCCGCGATCGGTACGGCGGTGGGGTGCTCGGCCTTCGCGGCGAGCGCCTCCTCCCAGTCGGCGGGGCGAAGGAAGTCCATGACCGGCTCTCCTCTTCGTCGTCTGGTGGGTCGTACGGATCGAGCCAACACGCACTCCGCGGGCCCGGCTCGTTCAAGTGCTGTTCACGTGGAGTGCGCTCAGTACACCGCCCGCTGCTCCACCAGGGTCAGTCGCAGAAACCATGAAGGAGTTGGCTGGCCAGGGCGGTCATCTTGTAGATTCGTATGAAAGGAGGCTCTCGGAAACCTCCTTGTTTTCCACTGGTCCCTCCGGAAATCGGGCGACACAGCCGCGTGACCTGGAACACTTCGAGACAAAGAACGGCGGCGACGAGAATGCGGCTGCGCGCACTGCTGGACACCGACGCGCTGGGCCTCAAGCTGCTCGGCGGCGAGGGCGAGCTGGACCGCTCCGTGCGGGGCGTGATGACCACCGACCTGCGGGACCCCAGCCGCTACCTCTCGGGCGGCGAGCTGGTCCTGTCCGGCCTGGCCTGGCGCCGGGACGCCGCGGACTCCGACCCGTTCGTGCGCATCCTCGTCCAGGCCGGTGTGGCCGCGCTCGCCGCCGGTGAGGCGGAGTTGGGTGACGTGCCCGAGGATCTGGTGGTGGCGTGCGCGCGGCACCGGCTGCCGCTGTTCGCGGTGAACGAGTCGGTGGCCTTCGCGACCATCACCGAGCACGTGGTCCGGCAGGTCTCGGGCGAGCGGGCCGGGGACCTCGCGGCCGTGGTGGACCGGCACCGCCGGATGATGACCTCGGGCCCGGCGGGCGGCGGCCCCGACGTGGTCCTCGACCTGCTCGGCTCCGACCTGGACCTGCGGGCCTGGGTGCTGTCGCCGACCGGGCGGCCGGTCGCCGGACCGAAGGACGCCGGTCCCGCCCTTTCCGCCGAGGTGTGCGCGAAGCTGGCGGCGGAACACCTCGCCGCCACCCGCACGGGCCGGCGCGCGCCGCACCGGGTGCCGCTGGGCGGGACGACGTACAGCCTCTTCCCGGTGCGCGGCACCGGACGTGCGCCGCAGAGCGCGGCCGGTACCGGCCGCGACGTGCGGGAGACGGTGCTGTCGGACTGGCTGCTGGTGGTGGAGGCGGACGCCGGGGACTGGGCCGAGGAGCGGCTCGACCTGCTGTACGGCGTCACGCAGCTGATCGCCGTCGAGCGGGACCGGCGGGACGCGGCGCGCACGGTGCGGCGGCGGCTCGCGCAGGAGGTCCTGGAACTGGTGCAGACGGGCGCGGCGCCGGCCGAGATCGCGGCCCGGCTGCGGGTGGCGGCGCCGGTGCTGCTGCCGGGCCTCGGCGCCGCCCCGCACTGGCAGGTGGTCGTGGCCCGCGTCGAGTGGGAGGACGACGAGGCGGAGACCGGGCCGGTCGCCCAGACGCTGCTGGAGGAGATCCTCGTCGACCCGCTCGCCACCGGCCCCGAGCACTCCGACCGCATCGCGGTGGCGCACACCGGCGAGGAGGCCGTGGCCCTGGTGCCGCTGCCGGCGGTCTCCACCGAGCACGACGGCTCGGAGACGGGCATCCTCGCGGACGCGCTGCTGGAGTCCGTACGGGAACCGCTGTCGGCCGGGCTGGACGGCGACGGGCGGGTCACGCTCGGCGTCAGCGCGGCCGTGCACTCGGCGGAGGGGCTGCGCGGCGCCCTGGAGGAGGCCCGGCACGCCCGGCGGGTCGCGGCGGCACGCCCCGGCCGGGTCTGCGCCGCGGGTCACCAGGAGCTGGCCTCGCACGTCCTGCTCCTCCCCTTCGTCCCCGACGACGTGCGCCGGGCCTTCACCGCCCGGCTGCTGGACCCGCTGCGGGACTACGACCGCCGCCACCGCGCCGAGCTGATCCCGACGCTGGAGGCCTTCCTCGACAGCGACGGCTCCTGGACGCGCTGCGCCACCCGGCTCCACCTGCACGTCAACACGCTGCGCTACCGCGTCGGGCGGATCGAGCAGTTGACGGGGCGTGACCTGTCGCGCCTGGAGGACAAGCTGGATTTCTTCCTGGCACTGCGGATGAGCTGAGGCGCGGACGCGCGGACGCCCTTCCCGGCGCCGAACCTCGGCGCCGGGAAGTCCCACGACTTTGTGAAAAATTTCACCCATCCCCTTGGCCCGGCCGCCGTATCCGTGCTGAGATGCCGCCACCACTCGAGAGCTCGATGGCGTGCTAAGGGGAGGGCGACGTGGCGCATTCCGCCATGGCTGGTTCTGGTTGGGGAACGACCGAGGGTGACGATCCGCTCCAGACCGCCGTGTGGCGGTTGCGTTCGCGCGCCTGCTGGGCCGACGCGGCGGCCCTGCTGGAGCCGGTCACCGCGGCGGCCGCGTTGCAGCGGACCGCGCTGCTGGTGGAGCGGTGTCTGTACACCGAGCAGGGCTGGGCGGACGCCGAGGACGCGCTGCGCACCGCCGAGGCGCTGGCCCACAGCGACGAGGAGCGCGGCGCCGCCGCCTGCGAACGCGGTCAGCTCGCGTACGCCGCCACCGTGCACGGGGTACGGGACCGCGCCGACGAGGCGCGGGCCGCGCTGGGCCGCGCGGCGGCACTCGTCCCGCCGGGGGCCGCGGGCCGGGCGCTGCTGGACTTCCGGCGCGGGCTGCTCGCGGAGAACCTGACCCGGTCGCCGCAGGCCGCCCGCGCGGCGTACCGGCGGGCCCACGCCGGCGCCACCGCGCACGCCGATCCGCTCCTGCAGTCCTTCACCTGGCGGCACCTGGCCGGACTGGCCCTGCGGGAAGGGGAGTTGGCCGAGGCACGGCACGGCTTCGCCGAGTCGCTGCGGATCCGCGAGGAGCTGGGCTACCTCGTCGGCACGGCGCCGGCACTGGTGTCGCTCGCCGACGCGGAGTCCGAACCGGAGGCGTCGCGCCTGCGGGAGGAGGCCCGACGGCTGTTCAAGCTGCTCGGCGGCGTGCCGACGTGGCTGGCCCGGCATCTGGCGCCGCCCGCGGCGGGCGCGGCGGGCGCGGCGACGGCCTGACTGCCGTGAGGGCTGAGCGTCGTGACACGCACCCGACCGTCGTCGCACCCGACCGCCCCTGACGGCCGATCCCTTGACGGCCTATCCCCGTAACCCCTGACCGCTGTCACGCCCGATCGCCGTGACACCCGACCGCCGTCACACTGACCGCCGTGACACCCGACGACCGTGACGGCCGACCGTCGTCACACTGACCGCCGTGACACCCGACGACCGTGACGGCCGTCGGCCGTGCGGCGGAAGGGCCGTGCGGCGAGTGGCAGGCCGACGTGAAGCCCCGCGCCGCCCCGCAGCCGGCGGCAGCAGCGTGCGCGGGACGGCGCGGTGCCGGCCGCGGCCGACGCGGCGAACCGCACGACGGCCGTCACGGGGCCCTGCTCCAGCGCGGGGCGGTGTCGGCCCAGGCGGCGTCCCATCCGGCCAGGTTGCGGCGGTGCAGGACCAGCCCGGTGACGCCGTGGACCGCGAGGCCGGTCAGGACGACGCCCAGGAAGGCGAGGATGGCCCAGCCCATCGTCCGGCTGCGGATCTGGTCGGCGGTGAGTGGCGGCCCGGTGATCTCTCCGGTCGCGTCGACCCAGACCAGGACGGTGCTGTCCGCGGGGAGCCCCGGCTCGACGTCCGTCTCTCCGGTCCTGGTCGTCCCGTCGGGGCCGGTGAAGCGGACCTCGACCGGGTACCGGGTCTTCTTCGCCTCGTCCGATCCGGGCTCGGGGTGGCGCGGGGCGTCATGGACGAGGACCGCGGGACGGTGGTCCCGGGTCCGGGCCTCGTGCTCGGCGGTGCTCCGGTAGTGACGGTGGACGGTGTCGCCGACGGCGTACATCGCCGCCGGTGCCGCCGACAGCACGGCGAGCACCAGCCCGAGGGCGATCCACGCCTGGACGCGGTCGGTACGGCGCCGCAGGGGGTTGCGTCGCCACCGCCACAGCAGAAGGTGCGGGTCCCTTCCGGGGGGAGGATCGGGGGGCGGTGGCTGGGCGCGAGGTGTCTCACCGGCCACGGTGGTGCCTCCTTCCTGGCTCGGGGCAGCCGGATCGGGGCCGTCGGTGCGGGGTGGCGCCGACGGCGGCGGGTGGGGGGAACGGTTCGGGGCGTGGTCCGGGCGCGTGGAGTGTGCGGGGCGGGCGTACGGAGCAAGGCGGCGTACGGCTCGGGCGGTGGACGACCCCGGCGGGCGCCGGTCCCGGGAGTGTGGCCGGCGCCCGCCGGGTGGCTGGGCAGGTTCGCGGTCGTGGGTCGGACGGTGGAGAGCCGGGCACGCGCGCGGGCCGGCGGTACGCCTCCGCCGCCGAGGTGGGGCCTGCGGAGCCCGGTCGCCGCACCGCTCCCGCGTGCCGATCCCCGAAGGACCGCAGGACCGCAGGACCGCGAGAAGCGTCGGCCAGGTTCGGGGCCCGGCCCGTGACGCGGACGCTTCGCGGGCCGCGCCGCGCATCGCCCCCATCCGCCGGGCGGGGCCGAGGGCGGACCCGGCGCGGGCACGGCGCGCGGCGTCGGGCAGGGCCCCGGCCGACGGCACCGGCGTCCCGGCGTCCGCCGGGCCGTCAGTGCGGGTGTTCGTCCGGTGGGTCCGTGCCCGCGGTGGACGGGTGGGAGTGCGCCGCCCCGAGGAGCTTGGCGGCGCCGCGGACGGCGGCGGTGTGCGGAGCCGGCACGGCGCGCAGGGGGACGTGCAGTCTGCGGGTGAGGTCGCAGGTGATCTCGGGGCGCAGGGCGCCCCCGCCGGCCAGCAGCGGTCCCCTGCCCAGGGCGTCGACGGTGAGGGACGTACGGTCCTGGCGCAGCATCGAGGTCGTCATGTCGGCCACGGCCTCCCCGATCTCCCCGGCCGGCGTGGCCTCGCCGAGGTCGCCGGTGCCCAGCGCGGTGCGGCGCGCGTCGAAGACGGCGCCGTCCACCAGGAGCACCACCTCGGTGAGGTGCGCGCCGATGTCGATCACGAGCAGCGGCCGGGACAGGTCCGCGCCCGCCGCGAGGGCCACGGCCCGCGCGCTGGGCACGGTCAGCACACTGCGCGGGCGCAGCACCTCCACGGCCGTACGGGCCTCGTTGCGGAAGGCGTACCCGTCCAGCACCGGCGCGGTGACCACCACCAGGGGCCGGGTGAAGCGGGGCAGCCGGTGGCCCAGCAGCCGGTCGAGCATCCGGGCCGTGCCCGGCGTGTCGACGATGGAGCCGCGCTGGATGGGATACACCGCGCCGGCGCCCGGAAAGGTCACGGTCGGCACGTCGAGGATCATCCCCCGCCCGGCGACCCAGGCGCGGGTACGGGCGCTGCCCATGTCGAGGGCGACGCCGGTGCAGTGCCGGCACATCGGCCAGGGCCGGTGCGGGGCACGGGCGGTACGGGACCGGCGGACCACGGTCATCGTCCCGCCTCCCGCACCTGCTGGCAGCGAGCGCAGTAGCGGGCCTGCGGCACGATCATCAGGCGCTCGCGGTCGACGGGACGCCGGCACAGATGGCAGCGGCCGTAACGGCCGTCCGCCAGGCGGGCGAGGGCCGCCTCGACGTCGGCGAGGACCATGCGCGCGGAGGCCGCGAGCTTGACCCGGACCTCGGTCTGCGCGGCGCCCGGCCGGCTCGGCTCGCCGGCGCGGGACGGGACGGCCGCGATCTGCCGCAACTGCTCCTCGCGGAACCTCCGCTGCTCGTGGAGGTTCTCCTCGAGCACGGCGAGGTCCGCGGGCGACAGACGCGTGTCGCGGTCACCGATGATCTGCTTGTTCACCACGTCACCCCTTGGGCAGGGCGGGAGAGGAAGGCTGGACGGACGACGGTCAGGCGGCGGCGCGGCGCTGACAGGCGACGCAGTACCGCGTGTACGGGAGGATCTCCAGCCGCTCCCCCGGTACGGACTTGCCGCAGCCCATGCAGGCGCCGTAGGTGCCGGCGTCGATACGGGCGAAGGCCTCGTCGATCTCCTTGAGCACCCGCTCGATGGCGGCCTGCTGCGCGGACATCAGCTGGTCGTCCGCCTGGCCGCTCTCCCTGAGGGCCTGGAGCTGGGTCATACGGGTGTTGCGGGCGTGTTCGAGGCGCTGGCGTGCCTCATGAGCGGTCAGCCGCTCGGGGCGGGGTTCGATGCGGGAGGCGTCGAGCGACACGGTGCGTCCTTTTCTCGCAGAGTTCTGCGGGTACGGCGAGCGCCGGGCCGAACGGGCCCGGTCAGCCTCAACCATGGCCAAGGCGACCGGGGAAACCCATCGGGCGCAGGCCCCATTTGCCCGGGGGCCGAGGATCCACTCGGTGGGGCGCCGACGTCCCGGAATGGGTGCGCGGCCACCCGGAAATGGGGGTCGGAACCCATCGACCCGACGGCTCCCGGCGAGGCACGCTGGTCGCTTGCTCGGTCGCGACCGGGGCCCGCTTCGCCGGACGGGCCCGGGGACCGCGGCTCCCACCGAGGGTGCGCGATGACCGACAGTGGAGGCGTACCAGTCGACGCGTCGCAGAAGGAGGCGTACCCCCCGGTGTCCCTGTTCTGGCGGATCTTCGGGCTCAACTCGGTGGTGCTGGGCTTCGCCACGGCACTGCTGCTGTGGGCTCCGGTGACCGTCTCCGTTCCGGTGCTGCTGACCGAGGCCGTCATCCTGGTGGGCGGCATGGGCGTGATGCTGGTGGCCAACGGCGCCCTGCTGCGCTGGGGTCTGGCGCCCCTGGACCGGCTCACGAAGATGATGACCACCGTCGACCTGCTGCGCCCCGGCCAGCGGCTCCCGGTGTCCGGCGGCGGTGACGTGCCCGAGCTGATCCGCACCTTCAACGCGATGCTCGACCGGCTGGAGCACGAGCGGGCCACGAGCAGCGCCCGCGTGCTGCTCGCCCAGGAGGCGGAGCGCCGGCGTATCGCCCAGGAGCTGCACGACGAGGTCGGGCAGAGCATGACCGCGATCCTTCTGGTGCTCGGCCGCGCCGCGGACGACGCCGACGAGCCGATGCGCGCGGAGCTCCAGCAGGCGCAGGAGATCACCCGGGAGAGCCTGGACGAGGTCCGCCGTCTGGTGCGCCGGCTGCGGCCGGGCGTCCTGGACGACCTCGGGCTGATCAGCGCGCTGTCCTCGCTCACGCACGACTTCGCCACCCACACCGGGCTGCGGGTCGTCCGCCGCTTCGACGCCGACCTGCCCGCCCTGGACCAGGAGACCGAGCTGGTCCTCTACCGTGTGGCGCAGGAGAGCCTGACCAACGCCGCCCGCCACGCGGACGCCGAACGCGTGGAGGTGAGCCTCGGCCGGGCCGACGGCGCGGTGGCCCTCACCATCGCCGACGACGGCCGCGGCACCGCCGAGGCGGCCTGCGAGGGCGCCGGCATCCGCGGCATGCGGGAACGGGCCCTGCTCATCGGAGCCACCCTCGACATCACCTCGGCAACCGGCGCCGGCACCCGCATCCGGCTCACCGCACCCGTCCCCAGGAAGCAGCCCTGACCATGTCCGACCCGTCCCTGCCCGACCCGTCCCTGCCCGGGACCGCCGCGTCCGCCCCGTACGCGGCGCCCTCGTCCGACCCGGCGAGGATCCGCATCCTGCTGGCCGACGACCACGCGCTGGTGCGGCGCGGGGTACGGCTCATCCTCGACCGGGAGCCGGACCTGGAGGTCGTCGCCGAGGCCGGGGACGGCGCGGAGGCCATCGACATGGCACGGGCGCACGCCGTGGACCTGGCGGTCCTGGACATCGCGATGCCCCGCCTGACCGGTCTTCAGGCGGCCCGTGAGCTGGCCGCGCTGAAACCGGGGCTGCGCATCCTGATGCTGACGATGCACGACAACGAGCAGTACCTCTTCCAGGCGCTGAAGTCCGGGGCCTGCGGATACGTCCTCAAGTCCGTCGCCGACCGCGATCTGGTCGCCGCCTGCCGGGCCGCGATGCGCGACGAGCCCTTCCTGTACCCGGGTGCGGTGACCGCCCTGATCCGCAACTACCTCGACCGGGTCCGGCACGGCGAGGAGAACGCCGACCACATCCTCACGCCCCGGGAGGAGGAGGTCCTCAAGCTGGTCGCCGAGGGCCATTCCTCGAAGGAGATCGCGGAGATCCTCTTCATCAGCATCAAGACCGTCCAGCGGCACCGGGCGAACCTGCTGCAGAAGCTCGGCCTGCGCGACCGCCTGGAACTCACCCGTTACGCCATCCGCGCCGGGCTCATCGAGCCCTGACCCACCCCGGACCGCCCGGGGCTCCGGCCGCCCACTCCCCGGCCCGGGCCCCGGGCCCGCTCCCCCCGCCCGGCCGCTCAACCGCCACCCAAACGAAAGGGACGGTGCATGCGCCCCACACCTCGCACCGCCCCCGCACCCCACACCACCTCCACACCGCGCACCCCCGCACCACGCACCGCCGCACCACGCACCGCCACCACCCCCCGCACCCCCGCCCCACGCACCACCCCCGCACCCCCCACCCCCGCACCGCGCACCACCCCCACCCCCCGCACCCCGCCGAGCCACCGCCTCGCCGCGACGCTCACCGCGCTGCTGGCCGTCCTGCTGACCCTGGTACCGGCCGGTCCCGCGGCCGGGGCGGGCCTCGCTCTGCCGGAAGCGGTCCCCGCGGCGACGACCGTTCCGCGACCGGACACCGGTTTCCACGCCGACGACGGCTGTGCCACCACCTGCGCCACCCAGGTCAGGGCCCGGCACGACCACCTCGGTGAGCGTCCGGCGCCCCCGGACCGCCTCGCCACGCCCACGCGCCTGACCGGCCTCGCCCCCGCCGCTCACCGGCGGGCCACGGCGGCGCCCGGTTCCGTACCCGTCTCCCCCGGCCGCACGAGCCACGACCGCGGACGGGCGCCTCCCGCCTCCTCCGGCACCTGAGACACCCCGTCCTTTTCCTTCTTCCGCCGCGGCCGCGCTGGGCCGCCGCCGTGGCGTGCCTGCCGGAGGCCCGTGTTGAAACGTTCCCGACCCCGCTCCCGCGCCCACTCCCTGAGGGGCCGTGCGCTCCTCGCCCTCCTCGTGATGGCCGGGGCCGTGGCCATCGCCCTGACCATGCCGATCCGCCTCGGACTCGACCTGCGCGGCGGCACCCAGATCGTGCTGGAGACCAAGTCCACCAAGACCACCAAGGCCGACCGCGAGGCCACCGACCGCACCGTGGAGGTGCTGCGCGGCCGTATCGACGCGCTCGGCGTCGCCGAACCGTCCATCGTCCGCTCCGGCGACAACCGCGTCGTCGTCGAGCTGCCCGGCGTCCAGGACCCGAAGCAGGCGGCCGACGTGCTGGGCCGCACCGCGCAGCTCACCGTGCACTCGGTGCTCGGTGCGGCGGAGAGCACCGAGCAGGACGCCGGGACCGCGTCCGGTGAGGACGGCGAACGGGTCCTGCCGGACGAGGACGGCCAAGCCCTGCGGCTGAAGGCCCCGACGCTGACCGGTGAGGACGTCAAGGGCGCCGACGCCCGCTTCGACCAGCAGGGCGGAGCCGGCTGGCACGTCACCGTCGACTTCAAGGACGCGGGCGGGGACCGCTGGGCGAAGGTGACCGGCGAGGCCGCCTGTCATCCGGCCGGCGACCCGCAGCGCCGGGTCGCCATCGTGCTCGACGACAAGATCATCTCCTCGCCGCAGGTCGACCCGTCGGTGGCCTGCGGGGCGGGCATCGCCGGCGGCTCCACCCAGATCACCGGCTCCTTCGACGACGCCGAGGCCCGCGAGCTGGCGCTGCTCGTCAAGGGCGGCGCCCTGCCCGTGCCGGTCGAGACCATCGAGCAGCGCACCATCGGCGCGACCCTCGGCGACGAGGCGATCTCGGCCGGCGCCTGGGCCGCCGTCGTCGGCACCGCGCTCACCGCGCTGTTCATCATCGTCGTCTACCGCCTCATGGGCGCCCTCGCGACCGTGGCGCTGCTCTGCTACGGCCTGATCTCCTACGCCGCACTGGCCGCGGTCGGCGCCACCCTGACCCTGCCGGGCCTGGCCGGCTTCGTCCTGGCCATCGGCATGGCGGTGGACGCCAACGTCCTCGTCTTCGAACGCGCCCGCGAGGAACAGGCCGCCCGGACCCGCCCGAGCACGCGCTCCTCGCTGACCGCCGGCTTCCGCAGCGCCTTCAGCGCGATCGCCGACTCCAACATCACCACGCTGATCGCCGCCGCCCTGCTGTTCTTCCTGGCCTCCGGCCCGGTGAAGGGCTTCGGCGTAACCCTGGGCATCGGTGTGCTCGCCTCCATGGTCAGCGCCCTGGTGATCACCCGGGTGCTCGCCGAGTTCGCCGCGAGCCGCCCGTCGGTCTTCCGCCGCCCGCACATCACCGGCATCTCGACCACGGGCCCGGTCCGCGACGCGCTGCTGCGCCGCGACCCGTTCCTGATGCGCCGGCCGCGCCGCTGGCTGGCGGCGTCCGCGGCCGTCCTGGTGGTGGCCGGCTCCGGCATCCTGGTCCGCGGCCTCGACTTCGGCATCGAGTTCACCGGCGGACGGCTGATCGAGTACTCCACGGCCACCCAGGTCGACGCCGACCGGGCCCGGGACGCCCTGGCCGACGCGGGCTTCCCCCGTGCCGTGGTCCAGTCCTCCGGCGACGGCGACCTCACGGTGCGCACCGAGGAGCTGACCGACGCCGAGGCGGAGACCGTCACGAAGACCGTCGGCGAGCTGGGCGGCGAGACGGAGAAGGTCCGCGACGAGCTGATCGGCCCCAGTCTGGGCGAGGAGCTGCGGCGGGACGCCCTGATCGCCCTGGGGCTGGCCCTCGGCGCGCAGTTGCTGTACCTCGCCTTCCGGTTCCGGTTGCTGTTCGGCACCGCGGCGGTCGGGGCGCTCGCCCACGACGTGGTGATCCTGGTCGGTGTCTTCGCGTGGCTGGGCAAGCCGATCGACGGGGTGTTCCTGGCCGCGCTGCTGACCGTGATCGGCTACTCGGTCAACGACTCGGTCGTCCTCTTCGACCGCATCCGGGAGCTGCTCGGCGGCAAGGACCGCAAGACACCCTTCGCCCGGCTCACCAACCGGGCGATCCTGCAGACCCTGCCCCGGACGGTCAACACGGGTATGGGAGCGGTGCTCATCCTCGCCTCGCTGGCCGTCCTGGCCGAGGACTCGCTGACCGACTTCGCCCTCGCGTTGCTGATCGGTGTGGGGGTCGGGACGTACTCCTCGGTGTTCACCGCCTCTCCGCTGGCCATCGAGATGTACGACCGGGGCAGCGGGTCCCGGCGGTCCCGCCGCGAGGGGCGGGCCGCGGAGAAGGCGGTGCCGGCCAGCCGCGCGGAACGGCAGGAGGTGTCGTAGGCGGCCCGTCCTTCCCGAGGGGAGCGCTCAGGGCGCCGTGCCGAAGTGCTCCCCCACCAGGGCCCGCACCACGTCCTGGTCGCCGGCGATCAGCGCGTCCAGCAGTGCCGTGTGTTCGTGCGCGTCGGCGATCAGGTCGGCCCGTCCCCGTGCCGCGGGGGTGCCGGCCGGCGGCCACTGGGCGCGGCGGTGCAGGTCGCCGGCGATCCCGACGAGCTGTTCGTTGCCGGCCAGCGCGAGCACCGCGCGGTGGAAGGCGCGGTCGGCCTCGGCGTAGGTCGCCGGGCAGCCGGACGACGCGGCCCGGACGGTGGCCTCGGCGAGGGGGCGCAGCCGTGCCCACCGCTCGGGGGGCACCGTACGGGCCAGGCGGAGCCAGACCGGGGCTTCCAGCAGGGCCCGGACCTCGGCGAGCTCGGCCAGTTCCCGGTCGCCGCGCCGGACGACGCGGAAGCCGCGGTTGGGGACGACCTCGACGGCGCCCTCCACGGCCAGCTGCTGCATCGCCTCGCGCACGGGCGTGGCCGAGACGCCGAACCGCTCGCCGAGCGCGGGCGCCGAGTAGACCTCGCCGGGTCGCAGCTCGCCGGCCATCAGCGCGGTGCGCAGGGCCTCGAGGATCTGTCCGCGCACGGAGGAGCGCTGGACGAGGACGCGCGGGCGGGGCGCGGGGGGCTCGCTGTGGGTGTGCTCGCCGCGGGCGGCGCCGACCGGCTCCCCGGCACCGCGGGCAACCCCTACCGCCTCACCGGCACCCCGGGCGCGGCCTCCGGCCCCGTCCCGGCTGGGGTCGTCGCCCCGGTCCCGGCCCGGGTCCCGCCGTTCCCGGTTCACGTCCTCGGCACGGGGCTGCGCCGGGACCCGCGCCGCCGGCGCTCCCGGCACCGCGGGTGCGGCGGACGCCCCCGAGGTCTCGGCCGGACCGGCGGCCCCGACGCGTCCCGCTCCCGTCCCTCCGGGACCCTGCGCGCTCGGCTTCACGGGTCCTCCTGCGGACGTGTCGGTACTTGAGGTCATTACGGCGGGTTGTCGCTTGTCCGTCAAGCACCATAAAGGCACGGGCCGTCAGTTCAAATCCCGAGGATCTTCGGTAAGGTAAGGCTTACCTCAAGCTGCCCGTTCGTTCCGACGTGGATCGGTGGTCCCGCATGCCTGTCACCCGCACGGCCCTCACGGACGCCTACGCGCGCCTGACCGAGGTCCTTCCGGGACTGGGCGTCACCGAGCTGGACCCGGCCGGCGAGGTCCCGGCCGGGGGCGGCTGGGTCGCGGCCGGCTCGCTCGCCGCGGGCGGGGCGGAGCTGGAGGCGTTCCTCGCCTGGGACGACGCCCAGGTGCTGCGGGACTACGGGCAGCGGGCCCGACCGGACGTCGTGGCGAGCTTCGGCCTGCACCGGTACGCGTGGCCGGCCTGCCTGCTGATCACCGTGCCGTGGTTCCTGCACCGCCGGGTGCCCCGCTACCCCGCCACCCACGTCGCCTACGACCGTTCCGCCGACGGCCTCCCCCTCGGCCGCATGGCCGTGCGCCCCGCCGGCTTCGCCTGCCTGCCCGGCGACCCGGCCGCCGCCCTGCCCGGGGCCCGCGTGGTCGCCGACGAGGAGGCGCTGCGGGTGGAGGTGCGGGCCGCGGTCGCCGAGCACCTGGAGCCGGTACTGGCCGGATTCGGCCCCCGGATGCGGCGGCGGGGACGGGCCCTGTGGGGCATGGCGACCGACGAGGTCGTCGAGGGCCTGTGGTACGTCGCCCATCTGCTCGGCGAGCAGGAACGGGCCCGGCACGAGCTGGAGCTGCTGCTGCCGGGCGCGACCAAGCCGTACGTCGGCGACGCGGCGTTCCGCGAGCTGACCGGACCGGACGGCGAACCGCTGCACACCCGGGACCGCGCGAGCTGCTGCATGTTCTACACGGTGCGCCCCGAGGACACCTGCGCCACCTGCCCGCGCACCTGCGACGCGGACCGCGTCGGCAAGCTGCTCGCCGCGGCGGGCTGAGCCGCCCCCGGCCGAGAAGGCCTACTCTGTTTCACAACTCCCCCGCGTGGCACGGGAATTTTCCCCGGAACCACCCGTACGGGTATTCTTAATCGAACTCAACTCCCGCCCCTCATGCGGCAGTTCGAGCAGAACGCCGCCCTGGGCACTCCCTCACACCCCCCTTGGCGGCCTCTTGCCCCGAAACCCCCTGAGGGCCGCTGGGTTTGGGCCACCATGGCGGGCGTTACGCCCTATCCCAATGCGAGGGACCCCAGATGAGATTGACCGACATATCGCTGAACTGGCTGCTTCCGGGCGCCGTGCTGCTCCTGGGCATGCTGGTGGCGGTGGCGGTGCTCGCGCGAGGCAAGCGTTCCTCGGGGAAGGACGCGGGCTCGGACGACTCGTGGGAGCGCATGGAGGAGCGGCGCAGACGCAAGGAAGCCCTCTACGGCAGTGTCTCCTACGTCCTGCTCTTCTGCTGCGCCGCGGTCGCCGCGGCGCTCTCCTTCCACGGTCTGGTCGGCTTCGGCGAGCAGAACCTCGGCCTGAGCGGCGGCTGGCAGTACCTGGTCCCGTTCGGGCTCGACGGTGCGGCGATGTTCTGCTCCGTCCTCGCGGTGCGCGAGGCCAGCCACGGTGACGCGGCGCTCGGCTCCCGCATACTCGTGTGGACGTTCGCGTTCGCGGCGGCGTGGTTCAACTGGGTGCACGCGCCCCGCGGCATCGGTCACGCGGGCGCCCCGCACTTCTTCGCGGGCATGTCCCTGTCGGCGGCGGTCCTGTTCGACCGCGCCCTGAAGCAGACCCGCCGGGCAGCGCTGCGCGAGCAGGGCCTGGTGCCCCGTCCCCTGCCGCAGATCCGCATGGTCCGCTGGCTGCGGGCCCCCCGGGAGACCTACCGTGCCTGGTCGCTGATGCTCCTGGAGGGCGTGCGCAGCCTCGACGAGGCGGTCGAGGAGGTGCGCGACGACCGGCGCCGCAAGGAGGAGGCGAAGCAGCGCCGGCGCGAGCAGGAGCGTCTGGAGCGGGCCCAGCTCAAGGCGATCAGCCGGGGCCACGGCCACCGGGGCTTCCCCGGGCGCGGCGGCCGGCAGGTCGACGTCGAGGTCGAGGTGCAGCAGGTGGAGCGCGGCACCGAACGGGCCACCGCGGAGCCTGCCATATCGACCCCGGAGCCCTTGCCCGTACGCCGGCGGCCCTCCTTGCAGCCCGTCCGGAACGGAGGTGACCCGGTCACCGTCGACCTCACCGCGGAGGACGACACCCAGGCCCTGCCGCGTCTGGACTCCCTGGAGCGCAAGCTCAAGGACCTGGAGCAGCAGTTCGGCTAGCCGTTCCGTCCGATGAGGCCGTGGGGCGCCGCGATCCCGGCGCCCCACGGCCTCACGCCGCCTCGGCGTCCAGTTCGAACCAGACCGACTTGCCCACCCCGCAGGGCCGCACACCCCAGTCGTCGGCGAGGGACTGCACGAGGAGCAGACCCCTGCCGCCCGTGCTCTCCTCCGGCCTCGGAGTGCGCGGCCGGGGCAGCCCGTCGGCGTGGTCCCGCACCTCGACGCGCAGCGCCCGCGGGCCGACCGTGGCGGTCAGGACCGCGCATTCGTCGGTGTGGACGAGCGCGTTGGTGACCAGCTCGCTGGTGAGCAGCTCCGCGATGTCCGAGCGTCCGGGACCGCCCCAGTGGCGCAGCAGCTCACGCAGCGCCCGCCGGGCCTCGGGCACCGCCCGCAGGTCCGCCCGCCCGAGTCGTCGCCTGAGCTGTGGCACCGCCTTCCTCTCCATGTCCCCCGTCCGCGTGGTGATGTCGTTTCCCTCCCTGTTCGAACACCTTCACGGGGGAAGCCTTGCCCGTTCGGACCCCGGGCAGTCCTGTGGATTCGTGTCGTTTCACACAGCGGGCGCCCGTTCGGTCACGGCCGCGGCACGTTCCGCAGGTTCGAGCGGGCCATCTGGAGCATCCGCCCGACACCGCCGTCCAGCACGATCTTGGAGGCGGACAGGGCGAAGCCGGTGACCATGTCGGCGCTGATCTTCGGCGGGATGGACAGCGCGTTGGGGTCGGTGACGACGTCGACCAGGGCCGGCCCCTTGTGCTTGAACGCGGCCTTGAGCGCCCCCGCCAGGTCCTTCGGCTTCTCCACCCGCACCCCGAAGGCGCCGCAGGCCTCGGCGACGGCGGCGAAGTCGGGGTTCTTGTTGGACACGCCGTGCGAGGGCAGGCCCGCGACCAGCATCTCCAGCTCGACCATGCCGAGCGAGGAGTTGTTGAACAGGACCACCTTCACGGGCAGGTCGTGCTGGACGAGGGTGAGGAAGTCGCCCATCAGCATGGTGAAGCCGCCGTCGCCGGACATCGACACGACCTGCCGGCGCCGGTCGGTGAACTGGGCGCCGATCGCCATCGGCAGCGCGTTCGCCATCGAGCCGTGCGAGAAGGAGCCGATGACGCGGCGCTTGCCGTTGGGCTGGATGTAGCGGGCGGCCCAGACGTTGCACATGCCGGTGTCGACGGTGAACACGGCGTCGTCGTCGGCCATCTCGTCCAGCACGGAGGCGACGTACTCGGGGTGGATCGGGACGTGCTTGTCGACCTTGCGGGTGTACGCCTTGACCACGCCCTCCAGCGCGTCGGCGTGCTTCTTCAGCATCCGGTCGAGGAAGCGGCGGCTCTTCTTCTCCTTCACCCGCGGGATCAGGCAGCGCAGGGTCTCCTTCGCGTCGCCCCACACCGCGAGGTCCAGCTTGGAGCGCCGGCCCAGATGCTCGGGCCGGACGTCGATCTGGGCGATCTTCACGTCGTCGGGCAGGAAGGCGTTGTACGGGAAGTCCGTGCCGAGCAGGATCAGCAGGTCGCACTCGTGGGTGGCCTCGTAGGCGGCGCCGTACCCGAGCAGGCCGCTCATCCCCACGTCGTACGGGTTGTCGTACTGGATCCACTCCTTGCCCCGCAGGGCGTGGCCGACCGGTGCCTTGATCTTCCCGGCGAACTCCATCACCTCGGCGTGCGCGCCCGCCGTTCCGGCGCCGCAGAACAGGGTGACCTTGTCGGCGTCGTCGATCAGCCGCACCAGCCGGTCGATCTCCTCGTCGCCGGGCCGGACGGTCGGCCGGGAGGTGACGAGGGCGGTCTCGGCGGCCTTCTCCGGCGCGGGCTCGTCGGCGATGTCACCGGGCAGCGAGACGACGCTGACGCCGCCCTGGCCGACCGCGTGCTGGATGGCGGTCTGGAGCAGCCGGGGCATCTGCTTGGGGCTGGAGATCAGCTCGCTGTAGTGGCTGCACTCGCGGAAGAGCTGGTCCGGGTGGGTCTCCTGGAAGAAGCCGAGGCCGATCTCGCTGGACGGGATCTGGGAGGCGAGGGCGAGGACGGGGGCCGCGGAGCGGTGGGCGTCGTAGAGGCCGTTGATGAGGTGGAGGTTGCCGGGGCCGCAGGAGCCGGCGCACGCGGTGAGCTTCCCGGTGATCTGGGCCTCCGCCCCGGCGGCGAAGGCGGCCGTCTCCTCGTGCCGCACGTGCACCCACTCGATGCCGGAGTGGCGGCGCACGGCGTCCACCACCGGGTTGAGGCTGTCGCCGACGACTCCGTAGAGGCGCTTGACTCCGGCACGGGTGAGGATGTCGACGAACTGTTCCGCGACGTTCTGTTTGGCCATGGCTCCAGCTATGGCACACCGAGCGGCGTCACGCCTCCCAAACGGCGGCGGCCGTACGGTCGTCGGCGTAACCCTTGACCCGGACGCGGCTGTCGGCGAGGAACTCCGCGAGGCCGGGCGCGGGGCGGCCGGACCACCGCCGGGCGAGGAGTCCGCCCAGCTCGGGCTCGTTGAGCAGCGGCTCGGCGAGGCCCGCGGTACACATCAGCAGCACATCACCCGGGCGGGCTACGGAGGCGCGGAAGCGGAAGGGTTCGCGGGGCGGCTCGGGGGGCGGGTCGTGGTACGGGCCGGGCGGGGTGGTGACACCGAGGTCCATGGTGAGCCGGTCGCCCTCGGACGTCTCGGCGGGCGGCGACCCGAACCCGACCACGGGCTCGCCGGTGACCTCGCCGCCGCTCGGCTCCATGTTCTGCCAGGTCCCGTCCCGCAGCCGGAGCAGTCCGCCGGCGCCGACGCCGAAGTACACCCGCGTGCGGCACTCGGGGTCGGCGGGCAGCAACAGGCAGCGCAGGGTGGCCGCGTACTCGTCGGGGCTCAGCCCTTGGTCGGCGGCGCCGGCGCGGAGCCGGCCGAGACTGCGGTCGGTGAGGCGGTGCAGCCCGGACTTCAGGTCGCCGCGCCGGGCGGCCCGCAGATCCTCCCCGAGCCGGGCGTGGCTGCGGCCCACGGCCCGCCCGATCCACCGGCACACCTCGGCCGCCGCCAGGTGCGCGCCGCTGGTCGCGCGGGCCCCGGTCGCCATCGCCACCAGCACCAGCGCCTGCTCCCCCGCGCCGAAGCGGGCGACGAGCAGCGCGTCCCGGCGCGGGTCGCCCCGGTAGCGCGCGGAGTCCCCCCGTACGGAGACGGCACGCAGAGTGCAGCTCCCGTACCGGGCACCGTCCAGCACGGTGTCCGCCACCAGTCCGTCCAGCCCGTCCGGGTCGGCGGGCGGCAGCGCGGTGGGTTCGGCGTCGTAGGTGGGCGGCCCGGAGCCGACGTAGTCGCGGTCGGAACCCACGGTGCCGGGGGCGGGCTCGGGCGGGTCGTACGGGAGGAACGGCGGCGGCAGCGGCGGCAGACCGGGAGCGGCCCCGGCCGGGGGCGGCGGCCGGAACCCGCCGGAGACCGGCGCGGAGCCACCGGCGGACGGCTCCGAGAGATCGCCGTCCCCCGTACCCGAGGTCGTACGCCCACGGAGCCACACCCGACGCCCGCCCCCCTTGGGCGGAACCACCGGCGCGGCGGACGCCACGTTGCCGTCGGGCGGCGGGCCGGCCGGGGGCTGCGTGGAGGCGGGCGGCGGGTCCGCGAGGGGCTGCGGGGGGCCGGACGGCGCGTCGACCGGGAACTGCGCGGAACCGGACGGCGCGTCGACCGGAGGCTGCGGGGCACGGGACGGCGGCCCGGCCGGAGGCTGCGGGGCACCGGAAGGCGGGTGGATCGGGAACTGGGGAGCACCGGACGGCGGCCCGGCCGGAGGCTGCGGGGCACCGGACGGCTTCGCCGGGAACTGCGCGGGACCGGTGGACTCGTCCGTGGCCCGCGCAGGGCCGCCCGACCGCTCGTCCGCCGGGGGACGCGGAGAACCGGCCGCCGCTGTCCGATGCGGCGCGGGCCCCGACGACTCGGCCATGGGCCGCGCGGGGCTGGGCCGCCCGCCCGGCGGGTCCTCGGGACCGGGTGGCTCGGCCGCGGGCCGGGGCGGGACGGGCTGTCCTGTCTCTCTACCGGTGGGGGCGGGCTGTCCGGCTTCCCGCCCGGTGGAGGTCGGTGGGAAGTTCGCCGGTCCGGTGGGTACGGCGGGTGGGGGCTCCCATGGGGCCCGTGGCGGGGGCGGGCCGGGTCGGCGCGGCGCGGTGTCGGTGGGCGGTGGAGGACCGGTGCGGGGAGCGGGCACGCCGGCGGACGCTGACGTCGCCCACCAGGGCGGGGCCGGGCGTGGCTGGCCGTCGGCGGGCGGCGGTCGGTCCGGCGACGGCGGGGGTGTCGGTCCGTCCCACAGGTCGTGGTCCGGGCCTCGGGCCACCGTCCCTGCCGCCGAGGCGAAGCGGTCGTCCAGGGAATCGGGCGCGGTCGTGGGGCCGGTGTCGTCGGCGGAGTCGTCGTACAGCTGCGTCCACCAGTCGTCGTCATGACCGGCGGGACTTCCCCCCTGCTGACTCATGCTCCTGATTGTCCACCGACGGGGCCGGATGAAAACGGGGCATCCGGAAAATCCGCGCGCACCGGCGCGCGCCGGACGGCGTGTCGGGGGACGGCTCGAACGGTGTTGCGAGGTGGGGTCGCCGAGCGGCCCCACCCCCCACGGGAGGACCGCTCGGCGACGCCACCTTGGCAGAGTGACCGGCGGTACGGCGATGATGTCCCGAGGCGGGTTTGCGCCGTGGCCGTTTTCCGCCACGGGACGGCACCGCAGGTGGTGAGGTTCGTGCTCGGGGAGGGGCGACGGCTGATGCTGGGAGTGCTGGGGCTGGAGGACACGCAGGAGTCGGCGTACCGGGCGCTGGTGGCCGTGGGCGCCGCCGACGTGCCCGACCTGGCCCGCCGGCTGGCGCTCGGCGAGCAGGACACGGAGCGGGCGCTGCGCCGGCTGGAACAGATCGGCCTCGCGGCCCAGTCCTCGGCCCGGCCCGGCCGCTGGGTGGCCGCGCCGCCGGGGGTGGCGCTGGGCGCGCTGCTCACCCAGCAGCGCCACGAGCTGGAACGGGCGGAGCTGGCGGCAGCCCTGCTGGCGGAGGAGTACCGCGCGGCGGCGGCGGAGCCCGCGGTGCACGACCTGGTGGAGGTGGTGACCGGCGCCGCGGCGGTCGCCCAGCGCTTCGTCCAGCTCCAGCTCGGCGCGACCGAGGAGGTGTGCGCGCTGGTCACCGGCAACCCGGTCGCCGTCACCGGCATGGAGAACGACGCCGAGGAGCAGGCCACCGGGCGCGGCGTCCGCTACCGCGTGGTCGTGGAGCGGTCGGTGCTGGACCTGCCGACCGGCATCACCGAGCTGACCGCCGCGCTCGGCCGGGACGAGCAGGTGCGGGTGGTGGACCGGGTGCCGACCAAGCTGGTCGTCGCCGACCGGTCCCTCGCCCTGGTGCCGCTCACCGCGCATTCCTCGGAGCCCGCCGCGCTGGTCGTGCACGCCAGCGGCCTGCTGGAGCTGCTGTCGGGGCTGTTCGAGGCGGTGTGGCGGGGGGCGCTGCCGCTCCGGCTCGGTGCCTCCGGCGTGACCGAGCACGGCCCGGACGGGCCCGACGGCACCGACCTGGAGATCCTCTCGCTGCTGCTGGCCGGCCTGACCGACGCGAGCGTCGCCAAGCAGCTCGACCTGGGGCTGCGGACCGTGCAGCGCCGGGTGAAGCGGTTGATGGAGCTGACCGGCGTCACCACCCGCCTCCAGCTGGGCTGGCACGCGTACGAACGGGAGTGGGTGGCCAGAAGACGCTGACCGGCGCGGTCCGCCCCGCCCGCGCATCTGCGGACCGCGCGCGGTTCCGGCACGCTGGACAGATGGGAGCGTGGGACCTCCTGCTGTCCGGACTGGTGATCCTGCTCGGACTGTGCGGGGTGCTGTTCCCCGGCATGCCCGGGTCTTGGCTGGTGTGGGCCGGGGTCCTGTGGTGGGCGCTGGAGGATCCGCGGCCGCTGGCGTGGGCCGTGCTCGTCGGCGCCACCGTCGTCCTGCTCCTGTCCCTGGCGGTGCGCTGGGCGTTGCCGTCCTCCCGGCGGCGGCGGACGCGCGTGGACGACGCCACCCGCAGGCTGACGCTGTACGGGGGCGCGGGCGCGGTCCTCGGCTTCGTCCTGATACCGGTGATCGGCGCGATACCCGGTTTCATGGGCGGCATCTACCTCGCCGAGCGGCTGAGGCTGGGCCGGCACGGCGAGGCGATGGCGGCCCTGCGGACCGCGATGCGCTCGGGCGGTGCCGGCGTGCTGACGGAGTTCTTCGCCTGCCTGCTGATCACCGGGGCGTGGCTGGGGGCGGTACTGGCTGGCTAGCGGGGCGTCGGCCGGGCGCCCTCCAGGGCCAGCAGCCGCGTCTTGCGCTCCAGGCCGCCCGCGTACCCGGTCAGGGAGCCGTCCGCGCCGATCACCCGGTGGCAGGGGCGCAGGATCAGCAGCGGGTTGGCGCCGATCGCGCCGCCGACGGCGCGTACCGCGGGCCGGGAGGCCCCGATGCGGGCGGCGATCTCGCCGTAGGTCGTGGTCGACCCGTAGGGCACGTCGTCCAGGGCGGCCCACACCCGCTCCCGGAAGGCGGTGCCCTCGGCGCGCAGCGGCAGCCGGAACTCCGTCAGCTCTCCGGCGAAGTAGGCGGCGAGCTGCTCCTCGGCGGCCCGGAAGGGCCCGGCGTCGTGCCGCCACGCCTCCTGGACGCTCCGGCCGCCCTTCTGCCCGGGCACGGACAGGGAGGTGAGCGCCCCGTCCGGACCGGCGGTGAGGAGGAGCGGCCCCACGGGGCTGTCCACCTCGGTCCAGTACGTCGTGGTCGGGCCGGCCGTCGCGGCCGTCGTCTCGGTCCCGGTCGCGGCCGTAGCAGTGATCACGGTCGCGGTCGTGCTCGCGGACGTGGACGTGGTCGTGCTCGTGGACGTGGTCGTCATCGGTCGTTCTCCCACTCTCCTGCTGCGCGCAGGTGGTTCAGGGCGTACGAGCGCCAGGGGCGCCAGGTGTCGGGCAGGTCGGCGCCGGGCGGGGCGACGTCCGGGTCGCCGAGGGCGCGGGCGCGGACGGCGGCGGCCGTGGCGGCGTCCACGCCGGGGACGGCGAGCAGCGACCGCTCGGCGTCGTCCCGGTCGGCACCGGGGTCGAGGCGTACGGCGCCGTCGGCCAGGGCGGTGGTGAGGGCGCCCAGGGTGCCGTGCGGCTCGGCCTCGGCGAGGACGCCCGGTTCGGGGAAGAGGTGGGTGAGGGTGCCGCACGGTGCGTCCAGCGTCTTGCCGTACCGCGTCACCAGCCGCTCGGCCTCCGCCCGCCCCACCAGGGCCCGTACGGCGAACTCGTCGGGATCGGCGGTGCCCGGCGAGCGCAGCCCGGGGCGGGCGGCGACCAGCGGGGCGAGACGGGGGTCGGCGCCGAGCCGTTCGTCGACCGCGTACGGGTCGGCGTCGAGGTCGAACAGCCGGCGCAGCCGCTGTACGGCGGTGGTCAGGTCGCGCAGGTCGGTCAGGTGGAGGCGGGTGTCGAGCCAGCCTCCGCTGCCGGTCCGCGGCCGGCCCGGACGCTCGTCGACGGCGACGATCCCGGTGCCGTACGGCAGCCGCAGCGTGCGCCGGTACAGGCGGCGGCCCGTCGGGCCGCTGACCTCCTCCACCCCTGCGACGGCCTCCCGCTGGAGCAGGTCGAAGACCGGCCCCGCCTGGTAGGGCCCCCGGTGGGCGAGCCGCAGCGGGAGGCCGGCGGACGGGGCCCCGGCCCCGGCGCGCGACCGGGCGGGCGCGGCGGCGCGCAGCTCGCTCGGGGTCGCCGCGTACACGGCCCGGATCGTGTCGTTGAACTGCCGCACGCTGGCGAACCCCGACGCGAACGCGATCTCGGTGACCGGCAGGCCGGTGGTCTGAAGCAGGACGCGCGCGGTGTGTGCCCGCTGGGCGCGGGCGAGCGCCACGGGCCCGGCGCCCAGCTCGGCGGTGAGCTGCCGCTGCACCTGGCGGGCGCTGTAGCCGAGCCGGCCGGCGAGCCCGGCGACGCCCTCCCGGTCGACGACGCCGTCGCCGATGAGCCGCATGGCGCGGCCCACGACGTCGGCGCGGACGTTCCAGTCGGCCGAGCCCGGCACGGCGTCCGGGCGGCACCGCCGGCAGGCCCGGAATCCCGAGCCCTGCGCGGCGGCGGCCGTCGCGAAGAACCGCACGTTGCTCCGCTTCGGCGCGACCGCGGGGCAGCTGGGCCGGCAGTAGATGCCGGTCGTCTCGACGGCGAAGAAGAACGCCCCGTCGAACCGGGCGTCCCGGCTGCGTACGGCCTCGTACCTGCTGTCCTGTGCCTTCTCGTGCGCCACGTCGTCCGTCTTCACGCCGTCCAGTCTCCGTCAGTCCGGAGATCCGGGCTGGCGGAAATCGGACATCGCGTCGGCGGGGTGACGCAGCTCGCCGGGCCCGTCCGTCGGGCCGCCGTTCACCGACGTCCTCCGGGCGGCCGGTGGGCGTGCCGGGTCCGGCACGCCCTCCGGCCGGCCCCGGCCCCGGCCCCGCTACCTCAGCCGCCCCCGCTTGGCCTCCATCGCCGCCTTGCCGATCGCTCCCCTGCGCTTCCACTCCTTGCGGATCTCGGCGCGCAGCCGGGCGTCGGTCTTGGCGACGATGCGCTGGTTCTCCCGCATGAGCTTGCGGTAGCTCTCCAGCCGCCGTTCGGGCAGTTCGCCGCTGTCGATGGCGGCGAGGACGGCGCAGCCCGGCTCGCTCTCGTGGGCACAGTCGTGGAACCGGCAGTCGCCGGCCAGTTCCTCGATCTCGGCGAAGACCTGCCCGACCCCGCTCCCCGCGTCCCAGAGCCCGACGCCCCGCAGGCCGGGGGTGTCGATCAGCACTCCCCCGCCGGGCATGACGAGGAGGTTGCGGGTGGTGGTGGTGTGCCGGCCCTTGCCGTCGACGTCCCGGGTGGACTGTACGTCCATGACGTCCTCGCCGAGCAGGGCGTTGGCGAGGGTGGACTTGCCCGCGCCGGACTGGCCGAGCAGCACCGCCGTACCGCCGCAGACGACGGCGGAGAGGACGTCCAGTCCCTCCCCCAGCGCGGCGCTGACGGACAGCACCGGCACGCCGGGGGCGGAGGTCTCCACGTCCTGCACGAGGTGGGCGAGCGTCACCGGGTCGGGCACGAGGTCGGCCTTGGTGAGGACGACCAGGGGCTGCGCCCCGGATTCCCAGGCGAGCGCGAGGAACCGTTCGATGCGGGCGAGGTCGAGCTCGACCGCGAGCGACACCGCGACGATCGCGTGGTCGACGTTGGCCGCGAGGATCTGCCCCTCGGACCGCTTGGAGGAGGTGGAGCGCACGAAGGCGGTACGGCGCTGCAGGTACGTCCGTACGTAGCGCGGGTTGCCGTCCGGTTCGACGGCGACCCAGTCGCCGGTGCAGACGACGCGCAGGGGGTCGTGCGGGGTGACGAACGCCGTGTCGGCGCGCAGGACGCCGTCGCCGGTGACGACGTCGCACTGCCCGCGGTCGACCCGCACGACGCGGCCGGGCAGCAGCCCTTCGGCGGCGTGGGGCGCGAACGCGTCGGCCCAGTCCTCGTCCCAGCCGTAGGGGGTGAGGGCGGAGTGGGCGGTGAAAACGGAGGTGGAAGTCAAGGGTGGCCCCTTCAGGGGGCGGCCCCGGCAGCAGGTCTCAGAAGCGCTGAGGGAGGCCGGTGGCCGCGGAGGTGGACGTGATGGGTTGCTGGATGCGGGCAGCGCCCGTCGCAATGACAGCCATCGGTCGACACCTCCTCACTCGCTCGTCCTGATCCTGCGTCGTCCCCGCGTACGCCTGCGCGGCGATCACCGCGTGACGTGCCGCCACTGTAGCCGGGCGGCACCACGCCCCGTCAACGCCTTTTCCGGCGCCCGCCTCACACCTCGACCGGCGCGTCCTCCGGCAGGCTGTCCATGAAGGAGCTGACGGAGAAGACCGCGTTGCCGGCGCCGGGCGGGCCGTAGCCGGGGGGCGAGGAGAGGCCGAAGTCCTCCATGGTCTGGCGGTAGGCCTGGAGGAGACGGATGTGGTACTCCAGCGGGGCGCCGTCGGGGTTGGTCTTGCCGAGCGGGGTGGTGGGCTCGGGGCACCAGGTGGTGAAGCGGGGCGTGATGCCGTGCGACATGAAGAAGCGCAGGCCCTCGGTGGTGGAGTCGATGGCCTCGTCGACCGTCTTGAAGCCGAAGGGCTCGGCCATCTCCACGCCCGCGACGAAGTTGGGGATCACGTTGCGGGCGCCGAAGACCTCGGTGGAGTCCAGGATGCGCCGGTGCCACTCGTCGCGGCCGACGTAGCGCTCCTTGCCGGGGCAGTACATCTTGAACAGGTACTCGTCCCACACCTCGAAGTTGGGGTGGTAGATCTGCACGCCGTAGTCCTTGAAGCGCTGGACGTCCGGCTTGGGCAGGGCCTGGGCGACGACCTTGCCGATCCAGCGGCCGGGGAAGTGCTCCTCGATGGCCTTGGCGTACCGCCCGTAGAAGTCGGCCTCGTCCAGACCCTGGACCTTCGACGTGATCGCGCCGCCGGTGAGGGTGTACGCGGTGGAGATCTTGCCGGTGTCGTACTTGTTGATGATCTCCAGCGCCTCGAGGACCTCGTCGACGTCCTTCACGCCCGTGTACGGCCGCCCGGCGGCCTTGTGCTGGCGCCAGTTGTGGTTGATGTCGCAGTACTGGCACTCCTCCTTGGCGCCGAAGTACTGGCAGACGCGGAAGGCGGTCAGGTAGATCAGGTAGCCCCACTGGATGGTCGGGGCCACCTCCATGACCGACTTCCCGTTGGAGAGCTTGTGCCGGTAGTACTCGGGCATGGGCGGCACGCCGACGTCGGCGATCCGCTTGCCGTCGAGGTACAGGCCGAGCTGGTTGTGCTCGTCGGCGGCGACCCGGTACGGCGAGGACGGGTTCACGCGGACGGAGACGACGGTGCGGCGCAGGTCGTAGGGGCCGCCGGTGAGGATGATCTCCTCGGGCGGGCGGCGCAGCGCGGCCTCGCCCAGCTCGGGCAGGGTGCCGTGGTCGAAGGAGAAGATGAAGTAGGACTTCGGCTTCACCTCGCCGTCCTCGTTGTCGCTCAGCGCCGAGGGGTCGAAGGCGACACCGCCCCGCAGGAGGTCCTCCTTGAAGACGGCCTCGCGCGGTACGTGCGGGAACCGCTCCATCAGATCCTCGACCAGCGCGGTACGGCTGTCCATCCCGTGTCTCCTCCCGGGTCCGGCGTTCGACTTCTCACGGTATGCCCCCGCCGGTGCGGCTTCCCGCGCGGGGGCCCTCCCAACGCGCCGGGTAGGTTTCCGCGGTATGACCGACATCACCGTGACCAATTGGGCCGGCAACATCACGTACACGGCCAAGGAACTGCTCCGGCCGCACTCCCTGACCGCGCTGCGGGCCCTGGTGGCGGACAGCGCGCGGGTGCGGGTGCTGGGCAGCGGGCACTCCTTCAACGAGATCGCCGAGCCGGGCGCCGAGGGCGTCCTGCTGTCGCTGGCCGGCCTGCCCGCGGAGGTGGACGTCGACTCCGCGGCCCGCACGGTGCGGGTGGGCGGCGGCGTCCGGTACGCGGAGCTGGCCCGGGTGGTGCACGGCCACGGGCTCGCGCTGCCGAACATGGCGTCGCTGCCGCACATCTCGGTCGCCGGATCGGTGGCGACCGGCACGCACGGTTCCGGGGTCGGCAACGGGCCGCTCTCGTCGTCCGTGCGCGAGGTGGAGCTGGTCACCGCGGACGGTGAGACGGTGACCGTGGCGCGCGGCGACGAGCGGTTCGGCGGCGTGGTGACCTCGCTCGGCGCGCTGGGAGTGGTGACGGCGCTCACCCTCGACCTGGAGCCGGCCTACGAGGTGGAGCAGCACGTCTTCACCGAGCTGCCGCTGGACGGCCTGGACCCGGCGACGTTCGAGACGGTGATGGCGGCGGCGTACAGCGTGAGCCTGTTCACGGACTGGCGGGCGCCCGGCTTCCGGCAGGTGTGGCTGAAGCGGCGCACCGACCAGCCGCTGTCCGACTTCCCGCACGCCGCTCCGGCCGCCGAGAAGATGCACCCGGTGCCGGGCATGCCCGCGGTCAACTGCACCGAGCAGTTCGGTGTGCCGGGGCCCTGGCACGAGCGGCTGCCGCACTTCCGCGCCGAGTTCACGCCCAGCAGCGGCGCCGAGCTGCAGTCGGAGTACCTGATGCCGCGCGGGCACGCCCTGGACGCCCTGCGCGCGATGGACGCGATACGGGAGGTCGTCGCGCCGGTGCTGCAGACCTGTGAGATCCGCACGGTCGCCGCTGACGAGCAGTGGCTGAGCCCCTCCTACGGGCGGGACACCGTGGCCGCGCACTTCACCTGGGTCGAGGACACGGCCGCGGTGCTGCCGGTGGTGCGGCGGCTGGAGGAGGCGCTGGCTCCCTTCGCGGCCCGCCCGCACTGGGGGAAGGTGTTCACGACGCCGGCGGACCGGCTGCGCGCGCTCTACCCGCGGCTGGACGACTTCCGGTCGCTGGTGACCGCCCTGGACCCGGCGGGGAAGTTCGGCAACGCGTTCGTCCGCGGGGTGCTGGGCGGCTGAGTCCCCGGCGGCTCAGGACTTCCCCGCCCGTCGGATCGGGGTCAACAGCGCGGCGAGGGCGATGAGGACGCAGCAGGCGCCGGCCACCAGGGCGACCGGTGTGGTGCCGCGTTCCTCGGCCGCCCAGGTGAGGACGGCCGCGCCGATGGGTGCCACCGAGTACTGGAGGGTCCAGAAGGCGGAGGTGACCCGGCCGAGCAGGTGCTCCGGGGTCACCTCCTGGCGCAGCGACATCGAGCAGGTGCCCGCCATGCCGACGCAGGCCAGGAAGGCCGCGCTGAGCAGGGCGACGGCGGTCACGTCGTCGGCCCGGCCCATCCCCGCGAACGCCAGTCCGCACACGGCGACGGCTCCGGTCCAGGTCGGGCCGAAGCCGAGCCGGCGGCGCACCCGTGCCACCAGCAGCGCGCCGGTGATGGTGCCGAGGGCACCGACCGCCATGACGGTGCCGACCGTGCCGTCGTCGTGGCCGAGGTCGTGCTTGATGTGGTAGATGACCAGGTCGTTGAGGCCGAGGGTGAGGAAGCTGAAGCAGCACAGCAGGAGGGTGAGCGCGCGCAGCACGGGGTGCCCGCGGAGGAAGGCGACGCCGGTGCGCAGGTCCTGCCACAGTCCGGGGCTCTCCCCCTTGCCCTGGTCGTCGGCGGGGCGGGGCCGGAAGCGGACGAGGGCGAGGAGGGCCGCCGAGACGCCGAAGCTGGCCGCGTCGACGCCGACGGCGGCGGCCGGGCCGGACCAGGCGGCCACCACACCGGCGCACAGCGGTCCGAGGACACCGGCCGCCGCGGCGGTGGCGTTGAGGCGTCCGTTGGCCTCGGTGAGCTGTTCGGTGCCGACCAGGGAGCGCACGACGGTGACGTAGCCGACGGCGAAGAACATGCCGACGGCCTCGCACAGCGGCAGGACGGCGTACAGGAGCCAGACCTGCGGGCCGAGCAGCCACACCAGGGGGACCAGCCCGTACAGGACCATGCGTACGAGGTCGCAGCCGATGAGCAGTCTGCGGCGGTCCACCCGGTCGACCACGGTCCCGGCGAACACCGCCGCGAGGACCGCGGCCGCGCCGCCGACGGCCGTCAGCAGCCCCATCCGCGCGATCGACCCGGTCGCCTCCAGCACCAGCAGCGGCAGGGCGATCAGCGCGAAGGAGTCGCCGAGGACGGAGAGGGTCTGCGCGGCCCAGAAGACGCCGAAGTCCCGTTGCCGCCACAGCGGGCGGCGGTCGTCGGGGACGCGGTCGCCCGCCCTCCCGGTGTCCCGTGCCTCGTGGGTCACCGGGCCGCCGCCGTCCGCCGTCGCCGCGCCATGCCGGTCGCCTCCCCGTCCCCCGCTGCCAGGTCCGCGAACACCTTACGGAGCTGTCAGTGGTCGGCGCACCGCACTTACTGACCTTTCGGTGCTCCGCGCCTACGGATCGCTCCGTGCTCCGCGCAGGCACCGACCCGTCAGTGGTCCGCGCAGCACGGTGTCGGGTCCGGGTCCTCGAACGGCACGAGGGTGCCGCCCGCGGCCGGCATGGCGGCCAGGACGAGGCGGCCGTCCTGCCACTGCGGGCGCACGTGGTCCCGGGTCACCAGCAGGGTGTCCGGGGGCGGTTCGCCCGGCGTGCCCAGTACGGTCACGCGGTCGATCGCGGAGCGGGTCAGCAGCTCGGCGAGGGTCAGCGTGCCGGTGAGGGCGCCGGCGCCCGGGTAGAGGACGGCCCGGCCGACCTCGTCCGGGGCGCCGGCGCTGACCTCGTACCCCTGCTCGGTGAGCCGGTCCCGGGCGGCGCGCAGGACCGGCTCCGTCCCGGCCGCGTCCGCGGCCAGGGACAGCGCGACGCGCGGGCGGCCGTCCCGCACCAGGTGGGTGCAGCCGAAGACGCCCGCGGGGAGGTCGAGTTCGGCCGCGAACGCCTGGAGCAGGTGGTCGGCCTCGCGCAGCGTCGTCGCGTCGGTGTCGACGCCGATGGCGTACGGCGGGGTCACGAGGGGAGGATCCACACCGGGTTGGAGTAGAACCACAGGTCGCGCCACGGGTCGGCGTCGCCCACGATGTCGATGGCGGGGCCGGCCGGGTCGACCTTGGCGCCCATCGCGCCGACGGCGGAGCGGTTGCCGTCGGTGCCGCGGGTGCGGAGGTAGACGGGGTGGTCGACGCGGCCGAGGTCGTAGGTGAGGCGGACGGTGCCGGAGTCCTTGTTCACCTCGTACGACTTGACCACGCGGGCGGTGGGCTCGGTGAAGGTGTCCTTGTCGGCGACCGGGCCGGTCACGTCGCCCTGGATGACGTCGACGCGGGCCAGCTTCGGGACGAACCCGGCCCAGTTGGGGCCGCCGGCCAGGGCGACGTCCATGGACAGGGTGACCCGGGTGCCCTTGCGGACGTGCAGGGCGCCGCCGAGGGTGGCCCAGCGGCCGCCGCCCGAGACGCGGACGTCGAGGCCGCTGATGAGCTGCCCGTGGTCGACCCAGATGCGGCCGGCGCGGATGCCGTCCATGACGGCGGCGTAGTCGAAGCCGTCGGAGCCGACGTGGGTGCGGCTGTACTGGCCCGGCCAGTAGTCGCCCTGGGTGACGTCGATCCGGCCGGCGTAGACCGGGTCGTCGTAGCGGCCGTTGGCGTCGAAGTCGCCGCCGCCGCGGGCTGCGGTGTCGGCGTACACCTGGTGGGAGTCGGAGTTGGCGGTGATCCACCAGGGGCGGCCCTCGGCGATGAGGCTGTCCCACAGGCCGCCGACGGTGGCGGTCATCCAGTCGAAGCCGCCCCAGGTGCGGTAGCTCTCCAGCGGGTAGCCGGGGAAGGAGTTGACGCCGGGACTGCCGTCGTAGATGCCGCGGGCGCGGCCCATGCCGAGCGGCTTCGGCAGGCCGGCGGCCTGGTGGCCGGGGGCGCCCTCGAAGCCGACCGCGATCTGCCGGTCGCCGGTGCCGGTGGCGTCGCGCCAGGCGCGGATCTCGTGCGGGGAGTCGATGCCCTTGCGCGCCGGGTGGTTGGCGAGCATGAGGGCGTCCTTGACCTTGCGCCGCTTGACCTGGTCGGCGAGGAAGGAGAGGCCGGCGACGGCGAGGGCCTCGTTGGCCGGCGTGGAGTCGGTGGCGCCCTTGACGCCGCCGTCGTAGCCGGTCTCGAACTGCTTGAGTACGGAGACCTCGTTCTTGCCGGGGTGGACGAAGACCGTGCCGTGCTCGGCGCCCGGGATGTTCCACTCCAGGCCCTGGAAGACGAGGGTGTCCGCGTAGGCGTCGCGGGCCTCGCGGATGTCCGGGTTGACCTTCTCCACGCCGATCTTGGCGTGGGTGACGCTGCCGTGGTCGGTGATGACCAGCCAGTCCATGCCGTGCCGGGCGCCCTGGCGGACCTGGTCGACGACGCGGTACTTGCCGTCGCTGCTGTACTGGGTGTGGATGTGGTGGTCGCCGGCCAGCCAGAGGAAGCCCTTCTTGCGGCGGCCGTTGCCCGCGGCCTCGGCGGGGGCGGCGGTGGCGGTCTGGGCGAGGACGGTGCCGGCGGCCAGTCCGGCGCCGAGCAGGCCGGCGCGGCGCAGCAGGCCCCGTCGGGACTGCTGTTCGGGGCTCAGGGCCTCGTCGGGGACGGTGGTGTCGAAGGCGGCGGGCAGGGCCCGGGGCGCCTCGTGGTCGTGCGTGTGTGCGTGGTGGTGATGGCCGTGCGTGTGACCGTGTCCGTGCCCCATGAGCCCCTCCTGGAAACCGCCGCCGTGCGCGGCTCCGAGGAGAATCGAGGCAGAAGATGAACATTGAACGGCCCGAAGATGAGCCCCGCATGCCGCCCTGCCCGCCCTAGCATGAAACCTAGGAGCTCTAGGAAGAGGGAAGGTGGCTCATGCCCCGAGTGGGTCTTACGACCGACCGTGTCGTCGCTGCCGCCGCCGACCTCGCCGACGCGGCCGGACTCGAGAACGTCACCGTCTCCGCGCTCGCCCGGCACTTCGGGGTGAAGGACGCGAGTCTGTACACGCACGTCAGGAACCTCCAGGACCTGCGCGTGAGGGTCGCGCTGCTGGCCGGGGGCGAGCTGATCGACGAGATCGCCGCGGCGGTGGCCGGGCGGGCCGGCAAGGACGCGCTGGCCGCCTTCGCGAACGCCTACCGCTCCTACGCCCTGCGCCACCCCGGCCGCTACGCCGCGACCCAGATCCGCGTCGACCAGTCCCGCGTCGCCGACTCCCCCGCCCTGCGCCGCACCGCCGAGATCACCCACGGCATGCTCCGCGCCTACGGCCTCACCGAACCCGACCTCACCGACGCCGTACGCCTGCTGCGCAGCACCTTCCACGGCTACTGCGCCCTGGAGGCCACCGGCGGCTTCGGCGCCCCGCGCGACGTGCGGGCGTCCTGGGACAAGGCCGTCGAGGCACTGCACGTGGCGCTGACGCACTGGCCGGCCGGGCAACAGACCGGACCGGGCCGCTAGTCGCCGAGCGCCCGCACCTCCTCGTACGTGGGCGTGCCCCCGCCCGGCACGCGCCCCGCCCGCACGTCCTCCGCCGCCTCCAGGGCCGCGCCCAGCGCCCGCCGGTACAGCAGCGAGCCGAGGCTGACCCGGCTCACGCCCAGGTCGGCGAGGTGCGGCAGGGCGGGCCCGGCGGGCGAGTGGAGGACGTTCAGCGGGACGTCGCCCAGGTGGGCGACGAGGTCGCCGATCGCGCCGGGTTCGGTGAGGCCGGGGACGAAGACCCCGTGGGCGCCTGCCTCGCGGTAGGCGTCCAGGCGCCGCACCGTCTCGGGGAAGGAGCCGTCGCCGGACCAGTACGTGTCCGTACGGGCGTTGACGAACAGGCCGGGGGCCGCCGCACGGACCGCGGTGATCTTCGCGGCGTGGCGGTCGGCGGGGCCGAGGGCGTCCTCCAGGTTGACGCCCACGACGCCGACCGCCGCCAGCTCCCGCGCGAACTCCCCCACCTCGTCGGGGTCGTCGCTGAAGCCGTCCTCCGCGTCGACGGAGAGCAGGAACGGTCCCGAGCCCAGGGTGAGGGCCAGCCGCAGTGTCTCGTCGCGGGTCGCCGACGCCCCGTCCGGCAGCCCGGCCGCCGCCGCCACGCCCAGGCTGGTCGTGCCGATCGCCCGGAACCCGCGCGCGGCGAACGCGTTCGCCGAGGCGTGGTCCCAGGCGCACGGCAGCAGCAGCGGCTCACCGGCACGGTGCAGACCGGCGAACCCGGTCACGACAGGTCACCCACCGCGTCGGCGTAGTACACGGATTCCTCCAGGTGCGCGGCGAGCCGGCGGAAGCTCCAGCCCTCGCCGGGCGAGTGGTCGAGCTGCTCCTCGGTGAGCGCGTCGAGGCGGTTGGCCCAGATCCGGGCGAGCCGGGTGAGCCGGCTGCGGGCCTCGTCGAGGTCCTCCTGCGTGAAGGGGGCGCGGTCCGCCTCCGTGGTGACCTTGGAGGCGTGCCAGTGGTCGGGCTGCGTCTCCTCCCCCGCCAGCCGCGCCTCCATCTCGGCGAGGTGATCGACCATGTGGTCGGCGACCCGGCGGATCGCCTTGTGCGGGGTGTAGACGCGTCCGTCGACGTGGGCGGGCCGCCCGTCCCAGGCGGTCCAGGTCGCGGCGAGGGCGAGGACGTGGTCGACCATGCCGGTGACGGTGTCGGCGGGGGTGGCGGCGGTGGCGGTGTTCTCGTCGTTCATGTCCCGCACGCTACGGGCCGGTTGTTTCGGCGTCGGCCGAAGTGTTCCCGCCCTTCCGGAAGACGGGGCCCCGGGCGTGCCGGCCACCGGGGTGGTGGTGGCCGGCACGCACGTTCACGCCCGTTCCCTCGCCGTGTCGGCGACCGGGACGCCGAAGTCCGGGGTGCCGTCCGCCTTCCAGCCCAGCTTCTGGATGCGGGTGTGCCGGTTGGGGTCGTTCAGCGGGTCGCCGTCGATCTCCTCGTACTGGCGGGCGTGGTAGACGAGGACGTCGGTGCCGTCGCGGTCGACGGTGAAGCAGTTGTGGCCGGGACCGTACTGGCCGGTGGTGTCGTTGCTGGTGAAGACGGGCGTCGGCGACTTCGACCAGCTCGCGGGGTCCATCAGGTCGGCGTCCGCGTCGGCGGTCAGCAGCCCCATGCAGTAGTTGGCGTCGGTGGCGCTCGCGGAGTACGTCATGAACAGCCGTCCGTTGCGGGCGATGACCGACGCGCCCTCGTTGACCTTGAACCCCACGCACTCCCAGTCGTACTCGGGTGTGGAGAGCCGTACTTGAGGGCCTTTCAGCGTCCAGGGGTTCTCCATCTCGGACAGCCACAGGGCGGTGTTGTTGTCCATGCCGGGCTCGTGCTGGGCCCAGGCGAGGTAGCGGGTGCCGCGGTGGGTGAAGGTGGTGGCGTCGAGGGAGAAGGTCTCCCAGGCGGTCTTCACCTGGCCGCGCTCGACCCAGGTGCCCCGGAAGGGGTCGGGGTGGGCGTTCTCCAGGACCCAGACGCGGATGTCCCAGACGCGCTCGGCGGGCGCGGCGGCGAAGTAGATGTACCACTTGCCGCCGACGCGGTGCATCTCCGGCGCCCAGATGTGCGCGCCCATGTCGCCGGTGGCGTGCTTGCGCCAGATGACGGACTCGTGGGCGGTCGCGAGGCCGTTGAGGGTGCGGGCGCGGCGCAGGACGATGCGGTCGTACTCGGGGGCGGTCGCGGTGAAGTAGTAGAAGCCGTCGGTGTGACGGCGGATGTGGGGGTCGGCGCGGTTGCGGACGAGCGGGTTCACGTAGGGCGCCGCCTTCCGGGGCGCGGCGGAGGCGACGGCGGGGACGGCCGTCAGGGCTCCCGCGGCGGCGGCGCCCTTCAACAGCAGGCGTCGGCCGGGGACTGCGGGCTGCGCGGGCGCTTCGTCGGCGCGGCTCATGCGGGCTGCCTCTCGACGGGGAGTTCGTCATGCGGACGGCGGCCCTGCACGATCGTCCGACATACCGAACACCATCTGTGATCACGAACGTCGAAAAGGTAAGGGTGTGACAGGGGGAGGTCAACGGTTCCGACACCGAGGGTCCGCGCGGGCGTCAGGTCACCAGGCCGTGCCGGTAGGCGTAGACGACGGCCTGGACGCGGTCGCGCAGGCCGAGCTTGGTGAGGATGCGGGACACGAAGGTCTTGACCGTCTCGTGGCTGATGACGAGCGCCGCGGCGATCTCGCTGTTGGACAGGCCGTCCGCGATGAGGCGCAGGACCTCCAGTTCGCGGGGTGTCAGCGGGATGTCCCGCGCGCCGCCCTCGGCGGGCCGGATCCGGGCGGCGTACCGGCCCACGAGCCGGCGCGTCACCTCGGGGTCCAGCAGCGCGGAGCCCGTGGCCACGGTGCGGATGCCGTGCAGCAGCCGGTCCGGCGGCGCGTCCTTGAGCAGGAATCCGCTCGCTCCCGCGCGCAGTGCCTCGTAGACGTACTCGTCCAGGTTGAAAGTGGTCACGACCAGCACCTTCACGGGGTGCTCGACCCCGGCCCCGGCCAGCAGCCGGGTGGCCTCGATGCCGTCGAGCACCGGCATGCGTACGTCCATCACCACGACGTCCGGGCGGAGCCGGCCGGCCAACTCGACCGCGGTCCGCCCGTCCCCGCACTCGCCGGCGACCTCCAGGTCGGGCTGCGCGTCGATGATCGTCGACAGACCGGTGCGGATCAGCACCTGGTCGTCGCAGACCAGCACCCGGACCGGCGCGCTCATGCCGGGCTCCCCGCGGGTATCCGCGCCCGGACCAGGAAGCCGCCGTCCGACCGGCTGCCCGCGCTGAAGTCGCCGCCCAGGACGTCGACCCGTTCACGCAGGCCGTCGAGTCCCCGCCCGCTGCCGCCGGGGGACGCGCCCCGGGAACCGGAACCGTCCGTGCCGACTTCCACGGTGATCTCCCTTTCGCCGTGGCGCACCAGGACCGAGGTCCGGCTGCCGTGGTCGTACTTGAGCGCGTTCGTCAGGGCTTCCTGCACGACCCGGTAGGCCACGAGGTCGGCGCTGCCGGTCGAGGCGGGCGGCGTGCCCTCCTCGGTGAACTCCACCGGCTGACCGGCCCGCCGCGTCTGCTCGACGAGCGTGAGCACCCGGCCGACGGGCGGCGTGCGGTCCTCGCCGCCGTGGCCGGTGCCGTGGTCGGGGTTGAGCAGGTCGAGCAGGTGGCGCAGATCGGTGATGGCGCGCCGGCCGGTGTCGCTCACGGCGGTCAGGGTCTGGTCGAGCCGGTCGGGCGCTGCGGTCAGGTAGCGGGCGGCCTCGGCCTGCACGACCATCGCCGTCACGTGGTGGGTCACGACGTCGTGGAGTTCGCGGGCGATCCGGGTGCGTTCGGCGGTCCGGGCGTCCTCGGCGACGCGGCTGCTGCGTTCGGCCTCCGCGAGCCGGGCGGAGCGCATCCACGTGCCCACGCCCCACGCGAGGGCCAGTGCCAGGTAGAACGTCACGAACTCGGCGGCCGGTTCGCCCGGCCCGCGCCGGTGCAGCTCGACCGACAGCGCCGCGAACGCCACGGTGGCGGCGACCAGGGTGGTGCGCCGGTACCTGTCCAGGTACGACCCGGCGCTCAGCAGGGCGATGGGCAGCGCGGTGCCCGCGACGAGGTGGTAGCCGCGCACTTGGTCGAGGGCGAAGCCGGCCGACACCAGGGCGAGGCAGACCAGCGGCCACCGGCGGCGCACGGCGAGGGGCAGGCACTGCAGGACGGCCGCCGCGACGGCCGGCGCGTCGGCGGGCCGGTGCGGCAGACCGCCGACCTCCGTGCCGTCGCCGTGGAACACCGGCAGGACGGAGGCGACGAGGAACAGCACGCCGAGCGGGAGGTCCCGGACCGTGACGTCGAGCCGGTGCCACAGCTCCGGGACGCGCCGACGAAGGATCACCGGGGAAGTTTAACGGCGGTGTCGACACCCGCGGCCCGCCGGGAGCCGAAGGGCACGATGGTGCCGCGCCGGTGGGCCAGCCACAGGAACACCAGCGTCAGCAGCGCCCCGAAGCCCACCGAGTACACGCTGCCCTCCGGCCCGAACGCGCCGCCGGTGAGCAGCTCCGGGCCCGACATCGAGGAGTCGAGCAGCCCCTCGTTGGTGCCGTTGCCGGACACCTGGGTGCTGAAGATGCCGGCCGCGGCGAAGTTCCAGCCGAAGTGCACGCCGATGACGAACCAGAGGCTGCGGGTGGCGGCGTACGCGGCGGCGAGCATGAAGCCGGCCTCGATGGCGATGGCGATGCCGCCCCACAGGGTCGCGTCCTCGTTGAGCAGGTGCGAGAGGCCGAACACGAGGCCGGTCAGCGTCAGCGCGATGTACGTGCCGGTGCGCTCCTCGATGATCCGGAACAGCACGCCGCGGTAGAGCACTTCCTCCGTCGCGGCGGCGCCGGCCATGAAGCCGACCAGGCCCAGCGCGCCCGTCACCGAGCCCAGGCCGTCCACGTCGTAGTGCCCGGAGGTGAAGAGGTTGACGATGACGGCGGCGAACATGCCGGTCCCGATCACGACGCCCCAGCCGGTCTTGGCGACGGCGCCCTCCCGGGCCACGTCCAGGGCGGGCCGGTGCTCGGTCCGCCGCACCACCCACGCGTACACGAGCACGGCCAGCGCGGCGGCCGCGAGACCGAGGACGAGCGAGAGCCAGTCGTTCCCCTTCACCGCGGCGATGGCACCTCCCCCGAGTGCGGTGATCGCCACGACGGCCAGGAACTGCCAGACAAACCTCACGAGAACCCCTTCTCCGGGCCGCGGCCGGGTGTGCCGCGGGCTGCACCGGACGCTACGGATCCGGCGGCCGGAGATCGTCACCTCACGGTGGACACCTGGCCGTAGCTCGCACGGGGGACACGGCCCCCCGGTCGTCCCCTCGCGGTGACTAGTCTCATGCCATGACCAGCGACTTCGCCGACGCCCTCGCCTCCGGCCGCCCCCTCGTGCTCGACGGGGGCATGTCCAACCAACTCGAGTCGGCGGGTCACGACCTGAGCGACGACCTGTGGTCGGCGCGGCTGCTCGCCGAGGAACCGGAGGCGATCACCGAGGCGCACCTCGCCTACTTCGAGGCGGGTGCGGACGTGGCGATCACCGCGAGCTACCAGGCGACGTTCGACGGGTTCGCCCGGCGGGGTGTCGACCGCGGGCGTGCCGCGGAACTCATGGCCCTGAGCGTGGAGTCGGCGCGGGAGGCGGCCCGCCGTGCGCGGGTGGACCGACGGCTGTGGGTGGCGGCCTCCGCCGGCCCCTACGGCGCGATGCTCGCGGACGGCTCCGAGTACCGGGGGCGGTACGGGCTGGGGATCGCGGAGCTGGAGCGCTTCCACCGTCCCCGCCTGGAGGTACTGGCGGCGGCCCGGCCGGACGTGCTCGCGCTGGAGACCGTCCCCGACACCGACGAGGCGGCGGCGCTGCTGCGGGCGGTGCGCGGGCTGGGTGTGCCGGCCTGGCTGTCGTACACCGTCGCGGGCGACCGCACCCGTGCGGGCCAGCCGCTGGAGGAGGCCTTCGCCCTGGCCGCGGACGCGGAGGAGGTGATCGCGGTGGGCGTGAACTGCTGCGCCCCGGGGGACGTGCCCGGCGCCGTGGAGACCGCCGCCCGCGTCACCGGAAAGACGGTTGTCGTTTACCCGAACAGCGGGGAGGCCTGGGACGCTGAGGCGCGCTCCTGGAAAGGGAGTTCCTCGTTCGACGCCGGGCGGGTCCGCCGGTGGCGGGCGGCCGGGGCCCGGTTGATCGGCGGCTGCTGCCGGGTGGGGCCGGGGACGATCAGGTCGGTCGCGGCGACGCTGGCATCGGCGTGAGCGGCGGCCGGAGGTCCGGTCGTCCGGGGGGTGCGCGCCGTGCCGTGGTCGGCGGGTATGTGCCAGGATGACGGCGAACTGGCGTTCGGGGGCGACGGGTTCGACAAGGGGACCGCATGGAACACGGGGGGCGGCAGCGGGCGGTGCCCGGGGCGCTGGTCGCGGTGGGAGTGGTCGTGGCGCTGGCCGTGGCCGCGCTGGCACTGCGGCCCGCCGAGGGGCTGCTGCATTCCGGCAAGGGGCCGCTGGGTCACTGGGGCATCGTCGCGATCGGGGCGTCCGCCGCCTGGACGGTGGCAGTCCTGATGGCCGTCCGGCGCCTTCGCCCCCGGTTCAACGCCTACCGCGCCACGCTGCCACCGGGTGAGGAGCGGCTGCGGGAGGCCGCCGGACCGCTGCTGATCGCCGGGGCGGGCGTCATCGGCGTCCTGGCCCTGGTCCTGCACCGGTTCTCCCGAGGCGGCGGCGGGTCGGACACTCCGGAGGTCCTCCCGACGCGGTTCCCCACCCCGACGGCTCCCGGCCGGCCGGTCCCCCCGGGCGGCTCGGGGGACTCGTCGGGCCTTCCGTCCCTGCCGCTCTACCTCGTCCTCGGCCTGCTGGCCGCGGTCGTCGTCGTGCTCGTCGCGGTGGCCGTCGTGCGACGGCTGCGACGGCTCGGGCTGAGGGTGCCGCAGCGCCCCGACCTCGCGGGCGCGGCGAGCGAGGACGACGACGCGCGCGTGCTGCTGTCCGCCGTGCGGTCGGGCCGCCGCGCCCTGGCCGACACCGGCGACGCCCGTACGGCCGTCATCGCCTGCTACGCCGGGATGGAGGAAGCCCTCGTCGCCTCCGGCGTACCGCGGCACGCCTCCGACAGTCCCACCGACCTGCTCAGTCGCGCCGTCGCCGCGGGACTCGCCCCCGGACCGGCCGCACCGCGCCTCACCGCGCTGTTCCGCGAGGCGCGGTTCTCCTCCCACCCGATGGACGCCTCGCACCGCGAGGCCGCGGCCGACGCGCTGGAGGAGATCGCCTCGATGCTCCTGGACCGGGAGGAGGCGCGGTGATGCGGTCGGCGGAAGAGACTTCGGGCGAGGACATGCTCACCCTGGGCCGGCTCGGGCTGCTCGGCGGCGCGGTCGCCGGCTCCGGTGTCCTGCTCGTCCTGCTCCTCGACGGGGCCGAGGCGGCCGGCGCCCTCCTGGCCCTGCTCGTCGTCGTGGCGCTGCTCGTCGCCCGGTACGTCGCCGGGGCGGGCGCCTTCGACTCCGGGCACCGGGGCGAGGTGCGGCTGCTGCGGACCAGGGCGCCGGGCATGGGCGAGTGGCGGCGGAACGTGGGGACCGCCACGGGACCCGACGGCGCCCTCTACTACCGCGCGGTGCTCCGGCCCGAGCTGCGCCGCCTGTACGCCGCCGCGCTCGCCGAGCACCACCACGTCTCGCTCGACCAGCAGCCCGAGCGTGCGGCCGAGTTGATCGGACCCGAGCTGTGGCCGTGGCTCGGCCCCGAGCCACCCGGGACCGGGCCCGACGGCGAGGTCCCCGTCGACGTGCTGCGCCGCCTCGTCGACCGGCTCGAAACGCTCGGCGCACCCCGCACTCGTACCCCGCACCGGTAAGGAATCAAGCGACGTGACGACTGACCCCACGCCTCAGCTCCGCACCGCCGAAGAGGTCGGCGAGCAGGCCGGCGCCGTACTGCGCGAGATAGGCCGTGCCGTCGTCGGCAAGCCGGACGCCCTCGAACTGGTGATGCTGGGCGTACTGGCCGGCGGCCACGTCCTCGTCGAGGACCTGCCGGGGCTCGGCAAGACCCTGCTCGCGCGGTCCTTCGCCACCACGCTCGGCCTGGACTTCCGCCGCATCCAGTTCACGCCCGACCTGCTGCCCTCCGACGTCACCGGAACGCCGCTGTACGACCAGCGCACCGGCGAGATGGTGTTCCACCCCGGCCCGGTCTTCACCCACCTGCTGCTCGCCGACGAGATCAACCGGACGCCGCCCAAGACCCAGGCCGCGCTGCTGGAGGCGATGGCCGAGTCGCAGGTGACGGTGGACGGCGAGACCCGGCCGCTGGCCGACCCGTTCGTGGTCATCGCGACCGCCAACCCGGTGGAGTACGAGGGCACGTACTCCCTGCCCGAGGCCCAGCTCGACCGGTTCCAGCTGCGGGTGCGGATGGGCTACCTGACCGCCGGTGAGGAGCTGGCGATGCTGCGGGCGCGGATCGACCGGGCCGCGCCCGAGGCCGTGCTCGAAAGGCTGGCGGGGCCCGCCGACGTGGTGGCGTGGCGGGCCGTCGTGGAGCGCGTGGAGATCGACGACGACCTGCTGGAGTACGCCGTCGCGCTCGTCGGCGCGACCCGCGACCACCCCCAGATCAGCATCGGCGCCTCGCCGCGCGGCGGACTCGCCCTGGTCCAGCTGGCGCGCGCCCGCGCCGTGCTGGACGGCCGCGACTACGTCGTCCCGGAGGACGTCAAGTCCCTCGCGGTGCCCGCGCTCGCCCACCGGGTGTCGCTGCGGCCGGAGTTGTGGGTGCGCGAGGTGTCCACGGACGACGTGCTGCGCGAGATCGTCGGCAGCGTCGGCACGCCCACGACACGGCGTACGGCCGCCGCCGTCTCCTCGTGACCGCGCCCGCTCCCGCGCCGCCGCCGAACGCCGCCGCGGTCCGCGCCCTGGAGGGGCGCACCTCCCCGGCGCAGCCGCCGCCCCCGCCGCCCGGCGGGCCGCGCCCGAGCGAGCGGACGCTGCGCCTGCTGACCGTCGCCGTCGTCGCGCTGTCCGCCGCGCTGCTCACCGGGCGGGCGTGGCTGCTGGCACTCGCGGCGGCGCCGCTGGTGCTGCTCGCGCTGCCGCTGCCCCGCGCCTTCCCCCGGCGCGTCGAGACGTCGACGACCGTGGAACCGGGCCGCTGCTTCGAGGGCGACACCGTCACCCTGCGCATCGCGGTCGCCCACGACGGGGGCGCCGTCCGCCTCGATCCCGGCGTCACGCTCGGCCCGGGTCTGCGGCTCGACGAGGTCGTCGTCGGCCCGTCCACGGTGACGCTGCGCCACACCGCGCTGCACTGGGGCCGCTGGTCGCTGGGACCGGTGGACCTCGACGTGTACGACGCCGGGGGCACCGTGCGCCGCACCGTGCGCGTGGAGGCGGCCGAGGTGGCGGTCTTCCCGCGGGCCACGCAGGCGCGGTTCACGCCGATCCCGGCCCGGCTGCCGCAGCGACTCGGCGAGCACGCCTCGCCGCAGGCCGGCGAAGGGGTCGAGGTCGTCGGCGTGGGGCCCTGGGTGCCCGGGGAACGGCAGCGGCGCATCCACTGGCCGTCGACGACCCGGCGCGGGGCCGTGCAACTGCACCGGTTCGCGGCCGAACGGGCCGCCGACACGGTGATGCTGATCGACGCGTTCGGCGACGTCGTGGACCCGGTGACCGGTACGTCGTCCCTGGACGAGACGGTGCGGGCGGCCACCGGGCTCACCCGGGCCTACCTGCGCACCCACGACCGGGTGGGGGTCGTCTCGACCGGGGGCACCACGCGCTGGCTGGCGCCGGGCACCGGGGACGCGGCGTTCTACCGCATCGTGGAGAGCGTCCTCGACGTCCGCAAGGACCGGCGGTTCGAGACGTCCGGCCTCGAACGGGTACCGCCGCCCGCGCTGCCGGAGGGCGCTCTCGTGTACGTGTTCACGCCGTTGAGCGACGCACGGGTGCTGAAGGTGCTGCGGGATCTCCAGGCGCGCGGGCGCCGCCCGGTCGTCGTGGAGATCCCGAGCGGCGATCCACAGGTCGAACCCGGCGACGCGGCGGGCGAGTTGGGGCTGCGGCTGTGGCGCGCGGAGCGGGACGCGATGCGCTTCGCGCTGCGGGACAGCGGGGTGCCGGTGGTGCGGCACGTCGTGGGCGAGTCGTTGGATCTGGCGTTGGCGCCGCTGCTGTCGGGGCGGGTCGGCGGGAGGGGGCGCGCGGGATGACGGTGCTCGACGACCGGGTCGGCTTCCGGGAGTACCTGGGGTACTGGGCCGGCACCCTGCCGGTGCGGGTGCTCGGGGCGGCGGCGGTCGTGATGGCGTGGCGGCCGTGGGCGACGGTGAACGGCGCGCCGGACGCGGTCGTGTTCGGGTGCGCGGTCGCCTTCGCGGTGTGGGCGGCGCCGTCGCTGGACCGGCGGCCGTCGCTGGAGTCCGTGCGGTGGTCCTACCGTCTGCTGCGGCACCGGACGACGGTGCTGGCGGGCGGTGTCGTGGTGATCGCGGCGTCCGGCGATCCGGCCTGGTGGGAGCGCGCCTGCGTGATCGGGCTGCTCGTGGCCCACCTGGTGACGAGTGAGACGTGGCCCTGGCGGTGGGGGCGCGGGGCCGCGCGCGCGTGGACGGAGGCGGTCGCGGCCTGCGCGGGAGCGGGCGTCGTGGCGGTGGCCGCCGCGGTTCCGGTGAGCGGAGCCGGCTCCGGCCTCGGGCGAGCGATCGCCGCCGGGACGGTGGTGGCCCTCGCGGTGGCCGTCGGCGGGCTGTTGCGCGCCCGGTGGCGCGGCGACGCCCCGAAAACCCTTTTCCCGGTGCCCGAAAGGGCAACGGAATCTCCCGTACGACACCGGGAGGACCCGCTTCACGAGGGCGCCGGGAAAGCCGTTCCGTAATTCGGTCGCACAACATTCACATCCCGTCGATCACCGTCCCGGTCCTTCATATGACGACTGGTAGCGTGCCCGGCGCTTCACCCCCACAGACCGAAGCAACCGATCTTTGGACTTCACTTCATGACTGGAACGCCAGACGGAACCTCCTCCAACACGTTCACGCCGGGCGGACGGCGCCGGCACCGCCGGGTGAGAGTGAGCCGCGTCGGCGCGCGACGGGCCCTCGTGCTCGCGATGGCCGTGCCCGTGGCCTCCGCCACGCTGGCCGGGACCTCGGCCTTCGCCGCCGACGACAGCGGCCCGCGACCGCAGGGCGTCTCGGTCGACGACCTCGGCGCGGACGACGCGCGGCTGGTCGAGAACCTCGACGAGCGCCTCGCCGACGAGCGCCTGGGCACCGACGTCAGCGGCGTCGTGCTCGACGCCGACTCGGACACCCCCCTGTGGGACCACAACGGCTCCACCGCCCTCATGCCGGCCTCCAACGTCAAGCTCGCCACGGCCACCACGGCCCTGACGCTGCTGGGCGCGAACCACGAGTTCACCACGAAGGTGATGTACGGCGAGGGCACCCTCACCCTCGTCGGCGGCGGTGACCGCACCCTCACCGGCGAGGACGTCGCCGAGCTGGCCAGGACCGCCGCCGACGGGCTCAAGGCGGCGGGCCGGACCGACGTCCAGGTCCGGGTGGACGACAGCCTGTTCGCCGCCCCGAGCCTCGCCGAGGGCTGGAACGAGGGCTACTACCCCACCGAGGTCGCCCCGGTCCGTTCGCTCGTGGTCGACGGTGCCGCCGTCGAGGACACGTCGATCGACGCCGGCAAGGTCTTCGCCGAGAAGCTCGCCGCGCAGGGCATCACCGTCAAGGGCGATGTCAGCCGTACGACGGCGAAGGGCTCCGACGTACCGGTGGCGCAGCACAAGTCGGCGCCGCTGTCGGACATCGTCAAGCAGATGCTCAAGACCAGCGACAACAACATCGCCGAGACCCTGCTGCGGATGAGCGCGGTGGAGCTGGGCAAGCCGGGGACCTTCGAGGCGGGCACCGCGTTGGTCCGCCAGGTGCTCAGCTCGTACGGCATCTCCCTCGACAACTTCGAGATGCACGACGGCAGCGGCCTCTCCCGGGCCGACCGCATTCCGGCCGCGACCCTCGCACAGCTCCTCGACGCGATCACGGAGTCCCCCGCCCTGGGTTCGATCCTGGAGGGTCTGCCCGTCTCCGGCGAGGCCGGTGCCAGCCTCGGCCCGGAGTGGGGACGCTTCGACGACCCCAACTCCGAGTGCGCCGTCGGCAAGGTGCACGCGAAGACCGGCACGCTCACCGGTGCCGTCGCCCTGAGCGGTGTCACGCGCACCGACGACGGCGACTGGCGGATCTTCTCCTTCATCGAGAACAACTCGACGGCCGCCCCGGGCGACATCAAGGACGCCATGGACGGCCTCGCCGCGACCGTGAACGGCTGCTGGGCCTGACACCTCGCACCTGACGGAGCGTGGAGATCCGGTGAAGGCCCCCGAGGGCAGACGGGCGTGCCCCGTCAGTCCGCCGGGACGGCACACTCGAACCACACGACCTTGCCGGGCTCCCGCTCCGCCACGCCCCACTTGTCCGCCAGCTCCGACACCAGCAGCAGCCCGCGCCCGCCCTCGCCCGCACCGTCGGGGTCCAGCGGTACGGCGGGTACGCCGCCCCCGCTGTCGTGGACCTCGACGCGTACGCCGTCCCCGCAGGGCAGCAGTCGCAGCAGGAAGCCCCGGCCGGGCGGTACGCCGTGCAGCAGGGCGTTGGTCGCCAGTTCACTGACGCACAGCACCACGTCGTCCGCGCGCCCGCGCACGCCCCAGTCGACGAGCGTCTCCCGCGCGAACGCCCGCGCGGCGGGGACGGACCGGCGCTCCCGGCGGTAGAAGCGCTCGCGTGGGGACGGGGGTTGAGTTTCGGTGTTCACGTGACGAGGGTCACGCTCCGTGGTCATGATGAGACAGTGCGCGATGCCGTACAGCCGGTCTGTACGGGTGCGCGACGGTGGACGTACGCACGCGGGTGGGGAGTTCGACCTCATGGGCACGACGACACGGAGGAACGCCTCCGCGATGAAGATGGTGGGGGCCCTGCTCGCCCTCTACCGCCAGGCCGCCGGGCACACCCAGAGGTCGCTGGGCGAACGGTTCGTCATCGGCGAGCAGCAGATCGCCTCGATCGAACAGGGCAGACGCCCGCTGAAGCCGGATCTCGCCGAGCAGCTCGACGAACTCCTGGGGACGAAGGGGGCGTTGTCGATCGCGTTGAGCAAGATGCCGGAGGTGGATCTGGTTCCGTTGTGGGCGGAGGAGTTCCTGGACCGGGAGCGGGAGGCGATCGCCATCTCGTCGTACGAGAACCAGGTGCTGCCGGGGCTGCTCCAGACGGAGGCGTACGCGTGGGCGGTGTTCCGCAGTCGTGTACCGGTCTACGACGAAGACACGATCGCCCGCCTCGCGGCGGCGCGCATCGAACGTCAGGGGATCTTGCAGGGCAAGGAGCCACCGATCACGTGCTTCGTGGTCTGGGAGCCGGTCGTACACGCACCCATCGGTGGAAGGCAGGTGTGGGCGGAGCAACTTCGGCATCTTCGCGCGTGTTCCGAGCTGCCTGGGCTCATGCTTCAGGTGTTGCCCTTGGACCGGGCCAGTCACGCCTCGCTCGACGGCCCGTTCGTTCTGCTCGAGACACCTGAACATCAGCGGCTCGCCTACACAGAGAACCAGCGCGGCAGTCAACTGATCGCCGACCCCGACGAGGTGGCGATCCTCACCCAGAAGTGTGCGATGCTGCGGTCACAGGCCCTCACCCCGGAGGACACGAGGGACCTACTGGACCGTCTCCTGGGAGAGCAATGAGCGGCACCGCACTTCGGTGGTTCAAGTCGAGCTACAGCGGCAGCGAGGGCGGCAACTGCATCGAAGTCGCCTACGAATGGCGCAAGTCCAGCTACAGCGGAAGCGAAGGCGGCCAGTGCCTCGAAGTCGCCTACGCCCCCACCACCATCCACATCCGCGACTCCAAGACCGTCACCCCTGACGACCTCACCCCCACCCCCCACATCACCGTCGCACCAGCCGCCTGGACCGCATTCCTCGCATGGTGACGTCGGCCTTCCACAGGTCGAACTCCGCGTCGCGCGGACCGCGCACCGTGTGCGGGGCACCGTCCCCGAAGACCCGGACGGGATGCGTGGCGTCCCACGCCTCCCACCCGGGGTCCCCGGACCGGACGAACCGCACCCACGCCCCGTGCATCGCGTCCGCGAGCTCCCGCGGCGCCCCCTCACCGGCGAGCCGGCGTGAATCCGGCACGTCCCCGGAGTCGAAGACGAAGCCGAGTTCCAGGGCGTGGCAGGCGCCGAGGTCGGGCAGGCCGGACGGCCAGGCGAACTCGTAGACGTACGACGATCCCGGCCGCGCGTCGGCCACCCGGTGCAGGGGGATGCGCAGCAGGTGGTCGGTGACCAGCTGGCCCACGGTCTCGGCGGCACCGGCGTCGGGGCGCAGGGTGCGGTAGCCGCGTACGACCTCGTTGCCGCAGTGGCAGCGGGCCCGCGCGCCGGCCAGGGCGACCGCGCCCAGTCGGTCGACGCGTTCGAGGAGGCCGCCGGGGACCAGCCAGAGCCGGTACTCGTCGCGGGTCCAGCCCATCATCAGGTCGACGCCGCGTGCGGCGTCGCCGTCCACCAGCGCTTCCAAGGGGTCGCGGGTCACCACGTCGCCGTCGACGACGATGCCGAAGGCGGGCCCGCCGAGGACCGGGCTGCTGAATCTTCCGACCTCGGCCTGGGCGCGCAGCAGTTGGTCGCGGTCGGCGGCGGCGAAGGCCTCGGCGGTGGCGGGGATCTTGAGGCGGGAGGCCATGCGGCGGACCATCCGCCGTACCTTGTCGCGGTCGGACGCCTCGGGAGCGCCGCTCTGGAGGACGGCCCGCCGGAAGAGGCCCCGGGCCCGCGGGGCGGCGAGGAGGGCGCCGGTGCTGATGGCTCCGGCGGACTGGCCGGCGACGGTGACTAGGTCGGGGTCGCCGCCGAAGGCGGTGATCGAGTCCCGCACCCACTCCAGGGCGGCCAGTTGGTCACGCAGGCCGGCGTTGGCGGGGGCGTCCGGGAACAGTCCGTAGCCCTCGACGCCGAGCCGGTAGTTGATCGAGACGCAGACGACCCCGTCCCGGGCGAAGGTGCCGCCGTCGTAGACGGGGACGGCGGAGGAGCCCCTGGTCAGAGCGCCGCCGTGGAGCCACACCAGGACCGGCAGGCGGGCGTCGGGGCTGGGGTCGGGGGTCCAGACGTTGAGGTTGAGGCAGTCGTCACCGGGGATCGCCGGGTCGGAGAGGTACTGGGCGAAGGCCTCGGAGTACGGCGGTTTCGGTGCCGTGGGGCCGAAGGAGGCCGCGTCGCGCACGCCGTCCCACGGCTCGGGCGGCTCCGGTGGCCGGAACCGGCGCGGTCCGAAGGGGGGTGCCGCGTACGGGATGCCCCGGAACACGGCGACACCGTGCTCGTACCTGCCCCGTACCGCCCCGTGGGGCGTTCGGATCACGGGGTTCGTCCGGCCCGCCATCGCGCTCACCAGCCCTTCACCGCGCTGTTGCACCGCTCATGTCAGAGCGCAGCGGAGGTTCGGTCTATTCCGGCCGACCCGCGCGGCGCCGCTGGGGGACAATGGGAGACACGTCCGCCCGCACCGTGTCGCTGAGGAGGCCGTCGTGACCGTCGACCCGCGTCGCTCCAGCCCGACGACCGCACCCGTGAGGATCGCCGAGGCGGACGGGCACCACGCCGTCCTGGCCTTCTCCGGCGACCTGGACGCTCCGGCGCTGCGCGTGCTGGAGGAGCTCCTGCTCGACCACCGCCTGCGCGAGCCGTCCGCCTGGACGCTGGACATGACCGACCTCCACCACATCGACCTGGCCTGCGCCTACGCGCTGCTGCGCGCGGTCACCGAGACGCCGGAACGGGAGATCGCGATCACCGTGCGCGGGGCCCGCCCCGCCGTGCACCGGACCCTGCGGCACGCGGGTGTGGACACCGTCGCCACCTTCGCGCGCTGACCCGCCGCCGGGCGGCGCCCCTCTTCCCCGGTCTTCCCGCCGGGGAGCGGCATACCTAGGATAGGAAGCGCTTTCTGTCCCCGGGCCCCGGACGGGCCGGAGAGGTGGTTGCCCGATGGTCCGTACGGCGAGTGCGAGCACGTCGGCCGGGCCGACGCTGGCGGTCGTGGCCCGGGAAGCCGGGGTCTCGGTGCCGACCGCGTCCAAGGTCGTCAACGGACGGGAGGACGTGGCACCCGAGACCCGCCGGCGCGTGACGGAGGCGCTGGACCGGCTCGGCTACGTGCGCCGCCCGCGTTTCGACACCGCGCGGGCGCTCCGGCTGGTCGATCTCGTCGTGCACTCCCTGGACAGCTCGCGGTCGGGCGCGGTGCTGCGCGGGGTGGAGGAGGCGGCGTACGACGCGGGACTCGAGGTGGTCGTCTCGGCGGGCCTGAACCGCCCCCGGCCCGGGGGCGAGGAACGGCCGCGACCGGCCCACGGCTGGCTGGACCGGCTCGTGGTGCGCGGCTCGTCCGGGGTGCTGTTCGACCTGGCCGAGCCGACCGCTCTCCAGTACGCGTGGCTGGAGCAGCACCGCATTCCGTTCGTGATGATCGATCCGGCGGTGGAACCGCCGTCGGACGTGGTGTCGGTGGGCGCCGCGAACTGGCAGGGCGGGGTGACGGCGACCGAGCACCTGCTGCGCCTCGGCCACGAGCGGATCGCCGTCGTCGCCGGTCAGCGGCGCAGCCTCGGCAGCGGCGCGCGGATCGCCGGCTACCGCTCCGCCCTGGCGTCGGCGGGGGTGCCCGACCGGCCCGAGTACGTCCGCCACGCCGGGTTCGACCGCGCCGCGGCCCGGCGGCGCACGCGGGAGCTGCTGGACCTGCCCGAGCCGCCGACGGCCGTGTTCGTCTGCTCGGACGTGATGGCCCTCGGCGTGTACGAGGCGCTGGCCGAGCGGGGCCTGACGGTACCGGCCGACATGAGCGTGGTCGGCTTCGACGACCTGCCCGAGGCCCGCTGGGCCGCCCCGGCCCTGACCACGGTCCGCCGGCCGCTCTCGGAGATGGCGGCCACCGCCCTGCGCCTGCTGCTGCGCATGATGGAGGGCCACCACCCGGAGAGCACGCGCACGGAACTGTCGACCCGCCTGGTGGAGCGCGCGAGCACCGCGCCACCGCACACCCGGGGGTGACTTCGGCTCCCTTACTTGCCTGCCGGGAAAGTCAAAGGTAACTTTCCCAGTAGGAAAGTGAAGTGGACACGGACAGAGAGGCGGTGGGCGTGAGCACACCGGTCGACGCCGAACAGGCATGGAGGGACCTGCAGCGCATCCGGGTGCCGCAGGAGCGGGTGTACGACGAGGTCGAGCGGTCGGCCTCCGGCGGCCCCCGCGCGACCCGCACCACGGCCGCGATCATGTGGGTCTTCCTGGTCTTCATGGGGCTGGACCTGCCCAAGTGGGGCGTCTGGCTGGCCCTCGCCGTGTATCTCGTGGTGCTGGGGACGCTGGCCCGGGCGTACAACCGCAGGAGCCGGGTGCGGCTGCACCACTCCCGCTGCGACTGGCGGATGCTGGCGGGCTTCGTCGCGGGTGCGGTGGTGACCTGCGCGACGATCGTGCTGTCCGGTCGTCTGGTCGAGCCGCTGGAGCCGATGACGGGCGCGCTGATCCAGGCCACCGTCTCGGCGGCCGTGTTCGTGCTGTTCACGGGGCCGGTGAGCCGGTGGTCGACCGGGGCGTTGCGCGGCCGGGGCGGACGGAAGACCTCCGAGGGGGCGGGCCGGTGAGCACCCCCTCGGGCTTCGACGAGCTGATCCACCCCGCCACCCGGCTGTCGGTGGTCGCGCTGCTCGCCGCCACCGAATGGGCGGACTTCGCGTTCGTCCGCGACAGCCTCTCGCTCAGCGACTCCGCGCTCTCGAAGCAGCTCCACACGCTGGAGGAGGCCGGATACCTGGAGCTACGCAAGGAGGGCGCCGGGCGCAAGCGGCGCACAAAGGTGCGGCTGACGGACCGCGGGCGCGGCGCCTTCGACGGGCACGTGGCGGCGCTCCGGGCGATCGTCGAGGGCGCCGGCCCAACGGCGTCGGCCGGCCGGCCGGCGCCGGTGCAGTCGACGGAGGCCGCACGATGACGCCGGCCCCCACCTCCGCCTCCGACGTCGTCGTCGAGGCCCGGGACGTGACGATGGCGTACGGGGACGTCGACGTCCTGCGCGGCGTCGACCTCGACATCCACCGCGGCGAGGTCTTCGCCCTGCTCGGGCCCAACGGCGCCGGGAAGACCACCACCGTCGAGATCCTGGAGGGCTTCCGGCGCCGCTCGGCCGGAGACGTCCGCGTGCTGGGCACCGACCCGGAGCGGGGCGACGACGCCTGGCGCGGCCGGCTCGGACTGGTCCTTCAGTCCTGGCGGGACCACCCCCGCTGGCGGGTCGCCGAACTGCTCGCGCACTTCGCGGCGTACTACCCCGACCCGCGCGACCCGGCCGAGCTGCTGGCCCTGGTCGGGCTCACCGACCAGGCCGGACGCCAGGTGAACCGGCTGTCCGGCGGCCAGCGACGCCGGCTGGACGTCGCGCTCGGCATCGTCGGCCGTCCCGAACTGCTCTTCCTGGACGAACCGACCACCGGCTTCGACCCCGAGGCCCGGCACGAGTTCCACCTCCTGGTCGAACGGCTGGCCCGCGAGGAGGGCGTCACCGTCCTGCTCACCACCCACGACCTGGTGGAGGCCGAACGGCTCGCCGACCGGATCGCCATGCTGGTCGGCGGCCGGATCCGCGCCCACGGCACCCCCGCCGAACTGGCCCGCCGGGCCGCCGCCCAGGCGGAGGTCCGCTGGACGGCCGACGACGGGACGCCCCGGCGCGAACGCACCGGGGACCCCTCGCGGCTGGTCTGGGAACTCCACCGGGACGCGGACGGCCCGATCGCCGGTCTGGAGGTCCGCCGCCCGACCCTGGAGGACACCTACTTGCACATGGTCCACCGGGCGGCCGACGGGACGGACGCGACGGCGGACGAGGAGGCGCGGGCCGCGTGAAGGGAACACAGGGAACACGAGGAACACACATGAGGCGCTACCGGCGTGCCGGGCTCCAGCGCGGCGGCATCGAGCTGCGCCAGCTCCTGCGCAATCCGAAGGAGCTGTCCGGCCATCTGACCAACGTGGCCGTCGCGTTGGCCCTCGCCGCCTACATCGGCGACGACGTGCCCGGCACCCAGACCCCGATGGCCCACCTGGTGCTGGCGGGCTTCGCCGCCTACCTGCTGTTCCAGACAGGACTGGTCAACCTCCCGCAGATGCTGGTGACCGAGCGCGAGGAGGGCGCCCTGCTGCGGCTGCGCGCCACGCCCGGCGGGATACCCGCCTACCTGATCGCCAAGTGCGTGCTCGTGCTCGGCACGGCGGTCGGCACCCTGGCGCTGCTCCTGCTGTCGGCGGCCGTGCTGGTGGACGGGCCGCTGCCGCACGGGCCGGGCGGCTGGCTGACGCTGCTGTGGGTCACCACGCTGGGCCTGCTCGCCGTCGTACCGCTGGGCGCCGCCATCGGCGCCGTGCTGCCCAACCCCCGCGAGGCGCTGGCGCTGATCATGCTGCCGACGATGGGGCTGCTGGCCACGTCGGGGGCGGTGTTCCCGATCACGTCGCTGCCGGTGCCGGTCCAGCAGGTGGCCTCCGTCTTCCCGCTCAAGTGGATGGCGCAGGGCCTGCGTTCGGCACTCTTCCCGGACTCGGCACGGGCCGCCGAGGCGGCCGGCTCCTGGGAACTGCCCATGGTCGCCCTGGTCCTGACCGCCTGGGCCGTCCTCGGGTCCCTCCTCGCGGTCCCCCTCCTGCGCCGCGCCGCCCGCCGCGAGTCCGGCTCCCGCCTGAGCGCACGACACCGGAAGGCGGCCCAGAGCGGGGCGATGCCCGCGTAGACGGGCTCCTCACGCGCGAGAGGGACGGTCCCCGCGCACCGGCGGCGTCGTCACACCGTGCCGAACCACGCCTGCGCGAGCGAGGACAGCGTTCCTTCGGCCGGCGCGCCCAGTTCCCTCATGTACCAGGGAAGGTTGCTGTACACGTGCAGCAACGTGTACGCGAGCAGCTCCGCCGGTTCGAAGGTACGGCCGTAGGACTTGGTGAGCCGGGCCAGCAGGTCCGGGTCACCGCGGGTGACGAACAGGCCGACGCCGACGAAGTCGTACGCGCGGTCACCGATCATGGCCGGTTCGAAGTCGAAGAGCCCGGTCAGGCGCCATCCGTCGGGATCCACCAGGAAGTGCTGCTGCATGACCTCGGTGTGCAGCAGCGAACGGGGCGGGGTGCGCCGCAGGGGAGTCGCGGCGAGGAAGTCCGGTATCTGTTCCAGCCAGGCCGGCGACAGGCCGTGGCCGCGCTGCTGTTCCACGGCGCCGTCGGCCTGACGGTCCAGGAAGGCACCCCAGTCCCCGGGGCCGAGGACGTCCCCGAGCGGATCGGGGTCGAGCGAGTGGAGCACCGCGAGCGCCTCACCGGTGTCGGCCACGAGCCGCTCCCGGTCGGCCCGTGACACGTTCCCCCAGGAGCGGGCCAGGTTCTCACCGCGCAACCGGGACATCAGGACGTACTGCCAGCCGTTCTCGTACGCACCGAAGTCCCGCACCCGCGGTGTCGGCACCGGCAGCCGCCCGTCGATGTAGGAGAGGACGCGGCCTTCGGCGACGCCGTCCTGGGCCGCCGCTGCGGGGAACAGCTTGAGGACGTGCTCCTCACCCACCGCGTAGACCGGCTGCGAGCCGTCGGGGAAACGGGTCAGTGGCGCGCCGGCCAGGCCGAGACGTGCGCAGAGATCCTCCGCTCCCGGGCGCATGACCGTCTCGTCGGGGACGATCGCGTCCCACTCTTCGTCAGTTTCCACCAGTGGCAGCATGATCGGGACCCTAGGTCGCCGGCCACCGGGCGGCAACGGAATTCGGCGGCTCACGCGTCCGGCACCCCGGCCGTGCGCGCCGCCCACTGGACGCCGCCCCGCAGATGGGCCAGGAAGTCCGGGTCCGCGTACGCCTCGGCGGCGTGGCCGAGGGCGGTGTAGAAGACGCGGCCCGCGCCCTGCTCCCGGCACCAGACGAGCGGATGGTCCTCGCCCATGCCGCCGCCCTCGTACGACGACTCGTCGGCGCGGGCGAGGACGCGGACCGTGCCCCGGGGGCTGGTGCGGAAGTCGTACCACTCGTCCGTGAAGTCCCAGACCGGCGGAAGGCCCCGGGTCGCCGGGTGGTCGCGGTCCTCGACGACCACCCGGCCCGGCTGGTAGGCGGGGTGGCGGTCGAAGCGGGCGCCGAGGAGTTCGCCGTAGAACGGCCAGTCGTACTCGGTGCAGGCCGCCGCGTGCACGCCCACGAAGCCGCCGCCGCCCTCGACGTGTGCGGCGAGCCGTTCGCGGCCGGCCGGGGTGAGCACCTCGCCGCTGGTGGAGAGGAAGACGACGGCGGCGTACGGGGTGAGGGGGCGTTCGAGGGCGGCCGGGTCCTCGGTGGCGTCCACCGTGAAGTCGCCGAGGGCGCGCAGGGCCGCGATCCCGGCCGGGATGGAGTCGTGGCGGTAGTCGGTGGTGCGGGTGTAGACGAGGAGTCGGGGCACGGTCGAAGTCCCTCCGGTGCGGGGGCGGTCAGCCGCCGATGTCCACGCTGTTGTCGGGCGGGCCGTCGCCGAACTCGGGCAGGTCACCGCGTTCCACCGGGGTGGTGTCGGGGCGCGGTGAGGGGAGGGTGGCGGCGGCCTCGGCGGCGTCGGGGCGGTGGACGTCCCCGGTGGCGTCCCGCAGTACGGCGCGCGACACCGCGTCCGCCTCGGCGGACAGCCGTACCGCGTGCCCGTTCTTCGGCAGGACGTACTCGTGCCGCCCGCCCCCGGTGCGGTACCACATCCCGGCGTCGAACTCGCACGTGGTCCGTTCGTCGCTCGTGTCACCCACCGGCCGGCTGCGGCAGGTGGCCTCGGTGATCTCACCCCGCTCGACGGAGAGACGGATCATGGCTCCCGAGGCGGCCACGTAGGTGGCGGAGAAGCCGTCGTCGCCGAGCACACCGACGGACTGCGGGGCCAAGGGGAATTCGGGGACCCGCATGACGTAGACCAGTTCGGGGTCCACGCCCATCGCCTTCGCCCTGTTCTCGAGTTCGTCGGGGGTCAGGAAGACCTCCTCGGCCGCCTCGGAGGCGGCGGCGGCCGAAGCGGCGGCGGCCACCGGGTCTTCGGCCGACTCGGTACCGCACGCGGTGAGCAGCAGAGGGGCCAGCAGCAGCGGCAGGACGCGTGCGCGACGATTCATGCGCCCATCCTGCCGCACAGGTGTTCCAGAGAAGGGTGCTTTCGCGTGTGCTCCCGCCACGGCGGCTCACCGTGTCCGAATCCTTCAAGACGGGCCCCGGCCGCCCTGCCTACGGTGACCGCATGACCGCACGATTCAACGCCATCGGCCTCGTCGTCTCCGACATGGCCGCGTCCGTGACCTTCTACCGCCGGCTCGGTTTCGCCTTCCCCGAGGGCGCCGAGCACGGGCCGCACGCCGAGGCCGAGTTGCCGGGCGGGATCCGGCTGATGCTCGACACCGAGGAGTCCGTCCGTTCCTTCACGCCCGGGTGGGAGCCGCCGGCCGGCGGCGGGCGGCACTCGCTCGCCCTGCTCTGCGACACGCCCGCGGAGGTCGACGCCTTCTACGAGGAGCTGACCGGCGCCGGCTGCCACGGCGAACGCAAGCCCTGGGACGCGCCCTGGGGACAGCGGTACGCCGTCGTCAACGACCCGGACGGGCACGGGGTCGACCTGTTCGCGCCGCTAGCCGCGCCCGGCGAGTAGTTCACCCGGCGGCAGGCCCGTCAACTCCCGCACGTCCCGTGCCAGGTGCGCCTGGTCGGCGTACCCCGACCGGCCGGCGGTCTCGGCGAGGGGCGTGCCGGCGCGGGCCAGGGCGAGGGCGCGCTGGAGCCGCAGTACGCGGGCCAGCGTCTTGGGGCCGTACCCGAAGGCGGCCAGGGAGCGGCGGTGCAACTGGCGCGCGCTCAGTCCCAGTTCGTCGGCGGTGGCGGCGACCGGGCGGCCCGCGTCGAGGGCGGCCACGATCCGGCGCAGGAGCGGATCGGGGGGCTCGGTGTCGGCCGCCCTGGACAGCGCGGCCTCCTCCAGGCCCGTGGCGGGGTCGGGGGCCGCGTTCACCCGCGCGGTCAGCTGCCGGACGCGGGCGGCCGGCCAGAGGTCGGCGAGGTCGACGCGCCGGTCGCGCAGCTCGCGGGCGGGGACGCCGAGGAGGGCGGGCGCCGTGCCGGGGTGGAAGCGGACGCCGGCCCAGCGGCCCGAGGTGCCCGCGGTGACGTGGGCGCGGGTGTCGGGGCCCGCGACCAAGAGCCGGCCGTCGTGCCAGAGCAGGTCCATGCAGCCGTCGGGCAGGACCCGCCCCGCGCCGGGCGCGTCCGGGGTATTGGTCCACACCACCGCGCCGGTCAGCCGGGACGCCCGTTCCGCGTACACGCCTGCCAGGCTACGCCGCCGGTGTGCGGTACTCCTGCGGGCTGACGCCGTAGGTCCGCTTGAAGGCCGTCGACAGGGCGAACGCGCTGCCGTAGCCGACCTGGCGGGCTATCGCGCCGAGCGTCTCGTCGGTGTCGCGGAGCCGGTCCGCGGCGAGGGCGAGACGCCAGGCGGTGAGGTACGCCATCGGGGGCTCGCCCACCAGTTCGGTGAAGCGCCGGGCGAGCGCGGCGCGGGAGACCCCCGACTCGGCGGCCAGGGACGCCACCGTCCAGGGGTGCGCGGGGTCGGCCTGGAGCAGCCGCAGCGCCCGGCCGACGACCGGGTCCCCCAGGGCCCGGTACCAGGCGGGCGGCTCGGCCCGCGGACCGGCGAACCAGGACCGCAGCGCGGCGATGACCAGCAGGTCGAGGAGCCGGTCAAGGACGACCTCCTGGCCCGGCTCGTCGCGGGTGACCTCGGTCATCAGCAGGGGCGTGAGCGGGCACTCCCACTGGTCGGCGGTGAGGGACAGCAGCGGGGGCAGAGCGTCGAGGAGCCGTCCGCCGATCTCGCCGCGCACCAGATAAGTGCCGATCAGCAGGACCGCCGCGCCGTCGGGGCGGTCGCCCCAGGTGCGTACGCCGAGGTCCATCGAGCCGTTGAGGGGACGCCCGTCGGGGTAGCTGCACCCGCCGCCCGGCAGGATCACCGCCTGGGGCGGGGTGTCGGGGTCGTCGGCGCAGGTGTACGGGTCGGGGCCGCGCGCGATGGCGAGGTCGCCGGCGCGCAGCCGCAGCCGCTCCCCCGTCTCCGGCACGACCCACGCCTCGCCCCGGACCGCCAGCATCACCGTGAGCGGCGCCCGGTCCTCGACGCGGACGGCCCACGGCGGGTCGAAACAGGCGCGGATCATGAACGCGCCACGGGCGCGGGGGCCCTCCAGCAGGCCGGCGAGTGCGTCCATGGCGTCACAGCGTAGACGCACTCGTATGCCGGTGAGCCGTTCGGCGATGGGAACGCACGGCGCCCGGCGGTTGGCTGGGGGCATGACGGAGACGGACACGCACAAGGACATGACGGTGGTGGTCACGGGCGCTTCCGGTCGTACCGGGCGGCGGGTGGCCGAGGCGGCACGGGCGGCGGGGCTGAACGTGCGGGCGGCGTCCCGGGCGACCGGGTTCGACTGGCGGGACCGGTCGACCTGGACGCACGTCCTGCGCGGCGCCGACGCGGCCTACCTGGCCTACCCCACCGACGTAGGCGACCCCGAGGCCGCGGACGCGGTCGGGGCGCTGGCCCGGGAGGCGGCCGGGCTCGGCGTGCGGCGGCTGGTGCTGCTGTCGGCGCGGGGCGAGGAGCAGGCGCGGCCCACCGAGGACGCGCTCGCGGGTGCGGGCGCGGACTGGACGGTGGTGCGGGCCGCGTGGTTCGCGCAGAACTTCAGCGAGGGCCCGCTGGCGGCGGAGCTGCGGCAGCGCGGGGAGCTGGCGTTCGCGGCCGGGGAGGTGGGCGAGCCGTTCGTCGATCTGCGGGACCTCGCGGACGTGGTGGTGGCGGTGCTGGCCTCGGGCGACCGGTACGCCGGGCGGGTCCTGGAGGTGTCGGGGCCGCGGCTGCTGACCTTCGCGGAGGCGGTCGCCGAGATCGCGAAGGAGACGGGGCGCGCGCTGACGTACCGGTACGTGCCGCCGCGGGAGTACGGGGCGAACCTGGCCGGGTTCGGGGTGCCGGAGGAGGAGGCCGCGTTCCTCGTAGAGCTGTTCGGCACCCTGCTCGACGGCCGCAACGCCCGCCTGTCGGACGGTGTCCGGGAGGTGCTGGGCCGTGAGCCGAGGGACTTCGGGGAGTTCGTGCGGGAGGGCGTGGCGGCCGGGGCCTGGGTCCCGGAGGCGTCCGGCGGGGCGTAGACCCGCCCGGTCACGAGGCCTCCGGCTTGTCGTGGTTCCCGGGCGGCGTGTTCTTCACCTGGGCGCGCAGGCGGGACGTGACGTCCTCCGGGGGCAGGAAGCGGGACCAGCGTTCCGGGAACTCGGAGGGCATGTCGGGGTCCGCCCCGCCGTTCGCGGCGGTGCGGGCCACGTACTCGGCGACCTGGGCCTGGCGCAGCCGCTCGTTGGCCTCGCGGGCGGCGGCGGTGGCGGCGGCCGGCCAGACCCGGTCGATCGCCGCGTTGACCGCCGCCCCGACGAGCACCGCGAACGCGGACACGCCGATCCACAGCAGCACGGCGACGGGCGCGGCCAGTGAGCCGTAGATCGTGGGGCCCTCGACGGTGTTGGTGAGGTAGATGCGCAGCAGGAAGCTGCCGAGCACCCACATGGCGAGGGCGACCAGCGCGCCGGGCACGTCCTCGATCCACGGAGAGCGCACCGGCACGGAGACGTGGTAGAGCGTGGTCAGGAAGGCGATCGACAGGATGATGACGACCGGCCAGTACAGGACCTGCACGACCGTCGTCGACCACGGCACGATCCGCACCACGGCGTCCGGGCCGGCCACCATCAGCGGCAGCGCGACCGACCCGATCAGCAGGGCGACGAGGAAGAGCAGGAACGCCAGCAGCCGCGTCTTGACGATCCCCCGGACGCCGTCGAGGCCGTACATCACGGTGATCGTGTCGATGAAGACGTTCACCGCGCGGGAGCCCGACCACAGGGCGAACAGGAAGCCGATGGAGATGACGTCGGGCCGTCCGCCCTTCATCACGTCGTCCAGGATCGGCTCGGTGATCTGCTCGACGCCCTTCTCGGAGAGCACCGCGCGGGAGGCGTCCAGGATGTTGGTGCGCAGGCTCTCGGTGGTGTCGGCGCCGATCCACAGGTCGACGTAGCCGAGCAGTCCGAGGAGGCTCAGCAGCAGGGGCGGCACCGACAGGAGGGTGAAGAACGCCGCCTCCGCCGCCAGGCCGAGGATGCGGTACTCCATGCACGAGTTGACGGTGTCCTTGAGGAGCAGCCAGGCGGTCCTGCGTTTGGAGACGTTCCGGTACAGGACCCGGGCGCGATGGAGCCGGCCGGAGGGCCGTTCGGGGGATTCACTTGCTGGCTGCACGCCCTAAAGGTATCCGCCGCGACGGGTCGCACTCATCCGCGGACGCCCGTCGGCCGGTGCCGGCTCCTCGCGAGTCCGCGGCACGGTAGGTTCACGGTCATGGCAGGCAGTACCCACACCGTGACGAATCAGGCGCCGCCGCTGGTCGGCCACGACGTCTTCACAGCCGACCGGGCTCTCACGGCGGCGGTCGAGCGGCATCTGGCTCCGGAACTGCGCGAGGAGGCGGCGGCGGAGCTGTCGGGCCTGGGCCGCAGCTGCGGGTCGGTCCAGACGCAGGAGTGGGGCGCGCAGGCGAACGAGAATCCGCCGGTCCTGCGGACGCACGACCGCTACGGCCACCGCGTCGACGAGGTCGACTTCCACCCGGCCTGGCACCGGCTGCTCGGCAAGGGCGTCTCGGCGGGCCTGACGGCGGCCTGGACGCGGCCGGGCGGGCACGTGCTGCGCGCCGCCGGCTTCGTCATGTGGACGCAGGTCGAGGCGGGCAACGGCTGCCCGCTGTCGATGACCCACGCGGCGGTCCCGGCCCTGCGCGCCGACCCGGAGCTGGCCGCCGAGTGGGAGCCGCGGCTGACCTCGCGGGTCTACGACCGGGAGCTGCGGCCGGCCCACCTGAAGGCCGGGGCGCTCTTCGGGATGGGCATGACGGAGAAGCAGGGCGGCAGCGACGTCCGGGCGGGCACGACGGCCGCCCGGCCGCTGGCCGAGGACGGCACGTACGAGCTGACCGGGCACAAGTGGTTCTGCTCGGCGCCGATGTCGGACGGTTTCCTGGTGCTGGCGCAGGCTCCGGGCGGGCTGACCTGCTTCCTGGTGCCGCGCGTGCTGGCCGACGGCACCCGCAACGTGTTCCTGATCCAGCGGCTCAAGGACAAGCTGGGCAACCGGTCCAACGCCTCCGCCGAGGTGGAGTTCGCCGGGACCTGGGCACGCCGGGTCGGCGAGGAGGGGCGCGGGGTGCGCACCGTCATGGGGATGGTGGCGGCGACCCGGCTGGACTGCGTGCTGGGGTCGGCGGGTCTGATGCGGCAGGCCGTGGCGCAGGCGGTGCACCACTGCGCGTACCGGGAGGCGTTCGGCGGGAAGCTGGTCGACCGGCCGCTGATGCGCAACGTCCTCGCGGACCTCGCGATCGAGTCGGAGGCGGCCACCACGCTCGGTATACGGCTGGCGGCGGCGTACGACGCGGCGGAGGGCGGTGACGAGCGGGAGCGGGCGCTGCTGCGGCTGGCGGTGCCGGCGGCGAAGTACTGGGTGACCAAGCGGTGCGCCCCGGTGGCGGTGGAGGCCGCCGAGTGCCTGGGCGGCAACGGGTACGTCGAGGAGTCCGGGATGCCCCGGCTGGTGCGGGAGTCGCCGCTGAACTCGATCTGGGAGGGCGCCGGCAACGTGCAGGCGCTGGACGTGCTGCGGGCGCTCGGCCGGGAACCGGCGGCGCTGGACGCGTACCTGACGGAGGTGGGCGCGGCCCGTGGCGCCGACCACCGCCTGGACGCGGCGATCCGGGACCTGCTGACGGAGCTGGCCGATCTGGGGGCCGCCGAGGGGCGGGCACGGCGGCTGGTGGAGCGGCTGGCGCTGGTGCTCCAGGGGGCGCTGCTGGTGCGGTACGCGCCGCCGGAGGTCGCCGACGCGTTCTGCGCCGCGCGGCTGGGCGGCGACGGTGGCGCGGCCTTCGGCACGCTGCCGCCGACGCTGGATCTGGCGTCCGTGGTGGAGCGGGCCCGTCCGGTGGCCTGATGACTCGGAGGTGGACGGGGGTGGTGCTGCGCCGACACGGCACCACCCCCGCCGCACAGGCCCGTTCAGGCCGAGTACGCCGCTCGGGGCGACGTGTTCCAAGTTTGGGCGCCGGGTGCGGCGGTCCACCAGGGTTGCAGGGGGTTGCAACTTGCGTCCGGCCGTGCGCGGACTGTGTCCTTCGGCCCCGGGCAAGCGGTCACTATGAGACGAACATCAGACTTCCAGGAGGACGGGGACCAGTGGCGCTCTCGCCGATGGACGTGACGCAGTTCGCCGCCGTCGACACGGCACGCGCGGCGCGCGTGCTCAGCGAGGTCCGCTCCGCGAGACTCTCCGGCGGGCGGGCCCCGGTGGCGCCGCGTCCCGTGATCGAGCAGTCCTGGGACCGGATGCTGCGCAGCGGCGTCGACCCGGAGCACGACTTCCGTTCCGGGCTGCTGTCCCCGGAGGAGATCCGGCGGCGCCGGGAGGCCTCGCCGCTCAGGCACGTACTGCCGGTGCTGCGGGAGGGGCTGCTGTCGGTCGCGGACGTCGCGCACCACATCATGGTCGTCGCCGACGACGAGGGGCGGGTGCTGTGGCGGGAGGGCAGCGCGCGGGTACTGCGCCGGGCCGACGGGCTCGGCTTCGAACTCGGGGCGGACTGGCGCGAGGAGGTCGTGGGCACCAACGGCGTGGGCACGCCGGCGGTCACCCGGCGGCCCGTCCAGGTCTTCGCCTCCGAGCACTTCGTACGGTCCCAGGCGACCTGGACCTGCGCCGGCGCGCCCATCACCGACCCGCGCAACGGCCGGCTGCTCGGCGTGGTCGACGTGAGCGGCCCCCTGGAGACGATGCACCCGGCGACGCTGGCCTGGGTCGACTCGGTGGCCAAGCTCGCCGAGGCCCGGCTGCGGGAGTCGCACGTACGGTCGCTGGAGCGGCTGCGCGCGGTGGCCGCGCCGGTGCTGGCCCGGCTGGACGGGCGGGCCCTGGTGGCCGACCGGGACGGCTGGACGGCGGCGGTGACGGGGATGCCGCACCTGGAGCGGCTGGTGCTGCCCAGGTCCCCGGCCGCCGGGCCGAGGTGGCTGCCGGGGTTCGGGGCGTGCACGGTCGAGCCGCTGGGCGAGGGCTGGCTGGTGCGGGCGGCCGGGGAACCGGTGGGGCAGGAGGGCGTCCGGATCGTGCTGGACCTCCGGCAGCCGCGCCGCTGGTCGGTGCGGGTGCTGGGCGGCGCGGAGGACTGGGTGCGGGAACTGAGCCCCCGGCACGCCGAGTTGCTGTACCTGCTGGCCGTCCACCGCGCCGGGCGCAGTGCCGCGGGGCTGGCCGAGGACGTGTTCGGCGACCCGGCCCGCACGGTGACGGTACGGGCGGAGATGTCGCGGGTCAGGAGGTACCTCGGGGCCTACCTGGAACACCGGCCGTATCGTTTCTGCGATGACGTGGAGGTCGAGGTGGTCCTCCCCTCCGATCCTCGGGACCTGCTCCCCCACTCGACGGCCCCGGCGGTCGCGGAACGCCGGGCGGCGCTACCGGTGCCGTGAGCGGACGGCACCGCCGAGGGCACCGGCACCCCCGCCGGGCTCCCCGCCGGGCCGGCGCCGCTCGCCGGCCGGAGGATCCGCCCGGCCCGCCCCTCGCCCGGAGCGAGCCCGTCCGCCTCTCTCCCCCCACCCCGCGCCGAGTTGTGCTCAGTGGGCGGGACCGGGCCCGGACGACCGCCGCCACGGCGCCCGCGGCGACGGGCGCACCCACGAAAGCGGGACGTTCTCGCATATTTGCAGCGTCCTCGTCCGCCGGACCGCCCGACTGCCGTAGCATCCCCTACGGACCGCCCCAGCTGCTCCTCGGTCAACGCGGCCACCTTCGAGCGCAGTTGGACGGTGCCTGTGGAGGTTTCATGAAGCATCGCGGCAGACACCGCCGACGCAGGCGGGGCAAGGCGCTGCGCGCGGCCCTGGCAGGCGCGGCCCTCGCGCTCACGGGCGCCGCCACGATGATCAGCGCCTCGCAGGCCACGGTGGCCGACGACCCGGGCGCCCTGGAGTCCCTCACCTCCACCGCCGCGACCGATGACCTGCGGCTGACGGAACATCACGTACCGCGCCCCTGGCTCGACCGGCTCTCCGCCGCGATGGGCGAGCCGGTCGGCATCGGCGCCGTCCTCGCCTCCGCCGACCACGCACTGCGCGACGCCGACGACTGCACGACCGGGGAGCGGGAGGCGCTGCCGGTCTCCCCCGCGGCCGACCGCGCCTACTGCTGGGAGGAGGGCGACACCGAGGGCTGGCGTCCCGGCGCGGTCACCACCTCCGGGGACGCCGACGAGGACGGCCGCTGGGGCGCCCACCGCGTCATCCTCTCCGCCTGGACCCGCGACGACGGCACGCCCGAGGGCGGACTCGCCCGGGTGTCGTTCGTCGACGCCGACGACCCCGGCCGGCTCACCTACACCTCGGCGCTCCTCGCCGTACCCGTCGACGGCGGCCACGACTACCGGGGGCTCTCCTCCCCCGTCTCCGGCATGGTCTGGTACCAGGACAAGCTGCTGGTCACCGCCGGCACCGGCGGCCGCGACGCGCTGTTCGTGTACGACGTTGACCGGATCCAGCGAGCCACGGCCGACGGTTCCACGGTCGGCCGGGTACCCGGTGGCTGGGCGGCGGGCGGCCAGCCGTACGTGCTGCCCGCCGTCGCCTCGTACCGGCTGCCCGACTCCTCCGGCGCCGCGCGGCCCGGAGCGATCTCGCTGGACCGCGGCACGGTCCCGGACAGCCTGGTGGCGAGCGAGCGGGTGCCCGCGGACGGCGACCGTCCCACCCGGCTGTGGCGCTACGCCCTCTCCACGGACCCGGCGCGCTCCGGGCTGCCGGACGCCGACTCCGCCGGGCACGTCGACGCGGTGGAGGCGTACGAGACCGGGGCGGCCGAGGTGGGCGGCGTGCTCTCGTACCGTCCGGCGGGCGCGGCGCGGGCCGACTGGTACCTGGGACGCGCGGCCGGCGGGGAGGACGGGCGCGGCACCCTGTGGCGCCAGGACACGGAGGGCGCCCGGGCCGCGGAGTGCGGGGCGGACGGTTCGCAGCGCTGCTGGAGCGGACCCGTGGGCTCCCTTTCGTACTGGGCCGAGACCGGTGAGGTCTGGTCGCAGTCGGGCCGGATGCTGTTCGCGGTGCCCATGAGGTCGATCGAGGACGCCCTGGACTGAGGCCGTCGCGGTGCGACCGGACGGGGATCGACAGATCCGCGGAGCTGATGATTCCCTGACCGGCATGACCAACATCGCCGTGACCACCTGGTCCCTGGAGCAGACGGCGCCGACCGATCTGCTGCCGGCCGCCGCGCCCGAGGGGGACGTCCGGATCGTCCGCTCCGAGGTGCCCTCCCCCGAGTTCAGCCGCTTCCTGTACGCCTCGGTCGGCGGGGACATCCGCTGGACGGACCGGCTCGGCTGGAGCCACGCGCGGTGGCGGGAGCACCTGGAGCGGCCCGGTGTGGAGACCTGGGTCGCCTACGACCGCGGCACGCCCGCCGGGTACGTGGAGCTGACGCCCGGGGACGACGGGGTCGTGGAGATCGAGTACTTCGGCCTGCTCCCGGCCTTCCGGGGCCGACGCATCGGCGGCCACCTGCTCTCGTACGGCACGGCGCGCGCCTGGGACCTGGCGGAGCGCTGGCCCGGGCTGGCCACGACCAAGCGGGTGTGGCTGCACACGTGCAGCAAGGACGGCGAGCACGCGATGGACAACTACCAGCGGCGCGGCTTCCGCCTCTTCGACACCAAGGTCGAGGAGGAGCCGGACGTGGCCACCCCGGGGCCCTGGCCCGGAGCGTTCCCCGCCTGACCGGCCGCCCGACCGGGGCTCACGCCCCTGGATGTGACCCACGACACCCTTGTCTCGTTGTGCGAGACAAGGGTGTCTGCATTTTGGACATTGCTGGACTGTGTCCAGATCGCCGTGCCAGTCTTCCGTCATGCCTGGAACTGGAATTGCCTTGGTGAGTCGGCGGCACGTCGACCTCGGCCGCATGTCCAGCGCCATCTGTCCGGCCCGCTGAGAGCACCCTCCAGCACTACCGGATTCCCTGTCTTCGCCCTCCCTGTGCGCAACGACGCGCATGCCTGCCCATGCGCCCAAACACGCAGGTAAGAGCCGCTTTCCCGCCTGTCCCGAAGGACGTGTCACCCATGGCCGCCACGCCGCCGAATTCCGCTGCCGCGACCCCCCGCCGCAAGGTGAGCCGTCACCGCGGCGAGGGCCAGTGGGCGGCCGGTCACTTCACTCCGCTCAACGGCAACGAGCAGGTCAAGAAGGACGACGACGGTCTCAACGTACGGACACGTATTGAGACGATCTACTCCAAGCGCGGTTTCGACTCGATCGATCCCAGTGACCTGCGCGGACGCATGCGCTGGTGGGGGCTGTACACCCAGCGCAAGCAGGGCATCGACGGCGGAAAGACGGCCGTCCTGGAGCCGGAGGAGCTGGACGACAGCTACTTCATGCTGCGCGTCCGCGTGGACGGCGGCGCGCTGACCACCGCGCAGCTGCGCGTCATCGGCGAGATCTCGCAGGAGTTCGCGCGCGGCACGGCCGACATCACCGACCGGCAGAACGTCCAGTACCACTGGATCCGCATCGAGGACGTGCCCGAGATCTGGAACCGCCTGGAGGGCGTCGGCCTCTCCACGGTCACCGCCTGCGGCGACACGCCTCGCGTGATGATCGGCTCCCCGGTCGCGGGCATCGCCGAGGACGAGATCATCGACGGCACCCCGGCGCTGGAGGAGATGAAGCGCCGCGTCCTGAACAACCCGGCCTACTCGAACCTGCCGCGGAAGTTCAAGACCGCGATCTCCGGGTCGCCGGTGCTGGACGTGGTGCACGAGATCAACGACGTGGCGTTCGTCGGCGTCGAGCACCCCGAGCACGGTCCGGGCTTCGACCTGTGGGTCGGCGGCGGTCTGTCCACCAACCCGAAGCTGGGCGTGCGCCTGGGCGCCTGGGTGCCGATCGACGACGTGCCCGACGTCTACGAGGGCGTCATCTCGATCTTCCGCGACTACGGCTACCGGCGGCTGCGCAACCGCGCCCGCCTGAAGTTCCTGGTCGCCGACTGGGGCGCGGAGAAGTTCCGCCAGGTGCTGGAGGACGAGTACCTGAAGCGGAAGCTGACCGACGGCCCGGCGCCCGCCGACCCGACCAGCCGCTGGCGCGACCACATCGGCGTGCACCGGCAGAAGGACGGCCGCTACTACGTCGGCTTCGCCCCGCGCGTCGGCCGCGTCGACGGCACCACCCTGACGAAGATCGCCGACCTGGCGGAGTCGCACGGCTCGGGGCGGGTCCGTACGACGGTCGAGCAGAAGATGATCATCCTCGACGTCGAGCAGGACCGGGTCGAGTCCCTGGTCGAGTCGCTGGAGGCGCTGGACCTCACCGCCCGGCCCTCCACCTTCCGGCGCGGCACCATGGCCTGCACCGGCATCGAGTTCTGCAAGCTCGCCATCGTCGAGACCAAGGCGCGCGGCGCCTCGCTGATCGACGAGTTGGAGCGCCGGCTCCCCGAGTTCGACGAGCCGCTCACCATCAACCTCAACGGCTGCCCGAACGCCTGCGCCCGCATCCAGACCGCGGACATCGGCCTCAAGGGCCAGCTGGTCCTGAACGACCGGGGCGAGCAGGTCGAGGGCTACCAGGTGCACCTGGGCGGCGCCCTCGGTCTGGAGCCGGGCTTCGGCCGCAAGGTGCGCGGCCTGAAGGTCACGGCCGAGGAGCTGCCGGACTACGTGGAGCGCGTGCTCAAGCGCTACCGGGCCGAGCGCGAGGACGGCGAGCGCTTCGCCACCTGGGCGGCCCGCGCCTCCGAGGAGTCCCTGTCATGAGCGAGCGCGCCGCACCGTTCTACTGCCCCTACTGCGGCGACGAGGACCTGCGTCCGGGCGAGCAGGGACACGGCGCCTGGGAATGCGGGGCGTGCAACCGCGCATTCCAGTTGAAGTTCCTCGGGCTCCTCGCCCGGGGTCTTCAGCCCAACTCCACGGGAGGGGAACCGATATGACGGCGGTTCAGGAAGAGCGCACGACCGACGAACTCAAGGCGCTCGCCGAGCGGGCGGGCCGCGAGCTGGAGGACGCCTCCGCGCTGGACATCCTCCGGTGGGCGGCGGACACCTTCGGCGGCCGCTTCTGCGTGACCTCCTCGATGGAGGACGCGGTCGTCGCCCACCTCGCCTCCCGGGCCCTGCCCGGCGTGGACGTGGTGTTCCTCGACACCGGCTACCACTTCGAGGAGACCATCGGCACCCGGGACGCCGTGGAGGCCGTGATGGACGTGAACGTCATCACGCTCACCCCGCGGCAGACGGTCGCCGAGCAGGACGCCGAGTACGGGCCGAAGCTGCACGACCGCGACCCCGACCTGTGCTGCGCGCTGCGCAAGGTGAGGCCGCTGGAGGAGGGCCTGAAGGGCTACCAGGCCTGGGCGACCGGGCTGCGCCGCGACGAGTCCGAGACCCGGGCGAACACGCCGGTCGTCGGCTGGGACGAGAAGCGGGGCAAGGTGAAGATCTCGCCCATCGCGAAGTGGTCACAGGAAGATGTGCAAACGTACGTCGCCGAGCACGGTGTCCTCACCAACCCGCTGCTGATGGACGGCTATGCCTCCGTGGGCTGCGCGCCCTGCACCCGTCGCGTGCTGGAGGGCGAGGACGCCCGAGCCGGACGCTGGGCGGGCCGCTCCAAGACCGAGTGCGGACTGCACGGCTGACATGACGAACACCACCGGACCATCGAGAAACAGGGAGATCCACGTGACGACCGGAGCCACCGTCTGGCTCACGGGGCTGCCCAGCGCCGGCAAGACCACCATCGCCCGCGAGCTGGCCGGGCGCCTGCGCGAGGAGGGCCGTCGCGTCGAGCTCCTCGACGGCGACGAGATCCGCGAGTTCCTCTCGCGCGGCCTCGGCTTCAGCCGCGAGGACCGGCACACCAACGTGCAGCGCATCGGCTTCGTCGCCGAACTGCTCGCCCGCAACGGCGTCACGGCGCTGGTCCCGGTGATCGCCCCGTACGCGGACAGCCGGGACGCGGTGCGCGAGCGCCACGAGGCGAACGGCACGGCGTACGTGGAGGTGCACGTGGCCACCCCGGTCGAGGTGTGCTCGGTGCGCGATGTGAAGGGCCTGTACGCCAAGCAGGCCGCGGGCGAGCTGACGGGGCTCACCGGGGTCGACGACCCGTACGAGGAGCCCGTCAAGCCCGACCTGCGCATCGAGTCGCAGGACCAGACCGTCCAGGAGTCCGCCGCGGCGGTCCACGCCCTGCTCACCGAAAGGGGACTGGCATGACGACGACCGTCGCAGCGGTGGAGGAGGGTACGGCGGGCCCGTACGCCGTCTCCCACCTCGACGCGCTCGAATCGGAAGCCGTGCACATCTTCCGCGAGGTGGCGGGCGAGTTCGAGCGGCCGGTGATCCTTTTCTCCGGCGGCAAGGACTCCATCGTCATGCTGCACCTGGCGCTGAAGGCGTTCGCCCCGGCGGCGGTCCCGTTCTCGCTGCTGCACGTGGACACCGGGCACAACTTCCCCGAGGTCCTGGACTACCGCGACCGGGCGGTTCAGCGGCACGGGCTGCGGCTGCACGTCGCCTCCGTGCAGGACTACATCGACCGGGGGGTGCTCAAGGAGCGCCCGGACGGCACCCGCAACCCGCTTCAGACGCTGCCGCTGACCGAGAAGATCCAGGCGGAGAAGTTCGACGCGGTCTTCGGCGGCGGACGCCGCGACGAGGAGAAGGCCCGGGCGAAGGAACGGGTGTTCTCGCTGCGCGACGAGTTCTCCCAGTGGGACCCGCGCCGCCAGCGCCCCGAGCTGTGGAACCTCTACAACGGCCGGCACGCCCCCGGTGAGCACGTGCGGGTCTTCCCGCTGTCGAACTGGACCGAGCTGGATGTGTGGCAGTACATCGCCCGCGAGGACATCGAGCTGCCGGCGATCTACTACGCCCACGAGCGTGAAGTCTTCGCCCGCTCCGGGATGTGGCTGACCGCCGGCGAGTGGGGCGGCCCGAAGGACGGCGAGACGGTGGAGAAGCGACGGGTGCGCTACCGCACCGTCGGTGACATGTCGTGCACCGGCGCCGTCGACTCCGACGCCGACACCATCGAGAAGGTGATCGCCGAGATCGCCGCGTCCCGGCTCACCGAACGGGGTGCCACGCGGGCCGACGACAAGATGTCCGAGGCCGCGATGGAAGACCGCAAGCGCGAGGGGTACTTCTAGCCATGACCAGCACCACCGAACCCGTAGAGCCGCTGTCGGTCGAGCAGCTGTCGGAGACCACCCTGCTGCGGTTCGCCACCGCCGGGTCCGTCGACGACGGCAAGTCCACCCTGGTGGGCCGCCTCCTGCACGACTCCAAGTCGGTCCTCGTCGACCAGCTGGAGGCCGTCGAGCGCGCCTCCGCGAGCCGCGGCCAGGAGGCCCCGGACCTGGCGCTGCTCACCGACGGCCTGCGTGCCGAGCGCGAGCAGGGCATCACGATCGACGTGGCCTACCGCTACTTCGCCACCCCGCGCCGCCGGTTCATCCTGGCCGACACCCCCGGGCACGTGCAGTACACCCGGAACATGGTCACCGGCGCCTCCACGGCCGAGCTGACGGTGATCCTGGTCGACGCCCGCAACGGAGTCGTCGAGCAGACCCGCCGGCACGCCGCGATCGCCGCGCTGCTGCGCGTCCCGCACGTCGTCCTGGCCGTCAACAAGATGGACCTGGTCGACTACCGGGAGCCGGTGTTCGCCGCGATCGCCGAGGAGTTCACGGCGTACGCGACCGAGCTGGGAGTCCCGGAGGTCACCGCGATCCCGATCTCCGCGCTCGCCGGTGACAACGTGGTGGAGCCGTCGGCGGTCATGGACTGGTACGGCGGCCCGACGGTGCTGGAGCACCTGGAGACCGTGCCGGTCAGCCACGACCTGGCGCATTGCCACGCCCGGCTACCCGTGCAGTACGTGATCCGGCCGCAGACCCCCGAGCACCCCGACTACCGCGGCTACGCGGGCCAGATCGCCGCCGGCACCTTCCGCGTCGGCGACGAGGTGACCGTCCTGCCCTCGGGCCGCACCTCCAAGGTGTCCGGCATCGACCTGCTGGGCGAGCCGGTCACCGAGGCATGGACGCCGCAGTCGGTGACGCTGCTGCTGGAGGACGACATCGACGTCTCGCGCGGCGACCTGATCGTGCCCAGCAAGGACGCCCCGGCCACCACCCAGGACGTCGAGGCCACCGTCTGCCACGTCGCCGACGCCCCGCTCACCGTCGGCCACCGGGTCCTGCTCAAGCACGGCACCCGCACCGTCAAGGCGATCGTCAAGGACATCCCGGCCCGGCTCACCCTGGACGACCTGTCCCTGCACCCGCACCCCGGCCGGCTCGTCGCCAACGACATCGGCCGGGTGAAGATCCGCACCGCCGAGCCGCTGCCCGCCGACTCCTACGCCGACTCCCGCCGCACCGGCTCCTTCATCCTGATCGACCCGAGCGACGGCACGACGCTGACCGCGGGCATGGCCGGCGAGTCCTTCGCCGCGCCCGAGCCGGTCAAGGACGAGGCCGACGACAACGGGTGGGACTTCTGAGCATGGGCTCCGCCGACTTCTACTCCACGTTCGCGAAGGAGGGCGGCCGCGTCGGCAGCGGCGCCCTCGGCAGCGGGCAGGGCGGCGTCGGGCGATGTGGACGGTGACGTACGCGCACCGCTCGCGCGCCCTCACCCCCCACCGCCGTAGACGAAAACCCGCCGATCTCCCGGCCACGACCTGACGGAACGTGACCGCCGGGCCAACGAGAGGAACACCTCCCGTGCCTGCCACCAAGCCCCTGCGCCGCACCCTGGCGGCCCTCGCCGCCCTGCCGCTGCTCGTCCTCGCCGGCTGCGGGTACGGCTCCCAGGCCAAGGACGACGGGGGCGTGGACATCGCCGCCGGGGCCGAGAAGATCGACGGTCTCGACTCCGTCCGGATCGGCTACTTCGGCAACGTCACCCACGCCACCGCCCTGGTCGGCAAGCAGAAGGGCTTCTTCCAGAAGGAGCTGGGCGCCACCGAGGCCAAGTACGCGGTCTTCAACGCGGGTCCGTCCGAGATCGAGGCGCTGAACTCCGGCTCGATCGACATCGGCTGGATCGGCCCGTCCCCGGCGATCAACGGGTACGCCAAGTCGGACGGCAAGAACCTGCGGATCATCGGCGGTTCGGCCTCCGGCGGCGTGAAGCTGGTGGTGAACCCCGAGAAGATCAAGTCGTCGAAGGACGTCAAGGGCAAGCGCATCGCGACCCCGCAGCTCGGCAACACGCAGGACGTCGCCTTCCTCAACTGGGTGGCCGAGCAGGGCTGGAAGGTCGACGCGCAGAGCGGCAAGGGCGATGTCACGGTCGTCCGCAGCGACAACAAGGTCACCCCGGACGCCTTCAAGTCCGGTTCCGTCGACGGCGCCTGGGTGCCGGAACCCACCGCGTCGAAGCTGGTCGCCCAGGGCGGCAAGGTGCTGCTGGACGAGTCGACGCTGTGGCCGGACGAGAAGTTCGTGATCACGAACATCATCGTGTCGCAGAAGTTCCTCGAGGAGCACCCGAAGGCCGTCGAGGCGGTGCTGAAGGCCTCGGTGGACACCAACGAGTGGATCGAGGCCAACCCCGACGAGGCCAAGGCCGCCGCGAACGAGCAGCTGGCGCAGGACACCGGCAAGGCCCTGCCCGCCGACGTCCTGGACCCGGCGTGGAAGTCGATCCGGCTGACCGACGACCCGCTGGCCGCCACCCTCGAAGCCCAGGCCGACCACGCGGTCAAGGCGGGCCTGCTGGAACAGCCCGACCTGAACGGCATCTACGACCTCACGCTGCTCAACAAGGTCCTGAAGGCCAAGGGCGAGCCCGCCGTCGACGACGCCGGACTCGGCGCCCAGTAAGCCCGGAACCCGACCATCCCCAGGAGGTGACGACCATGGCCACGACCACCACCCTCGCCAAGGCCGACGAGGGCGCCGCGACGGTCACGCACGCCGCCCGGATCGAGCACGTCTCGAAGTCCTTCGCGGGCCCCGCCGGGCAGCAGCTCGTGCTGGACGACATCACCCTCGACGTCGCGCCCGGCGAGTTCGTCACCCTCCTCGGGGCCTCCGGCTGCGGCAAGTCCACCCTGCTCAACCTGGTCGCCGGGCTCGACAAGCCCAGCGCCGGCGCGATCACCACGGACGGACGGCCGGCGCTGATGTTCCAGGAGCACGCCCTCTTCCCCTGGCTCACCGCCGGCAAGAACATCGAACTCGCCCTGAAACTGCGCGGCGTACCCAAGGCCGAACGCCGCGACAGGGCGGAGGAGCTGCTCGAACTCGTCCGCCTCAAGGGCGCGCACGGCAAGCGCGTGCACGAGCTGTCCGGCGGCATGCGCCAGCGGGTCGCGATGGCCCGGGCGCTGGCCCAGGAGAGCAAGCTGCTGCTGATGGACGAACCGTTCGCGGCACTGGACGCCATCACCCGTGACGTCCTGCACGACGAACTGACCCGGATCTGGCGCGAGACGCGGCTGTCCGTCCTGTTCGTCACGCACAACGTCCGCGAGGCCGTCCGCCTCGCCGAGCGCGTCGTGCTCCTGTCCTCGCGCCCCGGACGGGTGGCGCGCGAGTGGACGGTCGGCATCCCGCACCCGCGCCGCATCGAGGACACCGAGGTCGCGGAACTGTCCGTCGAGATCACCGAAGAACTCCGGGGAGAGATCCGCCGCCATGGCCAGCACTGACACCACCCCGCCCGCCAAGGACGCGGGCGACCTCGCCGGGCTGGAGGCGGGCCTCGACGCCCTGGAGACCCAGCACAAGAGCCGCACGCCCTTCCACCGGACGCTCACGCAGAAGGTCCTGCCGCCGGTCGTGGCCGTACTGCTGGTCCTGGCCGTGTGGCAGGCGCTGGTCTCCTTCGAGATCGTCGACGACCCCACCAAGCTGCCCGCCCCGTCCGACGTGTGGGACGTCGTCCACCAGGCGTGGCTCCAGGGCGAACTGCTCGGCTACATCTGGACCAGCGTCTCGCGCGGCCTGTCCGGCTTCCTGCTGGCCCTGCTCATCGGCACCCCGCTGGGACTGCTCGTCGCCCGCGTGAAGTTCGTCCGCGCGGCGATCGGCCCGATCCTCTCCGGCCTCCAGTCCCTGCCGTCGGTGGCCTGGGTGCCGCCCGCCGTGATCTGGCTCGGCCTGAACAACTCGATGATGTACGCCGTCATCCTGCTCGGCGCGGTGCCGTCCATCGCCAACGGTCTGGTGTCGGGCGTCGACCAGGTGTCGCCGATCTTCCTGCGCGCGGGCCGCACACTGGGCGCGACGGGTCTGAAGGGCACCTGGCACATCGTGCTGCCCGCCGCGCTGCCCGGCTACGTCGCCGGCCTGAAGCAGGGCTGGGCGTTCTCCTGGCGTTCGCTGATGGCCGCCGAGATCATCGCGTCCTTCCCCGATCTCGGCGTGGGCCTCGGCCAGCTCCTGGAGAACGGCCGCAACGCCAGCGACATGGCCATGGTCTTCGAGGCCATCCTGCTCATCCTGATCGTCGGTATCGCCATCGACCTGCTGATCTTCAGCCCGCTGGAGCGGTGGGTGCTGCGCAGCCGCGGCCTGCTGGTGAGGAGCTGAAGCCGTCATGTCCGCGCCGGTCCTCCTGGTCATCGCCCACGGCAGCCGCGACCCGCGGCACGCCGCCACCGTGCACGCCCTGGTGCGCCGGGTCAGGTCGCTGCGCCCGGACGTACGGGTGGAGACGGGCTTCCTGGACTTCAACGTGCCGTCGGTGCAGGGCGTGCTGGAGTCCCTGGAGACGGAGGGCGTGCGGGACGTCGTGGCCCTCCCGCTCCTGCTGACCCGCGCCTTCCACGCGAAGGCCGACATCCCGGCGGTCCTGGCGGACGCACCGCCGCGGCTGCGCATCCGCCAGGCGGAGGTGCTGGGCCCCTCCCCGCTGCTGCTGTCGGCGCTGGAACGGCGCCTGTACGAGGCGGGCCTCACCCGCGCCGACAAGTCCTCGACCGGGGTCGTGCTGGCCTCGGCGGGGTCCTCAGACCCGGAGGCGATCGCAGTGATCGCTGAAATCGCGCGGGAGTGGCGGCACACCGGTTGGTGCGCCGTGCGGCCTGCGTTCGCCTCCGCATCCCTTCCCCGCACCGAGGACGCGGTCCGGGAGCTGCGCGAACTGGGCTGCGCCCGTGTGGCCGTCGCCCCCTACGTCCTGGCCCCCGGCTTCCTGCCGGACCGCATCGCGCGGGGCGCGGCCGGGGCGGACGTACTGGCGGACGTCCTCGGCCCCTCGCCGGAGGTGGCGCGGGTGCTGCTGGAGCGGTACGAGGCGGCACGGGTGCCGGTGCTGGCGGCCGTGGGGGCCTGAGGTCACCCGCCCCCTTCAGGCGCCGGTCAGCTCGACCAGCTTGGTGACGGTGTTCCAGTTGCGGGTGGTGGCGATCAGGCCCTTGTTCACGCGGGGCCTGGCCAGGGCTTCGGCCAGCTTGGAGCGGCCGAGGCCGTTCGGCGCGTACAGGTACAGGGCGCGGTCGCCGAGGCGGAACTCCTCGGGCAGGAAGGCGGGCCGGTCGATCGACGCGAAGCGCTCCTCGTCGACCGGCGCGGAGAAGTACGTGACGTGGAGCTGCTTGGGCTCCAGCTCTGCGGCCGGGAAGGGGCACGCCTCGGCGACCGCCCGGAGGTAGGCGTGGTCGCGGACGATGAGGTCCACCGGGAAGCCGAAGCGCTTCTCGACCGCCTGCGCCAACTCGGCGGCCAGCGTCTCCTCGTCGCCGTGGCCGGACGCGAACACGGCCTGTCCGCTCTGGAGATGGGTGCGTACGGCGCCGTGGCCGAGTTCCTCCAGGAGTGCGCGCAGGTCGGCCATCGGGAGCTTCTTCGCGCCGCCCACGTTGATCCCGCGCAGCAGCGCCGCGTACCTCGTCGTCATGCGCACACCATAGAACGGCCGTCGTGCCCCGTGGGGGCGGGCACGACGGCCGGGTCCGCGCGTCGGCGGACATGCGCGCCACTCTCGCCGATGGCGGGTGCGCGGTTCAACCACCGGACCCGCCTGTGACTTATTCAACAACCTTGCGGATGGGTGCCGGTGGGGCCGCCGCACCCTTCCCCGCGCCCCCGGGAAGACCCAGGTAGATGTAGGGGCCCGCATCCTCCTCAGCGGTGAGAACGGCGGTACGGAGGGATGATTCCCCGCCGCGGGAGGTCACCGGTGAGCACGACGAGTTGGCTTTATCCGGCCCATACCTTCGAAGCGGAAGGTGGCGGCAGGGGGCTGCCACCGCTCACGAGGGGGCAAGCCCGTCATGGGGAATGGGGACATACGGGTACGGGGCATCGCCGCCCGGGCCGGCGGCTGGAGCGCCCGGCACCGATGGGCTGCCGTCGGCATCTGGGTACTGTTCGTCGTCCTGGCGATGGGGCTCGGCTCGGCGGCCGGCCGGGTCGACGTCAAGGACAGCGACCAGCTGGGGGGTGAGACGCACACCGCGGCCCGGATCATCGAGGACGCCGGGATCGAGGAGCCGGCCGGTGAGACCGTCCTGATCCAGTCGAAGGACGGCGGCGTCAGGGCCACGGACGCCGAGTTCCGCGCCGCGGTGACCGCGGTGATGGCGGCGGTGGAGGAGACCGGGGAGGTCACCGGCGTCACCTCCCCGTACGACACGAAGACGATCTCCGAGGACGGGCGCAGCGCGCTGGTGCAGTTCGACATGCGCGGCGAGTCGGACACGGCGGGCGAGCGGGTCGAGCCGGTGCTGGACGCGGTCGCGGACGTCCAGAAGGAGCACGAGGCGCTGCGGATCGAGGAGATCGGCGGCGCCAGCATGATGAAGACGTTCGACGACGCGTTCGGCGACGACTTCAAGAAGGCCGAGTACTCCGCGGTGCCGGTGGCCCTCGGCATCCTGCTGGTCGCGTTCGGCGCGCTGGTGGCGGCGCTGGTCCCGGTGGCGCTGGCGATCACCGCGATCATCGCGACGATGGGTCTGATGGCCCTGGTCAGCCACTTCCAGCCGATGAGCGAGACCGCCAACTCCGTGATGCTGCTGGTCGGTCTGGCCGTCGGCGTCGACTACTGCCTGTTCTACCTGCGCCGCGAGCGCGAGGAGCGCGCGGCCGGACGGGACGCGCAGTCGGCGCTGAGGATCGCCGCCGCCACCAGCGGCCGGGCGATCGTCGTGTCCGGCGTCACGGTGTGCGTGGCGATGGCGGGCATGCTGTTCACGGGTATCGCCGAGTTCGAGGCGATGGGCCTGGCCTCGCTGATGGTGGTCGCGGTCGCCATGGTCGGCTCGGTGACCGTGCTGCCCGCGCTGCTGTCCCTGCTGGGCGAGCGGGTGGAGAAGGGCCGCGTGCCGTTCCTGCGCCGGCGCCGCGGGAACGGTGGCGGGGAGGGCAGCCGGTTCTGGACGGCCGTCCTGGAGCGCGTGCTGGCCAAGCCGCTGCTCGCCGCCGCCGTGGCGACCGGCGCGCTGCTGGCCGTCGCCGCGCCCGCCCTCGGCATGAAGACGCAGAACCTCACGCTGGACCAGGAGTTCGGCGACTCGCTGCCCGTCGTGCAGACGTACAACCGGGTCAACGAGGCCTTCCCCGGCGGGTCCGACCCGGCCGAGGTGGTCGTGAGGGCCGACGACATCAACGCGCCCGAGGTACGGGCGGCGCTCGCCGACTTCCGTGAGCGGGCGGTGACTTCGGGTGCCTCGCGCGGGCCGGTCGACGTCACGGTGCACGACGAGCAGAACATCGCCCTGGTGTACGTCCCGCTGGTGGGCGGCTCCGACCTGGACGAGGCGGGCGAGAGCCTGGACCGGCTGCGCGACGACGTACGGCCGGCCACCCTCGGCAAGGTCGACGGGGTCGAGGCGCCGATCACCGGTCAGGTCGCCGGGTCGAAGGACTTCAACGACCAGCTCGTGGGGTCGGTCCTCCCGGTCTTCGTGTTCGTGGTGATCTTCGCCTTCGTGCTGATGCTGCTGTCGTTCCGCTCGCTGACCATCGCGCTCACGTCGATCGTGCTGAACCTGCTGTCGGTGGGTGCGGCGTACGGCATCCTGGTCGCCGTCTTCCAGCACGGCTGGGGTGCGTCGCTGGTGGGCGCGGAGGGCGTGGGGGCCATCATCACCTGGCTGCCGCTGTTCCTCTTCGTGATCCTGTTCGGTCTGTCGATGGACTACCACGTGTTCGTGGTGTCGCGGATCCGCGAGGCGCGGCTGCGGGGGCGGACCACCAGGGACGCGATCCAGCACGGCGTGGTCACCACGGCCGGGGTCGTCACCAGCGCCGCCGTCATCATGGTCGCCGTGTTCGCCATCTTCGGCACGCTGTCGATGCAGTCCATGAAGCAGATGGGCGTGGGCCTGGCGGCGGCCGTGCTGATCGACGCGACGATCATCCGGGGCGTGCTGCTGCCGGCCGTGATGGCGCTGCTGGGCGAGCGCAACTGGTACCTGCCGAAGTGGCTGCACCGGCTGCCGGACCTCACCCACGACGAGTCCCCCGAGGCGGTCGCCGAGGTGACCGCCCCGGACGACCGGGGCGGTCGGGGCGAACGGGTCGGAGTCTGAGCGGTCCGCAAGAGGGCCGCAGGGCCCGTCGGTTCCGGGGAACCGACGGGCCCTCCCGCGTCCGGGTGCGGTCAGGCCCTCGCCGCCGCCAGTTCGGCCTCGATCAGGTCGGCCGCCCTCCGGGTGCCGCCCTCCTGCGCCATCCGGGCCTGGATCTCCTTCAGGCGCCCGGCCACCTCGGGGTCGTCGACCAGGGCGAGGGCGGCGGTGCGCAGGGCCTCTGCGGTGGCCTCCTCCGTGGGCAGGTGCCGGGCGACGCCGAGCCCCTGGAGCATGTCCGCGTTGCCGAACTGGTCCGCCGCCTGCGGCACGGCGATCATCGGTGTGGCGGTGGCCAGGCCCTCCTGACTGCCGCCGGCGCCCGCGTGGGTGACGAACAGGTCGGCCTGCTGGAGCACCGCCGGCTGCGGTACCCACGAACGCACTTCCACGTTCTCCGGTACGTCGCCCAGCTCCGCCGCGTCGACGTGCCTGCCGATCTGGAGCACCACGTGCCAGCCGGGGAGCCCGGCGAAGGCGGCGACGCACTCCCGGTAGAAGGCCGGCTGCTTGGTGAAGGCGGAACCGAGGGAGACGAGGACGACCTTCTCGGCGCCCTCCGGACGCCGCCACTCCCCCTCGGCGGTGCGGTCGCCCTGGCAGGCGCCGACGAACGTGTAGGTCGTCTCGTCGACGCGGTCGGCGTTGGGCTGGAGCGCCTTCGGGATCAGCACCAGGGAGCGGGCGGGGCGGCCGACGAACGGGTCCGGGTGCATCGTGATCCCGTTCTCCTCCAGCCAGGCGTGGAAGCGGGCGTAGTAGGCCCGGCCGCGCTCGGTCTTGAGCGGCTCCTCCCACATCGGCTCGCCGACCTCCTTCTCGTACCCCTCCCAGGCGACCATGCACGGCGAGAGGGAGACCACGGGCACGCCCCAGCGGTGGCCGAGGACCCGGGCCGGGTAGGAGGCGATGTCGTGCAGGATCAGGTCCGGCTCGTCGCCCTCGTACGCCTCGACGAGCTGCGGAAGCGCCTGGATCGCGTCGTCGAGGAACGGCTCGACGTTGTCCAGCAGCGTGGTCCCCCACGCCTCCGGGTCGGCGTCGGGGCCGGGCAGTGTGCTGTTCCACGGCTTGATCTCGGCGCCCGCCTCGGCGACCTTCTCCGCGAAGAGCGGCGGGACGGCGTATGTCACCCGGTGTCCTCGTGCGACGAGTTCGCGGATCACCTCCAGGCTTGGGTTCACGTGGCCGTGCGCGGCGATGGAGAACATGGCGATGTGAGCGGGACTGGTCATGCGTCGAGAGTATGCGAGACGATACGTCTCGTCCAACTGTTTTCGTTCGCGGTCCGTCAGCGCTGGTAGCGGGCGAGCACCAGGTTGCCGTCGTCCTCCAGTCGCTCGCGCAGCTCCCGCATGCCGATCGCTCCGCTGTAGTACTCCTGGAGCGCGGGGGTGGCCACCTTGTCCTTCCACTCGGGATAGCCCCGCACGGACTGCGCGGGCGCCGAGCGCAGGTGGCCGGCGAGGGCGGTGCCGGTGGCCCAGCCGTGCTCGGGGGTGCGCAGGGCGGGGTCCTTGAGGGCCTGGGTGCCGGTGGGCAGCATCCAGTCGCCGAGGGCGAGGCGCACCATGTTGTCCGGCTGGAGGAGGAAGTCGACGAAGGCGGCGGCCTCCTCCTTGTGCGGGCTGTCCTCGGCGATGGACAGGGTCTGGGGGCTGACGCCCTGGGTGAGTCCGTCGGCTCCCGCCGGGGCGGGCAGCACCTGCCAGTCGAAGCCGTCGGGCGCCTGCTGCTCGATCTGCTGGCGGTAGGAGAAGCCGAGCGGCACCATCGCGTACTTGCCCGCGAAGAAGCCGGGCAGGGTGTCGGAGCCGCCGCTGCCCAGGGTGGTGGCGGAGGCGCTGCGGTCGGTGTTGACCTGGTCGTGGACGGTGCGCGGGACCACCTGGTCGCCCTCCTCGAAGCGGACGGCGACCTTGCCGTCCGCACCGCGGTGGAACAGCTGCCCGCCGGTGGACAGGGACAGGTTGAGCGTGGCGGACACGGGCTCCTTGAGCGGCCAGGCCACCCCGTACCTCCCGTCGCCGCTGAGGCGCTTCGTCACCTGCCGGAACTCCGCCCAGGACCAGGGGTCCTCGGGCGTCGGGACGCGGACGCCGGACTTCTTCAGCAGGGCGGCGTTGGCGATCAGGACGCGCGGCTCCTGGAGGAAGGGCACGCCGTAGATCCCGTCGCCGAAGGTGACCGTCTCCCAGCTGCGCCGCGGGATGTCCGACTTCAGCCGCTCGGGCAGCAGGCCGGTCAGGTCGGCGAGGTAGCCGCCGTAGGCGAAATCCGCGAGGTCGTCGGAGGCGTCGTGGATGATGTCCGGCGCCTCGCCGCCCTCGAAGGAGGTGAGGAGCTGGTCGTGGACGCTGTCCCAGCTGCCCTGGACGTACTCGACGCGTACGTCGGGGTGGGTGGCGTTCCACTCCCGCACCAGTTCCTTGTTGGCCTGGACGGACTCCTCCTGCCAGGCCAGGGACTGGAAGCGCAGGGTGATCCGGCCGTCGTCCGCTCCGTCACCGCCGCCCGAGCAGCCCGCGAGCAGCAGGGTGAGGGAGACGAGCAGGGTGGTGATTCGCGTGCGTGCCCGCATCAGCTCTTCACCGCCCCGGCGAGCATGCCGCCCGTGATCCGCCGCTGGATGAGGGCGAAGACGAGCAGCGAGGGCAGGGTGGCGAGGAAGGCCGCCGCCGCGAGCGGGCCGAGGTCGGCGACGCCCTCGGCGCCGATGAAGTGGGTGAGGATCACGGGCAGGGTCTGTTTCTCCGGTGTCTTCAGCAGCACGAGCGCGAAGAAGAACTCGTTCCACGCGGTGATGAAGGCGAACAGGGCCGTCGCCACGATCCCCGGCGCGAGCAGCGGCGCGGTCACCGACACGAGGGTGCGCAGCCGCCCGGCGCCGTCCACGGCGGCCGCCTCCTCCAGTTCGGCCGGCACCGCGCGGACGTACCCGGCGAGCATCCACAGCGCGAACGGCAGCGACCACACCACGTACACCATCACCAGCCCGGGGACGCTGTTGATCAGCCGGAGGTTCTTCAGGACCAGGAAGAGCGGGATGATCACCAGCACGAAGGGGAAGGCCTGGCTGACCACGACCCACCCGGTGGCCGCCCGCGCGAGCCGGCCGCGGTGGCGGGCCATGACGTAGGCCATCGGCGTGGCGATCACCACGGCGATCACGGCGGCGCCGAGCGCGGCGAGCAGGGAGTTGAGGGCGGCGCGCAGCAGGGGCTGTTCGTCGAAGGCCTGCCGGAAGTTGTCGAGGGTCGGGTTCTCCGGGATCCAGGTGGGGTGGAGACTGGCCAGCTCCTGCGGCGGTTTGAACGCGGTGGAGATCAGCCAGAGGAAGGGGAAGGCCAGGAAGACGAGGTACGCGAGCAGCGCGGCGTACTGGCCCACGCGGGCCGGGGTCGAGGTCCTCACGCCTCGTCACCTCCCTTGAGTCCGCCCTTGAGCCGGCCGGCGAGGAAGACGGCCAGGACGATCGAGATCACGGCGACCATGACGCAGCCCATCGCCGCGGCGTAACCGAACTGCCCGTAGCGGAAGGCCTCCTCGTAGGCGAAGAGCATGGGCAGCCGGGTGCGGCCGCCGGGGCCTCCGCTGGTCAGCACGTAGACCAGGGCGAAGGAGTTGAAGTTCCAGATGAGGTTGAGCGCGGTGATGGCGAGGGCGACCGGTCTGAGGGCGGGCCAGGTGACCGTGCGGAAGCGGCGCCAGGCGCCGGCGCCGTCGACGGCGGCGGCCTCGTGCAGCTCGCGCGGGGTGTTCTGGAGGCCGGCGAGCAGGGCGACGGTCGTCTGGGGCATGCCGGCCCAGACGCCGACGACGATGACGGCGGGCAGGGCGGTGGCGAGGCCGCTGAGCCAGTCCCGGCCGTCGCCGAGGCCGAGGTCGCGCAGCGTCTCGTTGAGGATGCCCGCGTCCGGGTTGTAGACCAGCCGCCACATGATGCCGACGACGACCTCGGGCATCGCCCAGGGGATGATCGCCAGGGCGCGGGCCAGCCAGCGCAGCCGCAGGTTCTGGTTGAGGAGCAGGGCGAGGCCGAGCGCGAGCAGGAACTGCGGCACGGTCACGCCGACGGCCCACAGCAGGCCGATGCGGAACGACTCCCAGAACAGGGTGTCGTGCAGCAGGTCCTGGAAGTTCAGCGTGCCGATCCACTGCGTGGGCTCGGTGCGGCCGGACTGGGCGTCGGTGAACGCGAGCAGGGTGCCGTAGAGCAGCGGTCCGACGCTGAGCACCAGGATGGGGATCAGCGCGGGCAGCACCAGGAACCAGGCGCCGTGGTCCGGGCCGCGCCGCGACCGGCCTCGGTCGGGCGCACCGCGCGCCGGTCTCGTCGACTCGGTCACCGATGTCACGTAATCAGCCCCTTTGCGCGGCTCGGACGGGCCTGGTCATGGTCGTGAAGGCGCCGTGCCCCGTCAAGAGCCCGCGCACACGCTCCCACCTGTGCGAATGCGACACTGACGGACGGACGGCGGGAACCGGGCGGACACGGAGGCGGTAAGCGATGGACGAGGCACGGGCGCGGGAGGTGCTGGCCGAGGCGGGGGTGCTGCCCGGCCCGGCGCGGGAGGCGCGACTGCTCGCCCTCGGCGAGAACGCGGTGTTCGCCGCGGGTGACCTGGCGGTCAAGGTGGGCCGGGACGCGGAACTCCTCGATCGGGCGCGCCGGGAACTGGCCGTCGCGGTATGGCTGGAAGAGGCCGGTGTGCCGGCGGTGCGGGCGGCCGACCCGACGGCGCTGGTCGTCGACGGGCACCCGGTGACCGTGTGGCGGCGGCTGCCCGACCCGGTGCGGCCCGCCGAGCCGCGGGACGTGGCCGTGCTGCTCCGGCTGGTGCACGAACTGCCCTCCCCCTCCTTCGGGCTGCCGCCCCGCGAACTGCTGGGCGGGGTGGAACGCTGGCTGCGGCTCGCGGGCGACGTGATCGACCCGGCGGACGCCGCCTTCCTGCGCGAGCGGCGGGACGGCTTCGCGTCGGCGGCGGCCGCGCTCACCCCGCATCTGACGCCGGGCCCGATCCACGGGGACGCGCTGCCCCGCAACGTGCACGTCGGCCCCGACGGTCCGGTCCTGGTCGACCTGGAGACCTTCTCCACCGACCTGCGCGAGCACGATCTGGTGGTGCTCGCGCTCAGCCGGGACCGCTACGGGCTGCCCGCCGAGGCGTACGACGCCTTCACCGCGACGTACGGCTGGGACGTGCGCGAGTGGGACGGCTGCGCGGTGCTGCGCGGCGCCCGGGAGACGGCCAGCTGCGCGTGGGTGGCGCAGCACGCGCCCAGCAACCCCAAGGCGCTGGCGGAATTCGAACGCCGGGTGGCGTCGCTGCGGGACGGTGATCCGACGGTGCGGTGGTACCCCTTCTGAGCGTGCGCCGGGACGCGGTGCCGGGTCAGACCCGCTCGTCGGCCGGCTCGCGCACCGGCCATCTCCCGTCCACCACGGCCGTGGCGTCGCCCTTGCGGCGCAGGAAGCTCTGGAAGTCCGCCGCCCACTCCGCGTACCACTCGATCTGCCGGTGGTGCAGGTCCGCCGGGCCGAGGGACGCCACCTTGGGGTGGCGGCCGGCTATCGCGCAGGCCAGCCGGGCGGCGGCGAGGGCGTCGGCGGTGGCGTCGTGGGCGGCGTCGAGCGGGACGCCGTACTCCTTGCAGACCGCTTCGAGGTTGCGCTTGCCGCGGCGGTAGCGGTCGACGGAGCGGTCGATCGTGTACGGGTCGATGACGGGTGCCGGATCGATGCCTCCGAGGCGGTCGCGCAGGGACGGCAGGCCGTGGCGCCGCAGCTCGGCGGAGAGCAGGGTGAGGTCGAAGGCCGCGTTGTAGGCGACGACCGGGACGCCCGTCCTCCAGTAGGACGCGAGCACGCCGGCGATGGCGTCGGCGACCTGGTCGGCGGGGCGGCCCTCGGCGGTGGCCCGCTCGTTGCTGATGCCGTGCACCGCCACCGCGTCCGGCGGGATCTCGACACCGGGGTCGGCCAGCCACTCGCGGCGGCCCAGCGGCTCTCCGCCCCTGACCTCGATCACGGCCCCCGTGACGATGCGCGCCTCGCGCGGATCGGTGCCCGTCGTCTCCAGGTCGAAGCCGATCAGCAGCTCCCGGTGCCAGCCCATGGGCGGTCCCCCTTCTTGGTGGTGCGTTCCCCCAGTGGCCTCCACCCTCGCACGGGCCACTGACAATCAGAGGATCGCCTTCCGCTTACTCCGCCGACGAGCCCCGGAGCGCCGCGTTCACGAGACCGGCCGCGAGTCCGCCCACATCAGCTCGAACTCCTCACGATAGGTGGGGAAAAGTCCAACTTCGTCCGTCTGGTCCGACTTCACGACCCTGCCGCCGTTGCGTCCGTTGCGCAGCACGAGCACCGGCGCCTCCATCCCCCGCGTGCGGCGCAGGTAGGACTGCACGACCGCGATGCCGTCGGCGCCGTCGCCGTCGACGAGGTAGGCCGTGAAGCGGGGCGTCTCGTCGAAGACCTGGATCTCGAACGCGCCGGGGTCGCGCAGCCGGGCGCGCACCCGGCGCATGTGCAGGATGTTCATCTCCACGGCGCGGCTCAGCTCGCCCCGCTTGATGCCGAGTTCACGCTCGCGGCGCTTGATGGCGCTGGAGGCGGGGTTCAGGAAGAGCAGCCGCACCCGGCCGCCGGCCTCGGCCAGCCGGAGCAGGCGGCGGCCGGAGAAGTTCTGCACGAGCAGGTTGAGGCCGATGCCGAGGGCGTCCACGCGCCGCGCGCTGCCGAAGAGGTCCTCGGCCGGGAACTGGCGCAGCAGCCGCACCCGGTCCGAGTGCACGGCGACCACGTCGGCGTACCGGTCGCCGACCAGGTCCTCCACCGCGTCCACCGGCAGGCGGCGCGTGGACGGCACGTCGCTGCCCGCGCCGAGGACCTCCAGCAGCCGCGCCGCCGCCCGCTCGGCCTGGTTCAGGACCGCCTCGGACAGCGCCCGGTTGCGGGAGACGACGTTGCGGGTGACCTCCAGCTCGTCCAGGGCGAGTTCCACCTCGCGCCGCTCGTCCACGTACGGCTCGAAGCAGGGCCAGTGCTGGACCATCAGCTCGCGCAGCTGCGGCAGGGTGAGGAAGCTGAGGACGTTGTCGTCGGCCGGGTCGAGCAGGTAGCCCTTGCGGCGGCTGACCTCGCGGACGGCGACGGCGCGCTGCACCCACTCCTGGCCGGCGGGTCCGGCGGCGGCGACCACCCAGTCGTCGCCGTGGACGGGCTCGTAGACCGGACGCAGGACGGCGGCCACGACCGCGCGCAGCCGCTGCTCGACGAGGTTGAGCCAGATGTACGCCCGGCCGGCGCGCTGCGCCCGCGTGCGCACCTCGTGCCAGGCCTCGGCGTCCCACTCCAGTTCCGGGCCGATCGCGCCCGCGTTCATCGGCCGCGCCAGGGACACCGCACCGGGCGGGACGTCCGTGGAGCTCCCCTCCCGGCCTTCGTCACCAGGGGGTAGCTCCAGCCCTCCCGAGCCCACCCGCGCACCGCCTTCCGCTCCCTCGGAGCACTCCGGGTCAGACCCCGTCCCAACGATCAAGGAAGGGTACTCCGCGAGGGGTGCGCGGTGCAGCCCGATGGACGGGCCGGTTTTCCCAACATCTGCGCGCCGCAAGCGTGTTCCGCCCGCCCGAGGACCGCGGAGTGAGCGGATTCATAGCGGTGACGTGGCCGGGTACGGGGAAGGATGCCTCGGGCCCGCTCCGAAGCGCACACCGCGCGGAACACCGAGGGGAACGCCGAGGGGTGGGTAGGAGGACGTACGTGCTAGGTGGTCGCCTCACTTTCGGGGAGACTTCCGGAGGACTCGGAGCCAAGGCGTCCGCACCGGCGCCCCACACCTGAAAGAGTCGTGTCCATGCAGGTCTGGCCTGGAGAGGCATATCCACTCGGTGCCACGTACGACGGCGCCGGCACGAATTTCGCGGTCTTCACGGAGGCCGCCGACCGAGTAGAGCTGTGTCTGCTGCACGACGACGGCTCGGAGACCGCCGTCGAACTGCGGGAGAGCGACGCGTTCGTACGGCACGCGTACGTGCCGGGCGTGATGCCGGGGCAGCGGTACGGCTACCGCGTGCACGGCCCGTACGCCCCGGAGCGCGGGCTGCGCTGCAACAGCGCCAAGCTGCTCCTCGACCCGTACGCACGTGCGATCAGCGGCGCCGTCCAGTGGGGCGAGGAGGTGTACGGCTACCACTTCGGCGACCCCGAACGGCGCAACGACCTGGACTCCGCGCCGCACACCATGACGTCGGTCGTGGTCAACCCGTACTTCGACTGGGGCGACGACCGGCGCCCCCGGACGGAGTACCACCACACGGTGATCTACGAGGCCCACGTGAAGGGCCTCACGATGCGGCACCCCGGCCTCCCCGAGGAACTGCGCGGCACCTACGCGGCCCTGGCGCACCCGGCGCTGATCGAGCACCTGACCGAGCTGGGGGTGACCGCGCTCGAACTGATGCCCGTGCACCAGTTCGTCAACGACCACCGCCTGGTCGACATGGGGCTGAACAACTACTGGGGCTACAACACCATCGGCTTCTTCGCCCCGCACAACGCGTACGCCTCCTGGGGCGACCGCGGCCAGCAGGTGCTGGAGTTCAAGTCGGCGGTGAAGGCGCTGCACGAGGCGGGGATCGAGGTGATCCTCGACGTGGTCTACAACCACACCGCCGAGGGCAACCACCTGGGCCCCACGCTCTCCTTCAAGGGCCTCGACAACCCGTCCTACTACCGGCTGGCCGACGACCCGCGCTACTACATGGACACCACGGGCACCGGGAACTCCCTGCTCATGCGGTCCCCGCACGTGCTCCAGATGATCATGGACTCGCTGCGGTACTGGGTCACCGAGATGCACGTCGACGGCTTCCGCTTCGACCTGGCCGCCACCCTGGCCCGGCAGTTCCACGAGGTGGACCGGCTGTCGTCGTTCTTCGACCTGGTGCAGCAGGACCCCGTGGTCTCGCAGGTGAAGCTGATCGCCGAGCCGTGGGACGTGGGCGAGGGCGGCTACCAGGTGGGCAACTTCCCGCCGCTGTGGACCGAGTGGAACGGGAAGTACCGCGACACGGTGCGCGATCTGTGGCGCGGCGAGCCGCGCACGCTGGCGGAGTTCGCGTCCCGGCTGACCGGCTCCTCCGACCTGTACCAGGACGACGGCCGCCGCCCGCTGGCCTCGATCAACTTCGTGACCTGCCACGACGGCTTCACCCTGCACGACATGGTGTCGTACAACGAGAAGCACAACCACGCCAACGGGGAGGACAACCGCGACGGCGAGAGCCACAACCGCTCCTGGAACTGCGGCGCCGAGGGCGACACCGACGACCCGGCGGTGCTGGAGCTGCGGGCCCGGCAGATGCGCAACTTCATCGCCACCCTGCTGCTCTCCCAGGGCGTGCCGATGATCAGCCACGGCGACGAGTTCGCCCGCACCCAGAAGGGCAACAACAACGCCTACTGCCAGGACAACGAGCTGGCGTGGGTGGAGTGGCCCGAGGGCGACCACGACCTGCTGCGGTTCACCCGCGCGATGGTGTGGCTGCGCAAGGACCACCCGGTGTTCCGCAGGCGGCGCTTCTTCCACGGGCGGCCCGTGGAGGGCACCCACGACGAGCTGTCGGACATCGCCTGGTTCACGCCGGAGGGGAGCGAGATGACCCAGCGGGACTGGAACTCGGCTCGGGCGTCGGCGCTCACCGTGTTCCTGAACGGCAACGCGATCTCCGAGCCGGGCGCACGCGGGGAGCGCATCGCCGACGACTCCTTCCTGCTGATGTTCAACGCCTCGCCCAAGTCGCTGGACTTCGTGGTCCCGGTCGACCACGGCCGGCAGTGGGAAGTGGTGGTCGACACCTCCCGCACGGAGGGGGTGCCCCCGGACACGGGCCCGAAGGTGCAGGCCGGGGACCGGCTGACCCTGGTGGACCGGAGCCTGACGGTGCTGCGGCGGCCCGTCTAGACGGCGTACGGGGCAGGGCGGGGGCGGGCGGGGTACCGGCGTGTCCCCTCCCGGGCCCGCCCTGCACCCGTGCAGGGGGCCGATGACACGAAAGGCGGCGAGGCGGGTACGTAGGTCTGCATGACGCCTGAGCGACCCGACCCGGTGCTGTCCCCGACTTCCCCGGCCCCCACGGCCACCTACCGGCTGCAGCTGCAGCCCGCGTTCCCCTTCGCGGCCGCGGCGGCGGCCGTGCCGTACCTCGCCTCGCTCGGGGTGTCGCACCTGCACCTGTCCCCGGTCCTGGAGGCGGTGCCGGGCTCGCCGCACGGCTACGACGTCGTGGACCACGCGCGCGTGCGCGAGGAGCTGGGCGGTGAGGAGGGACTGCGGGCGCTGGCGCGCACCGCGCGGGAGCACGATCTGGGCCTGGTGGTGGACATCGTGCCGAACCACATGGCGATGTCGCCCCGTCACAACCGCGCCCTGTGGGAGGTGCTGCGCGAGGGCCCGCAGTCACCGTACGCGCGGTGGTTCGACATCGACTGGGAGGCGCAGGGCGGTCAGCTGCTGGTGCCGGTGCTGGGGGCGCCGGTGGGCGAGGTGCTGGACGAGCTGCGGGTCGACGGGGACGTCCTGCGCTACCACGACCACGCCTTCCCGCTGCGCGAGGGCACCGCGGACCTGCCGCTGCCGCGGCTCCTGGACGCGCAGTGGTACCGCCCGGTGTGGTGGCGGCTGGCCCGCACCGAGCTGAACTACCGACGGTTCTTCAGCATCTCGGAACTGATCGGCGTCCGCGTGGAGGACCCGGCGGTGTTCGAGGCCACGCACGCCACCGTGCTGCGGCTGCTGCGCGAGGGCGTGGTCGACGGACTGCGGATCGACCACCCCGACGGCCTCGCCGATCCCGACACCTACCTCGCGCGGCTGCACGAGGCCAGTGGCGGCCGGTGGACGGTCGTGGAGAAGATCCTGGCGGACGGCGAGCGGCTGCCGGCCGCCTGGCCGGTCGCGGGCACCACCGGCTACGACGCCCTGCGGCACGTGGACGGCCTCTTCACGGACCCCGCGGGGCACGGGGAACTCCTCGGCCGGTACCGCGGGTTCGCGGCCCCGCAGACGGACCGGGGCGGGGACTGGGCGGCGACGGTGCGGCGGGCGGCGTACAAGGTGCTCACGCACGAGCTGGCCACCGAGATGGACCGGCTGACCCGGGTGGCCCACCGCCTGTGCGTGGCCTCGCCGGAGCCCGCCCTGCGCGACCGGGCGCCGTGGGCGCTGCGCACGGCGCTGCGGGAGCTGCTGGTGCGGCTGGAGGTGTACCGGCCGTACGCGTCGGTGGACGCGGCGTCCGTCGTCACCGAGGAGGCGGCGGCCGAGGCGCGGCTCGCCTTCGCGGTGCCCGAGGAGGCCGGGGCGGTGGACGTCGTACGGGATCTGGTGCTCGGGCGGTACGGGGACGGTCCCGAGCACGTGGAGTTCCGGACGCGGTTCGCGCAGACGGCGTCGGCGCTGCGTGCGAAGTCGGTGGAGGACACGGCGTTCTACCGGTACGTGCCGCTGCTGTCGGCGACGGAGGTGGGCGGGAACCCGGGCCGGCCCGCCCTGTCGCCGGAGGAGTTCCACGCCTACTGCGCGCGCGTGCAGCGCGACTGGCCCACGACGGGCACGGTCGTCTCTACCCACGACACCAAGCGCAGTGCCGACGTGCGGGCCGCGCTGGCGGTGCTCACGGAGTGCCCCGAGCGGTGGGCGGACGTCCTGGCGGAGGTCACCCGCACGGGTGAGGGCGCCCCGGACGCGCAGCTGGCGTGGGCGGCCTGGCAGACGGTGTTCGGGCTGGGGCCGGCGGACGGTGAGCGTGTGCGGGAGGCGCTGCTGAAGCACGTGCGCGAGGCGGGGATGTTCACCAGCTGGACGGAGCAGGAGCCGCCGTACGAGGAGGCGGTGGCCCGGTTCGTGGCGGCGGGTCCGTGCGGGGCGCCGGGCAAGCGGGTGACCGCCCTGCGCGCCGAACTGGAGCCGCACATCCGCGCCAACGTCCTGGGCACGGCCCTGACCCACCTGACGATGCCGGGGGTGCCGGACCTGTACCAGGGCACCGAGCGGGAGTACCTGGCCCTGGTGGACCCGGACAACCGCCGGACCGTGGACTTCCCGTCCGCCGGCCCCGTCGAGGGCGACCGGCTCGGGAAGGCCGCGGTGACCCGGGCGGCGCTGGCGCTGCGCGCACGGCGGCCCGACGCGTTCGGTGACGCGGCGACGTACGAGGCGCTGTCCGCCGAGGGTCCGGCGGCGGCGCACTGCGTGGCCTTCGTGCGCTCGGGCGAGGTCCTGACGGCCGTGACCCGGCTGTCGCTGCGGCTGGCGGAGGCGGGCGGCTGGCAGGGGACGACCCTGCCGCTGCCGCCGGGCCGCTGGGCCGACGCGCTGACACCGGGCCGGGAGTTCACCGGGCACGCGCGCGTGGCGGAGCTTTTCGCCCAGGCGCCGGTAGCACTGCTGGAGCGGGTGGGTGCGGCGGACGGGGCCGGGGTCTGAGCGGCGGGCCGCCGGTGCGACTGCCCCGGGGCCCGGTCTCCCCGCCGCCGGGACCGGTCGGGCGGTGCGGACGCGGGTCGTCGGCGGTGGGCGAGGCGTGCCCGACCCTGGCGGGCCGGGGGCTCCACCGGCGGTGACCCGCCCCCGACCGGCCACGGGCACGCCGGTCCGCCGTGCCGCTCAGTCCTGCGTGTCCCAGGCGAACACCGCCCCCGTCCGCGCCGCCATCACACAGTCGTTGGAGAAGGTCTGCGTGTACTCCACCGGCTGCCCCCGCCACTGGCCGCGCGCCTGTGCGGTCACCGGGGCGTGGATCATCGGGCAGTGGGTCTCGCGCAGCGGGATGTCGGCGATGCGGCCGTTCACCGCGTCCAGCTCCGCGCAGGCGCGGGCCGCGCGGGCGTGGCCCCGGGGCGGGTCGCACAGCAGCAGGGCGCCCCGGGTGGCGTCGGGCCGGTCCTTCGCCGGGGCGCCGGGCAGGATGCCCGGCTGGGCGTGGTCCGGGGTGACGGTGAGCAGGAGCCAGTCGCCCGCCGGATCCCGCTCCGCGGCGGCCTGCGCCGGGGCCGCGCAGGCGAGGAGGAGCGCGGCGGCGGCCAGGAGGCCGGCCCGGGCGGCGGCGGTCGTGAGAGTGTGTGTCATTCCTGGTGCATCGGCACGGCGGCCCCCGAACCCCAGCCGGGCTCACCCGAACGGGAGCCCGCGGTGGGGCGCCGGCCGGCCAGTTCGAACGCGGCGAGGACGACCCGTGTCTGGTACTCCGTCTGGCGCGCGACCGGGATCCAGCGGGCCCCGCAGCCGTCGGTGTAGTCGGCGCAGCCCTCGTCGACGAGCCGGTTCACCTCGGGCAGCACACCCGCCGGATCGTCGCCCGTGCGCGTCACCAGCTGGTGCAGCAGGCCCGCCGTCCGCAGGGACAGGCGCCGGCCGGCCAGGCGCAGGGCGACCAGGTGGGCGGTGCTCATGACGGGCAGTGAGCGGCCCGTCCCGTCGTCCGTGTCGGGGTCCCAGGCGTCGGCGAGCCTCGGGCAGACCAGCAGGTAGTCGTCGACCGGTGCGAGCAGGTGCGCCGCGTCCGGGACGCCGGCGAGGCGGGGCCGGACGCGGGCGAGGACGCGTTGCAGGCGCAGGGTGTCGTGCCGCAGGGTGCGGCTCACCGAGCGGAGCACCGCGTCGCGGTCGGCGGGGGGCGAGTCGTCCGCCACCGCGGCCACGCCCCACATGGGTGCCTCGACGACCGCGGTGACGGTGCCGTACCGCTGCGGGTGGCACCACGTCGAATCGACGGCGGCCTCGGTGATGGCGGCGGTGAGGTCCCCGTCGCGGGGCGGCGGGATGCGGTAGACGGCGGGGCCGAGGTCGGGCCAGTACAGGGTGTCGTATGCGCCGAGTTCGCGGGGGATGCCGAGCCGGGCCGCGGTGTGGGCGATGCGCTGGGCGAGGCCCGGCAGGTCGTGGGTCACCTCGACGAAGCCGCCGCCGACGTCCACGCCGTGCAGGGAGCAGTGGAGGAACGGCCGCAGTTCGTCCTGGAGGGCGAGCAGGGCGCGGGTCTCCGGCAGCGTCGCGTGCTCGGGGCCGTCGGGCAGCCACTCGGGCTGCTCCACGAAGCCGGGACGGAAGAAGTGACGGGCGTAGCGGCCCAGGGTGTACGGGCCCGACAGCCAGCCCTCGTTGCGGCGCAGACCGTCGGGGTCGGCGCACAGCAGCAGGTTCCAGGTGGCGTCGGCCTCCTCGGTGAGCCGGGGGTCGGCCAGGGCCCGTTCGGCGAGCCGCAGGACGGTGGCGCCGCCCACCGGTTCGTTGGCGTGCGGTCCGGCGACCACGAGGGCCTGGCGGCTGCCGTGGCCGACCGAGAGCAGCAGCAGCGGGGTGCCCGCGCGGGAGGTCCCGACGCGGCGCAGCCGGGCGTGCCGGGGATGGCGGGCGACGAGTGCGGCGGCCCGGGCGCCCAGCTCGTCCACGGTCGGGTAGCGCAGGAGGGGCGGCAGGGCACACCTCCACGATGCGGGCCGTCGGTTCACCTGGCGTGCGTGGTGTACGCACAGTCAGTCACGAGTTGGTGGGTACGTCAACACCAGGAAAAGCAAAGGGATTTGTCCCGCGCGATCACTCCACCGGGACGCATGACGCCGAGTGAGGCCCAGGCCAGAGCTGGGCTCCGTGCCTCCGGCCGGCGGTCAGTTCACCGCGAGACGGAAGGCCATCCGGCCGAAGCCGATCTGGTCGCCCTCACGGACGACGGCCGCCCCGATGACCCGTCGCCCGTTGACCGTGGTGCCGTTGGTGGAGCCGAGGTCGCGCAGCACCCACATGCCGCCCTGGCGGCTCAGCTCGGCGTGCACCCGGGAGACCGTCTCGTGGGTCAGCCGGAGCCCGTTCGCCGGATCGCGCCCTATGCGCAGGGGGTGACCGGCGCCGGGGTGCGGCAGCAGCAGCTTGGGCAGCCGCTCGGCCTGCCAGGCCCTGCGCAGCCGTACGCCGAATCCGGAGACCGCTTCGACGGTGCCGAACACCAGCCGCGCCAGCCGGCCGTCGGAGTGCAGGTCGGCGGTGAGCACGGCGAGCTCGTCCGGGCGACGGGCGGCGAGCGCCAGTTCCATCCTGCGGATGAACGTGTCGTGCGAGAGGCGCCCCATCGCGACGCCGTCCCGGAGCACCTGCAGCGCCTTGTCGCGCTCCGCGTCGGACAACCGCGCGGGGTACGTGTTGAACTCGAAGGACGACGTCACGCAGGTGATTGTCGGTCAGCCGGGCCGGAGTGTCCAGAAAACGGGAGAACGGCCGTCCCGCGCGCGGTGCGCCCCGGCCGCCCGCGCGGTGCGTCACGACACCCGCCGCGAACGGGGTTTTTCGGCAGCACGGAGATCGCTTTTGCAGCACCATGGACGGGCTACATCACGGTGAGCAGACGAAGGGGAACCGTCCGTGCAGTTCGAGGTGTGGGCACCGCAGGCCGACCGGGTGACGCTTGAGTGCGACGGCGTCACGCGCGCGTTGGAGCGCGATACGGAGCGGCCGGGGTGGTGGTGCGCCGAGGCCGAGGCGCGGGACGGCTCGCGGTACGGCTTCGCGGTCGACGACGGGCCGGTGCTGCCGGACCCGCGCTCGCGCAGGCAGCCCGACGGGCCGGACGGGCTCAGCGCGGTCGTCGACCACGGGGAGTACGCGTGGCGCACCGAGTGGACCGGGCGCCCGCTGCCCGGCGCCGTCCTGTACGAGCTGCACGTGGGCACGTACACGCGCGAGGGCACGCTGGACGCCGCCGCCGCGCGGCTCGACCACCTCGCCACGCTGGGGATCACGCACGTCGAGCTGATGCCGCTGTGCCCCTTCCCGGGCCGGCACGGCTGGGGGTACGAGGGCGTCTCGCTGTGGGCGGTGCACGAGCCGTACGGCGGGCCCGCGGCGCTGAAACGGTTCGTCGACCGGGCCCACGAACTGGGCCTGGGCGTGGTCCTCGACGTGGTGCACAACCACCTGGGCCCCTCCGGCAACTACCTGCCCGCGTTCGGCCCGTACTTCACCGACACCCACCACACGCCCTGGGGCGTCGCCGTCAACCTGGACGCCCCCGGTTCGGACGAGGTCCGCGCCTATCTGGTGGACAGCGCGCTGGCGTGGCTGCGGGACTACCGGATCGACGGGCTGCGTCTGGACGCGGTGCACGCCCTGGTCGACACGCGCGCGTGCCACTTCCTGGAGGAGCTGTCGACGGCGGTGGACGACCTCGCCGCCGACCTGGAGCGCCCGCTGTTCCTGATCGCGGAGTCCGACCTCAACGACCCGCGGATCATCACCCCGCGCACGGAGGGCGGTCTCGGCGTGCACGCGCAGTGGAACGACGACTTTCACCACGCCCTGCACACCGCGCTGACCGCGGAGTCGCAGGGCTACTACGCCGACTTCGCGCGCGATCCGTTCGCGGCGCTCGCCAAGACCCTGACCCGGGGCTACTTCCACGACGGCACCTGGTCCAGCTTCCGGGGCCGCGGTCACGGACGCCCGCTGGACCGGAGCCGCACGGCCGCGCACCGGCTGACCGGCTACAGCCAGACCCACGACCAGGTCGGCAACCGCGCCCAGGGCGACCGCCTGGCCGCGCTGGTCTCCCCCGGCCTGGCGGCCTGCGCGGCCACGCTGACGCTGACCGCGCCGTTCACGCCGATGCTGTTCATGGGCGAGGAGTGGGCGGCGGGCACCCCGTGGCAGTTCTTCACCGACCACACCGACCCGGAGCTCGCCGAGGCGGTGCGCAACGGCAGGCGGCGCGAGTTCGCCGCGCACGGCTGGAAGGAGGAGGACGTGCCCGACCCGCAGGACCCGGCGACCCGCGAGCGCTCCTGCCTCGACTGGTCCGAGCCGGAACGCGAGCCGCACGCCCGCGTACTGGACTGGTACCGGCGGCTGATCGCCCTGCGCGCGGAGCAGCCGGACCTGACCGATCCCGACCTCGCCGACACCAGGGTGGCGTACGACCGCGAGGCACGCTGGCTGGCCTTCCGGCGCGGTGACATCCGGGTGGTCGTCAACCTGGGCGCCGGGCCCGCGGCGATCCCGCTGGGCGGCCGGCCCGCGCGCGTGCTCGCCGCGTGGGAGCCGGTCCAGGCGCCGGGGGCGGACGGCGTGCTGCGGGTGCCGGGTGAGTCGAGCGTGGTGCTCGTACAGGAGTGACGGGAGCGACCGCGGAGCCCGCGCGGGGTGCGTTCAGGCGGGGCCGTCCCCGCCCGTGCCGTCCTCGCGCAGCTCCGTCACCCGCTCCAGCAGGATGGGCTCCCAGGCTCGGCGCAGCCGGGTGCGCAGCAGCGGCAGGGACACGGTCGCCGGTGCGGACGGCCGGCCGGCGAGGGTGTCGGCGAGGTGGACGAGGGTGTCGCAGCGGGCCAGCCACAGGCCGCGCAGGCAGGGCCGGGCGCCGTAGCCGGCGAGGGTGGCGGCGCGGACGGCGGCGGGCGAGCCGACGCGGAGCGCGAGGGCGGCGATGTCCTCGGCCGGGTCGCCGAGCACCGCGTCGCTCCAGCCGAGGACGCCGCGGACCCGGCCGTCGGCGCCGACCACGAGGTGCTCGTCGGCCAGCGCGTGGTGCACGAGGACCGCCGGTGAGCCGGGCTGGACGCCGAGTTGCGCCGACGCCTCGCGGGTGAGCCGCTCCGGCCGTGCGGGGTCGAACTCGTCGGCCTCGGCGAGGCGCCGGCCGGCCGACTCGGCGGACTGCCGCAGGGTCTCCAGCGGGCGCGGGGCGGCGCGGGGCACGCCCAGCGTCTCGGCCTGGCGGACGGGCACCTCGCGCAGTCCGGAGAGCAGCGCGGCCAGGTCCGCCTCGCCCAGGGCCGACACGTGGTGCTCCTCGGCCGACCCGCCGGGCACCTTGCCGTCCAGCGTGTAGGTCAGGCCGGGCGCCCACTCGCCGTGCGCCACGCTCGTCGGCACCGTGACGGAGACGTACGGGCGGACCAGCTCGCGCAGCCGCAGTTCGCGCCGCTGCCGCAGGGCGGTCCCGCGGTCGGTGGCCAGGCGCAGCACGTGCCGGGTGCCGACCCACCAGGTGGCGGGCTCGGCGCCCGTCGCCGCGGGCCGGACGTCGGAGGCCGCGCTCTCGCCCAGCAGGGAACGGACCAGTCGGCGGACGGTGTCCGCGGTGGGTGTCGGTGCCTGGGTCATGGTCGCGCCGTCGTCTTCCGGGTCTGCCGGGGCGTTCGGGGTCCGTGGTCGCCGGTCACTCCACCGTGACCAGCTCCCGGGCCGTGTTGTTGAGACGCCGGCCGCCGTCCTCGGTGACCGTCACGATGTCCTCGATGCGTACCCCGAAACGACCCGGGAGGTAGACGCCGGGCTCGACGGAGAAGCACATGCCGGGCACGAGGGGCTGCTCCTCGCCCTCGATCATGTACGGCGGCTCGTGCGTGGTGACGCCGATGCCGTGGCCGGTGCGGTGGATGAAGTACTCGCCGTACCCCGCGCCGTCGATGACCGCGCGGGCGGCCCGGTCGACCTCCTGGCAGGCCACGCCGGGCCGCACCGCCCCGAAGCCCGCCTCCTGGGCCTCGCGGACGAGGTCGTGCACCCGGCGCTCCTCGTCGGTGGGTTCGCCCACGTGGACCGTGCGGGAGGTGTCGGAGCCGTAGCCGTCCTTCAGGCCGCCGAAGTCCAGGACGATCATGTCGCCGTCCTCGATGACGCGGTCACCGACCTCGTGGTGCGGGTTGGCGCCGTTCGGGCCCGAGGCGACGATGGTGAAGTCGACCTGGGAGTGGCCGAAGCGCCGCAGCAGGTCCGCGAGGTCGGCGGCGACGTCGGACTCGCGGCGCCCGCCGAAGCGCACCTTCCGGATCTCCTCGAACGCCGCGTCCGCGGCCGCGCCCGCCGCCGCCAGCAGTTCCAGCTCCGCCGCGTCCTTGACGGCGCGCAGCATGGGCAGCGCCTCGGTGAGGGAGGCGTACGAGGTGCCGGGCAGCACCCGCTGGAGGGCCAGCAGGTGCATCGCCCAGGCGTTGTCGCTGATGCCGAACCGGCCGGCGCCGTCGAGGAGGGACGCGGTGGCGGCGTAGGGGTCCTTGCCGTCGGTCCAGTCGCGCAGGGTCAGGACGGGCGCGCCGGCGGCCTTCTCCGCGTCGGGGGCCTCCAGCGTCGGGACGACGAGGACGGGGTCGCGGCCGGGGGCGAGGACGAGCAGGGTGAGCCGTTCGGTGTCCGCGGTGGGGGCGTAGCCCGTGAGCCACACGAGGTCCGGTCCGGGTGCCACCAGCAGTCCGGCCAGTCCGGCGTCGGCGGCCGCCCGAGCGGCGCGCTCCATGCGGGCCCGGTAGTCGTCGGCGGTGAAGGGAGCAGCGGGCGCGCTGCCGGTCATCCGGGCCTCCCTGGGCAACGTGGGTGAAGGGACTACGAGCAGCATCCTGCCCGCAGCGAGGGGACGGCGCGAGCCGATTGCCATTGATCAGCGGCCTTCGTTAATGGTTTGATGCGGGTCAAGCATTAGAAGAGTCAGCGACGTCTACGGGGCGCGGTGTTCCGGCGCCCGGAGGAGGCCGGCACCGTGCTCGTACTCGCGCACATCAGCGACCTGCACCTGGACGGGAGCGCGCGGGCCACCGCACGCGCCGAGCGGGTGCGCGATCGGTTGTGGGACCTGCCGGGGCGGGTGGACGCCCTGCTCGTGACCGGGGACATCGCGGACCACGGCACGGAGGCGGAGTACGAGGAGGCCGCCCGCATCCTGGGGCTGCGGGACGGCGACGCGCCGTTCCCCGTGCTCACCTGCCCCGGCAACCACGACAGCCGCGCGCCCTACCGCAAGGCTCTGCTGGGCCGGCCGGCCGCAGACGGGCCGGTCAACGGCGCGCACGTCTTCGACGGCGGTGCGGTGCTGATGTGCGACTCCAGCGTCCCGGGCAGCGACGAGGGGGAGCTGGACGAGGAGACGTACGGCTGGATCGAGGCGGCTCTCGACGAGCTCGACGGCGACCGCCCGGTCGTCCTCGCCTTCCACCACCCGCCCGTGCCCCTGCACCACCCCCTGCCCGACTCCTACCCGTTGCGCCGTCCCGAGCGTCTCGCCGCGCTGCTGGAGCGCCGGCCCGAGATCGCCGGCCTGATCACGGGGCACGCCCACACGCCCGCCGCCACGGTGTTCGCCGGGCGGCCCGTGGTGGTCGGGCCGGGGGTGACGTGGACGCTGCGGCTGCCCTGGGAGGGCGAGGAGATCGCGGACCGGGACGCGCCGGTCGGGCTGGCCTACCACGTGCTGGACGACACCGGGCGGCTCACCAGCCACTTCCGTACGGTGGCATGACGACGCACGGAGCGGTGAAGACGTCCGGATCATTGAAGACGTCCAGCGCCGTGAGACGCCCGGAGCGGTGACGAAGCCCGGTCAGGTGACGACGCCCGGTACGGCCGTCAGTTGCTGGTAGCCGCCGCTTTCGTGGCGCACCGTGATCTTGACGCGCTTGCCCGGCCGGGCGTCGGCCACGGCCTCGGCGAGGTCGGTCGCCGAATCGATGCGGGTCCTGCCGAACGCCAGGAGTACGTCGCCTCTCACGAGCCCGGCCTCGTACCCGGGGCCCGGCACGTGGACGCCGACGACCAGCGCGCCGGGCTTGTCGTCGTCCACGGCCTCCACTCCGAGGGTCGCGACGACCCGGGCCGGGGACGCGGAGGGGGACGCGCCGGCCGACGGGTGCACCGGGGCGGCCCGGGTCCCGGACGGCTGCTCGGCCCCCGCTCCCGGTGCTCCCGCCTGCCGTTGCAGTTCGGCCAGTTTGCTCATACCGATCACCGTGGCGCCCATCGTGCCGAGTCCCACGCCGGACAGGAGCAGCACGGTCGCGGCGAGCACCCCGAGCAGCAGGGTGGTGAGCCGTCGGCGGCGCCGGTGTCCGCCGGGCGGGGGCCGGTCGCCGTCTGGCGCGGCGCCGGCCCCCGGGTCCTGACCGGGCATCGGCTTGGGTCGCAACGCTGTCTGTTCCATGGTTCGCCTCCGGCAGGTGATCTACCCGGCGCACCGGCGCGTGACGAGCCACGAAAGAGTGAGACTGACCGGTGGTCAGGGGATCGGGACGGGGCTGCTCCGGGGTACGGGCACGGTCGGGACGCGGTCCGGGAGGAAGCCGTGGGTGCGGCCGGCCAGGTAGTCGGCCTTGTAGCGCGGCACGTTCCGGTGCCAGTTGAGGATGCCCGCCATCCAGTTCTGCAGGTCGGTCACATAGCCCCGCATGATCTCCCGTGCCTCGTCGGTCAGCTGGAAGTCGTCGTAGACGACGGGCAGTTCGTGGGCGACAACGTGCTCGAACTGGCGCATGCGCTGGTTCATCAGGTCCTGGACGACGCGGAGGGCGGCCGGGTAGTCGACGCCGAAGAAGTTCTGCACGACCAGGACCGCGTTGTGGATCTCGCCCTCGTACTCGATCTCCTTCTGGTACGAGAAGACGTCGTTGAGGAGGCACGCGTAGTCGATCGCCGCGTTCTCCAGGGACCGCACGGGACCGCTGCGGTAGACCTCGGGCGGGACGGCCGGTCCGTGTCCGGCCCGGCACAGGCCGAGGGTGAGGTCGGAGCCGAAGGTGGCGCGCCGCATCTCCAGGTAGTCCACCGGGTCGGGGACGCGGTTCTGGATCTGGTTGGCCAGCTCCCACACCCAGGCCTCGGTCATCGTGTCGACGGCCGCCTTCAGGGGGCGCCGCTCCTCGGGCGTCATGCCGGCCGTGGTGCGGGCCCACAGGTCGATCAGGGAGCGTTCCATGGCGTTGGCCGGCGGTGGGACCGGCTCACCGTCGAGCGGCATGCAGGCGGACAGGCGGGCCGTGGTGAGCCGGGCGGCGGCCAGGTCGCGCCGGTGGCCGTAGACCAGCGGGTAGTAGTCGTCGCCGTAGGTGCCGAAGGCGAGCCAGCCGGAGGCGAGGTTCAGCTGATCCTGGGTGGCGTCCGGGTCGAGGCCGGCGGCGCACAGCGGGAGGTCGCAGCTCGCGAGCTTGTCCTCGTCCCAAACTCCCTCGCTGAGGAAGCCGATCTCCCTCGACCATTCGAACAGGTGCCGTCGGGCGCCGTCGAGAGCGGGGCTCAGCTCCAGCGGGAACGGCATGCGGATGTCGGGGATGACCGACGGCCCGACCTTCTGGAAGGGCACGTGGGTGTAGGGGCGCGCCCGCTCGGCGGCGGCCCGGGCGAGCAGCGCGCCCACGTCCGCGGCGGAGGTGCCGGGGCCGGTGAGCGCCTCCCAGGGGGCGGCGGGCCGGGCACCCTTGTTCATGTAACGGCTGGAGCGCATGTGCCATTCGTGGCCGCCGGACTGCCAGTCCTGCAAGCCCTTGGCGTACGCCCCGACCGCGGCGACCTCGGCCGGGGACAGGCCGTTCTCCAGGGCCACGGCGGGCACTTCGGTGAACGCGGTGTGCTCGAACTGGTGCAGCCGGGAGGTGAGCACGTCGTTGACCAGTTCGGCGGCCTCCTGGGTGGTGCAGTCGAAGAAGGTCTCGAGCACCAGCACGCCGTTGCTCAGCTCGCCCTCGTCCTCGACCTCCCTCTGGTAGGAGAAGAGGTCGTTGCGCAGGTGCACGGCGTCGGAGAACGTCTCCATCAGCACCCTGAGCGGCCTGGTCCCGGCGACGGCGTCGGGCACCTCCGCGGTCGCGTACTCCACGAGCCCGGCCGACCAGGGGGCGCCGCCGACCTTGCGGCGCATCTCGATGTACTCGACCGGGTTGGCGATCCGCCCCTCGTTGATGTTGGACAGCTCCCACAGGGACTCGTTGAGCAGGTGCTCGGTGGCCACGGCGAAGCGGCGGCGCCAGCCGGCCGACATGGCCGGCACCGTGCGCTTCCACAGGTCGGCGAGACCGGCCTCGACCGGGTTCTCGGGCTCGGGCATCGCGGCGTCGGGGTCGAGGGGCATGAACAGGGGGAGCCGGTCCAGGTGGGCCTTGCCGCCGACGCGGTCCTGGGAGCGTTTGAACTTCTCCAGGAAGTGATCGTCGAAGAAGAAGACCCACACGTACCAGTCGGTGATCAGGGAGAGCGCCGGCCCGTCGCAGTCGGGGTGGGTGTAGGCGCAGAGCAGGCCGTAGTCGTGTGCGTCGAGGTCGGCCTGGTCCCAGACCCCGGAGCCCTCCAGCATGCCCATCTCGCGCGCCCACGTCGTCGAGTGGGCGCGGGCCTCGTCGAGATGCGGGTTCAGCCGCGCGGGGTGCGGCAGGTAGAAGTGCGGGAGTTCGAAGGGCTGTTGCGTCATGGCCGGGCACTACCCATGGCCCGGTGGGCACATCCGCTCGGCGGGACATGATCACACCATCGCGTGAATCAGCGCGGAATCCGGGAACTTCCGCCGGTTCGACACCCGCGGTGGTGCCGTGACGTTCAGGTCCTGACCTGGATCAGGGCGTGCGTCCCGCTCGTGCGCCAGCGTCGTTCCCCGCTTCCTTCGAGCGCCCGCTCGATGTCCGCGGTCATGCCCGTGATCACGTCCGACTTCAGGGTGCGCAGCGCGGCGACCGGGCCCGGGAAGTAGGCGGTGACGTCCGCGAAGGGCGTGGTCGGGGGCCACCGGCGGTCGCCCACCAGACGTCGGTAGTTCAGGTCGCCCTTGAGGACGGTGACCGTGGCAGCGGCGAACTCCGCGCGCAGGTCGGCGGGCATGTCGGAGTACGGCAGCGGGGCGCACGAGAAGGGGTGGGCGCGGACGGTGACCCGGCCGTCGGTGAGCGCGGCCCACAGCCGGTCGCCGTACGCGGCCGCCGCGCCGCCCGCCGCGACGAGCCGCCGCAGCGCGTCGAGCACGTCGGTGGGGGTGGCGTCGGAGACGTAGTACGGGTACGGCTTGACGTGCAGGACCGCCCGGTCGATGCGGCCCTCGCCGAGCAGGTGCGAGACGAGGAGCAGGTCGGGGACGAGTTCCCGGCCCGCGTTGTCGGCGACGAGGCAGAGAGTGGCGGGGCCGGGGGTGCCGGGGCCGGCCGGCGGGAGCAGGGACCGGAGCGCGTCGCTGTCGTCGGCGACCAGTGCCGCCACCTCGCCCCCGGCGTCGCCACCGCCCTCGGAGAGGCGGAAGCCGAGGTCCGCGCGGTTGCCCCAGAGCGAGCCGTGCAGCAGGGACCGGGTCCGCTCGTCCGCGGACAGTGCGTCGAGGCCGTCGAGCGCGGCGAGTTCCTCGTCCGTCTCGGGGGCGTCGAGTTCGGCGAGCTTCGCGGGCCGGAAGGGGTCGACACCCTGCCAGGGGCCGGGGCCGAAGTAGCCGACGGCGTCGAGGAGTCTGCGGTAGAAGTGGCTCTCGGCCCACAGCCAGGGCACGTCGTACCAGGAGCGGCCGGCGTACTCGTCCATTCCCCAGTCGGCCCAGCGGTCACGGTCGCGGGCGTCCGCGTCGGCGGGCAGTGGCTCGACGACGCCGTCGGCGCAGCTCCGGAGCAGCGCGTCGAGGGCGCGCCGGCGTTCGGGGCCGTGCGGGAACGCTTCCCTGACCTGCCTGATGATGGCCGGGTGCCGCTCGGCCAGCACACTGTGCGGGAAGGAGCCGGGCTCGTCACCGCGGAGGACGGGGACGGACTCGGTCGGGGTGTCGGGCATGCGCCTCACCGTATCGCGCGCCTCCGCTCGGGCGGCGAAGCCGTCGCCGCCTCCCGGCGGGCGCCTCCTTGGACTTCCGACCGGCTCCGGCCGGCTCCCGACCGACTCCGGGCCGGCAACCGGCCGGTCAGGCCGCGTAGGTCTCGCGTTCCAGCCGGGCCGCCAGGGTGAGGTAGCGCGCGCGTCGGGTCACCGGGACCATGCCGCGGATCAGCAGGTGCCACATGCCGGCCAGGCGGCGAGGCTGGCGTGCGTGCGGTTCGAGGGTGCCGCTCACGAGGCGGGTGCCGACGATGGAGCTGACGAGGGTGTGGGCGACGGAGTCGACGTCGATGTCGGGATGCACGTCGGACTGCCGGACGGCGTCCAGGAGGCGGGACGAGGCGATCTCCCGCCACTCGGTGAAGGGGTGCGGCAGCGGCGGACGTACCGGCACACCTCCGGTGGCGAGCCGCAGCCCCGCCCGCAGGACCGGGCCCTCCTCGCACAGCCGGGCCATGCCGAACGTGAGGCGCATCAGCGCCTCCAGGGAGGTGTAGCCCCGGCCGTCCAGCTCCGTCGCCAGCCGGCGCGAGGTTCTGGACTGGAGCTCCATGATCGCGTGGGCGAGGTCCTCCTTCGCCGCGAAGTGGAAGTACAGGGCGCCCTTGGTGACTCCGGCATGGGCCACGATCTCGCTCAGGCTGGTCGACTCGTAACCATGACGGTCGAACAGGTCGGCGGCGGCCCCGAGAATCGTCGCGCGGGTCTGCTCGGCGCGTAGCTGCCTCGCCATCGGCTGAACTCTCCTGGGCTGGAACTCAACAGGCCGTGCCGCCTGTCTTAACCCCCTGTACAAGATAACTCACCGTCAGGTCCGTCACCCGAAGACCCCGCGGTTCCGGGGGCCCGGCCCGCGCCGTCACGGCACGGGCCGGGCGGATCGGATCAGTTGACGTAGACCGCCTCCGTCCCGTCCGTCACGGGCGCGTAGGTGGCGGTGAAGTACCCGTTGGCGAAGCAGAGTCCCGAGCCGGACACCTTCGTGAACTGCTGGTCGGTGAAGGCGATCGAGTTTCCGTCGTTGCTCGCCGTGCCGGTGAGGCGGGGGGCTTCGTAGACGCAGTTGATGCTGCCGAGGAGGGTGCGCAGGGCGACCGTCGTCCGGACGGTCGAACCGCTCGGCGGGGTGACGGCGACGGCGCCGTCGGAGGACACGGTGGTGGTGTAGGGCAGGTTGTGGACCGTGATGCCGTTGACGCCGAGGACGCCGGTGACGTTGCTGGTGCAGCTGCCGCTGTCGAAGGTGTGGGCGGTGAGCGTCTCGGTGGCCGTGCCGGGCGCGGGCGGGTTGTCGGTGACCGCGACCGTGAACTGCGAGGACGTGCAGGACACGCCGCTGCTGCCGGTGGCGCTGGAGTGGAACGTGGCGGCGGTGCCGCTCGCCAGCGAGGCGGTGAGGACGTCCCCGACGGCGACCGGCGTTCCGCCGGTGGCGCCGGTGGTGAGGACGGGGGTGTCGGCCACCGCGGTACCCGCGACGGCGGGGACCGCCGCGGGGAGGGTCAGCGCGGCGACGGCCGCGGTGAGGGTGAGGAACTGACGGGTGCGAGGAGCGGTACGAGTACGCATGCGGCTGCCTCTTCTCTGAAGTGGGGTTCGGTGAAGCAGGGGTGGGCCGGCCGCGGGGACGCGGCCGGGCCGATGCGACGGGATACCGGGCCGTGCCGGGTGGGCACGTGCGTGGCTCATGAGGTACGGGCCTCGCCCGGAAGGTGTGGTGCGCGCCCCGAGGGGGGCGAGGTCCGGTGCTGTCCGGGGACAGCCCCGGGGCCGGGAACGCGGGCGGTGCCGCGGAAACGGATCCGGCGCCACGGATCCGGAGGAAACAGGGACCGTTGTAGACCTGACACGTCGTCAACGTCAAGGGGTGACGCAGGAGTTGGAGACTTGCGCCAACCACCCTCCAGGACCACCGGACCGAGGAGGACGGGCAGGTGACACACGATCCCCACTCTTTACTCACAACTTGCTTGACCGCGCCGTGTAACCACCGGTAACTTCCGAATGGCTACTGGTGCGTAACGTGTGAAAGCCCTTGCACCCGCCGGGAGTTGCCGGGAGGCGTGCGCACCAGCCGCTGTCCGCGCCAGGACAACGTGCCGCTGAAGCCCGATCCGCATTCACTGTGCCCCTGGGAGCAGACATGGCCTCGTCCTCGGATCTCACCCCGTCCGCCGGCAACACCCCCGACCCCGAGAGCGGCCCGGAAAGCGGTACCGCTCCGGAAGCCGTCGCCACCCCCTTACGCGGCCGGGTCAGGCTGCGCCGGGCCGCGGTGCTGGCGGTGCCCGCCGCCGCGGTCACCGCGGGCCTGGCGATCCTCACCGCCCAGGGCGCTCTGGGCGTGCAGTTCGCGATCTCCGGCATGCCGTTCACCGTCACCGCGACGGAACTCGACGGCAACGGCTTCGCCCAGTTCGGCGGCCTCGACAACATGGCCGAGGGCAGCCCCAACGCGGGAGACACCGGCGGGCAGGTGCTGGTCGTCACCTCCGTGATCAAGGAGGCCGAGCTCACCAAGCTGTGCCAGAGCGTCGACCTGGGCGGCACCAACCTGCTCATCACCGCGGGCGGCGGAGGCACCCGGGTCTCGGCGAAGGACCTGACCACCGACTCCACGGAGCTGTCGGGCGACGCCGCCTTCGACAACATCGAGATCGGCAACGACGCCAGCACGCTGGACAAGGCCGGCCCCAAGGGCCGCGGACCGATCGGGGTCTTCAGCCAGCAGGCCGACACCGTGCACATCAAGAACCTGCGGCAGACCAACTACGCGACCACCGCCGGAGTGTTCAAGCTGCCCGGCCTGAAGATGCGCTTCAGCGGGTCGGGCTGCTGATGCCCGGCGACCGGCGCAGGGGCTTGCGGGCCGCCTTCCGCGACTGGCGGTCCGGCCGGCCGTTCTGGGGCGGGCTGCTGCTCGCCCTGGCCGGGGCCGAGGTACTGCTCACGATGAAGGCGTCGCTGAAGGTCGTGCTGCACGTCGGCATGCAGGGTGTGGCCGGCTACCTGCTGCCGGTCGTCATGCTGCTCTGCGGGCTGCTGGCCCTGGTCAACCCCTCCCAGCGGCTCTTCTACTCGCTCATCGGCGTCCTGGCCTCCCTGGGGACCTGGGTCACGTCCAATCTGGGCGGGTTCGTCGTCGGGCTGCTCCTGGGCTGTACCGGCAGCTGCCTGGTCTTCGGCTGGCTGCCCGACCAGGAGTCCCGCCGTGACCGACGACGCCGCAGGAAGGCGGCCCGGGCCGCGCGAACGGCTCCGTCACCACTGGAACGCGGGGCCGGCGAAGCCGCCTGAACCGAAGCCGCCTGACACCGGAACCACCGGACGCCCGAGCCCCGGGCCCCGAAGCACCAGGCCCCCGCGCCCCCGAACCCCCCGGCGTCCGCGCCCCGGCACGCACCCGGAGCCGGACGCCGGGCCACTGGCGCCGGGCGCCGGGCGCCGGGCGCCGGGCGCCGGACCGGAACCGACACGGCACCCACGGGCCCCACCGCCCCCGTTCATCACGATGCGGCACCGACAACTCACACCTCGTCGCTGGTCACTTGACTACCGGCGGTCACACACGGTTTGCTCCGGCCAGGCGAGATTCCCCGGCTGGCGCACCGACCCGCGGCTCCGGTTCCCCCTCGCTCCGTTCCTCCTGCTCGGCCGTACAGCGAGGTGCCGCACCCCCCATGAGTACAACTCCCCCGACCGCCCGCTTCCCCGGACGCGTGCGCACCGCGGTCCTCGTCGCGGCCGGCTGCCTGCTGGCGGCCGGCTGCTCCGCACTCGGCGGGGACGATGACGCCTCTTCCGCGGCTGGGCCCGGCGGCGACCGGACGAAGGTCGTCATGGTCACCCACGGCGGCGAGGGGGACGCCTTCTGGGACCGGGTGCGCAAGGGTGCCGAGGCCGCGGCCGACAAGGACGGCATCGACCTGACGTACGCCGGTGACGCCGACGCCGCCGACCAGGCCGAACTGGTGCGGGACGCGGTCCGTGACGGGGTGGACGGCATCGCGGTCACCCTCGCCAAGCCGCAGGCGATGAAGGGGCCGGTGGCCGAGGCCAGGAAGGCCGGCATCCCCGTGGTCGGCCTCAACTCCGGCATGGACGCCTGGCGCTCCGCCGGGCTCCTCGGGTACTTCGGGCAGGACGAGAGCGTCGCGGGCCGTGCCGTCGGCGACAAGCTGAACGACCTGAAGGCGCGGCACGCCCTGTGCGTCATCCACGAGCGGGGGAACGTCGCCCTGGAGGCCCGCTGCGCCGGCGTGAAGAAGACCTTCGAGGGCGAGACCGAGATGCTGTACGTCGAGGGCACCGACATGGACGCGGTGGGCGCCGCCGTCACCGCGCGGCTTCGGCAGGAATCGAGCATCGACGAGGTCGTCATGAACGGGGCCGCGTTCGCCCTGGCCGCCGTGGAGTCGGTCGACGAGGCGGGCAGCAAGGCGCACGTGGCCACCTTCGACCTCGACGAGGACCTCATCGCCGCTGTCGAACGCGGGGACGTGCAGTTCGCGGTGGACCAGCAGCCGTACCTGCAGGGCTACCTCGCGGTGGACGCGCTGTGGCTGCACCGCACCAACGGCAACGTCAGCGGCGGCGGAGTGGCACCCGTGCTGACCGGCCCCGCGTTCGTGACCCGGGCCAACGCCGGCGCGGTCGCCGAGTTCGCCGCGGGCGGCACCCGGTGACCGGACCCCGCGGGCGCGTGCCCCGTACACCCGCCCCCCTCCCCCACTGATCGCCTAGGACGACGATGTCTGCACGGAAAGGTGCCCGGCGCCGCCTCGGCTCCATACGTCTCTCCCTGATCCTCCTCGCCCTGGTCCCCGGCGTCACCCTCGCCGCGGTATGGGGTGTGACCACGATCCAGATGTTCTCGGAGGGTCTGCGGCTGCGGGCGCAGACGGAGCTGAGCCGCTCCACCGGGGCCATGGGCACCGAGGCGGCCCTGGCGCTGCAACGGGAGCGCAGTCTGTCCGCGGCCTGGCTGGCCGAACCGGACGGCTCGAGGGCCGCTCTGGACGCGCAACGCAAGCGCACGGACGCGGCGGTCGCCCAGCTCGTCGGCCAGTCCGACGCGATCGAGAGCGCGCCCGACCGGATCTCGGACCGGCTGTACTCGGTGCTCGGTTCGGTGGGCAGCCTCGAGTACTACCGCAACCAGGTGGACGACCCCAGCGACATCACCCCCGAGCAGGCGCTCGACCAGTACACCTCGATCATCGACGAGCAGATCCACGCCTTCCAGGAACTCTCGCAGGTCGACGACGGCGACCTCACCTCGCGGGCCGGGCCGCTGGTCGCACTGGAGCACGCGGCGGAACTCACCTCCCAGGAGGACGCCCGGCTCACCCTGTCCTGGCCGTCCGGCCGGATGGACGAGAAGGAGTGGGCGCAGTTCGCCCAGCTCGTCCACACCCGGCGCTGGCTCGTGCGGGACCAGATCGTCCCCTCCCTGAGCGGCGGCGCCAAGGCGCAGACCGAGCGGATCCTCGCGAGTCCCGAGTGGCAGACCCTGGAATCCGTCGAGGACGAGGTGCTGGCGGCCCGCGCGGCGGGCGAGGAGGCCCGGATCGACCTCCCGGACGCGCGGCAGCGGTGGACCGGTGCGCTGGCGAAGGTCTCCGACCAGTACGCGGCGCTGATCCGGCAGCAGACCGACGGGCTGCTCGACCGCAGTGCCGAGAACGCCCGCGGCCTGCTTATCAAGGCCGCGTCCCTCAGCGCGGGCGGCCTGATCGCGCTGGTGCTGTGCGTCGGCATGTCCTGGCGCATCACCCGTTCGCTGTCCCGGCGGCTGCGCGGGCTGCGGCTGGCGACCCTGAGCCTGGCCGAGGAGCGCCTGCCGGACGTGGTGGCCAGGCTGGAGCGGGGCGAGAAGGTCGACGTGGAGTCGGCGACCCCGCCGCTGGACTACGGCCGGGACGAACTCGGGCAGGTGGCGCAGGCGTTCAACACCGCGCAGCGCACCGCCGTGCACACCGCCGTCGAACTCGCCGACACGCGGCGCGGCTTCCAGAAGGTGATCCTCGGCATCGCCCGGCAGAGCCAGAACCTCGTCAACATGCAGCTGGGCAAGCTGGACGCGCTGGAACGCGAGCACACCGACCCGGAGATCCTCAAGGGCCTGTACGAACTGGACTCCACGGCGAGCCAGTTGCGCCGCTACGAGGAGAACCTCGTGATCATCGCGGGCGAGCAGCCCCGGCGCACCTGGCGCGAGCCCGTCGCGCTGGTCGACATCCTGCGCAGTGCCGTCGGCGAGGTCGCCGAGTACCAGCGGGTGGAGCTGCACACCGAGGAGGAGGTGGCGCTCGCGCCGCCCGCGGTCGCCGACGTGATCCATCTGCTGGCCGAGCTGATCGACAACGCGACCTCGTACTCCCCCGCTCCGCACCCGGTCGGGGTGCGCGCCGCGCTGGTCGCCAAGGGGCTGGCCGTCGAGATCGAGGACCGCGGGCTCGGGCTGTCGGAGGAGGACTACGCGTCCTTCAACGCCCAGTTGGCGGTGGCCCCCCAGTTCGACGTGGTGGCCCTCGCCGACGACCTGCGGCTAGGCATGTTCGTGGTCGCCCGGCTCGCGCACCGGCACGGCATCGCCGTGACGCTGCGTTCCTCCCCGTACGGCGGGACCACGGCGATCGTGCTGATCCCGCACGACATCGTGGTGCGCGAGCCGGTCGACGGCGCCGGCGGGGCGGACGGGCCGGCGGTCCGCCGCGGCGCCGGGGCCCTGGCGTCGCCGGTGTCCACGGCAAGCCCCGAGGCCCCCGGAACCACCGAAGCCGCCGACGCCACAGGCGCCACCGGACATGGCGCGGCTCCAGCAGCCCCGGCGGAAGGGCCCGTGCAGCCCGTACGGCCGGCTCGGAGCCGACCCACGAGCCGCCCCGGGTCACCTCCCCCGGCCGCGTCGCCCACCGAGCGCGGTGGACTGGCGCCGCTGCCCCGCCGGGTGCCGCAGACCAGTCTGGCCGCCGAGCTGCGCGACGAGGCCCCCGTCACCGGCCAGGACGGTCCGGACGCCGCACGCGAGGAGTACGCCGACTTCACCGCCGAGCGCGCCGCCTCCTCCCTCGCCGGCTTCCAGCGCGGCACGCTGCGGGCCCAGGCCGACGACACCGACACCGACGCCGAAACCGAAGCCGCAACCGAAGCCGACGACACGAACACCGAAGCCGACGGGCAACTCCTCGCCTCCGCCGCCCCCTCGATCCCCACCGCCGACCGCCGACCGCCGACGAAGGACTCGCCATGACCCGACCCTCCCCCGCCACGCACACCGAGCTGGACCAGCTCCTCACCGGACTCGTGGAGCGGGTCGCCGACGTGAACCAGGCGGTGGTGCTCTCCGAGGACGGACTGGTCGTCAGCAAGTCCACCGGCTTCCTGCGCGACGACGCCGAGCGGCTGGCGGCGACCGCGTCGGGTCTGATGAGCCTCAGCAAGGGCGTCAGCATGGACTTCCGGGGCGGCCCGGTGCGGCAGGCGCTCATCGAGATGGCCAACGGCTACCTGATACTCACCTCGGCCGGCCCCGGTGCCCACCTGGTCGTGCTCACCGGTGCGAACGCCGACGTCGGTGTGGTCGCGTACCAGATGAACATGCTGGTGAAGAAGATCGGCGAGCACCTGAGCGCGGCACCGCGGGCCACCGCCCGCCCCGGCGAGTGACGTGACCGGAGGCGACACCGGGGGGCGGCTCGTGCGGCCGTTCACCCTGACCGGCGGCCGGACCCGGCCCAGCCGCGCCGACTTCACCCTCATCACGACGGTGACCGCCCTCGATCCGCAGCCGGCCCGTGCCGCGCGACCGCAGCCCGAACACCTGCGGATCCTGCGCCTGTGCGCGGAACCGGTCGCCGTGGCGGAGGTCGCGGCCCGCCTCGACCTGCCGGTGAGTGTGGTCGTCATCCTGCTCTCGGACCTGCTGGAGGCCGGCCGGATCACCGCCCGGCCGCCGCATCCGGTCGACCGCGCCACCCCCGACCTGGACCTGCTGCAGAAAGTGAGGGACGGCCTTGGCCGGCTCTGACCGCGCCGCTCCGGCGCCCACGGCACCCGCCTCCCCGGCCGCGCCCGAGGCGGTGAAGATCCTGATCGCCGGCGGTTTCGGCGTCGGGAAGACCACCATGGTCGGCTCGGTGAGCGAGATCGCCCCGCTGCGCACCGAGGAGCCGCTGACCGCGGCGGGGCTGGACGTCGACGACCTCGCCGGGATCGAGGAGAAGCGGGCCACCACGGTCGCCCTGGACTTCGGGCGGATCAGCATCGGCCGGGATCTGGTGCTGTACCTGTTCGGTACGCCCGGTCAGCAGCGGTTCTGGTTCATGTGGAACGACCTGGCGATCGGGGCGCTGGGCGCGGTGGTGCTGATCGACGTCCGCAGGCCCGAGTCGAGCTTCGCGGCCATCGACTTCTTCGAGCGCCGCGGCATCCCGTTCGTCGTCGGCGTCAACGGCTTCCACGGGCGGCATCCGTATCCCGCCGAGGAGATCCGGGAGGCGCTGGCGCTGCCGGAGCACGTCAAGGTGCTGCTGTGCGACGCGCGGGAACGGGCCTCCAGCCGGGACGTCCTCATCGCCCTGATCGACCAGTTGATCGACGCCGCGGCCTCGGCCGCGGCGTCGTGAGGGAGCGGGCTGCGGGTCAGCTCAGTCCGGCCGACTCCAGCCACTCCTTGGCCACGTCCAGCGGGTCCTTCTTGTCCAGCTGGACCTGGGCGTCCAGGTCGAGGAGGGTCTTGGTGTCGAGCTTGGCGGAGACCGCGTTCAGCGCGTCGACGCCCTCCGGGGGCAGGCCCTCCTTGTGGACCAGCGGTGTCACGTTCGCGTAGCCGAAGAGGTTCTCCGGGTCCTTCAGGACGACGAACTTCTCCTTGATGATGGTCGGGTCGGTGGTGAAGATGTCCGCCGCCTGCACGGTGTTCTTCGTCAGCGCCGACTGGGTCAGCGGGCCGCCCGCGTCCAGCGCCTTGAACGACTTGAACTTCAGGCCGTACACGGACTCCAGGCCCTTGAGGCCCTGCTGCCGGGTCTGGAACTCGGGTGAACCGCCGATCACCAGGTCCGGCGCTATGTCCTTGAGGTCGGCCAGGGTCGACTCGGCGGTGAGGCCGTGCTTCTTCGCGGTCTCGGCGTTGACGCTGACCGAGTCCTTGTTCTCGGCCGGCGACGACTCGAGCAGCGTCAGCTTCTTGTCGAGCTTGGCCTTCACCGCCTCGTTCACGGCCTCGGCGGACTCCTGCCCGGCCTCGGGGTCGAGGTAGGCGAGCAGCGAGCCGTTGTACTCGGGCAGCACCGTGACCGAGCCGTTCTCCATCATGCCGTACGTCGTCTCGCGGCTGCCGATGTTGTGCTTGTAGGTGACCTTGAGGCCCTTGGCCTTGAGCGCCTCGCCGTAGATGTCGGCGAGCAGGGTGCTCTCGGCGAAGTTGTTGGAGCCGACGACGACGGTGCCGGCCTCCGCCTTCTCCCCGGCCAGGGGGTTGTCGGAGGTGTCGTCGGAGGAGGAACAGCCCGCGAGCAGCGCCGCCGCGGCGGTGAGCGCGACGGCCGCCGCGCCGGTGTGCCTCGTCCTGGACCTGCCGCTCTTCGCGCTATAAGTCATCCGTCGATCCAAACGAGCCACTTGTCGGTCAGTCAAGAACGGCCTGGTTACGGTTTCCTTCACATGGATGTTCGAGCGCGTCAGCGCCTGCGCACCCCAGGGGAGACCGTCAGCCGCTCCACCGCCCAGAACACCGCGAGCGTGACCAGTGCCAGGAGGGCCACCAGCGTGGCGCCGCCGACCACCTTCTCGTAGTCGCGCTGGTAGAGGCCGTCGATGATGTACCGGCCGATCCCGCCGAGACTGACGTACGCGGCGATGGTGGCCGTCGACACGACCTGGATCGCGGCCGAGCGCAGCCCGCTGAGCACCAGCGGCAGGGCGACGGGCAGTTCGACCCTCAGGAGGATGGCCGGCTCGTGCATGCCCATGCCCCGCGCGGCGTCCACCGGGGCGGGGTCGACGGAGCGGACCGCCTCGTAGGTGGTCACCAGGATCGGCGGGATCGCGAGCACGACCAGCGGGATCATCACGGGCAGCAGGCCGATGCCGACGACGACGGCGATCAGCACCAGCAGCCCGAAGCTGGGCAGGGCCCGCGCGGCGGTGGCGACGAAGGCGACGGCGTTGCCGCCGCGCCCGGTGTGACCGGTCAGCAGTCCGACGGGCAGCCCGATCGCGGCGGCGATGCCGAGCGCCATCAGCGTGTACTGGACGTGCTCCAGCAGGCGCTGCGGGATGCCGTCGTAGCCGTGCCACTGGGCGCTGTCGCTGAAGAACGCGTTGACGAAGTCGAGGACGTTCACCGGGTCGCCGCCTCCTCCGGCTCGGGCCGCGCGGCGGCCTGCTTCGGGCGTCGCCCGGCCTTGCCGCGCGGCATCCACGGCGTCAGCAGGTTGCGGACCAGGACGAGCGCCGCGTCGCACAGGACGGCCAGTACGGCGGTGGTGATGACCGAGTTGACCGCCAGCTCGGGCCGGCCGTACTTCTGGGCGTCCGCGAGCAGATTGCCGAGGGCGCCCTGGTTGCCGATGAGGGCGCCGACGCTGACCAGGGAGATGCTCGCCGACACGGCCACCCGCAGGCCGGCGAGGATCGCGGGCACGGCGATCGGCAACTGCACCTGGAGGTAGCGCCGTACGGGTCCGAAGCCCATGGCGGTGGAGGCGGCCAGGGTCTCCTCGGGCACCGACCGCACGCCGTCGACGATGGCCGGGACGAGCACCACCAGGCTGTAGAGGGCCAGCGGGATCATCACCGTCAGCTCGGTCTGGCCGGTGTAGTCGATGAGGACGACGAAGACCGCGAGCGACGGGATGGCGTAGAACACGGTGGTCACGCCGAGCACGGGCGGGTACAGCCAGCGGAACCGCACGCAGAGCTGGGCGATGGGCAGCGCGGCCAGCAGTCCGGCCAGGACCGGCAGCAGTGCCTCGCGCAGGTGCAGTCCGATGAGGCCGAAGTAGGTGTTGTCGAGGTCGCTCGGGATGTCGAAGAAGCCGTTCACGGCGCGACCTTCGCGACGTCGGCGGGCCCCGCGGCCCGCGGGTCGCCGGTGTCCGCCGCACTGTGGGCGGCGCGGATCGCCTCACCGACGGCCTGCTGGGAGACGACCCCCCTCACCCGCCCGCCGGCGTCCACGGCGACGGCCCAGCCGGTGGGCGAGAGCACCGCGCAGTCCAGGGCGGCCCGCAGCGAGTCGGTGCCCGGCACGAAGGGCCGCCCGTAGGGCAGCAGCCCCTCGGCCGTGATGTCGCCGGCGGTCAGGTCCCCCGGCTCGGCCCAGCCCAGCGGGCGGCCCTCCGCGTCGGTCACCAGCAGGTAGGGGGCGTCGGGCGCGGCCAGCTGTTCGGCCGTCGCGTCCGCGCGCACGACGGGGTCCGTCGTCAGTTCCAGGCCCTCGGCGGTGAAGAAGGACAGCCGCCGGATGCCGCGGTCGGCGCCGAGGAAGTCCTCGACGAAGTCGTCCGCGGGGTTCGACAGGAGTTCGGCGGGCGGCGCGAACTGGGCGAGCCGGCCGCCGGTGCGCATCACCGCGACCATGCTGCCCAGCTTGATGGCCTCGTCGATGTCGTGCGTGACGAAGACGATGGTCTTGCCCAGTTCGTCCTGGATGCGCAGGAGTTCGTCCTGGAGGCCCTTGCGGACCACGGGGTCCACGGCGGAGAACGGTTCGTCCATGAGGAGCACCGGCGGGTCGGCGGCGAGCGCCCGGGCCACGCCGACCCGCTGCTGCTGGCCGCCGGAGAGCTGGTACGGGTACCGCTTGGCGAGGGAGGCGTCGAGTCCCACCCGCTCCATCAGCTCGGCGGCCCGCTCCCGGGACTTCTGCTTGCCCCACCCGATCATGCGGGGCACGGTGGCGATGTTGTCGAGGACGGTCCGGTGCTGGAAGAGACCGGCGTTCTGGATGACGTACCCCATCGACCGGCGCAGCGTGGTGACCGGCTGCTGCTGGAGGTCCGCGCCGTCCAGGGAGATGGTGCCCTCGGTGGGCTCGACCATCCTGTTGATCATCCGCAGGGTCGTCGTCTTGCCGCAGCCCGACGGTCCGACGAGGACCGTGATCGAGCGGTCGGGTATCTCCAGCGACAGCCGGTCGACCGCCACGGTGCCGTCCGGGTACCGCTTGGTGACTGAATCAATCCGTATCAAAACGCCGAATACCCTTCGGGTGGGCGGATGGTTCTGGCCAGGTCGTCACGGGTCGTTGCCGGGAGAGTCTAGACGTCCGGTGTCGCGTGACCGTGGTGACCGTGTGAGGCCGCCTACCCCGCGACGGGCAGCCCAGCCGTGCGCAGCACCCGCCGCCCCGCGTCCACCGCGAAGATCTCGCAGCCCTCCCGTGCGGCGGCCCACTCGACGCCGTCGGCGCCCATCGCGAACGCCGCCGTGGCGACCGTGTCCGCCTCCGTGAGGGTCGGCGCCACGACGGTCACGGCGAGCAGTCCGGTCGCCGGACGCCCGGTGCGCCCGTCGACGATGTGGCCGCCGCGCTCGTAGCGCGCGGAGGTCGCGACCGCCCCGTCGGCGACCTCCAGGACGGTGCACAGCCGGCCGGCGTCCTCGGGGTGCCGCACCCCCACCCGCCAGGGCCCGCCGGCGACGACCACGTCACCCCCGGCGTTGAGGCAGAACCGGCGTGCACCGGCCGCGCGCAGCAGTCCGGCCGCCCGCTGCACCGACCAGCCCTTCACCACCGCGCAGGGGTCCAGGCCCCGCCCCGGCAGCCGGACGTCGAAGGCGCCGCCGGTGGCGACCCGGTACGCCTCGCACAGGTCGAGGACCTCCGCCAAGTCCGCGCTGAACCGCGCCACTTCACCGCGCTCCAGCCGGGAGACCTCGCTGTCGTCCCGGAACGGGCTGAAGCGCGCGTCGACTTCGCGCAGCCACCGGAAGACGGCGTCCGCGGCCTCCTCGGGCACGTCCGGGTCGTCCACCCGCAGGGAGACCGGGAAGCCCATGACGTGTTCGACGCGCCGCACCTCAGGCGCCCCGGGTGTCGATCGCGGCCTGGAGCGACTCCCTGTAGCCGTCGCTGGTGACGGTGGCGCCGGAGACGGTGTCGATGTCGGCGCTCTGCGCCTGGAGCGTCTCCTCGATCAGCTTCGGCACGGCGGCGGCGGTCTGCGGGTGGTCGGGCTGCTGGAGCATGCGTACGGCGGTGATCCGGTGGTCCCGGAAGGTCACCTCCACCTGCACGGGACCCTTGTCGGTGCCGACGGTGGGGCCCGCGACGACGGTGGTGCCGGGGACCGTCGCGGACGGTGCCGGGGAGGAGACCGGTGGGGCGGGTGAGGTGGCCGCCGTCCCGTGGGACGGGGCGTAGCGCCAGACCGGGACGAGACCGGCGATGCTCAGGACCAGGACGGGCAGGGCGCGCTTCACGGTGCGGTGGTTCCTCTCGTGGGGCCGGGGTCAGCCGGCCAGGCTGAAGCGTTCGGCGTGTATCTGCTGCTTGGGCACGCCCAGTTCGCGCAGGGTGCGGAGCACGGCGGTGGTCATGCCGGGCGGCCCGCAGACGTAGACGTCCCGGTCGGTGATGTCGGGGACGAGGGCGGCCAGGTCGCGCGGACCGAGCCGGTCGGGGACGGCGGGCCCGGTGACCAGGTGCAGTTCGGCGCCCTTGGCGTGGGCGAGGTCGCGCAGTTCGTCGTGGAGGACGGCGTCGCGCTCGGTGGTGACGCGGTGGACGAGCACCGCGTGGCCGTGCAACTCCTCCAGCAGGGCCCGGATCGGGGTGACGCCGACGCCGCCGGCGATCAGCAGGGCGTCGGGGCGGGTGCGGTGCAGGGCGGTGAAGGCACCGTAGGGGCCCTCGGCGAAGACGCGGGTGCCGGGCTTCAGATGGCGCAGTGCGGCGGTGCCGTCGCCGGCGGTCTTGACGGTCAGCCTCAGCCGTCGCCCGTCGGGGGCCATGGAGAGCGAGAAGGGGTTGGCCTGCCACCAGCGGTCTCGGGTCAGGAACCGCCACAGGAAGAACTGGCCGGCCCGCGCGGGCAGCCGGTGCAGGTCCCGGCCGGTGATGTGGATGGAGACGACGTGGTCGTTCTCGGGGACGACGGCGGTCACGCGCAGCCGGTGGCGCAGGTTCCGCCACAGCGGCAGCACGACCCGGCCGACCAGCACCGCGCCGAGGGCCGCGCCCCACACCCCGTACCAGTACGCCGTCGCGGCCGGCGAGGAGGTGAAGCTCGTACCGACGGCGATCTGGTGGGTGAAGGCCAGCACCACCGCGACGTACGTGTAGAGGTGGACGAAGTGCCAGGTCTCGTACGCCATCCTGCGCCGGGCGGCACGCGCCGAGACGGCGCCCACGACCACGAGGACCGCGAGGGCGACGAGCGCGCGCAGCACGCCCTCGACGGTCCGGGCGAGGTCGACGAGTTGGTCGACCGGGTCCAGGGCGGAGGACCGGGCGTAGCCGAAGGTGATGAAGGTGACGTGGGCGAGGAGCGTCCACAGGACGGCGAAGCCGGTCCAGCGGTGCCAGGACGTCAGCCGGTCCATGCCGATCCGCCGGTCGAACCAGGGCAGCCGGGCCACCAGGACCAGTTGGAAGGCCATGAGCAGGGCGCCGTAGAGGCCGGTGAGGCGGCCGAGGACGACGAGGATGTTGGCGGCGAAGCCCGCCCGGACGAAGAGGACGGCGACGACGACCGCGTTGGCGGCCAGGATCGCGTACAGGCCGGTGCGGGCCACCGCCTTCGGGCGGAGGGCCGGCGCGGGGGGCGGCGGACGGTGGGGGGCGCTCGAAGCAGTGGTCACGCCAGGAAGCTTCACCCGCCCGACCTGTCGTTTTCCTGTCGGGCGACTTTCGAGTACTTATCGATCACGCGGCTGTGGTCCGCGCGGTATGGGGTGCGGGCGGCCGGTGGCGCAGTATGAGCGGGTGGAAAAAGTACGACTGCTCGTGGTGGACGACGACCCGCCCATCGCCGACCTCGTGGCCACGGTCGCCCGCTACGAGGGCTGGGAGGCGGTCACCGCGAACTCCGGCGAGCAGGCGCTGCGGCTGGCCGGCGACTTCCGGCCGGACATCGTGGTGCTGGACCTGATGCTGCCGGACGTCGACGGCTTCGGTGTGCTGGACCGGCTGCGCCGCTCGGGCACGATGGTGCCGGTGGTGTTCCTCACCGCCCGCGACGGGGTGGCCGACCGGGTGGCGGGGCTGACCCGGGGCGGTGACGACTACCTGGTCAAGCCGTTCGCGGTGGAGGAGCTGATGGCCCGGCTGCGGACCGTGCTGCGGCGCAGTGCCGGGCCGGACTTCCAGCGGTCGGTGCTGCGGGTGGCGGACCTGACGATGGACGAGGACACCCGCGAGGTGCGCCGGGGCGAGCGGCGGCTGTCGCTGACGCCGACCGAGTACGAGGTGCTGCGCTACCTGATGCGCAAGTCGCCGACCGTGCTGACCAAGGCGCAGATCCTCGACCACGTCTGGGAGTACGGCTTCGGCGGCCGGTCCAACGTGGTCGAGCTGGTCGTCAGCCGGCTGCGCCGCAAGCTGGACGACGCGGCCCCGGGCACCGACGACGCCGAGCCGCTGATCCGGACGGTGCGCGGCTTCGGCTACGTGATCCGGCAGGCGGCCCGGTGATACGGCGCTGGTGGCTGGCCTACCGCGGACTGCGGCTCGGGACCCGGCTGGCGCTGGGCCTGGGCGTGCTGTCGCTGGTGGTGTTCGCCGTGGTCGGCACCGCGCTGACCGCGTACATGCGGGACTACCTGGAGCGCCAGCTCGCCGACCAGATGAAGCTGGTGCAGGTCGTGCAGTCCAAGGACGCGGCGGCGCACGGCACGGTGCGGCGCAAGCCGTACTACGGCTGGTACACGGCCGTCTACGACGTCTCCGGCGGCACGGCGGACCTGCGCACACCCGCCGAGGTGCCGGCGGACAGCCGCGCGCTCACCGCCCTCGCCCGGACGATGGCCCGCTCCGACGAGGACCTGACCCGCACCGTGCGGATCGACGGCCACGGCCCCTACCTGCTGCGCGCCTGCGAGGTGGAGCCCGGGGTGGTGCTGGTCAGCGCCGCGCCCATGGGGGACGTCGAGGACACCGTGGAGCAGCTGATCACGGTGCAGGTCGTCGCCTTCGGACTGGCGCTGCTGGCGCTGGTGGTGTTCGGGCGGCGGATGCTGCGGCGCGGGCTGAAGCCGCTGAGCGACATGGCGAGCACCGCGCACGGCATCGCCTCGCACGACCTGAGCGAGTCCGCGGCCAGGCTGCCGCTGCGGGTGGGCGGACGGGACGGCGGCAGGGAGGTGGCGGAGCTGCGGACGGCGTTCAACACGATGCTGGAGCACATCGACGACTCCCTCGCGGTGCGCGCCGAGGCCGAGCAGCGGCTGCGCCGCTTCGTCGCGGACGCCTCCCACGAGCTGCGCACCCCGCTGATGTCCGTACGGGGCTACGCCGACCTGTTCCAGTACGCGGCGGCCGACGAGCCCGGGGAGCGGGAGCGGCATCTGGCCCGGCTGCGCGCCGAGGCGGCCCGGATGGGTGTGCTCCTGGACGACCTGCTGCTCCTCGCGCGCCTGGACACGGCCGAGGTGGAGGCGCCGCTGCGGTGGGAGGACGCGGACCTCACGGAGCTGGTGCGGCAGGCGGCCGACGCCTTCCGCGCCGGTCACCCGGAGCATCCGCTGACGGTGACGGCCGGACCTGCGGTGGTGAAGCTGCGCATGGACCCGCAGCGCATCCGGCAGGTGCTCGACAACCTGCTCACCAACGCGGCCGTGCACACCCCGGCGGGCACGAAGGTCTCGGTGACGGTGTCGGCGGCGGACGACCGCGTGACGGTGGCCGTCGCGGACACCGGGCCGGGTGTCCCGGCGGCCGACCGGGAGCGGATCTTCGACCGCTTCTACCGCGTCGACAAGGCCCGCAGCCGCGACCGGGGCGGCAGCGGCCTGGGGCTCTCCGTCGCCGGCTCCCTGGTGCGGGCGCACGGCGGCACGATCTCGCTGGGCGGCGAGCCGGGCACGACGGTCTTCACCGTGGCGCTCCCGGCCGCCGCCCGCTGAACGGCCGGCTCAGCCCTCGGCGGGCTGGAGCCGCAGCGCGATGCTGTTGATGCAGTACCGCTGATCGGTCGGGGTCGGGTACCCCTCGCCCTTGAACACGTGCCCGAGGTGCGACCCGCACCGCGCGCACCGCACCTCCGTGCGCACCATGCCGTGGGAGCGGTCCTCGATCAGCTCGACGGCGTCGGTGTCCTTCGGGTCGAAGAAGGACGGCCAGCCGCAGTGCGACTCGAACTTGGTCTGCGAGGTGAACAGGTCGGCGCCGCAGGCCCGGCACGAGTAGACGCCCTCGGTCTTGGTGTCGGTGTACTCACCGGTGAAGGCGGGTTCGGTCGCGGCCTGGCGCAGTACGGCGTACTCGGCCGGGGCCAGCTCCGCGCGCCACTGCTCGTCCGGCTTCTCGACGTCGTACGACATGAGTCCTCAGCCCCTTACTTCGCCTTGCTCGACAGCTCGTCCAGGATGCGCGGTCCGAGGTCCGTGACGTCGCCCGCGCCCATGGTGAGAACCAGATCACCGGCCTTCGCCATTCCCGCGACCACCGCGGGGGCCTCCGCCTTGTCGTGCACCGGCGTGACGTCGGCGCCCGCGGCGCGGGCCGCCTCGATGATCAGCTCGCTGGTGACGCCCGGGATCGGGTCCTCGCGGGCCGGGTAGATGTCGAGGACGACCGACGCGTCCGCCAGTGCCAGCGCCTGGCCCATCTCCTTGCCCAGCTCCTGGGTGCGGGAGAAGAGGTGCGGCTGGAAGAGGACCAGGATGCGGGCGTCGCCGACGGCGGCGCGCATGGCCTCCAGGTCGGCCGTCATCTCGGTGGGGTGGTGCGCGTAGGAGTCGACGACCTGGACGCCGGCCGCCTCGCCCTTGAGCTGGAGGCGCCGCTTGACGCCGGTGTAGGCGGCGAGGGCGGGGGCCAGCTCGGCGGCGGGGATGCCGAGGGCCGCGCCCGCGGCGAGGGCGGCGACCGCGTTGTGGGCGTAGTGGCGGCCGGGGACGGAGACCGTGAAGGTCAGCTCGGCGCCGTCCATGACGACGGTGACCTCGCTCTTCAGGCCCTGCGGGACGACCGACAGAATGCGCACGTCGGCGTCCTCGGACTCCCCGTACGTCACGGTCCGCACCTTGCCGGACAGCCGCCGGGTCAGCTCCCGGGAGCCCGCCTGGTCGGCCGCGATCACCAGGGTGCCGCCGGGGACGATCTTCGAGGCGAAGGTCTCGAAGGACTCGTAGATCTCGTCCATCGACGCGTAGTTGGCGTGGTGGTCGAGTTCGACGTTGAGGACGATGGCGACCTCGGGGGCGTACTTGTGGAAGCTGCGGTCGCTCTCGTCGGCCTCGGCGACGAAGATCTCGCCGTCGCCGTGCAGGGCGTTGGAGCCGGGCGCGTCCAGGTCGCCGCCGATCGCGTACGACGGGTCCAGACCCAGCTCGGACAGGGAGACCGCCAGCATCGAGGTGGTGGTGGTCTTGCCGTGGGTGCCGGCGACGGCGAGCGGGCGCAGGCCGTTCATCAGGGCGGCGAGGGCGTCGGAGCGGTGGACGACCGGAATGCCCAGCTCCGCGGCGCGGGCCAGCTCCGGGTTGTCCGCGCGGATCGCCGAGGACACGACCACGCAGGTCGCGTCGTCGGCGAGGTGCCCGGCGGCGTGCCCGATGTGCACGGTCGCACCCAGCGCGCGCAGGGCCTCGGCGGTCGCGGACTCCTTGGCGTCGCTGCCCGCCACCGCGGCCCCGCGCTGCGCGAGGATCTTGGCGATGCCCGACATCCCGGCGCCGCCGATGCCGATGAAGTGCGGTCGGTCCATGGCGGTAGGAAGGCCGGGTGCCATGCGCTGTTCTCCCCAGAGGTGCGACGGTCTGCGTGAGGTGGTCTGCTGGTGGCGCCCCCGGGTCCGGGGAGCGCGGCCCAAGCCTATGCCTTGCTGTGGGAGAACAGTTTCAGGACCGGTACGCCGACCTTGTGGCGGGCCCGCGAGGCCCAGTCCCGGTGGAAGAACTCCTCCACGTAGTGGGGGTCGGTCAGGACGATCACCTCGTCGGCTCCGGCCTCCAGGACCAGTGCCCTGAGCTCGTCCAGCGGGTGGTCCTCGATCAGCCGTCCCTCCGCCTCGGCTCCGGACGCGCGCAGGGCCGTGAGGGACACCTCCAGGGCCCGCTGCCCGACGCTCAGCGCCTCCTCGCCCTCCGGCGTCTCACCCTCCCGCACGGCGTCGTCGAGTTCGCCGAGCGCGACGTCGTCGATCGCTCTCAGCAGCCGGTCCGCCTGATCGCCGCGCGGCTGGAGCAGCACGTGGAAGGCGACCCGCTCGTCCCCGTGCAAGGTGGTGACGAACTCCACGTCGGCGGACGTCAGGGCCTTCTCGATCATCAAAACGCTTGTGAACACCAGGCGCCCCTTCTCCTTCGTGGGCCCGCGGGCCCACCCTCCGTAGGCCGTACCAGACCCTGCGGAAACCATCCTGCCCCGTGATCGCACGGGTACTGCCGGAATCAGTGTGCCCGTCGCGGACTAAACGGAACGGGAGATTCCGCCGATTCCCGGATGCGCGGTAACGACCGAACCCCTGTCCGGCCGCCGCCCGCCCCGAACCCGGGCTGGGGCCTCCGGCGATTCCCGCCTGCCTCCGGGCGAGGGCGGGAATCGTCGGACAGGCCCTAGTCGCGCCGGTACCGACTGAAGAGGAAGCCTTCCTCCTCCAGCAGGGACTCCAGGACGAACCGCCGCGGGACCTCGACCGACGGTCCGCCCGCGATCCGCTGCGCGTCACCCGCGGTGAGTGTCGGCGAGACCGTCAGGCACAGCTCGTCGAGCACCCCGGACGCGATGAACTGCCCGAGCAGCCGCGGGCCGCCCTCGGTCAGCAGCCGGGTGTGCCCGAGCCGGGCGAGCGCGTCGACGGCGCGGGCCGGGTCCACGCCGACGCCGTCACCGGCGATCACCACCCGGGCACCGGCCTTCTCGGCCGCCGCGATCCGGTCCGGGGCCGCGGCGGCACCGGTCAGGATCAGGGTGGGCACCAGCGGCGAGGTGTACAGCGGCAGCGAGAAGTCCAGCTCCAGGCTGGCGCTGACCACGGCGATCGCGGGCACGGGGCGCTGGCCGGCCGCCTTCCGCAGCTCCGCGAAATCGGCGCGCGAACGAGCCGGGCGGTACCCCTCCTGCCGTACGGTCTCGGCGCCGGCGATCACCACGTCGGCCAGCGCGCGCAGGGTGCCGAAGATGCGCATGTCGGCCGCGCCGGAGATGGGCTGGGAGCGGCCGTCGTGCTGGGCCGCGCCGTCGAGGGTGGAGACCATGTTCGCCCGCAGCCAGGCCCCCGTTCCCGTCCTCCCGTCCGGCTCGGGATAGGCGTAGGCGGCGGCCAGCTCGGCGAGGCTCCACTCCCGGTCGGTTCCGTCGGGGGCCGGGCCGGCTGTCTGATCGGTCACAGGGGCGGGGAACAGGCGTCGCATGCGGTGCAGTGTTCCACGCGCCGGGCTCCCGAACCGCGCGGCCGTTCTCCCGCCGGGCAGCGGCGTACCACCACGCGGCCGCACAGCCGCGCAGCCCCGGCGATCGTGCCGCGAGGGGCGGCACGGCCGGGCGCGGCGGCACCCTGCCGGCGCCGGCCCGCGCGCCCCGCCCACGCCCGGCCCACGCGCCCCGCCCACGCCCGGCCCGCGCGCCGGGACACCGCACCGCACCGGCCCCGGCGCACCCTCACCACGGCCGGCGCCCTCCGGACAGGCCCTACCATGGACAACCGTGTCGTCCTCCTCCCCCGCCTCCCGCTCCGCCGCATCCGGCCCCGCCCCGATAACCGGGACGGCCCCCGCCGCCCCGCTCTCCCTGTGCGCCCGCGAGCCCCACGTCCCCGCGGAGCGCCTGGTCGCCGAGATGGTGCCCCCGCCCCGCTTCGACTCGGTCCGTTTCAGCACGTACATCCCGGACCCGAACCAGCCCAGCCAGAGCGAGGCCGTCCGGGTTCTGGAGGACTTCGCGACCGGACTGGACGGGACCCCCGCCGCCACGGGCAGGCGCGGCTTCCTCGGCTTCGGCCGGAGCAAGGCCCCGAAGGCCCCCGCCGGCCCCCGTGGCGTCTACCTCGACGGCGGCTACGGCGTCGGCAAGACCCACCTGCTGGCCTCCCTGTGGCACGCGACCCCGGCGGAGCCGGAGCGCAAGGCGTTCGGCACCTTCGTGGAGCTGACCAACCTCGTCGGCGCCCTCGGCTTCCAGCAGACCGTGCGGACCCTCTCCGGGCACCGCCTCCTGTGCATCGACGAGTTCGAGCTCGACGACCCCGGCGACACCGTCCTGGTCTCCAGCCTGCTCGGCCGGCTCGTCGAGGCCGGGGTGGCGCTCGCCGCCACCTCCAACACGCTGCCGGGCAAGCTCGGCGAGGGCCGCTTCGCCGCCGCCGACTTCCTGCGCGAGATCCAGGGCCTGTCCGCCCACTTCCGCACCCTGCGCATCGACGGCGAGGACTACCGCCACCGCGGTCTGCCCGAGGCGCCGGCACCGTACTCCGACGCTCAGGTGACCCGCGCCGCGCAGACCACCGAGGGCGCCTCCCTGGACGACTTCCCCGCCCTCCTCGACCACCTCGCCCGCGTCCACCCCAGCCGCTACGGCGCCCTGACCGACGGTGTCGCGGCCGTCTGCCTGACCGGGGTGCGCCCGGTGCCCGACCAGTCGACCGCGCTGCGCCTCGTCGTCCTCGCCGACCGGCTCTACGACCGCGAGGTGCCCGTCCTCGCCTCCGGACTGCCCTTCGACCGGCTCTTCGGCGAGGAGATGCTGAAGGGCGGGTACCGCAAGAAGTACTTCCGGGCGATCTCCCGGCTCACCGCACTGGCCCGGGACGCGGCCCGACTGGTCGACACGCCCTGAGGAACGGTTGGTTCCCGCCAACCCACCCGCCATTTTCAGGCTCTCTTCACTACGTAACGCCACGTTAACCCTGCAAAGCGTGTTGGAGGGTTAACGTGCTTCTTGACCGCGCATTGACCGTGCATTGACCGGGTGTTGACCATGCCCCGGCATATACCAGCGGCAGGAAACGCCTGGAAGGGGGCGCATGTTCCGAGGCACGACGGCCCGGACCGTGGTTCCGATCCTCGCCGCCGTCCTGTTCGCGCTCCAGATCTTCACTCCCACCGTTTCCTTCGCATCCGCGCATACGAGCGGTGATGTCGTGGCCAACACCGGACTCGGGACCACCCCCGCCGAGACGGCGGGGCACGACGAGACCGTCACCTGTCACGAGACCGACCGCCCGGGCAACCCGACCACCGCCCCGCGCGTCCGCGACCGGCACCGCGGCACCGCCGCACCGCAGCCCGACGCACCCCAGCGCCCGTTGCTGCGGCACGCCGACCCGCTCGTACCGGACCCCGGCGTGCCCGTCCGTGCCGGAGAACACCGGCCCGGAAACGCGACGGACCACTCCCCCGCGGCGCTCCAGGTCTTCCGCTGCTGAGATCCCGGCCGCTACCCCCACCTCTGACCTGACCGTCCGACGCGCCCCCACGCGCGCCAGGAGGAACAACCCCATCATGCAGCCCCTCATCGACAACGCCCGTACGTTCGGACAGCGCCCTGAGGAGTTCGCCGGGCACGCCGAAGGCCAGTCGCCCGAAGTCCTGTTCATCACCTGCTCCGACTCCCGGGTCGTACCCGCCCTGATCACCGGAGCCCGGCCCGGCCAGCTCTTCGAGCTGCGCACCGCCGGCAACATCGTCCCGCCGTACGGCGCCGGTCACCCCTCCGGCGAGGCGGCCACCGTCGAGTACGCCGTCGAGGTGCTCGGCGTCACCGACATCGTGGTCTGCGGCCACTCGCACTGCGGCGCCGTCGGCGCGCTGGTGCGCGGGGACGACCTGACCGCCGTGCCCGCCGTCCGCGACTGGCTGGCCGCGGCCGCGGACGAGCCGGAGCCCTGCGATCCCGCCGACCCGACGGTCGCCGAGGCCGTCCAGCACCACGTCCTGTCGCAACTGCTGCGGCTGCGCTCCTACCCGTGCGTCGAGCGGCGCCTGACGGAGGGCCGGCTGCGGATGCACGGCTGGTACTACGAGGTCCACACCGGTGTCGTACGCGAACACCGGGCGGACACCGACGCGTTCGAGACGCTGTGAGCGCCGCCATGACGTCGATATCCGAGAACACTCCGAACTCCCCCCAGAACGCCAGGAAGTTCCCGTACCTGCGGCAGGACTTCACCGCCTCGCTCGTCGTGTTCCTGGTCGCCCTCCCGCTCTGCGTGGGCGTGGCCGTCGCCTCCGGTGTCCCGGCCGAACTCGGCCTGGTCACCGGAATCGTGGGCGGTCTGGTCACCGGTCTCCTGCCGGGCAGCAGCCTGCAGGTGTCCGGTCCGGCCGCCGGACTGACCGTGCTGGTCTTCGGCGCGGTCGACTCCTACGGACTGGCCGCCCTCGGCGTGATCGTGCTGGCCACCGGACTGATCCAGCTCGGGATGGGCGCCCTGAAACTGGGGCGCTGGTTCCGGGCCATCTCCCTGTCGGTCGTCGAGGGCATGCTGGCCGGCATCGGCCTCGTGCTCATCGCGGGACAGCTCTACTCGGCGGCCGGGCTGGAGGCACCCGCCTCCGGCATCGACAAGCTCACCGGGCTGCCCGGGGCCGCCGCGGACGCGCTGGGCAGCACCGAGGCGCTGACCTCGCTCGCCCTCGGCGCGGGCACCGTCGCGGTGATGGTGCTGTGGAAGCGGCTGCCGAAGCGGGCGCAGACCGTGCCGGGCGCGCTGGCCGCGGTCGGCCTGGCCACGGCGGTCACGGCCGCGTTCGGGCTGTCGGTGGCGACCGTCGAGGTGAGCGGACTGCTGGACGTGATCCAGCCGCCCGGCGCCGACGCCTTCGGCGAGCTCGTGAACGTGGGCCTGCTCGGCACCATCGTCGCCTTCACGCTGATCGCCTCGGCGGAGAGCCTGTTCAGCGCCGCGGCGGTGGACCGGCTGCACAAGGGTCCGCGGACCGAGTACAACAAGGAGCTGATGGCGCAGGGCGCGGGCAACACGGTCTGCGGTCTGCTCGGCGCGCTGCCGATGACCGCGGTCATCGTGCGCAGTTCCGCCAACGTCAGCGCGGGCGCGCGCACCAAGGCGTCCCGGGTGATGCACGGTGTGTGGCTTCTGCTGTTCGCGGCGCTGCTGCCGTCCGTGCTGGCCCTGATCCCGCTGCCCGCGCTGGCGGGCATCCTGGTCCACGCGGGCTGGAAGCTGATCCCGTTCCGCAGCATCGTGCCGCTGTGGCGCGACCACCGGGGCGAGGCGCTGATCCTCGTGGTCACCGCCGTGTCCATCGTCGCGGTGAACATGTTCGAGGGCGTGCTGATCGGTCTCGCCCTGTCCGTGGTCAAGACCGCGTGGGAAGCCTCGCACCTCAAGCTGGAGGTCGTCGACAAGGGCGCCGGACCGATCCAGGCGCACCTGACGGGCAACGCGACCTTCCTCAGGCTGCCGAGGATCCTGGAGAGCCTGGAGGCGCTGCCGCAGGACCGGCCGGTCGAGCTGGACCTGTCCGGGCTGCACCACCTGGACCACGCCTGCCGCACCGCGCTGGAGAACTGGGCCGAGCGGCACAGCTCCACCGGCACGGACCCGGTGAAGGTCACGGAACCCGCGAAGGCCGCCGTGTAGCCCGGCTGGTCTTCATCGGTGACGGCGTCCGGTCCGGGGCACGGCCTCGGACCGGACGCCGGTCCGTCTGCCTCCGTCCGCCGGGCCTGCCGCCACACCGCTTGCCGGGCCTGCCGCCGTACCGGCTGCCGGGCCTGTCACCACACCGGCTACCGGGCCTATCGTGACAAGGAGGGACGAAACGGGCCTCTGAGGGAAGGGGTCGTCATGCTCCAGGAGCTGCTGACCGCGGCCGCCGCCGCCGGAAGCGCGGGGGTCCTCTACGTCGCCTCGGCGGCGCGGGTCGTCAAGCAGTACGAGCGCGGGGTCGTCTTCCGGCTCGGACGCCTGGCGGGCGAGGTGCGCGAGCCCGGCTTCACGATGGTGGTCCCGTTCGTGGACCGGCTGCACAAGGTGAACATGCAGATCGTCACGCTGCCGGTGCCCGCGCAGGAGGGCATCACCCGGGACAACGTCACGGTACGGGTGGACGCGGTCGTGTACTTCAAGGTGGTCGACGCGGCCAACGCGCTCGTCCGGGTGGAGGACTACCGGTTCGCCGTCTCGCAGATGGCGCAGACCTCCCTGCGTTCCATCATCGGCAAGAGCGACCTGGACGACCTGCTGTCCGACCGGGAGAAGCTCAACCAGGGCCTGGAGCTGATGATCGACAGCCCGGCCGTCGGCTGGGGCGTGCAGATCGACCGGGTCGAGATCAAGGACGTGTCCCTGCCGGACACCATGAAGCGCTCGATGGCCCGGCAGGCGGAGGCGGACCGGGAGCGCCGGGCCCGGGTCATCAACGCCGACGCCGAGCTCCAGGCCTCCAAGGTCCTCGCGGAGGCGGCGCGGGAGATGTCCGAGACGCCCGCCGCCCTGCAGCTCAGGCTGCTGCAGACCGTCGTCGCGGTCGCCGCCGAGAAGAACTCGACGCTGGTGCTGCCCTTCCCGGTGGAGCTGCTGCGCTTCCTGGAGGCGGCCCAGAAGGCCCAGGGCCGGCCCGGCGGGGCGCAGGAACGGCCCGTCGAGCGCCGGGACCATCCCGTCGAGCGGTGACACGTGCGACGCGCGTGGTTCCCGGGAATCACGGCAGGTGATAGACACGGCGGGTCACAGTCCTGTCCGCCAGCAGGAAGGTCGCCCCATGTCCACGTCCAGTCGCGACGCGACCCGTCGTCAGGTACTCGCCCGCACCGGTGCCCTCGGTGCGGGCATCGCGTTCACCGGAGCCCTGTCCGAGCTCTTCGCCGGCACCGCCGCCGCGCACTCCCCGGGCCGCGCCGGCTACGGCCCCCTGGTCCCCGACCCCGACGGTCTGCTGGACCTGCCCGAGGGATTCCGCTACCGGGTCCTGTCCCGCGAGGGCGACGAGCTGCGTTCCGGCGAGGGACCGGTCCCCTCCAACCACGACGGCATGTCGGCCTTCCCGGGCAGACACGGCCGCGTGCACCTCGTCCGCAACCACGAGAACCGCGCCGACGGCCGGGTCCCCGTCCCCACGGTGAAGGGTCTGACGTACGACCCGGAGGGCAAGGGCGGCTGCACCGCCCTGAGCCTGGACCACCGCAACCACGTCCGTGACGAACGGGTCGCGATCGCCGGTACGGCCGTGAACTGCGCGGGCGGCCCGACCCCCTGGCACACGTGGCTGACCTGCGAGGAGACCGAGGACAAGGCCGGCACCAACGGCTACACCAAGGACCACGGTTTCATCTTCGAGGTCGACCCCGTCGACCCGCACCGCACCGGCGCGGTGCCGCTGACCGCGATGGGCCGCTTCCAGCACGAGGCGATCGCCGTGGACCCGCGCCGGGGCGTCGTCTACGAGACGGAGGACGCGTTCGAGCGGCCGTTCGGCCTCTTCTACCGGTTCCTGCCCGAGAAGCCGCTGGGCGGCACGGGCTCGCTGCGGGCGGGCGGCCGGCTCCAGGCGATGCGCGTGCCGGGCGTCCCCGACCTGTCGTCGATCCAGGAGACGGGCGCCTGCTTCGACGGCATCGAATGGGTCGACGTACCCGACCCGCTGGCCGTCGAGACCCCCATTCGGTTCCAGGACTTCGGCCGGGGCGGCATCACGCACGCGCAGAAGCTGGAGGGCTGCTACTGGGGCGGCCGCAGCGTGTACTTCGTGTCGTCCTTCGCCCGCAGCGCGGAGGGCTCCGCCGCCGACCACTACGGCCAGATCTGGCGCTACGACCCCGAGCGGCGCCGGCTCACCCTGGTGATCGTCTTCGGGCCGGACACCGACGTGCAGCTGCCGGGCGAGTCCCCGGACAACATCTGCCTGGCCCCCAGCGGCGGCCTGATGGTCTGCGAGGACGGCAACGGCGCCCAGCACGTGTTCGGCGTGACCCGGCGCGGCGACGTCTACGCCATGGCCCGCGGCGCCCAGAACATCGGGACCGAGGAGGAGCCCGAGTGGGGTGAGTTCGCCGGCGTCACCTTCTCGCCCGACGGGGACACGATGTACGTCAACTGCTACACGCCCGGGACCACGTTCGCGGTGACGGGCCCCTGGCGCAGGTAGCCGCCGGGCGCACCGCCCGGTCACTGAAGCCACGGCCTGTGGGTACCCGGCACCGCATGACGGAGAAAGCGCAGGTCAAGGGCTCCTACTGGCTTCAGACGGCACCGGGCGGTGCGCCGCGCCCCGCCCTCGCTGAGGATCTCGACGTCGACGTCGCCGTGATCGGCGCGGGCGTCGCCGGTCTCAGCACGGCCTGGGAACTGGCGCGGGCGGGACGCAGTGTGGCGGTGCTGGAGGCCGGGCGGGTCGCCGCCGGTGTCACCGGGCACACCAGCGCCAAGCTGACCGCCCTGCACTCGCTGGTCTACGACAAGCTGCGCCGTACCCGGGGCCCCGGGGGCGCCCGGCTGTACGCCCGTTCGCAGTCCGAGGCGATCGAGCACGCCGCGGGGATCGTCGAGGAGCTGGGCATCGACTGCGACTGGGAGACCCGCGACGCGTACACGTACGTCTGCGACGCGGGCCGGGTGGACGAGGTGCGGGCCGAGGCGGCCGCCGCGAAGGAGGCGGGGCTGCCGGCGACGTTCGAGACGGAGACGGGGCTGCCGTTCCCGGTCGCGGGCGCGGTCAAGGTCACCGGGCAGGTGCAGTTCCACCCGCGCAAGTACCTGCTGGCCCTCGCCGAGGACCTGGAGGCGCACGGCGGGCGGATCTTCGAGGGCACCACCGTGCACGGTCTGGACGAGGGCGGGCCGTGCCGCGTGTCGACGGAGTCGGGGGCGACGGTCACCGCGCGGGACGTCGTGGTCGCCACCCACTACCCGATCTTCGACCGGGCCCTGCTGTTCGCCCGTCTCTCCCCGCGCCGCGAGCTGGTCGTCGCCGGGAGCATCGAGGCGGACCGCGACGTCGACGGCATGTACATCACGCCGGACGACAACACCCGCTCGGTCCGCACGGCGCCCCTGGACGAGGCGGGCCGCCGGCTGCTCATCGTCACCGGGGAGCACTTCACCCCCGGTACGGGCGACACCCGGGAGCGCTTCGACCGCCTGTCCGCCTGGGCCGGCGAGCACTTCCCCGGCGTCGACCTCACCTACGCGTGGGCGACGCAGGACATCGACCCGACGGACACCGTGCCGATGGTCGGCCCGCTGCACCCCGGTGCGAAGCACACGTACGTCGCCACCGGCTTCGGCGGCTGGGGCCTGAGCGGCGGCATGATGGCGGGCCGGCTGCTCACCGCGCAGATCACCGGCGAGGAGTGCCCGTGGAGCGGGCTGTACGACCCGCGCAGGCTGCGCACGGCGGTGCGCGAGGCGCCGTCGTTCCTCAAGACGCAGGCGGAGGTCGCCCGCCACTTCGTCGGCGACCGCCTGCGGCCCGCGCCGCCCGTGGACGCCCTGCCGCCCGGTGAGGGTGCCCTGGTCCGGGTGGGCGGCGACCGGCTGGCGGTCTACCGGGACGAGGCGGGCGCGCTGCACGCCGTGTCCTCGCGCTGCACCCACCTCGGCTGCCTGGTCAGCTTCAACGCGGCCGAGCGGGCCTGGGAGTGCCCCTGCCACGGTTCCCGCTTCGACACGGACGGCAAGGTGATCCAGGGCCCGGCGACGAAGCCGCTGGAGCGGCGGGACATCTGACCGGCGCGGCGACGCCTGATCCGGGAGGGTGACGCCTCGGGCACGTCACCACCCATAGTCGTACAAACCGAACAGCACGCTCATACGTTCGTGCGGTGACCACTCTCGTACGCCGCGCCGCCGCACTGTGCGCCCTGGCCGCCTCCTCCCTCGCCCTCGCCGCCTGCGGGAGCACCGAGCCGGGTGAGGCCCCTCGCCCGGCACCCTCGGCACCCTCCGCTTCCGCCGCCGCACCGTCCCGTCCGCCCACCCTCGCGCCGGGGCCGGCGGGCCTCACCCCCGTCTTCGAGCACGGGCCGCGCGCCGACGGCCGGACGGTCGCCCTCACCTTCGACGCGGACATGACGGCCGACCAGGGACCGCGGGCCGCGGCCGGCGAACGGTTCGACAATCCGGGGCTGATCGCGACGCTGCGGAAGCTGGAGGTGCCGGCCACGGTGTTCATGACCGGCCGGTGGGCCGAGGAGTACCCGGACGCCGCCCGGTCCATCGGCCAGGACCCGCGGTTCGAGATCGCGAACCACTCCTACAGCCACTACGCCTTCACCGACGACTGCTACGGCCTGCCGACCGTCCCCGAGGAGCGGATGCGGTCCGACGTGGAGCGGGCGTACGCGGCGTTCCGCGAGGCCGGGGTGCCGGACCCGATGCCGTACTTCCGATTCCCCGGCGGCTGCTACGACAAGGCGGCCCTCAAGGCGCTGACGGCGGCCGGCGTCACCGCGGTGCAGTGGGACGTGGTGAGCGGGGACGCCTTCGCCACGGACGCCGACGCGGTGGCCCGGCAGGTGCTGGACGGGGTGAAGCCGGGGTCGGTGGTCGTCATGCACTGCACCCGCAGCGCCGCTCCGGTCACCGCGGAGGCGGTGCGCACGATCGTCCCCGAGCTGCGGAAGCAGGGCTACCGGTTCGTCAAGGTCTCGGAGCTGATCGGCGCCGCGAACGGCCGCCGCTGACGGGCCTACGCTGGAGGCATGAGCGGCGAAGACGACCTGCGCATCGACGACTACTGCCTGATCGACGCGACCCGGCCGCCCAAGGCCGACGGCCCGCCTTACGCGGAGTGCGTGCTGTGCCGGGAGCCGACGGAGTACGCCGAGTCGTACAAGGGGATCACCATGTGCCCGCGCTGCGAGTGGCAGGAGGCCCAGCGGACGGCCTGCTCAGGCTGACCTGCGCGAGCTGAGCCGGCAGGCCGCCGCGAACGCGGCCCCGGCGATCAGCACGGCCGCGCCCAGCGGGAGCAGCGGCAGCGGTACGGTGCCCGCCCGCGAGCCGGTGACCAGTCCGCTGACCGCCGCCCGTGCCGGGGAGCCCGTCGCCACCAGCGCGAGCAGGGCCGCGAGCAGCAGCGCCGGGACGGCGCGGCCGGGCGAGCGGAGCAGTGGCCAGGAGGTGAGCGCGCCGACGGCGGTGCCGAGCAGGGCGCACACCAGCACCGCGAGCAGTCCGGAGCCGCCGGCCGCGAGCGGGGGCACCCGAGTGGTGTGGTCGGAGGCGGCCGGGTCGCTGATCAGCGTGACCACGACGGTGGCGGACGCGCCCAGCACGAGGGCGGCGGCCAGGGCGACCAGCACACAGGCGAGATGGGCCCGCGCCGGGCCTCGCGCCGCCGCGACGCAGCCGCGTGCGGCGGGCGGCTCGCCGCTGACGCAGATCCGCACCAGCCAGGCCGCGACCGGCAGCAGTACGGCCGCCGTCCAGCCCAGCGAGTCGAGCACCGGCTGCCCGCCCTGTACGCCGACGGCGAGGACGGCGGCGTAGAGGACGACGGGCGGGAGCCAGCGCTGGGAGCGCAGCAGGAGCGCGGCCTGGTAGCGGAAGAGGGCGGTCATCGGGGGCCCTCCTGGGCGTGCACGCTCGCCACGTGCCACGGCGGCTCGGCGGTCAGGAGCGTGCGCAGCAGGACGTCGGAGTGGGAGGCGGGGACGGTGAGCGTGTAGTGGCCGGGGCGGTCCTCCTCGGCGGAGGCGGTGACCCGCAGAGCCTCGGCGGGCGGGGCGCCGCCGTGCGGACCGTGCGCCCGGACGACGACGCGGGGCCCGACCGGGGCCGGGACGCGCGCGGTGCGGCGGTGCAGGCCGCCGTCGCGGACGGCGTAGGCGGCGTCGGGCACGCCGGCCAGGCGGCGCGGGTCGTGGTCGACGAAGACGACGGCGCCCCCGGCAGCCGTAAGCTCCGCGACCGCCCGGTCGAGCTCTTCCCGCGCCTCGGTGTCCAGCCCGGTCCAGGCCTCGTCGAGGACGAGCAGTTCCGGTTCGGCCAGCAGGGCCTGCGCCACGGCCACCTTCTGCCCGCTGCCCTTGGACAGCCGCGCCAGCGGGGTGCCGGCGTGTCCGGCGGCGCCGAGCCGCTCCAGCCACTGCCCGGCCGCGCGGGTCGCCGCCCGGCGGGACAGCCCGTGCACGGTGCCGAGGTGGGTGAGGTAGGCGGCGGCGGTGAAGGGCAGGGCGGGCGGGAAGCGTTCGGGGACGTAGGCCGTGCGCGGCCGGCCGGTGACCCGGCCCTCGGTGGGGGCGTCGATCCCGGCGAGCAGGCGCAACAGGGTCGACTTGCCGGTGCCGTTGGTGCCCTCGATCCGGACGAGGGTGCCGGGCGGCACGGCCAGGTCGACGCCGCGCAGGACCCAGGGCCCGCGGATGCCGTAGCGGCGGCCCACTCCGTCCAGCCGTAGCTCGCTTCGCATGGGGTCATACTCTCGCGGCCGCACGCCTTGGCAGACTGTGGGCGTGAGCAACGACGCGACGACGCCCGTCCCCGACAGCCCCTTCCGACCCGAGCCCGGCGACCGCGACCTCGCGCCGCAGTACGTCCTGCCGCTGGTCGTCCGCATCGAGCGGGCCGCCCCGCCGCCGCGTACCGACGCGCTGGAGACCGCGGCCCGGGCGGTGCTGGTGATGCTGGGCGACGAGCGGTCGACCGGCGACGGCGAGTGGGCGCGGGCGATGCGGGACTGGCAGGACGCGCGCATCCGCAAGGTCGTGCGGCGGGCGCGCGGCGCCGAGTGGCGGCGGGCCGAGGCGCTGCCCGGCGTCACGGTCACCGGGAAGTCGGCGGAGGTACGGGTCTTCCCGCCGGTCCCGCTGGACGGCTGGCCGAAGGACCTGGCCCGGCTCCAGGTCTCCGGCACCGATCTCGACGACCCCGAGCCGCCGGTCGATGCCGATCCGTCCGCGCCGGTGCTCTGGATGAACCCGGAGCTGGACATGTCGGCGGGCAAGGCGATGGCCCAGGCCGGTCACGGCGCGCAGCTCGCCTGGTGGGAGCTGGACGACGCGGCCCGAAACGCCTGGCGGGAAGCGGGCTTCCCCCTCGCCGTGCGCACCGCGGACCGCGCCCACTGGCCCGCCCTGACGACGAGCGGGCTGCCGGTGGTCCGGGACGCCGGGTTCACGGAGATCGCGCCGGGCTCGTGCACGGTGGTGGCCGACCACCCGGCGCTCACCAGGCGGTGACGTCCGGCGCCGGCACGGCGGTCACCAGCGCATGTGCACGTCCTCGGCCCAGCCCAGGAGGGCCCGCACGGCGATCTCGGTGCCGTCGTCCGTGCGGATCCGGCCGTCGTAGTGGCCGAAGCACTGGTCGGTGCGGTTGACGATCAGACCGGCGTCGGTGTGCGCGGAACGGTTGTGGAACGGCGTGAACGTCAGGTCGACCTGATCGGACGACGGCGTGCGGACGGTCCAGAGGGCCATCGGGTCGGAGGCGGACCAGCGCCACTCCAGCTCCTCGCCGATCTTGGTGAGGCGGCCGTCCACGCAGAGGCCGTTCTCGGTCGACCCGGTGCCCTCGGTCCAGCGCCCGCCGAACTGGAGGCCCACCGTGTGCCCGTCCGTGCGGCCGGAGGCGGCGCCCCAGTTCCAGTCGGCCGTGCGCGGCCAGCGGCCCCGGCCGTGGTCCAGTACGGCCCACGCCTCGCCGTCGTCCCCGCCGAACCCCAGCGTCTCGGTGCCGATCCTGACCCGCCCGGTGGCGGGGAGGGCGGTGTGCTTGGAGGTGTACTGGAAACGCCGTTCGCTCCACGGCACCACGACCGAGAGCGACTCGTGGCCCTCCGGCCGCTGGACCAGCAGGTCGACCTCCAGCGGCAGCCGGTCCGGCGTGAGGCAGCGGGCCCGCAGCCGGGTGCCGGCCGGGTCGTCGCGGATCTCCACCCGCACCCTGCCCCGGGTCGGCCGCTCGGGGCCCACGACGACGTCCGCGGCTCCCGGCGTACCGGCGACGGTGTCCGGCAGGCGGACGCCACGGCCGGCCGGTACGACCGCGGTGCGTTCGAACTCCCGCCCCGCCGCTGCGTACTCCAGCAGGTAGACCGAGTTCAGGGCGAGGTAGTCGAGGTCACTGACGGTCAGTGCCACCAGGTGGGTGGGTGTCGTCACACACCAGTACTCCCATCGCTTGGTGCGGCCCCAGCCGCGCAGGTTCGCACGGTGCAGCGGCACCCTGGACCAGCCGACGGCGTCAGGATCGAGCCTGCCGTCGGGCAGACAGAGGTCGACGGGACCGGTGATCTCTCGCTCGTGCGTCGCCATGGGCGGAGCCTAACGGGCGGGTGGCGAACCTCAGATGTTCCTCTGAACCCGCGCCCCCGGGATTGGTGGCGGGCCGGACGGGCGATACCTCCGGCAAGTCGGCAGGAGGGGGACGCAACCGTGCGGCGAACACAGCGGCTGGGAACCGGCATCGGATGGCGGCCGGAGATCGCCGGTGCCGTCGAGGCGATGCCCGGCATCGACTGGGTCGAGGCCGTGTCCGAGAACCTCTGTCCCGGACATCTGCCCGAGTCCCTGGTCCGGCTGCGCGAGCGGGGCGTGACGGTGGTGCCGCACGGGGTCGCGCTGGGGCTCGGCGGGGCCGAACGGCCGGACGCGGGGCGGCTCACGGCGCTGGCCGAGCGGGCTCAGGCACTGGGGTCGCCGCTGGTGACCGAGCACATCGCGTTCGTCCGGGCGGGCGGCCCCGTGACCGCCTCCCAGCGGCTGGAGGCCGGACACCTGCTGCCCGTGCCGCGCACCCGCGACGCCCTCGACGTGCTGTGCGAGAACGTGCGCATCGCACAGGACTCGCTGCCCGTGCCGCTCGCCGTGGAGAACATCGCCGCGCTCGTCTCCTGGCCCGACGAGGAGATGACGGAGGGTCAGTTCCTGTACGAGCTGGCCGACCGGACGGGGGTACGGCTGCTGATCGACGTGGCGAACCTGCACACCAACCACGTCAACCGCGGTGAGGACCCGGCCGAGGCGCTCGGCGAACTGCCCCTGGAGGCCATCGCCTACGTCCATGTCGCGGGCGGCTTCGAACGGGACGGCGTCTGGCACGACAGCCACGCCCACCCCGTCGCACAGCCGGTGCTCGACATCCTGACCGACCTGGCCTCGCGGGTGGCGCCGCCGGGCGTCCTGCTGGAGCGCGACGAGAACTTCCCGGCGGCCGAGGAGCTGGAGGGCGAGGTGGCGGCGATCCGGGCCGCCGTGGAGAAGGGGCGGGTGTCGGGCCGGGCGTCGGTCGGGGACGAGGCGCCGGCCGGGGACGGGGCGGCACCGTCCGTGCGGCGCCCCGCCCCGCCTGTCTCCGCCTCCGCCACCCCCGCGCGAGCCGCGCGCGACGAGACCGACGCCGACCGGGCCGCCCGGCAGCGGCTCGCCCTCGCGCAGACCGCGCTGCTGTCCGCGCTGGTCGCCGGGACACCGGCGCCCGAGGGGTTCGACCGGGTACGGCTGGGCGTGCAGGCGCGGGCGCTCGCCGGCAAGCGGGCGGACGTGGTCGCCAAGGTCGCGCCCGAACTCCCGGTGATCCTCGGCGCCGGGTACCGGCCGGCCTTCCTCGAGTACGCCCAGCGGCGGCCGATGACCGGCGGATACCGCAGGGACGCCCTCGACTTCGCCGAGCGGCTGCTGCGGGACGGGCGTCCGCGCGATGACGATGCGCGGCGCGAGCTGCGGGAGTGGTGGCTGGAGCGGGAGGGTCCGGTGCCGCGTTCGGAGCGTTCCGGGGTCCGGTGGGCCCGTGCGACCAGGCGGGTCCTGCTGCGCCGCCGGGCAGCCTGAGCAGCACAAACGGAACGTCACGTACACACAACACTGCGTCCCGGAATGTGAACAGGGCATGGCGCCGGCGAATCCCTTTGGCATAGAAGTACGGCATGTTCTGGGTCCTTCTCCTCCTGGCGGCCTGGGCCGTCGCCGGCCTGGCGTGCCTGCGGCTGTGCCTGGCCGCCGTGCGCGCGGCGGCCGTCGCCCCGCACACCGTCGACCGTGAGCACGCGCTGACGCTCTACGAGGCGGCGTTCCTGGCCGGCGGTCCCCGGAGGGTCGCCGACCTGACGCTGGTCTCCATGGCACGCCAGCGTCGGCTGCTGCTCGCCCACACCGGCTGGGCGACCGTCGTCGACCCGTGCGGGCGCGACGAGATGGAGCGGTCGGTCATAGGGGCGATAGGGCCCGAGGGCCAGTCCCGGATAGCGCCGGTGCGGTCCGCCGCTGCCGCCGCCGACGCGGTGCGGGGTCTGGCGGACCGGCTGGTCCGGGCGGGCCTCGCCGTGCCGGACGGCACCCGCGGCGTCGCGGCCGGGGTCCAGCGGGTGCGGGTCGCCGCGGTCACCGTCTGCGCGCTGGGCGCCGCCGCGCTGGCCCTGCCGCTGCCCGCGGACCAGCCGCGCCTGCTGATCGCCCTGTGGTTCACGTTGCCGCTCGCCCTGACCCTGGGGTGCCTGGCCATCACGCGGATGGAGGTCCACCCGTACTCGCGCTGGGCCTCCCCGGCCGGGCAGCGGATGATCGGTGCCCTGGTCCGGCAGGCCGACGGCTCGGCGGACGACCGTACGTATCTGACCTCGGTCGCCGTGCGCGGCGTGCACGCGATCGGCGAACCGGACCTGCGCGCGGCCTTCGCCCACCGTGAGCGGTACGTCGAGGAACGCTGGGAGCGCCGGGCCTGACGCGCCGGGGCGTACGGAGGCACTGCGCGCGACACCCGCGGGCGGTGCTTGCCCCGCCGGGTCGCCGTACCGAGCATCCCTTGTGTCACGCCGTGCGCCGAAGGGATACGCGATGCGAGCTGCCGCCCTCTACTCGGCCGCCGGGTCCTTGCTGCTGACCACTCTCGCCGCCGCTCCGGCGGCCGGGACTCCGGACGGGCCCGGGGCCGCCGAGGCGCGCGGCACCGCCGTGGCCGCCGAGCGCGCGGCGGCGGCCGGCATCGAGTTCGGCAGGTGCCCGCGGGCCGAGGACCTGCCGGCCGGCGTGCGGTGCGGCACGGTCACCGTGCCGCTGGACTACGCGCACCCCGACGGGAAGCGGATCGAGCTCACCGTCAGCCGGGTGCGGGCCACCCGCGAGGACCCGGACGACCACAGGCGCGAGGTTCCCCGGCAGGGCGCGCTCCTCCACAACCCGGGCGGCCCGGGCTCCTCGGGGCTGTACTTCCCGCTGGTCGGCATGGTGCCCGAGTGGAAGCGGATCGCCGCGGCCTACGACCTCGTCGGGTACGCCCCGCGCGGGGTCGCGCCCTCCGCCCCGCTCTCCTGCCAGGACCCCGGCGACTTCGTCGAGGGCCCTCGCGCGGCGCCCACGCAGCCCACGGACGCGTACAAGAAGCAGCGCGCCGCCGAGGCCGAGGCGTACGCGCGCGGCTGCGCCGACCGGGCCGGGGAGGCGCTGCGGCACTACCACTCCCTCAACAACGCCCGTGACCTGGAGGTCGTACGGGCCGCGCTGGGCGAGGAGCGGCTGACGTTCATGGGGGCGTCGTACGGGACGTACCTCGGGGCGCTGTACGCGGAGTTGTTCCCTTCGCGGGTGCGGCGGATGGTGTTCGACTCGGTGGTGAACCCCGATCCCGAGAGGGTCTGGTACCGCAACAACCTGGCCCAGTCGGAGGCGTTCGAGGACCGCTGGACGGACTTCAAGAAGTGGATCGCCGGGCACGACGCCGTGTACGGGCTCGGGGACACGCCGCAGGAGGTCCAGAAGAGCTACGAGGAGGCGAGCGCCCGGCTCGCGGCGGAGCCCGCGGGCGGGACGGTGGGCCCCGCGCAGTTGCAGGGGGCGATGCTGAAGGCCGGGTACTACGACGACTACTGGCCGCACCGGGCCGAGGCGCTCTCGGCCTACCTGGAGGGCAACCCGCAGCCGCTGATCGACCAGGCGGGGACGCGCCCGGAGGAGTCGGCGGTCGAGTCGGAGAACTCCCGTGCCGTCTACTCGGCCGTCGAGTGCAACGACGCGCCCTGGCCGGCCGACTTCGAGGTCTGGGACCGGGACAACACGCGGCTGGCGAGCCGGGCGCCGTTCGAGACGTGGGACAACGTGTGGACGAACCTGCCGTGCGCCTACTGGCGGGCGCCCCGGCAGGAGCCCCTCGACGTGCGCACCGGGCCGGGCGAGCTGCCGCCGACGCTGGTCCTGGCCGCCGAGCGGGACGCGGCGACCCCGTACGAGGGGGCGCTGGAGCTGCGCCGGCGGCTGTCGGGCTCGGTGCTGGTGACCGAGCGGGACACCGGGACGCACGGGGTCGCCGGCGGCCCGAACGCCTGCGTCAACGGCCACCTGGAGGCGTACCTGCTCCAGGGCCGCCTCCCGGCGCGGGACACGTCGTGCGCCCCGCGCCCGGCACCGGAGCCGAGGGCCTGACTAGGCCAGCCCGGCGACCAGCTCGCCGAGGTCCTTGCGGCGCCCCGTGAAGAAGGGGATCTCCTCGCGGACGTGCATGCGGGCCTCGGAGCCCCGCAGGTGGCGCATGAGGTCGACGATGCGGTGCAGCTCGTCGGCCTCGAAGGCGAGGATCCACTCGTAGTCGCCCAGCGAGAACGAGGCGACCGTGTTGGCGCGCACGTCCGGGTAGCCGCGGGCCATCTTGCCGTGGTCGGCGAGCATGCGGCGGCGGTCCTCGTCGGGCAACAGGTACCAGTCGTAGGAGCGCACGAACGGGTAGACGCTGATGTAGTTCCGCGGCGTCTCGTCGGCCAGGAAGGCCGGGATGTGCGAGCGGTTGAACTCGGCGGGACGGTGCAGCGCCATGTTCGACCAGACGGGCTCCAGCGCGCGGCCGAGCTTGGTGCGGCGGAAGAGGTTGTACGCCTCCTGGAGCTGGTCGGCGGTCTCGGCGTGCCACCAGATCATGAGGTCGGCGTCCGCGCGCAGACCGGACAGGTCGTAGGTGCCGCGGATCGTCACGTCCTTGGCGGCGAGCTGGTCGAAGAGCTCCTGGACCTCGTCGGCGTACCCGGCTCGGTCCTCCGGGAGGGTGTCCTTCAGCTTGAAGACGGACCAGAGGGTGTAGCGGATGACCTCGTTGAGGTCCTTGGCCAGCTTGCCCTTGTTCGGGATCCGCTCGGCGGCGGGGGTGGAGGCGTCGTCACTCATGCCCCTATTCTCCCGCTCCCCCGTGCAGGCTCTGCACCGGGTGGGCGGAGAGCTGCTCCACACCGCGCGGGTCGCCGTGGATCCGGTCCACGGCCGCGTAGGCGCTCGCGATGCTCGCCGGGATACCGACACCGTCATAGGCCGCACCGCACACGGCGAGGCCCGGGAGCTTCGCGACGTGTTCGCGGACGCGGGCGACGCGCGCGTGGTGGCCGACGGGGTACTGGGGCAGGCCGTCGTGCCAGCGGGTGACGCGGGTGGCGACGGGCTCGGCGGACAGGCCGGTGGCCTCCTTCAGGTCGTGCCGGGAGACGTCGACCAGGCCGGCGTCGTCGCGGCCCAGGATCTCCGTCTCGCCGTACCGCCCGACGGAGGTGCGCAGGACCACGAGGTCCGGGTCGTCGGCGTCGATCCAGCCCCACTTGCGGGAGGCGAAGGTGGACGCCTTGATGGTGCGGCCGTCGACCGGCGGGACGAGGAAGCCGCTGCCCTCGGGGAGGGCGGCGGCGTCCGCGCGGCGGTAGGCGAGGGTGATCAGGGCCATGGAGGCGTACTCCACGGCGGCCAGCTCGGCCGCGGCGGCGGGGGCCTCGGCGCGCAGCAGGTCGGCGGCGGGACGGGCGGGGACGGCGACGACGACCGCGCCGGCGTGCAGGACCCGGCCGGCAGTGGTGATCCGCCAGCCGTCGTCGGCGGTGCGGCGCAGCTCCGTCACGGGCGCGTGGGTGACGATCTCGCCGCCCCGCGCGCGCACCGACTCCGCGACCGCGAGCGGCAGGGTGCCGATGCCGCCCTCGATGCCCATGAACACCGGGCCGGACTGCGGCGTGGTGGCCGTGCGGCCCTGGATCGCGCGCACCGCCTCGGTGAGGGAGGTGTGGGTGCGGGCCGCCTCGAAGAGCTGGGGCACGGCGGAGCGCAGGGAGATGCGGTAGGCGTCGCCCGCGTACACGCCCCCGAGCAGCGGTTCGACGAGGCGGTCGACGACCTCGCGGCCCAGGCGAGCCGCCACGTACTCCCCCACCGCGACGTCGTCACCGACCTCGGTGCGGGGCAGCTCGGCGTCGCGCTCGATGCGGGCGAGGCCCTCCTCGGAGAGGACGCCGGCCAGTGCGGCGGCGGTGCCGGGCACGCCCATGACGTGGCCCTTGGGCATGGGGCGCAGGGCGCCGCGGGTCCACAGGGAGGCCGAGGCGGTGGCCGGCGGCTGGAGGCGGTCGGCGAGGCCGACCTCACGGGCCAGGCCGACGGCCTCGGGGCGGCGGGCCAGCATGGACTCGGCACCGAGGTCGACGCGTACGCCGGCGATCTCGCCGGGCAGCAGCTTGCCGCCGACGCGGTCGGACGCCTCCAGCACGGTCACCCGCGCGCCGCGCTCCAGCAGCCGGTGGGCGGCGGCCAGTCCGGCGATCCCGCCCCCGATGACGACGACGTGCCCCGTGTCCGCGGGGGTCTCGCCCGCGGAGGTCTCCCTTGCGCTCATGCCTCCAGCGTCTCAGACCCCACTGACAGCGACGGCCGCGGGCCGGGACCGGGAACGGGCCGCGTACGGCGCCCCGCGAGTCCGGACCGTGACCTGTTCGGGACCGTTTCGCGCCGACCCCGGGGCCGCCTGCCGCGTCGTAGGAACGACAGTCGTACCGACGATCTCGGGGGTCCCATGCGCACACCACGTTCCGCACGTCCCGTTCCGGCGCTGGCCGCCGTCCTGCTGGCCGCCGCGCTGGCGCTCACCGGATGCAGTGCCGGGGGCGACTCCGGCGCGAGCGGCGCGGACAGCGCGGCCAAGGAGGCCGCGCCCCCGGCGGCGAACGACCGCCAGGGCGCCGGGGGCGGCAAGGCGGAAGGAGCCGGGGCGAACACGCCGCCGAAGGCCGCCGCGAACCACGTCATCCGCACCGCCTCACTGACGGTGCAGGTCGAGGACGTCCCCAAGGCCCTCGACGAAGCCCGGGAGACCACCGAGAACGCGGGCGGCTACGTGGGCGACGAGACCACCGGCCGGGACGCGGACGGTCACGAGCGGACCCGGGTGACGCTGCGCGTGCCCGTCGACTCCTACCAGGACGTCCTGGACGATCTGGAGGGCGCCGGGAAGCTGCTGAACCGCAACGCCGAGGCGGAGGACGTCACCGACCAGGTCGTCGACGTGGAGAGCCGGATCAAGTCCCAGCGCGCCAGCGTGGTCCGGGTCCGCGAGCTGATGGACCGGGCCACGAAGCTGAGCGACGTGGTGACGCTGGAGGGCGAGCTGAGCAGCCGTCAGGCCGAACTGGAGGCGCTGCTGGCCCAGCAGGCGTCCCTGAAGGACCGCACCGGCCTGGCCACCATCACCCTCTCCCTGTCCGAGACGCCGGTGGAGCGGGCGGAGAAGGACGACGACCCCGGGTTCACGGACGCGCTGGCCGGCGGCTGGGACGCCTTCGTGACGATGCTGCGCTGGGTGGCGGTGGCCGTGGGCGCGGTGCTGCCGTTCGCCGTGGTGGCGGTGCTGCTGGTGCTGCTGTGGCTGCGGGTGGTGCGACCCCGGTTGCCGCGCCGCCCGGTGCCGGTGCCCGCGGTGCCCACCACGGCTCCGTCCGCGGCGTCGGCTCCGCTGCCGACGGCCCGGCCGGTCCCCGGGACCGAGTCCCGCGAGGAGCCGGGCGGACGGGACTGAAACAGCCCGCCCCCGTAGCGTGTTCGCATGAGCATGAGCGTTGCGGGCGGTACGAGAGAGAGACTGGTCGTGATCGGCGGTGACGCCGCGGGGATGTCCGCGGCGTCCCAGGCCCGCCGGCTGAGGGGTCCGGACGAGCTGGAGATCGTGGCGTTCGAACGCGGCCACTTCAGCTCGTTCTCGGCGTGCGGCATCCCGTACTGGGTCGGCGGCGACGTGGCCGACCGGGACGAGCTGATCGCCCGGACGCCCGAGGAGCACCGCGCGCGGGACATCGACCTGCGGATGCGCACCGAGGTCACGGAGATCGACGTCGCCGGCGGGCGGGTGCGCGCGCGTGACGTCGACACGGGGGCGGAGTCCTGGACGTCGTACGACAAGCTCGTGATCGGGACCGGCGCTCGCCCGATCCGTCCCGGACTGCCGGGCGTCGACGCGCCCGGCGTGCACGGGGTGCAGACGCTGGACGACGGGCAGGCGCTGCTCGACACGCTGGCCCGCACGCGCGGCCGGCGGGCGGTGGTCGTCGGCGCCGGGTACATCGGCGTGGAGATGGCCGAGGCGCTGATCAACCGCGGTTACGAGGTGACGGTGGTCAACCGCGGCCGGGAGCCGATGTCGACGCTCGACCCGGACATGGGCCGCATGGTGCACGAGGCGATGGAGGGCCTCGGCATCACCATGGTGAACGGCGCCGAGGTCACCGAGGTGCTCACCGGGGACGACGGCCGGGTCCGCGCGGTGGCCACCGCGGACGCCGAGTACCCGGCGGACGTGGTGGTCCTCGGCATCGGCGTGCGCCCCGAGACCTCGCTGGCCGAGGCCGCCGGGCTGCCGCTGGGCGCTCACGGCGGGCTGCTGACCGACCTGGGCATGCGGGTGCGCGGGTACGAGAACATCTGGGCGGGCGGCGACTGCGTGGAGGTGCTCGACCTGGTCTCCGGGCAGGAGCGGCACATCCCGCTCGGCACGCACGCCAACAAGCACGGCCAGGTGATCGGCACCAACGCGGGCGGCGGTTACGCCACCTTCCCGGGCGTGGTGGGCACCGCGGTCAGCAAGGTCTGCGACCTGGAGATCGCGCGGACCGGGCTGCGCGAGAAGGACGCGCTGCGGGCGGGGCTGCGGTTCGTGACGGCGACCATCGAGTCCACCAGCCGCGCCGGCTACTACCCGGGCGCCTCCCCCATGACGGTGAAGATGCTCGCCGAGCAGCGCACGGGGCGGCTGCTCGGCGTGCAGATCGTCGGCCGCGAGGGCGCGGGCAAGCGGGTCGACATCGCCGCGGTGGCCCTCACCGCCGGGATGACGGTGGAGCAGATGACGGCCCTGGACCTCGGCTACGCGCCGCCGTTCTCACCGGTGTGGGACCCCGTGCTGGTGGCCGCCCGCAAGGCGGCGCGGGCGGTGCGGCGGGAGGGCTGAGGACGGTGACCGAGGGGCAGGTCAGGCCGTCCCGTTGATCCGGTCGATGGCCTGCCGCGCCTGCTCGGCCGGGGGCCGCGAGGGCAGGGACGACACCGAGGCGGGGGCACTCGCCGTGGCCGGGGCGCCCACGGCGGGCGGCTGCTCACCGGCCGGCCTGGCGTGCGCTGCGCCCCGCGCGGAGCGCAGCCGGTGGCTCACCGCCTCGTCCAGTGTCACCGGCCGCTGCATCTGCGCGGCCAGCCGCCCGGCCTCCTGACCGAGCCGGGCGACGTCCTCCCAGGGCAGGCGCAGCACGAGGGCGACCTCGGCCTCGCCGTCGGGCAGGGCGTGCATCGCGGGAGCCGGTGTGACCCGTTCGTTCATCGCCTGTTCCTCACGTCGTCCCCGCGCCCCGCCTTCCCCGGACCGCGGGCGGTTGAGGTGACATACGCACGGTGGGGCCGCGGCGTTCAGCGGGCGGAGCGGTTCGCGGGCTCCGGGCCGGCTCCCGGTACGACCGGATCCGGGACACCGGGGTGCGCCGCCGACGCCTCACCAGGGTCCCGTGATCGCGAACGTCGTGCCCGGCGTGTAGCAGTTGACGTACATCGTTCGTCCGTCCGGGGAGAAGACGACACCCGCGAACTCGCCCCACGCCGGCTGGTCGGCCGTTCCGATGTTCTGGGCGTTGCGCGCCATGGCGTAGACCTGGCCGCGCCGGTCGACGCCGAAGACGTGCTGGCCCCCTTCGCCGTCCTCGCAGACCATGAGTCCGCCGTGGGGAGACAGGGCGATGTTGTCCGGCGACTCGCCGGGGAGGCGGATGTCGCTCGAAGCACCGAAGACGACCTCCAGCTTCAGACGCCCGCGCCCGGGGTCGTAGGACCAGACCTGGCCGAAGTGATCGGCCGCCGCTCCCCAGTCGGTACGGGCGAAGCTGGAGACGAAGTGGACGCGGCCGCGGCCCCAGTAGCAGCCTTCCAGCTTGGGGGCCCGGGTGATGCCGAGCGGACCGTAGTCCTGCATCCGGGTCGGGGTCCCCTTCGCCGCCGGGTCCGGTACGTCGACCCACTCGACGCCCTCGAAGACCGTTCCCGCCTCCTGCACCAGGCACAGATCCCCGACGCCGGGCACACGCATGGCTTCGAGCCTGCCGCCGGCAGCCAGTGATCCGCACCCACGCAGCGGCTTGTGCGGAAGGAAGCGGTAGAAGAGTCCGTACGGCCCGAAGGCGTCCTCGGTCTCGTAGACCACGCCGGTGGCCGGATCGACGGCCACCGCCTCGTGCTGAAAACGTCCCATCGCGGTGAGCGGAACCGCTCCGGTGCGCCGGGGGTCGTACGGGTCGACCTCGAATATGAAGCCGTGGTCCTTGGTGTAGCCGTGGGTCCCCGCTCCGTCCTCCGTCTCCTCGCACGTCAGCCACGTGTTCCAGGGCGTGTGGCCGCCGGAGCAGTTGGCGGCGGTGCCCGCGAGGGAGACGTACTCGTCGCGCACCGCTCCGGTCGCGTCGAGCTCGACAGTAGTGCAACCTCCCTTGCCCGCCGGGTCGTAGGTGCGCCCCTCGACGGCGGGAACGGGGACTCTGCCGTCGGCGTAGTTCTCGTGATTGCGCACCAGGTGGGTGCCACGCGCACGGGGCCCCTTGCCGCGGAACGCCGACATGCCGTCGAAGTTGCTCGGCACCGGTCCCTCACCCGACCTGAGCGCGTCGCCCTCGCGGGACAGGATCCGGTAGGCGAACCCTCGAGGCAGATCGAGGATTCCCCCGGGGTCGGGCACAAGGGGCCCGTACCCGCCGGACGGGCGCGGCCGGGCCACCGCGTGCCCGGCGAAGAGCCCGCCGACGGCGCCCGTGAACGCGATTCCCGCGCCCAGCGCTCCGGCGCCCGAGAGGACGTGACGACGTGAAACAGGCACAGCGGCTCCTTGTGTCGATTCGCCGGAAGTCGATCGCGTACCGGTCGGCTCAGCGCGCGGCCAGGGCCGACCGGAGCGCCGACGCCACCGCCCGCACGTCCCGCGCGTCCATGTGGGGGTGGAAGGGGAGGCTCATGATCTGCCGACCGACCAGTTCGGTGGCGGGCAGTTTCCGGTACCACCGCGCGAACGCGGGTTCCAGGTGGTTGGGCGGATAGGGCACCCCGGCGGCGACGCCCCGGTCCGTCAGGGTCCCGAGGACGTCGTCGCGTCCGGAGGGAATCCGGATCACACAGTGGAACGGAGTGCTGTTCTCGACGTCCACATCCACCAGCAGGACGCCGTCCAGGTCCCGGAGCGCTTCCTCGTACGTGCGCCACAGGGTCCTGCGCAGGGCCTCGACCTTGGAGAAGTGCTGGAGCTGGACGATGCCGATCGCCGCGTTCATCGAGGACATCCGGGCGCGGACGCCGAAGGACGCGACCGAGTACTCGGCGGCGGGTGACTGCCGCCGTGCCGACCGCGCCATTCCCAGATCGCGCATTCTCCGGACGGCCTCGCTCTCCCGCCGGTCACGCGGAACGACCGCGCCGCCCTCGCCGGTGGTGAGGTTCTTGATGGGGTCGAAGCTGAAGGCGGTCAACGCGCCCGTCCCGCCCACCCGCTTCGCACCGGCGTAGGAGCCGAAGGCGTGCGCCGCGTCCTCCACGACCGTGACGCCCCGGTCGTCGAGCTCTTCTTGAACGCCGGTCAGGTCGACGGCTCTGCCGCCGTACAGGACGGGCATGACCGCACGCGTCCTCGGCGTGAGCGCGCTGAGCAGGTGCTCGCCCTCGACGCACAGCGTGTCCGGGCGGACTTCGGCGAAGCGGGGATGGGCTCCGCACGCCCTGATCGCCTGGACGCTGGCGCAGAAGGTCAGGGAGGGGACGACCACTTCGTCCCCCGGGCCCACTCCCGCTGCCAGCAGGGCGAGTTGGAGCGCCACCGTGCCCGAGGCGACCGCCACCACGTCCGGGACGCCCAGGAAGTCGGCCAGCCGCGCTTCGAACTCCTGCGTGGTGGGACCGTTTCCCCAGTTGCCGCTCAGCAGCGCCTCGACGACCTTCTCCCGCTCGGGGCCGTGCAGGAAGGGACGCGCCGCCCAGGCGGTGTTCAATGGTTCCGCAGCTGAATCCATGGATTCTCCTCAGTTTCCGGAGCTCTGGTAATTTCGGATCTCTTTTCGCCAGAAGAGCGCCGAAAGAAACACGAAGCAAATACCCACGGGAAGGGACAGGTGGGCCACCCAGGGCGGCACCACCAGACTCTCCTGTTTCCCCAGCACAATGGCTGCCGGAAAATACGCGACAAAGGATATCGGTACGATGACGAAAAGCCCTTGCACCGCTTTGGAGAATATGACCAGCGGATAACTTCCCACGAGGCTGAAAACGGTATCGGTCAACCCGCGCAGGGCAGACGTGCTCAGCGCACGGAATGCCGTCGTCGCGAGCATCATCTGAATGGAGCCTTCGATGAGCGCGCCACCGACGACGGCGGTGACCAGGTACAGGAGGGACACCGGGTCGAGTGAGACGTCGACCGCCGAGATCGCGTACCCCAGCACCAGAGCGGCCGCGAGCAGGTCACCGAGCGCCGTCATCTGGAACCGGCTCGTGAGGAACTGCACGAACGGACTGAGGGGCCGTAGCAGGTAGCGGTCGAACTCGGCCTCCCGCACCGCCCGGTCAATGGTCCACAGATGGCTCAGAGGCAGGACCCAGAGGCTGTGGGCCAGCAGTCGCAGCCCGTAGAGGAGCGCCATCTCCTCCAGCCGCCACCCCTCGATCGACGGAACCGACGCCATGACGACCGCCAGGAAGGCGAACCCCGTCCCCTGCCACACCAGACCCACCGCGATCATGGAGAAGAAGTTGGTCCGGTACTGCATCTGCCCGCGTACGGCGGCCTTCTCCAGTTCCCAGGCCACCCGGACGTCCGCCGTTCGCCGGCTAGCCACCCTGCACCACCACCTTCCGCACCGCCCGGCGCCAGACGACGAGCGCCATGAGAATCAGCACCACCAGCCAGCCGGCCTGTACGGCGAGTGCCTCGACGAGCGCGTTCCCGGTGAGTTCACCGACGTATATGGCCACCGGGACGTAGGTCATCGCCTGGAAGGGGAGAACATCGGCGACGCCGGCGAGCCAGCCGGGAAACATCGACAGGGGAGCGAAGGCACCCGCCATGAACTGGCTGAGGTAGCGGTACACGTAGCCGATTCCCTCGAGCTTGATGGTCCAGAAGGCGGACAAGCCGATCAGGACGGATATCAGGGTGTGGACCAGGAATCCGAGGCCCAGGCTCAACGGATAGGCCAGGCCGGCCACCGTGCCGTCGGGCGGACTCAGCGCTCCCCCGAGCAGTACGACGGGCAGCGCCGGGAGCATGAACAGCAGCACGGAAGCGGCGTAACCGGTCTGCTGGGCGGCCATCTGGGTCAGGAAGCCGACGGGACGGACCAGGTCGAACAGGAAGGTGCCCTTGACCACGCGGTCCTGCACGTCGCTGATCACCGAGTCGGCGAGGAGCCAGGAGTGCAGGCCGGCCAGCGTGACGTAGACCAGCAGGGTCTCCAGCGGCGGGGCACCGGCCCCCGCCCCCGAGCGGTAGGCCGCCGTCCACACGGCGTTGACGAGCAGGATCTGCACGAGGGCCGCCACACCCAGGACGATGGAGTTCGTCCGGTACATCAGCGCTACCCGTACCCGGGTGACGACGATGGCGGGCAGTGCCGCGAAGGCCCCGCTCAACTGCTTCGCCGGCCTTCGGGGATGAGCTGTCTGACCACGCTCTCCAGGCTCGTCTCGCTGATGGACAGATCCACGATGCGGCACTCCCGCTCCACCGCCTCCAGCACGGTCGGTACGACGGAGTGCGCCGAGGGCATGCGCAGGCTGACCCGGCCGGGTGCCGCCGCCGACACCACGGCGGGCCCCATCGCCCGGCCCGCGGAGAAGGCGGGCGGGGCGCCGCCGTCGCGGGGCTCGTAGTCGACGGTCAGGACGCGTTCCGGCGTACAGGCGGCCTTGAGGTCGCCCACGCGTCCGTCAAAGGCGACCGTTCCCCGGTCGATGAGGACGACCCGCTCGCAGGTCCGCTCGATGTCCGCGAGGTCGTGGGTGGTCAGCACCACCGTGGTGCGCCCGGGGCCGCTGATCGCCTCGACGAACCCCACCACGCGTTCCTTGCTGTGCACGTCCAGACCGATCGTCGGCTCGTCCAGGTAGAGCACTTCGGGGTCGTGCAGCATCGAGGCGGCGAGATCTCCGCGCATACGCTGGCCGAGGCTCAGCTGGCGCACGGGAGTGTGCAGGAACTCCGCGAACCCGAGCACCTCGTCCAGGCGGGCCAGATTCCGCCGGTAGCGGTCGTCCGCTATCGAGTAGAGGGACGCGATCAGCCGAAACGAGTCCACCAGCGGAAGGTCCCACCAGAGCTGGCTCTTCTGCCCGAACACCACACCGATGCGCCTGGCGTTCTCCTTCCTGTCGGCCGTGGGCGCCGCCCCGTTGACCCGGACGGTCCCGGCGGTCGGTTCGAGAACGCCGGTGAGCATCTTGATGGTGGTCGACTTCCCGGCGCCGTTGGACCCGATGTATCCGACGACCTCTCCTCTGCGGACGTCGAACGAGACCCCGTCGACGGCCCGGACGGTCTCGTACTCCCGGGTCATCAGGGTCCGCAGCGCCCCGAGACGCCCTTCCTTGCGCCGTGGGCGCCGGAACGTCTTGACCAGGTCTCGGACTTCTATCGCCAGGTCGTCCCCAGCGGTGCGTGCGGGTGGCAAAGCCGTACACCTCCAAACGGCCCCTAGAGGCGTCAGTGCGAGCGGGCGGCGTCGAGTGCGGCGGCGAGGCCCAGGGTGTCGTCCCAGCCGAGCCGGACGGCCGCGCGTACGAGGGGCTCCGCGGCCTCGCCCAGCTCACCGAGCAGATGGTCGGGGACGAAGCGGCGGACAGCTCCCGGCGCGAGCCGCGCGAGCGCGGCACCGGCCACGGGATCGGCCATGGCGGCGTCGCGGTCGCGGGCGAGGGACGCGCGCCTGGCCGTGTCCGCGGCGAGGTGCCCCGTCAGCAGGCCGGTCAACCACAGTTCCCTCGCGAGTACGTCGCTCAGGAGGTCCCGCAGCCTGCTCCGCCCGGCCTGGACCTCCGTCTCCTGCCGCAGGGCGTCGAACAGCTCGGCCAGGGGAGCGTTCGCCGCGCGGAGCAGGGGTTCGATCTGGACGCGCCGCCATCCGTCGGCGGGACCGTCGTGGTCCCGCAGGTACAGCAGGCCCTCTCCGTCGGTCCAGGGCATGTGGGCGAGCGCGTCCGGCAGGGGGAGGACGCCGGTCCGGGAAAGGTCCACGTTCCGAGCGGTCGCGGCGTGCCGCCGCCCCTGTCTCGCGTTCCCCACGAGGCTGTCGTTGCCCTCGTGCTCCAGGAGCCTGCCCACGGGTGTGAGCGGCACGATGCCGCGCTGCCGCGTGAACTCCAGCATGGCCGCGTCGTCGACACCCCCGTGCGAGAGGCGGCCACCCGTTTCCGTACAGGTGGCGAACTCGCGGGCCAGCGCGGCCGGCATCACCATGCCCACGGTGGGCACGTATCCCCGTTCCACCACCGGCGACCACGCGTGACCCAGCAGAGCCGCCATGCGCAGGGCGGTGCCCGACAGCGAGCCCCAGTCGACGTAGAGGCACAGCACGTCGGCCGGCCGCACCGCGATCAGCCGGAGCAGGTCCGACGTGAACCCGGGCGAGAGGGCGACGTCGTCCTGGATGACCAGGTGATGGGTCGCCGCGTCGTCGCCCGCGGCCCAGGCCAACCGGGCGGTGCGCAGCGCCGAGGCCGCTGCGGCGGGCCGGGGGTCGAACACGGGACGCGCCCCGAGCTCGGGGTGACGATCGACGAGGGCCTGCGCCCGCGCACGCCGCGCCGGATGGGCCATGACCGCGGACGAGAGGTTGATGCCGCTTCGCGAGATCATACGAACGAACTCCAGAGCAGTGGGTCAGATCAGGCTGATGACGTCCCGGACGCACGCGTCGAGGCCGGGCAGCCGGCGCACGTCCTCGGCGAACGCCCGGGCCGCCTTCCGGAAGGACGGACCGCGGGCCACGTCCCACACGCTCCCGGCGAGCCTCGCCGGTGTGCAGGACTCCCAGGGAAGTGCGACACCGAGGCCCTGGGCGGAGATCCTCTCGGCGTTGAAGAACTGATCGCTGCCGAACGGCGTGATGTGCATCGGCACCCCACGGTGCAGGGCGGCCTGCACGGTCCCGAAGCCTCCGTGGCTGACGACGACGTCGGCGCCGTCCAGGTGGGGTGCGAGGTCCTCGAACCCGAGGATCCTGGCACCGGCGAATTCCCTGGCCAGCCGCGCCCGGAAGCGGTCCGGTACGGCGACCGTCACGCGCACACCGGTTCCCGCCAGCCCTTCCAGCGCCCGGCGCGCGAACTCCTCGTGGGGGACGGCGAGGCTGCTGCCCAGCGAGACCAGGACCGAGGGGCCGCCGGTGTCGCTGCCGGCGTCACGCACGGGGAGCGAGGAGTCGCCACGGTAGAACCTGCTGTTCGCAAGGAGCGCGGAGCCGTGCCCGAAGAACCTCGGGTGCGTCAGCACGATCCCCATGACCGGTACCTGCGTCGAACCCTCGGGGTCCTCCGGGAGACCGAGGGAGGCGCGCAGTGGCGCGGTGATCCCCTGCTCGCGCCGGAGGTACGAGGTCAGCACCGTCTCCGAGCCGGCCAGGACCGTCACGTGCGGAACGCCCGCGACCTCCGCGGCCAGGTAGGCTCCCCGCTCGGCCGCGTCGCGCACGACGAGGTCCGGTGAGAAGTCCTCGATGATCCGCTTGGTACCGAGGTAGCTCGCCCACGCCATCTCCGTGTTCACCCGGCCCCACCACGCCGTCCGCCGGGCGCCGCGTGGGTACGGGCACAGAGGGAAGTGCGAGGGCTCCTTCCGGAAACGCCGCACTCCTTCGTCCAGACCGGGCACCACCATGTCGTCGCTGATGGCCAGCGCCACGTCGTGGCCCGCCGCCCGGAACGCGTCGAGGACCGGAATCATGGGCAGCACGTGGCCCCCGCCCGGGGTCGCCGCCAGGAGCACCCGCATGCCGTTCACGGCTTGAGGCTCTTCAACGCGGCCACGAGGGTGCGGGCCTCGACGTTGACGTACCCGCTGTGCCGCATGAGACCGACGAGCTGGCGCACCGTCACCCACCGGTGCGTCGGGAGTTCGTCGACAGGCCGGGCGGGGTCCTCCTCGACGATCAGATAGCGGTTGAGCGCGTGCTGGAAGCGGCCGCCTTCCTCGGCCAGCACGGTGTCGAAGCGGACGCGCCCGGCCGGCGCCCCGAGTATCTCCGCCGCCAGCGGGGGTGCCGTGAGGCCCGCCGCCGGCTGGACGTTCCCGGGGTTGAACTGCACCGTCGGACCGAGTTCCGCCACGTCCACGTAGCCCGGCTCGGTCCGTGCCTGGACCAGCACGTGCGGCACGCCGTCGACGTGTCGCAGCAGAAACCCCGCCACGCCGGTGCCCCGCGGTGCGAGGAGCGGCTGGCTCCACCGCGCGGTCTCCCTGCCGCGGGCCTCCACCTCGACGGCCACGATGTCGAAGAAGCGGCCGCTCTCGTGGGAGATCCGGTCGTCGTACCGCTCCCACCGCTCGAGCTCGCGCAGCGGGACGAGCCGGGCGCTGCCCTCCAGCTGCGCCCGCATGCGGTTCAGCCAGCGCAGCAGGGAGTCGGTGCCGTGTGCGCCGCCCGTCCCGTAGGAGTCGCGGGGCCGTCGCTCGTCCCCGGACCTCAGGCCCGTCCAGGGCAGGCAGGCCAGGACGCTGCGCGCGTCCATGTTGATCAGCTCCTCCTCCGCCAGCAGGACGTGCAACTGGCCCAGTGTCAGCCAGTGGTGGTCCGGACGGGACTCGACGCCGGCGGACGAGGGGACCTCGACGACGATGTTGCGGTTGCGCTTCTGGTGGAACCAGCTGCCCTGCTCCGAGAGCCGTGCGTCCACGAGGACCTGCCGTCCGGCCGCGCCCCGGAAGTACTCGACGTACGGTACGGCGCGCCCCTTGTGCACCCGGGTGTAGTTGCTCCGGGTGGCCTGGACCGTCGGGGAGAGCTGCACGCCACCGCGGTTGCCCGGCTCGGCCTTGGCCTGCATCAGGAAGTGCAGCACCCCGTGGATCTCCGTGGCGAGGATGCCGAGGATCGCCGTCTCGGGCTGTCGCAGGATCGGCTGGGTCCACGCCCGCACGGCGCCCTGCGGCGCCTCCGCCCGAAGCCCTTCGACGCTGTAGAAGCGCCCGCTGTCGTGGACCAGGTTGTGCGTGCCGCTCTCGAAGCGCCAGCCGCGCATCTCGGCGAACGGTATCCGGGTCACGCTCATCCGCTGGACGGCCCGGTCGCCCGTGATCCGGGCCCTGAGGTCGTCCAGGGGCGTCACACCGCTGTCGGTGACCTCTGCGGAGCGCAGCAGTCGCCGGGCCGGCGCGCTCACAGCCATCCCTCCGTTCCCGGGCCGCCCTTGCCGACGGCGGGAAACAGCCCGTCCAAGGCGTCGAGCACCTCGTCGCCGGGCGTGTGGCGCAGGGCGCGCAGGGCGCTTTCCATCTGGTCCGTGCTCCTCGGCCCGATGATGGCTGCCGTCACCCCGGGCCGGGACAGCACCCAGGCGAGCGCGAGCACGGCGGGCTCGACCCCGGTCCGCTCGCACAGGTCCTCGAAGGCGGCGACGGCGGTGGAGTGCGTCCGCAGTGCCTCCTGCGCCCTGCCCTGCGCGCTCTTGCGGGCCGTGCCCTCCTCCGTCTTGCGCAGCACGCCCCCGAACAGGCCGCCGTGCAGCGGCGACCAGGCCAGCACTCCGACGCCGTAGCGCCGGCAGGCGGGGAGCACCTCGCTCTCTATGTGGCGGGTGAGGAGGTTGTAGATGCTCTGCTCGGAAACGATGCCGAGGGCGTGCCGGCGCGTCGCGTGCTCCTGGGCCTCGGCGATGTGCCAGCCGGGGAAGTTGGAGGATCCCGTGTACCGGATCTTGCCCTGCCGCGTCAGTACGTCCATGGCCTGCCACACCTCCTCCCACGGCGCGTGCCAGTCGGCCCGGTGGAGCTGGAAGAGGTCGATCCAGTCCGTTCCGAGGCGGCGCAGTGAGGCGTCGCAGGAGGAGATGATGTGGCGCGCGGAGAGACCCGACTCGTTGGGCTCCTCGCTCATCTCGTTGCCCACCTTGGTACCCAGGACCACCTTCTCCCGGCGGCCGCCGCCCTTGGCGAACCAGGAGCCGAGGAACTCCTCCGTGAAGCCCTTGTGCTTCTGCCAGCCGTAGATGTTCGCGGTGTCGAGGAAGTTGACGCCGTGGTCCAGAGCCATGTCGAGGAGCCTGTGGCTCTCCTGGGCATCGGCCCGGACACCCAGGTTGAGTGTCCCGAGGCAGAGCCTGCTCACCCGCAGCGCGCTGCGTCCGAGGTAGCTGTACTCCATCACTGTCCTTCGTCCCTTGCGCGGGCCCGGCGGACGGCCCCGCTCGGTTGCGCGGTGATGTATCCCTGTGCGAGTGCGATCTCCTCGGGGCACGCGATCCGTACTCCCTGGCGCCGCTCCAGTGCCTGCACGTACTTCGCGGCCTGCATGAGCGTGTCGTAGGTGCCGGTGTCCAGCCACGTGTACGAGGGTCCGAGGGTCACCAGCTCCGCCCTTCCCCGGCGCAGGTACTCCTTGTTGACGTCCGTGATCTCCAGCTCGCCGCGCGCGGAGGGCCGGATGTTCTTCGCCATGTCGACCACGTCGTTGTCGTAGAGGTACAGGCCGGTGACGGCGAGGTTCGAACGGGGCGACACCGGCTTCTCCTCGATCGAGACCAGCCGGCCGTCGCCGTCGACCTCGCCCACCGCGAACCGTCCCGGGTCGCCGACCTCGTACCCGAACAGGACGCAGCCGTCCACCTGGGCCGTCCTGGAGCGCAGGAGCCGGGTGAGCCCGTGCCCGTGGAAGAGGTTGTCCCCGAGCGCGAGGGCGACCGGGTCGCGGCCGATGAAGTCGGCACCCAGCAGGAAGGCTTCGGCGATGCCGTTGGCCTGCGGCTGCTCGCCGTACTCGATGGACAGGCCGAGTTGCCGACCGTCCCCCAGGAGTCCGCGGTAGAGGTGGGTGTGACTGGGTGAGGTGATGACGAGGATCTCGCGAATGCCCGCGAGCATCAGCACCGAGAGGGGGAAGTAGATCATCGGCGTGCTGTACACGGGGAAGAGCTGCTTGGGAACGACCTGCGTCAGCGGCCTGAGCCGGGTGCCCTCTCCGCCGGCCATGATGATGCCCTTCATGCCGTGTCCCGGGGCCCCTTCTCAGGACCGCGGCGGTGCGGCCGGCAGCAGTTCGGTCAGACGCCGTACGACGTCCTGCTCACCGGCCGCGCTCAGGGCCCTGGGGTCGATCTCCAGCTGACCGAGGTTCATCCTGAAGTCGCGCAGGTACACGGCGGGTGTCCCCTTCCGCGCCTCGGCGGCCAGCGCGGCGGCGTCCCGCCCGGCCTCCCGTGGGTCGACGGTGAGCAGCACGCGGTAGATCTCCCGGCCCGACTCGTCCTTCGTGACCTGTGCCGTCAGCCCGGCGAGGCCGTTCAGGCGGGGCACCAGGGCCGCCATCCGCCGGCGCTGTTCCGCCCCCCGGGCCTCCGGCGTCACCGCGACGTACTCGTCGACGGCCCGGAGCAGGCCCATGAGGCTCTCCTTGCCGACCTTCATGGGCCTGGCGATGCCGGTGTACTGGGCCCGGCAGGCGGCCGTCAGCTGCTTGGAACCGCAGATGAACCCGGACGTCGGGGCCCCCAGCGACTTCGGTCCGCTGTAGCAGACGAGGTCGGCCCCCAGGGCGGACCAGCGTACGAGGTCCTCCTCGTTGGCCGCGTCCACGATGACCGGGAGACCGTGCCGGTGCCCGATCGCCACGACCTCCTCCAGCGGAACGGAGCGCCGCTGGGCGGCGTGGGTGTGGGACGTGACGAACACGATCGCCGCGGTGCGCTCGGTGATCGCGTTCTCGATGTGCGCGGGGAGTGTCTCGTTGACCGCGCCGACCTCCCTGACCCGGCCTCCGCCGAGGGCGATCATCTGACCGATGGGCGCCCCGCTGTAGCTGATGGAGTGGCCCTTCTGCAGCAGGATCTCAGTCGGACCCGCCACGGGGCCGGGGAGACTCTGGATGCGGGAGACGTCCGTTCCGGCGATGACCGCGGCCACCGAGATCGCCACGCCGGCCGCGGCCCCGGTGGTGGGGCAGGCGTCCTCGGTGCCGGTCACCCGGGCCAGACGCGCGCCGGCGGCGTCCCACAACTCACCCGTGTCGACGTGCCACTTGGCAGCCTCGCCCATCGCCTCGATCACCCCGTCGCTGAGGGTGCAGCCACCCAGCGGGGTCGTGTTGGCCTGAGCACTGACGACGGGCGTGATCTCCAGGTCCTCGTACCGCATCTCGCACGCTCCCTCTACTTGTCGGTCAGCTCGGAGTCGAGCCAGTCCATGAACGGGACGAGCGCCTTCTCGTATGTGCACTCCGGGCGCCGGCCCGGCCCGCCGAACCCGCCCGCGGCGACCTTCTGCAGGGCGTCGGCCAGTGTCTCGGCGGAGGGTTCGGCCAGGACGATGCCGAGGTTCTCCTCGGCGACGAGTTCGCCGGTCAGCCCGAATCCGTCGACGATGCTCGGGATCCCGTGCAGGCGGCTGTCCCGCAGCCGCAGCCGGATGCCCGTCTCGTTCTCCGCCCCCGGCTTGCTGACGCAGACGTAGGCCTTGGCCGCCTTGAGGTACCGGTCGCGCTCGGAAAGAGGGACGCGCCGGGAGTTGATCCTCACGCGGTCGGTCAGCCCGTGTCGCTCGATGCGCTCGGCGACCGCGGTCAGCAGGTCCCGGCTGTCGGGCGCCGGCACTCCGTAGAGGAACGCGGCCGTCGAGTCCACTCCCCTGTCGCGCAACAGACTCATGGCGTCGACCAGCATCAGGGGCTCGTACCAGCTCCAGACACCGCCGGTCCACAGGAAGTCGGCCATGGGCGTCGCGGGAGCGCGGTCGGCCGCCGCCGCGCTGTGTTCGCTGAACCCGACCGGGACGGTGCTGATCAGGTGGTCCAGGGTCCGCGACCGCTCCAGGTCGACGGGGCGGATGCGGCCGGCGGCGCACAGCGCGGGGAGCAGGCCCGACCTTTCGGAGCGGGACCTGCACACGAAGTGATGGCTCACTTCGAGCTGCCGCCGGTAGGTGTTGAGGTACCGCTGGTGCTCGCCCGTCGGGTCCTCGTGACGGAGCACGGAGGGAAAGTGCATGTGCTCGATGGGCGCGCGGCACTCACCGATGATCAGCTTGCGTCCGGCGACCGCGTGCTCCACGTTCTCCCGGTTCGCCGTGTCGAAGAACATGACCGCGTCGGCGGCGGCGACGGCCTTCTCCGCGTCCTCGGAGCCGACGAGTTCGGCGTCCCCGACGTGGACGGGGTTGCCGGCGGTACGGGCGAGGATCCGGACGGTGTAGCGCCGGCTGAGCGGCTGCGCGATCTCCGAGAGCCGCAGGCCGACGCCCTCGACCGAGTCGTCGGACAGCGAGTAGTACCCCGAGTCGATGACGATCACGGGTTTCTTCGGCATATCGCCTCCATCAGTGACCGACGTCCGCGCGGACGCCGCACGGCCTATGCCAGGTCGGTGAAGTGGTACGGGGCTCCGCAGGCGTCGCGCACGCGCTGTGCGCCCTTGCCGTCGGCGGTGCGGCCGGCCCGGGCGCCGGAGAACTCGTCGACGAGTGCGGTCAGCGCCTCCGGGCCGCCGCCCACGAACGTCAGCTCGTTCACACCGAGGCGGAGAGCCGGGCCGGGCACCCCGGGCAGGTCCACCTGTACGTTGACCCGGATGCCCTGCTCGAACAGGCGCTGCGAGAAGGCCGTGGTGGCGGCGGCGTCACCGATCCTGACCCACAGTTGGTGCGTCTCGGTGACGTGCCCGTCGTCGGTGACCACGTCGAAGCCGGCCTCGTGCAGGCTCTCTCCGAGGAACCTGGCGTTGGCGATCACCTGTCGGGCGTACGCGCGTCCGAAGTGGGCGAACTCCGCCGCCGCGAAGCCCAGTGCCATCGTCTCGGCGAAGTGATGGCTGCTGACCATCCGGAACTGGGCGTCCCGCAGCCGGTCCCGCACCGTGTCGCTGCGGGTCATCAGCACGCCCTTGTGGGGCCCGGGGAAGGTCTTGTGGGTGGATCCGCCCATGCTGTCGGCCCCCTGGTCGAGCGGGTTGGCCATCGCCCCGCCGAGCACCAGGCCCAGGGTGTGGCTGCAGTCGACGTGCAGCAGGGTGTCCGGCGAGTGCTCGCGCACGAGGGCGGACACAGCGGCGACGTCGAGTTCCCAGCGGCAGTTCTGGAAGTCGAGGTACACGAGCCGCGGCTGGTCCTCGCTCAGGAACCGCGTCAGCAGGGCGGTGTCCACGCTCCCCCGTACGACGGGCACGCAGCGCGAACGGAACCCGAGCCGCCGGGCGACGTCCTCCGTGGCGTAGTGGCCGCCGGAGGCGGAGTCGATGGACACGACCGTGCCGCCGGGCGGGCCGGCCAGCCCCGCCATGGCGATCATCATGGCGGACATGCCGGAGATGGGACGCACATTGACGTGGGAAGCTCCGGACAGCTGCGCGAGGTTGTGGACGGCCAGTTCGGTCTCCAGTTCGGCGACCTGCTGGCCACCGCGGAACTGCCAGAAGTCCGGGTCGAGTCCGTCGTTGAAGAAGTACCGGTTGTAGAAGTCGCTGCGCAGCGGCAGCCGGGCCAGGGGCGACAACCGGTTCTCGCTCGGTACGAGGTTCACGGACTCGGCCGCGGCGTTCTCACACCGCCGGAAGCCGGCCAGGACCTCGCGTATGCGCTGGGTGCTGCTCGTCTCGGTCGCGGGCGCACGACGGGTTCGTTGTTCGGTTGCCACCGGCTCTCCTCGGAACACGTCCGGCGGATTCAGCGGGACGTGGAATGGTCGGTTGCCACGGGGGCCTTCGTGTACAGCGCGCGGACGAGGTGGCGGCGGGCCCGAGCGGTGTCGACGTACGCCTCCCGGCCGTGCGACAGCCTGTCGTTTCGGAAGATCAGCGCCTCGCCTGCGCCCAGACGGACGGCGAGCCGGCTGTGTGCCTGGCGCGACTGCTCCGCGAGGAAGGACAGCGCCCTGCGCAGTGCGCCGTGCGCACCCGCCGAGTGATCCCATTCACAGGTGTCGTTGTCCGTGTAGCGGGTGACGAGCTCCCCGTTCTCGTCGAGGGCGAAGACCGGACCGGTGCGCGAGTGGTCGACCCCGGGAAGCGTGGACCGCCTCAGGAGGGCGGTCGGGGCCATGAGCGCCTCGGCCGCCTCCGGGTCCGCCGCGCGGAGCCGGAGGAACGCGGCGAGGGAGTTGAAAATCAGGGTCTCGCCACCGCGGTGGGCGGGACGAACGCACCAGAGGATCGTCGTCTTGATGACGCCGACGTCGTCGAGCAGGCCGTCCACGTGCCAGTCCTGCCCCGTGGTCCTGCTGAACCCCGGGTGGAGGTCGTCCGGGTCGCTTCGGATGTCGCTGTAGGCGGCCGAGTAGTCCTTCGCCTCCTCCTGCCGGTAGAGGGAGGGGACGTAGGGCGGACCGAGGTTCAGCGCCGTGGACAACTCCTTCAGTACCGCGTCGGGTTCCTCGAACTCCCGCATCGCGGCGATGGCGAATCCCCACTCGTCCAGCGCCGCGACCAGTTGTTCGGGGGCGTCCTGGGCGGTGAACTCGACACGGAGCGTGCATCGGGGGTCCCGGTAATCTGCCGACGCCTGCTTCGGGACACTCATGTCGCCTCCGGAAAGAAGAGCGGTCCGACCCTTTCGACGATTTCGTCCGCAAGCGCGTCCGTCGGTTTCTCACCGTCGAGACGCACCACCGTCGCGGGGAGTTCGCGTGCCTTCCGGATGCAGGGCTGGATCTGCTGCTTGCACCAGGCACGGCTCGCGGCTTCGGCCTCGGGGTCGTCGTGCTCGGTTCGTCCGTCGATACGCGCCGCAAGGACTTCCGCGGGGACGTCGATGAAGAAATGGTGGACGTGGACGGCGGCCTTTTCGAGCAGGCCGAAGATCTCCGCCACGTACTCCTTCTCCAGCAGCGTCATCGGCACGAGCAGGGGACGCCGGTACTGGTTCACCAGGCCGGCGGCGATGGCCGCGACCTCGGTACGCCAGAGCGGAATGTCCTGGAAATCTCCCGACGGCGAGGCCACGATGCTCCCGAGCATGTCCCCCACCGTCTCGGGGTCGAACACCAGGGCCGTGGGAAATCTATTGCGCAGCTCGGCGACCAGGGTCGTCTTTCCGCTGCCGAAAGCCCCGTTGATCCAGATGATCAAGAGATCGCTCTCCTTCTCCAGGAAGTCGCACGAATGGTTTCCCGCCGACAATGACGGCCCGAGTCCGGCGATGGCCATTACTCCAGCACACCGCGGAGCGACCTCCAAACAATCGGCCAGAAGCTGCCACCACCGGATCACCGCACCCTTGGGCGGTGGCAGTTTATGGCCGCGGCGGTGGCCCGGTCGCGGAAAGTGTGGTCACCTTTGGTTTCTTCCGCATCCTGCCGAAGGTACGGCGCCGTGCCGCCTGTTTCCGCCCTCGGACGACACACCCCGGTCCGCGGGCCCCGGGTCACGCGGACCTGTGCGGCGAACGGACCGCCACCGCGCAGACGAATCCGCGCGCTGCACGGCCCTTCGGCTCCCAGCACACTCATCAGGAGACGCGTGTGAACGAATGCCGGGTTCTGCCGGAGAACATCTCGTTGCCCGAGAGACCGACGGTCGCGGTGGTCGGTCTGGGGTACGTGGGTTCCTGCGTGGCGGCGACGCTCGCCGACCGGGGTCTGGACGTGATCGGCGTCGACATCGACGTCCGGCTGGTGGACGAACTCGGCGCCGGCGTCGTGCGCTTCGAGGAGCGTGGGCTGCCGGAGATGGTGCGGCGCGGCCTGGCGGCCGGCCGTCTGCGCGTCACCGACGACTGCGCCGCGGCGGCCTCGGCCGACGTCGTCCTCATCACCGTCGGCACCCCCGTCCGCGAGGGCGGAGCCCTGGACGACAGACAACTGCGTGCCGCCTGCGCGATCCTCGGCGCGCACGCCCGCCCCGGCCAGCTGTACGTGGTGAAGAGCACGGTCCCGCCGGGGACGACCCGCTCTCTCGTGGCCTCGTCGCTGGAAGCGTCCGGGCTGCGCGCGGGAGAGGACTTCCTGCTCGCCTACTCGCCCGAGCGGCTCGCCGAGTCCACCGCCCTCGCCGAGCTGCGCACCCTCCCGATCGTGGTCGGCGGGATCGACGAGCGCAGTTCGACGGTCGCGGCGGAGTTCTGGCGGCGGTCCCTCGGCGTCGAGGTGATCGCGCAGGACTCCCTGGAGGCCGCCGAGACGGTGAAGCTCGCCGACAACTGGTGGATAGACGTCAACATCGCGCTCGCCAACGAGCTGGCCAAGTTCTGCGCCCTGTACGGAGTGGACGTGCTCGACGTGATCGCGGCGGCCAACTCGATCCCCAAGGGCGACGGGCACGTCAACATCCTGCGTCCCGGCGTGGGGGTCGGCGGCTCGTGCCTGACCAAGGATCCGTGGATGGTCTGGCACGAGGCCGCCCGGCGGGACCTGGACATCTGGACCGCGAAGGTGGGCCGCACCGTCAACGACGGCATGCCGGAGTACTCCGCCGACCTCATCGTCGACGGACTCGCCTCGCTCGGCAAAGGGCGGGAGTCGAGGACCGTGGCGATCCTGGGGCTGGCCTTCAAGAACGACACCGGGGATCTGCGCAGCAGCCCCGTGCGGGGCGTGATCGACGTACTGACCAAGGCCGGCCTGCGGATTCGCGTCCACGACCCCTTGGTCGACCCGGACCAGGCCGAGGAACTGCTCGGTATCCGGCCGGACGCCACCGTGGAGGAGGCCGTGCGCGACGCGGACTGCGTGGCGGTGCTGGCCCTTCACCGGCCGTTCAGGGACATCGATTTCGCCGCGCTGCCCGTGGCACGGCCCTGTCTGCTCATGGACGGAAGGGCCTACTACTCCAAGGAGAGGATCGAGGAATTGCGCGGCCAGGGATACGTCTACCGGGGAATCGGCCGATGAGCCCCGTACGAGCCGTCGTCACCGGGGGCTGCGGGTTCGTCGGAAGCCACCTCGTGGAACGCCTGGTGGAGCGCGGGGACGAGGTCACCGTGTTCGACACCGGGCCCATGCCGTCCGACCTGCCCGACGCGGTCCGTGACCAGGTGAGACCGGTGGTCGGTGACATCCGTGACGCGGCGGCCGTGCGGTCCGCCGTCCGGCCCGGGACCGACGTCGTCTTCCACCTGGCCGCGGTGGTCGGGGTGGACCAGTATCTGGCCCGGCCGCTGGATGTGATCGACATCAATCTCACCGGCACCCGCCACGTCCTGGAGGCGGCGGCACGGGCGGGCGCGAGGCCGGTCGTGGCCAGCACCAGTGAGGTCTTCGGCAAGAACCCCTCGGTGCCCTGGCCCGAGGACGGCGACCGGGTGCTCGGGCCCACCACCGCCGACCGGTGGACCTACTCCTCCAGCAAGGCGCTCGCGGAGCACATGACGTTCGCCTTCTCCCGCGCCCACGGGCTCGGGGCGACGGTGGTCCGCTACTTCAACGTGTACGGGGCGAGACAGCGACCCGCGTACGTCATCAGCCGGAGCGTGCACCGCGTCCTCAACGGCCTGCCGCCCCTCGTCTACGACGGAGGGCGGCAGACCCGCGCGTTCACCCACGTCAGCGACTGCGTGGAGGGGACGGTCATGGCCGCCGAGAGCCGCCGCTCCGCGGACCAGGCCTTCAACATCGGCAGCATGCAGGAGACCACCGTCGGTGAGGCCGTACGTCTCGTCGTCGACCTGGCCGGTGCCGGAGTGCGGGCGGTCCCGGTGGACACGGGCGACCAGCTCGGTCCGGCCTACGAGGACCTGCGGCGCCGCGTGCCGGACACGCGCAAGGCCCGTGAGGTTCTCGGCTGGACCTGCCGCACCGCGCTGCGCGACGGGCTGCGGCAGACCGTCGACTGGGCGCGCGGCCGGCCGGAATACCTCGCGCTGCCCGACAGCGGCGCGGGCGGCTGAGTCCGCGCGCAGGGTCCTACGACACCCAGTCGCGCCGTGCCACCATGATGCCGGCCTGGAAACGGCTGCGCGCCTGAAGCCGCGTCATGATCCGGCACACGACGCGGCGGTAGGTCCTCAGTGCCATGCCGAGTTCACGGGCGGCGGCCTCGTCCGTGGCGCCATGGGCGAGCTGCCGGAGCACTTCCTGCGTCCGTGGCTCCAGGTGCCACGGCGCGCCGCCTGTCTCGCGCGGGTCGCCGGACGGCAGAACACCGGACACCAGGCTGCCGGCGATCATCCCGATGAAGGGGAGCTGCCGGCCGACCATCCCGCCGTCCTCGTAGTCGCGCTCGTTCTCCGCGACGACCAGGGACCGCCGGTCGATCAACGCCATGCGGGTCGTCGCCTGCGGAGTCCGCGAGATCCGCACCTGGCGTGCGGCGAGCCGTGCGAGCTCCCGCCCCTGTGCCGTGCCGGGTCCGTCCGCCCCGGGAGGGACGAACACGTGCACACGCGTACCTCGGTCCCCCATGTCGTGGACGGCCTCGACATCCGGTGAGTTCCGCGTCAGCGCACTCTCCCCCGGGATGGTCAGAATGACTTCTCGCTGCGCACCACGCACCGCGTCGTACACATGCCTCTTCTCGACATGGTGAAACATTGACACCCTTCGCGGTATTCGGACCACGCGGAGCAGGAACGCACGGTCCGGGCGAGTGTTTCCTCCGTGTGCACCGGGCTGCCCTGAACAGGGGACTCGCCCCTCGGGCGGAAGGCTTCACACGTCGTCGGTGCTGGGGTGCGCGTGCACCATGGTGTCGCCTTTCGGGCAGGGCACGGCGCCGGGTCTCGGTCCGAGCCGAGTCACCCATTGGTCTGGACCAGCGATATTCTGTTCTGCGAACCCATGGCGAGGTCAAGCAGAAGAATCGGTCAGCAGATTGGCTCGTTTCCGCTCCTGCGTCCGACGGCTGACGCATGGCCGCGTCGACCGGCGGAGGCGGGTGCTCAGACGGGCGACGTCTCGCCCCGGGCGGCCGGTGCCGGGGTCCAGCGGATGCGTGTGCTGCACAGCGAGACGGCGACCGCGGAGGCGGCCACGGCCCCCATGCCCCACGCCAGGCTGCTCGCGCCCGCGATGAAGCCGATGAGGGGCGGACCGGCCAGCAGACCGGTGGTCCCCATGGCGGCGACGAGGGTCAGCGCGTCCGAGCCCTGCCGGGCGGCGGCCGCGTAGACGCAGGGGGTCACGGCCGCGATGCCCAGGCCCATGCAGGCGAAGCCGGCCAGGGCCGGGGCGACACCGCCGCTGACCAGGGCGACGGCGAGCCCGGCGCCGGCCACCGCGCTGCCCACCAGGACGACCCGTGCGTCGCCCCAGCGGCCCCGCCAGCCGTCGGCGAAGAGGCGGGCGACGACCATCATTCCCGACACCACGGCGATACCCAGAGGCGTCAGTTCCGCCGACGCCTCGGCGACGTCCTTCAGGTAGAGCGCGGACCAGTCGTTCATGGCGCCCTCGGCGACCGTGCCGAAGACCATGGCGCAGCACATCCACAGGGTCGGGCGGGACGGGACGGTCCAGCGGCGCCGTTCCGGCTTCGGACCGACCGGTGCGTCGTCGTCGAGCAGTCCCGTGCGCGCGGACGCGCCCAGGACCACGAGGAGGACGACGGCCACTCCGAAGTGCGCGACGACTGACCCGGTGGCGGCGGTCATGCCCGAGGCGACCAGGGCCGCGAGCAGGGACCCGGCGCTGAACGTCGCGTGCAGCTTCGCCATGGTGTTGCGCTCGTGCCGCGCCTCCAGGGCCGCGCCCTGCGCGTTCATGGCCACGTTCAGGCAGCCCACCAGGATGCCGTCGGCGCACATCACCAGGAGAGCCAGCGGATAGTTCGGGGCGGTGGCCAGGGCGAGCAGCAGCAGGGCCAGACCGAGCTGGGACAGAAGGGCGAGCCGCCGGGAGCCGAGGTGCCGCATCAGCCAGGCGACCAGGGGGAAGGACACCGCCGCTCCGACCCCCGCGGCCATCAGGAGCACTCCCACTTCGGCGGCGGTCAGCCCCAGGTCGGACTTGATGGCCGGAATCCGCGCGGCCCAGGTGGCGTACTGGAAGCCGAGGGAGAGGAACAGCGCGGCGATGGCCAATTGGCCGCGCAGGAAGGGGTCGTGGAGACGGGACACGCGCATCAGCTCACTTCGCGCAGGGACGGAGGAAGGGCGGGGGCCGCCGGGACCGGCCGGGACATGTACACGGCTTCAGCGCCGTAGGCTCCGGTGGGCACGACCCCCGGGTGCGTCACGAAGCCGCGTACCGACCAGAAGGGCTCGGTAGCGCCGACGGCGACCAGGGAGATCCGTTCGTCCCCGCGCGCCCGGGCGGTGCCGGCGAGGTGCCGCAGGAGGTGCCGGGCCAGGCCCCGGCGGCGCAGGCCCGGCGCCACGACGATGTCGTGCAGGTGGAGGTTGCCGGGGCCGGAGACGGTCGCCGTGTCCTCGGCCTGTTCCAGGTCCGGGTAGCGGCGGAAGGGGTAGGGCAGGGCCAGCACGTAGCCGGCCGTGCGGGCGCCGACGTCCAGGACGAAGCAGGTGTCCGGCGAGGCCGCTGCCCGGGACTGGAGCACCGCCCGGCCCTCCGAGAGGCCCAGTCCCGTGTAGGCGTCCCGCTCCAGCGCCACGACGGCGTCCCAGTCCTCGTCGGCGATGCGGCGTACGCGCACGGTCTCAGCCATCGGCGCCGCCCCCGTCCGGCCGGCCGGCCCAGGCGTGGGGAAGCGGGGCGAAGCCGTTGAAGCCCAGGGTCGTGTAGCCGGTCGCGTAGGCGCCGCTGGACAGCACCCAGACCGGGTCGCCCGAGGCCAGCGCCCTCGGCACCGGGACCAGCCCCGCGTCGTGGGCGTAGGCGTCGTCGCTGTCGCAGGTGGGTCCGGCGACGACGGCCGGGACGTACGGCCCGCCGGCGTGGCCCGGGAAGACCAGCGGGTACTGGATCGCGTCCATCTCGTACAGACCGTTGAACTTGCCGCAGCTCAGGTAGAGCCAGTACCGACGCTCGCCGTCCGCCCCGCGGCGCTCGGTGAGACGGGCGACGTGCGCGCGGATCGCGCCGTGGTCGGCGACGAGGTGCCGTCCGGGCTCGATGACGAACTCCAGGGGACCTCCGTGGACGCGGCGCAGCTCGTCCGTGCCCTCCCGGATCACCGCGAAGATCTTGTCCAGCGGCGGTTCGAGCGGGGTGCCGTGCCGGTCCCGGTAGCCGAGCGCGGGCAGGCCGCCGCCGAGGTTGACGTGGTCGACGCGGATGCCCCGCAGGTCCAGGGCGTGCAGGACGGCGCCCAGGTCCTCCAGGGCCGTGTGCCACGCCTCTCCCGTCATCTGCTGGGAGCCGACGTGCACGGACAGTCCGGCCGGCACCAGCCCCAGGTCCCGGGCCCGTTCCATGACCCGTACGGCGTCGCCGGGCGGGCATCCGAACTTGTGGCTCAGTCCCCACACGGCGCCCGCCCCGCCGGTCGCCACCCGGCAGAAGACGCGGGCGCCGGGGGCGTGGACGGCGAGGGCGGCCACGTCCTGGAGGCTGTCGGTCGCGAAGGTGCGGATGCCGAGCCGGTGGGCGTCGGCGATGTTCCGGTCCGACTTGACGGTGTTGCCGTAGTGCATCCGCCCGGTCGGCACGCCGGCCCGCAATGCCTGCGCCACCTCGCCGGGGCTCGCCGCGTCGACCCCCGCGCCCTTGCGCGCCAGCAGGGCGAGGACCTCGTGGAGCGGGCATGCCTTCATCGCGAACCGCACCCGGACGTCCGGGAGTTCGCGGCACAGGGCGTCGTAGCGGCGCTCGATGCCGGTCAGGTCGTAGACGATCCGGTCCCCGGGGGCGGCGGCGAGGGCCGCGGCCAGGGATTCGCCGAGGGCGGCCGTCACCGGGCCCGCCCCGGCTGCCCGGCCGACGACGGGAGGGAGGTGGTCCCGGCCGCGGCCACCAGCCCTTCCCACGCCTCCGTCAGCAGCGCGAAGTCCGCCATGTCGCCGCGCGCCTCGTCGAGGAGGCGCTCGCGCCGGCCGGCCAGCAGACCGGCGAACTCTGCGTACCGGCCGCCGAGTCGTCGGTAGGCGGTGTCCAGGGTGTCGAGCCGGCGGACGTTCTCCGCGGGGTCCAGACGCGTGCTCTCGCGGGCCAGGGCGGCGACCGCGGCGGGGCGGGGCCTGCCGTGCTCGTCCAGCAGCGTGTCGCCGGCCTCGGCCATCCGGTCGTAGACGAAGTGGAAGTGGAGCATCGACAGGAGGAACTTGGCGAAGCGCGTCTGGTAGGCGAGGAAGCCCGGTCCGGTCCTGCGCTCGCCGGTGTGGTGGTTGACGATGTGCCGGTTGTGCAGCACGCCGGGCAGCCGGGCGTCGTGCACCAGGTGGATGAGGAAGTAGTCGCTGCCGATGGTGTCCCTGGCGGGCGGCAGCGGCACCCGCTCGGTGACGGTGCCGGCGTGGAAGGCGATGTTGCACATGTCCACCCGCATCGGGTCGACCAGCGCGAGCAGCGAGCGGTCGCCGGTGAAGGGGTCGGTGCCCGCGCCGCGGAAGGACTCCTCGACCAGCTCCCGCTTCCGCTCGGCGGACCAGTGTCCGGGCGCCCACAGGGCGACGACGTCGTGGTAGACCTCCGGGTCGGCGTCGCGTATCCGCGCGATGTCGACGGAGAGTTCGCCCACGAAGGAGCTGCCCACCATGGCCACCCGACGGTCCATGAGGGGGTCCGGCAGGGTGGACTCCGTGACGTGCGGCACGGCGTCGGCGGCGCGTCCGCCGAGCGAGAGCAGCTCGTGGTGGACGGGGAAGACCGTACGGCCGTGCAGGCTCTGGTACCGGCTGTCGGAGTCCCTGCGGTGGACGGAGTCGCAGCCGAGCGCCGCCGCGATCAGGAAGGCGCGGTTGGTGCAGGCGCCGTAGGAGACGCCGTCCGGGAGCATCAGGTCGAGGAGCAGGTCCGGCTCGGCCTCGCCGGCGTGGGCCGTGACCCGTCGCAGGAAGTCGCGCTGGGCGGCCTCGTCGAGGTGGTGCGCCGTGATCCGGGGGTGCGCGGGCATGCGCCGTACGGCCTCGGCGTGTTCGGCGTGGACCGGGGGCGGGCAGGAGTCGAGGACCAGTAGCTGGACATCGATGTCGAAGTGGTCGACGGCGTAGGCCGCTTCGGCGCCGAGGGCCGTGATGGCGTCCGGGCAGTGCCGGTTGGTGGGCAGGGTCAGGCAGATGCTGCGCATGCGGCTTCCCCGGTGGCGTCGTCGGTGGCCCCGTCCCGGTCGGTGGCGTCTTCCCCGTGCCAGGACTTCAGGCCCAGCAGTTTGGCGCCCAGTTCGTTCAGTTCGGCGTGACCGTAGCGCTCGGACTCGGGCCGGCGGGCGTCGCCGAGGAGCGTGGCGTTCCACTCGGGGGTGGCGAGGGTGCGCCAGGAGTGGACGCGGGAGTCGCGCAGGGTCCGGTGGGACTCGAGCGCGGGCATCATCGACAGGTACTGGACCGCGCGCACGCCGTCGCCGGAGGTGTTGGGCGCCACTCCGTGGGCCAGCAGGCCGTTCCAGATGAGCAGGTCGCCGGCTTCCAGGTCGGGCCGGACGACGGGCATGTCCTCTCGGTCGATCGCGGGGCGGATCGGATCGCGGTCGTCGGGCTGGAGCGCCTTCCAGCGGTCGAAGCGGCGGAACAGCTCGGGACAGCACTGGAAGCCGCCGTGGTCCGGCGCGGTGTCGTCGAGCGCGATGATGCCCTGCACGCGCTGGGGCAGGACGCCGAGGGATGTGTCGACGTCCCAGTGCAGCTCGATGTCGAAGCCGCGGTCCGGCTTGTCGATGAGGGCGCGGTCGCGGTTGCCGGTGTTGGGCGGGTTGAGGTTGAGGCGGTCCAGGGTGACCCACAGCTCCTCGCAGTCCCACACGTCCACGAAGGCGTCGTAGACGCGCTGTGTCTGGCGGCTGTCCCAGATGAGCTGGTGGTGGTACGCCTCGACGAAGCCGTAGATGTGCAGTTCCCGGTCCAGGTCGGAGCGGTACTCGCGGTCCTGGTACCAAGTGTCGGGCCGGGCGGGGTCGAGGCCCTGGAACTCCCAGGCGAAGTCGAGGAGCCGCCGGGCGGCCGAGGCGGGGATCGCCTCCTTCACCACGACGTATCCGTAGGTCTGCCAGTGGGCGAAGTCCTCCTCGGACAGCACCCGCAGGGGTCGTGTCTTGTCGAGGTCGCGCAGCTGGGTGCGGGCCAGGTAGGTGTCGGCGTCCGCGCTGAAGTAGGGGATGGCCGACGGGGCTCGGTGGAGGAAGGAATCGGGCGTCGCCATGGGTGCTCCAGATCCTCGCCGTCGCCTCGTTCGGGCGTCGGCGGTGTGCGCGACGGAGGTCGGGCCGTCGCGCATGAGGTCGGTGGGCAGCGGGGCCCGCTCGCGTCCGGCGCGGAGCGGGGCGACGAGGGCGGCTCGGAGGGACGGGGTCTCCCCGGTCGGGGACGACCCGGTCCGCGCCCCCGTCCGGGTGGTCGTCTCGTCCGGGGTGGTCGTCACGGAAGTCGTCACCGCGGGAGCGGCCTTGACGGCCGGCCGCGGCAGGGCGCCGACGGGAAGACGCTCGTGCCGCATGCGTCCCTCGCCGAACTTGCGCCTCACAATGGACTAGACCAAGGAACACTGTCAACACCCGCCGGACGCAACCCAGTTGACGTCCGCGCGCCGACCGGCCCCCTCTTGACACGTCTGGTTAATCTGAGCGCGCAGCATCTTGGTCTATACCAAGCTCCCCGACCGAAAGGCCCGGTGCCGATGTCCTCCAGCAGGCCCAGCAGCGAGTTGCGTCGGCTCGCACTCTCCGTTCTCCAGCCCGGATTCGTGGGCACCGAGCCACCCGACTGGATCCTGCGTGACATCTCCGACGGACTGGCCTCCGTCGTGCTCTTCTCCCGCAACATCGTCTCCATCGAGCAGGTCGCCCGGCTGACGGCACGGCTGCGCGCGGAGAACCCCGCGCTGATCGTGGCCATCGACGAGGAGGCCGGGGACGTCACCCGCATCGAGTCCGCCACCGGCTCCTCCCGGCCCGGCAACCTCGCCCTCGGCACCGTCGACGACACGGAGCTGACCGAGGCCGTCGCCGCCGACCTGGGCCGGCAGTTGCACGCGGCCGGGGTGAGCCTCGACTACGCGCCGAGCGCGGACGTCAACTCGAACCCCGACAACCCGATCATCGGCGTACGCTCCTTCGGCGCCGGACCGGAGGTGGTGTCCCGGCACACCACCGCGTGGATCCGGGGGCTTCAGTCCTCCGGGGTCGCCGCCTGCGTCAAGCACTTCCCCGGCCACGGTGACGTCGCCGTGGACTCCCACCACGACCTGCCGGCCTACGGTGCCGCGCGGGAGGAGATCGTCGCCCAGGCCCTGCCGCCGTTCCGCGCCGCCGTGGCCGCGGGCGTCCGTGCCGTCATGAGCGGCCACCTGCTCGTGCCCGCCTACGACCCCGACCTGCCCGCCACGCTCAGCCGGCGCATCCTCCAGGGTCTGCTCCGCGACGAACTGGGCTTCGACGGCCTGATCGTGAGCGACGCCATCGAGATGGGCGCCGTCACCGCCCGGTACGGAATCGACGGGGCCACGGCCAAGGCCGTCGCCGCCGGGGTGGACGCCGTCTGCGTGGGCGGCGAGAACGCCGAGGAGGCCACCGTCGATCTGCTGGTCGAGGCGCTGGTCACCGCGGTGGGCACCGGGGAGTTGCCGGAGGAACGGCTGGCCGAGGCGGCGGGCCGGGTACGGGAGTTCGCCGACTGGTCGGCGGGACTGGGGCCGGCCGGGTCCCCCGGCGCCGTACCGGTGGCCGCGGACCCCGTCGGCCAGGTCGCCGCACGCCGCGCCGTCCGCCTCACCGGGGCCGCGCGGGACGCCCTGCCGCTGACCGCCGCGCCGCACGTGGTGGAACTGGCGCCGCTCACCAACCTGGCCGTCGGCAACCAGACCCCGTGGGGTGTCGCCGATCCGCTGCGGGAACGGCTGCCGGGCACGACCTCCGTGCGGGTGCGCGGTCAGGAACTGGAGGAGGGGACGGTCGCCCTGGAGAGCTGCGCACTGGAACCGGCCGCGGGGCGACCGCTGGTGATCGTCGCCCGCGACGCGGCCCGGCACGCCTGGATGGACCGCGCGGTCACCGGCCTCACCGCCGCACGGCCGGACGCGATCGTGGTGGAGATGGGCCTGCCGGGCACCTGCGGCACCGGAGCGGCCCGGATCTTCACCCACGGCGCGAGCGCCGCTTCGGGGGTGGCGGCGGCGGAGGTGCTGACGGGGTCGGCGGCACACTGAGCACGGCGGCGCCGGGAGGTACGGCGCGGGAGACCGTCCCCGCACTCGCGGCGACCGGGGACCCCGGCGGACTTCCTGACGCCCCGGCCTTCACGCCGGTCAGGCGGGCGCCGGGCGCGCCTTGCCGCGCCGGTCACACGAGCGCCGGGCGCACCGTGCCGCGCCGGTCCCGTGCGCCGGCCGGTGGCCGCGGGCGAGCACGGGCAGCCGCTCGGTCGAGGGCATCGTGCCGCGGTGCGCGCAGGTGCGCAGTGGTGCCGGACCGGCCGCTCGGAGCGCGCCGTGGCCGGGCGGCCCGGTGGACCGACGCGCCGACGGTCCTCAGCGCGCGGTCTGCGTGTGCACGTACTCCACGAGGCGGCTCAGCGCATCCGGGTCCGTGTCGGGCAGGACGCCGTGGCCGAGGTTGAAGACGTGGCCCTCCAGGCCCGCCGCGGCGTCCAGGATCTCGCGGGTCCTGGTCTCGACCGCCTGCGGGGTGGAGAAGAGGACGGCGGGGTCCAGGTTCCCCTGGAGCGCCTTGCCGGGGCCGACCCGGCGGGCGGCCTCGTCCATCGGGACCCGCCAGTCGACGCCGACGACGTCCGCGCCGGCCTCGCCCATGTCGCGCAGGAGCTCACCGGTGCCGACGCCGAAGTGGATGCGCGGCACGCCGTACCCGGCGACGGCCTCGAAGACCTTGCGGGAGGCCGGCTGCACGAAGCGGCGGTAGTCCGCGGGGGCCAGGGCGCCGACCCAGGAGTCGAAGAGCTGGACCGCGCTCGCGCCCGCCTCGATCTGCACCTTGAGGAAGGCGGCCGTGATCTCGGCGAGGCGGTCCAGCAGGTCGGCCCACAGCTGCGGGTCGCCGTACATGAGCGCCTTGGTGTGCTCGTGGTTGCGGGACGGACCGCCCTCGACGAGGTAGCTGGCGAGGGTGAACGGGGCGCCCGCGAAGCCGATCAGCGGGGTGGCGCCGAGCTCGCGGGTGAGCAGGCCGAAGGCCTCGGTGACGTACGAGACGTCCTCGGGGGTGAGGTCGCGCAGCCGGGCCAGGTCGGCGCGGGTGCGGATCGGCTTCTCGATGACCGGGCCGACGCCCGGCTTGATGTCGAGGTCGATGCCGATGGCCTTGAGCGGGACCACGATGTCGCTGAAGAAGATCGCCGCGTCCACGCCGTGCCGGCGCACGGGCTGGAGGGTGATCTCGGTGACCAGTTCCGGCCGCATGCAGGACTCGAGCATCGGGATGCCCTCGCGCACCTTGCGGTACTCCGGCAGCGAGCGCCCGGCCTGCCGCATGAACCACACGGGGGTGTGCGGCACCGGCTCACGCCTGCACGCCTTGAGGAACGCGGAGTCGTACGTGGCGGTCGGCTGCTTGCCCGCGGGGCTCTGTTCGGCACTCACACCGGCAAGTCTCGCATGCCCCTCGGACAGTGCCGGACCACGGGTGCGACCGCGCGCGAGCGGCGCGGGGGCGCCCGCGCGGGACCGCGTGATCCGGACATCGCGCCCGCACGCGGGTGTCCCTCCCTGCGCCCGGTCGCTGTTCCGCTTAATCTTCCCCGCATGGCTGCGGCTCAGGGACGACTGTCGGACGGCGCTGGCGGAATGGACGAGACGAAGGGCACCGAGGAGGATTCCCGGCGTACGGGGAGTGCGGCTCCGCCGCCCTTCGCGGCCGCCGTCGAGGCGCTCAGGGCCGCGCGGCTGCGGCCGCAGATCGAGGTGGAGCCGGTGCCTCCGCCGAAGCGGCTCGCCCCGTACGCGTACGCCCTGGAGGCGGCGGTCGTCGACGGCGACGAGGACCTGGCGGACGGACGGCTGGTGCTGCTGCACGACCCGGCCGGGCACGACGCCTGGCACGGCACCTTCCGGCTGGTGACGCTGGTGCGGGCCGAACTGGAGCCGGAGATGGCCGCGGACCCGCTGCTGCCGGACGTCTGCTGGTCCTGGCTCACCGGTGCGCTCCAGGCGCGCGGGCTGACCTACGGCGAGCCCAGCGGCACGGTCACGCGCGCGAGTTCCCACTACTTCGGAGGGCTCTCCGCGCGGCCGTCGGCCTCCCAGATCGAGATCCGGGCGTCCTGGACGCCGCGCGAGGGCCTGGGCGGCGTCCCGGACACCGCGGCGCACCTCGCCTCGTGGTGCGATCTGCTGGCGCAGGTCGCGGGTCTGCCGCCGGCCGCGCCCGGCGACGCGTCGATCGTGACGCTGCCGCAGCGCCGCGGCCCGCAGTCGCGCTGAGCGGCCGACCCGTCCCCCCACGTCCTCGTACCCGGGCCCGGTCCGGCCCGCGAAACGTTCCGTCACTTTGTCGACACGGCCACTTTCGGCCCCTTATCGACAAAGTGCGAAACCGTTCGGTCTTCGAATGATCGACAGCGTGTCCGAATTGCTCGGATTGTTACTCACCAGATCGTGATCATTCTCTAAAGGCGGACGCGTTCGGTGCCGAAGACGACTGTGACCTTGAAAGCACGGTTCGTCCCGGCTTCACCCCCCACGAGCCGGCCCCGTCCCGCACCCCAGGAGGCCTGGTGTCCGTTCTCCTCGAGCAGCCTGCAAGCCTGGTCGCCTACCGCCCGAACAAGCCGACCGCCATGGTGGTCGTGGCCGACCCGCGCGTCCGTTCCACCGTCACCCGCCACCTGTGGGCGCTCGGTGTGCGCGATGTCATCGAGGCCTCGTCCGTCGCGGAGGCTCGTCCCCGCATCGGCAACCCCCGCGACATCTGCGTCGCCGACGTCCACCTCCCCGACGGCTCCGGCCTGACCCTGCTGTCGGAGACCCGAGCCGCGGGCTGGCCCAACGGCCTCGCCCTGTCCGCCGCCGACGACATCGGCGCCGTGCGCAACGCCCTCGCCGGCGGCGTCAAGGGCTACGTCGTCACCGGCACCCGCACCAACGTCGGGCTCCCCACCCGGCCCGGCGCCGCCCCCATCGGCGCCGCCGCCCGCCTGCACCGCCGCCCCCCGGGCGCCCCGAGCCACCCGGGCGGCTACCGCGAGCTCTCCGGCCGCGAGGTCGAGGTGCTGCGCCTGGTCGCGGAGGGCCAGTCGAACAAGGCGATCGGCGTCTCGATGGGCCTGTCCGCCCTGACCGTCAAGAGCCACCTGGCCCGCATCGCCCGCAAGCTCGGCACGGGCGACCGCGCCGGGATGGTCGCCGTGGCACTGCGGACCGGGATCATCCACTGACCGCTCGCCCTCTCCACTCCCCTCCCGTCTCCCGCCCTCCATGACCGCCGCCACCGTCCTCGTGAAGAGGATCTTTCACTGACCTGACTGGTTTACGACCCCCCGGCGCCCGCCGACGGAACGTTCCGTCGGCGGGCGCGGTCGATCCACGGATACCCTTGACAGGTGACCGACGCCCACGAAACCGCAGCAGACCGTTCACTGCGAACCACCGGAGGCGCCCCTCCGGACGACGCCGGATCTTCTGCGAGTCAGGCGCCGACCCCCTTGCTGGAACCACGCGAGGGCATTCCACCGGTGATCGCCGACGCGGCGGCCCTCGCCGAGGTGACCGCCGCCTTCGCCGCCGGGCACGGCCCGGTCGCCGTCGACGCCGAGCGCGCCTCCGGCTACCGCTACGGACAGCGGGCGTACCTGGTGCAGTTGCGCCGCGAGGGCGCCGGTACCGCGCTGATCGACCCGGTGGCCTGCCCCGACTTGTCCGGGCTGGGCGCGGCGATCGCGGACACCGAGTGGGTGCTGCACGCGGCCACCCAGGACCTGCCGTGCCTGCGCGAAATAGGGATGGTCCCCACCCGCATCTTCGACACCGAGCTGGCGGGACGGCTGGCCGGCTTCCCCCGCGTCGGCCTCGGCGCGATGGTGGAGAACGTGCTCGGCTTCGTCCTGGAGAAGGGCCACTCGGCCGTCGACTGGTCCACCCGCCCGCTGCCCGAGCCCTGGCTGCGCTACGCCGCGCTCGACGTCGAGCTCCTCGTCGACCTGCGCGACGCGCTGGAGAAGGAGCTGGACCGGCAGGGCAAGCTGGAGTGGGCCCGGCAGGAGTTCGACGCGATCGCCTCCGCCCCGCCGCCCGAGCCCCGCAAGGACCCGTGGCGCCGTACGTCCGGCATGCACAAGGTGCGCCGTCGCCGTCAGCTCGCCGTGGTGCGGGAACTGTGGCAGACCCGGGACCGGATCGCGCAGCGCCGGGACGTCTCGCCGGGCAAGGTGCTCGGGGACGCGGCCATCGTCGAGGCGGCGCTCACGCTGCCGCCCAACGCGCACGCGCTGGCCGCGCTGAACGGTTTCGGGCGGGTCAACCGCCGGCAGCTGGAGCAATGGCAGGGGGCGGTCGACCGGGCCCGGGGCCTGTCCGAGTCGCAGCTGCCGCAGCCCGGCCAGCCGGTGACCGGCCCCCCGCCGCCCAGGGCGTGGGCCGACAAGGACCCGGCCGCCGCGGCCCGGCTCACCGCGGCGCGGGCCGCGGTGAGCGCGCTCGCCGAGCGGCTGAACATGCCGCAGGAGAACCTGATCACGCCGGACACGGTGCGCAGGGTGTGCTGGGAGCCTCCGGCCACCCTCGACGAGGAGTCGGTGGGCGCGGCCCTCGCCGGGCACGGGGCCCGGCCCTGGCAGGTGGAACAGGTGACGCCGGTCCTGGTGACGGCGCTGGCCGGTGGCGTGTCGTAGGAGGGGCGGCGGGGCATCGCCGGTATCCAGGGACGAAGCGCGCGCAGCCGTCTCCATGAGATGGAGCGCCGCTTCGGCGGTGTGACGTTCGCCGCTCCAGCCGGGGGGACTGGGCAGCTACGTTACCCACAAGTAGCATGGGGCTGAGCGCGCGCTCAGTGCATGCGTGCCGCAGCAGTGCCATCCCGCACCCTGGAGGAGAGCCATCGTGCCTCGTACCGTCAGGGACGTCGTCTTCGTAGACGGCGTCCGCACCCCGTTCGGCAAGGCGGGCCCGAAGGGCATCTACCACGAGACCCGCGCCGACGACCTGGTCGTGAAGGCGATCCGGGAGCTGCTGCGCCGCAATCCCGGTCTCGACCCCAAGAAGATCGACGAGGTCGCCGTCGCCGCGACCACGCAGATCGGCGACCAGGGCCTGACCATCGGCCGCACCGCCGGCATCCTGGCGGGCCTGCCCACCTCGGTCCCGGGCTACTCGATCGACCGCATGTGCGCGGGCGCCCTGACCGCGGTCACCACGGTGGCCGGCTCGGTCGCCTTCGGCGCGTACGACGTCGCCATCGCCGGCGGTGTCGAGCACATGGGCCGCCACCCGATGGGCGAGGGCGTCGACCCGAACCCGCGGTTCGTCAGCGAGAAGCTGGTCGACGAGTCCGCCCTGTTCATGGGCATGACGGCCGAGAACCTGCACGACCGCTACCCGAGCATCACCAAGCGGCGCGCCGACGAGTACGCCGTGCGCTCGCAGGAGAAGGCCGCCAAGGCGTACGCCAACGGCCAGATCCAGGCCGACCTGGTGCCGGTCTCCGTGCGCCGCACCAACGAAGAGGCGGGCGAGACGGGCTGGGGCCTGGTCACCGCCGACGAGCCGATGCGCCCGGGCACCACGCTGGAGAACCTGGCGGGCCTGAAGACGCCGTTCCGCGTGCACGGCCGGGTCACCGCGGGCAACGCGGCCGGTCTGAACGACGGCGCCACCGCCTCCCTCATCGCGAGCGAGGACTTCGCCCGCGAGAACAACCTGCCGGTCAAGATGCGCCTGGTCTCCTACGCCTTCGCGGGCGTCGAGCCGGAGGTCATGGGCTACGGCCCGATCCCGGCCACGGAGAAGGCCCTGGCCCAGGCCGGGCTGTCGATCTCCGACATCGGCCTCTTCGAGATCAACGAGGCCTTCGCCGTCCAGGTCCTCGCCTTCCTGGAGCACTACGGCATCGCCGACGACGACGCCCGCGTCAACCAGTACGGCGGCGCCATCGCCTTCGGCCACCCGCTGGCCTCCTCCGGCGTCCGCCTGATGACGCAGCTGGCCCGCCAGTTCGAGGAGCAGCCGCACGTCCGCTACGGCCTGACCACCATGTGCGTCGGCTTCGGCATGGGCGCGACGGTCATCTGGGAGAACCCGCACTTCGAGGGGGACAAGTGAGCACCACCGCAGAGCTGCTGAAGGGTGCGGCCGAGCTGTTCCCCGGCGAGGTCGTCACCAGCGCGCACGTACGTCACTTCGACCTGCCGCTCGGTGCGGGGCGCTTCGCGCTCATCACCCTCGACAACGGTCACGACCACACCAAGCCGACCACGCTGGGCCCGCAGTCGCTGGCGAACATCGACGCCGCCATCGACCAGGTCGAGAAGGAGGCCGCGGACGGCGACATCGTCGGCGTCGGCGTCACCGGCAAGCCGTTCATCTTCGCGGTCGGCGCCGACCTCAAGGGCGTCGAGCTGCTGAAGCGGCACGAGGACGCGCTGGCCATCGGCAAGGGCGGCCACGACGTCTTCAAGCGGCTAGCGAAGCTGGCCGTGCCGACCTTCGCGTACTACAACGGCGCGGCCATGGGCGGCGGCGTCGAGATCGGCCTGCACTGCTCCTACCGGACGGTGTCCGCGGCCCTCCCCGCCTTCTCCCTCCCCGAGGTCTTCCTCGGCCTGGTCCCCGGCTGGGGCGGCTGCACGCTGCTGCCGAACCTGATCGGCGCCGACAAGGCCGTCTCGGTGATCATCGAGAACAGCCTCAACCAGAACAAGCAGCTCAAGGGCAAGCAGGTCTTCGAACTCGGCATCGCGGACGCGATCTTCGAGGGCGCGGACTTCCTGGAGCAGTCGCTGATCTGGACGGCGTCCGTCCTCAAGGGCGAGATCGCCGTCGAGCGCCCGGTGATCGACCGCGGCGAGGCCTGGGACCAGGCCGTCGCCAAGGGCCGCTTCATCGCCGACTCCAAGGTGCACGGCGCCGCCCCGGCCGCCTACCGCGCCCTCGACATCATCGCCGCCGCCAAGAACGGCGACCTCCAGCAGGGCTACGACGCCGAGGACCAGGCCCTCGCCGACCTCATCATGGGCGGTGAACTGCGCTCCGGCATCTACGCCTTCAACCTGGTGCAGAAGCGCGGCAAGCGTCCCGCGGGCGCCCCGGACAAGTCGCTGGCCCGCCCGGTCACCAAGGTGGGCGTCGTCGGCGCCGGCCTAATGGCCTCCCAGCTCGCGCTGCTCTTCCTGCGCCGCCTGGAGGTGCCGGTCGTCCTGACCGACATCGACCAGGAGCGCGTCGACAAGGGTGTGGGCTACGTCCACGCCGAAATCAACAAGCTGCTCGGCAAGGGCCGCATCAACCAGGACAAGGCCAACCGCCTCAAGGCCCTGGTGACCGGCGTCCTGGACAAGGCCGAGGGCTTCGCGGACGCGGACTTCGTCATCGAGGCCGTGTTCGAGGAGATGGGCGTCAAGCAGAAGGTGTTCGCGGAGGTCGAGGCGGTCGCCCCGGCGCACGCGATCCTCGCCACCAACACCTCGTCCCTCTCCGTGTCGGAGATGGCGTCGAAGCTGAAGCACCCGGAGCGGGTCGTCGGCTTCCACTTCTTCAACCCGGTCGCGGTCCTGCCGCTGCTGGAGATCGTCCGCGGCGAGCAGACGGACGACGCGTCGCTGGCCACGGCGTTCGGCGTCGCCAAGAAGCTGAAGAAGACCGCGGTCCTCGTCAAGGACGCCCCGGCGTTCGTCGTGAACCGCATCCTGACCCGCTTCATGGGCGAGATCCAGAACGTCATCGACGAGGGCACGCCGGTGGACGTGGCAGAGAAGGCGGTCGAGCCGCTCGGCCTGCCGATGTCCCCGCTGGTGCTGCTGGAGCTGGTCGGCCCCGCGATCGGCCTGCACGTCTCGGAGACGCTCAACGGGGCCTTCCCGGAGCGCTTCACGGTCTCCCCCAACCTCAAGGCGGTCGTCGAGGCGGGCAAGCGCGGCTTCTACGTCTACGACAGCGGCAAGCCCGAGCTGGACCCGGAGGTCGCCGCGCTCCTCAAGCAGGGCGACACCGTCCTGACGGAGGAGCAGGTGCGGGCGCGGGTGCTCGACGCGGTGGCCCAGGAGATCGGCCTGATGCTCGACGAGGGCGTCGTCGCCGAGGCCCAGGACATCGACCTCTGCCTGATCACCGGCGCCGGCTGGCCCTTCCACCTGGGCGGCATCACGCCGTACCTGGACCGTGAGGGCGTCTCCGAGCGGGTGAACGGGAAGCGGTTCCTGGAGCCGGGGGTGGCTTCGGTCCCGGCGTAGCGCCCGGCCGTGCCGGAAAGTGAAGAGGGCCTCCGCCACCGGGCGGGGGCCCTCTTCCCGTGCCCGCGGATCAGGCGATGAGCACGATGGGGTTCCAGCCGCTCGGGCCGACCGTGCTCCGCGCGCCACCGACCGGGTTCCCCGCCGCGCCGTCCCCGCCCGCACAGAACATCAGCGTCCCCGTGCCGCCCCGGCGGACCGGGGGACGAACGCCGCGAGCAGGGCGGCAGCACGACCGCCCAGCGTTTTCGTATGTGTCTCCTTCGTCGGGCCTGCTGTCGAAGGATGACGCTCGCCGGTGGAGGCACTCGTCCTCGGCTGCCGACTCGAACAGGTCGCGCCCTTGCCGCAGGGAGCGGGCGGGTCCCCCGCCTCCGTCAGTGCTCCTGCCACGCTCCGAGTGCCAGCCCTGCCTCGTCCTTGCGCCGAGTCAGAAGGAGTTGCCCGGTGGACGGGGCGAGGCTCGCCGCGACCACGCGGGCGTCGGTGTCCAGGGCGAGAGACACCGACGCGTCGGCCGGCAGCACGGGACCCGACTCGGTCCACCAGGCGCCCGCCGACTCCTGTTCACTGGGGTAGGCCGCGAAGGCGATCCGGCCGGAGGACGCGCGCTGGGCCAGCAGCGTGCAGTCGTGGCCGTCCAGTTCGCAGCGGACGGCCGCGATCGGGCCGGGGCCCGCCGCGGTGACCAGGGGCACGGGCTCGGCTCCGGGTCGCCAGGCGCACAGGGTGCCGGACTCGTCGACGAAGAACAGGGTGGTGTTCTCGTCGGAGGTCGCCAGGGCGCGCAGGGTGCCCGGACGGGCATCGGCCTTCACCGTCTCCTCCATCTGGATGGGCTTGCCCACCTCCTCCTGGCGCCAGTGCACGATGCCGCCGGGGCGGGAGGCGTAGGCCTCGATGCGCCCTCCCCTGCCCACCACCGCGGCGGGCGCGTCGTGGAGCTCCGCGCCCTTCAGGTCACGCCACGGGCCCCAGCCGCCCTTCTCCTTCTGGGCGCGCATGCTCAGCCCCCCGCCGCCGTTGCGCACGAAGACGTGCGCACGGCCCTGGTGGTCGACCGCGACGGAGGGCGTGCCGGTACGGTCCCCCTTGCCGTTCGGGTGGCCGATGGGTGCCCAGTCCAGGGAGGCCAGCAGCGGCCGGAAGTGCGTGCAGTGCACCAGGCCTGACTCGCCGGGGGACGTGGGCCGCCAGGCGACCAGGTGCGCGTAGGCGTCGGTGCCCTGGCCGACCGTCAGCACGGGGTGCAGCCGCTGGTCACCGCCGATCCTGCGCGGGGCGCCCCAGGAACCGCCCGGTACCCGCTCCGCACGGCACAGGGCGGCGTCGTCGGACTTCTGGTAGACGCTGAGTCGGCCGTCCCGGCCGCGTATGAGCCACTCGCCGTTCACCTGATCATTTTATGCGGCCGTGTCCGGGCTCGCTCCGGCCGGGTTGGCCGGAGCGTGCGACCCTGAACTCCATGAGCGACCGTGGCCCCCTCCTGGTGATCGTCGACGCGGCGAACGTCGTCGGGTCGGTTCCCGACGGCTGGTGGCGGGACCGGCGGGGGGCCGCGGAACGGTTGCGGGACCGGCTGGCGGCGGACGGGGTGCCGGGGCGCGACGGGCCGGTGGAGGTCGTCCTCGTCGTCGAGGGCGCGGCCCGCGGAGTGGAGTCCGTGCCCGGCGTACGGGTGGAGTCGGCGCCCGGCAGCGGGGACGACCACATGGTCCACCTGGTCGCCGGGGCCGCCGGTGACCGTGCCGTCCTGGTGGTGACGGCCGACCGCGAGCTACGCCGCCGGGTGACGGAGCTGGGCGCGGAAGTGGCGGGGCCGCGGACGGTACGGCCGGTGTGACGGCGTGCGGGCCCCCGTACGCGGACCGGCCCCGACGCCCCACGTAAGCGGGGCGTACGGGGCCTGAGCGGCGCCGGTGGGGCCTACGGGGCGTCACCACCGGCCGTCGGCTTCGACGGGCCGCCGGCCGGAGCCTCCTCCCCACGGGCCATGCGGCTGTGGGTGCGGCTGTAGAGGAAGTACACGACGACGCCGATCGCCATCCAGACACCGAACCGCACCCAGGTCTCGGCGGGCAGGTTCAGCATCAGCCACAGCGAGGCGGCGACCGACACGATCGGCAGCAGCGGGACCAGCGGGGTGCGGAAGGCGCGGGGCAGGTCGGGGCGGGTGCGGCGCAGGATGATCACGCTGACCGCGACGATGACGAAGGCGAACAGCGTGCCGATGTTCACCAGCTCGGCCAGCTCGCTCAGGCTGGTGAAGCCGGCGACGATCGCGATGATCACGCCGAGCAGGATGGTCGGCCGGTACGGCGTCCGGAACTTCGGGTGGACGCGGGAGAAGAAGCGGGGCAGCAGTCCGTCCCGGCTCATCGCGAAGAACACCCGGGTCTGGCCGAGCAGCAGGATCATGCAGACGGTGGTCAGGCCGACGGCGGCGCCGAAGCTGATCACACCGGCGAAGAAGGGGTGCCCGGTGGACTTGAAGGCGTCGGCGAGCGGGGCGTCGACGGACAGCTCGCTGTAGTGCTGCATGCCGGTGACGACGATGGAGACGGCGACGTAGAGCGCGGTGCAGATGAACAGGGAGCCGAGGATCCCGCGGGGCATGTCCCGCTGCGGGTTCCTGGTCTCCTCGGCGGCCGTGGCGACGATGTCGAAGCCGATGAAGGCGAAGAAGACCACCGAGGCGGCGGTGAAGATGCCCATCACGCCGAAGTTGGCCGGCGCCCAGCCGAACATCAGCTGGATCAGGGGCGAGTCGAGCCCCCCGCCCGCCTCCACCGGCTTCGACTCCGGGACGAACGGGTCGTAGTTGGAACCCTTGATGAAGAAGGCGCCCGCGATGATCACGATCAGGACGACGGTCACCTTGATGGCGACCACGAGCGTGGTGATGCGGGCCGACAGCTTCATGCCGAGGACGAGGATGCCGGTGAGCACCAGCACCAGGGCGGCGGCGAGGATGTCGAAGCCGAAGCCGTCGGCCCCGTCCCGGCCGCCGAGGGCCTCCGGGAACTGCCAGCCGGCGTTGTCCATGAACGAACGGATGTAGCCCGACCAGCCGACGGCCACCACCGCCGTCCCGAGCGCGAACTCCAGGACCAGGTCCCAGCCGATGATCCAGGCGGGCAGTTCGCCGAGCGAGGCGTAGGAGAAGGTGTACGCCGAACCGGCCACCGGCACGGTGGACGCGAACTCGGCGTAGCAGAGCGCGGCGAGCGCGCAGACCACGCCGGCGACGACGAAGGCCAGGGCCACGGAGGGCCCGGCGTTGTTCTTGGCGACCGTGCCGGTCAGTACGAAGATGCCGGTGCCGATGATGACACCGACGCCGAAGACGGTCAGGTCCAGCGCGGACAGGGATTTCTTGAGCGCGTGCTCGGGTTCCTCCGTGTCCTGGATGGACTGCTCGATCTTCTTGGTCCTGAAGAGACTGCTGCTGCTCACGGGTACCTCCGACGCTTGTCGTCCCCGACATGATCGAGAGGGGGGCGTACTGCGTATGCCCCGGCGTGAGCGGATTCACGCGGATGGGCAGGTTTCACCACCGCAACGAGTGGAGAACCTGCCCATCCGGCCCTGCGTCAGTCGCGCGCGGCCTCCACCGAGTCCACCTCGGCGCCCGTGCGCTCGTACCGGCCGTCGAGCTTGGCGACCAAGCCGGTGACCTGACGGGCGATGTCCGGCGCCGTGAGCCCGATCTCCGCCAGGACCTCGGCACGCGAGGCGTGGTCCAGGAAGCGCGGCGGGATGCCGAAGTCGCGCAGCGGTACGTCGACGCCCGCGTCGCGCAGCGCCTGGGCGACGGCGGAGCCGACACCGCCGACCCGCGAGTTGTCCTCGACGGTGACGACGACGCGGTGGCGCTCGGCGAGCGGGGCCATGGCCTCGTCGACGGGCTTGACCCAGCGCGGGTCGACCACGGTGGTGGAGATGCCCTGCTTGTTCAGCAGGTCGGCGACCTCCAGGCACATCGGCGCGAGTGCTCCCACGGAGACCAGGAGGACGTCCGGGTCGTCGGTGCCGGGGGCGCGCAGCACGTCCATGCCGCCGACGCGGCCGACGGCCGGTACGGCGGGGCCGACGGCGCCCTTGGAGAAGCGGACCACGGTCGGCGCGTCGTCGACCTCGACGGCCTCGCGCAGCTGGGCGCGGACCTGGTCGGCGTCGCGCGGGGCGGCGAGCCTGAGGCCGGGGACGACCTGGAGGATCGACATGTCCCACATGCCGTTGTGCGAGGCCCCGTCGGTGCCGGTGACACCGGCGCGGTCCAGCACGAAGGTGACGCCGCACTTGTGCAGGGCCACGTCCATCAGGACCTGGTCGAAGGCGCGGTTGAGGAAGGTCGCGTACACGGCGAAGACCGGGTGGACGCCGCCGTGGGCGAGTCCGGCCGCGGAGACGGCGCCGTGCTGCTCGGCGATGCCGACGTCGTAGACGCGGTCCGGGAAGGCCTTGGCGAACTTGTCCAGGCCGACCGGCTGGAGCATCGCCGCGGTGATGGCGACGATGTCCTCGCGCTCCCGGCCGAGCTTCAGCATCTCGTCGCCGAAGACGCTGGTCCAGTCGGCGCCGGAGGTGGAGATGGGCAGGCCCGTGTCGGGGTGGATCTTGCCGACGGCGTGGAAGCGGTCGGCCTCGTCCGCCAGGGCGGGCTGGTAGCCGCGGCCCTTCTCGGTGAGGCAGTGCACGATGACCGGGCCGCCGAAGCGCTTGGCGCGGGTGAGGGCGGACTCCAGGGCCTCGAGGTCGTGGCCGTCGATCGGGCCGACGTACTTCAGGCCGAGGTCCTCGAACATGCCCTGCGGGGCGATGAAGTCCTTCAGGCCCTTCTTGGCGCCGTGCAGGGTGTCGTAGAGCGGGCGGCCGACGACCGGGGTGCGCTCCAGGACCTCCTTGGTGCGGGCCAGGAAGCGCTCGTAGCCGTCGGTGGTGCGCAGGGTCGCCAGGTGGTTGGCGAGGCCGCCGATGGTGGGGGCGTAGGAGCGCTCGTTGTCGTTGACGACGATGACCAGGGGGCGGTCCTTGGCGGCGGCGATGTTGTTCAGCGCCTCCCAGGCCATGCCGCCGGTGAGGGCGCCGTCACCGATGACGGCGACCACGTGGTCGTCGCGGTCGAGGACCTGGTTGGCCTTGGCGATGCCGTCGGCCCAACCGAGCACCGTGGAGGCGTGGCTGTTCTCGATGACGTCGTGCTCGGACTCGGCCTGCGAGGGGTAGCCGGACAGGCCGCCCTTCATCTTCAGCCTGGAGAAGTCCTGACGGCCGGTGAGCAGCTTGTGCACGTAGGACTGGTGGCCGGTGTCCCAGAGCACCTTGTCCTTCGGCGAGTCGAAGACGCGGTGCAGGGCGAGGGTGAGCTCCACCACGCCGAGGTTGGGGCCGAGGTGGCCGCCGGTCTTGGAGACGGCGTCGACGAGGAAGGTGCGGATCTCCTCTGCCAGCCGGCCCAGCTCTTCCAGGCTGAGCCGGTCCAGATCGCGCGGTCCCGTGATGCGGGTCAGCAGCGGCACCCGTGCCTCCTTGCAGTAGAGCTGTTGCCGGGCTTGACGAGTCTAATGTTCCGCCGTGGCGGAACGTGTCCGGGCGGTGCGTCGTACGTCACGCGTTCGGCCTTACCCACCCGGAACAGGTTCTACGACTTCCCGTACGGCGGTGTCGGGCGCCCGCCGTCCCGGCCGGCGTGCGGGACGGCGGGCCGGACGCGGACCGCCCGCCCGAGGGCTCAGCTCGGGCGGGCGGTGGTGGCGCGGCGGGAACGGCGCGTACTACGCCCGGCCGGCCGTCTTCTGGGTCTTGCGGGTGACCGCGTCGATGACGACGGTCGCCAGCAGCACACCACCGGTGATCATGTACTGCACCGGCGAGGCGATGCCCTCCAGGGCCAGGCCGTACTGGATGGAGACGATGACCATCACACCGAGCAGCGCGTCCCACGTGCGGCCGCGGCCGCCGAAGAGGGACGTGCCGCCGATCACGGCCGCGGCGATGACGTTCATCAGGAACTCGCCGGTGCCCGCGCCCTGGTTGGCGGAGGCGATCTTCGAGGCGACGAAGAGGCCGCCGATGGCGGCGAAGGTGCCGGCGATCGCGAAGACCGAGATCCGCACCAGCTCCACGTTGATGCCCGCCCGGCGCGACGCCTCGACGCTGCCGCCGAGGGCGAAGACCTTGCGGCCGTAGGACGTGCGGCGCAGCACGAAGTCCGTCAGCAGCAGGAAGGCCAGGAAGATCACCACGGCCAGCGGCAGGCCCTTGTACTGGTTGAAGACGATAGCCACGGCGAAGGCCAGCACGGCGAGCAGCACCGTACGGACGATGATCTCGTTCAGCGGCCGGGAGGGCACCCCGGCGGCGGAGCGGCGGCGGTTGTCGAAGAAGGCGGAGAGGAAGTACCCCGCGGTCACGACGATCGCCAGGCCGTAGGCGGCGGCCACATCGCTGAAGTAGTAGCTGGTCAGCTTGACGACGATGCCGTCGCTGTTCAGGTTGATGGTGCCGTTGCTGCCGAGGATCTGCAGCATGAAGCCCTGCCAGAACAGCAGGCCGGCCAGCGTCACGGCGAAGGCGGGAACGCCGATGCGGGCGAAGACGAAGCCGTGGATGGCGCCGGCCACGGTGCCGGTGAGGACGGCCAGCACCAGGGCCAGCACCTCGTTCATCCCGTGCGTGATGTTCAGCACGGCGAAGGTCGCGCCCGCCACGCCGCTGACGGAGCCGACCGACAGGTCGATCTCGCCGAGCAGCAGGACGAAGACGATACCGACGGCGATCATGCCCGTGCCGACCATGGCGACGGACATGTCGGAGAAGTTGCCGGCGGTGAGGAAGTTGGAGTTCAGGCTGGTGAAGATGGCCCAGATGATCAGCAGGCCGACGACGACCGGTATGGACCCGAGGTCACCGGCCTTCATCTTCCGCTTGAACTCGGTGACGTAGCCCGCGAGGCCCTGCTCGCGCACCAGCAGCCGCGGGTCGACGGCGGCGACGGCGGCGGGAGCCGCGTCCGGGTTCTCCGCCGCGCTGTCCGCGGCGGCCGTGGAGGTCTTGTCGATGCTCACTTCTTGATCTCCCCATTGGTGCGCGCCGCACGACGGGTCACGGCGTTCTCCGTGGCGCCCGTGATGGCGGAGATGATCTCTTCCTGCGAGGTCGACTTGACCTCGAAGACGCCGTTGTTGCGCCCGAGACGCAGGACGGCGACCTTGTCGGCGACCGCCTTGACATCGGCCATGTTGTGGCTGATGAGGATGACCGCGTGGCCGCGCTCGCGCAGCCGCTCCACGAGGTCGAGGACCTGGGCGGTCTGCTCGACGCCGAGGGCGGCGGTGGGCTCGTCGAGGATGACCAGCTTGGGCTCGCCGAGCATGGACCGGGCGATCGCCACGACCTGGCGCTGGCCGCCGGAGAGCGAGGCGATCGGGATGCGGACGCTGGGGATGCGGATGGACAGCGTGTCCAGCAGCTCGCGGGAGCGGCGCTCCATCTCCACCTCGTCCAGGACACCGCGCCTGCGGATCTCCCGGCCCAGGTAGAGGTTGCCGACCACGTCGATGTTGTCGCACAGCGCGAGGTCCTGGTAGACGGTCGCGATGCCCAGGTTCTGGGCGTCGTGCGGCTTGTTGATCGTGACGGGCTTGCCGTCCCACTCGATGGCGCCTTCATCGATGGGGTGCACGCCGGCGATCGTCTTGACCAGCGTGGACTTTCCGGCGCCGTTGTCGCCCACCAGGGCGACCACTTCACCGGCGTGGACCTCAAGCTCTACGTCGGTGAGCGCCTGGACGGCACCGAATCGCTTGGAGACCCCGCGCAACGCCAGCACGGGCGTAGCGGACACGTGAACCATCTCCTTCGCCGCCTGACCCGGCGGGAGGTTGTGCAGAAGTATGAGGGGGGGGTGTTCCGTCCGGCGCCCCGCGTAGCTTGCGGGGCTGATGAGTGCGGGGCGCCGGAGGAAGCTGCGTGCAGCCGGTCCCGTACGCGCTCACGCGGCACGGGAGGGAGGACTGCTTACTTGAGACCGATCTTGTCGCAAGCGGCCTTGTAGTTGCCGGCGCAGATCTCGTCGAGGGTGTAGAAGCCCTCCTTGATGACGGTCTCCTTGATGTTGTCCTTGGTCAGCGAGACGACCGGGACGAGCACCGAGGGGATGCCCTTGGTGGTGGCGCTGTCGGCCTTGTCCTTGGCGATGGAGTCGAGCGACTTGCCCTGGGCGAGGGCGACGGCCATCTCGCCGGCGACCGCGGCCTCCTGCGGGTAGGACTTGTAGACGCTCATGTACTGCTCGCCGGTGATGATGCGCTGCACGCCCGCGAGTTCGGCGTCCTGGCCGGTGACCGGGATGTTGGAGATGCCCGCGGCCTTCAGGGCGGTGATGATGCCGCCCGCCATGCCGTCGTTGGCGGAGTAGACGCCGACGATCTTGTCCTTGCCGATGGCGGAGATCGCGCCTTCCATGTTGGCGTTGGCGTTCTCCGGCTTCCACTCCTTGGTGTCGTACTCGCGGCCGATCTTCACCTTGCCGTCGAGGACGGAGTGGGCGCCCTCCTTGAACTGGGCGGCGTTCGGGTCGGTGGACGAGCCGTTCATCATGACGATCTGGCCGTCCTTGGCCTTGTCGCCCAGCGCCTCCAGCAGGGCCTCGCCCTGGGTCTTGCCGACCGTGACGTTGTCGAACGAGGTGTAGGCGTCGATCGGGCCCTCGGCCAGGCGGTCGTAGGCGACCACCGGGATGTCGGCCTGCTCGGCCTTGGTGATGGAGCCGGCGATGGCCTTGGAGTCCACCGCGTCCACGATCAGCACGTCGACCTTGTTGGTGATCATCGTGTCGACCTGCTGCGCCTGCAGCGTGGCGTCCTGCTTGGCGTTGGCGTAGACGACCTCGCCCTTGCCGTTCGTGAGTTCCTTGACCTTCTTCTCGATCAAGGGCTTGTCGAACTTCTCGTAGCGTGCGGTCTGGTTCTCCGGCAGGAGCAGACCGACCTTGATGGCGTCGCCCTTCTTGGCGGCCGAGTCGGACGAGTCCTTGTTGTCGCCGGACTCCTTGGCGCTGCCACAGGCGGCGAGCGAGACTGCCATCGCGGTGGTGGCGACGGCAACGGCGGCACGACGCATACGCGTGTTCACTTCTACAAACCTCCCTGACGAGGCCGCGTCGTTGCGGCCGAGGTGGCTGGAAGTCAACTCGGCCACACGTGCGACGTCAAGAAGTAAATCCTTAACGAGATGACAACGGTGCCATCCGTGCTCTAAGTGAAGGCAGGGGTGGCCACCGGCAGAGCACCGGTCGCACTTCCGTCCAAGAGGGTCGAATCGCCCATCTCGCTGAGCGCGAGGGCGAGCGCCCCGAGCACCTCCGCGCGGCCCCCGAGTGCCCCGGAGAACACGGAGAGTTGACGTGCCGCGCTGGGGATCGCGTAGCGGCCGACGGACTCCCGGATCGGGCCGAGCACCAGCTCACCGGCCTCCGCGAGGTCGCCGCCGAGGACGACCCGGCTCGGGTTGAGCAGGTTGCAGAGGTTGGCGACCCCGCTGCCGATGTGGCGGCCGACGTCGGCGATGACCCGGCGGCAGCCCGGATCGCCGTCCCGCGCGAGCCGTACGACGCCCTCCATCGTGAGGTCGGTGCCGTGGCTCGGCTGGAGCAGCGGAAGCACGTAGCGGGCGGAGGCGAAGGTCTCCAGGCAGCCCCGGTTCCCGCAGCGGCAGACCGGGCCCGCCTCGTCGAGAGTGATGTGCCCGATCTCGCCGGCCGTGCCGCCGGGGCCGCGGTAGATCTTGCCGCTGATCACCAGGCCGGCTCCGACGCCGCTGGCGACCTTGATGTACGCCAGGTCCCGCACGCCCCGGCCGCTGCCCCAGACCAGCTCGCCCAGGGCGCCGAGGTTGGCGTCGTTGTCCACGTGCACCGGCACGCCGAGCCGCCCCCGCAGCTCCTCCGCGGGCTTGGTGCCGCCCCAGCCGGGCAGGATGGCGGTCGAGCCCAGCGTCCCGGACTCGACGTCGATCGGGCCGGGCACGCCGAGGCCCACTCCAGCGATCTTGGAACGGTCGACGCCGGTCGCCTCGATCAGCCGGCTGACCAGCTGCTCCGCCCGGTCGAAGCCCTGCGCGGCGGAGGCGTCGACGTCCAGCGGCTCGGACTCCTCGGCGAGCACCTGGTGCGCGAGGTTCCCCACCGCGACGCGCAGGTGCGTGTGCCCGAAGTCCACGCCGATGACGATGCCGGCGTCCCCGCTCAGGGAGACGCTGCGGGCCCGTCTGCCGCCGGCCGAGGTGGGCGTGACCTCGACCGTTCCACCGTCCTTCAGTTCCCGGACGATGTTCGAGACGGTCGCCGCGGACAGGCCCGTCGTCCTCGCGATCTCCGCCTGCGTGAGCGACCCGGCGAGCCGTACCGCTCGTACGACCCGTTCCAGGTTGGCTCGGTGCAGCGACGACTGCGACCCGGGAGTCTCCACGACGACCTCCTGCGCGAGGGGCCGCTTCGATGAGGCCCCTTCCATGTCCAACTAGTGAACTCTAAGCTGAGCCGTTCGGGTCGCCTCCCGTCAAGAGGTTGAACCGCATCCGGGTGCCCGGCGCACACAACCGCACACATGCGCGCATGCCGCCCCCGTGGGTACGGGAGCGGCATGCGCGGGCGGGCGGGGCGCTACTTCAGGGCGCCCGCCGTGAGCCCCTGGACCACCTGGCGCTGGAAGACGATGTACGCGGCCAGCACCGGCAGCATCGCCATCACCAGGCCCGCGAACAGGCCCGACCAGTCGCCCTTGTACCCCTGGCTGACCGCCAGCTGCACCAGGCCCTGGGTGAGGACGTGCTTGTCCGGGTCGGTGTTCAGCACGGTCGGCAGCATGTACTGGTTCCACTGCCCCAGGAAGTTGAAGATTCCCACACTGATCAGGCCCGGCTTGGCCATCGGCAGCATGACCTGGAAGAACGTCCGGGTGTGCGAGGCGCCGTCCACGAACGCCGCTTCCGCCACCGAACTCGGCAGTGTCCTGAAGAAGGCGGTCAGGAAGAACACCGTGAAGGGGAGCGAATAGGCGATGTAGACCAGGATCAGGCCGTGGATGGTGTTCAGCAGGCCCATGTTGTCCACCACGTAGAACAACGGGACCAGTGCGAGCATGATCGGGAAACTCATGCCGCCGATGAACAAGTAATAGATGAAGCGGTTGCCGGGAAAGTCGAACCGGGCCAGCACATAGGCCGCCATGGAACCCAGCACGAGGGTGCCGACGAGCGAACCGCCCACCACCAGGACGGTATTGAGGAAGTAGTCGCTCATGTGGGCCTGGGACCACGCCCGCGACCAGTTGTCGAAATTCAGTTTGTCGGGCAGCGACCAGGGTGAGCGGAAGATGGAGGCGTCGTCCTTGAAGGACGTCATCACCGCCCAGACCAGCGGCAGGCTGACCATGATCGCCCAGATGACGAGGACGCCGTGGGAGAAGACGTTGAGGGCGGTGCCCTCCTTCTTCCCCTTCTCGAGTCCGCCGGGGGACGCCTCGGCCTTGTGGACGGGCGTGCCGGACTCGGCCGGCACGGGGGCGGGGGTCTCGGTCGTCTTCATGTGAATCAGTACTCCAGCCGCTCGCGCCGTCCCAGCTTCATCACGAGGGCCGCGAAGGCCAGCGTGACCACGAGCAGGGCGACGCCGATGGTGGTGGCGTAGGCGGCCTGACCGTCCCGGAACGCCTTCTGGTACACGTACAGGACCATCACGGTGGTCGAGTAGTCGGGTCCGCCGGGTCCGGTCGTCATGATCTGCACGACCGCGAAGGACTCGGCGCCCAGGGCGAGGATGCCCATGTAGACCCAGCCGGACTGCACGGTGTCCCACAGCAGCGGCAGGGTGACCTTGAAGAAGGTGGTGAAGCGGCTCGCGCCGTCCAGCAGCGCGGCCTCGTACAGCTCGGCCGGGATGGAGGCCATGCCGGCGGAGAAGAGGACCACGAAGAAGCCGACCGTCGACCAGACCAGCACCGCCATCACGCACCACAGCGCGATGTCCGGGTCCCCGAGCCACAGCGGCTGGAGGGAGTCCAGACCGACGCCGCGCAGCAGGGAGTTGATCGCGCCGCTGTCCGGGTTGTACGCGAACTGGAACAGCAGGGCGACGATGGCGATGGACAGCACCTGCGGGAAGAAGTAGACGATCTTGTAGAAGCCCGAGCCGCGGACGCCCGTGATCACCGGGCCGCCCTTCCGCTTCCGCCCGCCCACGTTGATCATGAAGGAGAAGAAGAGCGCCAGGCCCAGGGTGACCAGCGGCACCAGCAGGGCGAACAGCACGCTGTGCCACAGCGACTTCCAGAAGATGTCGTCGTCGAGCATCCGCGAGTAGTTGTCGAAGCCGACCATCGAGAACTCGGGACTCAGGCCCGTCCAGTCCGTGAACGAGTAGTAGATGGACTGGACGAACGGCCAGATGACGAAGAGCGCGTACAGCCCCAGGGGCACCGCCAGGAACCCCACGATGAACCGGTACTTGCCGTGCTGCATTACCAACGACCCCGATCTGCGCGCGGGTGCCGCCAGGGCCCGTCCGGCGCGACTGCGCGGGACAGGCCCTGGTGGCGCTTCCTCACTGGTGCTTGTAGTGCTTGATCGACGAGTCCTTGGCGGCCTCGTCGGCGTAGCCCTGGATCTTCTTGATGGTCTCGGCCGGAGTGAGGCGGCCGGCCATCATCTCGCCCAGACAGGAGACGCCGATCTTCTCCTTCTGGAGCTGCACGTACCAGTCCTGCATGCGCGGGTTCACCACGTTGTCGCCGGCCAGCTCCAGCGCCGCGACGCCGGCCTTGAGGCCCGGGGTGAGTTCGATGCCGTCGGTTCCGCCGTTGTAGGCGCTCAGCGACTTCACCTTGCTGGTGAAGTTCTTCGAGGAGGCCTCGCTGAGCATGATGCGCAGCTGCTCCATGCCGCCGGCGCCGTTGGCCGCCTTGGCCGGGACGATGAAGGGCTCGCCGCCGGAGGCCCAGATGGTGCCGAAGGGCATCTTGTCGTTGTCGTCGATGCCGGGCGGGGCGGAGACGGTGAGCCCGAAGTCCGCGGGGATGACCTTGGCCGATTCGTTCTCCACCCAGGAGCCGTTGGGGAGGAAGAGGGCGTCGCCCTTGGCCCAGGCGGTCTGCGACTGGATGTGGTCCAGGCCCGGGGTGCCCTTGAGGATGTAGCCCTTCTTGTAGAGCTCGTACCAGGCCTCGAAGACCGTCTTGACGGCCGGGTGCTTCCAGGCGTTCGGCTCCAGGTTGTCGATGGCCTTCAGCACGTCCGCGCCACCGACCTTGGCGATCATCGGGGACATCGAGAAGGGGATGTAGTACGGGTACTTGCCGGCGTACGTCCAGCCGGCCATGCCCTTCTTCTTGGCCTTCTCGCAGACCGCGAGCATCTCGTCCCAGGTCTTGGGGTACTCCGCGTCGAGCGAGTCCAGCGCCTTCTGCGAGTACCAGTTCCCGTAGACCGTGTAGGCGTAGTACAGGATCCAGACCGGGTCGCCGTCGAACTGGCCCATCTCCACGATGCCCGGCCGCAGCGTGTCGCGGACCTTCTTGTTCGGGTCGTCGTAGGAGGGGGCGTCCAGCAGCGGGGTGAGGTCGGCGAGCTGCTTCTTGCCGACCAGGACGCCCATGTCCATCTGCTCGGCACCGGAGTTGTCGACCAGGTCCGGCGGGTTGCCGCCGTTGAAGCGCGGCTGCAGGGTGGACTGGATCTTCTGGGTGGCGGAGAACTTCACCTTCGCCTTCGGGAATGCCTTCTCGTACAGCTTCACGGCGTCCTCGGCGTACTCCTTGCCGAAGCCCCCGTCGAAGAGGACGAACTCCATCCCGGCGCTCTCGTTGACCGCGAGCGGGTTCTCGGCGGTCTTCTTGCCCGCCTCGGCCTTCTCCTGGTCGTCCCCGCCGCCGCTCGCGCAGGCGGACAGGAAGCTCATGGTCGGTACGGAGATCAGGCCGAGCGCGGCGGACCGCTTGATCAGATCGCGGCGGCCGACGCCCTTGCCGTCGTTCTCGGCGGAAGTGGATCCCATGCTCAAGTCCTCGCCTTCTCCAGGACTCAGGCGGTGAACCGGATCCTCCCCGGCACCGCGATCGGGTCACGCTGGGTCGTGCAGGAAGTGCGGGTAATGCTGGATGACGCTGTCGGGACACTGCTGTGCGGACACTGCTGTTCGGGCGCTTGGGCGGTCCCTTTTCGCGGTTCCCCCCTGAACCCCCGATGGCCGACAGGTATAGTCCACTTCCCGCCAGCTGAGCAAGATCGAATGCAAGGTTGGCAGTACGTCTTTTCCGAGTTGAGACCTCCCGGAAATATGAGCGGCCTGTGTACCGCTTGCCGGAAGAATCCCCGGCATAAGCCCCGAACGCCACATCCAACACCCTTGACATCACTTGCCACTTGACCCCTACTGGTCCTTGCGCAGTTGAGTTGACAACGTTGTCCCCAGCGCAGGGAGGGTGGCCAGGGCATGCAGTACAGAGTTCGGCACAGATGGGGCCCGGCGGTCGTGTTGACGACCGCCTTCGCCGTGGCGGCGGGTTCACAGGGGGCGGCGGTCGCGCTGCCCGCCGCGCCCGCGAAGACCGACCGGGAGTTCGCGTCCTCGTTCGAGGCGGACGACCCGGCTCCGGACTGGCTCGACACCGTCGACACGGGCAAGGACGGGAAGAAGCGGTCCTCGGGCGTCGACGGCGGCTACAGCACCGGCATACCCGGCAACGTCACCGAACACGTCACCGGGGTGCGGGCCAGCGGCGAGAACGCGGGCGGCGGCGAGGTGAAGGAGAACCTCGCCGACAACGAGCCGACGACCAAGTGGCTGACCTTCGCGCCGACCGGCTGGGTCGAATTCGACCTGGACGCGCCGACGAAGATCGTCAAGTACGCGCTCACCTCCGCGAACGACCACCCCGAACGCGACCCCCGGGACTGGACGTTGAAGGGCTCGGCGGACGGCGAGACCTGGCGGACGCTGGACACCCGCTCCGGGGAGACCTTCGACGAGCCGTTCCGGACGAAGACGTACGACCTCGCCGAGGCCGCCGAGTTCCAGCACTTCCGGCTGGAGTTCACCAAGAACAACGGGGCGGGCGACGCGCTCCAGCTCGGCGACGTCCAGTTCTCCACCGGCGACACCGAGACGCCCGTCCCCGAGGACATGCTCTCCTTCGTCGACGAGGGCCCGACGGGCTCGCCCACCGCGAAGGCCGGCGCCGGCTTCACCGGCACGCACGCGCTGCGCTACGCGGGCCGGCACACCGCGGACGGCCGGGCCTACTCGTACAACAAGGTCTTCGACGTCAATGTGAAGGTCGACCGGCGCACGGAGCTGTCGTACAAGATCTTCCCGTCGATGGCGGACCGCGACCTCGACTACGACGCCACGAACGTCTCCGTCGACCTGGCCTTCACCGACGGCACCTACCTGAGCGACCTCAAGGCCACCGACCAGCACGGGTTCCCGCTGACGCCGCGCGGTCAGGGCGACGCCGAGGTGCTGTACGTCAACCAGTGGAACAGCGTGAAGTCGGGGATCGGGTCGGTCGCGGCCGGCAAGACCGTCGACCGGATCCTGGTGGCGTACGACTCCCCCAAGGGCCCGGCGAAGTTCCGCGGCTGGCTGGACGACATCGAGATCGAGCGGGCGAAGCCCGAGCGGCCCGAGGCCCACCTGTCCGACTACGCGGTCACCACCCGCGGCACCAACTCCAGCGGCAGCTTCTCGCGCGGCAACAACTTCCCCGCGACCGCCGTGCCGCACGGCTTCAACTTCTGGACCCCGGTGACCAACGCCGGTTCGCTCAGCTGGATCTACGAGTACGCGCGCGGCAACAACGACGACAACCTGACCACCCTGCAGGCGTTCGCCGCGAGCCACGAGCCGAGCCCGTGGATGGGCGACCGGCAGACCTTCCAGGTGATGCCGTCCGCCGCCTCCGGCACCCCGGACACCGGCCGCGAGGAGCGCGAGCTGGCCTTCCGGCACGAGAACGAGACCGCCCGGCCGTACTACTACGGGGTGCGGTTCGAGAACGGCCTGAAGGCCGAGATGGCGCCGACCGACCACGCGGCGATGATGCGCTTCACCTACCCCGGTGACGACGCGAGCGTCATCTTCGACAACGTCGAGAACAACGCCGGCCTGACCCTGGACAAGGAGAACGGCACCTTCTCCGGCTACTCGGACGTCAAGTCCGGCGGCTCCGCGGGCGCCACCCGCCTCTTCGTCCACGGCGAGTTCGACAGCAAGGTGACCGGCGGCGACTCCAACGGCGTCAAGGGCCACCTGCGCTTCGACGCGGGCCGGGACCGCACCGTGACGCTGCGCATCGCGACCTCCCTGATCAGCGTCGACCAGGCGAAGGACAACCTGCGCCAGGAGATCCCGGAGCGCGCCTCCTTCGACAAGGTCAAGCGCGACGCCCGCGAGCAGTGGGACCGGATCCTCGGCAAGGTCGAGGTGGAGGGCGCCACGCGGGACCAGCTGACGACCCTGTACTCCAGCCTGTACCGGCTCTACCTGTACCCGAACGCGGGCCACGAGAAGGTCGACGGGAAGTACAAGTACGCCTCCCCCTTCTCGAAGGCGGTCAAGGAGAACACCCCGACGGAGACCGGGGCCAAGGTCGTGGACGGCAAGGTGTACGTCAACAACGGCTTCTGGGACACCTACCGGACCACCTGGCCCGCGTACTCCTTCCTGACCCCGACCAAGGCCGGCGAGCTGGTCGACGGCTTCGTGCAGCACTACAAGGACGGCGGCTGGACCTCCCGCTGGTCCTCCCCGGGCTACGCGGACCTGATGACCGGCACCTCCTCGGACGTCGCGTTCGCCGACGCGTACGTCAAGGGCGTCGACGACTTCGACGTGAAGGCGGCGTACGACGCGGCCGTCAAGAACGCCACCACCGTGCCCCCGTCCTCGGGCGTGGGCCGCAAGGGCATGGAGACCTCGCCGTTCCTCGGCTACACGAGCACGGCGACGCACGAGGGCATGTCGTGGGCGCTGGAGGGCTACCTCAATGACTACGGCATCGCGAAGATGGGCGAGAAGCTCTACGCGGAGACCGGCGAGAAGCGGTACCAGGAGGAGTCGGCGTACTTCCTGAACCGCGCCCAGGACTACGTCAACATGTTCGACGCGAAGGCCGGCTTCTTCCAGGGCAAGGACCTCGCGGGCAACTGGCGCGTCGACTCCGAGAAGTACGACCCCCGCGTGTGGGGGTACGACTACACGGAGACCAACGGCTGGGGCTACGCCTTCACCGCCCCGCAGGACAGCCGCGGACTCGCCAACCTGTACGGCGGCCGCAAGGGCCTCGGTGACAAGCTCGACGAGTACCTCTCCACCCCGGAGACGGCCTCCCCGGAGTTCAAGGGCTCCTACGGCGGTGTCATCCACGAGATGACCGAGGCGCGCGACGTCCGCATGGGCATGTACGGGCACTCCAACCAGGTCGCCCACCACGCCCTGTACATGTACGACGCGGCCGGGCAGCCGTACAAGACGCAGAAGAACGTCCGCGAGGTGCTCTCCCGCCTGTACACCGGCAGCGACATCGGCCAGGGCTACCACGGCGACGAGGACAACGGCGAGCAGTCGGCCTGGTTCCTCTTCTCCGCCCTCGGCTTCTACCCGCTGGTGATGGGCAGCGGCGAGTACGCCATCGGCTCCCCGCTGTTCGAGAAGGCGACCGTGCACCTGGAGAACGGGCGCAAGCTGGTCGTCAAGGCACCGAAGAACAGCGCGAAGAACGTCTACGTGCAGGGCCTGAAGGTCAACGGCAAGCGCTGGAACTCCACCGCGCTCCCCCACGACCTGATCGCCGGGGGCGGCGTCCTGGAGTTCGACATGGGCCCGCGGCCGTCCTCCTGGGCCACCGGCGAGAACGCGGCGCCGGTGTCGATCACCGAGGACGACGAGGTGCCCACCCCGCGCGCGGACGCGATCGAGGGCGACGGCGCCCTGTTCGACAACACGTCGGCCACCGAGGCGGCCGTGACCTCGGTGGACCTGCCGGTGTCCGGGAAGGGCGCCGAGGCGGTCCAGTACACGCTGACGTCACCGGCGGACGGCGCGCAGGCCCCCGCCGGCTGGAAGCTCCAGGGTTCGGCCGACGGCACGACCTGGCGGACGCTGGACGAGCGCTCGGGCGAGTCCTTCGCCTGGGACCGGCAGACCCGGGCGTTCTCGGTGAAGTCGCCGGGGACGTACCAGAAGTACCGCCTCGTCCTCGACGGTGAGCACACGCTGGCGGAGGTGGAGCTGCTGGCTTAGGCGGGCCCACCTGTGGGGGGTGGCGGGTTCGGGCGGTGGCCTGAACCCGCCACTCCCATGTGCCGCACCGTTCCCCACGCGTGACGGATCCATCAGAATGAGCGGGCGCCACCGGCGGCCGCCGGGTCGGCGCGTCGCGTATCGCGTGTCGTCGGAGGGGGACTCATGCGGACGAACATCGGCAGACGGTTCACGGGACTGGTCACGGGCGCACTGCTGGCCGCGGGAGCACTGTTCGCCACGGCCGCGCCGGCCCAGGCCTACGACCCCGATCCCGGCGTCTCCATGTACTACCGCGACACCGACGGCTGCCCGTGCAGCGGCGGCACGCTCACCGACCCGTTCGACGGCACCCACTTCGCGCACGACGCGGGCGGGCTGGCCGTCAAGATGGAACTGGACGACGCCGGCTGGTTCGTCGGCAAGGTCGAGTTCCACCCGAACGACGAGAAGCTCTGGGTCTACGACACGAAGAACGACGGCGACACCTTCTACGTGGCCGTCGGCTACTCGTCCGGCGGTTCGTACCACGACCTGGGCACCTTCTCCGCGCCGGGCACCTCGGACACCGTGGACCTGACGGTGAAGGACCTCGACATCCCGGACGGCGCGTACGTGGACATCACGCTCTACGACGGCTCCGGCCGCGCCGACTACATCGCGGCGGCCCGCGGCACCGGCGCGGCGGTCGCCTGAGCCGGCACGTGACACGGCGATGGCCGCACCCCCGTCGCCGGGGGTGCGGCCATCGACCGCTGTGCGCCTTCGCCTACTTGCGGATCAGGCTGCGCAGCACGTACTGCAGGATGCCGCCGTTGCGGTAGTAGTCGGCCTCACCGGGGGTGTCGATGCGGACGACCGCGTCGAACTCGACACCGGTGTCGGTGGTGACCTTCACCGTGCGCGGGGTGGTGCCCTCGTTCAGCTCGGTGACGCCGGAGACGGAGAAGGTCTCCTCGCCGGTCAGGCCGAGGGAGGCCGCGGACTGGCCCTCCGGGAACTGGAGCGGCAGGACGCCCATGCCGATGAGGTTCGAGCGGTGGATGCGCTCGTAGGACTCGGCGATGACGGCCTTGACGCCGAGGAGCGCGGTGCCCTTGGCCGCCCAGTCGCGGGACGAGCCGGAGCCGTACTCCTTGCCGGCCAGGACGACGAGCGGGATGCCCTGCTCGATGTAGTTGCGGGAGGCGTCGTAGATGAACGACACCGGACCGCCGTCCTGGGTGAAGTCGCGGGTGTAGCCGCCCTCGGTGCCCGGCGCGATCTGGTTGCGCAGGCGGATGTTGGCGAACGTACCGCGGATCATGATCTCGTGGTTGCCGCGGCGCGAGCCGTAGCTGTTGAAGTCGCGGCGCTCGACGCCGTGCTCCGTCAGGTACTTGCCGGCCGGGGTGTCGGCCTTGATGGCGCCGGCGGGCGAGATGTGGTCCGTCGTCACCGAGTCGCCCAGCTTGGCGAGCACGCGGGCGCCGGAGATGTCCTCGACCGGGGCCGGCTCCATGCCCATGCCCTCGAAGTACGGGGGCTTGCGCACGTAGGTGGACTCGGTGTCCCACTCGAAGGTGTCGCCGGTCGGGATGGAGAGCGCCTGCCACTGGGCGTCGCCCGCGAAGACGTCGCTGTAGGACTTGGAGAACATGTCCTCGCCGATGGCGCTGGCGACGACCTCGTTCACCTCGGCCTCGGTGGGCCAGATGTCCTTCAGGAAGACCGGGTTGCCGTCCTGGTCGGCGCCCAGGGCCTCCTTGGTGATGTCCACCTTCATGGAGCCCGCGAGGGCGTAGGCGACCACCAGCGGCGGGGACGCCAGGTAGTTCATCTTGACGTCGGGGTTGATGCGGCCCTCGAAGTTCCGGTTGCCGGAGAGGACCGAGGTGACGGCGAGGTCGTGGTCGTTGACGGCCTTGGAGACCTCGTCCGGCAGCGGGCCGGAGTTGCCGATGCAGGTGGTGCAGCCGTAGCCGACGAGGTTGAAGCCGACCTTGTCGAGGTACGGGGTCAGGCCCGCCTTCTCGAAGTAGTCGGTGACGACCTTGGAACCCGGGGCGAGGGTGGTCTTGACCCACGGCTTGCGGGTCAGGCCCTTCTCGACCGCCTTCTTGGCCACCAGGGCGGCGGCGACCATGACGTACGGGTTGGAGGTGTTGGTGCAGGAGGTGATGGCCGCGACCGTCACCGCACCGTGGTCCAGCTCGTAGGTCGTGCCGTCGGGGGCGGTGACCGGGACCGGGTTGGACGGCACGCCGTTGGAGACGGCGGGGGCGTCGGAGGCCGGGAAGGACTCCTGGCCCGCCTCGTCCACGCTGTCGACGTAGTTGCGCACGTCCTGCTTGAACTGCTCGGCGGCGTTGGCGAGGACGATGCGGTCCTGCGGGCGCTTCGGGCCGGCGATGGAGGGGACGACCGTGGAGAGGTCCAGCTCCAGCTTCTCGGAGAAGTCCGGCTCGGCCTTCGGGTCCAGCCAGAGGCCCTGCTGCTTGGCGTACGCCTCGACCAGGGCGACCTGCTGGTCGCTGCGGCCGGTCAGGCGCATGTAGTTCAGCGTCTCGTCGTCGATCGGGAAGATCGCGGCGGTGGAGCCGAACTCCGGCGACATGTTGCCGATGGTGGCGCGGTTGGCGAGGCTGGTTGCGGCCACACCCTCGCCGTAGAACTCGACGAACTTGCCGACGACGCCGTGCTTGCGCAGCATCTCGGTGATCGTGAGGACGAGGTCGGTGGCGGTGGTGCCGGGGGTCAGCTCACCGGTGAGCTTGAAGCCGACGACGCGCGGGATGAGCATGGAGACCGGCTGGCCGAGCATCGCGGCCTCGGCCTCGATGCCGCCGACGCCCCAGCCGAGGACGCCGAGGCCGTTGACCATAGTGGTGTGCGAGTCGGTGCCGACCAGGGTGTCGGGGTAGGCCTTGCCGTCACGGGTCATGACGACGCGGGCCAGGTGCTCGATGTTCACCTGGTGGACGATGCCGGTGCCGGGCGGCACGACCTTGAAGTCGTCGAAGGCGGTCTGGCCCCAGCGCAGGAACTGGTAGCGCTCCTTGTTGCGGCCGTACTCCAGGTCGACGTTCTGCTGGAAGGCGTCGTTGGTGCCGAACTTGTCGGCGATGACGGAGTGGTCGATGACCATCTCGGCCGGGGAAAGCGGATTGATCTTGTTCGGGTCGCCGCCCAGCTCCTTGACGGCCTCGCGCATGGTGGCGAGGTCGACGACGCAGGGCACGCCGGTGAAGTCCTGCATGATCACGCGGGCGGGCGTGAACTGGATCTCCTGCGACGGCTGGGCCTGCGAGTCCCAGCCGCCGAGGGCGCGGATGTGGTCGGCGGTGATGTTCGCGCCGTCCTCGGTACGGAGCAGGTTCTCCAGCAGGACCTTCAGGCTGTAGGGAAGGCGCGCGGAGCCCTCGACCTTGTCCAGCCGGAAGATCTCGTACGACTCGTCGCCCACCTGCAGCGTGCTGCGGGCGTCGAAGCTGTTCGCCGACACGACAGTCTCCTTCATTTATGTGCGCGTACCACCGCATCCTGCCGCCACGCCGCCCTGGCCAATCCGCTAAGGTAAGGCTAAGTTAGGTAACCCTTACCAGGGTGGTGGCTGCGGTACGCCTCGGCAGATATCTCGATGTCGAGATAACTCTAGTACATAGGGGCGGACTGGTCATGCCCGGGCGCGGTGTGGCGTGCGCCCCATCCCGGGTGACCCGTGCGGCCATCAGTACGCCGAACGCGGGTATCCGACTTGCGCCGGGACCGTGCGCCCGGCTCGACTCGGAAGGAGGCGCGATGCCCCTCACGTTCCACAAGAGCTTCCGGATCCTCCCCGGAGTACGGCTGAACATCAACAAACGCTCGTGGTCCATCACGACCGGCGGCGGGAACGGCCCGCGTCACACACGCAGCAGCACCGGCCGTCGTACGACATCGATGGATTTGCCCGGACCTTTCGGATGGCGCCGCACGACGACCAGCGGGCGCCGCAGGGGCGGTCGTTGAGGGCCCGTCACCCGAACGGACCCCCCAGAAGGCGCGATCTCATATCTGAGATAGCCTCAACCTCATGGCAGACGACTACCTCGTACGCATCGGCAAGCTCATCCGTGACGCCCGGCAGCACCGGGGCTGGACCCAGTCGCAGCTTGCGGAGGCGCTCAACACCAGTCAGAGCGCCGTCAACCGCATCGAGCGCGGCAACCAGAACATCAGCCTTGAGATGATCGCCCGTATCGGCGAAGCGCTGGACAGCGAAATCGTTTCGCTGGGCTACTCAGGCCCGATGCACCTGCGTGTGGTCGGCGGCCGGCGCCTCTCCGGCGCCATCGACGTCAAGACCAGCAAGAACGCCTGTGTGGCGCTGCTGTGCGCCTCGCTGCTCAACAAGGGGCGCACGGTGCTGCGCCGCGTCGCGCGCATCGAGGAGGTCTACCGCCTTCTGGAGGTGCTGAACTCCATCGGCGTGCGCACCCGCTGGATCAACGACGGCACGGACCTGGAGATCGTGCCGCCGGCCGAGCTGGACATGGAGGCCATCGACGCCGAGGCCGCCGTCCGCACCCGCTCCATCATCATGTTCCTCGGCCCGCTGCTGCACCGCATGGACCGCTTCCGGCTGCCCTACGCCGGCGGCTGCGACCTCGGCACCCGCACCATCGAGCCGCACATGATCGCGCTGCGCCGCTTCGGCCTGGACGTCGCCGCGACCGAGGGCCACTACCACGCGGTGGTCGACCGGCAGGTGCGCCCGGACCGCCCGATCGTCCTGACCGAACGCGGCGACACGGTCACCGAGAACGCGCTCCTCGCCGCCGCCCGCCACGACGGCGTCACCGTCATCCGCAACGCCTCCTCCAACTACATGGTCCAGGACCTCTGCTTCTTCCTGGAGGCCCTCGGCGTCCGCGTCGAAGGCATCGGCACCACCACCCTCACCGTCCACGGCATGCCGGTCATCGACGCCGACGTGGACTACTCCCCCTCCGAGGACCCGGTCGAGGCGATGAGCCTGCTGGCCGCCGCCGTGGTCACGGAGTCCGAGCTGACGGTCCGCCGGGTCCCCATCGAGTTCCTGGAGATCGAGCTGGCGGTCCTGGAGGAGATGGGCCTCGACCACGACCGCACCCCGGAGTACTTCGCCGACAACGGCCGCACGCGCCTGGTGGACCTCACCGTCCGGCCGTCGAAGCTGGAGGCGCCCATCGACAAGATCCACCCCATGCCCTTCCCGGGCCTGAACATCGACAACGTCCCCTTCTTCGCGGCCATCGCGGCCTCGGCGCAGGGCCAGACCCTCATCCACGACTGGGTCTACGACAACCGCGCCATCTACCTCACCGACCTGAACCGCCTCGGCGGCCGCCTCCAGCTCCTCGACCCCCACCGCGTCCTGGTCGAGGGCCCCACCCGCTGGCGCGCCGCCGAGATGATGTGCCCGCCGGCCCTGCGCCCCGCCGTGGTCGTCCTGCTGGCGATGATGGCGGCGGAGGGCACGTCGGTGCTGCGCAACGTGTACGTCATCAACCGGGGGTACGAGGACCTGGCGGAGCGGCTGAACTCGATCGGGGCGCAGATCGAGATTTTTCGGGACATCTGACCGGCGGGGTGTCGTGCCCCTTGGGAGCAAGGGTCACGACACCTCAACATGCCAGCTGACCTGCGGATACGCACTTCACAGTCCTCCACTGATCACTGTTGCTTTTCAGCAAACGCACGTGCAGGATGATCTCGAATGGTTGACGACACGTCAGAGAAGCCTGAGTATTCGTCAGCCTTTACGGAGAGTTGTCGCCGAAGTGGCCGCGGAACGTACGATGTCGGTCGTGTCACGCCGACCGCACGGGCGGACGTGGCCTGTTGCTCGTCGCCGCTCTCTCCGACCGGTGGGAATGCGTCCCCCACCCACCCGGCGGCAGGTCCGTCCGGGCCGAGTTGTCGGCGCGTCTTGAACAGTGTGTGACCACGCCTGGTGGGGTTTGCTGCTCGGACGATAAGACCGGCAACGCGTATCTACGAAGCCCTCCGAGCCCACGACCACTGACGACCTTCCTCCTGCCCAACGCTGCAGTAGGACCGGCAGGTTCGGTGCGCCGTCAGGTGACCTGAACCGGTGGGCTCGATACTTCGGGCAGCTACGATCTTCTTCAACGCAGTCGACGGGTCTCAGGAACCCATCCCTTGCGATGGGCCCTCCGGTCCTGACGTCTGGGTGGTGATCACACCGGATGCTAGGGGCCGAGCCCTGTGCTTGTCACAGGGTGGCGGAGGGATACAGCGGCCGCCCGTGCAGGGGCGGTGGAACAGCTCAAGGTGAGGCTCGTCGGCTGCGTCTCACCGATGGGGGACGGGGCGGCTCGATGACGACAGCAGACTACTTCGCGGACCTCAGCCCCGCGGAGTTCCTCCAGGCGGTGGTCAGCGGCTCGATCTACCCGTACACCGAGCACCGGATACCCAAACCTCGTGGCGGACTTCGGACTTTGCACGCCCCCATCCCCCGGTTGTCGTGGATGCAGCAGCAGATTCTGGCCCGTCTGGGCACTCTTCCAGCCAGGTTCCAGCCGCACCCGGGAGCGTTCGCGTATCGACGGGGCCGCTCGGTCGTGGACTGCGCGGCAGTCCATCTGCGGGCCCACACCGTGATCCGCCTGGACATCGCCGACTTCTTCGGGAGCATCCGGGAGCGGCATGTCCACGCGGCCCTGAAGGACGCGTGGCCCCGCACGGCGGGACCTGAGTACCGGATCGAACTCGTGGAGGACGACGACGGCTGCCCGGAGATCGGCCTGCGCCGTGTCGGCCGCACCCTCGGTGCGTACACCACGGCCCGGCTGGTCACCGTGTCACCGCCTGCGTCGAACCAGACCTGGACAAACCGTGGCACCGGACACCGCGAGGTGTACCTGGAGACCACCGGGCAGCGCTTCTCCGTCCGCCGACCCACCCTGGTCCACAAGCACACCCGTGAGGGCTTCCTGCCGCAGGGCGCTCCCACCAGTGGGTATCTGTCGAACATCGTCATGCGCGATGTCGACGAGGTCGTCTCGCACTGGGCCGAGTCCTTGGGGTTGCGCTACACCCGCTACAGCGACGACATGTACTTCTCCAGCCGTGGTTCCGTGCCCCACGACCGCGTGGACCGTCTCGTCGCTGAGGTGAAGAGGGCCCTGGAACCGCTCGGCATGAGACTCAACGCGAAGAAGACCTATGTGGCTCGCCCCGGTGCTCGCCGGAGCGTACTGGGCATCGTCGTCGACGGCCCCACTCCTCGCCTGACGCGCGCGTACAAGCGCCGCATCACCATGCATGTGCGAGGGGCCGCGTCGTTCGGTGTCGTGCAGCATTGCCATCATCAGAAGTTCGGAGATCTGGCCGAGCTGGACGCTCATGTCACCGGGCTGCTGTCCTTCGCGCACATGGTCGAACCCGGCTGGGCCGAAGAACAGCTCGCGGCCTGGAAGCGGCTGCGTGAAATTCCGCTGGAGCACGAGGAACCGGTGATCGCGCAGTACGGGCTGGATCTTCCTTGGGACGAGGAGGTCGAGGTCTCTCAGGCGGACCTGGCCAAGGCTTCGATCGACGATCTCGTCCGAGGTGCCCAGCGCTATCGCTCGTCCGCCGACTACGTGCAGATGCTCGAGTTCGTCGGACGCTTCAAACGGTACGCCCCGTTCAATGCGATGGTGGTCCACATCCAGAGGCCGGGCGCGCGTTACGTCCTGTCCTCCTCGGAGTGGAGGTCGAAGTACCGGCGAGTACTCAGACCCGGTGCCCAACCGCTGTTGATCTTCCAGCCCCGGGGGCCCTACATGCTCGTGTACGACGTCGGGGACACAGAAGCCCTGCCGGGAGCCCAGGCGCTGCCCAAGGAGGTCACCGCCCCTGTGTCGGTGTCATCGCGGGCCGGTGAGAAAGAAGTCGCGGAGGTCTGGCACCACACGGAGTCGAACCTGGCGCCCCTGGGAATCCGACTGACCTTGGTCGACCACGCGGCCTCCTCCTGCGGGCGCACGTACCCGAGCAGGTCCGGCGGTTTCGTCGGGCGTCCTGGCAGCAGGCCCGGGGATCGACCGGAGACGTACCCGACGCTGTTCGAGATCGAGGTCAACCGGAATCTGCCCCTGCTGGATCGGTACGCCACGCTGGCCCACGAGCTCGGGCACCTGTTCTGCGGACACCTCGGCGCAGGTCCTGGGGAGACCTGGCCCGACCGTCGGTTGCGGCCCCGCTCGGACGAGGAACGCGCCACGGCCCAAGCCCGCAACGAGGTCGAGGCCGAGTCCATCGCCTACATGGTCCTCAGGCGGCTGGACCCGGATGTTCAGATGGGCGACTACATCACCGGACACCTCGGCCCCGACCAGCAGGTCCCCGACAGCGTCGCCCTCAACCTCACGTTCAAGGCCGCCGGCCTGATCATCGAGATGGGGAGGAAACGCGTCCCTGCCACCAGGCTCCAGAAATCGAAGAGGTGATCAGGGTACCCACCCTGGATGCGTCGAACCTCTGCGAGTTCGGTCTCGGACGTCGGATCAACCGTCCACTCGTCGCCGGTGGCGCCAGATCTGCCGCAGCAGCAGAGCCTCCATGCCCGGGTGGGACTCGAGCTCCGGGTCAGGAACGGTCTCCCGGCCGAGCCCTTGATGGACCATGAGAACGACAGAATCTCCTGCCTGCCGTGCCCTCAGACACGCATCCCCAGCTTCAGGGCAGCTTCGCGGGCCTTCTCGTCGGCCATGGCGATGAGTCGCTTCCGGCCGCCGTGGGTCTGGAAGTCCGCCTGCGACTTGGCCAGGAGGACTTCCGCCCGCTCCGTCAGTTTGTGCGCTGGGTTCAGTGTCTTGATGCAGTCCTTTGTATACCGGTTGGACGGCAGCGCGTGGACCACACTCGTCTGCGCACGGACGCTAGTGATCAGGCGGCGCACGGTCTGGCGCTGGGCCTCCAGATCAGCGGCGCGCTGGATCGCGCGCGAGTTCGGGGACTGCCCGCGCCCGGAAGCCACTTGACTCCAGCTGGGCGTCGTCCGGCTCCACCCGGCGGTCCGGTCCTGGCGAGCAGACAGCCGAGATGCTGCCGCGTTCACTGGAGTGATGTGGCCGAGCTCCAGGAGGGAGAACAGCGCGACCCCCCTCTCGTCCGCGAACTTCAGGGCACTGGCCGTATAGCCGCCAGACGCGTAGAACAACAGGTGATGGTGCGCGTCCGCCACCCCCCGCAGTTCTCGGATGGGGCCGACACCGATCGGCTGACCGTAGTGCTTTACCTGCGCAATGGCATCGTGGGCGATCACGTCGATACCTCCGTCCGCGCCGCAACCTGTCACCTGTGCCTCGACGAAGCCGATACTGCGCATGTGGTCGACGGCGGCGAGCTCGGCGTCCTGCCATGTGCGGATGGTTCTCGCGCGGAACACCCTCTCCTGTGAGCCGGTGCAATCCTTCTCATGCGGAGGTGTGGATGCCCGGCCGGGATTCCCCGGGTGTGCTCGGGGAATCCCGGAGGCGTCGCTGTCGCCCTGCGCGAGGTACGTAGGAGTGCCCGGGCCGTCGTCATCGCCAGGCCGACCGGCGTCGATCAAAGCACGGGCCACCACCGGCGAAAGGGGCTTGAGCTCAATCACCCCCTCTGGACCTTTGAGCAGGACCGCCTCGCCGAACCGCGACTGACTCCCACTCCCCAGGACGGTGAGGGGACGGCGCAGTTCCATAGATTCCACCTTGAAGGTGCCCCGCCACAGGAGGAGACGCTGACCGGTCAGCGCGCCGTGGAACCGGAGAGTGGTGAAGAGCGACTCGACCCGCTCACCGGGCGCCAGATGGGTCAGTAACTGCTCGGCCTGTGGTGAGTTGCCTACCCAACCGCTGCCGCGGACAGCAACGGAGGTACGAGGGTCGCTGCGGAGACTTGGCACCATGCCATCTTGCATCAACTCATCCGCGCAAGCCGCGGGTTCCTGTGCGCAACCTAGTTCCCGGTGCGGAGTGCACCATGAATTCAGCTAATTCTCGCGCCAGTTTCCGACCCCAACCCGGTCGTCACCAGGTACGCTCACCTCCGCCTGCCGCTCCTGAGTCCCAGTGAGTCCTGGTCGGCCTGCCCTGGACGACCACCGTCCTGCGCGCTGTGGATCGAGGCGGCCTTCGACCACGACGACTCCTTCAGTACCCTGCGCGCATTGCCGAACGCACCGATACGTCTACGCTGGCAACGCGGGGAACACGACATCCGAGCCGTCCTCGTCGCGGGCAATCTCAATCGCCACGTCTGTCGTACGGCTGTTGACTGTGACGCCACGGCCCAGCTGGTGAATCCGGTGCGCCGCGCTCATGAGGCGATCCACTTCGCCGGTCGTGAAGACGGGCGCCCGCAAGCCGCTCGGGCGTCAGTTCCAGTGCCGACCGCTGCTGATCGCGCCTGAGTTCACGGGTGAAGGCCTCGAACGGATTGCCATCGTTGCTCTGTGCGTGCTCGACGGCCTGGAGGCCAACCACCCGTCGCTTCAGCGCGATGGCCATCGCGATAGCGGCCGGACGATGCCTCCGAGCTGTAGAACTGGGGTTCGTGGGCGAGGTCGGCGCGTTCCAGGAGCCGCATCAAGTCGGCAGCCAGGCGCATGGTACTGACGATGACACCGATACGGTCCCGCGGATGCCGGGCCGCCAGACCGGCGATGTTGTCGGCCAGGTCCTTGGTGTCGGAATAATGGCGGACCACGGGCAGCGTCCCGCTGCGAAAGGGGATTTCGGGTCGGGTGCCGTCTGTGCGGAAGTGTTCGGCGAGGGAGGTGATCTCGCGGCTGTTGCGGTGGTTCCGCGCGATCTCGACGCGTCCCGTGAAGCGGCCGAGATCGGCGGTGATCTCGTTGAGGGTGGAGTTCGTCTCCGTGAGGCGCTGACACTCGTCGGCGAAGACCGTGACGGAGACAGCGGCGATACGGACCAGCCTGTAGAAGCCGGGCGACAGGTCCTGGCCTTCGTCGACGACAAGATGGGGCATGGTCGCGTCGTATGTGCCGAGCGTCCCGGTCTGGCCGGTGAGTGCTGTCCAGTCGAACCAGCCATCCTGCGTACGCGGTACGCGGTACGCGGTACGCGGTACGCCGTAGCCGAAGTGGCGCAGATCCCAGCCGGGAACAGTGGCGGCCTCGACGGGGGCACTCAGGACCGTGAGGCCCTGGAGCGTGTCCCGCAAAAGCTGACTCAGGAGATTGGAGCGAGACAGCAGCAGGGCTGGCCGGCCAGTGAGGGCGAGGTGGACGGCGCGGTGCGCGGTGAGCAGGCTCTTGGGCAGGTCACCGCGCTCGCTGGTCTCTTCCGCGACATCTGGAAGCCGTCAAAAATCAACGCCGTACGGCCGTAGGGGCGCGGTGGCACCTCTGGGACTTTTCTGGGACGCAACGGGGTGCGACGCGGGCGGGGCCGGAGGGACGTGTCGTCCTTCCGGCCCCGCCGTGCTGCCTGGGCCCCGCCGGCCTCCGCACGGGACCGGTCGTCCCCGGGGCTCAGGCGGTCGGTGGGTCCGCCGGTCAGTAGGCGGAGTCGACGTCGTCCATGGAGCCGTACTTGTCGGCCGCGTAGTTGCAGGCGGCGACGATGTTGGCGACCGGGTCGGTGATGGAGTCCTTCGTGCCCTTGACGTGGTAGGCGTCGAAGGTGGGCTGGATCGTCTGGAGCAGGCCCTTCGAGGGGATGCCGTTCTGGGCGTTGACGTCCCAGTTGTTCTGCGCGTGCGGGTTGCCGGACGACTCGCGCATGATGTTGCGGTGCAGGCCCTCGTAGGTGCCCGGGATGTTCTTGACGTCCATGACGTCCAAGGCGGTGCGGATCCAGCCGTCGAGGTCGTCGCCGTGCTTCTTCTCGCCCGCCTTGACGATGGCCTTGATCTTGTCGGTCTGGGCCTGCGTCTGCGCGGTGGACGCCTTGGCCGGCTCGGCGGCGTGCGCCGGGCTCGGGACGAGGGTGAGGCTGACGGCGGCGGCACCCGCGGCGGCGAGGGAGGCCACGGCGGACTTACGAATGCTGGGGCGGCGCAGGATGGCGTGCACGGGTGTACCTCTCCATTCGGGAACGTGATGGGGAGGCCGACGGGGGGTCGGCGACGCGGTGTCCGCGTGGGACGCGTCTTCGCGTCATCAGGGCCGGTGTCTGGATCACGGACGGGCTCTTCCCGTCCGGTCCCGGCGCTCGGCTCCCCGGTACGCCGAACACACTGCGGAACGCTCCGGCGCCGCGACAAGTGTGTGACCTACTACGCCGCTTCGCAGACCGGCCGCGTGGCCGCCCGGACGGCTGGAGACCACGGGGGCAAGCGGCCGTCGAGCGTCTACTAACCCCGGCCCCGTGTGACGTGAGCCCTGTGCGCGCCCTCACAGAGCCGGTCGCCCAGCGGACATCTCTCGTCACCCTGCGGAGAGGGGTAACTCGCTCAATGAGACGGCACAGTCACCCTTCGGGGTCGCCTGGAAGGTCGGCGTCCCGGTACGTCGGCCAGTGTGATCACCGCCGCCTGGTATTCCGGCGCCGTGTGCCGCCACAGCCGCCAGGGGACGCTTCGCGCCAGTGGCGTGGCGCTGCGGACTCCGCCCCAGTCGAAATCACCGTGGTAGAGGAGGCGGGTCGCAGGAGCGCTCTGGGACTTTTCTGAGACTTTCGGCTTCATCAAGCGGCACGAACACGCACTCCGCCCAGACCGTCTTGCCCGGGCCTCCCGGCCGGAGGTGCCAGCCCCAGCGGGTGGCGAGACCCGCGACCAGCAGCAGCCCTCGGCCACTGATGTCCTGCGGATCGGGGCGGGCAGCGCGTCCGGTTCGGGTGGTGTGCATTCGGTACGGGTGTCGGTGACCTCGATCCTGACCGTGCGGGCGGGTTCGTTCGCGTGCACGAACAGATGGAAGTCCCGGCTGGGGACGTGGCCGTGCCGTACCGCGTTGGCGGTCAGCTCTCCGACGACCAGCACGATCTCCTCGTGCGGGTCGGTGCCGTACGGGATTCCCCAGGCGTCCAACCGGTGTGCGGCCAGTCGGCGGGCGAGGCGGGCGCCCCGTGGGGTGGAGGTGAAACGCATCCCGAAGGGGCGGTTCAAGTCGTCGCTGGGACAGGTGGGTTGGGAGGCGCTGATGGGGCTGGGGAGTTGGCTCGTCATGCCGCCAACGGTGCCCTCGGTCGCGTAGCGTGACCACTGGTGACGCACCGACGCGGCCGGATGTACGCGTTGTGGCGGTACGGGTACGAGACGCGCGGCGTGACGAGGCCGCCGGGGTGGCGTTGGGCCAGGGAGGCGGTAGCGATGACCGAGGTTGCACGCGAGGGGGCCGACACCGTGGTGGCGGACGACGCGGGACAGGCGACGGCGGACACGTCCGGCCAGGCCGTGGTAGTCGCGTTCGGACAGACGATGAAGACGCTGCGGGTACGGGCGGGGCTGGAGCGGGAGGAGTTCGGGCGGCGGATCGGATACTCGGCGTCCACGATCGCGTCGTACGAGCAGGGACGGCGGATCCCGTCACCCAGGACCATCGAGCGTGCCGACGAGGTTCTGGACGCGGGTGGGTTGCTGACGGTGTGGAAGGAGCAGGTGGAGCGGGCTCAGTATCCGGTGTTCTTCCAGGGGATGGCGACGCTGGAGAAGGAGGCCATCGAACTGCTCGCGTATGACGCCCTCGTGGTCAAAGGCTTGCTTCAGACCGAGGAGTACATGCGAGCGTTGCTCGCCATGCGGCGCCCGGTCCTGGACCACGAGACCATCGAGCAGCGCGTGGCCGCTCGGCTGGCCCGGCAAGCCATCTTCGACCGCCGGCCTTCGCCGCTGCTGAGCTTCGTCATGGACGAGTCGGTGCTACGGCACCGGTACGGCGGCAAAGACGTGCTGCGAGGCCAGTTGGAGCACCTGTTACTGGTCGGCCAGAAGCGCAACGTAGAAATCCAGGTGATGCCGACCGACTGCGAGGACAACGCGGGCGTGAACGGGCCGTTCACAGTCGTCACGCGGAAGGACGGCAAGAAGTTCGTGTACGCCGAGGCACAGTCGACCAGCACCCTTCAGACCGACCCGGAGCAGACGGCGCTCGCCGCCGCCCGCTATGGGATCATCCGATCACAGGCTCTCACTCCGCGAGAGTCCCTTGAGTTCATCGAGAGGTTGCTGGGAGAGCTATGAACACCGCTGAGTCCTCGGCCGTCGCGTCCGACCTCGCCTGGTTCAAGAGCAGCTACAGCGGAACCGAGGGCGGCGACTGCGTTGAGGTCGCGGCCAGTACCGGAGTCGTACACATCCGGGACTCCAAGGTCACGGCCGGACCCGTCATCCGTCTGTCCCGTAAGGCATGGGCCGGGTTCGTCGGGGAGGCCTGACGGTCGTACGTCGAGCGTGAGCCCTGCCGCCCGATCAAGGGCGGCAGGGCTTCCGCACACCTCTACCTGGGCAGGTAAGGACTCGGCTTGCCGTACCAGCTGATCCGCAGGGTGTCGCGGGCGCGAGTGGCCGCGACGAACAGCAGTGACCGTGCCTTCAGTTCCTCGCGGGCGAGGCGCCGGGGGTCCGTGTCGCGGTAGCGCTGGACGACGGACGCGCGGGGGATGACGCCGTCGCGGGCACCGACGATGGCGAGCCTCTGGTATTCGAGCCCCTTGAAGCGGTGCATGGTGCCGACGTGGATGTCGCCGTCTCCCTTAACACCCTCCTTGGTGAGTTCGGCGACGGTCAGCTCGGCCTCGGTCGCCAGGTAGTACATGACCTGGTTGACGGCCTCGCGGTCGGCGACACACACCGCGATGTTCCCGCGGGGGTCGCGGGCCTTGCCGTCGGCTCCGCCGGTGGCGAGCTCCTGGCGCCAGGCCCGGAGCGTGGTGGCGAGCTTGGCGAGTTCGTCGTCCCAGCTGTCGCAGCGGACGAACTCGGGAGCCGGGCCGCGCAGAACCGAGCGGTAGCCGTCGAGGTTGTCGGTGCCGTCGTCCAGGTCGTCGAAGGTGATCTGGTCGCTCTTGGGGTTCACCACTTCCATGGCCCGGTTCAAGATCTCGCGGGTGGTGCGGTAGCTGAGGGTGAGGCGGGCCGCGCGACCGCGGATGTTGACGCCGACGGTGCCCAGGGTGACCTGCTGGTCGTAGATGCGCTGGTGGGTGTCGCCGGCGATGAACATGTCGTCCTCGCCCGGCGCGACCATGGCGCGGAGCATCTTCCAGTGGGCGGGCCTGAGGTCCTGCGCCTCGTCGACGACGATGTGCTTGTACCGGTGGCCCAGGTAGTACATGCCGGAGCTGTCGTCGCGGTGGATGAGGTCCTTGCCGCCGATCTCGTCCTTGTACTCCTGACGTTGCTCGATCTTGGCGGCACGCTGCATCTCGAAGCGGGCGGCGCGCTCGGCAGCCTGGCCCCAGGTCTCGCGCCCTTCCTTGTCGAGACGGGTGGTGAACTGCTCCAGGATCTTCCAGATCTGCGCCCGGTCGGGTCGGCTGACGGACCGGCCACGCCCGGCTCGCCGGGCGTCGAAGTACGCCTTGCGGGTACCGAGGGACTGACCGAGGATCACCTGCTCCCATTCCTCATAAAGGAACTCGGCGTCCCAGCGCTTCTCGTCGAGTTCGAGGAGGACCTGGCGGAGGATGTTCAGAGCGACGTTGTCGTAGATGCGCTGCTTACCGGCACCGGCGACGGTGTTCTCGTTGAGGACGCGGGCGGCGAGCTGGTCGATGTGCGTGATGTCGACTCGGGCCAGCAGGTCGGGTTCGAGCAGGGACGCGAGACGGGCGCGCAGGTCGGTGGTGAGGTTCTTGGTGAAGGTGGTGAGCAGGATCGGCTTGCTGTGGCCGGGGGGCAGTTGTTCGGCGAGGTGCTTGACGCGGTGGAGGGCGACGATGGTCTTCCCGGTGCCGGGGCCGCCGGACACCCTGAACGGCCCGCTGTAGCGGCGGTCGACGAGCTTGGCCTGGGCGGGGTGGAGGAAGACCTTCCAGGCTCGGAAGTCCCCCTCTTCGATGATGTCCTTCAAGGCGTCGTCGATGGTGGTGACCGTGGTGCGGGCGAGCGCCGCGTCCAGGTCCTGCCTCTCCGATTCGTCGAGTTTGACGTCGACGGGAGCGGTGATCTCCTTGCGCACGTCAGCGATGGACAGACCCGCGGCGAGGCCGTACAGGATGTCTTTGGTGAGGAGGGGAGCGCCGGAGACGAGAGCGTCGAGTTCGGTGCTCTCGGTGACCGCGAGGGCGAGGTCGATGAGCTGTTCGGCGACGCCGAGGTCGCGGAGGTCTTCGGCTGAGACGTCGGCGAGGAGCGGCTCGGCCTGGGGAACGGCGGGCGTGGCGTCCGCGGGTTCGGCGGTGGCCGGTACGGGGGCGGTCGTCTCCGGCTCGTCCGTGACGTCCGGCTGCTCGGCCGGGGTGAGCGTCATCCCGGCCCGCTGGAGGACGCTCTGGCCCACCACGGAAAGGTCTACGAACTCGATCTCTCCGGTGATGCGGTTGATCGCGACGGAGAGTTCTTCGTAGACGTGCTTGCGGTGTCGGACAGCGACGACCAGCCACTTCTCGCGACCGGCACCGTCGATGCCGATCTTGGCAAGGAGCGCCCGGTAGCACTGGTCGATCTTGGCGCGGTAGACGCGGCCGTCGCCCTTGAGCGGCTTGAGGTCGAGGCCGGGGTGGTCGGGGTTCTGCCGGAAGCGGTGGCAGAAGTCGTAGAACTTGCCCTTGACCGAGCGGTCGAGCTTGTACAGCTCCTGTTCGGCCTTCTCGTACAGGCTGAGCCGTGCGGTCATCGGTGGGTGGTGCCTTCCGTGTCCGGGAGCAGGGTGAGCAGGGTGTCGAGGTGGTCGAGCCATTCGGCTGCCGTGCGTACGGTCCAGCCGTCGCCGGTGTACGCGTTGTCCCGCTTCTGGCGTTCCTCGCTGTCGTGGGCGTCGGAGTCGACGAACACCGCCACCTTGGTGGCACCGGGCCAGGCGAAGTCGGCCTGCCAGCCTCGGTCGCCCAACTCGTAGCCGAAGACCGGGGCCTTCTTGCCCCGCGCGGCGAGCGTCTTGGCCAACTGCGTGAGATCGGAGTCGGGTTCGTCTTCTTCGAGGAGTTCGAGGATGTCCTCGTCCCAGGCCGCGTCCCGTAGCAGTCCTTCGACCGCCTGCTCCAGAGAGGAGGAGTCCGTGGACCGGTCCGTCGTCGGCTCCGTGACGTCCGCAGGAGCCGTGGCATCGGCGGCTGCCGTCTCGGGGTGCAGCCGCGCGATGAGCGTCTCCAGCTCCCCGGGGCCGCCCGAGACCCGCAGGACCTCCACGGCGAAGTCGCCGGCCAGGCTGCCGGCGAGCTGCACGCCGTCACCTCCGGTGAAGGCGAGGAACTGGAGGAGGTTGGACCAGTAGAGCCAGGAACGCCACCGGAGTTTGTGTGCGGCGGTCCCGAGCTGGTCCTGGTCCTGGTCGTCGAGTACGGCGAGGGCGCCCCAACCGACCCCGGCGGTGCCGTCCGGCCCGCCGGACGGGTCGACGGTGTAGAGCAGCGGCAGACCGTGTTCGTCGGCGGTGGAAAGGACGAGGATCTCGCCGTTCCCGGTGACGGGTTCAAGGTCGGCCGCCGGGTTCCCGCCCTTCGCGAGGGACCCCAGAGCGCTGCGCAGGGTCGCGCGGGCCTGCGCGGGATCGACGTTCTGGGCCAGCGGTTCGGGCGCACTGAGGAGTCCGCCGACCAGCGCCTGGGCCCGCCGCCCCCAGCGGGTGCGGGAGGGGTCGCGGAGGTAGCCGAGGAGCGTGTCGATGGGGTTGGCGAAGACGGCGTCGGCAAGGTCGGCGCGATCGCCGCCGAGCTCCTCGTACCAGTCCTTCGCGGTGTCCTGGCCGGTGCGCCGGTAGGGCGGCCACACCGGGTGGGCCTTGGCACGTTCGCCCTTCTCGAAGAGTTCGAGGTCGTCCCAGGTGATCTGGAAGACGAGGGCTCCGCCGGCGCGCAGCTCGTCCCGCTTCCTGGAGTCCGAAGCGATCCGGTTGTGCGTGCGGGTCGCGTGGAAGCGGTGGCCGTCGAGGAAGACGTGCACCATCTGGGGTGTGCCGTCGGTCCTCTCGAAGGTAAAGTCGGTCCGGGTGAACTCCTCGTCGCGCTGGGCGGTCATGCGCCATGCCGCGGCCCCCGCGAACCGCAGGAGGCCGCTGTGCGCACCGCTCTCCTCCAGGGCGGCGTCGTCCTGGTCCCCGCTCCAGGTACGCAGGGCGGCGAGGAAGCGGGCTTCCAGGTCGGACTCGACCTGCCGGTCCAGGCCGATCGCGGCGGTCGTCGGGATCTCCTTGGTGGCCCAGTAGTTGACCGGTTTTCCCTCGTCGTCGGTGAGCGGACGGCCGTCCTCATCGACGGGACCGAGCAGACTGTTGATGATCTCCAGCGCGTCCTTGCGCGAGACCACGTCCTGGTACCGCTCCTCCGCATGGCGGTGCAGGCAGCGGTGGCAGGCGCGCCGCCCCTCTTCCTTGCAGGGGCATGCGATCAGCATCTGCCGTGCGTCGGCGAGGGTGTCGCGGAAGGCGTCGGGCCCCTTGAGCCGGTCCAGATAGCCAGTGCCTCCCGGCAGCCGGTCGTACAGGACGAGGAAGTGCCGCCGCTCGCCGGTGGCCGCGTCGGGCATCGTGGCGAGGGTGGTGTCCAGGTGGACGGGGTCGCCGCCGAAGTGCCGGTCGACGCCGAGCCGTAGCGCGGCCCGGAAGGAGTGGACCTTCTCGTCGACGAGGACGGTCGCGGCCGGCAGCAGGATGCGCAGGGCCTCGGTGGTGAGTTGGTGGGCGAGGAGCACCGGTTCCTGCTTCGGCGCGTCCGCCCCCCTCTTGCCCCGGCGCAGCGGGCACCAGGGCTGGTGGTGCTTGACGGAGGGGTTGCGTACGGCGGAGGTGTCGAGGGCGTCGGTGTCGTGGTCGAAGACGGGCTTGCCGTCTGCACTGGCCGCCCCGCAGGCGGTGCAGACGTGGAAGGGCGCCAGCCGGACGTCCTGTCCGGCCAGTTCCTCCTCGGCGCGGGCGTCGAACCGCATCGGGCCGACGTTGATCCTGCGGATGACCGCCTTGCGGGAGTAGTCGACGCCGAAGGTCTCGCGGGTGTGCCGCCAGGACGCCTTGGCCTGGATGTGCTCCGCCGAAAAGTCGACCGCGTCGATGACGGTGTAGAAGCGCTGCTCGCGGTCGTCCTTGTCGTCTCCGATGCGGGCGTCGTCGCGCTTGTCGCGGGAGGTGACGACGGTCGGTTCGATCACATGGTGGAGGCAGGAGCCGTCGTCGGCGATGCCGGTGCTGTGGCAGCGCGGGCACGGGCTGCGGTCCTCGGCGGCGTTCTCGGTGCGGACGTAGCCGCACTCACGGCAGAAGCGCCAGGGCGTCCAGTCGGGCCGGGTGGAGTTGCCGATCTCGATGCCGGTGATCTGGTGCTTGTAACCGTTGACATAGAACGTATTGCCGGGCGCGAGTTCGGACAGCGCGTAGCGCTGGGGCCGCTCGTACGGACGCATCTTGGAGTCGAAGCGTTCCCGCCCCGTCTTCGGATCGGGGCCGTCGAACCAGTACAGGGTGGCATTGAGGGTGGTGACGGCGTCGAGCAAGGCGTAGTTCGGCAACAGGCCGAGGTCGCAGAGGGCCTGCTGGGCGGTCACGTTGCCGCGTTTCATCAGGCGTCGGCCGACGGCCCGGTGCTCCGCTTCGAGTTCGGCTTTGCGGACGCGCTGCTCGTCGTCGTCCTCGTGCAGTTCGCGGACGGCCTCGTCGATGAAGGTGAGCCTGCGCCGAAGTTCCTCCTCCCCGCGCTTCCACTGCCGTGCGGCCTCCTCCACGGTGCCGCGCAGCCTGCGCTTGGCGTAATCGCGCAGTTCGTCGGCGGCCTGGGGGCTGACACCCGTGGGGAAGAGACCGAGGAAGGCCTCCACGTGCTCGGTGGCACCGGCGAGCGCGGCCTCGACGAGGTCTTCGAGGTATCCGGTGGGACCGAAGAGGGCCGGTGCTTCACGGGGGATCGCCGCGAGCGTCCGCCCGTCGGCGCGCTTCAGCCGGCCCTGCGCGGCGAGGTCGAGGAGGTGGGCCAGGTACTGCCGGCGCAGGATCTCGATCGCCGACAGGTGGCTGCCCGGCGGCACGATCTGCCCGGCGATCATCTCGCGGGGCTGGTCGAGGTAGTACAGGTCCCGACGGCTGCGGTCGGGAATGGTGAGGAGGAAGGCGTTGCCGGTGCGCCGTCCCGCGCGGCCGACCTGCTGGACGTAGTTGGCGGCGCGGCGGGGCAGGGCGGCGAGCACAACGGCCGACAAGTCGCCGATGTCGATGCCCATCTCCAAGGTGGGCGTGCAGGACAGCACGTTGGGGTCCTTAAAACCGCTGCCGTCCCGGAACGCCGCCTCGACCCGCTCGCGTTCCGGGCGGGTGAGCATGCCGGTGTGCTCGGCGGTGATCACCTGGTAGGTGCCGGCCTTGCGGTAGAGCCTGCGGTAGTAGTCCTCGCGGTAGTCGCGGTCGCGCTGGTGTCGGCCGAGCCCTTCCGGCCGGGTTCCGGCGACGAGACGGCCGGTGCGGCAGCGGTAGGCGGGGCACTTCTGGCCGTCCCACTGTCCGAGCAGGGACGGGTGGACGGTCTGTTCCCAGAAGCAGGACGGGCAGCGGACGAACGCCTCGTTGACCTCATCGTCCTTCAACAGCTGAACGTCGACGGCACCCGGCTTGAGCCCGTAGATCCGCAGGCTGCTGTCCTCGGGCGTGCGGGCGGCGAGCAGCCCGGCGGCGACGAGTTCGGGCAGCAGCCGGGACCAGAACTCGGCGGCGTGCTCGCGGGGCAGTCCGAGGCTGCGCTGTGCCCACCGCTCGTACCACGAGAGGCGTCCGGTGGCGAAGTCGAACTCGCTCCTCGACTTCGGCGCGCTCAGCAGGAAGACGGGTGCGGCGATGCCCTTGGGGAAGGCACGCATACCGACGGGCCGCTTGCCCCAGATGAAGTAGCGGCTGGTTCCGGCTTCCTTCAGATAGCCGTCCAGCCAGCGGTGGCCGATGGCGCCGCGGGTCCGCAGCCGCTCCAGGAAGATTCGAAGGAAAGAAAGGTACCGGTCGTCGTCCAGTGCGTCGGGGACAGGTAGTTGGCCGCCCTTGCCGTACGGGGCGGTGTGCGTGGTGCGGACGATCTCGACGGCGGCGGACGGATCCGCTATGCGTACCTGCGCGGCGGCGGTGCGGGTGAGTTCGAGGGTGCGGCCGTTACGGGACCGGAACCCGAACTCCATCAGCGCCTCGAAGGCGAAGCGCTCCCCGATCAGCTGCCAGGTCTTGTAGTCCCCTCCCCGGCCCTGACCGGAGAGGAGTTTCTTGACGCCCTTGATGTCGTGCAGGTCGGTGGGGACGACGGCGGCGAGCGTCGTGCGGTCGGTGGTCGCGGCGACCACATCGGCGATCAGGTCGTTGAGCGCGGTCGGGGCGTCCTCGGAGAGGTGGCTCTTGAACAGGGCGCGCAGCGAGAAGGTGTACGAGCGGCTGGCGACGAATCCGGCGCGGTGCGCGGCGTCCTGCACCGAGTCGTTGAACATCAGGGTCTTCGTCTCACCCTGCTTCTCGTCCAGTTCCCCGCCGGTGAACAGCTGGGTGACGGAGGCGGCGGCGAGCGCGGCGGCGCCGGTACCGAGGAAGCGGATCGTGTTGCGCGAGCCGCAGGCCGGGCACCAGTCCTCCTCGGCGGCGGTGGTCGCGGTCTCCCCCAGGTAGACGAGCACGAACGCCGAGTCGGCGCCGGTCAGCCGGGGGCTGCCGGTTTCCGGTTCGTAGTCGGCCACCGGGTCGGGGAGCCGCAGCCTGCGCTTCGGGCCGTCCAAGACGCGGAGCTGGCCCGCCCCGGCCACATGGAGCGCGTTGGCGCCGGCGCGCCCGGCAGCGCGTCCTGCCCCTTCCATGGGCGCGGCTCCGGAACCTTCCCGCGCCTCGCCGTCAGTGGCGGCGATGAGATTGCGCACCCGCATCTTGTCCTGGCTGACCGAGGCCCGCCGGATCTTGTGCGTGTCGACCTCGACGGCCAGATCGTCGGACTCCGGGGTGAAGACCGCCCAGCCGGACCGGCCGCAGTCACGGCAGTAGACGGCGGGCAGGAACAGGTTCGCCGACTGTCCCTCGGTGGCGGTGGTGACGGGCGCGGTGCGTGCTGTCGCCTCCTCGGAGGTCTCGGGCGCGCCGGCCACGTCCCACTGGAACTCGGCCTTGGGCCAGGGCAGCACACCTCGTACGAGGCGGGAGACCGACCGGGCCCACTGGTGGACCTCGGCCTGCACGAAGGGACGGGGTTCCTTGGGCGTGGACGCCGGGTCTCGGGCGACCGAGAGGAGCGCGACGAAGCGGGCGAGTGCCTTCGCCGCCACCTCGGGGCGCAGGGTGATGGTCCGGCCCCAGGCCTGGGCGCCGCGGCGCCACATCAGATCCAGGACCTCGGGCATGGAACGCACCTGCCCGTCCAGGGCGTGCAGCACGGCGGCGGTCAGCGGGTGCCGCTTCATTACCCGGCCGAGCGTGAACGGATCGGTGTCCCGGCTCCCGGTGACGACCTCTGCGAGAGCGGCGAACTCCTCATCGCCGAGCGTGGGATCGGGCAGCGCGGCCAGCTCGTCGGGAGTCGGCACGGGCAGGATCGGGTCGAAGTCGTCGCTGGGCACGAACTCGTCCACCGTCAGCCGCTGTTCACCAACGATGGCGTCTGCGGTGAACTCGGTGCCGAACACCTGGGTCGCCACGTCGAGCAACTGCCGCGCTCCGTCTGCGTCCGTCCCGGAGGCGAGGGTCGCGGAGGTGGCGACCGGGCAGATACGGCCGAGCGGACGCCCCTTCTCCGAGGCCCCGACGGCGGAGGCGAGCCGGCGCAGGAGCATCGCCACGTCCGTGCCTTGCGCGCCGTCGTAGGTGTGGAACTCGTCGACGACGACGTACCGGATGTCGGAGCCCGCCCACATCGCGGCGTCGTCGGCACGCTGGAGGAGGAGGTCCAGCATCTTGTAGTTGGTGATGAGGATGTCGGGTGGGGTGACCTGCATGTCGTAGCGGTCGGTGTACACCCGCCCGTACCGGGTGGCCGCGCGCTCACCGATGTAGAGACCGGCCCGGACCTTGTTGAGTTCGGGGTAATCGGTGAGGAGCCCGTTGATGCGCTGCGCCTGGTCGGTGGCGAGGGCGTTCATGGGGTACAGGAACACGGCCTTGACGCCTGCCTGACCGGCGGCCCGCTCGCGGGCGCAGTGGTCGAGCACCGGGTAGAGGAAGGATTCCGTCTTGCCGGATCCGGTGCCGGTGGTGACGAGGGTCGGCCGGGGCGTCCGCCCGCCTGCGGACGACAGTCGCTCGAAGGCCACGGCCTGGTGAGCGTACGGCGTCCAGCCGTCCGTGCGGCGCCAGTCCAGGTACTGCTCCCACGACGGGTCCGCCGGGACGAAGGGCGTGCGCAGGCGGAGGAACGGGCCCCGGAACATGCCGGAGTTGTCGTCCCCCAAGAACCGGTGCAGCGCCTTCCGGGCGCCCTCGTCGGTCAGGGCGTAGGTGGTGGAAAGGTACTGGAGCAGGCTCTCCTTCAACCCCTCCGCTTCGAGCGTCGGCCTCACGGCTTCGGCACCTCCTGCTTGACCGGGTCCCACTTACCGGCGGCGACGGCCTCATCCAGCCGCTTCTGGAAGTAGGCGTGGGCTTCGCGCATCTCGATCTCGCGGTCGGCCTTGTAGAAGGGGGCGGTGTAGCCGTCGGGGGCGGGGGTTTGGGGAGCGGGGTTGTTTTCCGGGTCAGCCTGGTGGGCTTTGAAGGCGGGGTCGGCCTGATACTTCTCGAACTGCTTCCAGTGGTCCTTGTCCTGGCCGTGGCCGTAGGTGTAGCGGTCACCGGCGATCTTGCGCTCGGTGGCGTCGAACCAGGTCACTCGATCGAAGTCCTGCATGATCGGGAAGCGGGCCCTGTACATGGTGATGAGCGTGTCGGCATCGATGCCGAGCCATACGGCTACGAGGGCGTCGATCTCGACGAGGGCGGCTCGGCGGGCGTACTCAGTACGGAGGGGGGTATCGCGCTGCCAGGTGGGGGTGGTCTCGTTGAGTCTCGTCGACATCAAGGGCCAGGGGCGTGCCCAGGGCTCCTGGTCGGCCCAGGTGAGGTCGTGGAGTTCCTTCCAGAGGTCGGCGTAGGCAGTGGTGAGGCAGTTCAGGCGAAGGGTGCGGAGAAGGAGGGCAGGGGCTAGGGGGTGGTCACTTTGTGCCGCGGGCATAGCATGCGCACCGGCGAGCTGGAGATCTCCACGTCCTGTCGTACGAAGGAAGTAATCCAGCGGGAGCGACGCCCAGAACCCTGCTGCCAAACTCGTTGCACGGTTGGAACGCAGGGCTGCGCTGTACACCATGTGTACGTGTGCAGCCTGTGGTGGAATTATAGCCGCGAACAGAGCGCGCTCAGTATCCGGCGCGATCTGCCGACGCCAAGCAAACCGGAAGAATTCTGTGTACGGCCTTGTCGCCCGCGCCACGAAAACCTCGTCCACCGACTCGTAAGGGATCGTTTCCGGGCGGCAGGCCTGTTTTTCGGCGAGCGAATCCCGTACGGCTCGAATTTCCTGGTCCGAAGCCCTCAGACGCTCAAGTAGCTCGTAGTTCAGCCACCGGTCATGCTCACCTCGATAGGCGGCCTCATCCACGACGCGTCGGTACTCCGACTCGGGCACCGCCCCTGGGGACAATGTGACGTGGTTGAGTCCACGCACCTCACCGTTCCCCTGACTGGGCTGCTTGTAAAAGGGATTGGCAACGCCGATCTGCGGGCCCTTGAGGATAACCTCCTCCCAACCATCAGCCTGGTAATCACTCCTACCGTTATGGCCTTTGTTGTAGTCAATCAGGGACTGGTCTTTATTGGGGCCGTATTCCGGCTTCTTAGCGGCTCCTTCATCGAATCCAATGGTGATTTGTGGACGTAGCCCCAAAAGACGCGATGGATACGCTGCAAGCGCGTTGATGGCAGGATCCTCAGCCGTACTAACTGGAGTGAGGAGGCGAGCTCTTTCCACGGGAACTTCCTGTTCCCCGGAGAGCTTTTGCCAGCGCGCCAGAGTATCCCTCGTTACCCGGATAATCCGCTTGCTGTGCGGTCGCTCATCCCAGTCACCGTTGAACTTTACGCCTGGTGCGTCCCCCTTGCCATCGTGTCCCGCAGATAGCCGGAACGCATCGACGGAGAAGAGCCAGGACAGGTGCTGGAAGTTGATCTGCCCAGGCGTGCCGTAGATGTGGACTCCGAAGTGGCTGGACCGACCGACGGGTGGCGGGAAGAACCTATTGCCCGCATTGACGAAGTCGCCGTGCATCCGGAGCCGCCGGTATGCGGCCTCACGGAGACTGGCCTCTTTCTCCCCATTGAAGTGGGTGTCGGGGTGCACCAACCCAACGCTGCCGAACGCTGCGGTGTGATCCCACGTTTGGCACATGAATGTGCGATACAGATCGGGCTTCGTTCCCGTGATCAGCGGATAGACCTGCGACGCTGCCAGGTAGTCGGCTAGTGCGATCGTGGACGTCATCTCCCGCAACGTGTACGTCGCTACCTCCGCCTTAACCAGCTCAGCCGCGCGTCGCCGCCGCTTCTCGGTCGCTGGCGGCTTCTCCGTAAGCATGAACCACGGTTCGAACTCGGCAATGACGGAGTCCTCTTTCCACTGCGGCCGCACCCACGGCGGGTTCCCCACCTGCAGATCGAACCCGCCCCCTTCAGCGAAGGCGAACGCGAAATCCAACTCCCAGTGCAGGAAGCCCTGCTCCTCGGCAATCTCCCGAACGGCCCGCATCCACGGGTAGCGCGTCTCCGGATCGAGCCGGTCCATCCACATCTCGTCCAGGAGTAGCTCTTCGTAGTCCTTCAACCCCTCAAGACTGTCGAAGGCGGATCCGATGCTGTCGTCCGGAACAGGACCAACCCCGAGCATCGACTCCAGGAAGTCGAGCCAGTCGTTCAAGTCCTTGAGCGGGATGGCAGGGCGGCGACGCTTTGGCACGGGACCCTTCGGCTTCTTGCGCTGCTTCGGGACGCCAGCCTTTTGCACCTCGTAGAAGTAGTCCCCCTCCGCCTCCATGCCCGCGTCGTCGAGGGAGGGCTGATCACCAGCCATCTGGAAGAGCAACCCCGCCTGAGCGAACCGGGGCGCGGGCCCGCTCGCCGCAGGAGCAGGCGCAGGTTCGCTACTCGACCGCGCCTCCTCCGGAGCCACCTGAGGCGTCGCCAGCTCCCCGAACCCGCCCAGCAGCTCCTCCACGTCGACGGACTCCGCCGCGTACTCCCCGTCCGTGCCGTCGAGCAGACCGACCTTGTTCACCGGCCAGAACCACAGCGCGCACCAGGCGTCCATCACCTGCTTCAGCCGCCAGTACGGCGTGTCCACGGCGTTGAAGAGGTCCGCGTAGACCTTCTCCTTCGACAGCCGCGTGGCATCGCCGTTCTCAGCTCGGCGCAGAAACGCGAACTCCTCGTCCCTCGGGTCGGCTTCCCAGACGTCGATGCTGCGGGCGATCTCCCGCTCCGACAGCTCCATCCGCTTGACGACGAGCTTCCACAGGAACTCCGCGCGTCGCGCCGCGTCCCGCAGCCGCGTGTACTGGGAGGCGGCCTCGTCCCCGGTCTTCCGGTCGATCCTCGGCGTGCCGGCCTTCGTGTACTTCCGCTCCGGCTTCTGGAGGATGCCCTTCTTCCAGTCCTTGAGCTGCTCCACGCCATCCCCGGCAAGCTGCCCGAGCAGCTTCTTCGCGTCACCGCCCGCCCGCGTCACCGCCGCCCAGCCCGGCGTCGGCAGCAGGAACTGGTGCACCGCACCGTCCGGCAGCGGCAGTTCCTGCCCGCCCGCCTCGTTGTCCCGGAACGGCAGCCGCGTCGGCGCCAGGGTGTCCTTGTCCTTCAGCCAGGCGGGCTTGCCCTTCTGCGGTGAGACATCCTCCGCCGCGTACACCGCGCGCCGCCCGCCGATCAGCGAGTTACCGCGCCGCAGGTGCAACCCGAACCACGGCGCCCGCATTCCGGGATGCATCGTGTTGAGCCACAGCGAGACCTCGGCCAGCTCGACGCCCGTCCGGTTCAGGTCCACGCCGTACGCGTTGTGCAGCGCGATGTACGCCTTGACCTTCTGCTTCTCCGTCAACGCCTGCGAGGTCGGGATCGAGCGGCCCAGCTCGTCCTGCCGCCGCCGCAGATACTCCTCGGCGACCTGGTTGATCGCCTCGTTGAGGAACGCCCCGGAACCGAGCGCCGGCTCGCAGATGCGGTACTTCAGCAGCTCCGAAGCCCGGGTCTTGATGACGTTCCCGGCCTCGTCCTTCTCCTGGTCCAAGCGGTGCTTCAGGGCCAGTTCGACGGTGACCTTCGTCAGCGACTCGGGAGTGTAGTAGGAGGCGGAGGTCTCCCGGTCACGCCCCGCGAGGCGGTAGACGAACGTCCCCGCCGGGTACTTCTTCGGCCCGCGCAGGCCCTTCTCCTCGCGGTCCCGCTCGTCGTACTGGACCCAGGTCTTCTCGTCGTACTCCTTGAGCCGGTACGAGGGGACGAGCCACGACCCCTTCTCCGGGTCTCCGCCCTTCGCGACCTCGCACAGCTCCTTGTCCGCGATGATGCCGGTGTACGACATCAGGCCCTCGTAGACCGCGCCGAGCTGGTTGATGCCCAGGTTGCGGTACGAGATGAAGCCGCCACGCTCACCGCGCCGCTTGGCCTTCTTCATGGTCAGCAGGCGCAGCACCTCGTGCAGCGCGCTGTTGCGCAGACGCAGATCCAGCCAGGCCGGGCCCTCCGGGCTCTCCTCGTCACGGCGCGGGTCACGGGTTCCGCGACCGATGAGCTTCACCGCCCCCGGCTCGAAGAGCTCACTCCGCAGCGGTTCGAAGCGCAGCCCGCGGCCCTCGCTGCGCTGCTTGGCCTTCTTCTTCCGGGTCTCGGCGTCGTCGCCGTCCTGCTCGTCCCACGGCTCGGTGCCGTACTCGCGGTGCCCGTAGTTGACCTTGTTGAAGAGGAGGCCGAGGGAGTCGTGGAGGTGGGTACCGTTCCGGGCGGTCTCGTCCGTGAGCTGGGCGTCCCGCTCGACGATCTCGCGCAGGCGGGCCACCGAATAGCCGGCCTCGTACGTGCCGTCGTCGGCGGGGAGGATGCCCAGTTCGGGGCGGGCCTCGGCGTACAGGAGGAACAGGATGCGGTAGAGGTAGCGCAGCGCCTCGCGGGTGAGCTGCCGGGCGAAGGGCTCCCCAGGCTCTTCGAGGTCGCGCGGTTCGAGACCGGTCTCCTCCAGCCGGGCCAGGACCTCGTTGGCGATGATTTCGACGGACTTCTGGAGTCCCTGGCGCAGCTCGCCGGAGACCCCGACCGCGTTGTCCCTGGACGCCTTGACCAGGGCGTCGATGGCGGGCCCCTTGCCGTCCTCGGTCGGGGCGAGCGCGTCGTGGCTGAACAGACCGGCGATGGTGGCAAGTTCGCCGCACTGCTTGCGGTCGTAGCGCTCCAGGGCGGCGTCGAGGTTGACGGCGAGGTAGCGGCCCTCGCCCCATGCCTGCCGGTCGGCCAGGACGATCACACCGCCGCAGAGCAGCAGGACGAACCGCGGGGCGCTGCCGCCCTCGCCGCCCAGTTCGCTCTGGAACAGCCAGGTGGCGAGGGCGTGGCCGGACTCGTAGGTCTCGCCGTTCCCCACTGTTCGCAGCGGGTGGAGCAGACGACCGTAGCCGTCGGCGTCCAGGGCGGTGTCATTTTTCGCGGACCAGCCGCAGTCGACGGCGACGATGCCGTCACCGTGCCAGGCGACCTTCACCGTGTGGTCGCGCCCGGCACGGTGGACGGTCAGCTCGCGCGGGCCGTCTTCGGCGTCGGCCCCCGGGTATCCGAGGGCGGTGAGGACCTTGCGGTGCCATGCGGCGACGCGCTCGCGCCACTCATCGTCCTCGTAGGTGTTGAGGCGCTCCTCGAAGCCCTCCTTGTCCGGGTATTGGTCGTCCGCGGCGTCCGCCTTGGCCTGCTCGGCGAAGAATCCCCGGTACTTCTCGTCGAGGTAGACGGAGCGCAGGCCGCGCAGGGCGACACGCGGAGTGGTCCGCTCGTTGTTCTCGTCGGACTCGCGGTCGGCCCAGATCGCGAAGACGCCCTTCTTCAGGCCGTCGGCGAGCTGCTCGGCGAAGTAATGCGCGGACAGGTACTCGCCGCGGTTGGAGAAGGAGTCGAAGTCGGTGCTCATCGGGCGGTCGTCTCTCCGGCGTCGGGCAGGTCGGTCGCGGCGGACCCGGCGGTGGGTGGTACGGGGGTGGCGGCGAGCGGTTCGAGGACGGCGAGGAGCCGCAGCAACGGAGCGCCGGACGTGCGCAGGGAGCGGATCAGCGTCCGGCGCCGGTCGGCCGTGAGGTTCACGTCGTTCTTCTTCTTCTGGGAGCGACGGGCCTCCGTGGTGAACAGCGCGGCCTGCTTCCACTCGGTGACGCGCTTCTCGAACGGCGCGAGCACGGCCTCGATCTGCTGCGCGTACGCGGCCTCACGCCCCTCCAGGAACCTCCGCGCCTCGCCGACCGCGGCCGGCACCCAGCTCTGGAGGAGGTCTTTGTTCACCGGAGCAGCGCGGCCCGGCATGCTCGGGCCGACCCGGCAGGCGGCGAGGAAGGCGTTGTCCATGCGGTAGGTGCGCGGGGCGTCGGGCAGGCCGGTGACGGCCATCCATTCGACCACGGTGGGGCGTCCGACCTTGTTCGAGTAGATACCCTGGAGGAGGTAGACCGGGCCGTCGAGCGCTGCGGGCAGCTCCGGATTGATGTCGGCCGCCTTGTCGCGGTCCGGGTCGAAGGCGAGCACGAACGCCTCGTCGTGGCGGAGCGCGGCGAGCGCCTTGTCGGTGACCCAGTCCAGGACGGGGTGCACGTCGGAGACGTAACTGACGTTCGGCCACTGGCTGTCGGACTCTTCGCGGGCCACCTTCAGGCGCTTGCCGGCGAGCCCCTTGTCGAAGGTGAGGCGGATGCGCGCCTCCTTGTTCGCCGTGGGGAGGATAGCCTGTTCGGTCAGATAGGACTTGGGCAGGGCCTTCAGGCGGTGGAGGAGGTCCTGCGGCGGCTGGAAGGCGATGGTTCCGTCGCCTTCGCGGCGGAGCTTGAGGACGATGTCGGGGGTGCTGGGGTGGCAGACCTGGCGGAGCGCCTCGTCGAAGTAGTCGGAGGTGGCGGTGGTGCTGCCGACCGTGCCGAACAGGCTGGGCACGGTGGCCCGGGGGATGTCGTCCGTCGGCTTCTTCGCTCCGACGTTGCCCATCGCCCTGGCGAGCATGGCCTTCGCTCCGCCACCCGCCGTCGACGACGACTGCTTGATCGACTCCTCGACGGTGCGGCCGGCGATGAGGTCGCGGGTGAGCCGATCCTCTTCTTCCTTCGCCTTGTAGATCCCGGTGACCGCCTCCGCGGTGCCCTCGATGCGGTGGGCCTCCTCCTCGCGGGCGAGCAGCTTCGCGCCGACAAGGCGGTCGTCGAGCGGCAGGGGCTCACCGGTCGCGTCGTCGGTGCGCCACTCCACGTCGCTGGTGAGCACCAGGGCCCGGAAGCGAGGGTTCTTCTTCTGACCGTAGCGGTCGATACGGCCGTTGCGCTGCTCGATGCGGATCAACGACCAGGGGAGGTCGTAGTGGATCAGCTCGTTGCACTGCTGGTGCAGGTTGACGCCCTCGGAGGCCACGTCGCCGGTGAACAGGAGCCGGACGGGCTTCGTGGCCAGGCCGAACTCCTCGACGATGCGCTGCTGCTCCTCCTCGCCGGAGGCGTCGGCGTGCATGACCTCGACGACTCCGCCGTATGCCTTCCAGGGCTTGGAATCCTTCTCGCCCTGTTCCAGCTGCTTCGTCCGCGGGAAGCCTAGCCGGGCCGGGACGGTTTCGGCCAGCCACTTCAGGGTGGGGATGCGCTCGGAGAAGACCACGACACGGGTATCCGAGCCGGGGCCTACGCCGATCTCCTCCAGCGCCTTGACCAGGGCTTCGAGCTTGGACGAGTCGTCGTCGCCGAGATCGTCCGCGAGGCGGGCGAGGTCGACGATCGCCTTCCGTTCGATCTGACGCGCGGCCTCCAGCTGGGCCGGGTCCTGGCCCTTGCGGACCTTCAGGGGCTTTTCGAGGGTGTTGGTCCGGGCGGCGACGGAGGTCTGGAAGGCGCGGTGGGAGGAGAGGAAGGCCTTCAGCAGGTTGTAGGCGACCATCGAGTCCACGCACACGGAGGAGGCTGCCGGATCGCTCGGGATCCAGCGGGCGGCGAGCTCCGCCAGGACCGCCTCCTCCTTCTCGGTTGCCTTGGCGATCACCGGCTTGGAGGGACCGCGGTCCGCCCACTCGCCCTTGAGGGAGTCGCGTACCTCACGGTCCGTCTTGGTGCGGCGGATGTAGAGGTGCCCCAGGTCCTTCACGTCGTACGACGACGGGTCGGCGATCGCGGCCTCGTCCAGCATGCCGATCAGTTCGGCGAAGGACTGCGCGTCCCCGTTGTGAGGGGTGGCCGAGGCCAGGACGAAGGCGTCGCTGCGGCGGGCGAGGAGGCGGGCCAGATGGTTGTTCTTCGTGTTCCGGTTGACCAGGTTGTGGGATTCGTCGATGACGACGGCGTCCCAGTCGGTGTTCTCCAGGTGGTGGGCGTAGACGTCGCTCTTGAGGGTGTCCACGGAGATGATCGCCCGCTTGAAGTAGGCGAACGGGTTCCGGCCGGCCGGGATGTCCTGCTGGATGCGCTGGATGCCGGTGGAGTCGAGACGGACGAGCGGAATGGAGAAGCGGGTCCACAGCTCGCGCTGGAACTGCTCCAGGACGTGCGCCGGCGTGACCACGAGGATGCGCTCGCCGCGCCCTCGGCGGATCAGCTCGGCGAGGAGGATGCCGATCTCCAGGGTCTTGCCCAGACCCACCACGTCCGCGATGAGCACGCGCGGCTGCGGGTTCTCCTGGGACAGGGCCAGCTCGGCGGGGCGGAGCTGGTGCGTCTGCTGGTCCATGAGGAAGTTGCCGACCAGCGCGAGCCCGTGCTCGGTCTGCGGCAGGGCGGTCTTGCGGATGACGGCCTCCAGGTAGAGGCGCGCCTTGCGGTGGTTCGGTGACGGGTCGGGAACCAGACGGGTCTTGTCGGGGTCGATCGGCTCGATGTGGTCCAACTTCTCGTAGAAGACGGCGTCCATGCCGCGCACCAGGGAGGAGACGCCGGAGGCCTCGACCATCCAGCCGTCGTACCTCGTCGGCTCGACCTTCTTCACCAGCCACTGCTCGTCGCGCACCAGGACCTGGGAGCCCGGAGCGAACCGGGGGCGGCGGGAGCGCGGACCGACACCGGACTCAGTGTCCGGTGAGGTCCGGTCGCGGACCACCGAGCCGTCCACCGAGTCGAAGGTTCCCTGCCCCTCGGACGCCGTGCCGCCGCCCGCCCCCGCACCGCTCACGAACCGCTCCGTTCCTTCGTCGTCCCGCATGCCGTTCCTACTACCGCTTCACAGTCTTCTCGCCCGCCGCACGTCATGGCGCACCGGGGCCACTTCCACGCGGACGCCCTGTCCGTCTGACTTCACCGCAGGTCACAGGGCGGCTTGCATCGCGTACCGAGCCCTCAGCTCCTCGGCCACCTTCTGCGAGGCCGGTTTCCGTCCGGGCCTGCGGGGCGGCTCGGCGGGCGTCTGCTCGGTGGGGCGAGAGGTGTCCCCACGCTTCGCACCGTCGCCCGACGGTACGGCCGCGAACTCGGTGCGGAGTCCGCCTGTCCGTTCCGCACCGGAGGAACCGGCCTGCTCCTCGTCCTCGGCCGGGTCGGGGCGGGCCGGGCGGTCGAGCGGGCTGTCTGCCCCGTCCTCGTCCACTACCTGGGTGTGGACGTCAAGGGCGTCGCCGTACTGGATCGCGATACGCTCCCACACCGCCGGCGAGGGCCCGGTGCGACCGTCCCCTCCACCGAAGGGAGCCGCCACGTCGATCAGGGCGTACCGCGCCTCGACGGGTGTGAACCCGGCGTCCTTCATCAGCGCCACGCACTGCTCGGTGACCTCCGCGAGCGCGGGCCGGTCCTCCGGGGCGTGGGCGAGCATCGCCGTGATCAGCGGGACGAGCGGCTCGGGCAGCCCGGACAGGTCCGGTGGCTGTGCCTCGTCGGTCACCTGGGCGACGATGGCCGGCCAGCCGCGGCCGTCGTACGGATAGTGGCCGGCCGCCGCGTACAGCAGGACCGTGCCCAGGCCGTACACGTCGGCCGGTGTCTTCACGCGGGAGCGACCGAGGGCCTGCTCCGGCGGCATGCAGCGGACCGTGCCGATGATCATGCCGTCCTGCGTGAGGGTGTCCTTGCCCGCGTCCAGGAACGCGCCCAGTCCGAAGTCGATCAGGATCGGACCGTATTCGCCGAGCATGACGTTCTGCGGCTTGAGGTCGCGGTGCAGCAGATCGACGGCGTGCACCGCCGCCAGGCCCTCGGCGAGCAGGGCACCGAGGCTGGCGACCAGCGCCACCGGGAGCGTGCCCGTGCTCTCGACCTGTTCCTGGACCGTCCGGCCGGGCACGTACTCGACGGCCATCCACGGCTCGTCGGCGTAGGGATCGGCGTCGAGGAAACGGGCCACCCGGTTGGTTCCGACGACCGTCCGGGCGATCAGCGCCTCTCGCTCGAAGCGTGCCCGGGTGGCCTGGTCCAGCCTGTCGTTCCTGATCACCTTCACCGCGACCGGGTCGCCGCCGGGTGAGTAGGCCAGATAGACCTGTCCCATGCCCCCCGCGCCCAGCTCGCGCTCAACCGTGTACCGGCCGATCTGCGTGGGCACCTCAGTCATCTCTGCCGCGTCACCCTCTCGTACCCACCTGTCCGGGCACGTCACACTTTCACCGAAGGTTCACCCTATCGCTGCGACCGGAGTGCCGTCATCGAGTTCTCAGTCCCTGACATCGACGAACGCGGTCCAGTCAGGGGTGGGCATGCTTCCGTCCAACGCTCACCGTACGCAGTCACGCAGCTGCCGGGCGAAGGAGGTCAGGTCCCTCATGTCCTCCGGCGGCAATGGATCGTCGTCGAAGTGGGCGATCCGGTTCCTGATGGCCTGCACGCGCTGGAGATGATGGACGAACTGACCGCGGTCCAGCCCCGAGCGGCCCAGAGCGGCCCAGTTCGCATCGGCACGCTGGGCCAGTGCGGTCCTTCTCTGCTGGCCGTCCAGAAGCATGACGTAATCGCCGAACATCAGGTCCTCCACCCTGCCGGTGCGGTGCTCCTGCCTGCGGTTGGTCGCCTGCACGGCGATGACCGCCTCGGCGTCCAGGCGGGACCCCAGCCACCGGCGCAGCAGCGACTCGATCTCGCCGAGCAGGAAGAACGGCCGGGCGGTGTTCTGGAACCGGCGGACGATCTCCTGGTACGTAACGATGCCGGATATCCGGCCGTCATGCCCCCGCACCAGTACATAACCCTGGTCGACGAGCATGGGCAGGCAGCTGAACAGGTCCTCCCTGCTGTCGAACACCGGCAGCGACTCCTGCTGCATGGCGTTCTCCAGTGTCTCGTCCCAGCCGTTCTCGTACATGAGGGCGATCGACTTCCAGGTGACCACTCCGTGGAGCTCGGTCATGTTGCTGACCACGGGGATCTGGTTGTAGCCCTCGTAGCGCATGAGATAGGTGGCTTGGCTCAGCTCGGCGCCGGGCGGGACGCACTGGAGGCCGACCACGGCCGAGGGCAGGTCTCCCAGCAGCAGGCGCTGCGGCAGCGCTCCCGGTGGCAGCGGATCGGCCGGAACGGCCGGGTCCTCCTCCGGTGTCACCGTCGTGGTGGCCGCGACCGGCACGAGCCGCACCCGGGCCAGGGTCGGGCAGGTGGAGAAGTCGGGGAGCGTCGTCAGTCCGGCCGCGGCCAGTGACTCGTTTATCTCCCGGATGACTCCGGTCTGCCGCACCCGCACCTCGTACAGGGCCAGCAGCTCGGACAGCGCGAGTTCCGCCCCTTTGAGGGCGATCAGCTCTGCCGTCGTCGGCTTCTTCATCAGCGCTCCCCCTCTTCGTCGGCGGTGCCGCGGACGACCGTGGTGCGCTTGCCCATAGCCTGGAAGACCAAGTCCTCCAGCGCGATGGCGCGTGCCTCGAAGAACGCGACGTAGTCGTTGGCTCGCAGCGCCTTCGCGTCGATGAGATGGGTCGAGATCACGTCGTCGAACCACTCGGGGCGCATGTCGGCCGCCGCCGCCAAGGGCTCCAGATAGGAGGTGGGAGCACCGCTGAGGGACTGGGCCGCGCGGAGTGACAAGGGGGTCTTGTTGATGATGGAGCTGGCCGGGAAGCGCTCGTCGAGATTCTTGCGGACCCAGTTCTTCGGGAAGATCTGGTGCACGTCGACGCCGTACTCAACCAGCCGGCCCTGAGCCATCGGGCCGTCGGTGTAGTGCCAGTCCACGGCGCCCTGCCGGATCAGGAGCGCGAAGATGCCCTTGTACGCGGCGCTGTTGCGGGTCTTGAGGCTGAACAGGCGCTCGGGGACGAAGAAGGAGTCGGCGATTGTGTCGGGGACCTCGCCGTCGTGACGGATCCACGCGATCAGTTGCTCCACGTCACGGGTGAAACGGGTTTCCGTCGAACCGCCGTACATTTCGCCGAGGACGCCGCACCAGTACCACTGCGTGATCTTCTGAGTCGCGTCCGGGGTGTCGAGTTCTTCACCGAGGATCGCCCGAACCGCGGCCAGCGGAACCACCTGGGTACGGTACGGCAGGTCCGCGGCCTGGACTATGCACTGCGTGAACAGGAATTCGCCGACCCACGCGAAGGCGTCCTGCAGACGGGGGGCGAGCTTCTGGAAGTCGTCCAGCGGAAGCTCCAGCAGATCGCGCCGCTTGCAGGAGACACCCACGGTGGAATCGAGCAGCTTGCGATTCCACGTCCGCACCAGGGCCACCGCCTGGAGGAAGTCACTGTTGGTCAGACCGTCATCGAGGTCCACCTCGAGGCGGCCGAGCACCGGGTACCGCTCCGCCACGTTCTCCTTGACCGAACGCCAGACGGAGGGGAGGTCGTAGTAGTCACCCGTACGACTCGTGTACTCACGGTCCCCGGCATAGGTGGCGGTCAGCAGTTCGAAGACGTTGAGCGGGACGCCTCCGGTGTTGACCCGTTCGAAGACCGCGCAGACGGCGTCCATGGACGTCGAGGAGGACAGGTTGATCATCGGCACCTGGAACGACCTGACGGGGTGCAGCACCTGGTCCTCGAACTTGCTCCACAGGTCGAAGTTCTGCGTCTCGTCGGCTTTCTCGTACTCGCGGCGCCACGCGTTGACCCGCTGCGTATCGAACACGATCCGCAGGGGGAACAGACCCGCGGCGCATTCACCCGCGGTGTCGGTGAGGTCGTGCACGACCTTCCGGCCGAAGTCCCTGCGCAGGATCCGGTCCTCCGGCACGGAGACGATCGCCTCGTCGCGGTCGGACGGCGAACCGGTCGCCTTCGCTATGTCGACGTAGTACCAGCGGCGGACCGCCTTGCCGCGGGTGTCCACGGTCCGGACCGGCGCGTCGGCGACGTACAGGGCCTGGAAGAGCGATGTCAGACGCTGTTGGCCGTCCAGCAGGAGCAGACTGGGCTCACGCTCGGCGCCCGACTCGGCGCCCGTGAGCGGTCTGGTACGGAAGCGTGAGGCACCGCCGGTCTCCAGCGTCATCGTGACACCCAGGGGGTAGTCGAGCGTCACGGTCGCGATGATGGCCCGGATACGATCGTCGTCCCACTTCCAATCCCTCTGGAAGTCGGGGAGTTGAAGCCTTCCTGAGGCTACGTCACCGAGAAGCGTCTTGAGATTCGCGCTGTCCAGCCCTGCCACGTGCCCCGTTCCCCACCCTCGCGTCTTCGTGGACAAGGCATTGCATCAAGTGAACCTTGAGTCGTCAACGCTTATTTGACGCTACGTCACACAATCGTGAGTCGACCAGGAGGAGTTCTCACAGGCAGGGTGAGGCACCGGGCCGCCTCAGACAGCGGCTTCTCCGACGAGAGCGCGATCTCGCACGCCCGTGTCGAAGTGTGGTGGGGAACGCGTTATCCAGCCACGCCCGCCGGAATTGCTCTCCCCGATTACCGACCGGGCGTCGGACGTGGCCCCTGACCGCCCGCCGAGGAGCCGGCGCAGTGTGGGCAGGCCACGGATGGAGGAGAAGGCGTGGAATTCAGCCTTTCAGCCACCTCCTCCGCTTGTCCGTCGCCGGGAGGGCGGTGCCGAAGAACTCCTTGGCCCGCTGCAGGGCCTCTCGCACCGGCGGACAGACCAGGGCGACAATCGCCACACCGGCGATGCCCAGCAGGTCGGCGGCGGCTCCCCCACCGGGGAAGAGAAATGCACCGGCAAGAAGGCCCACGGCCACCACCAGTCTGCCCGCCGCCTCCAGCAGGCGGCTCCTGAGCGGCTCGACCGCTCCATCAGCTTCACTTGGTTCCGGCGCGCCGACAAGCAGTACGGAGTCGATGACAACCAGGCTGTCGCGTTGCGCGCGCGGGCGGCAGCTCTGACGCAGCACGCCTGAGACGAGTCGGGACAGGTCCCGCACCGCTGTGTCACGGTCGGGTCCCTCGCCGAAGAGGTAGCGGTGGTTGCCGTCCTCGAAGGCCGCGATCAGCCTTTCCGTGGCCTCACGTGTCCGCAAACGGACGGCAGGCGGCATCGTGAAGGTTCCATGCCGGGCCTGGGCACGTAAGGCGCTGCAGAGACGTGCGGACAGCTTGCCGTGGACCTCCAGCGCAGAGTCCTGAGCACGACGCCCGTCCGGCATCAGCAACATCTCCAAGAAGCGGATCGACTCGACCGTGACGACTCCGGCGGCGTCAGAGACCGCGGTGGCCCGTTCATCGGCAGCCGTCAGCGTGATGGAGACGGCACCGAATCCGGCCAGGGCGGCGAACATCCAGACAGGCGTAACCGCGTTCGGGGCGATGGAAATTGCCCACCAGAAGGGGAACACGACCACGAGGAGAGGCACCATCTGCAACGTCACGGAGACGCATCTGCCGACGACGATGCGGTGCCACCGGTCGACGAGATCGTCCTTGTCCGGTGTGCCCTCCGCGGGCACACCCGTACGTTCCGCTGCGGTGAGAAGTGCATCGACACGCCTCTCACCAGCTTTGCGCCAAATGCGTCGCACGCCCGGGGTCCGGTTCACGCCGGCACCCAGTACCCGGGTACGGCTGCGCCACAGTACGGCGATCCATACCGCCTCGAAGAAGGTCCACCAGCCCCACAGGGAGGCGAGGAATCCGAATTCCGTCCGCGTCATGACGAAGAGAGTCCCAGAAGCCACTGACAGTGACGCCAGGGCGATTCACCCCGGCGGTTCTGTGTACGAGACCTTGCGGCCGGGCCACAGCGATCCGCTGTGAACCGGCCGCATCTCGCCGGCGCACGTCGGCGCGCTATTCCTTCCCCAGGGGCGAGCACTGGTAGCGAACCCCCCGGCTCACCATCCTGAAGCGGTCGCGTCCCTGGGCCGAGAACGGGTTCGGCAGATCGAAGACGCGGCGTTCCTCCGGGACGAGGGCGGAGGTGATCAGCAGGATGCGGTAACGGTTGCTCCGGGCGTGACGGCGGGCCGCGTCCACCTCGGACGGTCCGAGTTCGAACTCCACCCGCACGGCGGCCGGGTCGCTCAGCGCCTTCACCTCGTACAGTCGAGTGGTGTCACGCCAGGCGACCTCGAAGTCGTAGCCGAGGGAGTCGGAGGCTTCGTCGTCGCCGTTGACTACGGCCGCGTAGCCCGAGACCCACCGCACGTCGGGGTAGTGGCGCTGGAGCCAGGCGCGCGCGGCCACCTCCCCGACGAGGCCGATGGCGGACCGCTGGTCCTCACTGGCCCGCTTCGTCTTCGCCACGACGATGCGCGGCTTGGCAGAGGAACCGCCTCCGCTTCGCGGCCGGGGCACACCGGTCACGGTGTCCAGGCGCACCTTGCCCGACTGGGCGAGGAAGGCCTCGTCGACGGTCCTCGAGGCGATGTCCGCGATGGTGGAGAGCTGATCGCTTCCGACCCTGACCTCGGCGTCCCCGATGGTGATCGTACGCGGAGCCACGATGGTGGAGCCGCCGGAGCCCTGGGACGGTGCCGCCGTCGGCGCGAAGTCCTTGTCGGTGAGGCCCAGTACCGCGGGGTCCGTGGCGTGCGGCATCCCGTCGGGCCATCCCACGGCACGCTCCACCGCATCGAGCAGGTGCTTCTCGCTCAGTGGCAACAGGTCGCCCAGCCCGGTCCCGTCGATGTGACTCCTGCATTCCATCAGCACCGCTCCGTGCCATCCCGCAGGCACCTGAACGCCGTGGCGGCGGCACCAGGCGGTCACCAAGGGGGTCAACGTCGGAACGAGCGCGTCGAGTGCGGCCGTGTTGTGCGCACGTAGTCGGTCGGCGGGCTCGAGTTCTGTCGGCCGCTCGAGGTCGTCGTCAGCTCCGTGTGCCCGGAGCCACTCCCTCACCCTGTCGCGCATCGCCTCTTCGGGCGGGGTGACGAAGCGGGGAAGCCAGTCCGGGTCCGGCTGGAGGTCGTGCAGACCGCGGGCCGCGGCGTAACCGGAGATGTCCTCGCCCTGCCGAGCGGCGGCGGCGTACCGCTCACGGAGCCGGTCGAGGAGGATTCCGAAGCGGGCACGCACGAAGTCGCCGAAGACCTGTTCATGGCGGTCGGGATAGTAGTCCGGGGAGTATCCGGGACCGAGAGCGGCCATCGCGGCATTGAACTGCTGGAAGTCGATACCCAGTTCGTCCCTGAGCTCGGCCGGTTTCGTGCAGGAGCGGGCCAAGGAGACCAACTCCGCCGACGGCAGCGGCAGATCGGGCGCCAGCCGGTCGATGACCCCGGCGAGTTCACGCTCGCCGGCCGCACGGTCAAGGAGGTGGGCGGCCTCCTCATTCCAGGCATCGGCGGCCAGACACGCCAGCACCGGGCGGAGCAGTCTCACTGTGTCCTGCACGTCACCGGTGAGGTTGCGCCGGATCTCGACGACTTTGGCCTCGGTCGTATCCAACGCTGCGGCGAAGACACCGTCGTCGACGAGTGTCGGGCTGACGCCGCCGAAGCTCCGCTCGAGTTTGACGAGGACCAGTTCCAGCGCGTCCTGCAGCCACGGCCTGCCCAGCAGCTGTGCGATGGCGGGCGTCGCCGCCTGCAGTTCGTCCCAGCCCTCCTCGCTCCTCCAGACGACCACCGTGGGGTGCTCGTCGTCCGGCAGCGGCAGGGCGCGCGTCGACGACGGCGGTTCGGCCGGCGTCCCGGAAACGGTGATCTCCACGTCGTCGGCGTGCACGACACGGAGAGCGCGGAGTCGTTCGAGCGCGGCACGAACGCCTCGCTCGCTGCGGCGCACGAACGCCCCGGACTTGAGCTCCATGGCGAGTGCGACCACGGTGACCAGCCACTCCCTCCCTCTGATGAACACCGCCGCCTGCCCCGACGGCGTGATGGGGGCGCCGTCACGATGACGGACCTGCACGTGGGTGGCCGACGTACGTTGTGCCCTCAGTCCATTCGCCTCGGCCAGGCGGACGACGGCGTCACCGGACTCCGCCGGGGCGACGAGGACGGGATGCCCCGCCGGCTCGATAAGCGCTTCCTTCAAAGGGTCCATCTCGTCGCAGACGATGACCGGTGCTTCGTCGGACGACGGGGCGAAGGTGCCGAGCACGTGGGCGCGGCTGACCACGAGACGGGCTTCCTCACCCCGTGCCCAGGGCCACCAGCCCGTCCGCGCGATGTCCGACCACGCCCGCTCGTAGTGCCGTTTGAAGGAGACACTGAGGTACTCGGGCACGTCACCCTTGTCGAGCACATCCGCCAGCTGTTTCACCACCGCCCCGGCGTGCTCCGGATCGTCCCATCTGCGGAGGCCCAGCCGGACCATCCGCTCGACGACGCTCTTGTCACTGAGCAGGCGCCGCGTCGACAGAGGCAGCGCGGGCACGAAGGCCGGCAGTTCGCCGTCGGCGCTGAACCAGGCCCGGCGGGGCTCGACGAAAGAGGGGCCCTCCGGGTCCTCCGCGGGGAGCCAGGCCATGCTTCGAAGATAGGAGGCCAGAGGAGTGGGCCAGACGTGCGCGTCCTTGAAGGGGTATGTGGGCCTGTGGACCGTGACCGTGAGCACCTCCTCGTCCCAGGTGCGGAGCCCGTGCATCAGCAGTTCGGCGAACTCACGCCGGGCAGCGGAGCCGAGCCCGGCGACCTCGGTCGCTCCCGCCAGGTGAGCCGGCGCCTTCGTGAACTCGTACGGCGTGTACGGGTGCGCGAACTTGGTCCACCCGCTCCTGACATCGGCCGGCCAGGCTTCGGCGAGAGCATCCTCCAGTCCGAGGCGCACGGCGAGGCCCGAGGGCCGCAGTTCGTATCCCTGACAGGCCCCAATGCGTTCCCCGACGGCTCCCGGCCTCAGGCCGTCACACACGCCGAGAGCTTCCAAGAACTCTGCGTAGGCCGCCCGGTTCCGGACCGGCGCGGGCCAGTCGTCGGGGCCGCTGATCCACTGGTCCCGTTGTGCGGCCAGGGCCGGGATCCGGGATCCTCCCTCGGCGAAAAACCGCTCCAGCCGTCGCGCGCCCTCGGTGCCCCAGGCGGGTGAGAAGGAGCAGCGCGCGGCTCTGCCCCACCGGCCGGTGCCGGCCAGCGGTAGCCGGAAGGGAATGTCTGCCAGCCGTCGGCGCTGGGCCTGGGTGAGCAGGGGGTATTGCCGGAAGGCGAAGGTGAGGGCGTCGCGGCTGAGCGCCTCCGAAGGATGGTCGGAGAGCAGGTCGTCCAGCGCGTCGAAGACCCGGTCCAGTTGGTAGGAGCGCACCAATTCGTTGCGCTCGAGGAATCCGCGTCCGGCTATATCCCAGGTGATCGCCGGGTGGGTGAAGGAGATACGGCGTCGGAGTGCCTTGAGGTCGCTAGGGACCCGGGTGACGGCGTCGCCGTCCGCGATGTCGTCGGGCTCAGGATGGAAGAAGACGGTCGCGTCCTGCCCGCCGACCCCGGCCCGGCCACCGAGGGCCCTTCTCAGCCGCATGTCCTGGGTGAGAATAACGCGTCGGCCCCGTAGCACGCCCTGGTCCCGGGCGAACGCATGGGACAGGTCGCTGTAGAAGTCCGCCCATACCTGTCCCGCCGGTTCCGTACCGTCGAGCAGTGACCGGGCCACGGTTTCGGCCCACTCGGCGGCCAGGAGCACCGGCGGACGGAAAGGCCTGGAAAGGACAGCTCTGCATAGCTTGTCCAGACGCGTGTGGCGGACCGGGCCGACGGACGGGGTCAGCAGGTCGGCCCCGGCTCTCGTGAGGGCCTCGATGGTGAGAACGCGCCAGGAGCGCTTGCCGTCGGGCCGCCATCCGTAGGAGTCCTGCAGCGAGCCCCACGCCTCCCGGCCGTGCAGGGGCACGATCGGTTCGGCGGCGAGCTTCCCGTCCAGGGCTGCGTAGAGCCGGTCAGGGACGTCCCAGCACATGAGGTCGAGCACGAGGCCCGCTGCACGGAGGTGCGGCGTCTGCGAACGGATGCGCCTGCTCAGTTCCACCGTCAGGACGGCGAGCTGGTCGAGGAGGAAGGCGTTCAGGGTCACCGTCTCGCTGATGTCGAGGCGGGCCAGCTTGGTGAAGAACGGGGCGTGGGCGTGGCCGGGGAATAGGGCGTGGACGCCTTCAGCCATTGGCAGGAAGGTGTACATGCGCCCGTGGGTGAGCGGCGCGTCGAGGCGCAGCGCGACCGCCACCCATGCCTCGGCATCCCAGTTCTCCCAGGCGGGGTCAATCTCGCGTGCCTGGACGCTGCGGCTGATCGCTCCGCTGAGGGCCTTGGGATCGAGTATGCGGCGTGCCAGCAAATAGCGGCCCGCCCCAGCGAGGTCAACCTCCCGTACCCAGTCGTTCTCGCAGGCGACGACCAGATCCGATGCACCCTCGGCACGCGAAAGGACGCTTCGGAAACCGGTGTCGGAACCGTCGCGCACCTCAACGAGGAGTTCGGTGATCCGGTCGAGGAAGAGCAGGAGCGGCGCCTCTCCGTCCGCCATGTCCCGGGCCTGCGCCACGGCCAGCCCCCAGGCGTGCCGGTCGCGCAGCGGTAGCCGGACGACCGTGGAGTATCCGTCCTCGGCGAGTTCCTTGAGTACGGGATCGGTGGCGTCGGCCGGTATCGGTAGTGCCAGCGGGGAGATGTCCTTGATCACCCGGGCCGCGAGTGCCGGGTCGTCCACCAGGGTGCGCACGTCCTCGGGCCTGGCGAAGCGGAAGCAATAGCCGTCGAATGCCTGGGAGTCGGGTGAGGACTTCGAGTAGATCTCCGGCCAGTCCGTCAGTTGCAGCACGCTGCGGAAACCGAGGCCCTTGTTGCCGATTCCCTCACCCGCCGCCTTGCTCGACAGGGCCAGCTCGGTGATGGCGCGGAAGTTCTCCTCGGCGAATACCGCCCCCTCGTTGGCGACGTAGAGGACGCTGTCGTCCTCCTGGGGGACCGCCAGCACGGCGATCCTTCCCGGGGCGGTTTCACCGATAGCGTCGTGGCCGTTCTGGACGAGTTCGAGGATCGTGCGGCCCTCGTACTCCTGGGCGGTGTCCTCGCTCACGGACTTCAGGCTCTCGGCGAACCGCCATGTCTCGCCCGCGTCCCTGTAGATCTCGACTCGCCGCCGGGTCAGGGCGAGTACCGCCGACCGGAATCGGTCGCACTCCGCGGCATCCCACATCGATGTCATGGCTGTTCCCCCTCGTTCGTGCACAGCCCTGCGCCTACCAGAAGCTGGCAGTGCCATCCAACCGAATCAGGGGGCATGATTTCTGGCGAATGTCACAACGTATGACACATCGGTACCCGGCCGCTCTCGCTGGTCCACGCATTCAGCACGCTGCTTCATCGCCTTCGCCGAGGTCACCGACCGCGAGCGAACGCATTTCCCTCAGTGTGCGACTCCTGCGACCGGTTGCAGCGGACACAGCCCGTTCGCTGTAAGGCATCGGAATGTGCCTCCGCCGTCCTGTGGAACCGCGCCACCCGACGCCTGCCGCCGAAGGCGCAGCGTCGGCGGACACCGCCTGGTCGCCACTGCCTGCAGACGTCGGGTCGTCGGATTGACGGCCGGCCGAAGGCACAAGCGGCCGGCCCCGGTGGCCTCCGCACGCCCCCGCCACGGCGCCTGGCGCCCGGAAGCCCACGGTCGCGTAGAGCATAGGCCGACCGCCAGTCACCCGGCTCCCAGGCCGCGTGATCCTCACTGGCCGCGAACCCGTTCGAGAAGCGCGCGTTGCCGTTCATTCAGGGCGGACCACCGATGCGCGAACATCAGCCCACACCGCGCTCGTACGCCCTGCGCTAGCCGAAAGAGTCCCTGCAGGCAGTGGTAGCCCTCTGGGACTTTTCTGGGACTTCCGGCTGCATCAACGGGTATGAACGTGAAACAGTCGAAAGGCCATTCGTGCAGGTCAGCGATGCACGACCGTCATTGCGGCAGGTCACGGCGTCCGCTGGTCTCTCCCGGGACATCTGAAAGCGCCGGGGAAAGCCGACGTGAATCCCCTCCTGGCCTGTACTCGTGCAAGCCAGGAGGGGATTCCGCCGAAGGACCGATGACGAAGCCGTCGCCGCCTACGGGCTTGATGACACCACCATCACTGCTCCGCACCCCTGGGCCCTGGAGCGGGCGGACGTCCTCGCGGCCCGTCTCATCGATGCTCGCGGTGGTCTGCGGCTCGACCAGATCAACGGGCCGGGCGGTCTCGGGACGGGGCGTCGGCCGATGTAGGCGACCTTCGTCGCAGTACACGGTCCAGCACCGCCGCAGTGCTGGCGGGGGCTAATTGGCGGCCCTGCGCGGGCTGCCCAGGTTCTCCTCCAGGAAGCGGCCCAGGGTGTCGTCCACCTTCTTCTCGGCGGCCAGCTGGTGGCAGGCCTGCCGGCCGCTGCTGGTGGCGCTGATCATCTCGCTGCGCCCGCCCTTGACGGTCAGGTAATCGCAGCCGAAGAGGTACTCCAGGAACTTGCGGGCCAACGGCACGTTCCGTTCGGCGGCGCCTCGCTGCTGGACCCCACGGCGCTGGTGCTGCGCCCCGTCGGCGAGGACCTTGCAGATCTTCTGGATGACCTCGAAGTCGGGGTTGGTGGCGAACACGTAGTACGGGTTGACGTCATCAGTGATCGCGCCCTGCGCCCGCAGGTGGCCGACGAGGTGCTCGCCGGTGATGATCCGGGTGCCTCGGGAGGTCTTGATCACGGCGGTCGAGTCCCGGTCCAGGTCGGTGAAGTCGGCCTCGGCGCACTGGAGGCCCGTGATGTCGCAGTCCATGATGAGGGCCCGCTTGAACGAGGCTCCGTCGGCCACCGCCTGGGACAGATTGCACGCCTCGAAGATCGAGTCGGAGAAGTTGGAGCGCTCGATCCGGGCCCCTCGGAAGGAGACCCCCGACAGTTCGGTCTCGGAGGCGTTCAGCCGGTGCAGGCCCGACGACCGGGCGTCGGCGGAGAAGTCGACCTGGTGCAGCCGGGACTTGGAGATGTCCAAACCGGGGCCGACGATCCGGGCGAGAATGTCCCGCTTGTCTTCGGTGGCGGGGACGTTCTGAAGGAGAGCGGGCCACAGCAGCGTCAGGACGCGGTCCAGGCTCTTGCTGTAGCTGCGGTTGGGCCAGCCCATGGCGAGTTGCGCGAGGGAACCTTCCAGGACGTCCTTCGGCATCGACCGGGCGAAGGTCAGCATCGCGTCGGTGAGCTGGATCTGCCGGGGCAGCGAGCGGCCCGCCTGGTGCTCGCTGATCATGAAGGTGAGGGCGAGGTACTCGCGCAGGGAGTTGTGCGAGAACTGCCAGGCGTACTCGCCGGGTTCACGAGAGCGGGTGAGCGTGGAGGAGGAGCGCAGGTCGTCGAAGAGGGCGTCGGCAGCGTCGGCGGCGTCGGTGGCCCGCTGTTTGGCGAGATAGCCGGGGAAGCGCTCCTCGATGAGTTCCCGGAATGCGGCCTCGCGGATCGACCGGCGACTCTCGGAGGAGAGCCGGACCGCGAGGTACCGGAGGAACTCGAGGCGGTCCGACGGGGGAAGGTTCTTCACCCGGGCCCAGTCGCGCAGCATCAGCTTGTTGATGATCAGCTCGTAGATCTGCCACTCGGTGAGCTTGCCGCCGCTGCCGCTGGCCTCGTCGCGCTTGAGTTCCTCGACGACGTCCAAGAGATAGCTGACGATGACGGGTTTACCGCTGAGGGAGTGCTCGCGGGTGCTCTCGGGGCGGAAGACCCGGCTGAGGATGTTGGTGACCGCCTTCTCGCCCGCGGGGTCGTCCCCGAGACGCTTCTTCACCAGATGGAACGTCTGGTCCGGGCTGAGGTCGCGCAGTTGCCGCTCGGCGCGCTCAATGACGAACTGCTCCAGCATCCGGTCGACCTGCTGCTCCTGTTGCAGGACCTCCTTGTCGAGGGCGGCGGCGCCGATCTCGGACCGGGTGTCGAGGTTCCGGTAGAGCACCTCGAAGACCTGGAGTTCCTCGGCCTCGGTGAAGTAGTTGGGCCGACTGGTGAGGATACCCCGGACGCCGTCGCCGGAGAGTTCGGTAAGCGCCTCCAGACAAGCTCTGCGTTCCCGTGCGTTGAGGAACTGGGCCATCTCGTCGTAGCCGTCGAGGATGAGCATGACGCGCCCGTTGGCGATCATGGACTCAACGAAGCTGATGTTGAGGTGGCCCAGTTCGTTGCGGTCGAGGAAGTGGTGGAGCAGGCCGCGGGCGTCGAACTGGCGGCTGAAGTCTCTGAGTTCCACCCGGAACGGCAGCCTGGCCAGTCGGCCTTCGCGGTAGTCGCTCATCCAGCGGCGCTGGAGGACCCGGGTGAGGGCGGTCTTCCCCGTGCCGTACTCGCCGACGACCACCACCCAGCGGGACGGTTCGGCCTCGTCGCCCACCCAGCGAGTCAGCCATTCGGTGGCGCGGTGCACTCCCTGGTCGTCGTCGAAATCGGGTTCCTCGTAGACCTCGTCCAGATCACGCAGGGAATCGGCGAAGTCGCCGTCCCCCAGGACGTGATCGATATACGGGTCGGTGCGCTCGAACTGCCGGAAGAGTTCCTGGAAGGTGTAGACCAGAATTCCTTCCATTTTCGCATGGTCGCGCGCCTCGTCGGTGAATCCACCTGACGACACGAGAACCTGCTGTGAACCGAGCACCTGTTTCCGCGCCAGGGCCAGTTTCGCTATCAGCCCCTCATGCCTGACCATGTTCACGTGGTCGATCGTGACTTCGATGAATACCTTCTGCTCGACCAGTCCCGCCATCTGTTTCGCAAGGAGCGGGAACCTCACGTCCTGGACGGTGACGTCCTCCGTGACCGAGTAGCCGTTCGACTCGAAGAGCCAAGCCACCGCGCGAGGCAAGGTCTGCTCGGTATAAGTGAAGTCCACTGATCAACCCCCCGATTCCGTGCACCTTCACCCGGCAGCATAGTGGTCCGCGGGGAGTCCGTCTGCGTATAGCACCGAAGTACAATTCACCCCATATCGACCCGATTCCCCATCAGGCGTGACGAACACCCGAAAAGCGTGACGCCATATACTGCCGCTGTCCACTGCATGGCCTGGGGGGAACATGGAAACGCCAGCCGCGACCCACCGCTGTTTCTACATAGCGCCGATCGGAGCGACGGGCTCGGACATCCGGCGACGCAGCGACCAGATTCTCCGGCACATCGTGAAACCGGCCGCCCTGGAATGCGGATATCAGGCGACCAGGGCCGACGAGATCGACTCCTCGGGGCTGATCAGCACTCAGGTCCTCGAGCGGATTCTCGGCGACGGACTGGTGATCGCCGATCTGACCGACCAGAACCCGAACGTCTTCTACGAACTCGCGGTGCGGCATACCACCGGGAAGCCCTTCATCCAGATCATCTCCGAGGGCCAGACTATTCCGTTCGACGTACAGGGTCTGCGGACCATCGAACTGGACCACCGGGATCTGGACAGCGCCGCGGAGGCCCGGGAGGCGATCGTCCGGGCGATCAAGGCCGTCGAGGCGGGCGAGGCCGTGAACACACCCATGACGTACACGATGGACCTCGCCGAACTCCGCAGTTCGGGCAAGGCGGAGGAACGCGGCGTCGCGGACATCCTCGAGGTGGTCAAGGGCATTCAGCGGCAGCTCAGCCGACCCGCCAACGAGACCTCAGCGCGGCACGACCTGGCCCTCCTCCAGAACATCATCGGGATGTGGGTCCAGCAGGGCCACCTCCAGCGGGACAGCCTGATGGTCCTCATGGGCGAGATGAAGTCGAAGAACGGCTCCGCCTGGCTCCAGGACCTGATGCACAGCACGTTCCCGGGGACCACGGCCCCGGCGCAGGACGCTTGAGCGGCCCCCGCGCACCTCTCCACGTTCGTACCGCAGAAGAGAAGAGAGTGCCGTAACCGAAGAAGCCCTTGACGCAGCTGCCGGTCCGTCTGCCGCTCGACGGCGTGGGCGATGGCGGGCAACAGTTCGTTGTGTCCGGCGACGTCCACGTCTCCGCCTCGCCAGCCGCCCGGGGCGCTGAATTTTTGCGGTACTGCTCTGGGACTTTTCCGGGACGCACCGGGTGTGACGCGGGCGGGGCCGGAGGGACGTGTCGTCCTTCCGGCCCCGCCGTGCTGCCTGGGCCCCGCCGGCCTCCGCACGGGACCGGTCGTCCCCGGGGCTCAGGCGGTCGGTGGGTCCGCCGGTCAGTAGGCGGAGTCGACGTCGTCCATGGAGCCGTACTTGTCGGCCGCGTAGTTGCAGGCGGCGACGATGTTGGCGACCGGGTCGGTGATGGAGTCCTTCGTGCCCTTGACGTGGTAGGCGTCGAAGGTGGGCTGGATCGTCTGGAGCAGGCCCTTCGAGGGGATGCCGTTCTGGGCGTTGACGTCCCAGTTGTTCTGCGCGTGCGGGTTGCCGGACGACTCGCGCATGATGTTGCGGTGCAGGCCCTCGTAGGTGCCCGGGATGTTCTTGACGTCCATGACGTCCAAGGCGGTGCGGATCCAGCCGTCGAGGTCGTCGCCGTGCTTCTTCTCGCCCGCCTTGACGATGGCCTTGATCTTGTCGGTCTGGGCCTGCGTCTGCGCGGTGGACGCCTTGGCCGGCTCGGCGGCGTGCGCCGGGCTCGGGACGAGGGTGAGGCTGACGGCGGCGGCACCCGCGGCGGCGAGGGAGGCCACGGCGGACTTGCGGATGCGGGGACGGCGCATGAGGGCGTGCATGGGTGTACCTCTCCATTCGGGAACGTGATGGGGAGGCCGACGGGGGGTCGGCGACGCGGTGTCCGCGTGGGACGCGTCTTCGCGTCATCAGGGCCGGTGTCTGGATCACGGACGGGCTCTTCCCGTCCGGTCCCGGCGCTCGGCTCCCCGGTACGCCGAACACACTGCGGAACGCTCGGGGGCCGCGACAAGTGTGTGACCTACTACGCCGCTTCGCAGACCGGCCGCGTGGCCGCCCGGACGGCTGGAGACCACGGGGGGCAAGCGGCCGTCGAGCGTCTACTAACCCCGGCCCCGTGTGACGTGAGCCCTGTGCGCGCCCTCACAGAGCCGGTCGCCCAGCGGACATCTCTCGTCACCCTGCGGAGACAGACGTCTCACTCAATGAAGCATTGCAGTCACCCTTCGGGGTCGCCTGGACCCTCCCGACCCGCACGTGTGCGAGCCAGGAGGGGTTCGGCTTCGCCTGTGGGACCCGGCCGTCGGCCTTGAGCCGGCGCGGAACGTCAGCGGCTGCTCCGGGCGCTTCTCAGCGTCCGCCCCGCGCGGCCCATACCGTGCCCCGGGCCTCGTACTCGAGCATCTCCTCCAGGCCGACCGCGGCGTCCGCGCCGAGTTCCCGGCGTACCAGCCACAGGGCGAGGTCCAGCCCGGAGGTCACCCCGCCGGCGGTGACCAGGTCACCGTCGTCGACCACACGGGCGTTCTTCAGCACGCCACCCTGCTCCTCCAGGTCGGCCCGCGCCCGGTGATGGGTGGTGCAGGGGCGTCCCGAGGTCAGCCCGGCGGCGGAGAGCAGCATGACGCCCGTGCACAGCGCGCTGACGGTCAGGCCCGGGCGGGTCGCGGCGGCCAGGGCCCGGGGCAGGGAGCCCCGTCGGATCTCGGCCCACACGCCGGGGTCCTCGCGGCGCGCGTACCCGCCGCCGGGGACGACGAGGAGGTCCGCGTCCCGAGGAGCCCAACCGTGGTCGACGCGCAGCCTGGTGCCGTACGCCGCCTCGACGGTACGCGGACCGTCGAGCGTGACGTAACGGACGTCCACCTCCCGGTCGGCGAAGTGGCCGGAGGCCGAGAACACCTCGTACGGGGCGGCGAAGTCGAGTTCCTCCACACCGTCGAACATGACGACGTGTACGCGTAACGGACGGTCGCGCGCGGGAGTTGCCGGGGTCGCCGCGTCGGCCCGGGTGGCGGTGCCGGCGGTCAGCGTCGCGGCGCCGAGCGCGGTGGTGGCGTGCAGGAGGGTACGGCGGTTCATCTCGGTCGGTGCTCCGTTTCTCGGTCGGTCGTGGGCGGTGGGAGGGGTTCGTCCGCCAGGTACGGGGGTGCCGGGTCGTACTGGAGGGCTCGGCGCACGGCGCGGGCGTGTTCGCGTCCGTGCAGCCGGCCGACGAGCCACAGGGCGCTGTCGATGCCGGCGGAGACGCCCTGGCTGGTGAGCAGGTCGCCGTCGACGACATAGCGGGCGTCCCGTACGACGGTGACGTCGCCGCGTTCTTCCAGCGCCTCCTCGTACTGCCAGTGGGTGGCGACCCGACGGCCCCGGGCCGGGCCGGCGGCGTGCAGCAGGAAGGTTCCGGTGCAGACGCCGACCACCCAGGCGGCGCGCGCGGCGGTGTCGGTGAGCCAGCCGGTGACCCGTTCGTTGTGCGGCTCGACCTCCCGGGCTCCGGAACCGCCCGGTACGAGGAGGACGTCCAGCGGCGGGTGGTCGCCGAGCGTGTGATCGGGCAGGACCCGCATGCCCTGGGAGCAGCGGACGGGTGCGGAGTGCTCGGCGACGAGCAGGACGTCGTCCCTGCCGTCCCGCAGTCCGGAGGAGGTGGTGAACACCTCCCACGGACCGGTGAAGTCGAGTTCCTGCGCGGTGTCGAACAGCAGGATTCCGTACGTGGTCATGGTCAGTTGCCCCAGCGGGCGGCGTCGGCCATGGTCTCCATCCGGGTCCTGTGCGGCGGCGCGGACCTCTCCCGCAGCAGTTCCGACGCGATGGAGAAGGGCGGGGCCTTCTCCGGACGGCGCCGTGCCTGGGCGACGATCTCGTCGGTGAGGGTGGTGGCCATGGACAGCCGCGGATAGGCGGCGTGGATCGCGGCCCCGGTGGCGTCGTCGACGCAGTCGGTCTCCCAGCCGAAGTCCATGCCGGTCCCCTGGTGCACCAGGGCGCACAGGGTGCCGCGGCGCTCGGCGATGCCCGGCGTCGTGTGCAGGGCGACGGCCTCCCACACGGCGTCGACGGCGGCGGCGGGCAGGCCATGTGCGGTGAGGAACTCCGCGGCCGTGTCGGCGCCGTCCACCTCGAACCGCTGGTGGCGGTCGCCCGCCCGCGTCAGGCCGATGTCGTGCAGGACGCAGGCCAGGAACAGCAGCTCCGGATCGTAGTCGCGCCCCGGCTCCGCGCCCTGGTGGTCGGCGCGGAGCCGGGCGAACAGGGCGCTGCGGACGCTGTGGTTGGCGGTCGCGGTGGACTCCGTCTCGCGTACCAGGGCCAGTGCGCGGCGGGCGAGGGGAGTGTCGGGGAGCGGCGGGACGCCGGTGGTCATCTCGTCGTTCATGGCATCGATGATCGGCCGGACCAACTGCCGGTGACAGTGGCAGACTTGCCTCCATGCGAGAGGAAACTGCCACCCCCGCCGCACCGCACCGAGTGGCGGTACTGGTCCTGGACGAGGTGCTGCCCCTGGACCTGGGCATCCCGGCCCAGGTCTTCATCGCCGTACCCGGTGATCCCTATGAACTGACCCTGTGCGGACGGACCGCGGGGTCGGTCCGGACCGCGGCGGGGTTCGACGTGACGGTGACGGCCGGGCTGGAAGCGGTGCGCGGCGCGGACACCGTGGTGGTCCCGGGTTACGCACCGCACCTGCGGGAGCTCCCGGGGGACGTGCTCGCCGCGCTGGCCGGGGCCCGCGCCCGGGGCCGGCGGCTGGTGTCGATCTGCACGGGTGCGTTCGCGCTGGCGGCGGCCGGGGTCCTGGACGGCCGCAAGGCCACCACCCACTGGAAGCACGCGCACGAACTGGCTGCGCGGTATCCGAGGGTGTCGGTGGACCCGCGCGTGCTCTACGTGGACGAGGGGCAGGTGCTGACCTCGGCGGGCGTCGCGGCCGGCATCGACCTGTGCCTGCACCTGGTGCGACGCGACCTGGGCGCACAGACGGCGAACCGGGTGGCGCGCTCCCTGGTCTCCGCTCCCCACCGCGACGGCGGGCAGGCGCAGTACATCGAACGCCCGCTGGCTCCCGAGGCGCCCGGCGTCACCCTCGCGCCCACCCGGGCGTGGGCGCTGGCCCGTCTGCACGAACCGCTGACGGTCCCGCAGCTCGCCGCGCACGCGCACCTGGCGCCGCGGACCTTCGCCCGGCGGTTCGTCACGGAGACCGGCACGACGCCCCTGCGGTGGCTGCTCACCGCCCGGCTCGACCGCGCCCGGGAGCTGCTGGAGAGCACCGAACTCGCCGTCGACCACATAGCCGACCGATGCGGTCTGGGGAGCCCTTCGAATCTCCGGCTGCACTTCCGGCGCACTCTCGGGACGACGCCCACCGCCTATCGCGCGGCGTTCGCCCCGACGGCACGGCCGGACTTCGCGCAGGCACACGCCCCGACCCCGACGGCGGGCGACCTCGCTGCGGTCGACGCCCCCGCCGTCGCCCAGGAGGGCCTCTGAATCCCGCAGTCGCCGTCCGCGTGAAGCCGGCGGAGCGACCGCGGCGGGCCTGCGTGCGGCAGGGCCCGGGCTACGATCGCCCCCATGGACTGGCTGGAGCGGATCGGGACGCTGAGGCAGTGGACCCGGAGCGGGACCCGCGCCCCGCACAAGCCGCTGCTGCTCCTGTACGCCCTCGGCCGGTTCCAGGGCGACCCCGACGGCGGACTGCGGTACACCGCGGTGGAGCGGGACCTGCAGCGGCTGCTGGCCGAGTACGGTCCGCCCCACAAGACGACACCCGCCTACCCCTTCCACCACCTGATCAGCGACGGCGTGTGGGAAGTGGTCACCGACCGGGGACCCGGCAGTCCCGGGAGCGGGATACGGGACCTGCGGGATACGGGCGCCACCGGGCGGCTGGCGCGGGAGTTGAGGACGGCGCTGCGCGGTGACCCCGGACTGCTCGGCAGGATGGCGCGGTTGCTGCTCGACCTGCACTTCCCGCCTTCCCTCCACGGCGAACTGTGCGAGGCCGTCGGCCTGGACCTGGAACCGGTGCGGACCGGGCTACCGGCGCCGGCGCGGCGGCAGCGGGACCGCCGGATGCGGGAGCGGGTGCTGATCGCGTACGAGTACCGGTGCGCCTTCTGCGGTTACGACGGCAGGATCGGCGCGGTGCCGGTCGGGCTGGAGGCCGCCCACGTGCGCTGGTGGGCGTTCGACGGGCCCGACGACGTCGAGAACGGGCTGTGCCTGTGCACGCTGCACCACAAGCTCTTCGACAAGGGTGTCCTCGGGATCGGGGACGACCTGCGGATACTGGTCTCGCAGCGCTTCGTCGGGCACAGCCCGGCCGCCCGCGAGTACGTCACGGCACTCGCCGGCCGTCCCCTGGTCGGCCCGCAGCCCGGCACGCTCCCCGTCGCCGCCGCACACCGTGACTGGCACACCCGTCACGTCTTCCACGGCGAGCCGCGTCCCGCCGTCGTCCACCCCGCGGGCACGGGCGACTGAGGGGCCTCCACTGTGCCGTGGCGCGCCCAATTGCCATATTTACCCACCCCGGCCCGCATTCCTGCTTTTCGTACAGCGATACTGTCGCTCCGATGTGAATTCTGGATTGGGTAAGTATCGAAGAATCGCAGAATTCGTTCACTCGACTGCCGCGCATCCGACGGACAAGGCAGACGTTACTTCGGATATGACGAAGGAAAACGGGGAATTGGTGGAGCTTGGTCCGTGCACCTACCGGCCCGGCAGAAACCACTGGCCGTCACCGGGTGGCGGAACTCTGACCAGAGGCGGACTCCCCGTCCCGCTCCGGGTGACGGAGCCCGTGCTGCTGCGCTTCCTGGACGTCATGACCGAGCTCGAGGCCGGCTTCGCCGAGCGTTGGGGACGGTCCCAGACGGCTCTGACATGCACCCGGGCGGAGTGACCCGAGGCGTCATGCACGACGAACAGTTCCAGCATCACTTGTCCTACGGCGAGGGCCCGTTCCGCTCCATGGGAACCGGACGGCACCGCGCCCCCGAGCACGCCTTCCAGGAAACGCTGGTCCCGCCGGAGCCCGGCTGGGACCCCGCCGAGGAGCTCGCGTTCCTGCTCCAGGACGCGATGGAGCAGCAGCCCCCGGTGCCGCACGCAGCGGACACGTCGGCCCTGGCTCCCGCACCGGGCACGCCGTTGAGCAACCTGCAGGAGATCACCGCGGAGTTGCCGCCGCTGCGGGACACCCCCACGAGCCACCGCAAGATCCGCAAACGGGTGAGCCGGCTGCGCGCCACGAGCCTGTTCGTGGCGGCGCTCGCCGCGGTCATCGCGGCCTCCGTGAGCCTGTTCGGCGGCATGGTGGCCTACGAGCCCCTGCGCCTGGCCGCCGCGACCCGCACCCGCGGCAGCGTGGTGTCCTGGTGGCCGCTGCTGGTCTACGGCCCCTGGCTGGTGGCGTCGCTGGCCGTGCTGCGGTCCGCGCTGCACCAGCGCCGCGCGGTCCATTCCTGGGCGGTGGTCCTGCTGTTCTCGGCCATCGCGATGCTGCTGTGCATCGCTCAGGCGCCCAGGACGCTCAGCGACGCGGCGGCCGCGGCCCTGCCGGGGCTGGCCGCGCTGGTCTGCTTCCAGCAGATCGTCCGGCAGATCACACTGACCCGCCCGCCCCGCCGCGCGGTGACACCGCGCCACCGCCAACGCGACACGCCCGCTCCGGGCGCCGGAACGGGCGGTCCGGCGTCCCCGGACCCGGTCTCCCTTCCGCAGCAGCGGAACACTCCCCCGCGCTCGCCGCGGCCCGGCACGGAGGCCAGGAAGCGTCCCTGACCCACGGCTGCCCACGCCATCGGCCCCCGCATCCACCCGGTGCGGGGGCCGATGGCGTCCGGGGCTCAGCTCTGGACCAGGGTCACGTCCTGGCTGTGCCGCGCGTGGAAGCTCGGGAGCGGCACGATGCCCACGGGGCGCAGCTCGACCAGGGTGGCTTCGACGTGGGCCGCGCCCGGCTTGAGCTTGCCCGCGTCGAGCGTGCCGGAGTCGACCCAACGGTGCTCCAGGCCGTCGCAGACCGCGGGGGTGCCGCCGACGCTGTACCGGACGTTCGGGTCGCTCTGGCTCACCGTGGAGCTGACGAAGACGGGGCCCGTACTGCCGGTGCAGCGGTAGGTGCCGGAGAGGGTGACGGTGCCGTCGGCGGCGATGCGGCCGGTCGGGTCGATCGTCACCGACTCGGTGACGTGGCGGGCGTCGTGCGGGGCCGCCGTCGCGGCGGGGGCGGCCAGCAGGAAGAGGGCGGCGCCGGCTGCGGTGGCGAGGGCTGCGGATCGTACGGGCACGGGGGCCTCCCGGTCGGTCGGTCGGAATGGGGGGTTCCACTGGTACCGGGCGGACGGGCCGGCGGGGGTGACCGTCACCCCTTCGGTGGCGAGTCCCTGTGGCGCGTCGCAGTGGCGGCTCGCGTTCGGTGGCGGGTCAGGTTCGGTGGCGGGTCCCGTTCCGTGGCGGTCCCGTTCCGTGGCGGCGCGTCTCCCGGTGGCGGTGCGTCTCCCGGTGGCGCGTCCCGTATCGGTGGCGGGTCCGCTTCGGCCGTCGTGGAACCGTCCCCGGGTTGTCCGGGTGTTGTCACGCTTGCCGGCCGGGTCTTGGCGCTGACTCGGGCGCGGGCGCACGGTCTGTACATGCGACGGTCCCGACGACGGGACGGTCCCCCGACGTGGAGGTGCGCCATGTGTACCCACCGGTCTTCCTGCCCCGCGGCCGACTCCCCCGCCGCGCGACCGGCGTCCGCGCACGTCGTCGCCGCCCACCCCGAGCAGGGGTGGAGCCTGCTGTGCGACGGCACGATCGTCTTCGACGACACCGGCGAGCTGCTGCCCGACGGGCGGGTGGTCGGTCCGCGCCGGGTGCCGGCCGGGCGACTGGCGATGGCGGCCTGACCGCCCCGCCGGGTGCGGCGCTCAGCTCTTCTCGGCGATGAACTCCCGCAGCAGGGAGGCGAGCAGTTCCGGCTGGTCCTCGGCGATGAGTGTCCGGGTGTCCTCGATCTCCACCAGCCGTCCCCGCGGGAGGAGTTCTGCCAGGCGTCGGCCATGGGCGCGGGGCATCATCAGGTCCTCCAGTGCCCAGACGACGAGCGCGGGCCGGTCGAAGCGCCGCAACCCCTGGGCGGCTTCCAGCAGTTCGTCGCGGCGGACGTGAGTGCCGTAGTACCGGAAGTCGCGCCGGACGGCGGGGTCGGTGCGCAGCGGACGCAGCCAGCCGTCGACGATCGCGTCCGGCACGGGCCGCTTGGTGAGCGCGCCGATGCCGACGGGGAGCCGGCGCAGTGGTCTCAGCCCGAGGACGCGGACCAGCAGGGACACGCCCCCGGGCACCCGGCAGGCGAGGCCGATCAGCTTCCCGGGCAGGCCCGGCGGGTAGTTGTCGAACGCCTCGCACGCGACGAGGGCCAGGCGCGCGAGGCGTTCCGGGTGCCGGGCGGCCACCGTCTGGGCCCGTCCGCAGTCGTTCTCGACGAGGGTGACGTCCCTCAGGTCGAGGCGGTCCAGGAACTCCGCGATCAGCTCGTTGACCAGGTCCGGGGTGGGCGGCCGGGACATGGGCCGGCGGTGGGCGCCGTAGGGGAGGGTCGGGGCGATCACCCGGTGGTCGGTGCGCAGGTCGGCGATCACCTTGCGCCAGACTGTCGCGTCGTGGACCAGACCGTGGAGGAGCACGACGACGGGGCCGTCTCCGCCGGTGTCCTCGTACTCGATGGTTCCCGCGGTCAGTTCGACGTCCGGCATCCGGGACTCCAGGGTCTGCGGGCCCGTCAGGGCAGTACGGCGAATCCGTCGAGTTCCACCAACGCCCGCTCGTCCCACAGGCGTACGACCTCCACGACCGCCATCGCAGGGTAGTCGCGGCCGGCCAGCTCCCGCCAGGTGCGGCCGAGTTCGGCGGCGTGGGTGCGGTAGGCGGCGACGTCCGTGGCGTAGACGGTGACGCGGGCGAGGTCGGACGGGGTGCCGCCGGCGGCGCGCAGGGCGGTGAGGAGGTTGGTGAGGGCCGTCTCGAACTGGGCGACGAGGGTGTCGCCGGTGACCTTGCCGTCGGTGTCGAGGGCGGTCTGGCCGGCCAGGAACACGACGCGGCTGCCGGTGGCGACGACGGCGTGGGAGAAGCCCGTGGGCGGGGAGAGTTCGGGCGGGTTGAGCCGTTCGGCGGTCATGCGCCGGCCTCCTCGGTCGTCGCGTCCAGGGTGCGGTACAGCTCCTTGGCGATGATGCCGCGCTGCACCTCGCTCGCGCCCTCGTAGACGCGCGGGGCGCGCACCTCCCGGTAGAGGTGTTCCAGGAGGTGGCCGCGGCGCAGGGCGCGGGCGCCGTGCAGCTGGACGGCACGGTCGACGACGTACTGGGCGGTCTCGGTGGCGAGGAGCTTCGCCATCGCGGCACGGCGGGGGACGTCCGGTGCGCCCTCGTCGTAGGCCGTCGCCGCCGCGTACACCATCAGGCGGGCCGCCTCGGTGCGCAGGGCCATCTCGGCGATCTGGTGGGCGACGGTCTGCAGGTCGCGCAGTCTGCCGCCGAAGGCCGTGCGGGCGGTGGTGTGCGCGAGGGTGGCGTCGAGGGCCGCCTGCGCCATGCCGACGGCGAAGGCGCCGACGCTGGGGCGGAACAGGTTGAGGGTGTCCATGGCGACGCGGAAGCCGCGGTCGACCTCACCGAGGACGTCGTCGGTGGTGACGGGGACGGCGTCGAAGGCGAGGGCGCCGATGGGGTGCGGGGAGAGCATGTCGAGGGGGGTGCCGGTGAGGCCGGGGCGGTCGGCGGGCACCAGGAAGGCGGTGACGCCGCGGGCGCCGGCGCCGGGAGTGGTGCGGGCGAAGACGGTGTAGAAGTCGGCCTCGGGGGCGTTGGAGATCCAGCACTTCTCGCCGGTGAGCCGCCAGGCGGAGGGGCCGTCGCGGTCGGCGGCGAGGGAGGCGGGGGCCGGGGCCTGCCGGGCACCGGGCCCGTGGGCGTCCGGGGCCGGTCGGCTCGCCTCCGGGCCCGGCCGTCCGGTGTCGGGAGTTGCGGGGCCCGGTGGTCGGCTCGCCTCCGCGCCGCGCCCCGCTCCGGGCCTCGCGGTACCGGTACCGGGACTTTCGGCCGTCGTGGTGCCGGGCGTCACGGGCCGCGTGGTGCCGGGCTCCCCGCGGCGCCCGGCGTCTGCCCCTCCGGCGTCTGCCCCTCCGGTCCCTGCCGCGTCGGCGTCCGCCGGTCCCGCGTCCGGTTCCGCGCCCAGGCTCAGCGCAGCCGCGTCCGAGCCGGCGTCGGGCTCGCTGAGGGCGAAGGCGGCGACCGCGCTGCCGTCGCTCACCCGGGGGAGCCAGCGGGCGCGCTGGGTCTCGGTGCCGTGGGCGTGGACGGGGTGCGCGCCGAGGCCCTGGAGGGCGAGCGCGGTCTCGGCCTCCGTGCACGCGTGGGCCAGGGACTCGCGCATCAGGCAGAGATCGAGGGCGCCCGAGGTGAACAGGCGGGGCAGCAGCCCGAGGGCGCCCAGTTCGACGAGGAGGGCCCGGTTGACGCGGCCCGGCTCGCCCTTCTCGGCCAGCGGGCGCAGCCGTTCGTCGGCCAGGGCGCGCAGCTCGGCACACCAGGCGAGTTGTGCCGGTTCGAGCGAGAATGCGGTCATCGATCGACGGTCCCTTCCCCTGCCACGTCCCCCGCTGCGCACCCTGCCGGTCCCCCGCTACGCACCCTGCCGCGTCCCGTGCTCCTGCGCGCCGGGCCACGCCCGAGGTTATCGCGCACCGTTGACTGTCGTCACCAACACGATACGCTCGTTGCGCGAGCCCACCACGACAAAGGGGGCGAACCGCCATGGCGCAGACGCATCACGCGGAGCCGCACCGCTCCGGCCACGTCGACACCTTCGCGCGTGATCACCTGCCGCCCCCCGAACAGTGGCCAGAGCTCCGCTTCGACCTCCCGCAGCTGCGCTACCCCGCCCGGCTGAACTGCGCGGCCGAGCTGCTCACCGGCCCGCCCGACGACCGCCCGGTCTTCCGCACCGCGTCCGGGGACGGCTGGACGTACGGGCAGTTGCGGGCCCGGGTCGACCGGCTCGCCCACCTCCTCACCGGCGACCTCGGTGTCGTCCCGGGCAACCGGGTGCTGCTGCGCGGCCCCACCACCCCGTGGCTGGCCGCCTGTTGGCTGGCGGTGCTGAAGGCGGGGGCGGTGGCGGTCACGGTGCTGGCCCAGCAGCGCCCGCACGAGCTGCGCGCGATCTGCGAGATCGCCCGGGTGCGGCACGCGCTGTGCGACGTCCGGACCGTCGACGACCTGGCCAAGGCGGAGGTCCCGGGGCTGCGGATCACGACGTACGGCGGGGACGCGCCCGACGACCTGCTGACCCGCGCGGAGGCCGGTACGGAGGCCGAGGCGGAGGCAGGCGCGGAGGCCGCCGGAAGGGCCGGTACGCGGGCGGGTACCGCACCTGAGACCCCGTACCCGCCCGCGGACACCGCGGCCGACGACGTGGCGCTGATCGCGTTCACCTCCGGCACCACCGGACGGCCCAAGGGCTGCATGCACTTCCACCGTGACGTGCTGGCGATCGCCGACACCTTCTCCGCGCACGTGCTCAAGCCGCGTCCGGACGACCTCTTCGCGGGCAGTCCGCCGCTCGGTTTCACCTTCGGGCTGGGCGGGCTGGTGATCTTCCCGATGCGGGCCGGGGCGAGCGCGCTGCTGCTCGAACAGGCCGGTCCCCGGCAGCTGTTGCCCGCCGTCGCCGAGCACCGGGTGTCGGTGCTGTTCACCGCGCCGACGGCGTACCGCGCGATGCTCGACGAACTGGACGCGTACGACGTGACGAGTCTCAGGCGCTGCGTCTCGGCGGGCGAGAACCTGCCCGCGGCCACCTGGCGGTCCTGGCACGAACGCACCGGCCTACGCATCATCAACGGCATCGGCGCCACCGAGCTGCTGCACATCTTCGTCTCCGCGGCGGACGACGACATCAGGCCCGGCACGACCGGCGTCCCGGTCCCGGGGTGGCACGCGCGCGTGCAGGACGAGTCCGGAGCGCCGGTGCCCGACGGGGAGCCGGGGCTGCTCGCGGTGCGGGGCCCGGTGGGCTGCCGGTATCTCGCCGATCCGCGGCAGCGGGAGTACGTGCGGGGCGGCTGGAACATCACCGGTGACACGTACGTGCGCGAGCCCGACGGATACTTCCGGTACGTCGCCCGCGCCGACGACATGATCATCTCCGCGGGGTACAACATCGCCGGGCCGGAGGTGGAGGACGCGCTGCTGCGTCATCCGGACGTGGTGGAGGCGGCCGTCGTGGGCCGGCCCGACGCGCACCGCGGGCAGGTCGTGGTCGCCCACGCCGTACTGCGGGAGGGTGCGGAGCGGGACGCCGACGCACTGCGCGCCTTCCTCCGGGCCGAGCTCGCGCCGTACAAGTGCCCGCGCGAGATCCACTTCGCGGACGCCCTGCCGCGCACGGCGACCGGCAAGCTCCAGCGCTACCGGCTACTGCCGCAGCCGCAGCCGCAGCCGCAGCCGCAGCCGCCCGATCATCCCCGGGGCGACCAGGCATGATGCCGACGACATAAGATGATCAATGTGTCCGACCAGCACGCGCAGCACGCCCCGAGGTCCCTGATCGTCACGCTCTACGGCGCGTACGGCCGCTTCGCGCCGGGCCCGGTACCCGTCGCCGAGCTGATCCGGCTGCTGGCCACGGTCGGGGTGGACGCCCCGTCCGTGCGCTCCTCGGTGTCCCGGCTGAAGCGGCGCGGGCTGCTGCTGCCCGCGCGCACGGCCGACGGCGCGGCCGGTTACGAGCTCTCCGCCGAGGCCCGTCAGTTGCTGGACGACGGAGACCGGCGCATCTACGCCACGGCGCCCTACGAGGACGAGGGCTGGGTGCTCGCGGTGTTCTCGGTGCCGGAGTCGGAACGGCAGAAGCGGCACGTGCTGCGCTCCCGCCTCGCCGGACTCGGCTTCGGCACGGCGGCCCCCGGCGTGTGGATCGCCCCGGCACGCCTGTACGAGGAGACCCGGCACGCGCTGGGCCGCCTGGGCCTGGACTCCTACGTGGACTTCTTCCTCGGTGAGCACCTGGGCTTCACGCCGACCGCCGAGGCGGTGGCCCGCTGGTGGGACCTGGCCGCGGTCGCCAAGGAGCACGAGGCGTTCCTCGACCGCCACGCGCGCGTGCTGCGCGACTGGGAGCGACGGCCGGACACCCCGCCGGAGGAGGCCTACCGCGACTACCTCCTCGCCCTGGACTCCTGGCGCCACCTGCCCTACGCCGACCCCGGTCTGCCCGCCCGGCTGCTGCCCGAGGGGTGGCCCGGCACGCGCTCGGCGGCCGTCTTCCACGCGCTGCACGATCGGCTGCGCGACGCGGGGGCGGTCTACGCGGCACTCGACACTCCAGGGTGACTCCCGTCACATTTGCCGCCGATCAAGGAACCCTCAGCCTTCTCAGACCCTCTTCTCAGGTTCGTCACCTACCGTGCGGACGCATGAGCCTCGCACGTAACTTGAACCGGGCCCTCACCGTCACCACCGGCCTCCAGGTACGGAGAGCTCCCCAGAGAGCGAGGGGAAAGAAGGCCTCCGCCGCGCCGGACGCGGCCGAGCGGCCGGTGCCCGCCTACCGATGTCCGTCGGCCGAGGAACTGGCGACCGAGCGGCTGCTGCGGCAGCCCGTCTTCATCATCTCCTCCATCCGCTCCGGCTCCACCCTGCTGCGCATGATGCTGGGCGCCCACCCGCGGCTGCACGCCCCGCACGAGCTGCACCTCGGCCGGATGGAGGTCGTCTGCACCAACTGGTTCTCCCAGCGCGCGATGGGCACCCTCGGCCTGGACCGGGGTGACCTGGAGCACCTGTTGTGGGACCGCGTCATGCACCGGGAGCTGACCCGGTCCGGCAAGGACTTCGTCGTGGAGAAGACCCCGGCCAACGTCTACATGTTCCAGCGGCTCAAGGACTGCTGGCCCGACGCGCGCTTCGTCTTCCTGCTGCGCCACCCCGAGTCGATCGCCCGCTCATGGCACGAGAGCGACCCCGTCAAGCGGCCGTACGACAAGGCCGTGGGCGACGTGCTGCCCTACGTGCGGGCCGTCGAGGAGGCCCGCGCGGCCGACGCCGACGGCTTCACCGTGCGCTACGAGGACATCACCGCCGACCCCGAGCGGGAGATGCGCCGACTGTGCGCGTTCCTCGGCGTCGACTACGACCCGGCCATGCTCGACTACGGCAGGAAGAGCGACGGCGAACTGGTCCGGGGCCTCGGTGACTGGCGGGACAACATCCGCACCGGCACGGTCCAGCCGGGCCGCGCGCTGCCCGCCGAGGAGGAGATCGCCGGACCGCTGCGTCCGGTGAGCGCGGCCTGGGGCTACACGTCCTGACGCCCGCCGTGCAGCGTGAGTCTGGGCCTGGGGGCGTCGGTGCGTCCGGTGACCGGGCGGCGGCTGCCCGCCCGGTACGGGGCCGGCCATACGACGCCCGGCCCCTCGTAGCCCTGCTCGGCCGCGGCATGCAGGGTCCAGTGCGGGTCGTAGAGGTGGGGGCGGGCGAGGGCGCACAGGTCGGTGCGGCCGGCCAGGATCAGCGAGTTCACGTCGTCCCATGAGGAGATCGCGCCGACGGCGATCACCGGTACGCCGGCCTCGTGCCGGATGCGGTCCGCGTACGGGATCTGGTAGGAGCGCCCGAATTCGGGCCGCTCGTCGGACACGACCTGCCCGGTGGACACGTCGACGGCGTCGGCGCCGTGCGCCGCGAAGGCACGGGCGACGGCCACGGCCTCCTCGGGGGTCGTACCGCCCTCGGCCCAGTCGGTGGCGGACACGCGTACGGTCATGGGCCGGTCCTCGGGCCACACGCCGCGCACGGCGTCGAAGACCTCCAGCGGGAAGCGGAGCCGGTTCTCCGGTGAGCCGCCGTAGGCGTCGGTGCGGCGGTTGGTGAGCGGGGAGAGGAAGCCGGAGAGCAGGTAGCCGTGGGCGCAGTGCAGTTCCAGCAGGTCGAAACCGGCCCGGGCGGCGCGGGCGGCGGCGGCCGTGAACTGCTCCCGGACGTCCGTCAGCTCCGCCCGGGACAGCTCGCGCGGGACCTGGCCGCCCGGTTTGTACGGCAGCGGCGAGGGGGCGACGAGGGGCCAGTTGCCCTCGGGGAGCGGTTCGTCCATGCCCTCCCACATCAGCCGCGTCGAGCCCTTGCGGCCGCTGTGCCCGAGCTGCACGCCGATCGCGGTGCCGGGCGCCTGCGCGTGCACGAAGTCCGTGATCCGCCGCCACGCCTCGGCCTGGCGTCCGGTGTACAGGCCCGCGCAGCCCGGGGTGATGCGGCCCCGCTCGCTGACGCACACCATCTCGGTCATCACCAGTCCGGCGCCGCCCAGCGCCCTCGCACCGAGGTGGACGAGGTGGAAGTCGCCGGGAACGCCGTCGGTGGCCGAGTACATGTCCATCGGGGAGACGACGACGCGGTTGCGCAGGGTCAGGCCGCGCAGCCGGAACGGGGTGAACATCGGCGGGGTGCCGGGCGGGCAGCCGAACTCGCGCTCGACGGACGCGGTGAAGCGGGGGTCGCGCAGGCGCAGGTTGTCGTGGGTGACGCGGCGGCTGCGGGTGAGCAGGTTGAACGCGAACCGGCGGGGCGGCTGGTCGACGTACCGGGACAGGTCCTCGAACCATTCCAGGCTGGCCTTGGCCGCCCGCTGGGTGGAGGCGACGACGGGGCGCCGCTCCTCCTCGTAGGCGGCGAGCGCCTTCTCGAGGGTGGGCTGTTCCTCCAGGCAGGCGGCGAGCGCGAGGGCGTCCTCCACGGCGAGCTTGGTGCCGGAGCCGATGGAGAAGTGGGCGGTGTGGGCGGCGTCGCCGAGGAGGACGACGTTGCCGTGCCACCAGCGTTCGTTGACGACCGTGCGGAAGGTGGTCCACGCCGACTTGTTGGACTTCAGCGGCCGGCCGCCGAGGGCGTCGGCGAAGATCTTGGCGCAGCGGGCGGTGGACTCGGCCTCGTCCAGCTCGTCGAAGCCGGCCGCCCGCCAGACCTCCTCGCGCATCTCGACGATGACGGTCGAGGCGTCGGGCGCGTAGGGGTAGCCGTGCAGCTGCACCACGCCGTGCTCGGTCTCGGCGATGTCGAAGCGGAAGGCGTCGAAGGCGAAGTCGGCGGCGAGCCAGATGTAGCGGCAGCGGTGGGTGGTGAGGCAGGGGCGGAACGCGTCGCGGTAGGTCGCCCGGGTGGTGCTGTGTACGCCGTCGGCGGCGACGACGAGGTCGTACTCCCGGGCCAGGCGGTCGGGGTGCGGGGCCTCGGTGCGGAAGCGCAGCTCGACGCCGAGGGTGCGGCAGCGGTCGTGCAGGATCCCCAGGAGCCGGCGGCGGCCGAGGGCGGCGAAACCGTGTCCGCCGGAGGTCTGGCGGGTGCCTCGGTGGACGATGTCGATGTCGTCCCAGCGGACGAAGTCGGCCTCGAGGGACGCGTAGACGGCCGGGTCGGCGTGTTCGATGCCGCCGAGTGTCTCGTCGGAGAGGACGACTCCGAAGCCGAAGGTGTCGTCGGGGGCGTTGCGTTCCCAGACGGTGATCTGGCGGTCGGGGGCGAGGCGTTTGAGGAGGGCGGCGGTGTAGAGGCCGCCGGGGCCTCCGCCGATGATCGCGATGCGGTGGGGGTGCCCGGTCGCCGTCGGCGGCTGCGGGACCGTCGTGGCGGGTCGCGCCCCGCGGCGGAGTCGCATATCGACGCTGTCCCGCGCCCCTGAGGTGCGCATCCCTACCGTCCGTTCCATTTCGGGGGGCGTTTCTCCGTGAAGGCCGCGTGGAACTCCGCGTAGTCCTCGCCGTTCATCAGGAGGGCCTGGGTGGAGGCGTCCAGTTCCACCGCTGCCGCGAGCGGCATGTCCAGCTCTGCCGTGAGGAGAACCTTGGTCTGGGCGTGTGCGAGGGCCGGGCCGTCGGCGAGGCGGCGGGCGAGCGCGGCGGCGGCCTCGTCGGCGCGGCCCTCGTCGGTCAGCTCGCTGATCAGGCCGATCCGCTCGGCCTCCGGCGCCCGCACCGGGTCGCCGAGCATCAGCAGCCGGGTCGCGTGCCCCAGGCCGACCACCCTCGGCAGCAGGTACGCCGCGCCCATGTCGCCGCCGGAGAGGCCGACGCGGGTGAAGAGGAAGGCGAAGCGGGTGGACGGGTCGGCGACGCGGAAGTCGGCGGCCAGCGCGAGGACCGCTCCCGCCCCGGCGGCGACGCCGTGCAGCGCGGCGATCACCGGGAACGGGCACTCCCGTACGGCCCGCACCACCTGGCCCGTCATGCGGTTGAAGTCGAGGAGCTGGGCGGTGTCCATGGACAGGGTCGCGCCGATGATCTCGTCCACGTCGCCGCCCGAGCAGAAGCCGCGTCCCTCCCCGGCCAGCACCAGCGCTCGCACGGACCGCTCCCGGGACAGCTCGGCGAGCAGGTCCCGCAGGTCGGCGTAGGCCTCGAAGGTCAGCGCGTTGAGCTTGTCGGGGCGGGCGAGGGTGACGGTGGCGACGCCGTCGGTCAGATCGACGCGCAGGTGCCGCCAGTCGGGGGTGGGGGCGGCGGAGCCGGTGAAAGGACTCATGACACTCGAAGCTATCACCGTTCTGTGACTGTCGTCACGGGTGCGCGATAGACCTCTGGATGCGGGACCCGCGGCGCCGGGCCGAAGGTCCCGGCGGTGCCCGTCGAACGGCTCTGCCGGGTGGCGCCGTACCATTCATAAGGTTGAAAGCAGGACAGGACTGTCTGCTCCACGAAACGGACTGACCGTGCACGATCACCCTTCAGCCCCGGCCTCCTGGCGTATCGCACTGCCGCACTCCGCAGCGGCCGTGCCGGTGGCCCGTGCCCTGGTGCGTACGGCGCTGGCCGAGCTGGAGCACACGGCCGACGGCGACACCGCCGAGCTGCTCACGGCGGAGCTGGTGGCCAACGCCGTCGAGCACACCGCGGGCGGCTCGCCGATCGAGCTGGTCGTGGAGCTGATGCCGACCAGCTGCCAGGTGGAGGTGCACGACCCGGACCCGTCGCCGCCGGGCGACCTCACCCGCCCGGGCATGGAGCCGCCCGACCCCTGGCAGGAGCACGGGCGCGGCCTGCTGCTGATCCGCGCCCTCAGCTCGTCCTGCGGTCACCGGCCCACCGGGGCGGGCAAGGCGGTCTGGTTCAGGCTTCCTGCGGTACCCGCTCAGCGGGGTCCCGCGGAGTGACGTCCGCGTCCGTCCGGGCCAGGCGGGAGTGCCGGCGCCCGTAGGCGGCGTACACCAGCAGGCCCACGGCGAGGAAGACCGCGAACTGGAGCCAGGTCGCCGCGCCCGTCTCGTAGATCAGGTACAGGCAGAAGGCGACGCCGAGCAGCGGCGTCACCGGGTACAGCGGCACGCGGAAGGTGCGGGCGAGGCCCGGCTCGCGGCGGCGCAGCGCGATCACGGCGACGTTGACGGCGGCCATGGTGGCCAGCGTGCCGATGGTGCAGAGGTTGACCACCGCGTCGAGCGGGGCGAAGGCCGCGGGCAGGGCGAAGACCACGCCGACGATGAGCGTGCCGGCGACCGGGGTCGCGGTGCGCGGCGAGACCTTCTCGAAGACGCGCGGGATCAGGCCGTCCCGGGACATCGACATCAGGATGCGGGTCTGGCCGTACATCACGGCGAGCACCACGGAGGCGATGGCGACGACCGCGCCGAAGGCGACCACGCCGCCGCCGATCGCGGAGCCGGTGACCTGGTTGACGACGTAGGACAGCGCGGCGGGCCGGTCGCCGACCGTGTCGCCGCCGACGGCGCCGATCGCGGCGACGGCGACCGCGCAGTACAGCAGGGTGACCAGGCCGATGCAGACCAGGATCGCGACGGGGATGTCCCGGCGCGGGTTCTTGGCCTCCTCGCCGGCCGTGGTGATCGCGTCGAAGCCGATGTACGAGAAGAAGGCGGCCGTGGTGCCGGCGCCGATGCCGCCGAGACCGGCCGGGGAGAACGGGCTGAGGTTGCCGTCCTCGAAGGCGTAGAAGCCGATGGCGCAGAAGGCGATCAGGACGGCCAGCTTGAGGACGGCCATCGCGGCCGTGGCGCGGGCGCTCTCCCGTACGCCGCGCACCAGGAGCACGCAGGCCAGGGCGATGACGATCACCGCGGGGAGGTTGACCGCGCCGCCGTCGCCGGGGCCGGCGGAGAGCGCGTGCGGGAGCTGGACGCCCAGGACGCTGTCGAGCAGTTCGTTGACGTACTGGCTCCAGCCGACGGCGACCGCGGAGACGGAGACGCCGTACTCCAGCAGCAGGCACCAGCCGACGAGGAAGGCGGTCCGCTCCCCGAGGCCGGCGTAGGCGAAGGAGTACGAGGAGCCGGAGACCGGGATCGCGCCGCCCAGCTCGGCGAAGGCGAAGGCGGTGAAGACGCAGGTGATCGCGGCCAGGACGAAGGAGACCACGACGGCGGGGCCGGCCTCGGCGACCGAGTCGGACAGCCCGACGAAGATGCCGGTGCCGACGATCGCGCCGACGCCGAAGCAGACGAGCTGGAACAGCCCCATCGTGCGCTTCAGGCCGTGGCCTTCGCGGTCGGCGCCGGATTCGGCGACCAGGAGGTGGGGGGACTTGACGCGGGAAGCGGGCATTGCGGGTGGTGCTCGTTTCTGGTGGTGCGGGGGCGCGACGGTGGTCGCGGCCGACGGCACCGGAAGGGGTGGCTCCGGGGCCGTCGGTCAGGATAACGGCCCTGGTCAGGCGAGTGTGGCGACGAGGACGGCCTTGATGGTGTGCAGCCGGTTCTCCGCCTCGTCGAAGACGACCGAGTGCGCGGACTCGAAGACCTCGTCCGTGACCTCCAGGGAGTCGAGCCCGTGGGCCTCGAAGATCTCCTGGCCGACCTTGGTGCCCAGGTCGTGGAAGGCGGGCAGGCAGTGCAGGAACTTCACGTCCGGGTTGCCGGTGGCGCGCAGGACGTCCATGGTCACCGCGTACGGGGCCAGGGCCTCGATCCGCTCGGCCCAGACGTCCTTGGGCTCGCCCATGGAGACCCAGACGTCGGTGACGACGAAGTCGGCGCCGCGCACGCCCTCGTCCACGGTCTCGGTGAGGGTGACGCGCGCCCCGCTGGTCCCGGCGAGCGCCTTCGCCCGGTCGACGACCTCCTGCGCGGGCCAGTAGGACTTCGGGGCGACGATGCGCACGTCCATGCCGAGCAGGGCGCCGGTGACCAGGTAGGAGTTGCCCATGTTGAAGCGGGCGTCGCCGAGGTAGGCGAACGTGATCTCGTCCAGGGGCTTGTCGCTGTGCTCGGTCATGGTCAGCACGTCGGCGAGCATCTGGGTGGGGTGCCAGTCGTCGGTCAGGCCGTTGTAGACGGGGACGCCGGCGAAGGCGGCCAGCTCCTCGACCTTCTGCTGGCTGTCGCCCCGGTACTCGATCCCGTCGAACATGCGCCCCAGGACCCGTGCGGTGTCCTTCACGGACTCCTTGTGGCCGATCTGCGAACCGGCGGGGTCGAGGTAGGTCGTCGAGGCGCCCTGGTCGGCGGCGGCGACCTCGAACGCGCACCGGGTGCGCGTCGAGGTCTTCTCGAAGATCAGCGCGATGTTCTTGCCCTGGAGGTGCCGCGTCTCGGCCCCGGCCCTCTTGTCGGCCTTCAGCTCCGCGGCCAGCCCGACCAGGCCGCGGAACTCCTCCGCGGTGAAGTCGAGCTCCTTGAGGAAGTGGCGGCCGGCGAGGGCGAGCGGGACTGTCGCCATGGGGTGCTCCAGAGATACGGGGACGGGACTCAATGGAACAGTATACGAGAGATTGAATTCTTATACGGACTGCCGTTCCACCGGGCAGCTCATGCAGCGCGGGCCGCCCCTGCCCCGGCCCAGTTCGCTGCCCGGGATCTCGATCACCTCGATGCCCTGTTTGCGCAGGTGGGTGTTGGTGGTGGAGTTCCGCTCGTAGGCGACGACGACGCCCGGCTCGACGGCCAGCACGTTGCAGCCGTCGTCCCACTGCTCGCGCTCGGCGGCGTGGACGTCCTGGGTCGCGGTCAGCACACGGATCTCGTTGAGGCCGAGGCCCGCGGCGATCGCGCGGTGCATGTGCTCCGGCGGGTGGTCGGTGACCTTCAGCTCCTTCTCCCCCACGCCCGGCTCGATGGTGTAGGAGCGGAGCATGCCGAGCCCGGCGTACTGGGTGAAGGTGTCGCCGTCGACCATCGTCATCACGGTGTCCAGGTGCATGAAGGCACGTCTCTTCGGCATGTCGAGGGCCACGATGGTGCGTGCGGACCCCGCCGCGAACAACTTGTGCGCGAGCATCTCCACGGCCTGCGGCGTGGTCCGCTCGCTCATGCCGATGAGGACGGCGCCGTTGCCGATGACGAGGACGTCCCCGCCCTCGATCGTGGAGGGGTAGTCGGCCTGCCCCTCGGACCAGACGTGGAAGCTCTCGTCCCGGAAGAGCGGATGGTGCCGGTAGATCGCCTCGAAGTGGACGGTCTCCCGCTGCCGGGCGGGCCAGCGCATGGCGTTGATGGAGACGCCGTCGTAGATCCAGGCCGAGGTGTCCCGGGTGAAGAGGTGGTTCGGCAGCGGACCGAGCAGGAAGTCGTCCAGCTCCATGGCGTGGAAGCGCACGGAGGTCGGCTCCGGGTGCGTCTCCAGGTACTCCCGCTTGGTCATGCCGCCGACCAGGGCCTCGGCCAGCTCGCGGGCGGGCAGCGTCTCGAAGGAGGCCCGGAGGTGGTCCGTGGCCAGTACGCCGTACTCCTTCTCGTCGAAGACCCGGTCCAGGACGAGCCGGCGGGCGGCCGGGACGTCCAGGGTCTCGGTGAGCAGGTCGCCGAAGAGGTGCACCGCCACCCCGCGGTCGCGGAGCACGTCGGCGAACCCGTCGTGCTCGGCGCGCGCCCGGCGCACCCAGAGCACGTCGTCGAAGAGGAGGGCGTCCTTGTTGCTGGGGGTGAGCCTCTTGAGCTCGAGATCCGGCCGGTGCAGGATGACGCGGGTGAGCCGCCCGGCTTCGGAGTCGACTTGGAATCCCATGACTCCATCCTGACCATTCGGGCGCCTGTTCACCCCTTGCTCGCGCAGACCCGTGCGCTCCCGGCCTCCCCCGGGCCGACCCGGGCGTCGAACGCCCGGCCGCGGGCGGATCGGCTCCGGGCGGCGGGGGTCCGGCGGGTGGCCCGCCGGACCCCCGGGTTCACAGCCGCGGGTCCACCGGCTCCGACTCCAGGGCGAGGACGCCGAAGACCGCCTCGTGCACCCGCCACAGGGGCTCGCCGTCCGCGAGGCGGTCCAGGGCCTCCAGGCCGAGTGCGTACTCACGGAGGGCGAGGGACCGCTTGTGGCCCAGGAACCGCTGCCGCAGCCGGGCGAGGTTGTCGGGGCGCGTGTACTCCGGGCCGTAGATGATCCGCAGGTACTCCCTGCCCCGGCACTTGATGCCGGGCTGCACCAGGCGGCCCTTGGCGTCGCGCACCAGCGCGCCGACCGGCTTGACGACCATGCCCTCGCCGCCGCGGCCGGTCATCTCCAGCCACCAGTCGATGCCCGCCGCCACCGACTCGGGGTCGCCGGTGTCGACGTACAGCCGCCGGGTGGTCCGCAGCAGGCCGCTGCCGTCGTGCTCGACGAGCCGGTCGATGAGGGCGAGCTGCTCGTCGTGCGGCAGGGCGGCCAGGCTGCGGCCCTGGACGGCGAGGATCTGGAACGGCGCCATGTGGACACCGTCCAGGCCGTCGGTGGGCCAGCAGTAGCGCCGGTAGGCGTCGGTGAACGCGGCGGCGTCGGCGGAGCGGGCGCGCTGGCGGGCGAGGAGGCCGGTGACCTCGACGCCGCGCGCGGCGGCGCTCTCCAGTGCGGCCAGCACGCCCGGGAACACCGCGCCGGAGGCGGCGCCCACCGCGGCGTACTGGGAGCGCAGCAGCCCGGACGCCTTCAGGGACCAGGGCATCAGCTCGGTGTCCAGCAGCAGCCAGTCGGTGGCCAGTTCGTCCCACAGGCCGGCCTCGCCGATCGCCGTGCGCAGCCGGTCGAGGATCTCCTCGGTGACGGAGGCGTCGTCGAGGAAGGGCCGGCCGGTGCGGGTGTACAGGGACCCGGTGGGGCCGCCGTCGGCCCCGAAGCGGGCGCGGGCCGTCTCCGCGTCGCGGCAGACCAGGACGACCGCCCGCGAGCCCATGTGCTTCTCCTCGCACACGACCCGCGCCACCCCGTCCGCCGCGTACTGCGCGAACGCCTCCTTCGGGTGCTCCAGGTAGCCGTCGACCCCCGAGGTGGCGGTCGGCGCCATGGTCGGCGGGAGGTACGGCAGCAGCCGGGGGTCGGTCGCGAAGCGGCTCATGACCTCGAGGGCCGCCGCCCCGTTCTCCTCGCGCACGGTGATCCGGCCCGCGTGCCGGGTCTCGACCACCCGGCGGCCGTGCACGTCGGCCAGGTCCAGCGGCCGGCCGTCGTGTCCGCCGGGCGCCTCGGTGCGCAGCGGCTTGGCCGGCTCGTACCAGACCCGCTCCGCCGGTACGTCGACCAGTTCGCGCTCCGGCCAGCGCAGCGCGGTGAGCTTGCCGCCGAAGACGGCGCCGGTGTCCAGGCAGATGGTGTTGTTGAGCCAGGTGGCCTCGGGGACCGGGGTGTGGCCGTAGACGACGGCCGCGCGACCCCGGTAGTCCTCGGCCCACGGGTAGCGCACCGGCAGCCCGAACTCGTCGGTCTCGCCGGTGGTGTCGCCGTACAGGGCGTGGGAGCGGACCCGGCCGGAGGTGCGGCCGTGGTACTTCTCGGGCAGGCCCGCGTGGCAGACCACCAGCTTGCCCCCGTCGAGGACGTAGTGGCTGACCAGGCCGTCGATGAACTCCCGCACCTCGGCGCGGAACTCCTCGCTCTCGCCGTCCATCTGCTCGATCGTCTCGGCGAGTCCGTGGGTGTGCTGGACCTTGCGGCCCTTGAGGTGGCGCCCGTACTTGTTCTCGTGGTTGCCGGGGACGCACAGGGCGTTGCCCGACTTGACCATGGACATCACGCGGCGCAGTACGCCGGGGCTGTCCGGGCCGCGGTCGACGAGGTCGCCGACGAAGACGGCGGTGCGGCCGTCGGGGTGGACGCCGTCGGCGTAGCCGAGCCTGCCGAGCAGGGTCTCCAGCTCGGAGGCGCAGCCGTGGACGTCGCCGATGATGTCGAAGGGGCCGGTGAGGTGGGTCAGGTCGTTGAAGCGCTTCTCGGTGACGACGGTGGCGTGCTCGACCTCGGCCACCCCGCGCAGCACGTGCACCTTGCGGAAGCCCTCGCGCTCCAGGTGGCGCAGGGAGCGCCGCAGTTCGCGGGTGTGGCGCTGGATGACCCGGCGGGGCATGTCGGCGCGGTCGGTGCGGGTGGCGTTGCGCTCGGCGCACACCTGCTCGGGTACGTCGAGGACGACGGCGATGGGCAGCACGTCGTGCTTCCTGGCCAGGTCGATCAGCTGGCGGCGGGCGTCCTGCTGCACGTTGGTCGCGTCGACGACGGTGCGGCGGCCGGCGGCGAGCCGTTTGCCGGCGATGTAGTGCAGGACGTCGAAGGCGTCCCGGCTGGCGCTCTGGTCGTTCTCGTCGTCGGCGACCAGGCCCCGGCAGAAGTCGGAGGAGATGACTTCGGTGGGCTCGAAGTGGCGCCGGGCGAAGGTGGACTTGCCGGAGCCGGAGGCGCCGATCAGCACGACGAGGGAGAGGTCGGTGACCGGCAGGGCGCGGCCCCGCGCGGTGGTGCCGGTGGTGTCGGGGGTGGTCATGCGGCCTTCGCCTCCTTCTCGGTCCTGCTCGCGGTCGCGGTCAGGGTGAACACGGCCATCTGGGTGGGCGGGCCCACCTCGGGGTCGTCGGGGCCGACGGGGCGGAACTCGACGGTGTACCCGTGGCGTTCGGCGACCGCGTCCGCCCAGCTGCGGAACTCCTCGCGGGTCCACTCGAAGCGGTGGTCGCGGTGGCGGACGTGGCCGGCCGGCAGGGTCTCCCAGCGCACGTTGTACTCGACGTTCGGTGTGGTGACGACGACGGTGCGGGGGCGGGCCGAGCCGAACACGGCGTACTCCAGGGCGGGCAGCCTTGGCAGGTCGAGGTGTTCGATCACCTCGCTGAGCACGGCGGCGTCGTAGCCCCTCAGGCGCTTGTCGGTGTAGGCGAGCGAGCCCTGGAAGAGCTGGACGCGCGCGGCCTGCCGCTCGCCCATGCGGTCCAGCTTGAGCCGCCGGGAGGCGATGGTGAGCGCGCGCACGGAGACGTCCACGCCGACGATCTCGGTGAAGCGCGGCTCCTTGAGCAGCTCGCGCACCAGGTGGCCCTCGCCGCAGCCGAGGTCGAGCACGCGGGCGGCGGCGCCGTCGCGGAGGGCGGTGAGGATCGCCTCGCGGCGCAGCACGGCGAGCGGGGTCGGCCGCTCCTCCTGCTCGGCCTCCGCCTCGACGGCGTTGTCGATCTCCTCGACGTCGCTGTCGTCGGTCTCGGCGAGCCGGATCAGCTCCAGCCGGTCCATCGCCTCCCGGGTCAGGGACCAGCGGCGGGACAAATAGCGGCTGGTGATCAGCTTCTGCTCCGGGTGGCCGGGCAGCCAGCCCTCGCCGGCCCGCAGCAGCTTGTCGACCTCGTCCGGGGCGACCCAGTAGTGCTTGGCGTCGTCGAGCACCGGGAGCAGGACATACAGGTGGCGCAGGGCCTCGGCGAGGGTGCGGCTCGCGGAATCCAGTTCGAGGCGGACGTAGCGGGAGTCGCCCCACTCGGGGAACTGGGTGTCGAGCGGGACGGTCTGCACGGTGACCGCCCAGCCGAGCGGTTCGAACAGGCGCCGTACGAGGTCGGGGCCGCCGCGGGCGGGCAGCGCCGGGATCTCGACGCGCAGCGGCAGCGGCTCGGCGGCACGCTCGGGGCGGGCCTTGCAGACGCCGCGCATGGCGCTGGAGAAGACGTTGCTCAGCGCCACGGCGAGGAGCGAGGAGGCCGCGTAGGGGCGGTCGTTGACGTACTGCGCGAGTGCCGCGTCGGGGGCGCCGCCGCGTCCCTTGCCCTTGCCGCGCCTGACCAGCGCCACCGCGTCGACCTCCAGCAGCAGCGCCGCCGTGCAGCGCTGCTCCTCCGCCTCCGGGTAGAGCACGTGGGCCGTGCCGAAGGAGGTGGAGAACGCCTGCGCCTTGCCGGGATGCTTGTGCAGCAGGAAACCGAGGTCGGTCGCGGGACGGTCGGGGGTACCGGTGGTGGTGAGGGTCAGGAACATGCGGAGGGCCTCTCCGGCTGGGTGGATGTGATGGGTGCCGTACGCGCGGGAGCCCCCGGGGCGGTGTTCCCCGGGGGCTCCGGCAGGACGACGGTCACACCATCGCACAGGGCGGGTGACCGGCGCCTTCGGTTATTCGAGCGGCGGTCTCAGGCCAGTTGGGACTGGACCTGGGAGGAGATCAGCTCCAGGTGGTCCAGGTCGTCGAGGTCCAGGATCTGGAGGTAGATCCGCTGGGCGCCGACCGCGGCGTACCGGCCGATCTTGTCGACGACCTCGGCCGGGGAGCCCGCCAGGCCGTTGGCCTTGAGCTCGTCGACCTCGCGGCCGATGACGGCGGCGCGGCGGGCGACCTCGGCGTCGTCCTTGCCGACGCAGGCGACGAGGGCGTTGGAGTAGGTCAGCGCGTCCGCCGGGCGGCCGGCCTCCTCGGCGGCGGCCCGTACCCGGCCGAACTGGCGCTCGGTGTCCTCGATGGAGGCGAAGGGGATGTTGAACTCGTCGGCGTACCGCGCGGCGAGGCGCGGGGTGCGGGTGGCGCCGTGGCCGCCGATGAGCACCGGGACCTTCGCCTGCGCGGGCTTGGGCAGCGCGGGCGACTCGGTGAGGTCGTAGAACTTGCCGTGGAAGTCGAAGGTCTTGCCGGTCTCGGTGGCCCACAGGCCGGTGACGATCTCGAGCTGCTCTTCCAGGCGGGCGAACTTCTCCTTCGGGAAGGGGATGCCGTACGCCTTGTGCTCCTCCTCGAACCAGCCGGCACCGAGGCCCAGCTCGACGCGGCCGCCGGACATCTGGTCGACCTGGGCGACCTGGATGGCGAGGACGCCGGGCAGCCGGAAGGTGCCGGCGGTCATGAGGGTGCCGAGCCGGATGCGCTCGGTCTCGCGGGCGAGGCCGGCCAGGGTGATCCAGGCGTCGGTGGGGCCGGGGAGACCGTCCACGGAGCCCATGCGGAGGTAGTGGTCGCTGCGGAAGAAGGCGTCGAATCCGAGGTCCTCGGTGGCCTTGGCGACGGTGAGCAAGGTGTCGTAGGTGGCCCCCTGCTGGGGCTCGGTGAAGATGCGGAGATCCATGTCTCCATCCTGCCTGCTCGGTGCGGGTGTGCCGCACCGGCTCCGGCCGCCCCGGGGTGTTTCGGACCTCCGGCGGGTGAATTCGCGTCAACCGCGGGCCCGGTGCGCGGCCGGGCCAGTGACCGGGCCGGACGGTGATCGTTTGCCGGGGCGGAGCCGGATCGCCCGGCGTCCGCGCCGGGCGTGTGCGCCGGTGCGTCAACCGTGTCGGCCTCCCCGTGGGGGCTGGGGCCGAGGAGGCCGCCATGTCCGAAGAGACCGTGCCCCGGCAGGACGGGGCGGATGCCCGGCCGCAGGGGCTGCTCCAGCAGATGGAGGAGCTGATGGCGGCGCTGAACGCGGACCTGTCGGCCCTGGACGCCGACCTCCAGTCGGCCGGGGGCCCGGAGGGGCCGGCCGGCGAGGAGCGGCGCGACGACTGAGGCTGTACGCGGGTGCGAGTGGCGGGTGTCGTGTCTAGCCCGCCTCCCGCTCCGGTAAGTCCGCGTCCCTGTCGGCCAGTTTGCGCAGCATCTCCAGGACCCGGTCCCGGGACTCGTCCGCCGCGTCGATGGCCTCCATGCACTGCCAGTACGTGGCCTCGTCGTCCGCCGCGCAGGCCGCACCGACCAGGGCGATGCCGGTCTCGCCGAGCAGGGTGCCGAGCCGCATCAGCGCCTGGCGGGCGTCGCCCAGTTCGGTCAGCTGGGCGGCGCGCAACTCGTCCGGCGCCAGCTCAGGGGTGCGCAGCACTCCGCAGCCGCGGCCCGCCAGCTCGGTCAATCCGATCGCCTCGCCGCGCAGTTCGGGTGGTCCGTAGACCGCCAGCCGACTGCCGATCGCCTGCGCCAGCGCCTGCACCTGCCACACCTCCGTGAGGATGTCCGGCACCTCGCCGCCGGCCGCCAGGGCACGCCCACTCGTCACGATGAGCCGCACAGCGTCCATGCGCTGCCCCCGTCTGTGTCCGACGCGCACGGGGCGCGTCCGCCCGAACTCCGTTGTCCACTACCCAGAGTGAAGGCGTGTGGGACGAAAAGCCAGAGGAAGGCGGAAATCTTCGGACAACAAATTGATTTCCGGCCCGTTAACGACTGCGGAGAGTGATAGCGGAGGTGGCCCCTCCTCCTCGCTCAGCCTTCCGGTTCCCCACGCACCGGGAACCTGAGCTCGTTCCGCTCGATCTTGGCCTCCAGTGCGGCCAGCGGGTCGACGCCCAGCACCTCGCAGAGCTGGAGCAGGTACGCCAGTACGTCGGCGACCTCGTCGCGGACCCGGTGCGCGGTGTCCGGGTCGGTCATGACGCGGGCCGACTGCTCCGGCGTCAGCCACTGGAAGATCTCGACGAGTTCGGAGGCCTCCACGCTGAGCGCGGCGACCAGGTTCTTCGGGGTGTGGTACGGCTGCCACTGCCGCGCGGCCGCGAACTCGGCCAGCCTGCGCTGCAACGCCGCGAGGTCCAGGGGTTGATCGGTCACGGCTCCAGGTGTACCACTGTGACGCCGTCCGCCCCGGCCGCCCACGAGGCGTCGGCGACGGCCGCGACGAGGCGGATGTGGCCGCGGTCGCACATCCGGGCGGCGAGCCGCAGCAGTTCCGCCCGCTGCCGCACGTCCAGGCCGCGGTCGAAGCCGTCGGCGAGGACGGTGAGCGTCTGGAGCGCGGCGGGCACCTCGCCGGCCGGGTCGACCTCCAGCACCCCGGGCCCGGTGAACAGGACCAGCGCGAGGGCCAGGTAGCGCAGTTCGCCGTAGCCGAGGCGGGCCAGGCCGGTGCGGGTTCCGTCGCCCCGGTCCAGCAGGGCGCGGACGACGCCGCCGACGGCCGGCTCGGCCAGCACGTCCGCGACGGGCCCCGCGCAGCCGTCGCGCACCGCGGCGACGAACTGCGCGTGCCGCCGTCCGCACTCGGTGCGGGTGCGCCAGAGCACGTCGGCGAGGTTGTCGCAGCCGCCGAGCAGCCGCCCGGAGCCGGTGGGCACGGGTTCCCGCATCCGGCCGGGCCGCGGGTCGCAGGCGAAGACGGACCGCAGGGCGACCACCATCTGCTCCGCCGCGGCCAGCACCCTGCGCTGCCCGTCCGTCTTGCCCGCCACCCTGAGCGGCAGCAGCGGGGTGCCGAGCCGGTCGTCCGGCAGCGGGGCCCGGGTCACGGGCGACGGCCCGGCCGTGTGCCAGGCCGCCTGCACGGCGCGGCGGCCGGGGTCGCGCAGGGCCGTCTCCAGCAGGACGACCCCGTCGGCCGTCAGCCGTTCCCCCACGATGCGCAGCTCGGGCTCCGCCTGCACGGCGACGTCCAGGTGGACCGGGCCCGCCGCTCCGTCGGCCGTGCAGCCGATGCGGAAGCCGCGGCGGCGCTGGGCGTCGGGCCGGGCCCGCTCGGGCACGCAGGCGCCCGGGTCGGGGAACGCCACCGCGAGCTCGGCGCCGCCACCGAGCCGGGCCAGCGCGTCGTACGCCCTGAGGGCGGTGGACTTCCCGCAGCCGCTGGGGCCGGCGAGCACGGTGAGCGGCCCGAACGGCAGCACGGCGCGCCGGTGCCCGGCGAAGGCGGACAGCCGCAGTTCGGTGACGCGGGGCCGGTCCGGGAGCGGGGTGACGGAGGCCGTCGACGCAGGTGACGCTGCCATGTTCGGACCGTAGGACCGCGCCGTACGCCGAACCGTTTTGCCCGGAAGGCGTTCCTACGATCGGGGGACGCGGCCGTCAGGGCCGGGCGGGGGCGTCACACTCCGGGAACGTCCGCGGCACCCTCCATCAGCCCGTTCACCTCGGTCCCGGCCGGGGTGAGCAGGAAGACGTTGCGGTCCACCCGGTGCATCCCGCTGGCCAGGCCGAAGACGACGCCGGTGCTGAAGTCCAGGACCCGCTTGGCGACCTCCGTCTCCGCGCTGGTCAGGTCCAGGAGGACCGGAATGCCCGACATCAGTGTCTCGGCGACCTCGCGGGCGTCCGCGAACACGTTGACCCGGAGCACGACGAACCGGCGACGGGTCTCCGTCACCGCCTCCGGCAGCGCCCGGTGGCCGACCGAGGACGGCCAGGCGTCGCGCCCGCGCAACGGAACGACCTGGGCGAGCCCTTCCCACTGTTCATCGGTGACGTCGTGGCTGTTCACCGGTTCCCCCGAAATCCACTCGCCTTCATTGCGTGCACCAGCCAATTCTTACGCCAAGTCACCCGTTCGGCCCAACACCGACACGGTTCGCGACGCTCCGTGTCCGGCGGTTGCCGCTGGTGCGCCGGCCCTGCCCGTACCCGTCGTCCGCGAAGGCGCGCCGGCGTCCGCGGCCCTCCTGGGGCCGGAGGCCGCGGTGCACGAGCGGGTCGACGGTGAGGTCCGGTTCGACGCCGGGAGCCGGCGGCGGTGGCCCTGACCCGAACTGCGGCACCGGTGAGGGCGGGGCGTGGAACCCCGGTGAGGGCGAGGCGTCTTGCGCGGCCGGGGCCGGACGGCGGTGACCTCCGGAGGGCGGGGGCGGCTCCGGAGGCCGACCGGCGGCGGTGGTTCAGGCGGCCTGGTCCTGGCGGCTGGCCAGGGCCCAGATGACGAAGACGTCGATCGCCATCATGATCACGGACCAGACGGGCGAGTACGGCAGGAAGAGGAACTGGGCGATCAGGCTGAGCGAGGCGAGGAGGATGCCCGCGAAGCGCGCCCAGGCCATGTCCTTCAGCAGGCCGTACCCGGTGGCGAGCACCAGGGCACCGAGGATCACGTGGATGATGCCCCAGCCGGTGAGGTTGAGTTCGTAGACGTAGCTGCCGACGCGGGCGTAGACGTCGTCCTCGGCGATGGCCGCGATGCCCTGCAGGACGGCCAGGGCGCCGTTCAACAGCAGCAGTACGCCCGCGAAGACGACACCGCCGGTCACCCAGCCGCTGGAACGGTCCGCCGACCGCGGGGTGCCGGCGCCGTGGGTGGGCCTGCCGGGAGAAGGTGCGGCGTGCTGGCTCATGAGCGGAGTCCTTTCTGCGTGTCCCCGTACGGGCCTGCGCCCGTCGGCACCTCGAGGCGCCGACGGGTCATTCGAGCCTGTGGCCACCCGCGCCGCCCGGCCATGCGGGTCCGCCGAACGGGTGAACCCGGGGTGGCCGCGCCGTGCGGGCCGGCCCGGGACGGCCGCCGTCCGCATGCGCCTGCGGGCCGCCTCGCGTTTACTGACCGCATTTGCGAACGCGCGCGAGGGACCGGCGGACGGTGCCGCGGGTGCGATGGACGGAGGAGGGCCCGTGACGACGCAGCCCGCGCCGGCCAACGCGGTGCCGGGCCGGGCCGAGCAGTCCCTGCGGCGCATCCTGCTCAGCCCCGGGTACCTGCGGCTGTTGCTGCTGTGCGTGCTGCTGGGCGTACCCATCGCGCTGGCCTGCTTCTTCTTCGTCGGGCTCCAGCACGAACTCCAGCACTGGGTGTGGTCGGCGCTGCCCGAGGCTGCCGGGTACGACGCCCCGCCCTGGTGGTGGCCGCTGCCCGCGCTGGCGCTGGCCGGGCTGGTCCTGGCGCCGATCGTGACCCGGATGCCGGGCGGCGGCGGCCATCTGCCGGTGAACGGGCTGGGCGGCGCGCCCGTCGGGCCCCGCGCGCTGCCCGGCGCGGTCCTGGCCGCGCTGGCCACGCTGCCGCTGGGGGTGGTGCTGGGACCGGAGGCCCCGCTGATGGCCGTGGGCAGCGGGCTCGCCCTGCTGGCGGTGCGGCGGGCGGGCGCGGGCGGGGACCCCAGGGCGGGCGCGATCCTGGCGACGGCGGGCTCCACCGCCGCGATCTCCACCATTCTCGGCGGCCCGGTGGCCGCCGCCGTCCTGCTCATCGAGGGCGCCGGCCTCGGCGGCGCCCAGCTGGTCGTCCTGCTGCTGCCCTGTCTGCTGGCCAGCGCGACGGGCGCCCTGGTCTTCACCGGCTTCGGCCGGTGGACCGGCCTGGAGATCGGCGCGCTGGCCCTGCGCGACGTGCCGCCGGGCGCCAACCCGGACGCCGGGGACTTCCTCTGGGGCATCCCCACGGCGGCGCTCATCGCGGTGCTGGTCACGCTGGCCCGCGAGCTGGGCCGGCGCACGGTGTCCTGGACGCGGGAGCACACGGCCGTCCGCACCGTCGCCTGCGCCACGGCGGTCGGCGTCTGCGTCACCGCGTACGGCCTGATCACCGGCCGCTCCCCGGCGGAGGCGGCCCTGTCCGGGCAGGCCGTCCTCGCCCAGCTGGCCGCGCACCCGCACGCCTGGTCGGTGGGCGCGCTGGTGGCACTGGTGGCCTGCAAGGGGCTGGCGTGGGGCATCGCACTGGGCAGTCTGCGCGGCGGCCCGATCTTCCCGGCCGTGCTGCTGGGCACGGCGACGGCCATGGCCTGCTCCGGCCTGCCCGGCTTCGGCACCACCCCGGCCCTGGCCCTCGGCATCTCCGCCGCCGCGGCCGCGGTGACGGGCCTGCCGCTGGCCAGCGCGGTGCTGGCGGTGCTGCTGGTGGGCGGGGACGCACACGACCAGATGCCGCTGATCGTCACCGGGTCGGTGGTCGCCTTCGTCGTCGCCCAGGTGGTGCGGAGGGAGGAGCCGGGGGCGGCACCGGGGACAGGGGCGGGTGGAGGGCCGGTGGGGACGGGGGCGGGCGGAGGACCGGCGGCAGGGGCGGGCGGAGGACCTGCGACGGGAACGGGCGGAAGCCCGGAGGCAGGAGCAGGCGGAAGCCCAGCGACGGGAGCAGGCGGAGGACCGGCCACGGGAGCGGGCGGCAGCCCAGCGGCAGGAGCAGGCGGAGACCCGGCGACCGGAGCGGGCCGGTGACGGGGTGCCGGGGCGGGCGGACGCGTGCCGACCGGTCGGCGGCGCGGCCGTGGCTGGTGCGGGCCGGGGGCGCGGTGGCCATGGTGGTGGCCTACTTCCTCCTCCCCCTCGACCACCTGGGCCCGCAGCGCCCCGTGCTGAGCTGGACGTTGTTCGCCCTGGTGCTGACCGTCGTCGCCCTGCTGCTGCTCCGGCAGATCCGCCACGTCCTGATCGACCGCCCGGACTCCCGGCCCGGCATGGTCATCTCCCTGCTCATCCTCCTGTCCGTGCACATCTTCTCGGCCACGTACTACGCCCTCGCCAAACAGCCCGGCGAGTTCACCGGCCTGCACACCCGTGTCGACGCCCTGTACTTCACCGTCGTCACGCTGGCGACCGTCGGATACGGCGACATCACGCCGCAGGGCCAGTCGGCGCGGATCGTGACGGTGCTGCAGATCGCCTACAGCTTCGTCTTCCTGACCGCCGCGGCGACCGCGCTGACGCAGCGGATCCGCGACACCGTGGTCCGGCGCACGGAGCGGGACAGGCCCGGCTGAGGGGCGGCGCACGCGCCCGCCGGGGCGGGAGGCCCGCTTGTCACCACCCTGGCGGGAGCACTACCGTCATCACGCCTTGGTGAACGGGAAATCCGGTGTGATGCCGGTGCGGCCCTCGCCACTGTGAATCGGGAAGTCCGGCTCCGGCCCTCGCGGGCAGCCACTGGGTCATGCGTGACCCGGGAAGGCGGAGCACGGGCGGTGGTACCCGTAAGCCAGGAGACCGGCCAAGGCGCGTCGTCCATCCACGAGGTGCTGGAGAGGGTCTGCCGAGTCATGCACATAGCCGAGGGCTTTCTGCCGCCGGCGCACGCGATCGCCTGGGGTGTCGCGTCCGCGCCGTTCGTCGTCCACGGAGTACGGTCACTCACCCGTGAGGTCAGGGAGCACCCGGAGAGCACCTTGCTCCTCGGCGCCTCCGGAGCCTTCACGTTCGTCCTGTCGGCCCTGAAACTGCCTTCCGTCACCGGGAGTTGTTCGCACCCGACCGGCACCGGTCTGGGCGCGATCCTCTTCCGCCCGCCGGTCATGGCGGTGCTGGGCACCATCACCCTGCTCTTCCAGGCGCTGCTGCTCGCGCACGGCGGGCTGACCACGCTCGGCGCCAACGTCTTCTCGATGGCGATCGCCGGCCCCTGGGCCGGATACGGCGTCTACCGGCTGCTGCGCCGGTACGGCGTGCCGCTGATGGTCACCGTGTTCGCCGGCGCGTTCGTCGCCGACCTGTCGACGTACTGCGTCACCAGCGTGCAGCTGGCGCTCGCCTTCCCCGACCCGGGCAGCGGGTTCCCGGGCGCGCTCGGCAAGTTCGGGGCCGTCTTCGCCGTGACGCAGATCCCGCTGGCGGTGAGCGAGGGTCTGCTCACGGTGATCGTGATGCGGCTGCTGGTGCAGTCCAGCAAGGGCGAACTGACCCGGCTGGGCGTGCTGCCGACCACGACGCGGACCGAGAAGCAGGCGGTGGCCCGATGAGTCGCAACGCGAGGATCAACGCCCTGCTGCTGCTCGCCGTGGCGGCGCTCGCGGTGCTGCCGCTGGTGCTGGGGCTCGGCGACCACAAGGAGGAGCCGTTCGCCGGGGCCGACGCGGAGGCGGAGACGGCGATCACCGAGATCGAACCGGACTACGAGCCGTGGTTCTCCCCGCTGTACGAACCTCCCTCCGGGGAGGTCGAGTCGGCGCTGTTCGCCCTCCAGGCCGCGATCGGCGCGGGCGTGCTGGCCTACTACTTCGGGCTGCGCCGGGGGCGGCGGCAGGGCGAGGAGCGGGCGTCGGCGACGCCGCGGCACTCCCCCGCGGCGGATGCCCCCGAGGAGGACGTCCCGGCAGGGGACTCCCCCGGGGGGAACTGAGTGCTGCCGATCGACGCCGCGGCGCACAGCAGTCGCTGGCGCCGCCGGCATCCCGTGGACAAGGCCGTGCTGGGGCTGGGCCTGACCGTGCTGGCGATCTCGCTGCCGCCCTGGCCGGGCGCGGTTCTGGTGCTGGTGGCGGCGCTCACCGTGCTGCTCGGCCCGGCGGGTGTGCCGTGGCGGCGGCTGTGGCGGGCGTACCGGGTGCCGCTGGGCTTCTGTGTGACGGGGGCGCTGCCGCTGCTCGTGCGGGTCGGGGGTCCGGGCGGGTTCCTCGCGGCGGCGGACGGCGGACCGGAGCGCGCCGGTGAGCTGCTGCTGCGCACCTCGGCGGCCTCCCTCGGGGTGCTGCTGTTCGCGTTCACCACGCCCGTCTCCGACCTGCTGCCCCGGCTGGTGCGGGCCGGGGTGCCCGCGCCGGTGGTGGACGTGGCGCTGGTGACGTACCGGATGAGCTTCCTGCTGCTGGACACCGTGCGCCGGGTGCGTCAGGCGCAGGCGGCGCGGCTCGGGCACACCACCCGGGCCGCCACCTGGCGGTCGCTCGGCGGACTCGGGGCCACGGCGTTCGTGCGGGCCTTCGACCGGGCGGCGCGGCTCCAGTCCGGGCTCGCCGGGCGCGGCTACGACGGGACCCTGCGCGTGCTGGTGCCCGAGGCGCGCGTGTCGGTGCCGTTCACGGCGGCGAGCGTCGCGCTGCTGGCGGCGCTGGCCGCCCTCACCCTCGTACTGGAAGGACCGCTGTCGTGAGCGAACCGGCGCAGTCACCGCATCCCCCCGCCCCGGTCGCCCTGCGGGGCGCGTCCTTCGCGTACGAGGAGGGGCCGGACGTGCTCACCGGCCTGGACTTCGCGGTGCGCGAGGGGCGCGCGCTGGCGCTGCTCGGGCGCAACGGCAGCGGCAAGACCACGCTGATGCGGCTGCTCAGCGGCGGACTCCGGCCGCGCGCCGGGCGGTTGACGGTCGACGGTGAGCCGGTGACGTACGACCGCGGGGGCCTGACCCGGCTGCGGACCACCGTGCAGCTGGTGGTGCAGGACCCGGACGACCAGCTCTTCGCGGCGTCCGTGGCGCAGGACGTGTCCTTCGGGCCGCTGAACCTGGGCCTGTCCGACGCGGAGGTCCGCTCCCGGGTGGACGACGCGCTCGCCGCGCTGGACATCACCGCGCTGGCCGACCGGCCCACCCACCTGCTGTCCTACGGGCAGCGCAAGCGGGCCGCGATCGCCGGTGCGGTGGCGATGCGGCCCCGGGTGCTGGTCCTGGACGAGCCGACCGCCGGGCTCGATCCGGACGGGCAGGAGCGGCTGCTCGCCACCCTGGACCGGCTGCGCGCGGGCGGCACCACGGTGGTGATGGCCACCCACGACGTCGACCTGGCCCTGCGCTGGTCCGACGATGCCGCGCTGCTCACCCCGGTCGGCGTGCACACCGGCCCGACGGCCGCGACGCTGGCCCGCACCGAGTTGCTGCGGCGGGCCGGGCTGCGCCTGCCGTGGGGCGTGGCGGCGGCCCGGGTGCTGCGTGCGCGGGGGCTGCTGGCGGACTCGGCGGCGGGCCCGCGCACGGCCGAGGAGCTGGCCGCGCTGGCCGCGCCGGCCGAGTGACGGGCGGCTCGGACGTCACCGTGCCGAGTCGCCGTACTCCGCGTCCCGCGGCTCGGCCGGCCGCTCCTCGGGGCGCCGCCCGGCTACTCGCGCCCGCCCCCGCGCGCCCGTCCGCCCCGCCGTACGGCGGCGAGGGCGGCCAGCACCGTTCCGACGGCCACGACCAGCAGGCCGCGCAGCCACACCTCCGCCTCGATCTGCGTGGCGAGCGCGACGCAGGAGGCGGCGCCCAGGACGGGGAGCACGGTCGGCGCCCGGAAGTGGTCGGCCTCGCCGCGGTCGTCGCGGCGCAGGACGAGTACGGCCGTGTTGACCATGAGGAAGACCACGAGCAGCAGGAGGACCAGGGTGGACGCCAGGGTGGCGACGCTGCCGGTGAGCGCGAGGAGCATCGACAGCACGGTCGTGACCGCGATCGCGGCCCACGGTGTACGGCGGCCCGGCAGCACCTTGGTCAGCGCGGCGGGCAGCAGCCCGTCCTTGGCCATGCCGTAGGCCAGGCGGGAGGACATGATGCCGGTGAGCAGCGCTCCGTTCGCCACCGCGACGAGGGCGATGGCGCTGAACAGCCGGGTCGGCACCCCGCCGGCCTCCTCGACGACCTCCAGCAGCGGTCCGCTCGACTCCGCCAGCCGGGCCGTCGGGACGGCGACCGACGCGGCGACGCCCACCAGGACGTACACGGCGCCGGCGGTGGCGAGGGCGCCGAACAGGGCGCGCGGGTAGGAGCGGCGGGGGTCGCGGGTCTCCTCGGCGACGTTCACCGAGGTCTCGAAGCCGACGAAGGAGTAGTACGCCAGCACGGAGCCGCTCAGTACGGCCGCCGCGGCCCCCTTCTCCGGTGTGCCCAGCTGCCCCAGCCGCCCCACGTCGCCGTCGCCCCGCAGCAGCAGCCAGGCGCCGAGGGCGACGATGACGAGGAGACCGCCGACCTCGACGACGGTGGCGGCGACGTTGGCCCGGGTGGACTCCTTGATGCCCCGGGCGTTGACCAGCGCCAGCACGGCGAGGAACAGCACGGCGACCAGGCCCACGGGCAGGGTCACGAACTCCGACAGGTAGTCGCCGCCGAAGCCGCGGGCCAGCGCGGCCACGGAGACGATGCCGGCGGCCAGCATGCAGAAGCCGGCGACGAACCCGGCGAACGGCCCGAAGGCGCGGGTGGCGTAGTGGGAGGCGCCGCCCGCGCGGGGGTACTTCGTGGCCAGCTCGGCGTAGGAGGCGGCGGTCAGCATCGCCAGCAGCAGCGCGACGGCCAGCGGCACCCACACGGCGCCCCCGGCGTCGGCGGCCACCTGTCCCACCAGGACGTAGACGCCGGCGCCGAGGACGTCGCCGAGGATGAAGAAGTACAGCAGCGGGGTGGTCAGCTCGCGTTTGAGCGCGGGGCTGCCGGGGGTGTCCGCCGGGGATCGGGTTCCGAGTCTCGCCATGGCGCCTCAGGTTTCCCGTACGGCGGAAAGCAAGCCCTCGGGCCGCGGGGCGTCACTCCGTGACCACGCCGACCGTCTCCAGTACGCCGTAGACGCCGACGCACAGGATCGCGGCGCTGCTGACGACGAGCGCGCCGGTCAGCCACGGGTTGGTGCGGAAGCGCGCCGGCACTCCGGTGTGCCGCAGGCGCCAGACGGCGACGACCACGGCCAGCAGGAAGACGCCGCCGCCGATGCCGCCGATCTGCACCATCAGCACGGGTGACTGGACCCAGAGGAAGAACGCGGTCCACACCAGCGGCAGGCACCAGGTGAGGATGCGGATGGTGCGGGTGCGGGCCCGGACGTCGGTCCAGTCGACGACACCGAGCAGGCCCAGGGTGTTGGTCCACAGCCGGGGCACGGAGGCGGTGGAGCCGATGAGGGTGGAGAAGAGGACGGCGACGGCGCCGACGAGGAACAGGTACTCGGCCCAGGGGCCCATGGTGTCGGTGTAGATCCGCGAGAGCGTGGTGATCATCTCGTTGCCCTCGGGCACCAGGCCCTGCGGGTGGAGGACGGCGGCGCCGATGACGTAGAAGGACAGGGTGCACAGCACGCAGACCGCGAGGCCCGCGAGGGCGTCCAGGCGCATGACCTTGATCCAGCCTTCGGCGCGGCGGGCGCGCTCCTCGCTGCCGTCGTCGGGGCCGGTCCAGCGGGCGTAGCCCTTCTCCAGGCACCAGTAGGTGTACGTCGTCATCTCGTCGGCGCCGACGCCGGTGATGCCGAAGACGGCCAGGGCGATGCCGACGGTGCCGGCCGGGATCTCGAAGCCGAAGCCGCTGCCCAGCTCGCTGCCGCCGTAGCCGAACTCGGTGCCGGGCAGGCCGACCGCGAGGCTGACGGTGACCAGGGTGAAGACGACGACGGAGACCAGACAGGCCCGTTCCACGAGGCTGTACTTGCCGGACTGGAGCAGACAGACGGCGGCGAGCGTGACGACGACCGCCCAGAGCGCCAGGGAGCCCCAGCTGAGGGGGTCGCCGATGACCGGCCAGAGCACCGAACAGGCCGCCGCCGTGCCGCCGATGATGCCGCCGCGCTGGAACATCTTGGCGAAGTCCATGCCGATCCAGAGCCAGTTGATCCAGCTCAGCCGGCCGATGCGCGGCCCGACCTCGCGGTAGCCCTCCAGCGCGGTGCGGCCGTTGAGGATGGTCCAGCGGGCCAGTTCCATCTGGACCCAGACCTTGACCGCGGTGGAGACGACCACGAGCCACAGCAGCGCGAAGCCGGCCTTGGCGCCGAGCGAGGTGGTGGTGATCAGCTCTCCGGAGCCGACGACGGCGGCCGACAGCACGAAGCCGGGGCCGAGGTGGCGGAGCCGTTCGCGGAAGGTCTCGGGGGCCGGGCGGGCGTCCTCGGGGCGCAGGGCGTACGGATCGGCCTGCGCGTGCTCCGCCGCACGGGCGGGGGCGGTGGTCGGCATGGCGGTGTTCCTTTGCTGGTTCCGGCGCCGTCGCCGGAGCGGAAGGCAAACAGGGCGGGGGCGAGCAATGGGGGGGTGACGTGGCGGTGACGTGGTGGGGGCCGCGGGCCGGGTCAGCCGGCCGGGTGGTGCGGGGGTTCGCCGGCCAGGACGCGCAGGACGTCCTCGGCGACCATCAGTCCCATCGCGCGGTTGGCCTGTGGGGTGCAGGCGGCCATGTGCGAGGTGAGGGTGAGGCGGGGAGCGGTGCGCAGGACGTGGCCGTCGGGCAGGGGCTCGACGGTGAAGGCGTCGAGGGCGGCGGCGGACAGGTGGCCGGAGTGCAGCGCGGCGGCCAGCGCGGTCTCGTCGACGAGGTCGCCGCGGGCGGCGTTCACGAGGATCGCCCCGGGTTTCATGGCCGCCAGCCGGGCGGCGTTCAGCAGCGGCTCCCCGGACGGCGGCAGGTGGAGGGTGACGACGTCGGCGTGGGCGAGGAGCGCGTCGAGCGTGACGGGTTCGGCGTCCGCCGCCCTCACGGCCTCGCCGGGGACGTACGGGTCGTGGGCGAGCACCCGCATGCCGAAGGCCCGCGCGTAGCCGGCGACGAGCCGTCCGATCCGGCCGAAGCCGACGACGCCGATGCTCCGGCCGTGCAGCTCCGGGCCGAAGAGCTTGGGCCAGCCGCCCTCGGTGACGGCGGTGTGGGAGGCGCTGATCCGCCGGGCGGCGTCCAGCACGAGGCCGAAGGTGTACTCGGCGACGGCCCGGGAGTTGGAACCGGGCGCGCAGACCACGGGGATGCCGCGGTCGCGGGCGGCGGCGACGTCGATCGTGTCGGTGCCGACGCCGTGCTTGGCGATGACCTTCAGCCGCGGGGCGGCGTCCATGACCTCGGCGGTCACCGGGTCCATGCCGGCGACCAGTGCGTCGGCGCCGGCTATCAGGCGCAGCAGCTCGTCGTGCGGGAGCGCGCGGTCGTCGCAGGGGCGGAGCGGGCCCGCGCCGCCCTCGACGAGCAGGGTCCAGGGGTCGGCCGAGTGGCGGGCGAAGGTGGGGGTGGTGATGAGGGTGGTGTGCCCCGGCGTGTCGCTCATGCCCGCTCCCCTCGGGCGGCCGTCAGGTGGGTGGCGGCGATCTGCTGGAGGTGGACCACGTCGGCGGCGACGGAGGCGAAGGTGAAGCCCTCGTCGAGCCGGCGGGCGGCGCTCGCGCCGTCGCCGTTGTGGATGCCGGCGGCGATGCCCGCGGCTTCGGCGGCCTCGCGGACCCGGGTCAGGGCCCGCTCGAAGGCGTCGGCGACGTCCGGGTCGGTGGAGGTCCTGCCGCCGATCGCGAGGCGCAGGTCGGACGGTCCGACGTAGACGCCGTCGAGGCCCGGTACGGCGCAGATCTCCTCGACGTTCGCGAGTCCGTCGGCGGTCTCGATCATGGCGAGGACAGCGGTCTGCTCGTGGGTGTCGGCGGGGTCGGGTCCGATGCGCAGCTGGGCGCGCATCGGGCCGTAGGAGCGGCGGCCGTGCGGCGGGTACCGCACGGCGGCGACCGCGTCGGCGGCGTCCTTCGCCGTGTCGACGAGCGGCACGATGACGGCGGCGGCGCCCGCGTCGAGCGCGCGGCCGATGTACGTCGGGTCGTTGGCCTCGACGCGCACCATGCCGACGGCGGTGGAGCCGCGGGTGTCGGTGGCGATGAGGTTGTTCAGCAGGCCCTGGTAGCCGAAGAGGCCGTGCTGGGCGTCGAAGGCCAGGTAGTCGTAGCCGAGCCGGGCCAGGCGCTCGGCGGCGACGGGCGAGTCGAGCAGCGACCAGTAGCCGATGAGGCGTCGGCGCTCGCGCAGTGCGGCGGTGAAGTGCGCGGCGGTGGTCATGAGGGGTCTCCGTAGTGCTGGGGGCGGGCGGACGGCGAGGGCGCGCTTCGGTCGAGTGGGAGAGGAGGGCGGGCGTGGGTGGACGGGACGAAGGGCCGGGGCGGTCAGCGGTCAGCGGTTGTACGCGGGCATCGGTCCGCGCAGCGCCGTCCCGACCGCGTCGCAGGCGGCGGTCACGTCCGCGGGCAGCGGACCTGCCTCTGCGGCGGCGATGTTGGCCCGCAGGTGTTCCGGACGGGAGCCGCCGAGCAGGAGGGCGTCGGTGGAGGGCCGGTCGAGGAGCCAGCGCAGGGCCAGTTCGGTGAGCGGCAGGCCCGCTTCGCCGGCGATGGCGGTGAGCTTCTCGACGGCGGCGAAGAGGTCCTCGTTCCAGTACCGCTGCCGGTACATCGCGGCGAGCTTGGAGTCGCCGAAGCGGCCGGTGGCGGGATCGGCGCCGAAGCGGTGCCGGCCGGTGAGGAGACCGCCGCCGAGGGGGTTGTAGACCATGGTGCGCAGGCCGCTGACGGCCGCGTACTCGACGTACTCCTCCTCGATGCGCCGGGCGAGCAGGTTGTGCAGTTGCTGCGCGATCACGGGGCGCGGGACGCCGACCCCGTCGGCGGCGCGGCTCAGTTCGGCGATCTGCCAGGCGGCGTAGTTGGAGACGCCGAGCGCGCGGATCTTTCCCTCCGCCACGAACTCGGCCACGGTCGCGAGGGTTTCTTCCACCGGTGTCCGGCGGTCCGGCTGGTGCAGGTAGAAGAGGTCGACGTGGTCGGTGCCGAGCCGCTTCAGGCTGCCCTCGAGGGCGGCGCGCAGGCCGGCCGGTGAGAGCGGGGCGTGCTCCCCCTGGTCGGGGTGCGGGATGCCGGCCTTGGTGGCGAGCACGATCCGGTCCCGGCGCCCGGGCAGCAGACCGGCGAGGATGCGTTCGCTCTCGCCGCCCGCGTAGCCGTTGGCCGTGTCCACGCCCGTGATCCCGGCGTCGAGCGCGGTGTCCAGCATGGCGGCGGCGCCGGCGTGGTCGACGGTGTCGCCGAACGTCATGGTGCCCAGGACCAGGCGGGACAGCGGCACGGGGACGGGCGGGAGCTCGATCTCCCGTGGGCTTCCCTGCGGGCCGGGGCGGGTGCCGGTGCTCACGAGCGGTTCCTTCCGGTTACGGGTGCCGTTCCGTCGTGCCGCCCGCACGGGAGGAGAGCGGCGTCACGGGGGCAGGCGGTTCTCGGTGGGTGAACGCTCGCACGACTGCGCGTTATGCGCAAGAGTCTCGCGCGAATCGCGCAAGCTATGTCATCATCAGGACCACCGCGGGCTTCCTGACCGACTGGCGCCGCGCGGCCCGTGCACACCGGTGCCGGGACGAGGTGGAGGAGGTTCGCGTGTGCCGTCGGGAGGACACCCCGGTCGTCGCGCTCGCCGACGACCTGTCGGGGGCCGCGGAGGTTGCCGCGCTGCTGCGTCGTCCGACGCGGCTCGCACTGGACCCGGCCGACCTGGCAGTACCCGTCGCCGCCGGTGAGGCGGTGGTGGTGGACCTCGACTCGCGGTACCTGTCCGACGAGGCGGCGGCCGGCGTCGTACGGGCGGCCCTCACCGCGGCGCGGACGGCGGCGGACGGGTCCGAGGCGGAGGCCGGCACGGACCCCGCCGACCGTCACGCGCGCCCCACCGGGCCCTCTTGGGACGACCCGGGGCTGCCCCGAACCGCCTTGCACGACACCGCGCACCGCGCGTTTCGCGCAGTCAGTTCCCGTGCCACGGACGCCTCGTACGGCCGTCCGCTCTGGTACAAGAAGTGCGACTCCCTGCTGCGCGGCCCGGTGGGCGCCGAGGCCGCCGCGTTCGCGGAGGGCGCCGAGCTGCTGGTGATCGCACCGGCGCTGCCCGTCGCGGGGCGCGTGGTGCGCGGCGGCACGGTCCTGGTCGACGGTGCGCCGCTGCGGGACTGCGCGGCCTGGCGCGCCGAGGAACGTGCCGCGCCCCGGTCCGTCGCCGAGGCGATGGCACCGCTGCCGACCGCGAACGTTCCGATCGAGGCCGTGCGTCAGGGCCCCATCGCCCTCGCCGGGCGGTTCCGGCGACTGGCGGCGCGCGGACGGCACCCCGTCTGCGACGCGGAGACCGACACCGACCTGGCGGTGGTCGCCGCCGCCGCGGCCCTCCTCGGCCCGGACGCCCGCCTGTTGGGCAGCGGCGGCCTGGCGGCGGCGCTCGGCCGCCGGCTCGGTCCGTCGGGGTCGACGGTCGGCTCCTCGGGACCGACGACAGGCTCCCCGGGACCGACAGCCCACCCCTCCGAACCGACGACAGGCCCCCCGGGACCGACAGCCCACCCCCCGGCACCGACGGCCCGACACACCGTGCCCCCTGCCGGCGAGCGCCCCCTGCTGGTCGTCGCCGGGAGCGCGGAACCCGCCGTGGGTGAGCAGGTCGCGCGGCTGGTGGCGGCCGGCGCCCGGCATCTGCCGCTGGCTCCCGCCCTGTTGGCCGGACCGGCACCCGTCGTGCTGCCCGAACTCGCGCCCTCCACGGTCACCGTGCTCTCCGTGGACGGGTCCGACGGCATCCGCCCCGGCGCGGCGCGGCGGATCGTCGCGGGCCTGGCGCGCGCCGTGGCGGCGCTGCCGGGCCGCCCGGACCTCGTCCTGACCGGGGGCGAGACGGCCCGCCGGGTACTCGACGCGGCGGGCGTCACGACGCTGTGGCCCGTCGGCGAGATCCACCACGGTGCCGTGCACTCCCGGACCTCGGACGGCCGGTCGGTCGTCACCCGCCCCGGGAGCTTCGGCGGCCCGGACTCGTTCCTCCGCGTCGCGGCGGCGCTCCGCCCCGGCGTCCTCGCACCGTCCTCACCCGCCTCCACTCCCCACCCACCGCCACCGGCCCCGTCCGGCACGGCACCCTCTGAACAAGGAGTCACCCAGTGAACGCGCAGCAGCCCCTGCCCCTCATCGGTCTCACCATGGGCGACGGCGCCGGTATCGGGCCGGAGGTGATCGTGCCCGCGGTCCTGGACGCCGCGACCCTCGGCCGGTGCCGACCGGTGGTGATCGGTGACGCGGCGCGGCTGCGGGAAGCGGCCCGGATCCTCGGGACGGACTGCGAGATCGTGACCGTGCCGACGCCCGCCGCGGCCGAGTCCGCACCGGGCCGGATCAACGTCGTGGACCTCGGACTGCTGCCCGAGGGCCTGCCCTGGGGTGAACTGTCCGCCGCGGCCGGCAACGCCGCCTACGAGTACGTCAGGCGGGCCGCGGAACTGGCCCTCGCCGGGGAGATCGACGGCATCTGCACCGCCCCGCTCAACAAGGAGGCGCTGCACGCCGCCGGGCACGTCTACCCCGGCCACACCGAACTGCTCGCCCACTTCACCGGCGTCGAGGAGGTGTCGATGATGCTGTCCACCGAGAAGGTGAAGGTCATCCACGTGACCACCCACATCGGCCTGATCGACGCCGTCAACCGGATCGAGCCGGGCCTGGTCGAGCGGACCGTGCGCCGCGGCCACGAGGCCATGGTCCGGGCCGGGGTGCCCGCACCCGTCATCGGCGTGTGCGGCATCAACCCGCACGCCGGCGAGAACGGGCTGTTCGGCTACGGCGAGGAGGAGGAGAAGATCGTCCCGGCGCTGGAGAAGGTGCGCCGGGACGGCATCGACGCGCGCGGCCCCCTCCCCGCCGACACCGCCTTCTTCCTGGCCTCCCGGGGCGACTACGACCTCATCGTGGCGATGTACCACGACCAGGGCCACGGTCCGGTCAAGGTGCTCGGCATCGAGGCGGGCGTCAATCTCACCGTCGGCCTCCCGGTGATCCGCACCTCCGTGGACCACGGCACGGCATTCGACATCGCCGGTACGGGCAAGGCCGAGGCCGGTAGCATGATCGAGGCGCTGCGGCAGGCCGCCGAGATGTCCACCGCCAGCTGAAGCCCCGTACCGCGAAGGGCACTTGACCCACGTACCGCGAAGGACACTTGATGCCGCCCATCGGATCCCAGGCTCGGCGCGAGGAGATCCTCAGACTCGCCACCACGACCGGCCTGGCCAGCGTGGAGGAGCTGTCCCGGCACTTCGGGGTGACCGCCTCCACCATCCGCCGCGACCTCGCCCGGCTCACCGCCGACGGCCGGCTCGCCCGCACCTACGGCGGCGCGATGGCGCTGAACGCGCATCCGGAGGCGTCCCTGCGCCAGCGCACCACGGAGGCGTACGCGCACAAGCGCGCCATCGCCCGGTGGGCGGCGGCGCAGATCCAGCCGGGCGAGACGGTGCTGCTGGACGCCGGGTCGACGGTCGGGGCGCTGGCGCGCGAACTGCGTACCGCCAAGGACCTGACGGTCGCCACCACCGGTCTGACGGCCCTGCACGAGCTGGCGGACGTCGAGACCGTGCACGTGGAATGCCTCGGCGGGACGCTGCGCCCGCTCAGCCAGGCGTTCGTCGGCCCGCTGACGGAGGCGGCGCTGGAGCGGATGACGTTCGACCGGGTCTTCCTGTCCGCGGACGGCGTGACGGCGGACGGCGGGATCTGCGAGGCGGACCTGCGGCAGACCCGGCTCAAGGAGCTGATGGCCCGCCGTGCCGCTCGCACGTACGTCCTGGCCCACGCGGCGAAGCTCGGCCGGGCGCCCTTCCACGCGTGGGCCACGCTGCCGCCCGGCTGGACCCTGGTCACCGACGCGTCGGCGACGGACGCCGACGTGGCACCGTTCATCGCGCGCGGCATCGAGGTGGTGCCGGCCGGACCGGTGGAGGAGCCGGGGCCCGAGCCGGGCGGGCCGACGGCACCGTCCTGAGGACCGCCTCTCCGGGACGGGACGCCGTACCCTCCCGAGGACGGCCCCGGCCTCCTCCCGGGGGCTCCGGGTTCCTCCGGAGGGCTCCGGCCCCGTCCCGATCGGGCCCCGGCCCCGACCACGCCCACCGCCGCTCCCACCGACCCGAGGGACCCGACCATGACCGCCGCACCGCCCGTCGCCTTCTCTGACGTACAGGACGCCGCCGCACGTCTCGACGGCATCGCGCACCGCACCCCGGTCCTCACCTCCCGCACCCTCGACGCCCTGGTCGGCGCCGAGGTGTTCGTCAAGTGCGAGAACTTCCAGCGCGTCGGCGCCTTCAAGTTCCGCGGCGCCTACAACGCCGCCTCCCGGCTCCCGGCCGGGCAGCTGGCCAGGGGCATCGCCGCGTACTCCTCCGGGAACCACGCCCAGGCGGTCGCGCTGGCCGCCCGGGAGCTGGGCACCACGGCGGTCGTCCTCATGCCCGAGGACGCCCCGCGCGCCAAGCGGGAGGCCACCGCCGGCTACGGCGCGGAAATCGTCACCTACGACCGCTACACCCAGGACCGCACCGCCCTCGGCGAAGCCCTCGCCGAGGAGCGCGGCCTCGCCCTCATCCCGCCGTACGACCATCCGCACGTCATCGCCGGCCAGGGCACCGCCGCCCTGGAACTCCTCGAGGAGACCGGCGCGCTCGACGCCCTCGTGGTCCCCGTCGGCGGCGGCGGACTCGTCGCCGGCAGCGCCACCGCCGCCAAGGCCCTGCACCCCGGTATCCGGGTGGTCGGCGTGGAGCCGGAGGCGGGCGACGACACCAAACGCTCCCTGGACCGGGGCGAACGCGTGACCGTCCCCGTCCCCCGCACCATCGCCGACGGACAGGCCCTGCCCACCCCCGGCGAGATCACCTTCGCCGTCAACCGGCGCCTGGTCGACGCGATCGCCCTCGTCGGCGACGACGAGATCGTCGCGGCCATGCGCTTCGCCTTCGAACGCCTGAAGATCGTTCTCGAACCGAGCGGCGCCACCGCCCTGGCCGCGCTCATGGCCGGACGCCTGGAACACCGCCCGCGCCGGGTCGGCGTCATCGCCTCGGGAGGGAACGTCGACGCGAGGCGGTTCGCGGAGTTGATCGGTCGCTGAACGCCGGACGGTTCGCGGAGCAGGTCGGCCGCCGAGGGGCGGCCGTCACGGAACGCGGAACCCCCGGAAGGTCACTTCCGCGCGGGTCTCGAACCCCAGGCCCTCGTAGAGGGCGATCGCGGCGGTGTTCGCCTCCGCCACGTGCAGGAAGGGCCGTTCACCGCGAGCCGTGATGCGTGCCGCGAGCTCACCGACCAGCCGGGCGGCGTATCCACGCCCGCGTGCTTCCGGAGCGGTGCAGACGGCGCTGATCTCCGTCCACCCCGGAGGCCGGAGCCGTTCGCCCGCCATCGCCACCAGCGTGCCCTCGTGCCGGATGCCCAGGTAGGTGCCCAGTTCGCGGGTGCGCGCCCAGAACGGTCCCGGCCGGGTCCGCTCGACCAGTCCGAGCATCTCCGGCACGTCGTCCTCGCCCAGTTCGACCACCCCGGTCTCGGCCTCCGCCCGGGCGAACCGTCCGGTACCGGGCCGGATCATCTGACGGCCCTCCATCTCGAAGACGGGCTTCCAGCCCGGCGGCGGGGTCGCCGGGGAGCTGAACATGTCGGCCAGTTCCCCCGGCCCGAGCAGCCGGGCGAGGTCGGCCCATGCGGTGGCGTCCGTGTCCGCCCCTGTCGCGCCCCGGCCGACGGACAGCGCCGAGAAGGTCGCGACGTCCGGCAGGTACCCGACGGCCCGGCCGCACCGGCGCGCGAGTCTCGCGTGGTGCCCGCGGAGCGACTGCCCCACCGGGTCGTCGAGCACCGCGGCATCGCCGCCCACCCTCGTCGTCTGCCTCTCACCGGGCGTCACTCGACCGTACGTCACCCTCCGAGTCTACGAGCGGTGGATCACCGCGGGTCCTGGGAGGACCGCTCTTCCAGGACGCGCACGAACGCCGACGCGACGAGGGCGACGGTGCGGTCGTCGTCCTCGGCCAGTCGGCGCAGGACCGCCGGCGGCCCGTCCCCCGACAGCTCCACCAGCGCCTGGGCGATGCGTATCCGCGTCGCGGAGTCCGCGGTGGGCGCCGCGAGTTCGTCGGCCAGCGCGGCCGTGATCCGCGCCGCACACTCGGGGTCCCGGGACAACGTCCCCAGGACCTCCGCCGCGTCGACGTCGTTGGTCCCCTCGACCACCATGCCCACGAGCGTCGGCACGGCCGCGCTCGCGCCTCGCCCGCCCAACGCCAGCGCGGCATGCCTGCGCACGGTCGGGTCCACGTCCCCGAGCGCGTCCGCGAGCGCCTCGGCCGCCCCCGGAGCATCGGGCATCGCGGCGATCGCCAGCACCGCACGCAGCCGGACGCCGGTGTCGTCCGAGTGCAGACCGGCCGCCAGGGTCGCCAGGCCGTCGCCGTCGGACCGGGCGAGCGCCCAGCGCAGGGCGCCCGCGACGACGGGGTCGGACTCGGACAGCACCGCACCGGCCAGCAGTTCGGCGGGAACCGCGGCACCCTCCGGTCGTACCAGGACGGTCTGCTGCCTGCGCGCGGCGCTGGTCGAGTCGAGTCCCCGCATGAGTTCGACGACGTGCAGGACGTCCTGCCAGCCGGCCGGCGCCGACGCGTCGATCGCGCGGAGCCGTTCCAGCAGCTCCCGCTCCCGCTCCAGACGGTCCTGCGTCCACCGGATGAGGTCGCCGACCAGGGCGGACGGCGAGAAGGCCGGATCCTCCAGCGCGCGTCCGATCTGCTTGAGCGAGAGCCCGAGGGACCGCAGGCTCTCCACGTGGAAGATCCTGCGGACGTCCTCGGCCGAGTACTCCCGATAACCGCCGACGGTACGACCGGTCGGCCGCACCAGGCCGAGGGCGTCGTAGTGCCGCAGCATCCGGGGGCTCACCCCGGAGCGGCGGGCCACTTCGCCGATCAGCACTCCGCGGTCTCCACGGTCTTCGCGGTCTCCACGGTCTTCGCGGTCTCCGCGCTCTCCACGGTCTTCGCGCTCTCCATGCTCTTCGCGGTCGCCGCAGTCACTTCGGTCCCGGCTTCGTTTTCGGCCCCCGCGCCGTCTTCGGTCCCCGCGGCTTCCTGGGCTCCGGCTTCTCCTGCCGAAGCGGCGGCGCGTTCGGGACCGAGCGCCACGATTCGCTTCGCCTCCTCGACGGCCGCGTCGAAGCCGGCCTCGGGGTTCTGCCGGAGCAGTTCGGTGGCGCGGGCGTGCGCGGCCACCACCGGATCGGCGCCCGCCGCCGCCTGCTCCAGTGCGGGCCCGGACACGTCGCCAAGGTCGATGAGGGCCCGGCTCAGGCTCAGCCGCACCTCGCGGTCTCCGCGGCCGAGCTGTCCGGCCAGCTCGTCGGCCAGGTCCTCCTTCTCCTCCTCGGGCACGAGGACGACGGCGACGCGCCACGCGGTCCGCGCGACCTCGTCGTCGGCGTCGCGCAGCATCCCGCGCGTGATCCACGCCCACGCGTTCCTGTCCCCGATCTTGGAGAGCGTGTGCAGCGCCTGGCTGCGGGCCTGAGAGCGCCCGGAGGCGAGTTCCCGCCGGACCCGGGGCAGGGTGGCCTCCGTCGGGAGCCGGGTCAGCGCCCAGGACAGCATGTCCCGCACGAAGAAGTCCGGCTCGACCGCGCACCGCTCGACGAGCGTCTCCAGAAAGCCCGGGTCAGGGTCCGAGCCGGCCGCCAGGGCCGCCTGAAGCCGGACCGAACCGTCCTCGGCGCTCAGGGCGCGGGCCACGCGGGCGGTGCGCGAGGTTCCGTCTGTGGTGTTGATGGGGACCACCTCCTGCACCCAGGTCACACCTTAACAACGTGTCAAGGTCAACCCTCGTCCGCACGTCGTCCGCTCCACGCCGCCCTCTCGACGACGAGCCCGCAGAGGCCTACGCCCCCGAGCACGACCGTGGGACCGCCCCGGCATCCCGATCCCCGCTCCCGTGACGGTTCCCGACCTGCTTCGGCGCCCGCCCCGCCCCGCACACGGCCCGAATCCCGGCACCCGGCACCCGGCACCCGGCACCCGGCACCCGGCACCTACTGGACACCACCCGTCGCCCGGGAAACGTGGCGGCCCGCGCGGGTCCGTCACTGGCTCCCCGCAGGCCGTGCGCAGTGGTGCCCCGGTCGCGAACAGGCCCCTTCACCTGCTGAGACTCCGGACCACGAACGCCATGTGCTGGATGTTCCCGGCCAGGCGACCGAACGGCCGGGAGCCTGGTCCCGGTACCCCCAGGACGGACCCGGTACCGAGCACACGTCATGGCGGACGCGACCGGACTGCCCCCGGTCGTCGCCGTCCCGGCCGCCGAGGTCCGCGACGGCGAGTGCCCGCCGGAACATGGCGCTCCCGACAGTCGCGCTCGCCGTACGCGTTGGTCGACCGCCGCGGTCTCAGACTCCTCGTTCCGCCCCTCCGGGGACCCGGAGCTCCGGCTCCGCCCGCAGCCCGTCCACGTCCACCCCGCTCTCCGTCAGCACACGCTCGACCTCCGCCGCGGACTCCGCGTCCGTCCCGACCTCGTCCAGCAGGGCCGCCAGCAGATGAGTCGTGCCGACCGTCGGAGAGCCCTGAGCGGAGGCGGTGAACTGCGTGACGTGCAGGAGCCGGCGCTCGAAGTCGGCGGAGCCGTCGACCTCCGGGGGCACCTCCTGCGCGACCCCGGTGGAGGGAAGCAGCACTCGGGCGACAGCGCCCTGACGTGCGCCGTGTCGGCGCAGGAGTTCCGCCCCCCGGTTCGCTCCCGCCAGCTCCTCGGGCAACGCACGGTCCGCGACGGTCAACGACCGGTCCAGCGCCAGGATCCCGAGCAGCACATCGACCGCTTCCGTCTCCGGCGCCCCGCGCCGCACCGCACCCCTATGCGCCTCCGTGCGCACCGCGCCGACGACCGCGGAACCGAACCCGGCGCCGCCCCCGAACGCCCAGGCGATGAACTTCCGGGTCAGTGGATTACCGCTCTTCCCGAACGTCCCCGCCTTGCGCATCATCAACACCGAACCGGGTTCCACTGCTTCGTCGCTCCCCCGCAGCGCCTGGAGCGCGGTGGAGGCGGCCGAGACGTCCAGCTTCTCCACCACCATGGCCTCCCGGGCACGCGTATCGGGCAGCTCGATCAGTGCGCGCGCCACGTGGCGGACGCGTACGGAAACGGTGCCCTCTTCCCGCGCCGCCTCCAGCGCCTTGCGCAGAACGGTGCGCAACGCGCCGGTCATCGGCGGGAGTTCGAAGCTCTCCTGCCCCTCCTCCTTGCGGTTCTTCCAGCGAAGCCTCTTGGCCTCCTCCTGCCGGACCTCCCGCCAGAGGGCGTCGATCTCCCGCTCGTCGTCCGGGCTCCCCACCGCGCCGTCGCCGGCGTCCGCGCTGATCCACACAGCCGTCCCCCGGCTCGCGATCGAGCCGCCGAGTGTGCCAGAAGCCTTCATTCCGGGGGCGATCGCCGAACCCGCGGCCCAGTCACCCGACACGAGCGCGTACAACAGGCCTTCCGTGCCGACATCCTGCCGTTCCTGCTTGGCCACCGCGCGCATCGTCTCCAGCAACAGCTTGACGACATCCCTCTCGAACTCGGTGGTCACGTCGGTGTCGCGGTCGGACGTTCGCTGATCCATCGGGTTACCCCTCCGTGGTGGACACTTGCTACCAAGGACGCCGACTCGCGCTCTCCGGCTCCGCGCCGGCCGACCGGTTTCCGGAGCGTCCTGGGCACGGTCCCCCTTCCGGCGCCGGGAGCGGTGCGGCTGACGCGACCATCCCTGTCGGCCGTTGCCGGCAAGGGTGCGGTTTCCCGGACCCCTGGTTCGAGGGCCGCCACGATCGATCGCCGTGCCGGGTCCGCCGCTGCCCGGCCACGAACCGCTCCGAGTGGCGCTCCCTCGGGCCCGCGCCGAGAGGTGAGAGGAACCCCGGCCGTCGCACGGCTGGGGTTCCTCGATGCGGTGGTGCCGGTCGGCAGGCGGGACCGCCCCCGCCGCGAACCGCCCGCCCACCCGTCTGCGGACCGCGCCACATCACGGTCGCCGTGAATCGGGAAGGTCAGCGTTGCAGGGTGAGGACGCCCGGCCGCCACGGCAGTCGGTTGTATTCGCCGCCCGCGTCAGGATCCTTGCCCTGGTAGAGGAACTGCAGGTTGCAGGGGTCGATGGTCATGGTCTGGTCGGGGTTGTCGCGCACCAGGTCACCGTGGCTGATGTCGTTGGTCCACGTGGCACCGCTGTTGGCCTTGCCCGCGAAGGGGTTGCTCTCGGTGGCGGCCTGCGGGGTCCACGTCCCGTTCAGGCTGGAGGCAGTGAAGGAACGGAAGTAGCGCCCGTTCGCGCCCATCGCCTCGACGATCATGAGGTACTGGTTCTGGCCCTGGACCTTGTAGACCTGCACGCCCTCGAACAGGTTGGCCTTCGTGTCGCTCATGATCGTCGTGTACGACGATCCGAAGTTGCCCGGGAAGTTCCCGATCGGCATGCTCGCCCGGTAGATCTTGCCGTTGTCACCGGCGAAGAACAGGTACATGTTCTGGCCGTCGGCGATCAGCGTCTGGTCGATCGGGCCGGTGTCGGAGCCGGAGATGCTCCCGGTGAACAGCGGCTGCGGGGAGGACCAGCCGTTGGGGTCGGTGGGATCGCTCGACGTGCGGTAGATGAAGGGCCACGAACCCCACTGGTACGCCAGCACCCAGATGTTCTTGGGCGCGAAGTAGAACAGCGTGGGCGCCACCGTGGCCTGGCTCATCGCGTTCTGGCCGGCCGACGCCATGTCCGACCAGTCGGTGAAGGGGCTGAACATCATCGAGCCGTACGACGACCCCGAGAAGTTGGACGCGTAGACCAGGTGCTTGCCGTTGTGCGTCACGGTGGTGAAGTCCTTCACCGCGGCCCACCCGTTCGCCGGCTGCGCCAGCACGCCCGTCGACGACCACCGGTACGTCGACGGCAGGGAACACGGGCCGTCCGTCGGGGGCGTCCCGGACAGGCCGGTCCACTTCTGGTTGCTGCCGCCGTTGCACGTCCACAGCTGCACCGCCGTGCCGTTGGCCGTGCCGCCGTCCTTCACATCCAGGCACAGCCCGGACTCCACGCCGACGACCGTGCCGTCGGAATTGACCCGCCACCGCTGGTTCGCGGCACCGCTGCAACTCCATATCTGCACCCGGGTACCGGCCGTGGTGGCGTGGCCCGGAACGTCCAGGCACTTGTCACCGTAGACGGTCAACTGGTCGGCGTCCGTCAGCGTCCACTGCTGGTTCGTCCCGCCCCAGCAGTCGTGGATCTGCAGGTACGTGCCGTTGGTCCGGTCGGCGCCCAGCACATCGAGACACCGGTTCGAACCGACACCGCGCAAGGCGCCACTGGTGGCCGCCTGGGCCGGCGCGGTGGCGACGAGCAGTGCCGCCAACGCGGCCAGGGCCGCGAGCACGGCGGCGAGCACCGCAGACGGATGCCTGCGGCTCAGACTTCCTCTGTGCATGGGAACTTCCTCAACCTCGAGACGAAGAGAGCACCGGCTGGGAATTGGCGGGGTCATGACATGCGCACATGCGCAGGACATGCATACGACACGACCCCTTACGGCTCCGCGTTCGGGTGGCACACCCCTGAGTCGCCCTGCTGCGCGATGGAGCGATCCAAAGGTTCGAAATATCGAACACAATACGAAGTGTCGAGCAACCCGAATGATAGGGAGTCGACGAACGGCGTCAATACCCCTCGCACGCGTCGCCACCGCCATCGAAAGATTCGCGCCGATCCAGTCACGAAACGTCGCGCACCCGTCCACCATCGCCTGACACGCGACCCAGCAACCTCGCCCCACGGCCCCCACTGACAGCGACACTGCGGGTGCACTCCCCACCTCAGCCGCCATCGAAAGTTTCGACCGGCAAACAGAAACTTTTTCTGCGCCAAGGATTGACGATGCATCATCAACGCCTCGATCATTCCTGTCTGGAAAGCCGGCCCAGCTCGATATCCCGAACCGCCCCAGCCTCGGGCAATCCGTGCCGCACGGGCCCCGGCCCGCCCCGTCCATCCGTCCGCCTGCCGAAGGGGAGCGGACGACGCAATCCTCCTCGCTCCAGTCCCTTCCGTGACGTCCACTTTGGAGGCACAGCAATGGGCTCGTACGCCCTTCCCAGATCCTCTGTCCGCCGGAAGATCCGCGGCCTGCTGTTGGCGCTGGTCGTCGGCGCCACCGGTACGGCCACCGCGCTGGTCACCCCGCCGACCGCACACGCCGCCGAGAGCACGCTCGGCGCGGCGGCGGCGCAGAGCGGCCGCTACTTCGGCGTCGCCATCGCCTCGGGCAAGCTGGGCGACTCGACCTACACGTCGATCGCCAACCGTGAGTTCAACTCGGTGACGGCCGAGAACGAGATGAAGATCGACGCCACCGAACCGCAGCGGGGCCAGTTCAACTTCACCGCCGCCGACCGCGTCTACAACTGGGCGGTGCAGAACGGCAAGGAGGTGCGCGGTCACACCCTCGCCTGGCACTCCCAGCAGCCGGGCTGGATGCAGAGCCTCAGCGGCAGCGCACTGCGCCAGGCGATGATCGACCACATCAACGGCGTGATGGCCCACTACAAGGGCAAGATCGCGCAGTGGGACGTGGTGAACGAGGCCTTCGCCGACGGCAGTTCGGGAGCCCGGCGGGACTCCAACCTGCAGCGCACCGGCAACGACTGGATCGAGGTCGCCTTCCGCACCGCGCGCGCCGCCGACCCGTCCGCCAAGCTCTGCTACAACGACTACAACGTCGAGAACTGGACTTGGGCCAAGACCCAGGCCATGTACAACATGGTGCGGGACTTCAAGCAGCGCGGCGTGCCGATCGACTGTGTCGGCTTCCAGTCGCACTTCAACAGCGGCAGCCCGTACGACAGCAACTTCCGCACCACCCTGCAGAACTTCGCCGCGCTCGGCGTCGACGTGGCCGTCACCGAACTCGACATCCAGGGCGCCTCGCCCACGACCTACGCCAACGTGGTCAACGACTGCCTGGCCGTCTCGCGCTGCCTCGGCGTCACCGTCTGGGGTGTGCGCGACAGCGACTCCTGGCGATCGGAGCAGACGCCGCTGCTGTTCAACAACGACGGCAGCAAGAAGTCGGCCTACACCTCCGTCCTCAACGCACTCAACGGCGGCGGCTCCACGGAGCCCCCCGCGGACGGCGGGCAGATCAAGGGCGTCGGCTCGGGCCGCTGCCTGGACGTGCCCAACGCCGGCACCACCGACGGCACCCAGCTCCAGCTGTGGGACTGCCACAGCAACAGCAACCAGCAGTGGACGTACACCGCCGCGGGTGAACTCCGGGTCTACGGCGACAAGTGTCTGGACGCCGCCGGCACCGGCAACGGCGCCAAGGTCCAGATCTACAGCTGCTGGGGCGGCGACAACCAGAAGTGGCGCCTCAACTCCGACGGATCCATCGTCGGCGTCCAGTCAGGCCTCTGCCTCGACGCCGTCGGAGCCGGCACCGCCAACGGCACCCTGATCCAGCTCTACTCCTGCTCGAACGGCAGCAACCAGCGCTGGACCCGCACCTGACAGGCCCTGCCACACGGAGATCGCCGATGCCCGCGAGGGTCGCCGCCGTGACGGCGGCGGCCCTCGCGGTCGCATGCTCCGCCGCGGTGCTTCCGGCGGCGGCTTCCACTGCCTCCGGGCCCGGCATGCGTACAAGGTTCCGACGTGGCCGCGACCAGGACCGCAGACGGTGCCGCGATGCCCGAAGACGCCGGTCAGGAGCCCTTCTGCGCAGGCTCCAGAATCGCCACGCACTCCACATGGTGCGTCATCGGAAACAGATCGAACACCCGCAGCGTCCGCACCCGGTACCCCCCGTCCCGGAAGTACCCCAGATCCCGCGCCAGCGCCGCCGGGTCGCACGCCACGTACGCGATCCTCCGTGCCCCCAGCGACGACAGGTGCTGCACCGTCTTGCGTCCCGCCCCCGCGCGCGGCGGGTCCAGGACGATGAGGTCGACCTCGTCGATGCCCGTGCGCGGCAGGACCGACTCCACCTTGCCCTGCTCGATCCGCACCCGGTCGAAGCCGGCGAGGTTGTGCCGGGCGTCCTCGACCGCGCGCTTGCCGGACTCGATGCCGAGGACGGCGCCCTTGTCGCCGACCCGGTCGGCCAGGGCGCCGGCGAAGAGGCCGACCCCGCAGTACAGGTCGAGGGCCATGTCGCCCTTGCGCGGGAGCAGGCCCTGCATGACCGCCTTGACCAGGGTGTCGGCGGCCTTCGGGTGGACCTGCCAGAAGCCGCCGCTGCCCACCCGGTAGGTGCGGTCGTCGGCGCGCTCGCGGACGAAGGGGCGGCCGTGGACGCGGTGGACGCCGCCGTCCTTCTCCTCGACCCGCATCACCGAGACCGGGCGGTCCAGCTCGACGATGGGGAGCCTCGCGCCCGGCCGCGGGGTCAGGATGACCTGCCGGTCCTGGGAGCCGGTCGCCGCGATCGCCTCGATGGACTCCATGCCCGTCCAGTCCCGCTGCTCGATGCCCAGCTCGCTGACGCCCTCCGCGGCGATCATGCAGTGGTCGATCGGCTGGACCTCGTGCGAGCGGTGCTTGCGCAGGCCCGCGCGCCCCTCGGCGTCGACGGCGTACTGGACCCGGGTGCGCCACGACGGAACCTGGCCGGCGGGCACCTTGTCGCCCTCGGCCGGCATCACCGTGCCGTCCCAGCCGGCCTCCTCGGGAGTGAGGCCGGCGAGGCGCTTCAGCTGCTCGGCGACGACCTCGCCCTTCAGCCGGCGCTGGGCACCCGGCTTGGCGTGCTGCCAGTCGCAGCCGCCGCAGCGGCCGGGACCGGCGAAGGGGCAGGGCGCCTCGATGCGGTCCTTGGAGGCGTCCAGGATCTCGACGGCGTCGGCACGCAGGAAGCGGGCCCCCTCCTCGCCCTCCGTGACGCGGGCCACGACCCGCTCGCCGGGCAGCGCGTGCCGGACGAAGAGCACCTGGCCCTCGGACGTGCGGGCGATGCAGTGGCCGCCGTGGGCGACGGGGCCGATCTCGACCTCGTACTCCTCACCGACCAGCGAGACCGCCGGGGACTCCGCCTGCGATTTCTTCGGTTCTGCGTGCATGGCGGGGTGACTCCAGAGAACGGGACGGCACGGGGACGCACGCCGGAAGACGTACGCCGAAGGACAACAGCCGTCCAGTCTACGACGACGAGGAGGACTCCTTCGCCCGGTCGGACTGCGCCGGTCCGCGCCGCACCGCACCCGGCGCGTTCCAGTCCTGCCGCTTGCGGGCGCGCCGCTTGGCCGCCTCGGAGGACTGGAGCTGGTACGGGACCGAGGTGACCATCACGCCGGGGGTGAAGAGCAGGCGTCCCTTGAGGCGCAGGGCGCTCTGGTTGTGGAGCAGGTGCTCGTACCAGTGTCCGACCACGTACTCGGGGATGATGACCGAGACCGCGTCGCGCGGGGATTCCTTGCGCAGGCTCTTGACGTACTCGATGACCGGACGCGTGATCTCCCGGTAGGGCGAGTCGAGGACCTTCAGCGGTACGGCGATGCCGCGCCGCTCCCACTCGTCGCGCAGGGCCTTGGTCTCGGCCGGGTCGACGTTGACGCTGAGCGCCTCCAGGGTGTCGGAGCGCATCAGCTTGGCGTAGGCGAGGGCGCGCAGGGTCGGGCGGTGGATCTTGGAGATCAGGACCACCGAGTGGACGCGGGAGGGGCGCACCATGTCGTCGCTCTGGGCCGCCTCGGGGTCCTCGGGGGCGGCGATCTCCTCGGCGACGCGGTCGTAGTGCTTGCGGATGGCCGTCATCGTCGCGAAGAAGATGCACATGCCGAGCAGGGCGACCCAGGCGCCGTGCGTGAACTTGGTGGCCAGGACGACGACCAGGACCAGGCCCGTGAAGAAGGCGCCGAACGCGTTGATCGCGCGGGAGCGGATCATGCGGCGGCGGGCGGCCGGGTCCTTCTCCGCGGCCAGGTGGCGGTTCCAGTGGCGGACCATGCCGATCTGGCTGAGCGTGAAGGAGACGAAGACGCCGACGATGTAGAGCTGGATCAGGCGGGTGGAGTCGGCGCCGTAGACGAAGACCAGGAGCATCGCCGCGCCGGCCAGGAGCACGATGCCGTTGGAGAAGGCCAGGCGGTCGCCGCGGGTGTGCAGCTGGCGGGGGAGGTAGCGGTCCTGGGCGAGGATCGAGCCGAGCAGCGGGAAGCCGTTGTACGCGGTGTTGGCGGCCAGGAAGAGCACGAGCGCGGTGGCGGCGGCCAGGACGATGAACAGGAAGCTGCCCTCGCCGAAGACCGCCTCGGCAACCTGCGAGATCACCGGGTGCTGGACGTAGTCCGCGCCGAGCGGGACGCCGTCGTGGAAGAGGTCCTTGGCCGGGTTCTCCGACATGCGGACGTCGGTGGCGGCGGCCAGCGCGATGATGCCGCAGAACATGGTGACGGCGAGCAGGCCCATCATCGCGAGGGTGTTGCCCGCGTTCTTCGACTTGGGCCTGCGGAAGGCCGGGACGCCGTTGGAGATCGCCTCGACGCCGGTGAGCGCGGCGCAGCCGGAGGAGAAGGCGCGCAGCAGGAGGAAGACCAGGGCGAAGCCGGCCAGGCCGCCGTGTTCCGGTTTGATCTCGTAGTCGGCGGTGGGGGCGCGCATGGTGTCGTCCAGGACCAGGCCGCGGAAGGCACCCCACGCGATCATGATGAAGACGCCCGCGACGAAGACGTACGTCGGGATGGCGAAGAGCGTGCCCGACTCCTTGACGCCGCGCAGGTTCATCAGGGTCAGCAGCAGGATGACGGCGACGGCGCAGAGGACCTTGTGCTCGACCACGAAGGGGATCGCGGAGCCGAGGTTCTCGATGCCGGAGGAGATGGAGACGGCGACGGTCAGGACGTAGTCGACCAGCAGGGCGCTGGCGACCGTCAGACCGGCCTTGGGACCGAGGTTGGTGTTCGCCACCTCGTAGTCGCCGCCGCCGCTCGGGTAGGCGTGCACGTTCTGCCGGTAGGAGGCGACCACGGTGAACATCAGCACCACGACCGCGACCGCGATCCAGGGGCTGAAGTGGTACGCCGACACGCCCGCGATGGACAGCACCAGCAGGACCTCGCCGGGCGCGTACGCCACGGAGGACAGCGGGTCGGAGGCGAAGACGGGGAGGGCGATGCGCTTCGGCAGGAGCGTTTCCCCCAGCCGGTCACTGCGCAGTGCGCGCCCGATCAGAATCCGTTTGGGCACGTCGGTCAGTTTGGACACAACAGAGGATCGTAAGCCTTCGAACGGGCGCCCGCCCACCCGCCACCCCCGAGCGACCCGCCCTCTGCTCTACGGGTGAACTCGGGGGCCGGTAGGGCTGCGGATTCCGCAGGTCGTGCGGTCGGCGTGCCTGAATGTCTGCCTGTATGAGGAACACTGCCCGATTGCCGACCGCTCCCCCGCTGTTGCACCGCCCCCCTGGAGGTCCCATGCGTCTGAGCGACCTGAGCGCAGAGCTGATCGGCGGCGGCGCCACGCTCGTCGGCCTCGGAATCCTGACTCTTGCCAGCATCCGCAGCATCGGCCGGCGGAGGTCCTCGGCCGGAGGGTGAGACGGCCCCTGCGGCCCCCGGAGGCTTGCCGCTACGTTGGGGGCGGACGATGGGGAAATCCGGCTTCCGCTCGGGTTCCGGACTTCCCGGGGCCCCGAGAGGCGTCAGGGTCGGTGCTCACCGGCATGATGTTCCCCTGCGGCCCGCACACCGGCCGCGACGTGTCGCCAGGCGAGCCGAAAGAGAGACATGAGCAGGACATCCACAGAGGCCGGCGGGCCCGCAGAGAGCGGGGTGTGAGGCGATGCACATCGTCATCATGGGCTGCGGGCGCGTGGGCTCGGCCCTCGCGCAGAACCTGGAGCAGCAGGGGCACACGGTCGCCGTGGTCGACCAGGACCCCACCGCCTTCCGCCGTCTCGGTTCCACGTTCGGCGGCCGCAGGGTCACCGGCATCGGCTTCGACCAGGACACCCTGCGGGAGGCCGGCATCGAGGAGGCGGGCGCCTTCGCCGCCGTCTCCAGCGGCGACAACTCGAACATCATCGCCGCCCGGGTGGCGCGCGAGATGTTCGGCGTGGAGAACGTCGCCGCCCGCATCTACGACCCCCGCCGCGCCGAGGTCTACCAGCGCCTGGGCATCCCCACCGTCGCCACCGTCCGCTGGACGGCCGACCAGATGCTGCGCCGGCTGCTCCCCTCGGGCGCCGAGCCGCTGTGGCGCGATCCCACCGGCGGCGTCCAGCTCGCGGAGGTGCACACCTCGGCGTCCTGGGTCGGCCACAAGATCAGCCGGCTCCAGGACGAGACCGGGGTGCGGGTGGCCTTCCTCACCCGGCTCGGGGAGGCGATCCTGCCGTCGTCGCAGACGGTGTTGCAGGAGGGTGACCTGGTGCACGTGATGATGCGCACCGACGAGGTCCACAAGGTCGAGGCGGCGTTCGCCAAGGGTCCCGAAGAGGAGGGCGGTCACTGATGAGGGTCGCCATTGCCGGAGCCGGCGCGGTCGGCCGTTCGATCGCGGGCGAGCTGCTGGAGAACGGCCACGAGGTCCTGCTGATCGACAAGGCGCCGACCGCGATCTCGGTCGAGCGGGTGCCGATGGCGGAGTGGCTGCTCGCGGACGCGTGCGAGATCACGTCCCTGGACGAGGCGGCGCTCCAGCGCTGCAACGTCGTCATCGCCGCGACGGGCGACGACAAGGTCAACCTGGTCGTCTCCCTGCTGGCCAAGACGGAGTACGGCGTTCCGCGCGTCGTCGCCCGGGTGAACAACCCGAAGAACGAGTGGCTGTTCAACGAGTCCTGGGGCGTGGACGTCGCCGTCTCCACGCCGCGGCTGATGTCGGCCCTGGTGGAGGAGGCGGTGAGCGTCGGCGACCTGGTCCGGCTGCTGCGCTTCAGCCACGGCGACGCCAACCTGGTGGAGCTGACCCTGCCGGAGGAGTCGGCCCTGGCCGGCACCCAGGTGGGCGACGTGGAGTGGCCCGAGGACACCTCGCTGGTCACGATCATCCGCGGCACCCGGGTGCTGACGCCGTCCCGGGAGGACTCCCTGGAGGCCGGCGACGAGCTGCTGTTCGTGGCGGCGCAGGCCCGCGAGGAGCAGCTCGAGGACCTGCTGTCGGCGCGGAAGGGCAGTACGGCGCGCTGAGCCGGCGCGGGGCCGCGGGGCCCGCGACACGACGGTGGGGGCGCCCGGAGAACTCCGGGCGCCCCCACCGTCGTATGCCGCCACGCTCCGGAATCCGTCGGTCCTCGCGGTGCCGTCGGTCCTCGCGGTGCCGTCAGCCCTTGCGGTGCCTGCCGCCGGGCGCCGGGTCCAGGGCGTCCTCGCCCCGTGCCTCGCGCTCGGCCTTCTCGCGTTCCTTCCGCTCCTTCTCGGCCTGCTCCGCCGCCTCCATCTCCGCGAACACGTCGATGGGCGCCGGTGCCTTCGCGAGGAAGACCCAGGTCAGCCAGACGGCGAGCAGGAAGGGCGGGATCTTCAGGGTGACCAGGACCCAGCCGAGCTGCTCGGTGTCCGCCCACCAGTACAGCGGGAAGAGGATCGCCGACTTGGCGAGCAGGATGAAGCCCCAGGCGTAGCTGGCCTTGGTGTAGGCCTTCTTGCGGCCCGGGTTCCGGGTGCGCCAGGAGAGGTTCTCCTTGAAGACCGGGCCGAGGATCAGGCCGATCAGCGGCACGCCGGCCAGCGAGGTGACGATGTACGCCAGGGCCAGGCCCAGGGTGTAGAGCATGCCCGGCAGGTAGAAGTTCTTGGCGTTGTCGGTCATCATCGCGAAGACCACGCCGAAGGCGACGCCGAAGACGCCGCTGAAGGCGTGCTTGACGGTGTCCTTCATCGCCAGCCGGACCACGACCAGCACCAGCGACACGGCCAGCGCCGCGATCGCCGACATGTGCAGGTCGTTGTTGAGCGTGAAGATGGTGACGAAGAGCAGGCCCGGCAGCACCGTCTCGACCATGCCCCGCACGCCGCCGAACGCCTCGAACAGCGCGGCCTCGGTGACCGCCCGTGCGTCGTCGGCTTCCGTGTCCTGGGTGTCTTCCGTCGGCTTGTCGAGCGACGTCACCGGCTACTCCCGTCCGAGGGGTCTCAGTTCGTATTTCGGGTTGAAGAGCACCCGGCGGCCCCGGCTCATGGAGATCCGGCCCGATGCGATGAGCTTGCGCCCCGGCTCTATGCCCACGATGGAGCGTCTGCCCAGCCACACCACGTCCAGCGCGGCGGAGCCGTCGAACAGCTCGGCCTCCAGGGCCGGGACGCCCGCGCGCGGTCGCAGGGTGACCGTGCGCAAGGTACCAGTTACCGAGACGATCTGACGGTCCTGGCAGTCCCCGATGCGGGTGCAGCCGGCGGTGTCGGCGTCCTCGCGCAGTTCCTCGGACTCCAGGTCCTCCTGCGACGAGGAGAGCCGGTCGAACATGCGCCGGAACCGGCCCACCGGCTTGTCGGAACGCGGAGCAGCACTCATATCAGAAGCGTACCGGGGCGGACCGACAGCCATGCACCCCTCTCGGCGCCGGTATCGCGAGGCTCACTTTTCGCTCACCGCCCGCTCACTTCTCGAAGCGGTACCCCATGCCCGGCTCCGTGATGAAGTGGCGCGGGTGGGCCGGGTCCGTCTCCAGCTTGCGGCGCAGCTGCGCCATGTAGACGCGCAGGTAGTTGGTCTCCGTCCCGTACGACGGCCCCCACACCTCCTGGAGCAGCTGCTTCTGGCTGACCAGGCGGCCGGTGTTGCGCACCAGCACCTCCAGCAGGTGCCACTCGGTGGGCGTCAGCCGTACGTCCTTGCCGTCCCGGTTGACCTTCTTCGCGGCCAGGTCGACGGTGAACTCCGCGGTGTCGACGATCACGCCGTCCTCGCCGCCCGGGACGGGCTCGGCCCGGCGGACGGCGGCGCGGAGGCGGGCGAGCAGTTCGTCCATGCCGAAGGGCTTGGTGACGTAGTCGTCGGCGCCCGCGTCGAGCGCCTCGACCTTCTCGTCGGAGGAGTGCCGGGCGGACAGCACCAGGATCGGCACCCGGGTCCAGCCGCGCAGGCCCCGGATCACCTCGACGCCGTCCATGTCGGGCAGGCCCAGGTCCAGCACGACCACGTCGGGGTGGCGGGCGGCGGCGAGCTGGAGGGCGGTGGCGCCGTCGTGGGCGGCGTCGACCTCGTAGTGCCGGGCCTTGAGGTTGATCACGAGGGCCCGCACGATCTGCGGTTCGTCGTCGATCACGAGCACCCGGGTCATCGGGCGGCCTGCCTTTCTGCTGTCGCGCTGTCCGCGGTCGCGAAGGGGGGAGTACCGGCGGGTGAGCCCGCCGCGCGGAGGGTGAGGACCATGGTGAGGCCCCCGCCGGGGGTGTCCTCGGCGTTCAGGGTGCCGGCCATCGCCTCGGCGAAGCCCCGGGCCACGGCCAGGCCGAGGCCCACCCCGGCGCCGCGCGGGGCGTCGCCGTACCGCTGGAAGGGCTCGAAGATGCGTTCCTTGGCGTCGTCCGGCACGCCCGGCCCCCGGTCGACGACCCGCACCTCGACGCGGTCCGCCAGGGCGCTGGCGGCGACCAGGACGGTCCGGCCGGCGGGGCTGTACTTGACGGCGTTCTCGATCAGGTTGGCCATCGCCCGCTCCAGCAGCCCGGCGTCGACGGCGACCATGGGCAGCGTCTCGGGCACGTCCAGCTCGACGCTTCCCTCGGGCACCCCGCCGAGTGCCATCGGCACGACCTCGTCGACGTCGATCTCGCGGATCAGCGGCGTGACCGTGCCGGTCTGGAGGCGGGACATGTCGAGCAGGTTCCCGACGAGGTGGTCGAGGCGGTCGGCGCCCTCCTCGATGCCCTCCAGGAGTTCGGCCCGGTCCTCCTCGGACCACGCCACGTCGTCCGACCTGAGGCTGGTGACCGCCGCCTTGATCCCGGCGAGCGGCGTACGCAGGTCATGGCTGACGGCGGCCAGCAGCGCCGTGCGGATGCGGTTGCCCTCGGCCAGCGCGCGGGCCCGGTCTGCCTCCTCCAGCAGGCGCCGCCGGTCCAGGACGACGGCGGCCTGGACGGCGAACGCGGCCAGCACCCGGCGGTCCTCGGCGGGCAGCACGCGGCCGGTGAGCGCGAGGGCCATGTGGTCCCCGATGGGCATGTCCACGTCGGCGTCCTCCGGGCGCCGCACCGGCGGGCCCGTACCGGCGCGGCCGGCGCAGGTCCAGGGCTCCACGTCGCCCTCCCGTTCCAGCAGGGCGGCGGACTCCATGCCGAAGGTCTCGCGGACCCGTTCCAGCAGGGTCTCCAGGCTGGTCTCGCCGCGCAGGACGTCGCCGGCCAGGAAGGAGAGGATCTCCGACTCGGCGCGCAGGCGGGCGGCCTGGTGGGTGCGGCGGGCGGCGACGTCGACGACGGAGGCCACGGAGAGCGCGACGCCCACGAATATGGCGAGCGCAAGCATGTTCCGGGGGTCGGCGATGGTGATCCGGTTGACCGGGGGCGTGAAGAACCAGTTGAGCAGGAGGGAGCCGACCGCGGCCGAGGCGAGTGCCGGGTAGAGGCCGCCGAGCAGAGCGGCGGCCACGGTCAGTGCCAGGTAGAGCAGGACGTCGTTGGCGAGGCCCAGGTGGACGGTGTTCAGCAGCAGTGTCAGCAGGACCGGTCCGCCGAGTCCCGTGAACCAGCCCCAGACGATCCGGGAGCGGCCGAGCCGTGCGCCTCTGGCCACGGGCAGTCCGCGGCCCTTGGCGACCTCCTCGTGCGTGACGATGTGGACGTCCAGGTCGGGGCCGGACTCGCGGGCCACCGTCGCACCGACGCCGGGGCCGAAGACGTACTGCCAGGCCTTGCGGCGTGAGGAGCCGAGGACGATCTGGGTGGCGTTGCTGCCGCGTGCGAAGTCGAGCAGGGCGGCCGGGATGTCGTCGCCGAGCACGTGGTGGAAGGTGCCGCCGAGGTCCTCGACCAGGGTGCGCTGCACCGCCAGTTCCTTCGGGGAGGCCGAGGTGAGCCCGTCGCTGCGGGCTATGTAGACGGCCAGCACCTCGCCGCCGGCGCCCTTCTCCGCGAGGCGCGCGGCCCGGCGTATCAGGGTCCGCCCCTCGGGGCCGCCGGTCAGACCGACCACGATGCGCTCGCGCGAGCCCCAGATCTTCGAGACGCGGTGCTCGCTGCGGTACTGCTGGAGGTACTCGTCGACCCGGTCCGCCACCCACAGGAGGGCCAGCTCGCGCAGGGCGGTGAGGTTGCCGGGGCGGAAGTAGTTGGACAGGGCCGCGTCGACCTTGTCCGGCTGGTAGATGTTGCCGTGGGCCATGCGCCGGCGCAGTGCCTGGGGCGACATGTCCACGAGTTCTATCTGGTCGGCCCGCCGCACGACCTCGTCCGGCACGGTCTCCTGCTGCCGTACGCCCGTGATCGACTCGACGACGTCGCCGAGTGACTCCAGGTGCTGGATGTTGACGGTCGAGATCACGTCGATGCCCGCGGCCAGCAGCTCCTCCACGTCCTGCCACCGCTTGGCGTTGCGGGCGCCGGGGACGTTGGTGTGCGCCAGTTCGTCCACCAGGGCGACCCGGGGGGCACGTGCCAGCACCGCGTCGAGGTCCAGTTCGGTGAAGACGGCGCCGCGGTGCACCAGCTCCCGGCGCGGTACCTGCTCCAGGCCGTGCAGCAGGACCTCGGTGCGCGACCTTCCGTGGTGCTCCACGAAGGCCACGACGCAGTCCGTGCCCCGCTCCATGCGGCGGTGCGCCTCGGACAGCATCGCGTACGTCTTGCCGACGCCCGGTGCCGCACCGAGGTAGATCCGAAGCTTGCCGCGTCCCATGGCCTCATTGTCTTCCGGTCAGCGCTGGCTGCGCAGCGTCGACCTTACGGCCAGCAATCCCGACAAATCAGGTCGGGATACGGGACGCCGGTGCTCTTTGACGGAACTCTGACGCCCGCGGTGTCACTCCCCGACGATCTCCCCGTCCCGGAGTTCCAGCACCCGGTCGGCGAGGTCCAGCAGGGTGGCGTCGTGGGTGGCCACCAGGGCGGTGACCTGTTCGCTGCGTACGACGGCCCGCAGCAGCTCCATCACGGCGTGCCCGGTCTCCGCGTCCAGCTGACCGGTGGGCTCGTCGGCGATCAGCAGCACCGGGTCGTTGGCGAGGGCGCGGGCGACGGCGACCCGCTGCTGCTGCCCGCCGGACAGCTCACCGGGCCGCTGGGCGGCGTGGTCGGCGAGGCCGACGAGGGAGAGGAGCAGTGCGACGCGCTCCTCGCGTTCGCGCGGCGGGGTCCGGCGCAGTCGCAGCGGGACGCCCACGTTCTCGGCGGCCGTGAGGATCGGGATGAGCCCGAAGGACTGGAAGACGAAGCCGACGCGGTCCCGGCGCAGGGCCAGCAGCCCGCCCTCGTCCAGGTCCGCGAGTTCGCGACCGTCGACCTGGACCCGCCCGGCGTCGGCCGCGTCCAGCCCGCCGACGATGTTGAGCAGCGTGGTCTTCCCCGAACCCGACCGCCCCTTCAGGGCGACGAGCTCACCGCGCGGCACCTCGAAGGAGACGCCGCGCAGGGCGTGTACGGCGGCGGCGCCGTGACCGTACGCCTTGCGCACGCCTTCCACCCGCACCATGGCCTCGGTGACCACACCGCTCATGAGCCCTCCCCCGTCGTGCACCGGGCGCCAGTATCGCGAGGAGCCCGGAAAGGTTCAACGGCCTTCCCTGCCCCGGGGGGCGCCCGTGCCCGCACGGCGCAGGGGCCGCACCCCGGGATGCGGCCCCTGCGTCACGTACGGGATTCCGTACCGAGTCCTCGCCTACCGGACCTCGGTGATCTCCGGGCCGCGCTGGAGCTGGCCCATGCCGCCGGAGAAGCGGGAGCCCTCCTCCTGCTGGACGCCCTCGGGGACCATCTGCGCGTCGTTCGGGAGCTTGAGGACGATCGGGTCGCGCGGGGCCATCGGGCCCTCGCCGCGGACCACGACCGTGTCCCGGAAGATCTGCTCCAGCAGCCCGGCGGCCTGCGGCTGCACCGCGCCCTGGCCGGAGATCACTCCGCGCAGGAACCAGCGGGGCCCGTCGACACCGACGAACCGCACGACCTGGAAGCCGCCCGTGCCGTCCGGCAGCTGCACCGGGACCTGCGCCCGCAGCTCCCAGCCCAGCGGGCCCTCGACCTCCTCGATGATGCCACCCTGCTGGGTGATGCCGGAGGCGATCTCCTCACGCACCTCGCCCCAGATGCCCTCGCGCTTGGGCGCGGCGAAGCCCTGCAGCTGGATGGCGCTGTCGCGCAGCACGACGGTCGCGGCGACGATCGCGTCGCCCGCGACCTCCACCCGCAGCTCCATGCCCTCGACCCCGGGTACGAAGAGACCGCCCAGGTCCACCCGGCCCTCGGCGGGGTCGCGGACCTCGGTGCTGTCCCAGGGCCCGTCGGGCCGCGGTTCGGGCTCGAGCCGCACGCGCTCGCGCTCTTCGTCCGCCTCGGTGTCGACGCTGTCGACGACCTGCTCGGCCTCGCCGGCCGCGTCCTCGGCGGCATCCCTCTTCTTGCGACGTCCGAACACGTCACTGTCCTTCCCGGTCGGATACGACCGAAGCGTATCGATTCCCACCCGTCGGGCCACCATCGGCGACCTGACCGCTTGTGCCGCTTGCCCGGTCCGTCCCGGCATGGCCGCCGGTGGACCCGAAGCCCCCCTCGGCCCGCGCCGAGTCGGGAAGCTCCGCGACCTGCCGGAAGCGGACCCTCTCGACCTGCTGGACGACCAGTTGGGCAATCCGGTCGAAGCGCTCGAACCGCACGCTCTCGCGCGGATCGAGATTCACCACGATCACCTTGATCTCCCCACGGTACCCGGCATCAATCGTCCCCGGGGCATTCACGAGGGCGACACCGCAGCGGGCCGCGAGACCGGAACGTGGGTGCACGAAGGCCGCGTACCCCTCCGGGAGCGCCACAGACACGCCCGTGGGCAGTACGGCTCGTTCGCCGGGCGCGAGTTCGCAGTCGACGGTGGTCCGCAGATCCGCGCCGGCGTCACCGGGCTGCGCGTACTCCGGGAGCGGTACGTCGGGGTCGACGCGGCGGATCAGGACCTCGAGGTCCGGACGGGGCTCACGGTGTCCGGGGACGGGGAGGCTCACGGGTTCACCTCGAAGGCGCGGGCGCGGCGGAGCTGGTCGGGGTCGTCCATGGCGGCGCGGATCTCCTCCTCGCGGCCGTGGTTCACGAAGTGTTCGACCTTGACCTCGACGAAGAGGGCGTCGGCGCGGACGGCCACCGGGCCGTCGGGTCCACCGATCCGGCCGGTGGCGGTGGAGTAGATCTTCCGGCCGGCCACCGCGGTCACCTCGGCCTCCAGGTACAGCGTGGTGTCGACGGGCACCGGCCGCAGGAAGTCGGTCTCCAGCCGCCCGGTCACCGCGATCGTGCGCAGGAGCCAGTTCAGCGAGCCCAGGGTCTCGTCCAGCGCGGTGGCCAGCACGCCGCCGTGCGCCAGGCCGGGGGCGCCCTGGTGGGCGGGCCGCACGGTGAACTCGGCGGTGATCGACACGCCTTCACCGGCGCGCGCCTCGAGGTGCAGCCCGTGGGGCTGGTCGCCGCCGCAGCCGAAGCACTGGCCGTAGTGGGCACCGAGCGGCTCACCGGGGGCGGGCGCGTCGGGGTGCCGTACGGGTTTCACGGCATCGGCGGGGGGCTGGAGACCAGGGGAAGTACCACTCACAGGCGCAGACCTTACCCGCGCGTCGGCCGAACACCGATACCGTGCCAAGCTTGGTGCATGCAGCTCTCCACCGCCCCGTACGAAGAACGCCTCACCGCGCCCCGCTCCTGGTGGCTGGGGTCCTTCCTGGTGGGGCTCTCGTTCGCCCTGATCCTGCTGCCCTTCGGCACGCTGCCGATGCTGGGCGGCCTGGCCGGCGGAACGGCGGTGGCCGCGGTGGCGGCCAGCTCGTACGGCGCGGTCCGCATCCGCGTCGTGGGGGACTCGCTGATCGCGGGCGAGGCGAAGGTGCCGCTCTCCGCCCTGGGCGAGGCGGAGATCCTGGACCCGGAGGAGGCCCGCGCCTGGCGCACGCACAAGGCCGACACCCGCGCCTTCCTGCTGCTGCGCGCCTACATCCCGAGGGCGGTGCGCGTGCTGGTCACGGACCCGGAGGACCCGACGCCGTACCTGTACCTGTCGACCCGCGAGCCCGAGCGGCTGGTCGAGGCCCTGAAGGCGGCGAAAGCGGCGGCCTGACGCCGGACGGGCGGGTGTCAGTGGCCGCCGTCCCCGCCGGGGTGGCGGCCGAACCCCTTGGGGCCGAGCTCCTTGGTGAGGGCGCCCATGTCCAGCGCGTCCCGCGGCCCCTCCAGGGCCGGTAGCTCGTCGAGGGCGCTCCACGGCACCTGCTTCTTGCGCAGGTCCGCCCTGATCCTGTCGGCCAGCTTTCTGGTGTCGCGGCGGTTCATGACGGCGCCCACGGCGGCGCCGACCATGAAGGGCATGAGGTTCGGCAGGTTGCGCACCATCCGCTTCATGATCTGCTGACGCAGCTGGCGCTTCATGTGGCTGTTCATCGCCGAGCCGAGGGTCGACGGCTTGACCACGTCGACGCCGCGCTCGTCCGACCACGAGTTCAGGTGCGCGGTGCTGCGCTGCGCGAGGTTGCCGGGCGGACGCACGCCGTACACCTCGTGCAGCTCGGCGATCAGCTTCAGCTCGATCGCGGCCACACCACACCGGTGACCTCGGCGGCCAGCTCGGCGGGCATCGCGGGCGGTACGGGCATCATCGCGGCCGCGCCGATTCCCGCGCCGACGGTGGCCGTGCCCTTGGTCGCGCCGGCCACCAGCCGGTCGGCGAGCTCCTCGGGGCCGAGCCCCGGGAACTGTGCGCGCAGCGTCGCCAGGTCCCGTACGGGCACCCGCGGCGCCAGTTCGATGATCCGGTCGGCGAGGTGCCCCAGGGCGGCCCTGGCGCGCTGGCCGCCGTTGCGGACGCCCTGTCCGGCCTTGTGCCGGAACGCCGCTGCCCGGCGCCGGGCAGCGGGTGCCGGCGTCTGCGCGGTCGCCGGGAGGTCACCCCGGTCGGCCACTGAGTCGAGCGGGGCCGTCCCCGTATCGGTCGGGCCCCGCTCGTCGTCACGCGCGCTGTAGGGACCGTCGAACGGCCCTTGGTCCGCTTCCCGCCTGTGGAAGCGGCGCTTCCAGGGAGGGGTCGAGCCAGTCACGGCCGACCCCGCCTCAGTCGCAGTCGCGGCAGATGGGCTGGCCGTTCTTCTCCCGGGCCAGCTGGCTGCGGTGGTGCACCAGGAAGCAGCTCATGCAGGTGAACTCGTCCTGCTGCTTGGGCAGTACACGGACGGCCAGTTCCTCGTTCGAGAGATCGGCGCCGGGAAGCTCGAGGCCTTCCGCGGCCTCGAACTCGTCGACGTCGACGGCCGAGGCGGACTTGTCGTTCCGCCTGGCCTTCAGCTCTTCGAGGCTGTCCGAGTCGACGTCGTCGTCGGTCTTGCGTGGAGTGTCGTAATCGGTTGCCATGGTCGCTCTCCCCCTCTGGGTGTCTGCGGTGTCTCCAGCGCACGTAACGCGTGAGAGGCCGGACTTGTGCCCGACCCGAGGCGGAGATTTTGCCTCACATCAAGGTCTGTTACTCAATCGACACCCAACCGGACTCCTCATGAGTGATCGGCTTGGATGGCGATGGGGACCGTACACGGTCCGAATGTCGCACTTCAAAGGCGCCTCACCGTGTACTTCCCGTGATCAGGGCCCCTGAAAACCAGGACTTTCCCGGCCTTCCGACAGGGTGCATGATCACGGAGAGTAGATGGCGAGAAAGCCCGTGCTGTGATCGATCACACAGGCAACTCCCGGGCCGTCGGCCTGGAAATTCCGCTCAAAGCGAACATCCTCGGGTGTCGGTGAGATGTCGGGGTCATGATCTCAGACGGGGAGCGTCACGCGCATCACGAGCCCTCCGCCCTCGCGCGGTTGCGCGTAGATGTGACCGCCGTGCGCCCGGGCCACCGACCGCGCGATGGACAGACCGAGGCCGACCCCCTTGTCGCTCCCCGTGCGCTCGGTGCGCAGGCGGCGGAACGGCTCGAAGAGGTTGTCGATCTCGTACGCCGGCACCACCGGGCCGGTGTTGGTGACCACCAGGACCGCCTGGCCGTTCTCGACCGAGGTGGTGACCTCGGCCCAGCCCTGTTCCGCCACGTTGTAGCGCACGGCGTTCTGGACGAGGTTCAGGGCGATCCGCTCCAGCAGGACGCCGTTGCCCTGGACCACCGCGGGCTCCCGGGTGCCGCGGATCTCCACGCCCTTGGCGTCCGCCTCGGCGTGCACCTGGTCGATGGCCTGCCCGGCCACCTCCGCGAGGTCCACCGGTTTGCGCTCGACGATCTGGTTGTCGCTGCGGGCGAGCAGCAGCAGGCCCTCGACGAGCTGCTCGCTGCGTTCGTTGGTGGCCAGCATCGTCTTGCCGAGCTGCTGGAGTTCCACCGGGGCGCCCGGATCGGACAGGTGCACTTCCAGCAGGGTCCGGTTGATCGCCAGCGGTGTGCGCAGCTCGTGGGAGGCGTTGCCGACGAAGCGCTGCTGGGCGGTGAAGGCCCGCTGCAGCCGCTCCAGCATGTCGTCGAAGGTGTCCGCCAGCTCCTTGAGCTCGTCGTCCGGGCCGTCCAGCTCGATCCGCCGGGAGAGGTCGGAGCCCGCCACCGCGCGCGCGGTGCGGGTGATCCGGCCCAGCGGCGACAGGACGCGTCCGGCCATGGCGTAGCCGAAGGCGAAGGCGATCACGGCGAGGCCGAGCAGAGCCAGCAGCGAGCGGCTGAGCAGCCGGTCCAGGGCGACCTGGCGCTGGTGGTCCATGCAGTCGCTGATCGCGGCGTTGAACTCCGACAGCGACAGGCCGCCGCTGGCGACTCCCGGGCAGTCGTTGCTCGCGACCTTGAGGTCCTGGTAGTCGACGATCTTGTAGAGCGGTTGGTTGCCGGTGCGCACCGCCTCCGCGGCGAGCAGGTAGATGATCGACAGCAGCAGGATGCCGGCGATCAGGAACATGCCGCCGTACAGCAGCGTGAGCCTTATCCGGATGGTGGGCCGCAGCCATGGCATCGGGGTGGCCGAGCGCGGGTCCCAGGTGGGCTTCGGGGGCGCCCCGGGGGGCGCGGGTGTCGTCGCCACGGTCGATCAGATCCGGTAGCCGGAGCCGGGGACGGTGACGATGACGGGCGGCTCGCCCAGTTTGCGGCGCAGGGTCATGACGGTCACTCGCACGACGTTGGTGAACGGGTCGGTGTTCTCGTCCCAGGCCTTCTCCAGCAGCTGCTCCGCCGAGACGACCGCGCCCTCGCTGCGCATGAGTACCTCCAGTACGGCGAACTCCTTCGGCGCGAGCTGCACCTCCTTGCCGTCCCGGAACACCTCGCGGCGGTTCGGGTCGAGCTTGATCCCGGCGCGCTCCAGCACCGGCGGCAGGGGCACGCTGGTCCGCCGGCCCAGGGCGCGCACGCGTGCGATCAGCTCGCTGAACGCGAAGGGCTTGGGCAGGTAGTCGTCGGCACCGATCTCCAGTCCCTCCACCCGGTCGCTGACGTCGCCGGAGGCCGTGAGCATCAGCACGCGCGTGGGCATGCCCAGCTCGACGATCTTGCGGCACACGTCGTCGCCGTGCACGAGCGGGAGGTCGCGGTCGAGGACGACCACGTCGTAGTCGTTGACGCCGATGCGCTCCAGGGCGGCCGCACCGTCGTACACGACGTCGACGGCCATGGCCTCCCGGCGCAGCCCGGTGGCCACCGCATCGGCGAGCAGTTGCTCGTCCTCGACGACGAGTACGCGCACGTCGCTGTCCTTCCTGTGTCCACCCGCGTAGCGCTTCCCGGGCGCACGAGGGCAGGGGTTGGCGGGGTGTGTTGCCTCCATCCTGCCCTTTTCGGCCATAAGTCGGCTGTAAGGCGGGTGAGGGTCCGGGAGGAACACCGGTGCGCGAGCGGGAATGCGAGATTTTCTCGCGTGGTTGAGGTTTCCGCGGAAGGGCGCGGGGGGAGGACGGCTTTACACCCCGCGATCACGCTCTGCCTGTACCGCGTCACCGCGCGGTATGCCGCGGTCCGCTTCCGCAGAGCGGGCGTGGGTGTCCGGCACGGTCGCCGCCCGGCAGGGCAGCGCTGGGCACTCCACCGGAGACGTGATCGCCCCTTCCGAACGGCACACCCCCGTGCCATCGACCCACGACCCAGGACGAGGGGGCGCAGCATGGACGCTTTCACCGCAGGACTTCTGCAGCGCATAAAGACGACCGAGTCCGACCTGTCCCGGGCCCGCGACGAGGGGGACGAGTTCCTCGTCGAGGTGGAGCTGGGAGAGCTCGACGACCTGCGCCGTCTCGCTGCCGAGCACGGCGTGGAGGTCGGCACGACCAGCGTCTGACCAGCCCGTCGACGACAGGGCCCCGGCGGGATCCAGCGCCGGGGCCCTGTCGTGCGTGGTGCCGTCCGGCGGTTGGGCAGTTGAGGCCACGGCTCGGGACCAGGTGCCTGCCGGGCCGGTCCAGTGCCGGCGCGGCCTCCCCCGGCGCTGCCCGGCACTCCCGCCCGGGCGCCGGAGGCCTACGCGCCGAAGTCCGTCAGGAGCCGCTGGAGGGGCTCGAAGACCTCCGGGGTGGCCGCGATCGTCAGGTCGGCGGAGGGGCGCTCACCGGGGCGTCCACCGGTCACCGCGCCCGCCTCCCGGGCGATCAGGTCCCCGGCCGCGAGGTCCCACGGGTGCAGCCCGCGCTCGTAGTAGCCGTCGAGGCGGCCGGCGGCCACGTCGCACAGGTCGATCGCGGCGGAGCCGCCGCGCCGGATGTCGCGCACCAGCGGGATCAGCCGCCGCGCGATCTCGGCCTGCTCGGCGCGGACGTCGGCGACGTAGTTGAAGCCGGTGGAGACGAGGGCCTGGTCCAGCGGGGCCGGGGCGCGGCAGGCGAGCCTGCGTTCGCCGTCCCAGGCGCCCGTGGCCCAGGCGCCGCCGCCCAGCACCGCGTGGTACGCCTCGCCCCGCATCGGGGCGACGACCACGCCGGCCACCCGCTCGCCGTCCTGCTCGGCGGCGATGGAGACCGCCCAGGTGGGCAGCCCGTACAGGTAGTTGACCGTGCCGTCGAGCGGGTCGACGACCCAGCGGATGCCGCTGGTGCCCTCGATGGCCGCGCCCTCCTCGCCGAGGAAGCCGTCGTCGGGGCGTCGGTCGGCGATCAGGCCGGTGATCAGCTTCTCCGCCGCGATGTCCATCTCGGTGACCACGTCGATCGGGCTGGACTTGGTGGCGGCGACCGCCAGGTCGGCCGGTCGGCCGTCCCGCAGCAGCTCGCCCGCGCGGTGGGCGGCCTCCTGGGCGATCTTCAGCAGCTCGGCGTGGAGCGGGTCGGGCGTCACGTCGGTCACGGGGCTCCTCACGCGTAGGGACTGTCGGCGCCCGCGGCGGCGGGGCGGGGGGCTCGGGCGGGGCAGCAGCCGACCGGGCACAGGTTGTGGCCGGCGCCGAGCGCGCCGAGGGCGCAGGGCGCGACCTCCTGGCCGCGCTCGTCGGCGGCCCGCTCCATGATCAGGTCGCGGACCGCGGCGGCGAACCGCGGGTCGGCGCCCACGGTGGCCGAGCGGCGCACGGGCAGCCCCAGCTCCTCCGCCTTGGCCGTGGCCTCCGTGTCGAGGTCGTACAGGACCTCCATGTGGTCGGAGACGAATCCGATGGGGGCCATCACCACCGCGGGGACGCCGGCGGCGTGGCGCTCCTCCAGGTGATCGCAGATGTCGGGCTCCAGCCACGGGATGTGCGGGGCACCGGACCGCGACTGGTAGACGAGCTGCCAGGGGTGGTCGACGCCGGTGCGCTCGCGGACGGCGTCGGCGATCACCTGCGCCACGTCCAGGTGCTGGCGCACGTACGCCCCGCCGTCACCGTGCTCCTCGACCGGGCCGGAGGTGTCGGCGGCGGAGTTGGGGATCGAGTGGGTGCAGAAGGCGATGTGGGCGCCTTCCCGCACCTCCTCGGGCAGCTCGGCGAGGGACCGGAGGACCCCGTCGACCATGGGCTCCACGAAGCCCGGGTGGTTGAAGTAGTGCCGGAGCTTGTCGATCTTCGGCAGCTCCAGGCCCTCGGCCTCCAGGGCGGCGAGCGCGTCCGCGAGGTTCTCGCGGTACTGGCGGCAGCCCGAGTACGACGCGTAGGCGCTGGTGGCGAGGACGAGGATGCGGCGGCGTCCGTCGCGGACCATCTCGCGCAGGGTGTCCGTCAGGTACGGCGCCCAGTTGCGGTTGCCCCAGTAGACCGGCAGGTCCAGGCCGTGCTCGGCGAAGTCCTTGCGCAGGGCGTCCAGCAGGGCGCGGTTCTGGTCGTTGATGGGGCTGACCCCGCCGAAGAGGAAGTAGTGCTGGCCGACTTCCTTGAGGCGTTCCTTGGGGATGCCGCGCCCGCGCGTCACGTTCTCCAGGAACGGGACCACGTCGTCGGGGCCCTCGGGGCCGCCGAACGAGAGCAGGAGCAGGGCGTCGTAGGGGCTGGCATCGAGCACGTCTGGCATGTCTCGATCCTGCCACCCGCCACTGACACCCGACCAACGGTGGGGTCCCGCCGCGCGTCACAGCAGGCCGCGGGCGTGATTCCGGGCGTTCTGCGGGGTGTTTCCCGCACGCTTGCACGAGTAATCTGTATCGACTGCGTTCGGACCTTACCGAGCACTCCACTGAGCCGTTTCCGGAGACCGCGTTGCCCAGTCCCTACCGCGCCCTGTTCGCCGCTCCCGGCACCAAGGCCTTCTCGACCGCGGGGTTCCTCGGCCGGATGCCGCTGTCGATGATGGGCATCGGCGTGGTGACGATGATCTCGCAGCTCACCGGGCGGTACGGACTGGCCGGTGCCCTGTCGGCCACCATCGCGCTCGCCGCCGCCGTGGCCGGACCGCAGGTCTCCCGTCTGGTCGACCGGTACGGGCAGCGGCGGGTGCTGCGCCCGGCGACCCTGGTGTCGCTGACCGCGGCGGCCGTGCTGCTGCCCGCCGCGCACTACGGGTGGCCGGACTGGGTGCTGTTCGCGGCCTGCGTCGGCATCGGCTGCGTGCCGAGCCTCGGCGCGATGGTCCGGGCCCGCTGGGCGGCGCTGTACCGGGGCACCCCGCAGCTGCACACCGCGTACTCGTTCGAGTCCGTGGTGGACGAGGTCTGCTTCATCTTCGGGCCGATCATCTCCATCGGCCTGTCCACGGCCTGGTTCCCGGAGGCCGGGCCGCTGCTGGCCGCCTGCTTCCTGGCGACGGGCGTCTTCTGGCTGACCTCGCAGCGCGCCACCGAGCCCGAGCCGCACCCGCGCGAGGACAAGGGCGGCGGCACCGCGCTGGCCTCCCGGGGGCTCCAGGTCCTGGTCGCCACCTTCGTGGCCACGGGGGCGATCTTCGGGGCCATCGACGTGGTCACCGTGGCGTTCGCCGAGGAGGAGGGGCACAAGGCGGCCGCCAGCCTCGTCCTCGCCCTCTACGCGGCCGGATCGTGCACGGCGGCCATGGTCTTCGGGCTGCTGCGCTTCGCCGGGCCGCCCGAGCGGCGCTGGCTGCTGGGCGTCTGTGCGATGGCCGTGAGTATGATCCCCCTCCTACTGGTCGGAAACCTGCTGTTTCTGGCCGCGGCGCTGTTCGTTGCGGGTCTGTCCATCGCTCCCACGATGATCACGACGATGTCCCTCATCGACCAGCACGTACCGCGCACGCAGCTCACCGAGGGCATGACCTGGGTGAGCACCGGCCTGGCGGTCGGGGTCGCACTCGGCTCCTCCGCGGGCGGCTGGGTGATCGACGCCTCCGGGGCGCGTGCCGGGTACGGGGTTCCGGCGGTGGCCGGGGCCGTCGCGGTCGCGGTCGGTTTCCTCGGGTACCGCCGGCTCAAGCGGCCGGCTCAGCGTCGGGGAGGGACCGTTGAGCAGCACACGCACGGCGAGCGGGACGGCGAACGGGAAGAACCGCACATGGCGTAACTGGGGCGGCAACGTCTCCGTGCGCCCCGCGCGGGAGGTCGCTCCCGCCTCCGTCGACGAGCTGGCCGAGGCCGTCCGCGAGGCGGCCGAGGAGGGGCTGCGGGTCAAGGCCGTCGGCACCGGACACTCCTTCACGTCGATCGCGGCGACGGACGGTGTGCTGATACGTCCCGACCTGATGACCGGCATCCGCCGTATCGACCGCGACGCGATGACCGTCACCGTCGAGGCCGGCACCCCGCTCAAGCGGCTCAACCTGGCGCTCGCGCGGGAGGGCCTGTCGCTGACGAACATGGGCGACATCATGGAGCAGACCGTCTCGGGGGCCGCCAGCACCGGCACCCACGGCACCGGCCGCGAGTCCGCCTCGATCGCCGCCCAGATCCGGGGCCTGGAGATGGTCACCGCCGACGGCTCGGTGCTGACCTGTTCCGAACGGGAGAATCCCGAGGTCTTCGCCGCCGCCCGGATCGGCCTGGGAGCGCTGGGCATCGTCACCGCGATCACCTTCGCCGTCGAGCCGGTCTTCCTCCTCACGGCCCGCGAGGAACCGATGCCCTTCGAGCGGGTCCTCGCCGAGTTCGACGAACTCTGGGCCGAGAACGAACACTTCGAGTTCTACTGGTTCCCGCACACCGGCAACACCAGTACCAAGCGCAACAACCGCAGCGCCGGCCCCGAGCAGCCGGTGGGACGGCTGAAGGGCTGGTTCGAGGACGAGTTCCTGTCCAACGGCGTCTTCCAGGCGGCCAACTGGGTCGGCCGCGCGGTGCCCGCCACCGTGCCCGCGATCGCGCGGATCTCCAGCAAGGCACTCTCCGCGCGGACGTACACGGACACTCCCTACAAGGTCTTCACATCACCGCGCCGGGTGCGGTTCGTGGAGATGGAGTACGCCGTTCCGCGTGAGGCCGTCGGTGAGACCCTGCGCGAACTGAAGGCGATGGTGGACCGGTCGCGGCTGCGGATCAGCTTCCCGGTCGAGGTGCGCACGGCCCCGGCCGACGACATCACGCTGTCCACCGCGTCGGGCCGCGACAGCGCGTACGTCGCCGTCCACATGTTCCGGGGGACGCCCTACCAGGCGTACTTCACCGCCGCCGAGCGCATCTTCACCGCGCACGAGGGGCGGCCGCACTGGGGCAAGCTGCACACCCGGGACGCCGAGTACTTCTCCCGGGTGTATCCGCGCTTCGGCGAGTTCACGGCGCTGCGGGACCGTCTTGACCCTGATCGTCTGTTCCGGAACGACTACTTGCGCCGGGTTCTGGGGCCGTAGCCGAGGCGTCCGGGGCCGGGCTCGTGGCGTCGCCGGAGCCGTCGTCCCCGGTGGCGTCCGGGGTGGGCGTCGGGGTGGACGCCGTACCGCCGTCCTCCTGGGAGGTGCCGCCCGAGGACGTGTCGCCGCCGGTTCCGCTCGGGGTCCCGGACGGGGTGGCCGCCGGGGTGTCGTCGCCGGAACCGGGGCCCCGGGAGTCATCGGAACCGCCGGAGTCCTGGTCGCGGGAGTCCCCGGAGCCGTCGCCGGAGTCCTGTGACCCGCCCGACTTCCCCGAGTCCGGAGAGGACTTGGCGTGGCCGGAGAAGGCACTGCCGACGGTGGTGCTGTGGCCGCCGCTCAGGTTCTCGCCGGAGACGAGTTCGTACGCGGTGATCCCGCCCATGGTGACGCCGAAGACGAGGGCCGCCGCGACCAGCGGACGCTTCCACCCCTTGGCCCGCGCGCGGTAGACGGTGCCCTCGGTGAACTCCCCCGGGGTCACGGCGGGAACGGGTCCCGACGCCGCGACCGGTGCGGACCGCACGGCACCCGTGCGTTTGACCCGGAGCTGCTCGCCGGTGCGCTTGAAGAAGTGCTGGAGGACCGAGCCTCCGCAGGTGGCGACGACGCTGATCAGGCCGGCGCCGAGGATGGTGCCGTACACGCCGAAGGACGAGGCGAGTTTGGCCGCCACCACCGCGGCCAGGGCGCTGCCCGCGACCTGTGGCACGCTCAGGTCGATCCGCCTGGCTCCCACCTCCGTACGCGTATCCGTCTCGCCTGCGTCATCGGACTTTTCACGCATCCCCGGACCTTGCCTGTCTTTCCCGTACGCGATCGATCAACTGCACGAGAAAGGGACGTGCGGACGAAACCATTAGTTCCGTTTCTGGTGATTGCGTGAAGTACGCCACGCCAAGATCGCGGAAATCGCGTCAGGGACGGCCAAGCGTCACCTCTTGCCAGAAGTTGGACGGCGCGCCAATCCACGCACGTGGCCCGAATGGAGTACTGTTGCGAGCCCTGGGTCCGGTCTCCCGACCGGGGGCCCGGGACCGTGAAGGACCGCCGGGAGGGGGCTAGTTGCACAGGGTGACGAAAGTCGTCACCCAGCGTTGCGAACAGGTAACCGTGCCATAACGGCGATCCAGGGCCCGTGCCCGACACGCCGGGCAACTCGGCAAGGTTGTGGCAGGCTGCACCCGGGCAGGCCACACTCGACAGAGCGGAAGCAGCGACGCACGTGACGTCGGCAGGCACCACCCGGGAGGTCCCCATGCCCGAACTGCGTGTCGTGGCCGTCTCGAATGACGGCACACGGCTGGTGCTGAAGGCTGCGGACAGCACGGAGTACACGCTTCCGATCGACGAGCGGCTCCGGGCCGCCGTACGCGGCGACCGTCCCCGCCTCGGCCAGATCGAGATCGAGGTGGAGAGCCATCTCCGCCCCCGCGACATCCAGGCACGTATACGAGCCGGCGCGACCGCGGAAGAGGTCGCCCAGATGGCCGGCATCCCCGTCGACCGCGTACGGCGGTTCGAGGGCCCCGTGCTGGCCGAGCGCGCCTTCATGGCGGAACGGGCCCGCAAGACCCCCGTCCGCCGCCCCGGCGAGAACTCCGGGCCGCCCCTCGGCGAGGCCGTGCAGGAGCGGCTGCTGCTGCGCGGCGCCGACAAGGACACCGTCCAGTGGGACTCCTGGCGCCGCGACGACGGCACCTGGGAAGTGCTGCTGGTCTACATGGTCGCGGGCGAACCCCACTCGGCGAGCTGGACCTACGACCCGCCCAGGCGCCTCGTCCAGGCCGTCGACGCGGAGGCGCGCACGCTGATCGGCGAGTCCGACGACCTCGCCGCGCCCGAGCCCAGCTTCCCGTTCGTCCCGCGCATCGCACGGCTGCCGCGCGACCGGCCGCTGGACCGCACGCTCGACCGGGAGCAGCGGGAGCGGCCGAGCCTGCCCGCGCCGCCGCCGTCGGAGCCCGCCGAGGAGACCGCGGCCACGGCCTCGGCCGAACGCGAACGCGACTCGCTCACCAGCCTGCTGGAGGCAGTGCCGAGCTTCCGGGGCGACCTGGTGGTGCCCGAGCGCGCGCCCGAACCGGCCGAGGAGCCCGCCGAGGAGCCTGAGGTGGAGGAGCCTCCGGCCCCCGCCGCGTCGGCCGGTTCCGCCTACGCCGACGTGCTCATGCCGCGCTCGGTGGGCAGCCACCGCGACCGCCTCACCGGCTCCACCGACCGCCAGGCAGAGGCCGACGGGGTACGCCCGGGCCGCCGGGCGGCCGTGCCGAGCTGGGACGAGATCGTGTTCGGGACGCGGCGGAAGAAGCAGGAGTAGCAGGAGCAGTACGTCTTGTGCATGTGTGACGGGGGCGCGCCCACGCGGACGCGCCCCCGTCACACGCGGTGGCCCTACTGGGGGTCGGGCCCCACCGCCACCGGTCGCGACGGGTCCGCCGACCACTCCGACCACGAACCGACGTACAGCGCCGCCGGAATGCCCGCCACCGCCAGCGCCAGCACCTCGTGGGCGCCCGACACGCCCGAGCCGCAGTACACGCCGACCGCTTCGCCCTCCGTCGCGCCCAGGGCCTCGAAGCGCCCGCGGAGTTCCTCCGCGGGCAGGAAGCGGCCGTCCGCCGCCACGTTGTCCGCCGTAGGCGCGGACACGGCCCCCGGGATGTGGCCGCCGACCGGGTCGATCGGCTCGACCTCACCCCGGTACCGCTCCCCCGCGCGGGCGTCGAACAGCACCCCGGACCGGGCCAGCGCGGCCGCCCCGTCGGCGTCCAGCAACCCCGCCCCGCCCGGCTCGGGCGTGAAGTCGCCCTCCGTGGGGACGGCGACGTCCGTGGACAACGGCGCCTCCCAGGACGGCAACCCCCCGTCGAGGACTCGCACGTTCGGGTGACCCGCCCAGCGCAGCAGCCACCAGGCGCGGGCCGCCGCCCACCCCTGTCCGCCGTCGTAGACGACGACCGGCCGGCCCGAGGACACGCCCGCCCGGCGCATCGCGGCGCCGAACTCCGCCACGTCCGGCAGCGGATGCCGGCCGCCGGCGCCGGGCGCGGAGGCGAGCTCCTTGTCCAGGTCGACGAAGACAGCGCCGGGAAGGTGCCCGGCGGCGTACTCGGCCCGGCCGTCGAAGGGCGGGGCCCCGCCCGCCGCCGCGGTGCTCAGCTGCCAGCGGACGTCGAGCAGGACCGGCGGGTCACCGCCCGCGAGTTCTTTCGCGAGTTCGGTTGCGGAGATGATGGCGTTCATGGCCCCATCCTGGCGTACCGAGTGGCCGCCGCGCCGATGTCGGGCTACTCTGCCCGCCGGGCAGCACCGATCACGAGGCGTACGGGTTCGAGCACATGCTGTACCACCCGGACAGCCGGGCCGCCCCACGGGCAAGCCCGAAGGGCCCGGCACCGGCTGCGGTGCCGGCACCGGCGCGAAGGTCCGTCGGAACGGAATCCGTCAGAGCGCAAGCGGACGCACGGCCCGCGCAGGGCCGAGAAGAGAGTGACGATGACCGACGCACGGGGGTCGGCAGGCCGGAACGGCGAGACGAACGCCCGGCGCGCACCCGGCACACCCTGCTGGGTGAGTCTGATGGTGCACGGGCCGGCCGCGACCCACGACTTCTACGGAGCGCTGTTCGGCTGGGAGTTCCGGCCCGGCCCCCAGCAACTCGGCCCCTACGCACGGGCGCTGCTCGACGGACACGAGGTGGCCGGTGTCGGCCAGCTGCCGCCGGACCGGCTCCTCCCCATCGCCTGGACGCCCTACTTCGCGTCGGACGACGTCAACCGGACGGCCGAAACGGTACGCCTGTGCGGTGGCACGGTCGGCGTGGGCCCGCTCGACGCGGGCGAGGCCGGCCGCCTGGCCATCGGCTCCGACCCGGCGGGCGCCGTCTTCGGTGTCTGGCAGGCCGCGGCCCACCTCGGCACGGCCGTCACGGGAGTGCCCGGCACACCGGTGTGGAACGAGCTGATGACCTACGAGTCGGCGGGCGTCGCCAAGTTCTACGAGACCGTGTTCGGCTTCGAGCTGGTCCCGGAGGTCACCACCGACGTCGACTACATGACCCTGCTCCTGGACGGACGCCCGGTGGCCGGCATCCGCGGCGTCGGCGACGCCCTGTCCCGCGACCGGGGGCCGCACTGGGTGACGTACTTCCGGGTGGCAGACGCGGAGGAGTCCCTGGAGCGCGTCATCGGTCTGGGCGGGCACGTCATCGAGCCCGCCGGGGACACCGAGCACGGCCGGGTGGCGATGGTGGCGGATCCGGAAGGGGCGCGGTTCGCGGTGCTGCAGGGCGGACGGTCCCGGGCCGTGGACGCCCCGGCCTAGCGGACCTCGCGCCCGCGTCGGTGACGAACCAGTGGGAGCCGGGGCCGGAATAGCCCCGGTCCACCCGCTGTTGCCGCGAGCATGACGACAAACGTGACGCGGCCCGAGGTCCTTCGCTACACGGCGTTCTCCAGTGCCCCCGACGGCGGGAACCCCGCCGGTGTCGTCCTGGACGCGGCCGGCCTGGACGACGGCGACATGCTGGCCATCGCCGCCGAACTCGGGTACTCGGAGAGCGCGTTCCTGACCCCGCCCCCGGAGGGGCTCGGCGGCCAGGAGGGGCGGGCGTACCGGATCCGCTACTTCAGCCCCAAGGCCGAGGTGCCGTTCTGCGGGCACGCCACCGTCGCGGCCGCCGTGGCTCTGGCCGAGCGGATCGGGCCCGGGGAGCTGCTGTTCGCGACGCGCGCCGGCACCGTGCCGGTGGAGGTCACCGAGGAGGGCGGGGCGTTCCGGGCCGCACTCACCAGTGTCGAGCCGCACGTCGAGGACGTCGCCGACGCCGACCTCGCGGAGGCGCTCGCGGCGCTCGACTGGCCGGCCGCCGATCTCGATCCGGCGTTCCCGCCCCGGATCGCCTTCGCCGGCGCGCGCCATCTCGTGCTCGCGGCGGCGACGCGAGCCCGCCTCGCGGACCTGGCGTACGACTTCGCACGCCTGGAGACCCTGATGCACCGCCTGGACCTGACCACGGTCCAGTTGGTGTGGCGCGAGTCGGCCACCGTCTTCCACGTCCGTGACCCGTTCCCCGTCGGTGGCGTCGTCGAGGACCCGGCGACTGGCGCCGCGGCCGCCGCGTTCGGGGCGTACGCCCGTGAGCTCGGTCTCGTGCCCGACGACGCCGTGCTCACCCTGTACCAGGGGGAGGACCTGGGGCGGCCGGGCGAGCTGACGGTGACGCTGCGCGCGGGCGATCGGCGGGTCCGGGTCGACGGCGCGGGAGCCCGTATCGGCTGAGGCCGGACGTCAGGCGGGGGACACCGGCAGCACGTCCGGTGACAGCGCCGCCGCGTGGGACGTCGCCGCCGTCATCCGGCGCCGGTGGTGGCGTCGGCACAGCACCTCGTAGCCGACCTCGTCGGCGGAGTGGGCGACGTCGCCGACGACCACCTGGGCACCTTCGACGACCATGACCCCGCCGACCGTCCGGGCGTTGTGCGTGGCGCGGGCGCCGCACCAGCACAGGGCCTCGACCTGAAGCACCTCCACGCGGTCGGCGAGTTCGACCAGGCGCTGGGAGCCGGGGAACAGCTTGGAGCGGAAGTCGGTGGTGATGCCGAAGGCGTACACGTCGATGCCGAGGTCGTCGACCACCCGCGCGAGCTGGTCGATCTGCTCCGGAGCGAGGAACTGCGCCTCGTCCGCGATCACGTAGTCCGCGCGTCCGCCCTGGGAGAGGTGGTCGACGACGTACGCGTACAGGTCCTGGCCGTCCTCGACCTCGACCGCGTCGGTGACCAGGCCGAGGCGTGAGGAGAGCTTGCCCTCGCCGGCGCGGTCGTCGCGGGTGAAGATCATGCCGGCCAGGCCGCGCGCCGAGCGGTTGTGCTCGATCTGGAGAGCCAGTGTCGACTTCCCGCAGTCCATCGTTCCGGAGAAGAAGACCAGCTCGGGCATGAGGGGTTGAGCACCTTTCGGCAGCGGGATCGAGGGGGCGGAGGGGGTCAGGAGCGTACTTCGAGCAGGGGGACGAGCTGCTCGGCGGGGGTCATCGAGCCGTGGTTGCCGACCATCGACGACTCCTTCGGCTCCCGCTCCGAGGCGATGAGCAGGACGTCGTCCCGCGCGGCGGCGACCACGTCGCCGATGCGGTCGTACACCCGGTCGTCGATGCGGGGGCCGAACCAGCCCGCCTCGATCGCCTCGTCGCGCGAAGCCACCCAGAACTGTTCGCCGAGTACTTCGCGCCAGCAGGTCAGCACGTCGTTGTGCGCGCCGGGGACCGCGTACACGTGCCGGGCGCGGCCCTCGCCGCCGAGGAGGGCGACGCCCGCCTTCAGCTCCCAGTCCTCGTCGAAGTCGATGCGGTGGTCCTCGTCGAAGGGCACGTCGATCATGCCGTGGTCGGCGGTGACGTACAGGGCGCTGCGCGGCGGCAGTTGCTCGGCGAGGCGCTGGACGAGCCGGTCGACGTGGGCGAGCTGGCCGCGCCAGGTGTCGGAGTCGACGCCGAAGCGGTGGCCGGCGCCGTCGACCTCGGCGTAGTACGTGTAGACGAGCGCGCGGTCGGCGCCGGCCAGCTGCTCGGCGGCGAGGTCCATGCGGTCCTCGCCGGACAGCCGGCCGTGGAACGTGCCGCCACTGAGCGCGACCTTGGTCAGCGGGGTGTTCGCGAAGGTCGGGGAGGAGACCTGGGCGGCATGCACACCCGCCCGGTGGGCGAGGTCGAAGACGGTGGGGTACGGCTGCCAGGCGCCCGGCGCCGTCCACGGCTGCCAGCGCAGCTGGTTCATCAGCTCGCCGGTGTCCGGATTGCGCACCGTGTATCCGGGCAGGCCGTGGGCGCCCGGCGGCAGGCCGGTGCCGACGGACGCGAGGGAGGTCGCGGTGGTCGCCGGATAGCCGGCGGTGATCGGGCGGCCGGTGCCCCCGCGCGAGCTACCCAGGAGCGAGGTCATGAAGGGGGCGTCCTCGGGGTGGGCGCGCAGTTGCTCCCAGCCGAGGCCGTCGATCAGGAACACGCAGTTCCGGTCGGCGGGGGTCAGTTCGGTGATGCCGGCGGTCACGCCGGGGACGCCGAGGCCCGCGGCCAGGGTGGGCAGCAGGTCGGCGAGGGAGCCCGTGCCGTACTCGGGTACGGGGGCGGAGTCGACGGGGAGGGGCTCCGGGTCGGTGTCCCAGGCTGCGGGCTGGACCATCAGCGGGTGTCCGCCGTCGCCTCGGAGAGGGCCTGCGCGAAGGCGAGCGCCTGGCGCACCGTCTCCGGGCCGTCACCGGCCTCGCTGACGCGCAGGCTCAGGTCGTCGGCGGTCGAGCTGCCGGTGTAGCCGTGGTCGGCCTCGCAGTTGGGGTCGCCGCAGGCGGCGGGCTCCAGGTCGAGGCGGGCGACGGCGCCCCAGCCGATGGTGAGCACGATCTCGCGGGGCAGGGTGCCCGGCTTGTACTGCTCCGGGTTGGCGACGACGCGGCTGACGACGATGGACGAGATCCGGCCGAGCTTGACGGACTCCGTGGACGTCGTGGCGTACGGCGTCGGGGAGGTGTCGTCGGCGGCCTGCTCGTCGGTGTGGCTGACGATGAAGCGGTTGCCGGTGAGCACGAGCACGGTCACGTGCCGGCGCACCTCGTTCTGGTCGAACGTCGTCTCCTGGTGGACCAGGTACGACCGCACGGGCTCGCCGCCCACGGCGGCCTCCACCGCCTCGGCCACGAGGGCCGGGTAGTAGCCGCTGCGCTCGATCGCCGCTCGCAGCCCCTGGGTCGTCGTACTGGTCTTGGCCATGCCGTCCATCCTACGGGGGCCCACCGACTGCGCGGGACGCCTGTGCGGCACCCGTCCCGGGCGCCGCGCGGTCAGTAGGCGGGCAGGGTCCGCGGGCCCAGGTCGTCCCGGGCGGGAGGGGGAGCGAGGCGGACGGAGGCGCTGAGGACGCTCAGGCCGCGCGGGGCGACGACGACCGGTTCCAGGGTGACCGCGACGACCTCCGGATGGTCGTCGACCAGTCGGGAGACCCGCAGCAGCAGTTCCTCCAGGGCGGCGGAGTCGACCGGGGCCGAGCCGCGCCAGCCGAAGAGGAGGGGCGCCGTGCGGATCGAGCGGATGAGCGAGGTCGCCTCGCGGTCGGTGACCGGAATCAGCCGGTGCGCCATGTCGCCGAGCAGCTGGGTGGCCGCCCCGGCGAGCCCGAAGGAGAGCGCGGCGCCGGCCGCCGGGTCGATGACCGCGCGTACGACGGTGTCGACGCCGCGCGGTGCCATGCCCTGCACCACCGGGCGCAGCTCCGCGGGCGTCCCGAACAGCTCGGTCAATTCCGCGTAGGCCCGCCGGAGTTGCTCCTCGTCCGCCAGGTCGAGGCGTACGCCGCCCAGGTCGGCCCGGTGGCGCAGGTGCGGGGCGGTGGCTTTGAGGGCGACGGGGTAGCCGATGGTGCGCGCGGCGGCCACCGCGTCGTCGGGGGTGGGGGCGGGCAGGGCGCGGTGGACGTGGATGCCGTACCTGGCGAGCAGCTCGCAGGTCTCCGCGTCGCCGAGGGTGAGCCCCTGCCCGCGCGCGAGGTGCCCGGCGATCAGGCCGGCGGCGCCCTTCTCGTCGATGTCCTCGTACTCCGGCACCTTGCCGGGGTCGGCGGCGTCGCGTCGCCACTGGGCGTAGGAGACGGCCTGGGCGAGGGCCCGGACGGCGCGTTCGGCGGCGGGGTAGGCGGGGATGAGACGGGTACCGCGGTCGGTGGGCGGGGTGAGCGATGCGGCGGGGGCACCGGGGGCGGCTGGTGGGACAGGTGCGGTGGGGCGGGCGGGGGCGGCGGGAGCGTCAGGGGTGGCGGGTGCGGCCGCGGGCGGCTGCTCCAGGGCGTCGGGCCGGGCGGCACCTGCCGTGGAGGGCGTCCGGGGCTCGGTGGCCGGTGCGGCGTGGGGGCCGGGGGCTGCCGGTGGCCCGGCGCGCTCGGGACCGGCCGGGCCCGGACGTGTCTCGGCGGGCGCCGGCGCCTGCGGTGCCGTGCTCGCCGCCGCGGACAGGGCCTCCGCGAGGCCGCCCAGCTCCACGTGCACCACGAGGACCGGCTTCGTCGGCACCGCGGCCGCCGCCGACCGCAGGGCTTCCGCCAGCTCGGCGTCACCGGCCGCCCCCGGCATCTCCCCCACCGTGGGGATCGCGGTCACCACCACCGCGTCGCAGGTGTCGTCGGCCAGCGCGCGGGAGAGCGCCGCGTGGAAGTCGCCGGCCGAGGCGGCCGTCGTCAGGTCCAGCGGGGGGTGCGGCCGCAGCCCCTCGGAGAGACACGCGTCGTACGTCAGCAGTCCCAGGGACTCGGAATTCCCCAGGATGGCCACCCTCGGCCCGGCCGGCAGTGGCTGGCGGGCGAGCAGCAGTCCCGCGTCGACCAGGTCGGTGATCGTGTCGACCCGGATCACGCCGGCCTGCCTCAGCAGCGCGGAGACCGTCGCGTGCGGGAGCCGCGTCGCCCGCACGGCGTGTCCCTGCGGCGCCACGCCCCCGTGCCGGGCGCCCTGCACCACGACCAGGGGCTTGACGGCCGCCGTGCGCCGGGCGAGGCGGGTGAACTTGCGAGGGTTGCCGATGGACTCCAGGTACATCAGCGCGACGTCGGTCTCCGGGTCGTCGTACCAGTACTGGAGGACGTCGTTGCCGGAGACGTCGGCACGGTTGCCGGACGAGACGAAGGTCGAGACGCCGGTGACGCCGGTGACTCCCCCGCCGCGCCGGTGCAGCCGGGAGAGCAGGGCGATGCCGATGGCGCCGGACTGGGCGAACAGGCCGATCCGGCCGGTGCGGGGCATCTCGGGGGCGAGGGAGGCGTTCAGCCGCACGTCCGCGGAGGTGTTGATGATCCCGAAGGCGTTCGGCCCGATGATCCGCATGCCGTAGGTGCGCGCCTGCCGCACGAGGGCGCGCTGGCGTTCGCGTCCCTCGGTGCCGCTGTCGGCGTACCCGGCGGAGATCACCACCAGGCCCTGCACCCCGTGCTCGCCGCACTCGGTGACGACGTCGGGGACGCGGTCGGCCGGGACGGTGACGACGACGAGGTCGACCTGCCCGTCGATGTCGCGCACCGAGCGGCACGCGGGCACCCCGTCGATCTCCTTCAGGTCCTCGGGAAAGGCGTTGTTCACGGCGTACAACCGGCCGGTGTAGCCCGCGTCCCGGATGTTGGCGAGGATGCTGCGGCCGACCCCGCCCGGCGTGCGGCCGGTGCCGACGACCGCGACCGAGCCGGGCTGCAGCAGCCGCTGCACGGAACGCGCCTCCGCGCGCTGCTCACGCGCGTACTGCACGGCGAGCGAGCGGTCGGTCGGTTCGAGCCCGAACTCCAGCCGGACCACACCGTCCTCGAAGCTGCGCTTCTGGGTGTAGCCGGCGTCCATGAACACCTTGATCATCTTGGTGTTGGCGGGCAGCACCTCGGCGGCGAAGCGGCGGATGCCGCGCTCGCGGGCGACGGCGGCGATGTGCTCCAGCAGCGCGGAGGCCACGCCGCGCCCCTGGTGGGCGTCCTGGACGAGGAAGGCGACCTCGGCCTCGTCGGCGGGTGCGCCCGCGGGCGTTCCACCGGGGCCGATCCGGTCGTAGCGTACGGTGGCGATGAACTCGCCGCCGACGGTGGCGGCGAGCCCCACCCGGTCCACAAAGTCGTGGTGCGTGAAGCGGTGGACGTCCTTGGCGGACAGGCGAGGGTACGGCGCGAAGAAGCGGTAGTACTTCGACTCGTCGGAGACCTGCTCGTAGAAGCTGACCAGGCGCTCGGCGTCATCAACGGTGATGGGGCGGACGCGCGCGGTGCCGCCGTCGCGCAGCACCACGTCGGCCTCCCAGTGGGCGGGATACTCGTGCCGGTCCGACGAGGTCTGCATGGGCCCCAGAGTACGGCTCGCGTACGACAACGGCGCGAGGCAGTCTGTGGAGGACGGAAGGTCGGGCCGAGGCCGCGGTCCGACGACCACGCGGGACGGCGCACGGTGCCGTCCCGGCATGCTTCACGATGTGGGAAACTGGTCTAGACAAGACTGGTCTAGACAACATGAAACCTGAACACCTGAAGGGCACATCACATGGCTGAGCGCCGCGTCAACGTCGGCTGGGCCGAGGGCCTCCACGCCCGCCCCGCCTCCATCTTCGTCCGAGCCGCCACGGCCACAGGCGTCCCGGTGACGATCGCCAAGGCCGACGGCTCCCCCGTCAACGCGGCCTCCATGCTGGCCGTTCTCGGCCTCGGCGCCCAGGGCGGCGAGGAGATCGTCCTCGCCTCCGACGCCGAGGGCGCGGACGCCGCCCTCGACCGGCTGGCGAAGCTGGTCTCCGAGGGGCTCGAGGAGCTTCCCGAGACCGTCTGACGTCTGACCGTCCGTCCGTCCGACCGACGGAACCGGCAGCACCGAAAGGCCCGCCCGGAATACCGGGCGGGCTTTTCCTTTTCCGTCTCCGTGAACTGCAATCCCATTTTCGGAACCAGTTTCGGCGACAGCGGAAAACACCCCCGAAGTAGAATCACTTGTATACCCCCTCCGCGTTAAGAACGCAGACTCGGCGTGTTTACGGCACGTTGCGAATTCCTCACAGCCGCCCGTCCGTCCCCGGAGGCGAACCGCAGCCGGTGCAGTGCGGCGGACCGCTCGGTGTGCAGCGCCATGAGCGCCCGCGCGCGCTCACCGTCACCCCGGGCCACCGCGTCGGTGATCGCGCCGTGCTCCGCCCAGCACTCCGCCGGATCGGCCGGCGCGGCCACGACGTACAGCCAGGCGATCTTGTGCCGCAGCTGGGTCAGCAGCGCCGTCAAGGAGGGACTGCCGGCGGCCTGGGCGAGGGTCTCGTGGAACCACCCGTCCAGTGAGCGCAGGTCGTCGCTGTGCCCCTGCCTGGCGCGGTCCTGCCCCAGCCTGACCAGCCCGCGCAGCACCTTGAGGTGGGCCTCGGTGCGGCGCCGTGCGGCCCGTGCGGCGCCGAGGGGTTCCAGGAGCGTACGGGTCTCCAGCAGGTCCGCGGCCTCCTCTTCGGTGGGCTCCGCGACGCACGCGCCCGCGTGCCGCCGGGTCACCACGAAGCCCTCGGCCTCCAGCGTGCGCAGGGCCTCGCGGACGGGGACGCGGGAGACTCCGTAGCGGCGGGCGAGGAGTTCCTCGGTGAGGCGGCCGCCGCGCCCGTGGACACCGGCGACGATGTCGTCCCGGATCGCCGTGCACACCGAGTGCGCCGGAATACGCATGCCCGACCTCCGCCATAATCCCCGTGAAACGTCGACGATTGACGCCTGTTCAGTGACTCTAGGCCAGTGAGGCCGATTTCCCGGCGGCGGGGCGGATTTCATGGACATTTTTTGGACAGCGACCGTGGACCCGGGCCGCGCATGGAAACGCGGACCGCGCGCGGAAATACGAAAACCCCGGCTCGGGGAGCCGGGGCTTTCGACGCCTTGACGTCGTCAGACGTACCGAGGCCTGGTCGTCATCGAACGTTCGTCGTCAGACGTTCACGCCGTGGGAGCGGAGGTAGGCCACGGGGTCGATGTCCGAGCCGTACTCGGCGCTCGTACGGGCCTCGAAGTGCAGGTGCGGTCCGGTGACGTTGCCGGTGGCACCGGAGAGGCCGATCTGCTGGCCGGCGGAGACGGACTGGCCCACCGAGACCCCGATGGACGACAGGTGGCCGTACTGCGTGTAGGTGCCGTCGTGCATCTTGATCACGACCTGGTTGCCGTACGCCCCGCCCCAGCCGGCCTCGACCACGGTGCCGACGCCGACCGCGTGCACGGACGTACCGCTGGAGGCGTGGAAGTCGATGCCGGTGTGGCTGCCGGAGGACCACAGGGAGCTGCCGGCCCGGTAGGCGGTGGAGACGTAGGAGGCGGTGATCGGGGTCACGAAGGTGTTGAGGCGCTTGCGCTCCGCCTCGCGTGCGGCGCGCTCCTTGGCCTCGCGCGCCTCCTCGGCCGCCTCGGCGGCCCGCTCGCGCGCGGCCTCCTGGGCCGCCTCACGGGCGGCGGCGTCCAGGGCTGCCTGCTTCTGGGCGGCGGCCTGAGCGTCGATCTCGTCGGCCACGGAGTCGCCGATGCTGATGACCGGCGTGATCCCGGTCTGCTCCGCCTCGGGCTCGGCGGCGAGCGCCGGTGCCGCGAGGGTGCCGACGACGCCGGTGGTGGCGAGGGCCGCGACACCCGCCGCGCGGGCGGTGGTGCGGTGCATCCGGCTGGGACGGCGGTGCTTCCCGGTGGCGCGCGTGAACGCCATGTAGAGGCTGGTCCTTTCCTTCCCTCTCGCCTACCGGGTTAGCTGACGGGTTCGGAGCAGGAAGGTCTCCTACGGACCCCCTCGCTGCACGCGCGGGCGTCCGATTCACCCCAGGGACTGCATTGGGTCCCCGGCTCCCCTGGCTCGCGCCGTACGGGGACTCGGCGATGACTGTCCGGTGCCGCGGGTGCGGCGTACTGCCTGACGAACAGCCCGGAAGACGCTAAACGCGGCTGTCTTCAATCCTCAAACGCAACAAGGATTTTGTAGCGCATGCCACAGGGCAGACAGGCAGTCTCTCCCTCAATTCGGACAAACGGTGGCCCTGGTGACACTCGGGTCACCAGGGCCACCCCGCGCGGGTGCCGCTACTCGGCCGCCACCACGGTGACTTCGCCGATGCCGAGGGCCTCGACGGGTGCCTTGATCTGCGCGGCGTCACCGACGAGGACCGTCACCAGACGGTCCACCGGGAAGGCGTTCACGACCGCCGCGGTGGCCTCCACGGTGCCCGTGGCGGCGAGTTGGCGGTAGAGCGTGGCCTGGTAGTCGTCGGGCAGGTGCTGCTCGACCTGGTCGGCGAGCGTGCTCGCCACGGCCGCCGCCGTCTCGTACTTCAGCGGTGCCACACCCACCAGGTTCTGCACGGCGACGTCGCGCTCGGCGTCGGTGAGTCCGCCCTCCGCGAGCGTGCGCAGCACCGTCCACAGGTCCTGCAGGGCCGGGCCGGTGTTGGGGGTGTCGACGGAACCGCTGATGGCGAGCATCGCGGCGCCCGTGCCGTCGGGAGCGGAGCGCAGGACCTGCCCGAACGCCCGGACTCCGTAGGTGTAACCCTTCTCCTCGCGCAGGACGCGGTCCAGGCGGGAGGTGAGGGTGCCGCCGAGGCAGTAGGTGCCGAGGACCTGAGCGGGCCAGACCCGGTCGTGCCGGTCGGAGCCGGTGCGGCCGATCAGCAGCTGCGTCTGGACGGCTCCGGGGCGGTCCACGATGACGACGCGGCCCCGGTCGTCGGCGGTCACCGGGGGCACCGGGCGCGGCTCGGCGGCCGAGCCGGTCCACGCGCCCAGGGTGTCGCCGAGCAGCGCGTCGAGGTCGATGCCGGTGAGGTCGCCGACGACCACGGCGGTGGCCGTGGCGGGGCGGACGTGCTTCTCGTAGAAGCTCCGTACGGCGGCGGAGTCGATGTTGGCCACCGTCTCCTCGGTGCCCTGGCGCGGGCGCGACATGCGCGTGTCGGCCGGGAACAGCTGCTTGGACAGCTCCTTGGCCGCGCGGCGGGCCGGGTTGGCCAGCTCGTGCGGGATCTCGTCGAGCCGGTTGCGGACCAGGCGTTCGACCTCGCCGTCCGCGAAGGCGGGCGCCCGGAGGGCGTCGGCGAGCAGGCCGAGGGCCTTGGCCAGGCGCGAGGCGGGCACCTCCAGGCTCAGCCGGACACCGGGGTGGTCGGCGAGCGCGTCGAGGGTGGCGCCGCAGCGCTCCAGTTCAGCGGCGAACTCCTCGGCGGAGTGCTTGTCGGTGCCCTCGGAGAAGGCGCGCGCCATGATGGTGGCGACGCCGTCGAGTCCGGCCGGCTCGGCGTCCAGGGGCGCGTCGAGCAGCACCTCGACGGCGACGACCTGCTGACCGGGGCGGTGGCAGCGCAGCACGGTGAGGCCGTTGCCGAGGCTGCCTCGCTCGGGGGCGGGGAACGCCCACGGCTTGGGCTCGCCGGCCTGCGGCTGGGGGTGGAAGTCCATGGTGGCGAGCTCGGTCACTTGGCCGCCTCCTCGTTCTCGTCGGTGGCGTCGTTCTCGTCGGCGGGGGCCGTGGGCTCGTAGACGAGCACCGCGCGGTTGTCGGGGCGCAGGCGGGCCTTGGCGACCTCCTGGACCTCCTCGGCGGTCACTTCCAGCACCCGCTGCACGGCGGTGAGGGCCAGCTGCGGGTCGCCGAACAGGACGGCGTACCGGCACAGTTCGTCGGCGCGGCCCGCGACCGTGCCCAGGCGGTCCAGCCACTCGCGCTCCAGCTGGGCCTGGGCGCGCTCCATCTCCTCGGCCGTGGGGCCCTCCTCGGCGAACCGGGCGAGCTCCTCGTCGATGGCGGTCTCGATGACCGGAACCTCGACGTCACCGGACGTCTTCACGTCCAGCCACCCCAGTGAGGGCGCTCCGGCGAGCCGCAGCAGCCCGAACCCGGCGGCGACGGCCGTGCGGTCGCGCCGTACGAGCCGGTTGTACAGGCGGGAGGACTCGCCGCCGCCGAGGACGGTGAGGGCCAGGTCGGCCGCGTCGCACGCGCGCGTGCCGTCCTCCGGCAGGCGGTAGGCCGCCATCAGGGCGCGGGCCGGGACCTCCTCCTCGACGATCTCGCGCAGCTGCTCGCCCATGATGTCCGGCAGCGATCCGTCCCGCGGGGGCTGCTTGCCGTCGTGCGAGGGGATGGAGCCGAAGTACTTCTCGATCCAGGCGAGCGTCTGCTCCGGGTCGATGTCGCCGACGACCGACAGCACCGCGTTGTTCGGCGCGTAGTAGGTCCGGAAGAACGCCCGCGCGTCCTCCAGGGTCGCGGCGTCCAGGTCGGCCATCGAGCCGATCGGCGTGTGGTGGTAGGGGTGGCCCTCCGGGTAGGCGAGGGCGGTGAGCTTCTCGAAAGCGGTGCCGTAGGGCACGTTGTCGTAGCGCTGGCGGCGCTCGTTCTTGACGACGTCCCGCTGGTTCTCCATGGACTCGTCGTCCAGTGCGGACAGCAGGGAGCCCATGCGGTCGGCCTCCAGCCAGAGGGCGAGCTCCAGCTGGTGGGCGGGCATGGTCTCGAAGTAGTTGGTGCGCTCGAAGCTGGTGGTGCCGTTGAGGGAGCCGCCGGCGCCCTGCACCAGTTCGAAGTGGCCGTTGCCCTTGACCTGGGCGGAGCCCTGGAACATGAGGTGCTCGAAAAGGTGAGCCAGGCCGGTACGCCCCTTGACTTCGTGGCGCGAACCCACGTCGTACCAGAGGCACACCGCCGCGACCGGGGTCAGGTGGTCCTCGGAGAGCACCACGCGCAGGCCGTTGGCCAGGCGGTGCTCGGTCGCTGTCAGGCCGCCGGAGTCTGCCTGGGCTGTGGCCGTGTGACCCATGGGCATGTACGTCCCTTCGATCGCGGAATGCTGAGTGTTCAGCCGGGTGGAACCATCGGGCGGAACTGCGGAATTCCGCCGGTCCTGCCACTGTATGCAAGCGTGCGGGACACCGGTGGAGTTCCCGGACCTCGTACGCCGAGAGCGAGCACGCGGTCGGCGGCCCGGGAACGAGGGCGTGGGACGAGGGCGTACCCTGCGGGCAGCGCCGGGCCGGGCAGCCCGTGACGGGTCCTGGTCGGTCGCTGTCAGTGCCGCGGTCCACAATGGACCGCGTCAGATCACCGTTCACGCTTCAGCAAGGAGCCGGCAGCGATGGCCCGCCGTAGTACGAAGACCCCGCCGCCCGACGACCCGTACGAGGAGAAGATCCTCGACGTCGACGTCGTCGACGAGATGCAGGGCTCCTTCCTCGAGTACGCGTACTCGGTCATCTACTCCCGTGCGCTGCCGGACGCCCGCGACGGCCTCAAGCCGGTGCACCGCCGCATCGTCTACCAGATGAACGAGATGGGCCTGCGGCCCGAGCGCGGCTACGTGAAGTGCGCCCGCGTCGTCGGCGAGGTCATGGGCAAACTGCACCCGCACGGCGACGCGTCGATCTACGACGCCCTGGTGCGCATGGCCCAGTCCTTCTCGATGCGCGTGCCCCTGGTGGACGGCCACGGCAACTTCGGCTCGCTGGGCAACGACGACCCGCCGGCCGCCATGCGGTACACCGAGTGCCGGATGGCCGAGGCCGCCGGCCTGATGACGGAGTCCATCGACGAGGACACCGTCGACTTCGGCCCGAACTACGACGGCCAGGAGCAGGAGCCGGTGGCGCTGCCCGCCGCCTTCCCCAACCTGCTGGTCAACGGCGCCTCCGGCATCGCGGTCGGCATGGCCACGAACATGCCGCCGCACAACCTGCGCGAGGTCATCGCGGCCGCCCGGCACCTGATCCGGCACCCGAACGCCGACCTCGACGCGCTGATGAAGCACGTTCCCGGTCCCGACCTGCCCACCGGTGGCCGGATCGTCGGCCTGCCCGGCATCCGGGACGCCTACGAGACGGGCCGAGGCACGTTCAAGATCCGCGCGACGGTGTCCGTGGAGACCGTGACGGCCCGCCGAAAGGGCCTCGTCGTCACCGAGCTGCCCTTCGCGGTCGGCCCCGAGAAGGTCATCTCGAAGATCAAGGACCTGGTCGGTTCGAAGAAGCTCCAGGGCATCGCCGACGTCAAGGACCTCACCGACCGCGAGCACGGTCTGCGCCTGGTCATCGAGATCAAGAACGGCTTCGTGCCCGAGGCGGTCCTGGAGCAGCTCTACAAGCTGACGCCGATGGAGGAGTCCTTCGGCATCAACAACGTCGCCCTGGTGGACGGTCAGCCCCTCACCCTGGGCCTCAAGGAGCTGCTGGAGGTCTACCTCGACCACCGCTTCAACGTCGTGCGCCGCCGCAGCGAGTTCCGCCGCGGCAAGCGCCGGGACCGCCTGCACCTGGTCGAGGGCCTGCTCACCGCGCTGGTGGACATCGACGAGGTCATCCGTCTCATCCGCTCCAGCGAGAACTCCGCGCAGGCCAAGCAGCGCCTGATGGAGCGCTTCTCGCTGAGCGAGGTCCAGACCCAGTACATCCTGGACACGCCGCTGCGCCGGCTCACCAAGTACGACCGCATCGAGCTGGAGGCCGAGAAGGAGCGGCTCAACGCGGAGATCGAGGAGCTGACCCGGATCCTCGACTCGGACGCGGAGCTGCGCAAGCTGGTCTCGGCCGAACTGGCCGCGGTCGCCAAGAAGTTCGGCACCGACCGCCGCACGGTCCTGCTGGAGTCGTCCGGCGCCCCGGTGGCCGCCGTTCCGCTCCAGGTGGCGGACGACCCCTGCCGGGTGCTGCTGTCCTCCACCGGCCTGCTCGCCCGCACCGTGAACGACGAGCCCCTGGTCACGGACGCCAAGGCCAAGCGGGTCAAGCACGACCTGATCGTCTCGGCGGTGCCGGCCACGGCCCGTGGCGAGGTGGGTGTGGTGACCTCCGGCGGGCGGCTGCTGCGGGTGAACGTGGTGGACCTGCCCCAGCTCCCCGAGTCCATGCCGACGCCGAACCTCTCGGGCGGCGCGCCGCTGGCGGAGTTCGTGTCTCTGGACGACGACGAGACGGTCATCTGTCTGACCACGCTGGACGAGTCCTCGCCGGGACTGGCGCTCGGCACGGAGCAGGGCGTGGTCAAGCGGGTGGTGCCCGACTACCCGTCCAACAAGGGCGAGCTGGAGGTCATCACCCTCAAGGAGGGCGACCGGATCGTCGGCGGCGCCGAGCTCCGCACCGGCGAGGAGGACCTGGTCTTCATCACCGACGACGCGCAACTGCTGCGCTACCAGGCGTCCCAGGTCCGTCCGCAGGGCCGTCCGGCGGGTGGCGTGGCGGGTATCAAGCTCGCCGAGGGCGTCAAGGTCATCTCGTTCACCGCGGTGGACCCGGCCGCGGACGCGGTGGTCTTCACGGTGGCCGGTTCGCGAGGCACCCTGGACGACTCCGTCCAGACCACGGCCAAGCTCACCCCCTTCGACCAGTACCCGCGCAAGGGCCGCGCCACGGGCGGCGTGCGCTGCCAGCGGTTCCTGAGGGGCGAGGACTGCCTGGCCTTCGCCTGGGCCGGCGCCACCCCGGCGCTCGCCGCGCAGAAGAACGGCTCCCCGGCCCAGCTCCCGGAGATCGACCCGCGCCGCGACGGCTCGGGCGTGTCGCTGCCGAAGACGGTGTCGGTGGTGGCGGGTCCGGCCTGACGCAGGCCCGGCGTCAGGGCATGAGCGGCGGCTCCTCGCCGCCGCTCTGCTCCGCCCCCTCGGGGTCCGGTACGTAGCGCAGGACGCCCCACATGCCGTGCTCGTCGGCGGGTGGGGCGTCGGCGCCCCTGCGGCACGCGTCGAGTTGCGCGCCGAGGTCGGCGGCGTCGATGCCGGAGCCGATGAGGACGAGCTGGGTGCGGCGGGCCTCGCCCGGGGGCCAGGGCTCGGGGTAGAAGCGCAGGAAGCGCCCGACGGCGTGGACGGCGTACCGGTTCCGCGAGTCGTACGGCCCGAAGTCGACGTAGCCCTTGATCCGGTACAGGCCCTCGGGCCGGCTGTCGAGGAAACGCATGAGCCCACGCGGGTCCATCGGGAGGTCGGACATGAAGGACAGCGTGTCGTAGGCCGCGTGCAGGTGTTCGGCGTACGCGCCGTGCACGGAGTGGTCGTGCAGGTCGTCGAAGGACAGCTGCCCCACGCGTTCCTCGCTCGGGCGGCAGTCGTAGAGGAACTCGGGATCGATGCGGCCGTAGGTCGCGGGCACCACGGCGGCGCGGTCGGTGAGCGAGCGGACGAGCGCGAGCACGCGCTCGGCGTCCGGGACCCGGTCGGTCTTGTTGACGACGACCAGGTCGGCGAGCGCCAGGTGCCGGTCGATCTCGGGGTGCTTCGCGCGCGTGGCGTCGAACTCGGCGGCGTCGACGACCTCGACCAGCCCGCCGTAGACGACCCTCGGCTGCTCGCTGGCGAGCAGCATGCGCACCAGCTCCTGCGGCTCGGCGAGACCGCTGGCCTCGATGACGATGACGTCGATGCCGGCCTCGGGCCGGGCGAGCCGCTCCAGGTATCCGTCGAGTTCACTCGCGTCGACGGCGCAGCACAGGCACCCGTTGCCGAGCGACACGGTGGAGTCGCCGAGTGCGCCGGCCACGGCCATCGCGTCGATCTCGATCGACCCGAAGTCGTTGACGATGGCGCCGATCCGGCTGCCTCCGCTGCGGTGCAGCAGGTGGTTGAGGAGTGTGGTCTTTCCGGAGCCGAGGAATCCGGCGAGTACGACGACCGGGATCTGCTGCGGAGTCGGGCGCTGCCCCACCGTGCGACCTCTCTCTCCACCACGCGTACGCCGGCCCGCGGCAAGGCGTACACCCACGTACGGAATTGCCTGCTCAGGATACGAGCCGACGCCGCCGGCACGGAGTGAACGATTGTTAGCAGCACTCGCTGGGCAGACGTCTGGACAAGGCGCCGGACCGTGCGACCCTCGCTTCCCTCCGTGCGCCTCCTCTCCGCCTCCCCGCCGATCAGCGCCGCTCGGCACTCTGGAGGCGGCAAGCGCCGCCCATCGCTCGCCGGTCCCCGTCAGCCGACCCGCACTCGACGACCGGCGGGCGGTCGCCTGATTCGGGGGTTGACATGGTCACACGGAAGAGCATCACGGGGAGGTTCGGCTCCGCCGCGGCCGGCATATTGTTCGCCACGGCCGGGATGACGCTGGCCGCGCGGCAGCGACGGCTGGAGAAGGCCCGTCTGCACGAGCGGCGGCTGGAGCTCGAGGAGCTGGCGATCCGGCGCGAGTCGCTGCGGCACCAGCAGCGCATGCACTGGGAGCTGCTGGCCAGGGCCATCGACGACCCTTCGCTGGCCGAGGTCATCGACGCCTACGACAAGAGCATCCCGGCCGAGAGGCGCCGCCAGTTCTTCTACGCCAACGCCTGGTACGTGTACCTCTTCCACACCCATCGAATGGGACTGCTGGACCGGGAGGAGCTGTACCGGCATCTGCGCGAGTTCTTCCAGAGCCCCATCTTCCGCGAGTACTGGCAGGCGTCGGAACACATGCGCGACTCCCTGAACCAGACGTCCGAGGAAGCACAGCTGGGGCACATGGTCGACGGCCTCGTCAGGGACCTCGACGAGGCCGACACCGAGGAATGGTGGGTGGTGGGAAATCCGCCGGCCGGCTGACGGCCGTCGGCTCCGTGCTCAGGTCAACACGCCCATCTCGGGGACACGACGGTGTGGGTTTCGGCCATCCGGTCACGAGATCCCCAGCAACATCAGTACCGTGTGCTCGCCATTACTCCGCACACTCTCTGTCCGTAAGGATGGGTACCTTTGAAGATCGTGCGCCGCATCGGTGTGCCTCCCAGCGCCCGGGGCAGTAACTCGGGATCCACGTGCCCCGACGTGTTCGAACTGAGCGACGGCAACTTCGCCGTGATCGGCACCGAGGCCACCGAGGCGCTGGAGCGGGAGCTGCCCGCCGACGCCGCCCGCGCCGACTACGAGCGCATCGTCGTCGTCAGCCGGGAAACCCTGATTCGCGCCAAGGCCGACATCCCCGACGCCTGAGGGCACCGCCCACGTCTCCGGCCGCGTCCACCGCCGCCGCGCCGGAAGCCCCCACCGCCGAGCAGCCCGGCACCCCGTCCCCGCTCGACGCCCCACCGATGAGGCCTGGCGCCCGAACGGCACCAGGCCGCTCGCATGTTCAGACTGCCGCGGGCACCCCGAGCGGTGCCTGAGGCCCCACGTACCGCGCCGCAGGGCGAATGATCTTCGAGTCCCGTGCCTGCTCCAGGATGTTCGCGCTCCAGCCCACCACCCGCGCCGCCGCGAACGTCGGCGTGAACATCTCGCGCGGCAGGCCGCACAACTCCATGACCACGCCCGCGTAGAACTCGACGTTCGTGTGCAGGTCGCGCCCCGGTTTCAACTCGGCGAGGATCGCCTCCACCTGTCGCTCCACCTCGACGGCGAACTCCACGCGAGGGCCGCCGAACCGCCGCGCCACCTCACGGAGCATCCGCGAGCGTGGATCCTCCGTGCGGTAGACGGCGTGGCCGAAGCCCATGATGCGGTCACCGGCGAGCACCCGCTCGCGGATCCAGGGGTCGATGCGGTCGGGGGTGCCGATCGCGTCCAGGGTGTCCAGCGCCCGGCTGGGCGCCCCTCCGTGCAGCGGGCCGGACAGCGCCGCCACCGCCCCGGTCAGGCAGGCCGCGACGTCCGCCCCCGTCGAAGCGATGACCCGAGCGGTGAAGGTTGACGCGTTGAACCCGTGGTCAATGGTGGAGATCAAGTACTGCTCGACCGCCCGTGCCCGCTCCCTGTCCGGCTCCGAACCGGTCAGCATGTAGAGGTAGTTGGCGGCGTACGGAAGGTCCTCGCGGGGCTCCACCGGTTCCAGCCCGCGCCCCAGCCGGTACAACGCGGTGAGCAGCGTCGGCACGGCCGCGGCGGCCACCAGCGTGTCCTGGCGGCGCTGCTCGTCGGACAAGTCGTAGACGGGCCCGAAGCCCTGGGCGGCGCCCAGCAGCGACAGGGCGGTGCGCATACCGGCGAGCGGGCCGGAGCGCCCTCCGGAGGCCGCGATGGCGGGAAGCGCCGAGCGCACCGTCCCGGGGAGCCGCCGCAGCGCCGCCGTCTCGGCGGCGAACGCGGCACCACGCCGCGCGTCCGGCAGCTCGCCGTGGACCAGGAGATGCCAGACGTCCTCGAAGCTCCGGCGCTGCGCCAGCTCGACGGCCGAGTACTGGCGGTAGTGGTAGAAGCCCTCCAGCCCTCGTACGTCACCGACCTCGGTGTCGGCCACCACGACACCCGCGAGCCCTCGCGGCACCTCCACCGGCGCGGTGGCGGGCGCGGTTCTGTTCACGGTCACGATTACCTCCCTGGAACTTGAGTTCACTGTCCATACTTGACGCAATCCTTGTCAATATTGATTGAATCAATGTAGCTATCAAGTCCAGGCCACGGAGTCGATACGGTGACCCCCATGCGCGATCAAGAACCCGACCGCCCCACCGACGGCGAGCGCCGCCTCACCACCAGGGAGGCGGCCGAACTGCTCGGCGTGAAGCCCGAGACCGTCTACGCGTACGTGAGTCGCGGCCTGCTCGGCAGCCGGCGCACGCCCGGCGGCCGGGGCAGCACCTTCGACGCGGAGGAGGTGCGTGCGCTCGCCCGCCGCAACCGGCGCGACAGCGGCGCGGCCCCCACCTCCGGCCAGGAGCCGGCCGTCCGCACACGCATCACGCTCATCGAGAAGGACCGGTTCTACTTCCGGGGCGTCGACGCGGTGGAACTCGCCGCGCGCCACAGCTACGAGGAGGTCGCCGAGTGGCTGTGGACGGGCCGGATGCGGCCCGGCATCTCGTTCACCGCGCCCGAGGCCTCCGTGGCGGCCGCCCGGCGAGCCGTCGACGCCCTGCCCGAGCACGCGGGGCCCGCCGACCGCCTGCGCGTCGCCGCCATCGCCGCCGCGGCCGCGGACCCGCTCCGCTTCGACCTGTCCGAGGAAGCGGTACTGGGCACCGCCCGCACCCTCATCCCCACCCTCGTCGCCGCCCTTCCCCCGGTACGGCGGGTCGGCCACGATCGGGGGCCCCTCGCCCATCGCCTGTGGACGCGGCTCAGCGGACACCCCGCGGACGAGGCGTCGCTGCACGCCCTCGACACGGCTCTCTCGCTGCTCGTCGACCACGACCTGGCCGCCTCCACGCTCGCCGTGCGCGTGGCCGCGTCGGCCCGGGCGCACGCCTATGCGGCCGTGTCGGCCGGCCTCGGCGTGATCGAGGGACCGCTGCACGGCGCGGCGGGTGGGCTCGCCCACCGGATGCTGCTGGAGGTACTCGACCAGGGGAGCGCGGCGCCGGTGGTCGCGGAGGAGCTGCGAGCGGGTCGCCGCATTCCCGGCCTCGGTCATCGCCTCTATGCAGGCGAGGACCCGCGCGCGCGTGCGCTGTTCGCCCTCCTGGAGGACATCCCCCGGGCGGCCCCCGCCCTCGCTGCGGCCCGCGACGTCCGGGCGACCGCCGCCCGCCACACCCCGCTGCACGCCAACGTCGATCTGGCGCTCGGAGTGCTCACCGCGTCCTCCGGCATGGCCTCCAGCGCGGCCGAGACGATCTTCGCCGTCGCCCGCACGGCGGGCTGGATCGCGCACGCGCTGGAGGAATACGGGGAGCGGCCGCTGCGCATGCGTCCGAGCGGGCTCTACTCCGGTCCCAGACCGCCGCAGCCACTACCGGAGTAGTGCCCGAGCGCGGCTGGAAGTCGCGACGGCGCAAGTCAGGTTAGGCTCACCTCTGTGAGTACGTGCTCAACCGTCTCCCGGGACCTCGACGAGCCCGTTGCGGGCACCGCACCGGTCGCGAGGACCTGGTTGCTGCTCGAGCAGCCCGGCCCGTGGGGCGCCGAGGCGCTCACGTCGAGCCATCTGGATCCCGAGATCGGGCGCGCTCTGAAGGCCGCGACGAAGGGGACCGGCGTACGCGTCGCCCTCATCCGCCGCCCCGGCCGGCACGCGGACCGGGGCACCGCCGCGGAGCGCCGGGTGTACGCGGCCCACACCGCCCCGGGGAACGTGTGGCTGGGCACCGCCACCCTCACCGACCCGCGCCGGTTGCTCGACCTCGATCTCGCCGCGCTGGGCAGGGGTGATCGCCGTACCTTCGACTCGGTGCTCGACGGTGGACCGCACGGGGGCGATCCGCTCGTCCTCGTCTGCACCAACGGCAAGCGGGACCGGTGCTGTGCGCTCCTCGGCCGGCCGCTGGCCGCGGAGCTCGCCGCGTCCGGGGCCGAGGGCGTCTGGGAGGTCACCCATCTGGGTGGTCACCGCTTCTCGCCGACGGTGCTCGTGCTGCCCCACGGGTACGCGTACGGCCGGGTCCAGGCCCACTCCGTGAAGGAGATCCTGCACGGTGCGCGCGAGGGCCGGATCGTCGTCGAGGGGTGCCGCGGGAACACCGCGTGGGAGCGGCCCGGCCAGGCCGCCGAGCTGGCCGTGCGCGCGGCCGTGGGCGAGGACGCGGCCCAGGCGCTGACCGTCGTACGGACGGACGGTGCCGCTCCGCGCTGGGAGGTGACCGTGACCCACGCCGACGGCCGGCAGTGGCGGGTCCGCGTCGCCCAGGGCGCGTCTGCTCCGCCCCGTCCGGAAAGCTGCGGGGCGTCGGTGCTCGGCTCGCCGGCCCGCATGGAGGTCACCGCGGTGCGCGAACTCTCGGTGACGGCGGCGCTCGCGAGCTGACCGTCGCACCGGAGCGGCGGCCGACGCGGGAGCCGGCCCGGCATCCTTGCGGCGGACGACACCCGGCCCGGGGTCGTCGGCGGGGCCGGTGCGGCCCCGCCCCACCTCCGGCGGCGATGCCCGGCCCCGGTACCGTCGCCCTCTCCGCCACCACCTCCCTCTGAACCAGCACCTGCACCTCCGCGACGATCAGGAGATCCGCGCCACACCCCTCTACGGCCTGCCCTCACCTGCCACGTACCTTCATGGGTATGAGCTCCACTCCCCCCGCCCGCCGCCTGCGCCTCGGCCTGCCGCGGCGGGTGTTCTCGCAGGTCCTGCTGATGCAGCTGGCGATCGCCGCGGGGGTCACCGTGCTCGCGACCGGGCTGTTCCTGGCGCCGCTCGGCGACCAGCTGGACGACCAGGCGATGCGCCGGGCCCTCGCCATCGCGCAGACCACGGCCCAGCAGCGGCAGATCGTCCGGGACCTGCGTGACACCCCGCCGACCGCGAGCGGCCCGGTACAGCGGGAGTCGGAGCGGATCCGTGCGGCCACCGGGGCGGAGTACGTCGTCGTGATGGACCGGCGGGGCGTGCGCTGGTCGCACACCGACCCGGAGCGGGTCGGTGAGACCGTCTCGACCGACCCCGGGCAGGCCCTGGCCGGCCGCGAGGTCATGGAGATCGACGACGGCACCCTGGGCCGCTCCGCGCGCGGCAAGGTGCCGCTGCGCGACGGTGAGGGCGCCATCGTCGGCGCGGTGTCGGTCGGCATCGCGTACGACAGTGTCCGGGCCCGGCTGATCCACGCCATCCCCGGGCTGTTCGCGTACGCCGGCGGCGCACTGGCCGTCGGCGCGCTGGCCGCCTGGCTCATCTCGCGCCGGGTGCAGCGGCAGACCCGGGACCTGGCCTTCTCGGACATCGCGGGGCTGCTGGCGGAGCGCGAGGCGATGCTGCACGGCATCCGGGAGGGCGTCGTGGCCCTGGACCGGGGCGGCCGGGTGCGCCTGCTCAACGACGAGGCGCAGCGCCTGCTGGGCATCGGCGGGGAGACCGTCGGACTCTCCCCCGATGAGGCGCTGGGCGCGGGACGGACGGCCGACGTCCTGGCCGGCCGGGTGACCGGGACCGACCTGCTGACCGTGCGCGGCCAGCGGGTTCTCGTCGCCAACCGGATGCCGACCGACGACGGGGGTGCCGTCGCCACTCTGCGCGACCGTACCGAGCTGGAACAGCTCGGACGCGAGCTGGACTCGACACGCGGCCTGATCGACGCCCTGCGCGCGCAGGACCACGAGCACGCCAACCGCATGCACACCCTGCTGGGGCTGCTCGAGCTGGAGATGTACGACGACGCCGTGGAGTTCGTCGGCGAGGTGGTGGGCGACCACCGGGTCACCGCGGAACAGATCACGGAACGGATCCAGGACCCCCTCCTCGCCGCGCTGCTGGTCGGCAAGGCGACCGTCGCGACCGAACGCGGAGTCGCCCTGTGGGTGTCGGAGCGGACGCGGCTGCCGGATCGTCTGGTCGACTCCCGGGGGCTCGTCACCATCGTCGGCAATCTGGTCGACAACGCGCTCGACGCCGTCGCGGGAACGCCGCACGCGCGCGTGGAGGTCGAGCTGCGTGTGCGGGGGCGCACGGCCACGCTCCGGGTGCGCGACACCGGGCCCGGCATCCCCGCGGAACACCGCGAACTCGCGTTCACGGCGGGCTGGTCCACCAAGGAGCCGCCGGCGCACCGGCAGCGGGGCATCGGGCTGTCGCTGGTGCGCAGGCTGGCCGAGCGGCAGGGCGGCAGCGCTACCGTCGGCGAGGCGCCCGGCGGTGGCGCGGAGTTCGTCGTCGTACTGCCCGAGGCCCTGGCGGAACGCGACCTGACCGAACCGCGCCCGGCCGGACCGGATGCGAGCCCCGCCCTCGCCACCCCTGCCGTCGCCGCCCACGTGAACACCGATGCCGAGGAGGAGTTTCGATGATCGAGGTCCTGGTCGTGGACGACGACACGCGGGTCGCGCGGGTCAACGCCGCCTACGTCGAGAAGGTGCCGGGGTTCCACGTCGCCGGCCAGGCGCACAGCGCGCTGGAGGCCCTGCGGAGCGTGGAGACGCTGCCTCGCCTGGACCTGATCCTGCTGGATCACTACCTGCCCGACCGCACCGGCCTGGAGGTGGTCCGGGAGATGCGGCGCCGGGGCGACCAGACCGACGTCATCATGGTGACGGCGGCGCGGGACGTGTCGACCGTCCAGGCGGCGATGCGCCAGGGGGCCCTGCAGTACCTGGTGAAACCGTTCGCCTTCGCGGGGCTGCGCGCGAAGCTGGAGGCGTACGCGGAGCTGCGGCGCACACTCGACGGCGGGGGTGAGGCGGAGCAGTCCGAGGTGGACCGCATCTTCGGCGCCCTGTCGGCGCCCACGGAGCCGGGGCTGCCCAAGGGGCACTCCCCCACCACCGCCGAGTTGGTGCGCCAGTGCCTGATGAAGGCCGACGGCGCGCTCTCCGCGCAGGAGATCGCCGAACGGACCGGGGTGAGCCGCCAGACGGCACAGCGCTACCTGAAGCTCCTGGAGCGCACGGGCCGGGCCAGACTGACCCTCAAGTACGGAGACGCGGGCCGTCCGGAGCACCGTTACGTGTGGGCGACCCGCGCCTGAGAACGGACGGGGGAAGATCTGACGGCGAGGATCGTTCCGCCGTGGCGGAAGGGCGGTGGCGCCGCCTCCTACACGGCCCCGGCCCCGGTCAGGGACCGCACCTCCGTCTCCGCGTGCTTGGCCTCGTCCGGGACCTCGGGTGAGGTGACCGTGCCGATCCACCCGGCCAGGAAGCCCAGCGGGATCGACACCAGACCGGGATTCTGCAGCGGGAAGTACTGGAAGTCGACGCCCGGGAACAGCGACTGCTCACCGCCCGACACCACGGGCGACAGCAGGACGAGCACCACGGCGGGGACGAGGCCCCCGTAGACGGCCCACACGGCGCCGCGTGTGGTGAAGCCGCGCCAGAACAGCGAGTAGAGCAGCACCGGCAGGTTGGCGGACGCGGCGACGGCGAAGGCGAGGCCCACCAGGAACGCGACGTTGAGGTCGCGGGCGAGCAGGCCGAGACCGATCGCGACCGCGCCGATCCCGACGGCGGCGAGGCGCGCCACGGCGACCTCCCCGCGCGGGTCGGCGTCCCGGCGCCGCAGGGACGCGTACAGGTCGTGGGCAACGGAAGCCGAGGAGGCCAGGGTGACGCCCGCGACCACCGCGAGGATGGTGGCGAACGCGACGGCCGCCACGACCGCGAACAGAACCGTGCCGCCCGTGGACCCCGCGCCGCCGCCCAGGTCCAGGGCGAGCAGCGGGACCGCCGTGTTCCCGGCGGCGTTCGAGGCTCGTACCGCGTCCGTGCCGACCAGGGCCGCGGCGCCGAAGCCGAGCACGATCGTCATCAGGTAGAAGCCTCCGATGAGGCCGATCGACCAGACGACCGACCGCCTGGCGGCCCGGGCGGTGGGCACGGTGTAGAAGCGGGACAGGATGTGCGGCAGTCCGGCCGTGCCCAGCACCAGGGCGAGCCCCAGGCTGATGAAGTCGAAGCGCGAGGTCCAGTCCCCGCCGTACGCCAGCCCGGGGGCGAGGAACGCCTCGCCGTGACCGCTGCGCTCGGCCGCCGTGCGCAGCAGCCGGTCGAGATCCCCGTGGAAGCGCACCAGCACCAGCGTGGTCAGAGCCACGGTGCCGCCGAGCAGCAGGACCGCCTTCACGATCTGGATCCATGTGGTGGCCCGCATCCCGCCCAGCGACACGTAGATCACCATGAGGGCGCCGACGCCGATGACGGTCCAGGTCCGCGCCGCCTCGCTCGTGCCGCCGAGCAGCAGGGCGACCAGGCTTCCCGCGCCCACCATCTGCGCCACCAGGTACATGACGGAAACGGTGACCGAGGAGGTTCCGGCGGCGATCCGGACCGGCCGCTCGCGCATCCGTGCCGCCACGACGTCCGCGAGGGTGAACCTCCCGCAGTTGCGCACCAGTTCGGCGACGAGGAACAGCACGACGAGCCAGGCGACCAGGAAGCCCACCGAGTAGAGCATGCCGTCGTAGCCGTAGAGGGCGATGACACCGGAGATGCCGAGGAAGGAGGCCGCCGACATGTAGTCGCCGGCGATGGCAAAACCATTCTCCATCGGGGAGAACAAGCGGCCGCCCGCGTAGAACTCCTCCGCCGACCCGTGCCGATGGCGGCTCACCCACGTCGTGATCCCCAGCGTGACGGCGACGAACGTGCTGAACAGCAGCAGCGCCAGTGTCTGGTGGTCACCGGTCATGACGACACACCGCCCCGCACACCGCGCGTCAGTTCCTGGGTGTCCCAGCGCAGTTCGAGCGCGGCCCGGTCTCTGCGCAGCCTCGCGTGCCGGGCGTACGCCCAGGTGAGCAGGAACGTGGTGAGGAACTGGCCGAGCCCGGCGAGCATCGCCACGTTGACCACCCCGACCACCGGCCGGGCCATCAGCGCGGGAGCCGTCGTGGCGGTCACCACGTAGGCGAGGTACCACACGAGGAACGCGGCCACCGCCGGCACCACGAACCGCCGGTACCGGCTGCGGACCTCCTGGAAGGCCGCGCTGCGCTGAACCTCCAGGTAGACGTCGGCCGCGGCCCGGGGCGGCGCCTGGGCCGGTTCCGGGCGCATCGACGGCACCGCCGCCGGCTCGGGAGCCCCCGCCCCGGCCGGCTCTCCCCAGCCGGAGGCGAGGGCGTCGTACCACGGGTCGTCGTAGCCCGGGCTCTCAGGCGCCTCGGCACAGCGCAGGTCCGCGGCGCCGCGGTGGTCGACCGCGTTCTCGGAACCGCCCCCGGCGCCGCGGAGACGATCGTTGCTTGGCTGCATGCCCAAGGATGGACAGAACGGGAAGACCCCCGACTCTTCTTCCCTTCGCGCTTCACCCCATCAGGTGACCGAGCGTCCTGGCGGCCCGGGCTTTGGCGAAAGGAGCCGGGCCCGGTTCTCGGCCCGGGCCCGGCTCAGGTCGTACGCGACTCACGCACGGTCACGTGCGGTCACGCGTCGATGCGCGACCGGTCCAGCGTCGCCGCCGAGCTGGAGATGAACTCCTTGCGGGGTGCCACGTCGTTGCCCATCAGCAGGTCGAAGACCTGCTCCGCGGATTCCAGGTCGGTGAGGTTGATCCGGCGCAGGGTACGGCGTCGCGGGTCCATGGTCGTCTCCGCGAGCTGGTCCGCGTCCATCTCGCCCAGGCCCTTGTAGCGCTGGATGGAGTCCTTGTACCGGACGCCCTTGCTCTGGAACTCCATGAGCTTGTCGCGCAGCTCACGGTCCGAGTACGTGTAGACGTACTTGTCCTGGCCCTTCTTGGGCTGGACCAGCTCGATGCGGTGCAGCGGGGGCACCGCGGCGAAGACCCGGCCCGCCTCCACCATGGGCCGCATGTAGCGGTGGAACAGGGTCAGCAGGAGGGTGCGGATGTGGGAGCCGTCCACATCGGCGTCGGTCATCATGATGATCTTGCCGTAGCGGGCCGCGTCGATGTCGAAGGTACGGCCCGAACCGGCTCCTATGACCTGGATGATCGCGCCGCACTCGGCGTTCTTCAGCATGTCGGTCACGGACGACTTCTGGACGTTGAGGATCTTGCCGCGGATCGGCAGCAGCGCCTGGAACTCGGAGTTCCGGGCGAGTTTCGCCGTGCCCAGCGCGGAGTCTCCCTCGACGATGAACAGCTCGCTGCGGTCGACGTCGTCGCTGCGGCAGTCGGCGAGCTTCGCGGGCAGCGAGGAGGACTCCAGGGCCGTCTTGCGGCGCTGGGCGTCCTTGTGCTGGCGGGCGGCGATGCGGGTGCGGGCCGCGGCGACGGCCTTCTCCATGACCACGCGGGCCTGCTGGGCGGCGTCACGCTTGGTGGAGGTCAGGAACGTCTTGAGTTCCTTGCTGATGACGTTGTTCACGATGCGACGGGCCGCCGAGGTGCCGAGGACCTCCTTGGTCTGGCCCTCGAACTGCGGCTCGGCGAGACGGACCGTCACGACCGCCGTGAGGCCCTCCAGGGCGTCGTCCTTGACGATGTCGTCCTCGGCGACGCGCAGCATCTTCTTGGCCCGCAGCGCCTCGTTCATCGTCTTGGCCACCGCCTGCTCGAAGCCCGCGACGTGGGTGCCGCCCTTCGGCGTGGCGATGATATTGACGAACGACTTGACCGTGGTGTCGTAGCCGGTGCCCCAGCGCATGGCGACGTCGACGCCGAGCTCACGGGTGACCTCGGTGGGCGTCATCTGGCCGTGCTCGTCGAGCACGGGGACCGTTTCCTTGAAGCTGCCCTGGCCGCTGAAGCGGAGGACATCGCAGACGGGCCGGTCGGCGGCCAGGAACTCACAGAACTCGCTGATACCGCCGTCGAAGCGGAACGACTCCTCGCCCTTGCTGCCGCCGTCCCCCAGGCCGAATTCGTCACGGACGACGATGGTCAGCCCGGGGACCAGGAAGGCGGTCTGGCGGGCCCGCTGGTGCAGGTTGTCCAGGGAGAGCTTGGCGTCCTTGAGGAAGATCTGCCGGTCGGCCCAGTAGCGCACGCGCGTGCCCTCGCGGCTCTTGGGGATCTTCTTGGCCTTGCGCAGGCCGCTCTTGGCCTCGAACTTGGCGTCCGGGCCGGCCCCCGTGAAGGCGCCGGGAACGCCGCGCCGGAAGCTGATGGCGTGCGTGTGCCCGCCCCGGTCCACCTCGATGTCGAGCCGGCTGGACAGGGCGTTCACCACGGAGGCACCGACGCCGTGCAGACCGCCGGAGGCGGCGTAGGAGCCGCCGCCGAACTTGCCGCCGGCGTGCAGCTTGGTCATGACGACCTCGACGCCGGACAGGCCGGTCTTCGGCTCGACGTCCACCGGGATGCCCCGGCCGTTGTCCCGGACCTCCACCGACGCGTCGTCGTGGAGGATCACCTCGATGTGGTCGCAGTAGCCGCCGAGAGCCTCGTCGACGGAGTTGTCGATGATCTCCCACAGGCAGTGCATCAGGCCACGGCTGTCGGTCGATCCGATGTACATGCCCGGACGCTTGCGCACGGCCTCGAGACCCTCGAGGACGAGCAGGTGCCGCGCGGTGTAGTTGGATCCGTCCCGGTCTGCTCCTGCCAGCAGCGCAGTGGACGGCACGGATGTCTCGGCGGTCACGCGGTTCGCTCCTCGCTGAATTTCAGATGGGGCCCCGCTGGGTAAAGGCGCGGCTCTGTTCACCGGTCAGAGGGTACCGAGGCCTGGTAGAGCCGTTGTAACGCCACCCTCACCGAAGACTCACCCTAGTCCAGGGTCGCATGCTTGTTCGATCCCTCGATGGGGTGAAGTGCACATCACGTTCCCTTCGAGGCATGAACCATTTAGGCTCCGGGCACGTCCTCATGAACAAACCGGCAACCCAGCCGGCGGGACCGACACTGACCGACTGCGCGAACCCGTACGACACACAGACACGCAATACGGCACATTCGCCGCCAACCGGCAACAGCCGGCCTCTCGGAAATTTTTTTCGAGGAAAAGCCACGAGCGGGAACGTTTTGGGGCTGGTTGGATGTTGACCCTGGTACGACAGCTCGTCGAGCTAGAGAAGAGGCGACGTGACTACTGTTCTGACTTCCGCAAGCCCGCTGACGGCCGCTGATCGCTGCGACCGCTGCGGCGCCCAGGCATACCTGCGCGTCGTCCTGCTGAGCGGCGGAGAACTGCTCTTCTGCGCCCACCACGGGCGCAAGTTCGAGCCGGAACTCAAGAAGATCGCCGCTGAGATACAGGACGAGACGGAGCGGCTGACCGCCGTTCCGGGAGCCTCCCCCGAGGAAGAGCGCTGACGCGACGCGCCCGACGACGAGCAGACCCGGCACAAGCCGATGAACGGGCGGCCGCCCCTCCGACCGAGGGGCGGCCGCCCGTGCGCGTGCCCGGCGAGCTCTCCGAGTCCGTCAGGCGCCCCCGGACTGCCGCGCGGCCTGGTGGTCCCATCCGAGCGTCCGCAGCACGGCGGAGACGCGTGTGTACACCCCAGGGCTGCCCGGGCGCCCGCAGCCGCTCCCCCAGGACACGAGTCCGATGAGTCTGCCCTGGGCGACCAGCGGTCCACCGCTGTCCCCCTGGCAGGAGTCACGGCCGCCGGTGTCCTCACCCGCGCAGAGCATGCTGCCCGCGAGATAGCGTCCGTCGTCGCTGCCCGGGTACGCCCGCTCGCACGACGCGTCGGACAGGACGCGCACGCGTGCCGCCCGCAGGCTGTTCGCGTAGTCCCCGGCTCCCGAGGTGTCCCCCCATCCGTAGACGAGCGCTCTCGTGTCCGGCCGGTAGGCGGGGTCGCCTTCGGCCGCCATCCCTATGGCCGAGCCGGCGGGCAGGGCCTCGGACAGGGTGAGCACCGCGAAGTCGCCGGCGTTGCTGACGTCGTCGTGCGCCGGGTTCACCCAGACATCGCGGACGGGGATCTCGCGGCCCTGATCGGAGAGCAGGTCCGTGCGGCCGGCGATGACGCTCAGGTCCCGCACCCGTTCGGGCGGCGAGCCGAGAACGTCCTCGCCGAGGCAGTGGGCCGCCGTGAGGACGGTGGTGCGGCCGACGGCCACTCCCCCGCAGAACTGTCCCGCTCGCGTACCTCCGAACCGGTCACGACTGGACAGGGCGACGGTCCACGGACTGTCGGACACTTCGACCGGAAAGCCCCCGACGACGATGCTGTCGGCGGACGCGGGCGCGGCGGACGCGAGCGGTATCGCGGTCGCCGCGGCCGCCAGGACCAGCGGCCGGGCCAGCGCGCGGGCAACGAGGCGACGCATGCAGACTCCTCACTCCTGGGTGGTCATGGAACACCCAGAGTGATCCAGCACGCCGAGCCGCGCACCCGCTGGTCAACGCGAAGGCCCGGTTCCCCACCTGGTGGAACCGGGCCTTGTCGCTCGTACGACCGCGATCTAGTCGAGGTAGTCGCGCAGCACCTGGGAGCGTGACGGGTGACGCAGCTTCGACATCGTCTTCGACTCGATCTGGCGGATCCGCTCACGCGTGACGCCGTACACCTTGCCGATCTCGTCGAGGGTCTTCGGCTGACCGTCGGTGAGACCGAAGCGCATGGAGACGACGCCCGCCTCGCGCTCGGACAGGGTGTCGAGAACGGAGTGCAGCTGCTCCTGCAGGAGTGTGAAGCTGACCGCGTCCGCCGGGACGACCGCCTCGGAGTCCTCGATGAGGTCACCGAACTCGCTGTCGCCGTCCTCGCCCAGCGGGGTGTGCAGCGAGATGGGCTCGCGGCCGTACTTCTGGACCTCGATGACCTTCTCCGGGGTCATGTCGAGCTCCTTGGCCAGCTCCTCCGGGGTGGGCTCGCGGCCCAGGTCCTGGAGCATCTGGCGCTGCACACGCGCGAGCTTGTTGATGACCTCGACCATGTGCACCGGGATGCGGATGGTGCGGGCCTGGTCGGCCATCGCGCGGGTGATCGCCTGACGGATCCACCAGGTGGCGTACGTGGAGAACTTGTAGCCCTTGGTGTAGTCGAACTTCTCGACCGCGCGGATCAGACCGAGGTTGCCCTCCTGGATGAGGTCCAGGAAGAGCATGCCGCGGCCGGTGTAGCGCTTGGCCAGGGAGACCACCAGGCGGAGGTTGGCCTCCAGGAGGTGGTTCTTGGCGCGGCGGCCGTCCTCGGCGATGATCTCCAGCTCGCGCTTGAGCTTGGGGGCGAGCTTGTCGGAGTTCGCCAGCTTGTCCTCGGCGAACAGACCCGCCTCGATGCGCTTGGCGAGTTCGACCTCCTGCTCGGCGTTGAGCAGGGGGACCTTGCCGATCTGCTTGAGGTAGTCCTTGACCGGGTCGGCGGTGGCGCCGGCCGCGGCGACCTGCTGGGCGGGAGCGTCGTCCTCGTCCTCGTCGGAGAGCACGAAGCCCGCATTCTCGGTGCCCTCGGGCTCCTCCGTCGCGGCCTTGGGCTCCTCGATCGCCTCGTCCTCGAGAAGTTCGGCGTCGTCCTTCTTGGCGGTGGTCTTCTTGGCCGCCGTCTTCTTGGCGGTCGTCTTCTTGGCAGCCGCCTTCTTGGCGGTCGCCTTCTTGGCAGCCGCCTTCTTGGCGGTCGCCTCCACCTCGTCCTCGGCGACGGCACCGGCGCCGGCGGCAGGCGCCGCCGGGGCAGCGGGCGCGGTGGCCTTCCTGCTGGTCACCGTCTTCGCCGCGACCGTCTTGGTGGCGGTCCGCTTGGCGGGACTCTTCGCTGCGACGCTCTTTCGGGTGCGCTTGGGCTCCGCGGCACTGACCATCAGCGTCACACCCTCTTCCTCGAGGATCTGGTTGAGGCTGCGCAGTACGTTCTTCCACTGAGTGGCCGGAATCTGGTCAGCTTCGAAGGCCCGACGCACGTCGTCGCCGGCGATCTGCCCCTCAGCCTTTCCCCGCTCAATGAGCGCCATGACAGAGACGGACTCGGCGATCTCCGGCGGGAGCGTACGGGATGTGCTGGCCGACACGAACAACCTCTCGGAACGTTGGAAAACGGCTTCCGGCCCCGTCCATGGTGGACAGGGGCCGACCGCCGGCTTGGAATGGGCCGACGGCGCGGGCGGGGGCCGGGGAGTTGCACAGCGCCGTCAACGGCGTCCGTATTCCCTCCGCGGCTGTCACCTCTTAGGTCATCGCTTTGTTCCCACGAGCGTTACGCCCAATCCGCGTGGCCCGAGTCACACCCCGTAAGTGCCCAAAACCGGTCAGACGTGAGTAAAAAGATTCGCCGACGGACTCCACCCGGCCACGCCGGGAGGCTCAGCCTCTCATCGCACCGTCGGACCCCGTGGAATCGCGACGGATTCCACGGGGTCCGACGATGGCGGCGAACCGGCCGGCCACTGCCATAGGAGGGGTCTGGCGTGCCCGGCCCGCGCCGGTCCGGCGGAACGCGGTCAGTGCTCGCGCGGGGCGGGCACCACACGCTCCACCTCGGGGTGAGTGATCAGAAGTTGGCGCATGGCCGCCTCGGCCGCCGCCCCGTCCCCGGTGGCGAGGGCGTCGACGATCCTGCCGTGCTGCGCCAGGGACACGTCGTTCGGCCGGTCACAGCCCGTGACCGGACCGCCGGAGACGTGGAGGGCCGCGGAGACGATCCCGGAGAGGTGGTCCAGCATGCGGTTGCCCGCGATCTGGATGAGGAGCGAATGGAACTCCGCATCGGCGCGCGAGAACGTGAGCGCGTCGCCCTGCTGCATGGCGTGGCCCATGATCCCGACCATGTCGGACAGGCGCTGCTGCACCTCCTCGCGCCCGTGCCCGGCGGCGAGACGCGCGGCGAGCGGCTCGATCGTCGAGCGCAGCTCACTGAGCTCACGGCGCTGATCGTCGCGCTGCGGCCCGAAGGCACGCCATTCGATGATGTCCGGGTCGAGCAGGTTCCAGTCGCTGACGGGGCGCACGCGCGTGCCGACGTTCGGGCGGGCGCTGACCAGGCCCTTGGCCTCGAGGACACGGAGGGACTCGCGCACGACGGTGCGGGACACCTCGAAACGCTGGCCGATCTCCTCGGGCACCAGCGGGCGGTCGGCACCCAGGTCGCCCGAAACGATCATCTGTCCCAGCTGCTGGACGAGTTGTCCGTGCAGTCCGCGACCACGGCTGCCCGTAGCGCGCCGGCCCACCCGGCCCAGCTCGGGCTCCGCCCCTTCCCAGGCGGGCGCCCCGAGGCGGTCGACGGCGGGCGTCTCGGCGTAGGGGTAGCGGTCGAGTTCGCCCGGGTTCGTGAGGCCGGAGTCGGCGGAGCGGGCGGCGGTCATCATGGAGTGCGCAAGGGTAGTCACGCATCCTTTGTCGGCGCCGTTCCCAACTCCCTTGAGGTCTTTGGTGAAAAGCACACGAAAGGGTGATCGCTCACCCCGTCGCAATTGACGCCTTATCGGAAAGAAATGGGCTTTCCCCGGGGAGTTGCGCGCACGGTCGGACCGGAAGGGTACGGCGGATGTCATTGAGGCCTGCTGCGCACGGTCATGAGCAGGTATGCGCAGAGCAGGGTGGTCAGCGACAACGTCAGTGCGCTGCCGACGGGTTGGACGATCACGCGCAGCACCTCGGCCACGTAGCGCTCACCGCCGAAGGGCCACGTCGTCAGAAGGAGCTCGCGCGTGCGCATCGGGAGTCCGGCGGCGGTCCGCACGGACGGGCCGTCCCAGATCCTCTGTACGAGCGGCACGACGAGTACGGGGACCGCCAGCACCGCGGCGAGCCCGGCCGTGGTGGACCGGAAGACCCCGGCGGCGAGCACACCCGCCCAACCGCACCCGACGACGAGGCCGAGCCAACCGGCGCCCAGCGCGGGCCAGTCCGCGGGGACGCCGGCGAGCTCCCGTCCGTAGAACAGGTGGAGCACTTCGGCGTTGCAGCCCACCGTGAGAGCGGCCAGCAGCACGGCGGTGGCCGCGGAGACGAGCAGCTTCGCGGTCAGCAGCCCCAGGCGGCGGGGCACGGCACCGCGGTCCGCCGCCAGGGCGGGGTGGCGGAACTCGTCGCCGGAGGCGAGCGCCCCGAGCAGTCCCGCGCCGAGTGCCGCGGGCGGCAACGGGAGCTCCTGCGGCCACGCGGCCAGCAGCCGCGGCTGCGGTGTGTGCCCGACGCGGGCCAGGACCACGGCGATGACCGCGGAGAGCAGGAGGACGACGGCACAGGTGACGAAACCGGTCCTGATACCGGCCGCACGGCGGAGTTCGTAGCGGAGGGGGCGCAGCGGGCTGGGGGCGGCTCGGACGGAGACGGGGGGCGGCAGTGAGGATCGGGCCTGCCCGGTGAGGGGTGGGGTGGGGGTGAGGGAGGCGTGGCGGCGCGAGGTTGCCCGGGCGCCGACGGGGGCGGTCCGGGTGGAGCGCGCTGCCGGTGCGTGGGGGGCGTGGGGCGCAGGGACGTCGCCGGCTCGGTGCGGGGTGGGGCACGCCTGGCCGTTGCTTCCGGCGGATTCACGCGCGCCGACCGGATACGGGACGGTCTCGGGCCCGGGCCGGGAACCGTCTCGGGTCGGCCGGGGGATGTCCGGCCGGGGCTCGGCAGCGGCCGGAGAGGACGCGGTGTCGGCACCCGCCGACTGCGCCGCGGCGTCGGCGACCGCGGGCAACGCCCCGTCGGCCGAGGGGGGCGCTTCGGCGGCAGCAGTCACGGGTGCGGTCCCCTCCGGTGACGGCTGCGGGGCGTCTGCGCGGGGCAGCGCCTTCCCGGGGACGAGCCGGACCCCGGCGCCGGCCGACGGCCCGGGGTCGCCCGACGGCCGGGAAACGTCACCGTTGGGTGCAGCGGCCGTGCTCCCGGCGTCCGCTTCCCAGTGGTTCCCGGCCTCCTGCCACCGGGCGGCGGGCTCCGCACCGGCTCCTGGCCCCATGTCGCCGACTTCGTCGGCCAGTTGGTGCACCAGGATGCTGTGCCGGAACGCGGTGTCACCGATGTCGGCGCATGTACTGCCGTACACCGCGAGGCGGTTGCCTCCCTCGCGCACGACCTCGACGGAACGGCGGGCCGCGCGGGCCTCCTTCGTCAGCACTGCGGCGAGACGGGCGGCGTGCGGGGTGCGGACGGCGACTCGGGGGCGCAGCCGGGTGCGCGAGAAGTTCGCCGCTTCCTGGTCGGCAACGACTCTGCCCCGCTCCAGCGTCACGACCTGATCGGCGATCCGTGCGGCCTCCTTGGGATCCGCCGTGCTGAACAGGACGGTCCCGCCTTGGGAAGCGTGGGCGCGCAGAGTCGCGTGCACCCAGTCGGCGTCCCGGGCGGCGAGGGTTCCGGCGGGGTCGTCGAGCACCAGGGTGTGCGGGTCGGGAAGCAGTGCGCAGGCCACTCCGAGACGTCGGTCCATGCTGCGGGAGAGGGTGCCCAGGCGTTCGTCGCGCAGACTCACGAGGCCGACCGACTCGAGGACTTCGTCGGCTCGCCGGACCGGAACTCCGGCCGCGGCGCAGAGCATGCGCAGATGGCCGCGAACCGTGCGGGCCGGGTGCCCCGGCACGTCTCCCAGCAGTACGCCGACCTCTCGCGCGGGGTGGGCGATGCGGTGCAGGGGGCGGCCTCTGAAGTGGGTGAGGCCGCGGCCGCGCTGGAGTTCGAGCATGAGTCTGAGCGCCGTCGACTTGCCGGCGCCCGATGCTCCGAGCAGTGCGGTGACGCGGCCCGCACGTGCCTCGAATGAGACGTCGTCGACAGCGGGCGGGAGCTCTTTGCGGGGGTTGCTGGTCAGTCCGAAGGCCTCGATCACCCGCAGCAAGATAGCGTGCCATATCCGGTTTTTCGGGCATCCTTACGGCCAGCCGGGCCCTGGAAGGACAGACCTCGTCGCTTCCTTGTCCGCCGTTCGCTCCGGGGTCCCGTCCCGCAGCGGCGTCACACCTCGGGACGCAGCATCGGGGGGTTGAGGAGAGTGGCGCCGCCGGCCCGGAAGAGCTGAGCGGGGCGGCCGCCCTGGCGGGTGGTCGTACCACCGGTGGGGACGAGGAAGCCCGGGGTGCCCGTCACCTTGCGGTGGAAGTTGCGCGGGTCGAGCGCCACGCCCCACACCGCCTCGTAGACGCGGCGCAGCTCGCCGACGGTGAACTCCGGCGGACAGAAGGCGGTGGCCAGCGACGAGTACTCGATCTTGGAGCGGGCTCGTTCCACGCCGTCCGCCAGGATCTGGGTGTGGTCGAAGGCCAGCGGCGCCGGCGCCTCGCCGTCACGTCCGTAACCGGCCTGTTCGAGCAGTTCCTCGACCGGCGCCCAACGTGCGTTGCTGGCGTCGCCGCCCGCCCGGGGCGCGGGCAGGTCCGGAGCGAGTGCGAGGTGGGCGACGCTCACCACCCGCATCCGGGGGTCCCGCTCGGGGTCGCCGTACGTCGCCAGCTGCTCCAGGTGGGCACCGTTGTCCTGGATGGGCGCGGCGGGGTCGTGGACGCACAGCCCCGTCTCCTCGGCCAGTTCCCGCGCCGCCGCCTGGGCCAGGTCCTCGTCGGCCCGCACGAAGCCGCCGGGCAGCGCCCAGCGGCCCTGGAACGGCGGCTCGCCCCTGCGCACCGCCAGCGCGCACAGGGAGTGACGACGTACGGTCAGCACGACCAGGTCCACGGTGACGGCGAAGGGCGGAAAGGCTGACGGGTCGTAGGGCATGCGGCGATCATAGTCGTCTGCCTGACGATAAACACGCCGTTCACCGACCGCATCGACCGTCGGCCCGCCGCGGTCCGATCTTCTCTGCACCGGCTGCTTCCGGCCACCGAGTGAGGGAGGCCTTGCCTGGTCATGCTCCTAGTCGCAGCCCGTCGGCGGCCTCTTCGACCATGGCCAGGCCGAGTCGGCTGACCCGCACGGAGAAGGGCTCCTGCGCGACCCTCAGACCGGTCAGGCCGAGCTCCCCCAGGGGTGCGCTGCGTACGGGGCGCAGGGTGACGGTCCCGGCCGGGGCGTCGGGGCGGATGCCCGCGAGTGCGGTCAGCATCAGTACGCCGGCGGCAGCCGCGGTTGCGGCGGGGCGGCAGGCCGCCGGGTGCGGCAGCGGAGCGTTCGTGTCGGTGCGCTGCTCCCCCGCGAACATCTCCGGCAAGCGGTGGCCGAACGCGTCGGCCGCGGCCAGTACGCCGCGCAGCAGTGAGCCCGCCTCCTTGTCGTGCCCGGCGGCGGCCAGACCCGCCACCGCGATCGCCGTCTCGTGGACGTGGACCGCCCCGGCGCGGTGCCCGAAGGGGTTGTATCCCGCCTCCGTGGCCGCCAGGCCACGCAGTCCCCAGCCCGAGTCCATGACCGGGTTGCCCAGCAACCGGGCGAGTCGGCCGGTCCGGACCGGGTCGAGCAGGCCCGGTGCCACGGTGCCCCCGCCGAGCAGCCCGGTGTCGAGGAGGTGGACGGCGGCCGCGCTCAGATGCGGCACGAGGTGTCCGTCCGGGGTGCGGGCCGCCGCGGGTCTCCCGCCCGCCGGGTCGTCGATCCAGAAGTCCCGCCGGAACGCGGTGCGCAGCCGCTGGGCCCACTGTCGCAGCCAGTCACCGCCCGGTCTGCCGAAGTCGTCGAGCAGTTCGGCGCCGAGCAGGGCGGCACGGTGGGCGTGAGCCTGGATCTCGCAGCGGACGGGCCCTTGGGGGTGTGGGTCGGGTACATACGCGCCGTTGCCGACGGTGGTCCGCAGCCAGGCCAGGCACCGCTCGGCGGCCGGCAGCAGCTCCCCGGCCTCGTGTGCGCCGAGCCCCCAGCGGCGGGCTTCCGCCAGGAGAACGGGGAACAGCAGGGTCGCCTCTGTGCCGGTGCAGCCAGGCGGCAGGTGCGGCCCTGTGTCGCGCCCCGGTCCGGGGATCATGCCGGCCCTCGGTCCCGGGCCGGGCTGCTGGGTGCGGGCGAGCGCTCTCAGCGTGCCTGCGGCGAGCCGGGTGCCGAGGGGAAGCGTCATCCTGGCGGCGGCGAGAGCCTCGGCGGGGGCGGGACCGCAGCGCCAGGGGACACCGGCGGCCGGATGGACGTCGGCGGGATGTGCGCGATCGCGTACCAGAAGGGCCCTGAGATCCTCGATGCTGGTCCGTAGGAGGGCGGAGACCGCGGGGTCGTCGCCGGTGGCGCGTGCGGAGGCCAGCGGATCGGCCGCCGTGCGGCCCACGGCCCGGACCGGTCCCGCGCCGTCCGGCCGTACCCGCAGTTCGACGCTGGTGCTGCCGCCGGGCGGCAGGACGAACTCCCATCGCAGCAGTCCCGCGGAGGCCAGTGCCTCGGCGGGCGGCGGGTGCGCCGTGACCGACGCGCTGCCGGTGGCGCGGGACCACCGCAGCCCGGAGTCATGAACGGTGGCCGGCAGGTCCGGCCCCGCTCCGCCCGCGGCGATCGCCCGAGGTCGGCCAGGTCGGTACCGAGCGCGACCTCGACGGGCAGGCGCAGCGGGCCGGACGCCCAACTGCGCAGCGTGATCCGCTCCGTGCCGTCGGCGTGGCGGATCCGCTCGATCATTACGTCCGGGTCCGGTCCCGGCGCGGATGCCGTCCGGAGGGTGCCGACGAAGCGGGAGCCGTCGGCACCGGTCATCCGGGCCTGGGCGGGCAGCGGTTCGCGTCCGGCCACGCGGAGGCGGCACCGGGACAGCAGGCGGCGGCCCGCGCGGTAGAACCCCTCCAGGCCCAGGCCGTTCAGCTGCCCCTGCTCCGTGGAGATCACGAGGCCGGGTAGGGCCACGCCGATCATGGTCATGTGGGTGGGCGGCAGCTCCCCGGGCCGGTGCGGCTTCCCCGGCGGCGTACGCCGAGCAGTGGTGCGGTGCAGAGGAGAAGCCGCAGGGCCGGTGTCCGTGCGCTCCGCGCGCGTCCGCGAGGTCGAGAGAGCCGACAGCTGTCCGAGTCGGTCCGCAGGTGGGCCGGGATTCCGCCCCGGCCCCGGGCCGTTCTTTCTGACCGGTACCGCAGGCCCGGCGAGGGACGGCACCGGGGTGCTCCTGCGGCCGCTCGCACCGGGGCCCGTGACGGCGGACGAGGACGGGATCGGCTGGTGCATGGGAGGGCTCCTTGGGTGCTCGACGGCCGCTCAGCGGAGCGACGCCGTGTGGTGGTTCCGACCGGGCGGTGCGATGCCTCGGCCGGTCCGGCATTCGGCCACTCAGGTGAACGGGAGGGGTGACCTCCGGGTCACGGCCGGGAGCGGGCGCCGGGCAGGCACCGAGGCGGGCGGTCCAGCGGACCGCTTCTACGGTCACGGCGGCCCGTCACCGAAAGTCACGGCGGCCCGTCCCCGGAGGCCACGATGGCCCGTCCCCGGAGATCACGACGGCCAGCCCTCAAAGGTCACGGCGGCCGGTCCTCGACGGTCGGCCAGGGACGACGGCCACAGTCGAAGACCCACGGAGAGGGACGACGGCACAGCGACGACCACACCGGACTGACGGCCTGCCGACTAGCCTGGTGACGTTCCACCGCCTTGGCCCCCTCAGAGGCGCTCGCCGCCCCCTTCGGCCCCGTGGTCCCCCGTGCGCGCGCTTCCCGCGCGGGTGCCCGTCCGACCAGCGCCCCTTCCCTCCGAGGCCCGCGAACGCGTACGGCCCGTCCTCGCGGAACCCGGGCGATCACCCGCCGCCGGAGTGCGAGGGCGCACGATCTTCGTGCCGGGCTCACGGCCCCGCTCCGCCCTCGCACGACGAGGCATCGCGTCGGCCGTCGCTCCCGAGCGCGTGCGACGCCGTCGGCCGAGGGGCGCCTGCGCTGCCGAGGCAGGGCCGGCCGGCTCGCGTTCCGCTGCCCCGCCGGCTTGCTCCTCGCCGTCCGGCGCGCCGCCCTCCGGACCCTCACGACCTCCGCGCTGCGCACGCAGACACCGGCGGACCGACTCAGGGTCGAGGCCCTCGTTGCACGCCTGGTGCAGAAGCCGGGCGAAGAGGTAGTCGGGGTCCGCGCCGAGTGCCATGGCAAGGGCCTCCCGGGCCTCCAGTTCGTCACCGGTGGACCAGGCGACCCATCCGGCGAGAGTCAGAGGTGCGGCCGCGTGTTCGCCGTACGATCCGACGCAGCGACGGGCGAGGGCCCGCCAGAGGCGTAGCGCGGGTGCCGCGTCGTCCCCCTCCATCCACTCCGCGGCGCGGTCACGGGTCGTACGGTCCTGGAGGCCGAGGATCATCGTCGCCGCCTCGTCGTGTCCGAGCAGTCGGTCGTCCCGCAGGTCTTCGGCGGCCATTCCGGACACGGGCCGGGCCTCCGCGAGGCGTCGCATCACCCGCCGCGCCAGATCCAGCGTCTCCTCGGCCACCTCCGAGCGGCCGGCGTCGTCGAGGATCCGTGAGACCAGCCGCATGGCGGCCGCGTCCAGGGCGGCCTCCTGCTCGCGGGCCACGTCGTTCTCCCAGGGAAGGAGCCGTGCGCGCAGTTCACCGAGCGTCCCACGCACCTGGATGCCGGCGTACGTGGCCGCCGCGGCCAGCACGGACGTGCCCGGCAGCCCCATGGGCGTGCCTTCGGCCGGGCAGCAGGCCTGGTCGTCGCAGCAGTACGACCAGAAGCGCCCCGCCGAGATGCAGAGCGCCTCGACCACCGGGACGTCGAGGGCGCCGCACTCGACGCGCAGCTTCTGAGCCAGCGGCCGAAGTCGCTCCATCACGTCTCGGCCGCTTTCGCCCGCTGCTGGGTCCTGGCAGAGGTAGGCCACCATCTGCTCGGGGCGGGCTCCGCGGCGTTCACTGCCGGTCACCAGACCGTGGACCAGCTGTCCAGCGGCGCAGGCCCAGTCGTCCGGGTTCGCCGGAATGCCGAGCCGGGCCCGGCCACCGAATCGGCCCCGCCCGTCGCGGTCGCGCAGGGCGACCAGGACGATGCTGTCCTCGGGGCGGTACCCGAGCAGATACGGCAGGGCGTCGGCCAGTTCGGCAGGGGTGCGCAGGGTGACCTGGGGTTCGTCACAGGGGTGGTCGTCCGGGAGGCGGGCTGCCCGGCCCGGCCGCTCGAATCCCTCGATGTCACCGTTCTCGGCGGGCCCCGTCGTTTCGCTGTGGTTCGTCATGGCCCGACGATCTCGCGGATCGGGAAGTTCCGCTTGGCCTGTGGATAACTCTGATCAGGGACGCGTCACCCCGGGTGCCCGGCGACCTCGTCTCCTCCTCCCGCCCGCCCGGCTGTCAGTCCTGTCCTGTTGTATGGAACGCATGGAGCACACGAGCAACGCGGATCTCCGGACAGCCGCCGATGCGGTCCTCGCCCGCCTCGTCGGGGAGGTGCCCGGCGGCGCCCGGCTGCGGGACGACCAGTGGCGGGCGATCGAGGCGCTGGTCGCCGAACGGCGCAGGGCCCTGGTCGTTCAGCGAACGGGGTGGGGCAAGTCCGCGGTCTACTTCGTGGCCACGGCCCTGCTGCGCGAGCGCGGCGCCGGGCCCACCGTGATCGTCTCCCCGCTGCTGGCGCTGATGCGCAACCAGGTCGAGGCCGCGGCGCGAGCCGGTATCCGCGCCCGGACCATCAACTCCTCCAACACCGAGGAGTGGGAGACGATCCAGGACGAGATCGCCGCCGGTGGGGTCGACGTGCTGCTGGTGAGTCCCGAGCGGCTCAACAACCCGGACTTCCGCGACCAGGTGCTGCCCAAGCTCTCCGCCGCGACCGGACTGCTCGTGGTCGACGAGGCCCACTGCATCTCCGACTGGGGCCACGACTTCCGCCCGGACTACCGGCGGCTGCGCACGATGCTCACCGACCTCCCGCCCGGCGTACCGGTGCTGGCCACCACGGCCACGGCCAACGCCCGGGTGACCGCCGACGTGGCGGAGCAGCTCGGCACCGGAGGCACCTCGGACGCGCTGGTGCTGCGCGGCCCGCTGGACCGGGAGAGCCTCAGCCTCGGTGTGCTGCGGCTGTCCGACGCCGCGCACCGGATGGCCTGGCTCGCCGATCACCTCCACCGGCTCCCTGGCTCCGGGATCATCTACACGCTCACCGTGGCCGCCGCCGAGGAGGTCACCGCCTTCCTTCGGCACCGCGGCCACACCGTCGCCTCCTACACCGGCAAGACCGAGAACGCGGACCGGCAGCAGGCCGAGGACGACCTGCTGGCCAACCGGGTCAAGGCGCTGGTCGCCACGTCGGCGCTGGGCATGGGCTTCGACAAGCCCGACCTGGGTTTCGTGGTGCACCTGGGCTCGCCGTCCTCGCCCATCGCGTACTACCAGCAGGTCGGCCGCGCCGGGCGCGGTGTCGAGCACGCCGAGGTGCTCCTCCTGCCGGGGAAGGAGGACGAGGCGATCTGGGAGTACTTCGCCTCGCTGGCGTTCCCGTCGGAGGACCTGGTGCGCCGCACCCTCGACATCCTCGCGCGGGCGGAGCGGCCGCTCTCGCTGCCGGCCCTGGAGCCACTGGTCGAGCTGCGCCGCTCCCGCCTGGAGACCATGCTCAAGGTCCTCGACGTGGACGGAGCGGTCAAGCGGGTCAAGGGCGGCTGGATCGCGACCGGGCAGCCGTGGACGTACGACTCCGAGCGGTACGACTGGGTGGCGCGGCAGCGGAAGGCCGAGCAGCAGGCGATGCGCGACTACGCCTCGACGAGCGAGTGCCGGATGGAGTTCCTGCAGCGCCAGTTGGACGACGAGGGAGCCAAGCCCTGCGGCCACTGCGACAACTGCGCGGGGCCGCGATTCACCGCGGACACCTCCAACGACAGCCTCGACGCCGCGCGGGTCGATCTCGGCCGGGCGGGTGTGGAGGTGGAGCCGCGACGCATGTGGCCGACCGGTCTGCCCGCGATCGGGGTCGACCTCAAGGGGCGCATCCCGGTCGGCGAACAGGCGGCGACGGGCCGGGCGTTGGGCCGGCTGTCCGACATCGGCTGGGGCAACCGGCTGCGACCGATGCTGTCGGCGCAGGCTCCGGACGGTCCGGTGCCGGACGATGTCGCACAGGCCGTCGTGACGGTACTGGCCGACTGGGCCAAGGGGCCGGGCGGCTGGGCTCCGGGCGCCCCCGAGGGCCGGCCCCGTCCGGCGGGGGTGGTGACGATCCCCTCGCGCTCTCGCCCTCAGTTGATCCACTCCCTGGGAGCGCGTATCGCCCAGGTCGGCCGGCTGCCGTTGCTCGGCTCGGTCGAGTACACGGGCGAGGCTCCCACGGCGCCCCGCAGCAACAGCGCGCAGCGGCTCAAGGCACTCGACGGCGCGCTGGCGGTTCCGTCGGCGCTCGCCGCCACTCTCGCCGCGCTGGACGGCCCGGTTCTGCTCGTGGACGACTGCACCGAGACCGGCTGGACCCTCGCGGTGGCGGCGCGACTGCTGCGCCGCGCGGGCGCTCAGGAGGTGTTGCCACTGGTCCTGGCCGTGCAGGGGTGACACTCGGCCCCGGGCGCGCTTCTCGGGGCCGGAGCCCCGCGCGGCTGCCCGTGGGGTGTCCCGTGCGTCACCCGGCTGTGCTCTGGGTAGGGATATAGGACGCGCATCATCCGATAACGGTCGCCGGTCCCAATTGCTCGTTGCCGCATTCAAGTTCGACAGGAAGAATTGAAGTCCGCTCCCCGCACGGCTCGTCCGTGATCCGGCAGGGCTTCACTGCGGTGCGCGCTCCCCCGAATCCGACCCCGCCCGCAGTGTGGGCGCGTAGCCGAAGGGAGGAACGTGACCTTCGGATTCGCTCCGTCCTCGGCGGCATCCTTGTCGTCGTCCACCGCAACCGCCACTCGTATGCTCGAACCGGCGGAGTGGGCCGCCGCCGGAATCCCGTTGCTGCGCAATCCGCGAGAGGTCGTCAGCGGACTCCATTCGCGGCACCGCCCGGGGCCGGCGACCGCGATCGTGGCCGTGCTCGATCCCGACGAACGACTGCGTGCCAGCGCGTCGTTCACCAGTCGTCGGGCAGCGGCCGACGGCTGGATGTTCCGCAACGCGCTGCTCGCCCAGCTGCGCCGCGTCATCCCGCACGATCTGCGGCGCCGCACTCCGGTGCGCACCGCCGTGCTGCTCTACTGCCGTGAGGGCGACGCGCGTTGGACGGAGGAGGACGGTGCGTGGATGTGGGGTTTGCGGGACGCATGCACACTGCACGGGTTGCGCTGCGGTGCATACATCACGCTGACCCGGGACGGCTGGCAGGTGCTGGGCGAGGGCCGTGGCGGGCGCCGGCCCAACGCGGCGTCGGCCCCAGAGCCGTTCGCCACGTCTCAGGCGCCGCTCCCGCCGCCGCGAACCGGCGGCGTCGCCTCGGACGTGCTGCGTCGCGCGGCGGCCCGCTGAGCCTCGCGGGCACAGTGCGCTCGACCACCGCGCCATGAAGTCCCGTGCGGCTTCAGGTCCGCGGGAGAACCCGACAACGGCCCTGCGCGGCCGGAAGTGTCTCCGCCGCCAGGGCATGCCGGAACCCGCACCGTGCGGGGGCCGGTGGAGCGGCCCCCTGGCGCATCGGCGTCCGCCGCGCTCGGCCGGACGGGATCAGACGCCCGCGCCCAGCACCGAGTTGATCCGCTGCGGGTCACCGCAGACGATCAACAGGGCACCGGCCCGGGCGTGCGCCGCGGACAGCGCGGTCGCGGCAGCGTCCTCGGGACCACCGTTGAACGCCACCACGACTACCGGCCGCGACGCGGCACGGTCCGCGACGCCGGCGTCCGCGTAGAAGACGTCGTCGCCCGCGTCGTGCTGCGCCCAGTACGCCGCATCGCCGAAGGAGAGTTCGTGGGCGGCCCACGGGTGCGGTTCACCCGTGGTGATCACCAGCACGTCGCCGGGGGTACGACCCGAGTCCAGCAGCAGGTCCACGGCCTCCTCGGCCGCGTCGAGCGCGCCTTCGGGGGAAGCCGGGATCAGCTGGATCTGCGGGGTGGCCGGGGCGGCGGCCGGAGCGGCCGGTCCCGAAGGGCCGGGTTTGGCCGCGGACGAGTCACGCGGCGCGCGCTGCGCCGGCGGAGCCGGCCGCGCGGGGCCGGGACGACCGGGACGCGGCGGCGCGGCGGGTCGGGGGCCGGGAACGGGGCGAGGGGTCGGCGCGGTGCGGCCGCTGGCCGGAGTGGCGCGGGGACCCTGGGCCTTCTCGTGAATCTGAGGCTCCTCGGGAATGAGAGGCATGGGCTGATATTTATCAAACGTTGGTGCGGCTCGCGTCGGCGGGTGGCACATGCCTGCGAGCGGAAGTGTCAGAAATCGAAGCCGAGCTGGCCCTCGATTTCCGGAACCCTTCCGTCCACCCAACTGCGGACCTTCTTGAGGTGCCGCCACTGGGGCAGCGCATCAAGATACGCCCACGACAAACGGTGGTGCGGGGTGGGCCCCCGCTCCTCCAGTGCGGCCTTGTGCACCGGAGACGGGTATCCGGCGTTGTCCGCAAAACCGAAGTCTGCATGGTCGATACCCAGTTCGGCCATCATTTTGTCGCGCTGGACCTTGGCGAGCACCGAGGCCGCCGCGACAGCGACGCAGGACTGGTCGCCCTTGATCACCGTACGGACCTTCCAAGGCGCCCCGAGATAGTCGTGCTTGCCGTCGAGGATGACGGCGTCGGGGCGGACCGGCAGGTCTTCCAGCGCACGCACCGCCGCCAGCCGAAGCGCCGCGGTCATCCCCAGGGCGTCGATCTCTTCCGGCGAGGCGTGCCCCAAGGCGTGCGACGTCACCCAGGTCCGCAACTCCTCGGCGAGCTCGGTGCGTCGCTTGACGGTGAGCAGCTTGGAGTCGGTGAGGCCCACCGGGGGGCGTCGCAAGCCGGTGATCGCGGCACAGACCGTGACCGGCCCGGCCCATGCGCCGCGCCCCACCTCGTCGACACCGGCAATGATCTTCGCTCCGGTCGTGGCGCGGAGAGAGCGCTCGACGGTGTGGGTAGGTGGTTCGTAGGGCATGACGCCCTTAGCCTACGCCGCCCCGAAGTCCCGGCGACACCCCGGTTCCCCGAACGGGAGGGGACCCGCCCGCCCAGGACTCAGACGGCGTCGGGCTTCAGCAGCGGCACCATCATCTGGTCGATCATCTCCTCGACCTCCTGGTCCGTCCATTCGCTTCCACAAACCTTCGAGCGATACATCATCATCGCCGGGATGGCATCGAAGACGTACCCGTTCGCAGCGTCGCTCCGCACTTCGCCCCGCTCTATTCCGCGGGTGATGACCTCACGAAGCATCGCGAGGGTCGGCTCGATGACACCCTTGAAGATCACCGCATGGAAGCGCTCCGCCTGCACGCTGTCGCATTCGTGAATGACTGACCGCAACGCGAATCCGGGACGCGAGTACATCGCGTCGCGCGCCCTGCGACAGAGCGCCAGCAGGTCGTCGCGAACGCTCCCCAGGTCGGGCACCGTGTCGAAGCGCGGCAACCCCGACTGCAGCGCGTCCGCGACGAGGTCCTCCTTCGACGGCCAGCGACGGTACACCGCCGCCTTGCCGGTCTGGGCGCCGGCGGCCACGCCCTCCATCGTCAGACCGTTCCAGCCGACCGTACCGAGCTGCTCCAGCGCGGCGTCGAGGATCGCGCGTTCGAGGACCGCGCCACGCCGACGAGAGGGGGTCCGGGCGGAGGCGGCCGCCCAGTGCGAAGCAACCATGTCGAGGGTCTCCAATGAGCGTGAACAGCGGGTTTCCGGGGACGAAAGACGCACCGGGCGGCCACAGCGGGGGACGGACCGCACGACACCTCAAAAAGTGAACGCTTGCGTTCACTGTCCGGGAGTCACTAACGTGGAAGCAACAGTGAACGCGAGCGTTCACTAAGTCATTCGTGGGGGACACATAGTGACAACCTCTCTGATACCGGACCAGAAGCCGGGAGCTGCCCGCCGGGAGGGGCGTCCCGGCATCGCGCTCACGGTCATCGCGGCCTGCCAACTCATGGTGGTACTCGACGCGACGATTGTGAACATCGCCCTCCCGCACATTCAAGAAGCGCTCAGCTTCAGCACCACCGACCTCACCTGGGTCGTCAGCGCCTACACGCTCACCTTCGGCGGTCTGCTGCTGCTCGGCGGCCGGGCCGGTGACATCCTCGGCAGGCGCCGGGTCTTCATGACCGGCATCCTGCTGTTCACCTTCGCCTCGCTGCTCGGCGGCTTCGCCCAGGAACCCTGGCAGCTGCTGGCGGCTCGTGTCCTGCAGGGTGTGGGAGGCGCGATCGCGTCGCCCACGTCGCTGGCCCTCATTACCACCACCTTCCCCGAAGGGCCCGAACGCAACCGGGCCTTCGGCGTCTTCGCGGCCGTGTCCGCGGGTGGCGGCGCCATCGGCCTGCTGGCGGGCGGCATGCTCACCGAGTGGCTCGACTGGCGCTGGGTGCTCTTCGTCAACGTGCCGATCGGCGTGCTGATCGCCGTGCTCACCCCGCTGTACATCAGTGAGTCCGAACGGCACTCCGGCCGCTTCGACATCGCGGGGGCGGTGACCTCGACGGCGGGTATGGCGTCCCTCGTCTACGGCTTCATCCGCGCCGCGGACGAGGGCTGGCGGGACAGCGTGACCATCGGGTCCTTCGCTGCCGCGGTGGTGCTGCTGCTGGCCTTCGTGTTCATCGAGAGGCGGGCCAAGGAGCCGATCACCCCGCTGAAGATGTTCGCCGACCGCAACCGCTCCGGCACGTACGTGATCATGCTGAGCCTGGCCGCGGCGATGTTCGGCATGTTCTTCTACATCGTGTTGTTCGTCCAGAACGTGCTGGGCTACACCCCCATCGAAGCCGGTCTGGCCTTCCTGCCGGTCACGGTCGTGATCGCGCTGGGCGCGGGCCTGTCGCAGCGGTTCCTTCCGGTCTTCGGCCCCAAGCCGTTCATGATCGTGGGCTCGGCGCTCGCCGCGATCGGTCTCGGCTGGCAGGCCCTCATCAGTTCCGACAGCTCCTATGTCGGCGGGATCCTGGGACCGATGCTGATCTTCGGATTCGGCATGGGGCTGAACTTCGTGACGCTGACGCTGACCGCGGTCTCGGGGGTCGCACAGCACGAGGCGGGCGCGGCGTCCGGTCTGCTCAACGCGACACAGCAGGTGGGCGGATCGATCGGCCTCGCCATCCTGACGACGGTGTTCGGCACGGCCAGCAAGAACGAGGCGGAGAGCCAGGTGCCGGACTTCCTCGCCAACAGCTCGGCGGAGCAGAAAGCGGAGTTCGCCCGGACACACCAGCTGCCGGCGCCTTGGGGACACGACGTGCTGGCACAGGGCATCTCGGCGGCCTTCATCCCCGCCGCGGCCATGGCGGTGCTCGCCCTGGCCACGGCGTGGCTGGTGATCCGGGTGCGCAAGAGCGACCTGGAGGCCCTGTCCGGCTCGGCCGGTCCGGGGATCGGCTGACGGTCCGGTACCGGCGGCCGGGCGGGTCCCGTCGGCGGGCACCGGGCATGCCCGCCGGTGCCCGACCGACCGGTATTCGACGACCGGTGCCGACCCGCTCGGGCCCCCGTCTCCGGCGTGCTCGACCGGGTGAGCAGCACCAACGACAGCAGCGCGACGATCAGCACCCACAGCGCTTCCATGCCCCCCCGCTCCCCTCTCACGTCATCCCCACCCCGTACGCGGCTCCTGTCCCGCACAGCGGATGTCGTGACAACGGGCGACAGTCACGGAGAGTTCCCATCGCACACGGACAGTGTGCTAAGTCGATGTCGCCATCCACCCGGGCAGCGCCTCGACCCGCTCCGCCCAGTCCGCCGGCGGTGCGCCCGCCTCGCTCCCGGCGACCACCCCGCCCACGATGGCGCAGGTGGTGTCCACGTCCCCGCCGACCTGGGCGGTCGTCCAGAAGGCACGCTCGTAGTCCCCGAGGGCCCGTGCGGCCGACCAGAGGGCGAAGGGAACGGTGTCGTGGGCGGTGGTACGCCTTCCGCAGCCGAGCACGGCGGCTACGGTCGCGGCGTCGCCGTAGTCGAGCATGTCCCGGGCACGTCGCAGCCCGGCGCCGACCGCGCTCTTCGGTACCAGCGCGATCACGCCGTCCAGGAGCGCGTGCGCGGTGGGCGGTCCGCCCGGGTCCGCGGCCAGCGCGGCGGCAGCGGCGACCGCCATGGCGCCGACCACCGCCTCGCGATGCTGGTGCGTGGGATAGGCGGAGATCTCCGCCTGGTGGGTGGCCTGCTCAGGGTCGTCCGCGTACCAGGCGCCCAACGGCGCGATGCGCATCGCCGCGCCGTTGCCCCAGGAGCCCTGGCCGTTGAACAGCGCGGCGGCGAGCTCGCGCCAGTCGCCGCCTTCCCGGACCAGTCGCAGCAGCCGGTTGACCGCGGGGCCGTAACCGCGGTCGAAGTCGTGGTGGTGGGCGAAGGAGAGGGCCAGCGCGTCCTGGTCGATGCGGTGGTGGGTGGCCAGGACGGAGACCACGGAACACGCCATCTCCGTGTCGTCCGTCCACTGCCAGGTGCCGGGCGGCAGTGCGCGGCTCTTGAGCAGTGGGTAGTTCGCGGGCACGAAGAACTGTGAGCCCAGCGCGTCCCCGACCGACAGTCCGCGCAGGCTGGAAAGGGCCCGGTCCAGGCGCCCGTCAGGAGATGAATGAGCGGTCATCGTCCTGCCACTCTATCCGGTGGTCCCGTACGGTTCCGGATCTCGCCAGCGTTCGAAAGGCCGGTCAAGGCGGTACTTGCCGTCCTCGCCGAGAACGAGCATCCGCATCTCGCCGTTCCCGGGGTTCGACAGCGACTCGAACTCCGCGACCGTCCAGTGGAACCACCGCATGCAGAACAGCCGCATGGCCAGACCGTGGGTGACCAGGAGCACGTTCGGCGGATGGTCGGGGTCCTCGAAACTGCGGAACAGACTCTCCAGGAAGCCACCGACCCGGTCGTACACGTCGGCACCGGACTCGCCCTGGGCGAAACGGTAGAAGAAGTGGCCGTAGGCGTCCCGGTAGGCCTTCTGCAGCCGCACGTCGTCGCGGTCCTGCCAGTTGCCCCAGTCCTGCTCACGCAGCCGGGGCTCCTCCCTGATCCGTATCAGCCCGGGGTCGAGGCGGAAGGCCTGCAGCGTCTCGTGCGTACGGCGGTACGGGGAGACGTACACGCTGACCCGCTCACGGCCGAACACCTCGCGCAGCGCCTTCCCGGTCTCCTCCGCCTGGGCCCGGCCCTGCTCGGTGAGCGCGAGGGCGTGGTCGGGTTCTCGCTCGTACACGGTGTCATCGACGTTTCCGGTCGACTCGCCGTGCCGGACTAGAACGATGCGCCGTGGTCGTGCCATGTCAGAACCCTAGATCGAGACGGGCGGAACCAGGCACTCGAACGGGCCCCGTACGGCGTACCTCACACAGTTTCCACACCGCTGCCTTCACACAGGACGCACGTCGTCACCAGGGGGCCGGTCGGGCCCTCAGACGGTCCAGGAGAGCGGCCTCAGACGGTCCAGGAGGGCTCCAACTGCACGATGTCCCCCGTCAGCGCTGCGATGTCGGCCTCCGTCTGGGCGCGCAGGGCGAGCCGCTCGACCCGCTCGGTGCGGTACTTGCCGTGCTCGGCGGCCGACCGCCACATCGACAGCACCAGGTACTCGTTCCCCGGTGCCTCGCCGAACAGCCCGCGGACCATGCCGGGCGAGCCGGCCATCGCCGGGTTCCAGACCTTCTCCTGCATGAGGACGTAGTGCTCGGCCCGCTCCTCGTGCACGCGGCACAGCGCCACCCGCAGCAGGTCGGCGTCCGTGAAGCGGGGTTCGAACCCGGTCTTCACGTCGAAGCGGTAGTCGAAGAGCCTGACCTGCGCGTCCTTGAAGGTGCCCGCCTGGGCCGAGGCGAGCCGGTCGTGGGACCGGGCCATGAAGGAGTCGTAGAAGGCACGGCTCTCCCAGAAGGCGAAGACGTGCGCCACGTCCGGCCGCCCCCGGCTCCAGCCGCCTCCCTGCCCCCGAAAACCCGGCTCCCCCGGAAGCCCCGCCCACTTTCGCTGCCCCCGCTCGAACCCCCGGCGGTCCACCACGGTGCAGCGAATCCACTTGACCAGCACCGCGCCATCGTAAGGCCAGGAACGTGGCACCGGTCACTCTCCGGCGCACCGCTTGCCCGCCCCGGCATCGCTGTGCGTGGCAGGATGGACAACCGGCCGTCACCGCTCGGCAGTTGAGGTGGCCGGGGCAGGGGCGGGGGATCTGGGAAGGGGAAGTCTGTGAACGGCCTCAGCAAAGGCACGGGCAAGGTCGAGGTCGCGCTGCGGTGGGATCCGAACCCGGCAGGGCAGCCACCCGCCGACCTGGACGTCGTCGCCGGGACCTACTCGGCGGAGGACCCGTACGGTGCTCCCGCCTACGTGGTGCACCACGGCAGCCGCTCCCCCGACGGCACCATCTATCTCAACCGGGACAGCCAGGACGGCAAGGGCTTCGGCTACGACGAGGTCATGACCCTGGAGCTGGAGCGGCTCGACGCCCGGTACGCGCGCGTGGTGGTCGGGGTCGCGATCCAGCAGCGCACCGAGGACCGGACCTTCGGCGACGTGACCAACCCGGGCCTGCGCATCCGGGAGGGCTACACCGACCTGGCCACGGACGACTTCGGCGGAGTCCGGTCCGCGACCGCCGCGACGGTCGCGGAGTTCGTGCGGGACGAGACCGGGGCGTGGGAGTTCCGGGCCGGCGTGCACGGCTTCGAGGGCGACCCCGCGGCCTTCGCCGCCACCATGGGCGCGGTGCGCCGGTCCTGAAGCAGCTGTGCATGAGTAAGGGGCGCCCACCCAGGTGGACGCCCCTTACTCATTGAGCGCTACAGGTCAGCTGCAGCCACTCGTCGAGCCGCAGCCCTCGCAGATGTAGCAGGAACCGGCGCGCTGCATCTTCGTGCCGCAGGAGAAGCACAGCGGGGCGTCGGCCTGGATGCCCAGCTGCATCTCCACCAGCTCGGCGCTGGTGTGCGCCTGCTGCGGAGCGGGCTTGGCCGCCTCGACCTCGGCCTTCGGCGTGGCGACGGCCTTCAGTTCCTGGGCGCGCGGCGCCGACTGGGCCAGGCCCTCGACGTCGAGCTCGTCGTCGGACGGCTCGTACGAACCGGTCTCCAGGTGGCGCTGGCGCTCCTCGGCGGAGTGGATGCCGAGCGCGGAGCGCGTCTCGAAGGGCAGGAAGTCCAGCGCCAGGCGGCGGAAGATGTAGTCGACGATCGACTGCGCCATCCGCACGTCCGGGTCGTCCGTCATGCCGGCCGGCTCGAAGCGCATGTTGGTGAACTTCGAGACGTACGTCTCCAGCGGCACGCCGTACTGGAGGCCGACGGAGACCGCGATGGAGAAGGCGTCCATCATGCCCGCGAGGGTCGATCCCTGCTTGGACATCTTCAGGAAGACCTCGCCGAGACCGTCGTCCGGGTAGGAATTGGCGGTCATGTAGCCCTCGGCGCCGCCGACGGTGAAGGAGGTGGTGATGCCGGGGCGGCCCTTCGGGAGGCGCTTGCGGACCGGGCGGTACTCGACGACCTTCTCGACCGTCTCGCGGATGGTCGCCTCGGCCTTCTCCGTGACCTCGGCCTTCTCCTTCTCCTTGGTCTTCGCGGAGAGAGGCTGGCCGACCTTGCAGTTGTCGCGGTAGATGGCGAGCGCCTTGACGCCCATCTTCCAGGCCTCGAAGTAGACCTCCTCGACGTCCTCCACGGTCGCCGACTCCGGCAGGTTGACCGTCTTGGACAGGGCGCCGGAGATCCACGGCTGGATGGCGGCCATCATGCGGACGTGGCCCATCGCGGAGATGGAGCGCTCGCCCATCGCGCAGTCGAAGACCTCGTAGTGCTCCTGCTTGAGGCCGGGGGCGTCGATCACGTTGCCGTGCTCGGCGATGTGGGCCACGATCGCCTCGATCTGCTCCTCCTGGTAACCCAGGCGGCGCAGGGCCTGCGGGACGGTGCCGTTGACGATCTGCATCGAACCGCCGCCGACCAGCTTCTTGAACTTGACCAGGGCGAGGTCGGGCTCGAGACCGGTGGTGTCGCAGGACATCGCCAGACCGATGGTGCCGGTCGGGGCGATGACGGACGCCTGGGAGTTGCGGAAGCCGTTCTTCTCGCCGAGGCGCAGCACGTCCTGCCAGGCCTCGGTGGCGGCGGCCCAGATCGGCGTGTCCAGGTCGTCCATGCGGACGGCCTCGGCGTTGGCGTCCGAGTGCTGCTTCATGACCCGCAGGTGCGGCTGCGCGTTGCGGGCGTAGCCGTCGTACGGGCCGACGATCGCGGCGAGCTCGGCGGAGCGCCGGTAGGACGTGCCGGTCATCAGGGAGGTGATGGCACCGGCCAGGGCGCGGCCGCCGTCGGAGTCGTACGCGTGGCCGGTCGCCATCAGCAGGGCGCCGAGGTTGGCGTAGCCGATGCCGAGCTGGCGGAAGGCGCGGGTGTTCTCGCCGATCTTCTGGGTCGGGAAGTCCGCGAAGCAGATGGAGATGTCCATCGCGGTGATGACCAGCTCGACGACCTTCGAGAAGCGCTCGACGTCGAAGGACTGGTTGCCCTTGCCGTCGTCCTTCAGGAACTTCATCAGGTTCAGCGAGGCGAGGTTGCAGGACGTGTTGTCCAGGTGCATGTACTCGCTGCAGGGGTTCGAGCCGTTGATGCGGCCGGACTCCGGGCACGTGTGCCAGTGGTTGATGGTGTCGTCGTACTGGATGCCCGGGTCGGCGCAGGCCCAGGCGGCCTCGGCCATCTTGCGGAAGAGGGACTTGGCGTCGACCTCCTCGATGACCTCACCGGTCATGCGGGAGGTCAGGCCGAACTTGCCGCCGTCCTGCACGGCCTTCATGAACGTGTCGTTCACGCGGACCGAGTTGTTGGCGTTCTGGTACTGGACGGACGTGATGTCGTCGCCGCCCAGGTCCATGTCGAAGCCCGCGTCGCGCAGGGCGCGGATCTTCTCCTCCTCCTTGACCTTGGTCTCGATGAAGTCCTCGATGTCCGGGTGGTCGACGTCGAGGATGACCATCTTGGCGGCGCGGCGGGTGGCACCGCCCGACTTGATGGTGCCGGCGGAGGCGTCGGCGCCGCGCATGAAGGAGACCGGGCCGGAGGCGTTGCCGCCGGAGGAGAGCAGCTCCTTGGAGGAGCGGATGCGGGAGAGGTTCAGGCCGGCGCCCGAGCCGCCCTTGAAGATCATGCCCTCTTCCTTGTACCAGTCGAGGATCGACTCCATGGAGTCGTCGACGGACAGGATGAAGCAGGCGGAGACCTGCTGCGGCTGGGGCGTGCCGACGTTGAACCAGACGGGGCTGTTGAAGCTGAAGATCTGGTGCAGGAGGGCGTACGCCAGCTCGTGCTCGAAGATCTCGGCGTCGGCGGGCGAGGCGAAGTACTTGTGGTCCTCACCGGCCTTCCGGTACGTCTTCACGATGCGGTCGATGAGCTGCTTCAGGCTCACCTCGCGCTGCGGGGTGCCGACGGCGCCCCGGAAGTACTTGCTGGTGACGATGTTGACCGCGTTCACCGACCAGAAGTCGGGGAACTCGACGCCACGCTGCTCGAAGTTGACCGAGCCGTCGCGCCAGTTGGTCATGACGACGTCACGACGCTCCCAGGCCACCTCGTCGTAGGGGTGGACGCCGGGAGTGGTGTGGACGCGCTCGACGCGGAGTCCCTTGCCCGCCTTGGTGCCCTTGGCGCGGGAACTCCGTGCCGGACCGCTCGCCGTCTCTGTCATGCCGCCTCCCATGTACGGGCGAAAACGCCCTGAAGTGCCCCGTTTGTTCCCGTGGCACGGTGTTCTGTCTGGTGTTGCGGGCATCCCTCATCGCACCCGCAACAGGTCTTTTTCTCTCGCCGCCGACCGGCCGGGCCCGGGCGCCGAAGTCCGGGTCCGGCCCGCCGGTCAGTCGGCGGCGCCTGCGGGCTCGGGGACCTGTGCCGTCCCCGTGGACCCGCGGTCGTTCTCCTGGCTCCCCGCGCCGGCGCCGTCGCCGTCCGTGCCGGGACGCCCCGTCGCCTCCCTGAGCTCCGCGATCGCGGCCTCGAAGTCCTCGAGCGAGTCGAACGCCCGGTAGACGGAGGCGAATCGCAGATAGGCGACAAGATCGAGTTCCTGCAACGGGCCGAGGATGGCCAGCCCCACGTCGTGAGTGGTCAGCTCGGCGCTCCCGGTGGCCCGCACGGCCTCCTCGACCCGCTGGCCGAGCTGCGCGAGCGCGTCCTCGGTGACGGGCCGCCCCTGACAGGCCTTGCGCACACCGTTGATGACCTTGGTGCGGCTGAACGGTTCGGTGACCCCGGACCGCTTCACCACCATGAGCGAGCACGTCTCCACGGTCGTGAAACGACGGGAGCAGTCGGGACACTGGCGGCGCCTGCGGATCGACGTGCCGTCGTCGGTCGTACGGCTGTCGACGACACGGCTGTCGGGGTGCCTGCAGAAGGGGCAGTGCATGTACTCCGAACCCTCCTCACAGCAGACTCAATAGCCACAAGAGGCCCTTCAGCCCCTCGAAGCAGCCACCAGCATAGGCGATCGCAGCGGGCCCGAAGACCCGGGGGACCACAACTTGTGGGCTGCTGCTGCAATCCAACCACTAGATGTGGGGATTGGCTCATACATCCACGCCCTGCACGCGTGTCGCGCCGGTCCGTGCGCGTCCCGTACGGGACCGCGGCCCCTCGGCGGTCGCGCACACGCGCACACGCGCACACGCAGGCCCACACATGCACACGCACGGCCGTATCGCCCGGGGGCATGCGGAGATAGCGTGGCCGCCACGGGGAGGGGGCGTGGGACTACCGCACAGATGGAGGGACCCGCCCCGTCGAACGGGATGCCGGATGGCAGACTGGAGCGACATCCCCGAGGTTGTCACCACGGCGGTGAAGAGTACAGCAATGAGCACTTTTGTCCGCCGGCCACCGCGGTAGCCATACACCCAAACATGCAATTCGGGCGAGCGATTCACGTTTTTTCACTCGAACGTGTGTTTGGCGCAACCTTTCGAAAGCTACTACCGTTGGGCAGCAGGGAGACCATCGAGAGGGGCCGACGTGACCACCACCGCCGACAGTGCCACCATCACTGCCCAGGACCGCCCCCAGGGCCGACCTGAGCCGATGCACGCGATGAGCGACGCCGCGAGTCCAGAGGGGCACAAGCGCTCCTTGCCGGGCCGACCTCCCGGCATCCGGGCGGACAGCTCGGGACTGACCGACCGCCAGCGCCGGGTGATCGAAGTCATCCGCGACTCCGTGCAGCGGCGCGGCTACCCGCCGTCGATGCGCGAGATCGGTCAGGCCGTCGGTCTTTCCAGCACCTCCTCCGTCGCGCACCAGCTGATGGCACTCGAACGCAAGGGTTTCCTGCGCCGCGACCCGCACCGCCCGCGCGCCTACGAGGTGCGCGGCTCCGACCAGGCCGCCTCCGTGCAGCCCACGGACACCGCCGGCAAGCCCGCCGCGTCGTACGTCCCGCTCGTCGGGCGAATCGCCGCCGGTGGCCCGATCCTCGCCGAGGAGTCCGTCGAGGACGTCTTCCCCCTGCCCCGGCAGCTGGTCGGTGACGGCGAGCTGTTCGTCCTCAAGGTCGTCGGTGACTCGATGATCGAGGCCGCCATCTGCGACGGCGACTGGGTCACGGTGCGTCGCCAGCCGGTCGCCGAGAACGGCGACATCGTGGCCGCGATGCTCGATGGCGAGGCCACCGTCAAGCGTTTCAAGCGCGAGGACGGCCACGTCTGGCTCCTCCCGCACAACGCGGCGTACGAGCCGATCCCCGGTGATGACGCGACCATCCTCGGCAAGGTGGTGGCCGTACTGCGCCGCGTCTGAGCGCCACGGCGGGCGGGTGCGCGACGTCAGCGCCCCGCCGACCCGACCGGGCCCCGGAACCTCTGCGCCGGTTCCGGGGCCCCGCGCTGTGCGGGGCCGGTCGCTCGGTCGCTCTGCGATTCCGTCGCCCCGCACGTGGCCCGGTAGCTCAGTCGCCCTGCGCCTCCGTCTGCCGGGCCGCCGCGTCGATCGCGGCGAGCGACTTGCGGACCTGGTTGCGGTCCGTGGTGAACCAGAAGTCGGGCAGCGAAGCCTTCAGATAGCTCCCGTACCGCGCCGTGGCCAGTCGCTGGTCCAGGACGGCGACCACACCGCGGTCGCCCGACGCCCGTACGAGACGTCCCGCGCCCTGGGCCATCAGCAGCGCGGCGTGCGTGGCGGCCACCGCCATGAAACCGTTGCCGCCGGCCTCCTCCACCGCCTTCTGGCGGGCGCTCATCAAGGGGTCGTCCGGGCGCGGGAAGGGGATCTTGTCCATGACGACCAGCTGGCAGCTGGGCCCGGGGACATCCACGCCCTGCCAGAGCGACAGCGTTCCGAAGAGGCAGGTCTTCGGGTCGGCGGCGAAGTTCTTGATCAGCTCGCCGAGCGTCTCCTCGCCCTGGAGCAGGATCGGGTACTCCGGGACGCGCGAGCGCAGCTCCTCCGCGGCCAGCTGAGCCGCCCGCATCGAGGAGAACAACCCGAGCGTGCGTCCGCCCGCCGCCTGGATCAGCTCCGTGAGCTCGTCGAGCATGTCCCCGCGGTCACCGTCCCGGGCGGGACGCGCCAGGTGCTTGGCGACGTACAGGATGCCCTGCTTGCGGTAGTCGAAGGGCGAGCCGACGTCGACACCCTTCCACTGGGGCACGTCCTCGCCCTCGGTGCCCTCGGGGGCGAGACCCAGGGAGGCCCCGACGCCGTTGAAGTCGCCGCCCAGCTTCAGGGTGGCGGAGGTGAGGATCACCGAGCGGTCCGTGAACAGCTTCTCCCGCAGCAGTCCCGAGACGGACATGGGAGCGACCCGCAGGGAGGCACCGAAGCGGTCGTGCCGCTCGTACCAGACGACGTCCCACTCGGAGCCGTTGGTGATGCGCTCCGCCACGTCGTGCACCGACTCCACGGAGGCGAGCGCCTGCTTGCGGACGGCGTCCTCGTCCTGCACGGACTTGTCGCGGGTCGCGCCGATCGCCGAGATGACCGTACGGCACGCGTCGCGCAGTGCCATCAGCGCGTAGCCGAGGTCCTCCGGGATCTCCTCCAGGCGGCCCGGCAGCGCCAGCTCCATCAGCCGCTCGAAGCCCTCGGCGGCGGTCTGGAGCTGATCGGCGGCCTTCTCGTTGACCAGCTTCGCGGCGCGTCGCACGGCCCGGTTGACCTGCCCGGGGGTCAGCTCGCCGGTGGCCACCCCGGTGACCCGGGAGACCAGCTCGTGCGCCTCGTCGACGATCAGCACCTCGTGCTGCGGCAGGACCGGGGCGCCCTCGATGGCGTCGATGGCGAGGAGGGCGTGGTTGGTGACGACCACCTCGGACAGCTTGGCGCGCTCCCGGGCCATCTCGGCGAAGCACTCCGCACCGTACGCGCACTTCGAGGCGCCCAGGCACTCTCGGGAGGACACCGACACCTGGGACCAGGCCCGGTCGGAGACGCCCGGCGTCAGGTCGTCGCGGTCGCCGGTCTCGGTCTCGTCCGCCCAGTCCCGCATCCGCAACAGGTCCTGGCCCAGCTTGCTGGTGGGCGCGGCGGCCTCGAACTGGTCGAAGAGACCCTCCTCCTCGTCCTGCGGCACTCCCTCGTGGAGCCGGTGCAGGCACAGGTAGTTCGACCGGCCCTTGAGCATCGCGAACTCCGGGCGGCGGCGCAGCTGGGGGTGGAGCGCGTCGACCGTGCGGGGAAGGTCGCGTTCGACCAGCTGGCGCTGGAGAGCCAGGGTCGCCGTGGCCACGACAACACGCTCCCCGTGGGCCAGCGCGGGCACCAGGTACCCCAGCGACTTGCCGGTGCCGGTGCCGGCCTGGACCAGCAGATGGGAGCCGCCGTCGATGGCTTCCTCGACGGCTTCGGCCATGGCCACCTGGCCGGGACGCTCCGTGCCGCCGACGGCGGTGACGGCGGCGTGCAGGAGTTCGGGGAGTGAGGGCTTCGTCATAGCGCGACCACCCTACGGCCCGGCACTGACAAAGGGGCGCGGAAGGCGGCTGTGAGGGGCGGGTGGGCCTGTGGGGACGGGGGTGGCACGAGTGGCTCCTGGCGGGCTGGTCGGCGATCGGGGCGCGGCGCTGCGGCGGCTCGGGCGCTACGGCAGCTCGCGCGGGGACCGTTCGCGGATCATGAGGGCGGCCCGCTTGCCGGGCAGGTCGATCTCGCCGGACAACCGGAATCCGGCACCGAGGAACGCGGCGACGGACGGCCGGTTGCGGACGTCGGGTTCCGCGAGCACGCGGGTGCAGGCGGGCCGCCTGGCGAGGACGAGGTCGGCGACGGCCCTGATCAGAGCCGTCCCGATCCCCCTGCCGCGGTCGGCGGCGTCGCCGATCAGCAGGTGGAGACCGGTGTCGTGCGGCCGTACGGGACAGTACCGGGCCAGCGGGTCGAGGTCGGCGCGGTAGAGCTCCCAATAGCTCATCGGCACCCCGTCCAGCGCGCCGACGCACGGGACGCTGCGCCCGTCCCCGGCGAGCTGGGCCCGCACGTGGTCCCCGGTCACGCCCTGGGGTCCGGTCAGCTCCCAGAACTCGGCGACGGCGGGGGCGTTCATCCAGCGGGCGATGAGAGGTACGTCGCGTTCGGCGTGGACCGGCAGCAAGTGGAACTCGCCCGCCGCGGTGGGGACCGGGCCCCAGTCGGCGACGCCGTCGAGCAGGTCGCCGCCGGTCCGCCGGGTCCGCGTCCCGTCGGGCGTCGTCCCCTCGTTCCCGCCCGTCCCGAAGAGGGCGACGAACTCCGCGGGCAGATGCAGGTCCAGGGTGTCGTCAGCGCTCGCGTCGGTGGAAGTCACGGTGTCGCTCTTTCGGGGGACGTGGATGGGAGAGGAGGAGGGGGCGACGGTTCGCTCAGGCGTGCAGGGGGTTGGTGACGGTGACGTAGACGGACTGGGTGTCCACCGGCCCGACGAGTTCGTCGAGGCCCTGCAACCGGGTCAGCAGATTGGCCTTGCAGCGGAGGACGGGTGAGTCGAGGAGCAGCGCGGGCAGCGGGCCGCTCAGCGGGGCCGGGCCCGAGGCGACGTTGCCGAGGAAACGGCGGAAGGCCGCGAGCAGCATCCGTTCGTCGGCGAGGCGCTGGGAGCCGAAGGCGCCGATGAGGCCGAACACGTTGTTGATGGCGAGGTAGTACGCGAAGCGCTCGTCGGTGACATGGTCGGCGACGAACGTGTCGCTGTGCTCGCCGATGCCGGGCAGCCGGGCGTCGAGTTCCGCGCGCCGCGACTCGCGGAAGTAGTAGCCCTGGTTGTCGCGGTAGCGGCCGCCAGCGGGCCAGCCGTCGGCGTCCAGCAGGAGCAGCGTGTTCTGCTGGTGGGCCTCCAGGGCGATCCCGGCGTGGGCGTCCAGCCACAGGACGGGCCGTACGACGTGGTGGAGGTACCGCAGGAACCACTCGGCGGCCACCGCCACGCGGGGTCGGCCGGTGCGCCCGGAGAGCCGGGTGACGATCTCCGCCAGTCGTGAGCGCGGGAGCCGCGCGGAGGGCCGGTCACGGTCGTCCGCCCGGCCCACCGCCCGCGTGTCCGGCCACGCGGCATCCGGCCGCGGGGCGACGAGACCGGCCACACACGAGACGTCGTCCGAGGGCCGGAACGGGTTGTGCCGGATGACGACGTCGAGCCCCCGGACGGGCTTGCCGTCCGGGCCGTCGACGGCCAGCCAGGCCGGGTCGCGGACGATGTCGAAATCCGGGTGGGCGGCCCGCCACTGGCGGGACAGGCCCCTGCGCAGCAGACGGTGCACCTCGACGCCTCGATGGAGTTCCTTGCGGAGGTTTTCCCGGCGTGAGTTGGTGATGTGCAGGGCCAGGGAGAGCTTGAGCATGGCGCAGGCGCCGGTGCGGTGGACGGTCCGCAGGGAGGAGGTGGGGTACCAGTGGGTGCCCTGGACGCCGAGATCCCCGAGCAGCCCGGCTTCCAGCAGGGCCGCGACCTCCGGGCGGTGCCGTACGGCGCGGAACTGCCAGGGGTGCAGGGGCAGGACCGCGTGTCCGTCCGGCGGCGCCGGCCCGTCTCCCGCGAGGCGCGCGGTGAGCCGGGGCGCGGTGACCGGGCGGCCTCGTTCGGTCCACGCGGAGTCGGTGGCCAGGACTGAGGGGGCGACGGCCAGCCAGTGCAGGGGGAAGGAGCCGCGCAGTTCGGGTGAGTACAGCCGCGCCTCCGCCTCGGTGAGGCCCTCCCGGCTCTTGGGGGTGGGATGCAGCGGATGCCCGAGGACGAGCGCCTGCTCGGCGGCGAGGAAGAGGTCCGGCTCGGGGGAGGTGGTGGAGTGGTCGTGGGGTGCGGGTCCGTAGCAGGCGGAAGGGTGGTGCGCCGGGCGTCTCGGCCGTTCGCGGAGGATCACGGCGGTACGGCGGACGGAGTCGGCGACGCGGGCCACGAGGTCGGTCCCGTCGGGCCCGCGTCCGTCGGCCGTCTCCCGGGCGAGCAGGGCGGCGAGGGTGACGGCGTCGACGGGCGGAGCCGAGGCGGGCGCGTCGGCCAGGCGCGGGACGCCGAAGCGGTGCCGTCCCGTCGGTGACCAGTAGAGGACGGGAACGGCCAGGGCGGTGCCGCTCGCCGGGAGCGGTACCGCGAGGCTGCCGTCGACGGGAGCGCGGGCGTCGGTCTCGCGCGCCCAGCAGCGCAGCAGGTTCTCCACGGCCGCGGCCTGCGCCTCGGCGTACGGATCGGACCCGGCCGACGCGTCGGCGGGGGGCGCGGGCGCGGGAACGGCGCCGGGGGCGGGCCCGGACACCGGAACCGCGCCGGAGACCGCCCCGGAGTCGGGAACGCCCCCGGAGACCGGCGGATGTGCGGCGCGGTCGGCGGGAGCGGCCCTGGAGGGTCCGGGGTTCGCGGTGGCCGCCGGTTCCGGTACGGGGGTGGTGTGCAAGGCGGCTCCTCGTGGCGTGCTGGGGCCTGGGCTGGGTGTCACTACGGCTGGCGCGCGGCGCGCACGCCGTGCGGTGGGGCGTGACCGACCGGACTCCGCTCCACCGCCTGCACCGCGTCGGCGAAGCGGTCCAGAACCGCCGACATCTGCTCCTCGGTGACGATCAGCGGCGGCAGCAGCCGTACGACGCTTCCGGACGGGCCCGCGACGTCCACGATCAGCCCGCGGCGCAGACACTCCCGCCGGACAGCGACAGCGACAGCGACACCGGCACCGGCACCGGCACCGGCACCGAGGCGAACGGCGTGCGGTCCGGCGTCCGCCGTGCCGTCCGGTGCCGTCATCTCGACGCCGATCATCAGTCCGCGCCCCGTCACGGCGCCGACGCACGTGAACTCCTCGGCCAGGCCGCGCAGTCGGGCCAGCGTTCGACCGCCCAGGGCTGCCGCGTGTTCGGCGAGACGGTGTTCGCGGACGTGAGCGAGAGTGGCCGCGCCCGCGGCCAGGGCGAGCTGGTTGCCGCGGAACGCGCCCCCCTCGTCCGTGTGCAGGTCGTCGCGGTACACCACGGCGGCCAGGGGCAGTCCGCCGCCGATCGCCTTGGAGAGGACCAGGACGTCGGGGACGACCCCGCTGTGCTCGACCGCCCAGAAGGCACCGGTCCGCCCGACGCCCGTCTCGGTCTCGTCGGCGATCAGCGGAACGCACCGTTCGGCCGTGTCGCCGCGCACGCGGCGCAGCCAGGCGTCCTCAGTGGGAATCACACCGCTCCGGCACCGGATCGGTTCCACGATCGTTCCGGCGGGCAGCGCTTCTCGCGGCTCCCGGTCGGCAGGTTCGGACCAGGCCCCGTGGTCCGCTTCCGTGGAGGGGATCACCCGGGTCCGGCCGGTGGCGGCGCGGACCAGTTCGGCGGCGGTGGCGACCGGGTCCTTCCCGGCCGGTTCGCAGAACCGCACGCGCGCACGCTCGGCGAGTCCGGGTGGCAACGTACGCGTCAGTTCGGTGACGAAGGCTTCCTCGACCGGGGTGGAGAGGCCCGTGACCTGCAAGGGGGCCCCTGTGTCGAGGACTTCGCGGATCGCCTGAAGGGCGACCGGGTGGTTGTGCCCCAGGACCAGTGCCCCCGCCCCGGACACGCAGTCGAGGTAGCGGCGTCCGTCGGCGCCCTCGATGGTGAGCCCACGGGCCCGGACCGGTACGACCGGAAGAACGCTCCCGCCGAGGCCGGCCGCCGCGTCGCCCACCGGCCCGCGCTTCGGAGCGCGCTCCCGCGCGGTTGCCCCGCGCACTGCGCTTGTCGCCACGGCTCCGACCTCCCGCTGTCCGTACGCGTCCGGCTGGCCGGTGCCTGCCGGCACGAGGCCGCACCCGGACCGCGCGCACCCCACCGCTACCAACCCCGGACGGTCCGCCGGGTTACGGGTGGTTGTCCGGATCGTCGCCTCGACGGGCGTGCCAGGTCAGGCGGCTTGTATCCGAACCGTTGCCGTACCGACGGAACTCCCCCACAGCGAACGAATAGTGTGTGGTGCCGTTCCAGTGCAGTTCACACCAGGGGGAGTCACCACCATGCGATCCATACGGCCGTCGTTCACCACGCGCGGGCACCAGCGCGGGCGGCGCAGGACCTCCCCCGTGCCGGTCACCGTGGCGCTCGTCTCGGCGCTCGCGCTGACGGCCACCGCGTGCGAGTCCGGCGACGCGGAGGCGGGTGGCGACGCCTCGGCCTCCGCGTCCGCCGCGGACGCGGGCAACGGCGAGATCCGGATCCCGGACCACATCAAGGACAAGCTCAAGGAACACGGGATCGACGTCGACAAGTGGAAGAACGGCGCCTGGAAGGACTGGAACAAGGACGACTGGCTGCGTGAGGCGCAGGACTTCGTCAACCCGATCATCGAGGACCTGTGGGACCCGGACCGGATGCGGGACGCCGAGGAGCCGGACCAGCAGGTCGACGACAGCGACCTCTCGGGTGACCAGGGCGTCACCGACCCGGAGCCGGCGCCCGTCGAGGCCGAGGCCGTTCCGCCCAAGTACCACGACAGCGCCGCCACGGCCGGCAAGCTGCTCTTCGACTCCCCGAAGGGCTCGATGGTCTGCTCGGCGACCGTCGTGAAGGACCCCGCCAACCCGGGCAAGTCCAACATGGTGTGGACCGCGGGTCACTGCGTGCACGCCGGGAAGAACGGCGGCTGGTACCGCAACATCGCCTTCGTGCCGTCGTACAACGACACGGGCATGTCGACCGAGGAACTGCAGAACGCCACCAAGGAGGACCTCGCTCCCTACGGCGTCTGGTGGGGCGACTGGGCGCAGACCTCGGACCAGTGGATCGAGCAGGGCGGTGCGACCGGCGGTGACGGTGCCTCGTACGACTTCGCCGTCATCCACGTAACGCCGGAGAAGGGCAGTGACGGCAGGTCGCTGGAGGAGACGGTCGGCGCGGCGCTTCCGGTGGACTTCGACGCTCCCGCCGTGCCCGAGATCGAGAGCATGAAGGCGATCGGCTACCCGGCCGCCCCGCCGTACGACGGTCAGAAGCTGTTCCAGTGCCAGGACAAGCCGGGCCGGCTGTCGATCAGCGCCTCGGACCCGACGATGTACCGCATCGGCTGCACCATGACCGGCGGTTCCTCCGGCGGCGGCTGGGTCGCGAACGGTTCCGACGGCAAGCCGGCGCTGGTGTCCAACACCTCCATCGGCCCGGTGACGGCCGGCTGGCTGGCCGGTCCGCGGCTGGGCGAGGAGGCCAAGGGCGTGTTCGACGCGGTGAGCGGCAAGTTCGCCGGCCGGTGAGCGCGCGCTGAGCGCAGCGCTCGGCTCGTAGGAGTGCGGGGCGCCGGGCCGGACCTGCGCCCGCGCGCCCCGCACTCCGACCACATCTGCAGGTTCGACACTCATACGTTCCAACGGGGGTAGTTTCACCGTGCGTTCCGCACCCGCACCTGCCGCGCCACGCCGTCGGCGGCGCACCGTGCTCGCCGCGACCGGGCTGGTCGCCGCGCTGGCGCTCACCGCGACCGCCTGCGGCGGTTCGGAGGAGGACGAGGCCGACGCGAAGCCGAGCGGCGGCACTTCCCGGGCGGCCGAGGCCGGCGACACCGGTGACGGCAAGGTCCAGCTTCCGGCCGACCTCGCGGACCGGCTCAAGGAGCACGGCATCGACGTCGACAAGTGGAAGGACGGCGGCTGGAAGGACTGGGACAAGGACAAGTGGCTCAGTGAGGCCAAGGACTTCGTCAATCCGATGATCGAGGGCCTGTGGAAGCCGGACCGGATGCAGTCCGCGAAGGAGGCCGACAAGACCGTCACCACCAAGGACACCGCTGCCGACCAGGGCGTCAGCGACCCCGAGCCGGCGCCCGTGGAGGCCGTGGCCGAGAAGACGCCCTACCACGACAACGCCGCGCCGGTCGGCAAGGTCTTCTTCGACTCCCCCGAGGGCTCGATGGTCTGCTCCGGCACGGTCATCAAGGACGCGAACCACCCGGGCAAGTCCAACCTGGTGTGGACGGCGGGCCACTGCGTGCACGCGGGCGGCAGCGGCGGCTGGTACCGGAACATCGCGTTCGTGCCGTCGTACAACGACCTCGACAAGTCCGAGGCGGAACTGGCGGGGGCGACGACCACCGAGATGGCGCCGTACGGCACCTGGTGGGCCGACTGGGCCTCGACGTCGAACCAGTGGATCCAGGGCGGTTCGGAGGAGGGCGGCGACGGTGCCGCGTACGACTACTCCGTGCTGCACGTGAAGCCGGAGCAGGGCAGCAAGTCCCTGGAGGAGACGGTCGGCGCGGCGCTGGAAGTGGACTTCTCCGCCCCCTCGGCGACCGAGGTCGGCAGTATGGGTGCCTGGGGCTACCCGGCCGCCCCGCCGTACAACGGCCTGAAGATGTTCAAGTGCGTCGACCGTCCCGGCCGGCTGTCGCTGAGCCCGTCGCTGCCGACGATGTACCGCATCGGCTGCACCATGACCGGCGGTTCCTCCGGCGGCGGCTGGTTCCGGGTGGTGGACGGTGAGACCAAGCTGGTCTCGAACACGTCGATCGGCCCCCTCGACAACACCTGGCTGGCGGGCCCGCAGCTCGGCCGGGAGGCCGAGGCGATGTACCAGAACATGAGCCGGACGTACGGCGGGCAGTGACCCGCACATGACGAGGGCCCGCCCCCTGCCAGGCAGGGGGCGGGCCCTCGGTCGTCGTGAGCCGCGTACCTCAGACGAGCGGCGCCGGAACGTACGGCGCGAGTTCCGCCGCCAGTTCCTCGTGCACCCGTACCTTGATGAGGGTGCCCTCCGGGGTGTGCTCCTCGGAGATCACCTCGCCCTCGTCATGGGCGCGGGCGACCAGCTTGCCGTGGGTGTACGGCACGAGCGCCTCGATCTCGACGGCCGGGCGCGGCAGATCGTTGTCGATCAGGGCGAGCAGCTCGTCGATGCCCTGGCCGGTGCGTGCCGAGACGGCGATGGACCGCTTCTCGACCCGCAGCAGCCGCTGGAGCACCAGCGGGTCGGCCATGTCGGCCTTGTTGACCACGACGATCTCCGGTACGTCGGTCGCGCCGACGTCCCTGATCACCTCGCGCACGGCGGCCAGCTGCTCCTCCGGGGCCGGGTGCGAGCCGTCCACCACGTGCAGGATCAGGTCGGAGTCGCCGACCTCCTCCATCGTGGAGCGGAACGCCTCGACCAGGTGGTGGGGCAGGTGCCGGACGAAACCGACGGTGTCCGCCAGCGTGTACAGGCGGCCGCTCGGGGTCTCGGCGCGGCGCACGGTCGGGTCGAGGGTGGCGAACAGCGCGTTCTCCACCAGCACGCCCGCGCCGGTGAGGCGGTTGAGCAGCGAGGACTTGCCCGCGTTGGTGTAGCCGGCGATGGCCACGGACGGCACCTTGTGACGCCGGCGTTCCTGGCGCTTGATCTCGCGGCCGGTCTTCATCTCCGCGATCTCCCGGCGCATCTTCGCCATCTTCTCGCGGATCCGGCGCCGGTCCGTCTCGATCTTGGTCTCACCGGGACCACGGGTGGCGAGGCCGCCGCCCTTGCCGCCGCCCATCTGCCGGGACAGCGACTGACCCCAGCCGCGGAGCCTCGGCAGCATGTACTGCATCTGCGCGAGGGCGACCTGCGCCTTGCCCTCTCGGGACTTGGCGTGCTGGGCGAAGATGTCCAGGATCAGGGCCGTGCGGTCGATGACCTTGACCTTGACGACGTCCTCGAGGTGGATCAGCTGGCCCGGGCTGAGCTCACCGTCGCAGATGACGGTGTCCGCGCCCGTTTCGAGGACGACGTCCCGCAGCTCCTCGGCCTTGCCGGAGCCGATGTAGGTGGCGGCGTCGGGCTTGTCGCGGCGCTGGACGACGCCGTCGAGCACGAGCGCGCCCGCGGTCTCCGCGAGGGCTGCCAGCTCGGCCAGCGAGTTCTCCGCGTCCTGCACGGTGCCCGAGGTCCATACGCCGACGAGGACGACCCGCTCCAGGCGGAGCTGGCGGTACTCGACCTCGGTGACGTCCTCGAGCTCGGTGGACAGGCCCGCCACCCGGCGCAGAGCCGCGCGGTCGGAGCGGTCGAACTGCTCGCCGTCCCACTCCGAGTCGATCTCGTGGCTCCAGGCGACGTCCTCTTCCATCAGGGCATCGGCCCGAAGGCCCTCGGGGTAGGTCTGCGCGAGACGCTTGGTGTCCTGGGAAGGGGAAGAAGAGGAGGTCATTGGATCCTTACGTAGCTGGGAAACGAATCGCGCGGCAATGCTGCTGCGACACTCTTCACAACGCACGGACCGCCGGGGAGATTCCCGCGGCCCGTACCGCGCCGTCCCGAAGATGGTCGCACGGCACGGGCCGTCTCGCACCGGCTTATTCCCCGGCCGGTTCCCCGGCCCTTACCGGGCTCATTCCCCGTGCGGATTTCCGGCGGCCGCCTTCGGTGCCCGCTCGGCCGCGATCGGCTTCCAGTCCGGGTGTCCGGGCATCGGCGGGGTCTTTTCGCCGTACAGCCAGCCGTGGAGGAAGTCCTCCAGGTCGCGGCCGGCGGTCTCGGAGGCGAGGCGGACGAAGTCCGCGGTCGTCGCCGTGCCGTCCCGGTGGCGGGTGACCCAGGCGCGTTCGAGGCGCTCGAAGGCGGGACGGCCGATCTCCTGGCGCAGGGCGTACAGGACGAGGGCCGCGCCGTCGTAGACGTTCTCACGGAAGATGCCGGTCTTGCTGCCGGAGGTGGGCGGCTTCGGGGCGGCCGGCGGTCCGCCCTTCGCGCGCCAGCCGTCGGAGGCGCCGTAGGCGGCCTTCATCCGCGCTTCCATGGGCTCGTCCGCGGTCTCCTCCGCGTACAGCGCCTCGTACCAGGTGGCGTGCCCCTCGTTGAGCCACAGGTCGGACCAGGTGGCCGGGCCGACGCTGTTTCCGAACCACTGGTGGGCCAGCTCGTGCACCATGATCGACTCGACGTACCACTTCGGGTAGACGGGGTCGGTGAACAGCTCCCGTTCGAACAGGGAGAGCGTCTGGGTCTCCAGCTGGAAGCCGGTGGTGGCGTCGGCCATGAGCAGGCCGTACGTGTCGAAGGGGTAGCGCCCGACCTTCTCCTCCATCCAGGCGATCTGTCCGGGGGTCTTCGCCAGCCACGGTTCGAGCGCCGCGCGGTGCTCGGTCGGCACGACGTCCCGGACCGGCAGCCCGTGCGGGCCGGTGCGGTGCAGCACGGTGGAGCGGCCGATGGACACCTGCGCCAGCTCGGTGGCCATGGGGTGTGCGGTCCGGTACGTCCAGGTGGTCGAGCCGCCGGTCCGGTCCACGTCCGTCGGCAACCCGTTCGCGACGGCGGTGAGCCCCTCCGGGGCGGTGACCCGGAAGGTGAAGCTCGCCTTGTCGGAGGGGTGGTCGTTGCAGGGGAACACCAGGTGGGCGACGTCGGCCTGGTTGGCCATGGCCAGACCGTCGGCGGTGCGCACCCAGCCGCCCTCGCGGCCCTCGGGGGGCACCGGGTCGCTGGTGTGCCGGACCGTGATCCGCGTCCGCTCGCCCTCGCCGAGCGGGCTGCCGGGCGTGACGACGAGGTCCTCGCCGGCGGCGGCGAAGCCGGCGGGCTCACCGTCGACCTCGACGGAGTCGACCTTCCCGTGGGCGAAGTCGAGGTTGATCCGTTCCAGGTCGGCCGTCGTCCGGGCGTCGATGGTGGTGACGGCCCGCAGCGGCTCGCTGTTGCTGCCGGAGTAGGTGAAGGAGAGGTCGTACGCCGCCACGTCGTACCCGGGGTTGCCCAGGTGCGGGAAGAGGCGGTCGCCGACGCCCAGGGGGGTCGGCGGGGCGCTCGCGGCGACCAGGCATACGGAGACCGCCGAGGCGAGCAGCGCGGCGGCCCTGAGCCGACCACGGGCTCGCACTCGGGGGCGGGAAGCCGGGGGGTGAGGGGTGTGCGGCATGCCCCACGGCTATCAGCGCGCACGTACGCCGCGGCGCCGACGCGCGCCCGGGACACCCGAACGGGTGCCGTCCCGGCGAGCGGTCCGGGGGACGGGCGGCCGGGGCAGGCGCCTTGGCTCGCCGGCGACTCGTCCGGTGCGGCTCAGACGCCCGTGGTCTGGGGCTGCGCCCGGCTCACGTCGTACACCCCGGGCACCTCGCGCATCGCGCGCATGAGGCCGGGCAGCCGTGCCGCGTCGGGGAGCAGGACGGTGTAGGTGTGGCGGACCCGCTGCCGGTCGGGCGGCTCGACGGTCGCGGAGACGATCTCGGCGCCTTCGACGGCCATGGCCTCGGTGAGGTCGGCCAGCAGGTGCGGTCGGCCGAACGATTCGGCGAGCAGGGTGACCCGGCACTGGGTGCTCTCCCCCCAGCGCACGCCGACCTCCGGGCGCCCCGCGCCCTTCATGCGGTCCACGACGGCGCACTCCGCGCGGTGCACGGTCACCACTCCCCCGCGCACGGCGAAACCGGTGATCTCGTCGGGCGGTACGGGGGTGCAGCAACCGGCCAGCCGTACGGATGCCCCCGGCCGGTCGGCGAGGACGTCGGCGGAGGCCGGGCGGGGGGCCGGTCCGTCGGACGCCGGGCGGGCGGCGGGCGCGTCACCGGTCAGGGAGCCGCGGGGCGCGTCCTCCGGCTCCGCGGGCGCCTGTGCCGGGCGGGCCGCGAGCCTGCGCTGGATGGCGATCCGCGCGGCCGGCGTGCGGGCGTGCTCCAGCCACTCCCTGGAGGGCTCGGAGGCGGGGTCCTGCCCCATGAGGAGCTGCACGGTGTCGCCGTCCCGCAGCACCGTGCTCATGGTCGCCAGGCGGCCGTTGACCCGGGCGCCCATGGCCGCGTGCGCGTCCTCGCCGTACTGGGCGTAGGCGGCGTCCACGCAGGTCGCTCCCTCGGGCAGGCCGAGGGTGCCGCCGTCGGGGCGGAAGACGGTGATCTCGCGGTCCTGGGCGAGGTCTTCGCGGAGGGTGGACCAGAAGGTGTCCGGGTCGGGGGCGCCGCGCTGCCAGTCGAGCAGCCGGGACAGCCAGCCGGGCCGGGTCGGGTCGACGCGCTCGCCGTCGCCCGCGCTCTGGTCCTCCGAGGGCTGTGCGTAGGGATTACCGAGGGCGACGACTCCGGCCTCGGCGACCTTGTGCATCTGGTGGGTGCGGACGAGGACTTCGACGACCTGGCCGTCCTGCGGGCGGGCGACCGCGGTGTGCAGCGACTGGTACAGGTTGAACTTCGGTACGGCGATGAAGTCCTTGAACTCCGAGACGACCGGCGTCATACAGGTGTGCAGTTCGCCGAGGACGGCGTAGCAGTCGGCGTCCTCCTGCACGAGCACCAGCAGGCGGCCGAAGTCGGCGCCGCGCAGCGGGTCGCGTTTGCGGGAGACGCGGTGCAGGGATACGAAGTGGCGGGGCCGGATGAGGACTTCGGCGGTGATGTCGGCCTCGCGCAGCACCTTGCGCACGTCCTCGGCGACCTCGGCCAGCGGGTCGTCCGCGCGGGCGGCGTTCTCGGCGACCAGTTCCTGGGTGTGCGCGTACTCGTCGGGGTGCAGTACCGCGAAGACCAGGTCCTCCAGCTCGGACTTGAGCGCCTGGACGCCGAGCCGTTCGGCGAGCGGGATGAGGACGTCCCGGGTCACCTTGGCGATGCGCTCCTGTTTCTCCTGGCGCATGACGCCGAGGGTGCGCATGTTGTGCAGCCGGTCGGCGAGTTTGATCGACATGACGCGGACGTCGTTGCCGGTGGCGAGGAGCATCTTGCGGAAGGTCTCGGGCTCGGCGGCGGCGCCGTAGTCGACCTTCTCCAACTTGGTGACGCCGTCGACGAGGTAGCGGACCTCGGCGCCGAACTGCTCGCCGACCTGGTCCAGGGTGACGTCCGTGTCCTCGACGGTGTCGTGGAGGAGGGACGCGGTCAAGGTGGTGGTCTCCGCGCCGAGTTCGGCGAGGATGAGGGTGACGGCGAGGGGGTGGGTGATGTACGGCTCGCCGCTCTTGCGCATCTGGCCGCGGTGCGAGGACTCGGCCAGGACGTAGGCGCGGCGCAGGGGGTCGAGGTCGGCGTCGGGGTGGTGGGCGCGGTGGGCCTCGGCCACGTGGCCGATGGCGTCGGGCAGCCGGCCGCGGGCGGCGGAGCCGAGCAGTGCGGCGCGGCCCAAGCGGCGCAGGTCGATCCGGGGGCGGGCCTTCCTGCGGGGCGCGGCCGGCGCGACGGCGCCGGTGGTCGCGGGCGGCACCGGGCCTGGGCTCGCTGGATTCACGGCCTCCGCGTTCATGGGCACCTCCGGCTGCGTGGACCGGCGGACGGGGCATCCCGGGGCGGACACGGCTCAAGGGATGGTGTCGTTCCCCCGTCCGGGCCGGTGCTTGATGCTATCGAGCCCATCATGTGCGGCCGACCGCCTCTCGCGGAGCGTGAAACGGATCACCCATTCGAGCGATGGACCGAGGGTTTACGTTTTCGCACTGAGTGTCATGGACCGGGCTGTGGTTCAGACGAGTACCCCCTCGAGCCATTCGGCGTCGAACTCGCCCTCGGCGACGATCACCGCGGGACCGGTCATCTCGATCTCGCCGTCGGGGTGCTCGGTGATCACCAGGGTGCCGCCGGGCACGTCGACGGTGTACGTCACCGGGGTGCCCGTGACGGCCGGGTCGGCGCCGTCCCGGCGGGCGGTGGCCACGGCCACGGCGCAGGCACCGGTGCCGCAGGACCGGGTCTCCCCCGAGCCGCGTTCGTGCACCCGCATCGCGACGTGGCGCGGGCCGCGGTCGACGACGAACTCGACGTTCACCCCGTCCGGGTAGGCGGTGGCCGGCCGGAACGGCGGCGCCGAGTACAGGTCGCCCGCGTGGTCGAGGTCGGCGACGAAGGCCACGGCGTGCGGGTTGCCCATGTTCACGTTGCGCGCGGGCCAGCTGCGCTCGCCGACGCTCACCTCGACGTCGCCCTCGGGGAGCAGCGCGCGGCCCATTCCGACGGTGACGTCCCCGTTCTTGGCGAGGTGCACGGTCTTCACGCCACCGCGCGTGGCAACAGCGAGGTCGCCCTCGGTGGCGTGCCCGGCGCGCTGGAGGTAGCGGGCGAAGACGCGCACGCCGTTGCCGCACATCTCGGCGACCGAGCCGTCGCCGTTGCGGTAGTCCATGAACCACTCCGCCTCGGCCGCCATCTCCTTGGCCTCGGGGTGTGCCGCGGACCGCACGACGTGCAGCAGTCCGTCGCCGCCGATGCCCGCGCGGCGGTCGCACAGGGCGGCGGCGGCAGCGGGGGGCAGGTCGAGGGCGTTCTCCGGGTCCGGGACGATCACGAAGTCGTTCTCGGTGCCGTGACCCTTGAGGAAGGCGATCCGCGTGCTCATTCCTCGATCGTACGGGGTGGGGGCGACGGAACGTCGTGGGGCGGGCGGGGGCGAGCAGGCCGGCGCGGGGCAGCGGTGAGCGGCGTCTGTGGACGGGTGCGGGTCGTACCGGGTCCGTGCTGGTGCCGGCGGCTCGCGCTGTACCGGTGACTCGTGCTCGTACCGTGGGCCCGCGTCGGCCGTCGCCCGTGGGCTCGTGTGCGGTGGGGTCGGCGAGTCTGCACGCGGTGGTTCCGATGGGCGCTGCGTCCGGGGCGTCGGTGGGCCGGCACCCGCAGACACCGGTGACCCCTGGGTGGCCCCCGGAACAGTCCCGCCGAGGCCCGTGTCAGCCGCGCAGGCGGGCCACCCGCCACACCGCCAGGACGACGACGGCGACGACCGTCAGGGCGTACACGAGGATCATCCGCCAGTCGGCCCGGCGCCCCGAGCCGCGCTGCGGCAGACCCGGCAGGGTGTAGCCGACCCGGCGGGCGGCCATCATGCCCCAGCCGGCCGCGCAGGAGCAGATCAGCAGCCCCAGCATCGCGATCACGGCGCCGCTGTCGCCGAAGTCGAAGGCGAGCGGGAAGGCGAACATCAGGGAGCCGACCGCGCCCAGGCCCACGATGGGGGCGAGCTGCCAGATGCGCAGCCGCCGCTGCGGGCGCAGCTCGACCTCGACCTCGTCGCCGTACATCTCGTCGGGCTCGGGACCGTCGGTCGCCACGCCCTCCGGCGTGTCGTCGGGGCCGTCGGGGCTCAGAGCAGCTCCGTCCGGCTCCGTGCCGCCGTGGTCGGCGACAGCGTGCTCGGTGCTCGGTGCGGTGTCACGAGGGCCGGCCTCCATCGCCACGCGCCCTCCCAACTAGGACTCACTCGGTCGATCGAAGCTCGATGATGGCACGCCGTCGAAGGCCCCGATGACGGCCGGGGCGTCCCGATGCCATCACGTGATCAGGCTGTAACCGGTCGTTCGACCAACGACAGCGCGAGCTGCGGAAGTTCCGTGCGATCCGCCACAGCCCCACTCAACCAGTGCACCCGCGGATCGCGCCTGAACCATGAATCCTGACGGCGCGCGAAGCGTTTGGTGGCACGGACGGTCTCCGTCCGCGCCTCGTCCATCGTGCACTCGCCGGCGAGCGCCGCGAGCACCTGCTGGTAGCCGAGGGCGCGCGACGCCGTACGCCCCTCGCGCAACCCCTGCTCCTCCAGGGAGCGCACCTCGTCCACCAGACCGTCCTCCCACATCCGGTCGACGCGGCGGGCGATGCGCTCGTCCAGTTCGGGGCGCGCCACGTCCACGCCGATCTGCACCGTGTCGTAGACGGAGTCGTGGCCGGGGAGGTTGGCGGTGAAGGGCCTGCCGGTGATCTCGATCACCTCGAGGGCGCGCACGATCCGGCGCCCGTTGCTGGGCAGGATGGCCCGGCCCGCCTCGGGGTCGGCGGCGGCCAGCCGGGCGTGCAGCACCCCCGAGCCGTGCCGCTCGAGCTCCTCCTCCAGCCGGGCCCTGACCTCGGGGTCGGTGCCGGGAAACTCCAGGTTGTCGACGGCCCCGCGGACGTAGAGGCCGGAGCCGCCGACGAGGACCGGCCAGCGCCCCTCGGCGAGCAGCGCGTCGATCCGTTCCCGGGCCAGCCGCTGGTACTCGGCGACGGACGCCGTGACCGTCACGTCCCAGATGTCGAGCAGGTGGTGCGGGATCCCGCCGCGTTCCTCGGGCGTCAGCTTGGCGGTGCCGATGTCCATCCCTCGGTAGAGCTGCATGGAGTCGGCGTTGACGACCTCACCGCCGAGCCGCTGGGCCAGGAATACGCCCAGATCGGACTTTCCGGCCGCGGTGGGTCCGACTACGGCGATGACGCGGGGGGCGGGGGGTGCGCTGCTCACCGCACCAGTCTCCCAAACCTCTCAGCCCGCCCTCGAACGAGTTACGTGACGGCGGGGGTCCGGGGTCGTTGCCCGTTGCGAAGTTCCCGCTCCCCGGGCCACCGGGGCCAGGGCCCCGGCCGCGCAAACGGACGCACCGGGTACCGCGGGATTTCGCCCGCACGAGTAACGTATGGAGTTGATATGGGCGTTTTTGCACGACTTCTTCGGAGGTCGAAGACCGCCGAGGAGGCGTCGGCCGAAGAGACACGGACCGACACCGCGGACACCGAGCGTGCGGCGGAGGAGAAGACGGCGGAGGCCGTGGAGACGGCCGACTCCGGCCCCCGGAACACATCCGGGTCCGCGGAGGCCGACGAGTCCACCGAGGCCGCCGATGCGGACGGCGTCGGCATCCCCAAGCAGCAGTCCGCCGGGGAGGCCGTCGACAACGAGGCCGACAAGGGCGCCCGCACCTGACCGCCCCGTGAGGGAAGGCGAACCATGGGTCTGCTGGACAACTTGAAGGCCAAACTGGGACCGGCGAAGGGCAAGGTCTCCGACCTCGCGCAGCAGCACGGGGACAAGATCGATCGCGGTCTCGACAAGGTGGCGAGGACCGTCGACGAGAGGACCAAGGGCAAGTACAGCGACCGGATCCAGACGGGCACCGGCAAGGCCAAGGGTGCCATGGACCGCCTCGCCCACAAGGACGACGACGGCACGCCCGGAGGAGGCACGCCGGGCACCGCGCCGGGCGGTCCCCCGCCCGCCGGGCCGCCGCCGGCTTCCTGATCCGTGCCCGTCCTAGCGCGGACGGGCCACCGGCACATCGGCGGACGGTCACGGCGAGCCGCTCGGCTCCCGACCGTCCGCCGGCGCGCGTGCGTACGAACGCGCCCGCCGCTTGGGCCACGTCCTTGTGCCGCACGACCGGGCGGGCGGCCGTGCGGCTTGTGCGACCCGACCGCGGCACGTACGACGCCGCCGCGCGCCCGCACGAACTGGCCGACGGCCGTACGACCCGGGGCGGCGGCCGCTACGACCAGGTGGCCGCGACGTATCCCACCCCGTACGGCGCGTCCTCGTACAGCAGCGCTCCGGCGAGGGCCGCGTCCGCTGCCGCGCCCGCGAGGACCTGCCAGGGCGCCCGGCCGGATGCCTTCAGCTCGCGCGCGAGCGTGACATCGAGGGCCGCGAGGGCGGCCGGGTCCGCCGCTCCCAGCGCCCGCGCGATCTCCGCGTCGAAGGGTGCCGCCCGCTCGTCGAGGTATCCGGGGGCCTTGAGCGTGCGGCACGCGCTGGCGTCGCCCAGGACCAGCAGCGCGATCCGCCCGGGCCGGGCGGCGACGTCCCGTCCGACGGCGGCGCAGCGCTCGGCGGATAGTGCCTCCCCCACGCCGATGCCCTCGACGGGAGTGTCGGCCCATCCGGTGCGCCCGAGCAGCCAGGCCCCCACGGCGAGCCCGTACGGCAGCTCGCGTCCGGTTCCCTCCGCCTCCGGTCCACGGTCGGTGCCCAGGCGGACGTCCAGATCCACCCCGAAGCCCCGGAAGGTGCCCGGAGTGCCCTGCGGGTAGATCTCCGGCCCGGGGGTGTCGGCAGGACCGACGACCACCAGCCGGTCGGGCCGTGCGGCGGCGAGCACGCCCAGCGCGTCGGTGCACGCGGCACGAGCGGCATCCAGTTCGGGTGCGGCACCCGCGGCGACCTCCGGCACGAGGAGCGGCGGGCAGGGACAGACGGCGGCTGCGACAAGCATGATCGGCAGCGTATCCCCGGACGTCGCCCCCCGGCCGCACCCCCTGCGGTCGAGCGCACCCGCACGCCGCCTTGCCGTCAGCCCCGGCCGCACGCCGCCTCACGGTCGAACGCAGCCACCCGACCGCCGAAAACAGCCACGCGCCCTCCCCCGGTCGGGCACAGCCGGCCGACCGCCGTCAGTCGCAGCCGCAGCCGCTCGCCACGGCCGGCTGCGGTTCGGGGACGCCGATCTTCGGCAGGCCCAGCATCACGCCCGCGGGCTTGGCCTGCTCGGCCGCGTTGCGCTTCGCCCAGGCGTCACCCGCGCGGGTGCGGCGCACGTCGAGCACCGCGCCCTCGGCGAGGAGGTGGTGCGGGGCGGCGTAGGTGACCTCGACGGTCACCACGTCGCCGGGGCGGACCTCCTGGTCAGGCTTGGTGAAGTGCACCAGGCGGTTGTCGGGGGCTCGGCCGGAGAGGCGGTGGGTGGTGCCGTCCTTGCGGCCCTCGCCCTCGGCGACCATCAGCTCCAGGGTGCGGCCGACCTGCTTCTTGTTCTCCTCCCAGGAGATCTCCTCCTGGAGGGCGACCAGACGCTCGTAGCGCTCCTGGACGACCGCCTTGGGGATCTGACCGTCCATCTCGGCGGCCGGGGTGCCGGGACGCTTGGAGTACTGGAAGGTGAAGGCCTGGGCGAACCGGGCCTCGCGCACCACGTGGAGGGTCTGCTCGAAGTCCTCCTCGGTCTCGCCCGGGAAGCCCACGATGATGTCGGTGGTGATCGCCGCGTGCGGGATGGCCGCCCGCACCTTCTCGATGATGCCCAGGTAACGCTCCTGCCGGTAGGAGCGGCGCATCGCCTTGAGCACCGGGTCGGAGCCGGACTGGAGCGGCATGTGGAGCTGCGGCATGACGTTCGGCGTCTCGGCCATGGCGGCGATGACGTCGTCGGTGAAGTCGCGCGGGTGCGGGGAGGTGAAGCGCACGCGCTCCAGGCCGTCGATCTTCCCGCAGGCCCGCAGCAGCTTGCTGAACGCCTCGCGGTCGCCGATGTCGGAACCGTAGGCGTTGACGTTCTGCCCGAGCAGGGTGATCTCGGAGACGCCCTCCGCGACCAGGGCCTCGACCTCCGCGAGGATGTCGCCGGGGCGGCGGTCCTTCTCCTTGCCGCGCAGTGCCGGGACGATGCAGAAGGTGCAGGTGTTGTTGCAGCCGACGGAGATGGAGACCCAGGCCGCGTACGCGCTCTCGCGGCGGGTGGGCAGCGTGGACGGGAACGCCTCCAGGGACTCCGCGATCTCGACCTGCGCCTCCTCCTGGACGCGGGCGCGCTCCAGCAGCACCGGCAGCTTGCCGATGTTGTGCGTGCCGAAGACGACGTCCACCCAGGGCGCCCGCTTCACGATGGTGTCGCGGTCCTTCTGCGCCAGGCAGCCGCCGACCGCGATCTGCATCCCGGGCCGGCTCGCCTTCTTCGGAGCGAGGTGGCCGAGGTTGCCGTACAGCTTGTTGTCGGCGTTCTCCCGGACGGCGCAGGTGTTGAAGACGACGACGTCCGCGTCACCGTCGGCGCCCTCGGGAGCGCGGACGTAGCCCGCGTCCTCCAGCAGACCGGACAATCGCTCGGAGTCGTGGACGTTCATCTGGCACCCGTAGGTGCGTACTTCATAGGTGCGCGTGCCGCCCACTGACTGGATCCGGTCGATGCTGCTCATGGCAATAAGGGTAGGCGGTCCGCGGTGATGTCCCGGGCCGCCTGTGGACAACCCGGATCTGGACCGGTCGGAGGCTGCCCGAGCCGGTCGGCGCAGGCCGGAACCGACCGGAGCCGTCAGGGCTCGATGAGGCCGGCCCGGATCGCGTACCGGGTGAGTTCCAGGCGATCGCGCACGCCCAGCTTCTGGAGGAGGTTCGCGCGGTGGCGCTCCACGGTCTTGGCGCTGATGAACAGCAGCTCGCCGATCTCCTTGGACGTGTGCCCCTCGGCGACCAGCTTGAGGATCTCCTCCTCGCGCTCGGTGATGGGCCGGTCGGGCAGGCCGCCACCGCCGTGCAGGCGGTCCAGGTAGGAGCGGACCAGGGCCCTCTCGGCGCCCGGGTAGATGAACGGCTCGTCGCGTACGGCCGCCCGGCAGGCCTCCACCAGATCGCGGTCGGCGACGGACTTGAGCACGTAACCGCAGGCTCCGGCCTTGAGCGCCTCGAAGAAGTACTGCTCGTTGTCGTACATGGTCAGGATGAGGATGCGCAGCTCGGGCAGGCGGCGGGAGAGCTCGCGCGCCGCCTGCAGGCCGGTCATGCGGGGCATGGCGACGTCCAGGACCGCGAGGTCGACGTCGGTGGTGCGCGCGGCCGCGACCGCCTCCGCCCCGTCCCCGGCCTCGGCGACGACCGTGAGGTCCGGTTCGCCGTCCAGGATGAGCCGGACTCCCCGGCGTACGAGCGTGTGGTCGTCGGCGAGCAGGACGCGGATCGGGGGCCGTGCGTACGTCAAGGGCGGTCTCCGGGGCGGTCTGTATGTCGGGCTGCTGGTCGGTCCGTTCGCGGGCCTGCCGGCCGGTCCGTGGGCCGGTTCGCCGACGGGCTCGTCCGCTGGTTCGCCGACCGGCTCTCCTGCCGGGCTGCCGGTCGGGCTGGTCGGGGGTCCGTCTGCTGGTCAGAGGGGCCGTTCCCGACCGGGTTGTCGGCCGGGTCACCCGACCGGTCCTCGATGCTGTCTCCGGACCGGTGTCCAGGCAGGTCTCCGGTTCCCCCGCCGCCCGGGGCCGGGACGCGCAGGCGGACGTCGGTGCCCCCTCCGGGGGCGGGTTCCAGGTGGATCCCGGCTCCGATCAACAGGGCCCGCTCACGCATCCCCCGGATACCCGCTCCCTCGGGTGCCGCCCCGAGACCGGTGCCGTTGTCGCGGACGAGCAGTTCGACGCCGCCGGGAAACGGGCGGAGGCTGAGTTCCGCGCGGTCGGCGGCGGCGTGGCGGGCGGTGTTGGTCAGGCCCTCCTGGGCGACCCGGTAGATCACGAGTTCCGCCTCCGGGGCGAGCGGGGGCAGCTCACCGGGGACGTGGTGGTGGACGGTCAGTCCGTGGTGCGTGAACTCGGCGGCGAGCGAACGCAGGGCGCTGGCGAGGCCCAGCTCCTCCAGGACACCGGGGCGCAGGCGGCGGGCGATGCGGCGGATCTCGTCCAGGCCGGACCGGGTCGCCTCCTGCGCCAGGGACACCTCTTCGCGCAGCTCTCCGGGCACCCGGTCGGCGACGCGTTTCAGCTGGAGGAGTACGGCGGTGAGGGTCTGGCCGACCTCGTCGTGCAGCTCGCGGGCGATGCGGTGGCGTTCGCGTTCCTGGGCGTGCAACGCTCGGCCGGCGCCCGCGGCCCGTTCGGCCTGGAGCCGGTCGAGCATCGTGTTGTACGTCGCGATCAGCTCCGCCGCCTCGGCCGGTCCGGCGACCGTCGGACGGGCGCCGGGCACCAGCAGGTCGGCGGTGGTCATGGCGCGGCCCAGCCGTTGCAGCGGGGTGAGTCCTATCCGCAGGACGACCGCGTTTCCGGCCAGCAGCACCACGAGACCGGCGAGCAGGATCAACGCCTCGTGCCGCAGGACGGGGGTCGAGACGGTGACCGGGCCGAGCAGAAGTGCGGTGGCGACGACCAGACCGGCGGCGTTGAGCGAAAAGATCCGCCAGAAAAGCGACACGGTCCTCTTCCCGCTCCTCCCGGCCTTCGCGCACGACACCGCCTCGACCAGCCTCTCCGACCGAGTGCGGCTGCGTATATCCGTCACGACACCCATATCGCCACCGTACGCGCGGATGACAGCATGGCGGGGCCGTGAGCACGTCACCCACGTGCGTGAAGTGCGGCAAGGAAAAGCAAGCGAATGAGGGGAAAGCTCGTGTCAGCTCCACGCCTGAGGGCGACGCCGCTGCCGGGTATCGGGGTCCAGTACGACCTGGTGACCCGCGAACACCGCCACCTGTCGGTGGTGGCACACCGCGACGGCGCCCGCACGGTGAACGTGTACCGGGCCGACGACCCCGATTCCTGCGCCCACTCGCTGCGGTTGGCCGCGGCGGAGGCGGGCGCGCTGATCGACGCGCTCAAGCCCTCCCACCACAGCGCGAACCTGCTCTACACCACGGACCTCGGGCTGGTCGCCGAGCGGATCGAGGTGGCCGCGACGTCCCGCTGGAACGGCCGGCTGCTGGGCGAGACCTGCATGCGCACCGAGACCGGTGCCTCCATCGTCGCCGTGCTGCGCCGGGCCGAGGCGATTCCGTCGCCGGCGCCGGACTTCCGGCTGGTGGGTGGTGACACATTGATCGTCATCGGCACCCGCGAGGGCGTCGACGCCGCCGCGGCGATACTCGGGCAGGAGTGAGCCGGTGCACTCCGCGGTTCTGCTGATCGAGTTCGGTTCCATCATTCTGGGGCTCGGGCTGCTGGGCCGGTTCGCCGGCCGGTACCGCCTCTCCCCCATCCCGCTGTACCTGCTGGCCGGCCTGGCGTTCGGTGAGGGCGGGCTGCTGCCGCTGGGTGCGAGCGAGGAGTTCGTGGCCATCGGCGCCGAGATCGGCGTCATCCTCCTGCTGCTGATGCTCGGCCTCGAGTACACGGCCGGCGACCTGGTCACCAACCTCAAGTCGCACTACCCGGCCGGTCTCGTGGACTGCGCCTTCAACGCGGTGCCGGGTGCGGTGGCCGCGCTGCTGCTGGGCTGGGGCCCGGTGGCCGCCGTCGTCCTGGCCGGCGTCACCTGGATCTCGTCGTCCGGTGTCATCGCCAAGGTGCTCGGCGATCTGGGCCGGGTCGGCAACCGTGAGACGCCGGTGATCCTTAGCGTGCTGGTCCTGGAGGACCTGGCGATGGCGGTGTACCTGCCGATCGTCACGGCTCTGGTGGCCGGGGCCGGCCTGATGACCGGAAGCATCACGCTGGCGGTCGCACTGGCCGCGGCCGGTCTGGTGCTGTTCGTGGCGGTGCGGTACGGCCGTCTGATCTCCCGGTTCGTCTCGAGCGACGACCCGGAGAAGCTGCTCCTCGTGGTGCTGGGACTGACGATCCTGGTCGCGGGCGTCGCCCAGCAGCTCCAGGTGTCGGCCGCGGTGGGCGCGTTCCTGGTCGGCATCGCGCTGTCCGGGGAGGTGGCGGAGGGGGCCCACACGCTGCTGAGCCCGCTGCGGGACCTGTTCGCCGCGGTCTTCTTCGTCTTCTTCGGGCTGCACACCGACCCGGCGAGCATCCCGCCGGTCCTGCTGCCCGCCCTGGTGCTGGCACTGCTCACCGCCGTGACCAAGATCGCCACCGGCTACTGGGCGGCACGGCGCGCGGGAATCTCCGTGAAGGGCCGCTGGCGTACGGGCGGGGCGCTGGTGGCGCGCGGCGAGTTCTCGATCGTCATCGCGGGCCTCGCGGTCTCGGCCGGCATCGAACCCTCCCTGGGTCCGCTGGCCACCGCGTACGTGCTCATCCTGGTCATCCTCGGCCCGCTCACCGCACGGTTCACCGAACCGCTGGCGATGCGCCTGTTCCGCCGACGCGACAACCCCGACCGTCCCGGTGATCCCGGCGGCCTGCCCGGCGGGACGCCGCGCGCGAAGGAGGCGGAGGCGTCGGTGGGCGACTGACGCACGAGCCGCAGACCCCTCGGTGCCCGGCGGCGGCCGGACCCGGCTCGACGCGACCCCGGTACGTAGTGCCGGGGTCGTGCCGTGTACGACGACCCGGCCTCGGGCGGAAGGTGCCGGGGACGCGCCGTCTACGACGTCCCGGCCTCGGTACGTAGATGCCGTGGACGCGCCGTGTACGACGGCCGCTTCAGCCCTCCGGCGTCTCCCCGGCCCCCGGCGTCCGTGGCGCCCACCCCTGCCTGCGCAGGACGCCCGACACGTCGGGTGCCTCGTAGTGGTCGCCCTTGAGGACCTTGCCGTCGGCTCTGCGGCTGATGTGGCCATCGGGGCCCACCTTGGTCATGTTGGAACGGTGGATCTCGGCGATCACCGCGTCCAGGTCGATGCCGTGGACGAGGGCCGTGCCGTAGGCCACGTAGACCACGTCGGCCAGTTCGTGCGCAAGCCGGTCCAGCGGGCCCGTCACCGACACCTCGGCGACCTCGGCGGCCTCCTCGGCGAGCAGCTCACCTCTGTGCGCGGCCAGCTCGGGCGAGACCTCGGTCGGAACGCTGCGGGCGTCCAGCCCGAAGGCGAGGTGGAAGGCGCGGACCAGATCGGCGGGCGAAGAGCTCATGCCACCGACTGTAACGATCACCACCGACAGTCGGCCCCGGACGCCTCGGCACCACCGCCGTGTGAGCTCGGCCCTGGTCAGCCGGTGTGCGGGCTGGCAGGATCGCGCACATGTCCTCGCTGCTCTCCCGCATCGGCGGGCGCCGGGCCGTCCAGGGGGCGGTCGCCGGTGCCGTCGCCCTCGGGCTGCTGCTGTGGTGGCTGCTGCCGCTGGGCGAGGAGCCGCCGGGCGGGACGATCACGTTCAGCACGGGCACCCGCGCGGGGGTCTACCAGAAGTACGGCGAACTGCTGCGGACCGAGCTGCGCAAGGACATGCCGGACCTGAAGGTGCGGCTGATGACCAGCGCGGGCTCCCAGGAGAACGTCGAGCGGGTGGCGTCCGGGGAGGCCGACTTCACGATCGCCGCGGCCGACGCGGTGGAGACGTACAAGCTCGCCGGCCGGCCCGGAGCCGAGGCACTGCGCGGGGTCACCCGCCTCTACGACGACTACGTGCAGCTCGTGGTGCCGAGCGACTCGGACATCCACTCCGTCGCCGACCTGCGCGGCAAGCGGGTCGCCATAGGGCTGCCGAACTCGGGCGTGCGGCTCATCGCGACCCGGCTGCTGGAGGCCGTGGGCATCGATCCGGAGAAGGACATCACGCCTCGCGCGGACGGCATCGACACCGGCCCCGGGCGGCTCGGCGAGGAGCTGGACGCGTTCTTCTGGTCGGGTGGCGTGCCGACGGACGGGCTCAGGGAGATCGCGGAGACCTCCGCCTTCCGGTTCGTGCCGATCGACGAGGACCTCGTCACCGAGCTTCACGAGTCCGGCGGCGCGACCCGCTACTACCGCACCACCAACATGCCGGAGTCGGCCTACCCGACCGTGCAGAACGGTGCCGTGGTGCCGACCATGGCGGTGTCGAACCTGCTGGTGACCCGCGCGGACCTGGACCCGCGGCTCACCGAGTGGCTGACCAGGACGGTCCTCGACAGCCGTGACGGCATCGGGGCGCACGTCCACTCCGCGCAGCTCGTGGACCTGCGTACGGCGATCTACACCGACCCGCTGGAGCTGCACGAGGGGGCCAGGCGCTACTACCGGTCGGTCAAACCGTAGGGCGCTCCCGCTTCCCCGCGCGTGCCCGAGCGCGGCACCATGACCGTCACCTCCAGGCCGTGCGGCTCGTGGTGCGCGAAGGTGATCGAGCCGTCGCCCGCCGCGAGCAGCGCCCGGCAGATGGACAGGCCGAGACCGGAACCCTTGATGTTCTGGTGCCGGCCGCTGCGCCAAAAACGGTCGCCCACGCGCGCGAGTTCCTCGTCGGTCAGCCCCGGGCCGTCGTCGGTGACGACGACGGTGGCCGTGTCCCCGGTGGAAGCGACCGCGACCCGCACGGTCCCGTCGGCCGGCGTGAACTTCACCGCGTTGTCGATGACCGCGTCCAGGGCGCTGGAGAGCGCCACCGCGTCGGCCCATCCCGTGGTCGGCGGACAGTCCCCCACCAGCCGTACGCCCTTGGCGTCGGCCGTCGGCGCCCAGGCCGCCACCCGCTCGGCGGCCAGCGCGCCGATGTCGGTGACCTCGAGGTCGGCCTGGGTGTGCTCGGCCAGCGCCAGGTCGAGCAGGTCGTCCAGAACACGGGCCAGGCGCTTCCCCTCGGTCCGGACCGAGGCGATCTCCTCGTTGTCCTCGGGCAGCTCCAGGGCGAGCAGTTCGATCCGCAGCAGCAGCGCCGCGAGGGGGTTGCGCAGCTGGTGCGAGGCGTCGGCCACGAAGGCGCGCTGCTGCTCCAGCACCTCCTCCACGTGGTCCGCCATCTCGTTGAACGACCGGGCGAGCCGTCTGAGCTCCGGCGGTCCCCCGGCCGGCGCCACCCGGGACTTGAGCCGTCCCGTGGCGATGTCGTGCGTGGTGGCGTCCAGCACGCGCACCGGCCTGAGCACCCAGCCGGTCAGCCGGAGCGCGGCTCCGACGGCGAGCAGCATGGCGGCGGTCTCCCCGGCACCGATGATCAGCCAGCCGCGCAGGACGCGCGCCGCCATCGAGTCGGTGGGTGACTCGGTGACCACCACCGCGACGACGTCCCCGTCCCGGATGACGGGCGAGGCGACGACCAGCGTGCCGTCCTCCCACGGCCACACCTGCTCGGGATCGTGACTGCGGCGGCTGAGCAGCGCCTCGTCGAAGGCGTCGCGCACCTCTCCGCTCTGCGGCAGGAACCAGGTCGTCGGAGCGTTGGCCATCGGGATGTGGGTCCGGTAGAAGACGCCCGCCTTGATGCCGTAGACCTCGTAGTAGCTGGTGAGCTCGGTCTGCAGGGTCTCCAGGCGCTCGTCCGTACTGGTGCGGCGTGATCCGCCCGGCACCTCCTCGGTGACGAACTGGGCGAGCGCGGCGAAGCGTGCCGTGTCGTCCATGCGGTCGATGACGACCTTCTGCTGCTCCGCGCGGGCGACGCTCACGCCCAGGGGCACGCCGAGCGCGAGCAGTACGGCCGCCATCAGGACGATGAGCAGCGGGAGCAGGCGTGTGCTCACCCGGCCCCGCTACGCGCCGGGGGCGACGAGGCGGTAGCCGACGCCGCGGACGGTCTCGATGAGCGCCGGCATGCGCAGCTTGGCGCGCAGCGAGGCGACGTGGACTTCCAGGGTCCGCCCGGTGCCCTCCCAGCTGGTGCGCCACACCTCACTGATGATCTGCTCCCGGCGGAAGACCACCCCGGGGCGCTGCGCGAGCAGGGCGAGCAGGTCGAACTCCTTGCGGGTGAGCTGGACGGCCGCCCCGTCCACGCTGACCTGACGCGTCGGCAGGTCGATGCGCACCGCGCCCAGGCGCACCACGGTCTCGGTGCTCCCCGTGGCGTCCTCGTGGGCGGTGCGCCGGCTGACGGCGTGGATGCGGGCGAGCAGCTCTCCGGTGTCGTACGGCTTGACCACGTAGTCGTCGGCGCCGAGGTTCAGGCCGTGGATGCGGGAGCGGACGTCGGAGCGGGCGGTGACCATGATGACCGGGGTGCCGGTGAGCTTGCGGATCTTTCCGCAGACCTCGTAGCCGTCCTGGTCGGGCAGGCCGAGGTCGAGCAGGACGACGCCGAAGCAGTCGCCGTCGGGGACGAGCGCCTGGAGTGCCTCCTCACCGCTGCGCGCGTGGGTGACGTCGAAGCCGTGCCGTGCCAGGATCGCGGACAGGGCGGCGGCCACGTGGTTGTCGTCCTCGACGAGCAGCAGTCTCATCCGGGCTCCCTTCGGTTCATCGGCCGTACGCCCGAGGCGGGTAGAAACAGGACGGGCGCATAGGCACGCACGCGCGCGTGCGCCTCGTGCAGTGACGCCGATGAATGGGGACGGCGTCAAGAGGGTTCCGGTTGCGGCCGCTCGAAGTTATCCGGCCGATATGCGCCCTGCTCACAAGTGCTACGACTCGTGTCCGATTGCTATCGGATCGTGATGCTCAGATTCCCCTCAGATGTAGAGACGCAGGTCGTTCGGCGTTACTACTGTCCTCCGAAACCGAGGAGGACGGAGCCCGAGAGCGATGACCGAAGTATCGGTGGCCAAGGAAGACAAGGCCTCGACCGGCGAACTGGTCGTCCTGAAGAGTGTCAACAAGCACTTCGGCGCGTTGCACGTGCTCCAGGACATCGACCTGACGATCACCCGCGGCGAGGTCGTCGTGGTCATCGGGCCCTCCGGGTCCGGCAAGTCCACCCTGTGCCGCACCATCAACCGCCTGGAGACCATCGACTCGGGATCGATCGCGATCGACGGCAAGCCGCTGCCCGCGGAGGGCAAGGAGCTCGCCAGGCTGCGGGCCGACGTCGGCATGGTCTTCCAGTCCTTCAACCTCTTCGCGCACAAGACCGTGCTCGAGAACGTCACCCTGGGCCAGATCAAGGTCCGCAAGGTCGACGCCAAGAAGGCCGAGGAGAAGGCGCGCGCCCTGCTCGACCGGGTCGGCGTGGGCGCCCAGGCGGACAAGTACCCCGCGCAGCTCTCCGGTGGTCAGCAGCAGCGCGTCGCCATCGCGCGGGCGCTGGCCATGGACCCGAAGGTCATGCTCTTCGACGAGCCGACGTCGGCTCTCGACCCCGAGATGATCAACGAGGTCCTGGAGGTCATGAAGCAGCTCGCCGAGGACGGCATGACCATGATCGTGGTCACCCACGAGATGGGCTTCGCCCGGTCGGCGGCCAACCGCGTGGTGTTCATGGCGGACGGCCGGATCGTCGAAGAGGCCACGCCGGACCAGTTCTTCAGCAACCCGCGCAGTGACCGTGCCAAGGACTTCCTGTCGAAGATCCTGCATCACTGACCCGGTGCGGCTCCGGCGCCCCGCGTCGACCGCCCTGGCGGCCCACTCCTGTCGGCCGCATCCGATCGCCCGATCCTCTGATCGCCTGATCCTCTGATCGTCCGATCGCCGTTCGATCACAGCCAAAGGATGTTCACCATGAAGCTCCGCAAGGTCTCCGCCGCCTCGGCCACCGTGCTCGCCCTCGCCCTCACCGCCACCGCGTGCGGCTCCGACGACGGGGACGACAGCGGCTCCTCCGGCGGCGGCAAGAAGATCACCATCGGCATCAAGTTCGACCAGCCGGGTCTCGGCCAGAAGACCCCGGACGGCTACGAGGGCTTCGACGTGGACGTCGCCACGTACGTCGCCAAGAAGCTCGGCTACACCGAGGACCAGATCGAGTGGAAGGAGTCGAAGAGCGCCGACCGCGAGACCATGCTGCAGCGCGGTGACGTCGACTTCATCGCCGCGACGTACTCGATCACGCCGCAGCGCCAGGAGAAGGTCGACTTCGCCGGCCCGTATCTGCTGGCCCACCAGGACGTGCTGATCCGTGCCGACGACGACAAGATCAAGTCGCCGGAGGACCTGAACGACGCGAAGCTCTGCTCGGTCACCGGCTCGACCTCGGCGCAGAACGTCAAGGAGAAGCTGGCCCCGAAGGCGCAGCTGCAGAACTACCCGACGTACTCCGCCTGCCTCACCGGTCTGCAGAACGGCGCCATCGACGCACTGACCACGGACGACTCGATCCTCGCCGGCTACGCCTCGCAGGATCAGTTCAAGGGCAAGTTCAAGCTCGGCGGCTTCAAGATGACCAACGAGAACTACGGCATCGGCGTCAAGAAGGGCAGCGACCTCAAGGCCAAGATCAACGACGCGCTGGAGGCCATGGTCTCTGAGGGCGCCTGGGACACGGCCGTCAAGGACAACTTCGGCCCGGCCAACTACAAGAACGAGCCGGCGCCGAAGATCGGCGACGTCAAGAGCTGAGGCCGGGCCTGACAGGGTGCGCCGTCCTCCGGAAGGGGCGGCGCACCGGGGCGGGCATCCCTACACGCGGAAGCGCGGGAGATCGTGTTCGACTTTCTTCAGGATTACGACCTGGCGGGAGCCATCTGGACGACAGTACAGCTCGCTGTGCTCTCGGCAGTCGGCTCCTTGATCTGGGGCACCATACTGGCCGCCATGCGGGTCGGCCCGGTGCCGTTGATGCGCGGCTTCGGGACCGCGTACGTGAACATCGTGCGGAACATTCCGCTCACGGTGATCATCCTGTTCGCGTCGCTGGGTCTGTTTCAGACCCTGAGCATCACGCTCGGCGCCGAAGGAGACTTCGAGACGATCAACTTCCGGCTCGCCGTCCTCGGCCTGGTCCTCTACACCTCGGCCTTCGTCTGTGAGGCGCTGCGCTCGGGCATCAACACGGTGCCGGTCGGCCAAGCGGAGGCCGCCAGGGCGATCGGGCTCAGCTTCGGTCAGGTACTGCGCTATGTGGTGCTCCCCCAGGCGTTCCGTTCCTCCGTCGTTCCCCTGGCGAACGTGCTCATCGCACTCATCAAGAACACCACGGTGGCCGCCGCCATCGGCGTGGCCGAGACGGCGCTGCTGATGAAGGAGATGATCGAGAACGAGGCTCAGTTGCTGCTGATCTCTGCGGTCATCGCCCTCGTGTTCGTGGTCCTGACTCTGCCGACCGGCCTGATTCTCGGCTGGGTGGGCAAGAAGGTGGCGGTAAAGCGATGAGCTCCGTTCTCTACGACGCTCAGGGCCCACGCGCCAAGCGGCGCAATGTCCTCTTCACGGCCCTCTTCCTCGTCGCCTTCGCCGCCCTGCTGTGGTGGGTCGTCGGCACGCTCTCCGACAAGGGCCAGTTGGACTGGGCCAAGTGGAAGATGTTCTTCACCAGCAGTGAGCCCTGGTCGACGTACATCTGGCCGGGTCTCCAGAACACCCTGAAGGCGGCCGTCCTCTCGGTGATCATCGCGCTGCCGCTCGGCGCGGTGCTCGGTATCGCCAGGCTTTCGGACCACGCGTGGGTCCGTATTCCTGCCGCGATCGTGGTCGAGTTCTTCCGGTCCATCCCCGTGCTGGTCCTGATGATCTTCGGTCTCGCCCTGTTCTCCGAGTACACCAGCGTCAGCTCGGACGATCGTCCGCTTTACGCCGTGGTCACCGGCCTGGTGCTCTACAACGCCTCCGTCCTGGCGGAGATCGTCCGGGCGGGCATCCTCGCGCTGCCCAAGGGGCAGGCCGAGGGCGCTATGGCAATCGGTCTGCGCAAGGGCCAGGTCATGCGGCTGATCCTGCTGCCGCAGGCGGTCACCACAATGCTGCCGGCCATCGTCAGCCAGCTCGTGGTGATCGTGAAGGACACCGCGCTGGGCGGCGCGGTCCTCACCTTCCCCGAATTGCTCGCCTCCGCGAACACGATGAGCGCCTACTACGGCGCCAACACCATCGCCAGCTTCACGGTGGTGGCCGTCATCTTCATCGCGCTCAACTTCGCCCTCACCAGCTTCGCGAGCTGGCTGGAGCGGAGGCTGCGGCGGGCCAAGAAGTCGACCGGCGCGGTGCTGAAGGCCGACGACGCGGGTGTCGCCGGCTCGAACGCGACCGGCGCCGGTGGCCCCTGACACACGGTCACCTCGCACAACACCGACGGAGGCAGCGGCATGATCGCCACTGCCTCCGTCGCTTGACGCAAGCAGCGCCAGTGGGTTGCATACGTTCTGTGACCGTGCACCCTGCTCCAACGTCCTGTTCACCTACGTCCCCCGGGACACCGTCACGGGCAGGGGGCGCCGCGCCGTGGACCCGGTGATCATCACCGGAGCGGGGCCCGTCGGGCTCACGCTCGCCCTGGCGCTGGCGCGGCAGGAGGTGCCCTGTGTCGTCCTCGACGAAGGGCCGGGCAAGGACGAACCGCGACCCGCGCGCACCGTGGTCCTGCGCGAGGACACCGTCGCCCTCCTGGAACGGCTGACCGGCACACCGCTGACCGGCCTGGGCTCCCGTTGGGCCGGATGGCGGTCGATGCGGCGCAAGCAGGTGATTCGCGAGGTCGAGTTCGGCGACACCGACCCGGCGCCCCTGCACATCGCCCAGCACGAACTGACCGGCGCGCTGCGCACGGCACTGGCCCGCGAATCACTCGTCAAGGTCGCGGTGGACAGCCGTCTGGACGGCATCGAGCAGGAGAGCTCGGGCGTTACCGCCCACACCCGCGGGCCCAGCGGCACCTGGTGGCGCGGCAGTTACCTGGTCGGCTGCGACGGCCCGCGTTCGACCGTCCGCAAGCTCCAGGACGTCCGCTTCCCCGGCCGTACGGCGGTGGAACGATACGCCGTCGCCACCCTGCGCACGGAACTCCCGTGGACCGACGAGGCACTGCTCCACCGGATGCCGCCGTGGCGGACGTCCGGCCCGTCGGCGGGCGAGATCGTGGCCCGCCCCCTGCCGGACGGCGTGTGGCGCCTGGACTGGCTGCTGCCGCCCGGGAAGGACCTGGTCACACCGGAGCTGCTGGTGAACCGCGTCCGGGAGACGCTCACCGGCTGGGCCGAGGGGGTGACTCCCGCGTACGAACTTCTCGACACCGGGGTCCACACCGTCCACCACCGGCTGGCCCGCCGCTGGCGGGTGGGCCGTGTATTCCTCGCCGGAGACGCGGCGCATCTCCTGGGCGCGCTGGGCACCCAGGGCCTGGAGGAGGGGCTGCGGGACGCCGACAACCTCGCCTGGAAGCTGGCCCTGGCCTGGCACCACGGACCGCGCGAGGCGCTGCTCGACAGTTACCAGGAGGAGCGGCGTGCGGCGATCGCCGCACGGCTGCGCGCCGCCGACCAGGTACTTCCGCTGCTGCGCGGCGGCGGAGGACTGCGTTCCTACGTACCCGGCTCTTCCCGGGGCAACGACACGCTGCTTGCCGACGGTCACCTGGGGCGCGGGGCCCTGGGCGCGCCGGGAGCGTACACCGGTTCGCCGCTCACGCCCGGGCCCCTCGCCGGGGAGGTGGCCGTCGGCACGCCGCCGGGGGCGCCCGTCACCGACGTACGGGTCACGGCCGAGGACGGCACGTTCGTACGACTGCGTGACCGGCTCGGGCGCGGGGCGTTGCTGGTGGTGCTCATCGCGCCGGGTACCGGTGTGTGGGACCGGAAGCACTGGGTGACCGCCGGGATCATGCCCCGGCTGGCGGCCGCGGTGACGGCGCTCCCCCACCACGCCGAGCTGCTGGTCGCCGAGGCCTACCCGGGTGCCGCCGCCCACACCGTGCTGCTGGTGCGGCCCGACGGCCACCTGGTCACGGCGCTGGGCGGCGTCCGTCCGGCCGACCTGTACGCGGCGGCGGAGGCGGCGCTGGGCGGGGCCACGGCCGCGGCGACCGCCACGGAGGAAGAGGCGGAGGCGGGAGCGGCGGCCGGCTCTCGCTGACCGGCCGTGGGGCGGCAGCGTGCGGCGGCCACTCGCCGATGGGCCGTGAGGCGGCAGCGCGTGGCGGCCACTCGCCGATGGACCGTGGGGCGGCAGCGCGTGGCGGCCGGGCGTGCGCGGCCGCGCGTGGCGGCGGTGTGGGACGACCGGCGCGGACCCGGACCGTCGCCGTCCACGTGGTGAAGGTGAGTTGACCGGCCCACACCGTCGTGGTCTACTCCGGACCGTGACCGACACCTGTGTGCGCCTGTGGCGGAGGGTCCATATGGACCTCGTCCGCTACGCGGGCTGCGTGTGTCGCCCGTCCTGCTGAATTCGCCTCACTTTGCTTCCCGCGCGCCGCTCTACGCGCAGTCGCGCGCTCCACGCGAACTCCCAGGACGGTTACCCGTGTCTGTCTCTTCCCCCGCCTCCTCCCCCGCACCGAGCCCCGCCCCCGCACCGGCTCCCACTGGTGCGTCCGCATCCGCGGCCGAGGCCGCTCCGACCGAGGCCGAGCTGCTCGACTTCGTACGGCGTACGGCCGCCGACGCCGACCTGATCGCATCGTTGCCGCTGGACCCCCAGGGCCGTACCTGGGCGCGGCTGGCCGGACCCGGCGGCAGCGAGGCCTGGCTGATCGGCTGGCCGCCCGGTACGGGCACCGGCTGGCACGACCACGCCGAGTCCGTCGGCGCCTTCGTGACCGCCGCGGGCGAACTCAAGGAGAACGCCCTCGCCGCCCGCCTGCCCACCGAGGGCTGGAAGACGCTGGAACTCACCGACGACGTGGACCGGGAACGCCGGTTGCCGGCCGGCCAGGGACGGGCCTTCGGCAGGCACCACGTGCACGAAGTGCTCAACGAGTCGACCGAGCTGCACGCGATCTCCGTGCACGCCTACTACCCGCCCCTGCCCCGCATCCGCCGGTACAGCCGCAGCGGGCACACACTGCGCCTGGAGCAGGTCGAGCGCCCGGAGGACTGGCAGTGAGCGAGCCGACCGGAATCGACGCGCTGCTGGAGCGGGTGCGCAGCGGCTACCGGCGGATCGGGCCGCACGAGGCCCACGCCGCCGCCGCGGCCGGCACGGCGCTGCTGGTCGACATCAGGTACGCCGCCCTGCGCGAACGGGACGGTGTGGTTCCCGGCGCCCTGGTCGTCGAGCGGAACGAGCTGGAGTGGCGCCTGGATCCGCAGGGCAGCCACCGTCTCCCCGAGGCCACGGACCACGAACTGCGCGTCGTCGTGCTCTGCGACGAGGGGTACGCCTCCAGTCTGGCCGCGGAGTCCCTGCACCGGCTCGGGCTGCGCCGGGCCACCGATGTGATCGGGGGGTTCCAGGCGTGGCGGACGGCGGGGCTTCCGGTGACCGGTCCGTAGCGTCTCCGGCCGGACGCGCCGGAGGTGGGGGCGGTCGGGTTCCGACGTCGATGGCGGGACAGTAGGGCGGTGGGGTGGTCCGCGCCCGGTGACGAGGCCGCCTCGTCGAGGATCTCGCGGGCGGCGAGGGCCCACTGCTCGTCGGCACGAAAGCGTGTCCAGGTCGGCGAGGACCCGGGGCGTGGTGCCGGTGGCGCCGGTGCTCCCGGTGGCGCCGTGCTCTCGGTGGTGCCGGGGGTGCCCGCCTACCGGCGCCGCGACCCAGCCGACGTAATGCCGGGTCAGGGGCCCGCTGCCCGGTCAGGGCCCCTCGTCACCGAGGAAGTCCGTGTCCTCGCCCTCCTCCTCCAGCGCCTGGCGGACCACCCGCAGGGCCATGCCCTCGGGATAGCCCTTGCGGGCCAGCATGCCCGCGAGGCGGCGCAGTCTCTTGTCGCGGTCGAGGCCCCGGGTGGCGCGCAGCTTGCGGGCGACCAGCTCGCGAGCGGTCTCCTCCTCCTGCTCGGAGTCCAGCCGGGAGACCGCCGCGTCGATGAGCGTGGCGTCGACGCCCTTGGTCCGCAGCTCTCTGGCGAGGGCGCGCCGGGCCAGCCCGCGGCCGTGATGCCGGGACTCCACCCAGGCGTCCGCGAACGCGCTGTCGTTGATCAGCCCGACCTCCTCGAACCTGGACAGCACCTCCTCGGCGGCCTCGTCGGGGATCTCGCGTTTGCGCAGCGCGTCGGCGAGTTGCGCTCGGGTGCGCGGGGTCCCGGTGAGCAGGCGCAGGCAGACCGCCCGTGCCTGCTCGACCGGGTCCCGCGGAGGCTCCCCCTTCTCGGCCCTCGACGAGGAAGTGGCACCTCCGTCCTCGACGGACGGCTCCGCGCGCCCGCGCCGCCGTCCGCGTCCCCCACCACTCACTCCGCGCCCCCGTCCGCCTGTGCGGCGCGCCCCGCCGTCACCGTGGCACGCCTCACCTTCGTCACGGGCAGCGCCGGCGAACGGAGCCGTCTCGTACGAATCCCTCTCGTACGGAGCCGTCTCGTACGGGGCCGCGGCCGCCCCGTACGCGCCGTCGCTCGTCCCGGCGGAGCCGTCCGCGTACTCGGCCCAGTCGGTTCGTCGTGTCACGGGTCAGCTCTTGGCTGCCGCGGCCTTGGACTTGGCGGCCTTGGCCGTCGCGGGGGCGGGCACCGCCGGTGCGGGGTCGGCCGCGGCGGCGTCCGGTCCCGGCTCGGTGGCCGCCGGCTCCGCGGGACGGACCCCGACGCCCAGCTTTTCCTTGATCTTCTTCTCGATCTCGTTGGCGAGGTCGGGGTTGTCCTTCAGGAAGTTGCGCGCGTTCTCCTTGCCCTGGCCGAGCTGGTCGCCCTCGTACGTGTACCAGGCGCCGGCCTTGCGGACGAAGCCGTGCTCCACGCCCATGTCGATCAGGCCGCCCTCGCGGCTGATGCCCTGGCCGTAGAGGATGTCGAACTCGGCCTGCTTGAAGGGCGGCGCGACCTTGTTCTTGACGACCTTGCAGCGGGTGCGGTTGCCGACCGCCTCCGTGCCGTCCTTCAGCGTCTCGATGCGGCGGATGTCGATGCGCACAGAGGCGTAGAACTTCAGCGCCCGGCCACCGGTCGTCGTCTCCGGGGAGCCGAACATGACGCCGATCTTCTCGCGGAGCTGGTTGATGAAGATCGCGGTGGTCTTGGACTGGTTGAGCGCGCTGGTGATCTTCCGGAGGGCCTGGCTCATCAGCCGGGCCTGGAGACCGACGTGGCTGTCGCCCATCTCGCCCTCGATCTCCGCACGCGGCACGAGCGCGGCGACGGAGTCGATGACGATGAGGTCGAGGGCGCCGGAGCGGACCAGCATGTCCACGATCTCCAGGGCCTGCTCGCCGTTGTCCGGCTGGGACAGGATCAGGTTGTCGATGTCGACGCCGAGCTTCTGCGCGTACTCGGGGTCGAGGGCGTGCTCCGCGTCCACGAACGCGACCTGGCCGCCGGCCTTCTGCGCGTTCGCCACGGCGTGCAGGGTCAGGGTCGTCTTGCCCGAGGACTCGGGGCCGTAGATCTCCACGACCCGGCCGCGCGGGATGCCGCCGACCCCGAGGGCCACGTCGAGCGCGGTCGACCCGGTCGAGATGACCTCGATGGGCTCCTTCGACCGCTCGCCCATGCGCATGACCGCGCCCTTGCCGAATTGCCGTTCAATCTGTGCGAGCGCGGCGTCCAGGGCCTTCTCGCGGTCGGTTCCTGCCATGGGTTCCACCCGGTTTGCTTGATTCGATCGCTTCACGTCAAAGACGCTAATGCCTGCCACTGACAATGCGCCCCGATGCGGGTCCGGCCTGTGGATAACTCGGGCACTTCTCCGTCCAAACCCAGTCGAATCGCCCGTCACGAGCCTCGCCGGAGCCTCCATAAGAATGGATGTTCGATTTTTGTGTCAAGCGCACCACGCAGCACTCCCGAGCGTACGTCTGCCGGGCCGGCGGCCGGGTGGCTAGAGTGCGGACGCGACGCGAAGAGGGGGACACCGTGGCCAAGGTCAGCATCAGTCTTGACGCCGAACTGGTGGTGGAGGTGATGGTCCTGGCCGGCATCGGCTCTCCCCAGGACGCGGTCGAGGCAGTGGTGCGGGACTACATCGCCCGCGGCCACCGCACGGAGACCCGCACCGATCACACGGACCACGGCCTGCGCGAGGTCGACGCCAAGCCCCAGGAGCCGCAGGGCTGATCCCTGCCGCACCGTGGCCGGGGCCCGGGCCCCGCGACGGCCCAGGTGCGGGCCGTGGCCTGCCGCCCCGCGCCGTCGGGCCTAGGAGCGGCCTTCCCGACCCGTCCCGGCACCGCTGGGCCCCTCGGGCTCCGGCCGCTTGGCCCACAGCTTGCGCAGCCGCGTGGGCTCCCTGGACCCCGCCGGTCGGCGGCTCCGGCGTCCGTGGACGCGTGGATCGTCCGTCACGTCGTAACGCTTGACGTAGGCCCCCAGGAACGCCTGCAGTGTCGCGATCGCCGGAATGGCGATCAGCGCGCCGACGGCACCGAGCAGGGCGGTGCCCGCGACGACCGATCCGAAGGCGACCGCGGGGTGGATGTCCACGGTCTTGGACGTCAGCTTGGGCTGCAGCACGTAGTTCTCGAACTGCTGGTAGATCACCACGAAGACCAGCACCCACAGCGCGTACCACGGGTTGACCGTGAAGGCGATCAGCATGGGCAGGGCACCCGCGAGGTAGGTGCCGATGGTCGGGATGAACTGCGACACCAGGCCCACCCACACGGCGAGCGCGGGGGCGTAGGGAACCTCCAGGAACTCCAGCAGGATGTAGTGCGCTATGCCGGAGACGAGAGCCATCAGACCGCGCGAGTACAGGTAACCGCCGGTCTTGTCCACGGCGATCTCCCACGCGCGCAGCACCTCGGCCTGCCGGGCGGGCGGCAGGACGGAGCAGAGCGCACGCCGCAGCCGGGGACCGTCGGCGGCGAAGTAGAAGGAGAACAGCAGGATCGTCAGCAACTGGAAGAGGCCGCCCAGGACCTGGGCCGACACGTCGAGGACGCCGGTCGCGCTGTTCTGCACGTAGTTGCGCAGCCAGTCGGAGCGGAGCAGGCCCTCCTGGATGTCGACTCTTCTCAGCTCGGTGTGGAAGTGGCCGTTGACCCAGTTGATGACGGAGTCGAGGTACTCCGGGAAGTCCTCGACCATCTTGACGATCTGTCCCGCGAGCATGGAGCCGAGCAGCGTGACGAATCCGGCGGCCGCGATCAGTACGACGAGGAACACGACGAAGGTGGCCAGACCGCGGCGCACGCCGCGCGCGGCCATCCAGCTCACCGCGGGTTCGATGGCGAGGGCCAGGAAGAACGCGATGAGGATGTTGATCAGCAGGCCGGTGAGCTGGTGGAAGGCCCAGCTGCCCAGCTGGAAGACGGCGATGAGCGCGAGGGCGAGCACCATGGCGCGCGGCAGCCAGCGCGGCATGCGCGCGCCCGGCCCGGCGGCGTCCCTGGGCGGGGGCGGGGCGGGCGGCGTCGTGCCGGTCGTGGATGCGTGCCGGGTCGCCTGCCCGGTCTCGTCAGTGGGTGCCACGGACCAAGTCTCGCCCACTCCGCGGACGGCGGACTCCCGATCGGTGATCTTCGTGCCCGGTCAGCGCTGCTCCTGCGGCACGTTCATGACCTTGCAGACCACCCGCCACACGTCCTTGGCGTCCCAGCCGGCGTCCAGCGCCTCGTGCACCGTGCGCCCGCCCAGCTCCGACATCACGTGATCGCGCGCGAAGGTGTCGGCGTAGCCCGGACCGAAGTGATCCGCCATCCGCTCCCAGAAGACCGTCAACCGCATGACTCCAGTATCCCGCCCCTGAGGGTGGGCCCGTGCCGGGACCACGTACCGGGGGACCCCTTTCCGTCCTACGGTCTGACCATGGCCGAAAATGGAGCTTCCGCACTCCCCACGACGCCCCCGCCTCCCACGGGGCGCTCTCCGCTCGCGCGCGCGGAGCACTTCGTCTGGCTCACCGCGCGGGTGCTGGAGCAACGCCTGTTCGCCCACCACTTCCGCGACGGGGACGCCGGTCCGGTGGAGACCGCACTGGACGCCTACCGCAACGAGGACGGCGGGTACGGTCACGCGCTGGAACCCGATCTGCGCGGCCCGGTCAGCCAGCCGCTGCACACCGCGCGTGCCCTGCGCGTCCTGGACTCCGTCGGCCGCTGCGGCGGACAGCGTGTGGAACGGATCTGCCGCTACCTGACCTCCGTGTCCACGCGGGACGGCGCCCTGCCCGCGGTCCATCCCGGTCAGCGCGGATATCCGGCGGCCCCCTTCGTGCCGGTCGTGGACGACCCGCCCGGCGAGCTCCTCGCCACGGGGCCGGTGGTCGGTCTGCTGCACCGCAACGACGTCTGGCACGCCTGGCTGTTCAGGGCGACGGACTTCTGCTGGCAGGCGGCCGAGTCGCTGGAGACCTCGCACCCCTACGAGATCGAGGCCGCCGTGGCCTTCCTGGACAGCGCACCCGACCGCCCGCGCGCGGAGGCGGCGGCCGACCGGCTGGGCCGCCTCGTGCGCCGGCAGCGCCTCGCGGTACTGGACCCGGACGACCTCGACGCGTACCCGGTCTCCCCCGGCTATGCCCCGGGCGAACACCACTTCCCCCACGACTACGCGGGCCACCCGCGTTCCCTCGCGCGCGCGTGGTTCACGGACGACGAGATGGCCCGCTCCCTCGACTTCCTCGTGTCCGAGCAGAGGGAGGACGGCGGTTGGCCCGTCCGCTGGCGCCAGTGGGCACCCGCGCCCGCCCTGGAGGCCCGTTCCGGGGTGACGGTCGAGGCGCTGCGCACGCTCCGGGCCTACGGCCGCCCGATCGACTGACCCCGTCCTCAGCCGCCCACGGCCCGTACAGCCGCCGTCACCACCACGGCCGCCGCGACGACGAGCAGAAACGGCGCGCGCAGGACCAGCGCCACGGCGGCAGCCGCGACACCCGCGGCCCGCGCGTCCAGCACGAGCGCCTGTCCGTCGGCGAAGGTCTGCTGCGCGGTGAGCGCGGCGAGGAGTGCCACGGGCAGCAGTGCGGCGAGGCGCCGGACCAGGGGCCGCTCCAGGGCGCCCGCGGGCACCAGCAGTCCGAGGAGCTTGACGGCGTAGCATCCCACCGCCGTCACGCCGATCGCGATCCAGACGCTCAACGGTCCCCCTCCCGCGCGGAGTTCTGTTCGGCCCCGCTTCCGCGGCGCCCCCTCGCCCACAGGACCGCCGGGGCCGCCAGCGCGGCCACCAGCACGGGCACGCCGGCGGGGAGCACGGGCAGCAGGCCGAGTCCCAGGAGTACGGCCAGGGCGGCGGTCGCCCGCTCGGTGGTGGTCCTCAGCATCGGCGCGAGCAGCGCCAGGAAGACCGCGGGTCCGGCGGCGTCCAGCCCCCAGGCGTCCGTGTCCCCGATGGCCTCCGCACCCAGCGCGCCGAGCAGGGTGGTGAGGTTCCACAGCAGGTACAGGGTGAGTCCGGTGACGGTGAACCCGATCCGGACGCTGCGCCGCGTGGGCTGGGCGAGGGCCACGGCCGTCGTCTCGTCGATCACCCACTGCGCGGCGAACGGCCGCACCGCGCGGGGGAGGGCCAGCAACTGCGACAGCCGCAGCCCGTAGAAGGCGTTGCGCACGCCCAGGAAGAAGGCCCCCGCCGCGGCGGTGAGCGGATTGCCGCCGGCCGCGAGTGCCCCCACGAGCGCGAACTGGGACGCGCCGGTGAACACCAGGAGGCTGAGCGCGCAGGTCTGCGCCAGGGTCAGTCCGCTGCCCGCCGAGGTGACCCCGAACGCGAACCCGGAGAGTCCGACGGCGATTCCGACCCCTAGGGCGTCCCGTACGACGGCGGCGTCCGGCTTGCCTTCCACACTCGTGTCCGGGAGTGCTGTCTGTTCTGTCACGCCTCGGACGGTAGGAGAAGCCGCCGCCGCGCGTCTTGTACGTTCTTGCGCTCCCGCTGGTAGGCGCCGGGCGGCACGCCCACGATCCGCGCGAAGTGCCGGTTCAGGTGCGGCTGGTCGGTGAAGCCCACGGCGACGGCGGCCTCGGACGGTGTCGTCCCGGCATCCAGCAGCCGACGTGCCCGACGCACCCGGGCGTCCGTCAGCCAGGTGTGGGGCGGCATCCCGTAGGCGTCCCGGAAGGCGCGCAGCAACGCGAACGGACTGCTGCCGAGCTCGGCGGCGAGCCGTTCCAGACTCGGCGGGTCGGCCATCCGCTCCTCCAGGACGGCACGCGCGCGTGCCGCGATCCGCGCACCGGCCGTCCGCACCTCCCGGCGCGGCAGCGCGCCGCCGTTCAGCCGCAGCAGCCGGGTCACGGCCACGCGCAGCAGGGTGTCGGCGGCGAGCGCGTTTCCCTCGTCGGCCGCCCGCAGCACGCGGTGCACCAGCTCGACGGTGTACGGGTCGTCGAGGACCGGCCGGACGAATCCGGGCGTCCCGCGCAGCGTGGTCGTCTCCGCCGCGATGCCGGCCACGAGCTCGGGCGCCGGGTAGACGGCCCCGTAACGCCAGCCCTCCGGTACGCCGGCCCGTCCCGTGTGCGGGGTGTCCGGATTGACCAGGGCGAGTGATCCCGCCCCGGCGTACTGGTCGCTTCCGCCGTGGTGGAAGACCTCCACTCCGTCGGCGATGGCGGCGATGACGAAGTGCTCGTGCGTGTGGCGGACGAAGGTCTTCCGTATGTACTGGGCCCGCAACAGGTCTACGCCGGGCAGCTCCGCGTACCGCCAGTGCCGCGCCCGCTCACCCGATCCCGCCATGCGCCCATTGTCCGCCACCGCTCACGCGCCGCCCCTCCCCTGCCCGCGTCCGGGAGGAGCATGGGCCTCGCCGTCGTCGCGACGGCCGCCTCGACCGGCTTCGGCGGTCCCTGTCCGTCGTGGTCCGGTCGTGCCGCACGTTCGTCCGTGCGCTGCCGTCCGGCCGGGCGTCGGTCGCCGGACGGCGCCGCTGGCCCGCTGGCCCGCTGGCCCGCTGGCCCGCCTGGGCGATCGACGCCCGGCGGGGCCCGGCGGTTCCGCTCGGCGACCGGCTGCGGCCACCCGCCGCGCCGGCCACCGGCCGGGGCGTCACGCCACCTGCCCCTCCCCCGCCACCACCACGCCGACGCCACGGCAGGGCGGCCGTCCTCTCCGTCCTCCCTGTCCTCGCGGTCCGGCCCGGGTACACACCGCCCCACCTGCCCCCGCGCCACCGCAGCGGCAGCGCATCCGCCCGGCTCAGGCCGATTGTCAGTGCCCGGGTGCACGATGGATCCATGGTCAGCTCCGCACACCGAGCCCTGGACGGCTTCTCCCCCGCGACCCGCGGCTGGTTCACGGGGGCCTTCTCCGCGCCCACCGCCGCGCAGGCGGGGGCGTGGCAGGCCATCTCGGAGGGCTCCGACGTGCTGGTGGTCGCCCCCACCGGCTCCGGCAAGACGCTGGCCGCCTTCCTCGCCGCCCTGGACCAGCTGGCGTCGACGCCGCCGCCCGCCGAACCCAAGAAGCGCTGCCGGGTCCTGTACGTCTCCCCGCTCAAGGCCCTCGCCGTCGACGTCGAGCGCAACCTCCGCAGTCCGCTGACCGGCATCCGCCAGGAATCCGTCCGGCTCGGTCTGCCCGAGCCCGAGGTCAAGGTCGGTATCCGCTCCGGCGACACCCCCGCCGCCGAGCGCCGTGCCCTGTCCACCCGTCCGCCGGACATCCTGATCACCACCCCGGAGTCCCTGTTCCTGATGCTGACGTCGGCCACGCGCGATGCGCTGACCGGCGTGGAGACGGTGATCCTGGACGAGGTGCACGCGGTGGCGGGCACCAAGCGCGGCGCCCATCTCGCGCTCACCCTGGAGCGGCTGGACGAGCTGCTGCCGAAGCCGGCCCGCCGTATCGGACTGTCGGCCACGGTCCGCCCGGTGGACGAGGTCGCCCGGTTCCTGGCCCCGCGCGGCAAGGTGGAGATCGTCCAGCCGGACTCCGGCAAGGAGTTCGACCTGTCCGTGGTCGTCCCGGTCGAGGACCTGGGCGAGCTGGGCGGCTCCCCGGTCGCGGACGGCAACGAGGGCGCGGAACGCCCGTCGATCTGGCCACACGTCGAGGAGCGCATCACCGACCTCGTCCAGTCGCACCGCTCCACGATCGTCTTCGCCAACTCCCGCCGCCTGGCCGAACGCCTGTGCAACAGGCTCAACGAGATCGCCTACGAGCGGGCCACCGGCGAGCCGCTGGGCGAGCACCACTCCCCCGCCGAACTCATGGGCGGCTCCGGCGCCGCGCAGGGCGCCCCGCCCGTGATCGCCCGCGCCCACCACGGCTCGGTCTCCAAGGAGCAGCGCGCCCTCGTCGAGGAGGACCTCAAGGCGGGCCGCCTGCCCGCGGTGGTGGCGACCTCCAGCCTGGAGCTGGGCATCGACATGGGCGCCGTCGACCTGGTCGTCCAGGTCGAGTCACCCCCCTCCGTCGCCTCGGGGCTCCAGCGCGTCGGCCGCGCGGGGCACCAGGTCGGCGCCGTCTCCACGGGCGTGGTCTTCCCCAAGTACCGCGGGACCTCGTGCAGGCGGCCGTGGTCACCGAGCGGATGCGCGACGGGGCCATCGAAGCGCTCCGGATCCCGGCCAATCCGCTGGACGTCCTGGCGCAGCAGATCGTGGCGATGACGGCCCTGGACACCTGGCAGGTCGACGACCTGCTCGCCACCGTCCGCCGCGCCGCCCCCTTCGCCTCGCTGCCGGAGTCGGCCTTCACCGCCGTCCTGGACATGCTCGCGGGCCGCTACCCGTCCGACGCCTTCGCCGAACTGCGCCCGCGCGTGGTCTGGGACCGGGTCGCCGGCACGGTCACCGGCCGGCCGGGCGCGCAGCGCCTCGCGGTCACCTCCGGCGGCACGATCCCCGACCGCGGGCTCTTCGGGGTCTTCCTCGCGGGTGCGGACCCGAAGAAGGGCGGCGGCCGGGTAGGCGAGCTCGACGAGGAGATGGTGTACGAGTCCCGCGTGGGGGACGTCTTCACGCTCGGCACCAGTTCCTGGCGCATCGAGGACATCACCCGCGACCGGGTCCTGGTCTCCCCCGCTCCCGGCGTGCCGGGCAGGCTGCCGTTCTGGAAGGGCGACCAGCTGGGCCGACCCCTGGAGCTGGGCCGCGCACTCGGCGCGTTCCTGCGCGAGGTCGGCTCCCTCACCAAGGAGGACGCCCGCCTGCGCCTGGTCACCGCCGGACTGGACGCCTGGGCCGCGGACAACGTGCTGTCCTACCTCGACGAGCAGCGCGAGGCCTGCGGCCACGTCCCCGACGACCGCACCATCGTGGTGGAGCGCTTCCGGGACGAGCTGGGCGACTGGCGGGTCGTGGTCCACTCCCCCTTCGGTGCGCAGGTCCACGCCCCGTGGGCGCTCGCGCTCGGCGCCAAGCTGACCGAGCGGTACGGCATGGACGCCCAGGTCATGCACGCCGACGACGGCATCGTGCTGCGCCTGCCGGACGCCGACCTCATGGGCCTGGACTTCCTCGACCAGGACCCCGCGAAGCCGGGCCTCGAGTACGACGCCGAGAAGGCACCCGTCGGCGCCGCCGACGTCGTCTTCGACAAGAGTGAGGTCGACCGGGTCGTCACCGACCAGGTGGGCGGCTCCGCGCTGTTCGCGTCCCGGTTCCGGGAGTGCGCCGCCCGTGCGCTGCTGCTGCCACGACGCAGCCCCGGCAAGCGCACCCCGTTGTGGCAGCAGCGCCAGCGCGCCGCGCAGCTGCTGGAGGTGGCGAGCGAGTACGGCTCGTTCCCGATCGTCCTGGAGGCGATCCGCGAGTGCCTCCAGGACGTCTTCGACGTGCCCGGACTGGTCGAGCTGATGGGCGACCTGGAATCGCGCAAGGTGCGTCTGGTCGAGGTCACCACCCCGGAGCCGTCGCCGTTCGCCCGCTCGCTGCTCTTCGGCTACGTCGCACAGTTCCTGTACGAGGGCGACTCTCCCCTCGCCGAGCGCCGGGCCGCCGCCCTGTCCCTGGACTCCCGGCTGCTGGCCGAACTGCTCGGCCAGGCGGAGCTGCGCGAGCTGCTCGACGCGGAGGTGCTGACCGAGCTGGAGCGCGAGCTGCAGTGGCTCACCGAGGACCGCCGGGTGAAGGACCCGGAGGGCGTCGCGGATCTGCTGCGGCTGCTCGGTCCGCTCACGGACGCCGAGCTGGCCGAGCGGGGTGCCGAGCCGCAGTGGGCCCCGGAGCTGGCCGCCGCCCGGCGCGCGATCAAGGTACGGATCGCCGGCGCCGACCACTGGGCGGCGGTCGAGGACGCCGGCCGACTGCGCGACGCGCTGGGCACCGCGCTGCCCGTCGGCGTGCCCGAGGCCTTCACCGAGCCGGTCAAGGACCCCCTCGGCGACCTCCTGGCCCGTCACGCCCGCACCCACGGCCCGTTCACCTCGGTCACCGCGGCGGCCCGCTTCGGCCTGGGCGTCGCGGTCACCGAGGGCGCACTGCAGCGGCTGGCCGCGGCGGGCCGGGTCGTACAGGGCGAGTTCCACCCGGCCGGCATCGGCCAGGAGTGGTGCGACGCGACCGTCCTGCGCCGGCTGCGGCGCCGTTCCCTGGCCGCGCTCCGGCACGAGCTCGAGCCGGTGCCGCCGGCCGCGCTCGGCCAGTTCCTCCCCCAGTGGCAGCACATCGGCAAGGGGCACTCGCTGCGCGGCATCGACGGGCTGGTCCGCGCCGTCGAGCAGTTGCAGGGCGCCTCCGTGCCCGCCTCCGCCCTGGAGAAGCTGGTACTGCCGTCACGGGTGGCGCACTACAACCCGGCGATGCTGGACGAACTCACGGCCGCCGGCGAGGTGGTGTGGGCCGGAGCCGGCTCGCTCCCCGGCAAGGACGGCTGGGTCTCCCTCTACCTCGCGGACGCGGCCCCGCTCCTCCTGCCTCCTCCGCACCCCCTGGAGACGACCGCTCTGCACGAGTCCGTCCTGAACATCCTCTCGGGCGGGTACGGCCTCTTCTTCCGGCAGATCGCCGACCAGGTCCGTGCGACCACCCACCCGGACGTCACCGATCCGCAGCTGGCCGACGCCCTCTGGGAGCTGGCCTGGTCGGGACGGCTGACCAACGACACGCTCGCGCCCCTGCGCTCGCTGCTGGGCTCCGGCCGCACCGCGGGCTCCACCGCCCACCGCGCCAAGCGAGCCGTACCCCGCGGACGGTACGGCTCGCTGACGGCCGCCGCCCGGCCCGCCTCCCGCGGCGGGCCGCCGACCGTGGCCGGCCGGTGGTCGCTGCTCCCGGCCCGCGAGGCCGACCCCACGGTGCGCGCGCACGCGCTGGCCCGCACGTTCCTCGACCGGCACGGCGTGGTGACCAGGGGCGCCGTGGCCGCCGAGGGCGTGGAGGGCGGCTTCTCCGCGGTGTACCGGATCCTGGCTGCCTTCGAGGAGAGCGGGCAGGCCCGGCGGGGCTACGTCGTGGAGGGGCTCGGGGCGGCGCAGTTCGCCATGGAGGGCGCCGTGGACCGGTTGCGTGCGGTCGCCAACGCCCGGGAGCGCGGCGAGGGCCCGCCCGGACGCGCGGGCTTCACCGGCGGCCCCGACAGTCCGGCCGCGTCCGGCGGCTTCCCCGGCCCGGCCGCCGACGCCCCCTTCGACGTCCCGTTCGCCGACTTCCCTTCCGGCAGCCACGCGTCCCCCGGCTCTTCCGGCGCTCCTGACCCCTCGGACGACGTCTTCGCAGACCCGGACGGACTGGGCCGGTCACCGTCCCGGGGTGACTACATCTCGCCCCGTGACTACGCCGAACCGGGCGCCGGCGGCCCCCGCGGAAGCGGCGCGCACGGCGGTTTCGGCGGCTTCGGCGGCTTCGGAGGTCCGCGCGGCAACGTCGATGGCGGCTTCGGGGGCCCCCGCGGCGGCGCGGACGGCGGATTCCGCAACCCACGCGGTGCGTACGAGTCCGGCTTGGCCGGCCGCCGCAGCCGCCCCTCCGCCGGTCCGCCGGCCGTCGTGCTGGCCGCCGCGGACCCGGCGAACGCCTACGGCGCGGCGCTTCCCTGGCCCGAACCCCCGGACGGTGCCACGCACAAGCCGGGCCGCAAGGCAGGGTCCCTGGTGGTGCTGGTCGAGGGCGAGCCCGCGCTCTACATGGAGCGCGGCGGCAAGACGCTCCTGCTGTGGCCGTCCGCCCCCGACGACCTGCCCACCGACGATCCCCGCCTGCGCGCCGCGGCCGATGCACTCGCCGAGGCGGCCCGTGCCGGTTCCCTCGGCACGGTCACGGTGGAGCGAGTCAACGGCGCGGCGGCCCTGACCTCCCCGTTCGGCCCGCTGCTGGAGAACGCGGGGTTCGTCGCCACCCCGCGCGGCCTGCGCATCCGCGCCTGAGCCTGTCACCCTTGACCCATGCCCGAAGGAGACACGGTCTGGCAGGCCGCGCGGCGGCTGCACGACGCCCTCGCGGGCGAGGTGCTGACCCGCAGCGACTTCCGCGTCCCCCGGTACGCCACGGTCGACCTCACCGGCCGCGCGGTCCTGGACGTCACCGCACGCGGCAAGCACCTGCTGGCCCGCGTCGAGGGCGGTCTGACGGTCCACTCGCACCTGCGGATGGACGGCTCCTGGAAGGTGTTCGCCGCCGGCCGACGCTGGAGCGGCGGCCCCGCGCACCAGATCCGTGCCGTGCTCGGCACCGCCGACCGCACGGCCGTCGGATACCGCCTCCCGGTACTGGAGATCCTCCGCACGGCCGACGAGGAGCGCGCCGTCGGTCACCTCGGCCCCGACCTGCTGGGCCCGGACTGGGACCCCGACCAGGCCCTGGCCAACCTGCTCGGTGACCCCGCCCGCCCCCTCGGCGAGGCCCTGCTGGACCAGCGCAACCTCGCCGGCATCGGCAATGTCTACAAGTGCGAGCTCTGTTTCCTGCTCGGCGTCACCCCCTGGCTGCCCGTAGGAGCCCTGCCCCCCGCATACGCCGCGAAGGTGCCCGCGCTCGCGAAGCGGCTCCTGGAGGCCAACCGCGACCGCCCGGTCCGCCGCACCACGGGCCTGCGCGGCCAGGACCTGTTCGTGTACGGCCGCGCACCCCGGCCCTGCCTGCGCTGCGGTACGTCGGTCCGCGTGGCGGACCAGGGCGACGGCTCGCGTGAGCGGCCCACGTACTGGTGCCCGGTCTGCCAGGCCGGCCCCGCACCCGGTCGCGCCGCCACCGGGCCGAAGCGCGAGCCCGGACCGAGGCACGAGCCCGGAACGAAGCACAAGCCCGGACCGAAGCGCGGGCAGGGCTGACTCAGCCGACGAGCAGGCCGTCCATCTGACCGGCCGCCTCGCGCAGCCCCTCCTCCATGCCCATCTTCATCAGCTGGTCCATCTGCTCCCGGGTGTCGAAGACCGACCGCATCTCCATGCGGGTGCCGCCCTCGCGGTCGGTGAGCGTGACCCTGGTGGTGGTCGTCGGCATGTCCGGGTTCGGCACGCCGTCCTCGTCGGCGAAGCCGTCGGTGAACTCCAGGGACGTCGGCGCGTCCACCGTGGCGACCCGCCACCAGCCCCGGTACTTGCCGCCGTCCGGGCCGGTCATGAAGTACGTGACGTCCCCGCCCGGGGTCAGGTCGTACTGCTCCACCGTCGCCGGGTAGGTCGGCGGACCCCACCAGCGCTCCAACTGCCGGGGGTCGGACCACAGCTGCCACACCCGTTCGACGGGAGCGGCGAAGTCGGCGATCAGGGTGAGGGTCAGGTTCTCGACGTCCTTGTTCAGACTGGTGACGCTCATCGGTCCGTTCCTTCCATCGGGTCGGGCACGTCGGAGTCCGCTTCTCCGGCGAGCAGACGGGACATCCGCTCCACCCGGCCCCGCCAGGCCGTCTCGAGTTCGTCCAGGGCCTGGCGGGCCCGGTCGACCGCGTCGGGTTCGGTGCGCACGAGCTGCTCCCGTCCACGGCGTTGCTTGACCACCAGGCCGGCCCGCTCCAGTACCGCGACATGCTTCTGCACCGCGGCGAAGCTCATCGGGTAGGCCTCGGCCAGCCGCGACACCGAGAGGTCGTCCCGTACGCAGCGACGCAGGATGTCACGGCGTGTGGTGTCGGCCAGGGCGTGGAACAAGCGGTCCACGCTCCCCTCGGCTTCTTCTGCTTCTCCGGAAACCCCATCTACAACCATTTGGTTGTACGTTAGCTCGATCGCGGAGCCCTGTAAAGCGCTGCACCTCGGCCCGCCCGTTCACGGCGCCGAGCCGTCCGACCGTTCCGGGCCCCGGCTTCCGTCCACGCGGGCTCTCGACGGACTCCGGCCACCCACAGCCGTGAGCAGGGCCCGCCGCCACCGCCCCACGCCCAGGGCGCCCACGGCCTCCCGCCTGGGCACACAGTGCACCGGCAGCACGCTCAGCCCCCAGCCACCGACCGCGACCGCCCCTTCGAGCACCCCCGCCCCGGGTTCGAGCGCCAGGCGCAGCACGGCCCACCACCACAGCGCGCCGAGTCCCAGCGCGGCCGCCCGGCGAGCAGTCCGCGCCGGCGCCATGGCCGCGTCAGCCGTTCCCGGCCTGGAACATCCAGTGCTGTTTCTCGAGATCGGCCGTGATCTGGATGAAGATGTCCTGGCTCACGGGGTCGGGGTCCCCGGTCGCCGCGACCCGCTCCCGCATCCGCGCGATCACCGCGCCCAGCGCGTCCACGATCGTCTGCACCGCGGTGGTGTCGTCGACCCACCCCTCCGGCGTCACGTCGATTCCGCTGCCGACGGCCACGGTCGCGGCACGCCCGTCAGGGGAGACCCCCAGCGCAGAGGCACGCTCGGCCACGGTGTCCGAGTGCGTGCGCGCGGTGTCGACGAGTTCGTCGAGCTGGAGGTGGACGGAGCGGAACCGCGGGCCGACGACGTTCCAGTGGATCTGCTTCGCCACCAGGGCCAGGTCCACCAGGTCGACGAGGCCGCCCTGCAGTGCCTCGGAGACGGTCTTCAGGTTCGCGTCGGACAACGGGCTCTTCACGACGTACATCCACACCTCCGTCGGTAGGCCCCCCGGCCGCTCCCGCCACAGCCAGTCCCTCCACGATGACCGCACCGCCGAAGACCGGCAAACCGGGCACAACCGACCGTCGCCACCGACGTCCCTGCCTCCACGCACGCAAAAACCCCGACCGCACCTCTCCGGTTTCCCGGAGAAGCCCCGGCCGGGGCCTCACACGCACACGTTCGCAGCGCTCAGGCGGCGACGACGTCCACCGCCTCCGCGGGCGCCTTGATGGTCACCCGTTCCGGTGGCACACCGGTCACCGACACGGAACCAAGCATCGGGCGAACCGGGGCGGGAACGGTCTCGCTGGGCGTGGCCGCAGCGGACTGGGCCAGCTCGGCGAGGGCGAGCTCATCGCTCACTTCCCGCATGAGTTCGGACATCCGTACGTCCAGCGCGTCGCAGATGGCGGAGAGCAGTTCGGAAGAGGCCTCCTTCTGCCCCCGCTCCACCTCGGAGAGATAGCCGAGTGAGACTCGGGCGGACGAGGAGACTTCGCGCAGAGTACGGCCCTGGCGTTGGCGCTGCCGACGCAGCACGTCACCCAGCAGGCGACGGAGCAGAATCATCGGTGGCTCCCTCCTCGGACCGTGTAACCGCATCCTTCACGCCCCACCGTACCGCCTCGCGCCGCGGCCGTGCGGGGAGCGATGTCGTGTTCACTCAGGGCTGCAAACATCAAAACCCCCCGTTCCGTTCCGTATCCTGTGCCCGCTCATTCCCGGTCTGTTCGCCCGCAAGTCCTCTCAAGAGGAGTGCGAGTACGCTCCGTACACTCTCCATACGAATTTCCGCGCGATCGCCGTTCAACCGCAGCGCCTCCACTTTTCCGCCACGGGCGGAACCACCGTCTCCTCCGGCAGGCCCGTCGACGGCCACGAAAACCGTGCCGACAGGCTGTCCGTCCTGCGGGTCGGGGCCCGCCACACCCGTGGTCGCGATACCCCAGTCGGCGCCCAGCGCCCTGCGCACGCCTGCCGCCATCTGGGCGGCGACCTGCGGGTCCACCGCTCCTCGAGTCTCGAGCAGGGTGGCGTCGACGCCGAGCAGGTCCCGCTTGAGCTCCGTCGCGTAGGCAGTGACCGAGCCCCGGAACGCCTTGGAGGCACCGGGGACCGAAGTGATACCGGCCGCCACCAGCCCACCGGTCAGTGACTCGGCGACCGCGAGGGTCTCGCCCCTGACCGTGAGTAGCCGCACCACGTCGGCGGCTGTGGAACTCAAACTTCCGTCTCCTTCAACGCCGCTCTGCGCTCGGCGATTCCCCGGCGGCGCAGCACAATGGCCTGTTTCACGTAGTCCAGTCCGGTCACCACGGTCAGGACGACCGCCGCGGCCATCACCCAGAACCTCAGCGTCGCCAAGGGTCCCGTCAGCGCCAGGACGTACATGCCGACGGCCACGCCCTGGGTGAGGGTCTTGAGCTTGCCGCCCCGGCTCGCGGGGATGACGCCGTACCGGATGACCACGAAACGCAGGACGGTGATCCCGAGTTCCCGGCCGAGGATGACGGCCGTCACCCACCAGGGCAGATCACCCAGGGAGGACAGACAGATGAGCGCCGCCCCCATGATCGCCTTGTCGGCGATGGGGTCGGCGATCTTTCCGAAGTCGGTGACGAGGTTGTAGGTGCGCGCCAGATGGCCGTCGAACAGGTCGGTGATCATGGCGATGGCGAAGGCGGCCCAGGCGAACGAGCGCCAGGCCGGGTCGTACCCGCCGTTGCCGAGCATCAGGGCGACGAAGGCCGGCACGAGGAGCAGTCGGAGCATCGTCAGCAGATTGGCGACGTTCCACACGCTCGCCTGGTTGACGGCGGCCGCGGCGATCTTGCCGCCGCGCCCGGCGGCACCGCCCTCGGTCGCACCCCCGGTCCTGCGCGCACCGGAGGATCCGCCCGCCGCGGACGCCGGGACTCCCGTCATCTGCCGGCCTCCTCACTCCACGCGGACGACTCCGGCAGCGGCTCGGCCACCAGGTCGACACCCTCCGTACCGACCACCTTCGCCTCGACCATACTTCCGACCCGCAGGCCTTCGCCGCTCGTGAGCAGCACCTGGCCGTCGGTCTCGGGCGCCTGGTGCTCGGCACGACCGCGGACGCCGTCCCCCTCGTCGGCGGACTCCACGGACTCCACGAGGACCCGCACCGTCGCGCCGACCCGCTCCTCGGCCCGCTGCGAGACCAGTTCCTCGGCGAGGCGGGACACACGGGCCAGCCGCTCGGCGACGACGTCCTCGTCCAGCTTGTCGTCGTAGGTCGCCGCCTCGGTGCCCTCCTCGTCGGAGTAGCCGAAGACGCCGATGGCGTCGAGCCGCGCGTGGTTCAGGAACCGCTCCAGCTCGGCCAGGTCGGAGGCGGACTCGCCGGGGAAGCCCACGATGAAGTTGGAGCGCACACCGGCCTCGGGTGCCTTGCTCCGGATGGTGTCCAGCAGCTCCAGGAAGCGGTCGGTGTCGCCGAAGCGGCGCATCGCGCGGAGCACGTTCGGAGCGGAGTGCTGGAAGGAGAGATCGAAGTAGGGCACGACCTTCGGCGTGGAGGTCAGCACGTCGATCAGGCCGGGGCGCATCTCGGCCGGCTGGAGGTAGCTGACGCGCACCCGCTCGATGCCGTCGACCTCGGCGAGGTTCGGCAGCAGCGACTCCAGCAGGCGGATGTCGCCGAGGTCCTTGCCGTAGGAGGTGTTGTTCTCGGAGACCAGCATGATCTCCTTGACGCCCTGCTCGGCCAGCCACCGCGTCTCGTTCAGCACGTCGCTGGGGCGGCGCGAGATGAAGGAGCCGCGGAAGGACGGGATGGCGCAGAAGGAGCAGCGCCGGTCGCAGCCGGAGGCCAGCTTCACCGAGGCGACCGGGGAGCCGTCCAGGCGGCGGCGCAGGGGCGCGCGGGGCCCGGAGGCCGGGGCGACGCCCTCGGGGAGGTCGGTCGGGCCGTGCCCGGGCAGGGCGACGGAGGCACCGGCCTCCTGGCGCTCGGCGGGGCTGATCGGCAGCAGCTTGCGCCGGTCGCGCGGGGTGTGGGCGGCGTGGATGCCGCCGTTCAGGATGGTCTGCAGGCGGTCGGAGATGTCGGCGTAGTCGTCGAAGCCGAGGACGCCGTCGGCCTCCGGAAGGGCCTCGGCCAGCTCCTTGCCGTACCGCTCGGCCATGCAGCCCACCGCCACGACGGCCTGCGTTCTTCCGTGGCCCTTGAGGTCGTTGGCCTCCAGGAGGGCGTCCACGGAGTCCTTCTTGGCGGCCTCGACGAAGCCGCACGTGTTCACGACGGCGACGTCCGCTTCCTCGGCGTCGTCGACGAGCTTCCAGCCGTCCGCCTCCAGACGGCCTGCGAGCTCCTCCGAGTCCACCTCGTTACGGGCGCAGCCAAGGGTGACGAGTGCGACGGTACGGCTTTCAGGCATGGGCTCAAGAGTACTTCGTCCCGCCGACAGCCCACGTCGACGGGGTTGGCCGATCCCGGCCAACCCCGTGGTGACTCGTCCCCTCGGTCCCTTATCCGACCTGCGGGTCGCCCTTCGTGTACGTCAGGCGCTCCACGGCGCCCGGCTGGAAGTCGTCCTCGATCTTCTTGCCGTTGACGTAGAGCTCGATGGCGCCGGCGTCGCCGAGGACCAGCTTGACCTTCTCGTCGTCCTGGAAGGTCTTCGAGTCGCCCCGCTCGAGGATGTCGTCGAAGAGCAGTCGGCCGTTGTGGTCCTGGGCGGAGATCCAGCTGCGTCCGTCGGCGGCGGTGACCTTGACGGTCACCTTGTCCCGGGGCGCGGCGGCGATGGCGCTGTCGGTCGGGTCGGGTTTGGGGGCCGCGGGCTTCTTCGGCTCGGCGCTCGGCGAGGCGGACTCACCGGCCGTCGGCCGGGAGCCCTCGGCGACGCTCGCCTCGTTGCCGCCGTCGTCGCCGCCCTTGACGAACGTGAAGCCGACGAAGCCGATCACGGCGACGATCGCTGCGACCATGGCGGCGGTCCAGTTGGGTCCGCGCCGCTCGGGACGGATGCGTTCCGCCTCGAACAGGGGCGCGGCCGGGGTCGGTGCCGGGCGCCCGCCGTGTTCGGCGTCGAACTGCGCGAGCAGTTCGGCCGGATCGAGCCCGACGGCCTTGGCGAGGGTCCTGATGTGACCGCGCGCGTAGACGTCTCCGCCGCAGGGAGCGAAGTCGTCCGCCTCGATGGCGTGCACGATGGCGATCCGGACCCGGGTGGCGGTGGTGATGTCGTCGACGGTCAGCCCGGCGGCGATCCGCGCCTGCTGCAGGGCGCGGCCGACGGAGGGGCGGGATTCCCGAGGGGCGTCGCCGGAGGCCTCGTCAGGAACATCTGGGGACACGTCTGCGATCGGACGCTCGTCTTCAGGGGAGTTGCCGATGGACACGGGGGCGCCTTTCGAGCGTTTAGCCGCCTGTGCTGGACGTTCAGTCTAGGGGGGGTACAAACGGGTGGGGCAACCGGGCGGTACGACTTTGTACGCCATCGGTATGGCCCGACATCCCGATGGTGGACTATCTGTTTGTCGCTTCCCTCAACTTGACGTACCCCAAGGGGGAACGGTTGCTCAATGATCCCTAACGGGTGAGTCACGATCGGCCGGCGACCGTGACCCCCGCCGGGGAGAACCTCGCGTACCGCTCCCTACCCTTCAGACTCCCCCCGGATCACGGCGAGCACGCCGTCCAGCTCATCAGGCTTCACAAGAACGTCACGAGCCTTCGAACCTTCGCTCGGTCCGACGATGCTGCGCGACTCCATCAGGTCCATCAGACGCCCGGCCTTGGCGAAGCCGACGCGCAGCTTGCGCTGGAGCATGGAGGTCGACCCGAACTGCGTGGAGACGACCAGCTCGGCGGCCTGGCACAGCAGGTCGAGGTCGTCGCCGATGTCCTCGTCGATCTCCTTCTTCTGCTTGGTCCCGACGGTGACGTCGTCCCGGAAGACGGGCGCCATCTGCTCCTTGCAGTGCCGGACGACCGCCTGGACCTCCTCCTCGGTCACGAACGCGCCCTGCATACGGGTCGGCTTGTTCGCGCCCATCGGCAGGAAGAGGCCGTCGCCCTTGCCGATCAGCTTCTCGGCTCCGGGCTGGTCGAGGATGACCCGCGAGTCGGCGAGCGAGGACGTGGCGAAGGCGAGCCGCGAGGGCACGTTCGCCTTGATCAGGCCGGTGACGACGTCGACGGACGGCCGCTGGGTGGCGAGCACCAGGTGGATGCCGGCCGCGCGCGCGAGCTGCGTGATGCGCACGATGGCGTCCTCGACGTCACGCGGCGCCACCATCATCAGGTCGGCCAGCTCGTCGACGATCACCAGCAGGTACGGGTACGGCTGGAGCTCGCGCTCGCTGCCCTCGGGCGGCTTGACCTTGCCCTCGCGCACCGCGCGGTTGAAGTCGTCGATGTGCCGGTAGCCGTAGGCCGCGAGGTCGTCGTAGCGGAGGTCCATCTCCCGTACGACCCATTGGAGCGCCTCGGCGGCCCGCTTCGGGTTGGTGATGATCGGCGTGATCAGGTGCGGGATGCCCTCGTAGGCGGTCAGCTCGACGCGCTTGGGGTCGACCAGGATCATCCGGACGTCCTCCGGGGTCGCCCGCATCATGATCGAGGTGATCAGGCAGTTGATGCAGGACGACTTTCCGGAGCCGGTGGCGCCCGCGACCAGCATGTGCGGCATCTTCGCCAGCGAGTGCATGACGTAGCCGCCCTCGACGTCCTTGCCGAAGGCGACCAGCATCGGGTCGTCGTCCTCGGCGGACTCCGCGAGGCGCAGCACGTCGCCGAGGTTGACCATCTCCCGGTCGGTGTTGGGGATCTCGATGCCGACCGCGGACTTGCCGGGGATGGGGCTGATGATCCGCACGTCGGGGCTGGCGACGGCGTAGGCGATGTTCTTGGCCAGCGCGGTGATCCGCTCGACCTTCACGGCGGGCCCGAGCTCCACCTCGTAGCGCGTGACCGTCGGGCCGCGGGTGAATCCGGTGACGGCGGCGTCGACCTTGAACTCGGTGAAGACGGTGGTCAGTGAGGCGACTATGGCGTCGTTGGCGGCGCTGCGCGCCTTGCCGGGGCCGCCGCGCGTGAGGAGGTCGAGGGCCGGCAGGGAGTAGGTGATGTCGCCCGAGAGCTGGAGCTGCTCGGCGCGGGGCGGAAGCTCCCGTTCCTGGGGGATCGGCGTCTTGGTGAGGTCCGGGACGCCCGTCTTCTCCTCGGGACCGTCCTTCTTGAGCTTCCCCGGCTGCGGGCGCGCAGCCGGGACCGGCGTCGGAGTCGGTGCTGACGACTCCCGCTCCCCCGTGCTCACGCCCTGGGTGAGGTCGGCGACCAGCGGCGACGGCGGCATCCCGTGCAGTACGGCACCGTCGAGGGCGGCGGCCGCGGCGGCGGCGACGTCCACGGCGTCCATCGGCCGGTTCATCTCGGGCTGCGGCACGGCGGACCGCCGGGGCCTGCGGCGCCGGGCGAGCGCCTCCTGCTCCGTCCCATCGGGGTCGTACGGCTCGGCGGCCGGCCCGCCCCGCTTGCGTGACCGCGCGGGCAGCGCCTCGCGCCACTGCTCGTCGTACCGCTCGTCGTCCTCCGGGAACCCGTCGGCCTCCGGGTCGCGTACGAGGCCGAGCCGCACGCCGAGCTGCCGCAGCCGCTGCGGAACGGCGTTGACCGGGGTGGCCGTGACGACCAGCAGCCCGAAGACGGTGAGCAGCACGAGCAGCGGCACGGCGAGGACGTCCGTCATCGTGTAGGACAGCGGCGTCGCCGCGCCCCAGCCGATGAGGCCGCCGGCGTCCCTTATGGCGTGCATGCCGTCGCCGCGGGCCGGCGAGCCGCAGGCGATGTGCACCTGGCCGAGGACGCCGACGACGAGCGCGGACAGACCGATCACGATCCGGCCGTTGGCCTCGGGTTTCTCCGGGTGCCGGATCAGGCGTACGGCGATGGCGCCGAGCAGGATCGGGACCAGCAGGTCCAGCCGGCCGAAGGCGCCGGTGACGAGGATCTCGACGAGGTCGCCGACGGGACCCTTGAGGTCGGCCCAGGTGCCCGCAGCCACGATCAGACAGATGCCGAGCAGCAGCAGGGCGACGCCGTCCTTGCGGTGCGCCGGGTCGAGGTTCTTCGCGCCCTGCCCTATGCCGCGGAAGACGGCACCGACGGCGTGCGCGATGCCCAGCCAGAGGGCGCGTACGACCCGGTAGACGCCTCCCGTCGGACTGGGCGCCGCTTTGGGGGCGGGCTTCTTCGCCGGGGCCTTCTTGGCAGGGGCCTTCTTCGCCGGACCCTTCGCGGGAGCGGCCGCCTTCTTCGCGGGCTGCTTCTTGGCTGCGGAGGGACGTGAGGCCATAGGTGTGAGGTTACCGGGGGAGGCGGCGGTCGACACGTGTGCCCACCGCTTCACCCGTTCGTGTCGCCTCCGCGTGAGAACGGAACTGACGCCTCCGGTATTGCCCCTGACGCGCCCTCATGGCTCGTGCTCCGCCGAGGGCGCCACCGGCCGCGCTCAGTTGACCGCGGCCTGCCCTCCGGACGAGCCGGGCTCCAGGGCGTCCAGCGCCCGCCGCAGTCCGGTGAGCTTGCGCTCCAGATGGGCCGCCGTCGCCACCGCCGCCGCGTCCGTCGACTCGTCACCCAGCTGCTTGGAGAGCGCCTCGGCCTGCTCCTCGACGGCCGCAAGCCGCGCCGACAGCTCGGCGAGCAGCCCTGCCGGCTCCTTGGCCTCGCCCGCCGTCTCCTTGCCGCCGCCCTCCAACTGGAGCCGCAGCAGCGCCGCCTGCTCGCGCAGCTGGCAGTTCTTCATGTAGAGCTCGACGAAGACGGAGACCTTCGCGCGCAGCACCCACGGGTCGAACGGCTTGGAGATGTAGTCCACCGCGCCCGCCGCGTACCCGCGGAAGGTGTGGTGCGGGCCGTGGTTGATCGCGGTGAGGAAGATGATCGGGATGTCCCGGGTCCGCTCCCGTCGCTTGATGTGGGCGGCGGTCTCGAAACCGTCCATGCCCGGCATCTGGACGTCCAGCAGAATGACCGCGAAGTCGTCCGTGAGCAGTGCTTTGAGCGCTTCCTCCCCGGACGATGCCCGCACCAGCGTCTGATCGAGCGCCGAGAGGATCGCCTCCAGCGCCAGCAGATTCTCCGGCCGGTCATCGACCAGGAGGATCTTGGCCTTCTGCACCATGGCCCGCCCTCCTCGCCCCGGCGTGGGGCCTCCCCTGTCCGCAGGACTTGGGGCAGCGCCGCCGGGGGCCACCCCAGGGGACGACTCCCTTGCGCCGCCCGTCCTTGTGCCGGTCATCGTAGCCGCACCCCGCCTGTCGCCACACCCTGTCACCGCGATGTCACTGTGCACGTAGCAGAAACGCGGCGGGGGACCAGAAGGTTCCCCGAATCCCGCGCTTCTACACGGCTCCGGGCACACTGAGTCAGCGACTCCGCGCGAACACCGAAGCTTCCCGCCACGTGCGTACACCCACGTTCGCACACCGTCCGAACGCGCCGTGCGGACGGTACCCGTTCACGCCGCGGCCCGTCCTGCGACACGCCTCCAAGAGGCCGCACTCCGGCCGACACCGGAGAGCGTGCCCGAACGTACCGCGGGCACGGTGCCCGGACGTACCGCTCCGTGCCCGCGGGGACCCGGCCCTCACTCCTCCCGCATCCACTGCTGCATCACCGTCAGCAGGTGATCGGGGTCGACCGGCTTCGTCACGTAGTCGGACGCTCCCGACTCGATGGCCTTCTCCCGGTCGCCCTTCATCGCCTTCGCGGTCAGCGCGATGATCGGCAGACCGGCGAACTGGGGCATCCGGCGGATCGCCGTGGTCGTCGCGTATCCATCCATCTCGGGCATCATGATGTCCATCAGGACGACCGCCACGTCCTCGTGCTGCTCCAGCACCTCGATGCCCTCGCGCCCGTTCTCGGCGTACAGCACGGACAGGCCGTGCTGCTCCAGCACGCTCGTGAGCGCGAAGACGTTGCGGATGTCGTCGTCGACGATCAGCACCTTCTGCCCGCCGAACCGGATGCCGCGGCTCGACTGCGGGGCCGCGTCCGACTCGACTGACGGCTGCTGCTGCGAGCCGGCCCCCTCCTCGGCCTCCGACGCGGCGCGGCGACGGCGCCGGAACAGCGCGGCGGCACCGTTCTGGGAGTCCTGGTACGACTGCACCTCGGCGGGCAGCTCGGTCTGCGCGCCCGGCAGCGCGACGTCTGCGCCCGGCGTGGCGAGCACCCCGCCGGGCTCCAGCGCCGGAAGGGGCTGCTGGTAGCCGTGCGCGGGCAGCTCGCTCGGGTGCAGCGGCAGGTACAGCGTGAACGTCGATCCTCGGCCCGGCTCGCTCTGCGCGTGGATCTCGCCGCCCAGCAGCTGCGCGATCTCCCGCGAGATGGACAGCCCTAGGCCCGTACCACCGTACTTGCGGCTGGTGGTGCCGTCGGCCTGCTTGAACGCCTCGAAGATCACCCGCATCTTGCTGGCCGCGATGCCGATGCCGGTGTCGCTCACCGAGAACGCGATGAGTTCCGCGTCGGGTTCGGTCATCGAACCGGCCTCCAGCAACTGCTCCCGGATGGCCTGCGGAACGTCGTCCCGGGCCGGCCTGATGACCAGCTCGACCGCTCCGGAGTCGGTGAACTTCACCGCGTTGGACAGCAGGTTGCGCAGCACCTGGAGCAGCCGCTGCTCGTCGGTGTGCAGCGTGGCGGGCAGCTCCGGCGACACCCGCACCGACAGGTCCAGGCCCTTCTCCGCGGTCAGCGGCCGGAAGGTGGCCTCCACATAGTCGACGAGCTGGACCAGCGCGATCCGCGTCGGGGAGACGTCCATCTTGCCCGCCTCGACCTTCGACAGGTCCAGGATGTCGTTGATGAGCTGGAGCAGGTCGGAGCCGGCCCCGTGGATCGTCTCGGCGAACTCGACCTGCTTCGGCGAGAGGTTGGCGTCCGCGTTGTCGGCGAGCAGCTTGGCCAGGATCAGCAGCGAGTTGAGCGGCGTACGCAGCTCGTGCGACATGTTGGCCAGGAACTCGCTCTTGTAGCGCATGGAGACCGCGAGTTGCTCCGCTCGCTCCTCCAGGACCTGCCGCGCCTCCTCGATCTCGGTGTTCTTCACCTCGATGTCGCGGTTCTGCTGCGCCAGCAGCTCGGCCTTCTCCTCCAGTTCGGCGTTGGACGACTGCAGCGCCTTCTGCCGCTGCTCCAGCTCCTCGGAACGCTCGCGCAGTTGCTCGGTCAGCTCCTGCGACTGCTTCAGCAGCACCTCCGTCTTGGTGTTGACGGAGATGGTGTTGACGCTGGTCGCGATCATCTCGGCGATCTGGTTGAGGAAGTCCTTCTGGATCTGCGTGAACGGGGTGAAGGAGGCCAGCTCGATGACGCCGAGCACCTGCCCCTCGAACAGCACCGGCAGGACGATCACCTGGGCGGGCGGGGCCTCACCGAGCCCGGAGGAGATCTTCAGGTAGCCGCTCGGCGCGTTCTCCACGAGGATCGTGCGCTTCTCCTGGGCGGCCGTGCCGACCAGCGCCTCACCCGGCCGGAACGAGGTGGGCATGGAGCCCATCGAGTAGCCGTACGACCCGAGCATGCGCAGTTCGTACTCGTCGCCCTCGGCGCCGGCGTGCTCCTGGCCGTCGGCGTGCGGCATCGCGAGGAAGAACGCGCCGTGCTGCGCGGAGACCACCGGGGTCAGCTCGCTCATGATCAGCGAGGCCACGTCCTGGAGGTCCCGGCGGCCCTGCATCAGGCCGGAGATGCGGGCCAGATTGCCCTTGAGCCAGTCCTGCTCCTTGTTGGCGATCGTGGTGTCGCGCAGGTTGGCGATCATCTTGTTGATGTAGTCCTGGAGTTCCTGGATCTCCCCGGACGCGTCCACATCGATCTTCAGGTTCAGGTCGCCGCGCGTCACCGCGGTCGCCACGCGCGCGATGGCACGCACCTGCCGGGTCAGGTTCCCGGCCATCTCGTTCACGGACTCCGTCAGGTCCCGCCAGGTGCCGTCGACGTCACGCACGCGTGCCTGACCGCCGAGCTGCCCCTCGGTGCCCACCTCGCGGGCCACGCGGGTGACCTCCTCGGCGAACGACGACAGCTGGTCGACCATCGTGTTGATGGTCGTCTTCAGCTCCAGGATCTCGCCGCGGGCGTCGATGTCGATCTTCTTGGTGAGGTCGCCCTTGGCGATGGCCGTCGTCACCATGGCGATGTTGCGCACCTGACCGGTCAGGTTGGACGCCATCTGGTTCACCGACTCGGTGAGATCCTTCCAGGTGCCCGCCACGCCCGGCACGTGCGCCTGACCGCCCAGGATGCCGTCCGTGCCCACCTCGCGGGCCACCTTGGTGACCTGGTCGGCGAACGAACTCAGCGTCTTGACCATGGTGTTGAAGGTGTCGGCGAGCTGCGCGACCTCACCGCGCGCCTCGATCGTCACCGTCCGCGTCAGGTCGCCGTTGGCGACGGCCGCGGCAACCTGGGAAATGTTCCTCACCTGAACGGTGAGGTTCTTCGCCATCAGGTTGACGTTGTCGCTGAGGTCCTTCCAGATGCCCACCACGCCGGGCACGTGCGCCTGGCCGCCGAGGATGCCCTCCGTACCCACCTCGCGGGCCACCCGCGTGACCTGCTCGGCGAACGACGACAGCTGGTCGACCATGGTGTTGACGGTGGTGACGAGTTCGAGGATCTCGCCCTTGGCGTCGACGGTGATCTTCTTCGACAGGTCGCCCTTGGCGACGGCCGTCGTCACCTCGGCGATGTTCCGCACCTGCATGGTCAGGTTGTTGGCCATGCCGTTCACGGACTGCGTGAGGTCCTTCCAGGTGCCGGAGACACCCTGTACCTCCGCCTGACCGCCGAGGATGCCCTCGGTGCCCACCTCGCGCGCGACGCGGGTGACCTCCTGGGCGAACGACGACAGCTGGTCCACCATCGTGTTCAGCGTGTTCTTCAGCTCCAGGATCTCCCCGCGCGCGTCCACGGTGATCTTCTGGGACAGGTCACCACGGGCCACCGCCGTCGCGACCTGCGCGATGTTGCGCACCTGCGCGGTCAGGTTCCCGGCCATGCCGTTCACCGAGTCGGTCAGGTCGCGCCACACACCGGCCACACCGGGCACCTGCGCCTGACCGCCCAGGCGGCCCTCCGTACCCACCTCGCGGGCCACCCGCGTGACCTGCTCCGCGAAGCTCGACAGCTGGTCCACCATCGTGTTGATGGTGTTCTTCAGCTCCAGGATCTCGCCGCGCGCGTCGACGTCGATCTTCTGGGACAGGTCACCCCGGGCGACCGCCGTCGTCACCTGGGCGATGTTCCTCACCTGTCCGGTGAGGTTGGACGCCATCGAGTTGACGGAGTCCGTCAGCTCCTTCCACGTGCCCGACACCCCGTCGACCCGCGCCTGACCGCCCAGGCGGCCCTCCGTGCCCACGTCCCGGGCCATCCGCGTCACCTGGTCGGCGAAGGACGACAGCTGGTCCACCATCGTGTTCACGGTGTTCTTCAGCTGGAGCATCTCGCCGGAGACGTCCACGGTGACCTTCTGCGACAGGTCACCGTTGGCCACCGCCGTCGTCACCTGGGCGATGTTCCTCACCTGACCGGTGAGGTTGCGGAACGCCGTGTTGACCGAGTCCGTCAGGTCCTTCCACGTCCCCGCCGCCCCGGGCACCTGCGCCTGGCCGCCCAGCTCACCCTCGACACCGACCTCCCGGGCCACCCGCGTGACCTCGGCACCGAAGGCGGACAGCTGGTCCACCATCGTGTTGACGGTGTTCTTCAGCTCCAGCATCTCGCCGGCCACGTCCACGGTGACCTTCTGCGACAGGTCACCGCTGGCCACCGCCGTCGTCACCGCGGCGATGTCCCGCACCTGAGTGGTCAGGTTCCGGAAGACCGTGTTGACCGAGTCCGTCAGGTCCTTCCAGATCCCCGCCGCACCCGGCACGTTCGCCTGACCGCCCAGCTGACCCTCGCCACCGGTCTCGTTGGCCACCCGCGTGACCTCGTCCGCGAAGATCCGCAGCGTCTCGGTCATCTGGTTGATCGTCTCGGCGAGCTGCGCGACCTCACCGCGCGCCGGAACCGTCACCTTCTTCGACAGGTCGCCGTTGGCGACCGCCGTCGTCACGTGGGAGATCTCCCGCACCTGGGCCGTCAGGTTCCCGGCCATGGTGTTGACGGAGTCGGTCAGCTCCTTCCACACCCCGGCCACGCCCGGCACCTGCGCCTGACCGCCCAGGGCGCCCTCGGTGCCCACCTCCCGGGCGACGCGCGTCACCTCGGAGGAGAACGCGGAGAGCTGGTCCACCATCGTGTTGACGGTGTTCTTCAGCTCCAGCATCTCGCCGGCCACGTGCACCGTGACCTTCCGGGACAGATCACCCTTGGCCACCGCCGTCGTCACCAGCGCGATGTCACGCACCTGAGCGGTGAGCCGGTACGCCATCGTGTTGACGGAGTCCGTGAGGTCCTTCCAGGAACCGGACATACCCCGCACCCGGGCCTGCCCGCCGAGCTTGCCCTCGGTGCCGACCTCGCTGGCGACCCGCGTGACCTCGTCCGTGAACGTCGACAACTGGTCGACCAGGTTGTTCACGGTCCGGCCGACCTTCAGGAACTCACCGCGCAGCGGCTGCCCGGTGCCCTCCGCCGTCTGCGTCCGCAGATCCATCCGCGGCGACAGATCACCGTCCGCCACCGCCGACAGCACCCGGCTGACCTCGGAGACCGGTCGTACGAGGTCGTCGACCAGCGCGTTCGAGTTGTCGATCGCGGCCGCCCAGGACCCCTCACAGGCGCCCGTCTCGAGCCGCTCCGTGAGTTTTCCCTCACGCCCGACCACGCGCCGCACCCGGGCCAGCTCACCCGTGAGGTGCAGATTGCGGTCGGCCACCTCGTTGAAGACCGCCGCGATCTCCGACATCACGCCGTCGCCGGACACCGTGAGCCGCTTGCGGAAGTTACCCTCCCGCATCGCCACCAGGGCCGCCAGCAACCGGTTCAGCGCGGCCGTGTCCACCGTCGTACTGCCACCCCGCGATTTGCCCTGGTTACTCAGGGACTGTCCGCCTTTCGCGCGCGCCTTAGTGCCCCGCGTCGCTGCGCCAGACTCCACTGTGTCCCTCCCGCAGGGGTCGACCGTTACTGCTGTGCCCGGCCGCCACCGCTCGGCGGACCGGTTACTGCCGCGTACTTCCTGTGCTGCCGGACGCGGTCCGCACGGATTCGCCGGACCGCTCCGAGGCTGCTGCCCGCCGCACAGGGTGCGCATTCAGCCTGCCCAGACCTTCACTGGAAGCCTGCCCAGTGTTTCACCCCGGCCGAACCAGGCCATAACAGTTCGGCAGCTTCGCACATCGTCCGCACACCCTCTGGGCGGAAACACTGCAGACCGGCATCCGCATGGACGGCGAAGGTAAGTAACCTTGCATGCGGCTGTCCAGCCACGCCGGTCCGTCCGGCCTGGGCGGTGGCACGGAGACGAGCGGGCATCGGAGGGGCGGCCGGAATGACCACCGGACTGATCCCGGGGGAGCAGCCCCCGGATCCCGGGCCGACGGGTGGACTGCCGCAGCAGCGGCGCGAGCCGGTCGGCCATGAGGCCGTGCACGGGGAGAGAGGGTCGAGGAGTTCTGTGATCACCGCGCGCGCGGCCGCCAGCTTCGAGCCCGTCGGACGATCGGTGGCGAGCGCCCGGTCCTTCGTCCGCGACACCCTGCAGGGCTGGGGCCATGCCGACATCGTCGACGACGCCGTGGTGCTCACCAGCGAGCTGGTGACCAACGCCGTGGTGCACGCCGGCACCACCGCCGACGTCGTGTGCCTGCGCAGCGACGACGGCGTCCGGATCGAGGTGGCCGACCACTACCCCGAGCGCGAGGTCCCGCTCCAGGGCTCCCCCGCCACCATGGGCAGCCTCGACCGCGAGGGCGGCCGCGGACTCCAGCTGTGCGCGGCCCTGGCCGACCGCTGGGGCGTCGAGTACACGCCCACGCTGAAGAACGTCTGGTTCCACCTCCACCTGCCCGAGCGCCCGGTCGGCACCCGCGCCGCCGGCCCCTCCCTCCCCGCCGACCTGCTCCCGCTCGCCGACGGCCGCGTCCGCGTCGCCGTCGTCCAGATCGACCGCACCGGCGCCGTCACGTCCTGGAACGAGGACGCCGAGGAGCTGTTCGGCTACGCCGCCGAGCAGGTCGTGGGCAAGCCGCTGACCGACCTCGCCGCCTGGCCGCACACCCCGGGCACCAGCACCGGCATCGCCGAGGCGCTCCAGCTGTCCCGCTGGGAGGGCAGCTACGGCATAAGGGGCGCCAACGGCCGCGTCACCCCGGTCTACGCCTCCCACCTCCGCGTCCGCGACGCGGGCGGCGAGCCCTCCACGGTCTGCCTCCTCGTCCGCGACCACGAACGCGCCGTCCTCCAGACCCCGTTGCGCGTACCGGCCTCCGACCCCGGAGCCTCCTCCGAGGGCCAGAGCACCGACCCCTTCGAGGTGTTCATCGGCTCCCCCGCCCCGGACGACCTCGACGGCCTCCTCCAGCGCACGGTCGAGCGCGCCCGCGACATGCTCGACGCCGACGCCGCCTTCCTGCTCCTGGCGACCGACGACGAGACGGAGTTGGAGGTCCGCGCCTCCACCGGCCTGCCCTCCGCCCGCCAGCGCTTCGCCCGCGTCCCCGTCGAAGCCGGCCCGGGCCGCTACGGCTCCGCGCGCATGCCCGCCGTCCACGACGACCTGGCCGCGGTCCCCGGCGCCGTCCCACTGCTCAACGGCACCGGCATGCGCTCGGTCGTCACCGTCCCGCTCAAGGTCGAAGGCCGCCTGACCGGCTCCCTCGGCGTCGCGGCCGAGGCCGCCGGCCGGTACTCCAACGAGGAGGCGCTGCGCCTCCAGTTCGCCGCCGACCGCATCGCACTGGCCGTCGAGTCCGCCCGCCTGGGCGAGCTGGAGCGCCTGCGCCGCGGCTCGCTGAGCTTCCTCGTCGAAGCCTCCGACCTCCTCGCCGGCACTCTGGACCGCGACCAGACCCTGGCCCTGATGGCCCAGATGACGGTCCCGACCCTGGCCACCTGGTGCGCCGTCTACACGATCGCCGACCAGGCCTCGGAGCCCTACCTCTCCTACGTCCTGCACGAGGACGAGGAACTCATCGACGGCATCAAGTCCCTGCTCTCGAAGATCGCCCCGCCCGACCCGGTGCCCACCCCCGGCGCCCGTGTCTGGTCGGCACCCGGCGAGCTGGCCCACCAGGCCGCACTCCGCACCTCCATGCGCGACCTGGGCCTCAACACCGGTACGACGCCCCAGTTGAACACCGGCATCGGCCCGACGCTGGCCACGGCGGCCGCGGTGGGCGGCGAGACCGTGGTCCTCCCCCTGGTCGCCCGCAACCGCGTCATCGGCATGCTCACGCTCGGCAAGCCGACCGACGAGCACTTCCGCCAGGAGATCCTGGAACTCGCCGAGGACCTGTCCCGCAGGGCCGCCCTGGCCCTGGACAACGCCCGCCTGTACTCGGAGCGCACGGCCATCAGCCAGTCCCTCCAGCGCAGCCTGCTGCCCCCGGAACTCCCCGTCATCGACGGCGTCGAGGTCGAGGTCATCTACCGCGCGGCCGGCGAGGGCAACGAGGTCGGCGGCGACTTCTACGACCTCTTCCCCATCAGCGACGACGCGTACGGCTTCGCCATCGGCGACGTCTGCGGTACGGGACCGAACGCGGCGGCCGTCACGGGCCTGGCCCGGCACGCGCTGCGCCTGCTCGCCCGTGAGGGCCTGAGCGGCCCGGCGGTCCTGGAGCGCCTCAACTCCGCGATCCTCGACGAGGGCGCCCGCAGCCGCTTCCTCACCCTCCTGTACGGCGAGTTGCGCCCGCAGGAGGACGGCGGCGCCGAGCTGAAGGTGGTCTGCGCCGGCCACCCCCTCCCCCTCCGCCTGCGCCAGGACGGCACGGTGGAGCCCGCCGCCGAGCCCCAGCCGCTCCTCGGCGTCATCGAGGACCTGGAACTCTACGAGCAGACGGTCACTCTCGACCCGGGCGACGTCCTGCTCTGCGTCACGGACGGCGTCACCGAACGTCGGGAGGGCACACGCATGCTGGGCGACGACGGCCTCGCCGACGTCCTCACCACCTGCACGGGGCTGACTGCGGGCGCGGTCGCGGCCCGCATCATGCGCGCGGTGGAACGCTTCGCGTCGGACGCTCCGTCCGACGACATGGCGATTCTGGCGATGCGCGTCCCGGAGCCGCACGCGGACTGACCCGCGCGTCCCCGGGCATGCGAAAGGCCCCGCCCAATCGGGCGGGGCCTTTCGCTGTGGAGCCCCCAAACGGAATCGAACCGTTGACCTTCTCCTTACCATGGAGACGCTCTGCCGACTGAGCTATAGGGGCCTGTCGCTTTCGAGGTTTCCCTCGCGGCAACGGAATAGATCATACCCCGAACAGACCGGTGCTCCCAACCACGCCTTTCAGAAGGCCGGCTGGAGCAGCCCACCCAAGGCATTGCAGGCGGACACGATCCGCTGCATGTCCCGCTTGGTCAACGCCGCGTCGACGGGCAGGGCGAGCGTCTCGTCGGCGGCCCGCTCGGTCTCCGGCAGCGACACGCACCGGCGGAAGCCAGGCATCCGGTGCACGGGCGTCTTCACCGGGACTCGACACTCGACTCCGCGCCCCCGCACGGCACGGGCGAAAGCGTCGCGGTCCGGCCGTCCGTTGCCCGGCACCCGCACGACGTACTGCTGATAGGTGTGCCCGTCCCCCCAGTCCGGCGTGCGCACCCCCTTCAGCTTTCCGTCCAGATAGGCCGCCCGCTGCCGACGCTGCGCTATCTCGTCGTACGGCGCCTCGGACTCGCCCTGCTCCAGCACCAGCAGTCCGTGCCGCTGACCGACCGCGTGCAGCGGCGCCATGTCCGCCGGCCGTCCGAATCGGTGCACCACGACGACGGCCGCGGTGCGGGGGGTCAGCGCCGCGTCCACCGCCGAGGCGTCCAGGCAGTACGTGGCGGGATCTATGTCGGCGAAGACCGGCAGAGCGCCGACCAGGGCGACGGCCTCGGCGACTTCCACATTCCCGAAGGCAGGTACGACGACCTCGTCGCCGACTCCTACGCCGGCGGCCCTGAGCATTGCTGCGGTACCCATACGGCCGATGCTCGTAGCGCAACGTGAACTTCAAGTGACGGACAACAAAAAAGGGTTGGACCCGGAACCGAAGTTCGGGGTCCAACCCTTCTAATAATTGTTCGGCGGCGTCCTACTCTCCCACAGGGTCCCCCCTGCAGTACCATCGGCGCTGTAAGGCTTAGCTTCCGGGTTCGGAATGTAACCGGGCGTTTCCCCTACGCTATGACCACCGAAACACTATGAAACTGACAACCGCACCGTCCGTGACCATGGACGGGGTCGTTCGTGGTTTCAGAACCAACACAGTGGACGCGAGCAACTGAGGACAAGCCCTCGGCCTATTAGTACCAGTCAACTCCACCGGTTACCCGGCTTCCATATCTGGCCTATCAACCCAGTCGTCTACTGGGAGCCTTACCCCATCAAGTGGGTGGGAGTCCTCATCTCGAAGCAGGCTTCCCGCTTAGATGCTTTCAGCGGTTATCCCTCCCGAACGTAGCCAACCAGCCATGCCCTTGGCAGAACAACTGGCACACCAGAGGTTCGTCCGTCCCGGTCCTCTCGTACTAGGGACAGCCCTTCTCAAGACTCCTACGCGCACAGCGGATAGGGACCGAACTGTCTCACGACGTTCTAAACCCAGCTCGCGTACCGCTTTAATGGGCGAACAGCCCAACCCTTGGGACCGACTCCAGCCCCAGGATGCGACGAGCCGACATCGAGGTGCCAAACCATCCCGTCGATATGGACTCTTGGGGAAGATCAGCCTGTTATCCCCGGGGTACCTTTTATCCGTTGAGCGACGGCGCTTCCACAAGCCACCGCCGGATCACTAGTCCCGACTTTCGTCCCTGCTCGACCCGTCGGTCTCACAGTCAAGCTCCCTTGTGCACTTACACTCAACACCTGATTGCCAACCAGGCTGAGGGAACCTTTGGGCGCCTCCGTTACTCTTTAGGAGGCAACCGCCCCAGTTAAACTACCCATCAGACACTGTCCCTGATCCGGATCACGGACCCAGGTTAGACATCCAGCACGACCAGACTGGTATTTCAACGACGACTCCACCCACACTGGCGTGCGAGCTTCAAAGTCTCCCAGCTATCCTACACAAGCCGAACCGAACACCAATATCAAACTGTAGTAAAGGTCCCGGGGTCTTTCCGTCCTGCTGCGCGAAACGAGCATCTATACTCGTAGTGCAATTTCACCGGGCCTATGGTTGAGACAGTCGAGAAGTCGTTACGCCATTCGTGCAGGTCGGAACTTACCCGACAAGGAATTTCGCTACCTTAGGATGGTTATAGTTACCACCGCCGTTTACTGGCGCTTAAGTTCTCAGCTTCGCCTGGACGAATCCAAGCTAACCGGTCCCCTTAACGTTCCAGCACCGGGCAGGCGTCAGTCCGTATACATCGCCTTACGGCTTCGCACGGACCTGTGTTTTTAGTAAACAGTCGCTTCTCGCTGGTCTCTGCGGCCACCCCCAGCTCACGGAGAAAATCCGATCACCAGACGTGGCCCCCCTTCTCCCGAAGTTACGGGGGCATTTTGCCGAGTTCCTTAACCATAGTTCACCCGAACGCCTCGGTATTCTCTACCTGACCACCTGAGTCGGTTTAGGGTACGGGCCGCCATGAAACTCGCTAGAGGCTTTTCTCGACAGCATAGGATCATCCACTTCACCACAATCGGCTCGGCATCAGGTCTCAGACTATTGCCAGGCGGATTTACCTACCTGACGTCCTACACCCTTACCCCGGGACAACCACCGCCCGGGATGGACTACCTTCCTGCGTCACCCCATCACTCACCTACTAACCGCTTGGTTCAGCGGCTCCACCACTCCCCTCAACTCCGAAGAGATCAGGGCGGCTTCACGGCCTTAGCATCACGATGCTCGATGTTTGACGCTTCACAGCGGGTACCGGAATATCAACCGGTTATCCATCGACTACGCCTGTCGGCCTCGCCTTAGGTCCCGACTTACCCTGGGCAGATCAGCTTGACCCAGGAACCCTTAGTCAATCGGCGCAAACGTTTCTCACGTTTGTATCGCTACTCATGCCTGCATTCTCACTCGTGAACCGTCCACAACTGCCTTCCGGCGCTGCTTCACCCGGCACACGACGCTCCCCTACCCATCACAGCCGGCGTTGGCCGTATTGCTGCAATGACACGACTTCGGCGGTACGCTTGAGCCCCGCTACATTGTCGGCGCGGAATCACTAGACCAGTGAGCTATTACGCACTCTTTCAAGGGTGGCTGCTTCTAAGCCAACCTCCTGGTTGTCTGTGCGACTCCACATCCTTTCCCACTTAGCGTACGCTTAGGGGCCTTAGTCGATGCTCTGGGCTGTTTCCCTCTCGACCATGGAGCTTATCCCCCACAGTCTCACTGCCGCGCTCTCACTTACCGGCATTCGGAGTTTGGCTAAGGTCAGTAACCCGGTAGGGCCCATCGCCTATCCAGTGCTCTACCTCCGGCAAGAAACACACGACGCTGCACCTAAATGCATTTCGGGGAGAACCAGCTATCACGGAGTTTGATTGGCCTTTCACCCCTAACCACAGGTCATCCCCCAGGTTTTCAACCCTGGTGGGTTCGGTCCTCCACGAAGTCTTACCTCCGCTTCAACCTGCCCATGGCTAGATCACTCCGCTTCGGGTCTTGAGCGTGCTACTAAAATCGCCCTGTTCGGACTCGCTTTCGCTACGGCTACCCCACCCGGGTTAACCTCGCAACACACCGCAAACTCGCAGGCTCATTCTTCAAAAGGCACGCAGTCACGAGGATGGAGCAAGCTCCATCCCGACGCTCCCACGGCTTGTAGGCACACGGTTTCAGGTACTATTTCACTCCGCTCCCGCGGTACTTTTCACCATTCCCTCACGGTACTATCCGCTATCGGTCACCAGGGAATATTTAGGCTTAGCGGGTGGTCCCGCCAGATTCACACGGGATTTCTCGGGCCCCGTGCTACTTGGGTGTCTCTCAAGCAAGCCGCTGACGTTTCGACTACGGGGGTCTTACCCTCTACGCCGGACCTTTCGCATGTCCTTCGCCTACATCAACGGTTTCTGACTCGCCCTACGGCCGGCAGACCGTAGAAGAGAGATCCCACAACCCCGCACACGCAACCCCTGCCGGGTCTCACACGTATACGGTTTGGCCTCATCCAGTTTCGCTCGCCACTACTCCCGGAATCACGGTTGTTTTCTCTTCCTGCGGGTACTGAGATGTTTCACTTCCCCGCGTTCCCTCCACACTGCCTATGTGTTCAGCAGCGGGTGACAGCCCATGACGACTGCCGGGTTTCCCCATTCGGAAACCCCCGGATCAAAGCCTGGTTGACGACTCCCCGGGGACTATCGTGGCCTCCCACGTCCTTCATCGGTTCCTGGTGCCAAGGCATCCACCGTGCGCCCTTAAAAACTTGGCCACAGATGCTCGCGTCCACTGTGCAGTTCTCAAACAACGACCAACCACCCATCACAACCCACCGAAGCAGATCTTTACCGGGGCCGGCACTGAAGGAAGTTCATTCCCTCAGACACCCAACAGCGTGCCCGGCCCAGTCCCGTCCGGTGATCATGCGTTCCACGCTCCGAAGAGCAGTACTAGCAGCCACCGGCCCGTGCCTGAACCGAGTAGTCAACGTTCCACCCATGAGCAACCAGTGCGAGACGTTCGCTCGCATGCTGGCCTCTGACCTCGCCCCGAAGGACTCGGTAAGAAGTGCTCCTTAGAAAGGAGGTGATCCAGCCGCACCTTCCGGTACGGCTACCTTGTTACGACTTCGTCCCAATCGCCAGTCCCACCTTCGACAGCTCCCTCCCACAAGGGGTTGGGCCACCGGCTTCGGGTGTTACCGACTTTCGTGACGTGACGGGCGGTGTGTACAAGGCCCGGGAACGTATTCACCGCAGCAATGCTGATCTGCGATTACTAGCGACTCCGACTTCATGGGGTCGAGTTGCAGACCCCAATCCGAACTGAGACCGGCTTTTTGAGATTCGCTCCACCTCGCGGTATCGCAGCTCATTGTACCGGCCATTGTAGCACGTGTGCAGCCCAAGACATAAGGGGCATGATGACTTGACGTCGTCCCCACCTTCCTCCGAGTTGACCCCGGCGGTCTCCCGTGAGTCCCCAGCACCACAAGGGCCTGCTGGCAACACGGGACAAGGGTTGCGCTCGTTGCGGGACTTAACCCAACATCTCACGACACGAGCTGACGACAGCCATGCACCACCTGTACACCGACCACAAGGGGGACCCTGTCTCCAGGGTTTTCCGGTGTATGTCAAGCCTTGGTAAGGTTCTTCGCGTTGCGTCGAATTAAGCCACATGCTCCGCCGCTTGTGCGGGCCCCCGTCAATTCCTTTGAGTTTTAGCCTTGCGGCCGTACTCCCCAGGCGGGGCACTTAATGCGTTAGCTGCGGCACGGACAACGTGGAATGTTGCCCACACCTAGTGCCCACCGTTTACGGCGTGGACTACCAGGGTATCTAATCCTGTTCGCTCCCCACGCTTTCGCTCCTCAGCGTCAGTATCGGCCCAGAGATCCGCCTTCGCCACCGGTGTTCCTCCTGATATCTGCGCATTTCACCGCTACACCAGGAATTCCGATCTCCCCTACCGAACTCTAGCCTGCCCGTATCGACTGCAGACCCGGGGTTAAGCCCCGGGCTTTCACAACCGACGTGACAAGCCGCCTACGAGCTCTTTACGCCCAATAATTCCGGACAACGCTTGCGCCCTACGTATTACCGCGGCTGCTGGCACGTAGTTAGCCGGCGCTTCTTCTGCAGGTACCGTCACTTTCGCTTCTTCCCTGCTGAAAGAGGTTTACAACCCGAAGGCCGTCATCCCTCACGCGGCGTCGCTGCATCAGGCTTTCGCCCATTGTGCAATATTCCCCACTGCTGCCTCCCGTAGGAGTCTGGGCCGTGTCTCAGTCCCAGTGTGGCCGGTCGCCCTCTCAGGCCGGCTACCCGTCGTCGCCTTGGTGAGCCATTACCTCACCAACTAGCTGATAGGCCGCGGGCTCATCCTGCACCGCCGGAGCTTTCGAACCTCGCAGATGCCTGCGAGGGTCAGTATCCGGTATTAGACCCCGTTTCCAGGGCTTGTCCCAGAGTGCAGGGCAGATTGCCCACGTGTTACTCACCCGTTCGCCACTAATCCCCACCCGAAGGTGGTTCATCGTTCGACTTGCATGTGTTAAGCACGCCGCCAGCGTTCGTCCTGAGCCAGGATCAAACTCTCCGTGAATGTTTACCGGTAATCCGGTGCACACACACGAGAGCGGAACGCCGGGAGGAATAGTCCCGACGTTCACAGCGTCCTCGCTGTGTTTTTCAAAGGAACCTCAACCCGATCGAACCGATCAGGTCGGGGTATCAACATATCTGGCGTTGACTTTTGGCACGCTGTTGAGTTCTCAAGGAACGGTCGCTTCCTTTGTACTCACCCTCTCGGGCTTTCCTCCGGGCGCTTCCCTTCGGTCTTGCGTTTCCGACTCTATCAGATCTTTCCGATCCGATTTCCTCGGTGCTTTCCAGGTTCTCGCTTTCGCGTTTCCCTTTCCGGCGGTTCCGACTTTATCAGAGATTCTGAGTCGGGATTTCCACCCCCGGGGTCCCCTCCACAAAGTGGTCGGGTGCCCGTCCGAGCGGAGATGTAAACGTACTGGAGCGGGGCGCCTCGATGCAAATCGAGGCGCCCCGCTCCTGGTTGACGCTGCCGGAGACCCGACGGTCCGTCAGACCTCCACCACCACGGGGAGGATCATCGGCCGGCGCCGGTAGGTGTCCGAGACCCACTTGCCGAGGGTCCTGCGCACCAGCTGCTGGAGCTGGTGCGGCTCGACGACTCCGTCCTGGGCCGAGCGTTCCAGTACTTCGACGACCTTGGGGAGCACCGCGGCGAAGGCCGAGTCCTCGATACCCGAACCGCGGGCCTGGACGTGCGGCCCGCCGGTGATCTTGCCGGTGGACGAGTCCATGACCACGAAGACCGAGATGATGCCCTCGTCGCCGAGGATCTTGCGGTCCTTCAGGGCCGGCTCGCCCACATCGCCGACCGACAGGCCGTCGACGTAGACGTATCCGGCCTGGACCTTGCCGGAGATCTTCGCCTTGCCCTCGACGAGGTCGACGACGACTCCGTCCTCGGCGATGACGATGCGGTCGTGGGGGACTCCGGTGAGGGCGCCGAGTTCGGCGTTGGCGCGCAGGTGGCGCCATTCGCCGTGGACCGGCATCAGGTTCCTGGGGCGGCAGATGTTGTAGAAGTACAGCAGCTCGCCGGCCGAGGCGTGGCCCGAGACGTGGACCTTGGCGTTGCCCTTGTGGACGACGTTGGCGCCCCAGCGGGTCAGGCCGTTGATCACGCGGTAGACCGCGTTCTCGTTGCCCGGGATGAGGGAGGACGCCAGGATCACCGTGTCGCCCTGGACGATGCGGATCTGGTGGTCCCGGTTGGCCATGCGGGAGAGCGCGGCCATCGGTTCGCCCTGGGAGCCCGTGCAGACGAGGACGACTTCGCTGTCGGGGAGGTCGTCCAGCGTCTTGACGTCCACGACCAGACCCGGCGGGACCCTCAGGTAACCGAGGTCCCGGGCGATGCCCATGTTGCGGACCATGGAACGGCCGACGAAGGCGACCCGGCGGCCGTACTCGTGGGCCGCGTCCAGGATCTGCTGGATGCGGTGGACGTGGCTGGCGAAGCTCGCCACGATGATCCGCTTGCGCGCACCGGCGAAGACCGTGCGCAGCACGTTCGAGATGTCGCGCTCGGGCGGGACGAAGCCCGGGACCTCGGCGTTCGTCGAGTCGGAGAGGAGGAGGTCGATGCCCTCCTCGCTCAGGCGCGCGAAGGCGTGCAGGTCCGTGAGCCGGCCGTCCAGCGGCAGCTGGTCCATCTTGAAGTCGCCGGTGTGGACGGCCATGCCCGCGGGGGTGCGGATGGCGACGGCCAGGGCGTCCGGGATGGAGTGGTTGACCGCGACGAACTCGCAGTCGAAGGGGCCGATGCGTTCGCGGTGCCCCTCCGCCACCTCGAGGGTGTACGGGCGGATGCGGTGCTCCTGGAGCTTGGCCTCGATGAGGGCGAGGGTCAGCTTGGAGCCGATCAGCGGGATGTCCGGCTTCTCGCGGAGGAGGTAGGGGACGCCGCCGATGTGGTCCTCGTGGCCATGGGTGAGGACGATGCCCTCGATGTCGTCGAGGCGGTCCCGGATGGACGAGAAGTCCGGCAGGATCAGGTCGATTCCGGGCTGCTCCTCCTCGGGGAAGAGCACTCCGCAGTCGACGATCAGCAGACGGCCGTCGTACTCGAAGACCGTCATGTTGCGGCCGATCTCGCCGAGGCCGCCGAGGGGCGTGACCCGGAGGCCGCCCTTCGGGAGCACAGGGGGACGGCCCAGTTCAGGGTGCGGATGACTCAAAAGACTCTCCTCACCACACACGCCACGTACCGGTGGGCACGTGGCGCGCGTGACGTTCGTGCAGAAGCAGTTGTCGTAAGGGGGTGCGGGCACCGGTGCCCGCCTATTCAGTTGTGAAGTCCGTCCGGTCGTGCGGTGGTGCGAAGTCTGTTGTCAGAGCTGTACCCCGCCGGCGGCAAGATCGATCTTGAGCTGCTCGGTCTCCTCGGGCGTGAGGCCGACCATGGGGGCGCGCAGCGGTCCCGCGGGCAGCCCCTGGAGGGCGAGCGCGGCCTTGGTGGTCATGACGCCCTGGGTTCGGAACATGCCGGTGAAGACGGGGAGCAGCTTCTGGTGGATCTCCAGTGCCTTCTGCACGTCGCCCGCGACGTGCGCGTCCACCATCGCCCGCAGTTCCGGGGTGACGACGTGGCCGACGACCGAGACGAAGCCGACGGCGCCCACGGAGAGCAGCGGCAGGTTCAGCATGTCGTCGCCGGAGTACCAGGCGAGGCCGGAGCGGGCGATGGCCCAGCTGGCGCGGCCGAGATCGCCCTTGGCGTCCTTGTTGGCGACGATGCGCGGGTGCTCGGCGAGGCGGACCAGCGTCTCGGTGTTGATCGGGACGCCGCTGCGGCCGGGGATGTCGTACAGCATGACCGGCAGCGTCGAGGCGTCGGCGATGGCCGTGAAGTGCTGGTACAGGCCCTCCTGCGGGGGCTTGTTGTAGTACGGCGTGACGAGCAGCAGGCCGTGTGCGCCGGTGCGCTCGGCGGCGCGGGCCAGCTCGATGCTGTGCTGGGTGTTGTTCGTACCCACTCCGGCGACCACGTGGGCCCGGTCGCCGACGGCCTCCAGGACGGCTCGTACGAGGTCCGCTTTCTCCGCGTCGCTGGTGGTGGGGGACTCGCCGGTGGTGCCGTTGACGATCAGGCCGTCGTTGCCTGCGTCCACCAGGTGGGCGGCGAGCCGCTGCGCGCCGTCGAGGTCGAGTGCGCCGTCCGCCGTGAAGGGCGTGACCATGGCGGTGAGGACCCTCCCGAAGGGGGTCTGCGGAGTGGAGGTCGGAGCCATGGGTTACACGCTACTCGTTGCTCAGGGCGGGGTCTGCCCTCGGGGGAGGCGGCGGACCGGGAGAGAGGTGGAGCCCGGCACTGCCTGCTCGGGGGTTCAAGCAGTGCCGGGTCCCTTTGATCAGGCTAGATGAACTTCTTAGAACGCCGCAATACGGACACTTCGGGCGGCTGATGCGCACATGTGTGTTCGCGGCGCGTCAGAGGTTCGTCAGTGGCTACGGCGCCACGCGGCCGTTGGCGTTGAAGGCGGCGTACGTGAGCGGCATGAGCCGGGCCCACTCCTGCTCCATCTTCTCGCCGACCATCTCGATCTCGCGCTGCGGGAAGGAGGGCACCTTCGCCAGCTCGTGCTGGGTGCGCAGGCCGAGGAAGTGCATCAGCGAGCGGGCGTTGCAGGTGGCGTACATCGACGAGTAGAGGCCGACAGGGAGCACCGAGCGGGCCACCTCGCGGGCGACGCCGGCGGCGAGCATCTCCTGGTACGTGCGGTATGCCTGGCGGTAGGAGTCCTCCATGGACCGGCTGACCAGGTCGTGCTGCTCGGGGGTGCCCTCGACGAAGACGTACTTGCCCGGGCGGCCCTGCTGGACCAGCTTGCGGTCCTGCCCGGGCACGTAGAAGACCGGCTGGAGCTCCCGGTAGCGGCCCGACTCCTCGTTGTAGGACCAGCCGACGCGGTGCCGCATGAACTCGCGGAAGACGAAGATCGGGGCGCTGACGAAGAAGGTCATCGAGTTGTGCTCGAACGGGCTGCCGTGCCGGTCCCGCATGAGGTAGTTGATCAGGCCCTTGGAGCGCTCGGGGTCCTTCTGCAACTCGTCCAGGGACTGCTCCCCGAGGGTCGAGACGCGAGCGGCGAACAGCACGTCGGAGTCGGTCGCACTGCTCTTGACCAGCTCGACGGTGACGTCGTTGCGCAGGTCGATCTTGAAATCGTCGGCGGGGATGTCGGTCACGGGTGGAGGGCCTTCCCATCTTGTCGCTTGGCGAGGCCACTCTACGGCCCGCCGAATGGGGCGTTCGGTGCCGTGCCGCGATGAAATCGGTGAAACAGGGCACCCGCGGGGGCGTTCGTTCGTCTGTATGAGTAACAGCACCCGACACAGCGGTGCACTCAGTCCCCGAAAGGAGACACAGCCTCCATGATCCGCCGGCGTGAACCCGTGCCGTTCGCCTTCGTCGCCGAAGCCGACAGGTTCCGCAGCAATGTCACACCCCCGCCCCGGGAGCGGGCGTCCTTCGGCCAGCTGGCCGGGCGCTGGCTGCTCGGTCTCACCGTCGTCGCCGGCATCGTGGGTTCCCTCGTGATCGGGATGCCCGCGCTCTCGGCCGATCAGCCGTCCCCGCACAAGCAGCCGTCGCAGGCCTCCGAAGGGCGTTAGCCACGGCTCCGGGCCGGCGGCCCTGCCTCCATCCGGGGACCCGAGGGTGGTGACCGGAGACACAGGTCGGTAGCCTCACCGGGCACAGCACCTGCCATGGAACGAGTGAGGACCAGCCGTGCCCCTGCCCTTCCTGACGGCCGACCGCGCCTTCGACGCCACCGACGACGTCGCGCTGCCGCACGACGACCGCGACCTCTGGCGCCGGCCCTACCGGCCGGGGCCGTGGCGCGTGGGGGTGGCGGCGCTGATGCTGCTGCTCGCCTCGTTCGTCCTGTTCGCGGCGGTCATCATCGCGGCGACGGACTCGCTGTCCGCCGCCGGGGTGGTCTTCGGCATCGCGCTGGTCGTGATCGTCTGTGCCCTGCGGCTGCTGCGCACGGGGGCGTGGGTGAGCGCGCACGGGGTGCGTCACGTGAGCTTCCTCAGCACGCGCACGGTGGCCTGGCAGCAGGTCGCCAGCGTGCGGACCGTGCAGCAGCCGGTGCGCTGGCTCGGGCTGCCGCGGACCGTGCAGGGGCAGGCGTTGCTCCTGGTCCGGCAGGGCGGCCGGTCCGGAGAGACCTTTCCTCCGCTGCTGACCACGCACAACGCCGATTTCCTGGCGCGGGAGGAAGCCTTCGACCGGGCGGCCGACGCCGTGGAGGCATGGGCCGACGAGTACCGGCGGGGCTGAGCCCCGGAGACGGCGAAGGGCCGGGGCCCGGACCGCAGTGCGGTCCGGGCCCCGGCCCTTCGGTCTTTCCCGGGCCCTTCGGTTTCTCCCGTCGGTCCGGTCAGGCCGTCTCGACGGGCTTGCCGTCGTGCAGGGCGATCGCCCGCTGCATCGCCTTGCGGGCGCGCGGGGTGTCACGGGCGTCGTGGTAGGCGACGGCCAGCCGGAACCAGGTGCGCCAGTCTCCGGGGGCGTCCTCCGTCTCGGCCTTGCGCACGGCGAAGACCGCGTCGGCCGAGTCGCGGTCGACGCGGCCGCTGGGGGTGCGCTTCAGCTCGTCGACGGGCAGTCCGCCCTCGGCGTCGAGTTCGGCGGCGAGGGCGTTGGCCTTGCGGACGAACTGGGTGTTCTTCCAGAGGAACCACACGCCGATCACCGGCAGGATCAGCACCGCGATGCCGAAGGTGACGGTGAGGGGCGTGCCGGTGCCGATGAGCAGGACACCGCGGCTGCCGACCAGGACGAAGTAGACCACCAGGACGGCGGCCGTGATGACGTAGGAGATTTTCGCGCGCATGAGGGGCTGTGGCTCGGTCCGGGTCTCAGTTCAGGTCCAGGAAGTGTTCCAGGCCGAAGGTGAGGCCCGGCGTGGTCACCACCCGGCGGGCGCCCAGCAGGATGCCCGGCATGAAACTGCTGTGGTGCAGGGAGTCGTGCCGGACGGTGAGGGTCTCGCCCTCGGCTCCGAGCAGGACCTCCTGGTGGGCGAGCAGGCCGCGCAGGCGGACCGCGTGGACCGGGACGCCGTCCACGTTCGCACCGCGGGCGCCGTCCAGGGCGGTGGCAGTGGCGTCGGGCGCCGGGGCGGCGCCTGCCTTCTGCCGGGCCTCGGCGATCAGCTGGGCGGTGCGGGTGGCGGTGCCGCTGGGGGCGTCGACCTTGTTCGGGTGGTGCAGCTCGACGACCTCGACGGACTCGAAGTACGGGGCGGCGATCTGCGCGAACTTCATGGTCAGTACGGCGCCGATGGAGAAGTTGGGCGCGATGAGCACGCCCGTCTCCGGGGAGGCGTCGAGCCAGGAGTTCAGCCGCGTGAGACGCTCGTCGGTCCAGCCGGTGGTGCCGACGACGGCGTGGATGCCGTGGCGTACGCAGAAGTCGAGGTTGTCCATCACCGAGTCGGGGGTGGTCAGCTCGACGGCGACCTGGGCGCCGGCCTCGGTCAGCGTGTCCAGGCTGTCGCCCCGGCCGAGGGCGGCGACCAGCTCCATGTCCTCGGCGGCCTCGACGGCCCGTACCGCCTCGGAGCCGATCCGGCCCTTGGCACCGAGGACGGCCACGCGCAGCTTGCTCATGTTCTTCGCTTCCTTACCGGGAGTGTCAGGCGACGGCGTCGTGCAGCCGGGACGCCTGCTTGTCCTTCAGCGGGCCGATGACCGACAGGGACGGTCGGCGGCCCAGGACGTCGCGGGCCACGGCGCGGACGTCGTCCGGCGTGACCGAGGCTATCCGGGCCAGCATGTCGTCGACGGACATCTGCTCGCCCCAGCACAGTTCGCTCTTGCCGATACGGTTCATCAGCGCGCCGGTGTCCTCCAGACCGAGGACCGTGGAGCCCCGCAGCTGGCCGATCGCGCGGCCGATCTCGTCGTCGCTCAGGCCGTGCTCGGCGACGTGGTCGAGTTCGTCGCGGCAGATCTTCAGCACGTCGTGCACTTGGGAGGGCCGGCAGCCCGCGTACACGCCGAACAGGCCGCAGTCGGCGAAGCCCGAGGTGTACGAGTACACGCTGTAGGCCAGACCGCGCTTCTCGCGGACCTCCTGGAACAGGCGCGAGGACATGCCGCCGCCGAGGGCGGTGTTGAGGACGCCCATGGCCCAGCGGCGCTCGTCGGTGCGGGCCAGACCCGGCACGCCGAGGATGACGTGGGCCTGCTCGGTCTTGCGGCCGATCAGCTCGACGCGGCCGGCGGCCCGGACGGTGCGCCGCCCGTCGCGCGGGGCGATGGGCTCGGCCACCGGGTCCCGGAAGGCACCGGCCTTCTCGAAGGCGGCGCGGACCTGGCGTACGACCTTGTTGTGGTCGACGTTGCCGGCCGCGGCGACCACCAGGTGGGTGGGGTCGTAGTGCTTCTTGTAGAAGCGGCGGATGCGGTCGGCGGTGAGGGCGTTGACCGTGTCGACGGTGCCGAGGACGGGGCGGCCCAGTGCGTTGTCGCCGAACATGGTGTGCGCGAACAGGTCGTGCACGCAGTCGCCGGCGTCGTCCTCGGTCATCGCGATCTCTTCGAGGATCGCGCCGCGCTCGACGTCCACGTCCTCCTCGCGGATGAGGGAGCCGGTCAGCATGTCGCAGACCACGTCGATGGCGAGCGGCAGGTCGGTGTCGAGCACGCGTGCGTAGTAGCACGTGTACTCCTTCGCCGTGAACGCGTTCATCTCGCCGCCGACCGCGTCGATGGCGGAGGAGATGTCCAGGGCGCTGCGCCGCCGGGTGCCCTTGAAGAGCAGGTGCTCCAGGTAGTGGGTGGCGCCGTTCAGGGCCGGGGTCTCGTCGCGGGAGCCGACGTGGGCCCAGATGCCGAAGGTCGCCGAGCGGACCGAGGGCAGGGTCTCGGTGACGATGCGCAGGCCGCCCGGGAGGGTGGTCTTGCGGACCGTGCCGATGCCGTGTTCGCCCTTGATCAGGGTTTGGGTACGGGCGACGGCCCGCGCCTCCGAGGAGGTGCGGGCCGTCGCCCTGGAGCCACGGGACGTCACTGGTCGGCGTCGTCCTTCTTCTCTTCGTCGCCCTCTTCGCCCTCGATCACGGGGATCAGGGAGAGCTTGCCGCGGGAGTCGATCTCGGCGATCTCGACCTGGACCTTCTGGCCCACGCCGAGGACGTCCTCGACGTTCTCCACGCGCTTGCCGCCGGCCAGCTTGCGGATCTGCGAGATGTGCAGCAGACCGTCCTTGCCGGGCAGCAGGGAGACGAACGCGCCGAAGGTCGTCGTCTTCACGACGGTGCCCAGGTAGCGCTCGCCGACCTCGGGCATGGTCGGGTTGGCGATGCCGTTGATCGTGGCGCGCGCGGCCTCGGCGGCCGGGCCGTCGGCGGCACCGATGTAGATGGTGCCGTCGTCCTCGATCGTGATGTCGGCGCCCGTGTCCTCCTGGATCTGGTTGATCATCTTGCCCTTGGGGCCGATGACCTCACCGATCTTGTCGACGGGGATCTTCACGGTGATGATCCGCGGCGCGTTCGGGGACATCTCGTCCGGCGTGTCGATCGCTTCCATCATCACGTCGAGGATGTGGAGGCGGGCGTCACGGGCCTGCTTGAGGGCGGCGGCCAGGACGGAGGCGGGGATGCCGTCCAGCTTGGTGTCGAGCTGGAGGGCGGTCACGAACTCCTTGGTGCCGGCGACCTTGAAGTCCATGTCGCCGAAGGCGTCCTCCGCACCGAGGATGTCGGTGAGGGTGACGTAGTGCGTCTCGCCCTCGATCTCCTGGGAGATCAGGCCCATGGCGATACCGGCGACGGGGGCCTTCAGCGGCACACCGGCGTTCAGCAGCGACATGGTGGAGGCGCAGACCGAGCCCATGGACGTCGAGCCGTTGGAGCCGAGGGCCTCGGACACCTGACGGATCGCGTACGGGAACTCCTCGCGCGTCGGCAGCACCGGCACGAGCGCGCGCTCGGCCAGGGCGCCGTGGCCGATCTCGCGGCGCTTCGGGGAGCCGACGCGGCCGGTCTCACCGGTGGAGTAGGGCGGGAAGTTGTAGTTGTGCATGTAGCGCTTGCGGGTCACCGGGGAGAGGGTGTCCAGCTGCTGCTCCATGCGGAGCATGTTCAGGGTGGTGACGCCCAGGATCTGGGTCTCGCCACGCTCGAACAGCGCCGAGCCGTGCACGCGCGGGATGGCCTCGACCTCGGCGGCCAGGGTGCGGATGTCGGTGACACCGCGGCCGTCGATGCGCTTCTTCTCCTTGATGACGCGCTCACGGACCAGGGCCTTGGTCAGCGAGCGGTACGCGGCGGAGATCTCCTTCTCGCGGCCCTCGAACTGCGGGAGCAGCTTCTCGGCGGCGAGCGCCTTGACGCGGTCCAGCTCGGCCTCGCGCTCCTGCTTGCCGGCGATGGTGAGCGCCTGGGCCAGCTCGGGCTTGACGGCGGCGGTGAGCGCCTCGAGGACGTCGTCCTGGTAGTCCAGGAAGATCGGGAACTCGCCGGTCGGCTTCGCGGCCTTGGCGGCGAGGTCGGCCTGCGCGCGGCAGAGCACCTTGATGAAGGGCTTCGCGGCGTCCAGACCGGCGGCGACGATCTCCTCGGTGGGCGCCTCGGCGCCGCCCTCGACGAGCTTGATGGTCTTCTCGGTGGCCTCGGCCTCGACCATCATGATCGCGACGTCGCCGTCCTCCAGGGTGCGGCCCGCGACGACCATGTCGAAGACGGCGTCCTCGAGCTCGGTGTGCGTCGGGAACGCCACCCACTGGCCGCGGATCAGCGCGACGCGGACGCCGCCGATCGGGCCGGAGAAGGGCAGGCCGGCCAGCTGCGTGGACGCGGAGGCGGCGTTGATCGCCACGACGTCGTACAGGTGGTCGGGGTTGAGGGCCATGATCGTCGCGACGACCTGGATCTCGTTGCGCAGGCCCTTCTTGAAGGACGGGCGCAGCGGGCGGTCGATCAGGCGGCAGGTGAGGATCGCGTCCTCGGAGGGCCGGCCCTCCCGGCGGAAGAAGCTGCCGGGGATCTTGCCGGCCGAGTACATCCGCTCCTCGACGTCCACCGTGAGGGGGAAGAAGTCGAGCTGGTCCTTGGGGTTCTTCGAGGCGGTGGTGGCCGACAGCACCATGGTGTCGTCGTCCAGGTAGGCCACGGCGCTGCCGGCGGCCTGACGGGCCAGGCGGCCCGTCTCGAAGCGGATGGTGCGGGTGCCGAAGGCGCCGTTGTCGATGACGGCCTCGGCGTAGTGGGTCTCGTTCTCCACCAGCGGTTTCTCCATTACGTGTCGTCTTTTGTCCCTCCCGCCCGTGTGGCGGGGGAACGGGGCGGAGAAGCGCTCATCCGGTGCGGGCCGGTCTTCGATCGAAGCACCCGGGGTGCTGTCCCCGGGGGCCACTACCGAGGACCGGCGGCGGCGAGGCGCGCTTCTCCTCGTTCGTTGCGCGCGTTCTGCGCGCGCGTTTCGTTCGTTGTCGTGCGTCGTGCGTCTTGTGTTCTGTTACCACACTACAAAGCGGCGGCGACAGTGCGCACGTACAGCAAAGGGAGCGGCCCCCGAACGATGGGAACCGCTCCCTTCACGGCGTCCTAGCGGGCGCCCGCCGCACCGCGGCGGATGCCGAGGCGCTCGACCAGCGCGCGGAAGCGCTGGATGTCCTTCTTGGCGAGGTACTGCAGCAGCCGGCGACGCTGGCCGACCAGGATCAGCAGACCACGACGGGAGTGGTGGTCGTGCTTGTGGGTCTTGAGGTGCTCCGTCAGGTCGGAGATGCGACGGGACAGCAGAGCGACCTGGACCTCGGGGGAGCCGGTGTCGCCCTCCTTGGTACCGAACTCGGTGATGATCTGCTTCTTCACTGCGGCGTCGAGCGACACGCGTACTCCTCTGGTCTGTGAGTGGCCACCGAGTGCCCCCGGTCTACGTCTCGGGGGATCTTCCATGACTCGGAAGGCGGGGATCCGCTGGGCGCGACCTCCAGGGCTCGAGGCTCCGGGGGCGCGTACACAAACGGCCGTCACACAGCGTACCAGCCTGGGCGGACGCGCCCGAGCTGGGCCCCGAGCCGTGCGCTCCGGCCCGGGTCACCGCCGCGTACGCCGCTCAGCCCGCGCTCTCCACACCCACCGCCACCTGGTCGAACTCACCGACCTCGCCCTCGGTGGCGGGACCCGCGACGGTGCGCGCGGCGAAGAACACACGTCCGTGCTCGTACAGGATGTCATTGAGTGCCGGGTCGTCGAGCGCGTGGACCTCATGGCCCCCGGCGAAGAGCAGCAGGACGGTCTCCTTCCGGGAGGCCGGGTCGAGGGCCACGACGGCGTCGGGGGCGAGGCCGGTGCCCGGACGGAAGGCGATCAGCTCGTCCCCGCTCATGCGAAGGGGGTGCATCTCGCCACCGGCGGGTGCGTCGAACTTCTCCGCGGGCCGGCCGGTGGCCAGGTCGAAGGCGACGATGTGGTCCTCCTACGAGAGGTAGAGCCGATCGCCGCCGACGACGATCGCACCGCAGCTCTCGATCACGGCGCTGAAGGTCCGGTCGCAGTCGAGGACCTGGTGGTCCCGGTCGAGCCGGATGGTCGCGCGGCGCTCGCCCCGCTCGTCGAGCGAGATCAGGTCGGTGACGACGTAGTCGCCGGCGGCGACGGCGATGACGGCCGGTGAGGCGGAGACCAGGTAGACGTCCTTCACTCCCCGCGCCACCCGGTACGTCCACTGGGCCTCGCCCGTGCGCGGATCGACCTTCTCCACCCGGTAGGCGGGAGCCGCCGAGTCACCGCAGGACAGGAGGGCGAGCAGCCCGCGTCCGCCGGCGAAGCCCTTGTCCTCGCAGGCCGAGGGCGCGCCGTCCGCCCACAGGCGCTTCCCGCCGGTCAGCTCGTACGCGGCCGAGCCCTGTCCCCAGGCGACGGCGACCGTGCCGTCCGTCATCGTGACGTTGACGGCCAGGGAGGTGCCGGCGCCGGGAAGCTCCGTGTCCCACAGTTTCTCTCCGGTGTCGATGTCCACCACCGCGAGCCGGTCGCAGGGGAGGGTGAGGGGGTCCGTGACCGGGCCGTCTCCCCCGCCGGCGTAGGCGACGGCGGTACGGCCGTCCGCGCTGACGTGCCGGGTCACGGCGCAGAGCGGACCGGGGAGGGGAAGGTCCCAGGCGGGCGTGGACGTCTCGGGCGCGCCGAGCCGGAAGCCCTTGAGTCCGCTGCCGAAGCCCTTCGCGAAGACCGTGTCCGTCGCCCAGGTGCCCATCGCCGGGACGTTCTGCCCCACGGTACGGAGGGTCTCGGTGGAGGACACGGCCATCCTGCCCTCCGGTGACGACGGCCGGGTCTCGACGGTCTCCCGGATCTCGTCCGGTGCCTGACGGGCGGCCACCGGGCGGCCGTCCGACGCGGAGTCGTCACCCGCGCCTCCCGGTCCGTACGCCCACAGCCCGGCTGCCGGCGCCACGAGCACGAGGGCCGCCGTCACGCCGACGACGGCCCTGGGGCGTCCGGCGCCCCGGGGCGGGGGCGTTGTACGGGGAGGGCGGGGCCCGGAACTCACTGCGGACACCTTTCGGCCTGGGAAGTCGAGGGCGCGGGGGCGGGCAGTGGGGAGGACGCACGGCGGGGCGGAGCGCGGGAAGGGAGAAGCGGGGCGGGGAAGGCGGCGTCACCCCGCCGGGGGTACATCCGCGAACCGCTGATCAGGGACAACGGCAGCAAGTAGGGTAGCCGCACAGCTCGTTGGCACAGCAGGAAGGACCGGACCCGCGATGGCCGATGCCGAGGACCTCGAACTCAAGGCGCGCAAGGAGCGGGAGAGGGACGAGCTCTACTCCCTCGACATCTCCGGTGTGGAATGGCACAGCGCTCCCGGCACCGAGGAGCACGAGGAGCGGGTCGAGATCGCCTACCTGCCCGCCGGCGCCGTCGCCATGCGGTCGTCGCTCGACCCGGACACCGTGCTGCGGTACACGGAGGCGGAGTGGCGGGCGTTCGTGCTGGGGGCGCGGGACGGGGAGTTCGATCTGGAGCCGGCGCCGCAGGACGGTGACGCCGGACCGCGGTGACGTGCGGGCGGAGGGGTGCCGGTGAGCCTCAGGGCTTCTCCGCCGCGCCGCTTCCGATGCCCAGGACCAGGTAGAGCCACTGCTTCTTCTGTTCGCCCGAGGGACCGTTCGCGGACTTGACTCCGAAGAAGATCCGGCCGTTCTGCACGACGATGTCGTTCTCGTTCATCAGCGTCATCGTCTCGGCCTCGGCCGGGAGGCCGAAATAGAAGTACGGGATCTCCTTGTCCGTGTCCGGGTCGAGCGCGACCAGCGCGTTCGGTGAGATGTGGTCGTTGCTCAGGCGCAGGGCGAGGAGTTGGTCGCCGCTCATCCGCACCGGCTGGAGCAGGGACCCCGGGCCGGAGTCGAACTTCTTCGTCGTGTTGCCCGTCTCCAGGTCGAAGCCGATGATCCAGTTGGAGACCTGCTTCTCGAGCTGGTCCTTGCTGCGGATGAAGACCTGGCCCGAGCCGACGGCGATGGTCGGGCAGTCGTCGATGACCAGGTAGTCCGTGTAGGAGCAGTCGGCGACGTACGCGCCGTTGCGCAGGCTGATCGTGGCGCGGTTGCGGCCCTTGTCGTCGAGGGACAGCAGATCGGTGATCTCGGTGTCGCCGCCGGCCACGGCGAGGACCGGGGGCTCGGTGGACGGCACGCTGAGGTCGCGGATGCCCTCGGCCGCGGTGTACGTCCACAGCGTCCGGCCCGTGTCCGGGTCCACCTTGCGCACCTTGTAGCCGACGTTCTGCCAGGAGGTGTCCTGCACGCTCTTGTCGGTGCTCCAGCACATCTGACGGATCAGCAGTGCCCGCCCGCCGGCCGCTCCGATGTCCTGGCAGGGGTCGGTGGCCGTGGTCGCCCACCGGCTCGTGCCCTTCGCCATGTCGTATCCGATGGTGCCGCCGCCCCAGGTCACGGCTACCGTGCCGGGCGCCAGCGTCACGCTCGGCCGGTCCTGGCTGTCGCTGCCCGTCGCGAAGCCCGTACCGGGGCCGGCCGCGGAGTAGGAGAAGCGGTCCTCCCAGACCAGGCGGCCGTCGTCCAGGTCGACGAAGGCGACCTGGTTGCAGAAGGCGTCCTCCTCCCGGTCGTTCGCCCGGAAGAGCACGGCGGTGCGGTTGTCGCCGGTGACATGGTGCGTGTAGCCGCAGATCGGGCCGTCGAGTCCGAGCCGCCACTCCTCCTCGCCCGGCGCGACGTCGGTGCCGATGCGCATGCCGACGAGGGTCTTGTTGATGCCCTTGGCGAGGATGCGGTCCGTGGCCCACATGCCCGGCATCTCCACGCGCTCCCCGGGGTTCATGTCGTCCACGGAGAACCGGAAGGCCATCTCGCCCACGGTGCTCGCGGGTTGCTTCTCGACCGTCTCCCGTACGTCGAGGGGACCCTGGGCTTCCGTGGCCCGCTTGTCGTCCTGGGACGCGCCCTTGCCGTCCCCGCCGCCCCACAGGAGCCAGCCGCCGGTGCCCAACCCCGCGGCGACTACGACCGCGAGCAGGGCGGTCAACGCCTTACGTGCCTTACGTGCCTTACGCGCCTTACGTCCGGGGGCCCCTTCCCGGGTCTCCGCGGTCGGTGGCGGCTGGGGCATGGAGGGGGGCGGGCCGAAGCTCACGCGTGGGTCCTCTTCCTGGTGATGGGATTTCCCGCCTGGGGATGGCGACGAGCGTCCCTACTATGCCGGTGCCTTGATCACTCGTGGCACCGGAGGGCCCGGAGCCGTCGACTCCGGCCGCGATGCGCCGCGATTCCGGCCGAGTTCTGTCCGACTTGTTCACGGATGTCGTGTGGCGGATGCACGGATTCGGAAACGAGGTACGGCACTTCGGGGCAGGCTGTGACGCAATGGGCGGATGCTGAGGTGAGGACGGGGCTGCCGGGGTGGGGCGTGTGGTGATTAGGCTGGGTCCCGGCGCGACGCCAGACCCGTGGACCGGGCGTCGGCGTCGTACGGGGAGGGCCGACGATCGGACGACCTCGTTTCACTTCGGACAACGTCGGACGACAAAAACGGTCGCCCCAGCACGGCACGAGGGGCTCGACCACACCAGGAGGAACTGTGAGCAGCGATCGGGACGGGATCCGCGGGGGCTGGGCGACACCCGGCGATGACCAACCCGACGCGGAGTCCGCAGTCGAGACGACGGGCGAGTTCACCATCGACTACGCCCCGCCCGCCTGGTACACGCAGAACGCTTCGAGCGACTCGGGGCGGGGGCAGGGTCAAGGGGCCGGGCCTGCGGGGGGTTCGGGTTCCGGTTCGTCTTCCGGCGCCGCCACTCCTTCCGTCCCGCCCGCGCCTCGTGGGCCGGTTCCGCCGCTGCCGGGGCTGACTCCCCCGCCGCACGCGACTCCGTCCAACGGTCCGTCCTCCTTCCCGGCTCCCTCGCCGGGGGCGCCCTTCACTCCGCCGCCGCCCGCTCCGGGGACCGCGTTCACGCCGCCTCCGCCGCCGGGGCCGGGTGCGCCCTTCACTCCGCCCGCGCCTCCGGCCGGGGGGCCTGCCGGGGTCCCCAAGCTGCCGGTCGGGAGCGGGTTCGAGCCGCAGCCGCCGCAGCCTCAGGTACGGGAGGAGTCCGCACCCGAGCCGGAATCGCCGGCGCGGTCCGAGCCGGAGGCCGTGAACGCCCCGGCGCCCGCTGCGGATCCGGCCTCTCCCACCGCCGTACCGGCGTTTCCGGCCGGTGGGTTCCAGCTCCAGGCACCCGCTCCCCCAACGGCCGAGGAACCCCAGGCGGAGCCCGAGCCGGAGGCGGAACCCGGTAACGGCGACCTGGAGAGCGGCGCCACCATGCGTTTCTCCTCCGCCGCCCTGAAGCGGGAGATCGCCGAGCGCGCCGCGGCGGACGACGCCGGGCAGGACGACGAGCGGCCGGAAGCAGCGGCCGACGAACCCGAGGCCGGCGTCGGGGACGATGCCCCGGCCCTTGCCGGGAACGTCGGTGCGGACGCGCCGGACGACGCCGACGAGGCGCTGGCGGTGGCGGTGGCGGTGGCGGACGACGCCGTGGAGCCCGAGCGCACCGACGATTCCCGACTCGGCGACGCCGACGGGCAGGACGACGTGCGGGACGAGGACGGTACGGACGCGGAGGACGAGGAGGACGCGGACGAGGAGGACGCGGACGAGGACGAGGACGAGGAGGGTACGGCCGATGCGGCCGGACCGTCCGGCCTGGCCGACGTGAGCGCCGTGCGCGGTGATGACGACGGGAACGACGGGGACGACTCCGTGCTTGCGGCTCCGGCTCCGCACGTTGAGCCCGAGGACGGCGTCCCGGCTGAGGACGGGCCCGAGGACGCGGGGCCCGAGCCTCAGGACGCCCGGCCGTCGGCGACGGACGCCGTGACGCCCGTCGGCGAGCCGGCGGACGCCGTTCCGGCCGACCCCGCTCCCGAGGACGCCGTTCCGGCCGACGCACCGCCCGCGGCGCAGGCCTCGGTACCGCCGCTGCCTCCGTCGTACCCGCCCGTCGCCCCCGCCCCGGCGCACCAGTGGCCCGCACAGCCGCAGCCCGCCCCCGCCGCTCCGGAGCAGCCGGGCGGGCCGGCGCAGCAGCCTCCGTTCCAGCCGCAGGCGCCCCAGCCGGCGCCCGCCGCGTGGAACCCGCCGCCGGCCACCGCGCCGACAGCACCGACAGCACCGACACCGCCGGACCGGACACCCCCGCAGCCCGCGCCGCAGCCGGGCTACGGCTTCCCGCAGCCGGACGCCCCGGCTCCGGCGGCACCGCAGCCGCCGGTCCAGCAGCCGGGCGGCGCTCCCGGTCCCGCGGTCGGCCCCACCGCCGGCTACGGGTTCCCGCACCCTGGCGCGCCCGCGCCCCAGCCCCCGGCACAGCCCGGCGGTTACGGCTTCCCGCAGGCACCCGCACCGCACGGGCAGCCGCAGGAGCCGCAGCAGGTCTCCCCGCAGCCCCAGCCCGGCATGCCCCAGCCCCAGACCCAGCCCGGCGTGCCGCAACAGGGCCGGCCGCAGGGTGCCGCGCAGCCCCCGGCGGCCGCGCCCCACGCCGCCCAGCCGGGATTCGCCCCGCACGTACCGCCGGCCCAGCCGACGGCCCAGCCCATGCCCCAGCCGGGTCAGGCCGCACAGACCCCGCCGGTCCCGTCGACCCAGCAGCCGTACCAGGCGCCGCCCGCGCCTCAGCCGGGGCAGCCCGGACAGCCCGGACAGCAGGACCCGTCCCAGCAGCCTCCCCAGGCGCAGCCGCCCCACCAGCAGCCCGCCGACCCCCGTCTGGGCGCCGCCTGGCCGCAGCCCATGCAGCACGACCAGCGGCAGCCCACCAACCCGGGCGCCGCGCCGCTCGGTTACACGGCGGCCGTGGAACTGTCGTCGGACCGGCTGCTCAACAACAAGAAGCAGAAGGCGAAGAGCAGCCGCCCGGCGGCCGGCGGCTCGCGCTTCAAGCTGGGCGGCAAGAAGGAGGAGGCCGAGCGGCAGCGGAAGCTGGAGCTGATCCGCACCCCGGTGCTCTCCTGCTACCGCATCGCGGTCATCAGCCTCAAGGGCGGTGTCGGCAAGACGACCACCACCACCGCGCTCGGCTCGACTCTCGCCACCGAGCGGCAGGACAAGATCCTCGCGATCGACGCGAACCCTGACGCCGGTACGCTCGGCCGCCGCGTGCGCCGCGAGACCGGTGCGACCATCCGCGACCTCGTCCAGGCGATCCCGTACCTCAACTCGTACATGGACATCCGGCGGTTCACCTCCCAGGCCGCCTCCGGGCTGGAGATCATCGCCAACGACGTCGACCCGGCCGTGTCCACGACCTTCAACGACGAGGACTACCGGCGCGCGATCGACGTGCTGGGCAAGCAGTACCCGATCATCCTCACCGACTCGGGAACCGGTCTGCTCTACAGCGCCATGCGCGGTGTGCTCGACCTCGCCGACCAGCTCATCATCATCTCGACGCCGTCCGTGGACGGTGCGAGCAGCGCCAGTACGACGCTGGACTGGCTCTCCGCGCACGGGTACGCCGACCTCGTGTCCCGTTCCCTCACCGTCATCTCCGGAGTGCGCGAGACCGGAAAGATGATCAAGGTGGACGACATCGTCGCGCACTTCCAGACGCGGTGCCGGGGTGTGGTCGTGGTCCCGTTCGACGAGCACCTGGCCGCCGGTGCCGAGGTGGACCTCGACATGATGCGGCCGAAGGTGCGGGAGGCGTACTTCAACCTGGCGGCGATGGTGGCCGAGGACTTCGTCCGTCACCAGCAGTCCCACGGGCTGTGGACGTCCGACGGCAACCCGCCGCCGGTCGCGGCCCCGCCGATGCCCGGCCAGCACCACCAGCCGCAGCCGCCGGTGCCAGGTCAGCAGCCCATGCCGGACCAGCCCGGCGTCCCCGGCCGGCCGGGCCAGTACGCCCAGCCCGGCCAGGCCCACCCGGGGCAGCCGTACCCCGGCCAGCCGTATCCCGGCCAGCCGTACCCGCAGCAGCCCGGTTACGGGTATCCGCAGCCCGGACAGACGCCTCCCCCGCCGCAGCAGTAGGCCCGCCGGCCTCCGGACGCCCGCGTCGTCAACCCGACGGCGCGGGCGTTCGCGCGTTCACAGCCTTCGCAGGCAGAACCGGGGGGACTCGGCCGCCACGCTCTCACCAGGAAGGCGCCAGAGGTCTGCGCCAATGAGAGTGATCCTTCGGTCAACTCCCTGTTTCCGCAGGCCACATGGGGTTTGACGCACCGTTGACGCGTGCAGACTGCCGCTGATAGACACACACTTCATTCCGTCGGCGTCACCCCGCCGAGCACGTTCCGGCCATTCGCAGTTCGCTCCAACCTGTTCACAACTGTTCACACCTGTTCAAGCCCGCCTCACGCGGGGGCGTACGGCGCCTCCCGCGTGCGATGACGTGAGGTCAGGGAGACATGAGCACACACGATCAGCACGGCAGTGGACGTACCGGCCCTCGTCCGAGAAGGGCGCGGCTGCTCGCCGCCGCGGGCGCCGCGGGGCTCCTCCTCGCGTCGGGAGCCGTCACCCCGTCGGCCCCGGCCGCGCGGGCCGCGGACGGCGACCAGGGGCAGAAGAAGGTACTCACCGTCGCCGTGGCGCAGAGTGTCGACTCGCTCAGTCCCTTCCTGGCGGTACGGCTGCTCAGCACCAGCATCCACCGGCTGACCTACGAGTACCTGACGAACTACGACCCCAAGGACAACCACGTCATCCCCGGCCTGGCCACCGAGTGGAAGTCGTCACCGGACAAACTGACGTGGACGTACACGATCCGCTCCGACTCCAAGTGGTCGGACGGGGAGCAGGCCACCGCCGAGGACGCGGCCTGGACGTTCAACAAGATGATGACGGACGACGGTGCCGCCACCGCCAACGGCAGCTTCGTCACCAACTTCGAGAAGGTCACCGCGCCCAGCCCGACCCAGTTGGTGATCCGGCTGAAGAAGCCGCAGGCCACGATGACCGCGCTGGACGTGCCGATCGTCCCCAAGCACGTGTGGGAGAAGGTCGGGGACTTCTCGAAGTTCAACAACGACAAGACCTTCCCGGTCGTCGGGAACGGGCCCTTCGTCCTCACCGGCTACAAGCCCGACAGCTACGTCCGGCTGGCGGCGAACAAGGACTTCTGGCGGGGCGCGCCGAAGTTCGACGAGCTGGTGTTCCGCTACTACAAGGACCAGGACGCCGCCGTCGCCGCCCTGCGCAAGGGCGAGGTGTCGTTCGTCGCCGGCTCGCCGTCGCTGACGCCCGCCCAGGCCGCCTCCCTCAAGGAGGACGGGAACATCCACGTGAACGACGCTCCCGGCCGCCGCTTCTACGCCCTCGCCACCAACCCGGGCGCCCGTGCCAAGGACGGCACGGAGATCGGTGACGGCCACCCGTCGCTGCTGGACCAGCGGGTGCGGCACGCGCTGTTCATGGCGGTGGACCGCAAGGCGATCGTCGACAAGGTGTTCCAGGGCCACGCGGTCGAGGGCGAGGGCTACATCCCGCCGCGCTTCTCGCAGTACTTCTTCGAGCCGTCGGCCGAGCAGGAACTGGCCTACGACCCGGCGGAGGCGGCGCGGCTGCTCGACGAGGCGGGATACCGCGAGAATGCCGACGGCAAGCGGGTCGGCAAGGACGGCGAGCCGCTGAACTACCGCGTCCTGTGCCACGTCACCGACCCGAACGACAAGGCGGTCGGCAAGTACCTGCAGGAGTGGTGGGGCGAGCTCGGCATCTCGATGACCCTGGACTGCCGGGACAACGTCACCGACCCGTGGCTGGCCGGCGAGTACGACCTGGCCTTCGACGGCTGGTCCGTCAACCCGGACCCGGACTTCGTGCTGTCCATCCACACCTGCGCGGCGCTGCCGGCGACGCCGAAGGACACCGGCGCCACCGACAACTTCATCTGCGACGAGAAGTACGACGAGCTCTACGCGCGGCAGCTCGGCGAGTACGACGCCGGCAAGCGGACGGAGATCGTCAAGCAGATGCAGTCCCGGCTGTACGACCTGGGCTACATGAACGTGATGGCGTACCCGAACGCGGTCGAGGCCTACCGCAAGGACCACATCGAGTCGATCACCACCATGCCGTCCTCGGCGGGCAACATCTACGGGCAGGACGGCTACTGGAGCTGGTGGTCGGCCGTCCCTGCGGACTCCGGCGGCTCCTCCGGCGGTTCGTCGTCGACCGGGGTGGTGATCGGGGTCGCCGCGGGTGGCGTCGTCCTCGTCGGGCTCGCCGTGCTCTTCGCCGTCCGCCGCCGGGCGTCGGCGGACGAACGTGAGTGAGGTGGCGTCCGCTCCGGCCGGTCCCGCGCCGGCCGGCGGCGGTACCACCGGCCCGTCCCGTGGGCGACGCGCGTATCCGCGGTACGTGGCGGGCAAGCTGGCCGGAGCGGTCGTCTCCCTGTTCGCCGTCCTGGTCACCAGCTTCTTCCTGTTCCGGATGATCCCCGGCGACCCGGTGAAGTTCATGACCGGCGGCCGTCCGGTGTCGGCCGAGCAGATCGCCGTCTACCGACGGGAGTTCGGGCTGGACCTGCCGCTGTGGCGGCAGTTCACGGAGTACTGCGGCAAGGCGCTGACCGGGGACCTGGGCACGTCGTACCAGTTCCGCGCGCCCGTCGTCGACAAGATCACGGAGGCGTTGCCGAACACGCTGCTGCTCACCGGTACGGCCTTCGTGCTGTACACCGCGCTGGGCGCGTTCCTCGGCACCCGCTCGGCGTGGCGGCACGGCCGTCTCGGCGACCGGCTGAACACGGGGCTGGCGCTGACCCTGTACTCCGTCCCGTCCTTCTGGCTGGGCCTGCTGCTCATCATCGTCCTGTCGGTGGGGGTGGACCCGATCCCGGGCCTGTTCCCCACCGGGGGCATGGAGTCGGGCGGCGAGGAGGGGTTCGCCTACGTCGTCGATGTCGCCCACCACCTCGTGCTCCCGGTGGTGACGCTGGTCGCGGTGGAGTACGGGCAGACGCTGCTGGTCACGCGGTCGGCGCTGCTGGACGAGATGGGCAGCGACTATCTGACGACGGCTCGGGCCAAGGGCCTGCGGGACGACCTCGTACGGCGCAGGCACGCCGTGCCGAACGCGCTGCTGCCGACCGTGACGCTGGTCTTCGTCAACCTCGGCCGGACGGTGGCCGGTGTCATCCTCGTCGAGACGGTCTTCTCCTGGCCGGGGCTGGGCGGGCTGTTCTACCAGGCGCTCAGCGTGCCCGATCTGCCGCTCGTGCAGGGGCTGTTCTTCGTCTTCGCCGCGGCGGTGATCCTGATGAACACCCTGGCCGATCTGCTGTATCCGCTGTTCGATCCGAGGGTGGGCCGATGAGCGCCGAGAAGGACGGGGCCACCGCGAGCGACGCGAACGCCGGGACCACCGAGGGACCGGCGGCGCCCGGTCCGCGCGCGCTCGCCCGGCGGCGGCGCCGGGCCTCCGTCGCGCGTTTCTGGCGGGAGTTCCGCAGGCACCGCGCGGGCGTGGTCGGACTGGCGGCACTGCTGCTGTTCGTGCTCGTCGCGCTGACCGCGCCGCTGACCGTCGGGTCGGACGTGGAGAGCGTGACCGACGCGCCGGGCCGGCCGCTGGAGAGCCCGAACGGACAGTTCCCGCTGGGCACCGACCAGTTCGGGCGGAGCCTGCTCGGCCTGCTCATCTGGGGCTCTCGCGTCTCGCTGCTCGTCGGGCTGCTCGCCGCCGCGCTGTCCGTGACGATCGGCGCCCTCATCGGGATCACGGCCGGGCACTTCCGCGGCTGGTACGCCACGGTGATGATGCGGATCACGGACTGGTTCCTGGTGATGCCGACGCTGGTGCTCGCCATCGTGCTTGCGACGGTCCTGTCCCGTTCGCTCGGCACGATCGTGCTGGCGATCGGCGTGACCACCTGGCCCACCACGGCCCGGCTGGTGCGGGCGCAGACACTGGCGGTGGAGTCCAGACCGTACATCGAACGCGCGAAGGCGCTCGGGGGCGGGCACTGGCACATCATGTCCCGGCACGTTCTGCCCAACGTCATGCCGTTGGTGCTGGCCCAGACGACCCTGATCATCTCCTCGGCGATCCTGGCCGAGGCGACCCTGGCCTTCCTCGGGCTCGGTGATCCGACGGTCGTGTCCTGGGGCGGGCTGCTGCAGGACGCGCGGGAGGCGGGGTCGGTCAGTTCCGGCGACTGGTGGTACCTGGTGCCGCCGGGCGTCGGGATCGCGGCGGTGGCGCTGGCGTTCACGCTGTGCGGACGCGCGGTGGAGGCCGTGCTCAATCCCAGGCTGGGGGTGTCCCGTTGAGTCTGCTCGAGGTCCGCGACCTGAGGGTGACGTATCCCGGAGGCGCGGCGGCCGTGCGCGGGGCCGGCCTGACCCTGGCGGCCGGCGAGAAGCTCGGTGTCGCGGGCGAGTCCGGCTGCGGCAAGTCCACCCTGGCGCTGGCGCTGCTGCGGCTGCTGCCGGCCGGGGCCCGGGTCGGCGGGGAGATCCTGCTGGACGGTGAGGACGTACTGGCGATGAAGTGGGGCCGGGTGCGGGCGGTGCGCTGGGCGGGGGCGTCGATCGTCTTCCAGGGCGCCATGCACTCGCTGAACGCCGTGCACCGCGTCGGGGACCAGATCGCCGAGCCGATCCTGCTGCACCGCGGGGCCACACCGGCCGGCGCGCGCAAGCGGACCGGTGAGCTGCTGGAGCAGGTCGGCCTTCCGGCGGCGCGGGCGCGGGCCTACCCGCACGAGCTGTCCGGCGGACAGCGCCAGCGCGTGATGATCGCGATGGCGCTGGCCTGCGACCCGCGTCTGATCGTCGCCGACGAGCCCACCACGGCACTCGACGTGATGATCCAGGCGCAGATCCTGCGGCTGATCGAGGGCCTGGTCGGCGAGCAGGACGTCGGCCTGATCATGATCAGTCACGACCTCGCCGTACTGGCCGACACCTGCGACCGGCTCGCGGTGATGTACGCGGGCCGGGTCGTGGAGGAGGGCCCGGCCCGGCAGGTCTACGAGGACGCCCTGCACCCCTACGGCCGGGCGCTGTCGGCGGCCTTCCCGAGGATCGGGGACCCGGGCTCCCGGTTCGCGCCGCGCGGGCTGCCGGGTGACCCGCCCGACCCGGCGGCGGTGCCGTCGGGGTGCGCCTTCCACCCCAGGTGTCCGGTCGCACTGGACGTCTGCGCCACCGACGACCAGCCGTTGCGGGAGGCGGGCGCGGACCGGCGGGCGGCCTGCGTCCACGTGGGTTCCGACGCCGGCACACCGCCCCCGGGGAACGGGGCGTCCGGCGGGACACCGTCGGCGCGGGACGAGGAAGTGAGGAGCCGCACCTCATGACGAGCACCACGCCCGAACTGCTGAGCGTCCAGGGGCTGCACGTCGCCTTCCCCGGCCGGGGCGGCTCGCCGCCCGCCCGGGCCGTGGACGGGGTCGATCTCGACGTCCGGCGGGGCGAGATCGTCGCGCTGGTCGGGGAGTCGGGCTGCGGCAAGACGACGCTCGCCCGGAGCCTGCTCGGCCTCGTCCGGCCGACCGGGGGCCGCGTCGTCTTCGACGGCGTGCCGCTCGAACACTCCGCCCGCGCGCTGAAGGCGTACCGCAAGCGGGCCCAGCTGGTCCTCCAGGACCCGAGCGGCTCGCTGAATCCCCGGCACACGGTGTACGACATCGTCGCCGAGGGCCTGCGTATCCACCGTCACCCGGGGGACGAGCGGACGGCGGTGGCCGAGGCCCTGGCCCGTGCCGGGCTGCGCCCGCCGGAGCGCTTCTTCCTGCGGTACCCCCACGAACTGTCCGGCGGTCAGCGCCAGCGGGTGGTCATCGCGGGCGCGCTGGTCCTGGAGCCGGAGTTCCTGGTCGCCGACGAGCCGGTGGCGTCCCTCGACGCGTCGGTGCGCGGGGAGATCCTGGCGCTGCTGCTGCGGCTGCGTACCGAGCTGGGCCTGTCCGCGCTGGTGGTGACCCACGACCTGGGGCTGGCGTGGAACATCGCCGACCGGGTCGCGGTGATGTACCTCGGCCGTATCGTCGAGACCGGTGCGGTGGAGCAGGTGCTGACGGCGCCCCGGCACCCGTACACCCAGGCCCTGCTGTCCGTCCTGCCGGAGGCACCGGGCAGCCCCGTCGTGCTGGCCGGCGAACCGCCCGACCCCTCGCGCATCCCCGCCGGCTGCCGCTTCCACGTCCGCTGTCAGGTACTGGCCGGGGGCGAAGCCGCACGCGCCGGGGTCGCCGACGCCTGCCGGAACGGGAACCTGGAGATCCTGCACGGCGGCGGCGATTCCCAGGTCGCCTGCCACTGGGCGCGGGCCCGGGCGGTCGAGGCGACGGCCGGGGGTGAGACCGGGGGCGGGGCGGCCGTGCGGCCGGGCTGACGCGCGCCCCTGGACGGGCACTCGGTGCGCCGTACGGCGGGCGCGGTGCCGCGGCTGTCGTGGGCGGGCGTCGGACGCGGCCCGCCCCGCGCGTGCGGCGGGTCACGTGGTGTCGGCCCTGGAGTGGCACGGCGGTGCCCCGCGCCCTGCGGGGCCGGCCGCTGCCGTCGTTCTCAGTGGCGACCGGTGTACGCCGCGATGATCTCCCGGCACTTCTCGACGTCCTCGCCCATCTGGTCCAGCAGCGCGTCCAGCGTGTCGAACTTCGCCTGCCCCCGTACGAAGGCCAGGAAGTCGACGGCGACGTGCAGGCCGTACAGGTCGAGGCCCACGCGGTCGATCGCGTACGCCTCCACCGTGCGCTCGGTGCCCTCGAACTGCGGGTTGGTGCCGACGGAGACCGCGGCCGGCATGATCTCGCCCTGGGCGTGCAGCAGGCCGGCGTAGACGCCGTCGGCCGGGACGGCGGTGTGCGGGAGGGTCTCGACGTTGGCGGTGGGGAAGCCCAGCTCACGTCCGCGCTGGGCGCCCCGGACGACGACGCCCTCGACGCGGTGCGGCCGGCCGAGGATCTCCGCGGCACCCCCGACGTCGCCCTCGGCGACCAGGCGGCGGGTCAGGGTGGAGGAGAACGGCTCGCCGCCGCCCGCCTCACCGGTCACGTACAGGTCCACGACCTCGACCTCGAAGTCGTAGACCTTGCCCTGCTCGGTGAGGAAGTCGACGTTCCCGGCGGCCTTGTGGCCGAAGCGGAAGTTGGGGCCCTCGACGACCGCCTTGGCGCGCAGCCTGTCGACCAGGACCTTGACCACGAAGTCGGCCGCGGACAGCTTCGAGAACTCGGTGGTGAAGGGCAGGATCAGTACGGCGTCCACGCCCAGGTCCGCCATCAGTTCGGCGCGCCGGTGGTGCGGAGCGAGCAGCGGCGGGTGGCTGCCGGGGCGGACGACCTCGCTGGGGTGCGGGTCGAAGGTGACGACGACCGCGGGGACGCCCAGGTCACGGGCGCGGTCGACGGCGTGCTTGATGATCAGCTGGTGCCCCCGGTGGACACCGTCGTAGGAGCCGATGGTGACGACGCTGCGTCCCCAGTCCTCGGGGATGTCCTCCAAGCCACGCCAGCGCTGCACTGTGTCTGCTCCTTGTCGCAAACTCGTCGGAGTCGATGCCTCTTACGCAGCTCTAAGAGTGCCATGCCGCCCGTCTCGTGCCCGCATCGGCATGGGGGCTGTGACCGGGTGCACGCCGCTCGGTGCGGGCCGGGAGACGCCGTGCGGGCCGGGGCCGGTCAGGCGGGGACCCGGTCGCCCGCCAGGCCCTCGATGGTGCGGCGTGCGCTGGGGCCCACCAGCGCGGCCCAGTCCTGGGGTGCGTCGGCCAGCCAGTCGGTCACGCGAGCGGCGAAACCCGGCAGGTGGCGGGCCAGGTCGACCAGGCCCCGGTCGAAGCGGGTGGCGCCGTCCGGGGTGCGCACGAGGAGCCGGCCGGTGCGGTGGACCAGGGCGCGCTGGCCCTCGCCGCCGCACTGGGCGGCCGCGTGCAGCAGCGCGTCGAGCACGGCCGGGGCCTGCTCATGGGTCAGGAGGTGTTCGCGCAGCTCGTGGCGGAGCAGGCCGCGGACCGGGCTTCCGTCGGCGGCGAGGACTTCGGCGAGCGCGGCCCGCACCGGCTCCGGACCGGCGTCCAGCAGACCGGTGACCAGGGGGTGGAGCACGGCGCGGGCCGCCGGGTCGTCGTCCAGGCGCCGGTCGACGTAGGCGGCCACGTGCCCGGCGGTCTCGGGTCGCTCCGTGACGGCCTCCCCGACGAGTACGGCCACCCGGTGGGCCAGCGCGGGAGTGGTGGCGTCGGCGAGCCTGCGCAGCGCCTCCCCGGCGTCGGGTCCGCGCAGCCTGGCCCGGAAGGCGTCGAGGACGGGCTCCGGATGGGTCGGCAGGGCGGCGGCCACCGCGCTCGGCGGGAGGTACGGGTCGCCCGCCGCGAACCGGCCGAGGGCCCGCGTGAGGTGGCGATCGCGGCTGCCGGGATCCATGACGAGCAGGGCGAGGGCCCCGCCGTGCAGCGGTTCGTCGGCCGGACCGGCGAGCAGGAGCAGGGCCGCGTGGCGGAGCAGGGTGCGGTCGGCGCCGGTGCGGGCGTGCGGGGCGGTGCGCAGGCCGTGGGTGACCGCCGCCGCCCGCCGCTCCGGCCGCTCGTCGCGCGCCCAGCGTTCGACCGCCCGGCAGAGGGCGGAGGGCTCCTCCTCGGCCAGTACGGCGAGCAGTTCGTCGGCCCGCCGGTGCGTGCTGTCGGCGAGTGCCTCGGTGAGGGTGTCCAGGCCGCGGTGGCGGTGGGTGTGCAGCAGTGCCTGGGCGGCCGTGGCGACGGTGGCGTGCGGGGTCGCGGGGAGCGGCCGGTCGTCGTCGAACCAGCGGACGAGGAGCGGTTGCACGGTCGCGGGGTCGGCGGCGAGCAGCCGGGCGACCGTGTCGAGGTGGCGGGGGCCGGGTTCGCGCGGGGGGCCGTCGGCGAGGACGAGGCGGCGCAGCAGGTCCAGGCGCGTGGCCTCCGGAAGCCGCAGGGCGGCCCAGAAGGCCGGCCCGAACTCCCCCTGCCCGCGGGGTTCTTCGCCGCTCCGCTCCGCGATGCCGTCGGCGAGCAGCCGCAGCACGTCCGTGTAGGGCGTGGCGTCGGGCACGCGGGTCAGCGTCTCGGTGAGCAGTCGGGCGGCCCACCAGGAGTACGGGTCGGCGTCGAGGGCGTTCACCAGCTCCTCGAGGGTCAGGGCGAGTTGGGGGATGCCGTACTGCCGGGCGAGGAGCAGCACGGCTTCGACGACGGGGCCGATGCGGTGGTGCGGCACCGGGAGGGCGTGCGTGTGCCGCGGGGTGCCGCCGCGGTGGACGAGGGCGCGCAGGGCCTCGTCCAGGTCGAGGTGGGTGCCCTGGATCCAGTCGGCGAGTTCCTCGTGGGCGAAGCGGTAGCCGTTGCCGGCGGGTACGAGGATGCCTTCGGCGAGGACGGCCGCCGCCCAGCCGGTGCAGCCGCCGAGCCGCGCCGTGGCCTGCCCCCACGGGAACACCGCCTCGAACGACTCCCGGTCCAGCTCGCCCTGCCCGGGGCCCAGGCTGCGCCGGGCCGCCTCGTGCACCTGTCCGGAGACCTTGGCCGCGAGCCGGCGGCGTACGCCGGTGCCGTGCAGGCCGTTCTCGCGGGCCAGCCGGTCCGCGACGCGCAGGCAGACCAGGTCCAGGTAGGCCGTGAAGACCGCGTCCCGGTCGACGCGGACGGGGGGAGGCGGTCCGGGCAGGGCCCGGTGGACCTCGGCGAGCAGGCGGAGGGTGAGGGGGTGCCGGGCGTCGGGGTCGGCGAGCGCGCCTTCCGGTACCCGGTAGCGTGCGCGCGCCTCACGGGCCTCGTCGTCCGTCAGGTCGCCGAGGCGGACGCAGGGCGGGCTTCCCACGCCGGCCGCCGCGGAGGCCGGCTCGGCGGGCTCCGCTTCGTGCGGGAACTCGGGGGACTGTGCCCCGTGCGGAAGCCCGGTGGGTTCCGTCCCGGAGGACGGCCCTGCGGCGGGTGTCCGGCCCGCGGTGCGGTCGCCGGCGCCGAGGCGGTCGCCGTCGCCGCCCGGCCCGGTGCACGGCTGTGGTGCCACGTCCGGCCAGGAGCGGCCACGGCCGAGGACCGGCGCGGCCGACGCCGACCTGCCCGCTGCGTACAACAGCTCCCGCGGGAACTCCGCCCCCGCCCGCTCCCAGTACTCGGCCCGGCAGGCCACCACCAGCCGGGCCCCCGTCTCCGCCAGCCATGCCGCCGTGCCCTCGGTCCACTCGGGGAGGCGGTGGGCCAGGACGGGCGGCATCTCCTCGGGGCCGTCGAGGAGGAGCAGGAGGGGGCGCCCGGCGGTGTGCGCGAGGTGGGCCAGGCGCTCCGGGGTGATGTCGCCGAGACCGGCGGGGCGGGAGCGGTCGGAGGCGGCCACGATGCGGGCGGCCCGGGCCAGCGCCCTGCGGACCGCGTCCGCCACCGACCTGTCGTCGTCCTGGAGGTCGGCGCCGCGCAGCCACAGGGTGGGCGCGGGCTCCGTGCCCCGGGAGCGGCGGGCGGCGAGGGCGGCCAGCTCGGTCGTACGGCCGCTGCCGGGTGCGCCGACGAGCCCGAGGACACGGGCACGGGCGCGGGGCTCGGTGAAGGCGGTGAACTCCCGGACCACGTCGGCGCGTTCGACCGGCTCCACCGGGCCGGCGCCGTTACACGGTCCGCCGTCGGCACTCGGGCCGCTCCCCACCCCGGCAGGCGCGTCCGCGCCACCTCCCCCCGCCGGCGTCGCCGGTGGGCCGTCCTGCCCGACCTGGGTCGCCGTGAGGGCCAGTACGCCGGCGAGGTTGAGGTCGGCGCCGTAGGCCGGGACCGTCGCCGCGTTCTCGGCGAGCAGGTCGGCGAGGGGTCCGGGGGCGTGCGGCGGCAGGGGGACCGCGAAGCCGACGTCGCTGTGTCCGGAGCTCAGCGCGGTGCCGATGACCCCGAGGACCGCGCCGGTCGTCAGGTCGAGCACCGGTCCGCCGGCCGCGCCGCCGCCCAGCCGCAGGGCGTCCCGGCCCGAGATGCCGACCGCCAGCTCCAGCGCGTCACAGACGCGGTGGAAGCGGTCGGTGGCCGCGTAGTGGACGTCGGTGGTGCCCAGCACGCGGGCCTCCCGCCAGCCGCCGGCGGCGATCCGGACGTACGTCCCGGCCTCGACCCTGTCCCGCGTGGTGACGGGCAGCGGGTGCACACCGAGTCCCCCGGCGCGTACGAGGGCCAGGCCGAGGGTGGGCAGCGGGGTGACGTCGGCGGCGGCCACGACGCGGCGGCGGTCGTCGGCGGTGCTCAGCACGAGCCGGGACAGGCCGTCGACCGCCTCGTGACTGGTGACGACCGTGCCGTGGTGGTCGGCGACGAAGCCGGTGCCGCGGGGGCGGCCCGCGAGGTCGTGGACGCGGACCAGGGCGTCGTCGGGCGGGTGTCCCGTCGAGGGGGTCGACAGGGCCGGTGGTCCGTCGTGCGGGTCCCCGGTGCCGTGTCCGGACCCCCGTACCACTCTGCCGCTTCCCGCCTCCCGGGACCGGTTTCGCGACCCCATCGTCGCACCTCCCCGCCGTACACCCGTGCTGTGTGTTCGACGGTAGGCGCCTGATGATCAGCGGGACAGATCGCTTCGCGAAAGCGCCCCCTTCCACTCCCCCGGTTCACTCCGAGCGCCTGCCCGGACGGGTGAACAGGCGGGGAGGGTTGGATACAACCTAGGGGGTGGGGGAACCGAGGGGGGCCGTGGAGCGGCGGCGGTGGAAGTCCCCGTGGTCGCCGCTCCACGGACAAGCCCTTCGGCGGGCCGGCTCAGCCGAAGACGGCCAGGCTCTTGGCCTTGCCCTTCTGTTCCTCCACGAGCGCGAGGAAGCGGCCCTCCGGGTCGAAGACGGCGACGGCACCGGCGCCCGCGTACTCGTCGGGCATCTCCAGCCGCACGCCGTTGAGGAGGAGCCGGGCGCGCCTGGTGTCCACCTTCCACTGCGGGAAGGCGGCACGGGCCGCGTCCGCGACGGGCATGACGGTCAGCTCCTGCTGGAGCTGGTCCAGCGTCTTGGCGGCGTCCAGCTTGTAGGGGCCGACGCGGGTGCGGCGCAGCGCGGTGAGGTGGCCGCCGACGCCGAGGTCGGCGCCGAGGTCCCGGGCGAGGGCGCGGATGTAGGTGCCGGAGGAGCAGACCACCGAGACCACCAGATCGGTCACGGGGGTGCCGTCCTCGGCGACGGCGTCCCGGACGTCGTACACCGCGAAGGAGGAGACGGTGACGGGGCGGGCGGGGATCTCGAACTCCTCGCCCTCGCGCGCCCGCTTGTAGGAGCGCACGCCGTTGATCTTGATGGCGCTGACCTTGGACGGCACCTGCATGATGTCGCCGGTCAGCTTGGCGACGGCGGCGTCGACGGCGTCCCGGGTGACCTTCGAGGCGTCCAGCGACCTCGTGATCTCGCCCTCGGCGTCGTCGGTCAGCGTCGTCTGCCCGAGCCTGATGGTGCCCAGGTACTCCTTCTCGGTGAGCGCGAGGTGTCCGAGGAGCTTGGTCGCCCGCTCCACACCGAGGACCAGGACGCCCGTCGCCATCGGGTCGAGCGTGCCGGCGTGCCCGACGCGCCGGGTGCGGGCGATGCCCCGCATCTTGGCGACGACGTCGTGCGAGGTGAAGCCCGACGGCTTGTCCACGATGACAAGGCCGTCGGGCGTGGTGTGCTTCTCGGTCATTTAGCGGTGTCGTCCGTCTCGTCGGCCTCGGCGTCCTCGTCGTCCTCGCCCGGCTTGCGGTACGGGTCCGCCTCACCGGCGTACGCGGCGCCCGCGGAGGCTTCGCGCACCTTGGCGTCGGACTGGCGTGCCTTGTCGAGGAGGTCCTCGATGTTCCGGGCGGTGTCCGGGAGGGCGTCCATGACGAAGGCCAGGGTCGGCGTGAACTTCACGCCCGCCGCCTTGCCGACCTCGGAGCGCAGGATGCCCTTGGCGCTCTCCAGGCCGGCGGCCGCGGCCGCCCGCTCCTCGTCGTCCCCGTACACCGTGTAGAAGACGGTCGCCTCCCGCAGGTCACCCGTGACCCGGGTGTCCGTGATGGTGACGTGCGAGCCGAGCCGCGGGTCCTTGATCCCGCGCTGCAGCTTCTGGGCCACCACCTCTCGGATGAGGTCCGCCAGCCTTTTCGCCCGCGCGTTGTCGGCCACTGGTCCGTCTCCCGTTCTTTCTTCTCTGTGTTTCGTGGGTCAGTCGTCTTCGCCGTGGAAGCGCCGCCTGACGGACAGCAGCTCCACCTCGGGCCGGCCGGCCACCAGCCGTTCGCACCGGTCGAGTACGTCACTGAGGTGCCCGGCGTCGCCGGACACCATGGCCAGGCCGATCACGACCCGGCGATGGAGGTTCATGTGATCCACCTCCGCCGCGCTCACCGCGTACTTCCGCTGGAGCTCGGCGACGATCGGGCGGACGACGGAGCGCTTCTCCTTCAGCGAATGTACGTCGCCGAGGAGGAGGTCGAAGGACAGCGTCCCCACATACATGTGCAACCGGTTCACCCGCCGGTCCGGGATCGATGGCCCCGCCATCCACGGGCGGGGACATCAGAACCGTACAACGAACGGCCGGGGCCGATCGACGGATATTGCTCTCCGCCGACCGGCCCCGGACCGGACCGCCTCGGAAGTCGGGGTGCTTACACCCGCGGCTTCTCGCGCATCTCGTACGTCGCGATGACGTCGTCGACCTTGATGTCGTTGAAGTTTCCGAGGTTGATACCGCCCTCGAAGCCTTCGCGGATCTCGGTGACGTCGTCCTTGAAGCGACGCAGACCCTCGATGTTGAGGTTCTCCGCGATGACCTTGCCATCGCGCAGGAGGCGCGCCTTGGTGTTGCGCTTGACCTCGCCGGAGCGGATGAGGACACCCGCGATGTTGCCCAGCTTGGAGGAGCGGAAGACCTCGCGGATCTCCGCCGTACCGAGCTCGACCTCTTCGTACTCCGGCTTGAGCATGCCCTTGAGGGCCGCCTCGATCTCCTCGATCGCCTGGTAGATGACCGAGTAGTACCGGACGTCCACACCCTCGCGCTCGGCCATCTGCTGCGCACGCCCGGCGGCGCGCACGTTGAAGCCGATCACGATGGCGTCGGAGCCCATGGCCAGGTCGATGTCGGACTCCGTGACCGCACCGACGCCGCGGTGCAGGACGCGGATGTCGACCTCTTCGCCGACGTCCAGCTGGAGCAGCGAGGACTCGAGGGCCTCGACCGAACCGGAAGCGTCACCCTTGATGATCAGGTTCAGCTGCTGGACCTCGCCGGCCTTGAGGACCTTGTCCAGGTCCTCCAGCGACACGCGGCGCGTGCGCTTGGCGAACGCGGCGTTGCGCTCACGGGCGGCGCGCTTCTCCGCGATCTGGCGGGCCGTACGGTCCTCCTCGACCACGATGAAGTTGTCACCGGCGCCCGGGACGTTGGTCAGGCCCAGGACCTGGACCGGCGTCGAGGGACCGGCCTCGGCGACGTTGTTGCCGTTGTCGTCGAGCATGGCGCGGACGCGGCCGTAGGCGTCGCCCACCACCATCGTGTCGCCGACCCGCAGGGTGCCTCGCTGGACGAGGACCGTCGCCACGGCACCGCGGCCGCGGTCGAGACGGGACTCGATCGAGATGCCCTGCGCGTCCTGGTTCGGGTTGGCCCGCAGGTCGAGCGAGGCGTCCGCGGTGAGGACCACGGCCTCCAGCAGGGAGTCGATGTGCAGACCCTGCTTGGCGGAGATGTCGACGAACATGGTGTCGCCGCCGTACTCCTCGGCCACCAGGCCGTACTCGGTCAGCTGACCGCGCACCTTGGTCGGGTCGGCGCCCTCGACGTCGATCTTGTTGACCGCGACGACGATCGGGACCTCGGCCGCCTTGGCGTGGTTGAGCGCCTCGACCGTCTGCGGCATGACGCCGTCGTTGGCCGCGACGACCAGGATCGCGATGTCGGTCGACCGGGCACCACGGGCACGCATGGCGGTGAACGCCTCGTGACCCGGGGTGTCGATGAAGGTGATCTTGCGCTCTTCTTCGTTGACCTCGGTCGCGACCTGGTAGGCACCGATGTGCTGGGTGATGCCGCCGGCCTCGCCCGCGATGACGTTCGTCTTGCGGATGGCGTCGAGCAGTCGGGTCTTACCGTGGTCGACGTGACCCATGACGGTCACGACCGGCGGACGGACGACCAGGTCCTCCTCGGAGCCCTCGTCCTCGCCGAACTCCAGGTCGAAGGACTCGAGCAGCTCGCGGTCCTCCTCCTCCGGGCTGACGATCTGAACCGTGTAGTTCATCTCGTCCGCGAGGAGCTGGAGCGTCTCGTCGGAGACGGACTGGGTCGCGGTGACCATCTCGCCGAGGTTCATCATGACCGCGACGAGCGACGCCGGGTTGGCGTTGATCTTCTCCGCGAAGTCGGTGAGCGAAGCACCGCGCGACAGGCGAATGGTCTCGCCGTTGCCGCGAGGCAGCATCACGCCGCCGACCGACGGGGCCTGCATGGCCTCGTACTCCTGGCGCCTCTGCCGCTTCGACTTGCGACCACGACGCGCGGGGCCACCGGGACGACCGAAGGCGCCCTGCGTGCCACCACGGCCACCGGGACCGCCGGGACGGCCGCCGAAGCCGGGACGGCCACCGCCGCCACCGAAGCCGCCGCCACCACCGGGACGACCGGCGAAACCGCCGCCGCCACCGGGACGACCGCCGCCACCGCCGCCGGGACGACCGGCGAAGCCGCCGCCGCCCGGACGACCGCCGCCGCCGGGACGACCGGCACCGCCGGGACCGCGACCGCCGCCACCGGGGCCGGGACGCGGGCCGGCAGCCGGACGCTGCGGCATCATGCCGGGGTTCGGACGCGGGCCGCCGCCGGGACGGGGACCGGCGCCGCCGCCCTGCGGACGCGGCATCGAGCCCGGGCTCGGACGGTTGCCGCCCGGAGCCTGGGGACGGGGACCGCCGCCCTGGCCGGGGGCCTGCGGACGGGGACCGGCGCCGGGGGCACCGGGACCGCCCGGACGCGGGCCGCCCTGCGGACGGGGCGCCTGCGGGCGCGCCATGCCGGCGTTGCCGCCGGACGTGAAGGGGTTGTTGCCCGGACGCGGACCGCCGGGACGGCCGCCGGGACGCTGGCCCGGGGCGCCGGGGCGCTGGCCACCGGGGCGGCCCTGGCCGCCCTGCTGACCCCGGTCCTGACCCGGACCGGACGGACGGGCGCCACCGGGCTTGGGGGCACCGGGACGCGCGCCACCGGGCTTCGGACCGGCCGGAGCCTGGGACGAAGCGGCCGGGGCCGACGGCGGAGCGGTGAACTCCGGGGCGGCCGGGGCCGGACGCGGAGCGGGCTTGGGGCCCGGCGTCGGGCGCGGACCCTGGGACGGCGCCGGCGCGGGGGCCGACGGAGCCTCGGGCTGCTGGGCGGCCGGGGGCTTGGGAGCCGCCGGTGCCGCCGGAGCCGCGGGACCCGGACGGGGCGCAGCCGGGCGGGCCGCCTGCGCCGGGGACGGCGCCGACGGCCTGGGGGCAGCCTTCTTCGGGGCCGCGGGACGACCGGCGGACCGGCCGTTGCCGCCACCCTGCTGGAAGGCGTCTGTCAGCTTGCGTACTACGGGCGCTTCGATCGTCGAAGACGCCGAACGGACGAATTCACCGAGTTCCTGGAGCTTGGCCATGACGACCTTGCTCTCCACACCGAACTCCTTGGCGAGTTCGTATACCCGGACCTTAGCCACTTCGCTCCTCTGAGGTCCGGGTTGCGTCCGGACCGTCGCTAGTTCATGGGCGTACTCATCGCGTACTCATCGAGTGCTCATCGCAATCTCGACCTGCTTTCGACTCGCGAGGTACCAGTCCGCACGGGGTTCCGTGCGGCACGTCTTCCTTAGCACGTTGCCTACATGCTGCTGTCAGCAACCTTGTGCCTGCTCGACGTAGCGGCGCAACGCCTTTACGTCGAGCGGACCCGGGACGCGGAGCGCCCGCGGGAACGCCTTGCGGCGCACTGCCTGGTCGACACAGACCGGCACGGGGTGCACGTACGCACCCCGGCCGGGCAGCGTACCGCGCGGATCGGGGGCACATTCACCCTCGACCGCCACGGTGCGCAGCAGCTCGCTCTTGACCGCTCGCTCCCGGCACCCCACGCAGGTGCGCTCAGGGCATGCTCGGGTACGTGTCCGGCCAGACACTCCTAAGTCTACCTCCCCGGACCGACCTCACCCCTTTGGGGCAAGAATCGAACACACGCCGCACTCAAGACTGTCGTGATCTCAGCGCCGTGCGGCTTGGATCTATTCCCCGTGCCCGCCGGACGACTGGTCCGAGGGCTGCTCGGTGTCCGGGCGGATGTCGATCCGCCAGCCGGTCAGCCGGGCGGCGAGGCGGGCGTTCTGGCCCTCCTTGCCGATGGCCAGCGACAGCTGGTAGTCGGGCACGATCACGCGGGCCGAGCGGGCCGCCAGGTCCACGACCTCCACCTTGGAGACGCGGGCCGGGGAGAGCGCGTTCGCCACCATCTCGGCCGGGTCGTCCGACCAGTCGACGATGTCGATCTTCTCGCCGTTCAGCTCGCCCATGACGTTGCGCACCCGGCCGCCCATCGGGCCGATGCAGGCGCCCTTGGCGTTCAGGCCCGAGCGGGTGGAGCGCACGGCGATCTTGGTGCGGTGGCCGGCCTCGCGGGCGATCGCGGAGATCTCGACGGAACCGTCGGCGATCTCGGGCACCTCCAGGGCGAAGAGCTTCTTCACCAGGTTGGGGTGCGTGCGGGACAGCGTGACGGACGGGCCGCGCACGCCCTTGGCGACGCGGACGACGTACGAACGCAGGCGCGTGCCGTGCGGGTAGGTCTCGCCGGGCACCTGCTCCTGCACCGGCAGGATGGCCTCCAGCTTGCCGATGTCGACCAGCACGTTCTTCGGGTCGCGGCCCTGCTGGACGACGCCGGTGACGATGTCGCCCTCGCGGCCGGCGTACTCACCGAGCGTCGCGTCGTCCTCGGCGTCGCGCAGCCGCTGCAGGATGACCTGCTTGGCGGTGGTGGCGGCGATGCGGCCGAAGTCGGACGGGGTGTCGTCGAACTCGCGGGGCGCCTGGCCCTCCTCGAGGTCGTCCGGGTCCTCCTTCGCCCACACGGTCACGTGTCCGGTGTCCCGGTTGAGCTCCACGCGCGCGTGCCGGCGGCTTCCCTCGGTGCGGTGGTAGGCGATGAGGAGGGCCGACTCGATCGCCTCGACCAGCAGGTCGAAGGAGATCTCCTTCTCCCGGACCAAACCCCGCAGGGCGCTCATGTCGATGTCCACGGCTACGCCTCCTCCTCTTCCGTTGTGTTCATGCTGTTGTTCCCGGAGGCCTTGTCGCCGCCGTCGTCCTTGCGGTTGAACTCGACCTGGACGCGTGCCTTGTCGATGTCGCCGAAGGTGATTCGGCGGGTGGTGGCCTTGCGCCCCTTGACTCCGGGGACCTCGACGTCGAGTCCCTCGTCGTCGACGCCGAGGATGCGGGCGACGAGCTCGCCGCCCTCGTGGAGCTGGAACCGCACCAGGCGGTGCGTGGCGCGCACGAAGTGGCGGTGCTCGGTGAGGGTGCGCTCGGCGCCCGGGGTGCCGACCTCCAGGGTGTACTCCCCGCTGCCCATCGCGTCGGTCTCGTCGAGCTTCGCCGAGAGCGCGCGGCTCACATCGGCGATCCGGTCCAGGTCGGCACCGGTGTCGGAGTCGACGACCACACGCAGCACGCGCTTGCGGCCGACCGAGTCCACCGCGATCTCCTCGAGGTCCAGTCCCTGGGAGGCGACGAGCGGCTCCAGCAGCTCTCGCAGCCTCTCGCTCTGGGTGGTGCTCATCCGGGTGACTCCTCGGCCGCGTGTGCTGTTGTAGGACGGTGCGCGTGTCTGGTCAAAGGGTATCCGGTCCCGGAGGGTGTTGCCGTCCACCCCGGCTCGGCTGTGCCGATGGGTGGTGCCCGGCCGGGGCCCGGGTACCGTGATCACGGGCAGGCCGCACCGCGGGTTCCCGTTCGCGCCGCCCGCCGCTCCGCCGCCGTTTCTGCCCCGCTGTCGCCTCCGTATCCGTACGAGCCCGTCGAGGACGTCTGCCGTGTCGCTTCCCGCATCGCCGCGCCTGCCCTCGGGGCCGCGCAGAAGGAGCCTGCTCGCGTCGGCCGCCGGGGCCGCGCTGCTCGTCGGCTGTTCCGGCGGCTCCGACTCCGGTGGCCGGGGCGGCGAGCCGTCCGCCTCGAAGCAGGCACGCGCGCGTGCGGCGCGGGACAGCGAGTCGCTGGCCGGGCGGTACTCGGCGGTGATCGCCGCACATCCGGGGCTGGCGGAGCGGCTGCGGCCGCTGCGGGAGGAGGTCGTGCGGCACGCGGAGGCGTTCGGTGCCGTGCGGTCCGCCTCCCCGGACGCTTCGCCCTCGGTGTCCGCGCGGGCCGCGGGGCCGGAGGACGGCGTCGGTGCCGTGCCCGCGAGCGAGAAGGACGCCCTGGCCCTGCTCGCCGCCGCCGAGCGGGAGCTGACGGAGCGGCGGACCGGGGCGCTGGCGGGGGTGCCGGGCGAGCTGGCGCGGCTGCTGGCCTCCGTGGCGGCGGCCGGGGCGGCGCACGTGTATCTGCTGACGGAGGGTGACGGGTGAGCGAGGCTGAGGACCGGGAGCTGGACGCCCTCCAGGCGGCGCTGGCGGCGGAGCACGCGGCCGTGTACGGCTACGGGGTCGTCGGCGGGCGCGTCGGCGAGGAACGGCGCGGCGAGGCGCGGACGGCGTACGACGCGCACCGGGCGCGACGGGACGCCCTGGCGCGCGACGTGTCCGATCTCGGCGCGAAGCCGGTCGCGGCGGCGGCCGGGTACGCGCTGCCCTTCGAGGTGCCGGACTCCGCGTCGGCGGTGCGGCTGGCGGCCGAGCTGGAGGACCGGGTGGCCGGTGTCTACTCCGACCTGGTGCGGGCCGCCGACGGCGACCGGCGCGCGGCTGCGGCCGGGGCGCTGCGCGAGGCGGCGGTCCGGGCGGTGCGCTGGCGGGGCGGGAGCGTAGCCTTCCCTGGGCTCGCCGAGCGGGCCGGTTCGTCGGCCGGACAGGGGCCGGCCTCGGGGACCTCGGCCTCGGCGACACCGACTGCGTAACACGTACGGCTGCCCGTACGGGAAGGGAACGGCTCGCGCATGGCTTTCGAACCGCCGCGGCGTCTGGTCAGGGCGCTCGGTGAGACGGCACCGGACGGTGACGACTGGTTGGAGAAGCTGCCCGCGGCGGCCGAGCGGGCCGTGGAGCTGCGCGAGCTGACCGTGGAGCGGGTGCAGGTGCCCGGCGGGCGCAGCAGCCTGGTCGTCCTGGTGCGCAGGTCCGACGGGACGCCGGCGGTGCTGAAGCTGGCCCCGCGCCGGGCGCGGCCGGAGAGTGAGCGGGCCGCGCTCGCCCACTGGAACGGGCTGGGCGCCGTGCAGTTGCTCGACGAGCCGGACGGCGCGGAGGGCGTGCTGCTGCTGGAGCGGCTGCATCCGGACGTGTCGGTGCGGTCGTTGCCCGAGTCGAAGGCGCTGCTGGAGGCCGCGGGGACGCTGCGCCGGCTGTGGGTGGAGCCGCCCGCCGGTCACCCCTTCGAGACCGTGGCGGAGCGGACCGGGCGGCAGGCGGAGGCGATGCGGGCGGGCGCGGTGACCGACCCGGAGGTGGCGCCGCTGGTCGACGCGGCGGTCGCGGTGCGCGGGGAGCTGCTGGCCGGGGCTCCTGAGCAGCGGCTTCTGCACGGCACGTTCCGGCAGAGCAAGGTGCTCGCCGGGGACCGGATGCCATGGCTGGCCGTGGGGCCCGACCCGGTGGTCGGCGAGAGCGCCTTCGATCTGGCGCGGCTGGTGCGGGACCGGGTGGAGGATCTCGTCGCGCAGCCCTCGGGGGCCTCGACGACCCGGCGCCGGATCAAGCGGCTCGCGGAGTCGCTGGAGGTGGATCAGGAGCGGCTGCGGGGGTGGACGCTGTTCCGGGCCGTGGAGTCGGGGGTGCGGGCCCGGCGGGTGGGGCGGGAGCAGGACGCGGAACTGTTGTTGGAGTTCGCGGGCTGGCTGTGAGTCGGCCTCCGGCGGGTGCCTCCGGCGGTGGGGCGGGGTGCCTCCGGCGGTGGGGCGGGGTGCCTCCGGCGGTGGGGCGGGGTGCCTCCGGCGGTGGGGCGGGGTGCCTCCGGCGGTGGGGCGGGGTGCCTCCGGCGGTGGGGCGGGGTGCCTCCGGCAGCCTGTGCGGGTTCGGTGGGGGTGCGGGTAGCGCGTTCGGTTGTGCTGTGGGTCGGGGCCGCGCCGGGGGGTGTCCGTCCTCGGAACGGCGCGGAATCGGTCGGCTACGGGGGTGAACGGCGCGGACGCGCCAACTGCTGCGGGCGGACACCCCCCGACACGTCCCCTTCCCGCCGTACGCGACTTTCCGTGCACGCGGGGTGCGCAACCGCCCGGGCTCCGCGCTATCCCAGCGAGTGCCGCGTAGCTGCGGGCAGTCGTGCCGCTGGGGCGATGGGGGTCCCCCCGCTCGAGCGAAGCCGAGAGTGGGGGAGGGTGGGCGCAGCGGCACCCCGCAGCGCCGGGCCGCGACACCCACCCAACGCCCACGCCGGGTGCGCAGGGAGACGCCGGGCCGTGCCCCCAGCCCGACGCGCACGGGTGCAGACGGAAGCTATGGGCCGCAGCACCCGCCCCCAGGGGGCGACGCGCCAGTGGGGGTGGGCGTGCCCACCCCCGGGGCCCGTCAGCTGGTGAGGCGGGTGATGGCCTCTTCGACCGTTACTTCCTCGCGCTCGCCGGTGCGGCGGTCCTTCAGCTCGACCACGCCCTCGGCGGAGCGGCGGCCGGCGACCAGGATCTGCGGGACGCCGATCAGCTCGGCGTCGGTGAACTTGACGCCCGGGGAGACGCCCGCGCGGTCGTCCACCAGGACGCGGACGCCGGCGGCGGACAGCTTCTCGGAGACCTCCAGGGCCAGCTCGGTCTGCAGGGCCTTGCCGGCGGCGACGACGTGGACGTCGGCCGGGGCGACCTCCTTGGACCAGACGAGGCCCTTCTCGTCGGCGTGCTGCTCCGCGAGGGCCGCCACCGCGCGGGAGACGCCGATGCCGTAGGAGCCCATGGTGACGCGGGCCGGCTTGCCGTTCTGGCCGAGCACGTCGAGCTTGAGGGCGTCGGTGTACTTGCGACCGAGCTGGAAGATGTGGCCGATCTCGATGGCGCGGTCGAGCTTGAGGCCGGTGCCGCACTTCGGGCAGGGGTCGCCCTCCCGGACGACGACCACGTCCACGTACGCGTCGACCTCGAAGTCGCGGCCGGCGACGACGTTCTTCGCGTGTGTGTGCTCCTTGTTGGCGCCGGTGATCCAGGCGGTGCCGGGGGCCACGCGGGGGTCGGCGATGTACTTGACCTTCTCGCCCAGTCCCTGCGGGCCGACGTAGCCGCGGACCAGGTCGGGGCGGCCGACGAAGTCCTCGGCGGTGACCAGCTCGACGGCGGCCGGGGCGAAGTGCGCCTCGACCTTGTCCATGTCGACCTCGCGGTCGCCGGGGACGCCCACCGCGACAATCTCGCCGTCCACCTTGACGAGGAGGTTCTTGAGGGTGGCGGAGGCCGGGACGCCGAGGGAGGCGGCCAGGGTCTCGATGGTCGGGGTGTCGGGGGTGGGGATCTCCTCGGCGGCGGGTGCGTCCGTCGCGTCCACCGGCTGGAGGGCGTAGGTGATCGCCTCGGTGTTGGCGGCGAAGTCGCAGTTCGGGCAGTCCGCGAAGGTGTCCTCGCCGGCCTCGGCGGGGGCCAGGAACTCCTCGGACTTGGAGCCGCCCATCGCGCCGGCGGTCGCGGCGCAGATGCGGTAGTCGAGGCCCAGGCGCTCGAAGATGCGCTGGTAGGCGGCGCGGTGCAGGGCGTAGGACTCGGCGAGGCCCTCGTCGGCGACGTCGAAGGAGTAGGAGTCCTTCATCAGGAACTCGCGGCCGCGCAGGATGCCGGCCCGGGGGCGGGCCTCGTCGCGGTACTTGTTCTGGATCTGGTAGAGGATGACCGGCAGGTCCTTGTAGGAGGACGCCTGGTCCTTCACCAGGAGGGTGAAGATCTCCTCGTGGGTGGGGCCGAGGAGGTAGTCGCCGCCCTTGCGGTCCTGGAGCCGGAAGAGTTCGGGGCCGTACTCGTCCCAGCGGCCGGTGGCCTCGTAGGGCTCGCGCGGCAGCAGGGCGGGGAGCTGGACCTCCTGGGCGCCGATGGCGTCCATCTCCTCGCGGACGATGCGCTCGATGTTGCCGAGGACCTTCTTGCCGAGCGGCAGCCAGCTCCACAGACCGGCGGCGGTGCGGCGCACGTACCCGGCGCGGACCAGCAGCTTGTGGCTGAGGACCTCGGCGTCCGCCGGGTCGTCGCGCAGCGTCTTCGCCATCAACTTCGACATGCGCTGGACCTGTGCGTTGGCCATGGTTCTCGTGTCTCCTGCTGCGTAAGGGTGGTGCTAGGAGGTTAGCCGGGTGGTCCGGTGCGGTGGAAATCGGTTATCGACCGGCCGGTGACCGCCTGCGCAGCGGGAGCGGGGCTCCCATCACCGCGTACGGCTTGGGGGCGCTGGGGAAGAGGACCCGTCGGGCGAGGTCCTGGTAGCCGAGGGAGCGGTAGAGGCCGCGGGCCGGGCTCTCGGTGTCGATCGCGGAGAGGATCGAGCGGGGCTGGGTGGCGGCGTCGGTGATCGTGGTGATCAGGGTGCGGCCGACGCCGTGCTTCTGGTGGGCCGGGTGGACGTGGAGTTCGGTGATGACGAAGGAGTCGTCGAGCCAGGCGTCGTTGCCCTGGGCGCGGAGGTAGGGCTCGACGACGGTGGACCACCAGTGGGAGCGGTCGTTGGGCATGCCGTAGACGAAGCCGACGAGGTGGCCGCCGACGGTTGCGCCGAGGGCTCGGGCACCGGGGTAGGTCATGTGACGCAGGACGATCTGGCGCCGGACGGCGACCTCGTCGGGGCCGAGTCCGAAGGCGGCGGCCTGGACGGCCAGGGCCTCGTCGACGTGGGCGGAGAGGTCCAGCGGGCCGATCACGACGTCCATGGCGGGGAGCCTACAGGGGCGTTCCGGTGGTGTGCCCGGTCCCCCGCGCCTCGGGGGTGACGGCTTCAGAACAGCACGCTCATGAAGGCGCCCACCTCTCGGAAGCCCACCCTTCGGTACGTGCGTCGGGCCGCCGTGTTGAAGTCGTTGACGTACAGGCTCACCACGGGGGCGACGTCCGCCAGGGCGTAGCGCAGGACCGCCGCCATGCCCGGTGCCGCGAGGCCCCTGCCCCGGTACTCGGGGGCCACCCACACGCCCTGGATCTGGCAGGCGCGGTCGGTGGCGGCGCCGATCTCGGCCTTGAAGACGACCTTGCCGTCGGCGTCGAAGCGGGCGAAGGAGCGGCCGGAGCCGACGAGTTCGGCGACCCGGGCCTGGTAGAGGAGGCCGCCGTCGCCGGCCAGCGGCGAGATGCCGACCTCCTCGGTGAACATCGCCACGCAGGCCGGCATGATCCGCTCCATCTCGTCCTTGCGGACGCGGCGGACGTACGGGTCGGGGGCGATGTCGGCGGGGAGGTGGTCGGCGACCATGAGGGGCTGGTGGGCGCGTACCTCGCGGGCGGGGCCCCAGCCGGGTTCGAGGAGCCGCCACAGCTGGGCGGTGGTGTCGGCGGGGCCGACGATGGAGGAGCAGCGGCGGCCGGCCCGCCGGGCGCGGTCGGCGAAGGCGCGGACGGCGCGCGGGGTGGCGCAGATGGGGACGAGGTTGGCGCCCGCGTAGCACAGGGACGTCAGCATGCCGTGCTCGTACCAGCCCCACATCTCGCCGCCGAGACGCCACGGGTCGAGCCCGGCGATCTGCACCCGGGCGGTCACGAAGGCGTTCGCGACCGGCTCGCGGTCGAGGATGGCGAGCGCGGCGTCCAGGTCGCTCGGTTCGAGCACGCGGGAGGTGGTCTGCGTCAACACGTGCGGGGGCCTCACCCTGAGATCTGCTGGTCTCCGCACTGTACCTGCCACGAATATGCCGCGCCGCCCCCCGGGGCGACGCGGCAGGAGCGGCGGTGGGTCAGCCCGCGACGGACACCGAGGGCTCGCCGGAGGTCACGCCGTCGGCCTCCATCTGCTCGGCGATCTTCATGGCCTCCTCGATGAGGGTCTCCACGATCTTGGACTCGGGGACGGTCTTGATTACCTCGCCCTTGACGAAGATCTGGCCCTTGCCGTTGCCGGAAGCCACGCCGAGGTCGGCCTCGCGGGCCTCGCCCGGGCCGTTGACGACGCAGCCCATGACGGCGACGCGCAGCGGGACGTCCATGCCGGTCAGGCCGGCGGTGACTTCCTCGGCGAGCTTGTAGACATCGACCTGGGCGCGGCCGCAGGACGGGCAGGAGACGATCTCCAGGCCGCGCTGGCGCAGGTTCAGCGATTCCAGGATCTGGATGCCGACCTTGATCTCCTCGACCGGCGGGGCGGAGAGGGAGACCCGGATGGTGTCGCCGATGCCCTGGGAGAGCAGCGCGCCGAAGGCGACGGCGGACTTGATGGTGCCCTGGAAGGCGGGTCCGGCCTCGGTGACGCCGAGGTGGAGCGGGTAGTCGCACTGGGCGGCGAGCTGGCGGTACGCCTCGACCATGACGACCGGGTCGTTGTGCTTGACGGAGATCTTGATGTCCCGGAAGTCGTGCTCCTCGAAGAGGGACGCCTCCCACAGGGCGGACTCGGCCAGGGCCTCGGGGGTCGCCTTGCCGTACTTCTGGAGCAGGCGCCGGTCCAGGGAGCCCGCGTTCACGCCGATGCGGATCGGCGTGCCGTGGTCCTTGGCCGCCTTGGCGATCTCCTTGACCTGGTCGTCGAACTTCTTGATGTTGCCCGGGTTCACCCGGACCGCCGCGCAGCCCGCCTCGATCGCGGCGAACACGTACTTCGGCTGGAAGTGGATGTCGGCGATCACCGGGATCTGCGACTTCTTCGCGATCACCGGGAGGGCGTCGGCGTCGTCCTGGGTGGGGCAGGCCACGCGCACGATCTGGCAGCCGGACGCCGTCAGCTCGGCGATCTGCTGGAGGGTCGCGCCGATGTCGGACGTACGGGTCGTGGTCATGGACTGCACGGACACGGGGGCGTCGCCGCCCACCGCCACGGGCCCGACCTGGATCTGCCGGCTCTTGCGGCGCTCCGCGAGCCTGGTCGGAACGTCCGGCATGCCGAGAGAAATCGCAGTCATCTGCTGTGCAACCCCAAGTCGTGGATCAAGGTCCGGTCCCGTCAGCGGCGGGCTCCGGCATTCGAGATTACGGCACGGACATGAACGTCCGGCACACGGTGTACGGGAGATGCGCCCTTTGGCGTCCATCTGCCGTACGACGGGCGTGAAGCCCGGTCCGGAGGGACATACTCCCTGGATCGGGCTTCACGTCGGACCATACGAAAGGTCTGGTTCGTACGGGGATCAGCTGATCCGTACCGGGTTGACGACGTCCGCCACCAGGACGAGCAGTGTGAAGCAGACGAAGATGCCCGCCACCACGTAGGCCACCGGCATCAGCTTCGCCACGTCGAACGGTCCGGGGTCCGGGCGGCGCAGCACCTTGGCCGCGTTCCGGCGCAGCGACTCCCACAGGGCGCCCGCGATGTGGCCGCCGTCCAGCGGCAGCAGCGGGAGCATGTTGAAGAGGAACAGGGAGAGGTTGAAGCCGGCCACCAGCATGACGAACATCGCGAGCTGCTGGGTGGGCGGGATGTCGAGGGTGGCGATCTCACCGCCGACCCGGGCGGCGCCGACGACGCCCATCGGGGAGTCGGCCTCGCGGGGTCCGTCGCCGAAGGCCGCGTCCCACAGGGCGGGGATCTTGGACGGCAGCGCGGCCAGGGAGTCGACGGCGTCTCCGACCCGGTCGCCCATCCACGTCACGGACTGGCCGAAGTCCTGTTTGACCACGCCGGTGGCGGCGCTGAAGCCGAGGAAGCCGGCGGTGACGTACTCGCCCTCGACGATCTGTCCGTTGGCGTCCTTCTTCGCGACCTGGTTGGTGGCGATGGTCGCCTGGAGGGTCATCTCCCGGCCGTCGCGCTCGACGACGACCGGCACCGTCTCGCCGGGGTTGGCGCGGATCATGTTGGACAGGCGGTCCCAGTCGTCGGTGCGTACGCCGTCGAAGGCGACGATCTTGTCGCCCGCGCGGAGACCGGCCGCGGCGGCCGGCGAGGCCGGGTCGGACTTGGTGCAGTCGTCGCGGTTCTCGCTCTGCGAGATGACGCACTGGGAGACGGAGCTGACGGTGGTGGTCTGCTGGGAGATGCCGAAGCCCATCAGGACGGTGAGGAAGAGCACCACCGCCAGGACGAGGTTCATGAACGGACCGGCGAACATCACGATGACGCGCTTCCACGGCTTGCGCGTGTAGAACAGGCGCTTCTCGTCACCGGGCTGCAGTTCCTCGAAGGCGGCCGAGCGGGCGTCCTCGATCATGCCGCGCCAGGGCGAGGTGGAGCGGGCCTCCAGCTTGCCGTCGGCGCCGGGCGGGAACATGCCGATCATGCGGATGTAGCCGCCGAACGGGATGGCCTTGACGCCGTACTCGGTCTCGCCCCTCTTCCGCGAGAAGAGCGTCGGCCCGAAGCCGACCATGTACTGCGGCACGCGGATGCCGAACATCTTGGCGGTGGAGAGGTGCCCCAGCTCGTGCCAGGCGATCGAGAACAGCAGGCCGACCGCGAAGACGACTATGCCGAGGATGAACATCAGGGTCGTCATGCACGGGCCTCCGCCGTCTGTGCCGCCAGTTGCCGGGCCCGGGCGCGTGCCCAGGTCTCCGCTTCGAGGACGTCCGGGACGGTGAGCGAGGTTCCCGTACGGGGGGTGCCGTGTTCCTCGACCACCCGCGTGACGGTCTCCATGATCCCGAGATACGGCAGCGCGCCGGAGCGGAACGCCTCGACGCACTCCTCGTTGGCGGCATTGAACACCGCCGGGGCCGTGCCCGCGAGCTGCCCGACGTGCCGGGCCAGGTTCACCGAGGGGAAGGCCTCGTTGTCGAGCGGGAAGAACTCCCAGGTCGAGGCCTTGCTCCAGTCGAAGGTGGGGGCGGCGTCGGGGACGCGTTCGGGCCAGCCGAGGCCGACGGCGATGGGCCCGCCCATGTCGGGGGGCGTGGCGTGGGCCAGTGTCGATCCGTCCGTGTACTCGACCATCGAGTGGACATACGACTGCGGGTGCACGACCACCTCAATGCGGTCGAAGGGAATGTCGTAGAGGAGGTGGGCCTCGATCACCTCCAGGCCCTTGTTGACGAGGGTGGCCGAGTTGATCGTGATCACCGGGCCCATGGCCCAGGTGGGGTGGGCGAGGGCGTCCTCGACGGTGACGGCCGCCAGCTGCTCCCTGGTGCGTCCCCGGAAGGGGCCGCCGGATGCGGTGACGACCAGCTTGCGCACGTCGGCGCGGGTGCCGGCGGCCAGCGCCTGGAAGAGGGCGGCGTGCTCGGAGTCGACCGGGATGATCTGCCCCGGCTTGGCGAGGGCCTTGACCAGCGGGCCGCCCACGATGAGCGATTCCTTGTTGGCGAGCGCGAGGGTGCGGCCCGCTTCCAGGGCGGCCAGGGTCGGGGCGAGCCCGATGGAGCCGGTGATGCCGTTGAGGACGGTGTGGCAGTCGGAGGCGGCGACCTGGGTGGCCGCGTCCGGCCCGGCGAGGATCTCGGGGAGCGGCTCCCCGCTGCCGTACTGCGCCCTCAGGGCTTCCCGCAGCGCCGGTACGACGTCCTCGCGGGCGACGGCGACGGTCCGCGCCTTCAGCCGGTACGCCTGCTCGGCGAGGAGGGCGACCCGGCCGCCGTTGGCGGACAGGGCGGTGACCCGGAAGCGGTCCGGGTTGCGCAGCACGAGGTCGATGGCCTGGGTCCCGATCGACCCGGTGGACCCGAGGATCACCACGTCCTTCGGGCCGTCGCCCGCCACCGGGTCGTACACGAGGTGGGGGTCGGCGAGGGGGGCTGGACTGTCGCTCATTCCCCCATTGTGGCCGCAACGGCCCTCCGGGAGGACAGCGCGTCCCTCGCACGGGTGTCGCGCTGCCCGCAGGGGGTAGGGGCGGGGCCCTTCCGGCGTTCCCGCCGGGGCGCGGACGGCCCCGGCGGGAACCCTGACGCGCCCCGGCGGGAACCCTGACGCGCGACCGTCCTACCTGATGGGCCGGTGGACGTTGGCGCGCCGTGTTTCTCCGGGGGTGGCGTCCGCGATCCAGGGGCCTTCGCCCGACGGATCGACGATGCCCTGCTCCAGCCACTCGTAGGCGCCGCCCAGTACGCCCTTGACGACCTTGCGGTCGGTGTCGTCAGTGTTGGTCCACAGGCGGCCGAAGAGTTCCTCGACGCGGATGCGGGCCTGGCGGCAGAAGGCGTCCGCGAGCTGGTAGGCCTCGCGGCCGTGGTCGCCCTCGGCGCGCAGGTGCTCGGCGCGGACGCAGGCGGCGCTCATCGCGAACAGCTCCGCGCCGATGTCGACGATCCGGCCCAGGAAGCCCTGCTTGGTCTCCATCCGGCCCTGCCAGCGGGACATGGCGTAGAAGGTGGAGCGGGCGAGCTTGCGGGCGGTGCGTTCGACGTAGCGCAGGTGCCCGGACAGGTCCCGGTGACCGGGCGGGTGGAAGTCGGCGTACGAGCGCGGGAGCTGTCCCGGTCCGGCGATGAGCTTCGGCAGCCACTTGGCGTAGAAGACGCCCGCCTGCGCGCCCGCCCGCGCCTTGTCGGACAGGGTCTTGTCGGGGTCGATCAGGTCGCCGGCGACCGAGAGGTGGGCGTCGACGGCCTCGCGCGCGATCAGCAGGTGCATGATCTCGGTGGAGCCCTCGAAGATGCGGTTGATGCGCAGGTCGCGCAGGAGCTGTTCGGCGGGGACCGCGCGTTCGCCGCGGGCCTCGAGGGAGGCCGCGGTCTCGAAGCCCCGGCCGCCGCGGATCTGGACCAGCTCGTCGGCCATCAGCCAGGCCATCTCCGAGCCGTAGAGCTTGGCGAGGGCCGCCTCGATGCGGATGTCGTTGCGGTCCTCGTCGGCCATCTGGGAGGAGAGGTCCAGGACGGCTTCGAGGGCGAAGGTCGTCGCCGCGATGAAGGAGATCTTGGCGCCCACCGCCTCGTGCAGCGCGACCGGCTTGCCCCACTGCTCGCGCACCGCCGACCACTCACGGGCGATCTTCAGGCACCACTTGCCGGCGCCCACGCACATGGCGGGCAGGGAGAGGCGGCCGGTGTTGAGGGTGGTGAGGGCGATCTTGAGGCCGGCGCCCTCCGGGCCGATGCGGTTCGCGGCCGGCACGCGCACCCGGTGGAAGCGGGTGACGCCGTTCTCCAGGCCGCGCAGGCCCATGAAGGCGTTGCGGTTCTCGACGGTGACGCCCTCGGAGGCGGCCTCCACGACGAAGGCGGTGATGCCGCCCTTGCCGCCCGTCCCGTCCGCGGACTTCGGGACGCGGGCCATGACGACCAGCAGGTCGGCGACGACGCCGTTGGTGGTCCACAGCTTCACGCCGTCGAGGACGTAGTCGTCGCCGTCCCGGACGGCCGTGGTGGCCAGGCGGGCCGGGTCGGAGCCGACGTCCGGCTCGGTCAGCAGGAACGCCGAGATGTCGGTGCGGGCGCAGCGCGGCAGGAACGTGTCCTTCTGCTCCTGGGTGCCGAACATCTTCAGCGGCTGCGGCACGCCGATCGACTGGTGGGCGGAGAGCAGCGCGCCGATCGCGGGGTTCGCGGACCCGACCAGGGCGAGGGCCTTGTTGTAGTAGACCTGGGTGAGGCCGAGACCGCCGTACTTGGTGTCGATCTTCATGCCGAAGGCGCCCAGCTCCTTCAGCCCGGTGATCACCTCGTCCGGGATGCGGGCGTCGCGCTCGATCACGGCTCCGTCGATCTTCGTCTCGCAGAAGTCGCGCAGCTTGGCGAGGAACTCCTCGCCGCGCTGGACGTCCTGGTCGGCGGGGAGCGGGTGGGGGTGGATGAGGTCGAGACGGAAGCGGCCGAGGAAGAGCTCCTTGGCGAAGCTCGGCTTGCGCCAGTCCTGTTCGCGGGCCGCCTCCGCGACCTGGCGGGCCTCACGTTCGGTGACGGTGGGTCGGGAGGAGGGGGTGGTTGGTGCGGACATGAGGCTCACCTCGCCGCGAATCGGCATCGGGGGACGGTACGCCCGCGGAGGTCGCCGCGATTCGTCATACGCGAACTTGCGGACGTACGTTACTAGTCGGTGCTACCCGATCGTATGTACCCGATTACGGACGGCCCCACCACCCTTCGTGCGGCCGTTCGGCCGACGCACCCCGGGCAGGGCTGCGGGGGACAAAGCTGTCGAAGCGCTTCGACAGACTATGGACACTCACCCTCGGTGAAGCTACTGTCGAACCACCCTCACCCGTAGTTGCCCGCCCCGCGCGCTGTCGAAGCGCTTCACACATCTTGGAGAGCTGGATGGTCACCCTCGCCGAGGTCGCCCAGCACGCCGGAGTCTCGGCGAGCACGGTGAGCTACGTCCTCAGCGGCAAGCGGTCCATCTCCACCACCACCCGCCTGCGGGTCGAGGAGAGCATCCGGGAGCTCGGCTACCACCCGAACGCCGGCGCCCGCGCCCTGGCCAGCAGCAGGTCGAACATCATCGCGCTGATGATCCCGCTGCGCACGGACATGTACGTGCCGGTGATGATGGAGATCGCCATCGCGGTCGCGACCACCGCACGCACCCACGGGTACGACATCCTGCTGCTGACCGGCGAGGAGGGCCCCGACGCGGTGCGCCGCGTCACCGGGAGCGGGCTCGCCGACGCGATGATCCTGATGGACGTCGAACTCGACGACGAGCGGCTGCCGCTGCTGCGGGGCACCGACCAGCCTTCCGTGCTGATCGGGCTGCCCGCCGACACCACGGGGCTGACCTGCGTCGACCTCGACTTCCGGGCGACCGGCGCGCTGTGCGTGGAGCACCTGGCGAAGCTGGGGCACCGCGACATCGCCGTCATCGGCGAGGCCCCCGCGGTCTACGAACGGCACACCGGCTTCGCCGAGCGCACGCTCGACGGGCTGCGTTCCCGCGCGCGGGAGCTGGGGCTGCGGCTGCTGCACCGGCCCTGCGAGGGCGGGTACGACGCGATGGCCGCCACCTTGGCCCGGGTCTTCGACGAGCGCCCGGACACCACCGGGTTCGTCGTCCAGAACGAGTCGGCGGTCGAGCCGCTGCTCGCCCTGTTGCGCCAGCAGGGCCGGGCGGTGCCCGAGGACGTGTCGGTGGTCGCGGTCTGCCCCGAGCAGGTCGCCGTCCAGGCCTCGGTGCGGCTCACGTCCGTCGCCGTGCCCGCGCAGGAGATGGGCCGCCGCGCCGTGGAGCAGCTGATCGCCAAGCTCGACGGGCACGGCAGCGACGAGGTCGTGCTGCTCGCGCCGGAGCTGACGGTGCGGGCCAGCTCGGGCCCGGCACCCGTCCGGTCGTAGCGCTGCCCCTCCCCTGGCCCGTCGTCCCTGGGGCCGTCCTCTCCCAGCCAGTCCTCTCCCGGCCCCTCTCACCGAGCCTCGGACCTTCCTCGCTCGCGTTCCTCCCGCACGGCCTTCCTCCCGCAGTGCCTCTTCCACCCACAGGAACTCCCCAGGAGCATGCCTCGTGACTCAGCCTGCCCAGACACCGCCCAAGGTCAGCCTCGCCCAGTCCTCCCCCACCGTCGGCACGCTCCGCGAGCGGGACGGGGCGCTGGAGTGGAGCGGCCGTCAGGAAACCGTACGGATCGAGCCGTGGGGGCCGGACGCGGTCCGGGTCCGGGCCCGGCTCGGCGGCCCCGTGCTGGAGGATCTCCCGGGCGCCCTGCTCCCGGACGTCCCGGCGACCGGGAGCACCGTCAAGATCGAGGGCGGGCACGCCACGCTGACCGTGGGGGCGCTGACCGCGGAGGTCGACGCCGAGGGACTGGTCCGCTTCGTGCGGACGGCCGACGGCGGTGAGCTGCTGGCCGAGGAGCGCGCCCACTTCTGGTGGCCCGGCCCGCGCCTGTACACGGCGGTCGGCAACGGGTACCACCGGCTGGAGCAGCGGTTCGCCGCCTACGACGACGAGAAGCTGTACGGCCTCGGCCAGCACCAGCACGGCCGCCTCGACCAGAAGGGCCTGGTCGTGGACCTGGTCCAGCGCAACGCCGAGGTGTCCATACCCGTCCTCACCTCCAGCCGCGGCTACACGCTGCTGTGGAACAACCCGGCGATCGGGCGCGTGGAGCTGGCCCACAACGGCACGCGCTGGGTCGCCGACTCCGCCCGCCAGATCGACTACTGGATCACCGCCGGCACACCGGCCGACACCCAGCGCCGCTACAGCGCGGTGACCGGCCGTACGCCCATGCTGCCGGCGTGGGCGGCGGGCTTCTGGCAGTGCAAGCTGCGCTACCGCACGCAGGACGAACTCCTCGCCGTCGCTCGGGAGTACAAGCGGCGCGGACTCCCCATCGACGCCATCGTCTGCGACTTCTTCCACTGGACACACCTGGGCGAGTGGAAGTTCGACCCCGCCGAGTGGCCCGACCCGGCCGCCATGGTCCGTGAGCTGGACGAGCTGGGCATCAAGCTGGTGGTGAGCGTCTGGCCGTCGGTGTCCCCGCTCTCCGAGAACCATCCGGTCATGGAGCAGCGCGGCTGGTTCATCGGCACCCAGTACGGCCCGATGGCGCACGCCGACTGGCCGGACAAGGAGGTCGCGTCCACGGTCCAGGTGGCCTTCTACGACGCCACCAACCCCGAGGCCCGCGAGTTCGTGTGGTCGAGGGTCAAGGAGAACTACCTCGACCCGTACGGCATCACCGCCTTCTGGCTGGACGCCTGCGAGCCCGAGCTGAAGCCCGGCTTCCCGGAGAACCTGCGCTACTGGGCGGGGCCGGGACTGGAGGTCGGGAACCTGTACCCGGCCGAGAACTCCCGCGCCTTCGACGAGGGCCTGCGCGCCGCCGGCGTGGACGAGGTGATCACCCTCAACCGCTCGGCGTGGGCGGGCAGTCAGCGCCACGGCGCCGCGCTGTGGTCCGGGGACATCGGCACCGACTTCGCGACCCTGCGCCGCCAGGTCGCGGCCGGTCTGAACACCGCCCTCTCCGGCATCCCCTGGTGGAACACGGACATCGGCGGCTTCCACGGCGGCGACCCGGACGACCCGGCGTACCGGGAGGTGCTGGTCCGCTGGTTCCAGTTCGGCGCGCTGTCCCCGCTGATGCGCCTGCACGGCTTCCGCGACCCCGGGATGCCGCTGGGCCCGGACATGACCGGCGGCCCGAACGAGGTGTGGTCCTACGGCGAGGAGGCGTACCCGGTCCTGGAGAGGTACCTGTGGCTGCGCGAGCGGCTGAAGCCCTACGTCCTGGACGTCATGCGCGAGGCGCACGAGGACGGGCTGCCGGTGATGCGGCCGCTGTTCTTGGAGTTCCCCGAGGACCGGGCCGCGTGGGACGTCGACGACGCCTACCTCCTCGGCCGGGACCTGCTGGTCGCACCGGTGCTGACGGCCGGGGCGACGGAGCGCACGGCGTATCTTCCGGCGGGCGCGCGCTGGACGGACGCGTGGACGGGCGAGACGTACGAGGGCGGGGCCGCCGTGACGGTGGACGCGCCGCTGGACCGGATTCCGCTGTTCCTGCGGGACGGGGCGCGGCTGCCCGTCGCGGAGTAGACCGGAGGCGGACGCGAAGGGACCGGCCCCGGATGGGGCCGGCCCCCGGCCGTGGTGCGGTGGCGTCAGCCGCCGCTGACCGTCAGGTTGTCGGTGCGGAAGTCGAGTCCTCCCGCGGACGAGGTGATCTCGTAGCCGAACTGCACGTCACCGATGGTCTCGTTGCCCATCCAGCCCTTGGTGTCCTTGATCCACTTCAGGATCGGCAGGATGTCGACGGTGCCGGAGTTCGAGTCCGAGGTGCGAAGGAACGAGAAGACCTCGTTGGCCCCGTTGTCGCCCTTGTAGACGTTCCAGGTGTGACCGCCGAGACTGACGGTCCCCTGCGCGGTGCCCAGCGGGCCGACGGCGCCGTTGTGGTTGACCCAGAGCATGATCTCGTAGTCGTAGTCCGTGTCCCAGATGTCGTACGAGGTGTTGTACGCGCCGGACGTCGGGACCGTGACGTCGTAGCTGCTGCGGAGCGACCCGAGGGAGGCGATCGGCTTGTTGATCACCTTCTTGGCGTTCGGGTAGGACTTGATGCCGCCGGTGTTCGGGTGGTCGGCCCAGACGCCCCATTCGGTGCCGGAGTTGGCCCAGACGCACTGGCTGCCGGCGCCGGAGCCCCAGATGTTGTTGTAGAGGGTGTAGCCGTTCAGGGTCGTGTTGCCCCACTGGTCGCAGGAGTTCCAGACGGCTGCCTGGGCGGGGGCGGAGGCGAGGCCGGCGGTGGCGCCTAGCGCGAGGGCCGGGGCCAGCAGGGCGGTCAGGGTGCGGGTGCGTGGTGCCATGGCGTTTCCTTCCATGGGTGGGGGGAGGTGCGCGGGTGCTACCGCGTCTTCACGCTGATGACGCGGTCCTCTCCGGCGACGAGGTCGAGCGGTTCGGTGCCGGAGGGAGTCCTGAGTTCGATGCGGTGCGTGCGGCCTGGGCGCAGGACGGCCGTCGCCTCGCCGCCGGGCGTCCAGGCGAGGTCGAGTACAGCCCCGAACCGGGTGCGTACGCCCTTGATCTCGCCCTGCTGGCAGGACGCCGGGAGGGCGGGCAGCAGGACCAGCCGGCCGGGGGTGGACTGCACGAGCATCTCGATGAGCACGGCCGGCAGGGCGTGTGCGGCGTCCGCGTTGTAGACGTCTCGGTGGGGGTAGTGCGCGCTCATCAGGGAGGCGTGGAAGTAGTCGCCGTCGAGCACCCGGCCGAGGGCGTGGGCGACCCGGTCGCCGTCGCGCAGGCGTGCGGCGATCAGGGCGTGGTGGAGGTGGCCGTGGGCGGAGTCGTTCTCGGCGCCGCGCAGTTCGAGGGCGCGGTGGGCGGCCTCGGCGAGTCCGGGGGTGTCGTAGGGGTTGATCTCGTCGAGCGGCCAGACGCCGTAGAGGTGGCTGAGGTGGCGGTGGTCGTAGGTGTCCGTCAGGCCCGGCCGGGCCCATTCGGCGAGCGCGCCGTCGGCGTTGACCCGGTGGGGCGGGAGGCGGTCGGCGAGCGCGCGCCAGCGGTCGGCGTGCTCGGGGTGGCGGTCGGCGGCGGTCAGCAGGGCGTGCCGGGCGGCGGAGAGGTCCATGGCCGCGTCGACGGTGCCCCAACTCGCGTTCGCGGGGCGGTTCTCCGGCGAGTAGGAGGGGACGACGGCCACATGGCCGTTCTCGTCGGTGCGGGTGAGGAAGTCCTCGTAGAACAGGGCGGTTTCGGCGAGCGCGGCGGTGGTGCGGGGGTCGCGGGTGCCGTACGTCTCGTCGTGGTCGACGAGGGGCTTCAGCAGCCAGTCGGCGCCCGCCGTCCACAGGTGCAGGGGGTACTCGCGGCTGAAGTGGTACGTGTGCCCGGACTCGCCGTCGGTGTGGGAGGGAGCGACGACGCCCCGGGTGCCGAAGATCGCGCGGGCGTTGTCCCGCCAGTCCGGGAGCTGCCGGTGGACGAGGGCCGCGTGTGCCTCGGTGACCTCGGGGAGGGCGGCGGCGGCCGCGGAGGCGGTCTGGAGGTTGAGGTTGGCGTTGGTGGTGAACGCTCCCGACCAGGCCGTGTCCCAGTCGCCGGTCCACAGGCCGGTCAGGCGGGGCGGCAGCATCCCGCTGGCGGAGAGCAGGTGGTAGCGGCCGGCCGCGAAGAGCCGTTCCAGGAGCGCCGTGCCGCGCGGGCGTTCGAGCAGCGCGGAGCCCGGCAGGGCGCGTTCGGCGGGGTCGGCGGCGAGGTCGAGGGTGACGCGGTCGTAGGCGGTGCGGTGCAGGGCGAGGTGGCGGGCGAGGAGGCCCTCGTACGACGCCCCGTCCGGCAGGTCGCGCAGGGCGCGGCCCTCGGCGACCGCGTCCAGCTCGCCGGTGTGCCGGCGCACCCGGGTGAGGAGCAGGACCTCCGTTGCGCCCTCGACGAGTACACCGGGCGGTACCAGCTTCGTGGTGCCGCCGGTGACGGCGACCAGGGTGACGCCGGTGTACGCCAGGCCGCTGTCGCCGGGGTACCGGGCGCGCAGGCTGAGCAGGGCGCCCTCGGGGGTGAGGACGGCGCCGTGGCCGACGCCGAGCCCTGCGGGGGCGCCGGGCAGGCCGGGGTCGAGGGACAGGTCGAGGGTGAGGTGCGGGGCGGTGACCTGCTGGACGATCACGTCGTCGGCGCGGGAGACGAAGACACGGCTGGTCCAGGCGCCGCAGGTGGCGGTGGTCTCGCCGGTGGTGAAGTCGACCCGGCGGCAGTAGGGGGCGTCGGTGTCGCCGGGCGGCCGGTTCAGGCGGAGCCGGAAGGCGGGGTGGAAGGGGCGCACCCATTGCAGCGGGCGGCCGTCGGTGAAGCCCTCGGCCGCGGTGGTGTCGCCGCTCAGCAGGCGGTCCTGGAGGGCGGGGAGTTCGGCGGCGAGCCGGGGTGGCCGGCGGTGCTCCTCGTCGCCGGCGGGGCGGACGAGGGTGTGGTGGGTGACGACGACCCGGTCGGCGTGCGGATCGCCGAACACGAGGGCGCCGTGGCGGCCGTTGCCGCTCAGGAAGGCGTCCTCCCAGCGGGCGGCCGGTTCGGGCTCCCAGGTGCCGTGGACGGGCGTGCCGCTCGTGGCCGCGCCGGATGCGGGTGCGCCCGTCATGAGGCCGGCTCCGTGAGGACAGCGACGCCGTAGCGGCCGAGGGTGACGCGGTCGGTGACGGTCTCGCCGGTCAGCAGGTCCCGGTGGGTGCCGGGGACGTCGACGGTGACCGGTTCGCGGCCGTGGTGGAGGAGGAACAGCTGCTCTCCGCGGCGTACGGCCTCGACCTCGGCCGGGAGTCCGTCGAGCACCGGGCGGACGCCCGCGTCGGCACAGGCGCGGGTGAGGAGGTCGCGCAGCGCCCCGGGCTCGGGGAGGGTGGAGACGTACCAGGCGCGGTCCTTGCGCAGGACGGCCGGGAGCCCGTCCAGCTCGCCGCCCTTGTAGGGGACGGTCTCGGTGGCGGTGCCGTCGGGTTCGATCTCCTCCGACCACAGGGTGCCCCGGAATCCGTCGCAGGCGGCGGTCTCCTCCGTCTCCAGCGGCCACCACTCGTGCAGGGTCCGGATGCCGAACAGCTCGCGCAGCCGGGCGTCCATGCCGCCGGGCCTGACCCGGTCGTCCTCGTCGGCGATGCCGGTGAGGAAACCGCAGACGAGGGTGCCGCCGCGGCGGACGTGGGCCAGGAGGTTGTCGATCGCGGCGTCGGTGAGGGCGTAGAGCTGGGGCACGACGACCACGCGGTAGGGGGTGAGGTCGTGTTCGGGGTGGGCGAAGTCGGTGGTGAGGTGGGCCTCCCACAGGGCCCAGTGCCAGGCGTGCAGGACGTCCGGGTAGTCGAAGCGGGTGGAGGGGCGGCCGTCCTGGGCGCCGGCCCACCAGGAGTGCCAGTCGTGCAGGACTGCGACGTCGGCCGTGACGTGGGTGCCCGCCACGTGCGGGCCGAGCTTCGCCAGGTCCGCGCCGAGCTGCCTGACCTCCTGGTACGTCCGCCCCCGCTCCCCCGCGTGACCGACCATCCCGGAGTGGAACTTCTCGGCCCCCTGCCTCGACTGCCGCCACTGGAAGTAGCAGACGGCGTCGGCGCCGCGCGCCACGGCCTGCAACGACCACAGGCGGTTGAGGCCGCGCGGCTTGGGGTGGTTGGCGCCGCGCCAGTTGACCGGTCCGGCCGCCTGCTCCATGAGCATCCACGGGCCGCGCGCCTGGGAGCGGGTCATGTCCTGGACGAGGGCGCCGTGCTGGGCGCCGAGGGGGTCGCGCGGGTCCGGGTAGAGGTCGACGGAGACGACGTCCTCCTCCTCGGCCCAGCGCCAGGCGTCCTGGCCGAACCACAGCGGCATGAAGTTGGTGGTGACCGGCAGGTGCGGGGTGTGGCGTCGGACGATGTCGCGCTCCGCGGTGAAGCACTCCAGGAGCATGTCGGAGGTGAAGCGCCGGAAGTCCAGCACCTGGGTGGGGTTCTTCAGGTAGTGGGTGCGGCGGGCCGGGAGGATCTCCTCCCAGTCGCCGTAGCCCTGGCTCCAGAAGGCCGTGCCCCAGGCGGTGTTGAGGGCGTCGAGGGTGGAGTACCTGTCCTTGAGCCAGCGGCGGAAGCGGACGGCGGCCTCGTCGCCGTGGTCGGAGGTGCAGTACTCGTTGTTGATGTGCCACATCGTGAGCGCGGGGTGGCCGGCGTAGCGGGCGGCCAGGGCCTCGGTGACGGCGGCGGCGTGGCGGCGGTAGGTGGCGCTGGAGTGCGAGAAGTGCTGGCGTCCGCCCCACCGCTCGGTGCGGCCGTCCTCGTCGACGGGCAGGGTGTCCGGGTGCAGCCGGCCCAGCCACGGCGGGGGCGACGCGGTGGGGGTGGCGAGGACGACGCCGATGCCGTGCGTGTGCATCAGGTCCATGAGGCGGTCCAGCCAGCCGAATTCGTACGCGCCGGGGCGCGGTTCGAGCCTCGCCCAGGAGAAGACGCCGAGGGTGACCGAGTTGACGCCGGCGGCCTTCATCAGGCGGACGTCCTCGTGCCAGGTCTCCTCCGGCCACTGCTCGGGGTTGTAGTCGCCTCCGAAGAGGACGCGGTTGCGGGTGGTGTCCGCGAGGCTGGGCATCAGGTCGGTTCTCCGTACTGGATGCCGCGCCCGTTGGTGGCGAGGTAGACGCGGCCGTGGACGCGGGGGTCGCCGGTGATGGTCTCGCCGGTCCAGCCCCACTGGTGCTGGTCGTCGTTGATCCGCGTCCAGGTCCGCGCCTCGTCGTCGGAGCGGTAGACGGCGGTGATGGCCTCGGTGGAGCCGACCTGGTAGATCGCCGGGTAGTCGGCGCCGTCGGCGGCCTTGCCGAAGCCGAGGGTGTGGGAGGCCCAGCAGCTGTCGACCTTGGTGAAGGTGGTGCCGCCGTCGGTGGAGCGGTAGAGGCCGTTCCACTTGGTGCTCAGCCACAGGTCGCCGCTCCGGCCGGGCGCCGCGACCAGCTTGAACTGGCTGTCGCCGGCGGGTAGTCCGGTCGCGCGGGCGGTGAAGGAGCGGCCGCCGTCCGCGCTGGCGAGCAGCGTCCCCGCATCGGTGTCGTAGGCGTAGAGCACCGTCGGGTCCACCGGGTCGGCGACCGGCGTGGCGCCCTTGGGGAAGGAGGGGACCTCGGTCCAGGTCGTGCCGTTGTCCGCCGAGCGGTATGCCGGGTGCTTGGTGCCGTCCCAGTGCACGAAGGACCACAGCAGCACACTGCCGTCGGCGTTGGTCGCGATCGGTCCCGGGGCGTCCTTGGCGATGCCGGGCTGGGACGCGAAGGGCGCCCAGGTGATCCCGCCGTCGCGCGAGTAGGCGCCGTTGCCGTGGTCTCCCCAGCCCGCCCGCACGACGTACGCCGGTCTGCGCGCGGCCTGCGCGAGTCCGGTCGCCGATCCGGACACCGGGTTGGTGGCCATGCCGCGCGCCGGGGACGCCGTGAGCCGCTCGTGGTACATGACGCCGATGTCCCGCGACCCGCTGAGCAGGTGGGCCCGCCCGCGCGGGGGTGAGATCAGCTGGGTCACGGACGTCTCCTCCAGGCCGCGGATCTGCGGGGCCCAGTGGCGCAGGTCGCGGGTGCCGTAGAGGGTGGCGCCGGTGCCGTACACGAGGTGCTTCGAGTCGTACGGGTCGAGGGCGACGGCCTGGATCCACCAGCCGAACTTGGGCTGCTCCTCGCCCCACCGCAGGTAGGGGGTCTCGGACACGTCTAGGACGGCGGACTCCTTGAGGGACGTCCAGGTGCGGCCTCCGTCGGTGGTCCGGAACAGCGTGTCGACGGCCGCCCACCGGTTGTTGGTGGAGACGACGACGGTGCCGGGGCGGCGGGCGTCGACGGCGACGCCTCCGTATCCGAAGCTGTCGGTGGAGCCGTCGTCGCCGGTGCCTCCCGGCTCGACCGGTGTGACGTCGGTCCAGCGGCCGTCGGTGGTGCGCAGCTTGTGCACGCTGCCGGTGGACTGCCCGTTGGGTCCGGGTGCGTCGGCGTACGTCACGTACAGCTCACGGCTGTGGGCCTCGTACGCGGCGCGGACCGGGACCTTGGCCGCGGTGCCGGAGGGCTGCCCGGGGACGGCGTGCCAGGTGGTGCCGTCGGTCGTGCGGAACAGGTTCGGTGCGCTGCCGTCGGCGTCGCCCCAGCCGGCGTGGACGGTGCGGCCCGCGGCCACGAGGAGGGTCACGCCCTGACCGGTGGCGGTCGCGGTGGCGGGGAAGCCGGGGGCGGGGGCCCAGGTGGCGCCACGGTCGGACGACCTCCACAGGCCGTCGTGCCGGGTGCCCAGCCAGAGGGTGTCGCTGTCGCGGGGGTCGACCAGCAGCCGCTCGCCGGTGCCCCGGCCGTCCTCGTTGGCGCCGAGCTTCACGGTGAGGTCGGTGCGCCGCCAGGTCCTGCCCCGGTCCTCGGAGCGCAGGATCGCGCCGTTGCCCGACCACGCCTGGGAATAGGTGCCGCAGGCCAGGTAGAGCCGGTCCGGGTGGGCGGGGTCGACGGCCATCGCCTCGACGCCCAGGAGGTTCCAGTCGTCCCAGCCGATGTGGTCGAGCAGCGGGGTCCAGCGGGCGGCGCGGTCGTCCCAGCGGTAGGCGCCGCCGATGTCGGTACGGGCGTAGGCGAGACCGCGGACGCGGGGGTGGAAGAGCACGCCGGTGATGAATCCGGTGCCGCCGATGACGACGTTGCGCCAGCGGTAGGCGGCGGTGCCGTCCGCCGCGTCCTCGGCGGCGTGCGCACGCCGGGGTGCGACGGGGACGGCGGTGAGTGCGGCGGCGGCCGCGGTCCCGGCGAGAACGGCACGCCGGCTCGGGCGTGACACGGACGCATGCATGACATACCTCGTTCTGTGCGGCTCGGGGAGGGACGGGGCGGGGCGTGCGTGAGGGGTCCGTCGTGGCCGGCCGCTGGTCAGGAGCGGACGGCCACGGCGGGGATCAAGGGGCGGGTGGCCACGGCGGGGATCGAGGGGCGGACGGCCACGGCGGCGATCGAGGGGCCGGCGTCAGCCCTTGACCGCGCCGGTCAGCATCCCCTTCTTGAAGTGGCGCTGGACGAAGGGCGACAGCACGGCGACGGGCAACAGGGCCATGACCATGACGGCCATCTGCACAGCCAGGCCGGACAGCTCACCGGTCTTGATCGCCTGGCCGAGGCCGACCGGCGCCTCCTGCTTCTGCACGAGCTGGATCATGACGTTCTGCAGGGGCAGCATGTCCTGGTCGTTGAGGTACAGGGAGGCGTTGAACCATGCGCTCCAGTAGCCGACGGCGTAGAACAGGGTGATCACCGCGACGACCGCGCGGGACAGCGGCAGCACGATCTGCCACAGGATGCGCAGGTCCCCGGCGCCGTCGATGCGGGCGCTGTCGATCAGTTCCTGCGAGATGCCCATGAAGAAGCCGCGCAGCACCAGGATGTTGAAGACGCTGATCGCGCTGGGCAGGATCAGCGCCAGGTAGCTGTCGGTCAGGCCCAGGGACTGCACCAGCAGGTAGGTGGGGATGAGGCCCGCGCTGAAGAACATCGTGGCCAGCAGCACCATGAGGATCCAGCGGTGGCCCAGCGAGCCGCTGCGGGACAGCCCGTAGGCGCACAGCACCGACACCGCCATCGAGAACAGGGTGCCGACGAGGGTGACGCCGATGCTGACGAGCGCGGCCCGGGTGACCTGGCCGCCGCTGAGCAGTTCCTGGTAGGCGACGAAGGTGATGTCCGTCGGGATCATCACCAGACCGCCGGCCTCGTCGATGGCCTTGCGCGAGGAGAGGCTGGTGACGACGACGATCCACAGCGGGAACAGGATGCCCAGGCAGGCCAGGAGCAGGACCAGGCCCTTGCCGGCGAGCCCGGCCGGGCTGGGCTTCTCCTCCCACACCGGCCGGGGCGGGGCCGCCCAGCGGCTCGGCCTGCGTGCGGGTTCGTGGCTCACGGCGGTCGTTTCCTGAACGGCGGTCACTTCTTGTACACCCCCTGCTCGCCCATGAGGTGGGCCACCTTGTTCGCGATGAGGACCAGGCCCAGACTGATGACGCCCTTGACCAGCCCCGCGGCGGCGGCGTAGCCGAAGTCCTGGTTGCGCACGCCGTTCCACCACACGAAGGTGTCGAGGACCTCCGCGGCTCCCGGTCCGACGGCGTCGCGTTGCAGGAGGATCTGTTCGAAACCGACCGTCAGGGCGTCGCCGACGCGCAGCACCAGCAGCAGGGCGATCACCGGGCGCAGGGCGGGCAGCGTGACGTGCCACATGCGGCGCCAGCGGTTGGCGCCGTCCATCGCGGCGGCCTCGTACAGGTCGGGGCTGACCGAGGCGAGGGCGGCGAGGAAGACGATGATCCCCCAGCCGGCGTCCTTCCACACGCTCTGCGCGGTGACCAGGAACTTGAAGGTCTCCGGGTCGGTCATGAGGCTGAGCCCGTCGTACCCGTGGTCGCGCAGCAGCTGGGAGAGGAGCCCCGCTCCGCCGAGCAGCTGCTGGAAGACGGCGATGACCAGCACCCAGGAGAAGAAGTGCGGCAGGTAGAGGATGGCCTGCGCGACGGCCCGGACGCGGGGCCGGACCACGCTGTTGATGAGCAGCGCGAGCAGGATGGGGACGGGGAAGTACAGGACGAGCTGGAGCACGAAGAGCACCAGCGTGTTCTGCACCGAGTTCCAGAAGGCGGAGTCCTCGAAGATCCGCTGGAAGTTCTCCAGCCCCACCCAGGGGCTGTGCAGGATGGAGACGATCCCGTTGTCGCTGATGTAGGGGTCGTACTCCTGGAAGGCGACGACGTTGCCGAGGATCGGTACGTAGTTGAAGAGCAGTACCAGCAGGACGGCCGGCAGCGTCATCAGCAGCAGTACGCGGTCCCGACGGAACCTCAGTCGCAGGCTGAGCTTCCCCGTGCTCGGCTTGCCCTTCCGGGGGCCGGTGGCGTCGCCGGACGCCACCGGGGTCTTCTTCGTCGCATCGGCCTCGGCCCTGGCCCGAGGCACCGTGCTGTTCGACACGGCCGTTCTCCTTGCCTCGGTACCGGTCAGCCCGTCGCCGTGCCGTTCTCGTCGAGCAGCTTCTTGTACCAGTCGCGCAGCTTGTCGCCGCCCTTGCTCCGCCAGTCGGAGACGGCCTGCTGCATGTCGCTGATCTTCTTGCGGCCGCGGATGACGTCGTCCTCCAGCTGCTCGAAGTCGTTGGAGAGGTTGGTCCAGCGGGCGGGCTCGACGATCTGCATGCCGTAGAACGTGGACTTCTTGGTGAAGGCGCCCATCCGCTGCTGCCACTCCACCTGCCCCTTGGCGACCTCGGGGAAGTCGGGGTGGGCGATGGTCGGAGCGGGGCTCGCGACCATCACGTAGGCGTTCATCACGTCGATGTTGCCCTGCTCGGTCTTGGTGGGCACCCCGTCCTTGACGGTGTAGTGGGTGCCCTCGACGCCGTAGTTGGTGGCCATGTACTCCTTGGTCCCGTACGGCGCGGCGGTCGTGTTGGCGACGGCCAGCACGTCGCGGATCACGGACTCCGGGGCGTCCTTGTTGACGAAGGCGAAGATGCCGGCCGGGTTCTGCGCCCACAGCGTGGGGTCACCGCCGTCGTGTCCCCAGATGTCCATGCCCCAGATCTTGAACTCGGGGTTCTGGACGGCCTGTTCGGCGGTGCGGCTCCACCACTGCGAGGAGTCCTGGTTGTAGACGAGGAACTCGCCGGCGGCGAACTTGGGTCCGGGGTCGGCGGCGTTGGACTTGCCGAGCTTGGCGTCGGGGTGCACGACGCCGGCGGCGAAGAGCTTGCGCGTCCACTCCAGGGCCTCGAGGTACTCGTCGGTCTCGATGCGGTAGACCAGCTTGCCGTCGACCTCGTTCCAGCCGAGGGACTTCTCGTTGCCGGAGAGCACACCGAAGGCGTTGAAGGCGGTCCACTTCATGTCCAGGCAGGCCCAGCGCTTGGCCTTCGCGTTGGTGGCGTCCTTGGCCAGCGCCATGAACTCGTCGCAGGACCGGGGGACTTCGTAGCCCTCCTTCTCGAAGATGTCCTGCCGGTACAGCGGCACGATGCCGGTGACGTACGAGGACGGCATCGGCAGGCCGCGCAGCTTGCCGCCGAAGATGGACCGCTGCCAGGCGTCGGTGGGGATCGCCGCGAGGTTGGGGTACTCCTTGACCGCGTCACCGGAGAGGTAGGGGCCGAGGTCGGCGAACTTGCCGATGATGGCGCTGGGTATCTTGCCGGTCATGTTCCAGCCGGGCACGACCACCACGTCGGGCACCTCGCTGGAGGCGAGGACCGCGCCGAGCTTCTGGTCGTAGGTGTTGCCGTCCTGGTTCTGCCAGACCACGTCGACGCCGATGAGGTCGTTCATCGCCTTGTAGTAGGCGTTGTCCTCCTTCGGCGGGGAGCCCCAGAACGGCGACATGATCGTGACCCGGCCGCCCTTGCCGAGCTTCTTGGGCACCGAGGTCTTCAGGTCCGCGAGGTCGAGCTTGCCGGTGAAGCCGATCGCGGAGCCGTTCTTGCTGGGGATGTCGGGGGTGACCACGTTGCTGGCCACGTACGCCGGCAGCAGCTTCTTGGCGTCCTTGCCCGACGTGGTGCCGTCCCGCGAACCGCCGTCGGACCCCCCGCCGCAGGCGGAGAGCAGCGGCACCCCTCCCGCCACCGCTGCGGTGACGGCCGCGGTGGAGGCGAGGAACTTTCTCCGGCTGGGACCGGAGGCGGCGTTCGGCGTCATTGCGTCAACCCTTCATGGCGCACCAGGACACCCGGCGGTGGCCGTCGGCTGCGGTGTCTTCACTGGAACTGGCTGAGCTGAAGCGGTCGTCGGAGGAATGCGCGGTTCCGGATGCACCGGAAGGTGCGTCCTCGGTTCACCGTCTCCGTAGTCGAAGCGCTTCGATGTTGCAGTGAGGTTAAGTGAACGTCTGGGGGCGCACAAGGGTCGCTTCCAAGATTCCTCCGAGGTTTGCCGGGCCGGACGGCGACTCACCGTGGTCATACGGCACTTGGATTGTGACGAGAGGCCGGAGTCGGTGTGCGCATACGGCTTGACACCCACCATGACGCCGACTGAGCATCGAAGCGCTTCGAAAGCGCTGCCGCTCCATCGCAAGGGGAACCTCACGTGACCGCACCCACGCCGCCCACGCCGCCTTTCCGCGATCCGCACCTGCCGTTCGGGAAGCGCGTCGACGACCTGCTGTCGCGGCTCACGCTCGACGAGAAGACCGCCTTCCTGCACCAGTTCGCCCCCGCCGTCGAACGCCTCGGTATCGCCGCGTTCCGCACCGGCCAGGAGGCGCTGCACGGGGTGGCCTGGATGGGGCCGGCGACCGTGTTCCCGCAGGCCGTGGGTCTCGGCGCTACCTGGAACGAGGACCTGGTGCGCCGCGTCGGCGAGGCGGTGTCCAAGGAGGCCAGGGCGATGCGCGCCCGCGACGAGCGCGTCGGCCTCAACGTCTGGTCCCCGACCGTGAACCTGCTGCGCCACCCCCTGTGGGGCCGGAACGAGGAGGGCTACTCCGAGGACCCGAAGCTCACCTCGGCCATCGCCACCGCGTACACCCGCGGCCTGCGCGGCGACCACCCGACGTACTGGCGCACCGCGCCCGTCCTCAAGCACTGGCTCGCGCACAACAACGAGACCGACCGGGACACGTCCTCGGCGTCCGTCCGTCCGCGCGTCCTCCACGAGTACGACCTGCGCGCCTTCCACGAGACGGTGGAGGCGGGCGCGGTGGCCGGGGTGATGCCCGCCTACAACCTGGTCAACGGCCGCCCCAACCACGTCTCCCCGTACCTCGGCCGGCACCTGCGCACCTGGACCGAGGACGACCTCCTGGTCTGCTCGGACGCGGGCGCGCCCTCCAACCTGGTCGACTCCGAGCACTACTTCGACACACACGAGGAGGCGACCGCGGCGGCGCTGCGGGCCGGCGTGGACAGCTTCACCGACCACGGCACGGACTCCTCGAAGATCGTCGCCCGCGTCCGGGGCGCCCTGGAGCGGGGCCTGCTGACCGAGGCCGACATCGACACCGCCGTACGCCGGCAGCTGTCGGTCCGCTTCCGGCTCGGCGAGTTCGACCCGGAGCGGGACCCGCACGCCGTCACGGCGGACACCGCCACGGACTTCGACACGCCGGAGCACCGGGAGCTCGCGCGGGAGGCGGCCGAGCAGGCAGTGGTCCTGCTCAGGAACGACGGTGTGCTGCCGCTGGCCCCCGACACCCGGATCGCCGTCGTCGGCCTGCTCGCCGACGAGTGCAAGCTCGACTGGTACAGCGGCACGCTCATCCACCGCTCCACTCCGCTGGAGGGCCTGTACGAGCGCTTCGGCGCCGAGCGGGTGAGCTTCGCCGAGGGGGTGGACCGGGTACGGCTGCGCACCCGTGACGGCAGGTTCCTGCACGTACTGCCCGCGGACGACTCCCCCGCCGAGTCCCGGGGTGCCGAGGGCGCCCTCGATCCGGCCCTGATCGCCGGCCGCACCGACCTGCCGCCGCTGACCGCCGACGCCACCGGCACCGAACTCTCGCTGGCCGACTGGGGCGAGGGCGTCCTCACCCTGCGCGCGCCGGACGGCCGGTACCTGTCCGTCGCCGAGGACGGTTTCGTGCGCGCCTCCGCCGACCAGCCCGGCGGCTGGGTCGTCCAGGAGACCTTCCGGCTCGAACCCCATGGCGACGGTCACCTCCTGCGGCACTCGGGAACGGGTCGCCCTGTCCATGTCGCCGCCGACGGCCTGAAGGTTGCCGCGGACGACGCGGACGCCGAGGTCTTCGAACTGGTCGTCGCCGAGCGCGGCGAGGACGCGGTGGCGCGGGTGGCGGCCGGGGCGGACGTGGTCGTGGTGGTGGCGGGCAACGACCCGCACATCAACGGCCGGGAGACGGAGGACCGTACGACCCTGCGGCTGCCGGCCCACCAGGAGCGCCTGCTGCGCGCCGCCCGCGCCGCCAACCCGCGCACGGTGCTGGCGCTGGTCTCCGCCTACCCGTACGCGGTCGAAGCCGACGCGCTCCCGGCGGTGCTGTGGACGGCGCACGGCGGTCAGGCGGCCGGCACCGCGCTGGCCCGGGTCCTCGCCGGTGACGTCTCCCCCGCCGGGCGGCTCCCGCAGACCTGGTACGCCGACGACGCCGACCTGCCCGGCCTGCTCGACTACGACGTGATCGGCAGCCGCCAGACCTACCTGTACTTCGAGGGGACGCCGCTCTTCCCGTTCGGGCACGGCCTGTCCTACGCGTCCTTCGGGTACGCGGACCTCTCCGCCCTGGCCGGGGACGACGCGGTCCGCGTGTCCTTCACCGTCACCAACACCGGGCAGGTCACCGCCGACGAGGTGGCCCAGCTCTACGCCCGCGCCGAGGAGCCCTCGGTCCCGCGCCCGCGCCGGGAACTGCTGGCCCACCGCCGGCTCACGCTGGCCCCGGGCGAGCGGGCCGAGGTGTCCTTCGACGTCCCGCTGTCCGCGTTCGCGTTCTGGGACGTCGCGCACGGCCGGTGGCGGCTGGAGCAGGGCCCGTACGCGCTGCTGGTGGGCGCCTCCAGCGAGGACGTGCGCCTGTCGACGACCGTGACCCTCGCCGGGGACCCGGCCGCTCCCCGTCCGGTCCGCGAAGCCGGCCTGGACGCGGCCGACTTCGACGAGCAGAGCGGCACGGAGATCGTCGACCGGACGAAGGTGTCGGGCGACGCGGTGACGCCTGCGGGCGGCGGCTCCGGTGAACTCCTCTTCCGCTCCTGCGACTTCGGTCCCGGGGTCACCTCGGTGACCTTGTCGGTGGCGGGCGGGGGCACCGCGGAACTCTCCCTGGACGGAGGCCCGTCGGCGGCGGCACTGTCGCCGCGGACGCCCACCGCGGGGCCCTACGACTACGTGGAACTCGCCGCCGACTTCCCCGCCGACGGCGTGCACGACCTCCGCATCAGGCTGCGCGGCTCTCTGCGGCTCGCGCACGTCGGCTTCTCCGGTTGAGGGTCCGGAACGGCCGACGCGGGGCAGGGGCCCGGCACCGGTGACTACCGGCGCCGGGCCCCTGGCTCACCGCCCGCCCGGACCAGCCCCATCTCGTAGGCCACGATCACGGCCTGCGCTCGGTCGCGCAGCTGGAGCTTGGTGAAGAGGCGGTTGATGTGGGTCTTCACTGTGTGGTCGGTGATGGTGAGGCGGTCCGCGATCTCCGCGTTGGACAGCCCTCGGGCGATCAGGGTCAGCACCTGGGTCTCCCGCGCCGTGAGGTCGGCGGGCGGGCGGACGGGCAGCCGGGAGGCGCGCGCGTGGACGAACTCGGCGATCAGCCGCTTGGTGATCTCCGGTGACAGCAGGGCGTTGCCGTCGGCCACCACCCGCACGGCGTGCAGCAGTTCGGGGAAGGTGGCGTCCTTGAGCAGGAAGCCGCCCGCTCCGGCCGCCAGCGCGTCGTACACGTACTCGTCGAGGCCGAAGGTGGTCAGCATCAGCACCTTCGTCGCGCCCTCGGAGGCGGCCAGGATCTCCCGGGCCGCGTCGATGCCGTTCTTGTGCGGCATCCGGATGTCGAGGAGGGCGAGGTCGGGGCGGGTCTCGGCGGCGATGCGCACCGCCTGCACACCGTCCTCGGCCTCGCCGACGACGTCTATGTCCTCCTGGGTGTTCAGGAGGTTGACGAAGCCGGTGCGTACGACCGCCTGGTCGTCAGCGACCAATGCCCTGATCACATGTGTCTCCGTCTCCAGCTCCACGGGGGTCATCCGGTCCCCCAGGGAAGTTCCGCCTCCACGAGGAAACCACCGTCAGGGCCCGCGCCCGCCCTGAGCCCGCCCCCCACGAGGGCCGCCCGCTCCCGCATCCCGGTCAGGCCGTGACCGGTACCGGTGCCGGGCTCCGGGCGGGCGCCGGGCGCGGGGCCGTCGTCGCGGATGTGCAGTCTGAGCACCCTGTCGGCGCCGTAGTCGACCTCCACCACCGTACGGGCGCCGGGCGCGTGCTTGCGTACGTTGGTCAGCGCCTCCTGGATGATGCGGTAGGCGGACAGCTCCCACGCGGCGGGCAGCACCACCCGGTCGCCGGTGATCCTGAGTTCGGCCGTGCCACCCACCGCACGGTGCTGATCCATCAGTTCGGCGAGGTGGTCCAGAGTCGGCTGGGGTTCGGTGAGCGCGGTGTCACTCCTCGGGGTGCGCAGGACTCCGAGGAGACGGCGCAGTTCTGCCATCGAGGAGCGGGCGGTGGTGGCGATCTGCTGGAAGCCCTCCCGGGCCTCGGGCGTGAGCCCCGGGGTGGTGTACGTGGCGCTCTCGGCCTGGACGGCGATCATCGACACCGAGTGGGAGACGATGTCGTGCAGCTCGCGGGCGATGGCGGCCCGCTCGGCCTCGGCGGCCTGCTGCCGCTCCATGGCGATCAGCCGGGCCTGCGCCAGGTGACGTTCGTTGCGCGTCTCCTCCCGGGAGCGCACCGCGTCACCCATCATCACGGCCCCGAAGATGACCACGCTCAGCAGGAACGACTCGGCGAACAGACTGAGCGAGCCCTTCTCCCAGAGCGCGGGCACCGGCAGCTCCATCCGCGACCAGGTGTTGATGTGCACCAGGTTCACGCACAGCGCGCCGAGCGCCCCGCCCGCTACGGCGGCGGCGGGGTGCAGTACCCGGTTCCGGCCGAGTGAGTAGCAACCGATCAGTCCACTCGCCGTGATCGAGAGGTACAGGTTGACGTCCCCGGCGAACCCGATGAGCCCCGCCGCGACCGTGAGCATCGCGACGGGCGGGAAGGACCGCCGCCACATCAGCGAGGCGGCGGACACGAGCACCCCCACCGTGGTCGTGACGGACCCCGGAAAGGCGATCAGTTCCGTGACGGCGCCGGCGGTCAGGACGCCGCCGGTGACCCACGGGTAGGCGGGCGCGGCGATCCAGGCGTGGAACCGCTGCTGTAGCGACGTACTCATGCCCCCATGATCCAGGCGGGGGCCGCGCCACACGTCACCGCTCGGGTTGAGATGGCGGGTGGATCTCGTACCACGGGTTGAGTCCCGAGTACGCAGCCTCGGTTGACGCCGTCCGGCCTGCGGGTTCCTAGCGTCGACCGGCATGAGGAAGACCCTTGAGGAGCAGGCCGCGAAGTACGCCGCCCGCCCCGTCGAACGGTACGCGTGGGCCGGGTGCGCGCTCGTCGCATCCGGGTTCGCGCTCGTGTCCGACGTGGCGCCGCACCGGGTGTGGGGGTTGACGGCGGGTGCGGGGTACGCGGTGGCGGCGTTGCTGATGTCGGGTTCGGGCGCGCGCCGCGCGGCCCGTGCGGTCGCCGTGCTGGGAGCAGTGGTGGTGCCGCTCGTCGGCCTGGTGGCCGCGGGGCTCGGGCAGTTGGAGGTCACGGTCGTCGAACGGTCGGGGCGGCTGCTCGCGACGACCGGGAACCCGTACGTCACCGAACCCTCGGCCGTGGCCGACTTCAATCCGTACCTGCCCGGGACGGCGCTCTTCGGCCTGCTGCCCGGGGACGCCCGCTGGTGGCTGGACGGTGTGTTCGTCGCGGCCCTGGCCGGCGCCGGGCTGCACAGGGTGTGGTTGCTCGCCTGCCCGCTGGTCGCGCTCCCTCTCGCGGTGGGCGGAGTCGACCTGCCGGTGGTCGGCCTGATGTGCCTGGGCGTCTCACTCGCCGGGCGGGGGCGTACGGGCCCGGCCGGCCTGGTGATCGGTGCCGCCGCCGCCCTCAAGTGGACCGCCTGGCCGGCGCTTCCCGTGGTCCTCGCGCTGATCGTCGTGCGCCAGGGCTGGCGGGCCGCGCTGCGGTTCGCGGCCGTGGGCCTGTCCACCGCGACGGCGGCGGTGTTGCCCTTCGTCCTCGCCGATCCCCACGGCTTCTACCGGAACGTCGCCGCGTTCCCTCTCGGTCTCACCGCCACCGCCTCCCCCGCCGCGAGCCCGCTTCCCGGACATCTGCTGGCAGCGCACGTCCCCGGCGGCACGGTGATCGCGTCGGCGCTGCTCTCCGCGGCCGCGCTGCTGATCGCCCTCTCGCTGGCGGTGCGCCCTCCCGGGACCGTGCGGGACGCGGCCGGCCGGCTGGCGCTCGGTCTCGCCGTGGCGACGGCCCTGATGCCCGCGACGCGCTTCGGCTATCTGGTCTGTCCACTGGTGCTGGGAGTACTGGCCCACCGATCGGCGGACCGCGGCGCCGCGGTCACCCCTTCGCAGGAGAAGAAGGCGGCCATCGCATGACGAGCCCGTCTCGCGCCCGCACGCTGATCGTGACCAACGACTTCCCGCCCCGGCAGGGTGGCATCGAGACCTTCGTCCGCGAACTGGCCGACCGATTCCCGCCCGATGAGGTGGTCGTCTTCACCTCGACGCCGACGGACACGGCGGCCCCCGAAACCGGCGAGGACTTCCCGTACCCGGTGATCCGCCATCCGGTCCGGACCCTCCTGCCCACGCACCGGACCACCCGGCACGCGGCGTCCGTGGCCCGCCGGTACGGCTGCGACCGGGTGTGGTTCGGCGCGGCGGCACCCCTCGGACTGATGGCGGGACCGCTCCGGCGTGCGACGGGCATCCGGACCGCCGTCGCCACCACCCACGGCCACGAGGTGTGGTGGGCCCGTGCGCCCGGAACCCGGGGGCTGCTGCGCCGCATCGGCGCGGAGGTGGACACGCTGACCTGGCTGGGCGGGAGCACCCGGGGTCCGATCGAGTCCGCCCTCGCGCCCGGGACGCGAACCGCCCGCCTGGCCCCGGGCGTGGACGCCCGGGCCTTCCATCCCGCTGTGGACGGCGCCCCGGTCAGGACGCGACACGGCCTGGGCCACCGCCCCGTGATTCTCTGCGCGGCCCGCCTGATCCCGCGCAAGGGCCAGGACACCTTGATCAGGGCGTTGCCCTGGGTACGCAGGGCGGTGCCCGACGCCGTACTGCTCCTGGTCGGCGACGGCCCGTACGCCCCCGCGCTGCGCCGTCTCGCGTTCGACGAGGGTGTCCTGGACTCCGTCGTCTTCGCCGGCGGTCACCCCCATCGCGCGCTCCCGGCGTTCTACGCCGCCGCCGACACGTTCGCCATGCCCTGCCGTACCCGCAAGCGCGGCCTGGAGGTGGAAGGGCTGGGCATCGTCTACCTGGAGGCCGCCGCGTCCGGACTCCCGGTCGTGGCGGGCGACTCGGGCGGTGCCCCGGACACCGTACGCGAGGGCGAGACGGGCCATGTCGTCGACGGCAACTCGGTGGCGGCGACGGCGGACCGGCTGATCCGGCTCCTGCGCGATCCCGCACTCGCCCGCGCGATGGGCGCGAAGGGACGCGACTGGGTGCGCTCGGAGTGGACTTGGGATCGTTCCTGGGCGGTGTTGAGGGACCTGCTGTCGGGGTAGCCGGCGAGGTCCGGCACAGTGGGCCCTCCGGCCGAACCCCCGCGCACCGGCCCCCCGCTGACGGCCGCGCGCCGCCCGGAACCGACGAAAGCAGGACGATGACCACGCAGCACCATCCCGTCGACCACGAACTCGTCGAGGCCGCGGCGCACGTGGCCCGCACCCGTTGCCGGGGCGACAACCACACCATGGCCGCCGCGGCCCGTGCCCGGGACGGCCGGATCGTCACCGCGGTGAACGCCTACCACTTCACCGGCGGTCCCTGCGCCGAGCTGGTCGTCATCGGCGCGGCGGCGGCCCAGGGCGCCTACGAGCTGGACACGATCGTCGCCGTGGGCGACCGCGACAGGGGGATCGTGCCGCCGTGCGGCCGGTGCCGTCAGGTCCTTCTCGACTACTTCCCCACCCTGAAGGTGATCGTCGGCGACGGTGACCTCGTCCGGGCTCTTCCGGTCGCGGAACTGCTCCCCGAAAGCTACGTCTGGGCCGACCACCAGCTGGACGCGGACTGAACCCCGCCGCCCGTCACCGGAACGCACCGGCGGCCCGAACCCCCGCACAGTGGGTTCGGGCCGCCGGCCTTTCAGGGGTGGGTCACAGGGCGAGGCCCGTCAGGACCAGCACCCGCTCGTAGGTGTAGTCGTCCATCGCGTACTTGACGCCCTCGCGGCCCACGCCGGACTGCTTGGCGCCGCCGTACGGCATCTGGTCGGCGCGGTAGGAGGGGACGTCGCCGATGACGACGCCGCCGACCTCGAGGGCGCGGTGGGCGCGGAAGGCGGCCTGCAGGTCGTGGGTGAACACGCCCGCCTGGAGGCCGTACTTGGAGTCGTTGACGGCGGCGAACGCCTCGGCCTCGCCGTTCACCTTCTGCACGCTGAGGACCGGGCCGAAGACCTCCTCGCAGGCGAGGGTGGTGTCCGCCGGGAGGTCGGTGAGGACGGTCGGCGCGTAGGAGGCGCCGTCGCGCTTGCCGCCGGTGTGGAGGGTGGCGCCCGCCGCGACGGCCTCGTCGACCCAGGACTCCACGCGCTCGGCGGCGGCCTCGCTCACCAGCGGGCCGACGTCCGTGGCGTCGTCGTTCGGGTCGCCCGTGACCTGGGCCTCGACGGCGGCGACGATGCGCGGCAGCAGGCGGTCGTAGACGGCGGCGTCGGCGATCACGCGCTGCACGGAGATGCAGGACTGGCCGCCCTGGTAGTTGGAGAAGGTCGCGATGCGCTGCGCGGCCCGGTCCAGGTCCTCGTCGCTCGCCCAGTCGCCGAGGACGACGGCCGCGCCGTTGCCGCCCAGTTCCAGGGTGCAGTGCTTGCGCGGGACCGAGTCCATGATCGCGTAGCCGACGGTCTCGGAGCCCGTGAAGGAGATGACCGGCAGGCGCTCGTCCTGGACGAGGGCGGGCATCTTGTCGTTGGACACCGGCAGGATGCTCCAGGAACCGGCGGGCAGATCGGTCTCGGCGAGCAGTTCGCCGAGGATCAGGCCGGAAAGGGGCGTGGCGGGGGCCGGCTTGAGGATCATCGGCGCGCCCGCGGCGATCGCGGGGGCGATCTTGTGGGCGCACAGGTTGAGGGGGAAGTTGAACGGCGCGATGCCGAGGACGACGCCCTTCGGGAAGCGGCGGGTGAGGGCGAGCCGGCCCTGGCCGCCCGCGTCGGTGTCCAGGCGCTGGGCCTCGCCGCCGTTGAAGCGGCGGGCCTCCTCGGCCGCGAAGCGGAAGACGGACACCGCGCGGCCCACCTCGCCGCGGGCCCACTTGATCGGCTTGCCGTTCTCGGCGGAGATCAGGCGGGCGATCTCCTCGGTGCGCTCGACCAGCCGGCGGCTCACGTGGTCCAGGGCGGCGGCCCGGGTGTGGGCGGGGGTGGCGGCGAACTCGTCCCGTACGGCGTACGCGGCGGCCACGGCCTCCTCGACCTGGGCGTCGGTCGGGAGGCTCACCGTGCCGACGTGGCTGCCGTCCCAGGGGGACGTGACGTCGAAGCCGGCCTCGCCGGTGGCCTGGCGGCCGGCGAGCCAGAAGGCGTGGGTGGAAGTCATTGTGGAGTCCCGGCCCTTCCGCGTTGGGGTGTGTGCGTACGTGCGTACGGGGTGCGGGGTCCACGGTAGGGCGGGGGACGGTGGGGGGCGTTTGTCCGGGGTGTAGTGGTGGGGACGGGTTGTTCGACGGTGTGGCAAAGGTGGGGTGGACGTGGTGGCGCGCGGCTCGTGGCCGGTGGGGTTCTCGCCCCCCGCCGCCGCCCCGTCCCTGGGGGCCGCGCGCCCCGTCCCTGGGGATTTCGCGCCCAGACCCCCGCTTTCGGCCCGGACGGCCTCGTCCTCGATCGCCGGGGGGCCTATTCGGACGACGTCGCCTTCAATGCGAGCCACAGCTCCATCCGGACGTCGGGGTCGTCCAGGGAGCGGCCGAGGATCTCCTCCACCCTCCGCATGCGGTAGCGCAGGGTGTGCCGGTGGACGCCGAGGTCGGCGGCGGCCGCGTCCCACTGGCCGTGGCGGGAGAGCCAGGCGCGCAGGGAGGCCACGAGGTCGCCGCGGCCGGTCGCGTCGTGGTCCCGCAGGGCGCGCAGCAGGCCGTCGGCGAAGGCGCGTACCGCGTCGTCGGCCAGGAGCGGCAGGACGGAGCCGGCCGCCAGGTGCTCGTGTTCCACGCAGACGCGCCCGCGCCGGCGGGCCACCGACAGGGCTTGTTCGGCCTGTTTGTAGGCGGTGGACGCGGCGATGGGCCCGGACGGCGCGGACAGGCCCACGACCAGGCCCTCCACGTCGCCGTTCGGCGTCGGTTCGGGCGCCGGGCGGGTGCCCTCCAGCCCCCTCGCGTACTCGACGCAGGCGGCGACGGCCGCGCCCTCGTCCGCGGCCAGCGCCACCAGCCGCTCGCCCTCGGGAACGACGAGCACCGCCTCACCGGCGCGGGCCGCCGCCGACTCCACGACCTCGGCGAACGCACCGAGCGCATCGGCGCCCGGGTCGGCGGCGGCCGACGCGGCGGAGGACTTGGCCGTGGCGGCGCCCCCGCGCGCCTGCCCGCCGGCGTGCGCCCGCGCGGCGGACGCCGAGGCCGACTCGGCGACGATGATCCGGAAGGGGGCGTCCAGCAGGCCGCCGTACAGGTCCCCGGCGACCGTGCGCGCGTGGTCGGGTTCGCCGGCCAGCAGCATGCGCAGGACGGCGCCGTCGATGCGCAGCCCGGCCTCGTGCAGGGAGCGTGAGCGTTCCGTGGTGAGGGTCAGCAGGGCGATGGCGGAGTGGACGGCGTACCGCTCGGCGGTGCCGGGGGCGGCGGCGGTGCCGACGGCGAGGGCGGAGCGGGGCCTGCGGGAGGTGCCGAGGGAGTGGAGTTCGACGCGGTCGGCGTTCTCGGGGTGGTCCGGGTGTTCGCCGCCGCCGACGACCGAGGAGGCGGGAGCCGGGCGCTCCCGCAGCCGCTGCACGTCCGCCGTGAGGCGCGCGGCCCTGCGGCCGGCCCACTCCGGGGCCGCGGCGACGACGGCGCCCGAGGCGTCGTACAGCGCCGCCCAGCCGTCGACCTGCGCGGCGAGCGCGGCGAGCAGCCCCTCCGGGCCGTCGGTGAGCGCCTTCCTGGTCAGCTCGCGCTGGGCGGCGAAGCCCGCGGTGACCGCCCGGTACTGGTCGGCGGCGATGGCGGCGGACACGGCCTTGCTGATGGCGAGGAAGGGCGTGCGGCGGGGCACCTCCAGCAGCGGCAGCCCTTCCTTGCGGGCCGCTTCGACCAGCGCCTCGGGGATCTCGTCGTAGTTGACGCCGACGGCGAACCCGAGGCCCACCACCCCGGCGCCGGCCAGCCGCTTCACGTACCGGTGCATCGCGTCGGGGTCCCCGGCGTCCAGCTTGAGCGCGGTGATCAGCAGCAGCTCCCCGCCCTCCATGTAGGGCACGGGGTCGGCCAGCTCACTGACGTGTGCCCAGCGCACCGGCACGTCGAGGCGGTCCTCGCCCGCGCGCACGGTCAGCTTGAGCGCGGAGTGGTGGACGAGCGAGGCGAGCGTGGGGGGCATGGGGGCCTGGGCCTTCGGGTCTGCGTCGGTGAGGTGGGTGGGGCGGGATGGTCGTACGGTGAGACGTCTGTGATCTTTTGGCCGTCGCGTATGAACGACCTGTGTCGATTCTGCCTCACTGTACGGTCCCCGGGGGCCCGCCGGTCAGGTCACCCGCGCAGGTCCACCAGGAGCGGCGGCGCGTGCTCGCCCTTGACGCTGGTCAGTGACAGCACGGCGTGCCCCGCCGGTACCGCGTGCGCCAGCTCGGACGCCGACCAGCGCTCGCGCTCGACCTGGCGTACGGTCACCGCGCGCGCGGTGGGCGCCTTCCCGGTGATCACCCGGCGGAGCATGTGGACGGCCTTGCCCGCCGGGGTCTCGGCGATGATCTGGCGGTCGGTGACGTCCCGGGCCTCGGTCCACTCCTTGCCCCACACCTCGGCGAAGTCCTGCCCGTCCCAGGGGGTGAGCCCGGACAGCGCCATCCGGCAGCCGATGGCCCCGAGCAGCGGCCCGCGCAGGGGGCGCGGTACGTCGTCCAGGGTGCGCAGGGTCAGGACGACCCCGGCGCCCGCCGAGCGCAGCCGCTGCACGCCCCGCACGGCCTCCGGCGTCACCACACCGCTCGCGTCGTCGATCACCAGGCAGGCGAAGAGGGACCGGTCCTCCCGCACCGAGACGCTCGCCGTGAACTGGGCGAGGATCAGCCGGGCCAGCATCCGGGACGCGTCGGCGTGCCCGCGCTCGGGCAGGTCGATGCGGACCCGGACGGGGTGGTCGAGGGCCTTGAGGGAGAAGGGGCGGGACTGGCCCGAGGTGTCGAAGAAGGGCGCGAAGGCGGGCCGGTCGAGCAGTGCGACCCGGTCGGCCAGGACGCCGCCCACGTCGCCGGGGTGGCCCATCTGCCGTTCGCGGGCGTCCAGCTCGCGCAGCAGGGAGTCCTGTCCGGCAGCCCGCAGTTTCTGGCGCAGCTCGGTCAGCGGCCCGGGGGTCCCGTCGAGGAGCTGCCTCAGTTCCGGGACACCGGGGAAGCGTCCGTGCACCGCGCGGAACGGGCCGAGGAGCTGGGCGAGGACGGTGGCGGAGCGACGGGTGTCGCCGCCCGTGTGCGGGTCGGCGAGGTCGCCGACCAGGGCTTCGGCGAGGACGACGGCGGCCTCGTCCGGGTCGGTGGTGCCGCCGTACAGGTCGAGGTCGTACACGGAGTCGGGGTTCCCGATCCGTACGACCACGTCGTAGGCGTCGGCCGGGCCGAGGTCCGCGCCCGCCGCGCCGACCACGACGACCGCGGCGCGCCCGGCGAGCGCGTGCAGGCACAGCGACTCGGTGAGCGGCCGCACCAGGCTGCCGGTCTTGCCGGAGCCCGCCGGGCCCACGGCGAGCAGGGAGGTGCCGAGCAGGTCGGGGCCGAGGGCGAGGCCGACGCCGCGGTAGGCATAGGGGTTGCGGGCGTCGTCGGCGGCGGTCCCGATGCGTACCTGCCCGGTGACCAGGTCGTGCCGGGCCTGCCGGACGGGCAGGTCGCGGGCGCCGGAGGGGTGGGGGCAGGCGCCGGAGCCGTGGGTGAGCACCGCGTCCGTGAAGGTGGCGAGGCTGTGCCGGCCGCTGCGCACGCCCTGCCAGGCGCGGGTGATGCGAGCGTGGTCGACGTCCCGCATGAGGCCCTGGCGCGCTTCCCTGGCGAGCCGCTCGGCGGCGTCGTGGGCGCCGGCGGCGCGCAGGGCGGGCCAGTCGACGGGGTCCTCGTCGGGAGCCGCTTGCGGCTCCCGCGGCGCGGGGCGTCGCAGCCGGGGCTTGACGAGCCGGCGCCAGACCTCGTCCCAGCGGCCCAGCCGACCGACCCCGATCATGATCGCGAGCACGACGAGCAGGGTGTAGCCGTCCCAGACGATGAGGTTGACGATCTGGCTGTCGCTGGTGCGCCAGGAGTCCGGGGTGAGCAGTTCCAGGGGGAGGATCCACCAGCCGCCCAGGTAGCCGTTGGCCAGGAGCGACCAGATGAGCCACCCGACCAGGAACGCGATCAGTGCCCCGCTCAGCAGCTGCCTGGTGGGCATCTGCTCCGGCTCCTGTGCCGACCGCGGCCGGTGCCCGAACCGCCACACGCCGGGCAGCGCCTCGGGACGGGCGGTCCGCAGCCACGCCACGAACGCGGAACCGTCCGGCAGGGGCGGCGCCCCCGGAGGCGCCGGCGGCCGCGGCGGCATCGAGGGGACCTCCGGAGGCCCCGCCGGGCGCGGCACAGGATTCGCATGCGTACCCCGCGCGTCCCGCATCCCGTCGCTGTCCATCGCCCGTGCCCCCTGACCAGCCGCTCCGTCCACCATCAGCGAGCCAATCTAACGCCCTCCCAAGGGGAGTTCACCGCTTACGCGGCCGGGCCCGCACCGACGTGTCCACAGGTCGCCGTATCCATCACCTGTCCACCACGGACAACCGGCACCGCGGACAACGCCCACATGGAGCATGCCCGCTCCCCCGTCCCGGTCCTAGCCTGCGAGAAAAGAAGCCAAGCGTCCGTAAGATCCCACAGATCGCGCAAGACCCAGGAGCCCCCATGACCGCACTTGAGCAGGAGCGCCGCGTCGTCACCGCCATCCCCGGCCCGAAGTCGCAGGAGCTGCAGGCCCGCCGCACGGCCGTGGTCGCGCAGGGTGTGGGCTCCACGCTCCCGGTCTTCGTGACGCGCGCCGGCGGCGGCGTCATCGAGGACGTGGACGGCAACCGTCTGATCGACTTCGGTTCCGGCATCGCCGTGACCTCCGTCGGCGCCTCCGCCGAGGCCGTGGTGCGCAAGGCGTCCGCGCAGCTCGCCGACTTCACCCACACCTGCTTCATGGTGACGCCGTACGAGGGCTACGTCGCCGTCGCCGAGGCGCTGGCCGAGCTGACCCCGGGCGACCACGCCAAGAAGTCGGCCCTGTTCAACAGCGGTGCCGAGGCGGTCGAGAACGCCGTCAAGATCGCGCGTGCGTACACCAAGCGGCAGGCGGTCGTCGTCTTCGACCACGGCTACCACGGCCGCACCAACCTCACCATGGCGCTGACCGCGAAGAACATGCCGTACAAGCACGGCTTCGGTCCCTTCGCGCCCGAGGTGTACCGCGTGCCGGTCGCCTACGGCTACCGCTGGCCGACCGGTGCCGAGAACGCCGGCCCCGAGGCCGCCGCCCAGGCGATCGAGCAGATCACCAAGCAGGTCGGCGCGGAGAACGTGGCCGCGATCATCATCGAGCCGGTGCTCGGCGAGGGCGGCTTCATCGAGCCGGCCAAGGGCTTCCTGCCCGCGATCAACCAGTTCGCCAAGGACAACGGCATCGTCTTCGTCGCCGACGAGATCCAGTCCGGCTTCTGCCGCACCGGCCAGTGGTTCGCCTGCGAGGACGAGGGCATCGTCCCGGACCTGATCACCACCGCGAAGGGCATCGCGGGCGGTCTGCCGCTCGCCGCCGTCACCGGCCGCGCCGAGATCATGGACGCCGCGCACGCGGGCGGCCTCGGCGGCACCTACGGCGGCAACCCGGTGGCGTGCGCGGGCGCGCTCGGCGCCATCGAGACGATGAAGGAGCTGGACCTCAACGCCAAGGCGAAGAACATCGAGGCGATCATGAAGTCCCGCCTCACCGCCATGGCCGAGAAGTTCGACGTCATCGGCGACGTCCGGGGCCGCGGCGCGATGATCGCCATCGAGCTGGTCAAGGACCGCGACACCAAGGAGCCGAACCCGGAGGCGACCGCCGCGCTCGCCAAGGCCTGCCACGCCGAGGGCCTGCTGGTCCTGACCTGTGGCACCTACGGCAACGTGCTGCGCTTCCTGCCCCCGCTGGTGATCGGCGAGGACCTGCTGAACGAGGGCCTCGACATCATCGAGCAGGCCTTCGCCCGCGTCTGAGCGAGCACCCGTGCACGGCGCCGGGGGAACCCGTGAACGGGCGCCGGACGAGCACGTGCGCGAGGACCCGAACGCGCATCTGAGCTGCGTTTCGCACGCCTGGCGCGGCGAACCGCAGAGCGTGTGAAGAACGTGTGCGGGGTGGATGGCAGGACGCCGATGGCCCTGTCCTCGGCCCACCCCCTGCCGTAGGTTCTACGCAGATGAGAGATACACCCGCCCACAGGGGACTGTGGGCGGATCTCAGGCCGAGGCCTCCCCAGCTTCGACCTGGTCGTGCCTCGCGCACAACCGGAACCCGTGGGTTCCGGGTCTCCTCACCGATCGGACGGTCGCCCGCCCCAAACCCCCCGGGGCGCGCGACGTTCCGGTCAGGACGGCCGCCCCGGCATCCGGGACGGCAGGTTCACCGAAGGGCCGGCACACTCCCCCCCTTGCGCCGGCCCTTCGGTGTGTTCCCGAGCCGGCCCTCCTTCGACATCCGCTCCAGGCGGTGCGGCGCCGCGCCGGAGCGCCTGCGAAGCTGGGCGTCATGCCGGTCCCCCCGCCCCGCGCGCTGCCCGCCCTCCTCGCGCTGCCCGTCGTCCTCTTCGCCCTGATCACCTGGCAGGTCGCCGCTGACGGCCCGCTGATCGACGCGGACGAGCGGCTGAGCAGGGCACTCGTCCACCCCGACCGGCTCTCCGAGCTCCTGGCCGACCTCGGCAACGTACCGGTGGCCGTGCCCGTCCTCGCCCTCGCGCTGGTGTGCGCGGCGTGGCACGGGCGCGCCGGCGGTACGGACCGCTGGTGGCTGCCGCCCCTGGCCGGGGCCCTGGCGATGGCTCTGGTGCCGGCGCTGGTCGCCCCGCTGAAGGCGTGGACCGACCGCCCCGGTACCCCGGCGGTGCCCCCGGCCGTCGGCTACTACCCCTCCGGCCACACCGCGACCGCGGTCGTCGCGTACGGCGCGGCGACGCTGCTGCTCCTTCCGCTGCTGCGGTCGCCGGCCGTCCGCCGCGGGCTGGTCGTGCTGTGCGCGGTCCTCGTCCTCGGCGCCTCCTACGGGCTGGTGCGCCGCGGCTACCACTGGCCGCTGGACGTGGTGGCGAGTTGGTGCCTGGGCGCGGTGCTGCTGGCCGGGTTCGCGCTGGTGGCCGGCCGCACCGCGCCGCCGGTCACCCGAAGTACGCGTCGAAGTTCTTCTGGAACTCCCAGTTCGAGTAACGGTCCCAGTTGATCGACCACGTCATCAGGCCGCGCAGGGCGGGCCAGGTGCCGTGGGTCGCGTACGAGCCGCAGTCGGTCTTCTCGGTCAGGCAGTTCAGGGCCTTGTTCACCTCTGCCGGGGAGACGTACCCGTTGCCGGCGTTGGTGGAGGCGGGCATGCCGATGGCGACTTGGTCGGGGCGCAGGGGCGGGAAGACGTTGCCGGCGTCGCCGGCGACCGGGAAGCCGGTGAGGAGCATGTCGGTCATGGCGATGTGGAAGTCGGCGCCGCCCATGGAGTGGTACCGGTCGTCCAGGCCCATGATCGGGCCCGAGTTGTAGTCCTGGACGTGCAGCAGGGTCAGGTCGTCGCGCAGGGCGTGGATCACGGGCAGGTACGCCCCCGCCCTCGGGTCCTGGCCGCCCCACTTGCCGGTGCCGTAGTACTGGTAGCCGAGCTGGACGAAGAAGGTCTCCGGGGCCATCGTCAGCACGAAGTCGTCCCCGTACCTCGCCTTCAGGGTCTTCAGGGCCGAGATGAGGTTGACGATCACCGGGGTTCTGGGGTTCTTGAAGTCGGTGTCGTCGGCGTTCAGGGACAGGGAGTGGCCCTCGAAGTCGATGTCGAGGCCGTCGAGTCCGTACTCGTCGATGATCGCGGAGACGGACGAGACGAACTTGTCGCGGGCGGCGGCGGTGGTGAGCTGGACCTGCCCGTTCTGGCCGCCGATGGAGATCAGCACCTTCTTGCCGGCCGCCTGCTTGGCCTCGATCGCCGCCTTGAACTCGGCGTCGGACTCCACGTTCGGGCACTCGGTGACCGGGCAGCGCTCGAAGCGGATGTCGCCGGAGGTGACCGAGGTGGGCTCGCCGAAGGCCAGGTCGATGACGTCCCAGCTGTCGGGCACGTCGGCGAGGCGGGTGTAGCCGGAGCCGTTGGCGAAGCTCGCGTGGAGGTAGCCGACCAGGGCGTGGGCCGGGAGGTCGGCGCCGCCGCCGTCCGGTTGCCCGGCGGTGGTCGCGGTGACCGTGGCCGAGCGGGCGGACTCGCCGGCGTCGTTCACCGCCGCGACCTGGAAGGCGTACGCGGTCGAGGGAGCCAGGCCGGTCACGGTGGTGGAGGTGCCGGTGACCGTGCGGACCTTGGTGCCGTCGCGGTAGACGGCGTAGCCGGTCGCGCCCGGGACCGGTGACCAGGACAGGGCGACGCTGGAGGAGGTGACGGAGCCGGCCGTCAGACCGGCCGGGGGCGCCGGTGGCTGACCGGTCTCGCCGCCGGGACCGGTGAGCGAGATGTCGTCGGCGTGGTAGGCGCCGGTGCCGTACCAGCCGTGGGTGTAGACGGTGACCCGGGTGGTGGACGGGCCGGTGCGGAAGGTGGTCGTGAGCCGCTGCCAGTCGGGGGCGGACTGGGCCCAGGTGGAGACGTCGGTGGTGCCGGTGCCGCTCGCGCCGAGGTAGACGTAGGTGCCGCGGACGTAGCCGGTCAGCGTGTACTGGGAGTCCGGTTTCACCGTCACCGTCTGGGCGCAGCGGGCGTTGTCGGCGCCGGCCGGGGTGGCCTTCAGGGCCGAGGTGCCGCTGCGTACGGGCGAGGTCACGGTCGTGCCGGCGGTGCAGGTCCAGCCGTCGAGGCCGGACTCGAAGCCGCCGTTCCTCGCGAGGTCCGCGTCGGCCGCACGGGCGGCCGACGAGAGCGCGGTCATGCCGGACGCGGCGAGTGCCGCGACGGTGAGCAGCGTGACGAGGGGGCGACGCGCGAGTGGTCTGGAGCGTTCCACAAGTACCTCCGGACATGGGGGAGATGGGGAGGGTGGAGCGCGCCCAACTTGGTCCAGACCAATTCTGTTGTCAACCCCTTGCGCACCTCACCCCCGGCCGTCCTCCACCGCGAGAGCCGCCGCCGCCTCGTGCATCGCCAGTTCGAGGAGCGCCGGGTCGGTGAGGGTGCCGGTCCCGTCGGGCGGGATCAGCCAGCGGGTTCCGCCGGACGACACGCCTCCCGGGTGCGGCACCACGATCCAGGTGCCGAGTCCGGCCGTCCGGACGCCGGTGCCGACCCAGCGGGCCGCCGTGCCGGGCGGCACGAAGAAGCCCGTGCGCGCGTCGCCGAAGTCGACGAGCACCGGGCCCGGTTGGTCCAGGACGCGGGAGAGCACGTCGAGGGTCGGGTAGCCGAGCCGGCTCGGCAGTATGAGCACGTCCCAGGCCTTGCCGGCGGGCAGCAGGGCGACCCCCAGGGGGTTGCGCTCCCACTCCTGCCGACAGGACTCGGGATCCGGTGCGACGGATGCCAGCCAAGCGACCGCCGTCTTCGCGCCAGGCATGTGAAGACCTCCCTTTCACTCGTGGACGCGGGATGCGTCACGAGGGAGAGGGAGGTCTCCCGGCGGCATTACGCGGGTTGCGGCGCCTCGTTGGCGTGAACCCGGTCACACGGGCGGCGTCCGCGGGGCGCTCAGCTGTCGAAGCCCAGCCCGAGCCTGTCCATCGTCCGCAGCCACAGGTTGCGCCGCCCGCCGTGCGCGTCCGCGCGGGCCAGCGACCACTTGGTGAGCGCGATGCCGGTCCAGGCGAAGGGCTCGGGCGGGAAGGGCAGCGGCTTCCTGCGGACCATCTCCAGCTCCGTGCGCTCGGTGCGCTCCCCCGCCAGCAGGTCCAGCATCACCTCGGCACCGAAGCGGGTGGCGCCCACGCCGAGGCCGGTGTACCCGGCCGCGTAGGCCACCTTCCCCTGGTGGGCGGTGCCGAAGAACGCCGAGAAGCGGGAGCAGGTGTCGATCGCGCCGCCCCAGGCGTGGGTGAAGCGGACGCCCTCCAGCTGCGGGAAGCAGGTGAAGAAGTGCCCGGCGAGCTTGGCGTACGTCTCGGGACGGTCGTCGTACTCGGCGCGCACCCGTCCGCCGTACGGGTAGATCGCGTCGTAGCCGCCCCACAGGATCCGGTTGTCGGCGGAGAGGCGGAAGTAGTGGAACTGGTTGGCGCTGTCGCCGAGTCCCTGCCGGTTCCTCCAGCCGATCGAGGCGAGCTGCGCGTCGGTGAGCGGCTCGGTCATCAGGGCGTAGTCGTAGACCGGGACGGTGTACGAGCGGACCCTGCGGACCAGGTTCGGGAAGACGTTGGTGCCCAGCGCGACCGTGCGGGCGCGGACGCCGCCGTAGGGGGTGCGTACGGCCATACCGGCGCCGTACGGCCGCAGGGTGAGGGCCGGGGTGTGCTCGTGGACGCGGACGCCGAGGTCGAGGCAGGCGCGCTTGAGGCCCCAGGCGAGCTTGGCGGGGTTGACCATGGCCACGCCCCGGCGGTCGTACAGGCCGGCGTGGAACGTGGGTGAGTCGACCTGTTCCCGTACGGCCTCGGCGTCCAGGTACTCGACTCCGTCGGCCAGACCCTCGGCGCTGATCTCCCGGTGCCAGTCGTGAAGCTCCCGGGCCTGGTAGGGCTCGGTGGCCACGTCGATCTCGCCGGTGCGCTCGAAGTCGCAGTCGATGCGGTGGCGGGCGACCGCTTCCTCGATGGCGTCGAGGTTGCGGGCGCCGAGTGCCTCCAGCCGGTGGATCTCGTCGGGCCAGCGGGTGAGGCCGTTGGACAGCCCGTGGGTGAGCGACGCGGCGCAGAAGCCGCCGTTGCGGCCGGAGGCGGCCCAGCCCACCTCCCGGCCCTCCAGCAGCACCACGTCCCGCCCCGGGTCGCGTTCCTTGGCGATCAGCGCGGTCCACAGCCCGCTGTAGCCGCCGCCGACGACCAGCAGGTCGCAGGTCGCGGGGCCGGTGAGCGCGGGCTGCGGGCGGGGGCGGCCGGGGTCGTCCAGCCAGTACGGGACCGGCTGGGCGTCGGAGAGGGATTTCGTCCAGTCGTTGCTGCGGCTCATGGCGCTCGGGGCCATGATTTCAACTCCCTACGAATGCGGTACGCGAGGCACTATGCCTTGCGGCGATTCCGGCGGTTGCCGATGACCATGGAGGCCAGGACGAACAGCACGGCGATGACGAACATGGCCGTACCCACGACGTTGATCTGGACGGGCGTTCCGCGCTGGGCCGATCCCCAGACGAACATGGGGAAGGTGACGGTGGAGCCCGCGTTGAAATTGGTGATGATGAAATCGTCGAAGGAGAGCGCGAAGGCGAGCAGCGCTCCGGCGGCGATCCCGGGGGCGGCGATGGGCAGCGTGACCCGGACGAAGGTCTGGAAGGGACCGGCGTACAGGTCCTGCGCCGCCTGCTCCAGCCTCGGGTCCATCGACATCACGCGCGCCTTGACCGCCGTCACGACGAAGCTGAGGCAGAACATGATGTGGGCGATCAGGACCGTCCAGAAGCCGAGCTGGGCACCCATGTTGAGGAACAGGGTGAGCAGCGAGGCGGCCATCACGACCTCGGGCATCGCCATCGGCAGGAAGATCAGCGAGTTGATCGCACCGCGTGCCCGGAACCGGTAACGGACCAGCGCGAAGGCGATCGCCGTGCCGAGTGCGGTGGCGCCCAGCGTCGCCCAGAAGGCGATCTGGAGACTGAGCGACAGGGAACCGCACAGTCCGGAGACGCCGCACGGGTCCTTCCAGGCGTCCGTGGAGAACTGCTGCCATTCGTAGTTGAAGCGCCCGTTGGGTTTGTTGAACGAGAAAACCGTCACGATGACATTGGGCAGCAGGAGATAAGCGAGCGTCAGCAGCCCGGCGATCACTACCAGATTGCGCTTGAACCAGTTGACGAAGGCCATTTAGACCAGATCCTCCGTCCCCGACTTGCGGATGTAGAAGGTGACCATGGCGAGGATCGCGGCCATCAGGACGAAGGAGAGCGCCGCCGCCGTCGGATAGTCCAGCACGCGCAGGAACTGCGACTGGATCACGTTTCCGATCATTCCGGTGTCCGCCGAGCCCAGCAGGGACGCGTTGACGTAGTCGCCGGTCGCCGGGATGAAGGTCAGCAGCGTCCCGGAGACGACGCCGGGCATCGAGAGCGGGAAGGTGACCTTGCGGAAGACCGTGGACGGCTTGGCGTACAGGTCGCCCGCGGCCTCGTGCAGCCGGCCGTCGATGCGCTCCAGCGACGTGTACAGCGGCAGGATCATGAACGGCAGGAAGTTGTACGTCAGGCCGCAGACCACCGCGAGCGGCGTGGCCAGCACCCGGTCGCCGGCCGTCCAGCCGAGCCAGCTGGTGACGTCCAGGACGTGCAGCGTGTTCAGGACGCCGACGACCGGGCCGCCGTCCGCGAGGATCGTCTTCCAGGCCAGGGTGCGGATCAGGAAGCTGGTGAAGAACGGCGCGATCACGAGGATCATGATCAGGTTCCGCCAGCGCCCCGCGCGGAAGGCGATCAGGTAGGCGAGCGGATAGCCGAGCAGCAGGCACAGCACGGTCGCGGAGGCGGCGTAGGCGACCGAGCGCAGGAACTGCGGCCAGTACTCGGACACCGCGTCCCAGTAGGTGACGAAGTGCCAGGTGACCTTGTAGCCCTCCTCCAGCGAGCCCGTCTGCACGGACGTGGAGGCCTGGTAGATCATCGGCGCCGCGAAGAAGACGACGAGCCACAGGATGCCGGGCAGCAGCAGCCAGTACGGCGTCCAGCGGCCCCTCTTGCGCGGGGGCTTGTGCTCCGGCGCGGGCGGGGAGAGCGGTGGTGGCGCCTCGGTGAGGGTGGACATCAGGCGGTCTCCCCCTCGGCGACTCCCGCGTCGATGTCCTGGGCGGCGTCGAGGCCGAAGGTGTGCGCCGGGTTCCAGTGCAGGACGACGTCGGCGCCGGGGGCGAGGCGGGCGTCGCGGTCGATGTTCTGGGCGTACACCTCGAACTCGGGGCAGGCCGCGCAGTCCACGACGTACTGCGTGGAGACGCCGATGAAACTGGTGTTGGAGATCTTGCCGGTGACGCGGTTGCGGCCCTCGGGGATGGTGCCGGCCTCGTCGGCGTGGGTGATGCCGATCTTCTCCGGGCGCACTCCGACCAGGACCTTGCCGCCCGCCCGGGCCGGCGCGGAGCAGCGTGCGCCGGGCAGGACCAGCTTGTCGCCGGCCGCCTTCACCACGACCTCGTCGCCGCTGCGGGTGTCGACCTCGGCCTCGATGAGGTTGGAGGTGCCCAGGAAGTTGGCGACGAAGGTGGTCCGCGGGTTCTCGTAGAGGTCGGCGGGGGCGCCCATTTGCTCCACCCGGCCCCCGTTCATCACGGCGACCTGGTCGGCCATGGTCATGGCCTCCTCCTGGTCGTGCGTGACGTGCACGAAGGTGATGCCGACCTCGGTCTGGATGCGCTTGAGCTCCAGCTGCATCTGGCGGCGCAGCTTGAGGTCGAGGGCGCCGAGCGGTTCGTCGAGGAGCAGCACCTTGGGGTGGTTGATCAGGGCGCGGGCGACCGCGACGCGCTGCTGCTGGCCGCCGGAGAGCTGGTGCGGCTTCTTGCGGGCCTGCTCGCCGAGCTGGACGAGGTCGAGCATCTCCCCGACCTGCTTCTTCACGCTCTTGATGCCGCGCCGGCGCAGGCCGAAGGCGACGTTCTCGAAGATGTCGAGGTGCGGGAAGAGGGCGTAGGACTGGAAGACCGTGTTGACCGGCCGTTTGTACGGCGGCAGCGCGGTCACGTCCTGGTCGCCGAGGTGGACGGTGCCGCCGCTGGGCTCCTCCAGTCCGGCGATCATGCGCAGGGTGGTGGTCTTGCCGCAGCCGGAGGCGCCGAGCAGGGCGAAGAAGGAGCCCTGGGGCACGGTCAGGTCGAGCGGGTGCACGGCGGTGAAGGAGCCGTAGGTCTTGCTGATGCCGGAGAGGCGGACGTCGCCGCCGTGCTCCGTCGCGTCTGTGCGCGTCTGCGTCGTCGTCATCGTCGTCACGCCCCAGTGAGCTTCGCGAACTTCTCTTCGTAGGCCGTCTCTTCCTTCGGGCTCAGTGAGCGGAAGGCACGGGACCGGTCCTGCATGGCCTTGTCGGGAATGATCAGCGGGTTGTTCGCCGCGTCCTCGTCGATCTTCGCAAGCTCGTCCTTCACCCCGTCCACGGGACAGACGAAGTTGATGTAGGCGGCGAGCTGCGCGGCCGGCCCCGGCTCGTAGTAGTAGTCCATGAGCCGCTCGGCGTTCGTCTTGTGGCGCGCCTTGTTGGGGACCAGCATGTTGTCGCTGGACGTGATGTACCCGCTGTCCGGGATGACGAAGTCGACGTCCGGGTTGTCCGCCTTGAGCTGGACGACGTCCCCGGCCCAGGCCAGGCAGGCCGCGAAGTCGCCCTTGCTGATGTCGGCGGTGTAGTCGTTGCCGGTGAAGCGGCGTATCTGGCCGCTGTCGACGCCCTTCTGGAGCCGGGCGATGGCCGCGTCGTAGTCGTCGTCGGAGAAGCGGGCCGGGTCCTTGCCCATGTCGAGCAACACCATGCCGACGGTGTCGCGCATCTCGGTGAGGAAGCCGACGCGCCCCTTGAGCTTGGGGTTGTCGAGCAGGTCGGAGACCGTCTTCACCTCGACGCCGTCCAGCGCCTTCTTGTTGTAGGCGATGACGGTCGAGATGCCCTGCCAGGGGTACGAGTAGGCGCGGCCCGGGTCCCAGTCGGGGTTGCGGAACTGGGGTGACAGGTTGGCGAAGGCGTGCGGCAGGTTGGCCGGGTCCAGCTTCTGGACCCAGCCGAGGCGGATCAGGCGGGCGGCGAGCCAGTCGGTGAGCACGATGATGTCGCGCCCGGTCTCCTGGCCGGCGGAGAGCTGCGGCTGGATCTTGCCGAAGAACTCGCCGTTGTCGTTGATGTCCTCGGTGTACTTGACCTTGACGCCGGTGCGCTTCGTGAACGCCTCCAGCGTGGGGTGGCGCCGGCCGCTCTCGTCGACGTCCATGTACTCGGTCCAGTTGGAGAAGTCGACTACCTTCTCCTTCTTGGACCGGTCGTCGGACGACACGCCGCCCTCGGTCTTGCCGGCCGGCGGGATGCCGCAGGCGCTCAGTGTGCCGAGGCCGCCGACCGCGAGCGCGCCGCCCGCGGAGGCGCGCAGCAGTGAGCGGCGGGTGAGGGCGGCCCTGCCGCTGGTGAAACTGCGCCGCATGGCGGCCGCTCGGGCCGGGGACAGGCGGTCGGGCTCGTACTGCTCCATGCGCGTGGTTGCCCTTTCGGGTGTCTCGGCCGTGGTCGGCGGCCTCTCGTCGTGACTATCGGTCCCCGAAGACGGTGCGGTGCCAGTCCTTGGCCGCCACCGCGGTGTTGTCGAACATGACGTGCTTGACCTGCGTGTACTCCTCGAAGGAGTAGGCGGACATGTCCTTGCCGAAGCCGGACGCCTTGTATCCGCCGTGCGGCATCTCGCTGATGATCGGGATGTGGTCGTTGATCCACACGCAGCCCGCCTTGATCTCGCGGGTGGCGCGGTTCGCCCGGTACACGTCCCGGCTCCAGGCGGAGGCGGCGAGCCCGTACGGGGTGTCGTTGGCCAGCCGGATGCCCTCGTCGTCGGTGTCGAAGGGCAGGACGACCAGGACCGGCCCGAAGATCTCGGACTGAACGGCCTCGCTGTCCTGCGCGGCGTCGGCGATGAGGGTGGGCCGGTAGTAGGCGCCGTCCTTCAGGTCGCCCTGCGGTGCCTCGCCGCCGCACACCACGCGCGCGTAGGAGCGGGCCCGGTCGACGAAGCCGGCGACGCGGTCCCGCTGGACGTGGCTGACCAGTGGTCCGAGGTCGGTGCCGGGAGCGAAGGGGTCACCGACGCGGACGGTGTCCATGAGGGCGGCGGTCTTCTCGACGAACGCCTCGTAGAGGGGCCGCTGTACGTACGCGCGCGTGGCGGCCGTGCAGTCCTGGCCGGTGTTGATGAGGGCGCCCGCCACGGCTCCGTTGACGGCGGCGTCGAGGTCGGCGTCGTCGAAGACGAGGAAGGGCGCCTTGCCGCCGAGTTCCAGGTGCAGGCGCTTGACGGTGGCGGTGGCGACCTCGGCGACGCGCTTGCCGACGGCGGTGGAGCCGGTGAAGGAGGTCATGGCGACGTCCGGGTGGCCGACGAGGTGCTCACCGGCCTCCCGCCCGGTCCCGCTGACGATGTTGATCACACCGTCGGGGATGCCGGCCTCGGTCGCCGCCTGCGCGAACATCAGGGAGGTCAGCGGGGTGATCTCGGCGGGCTTCAGCACGATGGTGTTGCCCGCGGCGATCGCCGGGAGGATCTTCCAGGCGGCCATCTGGAGGGGGTAGTTCCAGGGCGCGATGGACCCGACGACGCCGATCGGCTCGCGGCGCACGTACGAGGTGTGGTCGCCGGAGTACTCCCCCGCCGACTGCCCCTGGAGGTGCCGGGCGGCGCCGGCGAAGAACGCCGCGTTGTCGACCGTGCCCGGCACGTCGAACTCGCGGGTCAGCTTCAGGGGCTTGCCGCACTGGAGCGACTCCGCGCGGGCGAAGTCCTCGGCACGCTCGGCGAGGACGGCGGCGAACCGGTGCAGGGCGTCGGAGCGCTCGCCCGGGGTGGCGCCGGCCCAGCCGGGGAACGCCTCCCGCGCGGCGGCGACGGCCGCGTCGACGTCGTCGGGACCGGCGAGTTCGTAGGTCAGGACCTCCTCGCCGGTCGCCGGGTCGACGACGGTGTGCGTGCGCCCGGAGGTGCCCTTCGTCAGACGGCCCGCGATGTACTGGGCCCCGCCCGCGAAGCGGTCCTGGGCCGGGAATCGGTCCGGGGTGTCGTTGCCCGGGTTGTGCATGTCGGCTCTCCTCGGTCTCCCCGTGACAGGGGCCGGCGTGGCTCAGGCTCGATGTGAGTGCCGATCCTGACAGAGCACTAGACCTCCAACAAGTGATTCCGTTGTTGCCATTTGGTTACGCGACGGAATCTGTCGACCAGGTGTCGAGTCGCCACGGAAAAGGACGGACGGAGTGTCAGTGGTGCGTGCCAGACTCGCGTGCATGGAAGGACCACGGGGGCGAAGGACCACGGGGCGAAGGAGAGGGGCACGGGGGCCGTGGAGATCATCGACAGCAGGGAAGCCCTGGTCGAGAGGGTCCGGGCGGGCGCGAGGATCAAGTACCTCTGCTTCTGGGGGCACCGGCCGCGCCCCGACGGCCTGATCGGCCCGAGCTGTCTGAGCCAGTGGTGGCCGTCGCCCTTCACCGTGTCCGGGGTGGAGTACGCGACCGCGGAGCACTGGATGATGGCGGGCAAGGCCCGGCTCTTCGGGGACGCGGAGGCGGAGCGCCGGGTGCTGGCCGCGGAGCATCCCGCCGAGGCCAAGAAGGCGGGGCGGCTGGTGCGCGGCTTCGACGAGGCGGTGTGGGAGCGGGAGCGCTTCTCGATCGTCGTCGAGGGCAGCGTCCGCAAGTTCGCCTCGGACCCCGCGCTGCGCGGGTTCCTGGTGAACACGGGCGACCGGGTGCTGGTCGAGGCGAGCCCGGTGGACCGGGTGTGGGGCATCGGCCTGGCCGCGGACGACGAGGCGGCGACCGACCCGGCGCGGTGGCGGGGGCCGAATCTGCTGGGGTTCGCGCTGATGAGGGCGCGGGAGCGGTTGCGCGAAGGCGGCTGACACCCGCGGAACGGACCGCGCGGGCGCCAGCCGCCTCTGCTCGGCTGCTCAGCCGCTCAGCTCTGCGCCTGCGCCGCCACGGAGACCGCCGCCGGGCGCGGGGCGCCGTAGTAGGGGTCCTCGTACTCCGAGTCCTCGTTGATCGCGGTGATGATCGCCGTCGCGATCAGGGCCATCACGGCGATGCCGAGCACGATGCCGATGATGCCCATGATGAAGCCGGCCTGGGCCTGCCCGTGGTTGTTGGCCTCGCCGCGCTCGGCCTTGCGGCGTCCCTTGACGCCGAAGACCACGGCGAGGATGCCGAGCACCAGCGAGACGATGCCGTACGCGCAGAACATGCAGCAGGCCAGGATGCCGAGCACCATCGCCGCGGTGCCCATGCCGTTCTGCGGGGGCAGCGGGGCGCCGCCCCAGCCGTAGCCGCCCTGGGGGTAGGCGGGGTAGCCGTATCCGCCCTGGACACCGGGGCCGCCGGGCGCGATGGGCGGAGGCGGCACCGCCGCCTCCGGCGGGGGGAAACCGGCGGCGGGCATCGAGGCGACCGTGGCCTGGTTGTGCACCGACGGCGGCTGCGCGGGCGGCTGCTGCTGCCAGGGCGGCACGCCACCGGCGGCGGGCGGAGCCGGCTGCTGCGGCACTCCCGGCGCGGCGTCACGGTCCTTGTCCAGCGACGGCCTGCTCTCCGGGGGAGCCCAGGGGTCCTGGGCGCCGTTGGAGTCCCCGCCCGGCCGTGTCGCGTCCGTCATTTCCGTCCCCCTGGGTCGATCGTGCCCGCCATGCTACGGGCCATGTCCGTCCGGCGTGAGACCGGCCTACGATGATCCCCGAAGCACCGATCAGCCGATCACCCGCGTCCCGCCGCCGCGCGGCCCGGGGACGCCGTTCCGGGGAGGAACCCTTGACCGAGCACCTCGTCGACCCCGCCGTCCCGCGCGACCTGCACGCCTTCATCGCCGGACTGCCCAAGGCCGAACTGCACGTCCACCACGTCGGCTCCGCCTCCCCGCGCATCGTCTCGGAACTGGCCGCGCGCCACCCCGACTCCAAGGTCCCCACCGACCCCGAGGCCCTGGTCGACTACTTCACCTTCACGGACTTCGCGCACTTCATCGACGTGTACCTGTCCGTCGTCGACCTGATCCGCACCCCGGAGGACGTCCGGCTGCTGACCTACGAGGTGGCCAGGGACATGGCCCGGCAGCAGGTGCGGTACGCCGAGCTGACCATCACCCCGTTCTCCTCCACCCGGCGCGGCATCGACGAGGGCGCCTTCATGGACGCGATCGAGGACGCCCGCAAGGCGGCGGAGTCCGAGTTCGGGACCGTACTGCGCTGGTGCTTCGACATCCCCGGCGAGGCCGGTCTGGAGTCCGCCGAGGAGACGACGCGGCTCGCCACCGACGACCGGCTCCGCCCCGAGGGCCTGGTCTCCTTCGGGCTCGGCGGACCCGAGATCGGGGTGGCCCGGCCGCAGTTCAAGCCGTACTTCGACCGCGCGATCGCCGCCGGACTGCACTCGGTGCCGCACGCCGGCGAGACCACCGGCCCGCAGACCGTGTGGGACGCCCTCACCGACCTGCGCGCCGAGCGCATCGGGCACGGCACCAGCTCCGCCCAGGACCCGAAGCTGCTGGCCCACCTCGCCGAGCACCGCATCCCCCTGGAGGTGTGCCCGACCTCCAACATCGCCACCCGCGCGGTGCGCACCCTGGACGAGCACCCCATCAAGGAGTTCACACGTGCCGGGGTGCTGGTGACGATCAACTCCGACGACCCCCCGATGTTCGGCACCGACCTCAACAACGAGTACGCCGTCGCCGCCCGGCTCCTCGACCTCGACGAGCGCGGCCTCGCCGACCTGGCGAAGAACGCGGTGGACGCCTCGTTCCTGGACGCGCCGGGCAAAGCGCGGATCAGGGACGAGATCGACGCGTACACCGCCGCCTGGCTCGCGTCCTGAGGCGGGCGCCGCGATGAGCCCCGTACGCGACGTGACCGCCGTGGCCCACCGCGGCGACCCGTACCGGTACCGCGAGAACACGCTCGTCTCGCTGCGTTCCGCGCTCGACCGGGGCGCGGACGCGGTCGAGACCGACGTACGCCTCACCCGGGACGGCGTTCCCGTGCTGCTGCACGACGAGACGCTGAAGCGCCTGTGGCAGCACGACCGGCCGCTGCGGTCCCTGTCGGCCGACGAGGTGCGCGGGTTGACGGCGGGCAGGGTGCCCACGCTGGCCGAGGCCCTGGCCGCGACCGACGGCAGCCGGCTGATGCTGGACCTGCCGGGCGGGCCGGGCGAGCGGGCGGTGCGGCGCATCGTGGACGTGGTCCGCGAGTGCGGCGCCCGGGACCGCGTGTACTACACGGCCGGCCCCGCGGCCATGCTCGCGGTGCGCGCCGCCGACCCCGCCGCCGAGATCGCCATGACCTGGACGACGGCGGCACCGCCCCGGCCGGCGCTGCTGGCGGCGGTGCGGCCGAAGTGGCTCAACTACCGGTTCGGGCTGGTGGACAGGGCCTTGGCCGAGCGGGTCCACGGCGACGGCTGCCTGCTGTCGGTGTGGACCCCGGACACCCGGCGCTCCATGCGCCGGCTGATCGCGCTGGGCGTCGACTCGATCACCACCAACCGCATCGACACGCTGTGCGCGCTGCGCGACGGCAACGGAGCCGCCCGGTCCCGTAAGGGATGACCCCGGACAACTCCCGTCCCGCTCAGAGGAGTTCCCCGAGGTCGACTACGGGGCGGGAGCCCTACTCACCGACGATCCGCCAGGGCGCGCGGCGCACAAGGATGATCGACGATCCTTCCGCCGCAACCGCCGTCACCCCTGGAGCAGTCGATGCGTGCCCGTACCCACTCCGTTCTCGCCGCCTCCGTGGTCCTCGCCCTGGCCGCCGGACCGTTGGCGGCCCCGGCGTTCGCCGCGCCGCTCGCCACGGCATCCAGATCCGCCGACCAGGACGGGCCGAACGAAGCGGCCCTGCGCGCCGCCCTCGCCGGGCTCCCGAACCAGCACGCCACCGCCGCCCTCGTGCGGGTCGGCACCCCCGACGGCCACTGGCACGGCAGCGCGGGCGTGCGCGACCTGGCCGGTGACCGGCCGGCCCGCCCCGACGCCCGCTTCCGGGCCGGCTCGGTCACGAAGGTCGTCACCGCCGCCACCGTCCTGCGGCTCGCGGCACAGGACGAGATCGATCTGGACGCGCCGGTCCAGGGTTACCTACCCGACCTGTTCACATCGGAGTTCGAGCAGCCGATCAGCGTGCGCCAACCGCTGAACCACACCAGCGGCATCAAGCCGGGCGACGGCCTCGGTGACGACTTCGCGGAGGTGTACGCACACCGCTTCGAGACCCTCACCCCGCAGCGGGTCGCGGCGTCGGCGATCGCCAAGGGACCGGAGGACTTCACCCCGGGGACGCGGCAGCAGTACCGGAACATCAACTACACGGTCCTCGGCCTGCTGATCGAGAAGGTCACGGGGCACTCGTACGCCTCCGTCGCCACGCGCCTGGTCCTGCGCCCGGCCGGCATGCACCACACGTACTTCCCGGGCACGGACCCCCGCATCCGGGGCCCGCACAATCGGGGCTACCAGGCGGTGGAGCAGCCGGACGGCACGACGAAGCTGGTCGATGTGACCGAGTGGAACCAGGCGGACCGCTGGGCGGCCGGCGACATGATCTCCACCACCGCCGACCTGGAGAAGCTGCTCACCGAGCTGTTCCGGGGAAGGATCGTGCCGCAGCCCGAGCTGGAGGAGATGTTCACGACCCCGGCGGGTGTCCCGGGCGCGCGGCGCAGCGCGGGGCTGGAGTACCAGGAAGTCGACGGCAAGGTCTTCTGGGGCAAGTCGGGGTCCCGCTACGGATACAGCGCCCTCATCGGCGGTACCCGCGACCTGAGCCGCACCCTCGTCCTCTCGGTCAACGCCACGGACGCCAAGAGCGCGGAGCGGAACCCGGTCCTCGACGCGATCACCTCGGCCGCGCTGAAGTAGCCCCCGTCAGCCGCCGCGCCACCGCGTGCGCCCCGGCCGTCGCCGCGCCCGCGAAGCCGAGCCCCACGGCGAGGTCGCGCGGGCGCGTGGCGCGCAGGACACCGGCGCGGCGCAGCCGGTGGCGGGCCCAGAGCGTGAACGGGACGACGACGAGGGGCGAGGTCGCGGACCCGGGCGTGCAGCCGCGCACCAGTGCCGCCTGGGCGAGGTGGACCAGGCCGTGCAGACCGAAGGCGTTCAGCGCCGCCTGGTACGTGGCCGACCGGCCGCCGGTGAGCCGTCCCGCGGCGGACGCGCGGCCACGACCGCGGCCATGGCCCCGACCGCCACCGCGAACTCCCGCCCGTCGACCGAACCGGCCCGCCGCCACACGGCCTCCGGCACGGTGGGGAACCGCTCGCGCAGGGCGGGCATCTCGCGCCGCCACCAGCCCGGCACGGTCGCCAGTTCCTCGGCGTCGTGCAGCGCCCAGGCGGTCGGCGGCCAGAGCGTGACCGCCGCACCGACCTTTTCATCGCCGGGTGAATTCACCCTACCGGTCAGTCTGCTACACGCCCACGATGCCGTTCCACCGCTTCGCGAACTCCGTCCTCTCCCCCGCCGCGATGTCCCGGGCGACGGCGAGCCGTTCGCGCATCGCCGCGTCCGGGAAGATCAGCGGGTCCTCGGCCAGGGCGGCGGTCTCCGCGTCGTCGGAGGAGGCGAGCACGTCCCGGGCGGCGGGGACGGGGCAGACGTAGTTGACCCACGCGGCCAGCTCGGCGGCGACCTCCGGCCGGTAGTAGAAGTCGATCAGCCGCTCCGCGTTGGCCTTGTGGCGGGCCAGGTTGGGGATCATCAGGGACTCCGACCACAGCTCGGCGCCCTCCTCGGGGACGACGAACTCGATGTCCGGGTCGTCCGCCTGGAGCTGGACCACGTCACCGGAGTAGGCCTGGCAGGCCAGGACGTCACCGCCGGCGAGGTCCTTGATGTAGTCGTTGCCGGTGAAGCGGCGGATCTGGCCCCTGCCCACCTGCTCCTCCACCCGGTCGCACATCGCGTGGAAGTCGTCCGCCGTCCAGTCGGTGATGTCGACGCCGTCGCCCTGCATCAGCAGCGCGAACGCCTCGTCCATGCCGGAGAGCAGGGTCACCCGGCCCTTGAGGTCGTCCGCCCACAGGTCGGAGACGTGCCGGATCTCCCGGCCGAGCCGGCGGCGGTTGTAGGCGATGCCGGTGATACCGGACTGCCAGGGCACGGTGAACTTCCGCCCGGGGTCGAAGGCGGGCGAACGCAGCAGCGGGTCCAGGTACTCGGTGACGTTCGGCCGGCGGGAGCCATCCATCTCCTGCACCCAGCCGAGCCGGACGAACCGGCCGCACATCCAGTCGCTGATGACGATCAGGTCGCGATCGGTGGGCCGGTGGTTCATCAGGGAGGGGCTGATCTTGCCGAAGAACTCGTCGTTGTCGTTGATCTCCTCGACGTACTCGACGGAGATACCCGTCTCGTGCTCGAACGCCTCCAGCGTGGGCCGCCGGCTCGGGTGCGCGTCGTCGGTGTCGATGTACAGCGGCCAGTTCGCCCAGGTCAGCCGTGGATCCGTGGCGGACCGGTCGGGGGCGGCGCGGTCGCCCGGGGCGACGTACGCGGCAGGCACACCGCAGCCGGCCAGGGCGCCGAGCGCGGCGGAACCGCCCAGGCCGCGCAGCAGGGTACGACGGGACAGCGAGGGCGTCTCGGGGAGCGGGGGCATGGCACGAAGGATCCCCCGCCCGCGCCCACCGGGACAATCGACGCTGCGTCGAGCGGGCCCGTACAGGCCCGACACCCTGTCGACCGGGGCGAGTTCACGCTTCACGCGGCGCGGCCCCGGACGGGGGCTCCCGTCCGGGGCCGCACACGTGGAACCGGGTCCGTCACGCGTCCAGCGACGTCATCACGTGCTTGATCCGGGTGTAGTCCTCGAAGCCGTAGCCCGACAGGTCCTTGCCGTAGCCGGACTTCTTGAAGCCGCCGTGCGGCATCTCGGCGACCAGCGGGATGTGGGTGTTGATCCACACGCAGCCGAAGTCCAGCCGCTTGGACATCCGCATGGCGCGGCCGTGGTCCTTGGTCCACACCGAGGAGGCCAGGGCGTACTCGACGCCGTTGGCCCACTCGACCGCCTGGTCCTCGTCGCGGAAGGACTGGACGGTGATGACGGGGCCGAAGACCTCGTTCTGGATGATCTCGTCGTCCTGCTTGAGGCCCGAGACGACGGTCGGGGCGTAGAAGTAGCCCTTGTCGCCGACCCGGTGGCCGCCCGCCTCGACCTTGGCGTGGGCGGGCAGCCGCTCGATGAACCCGGAGACCTGCTTGAGCTGGTTCGGGTTGTTGAGCGGGCCGTACATGACGTCCTCGTCGTCCGGCTGACCGGTCTTGATCTCGGACGCGGCCTTCGCGAGCGCGCTCACGAACTCGTCGTGGATCGACTCGTGGACCAGCACGCGGGTGGCCGCGGTGCAGTCCTGGCCGGCGTTGAAGTAGCCCGCCTCCGAGATGCCCTCGACGGCCTTGGGGATGTCGGTGTCCTCGAAGACGACGACCGGCGCCTTGCCGCCCAGCTCCAGGTGGACCCGCTTGAGGTCCTTGGACGCCGACTCGGCGACCGACATGCCGGCCCGCACGGAGCCGGTGATGGAGGCCATCGCCGGGGTCTCGTGCTCGACCATCAGACGGCCGGTGTCGCGGTCGCCGCAGACGACGTTGAAGACGCCCTTGGGCACGATCGAGCCGATGATGTCGGCCATCAGGGCGGTCGAGGCGGGGGTGGTGTCGGACGGCTTGAGGACGACCGTGTTGCCCGCGGCGAGGGCCGGGGCGAACTTCCACACGGCCATCATCATCGGGTAGTTCCACGGCGCGACCTGCGCGCAGACGCCGATCGGCTCACGGCGGATCATGGAGGTCAGGCCCTCCATGTACTCACCGGCGGCGCGCCCCTCGAGCATCCGGGCCGCACCCGCGAAGAAGCGGATCTGGTCGACCATCGGCGGGATCTCCTCGGAGCGGGTGAGCCCGATGGGCTTGCCCGTGTTCTCCACCTCGGCCGCGATCAGCTCCTCGGCCCGCTCCTCGAACGCGTCCGCGATCTTCAGCAGGGCCTTCTGCCGCTCGGCCGGGACCAGGTCCCGCCAGGCGGGGAAGGCCGCGGCGGCGGCCGCCATGGCGGCGCCCACGTCCGCCTGCCCGGAGAGGGGGGCGGTCGCGTAGGCCTCGCCCGTGGCGGGGTTGACCACCTCCGTGGTCCGTCCGTCGGCGGCGTCCCGGAACTCACCGTCGATGTAGTTGCGCAGACGACGCAGCTCGGTGCTCACTGCCGGCCCTCCAAGTTCGGTGTCTACTTCGGATCTCTCGGGTTCGGACCTCGGCGCTGTCGCGCGTGTCCAAACACTGAGACACCCACCCTAGACGGAGACCCCACGTTTTCAACACCCCCGGTCGCCTCCATGTTGCGAAATCCGTCGACTCTGACGTCTCAGACAACGAATTTCATCGATTCGGGCTTGCGAAACTGTCGATACGTCGTGCACAGTGAAGCCGTGGCCAGTCGAAGCGCAGACCAGAGGGACTCCCGCGAGTCCAGGAACGGCGGTCCCCAGTTGGACGCCGTCTCCCTCGCCATCATCGAGCAGCTCCAGGAGGACGGCCGCAGGCCGTACGCCGCCATCGGCAAGGCCGTGGGCCTGTCGGAGGCGGCCGTGCGCCAGCGCGTCCAGAAGCTGCTCGACCAGGGCGTGATGCAGATCGTCGCCGTCACGGACCCGCTCACCGTGGGCTTCCGCCGGCAGGCGATGGTCGGTGTCAACGTCGAGGGCGACGTGGAGTCCGTCGCCGACGCGCTGACGGCCATGTCCGAATGCGAGTACGTGGTGATGACAGCGGGCTCCTTCGACCTGATGGTGGAAGTCGTCTGCGAGGACGACGACCACCTGCTGGACGTCATCAACAAACGCATCCGGGCCGTCCCCGGAGTGCGCTCCACCGAGAGCTTCGTCTACCTCAAGCTCAAGAAGCAGACCTATATGTGGGGAACCCGATAATCGTGAGCACCGACACCAAGGACCTCAGCAGGACCGCCTACGACCACCTGTGGATGCACTTCACCCGCATGTCGTCGTACGAGAACGCCCCCGTCCCCACCATCGTCCGCGGTGAGGGCACCCACATCTACGACGACAAGGGCAAGCGCTACCTCGACGGTCTCGCCGGCCTCTTCGTGGTCCAGGCCGGTCACGGCCGCCAGGAGCTGGCCGAGACCGCCTCGAAGCAGGCGCAGGAGCTCGCCTTCTTCCCGGTGTGGTCCTACGCCCACCCGAAGGCCGTCGAGCTGGCCGAGCGCCTCGCGAACGAGGCCCCCGGCGACCTCAACAAGGTCTTCTTCACCACCGGCGGCGGCGAGGCGGTCGAGACCGCCTGGAAGCTGGCCAAGCAGTACTTCAAGCTGACCGGCAAGCCGACCAAGTACAAGGTCATCTCCCGCGCGGTGGCCTACCACGGCACCCCGCAGGGCGCCCTGTCCATCACCGGCCTGCCCGCCCTGAAGGCGCCGTTCGAGCCGCTCGTCCCGGGCGCGCACAAGGTGCCGAACACCAACATCTACCGCGCCCCGCTCCACGGCGACGACCCCGAGGCCTTCGGCCGCTGGGCCGCCGACCAGATCGAGCAGCAGATCCTCTTCGAGGGCCCGGAGACGGTCGCGGCCGTCTTCCTGGAGCCGGTGCAGAACGCCGGCGGCTGCTTCCCGCCCCCGCCCGGCTACTTCCAGCGGGTGCGCGAGATCTGCGACCAGTACGACGTGCTGCTCGTCTCGGACGAGGTCATCTGCGCCTTCGGCCGCCTGGGCACGACCTTCGCCTGCGACAAGTTCGGCTACGTCCCGGACATGATCACCTGCGCCAAGGGCATGACCTCGGGCTACTCCCCGATCGGCGCCTGCATCATCTCCGACCGTCTGGCCGAGCCGTTCTACCAGGGTGACAACACCTTCCTGCACGGCTACACCTTCGGCGGCCACCCGGTCTCCGCCGCGGTCGGCATCGCCAACCTCGACCTGTTCGAGCGCGAGGGCCTCAACCAGCACGTCCTCGACAACGAGGGCAACTTCCGCGCGACGCTGGAGAAGCTCCTCGACCTGCCGATCGTCGGCGACGTCCGCGGCAACGGCTTCTTCTACGGCATCGAGCTGGTCAAGGACAAGAACACCAAGGAGTCCTTCACCGACGAGGAGACCGAGCGCGTCCTGTACGGCTTCCTCTCCAAGAAGCTCTTCGAGAACGGTCTGTACTGCCGTGCCGACGACCGCGGTGACCCGGTCATCCAGCTCGCCCCGCCGCTGATCTCCAACCAGGAGACCTTCGACGAGATCGAGCAGATCCTTCGCGCGACGCTGACGGAGGCGTGGACGAAGCTCTGACCCCAGGCCGTCACGGCCTCGAGGTCTTCCTTTCGGATGATCGTCCCGGCCCCGGTGCCGCCCGTTCGAGTGAGAAACGGCGGCCCGGGGCCGCGTGCTGTCCGGCCTCCCTCCGGCGGCTGCCTACGGTGCCCAGTGACCGATCGGCCCCGCCTTCCCTCGCCCGTACGGGGGACGCGAACGGGGAAACACGGATCAGAACCGAGGTGTACGCCCATGGAGGCTCCGCCGGACAACCACGTGCTCTGGGCCCGTGCCCTGCACTTCCAGCACCGGGACGGCTCCCCCGCGCTGCAAGGAGTGTCGGTCGGCGTCCGCGAGGGCGAGATCCTCGCCGTGAGCGGCCCGCGCGGCAGCGGGAAGACCACGCTGCTGCGGTGCCTGTCCGGCATGGTCCGGCCCCAGGAGGGCGAGGTCTGGTTCAACGGTGCGCCGGTGCACGGCATGGGCCCGCTCAAGCGGGAGCGACTGCGCCGTGACCGCTTCGGCTGGATCGACCCCGCCCCGGTGCTCGTCCCGGAGCTCAGCGCATGGGAGAACGCCGCCCTGCCCCTCATGCTGCGCGGCACCGGGCGGCGCCGGGCCAAGACCGCCGCCATGGAGTGGCTGGACCGTCTCGACGTCGGCGGCGCGACGGCCCGTCGGCGACCGCACGAACTCCAGCACGCCGAACGGCAGCGCGTGTGCATCGCCCGCGCGCTCGCCGTCGCCCCCGCGGTGCTGTTCGCCGACGAGCCCACCGCGCCGCTGCACCGCGCCGACCGCGCGCACGTCCTGCGCACGCTGACCACGGCGGCCCGCTCGCACGGCATCACCGTCCTGCTCGCCACGCACGACGCGCGGACCGCGGCCCTCGCGGACCGCACGGTGGCGCTGCTGGACGGACGGCGGGTGCGGACCGTGCATCTGCCGCCGGTCGCGGAGGCCGCGGTGGCCGCCGGCGGAACGTCCGGCACCTCCGGAACGGAAGGCCGGGCGGCGTGCTCGCTCTCCGCCTGACCCGCGCCGCCCGCCTCGCCGTCCAACTGCGCCGCCTGCTGGTCGCGGTGGCGTCGGCGGGCACGGGCTTCCTGCTGCTGTGCGCCCTCGGCCACGCGCTGACCCACCCGGAGGCGCCCGGCGCCTCCGCCCTCCGCCTGGCCTGGTGCGCGGCGCCGCTGGCCGCCACGGTGTACCTCGCCGTCGCCGTGGCCCGCACCGACCCCGGCACCCGGCCGCGCCCGGGGCTGTCCGCCATCGGCCTGGGCCCCGGCCGGCTGATGGCGGTCTCGGCGACGACCACGGCCCTGTCCGCGGCGCTCGGCTCGGTGGCGGCGCTGCTCGTCTTCCTCCAGCTGCGCGGCGACCTGACGGGCGCGCCCGCCGACGGCGCCATGACCGAGGCCCTGGCTCTCGGCCAGCGCCTTCCCGCCCCCGCGGTGGTGACCCTGCTGACGCTGGTACCGGCCGCCGCCTCGGCCGCCGTGGCCCTGAACCTCCGGCCCCGCGCCCCCCGCCCCGCTCCCTCCGCCGGCTCGCGCCGCTACGGCCGCTTCGGGGCGTACGGCTGGGGCGCGGCCCGCGAGACCTTCGGCACGTACGGCCGCTACGGCGCCCGGCTGGCGCCGGCATCATCGGCCTCCGCATCGGCCTCCGCATCGGCATCGGCATCGGCATCGGCATCGGCCCAGCTTGCGGACGGTCGTGCCGCCGGGGCGGCACCGGTGGGCGGGGGCGGCACCCTGCTCACGCAGGCCAGTGACACCCCACCCCCAGCCACTGCGGACGGCACCCCGGCGACGCCCGACGCCGTGCCCGACCCCACGGCCACCCCCCGCCCCCACACCACCACCCTCCCCTGGGGCATCGCCGTACTCACCGCCGGCCTCGCCGTGGAGACCTACGCCGGAGACACGGCCACCCCCTCGACCACCCCCTCCGCGGCCGTCCTCGCCGGCTGGGCCCTCACCGCCCTGGGCCTCGCCCTCGCCGGCCCCGGCCTCACCCACCTCTGCGGCCGTCTGCTCCAGGCGGTCCGCCCCGGCGCCCTGCGCCTGCTCGCCGGCCGGGTCCTCATGGAGGAGTCGCACCGTATCGGCCGCCCCCTCGGCGTCGTCTGCTCCGTGGCCTCCGCCGCCTACGCGGCCGCCGCGCTGTACGACGCGGACGGACCGGACTTCGGCCCGCTGAGCACCCTCGGCGCCCTCGTCGTGGCCGGCTGCGCGGTGGCCACCCTCCTCACCGCCGCCGTAGAGGCCAAACACGACCGCACCGACACGACCGACGCCCTGCTCCGGCTGGGCGCGCCCCCGGCGACCCTGCGCGCCGCGGCGGCCGTACGCGCCGGCGCCCTGCTGGCCCTGTTCGGCCCGCTGACCCTGATCGTCGCCCAGTTGGCGTCGCTGCCGCTGGCCCGCTGACGGCCGGCGGCGGCACGCCGCCCGGGCTCCTGACCGGCACGGAAATTCTTCGAAGAAATCTCCGATCCGGCGATGAGTTCGGCGCGCTCCCCGCGTCTAACCTCTCGAACGGCACGACGACAGCAGGACACCGACGGGAGAGGCCCCCATGTACCAGCAGATGATCTTCGTGAACCTGGCCACCAACGACCTCGACGCCTCGAAGAAGTTCTTCACCGGGCTCGGCTACGAGATCAACGCCCAGTTCAGCGACGACACCACCGCGTCGATCCCGATCAGCGAGACCATCGTCGTGATGGTGCACACGCCGGAGAAGTACCGCCAGTTCACGAAGAAGGACATCGTGGACTCGACGAAGTCCAGCGAGGTGCTGATCGCGCTGAGCGCCGAGAGCCGCGCGAAGGTCGACGAGCTGGTCGACAAGGCGGTCGCGGCCGGCGGCTCGGTCTCCGGCGAGACCCAGGACCACGGCTTCATGTACGGCCGCGCCTTCGACGACGTCGACGGCCACACCTTCGAGGTCGTCTGGATGGACCCGGCGGCGGTCGAGGGCTGAGCCGAGCGCACGCCTAGCATGGGCGGGTGGATTCGACGACACCCGCCCAGCCCGACTTCCAGTCCCACCACGCCTCGCACGACCGGGAGATCGAGAGCCTCGCCGAGTTCGACAAGGTCGTCTCGGCACACGGCACGCTCGCCCACTACCGCGTCCAGGCCGTCGACCTGACGGACCGTACGGACGCCCTGATGTCCGCGGACCCCGCGGGCGCCGTCTTCCTCGGCTGCCCGATGGCCCCCGAGGCCGCCGCCCGGGTGGCCGCCGCGGGCGCCCTGGTCTTCCCGCCCATACCGGGCCTGCCCTTCGAGCCCTACCGGGCGCACGTCTACTCCCCGGTGGAGTTGTACGCCTCCCTCGACGAGGGCTACGACGCGACCCCGGACGCCCGCGCCTACGAGTGGTTCCAGCGGACCAAGGCGGACGGCGACGTGTTCGCCTCCATGCTGCGCGCGATCCACGACGACGCCGTCTCCGACGCGGTCGACGAACTCCTCGCCGGAGCCCGGGTGGTGGGCGTCATGGGCGGCCACGCCATGGCGCGCGGCACCAGCGCGTACGCGGGCGCCGCGCGCCTGGGCCGCGAACTGGCCCGCGCCGGCTTCACGGTGGCCACCGGGGGCGGCCCGGGGGCGATGGAGGCGGCCAACCTCGGCGCGTACGCGGCCCCGTTCGACGACGGGATGCTGGAGGACGCCCTGCTGCTCCTCTCCGAGGTCGCCTCCTTCACGCCGTCCATCGCCGACTGGGCGCGGTCCGCGTTCGAGGTGCGCGAACGCTGGCCCGGGGGCGGTGCCTCGGTCGGCATCCCGACCTGGTTCTACGGCCACGAGCCGCCCAACGCCTTCGCGGCCCACATCGCCAAGTACTTCGCCAACGCCACTCGCGAGGACGGCCTGCTGGCCCGCTCGAACGCGGGCGTGGTCTTCCTGCCGGGCGCCGCCGGAACCGTACAGGAGGTCTTCGACAACGCGACGCCGAACTACTACGAGTCGCGCGGCGAGCCGACGCCGATGGTGCTGGTGGACCGGGCGCACTGGACGGAGAAGCTGCCGGCGTGGCCGCTGCTGACCTCGCTCGCCGACGGGCGGACGATGGAGTCGAAGATCGCGCTGGTGGACCGGATCGAGGAGGCTCCCGAGGCGCTGAAACGTCTCGGCGGTTAATAAGACGGCAAAGCCAACACCCTTGACGGGCATACGCGTTGACACTTCTTACGGCCCGCTTATAGACCAGTGAGGCTCGTGGGTGTGCTGAGGCCGCGACATCGGGCGTCAGCACCCTCTCCACCCCCCGCATCCGCGCTTCCGTAAAGGACAAACGTGGCAGTCCTGTCCATAATCAGCCGTACGGCATCGCGCCGCAGCGTTCGCGCCCTCGGTGTGGCCTCCGCTTCGGTGGCCCTGGCGATCGGCGCCGCCGGCAACGCTCTCGCCTGCGACATCAGCGAGTTCTCCGCCGCCGCCGCGTGCGAGGGCGGCAAGGGCGTCATCACCGTCACCGACGTGGACCCCGCCGGCATCCCCGCCACCGTCACCGTGTACCTGCAGAACAACGGCGCCGACGCGAAGAAGGTCGGCGAGCAGGTGGTCAAGGGCTCGCGCGAAGGCACCACCATCTCCTTCACCGAGGACTGGCAGCCGAACGCCGAGTATCGCGTCCACGTCAAGGCCGACAAGTACGTCGACGAGGACATCAAGCCGAACCTCGTGACCCCGGCGACCGCCTGCGAGACGGAGGAAACGCCGTCCCCGACCCCGTCGGAGAACTCCCCCACCCCGACCGACACCCCGTCCGACGGGACGGAGACGCCGGCTCCGGCGCCCTCCACCTCGGCCCCGGCTCCGGCACAGAGCGAGAGCACCGCTCCGGCGGCCGTGCCGAGCAACGCCCCGTCCCCGGCGGCCGGCGAGTCCAACCTCGCCGAGACCGGCGCGAACTCCAACACCGGCGTCATCGCCGGCATCGCGGCGGCCCTGGTCCTCATCGGCGGCGGCGCGGTCTTCTTCGGCCTGCGCCGCCGCGGAGCGAGCAGCAAGGGCTGACGCGCCGCGGGACCGGCGGACCGTACGCCGGTACGCGAGATCAGTGGCCCGTCCCCGGCCGGGGGCGGGCCACCGCCGTGTCAGCTCCCCCGGATCACCCGAACGTCGCCTTCTCCAGCCAGAACTCCAGTAGCTTCCGGTCGCCGAGGACCTCCAGCCCGGGGGTGTCCAGCGGCAGCCGCCGGTAGAAGGCGAGCAGCACGTCCGTGAGCGGGCCGCGCAGCGCCACGTCCGCCCTCTCGTGGCCGCGGCGCCAGGCGACGCCCTCGTCGGGCAGCTCGATGAACCACTCGGCGTCCAGCTCGGCCGGTGTGTCGGTGGCGTGCAGGTGGATACTGGAGCCCGCCGCCCGCAGTTCCTTCGCCGGCCCGTCCGGAAGCACCCGCTGCACGAACTGCACGATCTGCAGCCACTCGTCGACGGCGTCGGCCGCCACCTCGGGGGCGACCGCCTCGAACCGCCGGCCCGCCGCGAGCGCCGCGTCCGCCCCGTGCACGACCAGTTCGTGCGTCATCCGGCGCGCCCAGAAGCCCGCCGTGTGATCACCGGCCCACGACCACGCGTGCGCGTCCGGGCCCGCCTCCCGCAGCGCGGCGACGACCACCTCACCGGACTCCCCCAGCCACGCGTCCAGGGCGGCCACGTCCCCCCGCGCACCGGGCCCCTCCGCACCCGGCACCCGGTCCACCGGGACGTCCTCCTCGGCGCGGGTCCCGACGATCAGTCCGGACCACCGCAGGGCCCGGCCCACGTGCCGCACCAGGTCCTCCAGGGACCAGTCCGGGCAGGTCGGCACGGTGGCGGCCGGATCGGCACCGGAGGTGAGGACGTCCCTCAACCGCCCCACCTGGCAGGCGATTTCGTCGCAGTAACGATCATGCGCAAGGAGTGTCATGCCCGTCACCCTACGAGCGGGGACATCACCCGAGCACCACGATTTCCGCCAGGTCGAACTCCACCCCGACCGTGTCCCCGACCTCCGGCGCGGACCGCAGCGCGCAGGCCGCCTCCAGGCGCGGGCCGTCCTCGGGCTGGAGGTGGACGGCGACGTGGGTGCCCCGGAAGGTGCGGGCGGTGACCGTGCAGCGCAGGCCCGCGTCGGCGGCCACCAGCCGCACTCCGGCAGGCCTCACGAGCAGGGTACGGGCGCCCTGCGGAGCGTCGTCGGGGACCGGCACCTTGCCCCACGGGGTGTCCGCGGCCTGCCCGGCGACGGTCGCGTCGACCACGTTGTCGAAGCCGAGGAAGCGGGCCACGAACGCGTCGGCGGGCCGCTGCCACACCTCCAGCGGCGTTCCCGACTGGGCGATCCGCCCGTCCCGCATCACCACGACCCGGTCGGCCAGCGCGAACGCCTCGCCCTGGTCGTGCGTCACCGCCAGCACGGTGGTGCCGAGCCGGCCGAACAGCTCCCGCAGCTCCACCACGAGCCGCTCCCGCAGCGAGCGGTCGAGCTGGCCCAGCGGCTCGTCCAGCATCAGCAGCCGCGGCCGGGGCGCGAGGGCGCGGGCCAGCGCCACCCGCTGCTGCTCGCCGCCGGAGAGCGCGGCGACGGACCGGCGGGCGGCGCCCGGCAGCCCGACCAGCTCCAGCAACTCCCCCACGCGCTCGTGCTGTTCGGCCCGGGACGCGCCCCGCATCCGGGGTCCGAAGGCGACGTTTCCCGCCACGTCCCGTTGCGGGAACAGCTGGTGGTCCTGGAACATCAGCCCGACCTCGCGCCGGTGCGCGGGCACCCCGGACTGGTCCCGCCCGTCCAGCGTCACCCGCCCGGCGTCCAGCGGCTGGAGCCCGGCGACCGCCCGCAGCAAGGTCGACTTGCCGCTGCCGCTGGGGCCGAGCACGCACACCACCTCGTGCTCGGCGACATCGAGGTCGACGGCGTCGAGCACGGCCCGCCCGCCGAAGCGGACGGTCGCGCCCTCGAGACTCAGCAGGCTCGGCGGCAGGCTGGTCGGCAGGCTCGGCGGCATGTCTAGAACTCCCCGCTCCGGTCGGTCCGCAGCCGCTCCAGCACCACCAGGGCCACGGCGCACACCAGCATCAGAATCGTCGAAAGGGCCATCGCCTGGCCGTAGTTCATCTCCCCGGGCCGCCCCAGCAGCCGTGCCACGGCCACCGGCAGCGTCGGGTTGTCGGGCCGCGCGATGAACACGGTCGCCCCGAACTCCCCGAGCGACACCGCGAACGCGAACCCGGCGGCGACCAGCAGCGCCCGCCGCACCATCGGCAGGTCCACCTCGCGCCACACCCGCCACGGCGACGCCCCGAGCACGGAGGCCGCCTCCCGCAGCCGTACGTCCACCGCCCGCAGCACCGGCAGCATGGTCCGTACGACGAAGGGGACGCCGACCAGCGCCTGCGCGAGCGGCACCAGGATCCAGGACTGGCGCAGGTCCAGCGGAGGCTCGTCCAGCGCGATCAGGAAGCCGAAGCCGACGGTCACGGCGGACACCCCGAGCGGCAGCATCAGCAGGGCGTCGAAGCCGCGCACGAAGCGGCCCGCGTCGCGCCGGGTGAGCGCGGCGGCGGCCAGTCCGCCGATCACCACGGCGATGGCGGTGGCGGCGACGGCGTACTGGAGGGAGTTGCCGACCGCCTCGATCGGCGGGACCAGGAAGGCGCCGCCGTCCGCGCGGGTCAGTGCCCGGTAGTAGCCGAAGCCGGGTGCGTCCAGCGACCGCTGGACCAGTACGGCGAGCGGCAGCAGGATCAGCCCGGCGACGGTGACCAGGACCCCGGCCAGCAGCATCCGCTGGCCGGTGCCGCGCGGGCGGCGCGCGGTCGTGGCCGCGTCCACCAGCCGCAGCGCCGTCTCCCGCCGCCGTACCGTCCAGGCGTGCACGGCGAGGACGGCGGCGACCGCGACGAACTGGACCAGCGTCAGTACGGCGGCCGTGGACAGGTCGAAGACCTGGGAGGTCTGCCGGTAGATCTCCACCTCCAGGGTCGAGAAGGCGGGCCCGCCGAGGATCTGGACGACGCCGAAGGAGGTGAAGGTGAACAGGAACACCATCAGCGCGGCGGCGGCCACGGCGGGCGCGAGCGCGGGCAGCGTCACCTGCCGCCAGGCGGCGAGGCGGGAGGCGCCGAGCATCCGCGCGGCCTCCTCCTGGCGCGGGTCGAGCTGCGCCCAGAGGCCGCCGACGGTGCGGACGACGACGGCGTAGTTGAAGAAGACGTGCGCGAGCAGGATCGCCCACACGGTGGTGTCCAGCCGCAGGCCCCACAGTTCGTCGAGCAGCCCGCCGCGGCCGACCAGCGCCAGGAACGCCGTGCCGACGACGACCGTCGGCAGCACGAACGGCACGGTCACCACGGCTCGCAGCACCTGTTTGCCGGGAAAATCGAGGCGGGCGAAGACGTAGGCGCCGGGCAGGGCGATCAGCAGGGTGAGCGCGGTGGAGGCCAGCGCCTGCCAGGTGGTGAACCACAGCACCTGCCGGACGTCGGACTGCCCGAGCACCTCCCCGACCCGCCCGAGCTGCCAGACCCCGTCGACCTTCAGCCCGCGCGCGACGATCGCGGCGACGGGGTAGGCGAAGAAGGCCGCGAAGAACGCGACGGGCACGGCCATCAGACCCAGCCGCGCCGCGCTCCCGCGCACGCTCCTCACCCGCTCCACCCGCTTCACCTCACTACGAGCGAGGTCCACGACTTGACCCACTGGTCGCGGTTGTCGGCGATCTTCGCCGGGTCCATGGTCCGGGGCTTCTCGGCCGGCGGCCCGAACTTCCGGAAGGACTCGGGGATCGCGGCGTCCTTGCGCACCGGATACACGAACATGTTGAGCGGCAGGTCCTCCTGGAACTGCTTGCTCAGCATGAAGTCGAGGAGCGCCTTGCCGCCCTCGGGGTTGCCGGCGTTGCTCAGCAGGCCCGCGTACTCGACCTGGCGGAAGCAGGTGCCCTGGGCGACACCCGTCGGCGCGGTGGCCGGCTGCGGGTCGGCGTAGATCACCTCGGCGGGCGGGGAGGAGGCGTAGGAGACGACCAGCGGGCGGTCGCCCTTGGCCTTCTTGCCGCCGGACGAGCCGGAGAACTCCTCGTTGTACGCCTGCTCCCAGCTGTCGACGACCTTGACGCCGTTGGCCTCGAGCTTCTTCCAGTAGTCCTGCCAGCCCTCGTCGCCGTACTCGGCGGCGGTGCCGAGCAGGAAGCCGAGGCCGGGGGAGGAACCGGCCGCGTTCTCGGTGACGAGCAGGTCCTTGTACTCGGGCTTGATCAGGTCGTCGAAGGAGTCCGGCGGGGTCAGCTTGTGCTCGCTGAAGTACGCCTTGTGGTAGTTGACGCAGATGTCGCCGGTGTCGACGGGCGTGACCCGGTGCTCGGTGTCGGTCCGGTACGCGGGGTCGACCTGGTCGAGGCCCTTCGCCTCGTGCGGCTGGAACAGCCCGTTGTCCAGCGCCCGCGACAGCAGCGTGTTGTCGACGCCGAAGAAGACGTCGCCCTGCGGGTTGTCCTTGGTGAGGATGGCCTTGTTGACGGCCTGCCCGGCGTCGCCGTCCTCCAGGACCTCGACCTTGTAGCCGGAGCTCTTCTCGAAGGCGGCGATGACGTCCTTCGACACGGCCCACGAGTTGTGGCTGACGAGGGTCACGGTCTTGGAGCCGCCGGACCCAGCGCCGTCCCCGTCGGACGACGACCCGCACGCGGCCAGGCCGCCGGCCATGCCCAGTCCTACGGCCAGGACGGTGATCTTCTTGGTGATGCTCACTGAATTCCTCCTGGGTGACCAGGAGAAGACGCGGCCCTGCCCGGAACCCCTGGCGAGGGTCCCGGGCAGGGCGCAACAGCTCGAGTGGTGACCGATCTCCCTACCCAGAATGACCTGGGCCAGGTTCGGAGGGTCTGCGGCCGGTGCCGCACTCTCAGCGCTGTGGCGCTCCCCTGTCGGAATATGAAGATGTGATGGCGTGATGACTATGAAGATGTACTGCCGCCGGTCAGGTTACCGCTCGCTCGCGGCGAGCTGACCGCACGCCCCGTCGATCTCCTGACCACGGGTGTCCCGGATCGTCACCGGCACACCGTGCGCCGCGATCGCCTCCACGAACGCCTTCTCGTCCTCGGGCCGCGAGGCGGTCCACTTGGAGCCGGGCGTCGGGTTGAGCGGGATGAGGTTGACGTGCACCGGCTTGCCCTTGAGCAGCCGTCCCAGCCGGTCACCGCGCCAGGCCTGGTCGTTGATGTCCCGGATCAGGGCGTACTCGATGGACAGCCGGCGCCCCGACTTCGCCGCGTACTCGAACCCGGCGTCCAGCACCTCACGCACCTTCCAGCGCGTGTTGACGGGGACGAGGGTGTCGCGCAGTTCGTCGTCGGGCGCGTGCAGCGAGATGGCGAGGCGGCACTTGAAGCCCTCGTCGGAGAAGCGGTTGATCGCCGGGACGAGGCCGACCGTGGAGACGGTGATGCCGCGCTGGGACAGGCCCAGCCCGTCCGGCTCGGGGTCGGTGAGGCGGCGGATGGCGCCCACGACGCGGTTGTAGTTGGCGAGGGGCTCACCCATGCCCATGAACACGATGTTGCTGAGCCGGGCCGGCCCCCCGGGGACCTCGCCGTCCCTGAGCGCCCGCATGCCGTCCACGATCTGGTGCACGATCTCGGCGGTCGACAGGTTCCGGTCCAGGCCGGCCTGGCCGGTGGCGCAGAACGGGCAGTTCATGCCGCAGCCCGCCTGGGAGCTGATGCACATGGTCACCCGGTCCGGGTAGCGCATCAGGACGGACTCGACGAGCGTCCCGTCGAACAGCTTCCACAGCGTCTTGCGGGTGGTGCCCTGGTCGGTCGACAGATGCCGCACGACCGACATCAGCTCGGGCAGCAGCGCCTCCCGGAGCCCCTCGCGGGACCCGGCAGGGATGTCGGTCCACTGCTCGGGGTCGTGCGCGTACCGCGCGAAGTAGTGCTGCGAGAGCTGCTTCGCACGGAACGGCTTCTCGCCGATGGCGGCGACGGCCTCCTTGCGCTCGGCGGGCGTGAGGTCGGCGAGGTGCCGCGGCGGCTTCTTGGCTCCGCGGGGGGCGACGAATGTGAGTTCTCCGGGCTTAGGCATGGCAGTACCAGTGTCGCAGACATACGGAGAGGGACCCGCCGCCCTGTGGACAGCGGGTCCCTCTCCGGAGAAACAGCAGGTCAGCCGAGCACAGCGGTCAGCCGGACCCGACGAAGATCACCAGCAGCAGCCACACCACCGGTGCCGTCGGCAGCAGGGAGTCCAGGCGGTCCATGATGCCGCCGTGGCCCGGCAGCAGCGTGCCCATGTCCTTGATGCCGAGGTCCCGCTTGATCATGGACTCGCCGAGGTCGCCCAGCGTGGCGCTGACCGCGACCGCGAGGCCCAGGAGCAGGCCCTGCCACCAGGTGCCGCCGTCGATCGCGAACTGCATGCACAGCGCGCCCGCCGCCATCGCGAAGGCGACGGCACCGAGCAGGCCCTCGCGGGTCTTGCCGGGGCTGATGCGCGGGGCGAGCTTGGTCTTGCCGAAGCGCCAGCCGACGGCGTACGCGCCGGTGTCGCTGACGACGGTCAGGAGCAGGAAGGTCAGGACGCGCCAGTGGCCGTCGTCCGCCATGAGCATCATGGTGACGAAGGTGGCCAGGAACGGCACGTAGAACGCGGCGAACAGCCCCGCCGTGACGTCCTTGAGATAGCCCTCCGGCGGCTCGGTCATCCGCCAGACGAGGACCGCCAGCGCCGTGAGCGCCATGGCGACCCACGCGCCCTCGGAGCCCCGTACGTATCCGGCGACGACCATCGCCGCGCCACCGATCGCGAGCGGCACGAGGGGCGCCTTGATGCCCTTGCGCTCCTGAAGCCGCTTGGTCAGCTCCCACAGGCCCACCACGACGGCGATCGCGACCACGCCGACGAAGACGGCCTTGACGACGAACAGCGACGCGACGATGACCGCGCCGAGTCCGACGCCGACCCCTATCGCGGCACCCAGGTCACGCCCCGCGCTCTTCTTCTGCGGCTGCGGCTCGGGCTGCGCCGGCTGCGGGGCGTCGGGCATGGGCTCCGGATTCCGCGGCGCCGCCGCATACGGCTGCGCCGACTGGCTGTCGTCGAACAGGGGACCGCTCAGCCGAGCGGCCCCCTGGTCGTCGTCCTGGTCTCCGCCGTGTTCGGGTACGTCGGGCACGATGGGCATGGGGCGAGTCTGCTGCGCGTAGTGCGCATCGTACGCGGGACCCGCCGGGGCAACCCCCTGGACAGATCCCCGGTCGGACGGCCCCCAGTACCCGGCTTGTGGCGGCGCTCCCCAGGAAGAGTCGTTCATCAGACCTCGAGCAGCTCCGCTTCCTTGTGCTTCAGGAGCTCGTCCACCTGGGCGACGTACTTGGCGGTGGTGTCGTCGAGCTCCTTCTCCGCACGGCGGCCCTCGTCCTCGCCGACCTCGCCGTCCTTGACCATCTTGTCGATGGCGTCCTTGGCCTTGCGGCGCACGGACCGGATCGAGACCTTGGCGTCCTCGCCCTTGGCCTTGGCGACCTTGATGTACTCGCGGCGGCGCTCCTCGGTCAGCTCGGGGAACACCACCCGGATGATGTTGCCGTCGTTGCTCGGGTTGACGCCCAGGTCGGAGTCGCGGATCGCCTGTTCGATGTTGCGCAGGGCGCTCTTGTCGAAGGGGGTCACCACGGCCATGCGCGGCTCGGGCACGGAGAACGAGGCCAGCTGGTTGATCGGCGTCAGCGCGCCGTAGTAGTCGGCCACGATCTTGTTGAACATCGCCGGGTGCGCACGGCCGGTGCGGATCGCGGCGAAGTCCTCCTTGGCGACCACGACGGCCTTCTCCATCTTCTCCTCGGCCTCGAGGAGGGTCTCTTCGATCACCACTTGCTCCTGCGTGTCTTGAGTAGGCCCGGCTGCGGTCCCCTGTCGGAGCTGCGGCCGGCTGCGTCGCGTTCTTCCTGCACGGTTCCCGACCGGCGGGACATTGTCCATCCCCCGGCCCGGTCCCGCCCCGTCCGTCCCCCGGACAGGTGGCGTCCGCGGACAGGGGGTGCTTCTCCGGTCAGTCCCGGCTGTCCTGGTCACCCACAAGCGTGCCGATCTTCTCACCCTTGACGGCGCGGGCGATATTGCCCTCCTTCAGCAGCTCGAAGACCACGATCGGGAGGCTGTTGTCGCGGCAGAGCGTGACGGCCGTCGCGTCGGCGACCTTCAGGTCGCGGGTGATGACCTCGCCGTAGCCGAGCGCGTCGAACTTCACGGCGTCCGGGTTGGTCTTCGGGTCGGAGTCGTAGACCCCGTCCACGCCGTTCTTGCCCATGAGCAGCGCCTCGGCGTCGATCTCGAGGGCGCGCTGGGCGGCGGTGGTGTCGGTGGAGAAGTAGGGCATGCCCATGCCCGCGCCGAAGATGACCACGCGGCCCTTCTCCAGGTGGCGCACGGCGCGCAGCGGGATGTACGGCTCGGCGACCTGGCCCATGGTGATGGCGGTCTGCACGCGGCAGTCGACGCCCTCCTTCTCCAGGAAGTCCTGGAGGGCCAGGCAGTTCATCACGGTGCCGAGCATGCCCATGTAGTCGGAGCGTGCCCGGTCCATGCCGCGCACCTGCAGCTCGGCGCCGCGGAAGAAGTTGCCGCCGCCGATGACGACGGCGATCTGGGCGCCGTCACGTACGACGGCCGCGATCTCGCGGGCGATGGCGTGCACCACGTCGGGGTCGACGCCCAGGCCCCCACCGCCGGAGAAGGCCTCTCCGGACAGCTTCAGCATGAAGCGGCCGCGTACTTTGCCGTCGTCGCTCTTCTCGGCATTGGTGGTCATGGAGATCTCGCCTCTTTACGTGGTCACACACACGAAGAAGGCCACTGCCGGTGGGGGCGTGATTCGCATCCCATACGCGGCAATGGCCTCCTCGTCAGATCTGCTGTCGTCCGCCGCCGCGCGCGCGTGCGCCACGGCATGCGCGGACGGCGCCGACGACTGCTGTCGACCCTACCGGGGTCGGGCGTCCGTCGCGGTACGGACTCAGATGCCGACCTTGATGCGCGAGAAGCGCTTCAGGGTGACGCCGGCCTCTTCCAGCACCTTCTGGACGGACTTCTTGTTGTCCAGGGCGTAGGGCTGGCCGAGCAGGGTGGCGTCCTTGAAGAAGCCGTTGAGGCGACCCTCGACGATCTTCGGCAGGGCGGCCTCGGGCTTGCCCTCGGCGCGGGTGGTCTCCTCGGCGACGCGGCGCTCGGACTCGACGACCTCGGCCGGGACGTCGTCCTTGGAGAGGTACTTCGGCGCGAAGGCGGCGATGTGCTGGGCAACGCCCTTGGCGATCTCGGCGTTCGGCTTGTCCAGCTCGACGAGGACACCGATCTGCGGGGGCAGGTCGGGCATCGTGCGGTGCATGTACGCGGTCACGAAGCCGCCGGAGAACTGCGCGAAGCGGTCCAGGACGATCTTCTCGCCGAGGTTGGCGTTGGCCTCGTCCACGAACGCCTGGACGGTCTTGCCGGGCTCGATCTCGGAGGCGAGGAGCGCCTCGATGTCGGCCGGGGCGGCCTTGGCGACGTGCTCGGCGATGGCCGTGGCGACGTTCTGGAACTTCTCGCCCTTGGCGACGAAGTCCGTCTCGCACTTCAGCTCGACGATGACACCCGAGGTGTTGTCGTCGGCGATGATCGAGACGACGGCACCGTTCTCGGCGGAGCGGCCCTCGCGCTTGGCGACGCCCTTCTGGCCCTTGATACGGAGCGCCTCGACGGCCTTCTCGACGTTGCCCTCGGCCTCGTCCAGCGCCTTCTTGCAGTCCATCATGCCGGCGCCGGTGAGCTCGCGGAGCTTCTTGACGTCGGCGGCGGTGTAGTTCGCCATGATTCCGGAATCTCTCTCGAAGTCTGAAGATCTACGGGTGCCGGACGGCGGGGGCTTCGTGGGCCCCCGCCGTCCAGAACCCGAAGGTGGTGAGGGGTCAGGCCTGCTCGGCGTCCGCGGCGGGGGCCTCGGCGGCAGGGGCCTCGGCAGCGGGCGCCTCGGCGGCCTCGGCGGCCTCGGCGGCCGGAGCCTCGGCCGGCTTCTCGGCCTCGGCGGCGGGCGCCTCCTCGGCCTTCTTCTCGCCCTCGAGCAGGTCGCGCTCCCACTCGGCCAGCGGCTCGCCCGCGGCCTTCTCGCCCTTGTCGCCGGTGGCGGCGCCGGAACGGGCGATGAGGCCCTCGGCGACGGCGTCGGCGATCACGCGGGTGAGCAGGGTGACGGAGCGGATCGCGTCGTCGTTGCCCGGGATCTTGTAGTCGACCTCGTCGGGGTCGCAGTTGGTGTCGAGGATGGCGACGACCGGGATGTTGAGCTTCCGGGCCTCGCCGACCGCGATGTGCTCCTTCTTGGTGTCCACGATCCAGACGGCGCTGGGCACCTTGGACATCTCGCGGATACCGCCGAGGGTCTTCTCCAGCTTGGCCTTCTCGCGGGAGAGGACCAGCAGCTCCTTCTTGGTGAGGCCGGAGGCGGCCACGTCCTCGAAGTCGATCTGCTCGAGCTCCTTGAGGCGCTGCAGACGCTTGTAGACGGTCGAGAAGTTGGTGAGCATGCCGCCCAGCCAGCGCTGGTTGACGTAGGGCATGCCGACGCGGGTGGCCTGCTCGGCGATGGCCTCCTGCGCCTGCTTCTTCGTGCCGACGAACATGACCGTGCCGCCGTGGGCGACGGTCTCCTTGACGAACTCGTAGGCGCGGTCGATGTACGACAGCGACTGGAGCAGGTCGATGATGTAGATGCCGTTGCGCTCCGTGAAGATGAAGCGCTTCATCTTCGGGTTCCAACGACGGGTCTGGTGACCGAAGTGGACGCCGCTCTCCAGCAGCTCCCGCATCGTGACGACGGCCATGGCCGTATCTCCTTGGTGTTCTCGGTTGTGCCGCGCGAGCCGGACGGCTCCCGCGCCTGACGCCCGCGACGCGCCTGCCACAAGGGACCGAGGGGCGCTGACACGAGCCTTGACCGGCCTCGTGTCGGGGCGTGCGAAGTCGACCCGGTGACCCGGATCGCCATCAGAAGTGTACGGGACCCACGGGGTACCGGGTGACGCGGCTGTCCACAACAGCGGAACGGTCCACAGGACGGAGCGGCGACCGCCGGAGTGCGGGACGGTTTCCGGCATGCGGACGAGGCGATGGGTGAGTGCGGGTGTGTGGGTGGCGCTGCTGCTGACGGTCGTGGTCCCGGGGCCGCCGCGACCGGCTTCGACGGCGACCGCACCGGCCGCGACGACGGTGGCGGGCCCGGGCACGAGGACGGTGGCGGGCCCGGACACGACGACGGTGGCGATCCCGGGCGTCGGCCGGCTCCCGGAACCCGGGGTGCCGGAACCGGGAGTGCCGGCCGTGGCACGCGGCTGGCCGGTCGGCGACCGGCCGGCGGTCCTGCGGGGCTGGGAGCCCCCGGCGAACCCGTACGGCCCGGGCCACCGCGGCGTGGACCTCGCCGCACAGGCCGGGGCGCCGGTACGGGCGGTGGCGGCCGGGACGGTGTCGTTCGCGGGGCGGGTGGCGGGCAGGGGCGTCGTCTCGGTCGAGCTGGCGGCGACGGGCGATCCGCCGCTGCGTACGACGTACGAACCGGTGGCGGTGTCGGTGTCGGTGAAGAAGGGCGACGAGGTCGCGGCCGGCGAGGTGCTCGGCACCGTCGAGCCGACGGGCTCGCACTGCACGGGGTGCCTGCACTGGGGTCTGCTGCGGGGCGACGTCTACCTCAACCCGCTCTCCGTGCTCCCGCCGTGGCTGCTGAGCGGAGGACCTTCCGTGCTGCTGCCGGTCCTGGGAGTCCCGGAGCCCTCCCCACGGGCGTAGCACCGCGGGCGACACGCCTGCGGCTCGGCGACACGCTACGGCTCCGCGCCACGCTCCCGGCCTCGGGCCGAGCCGGGCAGCAGGCAGCAGGCAGCAGGCAGCAGGCAGCAGGCAGCAGGCAGCACAACGAACGTCGAGGGCGTCGGGCATCGCCCTGCGGACGCCCGTCAGCCCCCTACGCCCCGCAGCGCCATGGAGACCGCCGCCTCGGTGATCGCCGTCGGCTCCTCCGCCGCTCCCAGTTCGATCCGCCGCACGGCCGCGTCCACGACCCCCTGCAGCAGCATCGCCGCCAGCCGCGGCTGGCCGTGCCCCATCTCCCCCAGCGCCTCGACGATCATCGCGATCAGCCCGCCGTGCGCCGCGCGGATCTTCTCCCGCGCACCGGCGTCCAGCTCGCTCGCGGAGATCGCCACGACGGCCCGGTGCCGCCGGTCCCCGACGAGGTCGAGCTGCTTACGGACGTACGCCTCGACCTTGCCCTCGGGGCTGGTCTCGCGCTCCATCGCCGCCTCGACCTCCGCGGCCCAGACGGGGAAGTCGACGGCGCACAGCTCCTCGACGACCGCCGCCCGCGACCGGAAGTACTCGTAGACGGACGACCGGGCGAGCCCCGTGCGTTCGGCGAGGGCGGGGAAGGTCAGCGCCTCCGTTCCGCCGTCGGACAGCAGGGAGCGGGCCGCGTCCAGCAGGGCGGCACGCTGCATCGACCTGTGCTCGGCCACGGAGGCCGCTCGAATCCTTGGCACGTCACCACTTTACGGACGCGGACCCGCGTACGGGAGCCGGTCACCCGGCGGCACGACCGCCGACCGGGTCACAGCGAAGGCCGGCCACTGGACGGAAACGCAGGTCAGCGGCCGAATCCGGCGAGCTTCGCCCGCAGCTGCAACACCGACTTGGTGTGGATCTGGCTGACCCTGCTCTCCGTCACGCCCAGCACATTGCCGATCTCGGCGAGGGTGAGTCCCTCGTAGTAGTAGAGCGTGACGACGGTCTTCTCCCGCTCGGGCAGCGTGTTGATCGCCCGCGCCAGCAGCCGCCGCAGCTCCCGGTCCTCGGCGACCTCCACCGGATCGTCGGCGGCGGTGTCCTCCAGCGTGTCCATGAGGCTCAGCCGGTCGCCGCCCTCGCCACCGGCGTGCAGCAGCTCCTCCAGGGCCACGACGTTGGCCAGCGACAACTGGCTGAAGACCGCGTGGAGGTCCTCCACCGCGATCCCCATCTCGCCGGCCACCTCGCTCTCCGACGGGGTACGGCGCAGCCGGGCCTCCAGCGTCGCGTAGGCGCGCTCGACGTTGCGGGCCTTCTGCCGCACCGACCGCGGGATCCAGTCCAGCGCCCGCAGTTCGTCGATCATCGCGCCCCGGATGCGGGTGATCGCGTACGTCTCGAACTTGATCTCCCGGTCGACGTCGAACTTCTCGATCGCGTCGATCAGCCCGAACACTCCCGAGGAGACGAAGTCCGCCTGCTCGACGTTGGGCGGCAGTCCCACACTCACCCGGCCCGCCACGTACTTCACGAGGGGCGAGTAGTGCAGGATCAGCTGTTCCCGCAGCCGCTCGTCCCCCGTCGCCTTGTACGACCGCCACAGCTCGTCGAGCGTCGAGGGGGCGGGCGGTCGCACGCTGCCACCGTCGCGGGCGGCTGGGGGGATCGCCGCCCGGTCGGACCCGGAGGTGTGCTGGGGCATTCGTCGCCTTGTGCCGTTCTGCCGTGATGTGGTGTGCCTGGTGAGGCCGCCGGTCTGCTGTCTGGTTGTCGCCTGTTGTCGGTTCTGCGTGGGGGTCCTCGTGAGCGTAGCGTGACTGGACTGTCGCGGTGCGCGAAGAGCGGAGCGAGGGCGGTACGCAGATACGTTCCGCTGAACGCTCTACAGGGGGGACGATGATCGCTCTGCGTGATCATTCGAATACCCCAACTGCCTGAATTCCCAAGGGTGTCGGGGTTCCCCCGGACGGCCGAACACGCTGGGTCAACACGGACGCCGACCGCCGCGGACCGAGATCATCGCCTGGCGTGTCAACTTCCAGCCGTCGCCGTGTCGTTCGACGTAACCAAGTGCTCGAAGCTCGTACAGTCTCGCGATCGCGTCGTCCTGCGTGGTCTGGGCCCGGCGCGCGACCTCGGCAGCCGTAGCCGCTCCGCGCGCGGGGAGCCCGGCCAGCACCTGCCGGGTGCGGAATTCCAGCAGGTCGGTGGGGAGCACCGGCCCGCGCCGGTCCGGGGGCAGCTCGCCCATGTCACCGACCAGTTCGACGACCTCCGCCGCGTCACTGACGAGCACCGCGTCGCCACGCAGCAGCTCGTGCACTCCCGCGGACAGCGCACTGGTGGCCGGTCCGGGCACACCCATCGTGTGCCGGCCCAGGCGCTGGGCGGCCCGTGCGGTGACCAGCGAGCCGCTCCGATAGGCGGCCTCGACGACCACCGTGCCGCGGGTGAGCGCGGCGATCACGCGGTTGCGCAGGAGGAATCTGCTCGGCGTCGGGTGATCGCCCGGCGGCAGCTCCCCGACCACGAGGCCCTGCTCCGCGATCCTGGTGATCAACCTGACGTGTCCGGGCGGATAAGGGCGGTCGACACCGCAGGCCAGGACGGCCGCCGTGGCGCCGCCCGCACCGAGGGCGCCCCGGTGGGCCGCACCGTCGATTCCGTAGGCACCTCCCGACACCACGACCCAACCGCGTTCCGCCAGGCCGGCGGCGAGGGTGGCCGCCATGTGCGCCCCGTACTCGGTGCAGGCGCGGGCTCCCACGACGGCGACCGACCTCAGTGCCCACATGCGCAGACTGGGGCCCCCGCGCACCCACAGTCCGAGCGGACGGGCATCGCCCAGGTCGTCGAGCTGCCCCGGCCACTCGGTGGTCCCGGGTGCCACGAACCGCACCCCCGCCGCCCGCGCGACGGCGAGGTCCCGGTGCGGGTCGGCGCCGACCGCCCGGGCGCACAGCCCGGCCCACCGCTTCCCGCTCACGCCCGGCAGGGCACGCCCGCCCTCGCGCAGCCGCCGCACCACGTCCGCGACACCTCGCTCGCGCACCCACCGTCCACCGGTCTCGTCCCCGGGCTCGATGACCCTGGTGAGGAAGACACGGCCGAGCATCTCGTCGTCGTCCACGACCGGAGCCGGCTCCACGAGGCCGAGCGCCCCGCCGTCGCCCCCGTGTGGTCCGCCGCGTCCGGCCGTGCGGTCCCGGCATGACACGCCGTCGTGCCCGACCACGCCACCTGCCCCCGCCGCGACATCACTTCCGCTCACGGTCCCGTCCCCGGCCACGGCCGCATCACCGCTCACACCACCGCCCCCGGCCTCTGCCTCTGGCTCTGCCTCTGCCTCTGCCCTTGCCAGGTCACCGCCCCCGGCTACTGCCTCTGCCCTTGCCAGGTCACCGCCCCCGGCTACTGCCTCTCCCCCGCTCACGCCACCGCCCCCAGGGACAGGGACGCGCCCCGCGGTACTCCCGTGCGCAGTTGCAGCGCCAGGGAGACGTCCTGTGCGTCGGGTCGGCCGTGGCCGACGAGGTCGGCGACGGTCCAGGCGATGCGCAGCACCCGGTCGAGCCCCCGGGCGGTGAGCAGGCCCCGTTCCAGGCTGCGTTCCGCCTCGTCCAGCGCGCCCGGAGCGGCGTGCCAGCGGCTGCGCAGTTCCCTTCCCGGCACCTCGCTGTTGGACCGCCATGGAGTGCCCTGGAGGCGCACGGCCGCCCGTTCACGAGCCGCCCGGACCCGGTCGGCGACCGTCGCCGTGGCGTCGCCCCGGGAGCCGTCCCCGGCCAGCTGGCCGCGCGTGAGGCGTTCCACCTCGACCCGGAGGTCGACGCGGTCCAGCAGCGGGCCGGACAGTCTGGCCTGGTAGCGGCGGATCGCCGAGGACGGGCACTCGCAGGGCGAGTCCGTCCGGGAGAACCGTCCGCACGGGCAGGGATTGGCGGCGAGCACCATCAGGAACCGTGCCGGAAACCGCACCACACCCGCGCTGCGCGCGATGACGACGTGACCGGACTCCAGTGGCTGTCGCAGGGCATCGAGGGCATGGCTGCTGAATTCCGGCGTTTCATCCAAAAACAGGACACCTCGATGCGCCAGGGAGACGGCTCCCGGCCGCGCGATGCCGTGGCCGCCACCGACCAGGGCCTGCATCGTGGCGGAGTGGTGCGGTGCGCAGTAGGGGGCCACGTCGATCAGGGGTTTGCCCGGCGGCAGCAGGCCCGCCACCGAGTGCACGGCGGTGACCTCCAGCGACTCCGCCCGATGGAGCCGGGGCAGGACGGCCGGCAGCCGCTCGGCGAGCATGGTCTTGCCGGCACCGGGCGGCCCCTCCAGGAGCAGGTGGTGGCCGCCGGCCGCGGCGACCTCGACCGCCGTGCGCGCCGACTCCTGACCCACGACGTCGGCGAGGTCGTGGCCCTGGTCGTGCTGTGCCGCGCCCATGCTGCGCATCCCGGTGGCGGCGCCGGTGCCGGGCATGCGCAGGCCGGCCAGGAGCGGGTCGGGCCGGCCCTCCTGGTCCTGCTCCTCCTCCGGCACGGGTTCGTCTGCGAGGACGGCGATCAGCTGGCGCAGGCTGCGCACGCCGAGCACCGAGACCCCTGGCACCAGGGACGCCTCGGCGGCTGCGCACTCCGGCACGACCACCTGCTCGTAGCCGGCCTCCGCCGCGGCCAGGACCGCCGGGAGGATGCCGCGCACCGGACGCACCCTTCCGTCCAGGCCCAACTCCCCGATCATCACGATGTCGGCGAGCACGCGGGGATCGATCCGCTCGGCGGCACCGAGCACGGCCGCGGCGACCGCCATGTCGAAGCCGCTGCCGCTCTTCGGCACCGATGCCGGGCTGAGCCCCACCGTCAGCTTCTTCTGCGGCCACTCGGCGCCCGAGTTCACGACGGCCGCCCGGACCCGGTCCCGGCTCTCGGACAGGCTCTTGTCCGGCAACCCCACCAGCGTGAACGCCGCCACGCCCGGTTCCAGGTCGGCCTGCACCTCGACGACCACGCCCTCGACGCCGACGAGCGCCACGGAGTACGTACGCGCGAAACCCATCACGCCACCCCCCGGGCGTGCTCGACCACCGGGGCACCGCGCTGCGGCAGGAGCACTCCGACGAGGTCGATGCGGACCCCGCCGGGCGGGGCCCCTCCGTGGGTCTGGATCCAGCGTTCGGCGAGCCGCCGCAGCCGCTCCGCCTTCTCCGGGGTCACCGCGGCCATCGGGTGCTCGAAGGAGCCGCCCCTGCGCGTCTTGACCTCGCAGACCACCAGGACGTCCCCGTCCCGGGCCACGATGTCGATCTCACCGGTCCTGCCACAGCGCCAATTGCGCTCCAGGACCGTCATCCCGGCCCCGGTCAGCCGGCGGGCGGCGAGCGTCTCGCCGTACTTGCCCAGCGCACCTCGTGCGTTCATGTCGGCACCACCTCCGGCGCCAACGATGAGGGCAGCTCAGCGAGCTATTGGATCTTGGTGGACGGTCGGACGACTGTGGACAACCTTGTCACCCACACGAGTGAAGCCGCTGGTCATCAGCCGCCGGGAAGCTCGAGGTCGCTCTTGTTCAGCTCCTCGATGTTCACGTCCTTGAACGTCAGAACTCGCACCTGCTTCACGAAACGGGCCGGCCGGTACATGTCCCACACCCAGGCATCCGCCATGGACACCTCGAAGAACACCTCTCCCTGGACCGAGTGCACCTGCATCTCGTAGTCGTTGGTGAGGTAGAAACGCCGCTCGGTCTCGATCACGTATTTGAACAGACCGACGACATCGCGGTACTCCCGGTAGAGCTTGAGCTCCATCTCGGTCTCGTACTTCTCGAGGTCCTCGGCGCTCATGGCATGTTCCCCTTCAGCCGTGCGGTCCCACCATTGTGCGCCAGTCCCGTGAGCCCCTAGACGATTTCGGTGTCCAGGGTCACCGGCCCGGCGGGGGGACCTTCGTCGAGCAGCTTGCGCAGCAGCTCGGCGAGTCTGGTCGGATACACCGTCTCATGTGCCCGGGTCAGTTCCCGACACGTCCACCAGCGCGCTCCGGCGACGCTGCGCCGCTCCAGTTCGGTCAGCCCGACGGCCCGGGTGGCGGTCTGGGCCGTCCGGGCCAGGTAGTACCACTCGTCCTGGTCCCAGCGGCGGCCCGCGAAGGGGAAGGAGCACCTGCGCCGCCACAGCACCGGCCCGAGCTCGATGTCGGTGATGCCGGTCTCCTCCGCGAGTTCCCGTCGCGCGGCCTCCTCACGGGTCTCGTCGCCCTCCACGCCGCCGCCCGGGGTGAACCACCAGTCGTCGGCCGGGTCGTCCGGTTCGTGGCCGTGCAGGAGCAGGATGCGGTCGTCGGGATCGAGCAGCACCACCCGGGCGACCCTGCGCAGCCCGCCCTCATAGGTGTCCTGACCGGCCGGTGTCGTCTCAGCGGCCACCGGAGCTCCCCGTCCCGGCCCGGGCGCGTGCGGCCGCGGCCCGCTTGGCGAAGGGCCCGTACGCGGCGCCGCCGAGGATCAGCACCGCACCCGCGACGACGAGCCCGACCATCGTCCTGAGCGGACCGGGCGAGGAGAGGCCGCCCAGCGCCTCGAACCCGGTCGGACGGTCCAGCATGCCGTTCATGGGCCAGACCACGGCGTCGACGCGGGCGTCCACGGCGCCGCGCGACACGGTGCCCCCGGCGGCGTCCGTGAGGTGGGCGGTGGAGTCCACGGAGTTGTCGCGCTCGTCGCCGAGCAGGAACAAGCGGCCCTCGGGAACGGTCACCGTGGGGAAGTCGCTGATCTCGGCCGGCGTACCGGAGGGCAGGTACGGCTCGTCGATCACCTTGCCGTTGACCTTGAGCTTGCCCTCCTGGCAGCACGAGACGGTGTCCCCGCCGACGGCGACGACCCGCTTGACCATCGGGGCGTTGGCCCAGGTCGCGTCCTTGAAGACGACGACGTCGCCGCGGCGGACGTCGGCCCCGTCGATGCGCTGCGCGAGAACCCGCTCACCGGCGTCGATGGTCGGCGACATCGAGCTGGTCGGCACGGTGTAGGGGCGGTAGACCACCGCTCCCCAGGCGAAGCCGCCGAGGAACAGCACCAGCCCGAGCGCCACGGCGAGGCCGGACAGCCGCTGCCCGGACCGGCTGCCCGCCGGACCCTTGCTCCCGCCACCGCCTCGCGGGACCGTACGTGTCGTGCTCTCGCCACCCATGAAGCCGCACCTTACCCGGCGGTACCGGAACGGGGCAGCCCCTCCCGGAGCCCGGAAGGGGCTGCCCTCGGCGGGGGCACGGCCGTCGACGGCCGCGGTGACGGGCGTACGGCCCGAGCCGCCTCAGCGGGTCTCGGCGGCGGCGATGCGCCTGCGGCGCCACCAGACGACGGGAACGACCCCGGCGAGCGCCAGGCCCTGGGGCGCGACCGACAGCGCGGCGGCGGCCGACCGGGTCTGCGCGCCGCCGGCCTGCAAGCCGTCCTGGTCGAAGGTGTCCGGGACCGGCAGGGTGTCCCAGCGGTTCATCGGCCAGGCGATCACGATGGCGCGGCCGACGACCTCCTTCACCGGGACCATGCCGCCGTGCTCGTCGGACTGGTTGTAGCGGGAGTCCCGGGAGTTCTGCCGGTGGTCGCCCATGACCCAGATGGAGCCCTCGGGGACCTTGACCTTGAACTGGCCGCCCTGGTCGTCCTGGCTGCACGGGGTGTTGCCGGGGTAGACGTACGACTCCTCGTTCAGCGCCTTGCCGTTGACCTTGACCGGGCCGGTGCCCTCGCACTCGACGGTGTCGCCGCCGACCCCGATGACACGCTTGATCAGGTCCTTCTCGTCCGCGGACGGCATCAGGCCGATCCAGCTGAGGACCGTCTGCAGCGCGTTCGGGTCGGGCGTCGGCTCACCCGCCAGCCAGTCGTCCGGGTCGTGGAAGACGACGATCTCGCCGCGCTCGGGTTCCGAGCCGAACCAGGGGGTGAGCTTGTCGACCAGGACCCGGTCATTGATCGTGAGCGTGTTCTGCATCGAGGCGGACGGAATCGAGAACGCCTGCACCAGGAAGGTCTTGATCAGCAACGCGAGCACCAGCGCGATGCCGATCAGGATCGGCAGTTCCTTCCAGAAGGAACGCTGCTTCTTGGCCGCCGTGGTCTTGGGGGGCGGCGTTCCGCCCACGCCCTCGTCCTCGGTCCCGTTCTGTTCGTCCGTCACCCTGCCGTCCTCGGTCCCCAAGTCGTGTCCGAAGGCCGGGGCGCCGTCCGGGGCCGGGCCGGCCGCCTCCACGGGGTGTCCGCGGTTCTCCTCGCCGTCGTGTCCGGACCGTGCGCCGACCGCCACATCCCCCACGCCAACTCCTCACTCTCTGCCACCGCCCGCGCCGTATCCGGTGCAGGCCCACCACTCCCATAACGAGCGGGAGTTCCGCAGGGGTCGGGAGTCGAATCATCGCGTTCGGATCGTCGGGGGCAACCCTATGCGACAGCCCGGTGGCGGCGGTCGAGGCGGAGGCCGCGTCGGACACGGAGGCATAGGTTTTCGGTTCGTCCAGGGTGGTCCAGTGGCCGAACGGCCAGGCGATCACCATGGCCCGCCCCACCACCTCGTCCTCGGACACCGTGCCGAAGTCGGTGTCCTGGTGCTCGCGGGAATCGGCGGAGTTGGACCGGTGATCGCCCATCACCCACAGTCGCCCCTCGGGCACCGTGACGTCGAAGGGCGTCTTGGAGGGGACGTCCCCCGGGTACAGGTAGTCCTCGTTCAGGGGGACGCCGTTGACGGTGACGCGTCCCTGGGTGTCGCAGCACTTGACCCGGTCCCCGCCCACTCCGACGACCCGCTTGATGAGGTCCTTCTCGTCGTCGGACGGCAGCAGGCCGATGAAGGCGAGGCCTTCCTTGACCTGCTTGATGACGACGGGGTCGTCCTTCTTGGCGGCCTGTTCGCCCTGGAGCCAGCCGCCGGGATCGCGGAAGACGACGACGTCCCCGCGCTGCGGCCTGGAGCCGAACCACGGGGTGAGCTTGTCCACCAGGACGCGGTCACCGATCCGGATGGTCTGCTCCATGGAGCCCGAGGGGATCACGAACGCCTGGACGAGAAAGGTCTTCAGTACCAGCGCTATGAGGACGGCCACCCCGATGAGGAGCGGTATCTCCTTGACCGCGCCGCGCCTGCGGCGGCGCTTGACCTTGCGCTGCAGCTTGCGCCGCTCGGCACGGGACCTGCCGCCGGACGGCGGCCCGGTGCGCCGCGAGCCGGTGGGCAACAGGTTCTCCGTGGGGCTGCTGGGCGCCCCGCGCGGTTTGCCCCGGCTACCCATCGGCGCCCTCGGACCCGCGGGCAGTACCCGCGCCCCCGGACCGTCGTGCGCCACCGGCCGCCTCACCGGCGGCCTCCGCATTCGGCACGCGCGCGTAGGCGTCGGGGCGGTCGAGGTGGGTGGCATGGCCGAAGGGCCAGACGATCCAGTCGGCGCGGCCGATCACCTCGTCGACCGGGATCATGCCGCCGCCCGGCGAGCCCAGGTGGTCGCGGGAGTCGCTGGAGGCGGCGCGGTGGTCGCCCAGGACGAACAGGGCGCCGTCGGGGACGACGACGTCGAACGGCACCGTGGACGGACGATCGCCGGGGTACAGGAACGCCGACTCGTCGACCGACTGGCCGTTCACCTGGACCCTCCCCTCCGTGTCGCAGCACACCACGTGGTCCCCGCCCACACCGACAACGCGTTTGATGTAGTCGCCGTGCCCGAAGAGCCCGGTGCCGTCGAAGACGACGACGTCGCCCCGCTGCGGCCCGTCACCGAAACGGTACGCCAACTTGTTTACGAGAACCCGGTCTCCGATCCTCAATCCGCGCTCCATGGAACCGCTGGGGATCTGGAAGGGCTGGAGCACGAAGGTGCTGAACAGCAACAGGAACATCAGCAGTGCCAGCAGGGACACGGTGATCCGGCCTCCCGGAACCCACTGCGCGATCCACCCCGTGAACGCGGAACGCGACCGTCCCTCCTGGCCTTCCGGATCCGAGGGCTGCTCGGAGTCGGAGGGGCGGGAGGCGCGGTCGCGCTCCGTGTGCTGCGTTTCGGTGTCCATCGGGGCCAGATGCTATCCGGCCCCGGCACGGACCTCGGAGGGCGCTCAGTTCTCGCGCTTCTCCTTGATCTTCGCGGCCTTGCCGCGCAGCTCGCGCAGGTAGTACAGCTTGGCGCGGCGGACGTCACCCTTGGTGACGAGCTCGATCTTCTCCACGATCGGGGTGTGCACCGGGAAGGTGCGCTCGACGCCGACGGAGAAGGAGACCTTGCGGACCGTGAAGGTCTCGCGCACGCCGGCGCCCTGGCGGCGGATGACTACGCCCTTGAACTGCTGCACACGGGAGCGGTTGCCCTCGATGACGCGGACGTGGACGTTGACGGTGTCGCCGGGGCGGAAGGCCGGGACGTCGCTGCGCAGCGACGCGGCGTCGACGGAGTCGAGCAGGTGAGACATTTCGTCTGCTTTCTTCGCTGATGCCACAGGTCATCAGCGGAAACTAGGTGTTTCGGAATCAGGGCCGTGCGGGTCGGGACGGGCGTCGTCTCCCCCTGTGGCAGGGGCGCGCTCCGGACGGACGCACAACAGCCGCCTATTCTTCCACGCCCGGCGTCCTGCGCCAAAATCGGCCGTACGGCTCCCCCTCCGGGTCGGGTTCCCAGCCCAGGATGGAGAGCATCTCGCGGTCCTTCTTGTCGAAGGCCTCGGGGGCGCACCGCTCGATCAGGTCGGGCCGGTTGGCCGTCGTACGCCGCAGGGCCTCGTCGCGGCGCCAGCGGGCGATCTTCCCGTGGTGGCCGCTGAGGAGCACCTCCGGGATGCCGCGTCCGCGCCACTGCGGCGGCTTGGTGTGGACGGGGCCCTCCAGCAGGTTGGCCATGGCGCCTGGGGCGAAGGAGTCGTCGCGGTGGGACTCGGCGTTGCCCAGGACACCGGGCAGCAGCCGCGCCACGGCCTCGGTGACGACCAGTACGGCCGCCTCGCCGCCGGCCAGGACGTAGTCGCCGATGGACACCTCGTGGACCGGCATCCGGGTCGCGTACTCGTCGATCACGCGGCGGTCGATGCCCTCGTAGCGGGCCGGGGTGAAGATCAGCCAGGGCCGCTCGGAGAGGTGGACGGCGAGCTCCTGGGTGAAGGGCCGGCCGCTGGGTGTGGGCACGATGAGGGCGGGCTCACCGGAGCCCGTCTCGTAGCCGTCGGCCAGGACGGCGTCCAGTGCGTCGCCCCAGGGCTCGGTCTTCATCACCATGCCGGGACCGCCGCCGTACGGGGTGTCGTCGACGGTGTTGTGCCGGTCGTAGGTCCAGTCGCGGAGGTCGTGCACGTGGACGTTCAGCTGCCCGCGCGCGCGTGCCTTGCCGACGAGGGAGACGTTCAGCGGTTCGAGGTACTCGGGGAAGATCGTGACGACGTCGAGCCGCATTTACGCGCCGTCCTCTTCGTCACCGGCGGCATCACGCGCGGAAGCGATCTCCGCGCGGTCGTCGATCAGGCCGGGCGGCGGATCGATCACCGCGCGCTGCTCGTCCAGGTCGATCTCGGTGACGATCTCCGAGACGAACGGCACGTAGACCTCGCTGCCGTCGGGGCGCTCCACCACCAAGAGGTCCTGCGTGGGCAGGTGGGAGATCTCGGTGATCCGGCCGACCTCTTCGCCGTCCTTGGTCACCACGTCGAGGTCGATCAGCTGGTGGTCGTAGTACTCGTCCTCGTCCTCGGGACGCTCGTCCGGGTCGACGTCGGCGATCAGGAGGGTGTTGCGCAGCGCCTCGGCGCCCGTGCGGTCGTGGACGCCGGCGAAGCGCAGCAGGAGGCGGCCGCTGTGGACCCGGCCGGTCTCGATGGTGAGCGGACCGACGGACGCGGGGTCGGTGGCCAGGACGGCACCGGGCCCGAGCCGCAGCTCCGGCTCGTCGGTGCGGACCTCGACGGTGACCTCGCCCTTGATCCCGTGGGCGCGGCCGATGCGCGCGACTACCAGCTGCACTGTGGTTGATCTCCTGTCGGAACTGCGGTGAGCCGTACGGGGCTCGTACCGTACGGGGCTCACAACGACTGCGGGCCGGGGACGGCCCAGTGGCCCTCCCCGGCCCGAGCCGGTGCTGCGTTCGGCGTCAGCGGACGTGGTCCACGTCGACGAGGTCGACGCGGACGCCTCGGCCGCCGATGGCCCCCACGACGGTGCGCAGAGCGCGTGCGGTGCGGCCGTTGCGGCCGATCACCTTGCCGAGGTCGTCGGGGTGGACCCGGACCTCGAGCACCCGCCCGCGGCGCAGGTTGCGCGAGGCGACCTGCACATCGTCAGGGTTGTCGACGATGCCCTTCACGAGGTGCTCGAGAGCCTCCTCGAGCATGCTCAGGCCTCGGTCGACTCGGACTCGGCCGGGGCCTCGTCCTTCTTCTCGGCCTTCTTCTTCTGGGTGATCGCCTCACCCTTGCCCTCGTCGTCGCCGCCCAGCGCCTCGAAGGACGGACGGGCCGACTTCTCGGCCGGCTGCAGCAGCGGCGCCGGGGCGGGCTCGCCCTTGAACTTCTGCCAGTCGCCGGTCTTCTTCAGGATGGCGAGCACGGGCTCGGTCGGCTGGGCGCCGACGGAGAGCCAGTACGCCACGCGCTCGGCGTCGACCTCCATCACCGACGGGTTGTACGTCGGGTGGTACTTGCCGATCTCCTCGATGGCCCGGCCGTCACGGCGGGTACGGGAGTCGGCGACGACGATGCGGTAGTGAGGCGAACGGATCTTGCCCAGACGCTTCAGCTTGATCTTGACTGCCACGGGAGTGGGTTCTCCTGGTTTTGACGTGGGTGGGCACGGCGGGAAGGCCGCGTGGGGTTGCGGTACCCGAGTGCCCGATGGACGCGTCAGCCGGAGGAGAGAGGGGTCCTGTGCGACTGTCGAGTACAGCTGACCATTGTGCCACACACGGGCAGCCCCTTCGGACCGAGGGCGGACCGGGGCCACCGCGCCCGGATCCGGCTGCCACGAGCAGCCGGATCCTCAGCCCGCCGCCGCGCCGACCACCTCCGGGATCCGGAACGGCTTGCCGCAGCCGCCGCACATGATCGGCGCCTGGGCGAGGACCGACGGGACGACCCGCACGTTGCGTCCGCAGTCGCAGACCGCCTTCACGCGCACCCCGCCCCCGGAGGAGCCGTGGCGGGCGGCCGGGCCGCGGAAGCTGCGGGCCGAGTCGGTCGCGGTCGCCGCGGTGTGGGCCTTCAGTGCGCGCTGGAGGCGCTCGATCGTCGGGCGGTAGCGGCGCTTCGCCTCGGGGCTGAGCGTGACCAGCGAGAAGCCGCTGCTGGGATGCGGCTCCTCGGGGTGGTCGAGGCCCAACTCCTCGGCGATCGCAAGGAATCGACGGTTGTGATAGCGCCCCGCGCGGGAGGTGTCGCGTACTCCGCGCGCGGCGGCGATGCCGTGGACTGCCTCATGGAGCAGTCGCTCGAAGGAGAGCTCGTGCCCGCAGGCGGACGACGACTCTCCGATCAGGGACTCGGGCGCGGCAAGATCCGGCAGCTCGGTGTGGTGCCGCTGAATGTCGGCCCACGCCTGCGCCAGCTCTGCGGCGAGAACAGGTGGTGTCGTGCTCACGTAATGACAACGAGCCGGGGTGCCGCTGTGTTCCTATTCCGGGGCATCCCAAATAATTTGCACGTACCCGTCAGTTGCCGCTGATGCGTCGCGACGAGGGCGGGTGCGCTGATCTGCGGAGAAGCCTCGCAGCTCGTCACAAGCTGGTGCGTAGTCCGCCGTACGCGCCGGCGCGTAGGCCTCGTCCACGCGCCGGGTTGCGTGAGACTCCTGGGTGCGCAAGAGGCGTTTCGGCCGCGGTCGAACCGGAAGGGCGCCACCCGATCGGGCGCATCGCGGGACGCGTCGACGGGTGCGAGGTTACCGGGTGCGTCAGCGGCGTGCGGCACCGCCCCTCGCCGGACCGGTCCGCTTCCCGGCGGAGTGTTCGCCGGGCACGCCGACCTTGGCCGGAACCGTCTCGTCGGCCCGGTCGCCACCCGCTGTCATCACCGAGGGACACCTTCAGGCCAACCGCCGAAGGCGTCGCGCAGGGGCTACCCCGAGTACCGCGCGGCCAGGCCCACGTTGCCGGGAAGTGAAATCTCGCCACTGTGGCGGGGTTCGGGCAAACCGGGCCCCGCTACCACTGGACGCCACGGCGAGCCCGGAGTTTCCTGGCATACGGGGGGAGTGCGAGCGCACTGCACGGGGGCCACGGAATCGGGCACGGCGGCAACACTCGGCGATTGGGGCGCTTTCCTATGACACCTACGCTCGTGCGGCAGCACTCATCTCACGCGGGGACGACGCCTCGCGTGGACCTGCGTGCACGCGCGCGTGACTGGTCCGAGATACAGGAGCGGATGCTCGTACCGCTCTACGAGGCCGTCTACGAGCGACTGGACGTGGGCGGCGGTACACGCGTGCTGGGGCTGGGCTGCGGTTCCGGGCTGGCGCTGCTGATGGCCGCCTCGCGGGGCGCCGCGGTGACCGGGGTCGACTCCCGCTTCCCGGAACGCCTGGACCTGGCGCGTCGGCGGCTGCTTCCCGGGACGCCCGAAGGGCACGGCACGGCGGACACCCGGGACACACGCGCGCGTGCCGACGCGGTACGGGCGGACGCGGTACGGGTCGTGGAGGGCGCCCCCCGGGACGCGGCCGACCCGTCGATGCCGGCGTTCACCTTGGTGACCGCATTCGAGCCCATCGGGTGCCTCGCGGGCGACTCGGACGGGCTCGCCGAGCTGCTCGCCCAGGCGACGCCGCTCGCCGGGCGCGGGGCGGCCGTCGTGCTGGCGGGCTGGGGCCCGCCGGAGCGGTGCGCCACGACGTCGGTGCTGCGGGTGGCCACCAAGCTCGCGGACCCGCTGCGCAGCGCGGGCAGCTGGCGTCCCGCCCTGCGCGACGACCTGGAGGAGGTCGCCCAGCGGGCCGGGCTCAGGCCGGACGGGTCGGGACGGGTGGCGTGCCCCTTCGGATACGCCGACGCCGACAGCGCGGTGCGCGGGCTGCTGTCGACCGGCCTGTTCGACGCGGCGATCGCGGCGACCGACGAGGAACAGGTCGACAAGGAGCTGGCGGAGGCACTGCATCCGCACCGGCGGCCCGACGGGACCGTGTGGATGCCGAACGTGTTCCGGTACTTGATCGCCCGGACTCCCTGACGACGGTTTCCGACCGGACGGACGCGGCACCTGAACGGCTTCTTTCGACCCGGGTGCGATGCAGGTGTGAATGGTGTGAAGATGCCGGGGCAGGCCATCGCCCGATTCTTCGGGCGGGTCCTGGGCCCTTAGTCTGATCCACCGTTCGGGGGAAAGACACATCTGCATACAGGAGCCTGTAGTGCCGCACCACAAGACCGCGCTGCGCCTCGCCGCGCCCGTCGCCGTCCTCGCCCTGGCCCTCACCGCCTGCGGGGGCGGAGACGACGCCGACGCCGACGCGAAGGGCTCGTCGAGCCCCGAGGCGTCCGCCTCGCCCTCCCAGGCGGCCTCGGGCGGCGACCTGGCGACCGGCGAGAGCGCGACGGGGAAGGTCGCGGAGGACCCGGGCGAGGTCACCTACGAGGTCGTGGCGCAGAAGGTCGACGTCGGCACTGAGGCGGAGGCCGCCAAGGCGGTGGCGGACGCCGCGGACGCCAAGGGGAAGGTGCTGGCCACCGCGCACGTCAAGTACACGCACAAGAGCGGCCCGGCCCTCACCGACGGCTCCAGCGTGCACGACGGCACCACGGTCTTCGCCGACGGCCGGCGCGGCGGCGTGCTCATCGGCGCCTCCGAGGACGCCGCGGGCTGCGAGGACCCGTACGACGTGGACAACTGGAAGCAGGGCGAGAGCCACGTCTTCTGCGAGACCTACGTGATCCCCGCGGGCGCCACGAGCGTGGAGGTCCACTGGGAGGAAGAGGACGGCGAGCCCTACGTCTGGAAGTTCCCGCAGAAGTAGGCCCCGGAAGCGGGGGGCACGCGAACCGTGCCTCCGCGCGGAGGCGCACACCGACGGGCCGGACGGTGATCACACGTCCGGCCCGTCCTTCGTCAGCCGGGTGATCCCGGCGATCCGGTACGCGTCCGCCTCGTCCAGCGTCTCGCTCGCGAGCAGCGCCTCGGCCAGCGCGTCGAGCTGCCCGCGGTGGTCGCGCAGCTTGTGGACGGCCTCCGCGTAGCACTCGTCGACGACCCGCCGCATCTCGCCGTCGATGGCGTCGAGGGTCGCCGGGGCCGCGGCGAGCCCGTAGGCCTGCTGGGCGTCGCCCGGCAGTGCGGAGAGCCGGCCGACCTGCCGGCTCATGCCCCAGCGACCGACCATGCCGCGCGCGATCCGGGTGACCTGCTCGAGGTCGCTCTCCGAGCCGGTGGTGATCACGTCGTACACCACCTGCTCCGCCGCCATCCCGCCGAGCGCGCCGATGATCCGCCCGCGCAGGTACTCCTCGGTGTACGCGTACTTGTCCGCGTCCGGCGTCGACAGCGTCACGCCCAGCGCCCGCCCGCGCGGCACGATGGTGATCTTGCGGACCGGGTCGGCGCCCGGTTGCAGCATGCCCAGCAGGGCGTGCCCGCTCTCGTGGTAGGCGGTGCGCCGGCGCTCCTCCTCGGGCATCACCAGTGGGCGTTCGGCCCCGAGCTGGACCTTCTCCAGGGCCTCCGAGAGGTTCGCCTGCGTCACCCGGTCCTGCTTCCGCTTGACGGCGAGCAGCGCGGCCTCGTTGGCGAGGTTGGCCAGTTCCGCGCCGGTCATGCCCGGGGTCGTGCGGGCGACCTGGGCCAGGTCGACGTCGGGGGCGAGCGGGATCTCGCGGGTGTGGATCTCCAGGATCGCCTTCCGGCCGCCCCGGTCCGGCGGCGAGACGTTGACGACCCGGTCGAAGCGGCCGGGGCGGGTCAGGGCGGCGTCGAGGATGTCGGCGCGGTTGGTGGCGGCGATGACGATCACGCCCTCGGCGCCGGAGAAGCCGTCCATCTCCGTGAGGATCTGGTTCAGGGTCTGCTCGCGCTCGTCGTGGCCGCCCATGCCGGACCCGCCGCCGCGCGCGCGGCCGATGGTGTCGATCTCGTCGATGAAGATGATCGACGGCGCCACCTTCCGGGCCTCGGCGAACAGCTCCCGCACCCGGGAGGCGCCCACGCCCACGATCATCTCGATGAACTCGGACGCGGACGCCGAGAAGAACGGCACGCCCGCCTCGCCGGCCACCGCGCGCGCGAGGAGCGTCTTCCCGGTGCCGGGCGGGCCGGACAGGAGGACACCCCGGGGCATCTTGGCGCCCATGCGGCGGTAGGCGCCGGGGTTCTTCAGGAAGTCGACGACGTCGCTGAGTTCGCCCTCCACCTCGTCGATCCCGGCCACGTCCGCGAAGGTGGTGCGCTGCTTGCCCGGCTCCAGCTCGACCGGCTTGGGCGGCGCCTTGCGGCCGAGCATGCCGCCCGCCCCGCCGCCGAGGGCGCCCCGCATCCGCCGGGCGATGAAGATCCACAGCACCACCAGGAGCAGCATGGGTGCCAGCGCGATCAGCAGGTTGACCAGGAAACTGCGCTGCTGGACGACGGGTTCGGCGGTGACGGTGACGTTGTGCTCGGTCAGCTCGTCCCAGAGCCGGTCGTCCGCGAAGGTCGGGCGCTCGGTCGTGAACTTGGTGTACGTCCCGTCGCCCTCGGGGTTGTCCCGGGCCTTCTTCAGCTGGCCCTGGATCGCGTCGCCCTTGGCGTAGATCTTGCTGACGTTGCCCTCGTCGACCTGCTTGCTGAACTCCGTGTAGGAGATGGTCGGCTCGTCGCCCTCGTTGAAGAAGGAGAGCACGAGGTTGGCGATGAGGTAGACGATCAGCGCGGCCAGGACCAGGTTCCACCAGCCGCCGCGCATCCTCCTGCCGCCGGACGGCGGCTTGGGGGGCTCGTCGGGTGTGCCCTCGGTGCGCCAGGGCGGCTCGGGGGCCTTGCGCGGCGGGGACGGGTTGGCCATATCGGGACGTTACGACAGGAAAGCCGCGTCGGCATGTGGGTGTACGGCGCCGGGGGCGCCCCCTCCGAGAAGGGGCGCCCCCAGGGACGTACGGACGAGGGCGTCAGCCCATGAACTTCTTGAACTCGTCCGGGAGCTCGAAGTCCTTGGCGCCCTGCTGCGGCAGGCCGAGGGCGCCACCGTTCTGCGCGGCGGCGGCCCGGCGGGCGGCCTCCTCCTGCTCCTGCTGCTTGCGCTTCATCGGGTTGCCGGAGCGCTGCTTGCCCTTGGCCTTCTTCTGCTGCTTCTTCTGCCGGCCCGGGCCGCCACCCATACCGGGCATCCCCGGCATACCGGGCATGCCGCCGCCCTGGGCCATGCGGGACATCATCTTGCGGGCCTCGAAGAACCGCTCGACCAGGTTCTTCACGGCGCTGACCTCGACGCCGGAGCCCTTGGCGATACGGGCGCGGCGCGAGCCGTTGATGATCGTGGGCTCCTGGCGCTCGGCCGGGGTCATCGACTTGATGATGGCGGCCGTGCGGTCGACGTCGCGCTCGTCGAGGTTGTTGATCTGGTCCTTCATCTGGCCCATGCCGGGCAGCATCCCCAGGAGCTTGGAGATCGAGCCCATCTTCCTGACCTGCTCCATCTGGGCCAGGAAGTCGTCCAGGGTGAAGTCCTGGCCCTTCTTGGACGCCAGCTTGGAGGCCATCTTCTCGGCCTCTTCCTGGCTGAACGTCTTCTCCGCCTGCTCGATCAGGGTGAGCAGGTCACCCATGTCGAGGATGCGGGAGGCCATCCGGTCGGGGTGGAAGGCGTCGAAGTCCTCGAGCTTCTCGCCGTTCGACGCGAACATGATCGGCTTGCCGGTCACCGAGGCGATCGACAGGGCCGCACCACCGCGGGCGTCGCCGTCGAGCTTGGAGAGGACCACGCCGTCGAAGCCGACGCCGTCGCGGAAGGCCTCGGCGGTGTTGACCGCGTCCTGACCGATCATCGCGTCGACGACGAACAGGATCTCGTCCGGCGAGACGGCGTCGCGGATGTCCGCCGCCTGCTGCATCAGCTCCTGGTCGATGCCGAGGCGGCCGGCGGTGTCGACGATCACCAGATCGTGGACCTTGGCCTTGGCGAACTCGATGGAGTCCTTGGCGACCTTGACCGGGTCGCCCACGCCGTTGCCCGGCTCGGGCGCGTAGACCGCGACACCGGCGCGCTCGGCGACGACGCTGAGCTGGTTGACGGCGTTGGGGCGCTGGAGGTCGCAGGCGACCAGGAGCGGGGAGTGGCCCTGCTCCTTGAGCCAACGGCCCAGCTTGCCCGCGAGGGTGGTCTTACCGGCACCCTGGAGACCGGCCAGCATGATCACGGTCGGCGGCTGCTTGGCGAAGCGCAGGCGGCGGGTCTCGCCGCCGAGGATGCCGACCAGCTCCTCGTTGACGATCTTGAGGACCTGCTGGGCGGGGTTGAGCGCCTTGGAGACCTCGGCGCCCAGGGAGCGCTCCTTGACCTTCTTGATGAAGGCACGGACGACGGGCAGGGCGACGTCGGCCTCAAGGAGCGCGATGCGGATCTCGCGGGCCGTGGCGTCGATGTCCGCCTCGGTCAGCCGTCCTTTGCCCCGGAGGGATTTGAAGGTGGCTGACAGGCGGTCGGAGAGAGTATCGAACACGGCGGCGTAGGTCCTCGCGTCGGCGTTGGTGTGGGTCGCCCTCCAGGGTATCCGGCCCGGCAAGCAAATCGTCCCTGCCCGCTGCGGAGAGCGGGCAGGGACTGGATCACGGACGCGGCCACCGGGTCACTCCCGCAGCAACTCCTCCAGCCCCCGGGCCACGGACACCGCCTCCTCCCCCGGCAACGGCGCACCCTCGCCCCCCGTCACATAGAAGGCATCCACCGCGTTCGCCCCCAACGTGCTCACATGCGCACTCCGCACCCGCACCCCCGCCCCCTCCAGCGCCCGCCCGAGCCGGAACAGCAGCCCCGGCGCGTCCTGGGCGCGGACCTCGATCACCGTGGCCAGCCGGGAAGCGGCCGGGGCGACCGTCACGCGGGGCGGGGGCGGCGCCACGCCCCGGCGCCGGGGGTAGGCGGCGTCGCGCTCGGCGAGCCGCGCGGCGATGTCCAGGGTGCCGTCCAGTGCCCTGACCAGGTCGGCGCGGAGCCGGGTGGCCTGCGGCAGGGAGCCGTACTCGGCGGCGACCCGCCAGTCCAGCAGCAGCACGGAGCCGTCCACGCCGTCCGGCAGCGGCAGGGACCGCAGCTCCGCGGTGCGGACGGTCAGCCGGTGCAGGGCCAGGACCCCGGCGACCGCGGGGAGCACGCCCGGCTGGTCGGGTACGGCGACCAGCAGCTCCACACCGAGCGGCTCCGGGTCGGCGCTCGGCACCGGACCGGCCGGCGGCTCGGTCTGGGCACGCAGGGCGAGCACCGGCCCACCCGTGCGGAACGCCTCGACGGCGAGCCGTTCCTGCTCCGCGGTGGGCGCGTCGGCCTCGGGCTCCGCGGGCGGGTCACCGGCCAGGACCGCCGAGACGCGTTTGACCAGGTCGGCGACGAGGGAGCCACGCCAGGACGACCAGGCCGCAGGTCCGGTGGCCAGCGCGTCCGCCTCGGTCAGGGCGTGCAGCAGTTCCAGGGTGCCCTCCGTACCGACCGCCTCGGCGACCGCGCGGACGGTGGCCGGATCGTCGAGGTCGCGCCGGGTGGCCGTCTCGACGAGCAGCAGGTGGTGGCGTACGAGGGTGGCGAGGACGGCCGCGTCCGCGCGGTCGAAGCCGATGCGGGCGGCCACGTCCCGAGCGATGGTCTCCCCGGCCACCGAGTGGTCGCCGGGCCAGCCCTTGCCGATGTCGTGCAGCAGCGCGGCGACCAGCAGCAGGTCGGGCCGGTGGACCCGGCGGGCGAACCCGGCGGCGCGGACGGCGGTCTCGATGAGGTGCCGGTCGACGGTCCACACGTGCACGGCGTTGCGCTGCGGGCGGCAGCGCACCCGCTCCCAGTCGGGCAGGAGCCGGGTGACCAGCCCCTCGGCCTCCAGCGCCTCCCAGACCTGCACCGTGGGCCGGCCCGAACCCAGCAGCGTCACCAGTTGCTCCCGTGCCTCGGCCGGCCAGGGCGCGGGCAGCGGCCCCGCGGTGGCCGCGAGGTGCCGGACGGCGTGCCGGGAGAGCGGGAGCCCGGCCTGTGCGGCGGCGGCAGCGGCGCGCAGCGGGAGCACGGGGTCGCGTTCGGGGCGGGCGGTGCGGGCGAGCACCACCTCGCCGTCCTGCTCCACGACGCCCTCGGCGAGCGGGGAGCGCTCGGGGACGGGTTTGCCGCCGCCCAACAGGGCGCGCAGCCTCGGCCGCACGGAGCGCGCCCGCAGTACGCGCCCCACCTCACGCCAGGTGACGTCCCCGGCGTACGAGATGACGCGCGCCGCCTCGTACACCTGCCGCAGCAGCGCGTCGGCGTCCAGCAGACCGAGCTCCGCCGCCACCTGGTCCTGCTCCTGCAACGCCAGCCGGTCGGTGGCCCGGCCCGTCGCCAGGTGCAGCGCGTCGCGTACGTCGAGCAGTCGGCGCCGGGCGTCGGCAAGGCCCTCGCGCGGGGCGTCGGCCAGCCAGGATGCGGCGACGGCACGCAGGGCGGTGGCGTCGCGCAGGCCGCCGCGTGCCTCCTTGAGGTCGGGTTCCAGCAGGAACTGCAGCTCCCCCTGGCGTTCGCCGCGCTCGGCGCACAGGTCGCGGAGCTCGGGGAGGCGCTTGGGGGCCTGGTTGCGCCAGTCGGCGAGGACGGTGGTGCGCAGCGAGGCGGTCAGGCCCAGGTCGCCGGCGAGGTGGCGGGCGTCCAGGAGGCCCAGTTGGACCTTGAGGTCCTCGCCGGCCGTCTTCCGGGCCTCGGCCGGTGTGCGTACGGAGTGGTCGAGGGCGAGGCCGAGGTCCCAGACGGGGTACCAGAGGCGGTCGGCGAGGGCGGCGACCGCCTTGTCGTCGCCGCCGTCGTGCAGCAGGAGCAGGTCCAGGTCGCTGCGCGGGGACAGCTCGCCGCGGCCGTAGCCGCCGACGGCGACCAGGGAGACGCCCCGCAATGGGCCGGCGCCCGCGGTGAAGAGGCCGGCCAGCCACTCGTCGGTCAGCTCGGCGAGGGCGGCACGGCGCGGCGGCCCGGACCGCGCCCCCTCGGTGAGGAGGCGCAGCCGGGCCGCCGCGTAGCCGCCGGGTCCGGAGTCCTCTGCTTCCTTCGTCACGTCCGTACTCGTCACCCGGCGACTCCCGTTCCGTTGTCGTGCCTCAGGACTGCCTCACAGCGCGTCCGGACCGCGCTCGCCGGTCCGGACGCGTACGGCCGTGTCGACCGGGACCGACCAGACCTTGCCGTCTCCGATCTTGCCCGTGCGGGCCGCCTTGACGACGACCTCGATGAGCTGTTCGGCGTCGTCGTCCTCGACCAGCACCTCGATGCGGATCTTGGGCACCAGGTCGACGGTGTACTCGGCCCCGCGGTAGACCTCGGTGTGGCCGCGCTGCCGGCCGTAGCCGCTGGCCTCGGTCACGGTCAGTCCGTGGACCCCGAAGGCCTGGAGGGCCTCCTTGATCTCGTCGAGCCGGTGCGGCTTGACCACGGCGGTGATGAGCTTCATGCGTCCACCTTCTTGCTCTCGGCCTGGGCAGCGGTCGCGGCGGCGGCAGGGGGTGCGGTCGTCCGGGCCGCGCCTCCGCCGGCGCCGCTGAAGTCGTACGCGGTCTCGGCGTGCTCGGCCTGGTCGATGCCGGCCACCTCGTCGTCCTCGGGGACCCGCATGCCGATCGTCCTGTGCAGGATCAGGGCGAGGATCGCAGAGACGACCAGGGAGTAGGCGAGGACGCCGAAGACACCGGCGCACTGCTTCCAGAACTGGTCCAGGCCGCCGCCGTAGAAGAGGCCCTCGACGTCGGACTGGCCCTTGCCGGTGGCGAAGAGGCCGACGAGGAGGGAGCCGAGGATGCCGCCGACGAGGTGGACGCCGACGACGTCCAGGGAGTCGTCGTAGCCGAACTTGTACTTGAGGCCGACCGCCATGGCGCACAGCACACCGGCGACGAGGCCGACGGCGATCGCGCCGAGCGGGGAGACCGCACCGCCGGCCGGGGTGATGGCGACCAGGCCGGAGACGGCGCCGGAGGCGGCGCCCAGCGTGGTGAAGGCGCCGTGGCGGATCTTCTCGTAGGCGAGCCAGCCGAGGACGGCCGCGCCGGTGGCGACCTGCGTGTTGACGAACATCAGCGCGCCGACGCCGTCGTCGTTGCCGAGCCAGGAGCCGGCGTTGAAGCCGAACCAGCCGAACCAGAGCAGGCCGGCGCCGAGCATGACCAGCGGCAGGCTGTGCGGGCGCATCGGGTCCTTCTTGAAGCCGACCCGCTTGCCGATGACGAGGATCACGCCGAGCGCGGCCGCGCCGGCGTTGATGTGCACGGCCGTGCCGCCGGCGAAGTCGATGACGCCCAGCTCGAAGGCCCAGCCGCCGGCGCCCCAGACCCAGTGGGCGACCGGGAAGTAGACGATCGTGGCCCACAGGGTGATGAACAGCGCCCAGGCCGTGAACTTCACGCGGTCCGCGAGGGCACCGCTGATCAGGGCGGGCGTGAGGACGGCGAACATGAGCTGGAAGACCAGGAAGACGAAGACGGGGATGGTGTAGCCGTCCCACAGCTCGGTCAGGCCGATGTTGCTGAGGCCGACCCAGTCGGAGTTCCAGCCGACGATGCTGCCGGTGTCCGTGCCGAACGCCATGGAGAAGCCGTACAGCACCCACAGGACGGTGACGATGCCGAGGCTGATGAAGCTCATCATCAGCATGTTCAGGGTGCTCTTGACCCGGACCATGCCTCCGTAGAAGAAGGCCAGGGCCGGCGTCATGAGCATCACCAGGGCGGAGCAGATGAGCATGAAGCCCGTGTTGGCGGCAGAGAGCTCCGTCTCTGCGGCGAGCGTGATGGCTGGAGCCATCGGCGTCTCCTCGTCGTTGGTACGGCCCCGTGCGGGCGAAGCCTGAGCGGTATGAGGGGTGGGCCGGTTATGCGCCAAGAGATTGGCGCAGCGCGGTTTCGGTGGACGCCCCTCGTTGTTTCGCCGCCGTGACGAAGGCGCCGTGCGTGTTACGCGTGAGTGAACAGCCGGCTCGCGGGCCGGGCCATGGATATCGTGACGCGTCCTGCCCGAGGGCCTGGGCGTGGAAAGGGGTCCGGCCGCGGTGGCCTCCGAATGACCTGGCATGGGGGAGCCGAGTCGGGCAGTTCGGGAGGGCCGGCCGCGGCCGGGGCTCGGGGGTGTCAGACCGCCTCGGCGGTCTCCGGCAGTTCTTGTGCGAGCCGTTCGGTGAGGTCGATGACCTCCCCCAGGTCGCCGAAATCGCGTACGGCCGTGTCGACGGTCTTGCGGATGCGGGTGTTGACGCGTTCGGAGCGGACCTTCTTGGCGATGCCCATGGCCTCGACGGCCAGTCCGGTGGCGTGCTCGGGCTCGCGGCGCAGCAGGTGCACGGTGGCCATGCCGATCAGGTTCAGTGCGTAGGAGCGCTGGTGTTCCTCGTCCTCGGCGAACAGCTCCACCGCGCGGCGCATCAGGGGCTCGGCCAGGGAGGCGTACGTGGGGCTGCGACCGGCGACGTAGGCGAGATCGCGGAAGGAGTGGCTGTTCTCCCCGTGGAGCTCGGCCTCGGAGAAGAAGCGGATCCAGTCCGGGTCCGGCTCGTCCCACTCGTCGGCCTCGGCGAAGGTGTCCTCGGCCATGCGCACCGCGCGCTTGCAGCGGCCGGGCTGGCCCATGTTGGCGTAGGCGCGGGCCTCCATCGCGTACAGCATCGACTGGGTGCGGGGGCTGGCGCAGTCCCGGCTGCCGTACTGCGCGAGGTGGATCAGCTCCAGGGCGTCGTCGGGCCGGCCGAGGTGGATCATCTGGCGGCTCATGCTGGAGAGGATGTAGGAGCCGAGCGGCCGGTCGCCGGCCTCCTTGGCGGCGTGCAGGGCGAGGACGAAGTACTTCTGGGCGGTGGGCTGGAGCCCCACGTCGTACGACATCCAGCCGGCCAGCTCGGCGAGTTCGGCGGCGACCTTGAACAGCTTGGCGCGGGTGGCCTCCCCCTGGGGTTCCTGGAGGAGGTCGGTCACCTCGTGCAGCTGGCCGACGACCGCCTTGCGGCGCAGGCCGCCGCCGCACTGGGCGTCCCAGCGGCGGAACATCACCGCGGTGGACTCCAGCAGGTCCAGCTCCGGCCTGGACAGGCGCCCGCGCGCGCGTGAACCCGGTGCGGAGTCTCGCCCGGAGCCGGCGGCCGGGGGCGAGGGCACGAGCCAGCGCTGCATGGGCTCGATGAGGGACGGGCCCGCGGAGAGGGCCAGCGAGCTCCCGAGGAAGCCGCGCCGCGCCAGCATCAGGTCGCTGCGCGAGAACTCGCTGAGCAGGGCCACGGTCTGCGGGCCCGTCCAGGGCAGGTCGACGCCGGTCGCCGAGGGGGCCGGGCGGGAGGTGCGCAGGCCCAGGTCCTCGACGGAGACGACGACACCGAAGCGTTCGGAGAACAGCTCGGAGAGGATGCGCGGGATCGGCTCGCGCGGATTCTCGCCGTCGAGCCAGCGGCGCACGCGCGAGGTGTCCGTGGAGATGTGGTTGGCGCCCAGCTGACGGGCCCGGCGGTTGACCTGGCGGGCCAGCTCGCCCTTGGACCAGCCGCTGCGGGCGAACCAGGAGGTGAGCAGCTCGTTGGGGCGCTTGTCAGCGTGCGAGGCGCTTCCCGCGCTCGTACCGCTTCCGCCGTTGCCGCTCACTGGAACGCCCCCATCCCTGGAACCACCTGTCGCCGAGTGCGCCAAGCCCTATCAGAATGCCGGTGGCCGGGGCCCTCCGTCCGGCGGTTGCCACCCTTCGAACGGAAAGCCGAGTTGCCTCCGGCATACCCACGAGTGCATGTGCCCCACGGCTTCATGCACACAAAGTAATCCTACGATCACCCGTCCAGCCATGGCGATTGCAGAATCGCCACCATTCGCCACCCCTTCGAATGAACTCACAGTGGCCTGCACGCGATTCACTTGACATAGGCCGACCAGGAGTCGGTGCGAGGGTGCACGCCGGGGCGCGCGTGAGCCGGTACACCACCCGGAGCGCTTCAGGACGCTGTCTGAACCGCGCCACACTGGGGAGTTGGAAGCAGAGAGTCACGTTTCGCGTCCGCTGCGTAACCGCGTTGCGTCGGACCCGTTGGAGGGGGCATGGGCTTCACGATCGGCATCGGCGGCACGCGGGGCATCCGCGACATCCGGTCCGGCGCGCGCCGCCGCGGTCGCGCATCGGAGTGCACCGTGGTGGCCGAGTTCACCGGACTGTGGGGCTGGGACGTTGTGCCGGGCGCCCGGGCGGCCGGCGGCGCGTGCTCCTGCGGCCGGCACGGCTGCCCCGCGCCGGGCGCGCATCCGCTGGACTTCGCGCCCGAGGTGCCGGCCGGGGCGACCCTGGGCGAGGCGAGCGAGGCCTGGGCCCAGTTCCCGGGCGCCGCGTTGATGCTGCCGGTCGGGCGCCGGTTCGACGTGATCGAGGTGGCCGAGGCCGCCGGGGTGCGGGCGCTGGCCCGGCTGGAGCGCATGGGCCTGCCGCTCGGGCCGGTCACGGCGACCCCGCAGGGCCGCGCCCACTTCTTCGTCGCCCCGGGCGCCGCCGCCGGACTGTCCGGGCTGCTCTACCGCATGGGCTGGGACGACCCCTCCGCCCTCGACCTGCACGGCCTCGGCCCCGGTACGTACGTCACCGCCCCGCCCTCCGACCGCGGCGGCCTCGGACCGGTGCGCTGGCTGCGCCCGCCGGCCCTCGACTCGGCGACGAAGCCACCGGAGGCCCGGCTACTGCTCGGGACGCTGGCGTACGTCACCCATCGGTCGAGGGCGTAGGACGCCGGGGCTCCGGACCGGGCGCCCTTCGGCGGAGCGCCCGACGGCCGGTCGGCGAAGCGGCCCGCGCCGAGCGGGCCGAGGGGCCCCACGGCGTCGCGCGCCGCACCGTGCGCAGTGCCGCACACGCACACGCCCTGCGCCGACCGCGCGCACCCGCGTCCGCGCGCACATCGGGGCACCGGGCGGCACGACGGCCGGCGCACGGCACCCGATCCCTCGTCCCGGCGGGGCAACCCTCCCCCGGTCACCGGGCGCCGCGACCGCCACTCCGCGCTCCCCCGCGTACGACGAAGCGCCCGTCCCCCGGAACTCCGGGAGCGGGCGCTTGCGCTCGTCACGCCGCGCGACGGTGTCACTCGCCGATGAGGGCATCCACGAACGCCGCCGGCTCGAACGGCGCCAGGTCGTCCGGGCCCTCACCGAGCCCGATCAGCTTGACCGGCACACCCAGCTCGCGCTGGACCGCGACGACGATGCCGCCCTTGGCCGTGCCGTCCAGCTTGGTCAGCACGATGCCGGTGATGTCGACGACCTCGGCGAAGACCCGGGCCTGGATCAGACCGTTCTGACCGGTGGTGGCGTCGAGCACGAGCAGCACCTCGTCCAGCGGCGCGTGCTTCTCCACGACCCGCTTGACCTTGCCGAGCTCGTCCATGAGGCCGGTCTTGGTGTGCAGGCGGCCGGCGGTGTCGATGAGCACGACGTCCGAGCCGAGCTCCTTGCCCTCCTTGACCGCGTCGAAGGCGACGGAGGCGGGGTCACCGCCCTCCGGGCCGCGCACGGTGTGGGCGCCGACCCGCTCGCCCCAGGTCTGGAGCTGGTCGGCGGCGGCGGCACGGAAGGTGTCGGCGGCGCCGAGGACCACGCTGCGGCCGTCGGCGACCAGCACGCGTGCGAGCTTGCCGGTGGTGGTGGTCTTGCCGGTGCCGTTGACGCCGACGACCATCACGATGCCGGGCTTGCTGTTCGGCGGCTCGGTCTTGACCTCGCGGTCCATGTCGGGGCCGACGAGGGTGATCAGCTCCTCGCGCAGCAGGCCGCGCAGCTCTTCGGGCGTGCGGGTGCCGAGCACCTTCACCCGCTCGCGCAGCCGCTCGACCAGCTCCTGGGTGGGCTGCACGCCGACGTCGGCGGTGAGCAGCGTGTCCTCGATCTCCTCCCAGGTGTCGTCGTCGAGGTGCTCCCGGGAGAGCAGGGTGAGCAGGCCCTTGCCGAGGGCGTTCTGCGAGCGGGAGAGACGGGCACGGAGCCGGACCAGACGGCCGGCGGTGGGCTCGGGAACCTCGAGCTGAGGGACCTCGAGCTCTTCGACGACCGGCGGCTCCTCGACGGTGGCGGTGCCGCCGTCCGGGAGGTCGACCTCCTCTATCGTCCGGCGCGGTTCGTCGCGCGGTGTCTCGGCCTCTTCGCCGACGTGCGGCTCGGCCGGAGGGGCGGTGATGTCGGGCGTGGACGGGGGCGGCGGAGGCAGCTGCTTCTTGCGGCGGCTGCCCACGATCAGCCCGCCGAGCGCGCCGATCACGACCACGGCGATGACTACAGCAAGGATGACGATTTCCATAACCCGTCCAGTATCAGCCATGGACCCCCAGGACAGCCCGCTTGTGGCTTCCTCCAAAGGACAAAGGCCACTGGAAGGAAGGAGTCGGATCAAAGTACGATGGTAGAGGCCACGTCAACGCGCGTAGAGTCCCGACCGCCCCCTCTTCTCCCACGATCGAGGCACGGACCCCCCACATGAGCAAGACCGCCGAGACCGAAGGCGCCCTGGAAACCCGCGGCATCGAGCAGGTGCCCGACCATGAGCGCACCGCCCGGACCCGCGAGCTTTTCCCGACCTGGGTCGGCGCCAACATCAGCGTGCTGCTGCTCACGATGGGCGCGAGCCTCGTGGTGGCGTACCGGCTCAACTTCTGGCAGGCCCTGGTCGTCGCGGCCGCCGCGCCGGTCGTGTCGTACGGCCTGGTCGGGCTGATCGGCATCGCCGGCAAACGCGGTGGCGCGCCCGGCATGGCGCTCTCCCGCGCGGTGTTCGGCCAGCGGGGCAACCTGCTGCCGGGGTCGCTGATCTGGATCGCCCGCTGGGGCTGGGAGACGATCAACGCGGTGACCGGCGCGTACGCCGTGCTCACCGTGCTGGACATCGTGTTCGGCATCGAGGCCAACAGCGTGCTGGACATGGTGACGCTGCTCGCCTTCGTGGTGGCGACGTTCGCGATCTCCGGACTGGGCATCAACGCCGTACAGAAGTGCAACAAGTACGCGACGTACCTCTTCGGCGCCTTCTCCGTGCTCGTGCTGGGCTATCTGATCGTCGACACCGACTGGTCCGCGGTGTTCGACCGGTCCGCCGGCTCGGTGGCCGCGATGATCACCGGCGTCGGCCTGATCGCGGCCGGAGGCGTCAGCTGGATCCCGTCCGCGCCGGACTTCACCCGCTACCTGCCGCGCACGGCCTCCTCGAAGGGCATCGTGGGTGTCACGGTGGGCGGCGCGGGCATCGTCGTACTGCCCATGGTGCTGATGGGCATGATCATGGCCGTCTCCACGCCGGACCTGGCCTCGGCCGCCGACCCGGTCTCCTTCCTCGGCGAGATCCTGCCGACCTGGATCGCGGTGCCGTACCTGCTGATCGCGCTGATCGGTATGCTGTTGATCAACTCGATGTCCATGTACTCGGCCGGCTTCACCGCGCAGACCCTGGGCTTCAGGATCCCGCGCCACTGGGCGGTCTCGGTCAACGCGGTCATCTCGCTGATCTTCGGCGGCGTGCTGATGCTGGTGGCGACCAGCTTCATGGGCTCCTTCATCGCCTTCCTGTCGCTGCTCGCGGTCGCCTTCTCGGCGTGGGTCGGCGTCTTCGGTGCGGACATGCTGCGCGGACGGGAGTACGACGGCGAGGCGATGGCGGACACCACGCGCACCAGCGCCTACTGGTACCGGGGCGGCTTCTCGCCCGCCGCCGTCGTCGCCTGGGCCGTGGGTCTGATCGCGGGCCTGATGTTCACCACGTCCGACTGGTTCACCGGCCCGCTCGCCACGAACAACTTCGTCGGCGAGTACGGGCTGGGCTGGGTGGCCACGGTCGTGATCTCCGGGCTGCTGTACGCGGTGCTGCCGAAGCCGGCGCTGGTCGTGCCGGCGGCGTCCGCGGAGCAGTCCGAGCGGACGGCCGAGACCGTGACCGTCTGACCGACGCAGGCGCCCCCGCCGACGCCCCCGCTCCCCGTCGAACGCCACGGGAGTGGGGGCGTCGTCGTATGCGCGCACGTACCGCGGCGAAAGGCCGCTGCCCGCTCGGGCCGTGCGGTGGTTGCCCGCACCCGCGAGTCTCGACGTGGAAGTGGTCGTCCGGGGGCCGAACGGGGAGTTCGACGTGCTCGGTACATCCGAGGAAGTCAACGACTCCGCCGGTTTCGAGTCCTGGCGCCGGAAGGTGTGGGGTCTCGGGCGGCGCGTTCGCCGGGCGCCCGCTTCCTTCGTTGCTCGACAGGGAGATCGGCGACCGCCCGGACGACGTCGGGGCGGCGACGCCGCGTGCCCGGCGCATCGGCGCCGGCGTCCTCATCCGGTGACCGGGGCCCGGCACACCGCCGCCCCCGGTCCGAAGGTGACGGACCGGGGGCGGCGGACGGTACGGGGAGAGGGGCAGCGGGGACTTGGCCCTTCTCCCCGGGTTCGGGCGGGCGGGCGGTCAGCCCATCTCCTCCAGGGCCTTGCCCTTCGTCTCCTTCACGAACTTCAGGACGAACGGGATGGAGAGCGCGGCGAAGATCGTGTAGATCACGTAGGTGCCGGACAGGTTCCACTCGGCCAGCGACGGGAAGCTCGCGGTGATGGCCCAGTTGGCGATCCACTGCGCCGCGGCGGCCACGCCCAGCGCGGCGGCACGGAGCCGGTTCGGGAACATCTCGCCGAGGAAGACCCAGACGACCACGCCCCAGGACAGGGCGAAGAAGAGCACGAACACGTGGGCGGCGATCAGCGCGACCCAGCCCTGCGTGGCCGGGAGCTTGCCGTCGACCAGGTCGAAGGAGAAGGCCCAGGCCTCCAGCGCCAGACCGATGACCATGCCGACCGAGCCGACGATGGCCAGCGGCTTGCGGCCGACGCGGTCGACGAAGATCATCGCGATCACGGTGCCGACGATGTTGATGATCGACGTCGTGAACGAGTAGAAGAACGACTGGGTCGGGTCGACGCCGACCGACTGCCACAGCGTCGAGGAGTAGTAGAACGCGACGTTGATGCCGACGAACTGCTGGAAGACCGACAGGCCGATACCGATCCAGACGATCGGCTTGAAGAAGAAGCTGCCGCCGAGCAGGTCCTTGAAGGAGGACTTCTCCTCGCGGTGCATCGCGTGCTCGATCTCGGCGACGCGGGCGTCGAGGTCCACGTCCTTGCCCTCGACCTCTTCGAGGATCTGCTTGGCCTTCTCGTGCTTGCCGACCGAGATCAGGAAGCGGGGGGACTCGGGGATGGCGAAGGAGAGCAGGCCGTAGAGGACGGCCGGGATGACCATGACGCCGAGCATGACCTGCCATGCCTCCAGGCCCATCAGCTCACCGCGCTGGTCGCCGCCGGCGGCGTTCAGCAGGCCCCAGTTGACCAGCTGCGAGACGGCGATGCCGATGACGATCGCGGCCTGCTGGAAGGAACCGAGGCGACCGCGGTAGGCGGGCGGGGAGACCTCGGCGATGTAGGCGGGGCCGATGACCGAGGCCATGCCGATGGCGAAGCCGCCGATGACGCGCCACATGGCCAGGTCCCACAGCGCGAAGGGCAGTGCGGAGCCGACGGCGCTGACGGTGAAGAGGATCGCCGCGATCTGCATGCAGCGGATGCGGCCGATGCGGTCGGCGATGCGACCCGCGGTCGCCGCGCCGATGGCACAGCCGATCAGCGCGATGGCGATGACCTGGGCCAGCACCGCGGAACCGACGTCGTAGCGGTCCCGGATGGCCTCGACCGCGCCGTTGATCACGGAGCTGTCGTAGCCGAAGAGGAAACCGCCCATCGCGGCCGCCGCCGCGATGAAGATGACGTGCCCGAGATGTTCGGGGTGAGCCGTCCTGGCTCCTGATGTGGATGCCTGCGATGTGCTGGCCACGTGTACTCCTCGGGCTACCGGCAACGCTGCCGGGGTGGTTCGCCTTCGAGATGCCACTGAAAGGGACCTGAAGGTAAAAGCAACGTTGCAGAGACTATGCCTTCAAGTTTCGAAGTCAATAGGTCGAGAGGTGTGAGTTTGCAGATGCGTTCAGGGGATACGTGTTCAAGACTTGAAGCGAGTGCCGCTTACCAGGCCAAGCGAACTAACGCAGCCGCTGGCTGATGACCTTCGACACACCGTCGCCCTGCATGGACACGCCGTACAGCGCGTCGGCGACCTCCATCGTGCGCTTCTGGTGCGTGATCACGATCAGCTGCGACGCCTCCTGCAGCTCCTGCATGATCCGGATCAGCCGCTGGAGATTGGTGTCGTCGAGCGCCGCCTCGACCTCGTCCATGACGTAGAAGGGGCTGGGCCGCGCCTTGAAGATCGACACCAGCATCGCCACGGCGGTCAGCGAGCGCTCCCCGCCCGAGAGCAGCGAGAGCCGCTTGACCTTCTTTCCGGGCGGCCGGGCCTCGACGTCCACGCCCGTGGTGAGCATGTTGTCGGGGTCGGTCAGGATCAGTCGCCCCTCACCGCCCGGGAACAGGCGGCTGAAGACGCCCTCGAACTCCCGGGCCGTGTCCCGGAATGCCTCGGTGAAGACCTGCTCGACGCGCTCGTCGACCTCCTTGACGACCTGGAGCAGATCGGCGCGGGTCTTCTTGAGGTCCTCCAGCTGCTCGCTGAGGAACTGGTGCCGCTCCTCCAGCGCCGCGAACTCCTCCAGCGCCAGCGGATTGACCTTGCCGAGCTGCTGGTAGGCGCGCTCGGCGGCCTTCAGCCGCTTCTCCTGCTCGGCGCGGACGAAGGGCCGCGGGCGGTTGCGCGGGTGCTCGGGGTCCTCGGGGAGCACCTCACCCTCGGCGGGGGGCGAGGGCGGCACCATCTGATGGGGGCCGTAGTCGGCCGCGAGCCCCGCCGGTTCCACACCGAGTTCCTCCAGCGCCTTGGTCTCCAGCTGCTCGATGCGCAGCCGCTTCTCGGCGCCGAGTACCTCGCCCCGGTGGACTGAATCCGTCAACTTGTCGAGCTCCGCCTTCAGGTCGCGCCCGGCGGTGCGCGCGGCGGTCAGCTCCTGCTCCCGCCGGGCCTTGGCGGCCTCCGCCGCGGTGCGCTCCTCGTCGGCACGGGTGAGGGAGACCTCCACGTGCGCGAGCAGCTGCCGGGCGCCGGCGGCGACCGCCTCGGCGACCGCGGCCTCGTGGCGGAGCCTGGCCCGGCGCTGTTCGGCACGCGCGCGTGCCTCCCGTTCGGCGCGGGCGGCCCGGTCCAGGGAGTCGGCGCGTCCGGCGAGGCCCTTGACCCGCTCCTCGTGGGTACGGGCCTGGAGCCGGGCCTCCATCTCCGTCTGGCGGGCGTTGGCCCCGTCGGCGGCGAGCCGGTCCCGTACCGAGGTGTCGGGTTCCTCCTCGACCGGCATCTCCTCGGCCACGGCTAGCCGCTCGGCCAGCTCCTCCACCTCCATGAGCGCCTTGTCCAGCGCTTCCTGCGCCCGCGCGGCCGCGGCGGCGGACCGTTCCGCCTCACCGGCGGCGCCCCGCGCCTGGCCCGCGAGCCGCCCGAGCTGCTGGGCGACGGCCGACTTCTCCCGGTCGGCGGCCCGGCGCCGCTCCCCCAGCTCCTCGACGAGCGCGGCGCACTCCCGTCGCCGCTCGACGGCCGCGGCCTGCGCTCCGGCCAGCTCCTCGCACCGCACGCCCAGCTCCGCGAGCTCGGCGGCGGCCTGGTCCACGGACGCCTGCACCTCCAGCAGGCTGGGCGCCCCGGCCGACCCGCCCTGCGCGAAGTGCGCGCCCAGCAGGTCGCCGTCGGCGGTGACGGCGGTCAGCTCCGGGTGGGCGTAGACCAGGTCCTCGGCGTCCTCCAGGGTCGCGACCACGACGATCCCGCGCAGCAGCCGCCGTACCGCGGGCATCAGCTCGGCCGGGCCCCGGACCAGGTCGGCGGCGTACCGCGCCCCGCCGCTCGGGCGCTCTTCGGCTACGTCGTCGGGGGCGCCGGCGAGCAGCAGGGCTGCCCGGCCGCCGTCCTGTTTGCGCAGCAGGCGGATGGCGTCGGCGGCTGCCGCCGGGGAGGTGGCCGCGAGGGCGTCGGCGGCGGCGCCGAAGGCGGTGGCCAGGGCGGCCTCGTGGCCGGGCGTCACGGTGAGGAGCCCGGCGACCGGGCCGAGCAGGCCGGGGAGCCGGTCCTTGGCGGCGAGCACCGCGCCGGTGCCGTCCTTGCGGCGCAGTCCGAGGGCGAGGGCCTCGTGGCGGGCCTGTGTCGCCGCGCGCTCGCGCTCCGCCGCGGTGGCCGCCTCGCGGGCCGCGCTCAGGGCGGCCTCCGCCTCGGCCAGCTGCCGCTTGGCCGTCTCGTGCCGTTCGGCGAGTTCCTGGTCGTCGGCGTCGAGGCCGTCGACCTCGGCCTGGAGCGCCTCGTACTCCTCCTGTGCGGCGGCGGCCCGTTCCCGGGACTCGTCCCGTGCTTCGGCCAGCCGCTCGATCTCGGCCTGCGCCGAGGCGGCGCGGGAGCGGGCGGCGCCGACCTGGCCGCTGAGCCGGGCCAGTCCCTCACGGCGGTCGGCGATGGCGCGGGCGGCGTCCTTGAGGCGGCGTTCCTCCTGGGCCAGTTCGCGTTCGAGCTCCGCGCGGTGGGCGACCGTGTCCTCCAGGGCGCGTTCGGCCGCCTCCAGGGCCGCTTCGAGTTCGGCCTCCTGCTCGCGGACGCGGGCGGCCTCGCGCTCCAGTTCCTCCGGGTCCCGGCCGCGGCGCTCCTCGGGGGGCGCGGAGGTGGCGCTCTTCACGCGCGCGTCGGCCAGCGAGATCGTGCCGCGCACCCGCTCGGCGAGCTGGGACAGCTCGTACCAGGTCTGCTGGGCGCGCTGGAGACGCGGGGTGAGCCGGCGGACCTCGTCCTCCAGGTCCGCCTCACGGCGCAGCGCCTTGCCCAACTCCCGCTCGGCGGCCTCCTTGCGCTCCTTGAGCGCGGCCTCGTCGGCGATCTCGGCTTGCAGCGCCTCGCGCAGTCGTACGAGGTCGTCGGCGAGGAGGCGCAGGCGCGCGTCCCGGAGGTCGGCCTGGATGACGGCGGCCCGGCGCGCGACGGCGGCCTGGCGGCCGAGCGGCTTGAGCTGGCGGCGCAGCTCGTCCGTCAGGTCCTGCACGCGCGCGAGGTTGGCCTGCATCGCGTCCAGCTTCCGGAGCGCCTTCTCCTTGCGCTTGCGGTGCTTGAGGACACCGGCAGCCTCCTCGATGAAGGCGCGGCGGCCCATCGGATCGGCGTGCAGGACGGAGTCGAGCTGGCCCTGTCCGACGATGACGTGCATCTCGCGGCCGATGCCGGAGTCGGAGAGCAGTTCCTGGATGTCGAGGAGGCGGCAGGTGTCGCCGTTGATCTGGTACTCGCTGCCGCCGTTGCGGAACATGATCCGCGTGATGGTGACCTCGGCGTACTCGATGGGCAGCGCCCCGTCGGAGTTGTCGATGGTCAGCGACACCTCGGCCCGGCCGAGCGGCGGGCGGCCGGTGGTGCCGGCGAAGATGACGTCCTCCATCTTGCCGCCGCGCAGCGACTTGGCGCCCTGTTCGCCCATGACCCAGCTGAGCGCGTCCACGACGTTGGACTTGCCCGAGCCGTTGGGACCGACCACGCAGGTGATGCCCGGCTCGAACCGGAGGGTGGTCGCCGAGGCGAACGACTTGAACCCGCGCAGGGTCAGGGCCTTCAGGTGCACGCCGTCGGACTCTACCTTTCGCGGGAGTCTCACTCCATGAACCGGTGAACCGCCGCGGTTTCACGGGTGAACGTGCAGGGCACATCAGACGTTGAAGAGGGTGAAAGGTTGCGCGGGGCAGGGACGGCGGGGCCGGACGACGGAGGCGCTGGGACGGGGGAAGAAAGAAGGGACGCCGAAGCGTCCCTTGCAGACTCTGACACGTGAGCGGCGGTACGGGCGGGCCCGCCCACTGCCGTGTCGTAGTGGAGCGATGCAGTGATCAGCAGCGATCAGGTGAGCGCAGGCTCCGCCTGGTGTGCGTCAACGCTCTCCATGCTCTCCATGATCCTGTCGTGAGAAGCGGCAGCCGCCAGCGCGTCCTTCTCCGCCTGGATCCGTCCGAGTTCGGATTCCAGGTCCTGGACGCGCTGCTGGAGCCGTCGCATCTCGGCGAGGAGTCGCGGGTCGGAGCCGCCGACGTAACCGAGAAGCGCCTTTGCCATGATGGATGGTCCTCCACAATGAGTGACCGACCGAAGCGGTGTGGGTCGTGTAGGAATCGCACCCGCGGTGCTTGGCACTTTGGAGTTTTTTCTGCCGTTCAACCATGCCAAACAGCTAAGGTGCGCGGGGCTTTCAGCGTCTCACCAAAAAGTTTGACGGTCAACACGATCACGCCCCGTATTGGCGGGCACCCGGGGGCACGCGGCCCGGAAACGGCGGCGCGGCGACTCCTGCGGGCCCCTGGGGGCGTGGCGATCATCCTGGGTCGGGAGCCTGCCACGAGGACGTCGTTCTTGGCAACCACCTGCCCGTTTCCTCTTCGGACCGTCCCCCGCGAGCCCTGTGCCGGGCGCCGCGGCTCGTCCGCCCGGCCCGGCGTCAGCGAATGGCGAAGCCCTCGTAGCCGCCGCGCGGTGTGTCCCAGATCTCGGTGACGCCGTCCACCCGCCCGGGCGTGTCGTCGCCGCGCAGCCACTCCAGCAGCCCCTCGCAGCGCTCCCTCGGGCCCTCCGCGACGACCTGGACCCGCCCGTCGGCCAAATTGAGAGCAAAACCACTCATCCCGCCGAGTTCCAGGGCCCTCGCCCGCGTGAACCAGCGGAAACCCACACCCTGGACCTGTCCGCGCACCCACGCGACCAGCCGTACATCCTCGCTCATGGGTGCAAGCTAACCAGTCAATGTCTCGCCGGACACTTCACCCCCTTGCGCCATGCGGTACCGTCCCCACCCAATGAATCTCACCTGAAACTCACTCGTACGTGTGAGTTCCGTGTTGATCGTGAGGACGCGTCGACCGCGAGGACACGTCCTGCGTCAGGACCGCGAGGACGAGGAAGGCCAGAACATGGGACGCCACCGACGCTCCGCCGCCGGCAGCGCCGCCACGGGCCGTGCCGCGGGGGGCCGGCCGACGGACGGTACGACGGGACGGACCGGCGAACCGCACGCTCCGGGCGACCGCCCCACGATGGGTATCGCGCCCTACCTGAACCCCGAGGCGTACGCCGAGGCCCGCGCGAAGAGTGACGCCTACCTGTTCGCGCCGGACGACGCGGACGGCGGCGAGGGCGACGGCCGGCCGCAGGCCGGCCGCACCGTTCCCTTCCCGAGCGACGGGTACAGCCCCGACGAGGGCACCGGGCGCGCCGGAACCCGCCGTCGGCGCCGGAAGAAGGCCGCCCCGGTCCGTACGGGCCTGCTCGGGATCTCCGCCGCGGTCGCCATCGGTACGGTGGCGGTGGCCACGGGCGCGGTACCCGGCCTCGACAACTACCGCATCGGCGGCAGCAGCGGTGGCGGCGACCGGGTGCAGGCCCAGGACGTCCCGACCAACACCCCGTCCGGGCAGGGCGGTACCTCCGGCAGCGCCGAGGCAGGCCGGGGCGGCGACACCGCCACCAGCCGCGGCACCGACCGGTCGTCCGCACCGTCCTCCACGGAAGCCTCGCCCTCGAAGCCCTCGTCCTCCCCGTCGTCCCCGTCCTCGGACGCCTCGCCCTCCCCCTCGGAGTCGGCGTCCAAGCCCGCGGCCCCCGCCGAGACACCGTCGAAGACGAAGAAGCCCAAGACCACCCCCAGCACCGAGCCGAAGCCCACGCCCTCGCGTCCGGCCACCGAGGGCTCGCAGCGGCCGAGCGCGCCCGCCGCGGCGTCGGACCAGGCCGTCGCCGCGGCCCAGGTGCTCAACCTCGTCAACGAGGAGCGGGCGAAGGTCGGCTGCCGTCCACTGGCCGCGAATAGCGCGCTCACCGGACTGGCGGAGGACTTCAGCCGGTCCATGGCCGAGCAGGGCTTCTTCGACCACACCGACCCCAGTGGCGCGACCCCCTGGGACCGCGCCGAGGCGGCCGGGATAGGCAACCTCGGCGGCGAGAACATAGCCCGCGGCCAGACCGACGCCCAGGCCGTGATGGACGCCTGGATGGACAGCCCCGGCCACCGCGCCAACATCCTGAACTGCGACTTCCAGACCCTGGGCGTCGGCGTCCACTTCGGCTCCGGCGGCCCTTGGTGGACGCAGAACTTCGGCTACTGAGACAACCGCAGGTCAGCGGGCCAGGCGCCCTCATGGGCCGGGTCCGGGCCGTCAGCGGCAAGCTTCTCGTCCCACAAGACGCGACCGGTCCCGGCACTCGCGGCCCGAAGCGCCGGCCGGCTGTGGACCTCACCCCGAAGCAGCTCCAGCCCGAAGCCGCTCCGCCGACCCCCCCCCGCCGTCGTGCGCCGGGAGGGGACGGCCCGGTTCAGTCGTCGCCCCAGCCGCGGAATGTCCCTGAACCGTCAACCGCGTCGGCGAAATCGGCGAAGTCCATGTTGGCGATGCTCAGATTGGCGGAAACCTCGGGGTACCACCGGGCCGGTACCCGGAACGTCCGTCCGGGTTCGTCGTAGAGGTCGACGGCCAGGAGCGGAGACGAAGGGTCGGTCATGGTGGCCGTATCCGCGAGGAACACGTAGGTGAGGTCGTCGTCGTCCTCGGTGGCCGTCTCCTCGTCGGTCAGCGCCTGGATGCTCACGTCGGTGAAGCGGGGGTCACTGACGTACGTAGCGTGCGGGGATCCGTCTGCGGCGTCGATCGTTGCTTGTACCGAGACCCAAGCCGCGTCATCGCCGAAGTCGGTTCGCACCGTCGAGGTCAGATCCTTCGGTGCAGGCAGGAGCACGCTGGCCATCCTGCCAGGTGCGAGAAGCGTTGGGGTCGGGCCGTCTGCGGTCCGTGCGGGGGCGCACTTCCTCGGCTGCTGATCCCGCGCCGAGGAGCACTCACCCCCGCTCCGCGCGCTCTGCGGGGCAGCGCTGTGCTCACGTACGCTGGAGGTATGTCGACCACGCAGGAGCGCACGGTGGAGCAGGACCTGCCGTACGACGTGTTCTCCCGGGCCTGTCCCTCGCGCGGCACTCTGGAGCACGTCACGGGGCGCTGGGGCGCGCTGACGCTCGGCGCGTTGTACGAGGGGTCCTTCCGCTTCAACGAGCTGCGGCGCCGCGTCGACGGCGTCAGCGAGAAGATGCTGGCCCAGACGCTGCACGCCCTGGAGCGCGACGGCCTGGTGCACCGCGAGGCCCAGCCGACCAACCCGCCGCGCGTGGACTACGAGCTCACGCCGCTGGGACACGAGGTGGCCGGGCGGCTGATCGCCCTCATCGAGTGCCTGGAGGGGCGGATGGACGAGGTGCTCGCGGCGCGGGAGTGCTACGACGCGGAGCGGGCGCCCGCGGTGTGATCGCCCGCGGTGCGCGGTGTGGCCGCTTACGGGGTGGTCCTCGGGGGCCGCTGGCACTTCGGGCAGAAGTAGCTGGAGCGGTTCATCCACGGCCGGCGGCGCATCGGCGTGGCGCAGCGGCGGCAGGGCAGGCCCTCGCGGCCGTAGGCGTCGAGTGAGCGGTCGAAGTAGCCGGACTCGCCGTTGACGTTGACGTAGAGGCTGTCGAAGCTGGTGCCGCCGACGGCGAGAGCAGCGTTCATGACGTCCCGGACGTGACCGAGGAGTTCGGTGGTGCGGGGGCGGGTGAGGGTGGCCGTGGGGCGTTCGTAGTGCAGGCGGGAGCGCCACAGGGCCTCGTCGGCGTAGATGTTGCCGACGCCGCTGATCAGTGACTGGTCGAGCAGGGCCCGTTTGACGGTGGTGCGCTTGCGGCGCAGGGCGAGGTGGAATGCCTCGTCGTCGAAGAGCGGGTCGAGCGGGTCGCGGGCGATGTGCGCGATGACGTCGGGCAGGCCGTCGGGGCCGGTCTCGTGCAGGGAGAGACCGCCGAAGGTGCGCTGGTCGACGAAGCGGAGTTCGGTGCCGAGGGCGTCGGTGAAGCGGACGCGGATGCGCAGGTGCTTCTCGGCGGGCGCCTCGTGCGGCTGGACCAGGAGCTGGCCGCTCATGCCGAGGTGGGCGAGGACCGCCTGACCGGTGTCCTCCAGGGGCAGCCACAGGTACTTGCCGCGGCGGCTGGGTGTGCCGATGCGGTGGCCCTTCAGGCGGTGGGCGAAGTCGTCGGGGCCGGCGATGTGCCGGCGCACGGCGCGCGGGTGCAGGACCTCGGCGTCGGCGACGGTGCGGTGGGCGACCCAGCGCTCCAGGCCGCGCCGGACGACCTCGACCTCGGGCAACTCGGGCATGGCATCCCCTCGGGTGGGCCGGTGGACGAACCGAACGCCCGCCCCGGGAGCGGGGCGGGCGTTCGGGACGTGCGGGAGAACGGGTGCGTCAGGCGGAGGCCGACGAGGTGTCGGCGGCCTCGTCGACTTCGGCGGACGGCTGGTCCGCCGTCGCCTTGGCGCGCTCGTCCGCCGCGGTCTTGATCGACCGCCACGCGGATTCCGCGGCCTGCTGCTCCGCCTCCTTCTTGCTGCGGCCGGTGCCGGTGCCGTACGAGACGCCTCCGACGCGGGCGGCAGCAGTGAAGGTCTTCTCGTGGTCGGGGCCGGTCTCCGTGACCAGGTACTCGGGGACGCCGAGCCCTTCGGTCGCGGTGAGCTCCTGGAGGCTGGTCTTCCAGTCCAGGCCGGCACCGAGGTTGGAGGACTTCTCGATCAGCGGGTCGAACAGGCGGTGCACCAGTTCGGAGGCCGCGTCGAGGCCCTGGTCGAGATAGACCGCGCCGATCACCGCTTCGAGGGTGTCGGCGAGGATGGATGCCTTGTCCCGGCCCCCCGTGCCCTCTTCACCACGGCCGAGCCGGATGAAGGAGCCGAGTTCGAGCCCGCGGCCCACCTCCGCCAGCGCACGCGAGTTGACCACCGCGGCCCGCAGCTTGGCCAGCTGGCCTTCGGGCAGGTCGGGGTGGGTGCGGTACAGCGTGTCCGTGACGACGAGGCCGAGGACGGAGTCACCGAGGAACTCCAGCCGCTCGTTCGTCGGCAGACCGCCGTTCTCGTACGCGTAGGAACGGTGGGTCAGTGCACGCACCAGAAGGGCGGACTCGAGCCGGTAGCCGAGCCGCCCTTCCAGAAGCGTGTGGGACGAGGCCTGGTTGTTGTCCGCCTTCTTCTTGGCGGGTGGGTCCGCCTTGGCGTCATCCGCCTTCTTGGGGACTGACACAGTGCCTCTCACCAGCCGCTCAGACCTCGAGGACCTGGCGCTTGTTGTAGGTGCCGCAAGACGGGCACGCGATGTGCTGCTGCTTGGGCTCGTGGCAGCGCTCGCACGCAACCAAGGTGGGGACCGCAGCCTTCCACTGCGACCGGCGGTGGCGCGTGTTGCTGCGCGACATCTTCCGCTTCGGAACAGCCACGGCTACTTCTCCTGCTTCTCGTCGACGCCAGCTTCGGCGCCGCTCATCTCGTCCTTCTCGCCGTCTCCGAGTGAACCGGCGAGTCCCTGCAATGCCGCCCAACGAATGTCGACGGCGTCGTGGTGGTGGTCCGGGTCGTCCGACAGGCGTACTCCGCACTCGGAGCACAGGCCCTGGCAGTCTTCCTGGCACACCGGCTGCATCGGCAGTGCGAGCACCACCGCGTCGCGCAGCACGGGTTCGAGGCCGATCAGTCCGTCCTCGACGAAGAGCCTGTCCTCGTCGTCCTCGGCGTCGTCGCCGGGTTCCGCCACAGGGCGGCCCCGGTCGTCGGCGTCAGGGTACGAGAACAACTCCTGGAAGTCCGCGTCGAGCTGCTGCTCGAGCGGCTCCAGACACCTTACGCACTCCCCCTCGGCCTTGGCACGGGCGGTGCCTGTGACGAGCACCCCTTCCATGACCGACTCGAGCCGGAGATCGAGTTCCACCGGGGCGCCTTCCGGCACTCCGATGACTCCCTGGATACCGAAATCCCGGGGAGCGTCGACCGTGCGGGTCAGGCGCTGGAGCGCACCGGGCCGCCGTCCCAGCTCGTGCGTGTCGAACACGAGGGGGTCGCGGTGGTCGAGGCGCGCGTTCAGAACCATTCCTGCTTTCGGTCTTCATGGCTGGGGTACAGCTGGGGGACGCCGCCCTTCAGTGTTCCCGGGCAGCGGCGATCGCGGACGTACGCGCGACCGAAGAGCCAGGATACTGGACCATTCGCTCACGGCCCAATCCGGGCCGGTCGGGGTGCCGCGCGCTAGAGGCCGCGGCCCTGTTCGTAGGCCCGCAGCTGCTCGGCGCTGATCATGCTGGTGTCGAAGAGACTGGTCTCGTCGAGGGTCTGCGGCTGCGCCTGCGGGGCGTGCGCGGGCTGCGCGGGCTGCTGGGGCTGCGGATATCCCTGCTGTCCGTCGTACGTCTGCTGGGACGCGTCGTAGCCCTGGTACGCGTACGGGTCGGCGGTCTGCTGCTGGTAGCCGTAGGGGTCCTGGCCGCCGTAGCCCTGCTGGTAGCCCGCGTACGGGTCGGGCTGCTGCTGGGCGTAGCCGTACGCCGGCTGGTGGGCGGGCATCTCCGGTACGGCCTGTGCCGGCACCGGGGCCGCCGCCCGCTGCTCCCCGTACTCGCGCCGGCGGGGCTGCTCGGCGGGGGCGTCGGAGAGGGCGGCCAGGTCGGCGAGGTAGTCGGCGTCGCTGGAGTGCTGGACGGTGGTGGAGTCGTCGGCGAGGGCGCCGAGGTCGTCGGTGGCGATCCGGCCGTGCAGCTTCTGCCGGCCCCGGCCGACCGCCTCCAGGGTCTTGGCCAGTACCGCCTCGAAGGCGCCGAGCTTGGTGTCCACGTAGGCGTCGGCGTCGCGGCGCAGGGTCTGCGGGTCGTGGCTGCGCTCGGGGGCGTCCTCGTCCTCGTAGCCGTTCTCGTCGAGGCCGGGGCCGGTGCCGAGCAGCTTCTCGCGACCCCGGCCGACGGAGCCGAGGGTCTTGGTGAGGACGACCTCGAAGTTGGCGAGCTTGGAGTCGACGTAGTCGTCGGCCTCGGCGCGGACCTCCTCGGCCTCCTGGCGGGCCTCGGCGAGGATGCGGTCGGCCTCGGCCTGGGAGCGGCGGGCCACCTCGGTGTCGGCGATGAGGGAGCCGCGTTCGGCGTGTGCGCTCTCGATGATCCGCTCGGCCTCCTGGCGGGCCTGCGCCACCATCTGCTCCCGGTCGCCGATCAGCTCCTGGGCCTGGGCGAGGGAACCGGGCAGCTCGGCGCGCAGTTCCTCCAGCATCGAGAGCAGTTCCGCGCGGTTGACCACGCACGAGGCCGACATGGGCATGGCGCGGGCGCCGGAGACCATCGCGGTGATCTCGTCGAGCTTCTTCTGCACGTCCACCGTGTGCTCGCCACTCTCTACAGCTGTGTTGGAGACGGACGGGACGACTGTACGACCCTGGGGTGTCCGGGGGACACCGGGTGACGGTTTGTCAGCCTCCGGGAGCCGGGCGAGGCGGCGCGGGGCACACCCGGTCCCGCGCTCAGCCCTTGCGCAGGCGCTCGGACAGGGCTTCGAGGACCAGCGGCGGCACCAGGTGGGAGACGTCGCCGCCCCAGGTGGCGACCTCCTTGACCAGCGAGGACGACAGGAAGCTGTAGGTGGGGTTGGTGGGGATGAAGAGGGTCTCCACACCGGAGAGGCCGTTGTTCATCTGGGCCATCTGCAGCTCGTAGTCGAAGTCGCTGACCGCGCGCAGGCCCTTGACGATGGCCGGGATCTCGCGCTGCTTGCAGAAGTCGACGAGGAGGCCGTGGAAGGACTCCACGCGGACGTTCCCGTACTCGGCGGTGACCTGGCGGATGAGGTCGATCCGCTCCTCGATCTCGAACAGGCCCTTCTTGGCCTGGTTGATCATCACCGCGACGAAGACCTCGTCGTAGAGGCTGGAGGCCCGGGCGATGATGTCGAGATGTCCGTTGGTGATCGGGTCGAAAGACCCGGGACAGACGGCGCGGCGCACTTGATTTCCCTCGCTCTCCGGTCCGGTCATCGTGCGTCTTCGCACGTAGAGGCGGCGCGACCGTACCAAAACGTTCCCTCGCCGTAGCGACGGGCCCGGATCGCTTCGAAGCCGTCCGGCCAGCGGAATTCGCCGCCCCTGGTGCTGCGCTCCACGGTGACGAGCGCTTCCTCCGCGAGCCACCCCTCCGTGCGGAGTGTGAGCAGGATCTCCCGAAGATCGTCGTCGGAGACGGCGTACGGCGGGTCCAGGAAGACGATGTCGTACGGCTCGGCCGGGGCCGGGGTGCGGATGATCTGTTCCGCCTTGCCCGCCCAAACCTCGGCGCCGGGCAGACCGAGCGACTTGACGTTCTCCCGGACGGTGCGGGCGGCGCGGGCGTCGGCCTCCACGAGCAGGACGTGCCCGGCACCCCGCGACAGCGCCTCAAGCCCGACGGCGCCGGAGCCGGCGTACAGGTCGATGACCCGCTCGCCGTCCAGTGGGCCGCCGAGCAGGGACTGCCAGGTGGAGAAAAGGCCCTCGCGTGCGCGGTCGGAGGTGGGACGGGTGCCGGTCCCCTGCGGGACGGCCAGGCGGCGTCCGCCGGCTTTGCCGGCGATCACGCGGGTCATCTTGGGTCCTTGGTTGTCGGATGCGTTCGTCCAGTCTGGCAGGCGAAGGTCAGCCCCGCGCCTCTTGCTGCGCTGCCCTCAGCCCTTCTCCAGGTACCGCTCCCTCTCGTCGTCGAGCAGGGCGTCCAGGGCCGTCCGCAGTCCGGGCAGGCCGGTCAGCTCCGGGTCGGCGGCCACCACCGCTGCCGCCTCCTGTCTCGCCTCGGCGATGATCTCCTCGTCCTCGATGACCGCGAGCACGCGCAGGGAGGTACGGGCACCGGACTGGGCCTGGCCGAGGACGTCGCCCTCGCGGCGCTGTTCGAGGTCGATGCGGGAGAGCTCGAAGCCGTCGAGGGTGCCGGCGACGGCGTTCAGCCGCTGGCGGGCCGCGCTGGCCTCGGGCATCTCGGAGACCAGCAGGCACAGGCCTGGGGCGGAACCGCGGCCGACGCGGCCACGCAGCTGGTGGAGCTGGGAGACGCCGAAGCGGTCGGCGTCCATGATCACCATGGCGGTGGCGTTGGGGACGTTGACGCCGACCTCGATCACGGTCGTGGCGACCAGGACGTCGGTGTCGCCGGCGGCGAAGCGGCGCATGACGGCGTCCTTGTCGTCGGGCTGCATGCGGCCGTGCAGGACCTCGACCCGCAGGCCCTGGAGCGGACCCTTGGCCAGCTGCTCGGCGACGTCGAGGACGGCGAGCGGCGGCCGCTTCTCCGCGTCCCCCTCGGTGGACTGCTTGGCGCCCTTCTTCGGGTCGTCGTCCTCGTCGCCGATGCGCGGGCAGACGACGTACGCCTGGTGGCCGTTCGACACCTCCTCGCGGACCCGCTCCCAGGCCCGCGCCAGGAAGTGCGGCTTGTCGGCGGCCGGGACGACATGGCTGGCGATCGGGGAACGGCCGGCCGGGAGCTGGTCCAGGACGGAGGTCTCCAGGTCGCCGAAGACCGTCATCGCGACGGTGCGCGGGATGGGCGTGGCGGTCATGACGAGCAGGTGCGGGGGCTGCTTGCCCTTGCCGCGCAGGGCGTCGCGCTGCTCGACGCCGAAGCGGTGCTGTTCGTCGACGACGACCAGGCCGAGGTCGTGGAACTGGACCTTGTCCTCGATCAGTGCGTGGGTGCCGATGACGATGCCGGCCTCGCCGGTGGCCAGGTCGAGCAGGGCCTGACGGCGGGCGGCGGCGCCCATCGAGCCGGTGAGCAGCACGACCTTGGTGGCGTGCTCGGCGCCGCCGAGCATCCCCCCTTCGGCCAGCTCCCCCATCATCTCGACGACCGACCGGTGGTGCTGCTGGGCGAGCACCTCGGTGGGCGCCAGCATCACGGCCTGTCCCCCCGAGTCGACGACGGCGAGCATGGCGCGCAGGGCGACCAGTGTCTTGCCGCTGCCCACCTCGCCCTGGAGCAGCCGGTGCATCGGGTGGTCGGTGGCGAGGTCGTCGAAGATCTCGCGGGAGACCTTCAGCTGGCCGTCGGTGAGGGTGAAGGGGAGACGGTCGTCGAAGGCGGTGAGCAGGCCGTCCGGGCTCGGTTTCCTCGGGACCGCGGGGAGTTGGGTCTCCGCGTGGCGGCGGCGGGCGAGGGCGACCTGGAGGACGAAGGCCTCGTCCCACTTCAGGCGGGCGCGGGCGTCCTCGATGTCCGCCTTGGTGTGCGGACGGTGGATCTTGAGCAGCGCCTCGGGGAGGGAGACCAGCCCGCGGCCCTCACGCAGGGAGTCCGGCAGGGGGTCGACGGCCTCCTGCGCGCTGGGCAGGACCGTCTGGATCGCCTTGGCGAGCTTCCAGGACTCGAGCTTGGCGGTGGCCGGGTAGAGAGGGATGAGGGCGCCGGCCCAGGACTCGACGGCCTCTCCGCCGTCGGGGTCGCCGCGCAGCAACTCGTATGCCGGGTGGGCCAGTTGCAGTCGGCGGTTGAATACGGAGACCTTGCCGGCGAACATCGCGCGGGTGCCCGGCAGGAGCTCCTTGTGGGGCTTGTGCACGCCGTTGCCGAAGAAGACCAGTTGGAGGCGTCCGCTGCCGTCCGTGATGGTCACCTCGAGTCGCTGCCCCTTGCCGCGCGGCGCCTTCGACGAGGCGAAGGTGTGCAGACGGGCGTCGGCGACCTGGGCGACCACCGTGACGTGCTCGTCCATGGGCAGGTCGGCCAGGTGCGTGAGCTGTCCGCGCTCCTCGTATCTGCGGGGGTAGTGGTGGAGGAGGTCGCCGACGGTGTGCAGGCCGAGGTGCTCGGCCATCACCTTCGCGGTGGCGGGGCCGAGCACCTTCTTCAGGGGTTCTCGCAGTGCGGGCACGAGATCCATTGCACACCACGCCACTGACAACGGCCCCGCACGTCCCGCGGGACGCCCCGGAGAGTCTGTGCTATTCCACGCCGACCAGCAGCGGCGCGCCCTGCCGCCCGCCCCGGTAGACCACCGTGTCGACGGCCAGGTACGCCTCCCGGACGCGGGCCTCGAGATGCCCGGCGACGCTCTCGGGCGCCTCGTCGCCGAGGACGAGGGTGACCAGCTCGCCGCCGGCCGCGAGCATCCGGTCCAGGACGGTCGCGGCGACCTCGGTGACGTCCGCGCCGATCAAGGCCACGTCGCCGTCGATGAGGCCGAGCACGTCACCGGCCTGGCAGATGCCGGCGGTGGTCCAGGCCTGGCGTTCGGCGACGACGACCTCGCCGTAGCGGGTGGCGCCGGCCGCCGAGGTCATCGCCACCACGTCCTCGTCGAAGCGCCGCTCGGGCTCGTGCACGGCCAGCGCGGCGATGCCCTGGACCGCGGAGCGGGTCGGGATCAGGGCGACCCGGACGCCCTCGGTCCGCGCCTGCTCGGCCGCCGCGGCGGCGGTGTGGCGCAGTTCGGCGTCGTTGGGCAGCAGCACGACCTCGCGTGCGTGCGCCCGCCGTACGGCCTGGACCAGTTCCCCGCTCGCGGGTGGCTCCCCGGGGCGTGCGAGCACCGTCGTCGCGCCGGCCTCGGTGTACAGCCCGGCCAGCCCCTCTCCCGGCACGACGGCCACCACCGCGCGCTGGGCCCGTTCCCGGGGCGGACGCCCGGTGCCGGTGGTGTGTGCGTCGCCGTGGCCGAAGTGGGTGATCCGGATGCGGTACGGCCGTCCGGCCTCCACGCCCGCCTCCACCGCGGCGCCCGCGTCGTCGACGTGCACGTGGACGTTCCACAGTCCGTCGCCGCCGACGACGACGAGCGAGTCCCCGAGGGCGTCGAGCCGCTGCCGCAGCCGCGCGACGGCCGCGTCCCCGGCCTCCAGGAGGTAGATCACCTCGAAGGCCGGCCCGTCGTTCCCGTCGCCCTCCTCCGCGGTGCACTCGGCCGCGCGGTCCTGCGGGCCGCGCTCCACGCGCGCGTGCGGCACGGTGGCCGCCCCCGGGTCCGGCGCCCGGCCCGTGAACGTCTCCACCAGCGCCGCGAGGACGGTCACGAGGCCGTGCCCACCGGCGTCGACGACACCGGCGCGCTCCAGGGCGGGCAACTGGTCCGGGGTCGCGGCGAGCGCCGCGCGGGCGCCCTCGTACGCCGCGCGGGCCACCTCGGCGCAGTCGCCCTCGGCGCCGTCCGCCGCGTCGGCGGCGGCCGCGGCGACGGTCAGGACGGTGCCCTCGACGGGGTGGGCCACGGCCTGCCGGGCCGATTCGGCCGCGTGCCGGAGCGCCAGCCGCAGCCCCGGGCCGTCGGTGTGAGCCTCCTCACCGTCGACGGCGAGCACCTGGGCCAGGCCGCGCAGCAGCTGCGCGAGGATCGTCCCGGAGTTGCCCCGCGCCCCGATCAGCGCGCCGTGCGCCATGGCGCCCACGGTCTCGGCCAGCGAGGGACCGTCGCCGGCACCCACCGGTTCCACGGCGTCCGCCGTGTGCGCCGCGCCCACCTCGTAGGCCGCGAACACCGCCTCCACCGCGGCGACGGCCGATTCGACGGTCAGGTACAGGTTGGTGCCGGTGTCCCCGTCGGCGACCGGGTAGACGTTGATCGCGTCGATCTCCTCGCGAGCCCGCCCGAGCGCGCGCAGCGACAGACCGCACCAGGTACGCACCGCCAGAGCGTCGAAGATCCTCTGCGGCACCTGCGCCACCTGCGCCTCCCTGAGCTGCTGGACGTGGCTGGCAGCGTAGACCTCGGGAGGGGGCCCACCGGAAGAGGGCCGGGGGCGGGCCCCTGAGCTGCCGTGGTAGTTTCGTTGTACGGGAGCAGCCGTTGTATGCTGCTCCGGTTGCCCGATCCCGATCGGGCTCTCCCCCTGGCACCGCCACTCAGATCCCGGACGTTCGCGTCCGAGACTTTGATCCCGGCATGCCGGGATCAACCGTAAGTGCATCTGAAGTCTTTGGAGTGACCCGTGGCTGCCAACTGCGACGTCTGCGGCAAGGGGCCGGGCTTCGGCAACAACATCTCGCACTCGCACCGCCGTACGTCCCGTCGCTGGAACCCGAACATCCAGCGTGTGCGTACCGTGGTCGGCGGGACGCCGAAGCGCGTGAACGCTTGCACCTCGTGCATCAAGGCCGGCAAGGTCTCGCGCTGACGCGTCAGCTGAGCGCGCGGCCACTGCCTGGTCCGCTGCACGGAGCCGGCCCACCTTTCGGTGGGCCGGCTTTTTGCCTTTCGCAGACCGCCGTCGGCGCCGAGGCGTCCCGCGGGTGGGCCTGCCCTCCGAGATGACGAGCGGGGACGTCGAGATCCACCGCGGCGAGCCGGCGAAGATCCTGTACGGGCGCACCGAGTACACCGCCGGCCCCGGCCCTGACGGGCGGCGGCCACCGCACCGCGTTCGCTGAGTACGGGACACAGGTCCGGGGGCTTCACCAAGGCTGGCGGAAGACCTCCGGGAACCCGGGCCCCTTGTTCACCCCGCCCCCCCCCGAGCGCCGCAGCCGCAGTCGCGACCGCATGGAGCGCCCGGCCGCCCAACGTCCCGCGGCCCGCTTCTTCATGCCGCTCACGGAGTGGACGGCCATCGGCATCGGACTCAGGGAGTGTCCCGCCCGAGCGCCCAGCCGTGGTCCACGGGCCCGATGCCGCCGCCGAGCGCGAATCCGGCCCGGATCGCACCGGTGACGTACTCCTTGGCCGCCGCGACCGCCTCGGGCACCGACCGTCCCTTCGCCAGCCCGCAGGCGACGGCCGACGCGAGGGTGCAGCCGGTTCCGTGCGTGTGCCGGTTGTCGAGTCGGGGGGCACGCAGCCAGTGCTCCTCGGAGCCGTCGGTGAGCAGGTCCACGGCGTCGCCCGCCAGGTGGCCGCCCTTGATCAGCACCCAGCGCGGACCGTACTCCAGCACGGCCGCCGCGGCCCGGCGCAGATCGGCGTCCGACTCGACGCGGACGCCGGTGAGTTGGGCGACCTCGTCGAGGTTCGGGGTGGCGACGGTGGCGACCGGGAGGAGCTTGGTGCGGACGGAGTCCAGCGCGGAGGCGGCGAGCAGCGCGTCCCCGTGCTTGGAGACGCCGACCGGATCGATGACGGCGGGGGCGTCGGTGCCGCCGATCAACTCGGCGACCGTCTCGACCAGTTCGGCGGAGGACAGCATCCCGGTCTTGACCGCCTGGACGCCGATGTCGTCCACGACGCTGCGGTACTGGGCGCGCACCGCCTCCACGGGCAGCTCCCAGGCGCCCTGCACGCCGAGGGAGTTCTGCGCGGTCACCGCGGTGAGCACGCTCATGCCGTGGGTGCCGAGGGCGAGCATCGTCTTGAGGTCGGCCTGGATGCCGGCGCCGCCCCCGGAGTCGGAGCCGGCCACGGTGAGGACCAGGGGCGGTGTCATGACTCCACGTCCCCGCCGAAGTGGTCCCAGCCGCCCTTGCTGGTCCAGGGCGCCCCGTCGACGGTCACCTGGGGCAGCGCGGAGGGGTTGAGGACCTCGCCGATCACCTTCCAGCGGGCGGGCAGCTTCACGTCCGGCGGGAAGGTCGCCACGATCGCGTGGTCCTCTCCCCCGGTGAGCACCCACTGCATGGGGTCGACGCCGACCGCCTGGCCGATGTCGTTCATCTGGGTCGGGATGTCGATCTGGCCGGAGCGGATGTCGATCCTGACCTTGCTGGCCTCCGCGATGTGGCCCAGGTCGGCGATGAGTCCGTCGCTCACGTCGCACATGGCGGTGGCGCCGAGTCCGGCCGCGGCGGGACCCGCGTGGTACGGGGGCTCCGGTCGCCGGTGGGCCTCGACGAAGGCGCGCGGCGAGCGGAATCCCCGGGAGAGGACGGCGAACCCGGCCGCGGACCAGCCGAGCCAGCCGGTCACCGCGACGAGGTCGCCGGGCTGGGCGCCCCCTCGGGTGACGGGCTCCTGGTTGCGCAGGTCACCGAGCGCGGTGATGGAGACGGTGATCGTGTCACCGCGCACCACGTCGCCGCCGACCACGGAGGCGCCGGCGACCTGGCACTCGTCGCGCAGCCCGTCCATCAGCTCGGTCGGCCAGGTCACCGGCAGTTCGGCGGGGACGACCAGGCCGAGCAGCAGCGCGGTCGGCACGGCGCCCATGGCGGCGATGTCGGCGAGGTTCTGCGCCGCGGCCTTGCGGCCCACGTCGTACGCGGTGGACCAGTCACGGCGGAAGTGCCGCCCCTCGACGAGGATGTCGGTGCTGGCCACGACCCTGCGGTCGGGCGCGGCCACCACCGCGGCGTCGTCGCCGGGGCCGACCCGGACCGCCGGGGTGGTGGTGAGACGGGAGGTGAGCTCCCTGATGAGCCCGAACTCCCCGAGCTCACCAACAGTGCCCTTCATTGCCTTGACTCCCCTTCTGTCCCTGTCCGTGCCCGGTCGCGCGTCATCTCTGTCCTCGTTACGGTCGAAATGACCGTCGCCATTCGTCGGCGTGCTCGTCAACTCGTGTCATCGCGGCACCACGGCACGAGCGGCCCGCGCCCCGCGGGTCTCCCCGTGAAGAGCGGCGACGCGATACCGTGGCGTTCCTTTTCCCCCACATGATCCTCGTGGCCGCTCTGGAGGTTCCGTGGTACAGGCGTACATCCTGATCCAGACCGAGGTCGGCAAGGCGTCGACCGTCGCCGAGACGATCAGCAAGATCCCTGGAGTGATCCAGGCCGAGGACGTGACAGGACCCTATGACGTCATTGTTCGCGCCCAGTCCGACACGGTCGACGAGCTGGGTCGCATGGTGGTCGCCAAGGTCCAGCAAGTGGACGGCATCACCCGTACTCTGACCTGCCCGGTCGTTCACCTCTAGCCCCCTTCCGCCCGCTCGCTCTCGCCACTTGGATCATCACCGCAGGCTGTCCCTCAGCAGACGACAGCGAGTCGGCGGTGGTTCCCGGCCCGGACACGAGGTCACCGAGCTGTACCGGAACCCGGACATGGTGCTGCCGCCGGCGGGTGGCGGGCTGGGGAAACCCGCTGATCATACTGCGGAAGGCGATCCCCGAGGGGATCGCCTTCCGTACCGTGTGCGGGTGGGGTGTCAGCGCAGTCCGGTGGAGCGCCGCAGCGCCGCCTGGACCAGCCGGTCCACCAGTTCCGGGTAGCTCACTCCGGTCGCCTGCCACATCTGCGGGTACATGGAGATCGGCGTGAAGCCCGGCATGGTGTTGATCTCGTTGATCACGAACTCGTCGTCCTCGGTGAGGAAGAAGTCCGCGCGCACCAGCCCCTCGCAGGAGGCGGCGTCGAACGCCGCGACCGCGAGGCGCCGGACCTCGGCGGTCTCCTCCTCCGTGAGCGGGGCGGGGACGACACCGGGCGTGGAGTCGATGTACTTGGCCTCGAAGTCGTAGTACGCGTGCTCCGAGGGCGGCGGGATCTCGGCGGGGACGGAGGCCCGGGGGCCGTCCTCGAACTCCAGGACCCCGCACTCGATCTCCCGGCCGCGCAACGCCGCCTCGATGAGGATCTTCGGGTCGTGGCGCCGGGCCTCCTCGATCGCCTCGTCGAGGCCGGAGAGGTCGTCGACCTTGGTGATGCCGATCGAGGAGCCCGCGCGCGCGGGCTTCACGAACAGCGGCCAGCCGTGCTCGCCGGCGAAGTCGACGACCTTCTTGCGGGCGGCGGAACGGTCCTGCTCCCACTCGCGGGGGCGGATCACCACGTACGGGCCGACCTTCAGTCCGTAGGAGGTGAACACCGCCTTCATGTACTCCTTGTCCTGGCCGACGGCCGAGGCGAGCACGCCCGATCCGACGTAGGGCACGCCCGACAGCTCCAGCAGGCCCTGGAGGGTGCCGTCCTCGCCGTAGGGGCCGTGCAGCACGGGGAAGACGACGTCCACCTCGCCCAGCGCCTTGGGCACCGAGCCCGGTTCGCTGTAGACGACCTCGCGGTTGGCGGGGTCGACGGGGAGCACCACGCCGCCCTCGGTCGACTCGGCCAGTTCCTCGACGTCCGGCGTACGGCGGTCGGTGATCGCCATGCGTTCCGGTTCGTCGGCGGTCAGGGCCCACCGGCCGTCCCGGGTGATGCCGATCGGCAGGACGTCGTACTTCGTCCGGTCGATGGCAGCGAGGACGGCGCCGGCGGTGACCACGGAGATCCCGTGTTCGGAGCTGCGTCCGCCGAACACGACGGCCACACGCGGCTTGCGAGGGGGCTGCTCCGGACTCTGCTCGGGGCTCTGGGGGAGGTTCTCGGTGCTCATATCGCGTTGAGAGTACCCGCCCGAGGTGCCGCGAGACAGCGTCGGCGGGGCCGCGTGGCGCGAGCGGAACCCGGGCTCCGGCCGGGTGTCGCTCAGCGTCGTTCGGGCTTCGCGCTGCGCGACATCAGCTCCTTGACCGCGACCACCGGAGCCTTGCCCTCGTGGACGATCGCGACGACCGTCTCGGTGATCGGCATGTCGACGCCGTACCTGCGGGCCAGATCCAGCACGGACTCGCAGGACTTGACGCCCTCGGCGGTCTGCTTGGTGACCGCGATGGTCTCCTGGAGGGTCATGCCCTTGCCGAGGTTGGTGCCGAAGGTGTGGTTGCGGGACAGCGGCGAGGAGCAGGTCGCCACCAGGTCGCCGAGCCCGGCGAGACCGGAGAAGGTCAGCGGGTCGGCGCCGAGGGCGACTCCGAGGCGGGTGGTCTCGGCGAGGCCGCGGGTGATGAGGGAGCCCTTGGCGTTGTCGCCCAGGCCCATGCCGTCCGCGATGCCGACGGCCAGCCCGATCACGTTCTTCACGGCGCCGCCCAGCTCGCAGCCGATGACGTCGGTGTTGGTGTACGGGCGGAAGTACTGCGTGTGGCAGGCGGTCTGGAGGCGCCGGGCGACCGACTCGTCCGGGCAGGCGACCACGGCGGCGGCCGGCATGCGGGCGGCGATCTCGCGGGCGAGGTTGGGCCCGGTGACCACGGCGATGCGCTCCGGGCCGACCTTGGCGACGTCCTCGATGACCTCGCTCATCCGCATCGCGGAGCCGAGTTCGACACCCTTCATCAGCGACACCAGGACGGTGCCGGGCGCCAGCAGCGGCGCCCACTCGGCGAGATTGGCGCGCAGGGTCTGGGAGGGGACCGCGAGGACGGTGAAGTCCGCGCCCCGCGCGGCCTCGGCGGCGTCGGTGGTGGCCCGCAGGCCCGCGGGGAGTTCCACGCCGGGCAGGTAGTCGGGGTTGGTCCGGGTGGAGTTGACGGCGTCGGCGAGTTCGGCGCGGCGCCCCCAGAGGGTGACGTCGCAGCCGGCGTCGGCGAGGACCATGCCGAAGGCCGTGCCCCAGGACCCGGTGCCGAAGACGGCCGCCTTGACGGGGTCGCTCACGTGCTCTGCCCTTCCGCCTGCTGCGGCTGCTCGTTCTGCTTCCGTTCGCCCGGCGCCTGTTCGCCGCGCCGGTTCTGGGCCTGCGTGCGGCGCCGCTGCTCGATCCGCTCGCGGCGCGGGTCGTAGGGCGTCTCGGGCGCCTTCTCGCCGCGGATCTCCTCCAGCTGGCGGGTGACGGCGGCCATGATGACCTCGGTGGCCTCCTTCAGCACCTCCGCGGTCATCTCCTTGTCGTAGAACCGCGACAGGTCGACCGGCGGGCCCGCCAGCACACGGTGGGTCTTGCGCGGGAGGAGGTGGGGCTTCTTGGTGTACGGCGGCAGGAGTTCGTTGCAGCCCCACTGGGCGACCGGGATCACCGGGCACTTGGTCTGGAGAGCGACGCGGGCGGCACCGGTCTTGGCGGTCATGGGCCAGCCGTCCGGGTCGCGGGTGAGGGTGCCCTCGGGGTAGAAGGCGACGCACTCGCCGCGCTCCACGGCGTCGATCGCGGCCCGGAAGGCGCTGAGCGCGTCCGTGCTCTCGCGGTAGACGGGGATCTGTCCGGTGCCCCGCATCGCGGCACCGACGAATCCTTTCTTGAAAAGCCCGCTCTTCGCCAGGAATCGCGGGACGCGCCCGGTGTTGTACTGGTAGTGCGCGTACGCGAAGGGGTCGACGTGCGAATTGTGGTTCACGGCGGTGATAAATCCACCGTCGGCCGGAATGTTCTCCATTCCCCGCCAGTCCCGCTTGATCAGAACCACGAGCGGCGGTTTGCAGATCACCGCGGCGAAGCGGTACCAGAAGCCGATTCTGCGGCGGGGGCACGCTGACACCTTTCCTCCAGGGCCTGGGGCCGGACAAGTGTCGCCCCGGGCCGCCCGTCTGTCGAGAACACCGTACGCCCCGGCGAGTGAACCGGCGGATGTCCCAGGTGACAATGGCGGCGACGAGAGAAGGACGGAACGCTCGTGCAGTGGACCTTGGTCGTACCCGTGAAGCCCCTCGCCCGGGCCAAGAGCAGGCTGGCGGACACCGCGCACGACGGGGTGCGGCCGGGCCTCGCGCTGGCGTTCGCCCAGGACACCGTGGCGGCCGCGCTGGCCTGCCCGGAGGTGGCGGATGTGGCAGTCGTCACGGACGACGTGCGGGCGGGGCGCGAGCTGGCGAAGCTCGGCGCCGGGGTCGTTCCGGACGAGCCGGGCGGCGGTCTGAACGCGGCCCTGGCGCACGGGGCGGCCGTGGTACGGGCGACGCGTCCCGCACGCCCGGTGGCCGCGCTCAACGCCGATCTTCCCGCACTGCGGCCGGCTGAATTGACGCGCGTACTGGCGGCGGCCACGGAATTCCCACGCGCCTTTCTCGCGGACGCGGCAGGAATCGGCACGACCCTGCTGGCCGCCGCGCCGGGCCGCGAATTGACTCCCGCATTCGGAATGGATTCCAGGGCTCGCCACCGCGCGTCCGGCGCGGTGGAACTGCGGCTCGAAGGGGTGGATTCCGTACGGCAGGACGTCGACACCGGCGGTGATCTGCGCGCCGCGCTGGCGCTGGGGGTGGGGCCACGTACGGCCGCGGTCGCGGCGCGGTTGCTGATCGCCGGGCAGTAGGCTGCCGACATGCAGGCGACCGCATACACGTACGACCCGGAAGAGCGCAGCGGGCAGGTGCTGCTCGACGACGGCACACCGGTGCCCTTCGACGCGGCGGCGTTCGACGCGGGGGGCCTGAGACTGCTGCGGCCCGGGCAGCGGGTGCGGATCGAGACCGAGGGCTCGGGCGCGGACCGCCGGATCACGCTGGTGACGCTGCAGACGTTCTGACCGGCCGTTCCGACCGGCCGGGGCTCCGCGCCCCGGGTGCGCACACGCCGCGGGCCGGACTCCGAGAGGGAGTCCGGCCCGGCGCGTGAGTGCCCCTGCGACCTGCCGCTCGTCGCTACTTCTTGCGGGCGGTGGCCTTCTTGGCGGTGGTCTTGCGGGCGGTCGACTTCTTGGCCGGAGCCTTCTTCGCCGTCGCCTTCTTCGCGGGTGCCTTCTGGGCCGTGGTCTTCTTCGCCGCCGCGGTGGTCTTGGCGGTGGACTTCTTGGCCGGGGCCTTCTTCGCCGTCGTCGTCTTCGCGGCCCCGGTGGTCTTCTTCGCGGTCGTCTTCTTCGCCGCCGCGGTCGTCTTCTTCGCCGCACCCGTGGCCTTCTTCGCCGCGCCCGTGGCCTTCTTCGCCGCGCCCGTGGCCTTCTTGGCGGCGGCCTTCTTGCCCGCGGCCTTGGAGATGGTGGGCGGCGGACCGGACAGGCTGCCCTTGGGCGCCTTCTTGACCGCGATGTCGTTCTTCGGGAGCTTCTTCGAGCCGCTCACCAGGTCCTTGAAGCCCTGTCCCGCGCGGAAGCGCGGCACGGACGTCTTCTTGACCCGAACCCGCTCACCCGTCTGCGGGTTGCGGGCGTAACGGGCCGGTCGGTCGACCTTCTCGAAGGAACCGAAGCCGGTGACCGAGACCCGGTCGCCCGCGACCACTGCGCGGACGAGTGCGTCCAGGACCGCGTCGACAGCGTCGGCGGCCTGCTGGCGACCGCCCAGCTTGTCGGCAATCGCTTCTACGAGCTGCGCCTTGTTCACGTCTTCCCCTTCGGAGACATCGCCAGAACGAATGTGTTCAAGCTTTTTCGCACGTTAGGCAGATATATACCGCAAATCAAACACGAAACGGGCTAATCACCCTTGTGCCGCAACGGACTCGGGCCGCCCCGGCCGGTTCAGCCGTCCTCTTCGGGGAATCGACCCTCGTCGAGGTCCGCGTTGAACCTCTCCAGGCGCCGTGCCGCACCGGCGAGATCGTGTTTGGCCGCGGCCGTAATGACCAGCAGCTTCCGGGTCAGCGCCATCCGTACGCCCTCCGGGACTTGCAGTGCGCGCACTCTTGTGTGCGCTTCCTTGAGCCGGGACGCGACCGCCGCATAGAGCTGGAGTTGGCCGTCGTGTTCCATGCACAGATTGTGCCATCTGGGGCGAGTTGTCGCCTGCGCAGGGGGCAACTGCCGCCTCGGACGGCCGTCCGGCCACACCCGGAAACCGCGCCTCCAGGACTCGCGTACCCCTCCAACCACGCCTCTAACGTGGGAAGTTGCCAGACACGGCCGAGCCGTGCACGCCGGAACGGACGCAGAAAAGGCTGTACCCCCGATCGGTCCGATCGGGGGTACAGCCGGGTGCTCGGGTGGCCGAAACTCGCCCTTGCGGGGGCCTCCGGAGAGGCCCGGACGTCAGACCTGGACGGTCTGCGGCTTGAACGACGGGCGCTTCGCCTCGTACGCGGCGATGTCGGCCTCGTTCTGGAGGGTGATCGAGATGTCGTCCAGCCCGTTCAGCAGACGCCAGCGGGAGTTCTCGTCCAGCTCGAAGGAGGCGGTGATGCCCTCCGCACGGACCTCACGGGACTCGAGGTCGACCGTGACCTCGGCCTGCGGGTCCTTCTCCGTGAGCTCCCACAGCGCGTCCACGACCTTCTGGTCGAGGACCACGGTGAGCAGCCCGTTCTTCAGCGAGTTGCCGCGGAAGATGTCGGCGAAGCGGGAGGAGATCACGGCCTTGAAGCCGTAGTTCTGCAGCGCCCACACGGCGTGCTCACGGGAGGAGCCGGTGCCGAAGTCGGGGCCGGCGACCAGGACGGTCGCGCCCTGCCGCTCGGGCCGGTTGAGCACGAACTCCGGGTCCTTGCGCCAGGCCTCGAACAGCCCGTCCTCGAACCCGTCCCGGGTCACCTTCTTGAGCCAGTGGGCGGGGATGATCTGGTCGGTGTCGACGTTGGAGCGGCGCAGCGGGACGGCCCGGCCGGTGTGGGTGGTGAATGCTTCCATGACTCTCAGACTCCAGCGGGCGTGGGGACGTCGGCGGACAGGTCGGCCGGGGAGGCCAGGTGGCCCAGGACCGCCGTCGCGGCCGCGACCTGCGGCGACACCAGGTGGGTGCGGCCGCCCTTGCCCTGCCGTCCCTCGAAGTTGCGGTTGGAGGTGGACGCGGAGCGCTCACCGGGGGCGAGCTGGTCCGGGTTCATGCCCAGGCACATGGAGCAGCCCGCGTGCCGCCATTCGGCGCCGGCCTCCTTGAAGACCACGTCCAGGCCCTCGGAGACGGCCTGCAGGCCCACCCGCGCGGACCCGGGGACGACCAGCATCCGCACGCCGTCGGCGACTTTGCGGTCCTTGACGATCTCGGCGGCGGCGCGCAGGTCCTCGATGCGGCCGTTGGTGCAGGAACCTACGAAGACGGTGTCCACCTTGATGGAGCGCAGCGGCTGCCCGGCCTCCAACCCCATGTACTCCAGGGCCTTTTCGGCGGCGAAGCGCTCCGAGGCGTCTTCGTACGAAGCCGGGTCGGGGACGGCGGCGGAAAGCGGCGCGCCCTGGCCCGGGTTGGTGCCCCAGGTGACGAACGGCGACAGCTCGGCGGCCTCGATGACCACCTCGGCGTCGAACTCGGCGTCGTCGTCGGTGCGCAGCGTCTTCCAGTACTCCACCGCCGCGTCCCAGTCGGCGCCCTCGGGGGCGTGCGGACGGCCCTGGAGGTAGGCGAAGGTGGTCTCGTCGGGGGCGATCATGCCCGCGCGGGCGCCGGCCTCGATGGACATGTTGCAGATGGTCATCCGGGCCTCCATCGAGAGCTTCTCGATGGCCTCGCCCCGGTACTCCAGGATGTAGCCCTGGCCGCCGCCGGTGCCGATCTTCGCGATGATGGCGAGGATCAGGTCCTTGGCCGTGACGCCCTCGGGCAGTTCGCCGTTGACGGTGATCGCCATGGTCTTCGGGCGGGCCATGGGCAGCGTCTGGGTGGCCAGCACGTGCTCGACCTGGGAGGTGCCGATGCCGAACGCCAGCGCGCCGAAGGCGCCGTGCGTGGAGGTGTGGGAGTCGCCGCAGACCACGGTGGTGCCGGGCTGGGTCAGGCCCAGCTGCGGGCCGACGACGTGCACGACGCCCTGCTCGACGTCGCCCAGCGGGTGCAGCCGGACGCCGAAGTCCGCGCAGTTCTTGCGCAGCGTCTCCAGCTGGGCCCGGGAGACCGGGTCCGCGATGGGCTTGTCGATGTCGAGGGTCGGGGTGTTGTGGTCCTCGGTGGCGATGGTCAGGTCGAGCCGCCGCACCGGGCGGCCGCTCTTGCGGAGGCCGTCGAAGGCCTGCGGGCTGGTCACCTCGTGCAGCAGGTGCAGATCGATGAAGAGGAGGTCGGGCTCGCCCTCGGCGCGCCGGACGACATGGTCGTCCCAGACCTTCTCCGCGAGTGTCCTACCCATCGCTTTCCCTCCGGCCGGCGACAACGCGACGGCCCAACTAGAGATCTTGGGGAAGCGGCGCCCGCACCCCTGTGTTTCCGGGCAACCGCCACCAGGCCCTTTCGTCACGGGCCGCTGTGACTTCCTGCCACCAAGAGTGGCGGGTTCCACGGAAAATTGAACTTGCGTTTCACAGAGTGAGACGGGAGTATCGTTGCATGGACAACAGTAGCGGCGTCGGCGTTCTGGACAAGGCGGCCCTCGTCCTGAGCGCTCTGGAGTCCGGCCCGGCCACCCTCGCGGGGTTGGTCGCGGCGACCGGACTGGCACGACCCACGGCCCACCGCCTGGCCGTGGCACTGGAACACCACCGCATGGTGGCGCGCGACATGCAGGGCCGTTTCATTCTCGGCCCGCGCCTGGCCGAGCTGGCCGCGGCGGCCGGCGAGGACCGCCTGCTCGCCACGGCGGGCCCGGTGCTCACCCACCTCCGTGACGTGACGGGCGAGAGCGCCCAGCTCTACCGCCGCCAGGGCGACATGCGCATCTGCGTCGCCGCGGCCGAGCGCCTGTCCGGCCTCAGGGACACGGTCCCGGTCGGCTCGACGCTCACGATGAAGGCCGGTTCCTCGGCGCAGATCCTCATGGCCTGGGAGGAGCCCGAGCGCCTCCACCGCGGCCTCCAGGGCGCCCGCTTCACGGCGACGGCCCTGTCCGGCGTACGGCGCCGGGGCTGGGCCCAGTCGATCGGCGAGCGGGAACCGGGCGTCGCGTCCGTCTCCGCGCCCGTGCGCGGCCCCTCCAACCGCGTGGTGGCCGCCGTCTCCGTCTCCGGCCCCATCGAGCGCCTGACCCGCCACCCGGGCCGGATGCACGCCCAGGCGGTCATCGACGCCGCCGGCCGCCTCTCCGAGGCCCTGCGCCGCACGGGCTGACCCGCTCCGGGTACGTGACCGGCAACGGGCCCGCCTCAACGCCGCGGCGGGCCCTGCCTGTTCGCCCCTGAGCACTGAGCGCTTCTCGGAGCCGAACGCCGAAGGGGGCTCCCACCTGAGTGGGAGCCCCCTTCGGACTCGTACCCCCGACCGGATTCGAACCGGCGCTACCGCCTTGAGAGGGCGGCGTGCTAGGCCGCTACACAACGGGGGCGAGGATCTTGCGGGCGTTGAATACTGCATCGCCGCAGATCCGAGCTGGTCTACCAGGACTCGAACCTAGACTAACTGAACCAGAATCAGTCGTGCTGCCAATTACACCATAGACCAATGTGGTTTAGACCAGTTTGTACCCCCGACCGGATTCGAACCGGCGCTACCGCCTTGAGAGGGCGGCGTGCTAGGCCGCTACACAACGGGGGCCCTAGCGATCCTGCATCGGGGTCGGTGGGAGCTACCCTGACCGTCCCCGCGGGAAGGATCTGTACCCCCGACCGGATTCGAACCGGCGCTACCGCCTTGAGAGGGCGGCGTGCTAGGCCGCTACACAACGGGGGCTTTGCGGATGTTCTCCGCGGTGCAGATAAGCTCTGCGAGCTGGCCTACCAGGACTCGAACCTAGACTAACTGAACCAGAATCAGTCGTGCTGCCAATTACACCATAGGCCACTGGAACGCAAGCCCCTGAGGGGATCTTGTTCTAGCTTCGCGCTTCCGGTTCCCGGCCCTTTCGGCCCGCTCCCCGGCGGCGCAGAAAGAACATTACCCGAAGGTGGACGGGGCTCCAAAACGGGTATCGGCGCCGAGGAGCGCCGGGAGTTCGGAGAGCGACGCGATACGGCGCGGTCCGGCGGGCGGGTCGAGGGTCGCACAGGCGCCGCCACGGTCGATCCAGACCGAGAGCAGCCCGGCGTCGGCGGCGCCTCGGCCGTCGATCTCCGGGTGGTCGCCGACGTAGGCGACCTCCCGCGGGGCGAGGGAGAGGGCGTCGCAGGCCGCGAGGAAGGCGCCGGGCTCGGGCTTGGAGACGCCCAGCTCGGCGGCGCACAGGATGGCCTCGAAGCGGTCGTGCACCCCGAGGACGCGCAGTTTGCGGTCCTGGACGGTGAGGCTGGAGTTGGAGAGCACCGCGTGCCGGTGGCTGTCGGCGAGGGCGTCCAGGACGGGCATCACGTCCGGGAAGAGGGACCAGGCGGCCTCGTAGTGCGTGACGTAGCGCTGGAACCAGTCGTCGGCCTCGGCATCCGTCAGCTCCGGCCGGCCCAGGAAGACCCGGGTGCGGTCGCGGCGCTGTGTGACGAAGTCGACTTCGCCGGCCGCGAATCTGGCCCACTGCTGGTCGGTGATCTCCCGCCAGCGCGCCAGGGCCTCCTCGGCCGTCCCGTACCCGGCGAGCAGTCCCTCCGCCACCAGGTGGGCGCGCATGCCCTCGCGGTCGGCGGTGGTGTAGTCGAAGAGGGTGTCGTCCACGTCCCAGACCACGGCGCGAATGCTCATGATCCGACGGTAACGCCGCCGGGCCCGCCGCGTCCGGCCGTACGGCGAAGGGACGGCTCCAGGAACGCGCGAGGGGCGGCCCCGGAGTCCGGGAGCCGCCCCGAAGGCGCGGGTGCGGGCGGTGTCAGGCCGCGAGCCTCGCCAGCGCCGCGTCGATCCGGGCCAGCGCCTTCTCCTTGCCCAGGACCTCCAGGGACTCGAAGAGGGGCAGGCCGACCGTGCGGCCGGTGACGGCGACGCGGACCGGGGCCTGGGCCTTGCCGAGCTTGAGGCCGTGGGCCTCGCCGGCGGCCAGGACGGCCTCCTTCAGGGACTCGGGGGACGTCCAGTCGGCCGCGTCCAGCTTCTCGCGGGCGGTGCGGAGCAGGGCGTCCGACCCCTCCTTCATGGCCTTGGTCCAGGACGCCTCGTCGAAGACCGGCTCCGGCAGGAACAGGAAGTCGACGTTGTCCGTGATCTCGGAGAGGACCTTCAGGCGGGTCTGCGCGTGCGGCGCGATCGCCTGCCACTTCGCCTCGTCGAAGTCCTCGGGCGCCCAGGGGGCGACGGGGGCCTTCAGCCACGGGCGGCAGCGCTCGGTGAAGTCCTTCACCTCGAGCATGCGGATGTGGTCGCCGTTGATCGCCTCGCACTTCTTCAGGTCGAAGCGGGCCGGGTTGGGCTGGACGTCGGTGACGTCGAAGGCCGCGACCATCTCGTCGATCGTGAAGATGTCCTGGTCGGCGGAGAGCGACCAGCCGAGCAGGGAGAGGTAGTTGAGCAGACCCTCGGGGAGGAAGCCGCGCTCGCGGTAGAGGTTCAGGCTCGACTGCGGGTCGCGCTTGGAGAGCTTCTTGTTGCCCTCGCCCATGACGTACGGCAGGTGGCCGAAGGCGGGGATCTCCTTGGCGACGCCCAGCTCGATCAGCGCCTTGTACAGGGCGATCTGGCGCGGGGTGGAGGAGAGCAGGTCCTCGCCGCGCAGGACGTGGGTGATCTCCATCAGGGCGTCGTCGACCGGGTTGACGAGCGTGTAGAGAGGGGCGCCGTTGGCGCGGACGATGCCGTAGTCCGGGACGTTCTCCGGGAGGTAGGTGATCTCGCCGCGGACCAGGTCCGTGAAGGTGATCGTCTCGTCGGGCATCCGGAAGCGGACGATGGGCTCGCGGCCCTGGGCCTTGTACTCCTCGACCTGCGCGTCGCTCAGGTCGCGGCAGTGGCCGTCGTAGCCGGAGGGCTTGCCGGCGGCGCGGGCGGCCTCGCGGCGGGCGTCCAGCTCCTCCTGCGAGCAGTAGCAGCGGTAGGCGTGGCCGGCGTCCAGGAGCTTGGCGGCGACGTCCCGGTAGATGTCCATGCGCTGCGACTGGCGGTACGGCGGGTGCGGGCCGCCGACCTCGGGGCCCTCGTCCCAGTCGAAGCCCAGCCAGCGCATCGCGTCCAGGAGCTGGTTGTACGACTCCTCGGAGTCGCGGGCCGCGTCGGTGTCCTCGATGCGGAAGACCAGCGTGCCCTGGTGGTGCCGGGCGAACGCCCAGTTGAACAGGGCGGTGCGGACCAGGCCCACGTGGGGGTTACCGGTGGGGGACGGACAGAATCGGACGCGTACTGGGGAGCCGGGTGCGCTAGCCACGCTTGACAACCTTGTTGGTGAGAGTGCCGATGCCTTCGATGGTGACGGCGACCTCGTCGCCGACGTTGAGGGGGCCGACCCCAGCCGGGGTGCCCGTGAGGATCACGTCGCCGGGGAGCAGCGTCATGGCCTCGGAGATGTTGACGACCAGGTCCTCGATGGAGTGGATCATCTCGCTGGTGCGGCCGAGCTGGCGCTGTTCGCCGTTGACCGTCAGCTGGATGGTCAGGTCGGCCGCGGCCGCGATGTCGATGTCCGTCTCCACCCAGGGGCCCAGCGGGCAGGAGGAGTCGAAGCCCTTGGCCCTGGCCCACTGCTTCTCGCGGCGCTGCACGTCGCGGGCGGTGACGTCGTTGGCGCACGTGTAGCCGAAGATCACGTCCTTGACGCGGTCGCGCGGGACCTCGCGGCACATGCGGCCGATGACGACGGCGAGCTCGGCCTCGTGGTGCAGTTCCTCGGAGAAGGAGGGGTACTGGATGGCGTCGCCGGGGCCGATGACCGAGGTGGACGGCTTGAAGAAGGCGAACGGGGCGTCGGGCACCTCGTTGCCGAGTTCACGGGCGTGTTCGGCGTAGTTGCGGCCGAAGGCGACGACCTTGTTGGGGAGGACGGGCGGCAGCAGCCGCACCTTGCTCAGGGGCACCTTGGTGCCGGAGAGCTCGAAGTCCGCGAACGGGATGCCCTTGATGATGTCCAGGACGAGCTGGTCCGGCTGGTCGCCCTCGACCGCGCCGAAGGCGACGTTCCCGTCGATGGAGAACCTGGCGATGCGCACGGGTTGCTTGGCCCCTCGCTGAGCTGGCTGGAGTCTGACGCTCCAGGCTAACGCGGCAAAGGACGGGCGCCTCGCGCATTACCGACGTGCCCCGGGTGGAGGGGTTGTCGTGGCGCGGGCGCCCCGGTGTTCCGTGCGGCCGGCTGAACGTGCGGCGGCCGGCCGGCGTACTACTCTGCGGCGGAGGCTCCGACCGGCATCTCCATGAGGACCGTGCGGCGGGGGTTGGCGGTCTGGGCGGGCAGCTCGACGGCGTGCTCCGGCTGCTCCGGCGTCTGCAGTTCGTCGGCACCGCCGAGGTGCGCCAGCGTCGTGCGCCGCGGGTTGGCGATCTTGTGGAACATCATCGTCGTCTTCACGGTTGTACGGAACCTTGTCGTGTCCGGGCGCCGGAGGGGTGCAAGAACCCCTGCGAGGGCGCGGGTTGTCGGTTTTGCCTTCTCTGTAAAGCGTCAGGCTAAACATGCGATTCCCCGCCTCCCCGGGCGGGGCTCATGATCGCCGTGTGAGTTTGCTCACTTATCAAGGGTCAAACCGGTCAATTCCGGCTCACGCAGCACCCTGACGAAACCGACATTGCCCACCTGAAGCCATCATTCCGCTCCTGATCATGTCGACTGGGACACCCTCTCCGCATCGGCGAATCGGGGGCATACGTCCCTTTTATTGTTGATCATTTTCTACGTCCGGTGACTCGACCCTCACGTGCTGTCACCTCTGTCACGGCCTGCCCCACGGGCCTTGTTGGAGATCCGGCACTGTGCTGGAATTCCACGGACCGCTGCGGGATCTAGCCGGCGCACAGGGGGCGCACACCAGCGCCGAGCGGCGGCGAGAAGGGGGAACCAGCGCCGGTCACTCACGACCACCACGGGGGCGTATTCAGGGCGCCCCTATGACGCCGACACCGTGCCCAGTCGTTCACGCGGCCGGGTGCCTGGTCCAGAGGTTGCGACGCTAGTGCAGGGACGTTTCAAGAGGGATGGCAGCGCTTCGGCGGAGCCGGAGCCGCAGCACGGCGGGACTGGCCCCAAGGCCGTCAGCTCCTCGCCCCAGCACGCCCAGAACCCGGGTCAGGCCCAGTCGAGCGGCAACGGGGACGGCACCGGGCGCCCCGGCCAGGGCGCGGCCTCCCCCGCTTCCGGCCAGCAGCCGCCCGTGAAGCCGGCCAAGGGCTCGACCGGCCCCGGCCCGCGAATAGCCCTGCGCAACTGGCGGATCTCCACCCGTCTGGTGTCACTGCTCGCGCTCCCGGTGGTCGCGGCCACCTCGCTGGGCGCGATGCGCATCAGCCAGTCGATGGACGACATCCAGCAGCTCGACAACATGAAGCTGCTGACGGAGATGACCAAGCAGGCCACCGAGCTGGCCGCCGCGCTCCAGGAGGAGCGCGACCAGTCCGCCGGTCCACTGGCGCACGGCTCGTCGTCCGGCGCGATCGCCGTCAAGGGCGACCGGGAGAAGACCGACCGGGCCCGCAAGAACTTCCTCGACAGCTCCGAGGCGATCGACGCCGCCAGCAAGGACGGCAACCTCGTCGGCGTCCGCGACAGCCTCGTCGGCCTCGCCGGCGACCTGAACGACCTGGAGCGGATCCGCAGCACCGCCTACGAGGCCGAGGGCAACTCGACCCAGACCATCGAGGCCTACCACCGCCTGATCACCCACCTGCTCGACCTCTCGCAGGACATGGCGGAGGCGACCAGCAACCCCGAGATGATCCAGCGCACGCGCGCCCTGGCGTCGTTCTCCTCGGCCAAGGAGTACGCGTCCATCCAGCGCGCGGCCCTCGCGGCGGCGCTCCCCGCGAACACCACCAGCAAGCCGGACCTCGCGGAGAACGACCGGCTCTACGCGCAGTCGGCGCTGCAGAGCCAGTCGTCCGAGATCCGCAGCTTCACCAGCATCTACGGCGACGGCGCCGAGGAGCTGCTCAAGCCGATCTCCGAGGGCAACCCGGTGATCGAGTCGTCCGACCAGTACGCGAGCCGGGCCCTGGGCCAGACCAACGGCCTGGCGGACCTGAAGGTGCGGTCCTACCAGGACTGGCTGGACGACAGCTCCACCAAGATCCAGCAGATGAAGAACATCGAGCTGAAGCTGCTGGAGGACATGGAGCAGCAGGCCCGTGAGCTGCGCAGCGAGTCCGAGCGCGAGGCGATCATCTCGGGTGTCGTGATCCTGCTGGTGCTCGGTGTCTCCCTGGTCGGCGCCTTCGTCGTGGCCCGCTCCATGATCCGCTCGCTGCGCCGGCTGGAGGACGCCGCGACCAAGGTCGCCCAGGACCGCCTGCCCGAGCTGGTCAAGCAGCTCTCCGAGACCGACCCGCAGGACGTCGACACCTCGGTGGAGTCGGTCGGCGTGCACTCCCGGGACGAGATCGGCCGAGTGGCCGCGGCCTTCGACGACGTGCACCGCGAGGCCGTCCGCCTCGCCGCCGAGCAGGCCCTGCTGCGGGGCAACGTCAACGCGATGTTCACCAACCTCTCGCGCCGCTCCCAGGGCCTCATCCAGCGTCAGCTCTCGCTCATCTCCGAACTGGAGTCCCGCGAGGCCGACCCGGACCAGCTCTCCTCGCTCTTCAAGCTCGACCACCTCGCGACGCGCATGCGCCGTAACGGTGAGAACCTCCTCGTCCTCGCCGGTGAGGAGCCGGGCCGGCGCTGGACCCGGCCGGTCCCGCTGGTCGACGTGCTCCGTGCCGCCGCCTCCGAGGTGGAGCAGTACGAGCGCATCGAGCTGTCCTCCGTGCCGACCACCGAGGTCGCCGGCCGAGTGGTCAACGACCTCGTGCACCTGCTCGCCGAGCTGCTGGAGAACGCGACCTCGTTCTCCTCCCCGCAGACCAAGGTCAAGGTCACCGGTCACGCGCTGCCCGACGGGCGGGTGCTGATCGAGATCCACGACACCGGTATCGGTCTCTCCCCCGAGGACCTCGCCGCGATCAACGAGCGGCTCGCCGCGCCGCCCACCGTGGACGTCTCCGTCTCCCGCCGCATGGGTCTGTTCGTGGTCGGCCGCCTCTCGCAGCGCCACGGCATCCGCATCCAGCTGCGTCCGTCCGACTCCGGCGGTACGACCGCGCTGGTCATGCTGCCCGTGGACGTCGCCCAGGGCGGCCGCAAGCCGCAGCCCAAGCAGGGTCAGCAGGGCGCCGGCAACGGCGGTCCGGCCGCGGCCCAGGCCGCCGCGGGTGTCGCGGCGGCCCGGCGCGGTGGCGGCCAGGGCGGCGGCGCCTTCGGTGGTGGCGGTGCCCTCGGCGCCGGTGCGCCGGGCGGCGGCCGGCTCGCGGCCGGCCAGGGACCGCGGGCCGCACTGCCGGGGCGCGACGCGGGCGGTCGCCCGGGTGCGCCGGGCGGCGCGCGCGGACCCCAGGCCCCCGGGCAGCAGTCCCCCGCGGGCCCCGGGCAGCAGAACCGGCCGGCCCCGGCCGGCGCCGGACAGGCGCCCGGTGCTCCGCAGGGCCTTCAGGCCGCGGGCATGAACGCGCCGCAGGGCAACGCGCCGCAGGGCCAGGACATGTTCGGCGGCGGACGCGGTCCCTCCGCGCCCCCGCAGCGCGGGAAGCGCCGGGGCAACGCCGACGGCGAGCAGGGCCGCCGTCCGCAGCTGCCGCCGCGCGGCGGACCGCGGGCCGAGCTGCCCGGCGGCAACCCGCAGCCCCGCACGCCCAGCTGGAGCGACGAGAACGCGCAGCCGTCCGTGCCGCGCGCCTCGCTCGACGGCCCGCGCGGCCACGAGGAGCCGGACAGCGGCCGTACGGACCGCAAGCCGCGCCACGACGACCGGCAGGGTCCCGGCTCGACCACGGAGATGCCGGCGGTCCCCCGCCTCGGCGAGGTCCAGGGTCCCGGCGCCACCGCCGAGTTCGCCCGTCCGGACTTCGACGCCCCGGCGCCGCGCCAGGAGGACCCGCAGAGCACCGGCCAGTTCGCCCAGCCGGCCCAGGACCCGTTCGGTCAGGACCAGTACGGCACGAGCGCCCCGCACGACGACCAGTTCGCGCGGCCCGAGCCGGCCGCCCCGCAGCAGAACGGCACCTTCGTCCGCTCGGACGTGTTCGGCGGACAGCCGGGCCAGGCGGGTCCGAACGACCCGGCCTCGACCGGCGGCTTCACCGGCGCCCAGGGCTACGGCAACGGCTCGACCGGGCAGCACCGCCTGCCGGAGCGCCAGACCCCGGCCACCACCGGCCAGTTCGAACGCCCGCAGGCCGGCGGCACGCACGGCGGCAACGACTTCGCCGCCCCGCAGCCGCCCGTTCCGCAGCAGCGTCCCGCCGCTCAGGAGCCCCAGATCGGGACCGCCGCGCAGCGGCCGAACGACGGCTGGGCACTGCCCCCGGCCTCCGGCCCCGGCGACGGCCGTACACCGCTGTACGACACGCTGGAGACCAACTGGTTCCACGGCGACCGTGAGGCGCGGGATCAGCACAACGCCCCCGCCACGGCCCCGGAGCCGCAGGCCGTCCAGCCCCAGAACCCGGCGGCCCCCCAGCGGCCCGCCGCCTCCGCCTGGCGCAGCTCGCCGAACGACGACCTCGTCCGGCAGGCCGAGCGCGTCCGGCAGCCGGCCGCGGGCGGGGTCACCACCTCCGGCCTGCCGCGCCGGGTGCCCCGGGCCAACCTGGTCCCGGGCACGGCTCAGCAGCAGTCGAACCAGAACGGTCCGCAGGTCTCGCGCGCGCCCGACGACGTTCGCGGCCGGCTGACCAATCTCCGTCGGGGAATCGCACAGGGCCGTCAGGCCGGTACCAACCAGACCGGCAGCTACCCGCGGCCCACTCACCAGCAGGAGCGTTAGTTGAGCCCGATGAGCCAGGCGGCACAGAACCTCAACTGGTTGATCACGAATTTCGTGGACAACACCCCGGGGGTGTCCCACACCGTCGTCGTGTCCGCCGACGGACTCCTCCTGGCGATGTCGGAGGGCTTCCCGCGCGACCGCGCGGACCAGCTCGCGGCCGTCGCCTCGGGCCTGACCTCGCTGACCGCCGGGGCGTCCCGGATCTTCGAGGGCGGCAACGTCGCACAGACGGTGGTGGAGATGGAACGCGGGTTCCTCTTCCTCATGTCCGTCTCGGACGGCTCGTCCCTGGCCGTCCTCGCCCACCCGGAGTGCGACATCGGCCTCGTCGGCTACGAGATGGCGCTCCTGGTCGACCGCGCGGGCGCCGTGCTCACGCCCGACCTGCGCGCTGAGCTACAAGGAAGTCTGCTCCACTGATCGGCCCCGGCACCACCCGTGTTACCAAATCACCGTCCGGCCGCCACAATCCCCCCACCGGCCTCGTCAGACGGCACGACTGACCGACCTGCTGTCCCGCCCGGAGGATTCATGACCCCGCCCACCGCCTCTCATGATCCGTACGCGGAGCCGTACGAGGACGAGGGCGACCAGCCGCTGGTACGTCCCTACGCGATGACCGGCGGCCGGACCAGGCCGCGCTACCAGCTCGCCATCGAGGCGCTGATCAGCACGACGGCCGATCCGGCAGCGCTCATGGGGCTCCTTCCCGAGCACCAGCGCATCTGCCACCTGTGCCGCGAGGTGAAATCGGTGGCCGAGGTGTCGGCCCTGCTGGCCATGCCGCTGGGGGTGGCCCGGATCCTGGTCGCGGACCTCGCGGAGGCCGGCCTCGTCGCGGTTCACCAGCCGGGCGGCGACGAGAACAACGGCGGTGCGCCGGACGTGACACTGCTCGAAAGGGTGCTCAGTGGACTTCGAAAGCTCTGACGGAGGGCGGGCGACCACCTCCGCGAAGATCGTGGTGGCCGGCGGCTTCGGCGTCGGCAAGACCACGTTCGTGGGCGCCGTCTCCGAGATCAACCCCCTGCGCACGGAGGCCGTGATGACCTCCGCCAGCGCCGGGATCGACGACCTCACACACGCCGGGGACAAGACGACCACCACGGTCGCCATGGACTTCGGACGCATCACGCTCGACCAGGACCTGATCCTGTACCTGTTCGGCACGCCCGGCCAGGACCGCTTCTGGTTCATGTGGGACGACCTGGTGCGCGGCGCCATCGGCGCGGTCGTGCTGTGCGACACCCGCCGGCTGGCCGACTGCTTCCCTGCGGTGGACTACTTCGAGAACAGCGGTCTGCCGTTCGTCGTCGCACTCAACGGCTTCGACGGCCAGCAGCCCTACTCGCCGGACGAGGTGCGGGAGGCGCTGCAGATCGGCCCGGACACCCCGATCATCACGACCGACGCCCGGCACCGCGCCGACGCGAAGAGTGCCCTGATCACGCTGGTCGAGCATGCGCTGATGGCGCGGTTGCGGTAGGTACGCAAGCGGTCGCAGCCAAGTCGGCAGGGCTCTACGGCAGTTGTCGTAGACGGGACGGAGCCGTCTGTGTCCTTTGACACGGTCGGCTCCGCCGTTCATAACGTTTCGGCAGAGGAATCGGGTGGTATCGACACGCGTCGCGGTCAACTGGTCTCGCTGCGCGCACGAACGCCCCGTCTTTTGACGGGCCTCGCTCTTTATGACCGTTTTATCGGGGGCTTACATCACGTGTAACCCCCGCGTACCACTGTTTGGAAGAGCGCAGGCCGCCGTGCTGGAATGCCAGAACTGCCCATTGGTCAATGACGCACGAGACGTACTCAGCGGTAGCACGTACTCGTCGACGGACTGGGCTCTGAGACACAGCGGCACGACGTAGGTGCCGACCGCCGAGAGGTTGTTGGTCGAGTGAGGCGAAGCAAGAACAGTCCCGAGCCATCGGCCCGGGGCAACTTCACCCCGCCGCCGCGTACAGCGGCGCCCGCCCCCGTGCCCGCTGCGGAAACCAAGGAGGAGCCCGCCCCGAGCGGCGGCCGCCTCTCCCCGCGCAACTGGCGGGTGACCACCCGGCTGAACGCGATCCTGCTCATACCCGTGCTGGTCGGCCTGGTCATGGGCGGCTTCCAGGTGAAGAGCTCGATCGACACCTGGCAGGACGCCGAGGACGCCGAGAGCACCGCGCGTCTGGTGCAGGCCTCGCTGAACTACGCGAGCGCCCTCTACAACGAGCGCGACATCACCGCCGCCCCGCTCCTGCAGGGCAAGGGCCAGAAGGACAGTGACGTCAGCAAGGCCCGCCAGGCGACCGACCAGGCGGCCGACGTCTTCGACGAGGCGGCGCAGGGCATGCCGTCCAAGCCGGGCCTGGAGCGCCGGCTGAAGGTGTTCCGCGAGCAGGAGCCCAAGCTCCAGTCGCTGCGCGTGGCCGCCTACACCTCCAAGCTCAAGGGCGTGGAGACCGAGGAGGGCTACACCGGCGTCGCCCACCCCCTGATGGAGTTCGCCAACGAGCTCGGTCTGGGCACCGGAAACATCACCTCCTACGGCCGTACCGTCTACGCGATCTCCCTGACCAAGGCGGCGCTCTCGCTGGAGCGTTCCATCGGCATGCACATGCTGGTCAAGCCGGGTCCGGAGCCGAGCCACCTCGCCAGCCAGCGCGTCGCCCTCTCCTCGTACGCCTACCTGGAGCGGATCGCGGTCGAGGAGTACATCGGCGGCGGTACCGAGGCGGACGCGCAGAAGCTCGAGGACGCCGAGGCGCAGCTCAAGGAGGACGGCGCGGCCATGGCCAAGGAGGCCAAGGCCAAGGACCCGGACTACGTCCCGCCGCCCACCAACCCGACCACGATGGTCTCGGAGCTGGCCCAGCTGAGCTCCACGAGCAGCAGTGCGCGGGCCGACCTGGCCGATCAGGGCATCACGCCGGAAAACTGGTGGGCGGTCAACACCCTCAAGTTCGACGCGTACCAGAAGATCGAGTCGGACCTGGCCGACAAGGCGGTGACCGAGGCGTCGACGATCGCGGACGACGCCGAGCGGGACGCCTACATCACGGGTGCCGCGGTCGTGATCGCGCTGCTCGCCGCGTTCATCCTGGCCGGCATGGTGGCCCGCCAGATGAGCCGCTCCATGCGCCAGCTGCGCACCGCCGCCTTCGGCATCGCCGAGCAGCGCCTGCCGATGCTGGTCGACCAGCTCTCCCGCACCGACCCCGGCCGGGTCGACACCCGGGTCGCGCCGATCCCGATCACCTCGACCGACGAGATCGGCGAAGTCGCCCGCGCCTTCGACCAGGTGCACCGCGAGGCGGTCCGACTCGCCTCCGAGCAGGCCCTGCTGCGGGGCAACATCAACGCGATCTTCACCAACCTGTCGCGCCGCAACCAGTCGCTGATCGAGGGCCAGCTGACCCTGATCACCGACCTGGAGAACAACGAGGCCGACCCCGACCAGCTGGAGAACCTGTTCCGGCTGGACCACCTGGCCACCCGTATGCGCCGCAACGGCGAGAACCTCCTGGTCCTCGCCGGCGAGGAGCCCGGCCGCCGCTGGGACCAGCCGGTCCCGCTGGTCGACGTGCTGCGCGCCGCCTCCTCCGAGGTGGAGCAGTACGAGCGCATCGAGCTGTCGGGCGTGCCCGAGGCCGAGATCCACGGCCGCGCCGTGACCGACCTCGTGCACCTGCTCGCCGAGCTGCTGGAGAACGCCACCACGTTCTCCTCCCCGCAGACCAAGGTCCGCGTCACCGCGACCCGTCTTCCCGACGGCCGCGTGATGGTCGAGATCCACGACAAGGGCATCGGCCTGACCGCCGAGGACTTCGCGGACATCAACCACAAGCTGGCCAACCCGCCGACCGTGGACGCCGCGATCTCGCAGCGCATGGGCCTGTTCGTGGTCGGCCGGCTGTCCGACCGGCACGGCATCCGCGTCCAGCTGCGCCCCTCCGGCGAGCAGGCGGGCACCACCTCGCTGGTCATGCTCCCGGACGCCATCACCCACGGTGGCGGCGGCGAGCAGCAGCAGCGCGACGAGTTCACCGTCTCGCAGATCATCCCGGAGCAGAACTTCCAGGGCGAGAACTTCTCCCAGGTCGGTCAGCCCATGCGGACCGCCGCCGAGCTCGGCTTCGACGACAGCCGGTACACCGAGGTGCCCGACGACATCCGCGAGCTCGACCCCGTCGGCCGCTCGCTGATGCGCGAGGAGCGCCGCGCGGCGCTGGAGGCCCAGTCGCACCCCGAGCTGACCGGCCCGGAGGAGCACAGCGGCCGCGAGGACACCGCCGCATCCGGCTACCAGGACCAGTTCACCGGGCAGCAGCCGGTCTACGACCAGGGCGCCGGCGGCTACCAGGAGCAGCAGACCGGCGGGTACCAGGAGCAGCAGACCGGCGCCTTCGACCAGCAGTCGGCGTACGCCGACCAGCAGCAGGCGGCGTACCGGGAACCGCAGCAGCAGGCGTACGACGAGCAGTACTTCGCGCCGAACGGCGGTCTGCCGCAGGGCGAGGGCTACGCGACGGGCGGCGGATACCCGGACACCTCCTACGAGGAATCCGCCCGCAACGGCCACCAGTCGGCCGGTTCCGGCGCCCAGGAGGGCTACTCGGCCTTCGAACAGCGCCGCCACCAGGACGACTGGCCGCAGCAGGACGGCTACCGGAACGGTTACCCGGACCAGTACCCTGCCGGTGCCCCGGAGGCTGAATCCGCGCAGGCCGCTGACGTGAACGAGGCGGACCGCGTAGGCTTCGACCGTCCGGGTCCGGCCCCCTCCGCCACCCACGAGCTGACCGACGCCGGTCTCCCCCGCCGCGGGTCCCCCGCGGGCGGCGCCGGTGGTGCGGGGCCCGTGGGCCAGGAGACGCCGGCCGCCGCGGCGGGCGCGGGCGGGGACAGCTGGCGGTCGGCCAACGACGACCGCTGGCAGCAGGCCGCGCAGCTGCGCAAGCCCAAGGCGGGTGGGGTGACCTCCTCCGGGCTGCCGCGCCGGGTACCCAAGGCCAACCTGGTCGAGGGCACCGCCGAGTCCACTCCCCAGGGGGGCCCACAGGTCTCCCGCGCTCCGGAGGACGTCCGGGGCAGGCTGAGCAACCTGCGGCGCGGCGTCGAACGGGGCCGCAACGCAGGCAGTGAAACGAACGGCCAGGACACAACGAATGAACACCGTGGTCCTGACAGCACCTACAACCAGGAGCGTTAGTGTGAGCCCGATGAGCCAGGCGGCACAGAACCTGAACTGGTTGATCACCAACTTCGTGGACAACACCCCGGGGGTGTCCCACACGGTGGTGGTCTCCGCCGACGGACTCCTTCTCGCGATGTCCGAAGGGTTTCCGCGCGACCGCGCCGACCAGCTCGCGGCCGTCGCCTCCGGCCTGACCTCGCTGACCGCGGGTGCCTCGCGCATCTTCGAGGGCGGCAGCGTGAACCAGACGGTTGTGGAGATGGAGCGGGGATTCCTCTTCATCATGTCCATCTCCGACGGGTCCTCCCTCGCGGTTCTCGCACACCCGGAGGCGGACATCGGTCTCATTGGGTACGAGATGGCCCTTCTGGTGGACCGTGCGGGCACGGTCCTGACGCCCGACCTGCGGGCTGAGCTCCAAGGCAGCCTTCTCAACTAAAGGACAGACGGTGCGTTTTGGCGTCCCGTGGCCGTAAAGTTTCGGGACGCGGCTCCACAGTGATGGATGCCAGGCACAGTCGGAGGAGGAAAAAGTGGCAACACCCCCAGGCGGTCCGTCATCGGGCAACTGGTCGTACGGCCCTGTCCAGGGTCCGAACGACGGCTCGGCGAACGGGTACGGCTACCCCTCCGTCCCGGGCCACCGGCAGCCGTACGCACCGCAGGGCCCCGGCCCCGCGCCGTACGACCAGCCGCAGGCTCCGCGCATCCAGCCCGTGCAGCCGCAGCGCCGCACCCCTGAGCCGGCGCCCGCGGGGGCGTCGAACAACCCCCTGGTGCGCCCGTACGCCATGACGGGCGGTCGCACCAGGCCGCGGTACCAGCTCGCCATCGAGGCGCTGGTGCACACCACCGCGCAGCCGCACCAGATGCAGGGCCAGTTGCCCGAGCATCAGCGGATCTGCAACCTCTGCCGGGAGATCAAGTCGGTGGCCGAGGTCTCGGCCCTCCTGACGATCCCTCTCGGCGTGGCCAGGATCCTCGTCGCCGACTTGGCGGAGGCGGGACTGGTCGCCATCCATCAGCCCGGCGGCGACGAGAACGCCGGCGGCCAGCCAGACGTGACACTGCTCGAAAGGGTGCTCAGTGGACTTCGCAAGCTCTAGCGGCGGTCCTTCCCGCTCCACCACTTCCGCGAAGATCGTGGTGGCGGGCGGCTTCGGCGTGGGCAAAACCACGTTCGTCGGCGCTGTCTCGGAGATCAATCCGCTGCGCACCGAGGCCGTGATGACATCCGCGTCCGCGGGCATCGACGACCTCACCCACACGGGGGACAAGACGACCACGACGGTCGCCATGGACTTCGGACGCATCACGCTCGACCAGGATCTGATCCTGTACCTCTTCGGTACTCCCGGCCAGGACCGTTTCTGGTTCATGTGGGACGACCTGGTGCGCGGCGCCATCGGGGCGATCGTGCTGGTCGACACGAGGCGGCTCGCCGACTGCTTCCCCGCCGTCGACTACTTCGAGAACTCGGGCCTGCCGTTCGTCATCGCCCTCAACGGCTTCGACGGCCAGCAGCCGTACAACCCGGACGAGGTCCGGGAGGCGCTGCAGATCGGCCCGGACACCCCGATCATCACGACCGACGCCCGGCACCGCGCCGACGCGAAGTCCGCGCTGATCACGCTCGTCGAGCACGCGCTGATGGCGCGCCTGCGCTGACGCGCCGGGCTGCGACACGCCCCCTGCGGCCACTGGGCTGCCGGGGGCGGTTTCGTTGCCGGGTGCGGGTGATCCGTGGCCGGTCGCGCAGTTCCCCGCGCCCCCGGGTGCGCTGTCCAGCCCCTGGTCATACGTAGAGGCCCCCTCCTGTGCGGAGGGGGCCTCTACGTCGTGTCGGGTCAGCGCCAGCTGTGCGGCGCGCGGAAGCCCGGCTCGCGTTCCAGGCGGCGCCAGCCGGCTCGGACGCGGCCGCCACCGTGGGTCGGGGCGATCTCGGCGGGGCGGGCGGCGGCGCGGGCCAGGAGGAGGGCCGTGATGGCGGCGACCTCCTCGGGCTCGGCGTGGCCCTTCTCGACGCGGATGTCGGGAATGGACATGGACGTGGCTCCTCGGGTCACTGCGGCGGGTTGCCGTGCTTGCGGGAGGGCAGGTCGGCGTGCTTGGTCTGGAGCATCGTCAGGGACCTGATGAGCACCTCGCGGGTCTCGGCGGGGTCGATGACGTCGTCGACGAGGCCGCGCTCGGCCGCGTAGTACGGGTGCATCAGCTCGGCCTTGTACTCCTTGACCATGCGGGCGCGCATGGCCTCGGGGTCCTCGGCCTCGGCGATCTGGCGGCGGAAGATGACGTTGGCCGCGCCCTCGGCGCCCATCACGGCGATCTCGTTGGTGGGCCAGGCGTAGGTGAGGTCGGCGCCGATGGACTGGGAGTCCATGACGATGTAGGCGCCGCCGTACGCCTTGCGCAGGATCAGGGAGATGCGGGGCACGGTGGCGTTGCAGTAGGCGTAGAGGAGCTTGGCGCCGTGGCGGATGATGCCACCGTGCTCCTGGTCGACGCCGGGCAGGAAGCCGGGGACGTCGAGGAGGGTGAGGATCGGGATGTTGAAGGCGTCGCACATCTGGACGAAGCGGGCGGCCTTCTCCGACGCCTCGATGTCCAGGACGCCGGCCAGGGCCTGCGGCTGGTTGGCGACGATGCCGACCACCTGGCCGTCCAGGCGGGCCAGGGCGCAGATGATGTTGCGGGCCCAGCGCTCGTGGACCTCCAGGTACTCGCCGTCGTCGACGATCTCCTCGATGACCTTGGTCATGTCGTACGGCCGGTTGCCGTCCGCCGGGACGAGGTCGAGGAGGGTGTCGCCGCGGCGGTCGGCCGGATCGGAGGGCTCGTGGCGGGGCGGATTCTCCCGGTTGTTCTGCGGGAGGAGGGAGAGGAGGTAGCGGACCTCGGCGAGGCAGGTCTCCTCGTCGTCGTACGCGAAGTGCGCGACACCGCTCGTCTCGGCGTGCACGTCCGCGCCGCCGAGCCCGTTCTGGGTGATCTCCTCACCGGTGACGGCCTTGACCACGTCGGGCCCGGTGATGAACATCTGCGAGGTGTCGCGGACCATGAACACGAAGTCCGTGAGGGCCGGGCTGTAGGCCGCGCCGCCCGCGCACGGGCCGAGCATCACGCTGATCTGCGGGATGACCCCGGACGCCTTCGTGTTGCGCTGGAAGATCCCGCCGTACCCGGCCAGCGCGGAGACACCCTCCTGGATACGGGCACCCGCACCGTCGTTCAGGGACACCAGCGGGGCACCGGCCGCGATGGCCATGTCCATGATCTTGTGGATCTTCGTCGCGTGGGCCTCGCCCAGCGCACCGCCGAAGATCCGGAAATCGTGCGCGTAGACGAAGACCGTACGGCCCTCCACCGTGCCCCAGCCGGTGATCACACCGTCCGTGTACGGCTTCTTGGCCTCCAGGCCGAACCCGGTCGCCCGGTGCCGGCGCAACTGCTCGACCTCCCGGAACGACCCCGGGTCCAGAAGCAGCTCGATACGCTCCCGCGCCGTCAGCTTCCCCTTGGCGTGCTGCGCCGCCGTCGCCTTCTCGCTCGGTCCGGCCAGAGCCTGCGCACGGATCTCGTGCAGTTCGGCGACCCGCCCGCGCGCGTCCGTCGGCTCACCCGGCGCCTCATCCAAAACGGTCATGTAGCGACTCTACGAACCCGACCGAGGAATGCGAGCCGTCGACTCCGTACAGTCTCCGGCGCGTTTTCCTGGTAGCACTGAACAGAACCCCCATCGCATGCAGCCGTTTCGACTGCTCAGGGGGCCAGTTGCTTGTAGGGGTCGCACAAAGGTGTCAGCTGAGAGTCACCTCACATTCATGGGTGGTACATACCACCCCTGGAGTGACGCGGAGGTGCAGTCGGCGGCCGGTGGCGAGGATCTCGACCGTCTCGTCGGCCCTTACCACCCCCCGCACCGGGTGGTCCCAGATGATCTCCAGGGGCTCTCCGGTGCGCGGCGGTTCGCTCACGCAGAGGGTAGCGGTGCGGCCCCGGCGCCGGACCAGCACACTGGCGCCCGCGGTCGCGGTGAGCGGCCCTGCCGTGCCGGCCCGCCAGAAGTTGGCCGCGGTGAGGCCGAGCGGGGGCACGGTGACGGCCTGGCGGTGGTCGTCGTTGGCCAGGACGGTCAACCACCGGCGGTCGGCGGCGCGGCGGGCGACGGTCCCGCGGGAGGCGCCCGGCATGAGGACGTAGCGGTAGCCGGCGTCGGTCGGGTCCGTGCCGTGGTCCAGCCAGAGGGTCTGCCAGCGGCGGGTGCGGCGCTCGGTGGTGCTGGTGGTGTTGATGTCGGACCAGGCGCCGGTGCGGGCCTCGCGCAGGGTCCGCAGGTCGCCGTCGGGCACGATCCAGCCGCCGTGGCCCTCCAGGTGGGCCCAGTGCCGGCCGCGTGCGAGGGTCTGGCTGCCGTCCTCCCCCAGATTGCGGTTGTCGACGACCGTCTCCACGGGGACGCCGTCCGCGCAGGTGATGCCCGCGCCGAGGCAGACCACCGCGTCGGCGACGAAGAACCAGGACTTGCGGGCCTCGAGGGTCGAGCCGAGGCCCTTGAGGTGCTGTCCGACGGCCGCGTACTCGCCGTCGGTCGTGCCGCCGACCCAGCGCGCGTCGGGTTTGGGGGCGCCCCACTCGCCGCCCGCGCGGTCGGGCAGGCGTTTGGTGGAGACGGTGGTTCCGGGCAGCCGGTACCAGTCGACGGTCGGCCAGAACCAGTCCGTGTACTGGTCGGATCCGGTCCCGTTCGCCCACCAGGTGAGCAGGCCGGCGCCGGTGTGCCAGCCGCGCGGGTTCTCGCCGTTGCCGCACTCGTAGTGGGCGATGCGGTCGCTGGCCATGGCGAGGCCGGCGGTGAAGGCCGGGCGGCGGTGGACGGCGCGGTCCATGGCGGCGAAGAGGCGGTGCCCGGTGGGCTCGGGCGCTGCCTGGACGGGGGCGTCGGCGATCGCGTGCAGCCGGGCCAGGTCGGCGACCGGGAACTGGGGTGCGGTGAGGATCGGGGTGACGGTGTCCCGTTCGATCCAGCCCTTGATCCGCGCGTGCCAGCGCTCGCGCTCGGCGTCGCTCGCGCCGCCCGCGAGGACCGCCATGGCCGCGATGAGCTGCTGCCCGTGGAAGTGGTCGCTGCGCATGACGCGCAGGTCGTCGCTCTTGAGGTAGCCCCGGCTGATGGCGCGTCCGTTGACGCCGTCCATGACCAGTCCGTCGTGGACGAGGGGCGCGTAGGCGTGCTCGACGCTGTCCAGGACGATCTGCCTGCCGGGGTCCGTCACCTCCCACTCCGAGCCGGCGAGCAGGGTGAACAGCCGGCCGAGTCCGTCCAGCATGACCTGGCCGTACGTCCCCGAGTAGGCGACCCAGGTGTGCTGGACGAACGAGCCGTCGGCGTAGAGGCCGTCCCCCTCCGTGACGTAGGGGAAGACCGGGGAGAGGGCGTCGCGGGCCAGGGCGATCTTGACGGGACTCCGGCCCAGGACGCCGCGCAGGGCGACGGAACGGCACAGGTCGACGCGGTTGGCGCCGGTGGACGTGCCGGAGTAGTCGCCGAGCATCGCGTCGGGGACGAAGTGGTCCACGGCGGCGCAGGCGGCGGCGGTGCGGTCGGGGCCGAGGTGGTCGTACAGGGCGGCGGTGATGTCCATCAGCAGGCGGGGGGTGCCGATCTGCCATTCCCACCAGTTGCCGTAGCGGGTGGTGGCGGGGTTGTAGACGGTGGCCGAGAGGTGGTCGAGGCCGCGCAGGATGTCGGCGAGGAGGCCGTGGTCGCCGGTTGAGCCGGTGCCCTGCTGGACGTAGGCCTGGGTCATGGTCCACAGGCGGCCGTAGGCGAAGGTGATGCCGGCGGGCGGGTCGAAGGGATGGCCGGGCCACAGGGAGGTGGGGGTGGGGGCCATGGTGGCGCGGTGGTCGCGGGCGCGGGCGCCGGTCTCGGCGAGGCGGGAGGCGTACGGTTCGGCGGCCGGGTCGTAGCCGGTGCCGAGGGCGATGTCGAGCCAGCGTCTGCGCAGGGTGTCGTAGGGATCATCCGCCGGGTCCCCGGCGGGTGCGGGGGCGGCGTGGGCGGGCGCTGCGAAGGCGGGGCTGAGCGCGGCGGCCAGGGCGGTCGCGAGCAGGAAGGTGCGGCGGGTGGGTTCGGCGCCGGTCCGGCGGGCGTACGGCCACGTGGGGGTCATGCTCATGACCCTTCCCCGTTCCGGGCTCCACCAGGCGGCGGTACGGAGGCTGCGGCGGCGCGTCGGCCGGGTTACGAAAGGGGTGCCCGACCGCCGTTCCGGTTCGCCCCCGTGCCGGTGCGTTCCGACCCGCGACGAGGTGACCATGCGCCTGCTGCTCGTGCATCCCAGCGCCCTGATGTACTCCGAGATCTTCCTGCGCCTGGAACCGCTCGGCCTCGAACGGGTGGCGGGCGCGGCCCGCGAGGCGGGACACGAGGTGCGGGTCGTGGACCGCCAGGTGCTCGGCGAGCGCGTCCTGCGCGACGAGGTGCGGTCGTTCCGGCCCGAGGCGCTCGGCATCTCGCTGAACTACCTGGCGAACATCCCGGAGGCGATCGAGCTGGCGGTGAAGGTGAAGCGGGAGGTCCCGGACTGCTTCGTCTTCTTCGGCGGGCACAGCGTCTCCTTCGTCGCCGAGGACGTGCTGGACCAGTCGGCCGGGGCGGTGGACGCGGTGGTCCGGGGCGAGGGCGAGCCGGTGATCACGCCGCTGCTGGAGGCGGTGCGCGACGGCGGGGTGGACGGCGTGCCGGGGATCGTCACCGCGGCCGGGCGGGGGCCCGCGCCGCTGATGATGCACGGCATCGACTCCCCGCTCCCGGCCCGCGACCTGATGCGCAACCGGCGCCGCTACTTCATCGGCGAGCTGGACCCGTGCGCCTCCATCGAGTTCACCCGCGGCTGTCCCTGGGACTGCTCGTTCTGCTCGGCCTGGACGTTCTACGGCCGCAGCTACCGCAAGGCCTCCCCCGAGGCGGCGGCCGAGGACCTGGCGCGGATCCGCGAGCCCAACGTGTTCATCGTCGACGACGTGGCCTTCATCCGGCCCGAGCACGGCAACGCCATCGCCGACGAGGTGGAGCGGCGCGGCATCCGCAAGCAGTACTACCTGGAGACGCGCAGTGACGTGCTGCTGCGCCACCCCGAGGTCTTCGAGCGGTGGGCGCGGCTCGGCCTGCGCTACATGTTCCTGGGCATGGAGGCCATCGACGCCGAAGGGCTGGACCTGTTCCGCAAGCGGATCAGCCCGGACGAGAACTTCCGTGCGCTGGAGGCGGCCCGGCGGATGGGCATCCAGGTCGCGATCAACCTCATCGTGGACCCGGCGTGGGACGAGGAACGGTTCCGGGTGGTGCGGGAATTCGCGCTGTCGGTGCCGGAGATCGTGCACTTCACGGTGATGACGCCGTACCCGGGCACGGAGATCTGGCACACCGAGTCCCGCCGGCTGACCACCCGCGACTACCGCCTCTTCGACATCCAGCACGCCGTGGTGCCGACGACGCTGCCGCTGGACCGGTTCTACGAGGAGCTGGTGCGGACCCAGGCCGTGATCAACCGCAAGCACCTGGGCCTGAGGACGGCGTTCGGCGCGGCCCGGATCCTCGGCCGGAACCTGCTGCGCGGACAGACGAACTTCGCGCGCATGCTGTGGAAGTTCAACCAGGTCTACAACCCGCGCCGGCAGCTCGCGGACCACGGCATGCCCGTCCGGTACGAACTCCCGCTGCCGCGCCCGGTCGACGTCGGCGACCGGCGGCAGCTGTACGTGCACACCCGGCCCGCTCCGCAGACGTCGCCGCCACGCCGGTCATAACCGTTGAAGGCCGTACGGAATAGGACTAGAGTCGGCACCGTTGGACTGGTTGAACATTCAACATCACGGCTCGACCTTCCTGGAGGACACCATGACCACGACCCCCGACCTCGCGACCCTGACCGGCGAGTACACGATCGACCCGGCCCACACGACGATCGGCTTCACCGCGCGCCACGCCATGGTCACCAACGTCAAGGGCAAGTTCCTCGACTTCAGCGGCACGCTGCACCTGGACGGCACCGACCCGGCGAAGTCCACGGCGACCCTCGACGTCACGATGGACAGCATCGACACCGGGTCCCCCGACCGCGACGGCCACCTCAAGAGCTCGGACTTCTTCAAGACGGACGAGTTCCCGAAGATGACCTTCCGTTCCACCTCGGCGGAGCCCCTCGGCGGCGACGACTACCGCATCACCGGTGACCTCACGATCCTCGGCACCACCCGGCCGATCACCATCGACCTGGAGTTCAACGGCGCCGCCAAGGACCCGTTCGGCAACGAGCGCGTCGGCTTCGAGGGCAAGGCGGAGATCAAGCGCTCGGACTGGGGCCTGACCTGGAACGCGGCCCTGGAGACGGGCGGCGTGCTGGTCTCCGACAAGATCAAGCTGAACTTCGACATCTCGGCGATCAAGCAGGCCTGAGTTCGACGTCGGCGGCGGCCCGGACCCGGATGCGCCGGCCGGGCCAGCCGATCGTCCGGTAGATCGTGTCGTACTGCGCGATCGAGTCGTCCGCCGGCATCAGGCGGCCCGCGTCGGCAGCGGTCCGCCGCGACGGTACTGGGCGGCATGGGCTCACCGTAGCGGCGCGTCCCGCGGCGCCGCCCCGCTTTCCAGCAGTCCCCGCGCCTGATCGAGGGCCGCGCCGAAGGGGTCGGGGAAGACCCCGAGCCCGTGTGCGACCAGCGCCCCCTCGTGCAGCAGCATCAGGGCGCGCCCCAGACGGTCCGCCCCGGCCGGGTCGGCCCGGCGGGCCAGGCCGGTGAACAGTTCCAGCATCCACCGCTTCTGCCCGGTGATGACCGCGTACGCCGGATGGGCCGGATCGCTGATCTCCGCATGCGCGTTGATCATGCTGCACCCCTTGGCCCCGTACTCCGCCGCCCACACCCGCGAGGCCTCGAAGACGGCCGCCACCCGGTCCGCCGCTCCCTCCCCGGCCGCGTCCAGCCGGCCGGCGAGCAGCGCCCGCCAGCGCTCGTCGCGTGCGGCCAGGTACTCCACGACGATCTGCTCCTTCGAGCCGAACCGGTCGTACAGCGTCTTCTTGGTCACCCCGGCCTCGGCGGCGATGAGATCCACGCCGACGGCGTGGATGCCGCGCTCGTAGAACAGCCGCTCGGCGGCCTCCAGCACCCGTCGCGCGCCGAGCGTCATCCGGACGCGGCGCGGCTTGTCTTCCGACCCCATGCTCCCGAGTATACCGATCTGTATAGTGGGCACCCGAGTCGAGTAAACCGATCTGTCTACTCGGGATGTGGTCGACGTGAACGCCCTGCTCTCGGTCGCCTTCGTACTGTGCTGGAGCTCCGGCTTCATCGGCGCCAAGCTCGGCGCGGGGACCGCGGACGCGAGCACGCTGCTGATGTGGCGATTCCTGCCGCTCGCGGTGGTCCTCGTCGCCGCCGCGGCCGTCTCGCGGCAGGCCTGGCGAGGGCTGACGCTCCGGGACACCGGCCGACAGGTCGCCATCGGCGCGCTCTCCCAGAGCGGCTACCTGCTCAGCGTCTACTACGCCATCCAGCTCGGCGTCTCCAGCGGCACCACCGCCCTGATCGACGGCGTCCAGCCGCTGGTCGCCGGCGCGCTCGCCGGGCCCGTGCTGCGGCAGTACGTGTCACGCAGGCAGTGGCTGGGGCTGTGGCTGGGCCTGGCCGGTGTCGCCACGGTGACCGTGGCCGACGCCGGGGCGGCGGGCGCGGACGTGGCCCGGTGGGCGTACTCCATACCCTTCCTCGGCATGCTGTCCCTGGTGGCGGCCACCTTCCTGGAGGGCCGCTCGCGCCGTCCGGTCGCGCCCCGGGCGGCGCTCACGATCCACTGCCTGACCAGTGCCGTCCTCTTCTCGGCGCTGGCGGTGGGCGCCGGGGCCGCGGTCCCGCCCGCCGACTCCTCGTTCTGGACGGCGACCGCCTGGCTGGTGGTGCTGCCCACCTTCGGCGGCTACGGGCTGTACTGGCTGCTCCTGCGCCGGTCGGGCCTCACCGAGGTCAACACGCTCATGTTCCTCATGGCTCCGGTCACGGCCGTGTGGGGCGCCCTGATGTTCGGCGAGCACTTTGGCGTGCAGACCGCGATCGGCCTGGTCGTGGGCCTCGCGGCCGTCGTGGTCGTGCGGCGCGGGCGAAATCCGGTCGCGCCGCTCGCCGCGAGCCGCTAACGTGCCCGGCGTGAACAGCCCCGAAGCGTCCAGACTCCGGCCACCGGTCCTCCGGTGGCTGTTCGTGATGCCGGGCCGCGGGACGCGCTGAGCGCGTACCCGTAGTCACCGCCGCACCACCGCCCCCGGACGGCCGTCCGCCGTGTCGTGTTTCGAGTCGACTTCCGGGTGCGGAGTTCTTCATGCCGTTCGCTCTTCTTCTGCTGGGCCTTGCCGTGTTCGCCCAGGGAACGTCCGAGTTCATGCTGTCCGGGCTGGTGCCGGACATCGCGAGGGATCTACAGGTCACCGTGCCTGCGGCGGGGGCCCTGACCTCCGCCTTCGCGGTGGGGATGGTCGTCGGGGCGCCGTTGATGGCGGCGCTCGGCCGGCGCTGGTCGCGGCGGGGCGCCCTGTTGGGCTTCCTGCTCGTCTTCCTCGCCGTCCACGTGGTCGGTGCGGTCACCGACAGTTTCGAGGTGCTGCTGGCCACACGGGTGGTGGGCGCGCTGGCCAACGCCGGCTTCCTGGCCGTGGCGCTGGTGACCGCCGCCGGCCTGGTGCCGCCGCACGCCAAGGGGCGGGCCACGGCCACGCTGCTGGGCGGCGTGACGCTGGCCTGCGTGGTCGGGGTGCCCGCCGGTGCGCTGCTCGGTCAGGTGTGGGGCTGGCGCTCGGCGTTCTGGGCGGTGGCGTTGCTGTCGGTGCCCGCGGTGGTCGCGGTGACCCGGTCGGTACCGGGCGGGGCGGCAGACGCCACGCCTCCCCTGCTGGTGGACGAGCTGCGGTCGCTGCGCAGCCCGCGGCTGCTGCTCGCGCTGCTGCTGGGGGCCCTGGTGAACGGGGCGACCTTCTGCACGTTCACATATCTCGCGCCGCTGGCCACGGAGGTCGGCGGGCTGGGCGACGCGTGGGTGCCGGGGGTGCTCGCGCTGTTCGGGGCCGGATCGTTCGTCGGGGTGAACGTGGGCGGGCGGTTCGCCGACCGCAGCCCGACGTCGGTGGTGACGGCGGGCGGGGCCGCGCTGGGCGCCGGGTGGTGCGTGCTCGCGCTGGCCGCCGGGCACCCGGTCCTGCTGCTCGGGCTCGTGTGCCTGCTGGGCGCGCTGTCCTTCGGGGTCGGCTCCACGCTGATCTCCCAGGTGCTGTACGCGGCACCGGACGCCCCGACCCTGGCCGGCGGTTTCGCGACGGCCGCGTTCAACGTGGGCGCGGCACTGGGCCCGTGGGCCGGAGGGCTGGCGATCGGCGCGGGGTACGGGTACCGGTCGCCGGCGTGGATCAGCGCGGGGCTCGTCGTCTGCGCCCTGGCCCTGACCGTCACGGCGTCGGCCTCCGGCGCGGTGGGCCGGGCCGACGGGACGGCAGGCGTGCCGCGCCGGCCGTAGACAGGTGACCGTGGGGGCCGCCCGAGCCGTGGCGCCGGGCGGCCCGCACGCCGCCAGAAGCCCGAGTCGGGCTAGAAGCCTCCGCCGAAGTCCCCGCCACCGCCGCCGAAGCCGCCGCCCCCGCCGAAGTCGCCGCCCCCGAAACCGCCGCCGAAGTCGCCGGAATCGAAGTCGCCGCCCGTGACGTCGCCGCCCTCGTGGCCGCCGAAGTCGCCGTACCCGGCGCCGTAGCCCGCCCCGTAGGCCGGACCGGCCATCATGCTGCCCAGCATCGTGCCGACCAGCAGGCCGGGCAGGATGCCGCCGCCGAAGTAGCCGCCGGCCCAGGGGCCGTAGGCCGGGCCCGCGTCCCAGTAGGGGCGGCGGCCGTACTCGGTGTCCACCTCGCGGACCATCGGGTCCAGGCCGTCGGACAGGCGGGCCTGATCGGCCGCGCAGACCGGCACCCGTCGGGTGGCGCCGCCCGGCGGGGTCCAGGTGACGTCGGCGACGGACGGGCCGTGGCGCGGGTCGAAGAAGCAGGGCGGGCGGCGTTCGGGCAGCGGCCTGCCCCCGCGGCGGGCGGCGAGCTGGGCCAGCGAGAAGCGGCCGTCCTCCAGGGCCTGGGTGACCGCGCGCACGTCCTCCGGTTTGCGGGCGTCCGCCATGTACGTCTTGGCCTGCTCGTAGGCGTCGAGGGCGCGTTCGTAGTCCGTGCGCATCGCGTCGTCGGCGCCCGGCTCGCCGGGGTGGAAGTCCAGGCGGTCCAGTTCCTCGCCGAACGCCGTGATGTCCTCGTCGACCACCACGCGCAGCCGCGCCAGCGCCTCCCGCTGCTCCTCCTCGCGGCGGCGCCGGTTGCGCCGCGAGACCGCGTAGACGCCCGCGCCGCCGGCCACCACGACCGCGCCCGCGGTGATCAGGGCACCCGTCGAGACGGAACCGCCGCCGCCGGAGTCCCAGGACGCCGGCGCGGAGCCGCGGACGCTGCGCAGCGCGTCGTCGACGAAGTCGTTGAGCTGGGCCTTGGGGTCGCCCGCGCCCTGCGCGGCCGTGACGAGGTTGTTCACGCCCTGGCGGCTCAGCACGCTGCTGTCGGCGCGCGCGTCGAACTCGTCGCCGAGCCGGATGCCGTACAGGCCGGTGATCCCGGTCTCGGTACGGAGGTTCTGGAAGAGGTTCGCGGTCGGGTAGTCGGCCGGGAGAACCGCGACGAAGACGGGTTCGTTCGCGTCCTCGATCTTGTCGGCGAGTGCCTCGGCGTCCGCCTCGGACAGCAGGTCGGAGGCGGCCGGGTCCACGTAGACGGGACTCTCGCGCAGGGCCGCGCCGATCTCGGAGACGTCGGTGGCCGCCTGCGCGCCGGGCGCACCGGCCATCAGCACCGCCAGGAGGGCGACGACCGGCGCGACCAGGAGGCGAATGAGGACTCGAACGCGTGCGTCCTTCATACGTTCGAAAGTACCCGAATCGACCTCAATAAGACATCAGTGAGGAAGGGGAAACCGAGGGAAACCGATCCGGGTCCGGAGGCTCACTCCGCGGGCTCGACCCCCGCCCGCAGCAGTCCGTACGTGTACGCGTCCTCCAGGGCCTGCCACGAGGCGGCGATGACGTTCTCCGCGACGCCCACCGTGGACCACTCCCCCGTCCCGTCGGTCGTGGAGATCAGGACCCTGGTGGTGGACTGGGTGCCGTGCACGCCCTCCAGGATGCGGACCTTGTAGTCGACGAGGTCGAGCTTGGCCAGCTCCGGGTAGATCTTCTCCAGGGCGACGCGCAGTGAGCGGTCCAGGGCGTTGACCGGGCCGTTGCCCTCCGCGGTGGCGACGATGCGCTCGCCCTTGGCCCAGAGCTTGACGGTGGCCTCGTTCGCGTGGGAGCCGTCGGGGCGGTCCTCGGTGATCGCGCGCCAGGACTCGACGTCGAAGTACTTCAGCGGCCTGCCCTCGGCCTCCGCCCGCAGCAGCAGCTCGAAGGAGGCGTCGGCGGCCTCGTAGGTGTAGCCCGCGAGCTCCCGCTCCTTGACGCGCTCGACGACCCGGCCGACCAGTTCGCGGTCACCGCCGAGGTCGATGCCGAGTTCCTTGCCCTTCAGCTCGATCGAGGCGCGGCCGGCCATGTCGGAGACCAGCATCCGCATGGTGTTGCCGACCAGCTCGGGGTCGATGTGCTGGTACAGGTCCGGGTCGACCTTGATGGCGGAGGCGTGCAGTCCGGCCTTGTGGGCGAAGGCGGAGACGCCGACGTAGGGCTGGTGGGTGGAGGGCGTGAGGTTGACGACCTCGGCGATGGCGTGGGAGATGCGGGTCATCTCGCGCAGCCGCCCCTCGGGCAGCACCTTCTTGCCGTACTTCAGCTCCAGCGCGGCCACGACCGGGAACAGGTTGGCGTTGCCGACGCGCTCGCCGTAGCCGTTGGCCGTGCACTGCACGTGGGTGGCGCCCGCGTCGACCGCGGCGAGGGTGTTGGCGACGGCGCACCCGGTGTCGTCCTGGGCGTGGATGCCGAGCCGGGCGCCGGTGTCGGCGAGCACCGTGGCGACCACGGCCTGGATCTGCGCCGGGAGCATGCCGCCGTTGGTGTCGCACAGGATGACCACGTCGGCGCCCGCCTCGGAGGCGGCGCGGACGACGGCCTTCGCGTACTCGGGGTTGGCGCGGTAGCCGTCGAAGAAGTGCTCGCAGTCGACGAAGACCCGGCGGCCCTGGGCCTTGAGGTGGGAGACCGTGTCCGCGACCATCGCGAGGTTCTCGTCGAGCGTGGTGCGCAGGGCCAGCTCGACGTGCCGGTCGTGGGACTTGGCGACCAGCGTGATCACCTCGGCGCCGGACTCCAGCAGTGCCCTGACCTGGTGGTCCTCGGCGGCGGTGGCGCCCGCGCGGCGCGTGGAGCCGAAGGCGACCAGCTGGGCGTGCTGGAAGTCGATCTCCTCGCGGGCACGGGCGAAGAACTCGGTGTCCCGCGGGTTCGCGCCGGGCCAGCCGCCTTCGATGAAGCCCACGCCGAAGTCGTCCAGGTGCCGTGCGATGGCCAGCTTGTCCGCGACCGTGAGGTTGATGCCCTCGCGCTGCGCGCCGTCGCGCAGGGTGGTGTCGAAGACGTGGAACGAATCGTCGAGTTCGCTGGGTGCGGTCATGATCTGAAGGCTCCTGTATGGGATCTCGGTCTACCGGAATGACCGGTTCCACCGTCCGTCTATGATCCCTCGCGCTCTCTTCCCGGCTGGGGGTGGGCCAGGAAAACGAAAAACCTCTCGCGGGTGCGAGAGGTCTGCGCGCGGGTCGAGGACGACGGTGTCCACCCGTACCTGGTCGTACGTGGTGGTCACTGCGGACCGGCGCGCCTGCTGCCAATAATCATGGCGAACGAGAGCACGGCGGCAGTCTGGCACAGTTCGTCCCCGTGCTCACCGTCCGTCTCAGGATGCGAGCAGTGTGCGTCCGGAACCGGACGCTCACGGGGCCCTCCGGGGGGAGACCGCTCAGGCCCCGGCGAAGAGCCCGTCCGCCAGGAACTCCCGCACATGGCCGAGCACCTGCTCCCGGTCCGTGCCGCGCAGTCCGATCGCCACGTGGATGGCGAAGCCGTCGAGCAGGGCGCGCAGCCGGGAGGCGAAGCGGTCGGGGTCGACGGGGCGGAACTCGCCGCGCGAGACGCCCTCGGCGAGCAGTGCGACCAGGTCGCGGTGCCAGGCGCCCTCGATGGCGGCCTGCCGGTCACGGGCGGCGGATTCCTCTGCGGCGCTCTGCGAGCGGTTCCAGACCTCCAGCCACAGCGTCCAGTGCGGGTCGCGGTGGCCTTCGGGGACGTACAGGTCGACGTAGGCGTCGAGGCGTTCGCGGGTGGTGCCGGTGCGGGTGAGCAGGCGTCCTCGTTCGGCGCCGAGGCGGCCCTCGCTCCACTCCAGGGTGCGCAGCAGCAGTTCGTCCTTGGAGTGGAAGTAGTAGAGGAGGTGGCCGCTGCTCATGCCGACCTCGCGGCCGAGCGCCGCCATGGTCAGCTTCTCCAGGCCGCGCTCGGCGATCATCTCCATGGCGGCGGCGAGGACGTCCTCGCGGGGCGGTGCGTTCTTCCGCGCTCGCGCCGCACCGGCCATGGCTGACTCCTTCTAGATCCTCGGCTGCTGTTGCGTGATGCAGTGGATGCCTCCACCGCCCGCGAAGATCGTACGGGCGTCCACCGGTGTCACCGTGCGCTCGGGGAACAGGCGCCGGAAGATGCCCGCCGCGAGTTCGTCGTGCGGGTCGTCGAAGGCGCACAGGACGACGCCGCCGTTGCACAGGTAGTGGTTGATGTACGAGTAGTCGACCCAGTCGCCCTCCTCGTCCTTCAGGACGGTCGGGGCGGGGACCTCGACGACCTCCAGGCGGCGCCCCTTGGCGTCGGTCTGGCCGCGCAGGATCTCCGCGTACAGCTGCGAGCGGGCGTGGTCGGGGTGGGCGGGGTCGCGCTGGCTGTGCACGACGACGGTGCCCGGGCGGGCGAAGGCCGCGACGATGTCGACGTGGCCCTGGGTGCCGTACCTGCCGTAGTCACCGGTCAGGCCGTGCGGGAGCCAGATCGCCTTGCTCGTGCCCAGCTTGGCGTGGATCTCCGCCTCGACCTGCTCGCGGGTCCAGCCGGGGTTGCGGCCGGGGCCGAGCTGGACGGTGTCGGTCAGCAGGACCGTGCCCTCGCCGTCGACGTGGATAGCGCCGCCCTCGTTGACGAGCGTGCTGCCGAGGACGGGGACGCCGGCGAGGTCCGCGACATGGTGGGCGATCTTGGAGTCGTGCTCCCAGCGGGCCCAGTCCTGGGCGCCCCAGCCGTTGAACACCCAGTCCACGGCGGCCAGCCCGCCCTGCCCGTCCGTCACGAAGGTCGGGCCGATGTCCCGCATCCAGGCGTCGTCCAGCTCGCGCTCCACCAGGTCGACGTCCGGGCCCAGCAGCTCGCGCGCGGTGTCGCCCTGGCCGGGTCCGTGCACCATCGTCACCGGCTCGAAGCGGCGCACCGCGCGGGCCACGGACGCCCAGGCCGCACGGGCCTCGGCCAGCTCCTGGTCGTCGGCGAACGTCGGGTTGGGGCCGGGCCAGGCCATCCAGGTGCGTTCGTGCGGGGCCCACTCGGGGGGCATGCGGAAGGTCATGGAGGTGTCCCAGGAGGTCGGGGGGCAGGTCAGAGGAAGTAGAGGCGGTTGAGGGAGACCGAGTCGGCCGGTTCGGAGCGCAACGGGTCGCCGTCGAGGGTGACGAGGCCGGTGCGCTGGTCCACGTCGACCGCGCCGGTACGGGAGTTCAGGCGCAGGTCGGCCGGACCGATGCCGCGGGTGCCGCGCACGGCGACCCTGCGCCGGCGGGTCGGCATGGTGTCGTTGCCCTGGTCGAGGGCGGCCTGCGCGACGAAGGCCACCGATATCTCGGCCGGGGTGGCGCCGTGGGCGCCGAACTGCGGACCGAGGACGAGGGGTTCGCAGGTGTCGGTGGCCGCGTTCGGGTCGCCGACCACGCCGTACGCCGGGAAGCCCGACTTGAGGACGAGCTGCGGCTTGGCGCCGAAGTGGTCCGGCCGCCACAGCACGATGTCGGCCAGCTTGCCGACCTCGATCGAGCCGACCTCGTGGGAGAGGCCGTGGGCGATGGCCGGGTTGACGGTCAGCTTGGCGATGTAGCGCAGGACGCGCTCGTTGTCGTCGTCCCCGTCGGCGCCGAACTGGGCCTTCATCTTGCCGGCCATCGCGAAGGTGCGGCGGACGGTCTCACCGGCCCGGCCCATGCCCTGCGCGTCGGAGGAGGTGATGCCGATGGCGCCCAGGTCGTGCAGCACGTCCTCGGCGCCCATGGTCCCGGCGCGGATGCGGTCGCGGGCCATGGCGGCGTCGCCCGGCAGGTCGGTCTTGAGGTCGTGGACGGAGACGATCATGCCGTAGTGCTCGGCGACCGCGTCCCGGCCGAAGGGCAGGGTGGGGTTGGTGGAGGAGCCGATCACGTTGGGCACGCCGGCCATCTTCAGGACGTTGGGGACGTGTCCGCCGCCGCAGCCCTCGATGTGGAAGGCGTGGATGGTGCGGCCCTCCAGGACGCGGAGGGTGTCCTCGACCGACAGGCACTCGTTCAGGCCGTCGCTGTGCAGGGCGACCTGGACGTCGTGCTCCTCGGCGACGCGCAGGGCGGTGTCCAGGGCGCGGGTGTGGGCGCCCATGTCCTCGTGCACCTTGAAACCGCTCGCGCCGCCCTCGGCCAGCGCCTCGATCAGCGGCGCCTCGTGGGACGACGAACCCCGGCCGAGGAAGCCGATGTTGACGGGCCAGGCGTCGAACGCGCCGAACGCGTGCTTCAGCGCCCAAGGCGAGTTGACGCCGACGCCCCACACCGGGCCGAACTCCTGCCCGATGATCGTCGTCACGCCGGACGCGAGCGACGCCTCCATGATCCGCGGTGAGAGCAGGTGGACGTGGGTGTCGACGGCTCCGGCGGTGGCGATGAGCCCTTCGCCGGAGACGATGGTGGTGCCGGTGCCGACCACGACGTCGACCCCGTCGAGGGTGTCGGGGTTGCCGGCCCTGCCGATCCCGCTGATCCGCCCCTCGCGGATGCCGATCGACACCTTCCTGATGCCCTGGACCGCGTCGATCACGACGACGTTGCTGATCACGACGTCGCAGGTCTCGCGGACGGCGGCGGCCTTGAGGTGCAGTCCGTCGCGGGCGGTCTTGCCGAAGCCGGCCAGGAACTCGTCGCCGTACCGCTGGGCGTCGGACTCCACGCGGATCACCAGCCCCGAGTCACCGAGGCGGACGCGGTCGCCGGCCCGGGGGCCGTGGGTGGCGGCGTAGGCGTGGGGGTCGACGTGGATCGACTCGCTGATCTCGCGTCCTTTCGAGCGGCTCATCGCCCGCCTCCTTCCGGTGCGTGCGGCTCTCCTGGTACTCCGCGCGCTTCCCGCTCTTCCTGCACTTCCCGTACGTCCTGTGCGACCCCCAGGTAGCCGCAGGCCGCGGCCCGCCGCAGCGCCTCTTCCCTCGCGCCCGGCGCGTCCAGCGGCCCGTCCACCAGGCCCGCGAAGCCGATCGCGATCCGCCGCCCGCCGATGGGCACGAGGCCGACCTCGGCGCTCTCCCCCGGCCCGATGCGGACCGAGGATCCGGCGGGGACGGCCAGCCGCATGCCGTAGGCCCGCTCGCGGTCGAAGTCCAGTCGCGGGTTGGCCTCGAAGAAGTGGAAGTGGGAGGTCACGGAGACCGGCACGGTCGCGGTGTTGGTCACCGGGATGCGCACCGCGGCCTCGGGCTCGGCGTGGTCGGGCCCGGGCAGCAGGGCGCCCGGTGCCTCCTCCCCCAGCCCGTCCCCGATGGGGTCGCCGACCACGGCGAGCCGGGACCCGTCGTCGAAGACGGCCTCCACGTGCACCTCGGTGACCACGTCCGCGACACCGGGCAGCACGTCGTCCGGGCCCAGCACGGACCGGGCCCGCTCGATCGCCTCCGCGAGCCGGGCGCCGTCGCGGGCGGCCTCGCACACGGTGTCCGCGATCAGCGCGGTCGCCTCCGGCACGTTGAGCCTGAGCCCACGGGCACGGCGGGCCCGGGCCAGCTCGGCCGCCCCGAAGAGCAGCAGCCGGTCACGTTCCGTGGGAGTCAGTCTCACGACGTGGCACCTCCTTGCCTTCCCTCGAATTTGAACATCACTCTAAGCGGCAAATACATGGAACGGAACCGTTGACGGACAGCAGCGCCGCACGTCACATTGAGCGTCGCTCTAAACCACAGGCGGCCGTCGAAGGAGACCAGCCATGCCGATCGAACAGCGCGGAGTCGACACCGTCCCCGAGGAGGAACGCACCAGCGGGCCGCGGGACCTCGTCTCGATCCTGCTGGGCTCCAACCTCTGCCTCGGCGTGATCGTCTTCGGCTGGCTGCCGCCGTCCTTCGGCCTGGACTGGTGGGCGTCGGTCAGCTCCGTGGTGGCGGGCACGGTCGTCGGCACGGTCTTCACGGCGCCGCTGGCCCTGGTCTCCCTGCGCACCGGCACCAACCTCTCCACGTCGTCCGGCGCCCAGTTCGGGGTGCGCGGGCGACTGGTCGGCTCGGTGGTGGGGCTGCTGCTCGCCCTCGGCTACACCGCGCTGACCGTGTGGATCGGCGGGGACGTGATGATGGGCGTGCTGGGCCGGCTCTTCGGTCTGCCGCAGGGCGGGGCCGCGTACGCCGTCGTCTACGGGCTGCTCGCCGCGGCGACCGTCGCGGGCGCGGTCTACGGCTACCGGGTGCTGCTCGCCATGTCCCGGGTGCTGGCCTTCGGCATGACCGCCCTGCTGGTCCTCGGACTGATCGCCTACGCCCCCGACTTCACGACCGCCGCGCTGCCCGAGGCGGGCGGCTACCTGCTGGGCGGGTTCTGGCCGACGTGGCTGCTCGCCGCCGTGGCCGCCGGTCTGTCCGGACCGATCGCGTTCATCACGCTGCTCGGCGACTACACGCGCTACATCTCACCGGCCCGCTTCTCCTCCCGCCGGGTCCTGCACGCGACCTGGCTGGGGCTGATGCTGGGCCTGCTGGTGCCGCAGCTCTTCGGCACCTTCACGTCGTACGCCGCCCGCGCCGCCCTCGACTACGCGGGTCCGCTGGTCGACGCCGCCCCCACCTGGTACCTGGTGCCGCTGCTGCTGGCCGCCTCCGCGGGCTCGGTCGGCAACGCGGGGCTGATGCTGTACTCCATGGGCCTGGACCTGGACGCCATCCTGCCGCGCGCCTCCCGGGCCCGGGCCACCTGCGCGGTCGCCGTCGTCGCCACCGCCTGCGTCTTCGCCGGCCACTACACCTGGGACGCGCAGGCGGCGATGACGTCCTTCGTGCTGCTGCTGACGGCGATCGGCACCCCGTGGGCCGTCATCACGATGATCGGCTTCGTGCGCTGCGGCGGGGAGTACGACGCCGACGCGCTCCAGGTCTTCAACCGCCGGGCGCGGGGCGGCGCCTACTGGTACCGCGCCGGCTGGAACCTCCCGGCCACGGCGGCCTGGGCGGCGGGCGCGGTGGTCGGCGTGCTGGCGGTGTCCCTGCCGTCGTACGAGGGACCGCTGCTGGCGCTCACCGGCGGGGTGGACTGCAGTTTCCTGCTGTCGGGGCTGGTGGGCGGGGTGGTGTACCTGCTCCTGTCTCAGCCCCGGGCTCGCTCTCGGCAGAGCCCGGGGGCGGCCGACTCGGCCCGTCCGGCGCTCGAGGACGAGGCCGTCTAGGCCGGAGCGGGGGGCCGGGGGCGAAGCCCCCGGCAAGGCCCGCCCCGGCGCCGGGCGCGCCTCAGACCAGCCGGTGCATCCACCCGTGCTTGTCCTCGGCGGTACCCCGCTGGATGTCCAGCAGCGCGTCGCGGAGCCGCTGCGTGACCGCCCCGGTCTCGCCCCCGCTCTGCTGCCACTGCGCACCGGCGCGCTTGACCGTGCCGACCGGCGTGATCACGGCCGCCGTACCGCAGGCGAAGACCTCGGTCAGGGTGCCGTTCTCCGAGTCGCGCTGCCACTGGTCTACCGAGATCCGGCCCTCCTCGGCCTCGTAGCCGAGGTCACGGGCGACGGTGAGGAGCGAGTCGCGGGTGACGCCCTCGAGGATGGAGCCGGTGAGCGTGGGCGTGACGATCTTGTCGCCGTACACGAAGTACAGGTTCATGCCGCCGAGCTCCTCGACCCACTTGCGCTCGATCGCGTCGAGGTAGCAGACCTGGTCGCAGCCCTTGGTGGCGGCCTCGGCCTGGGCGAGCAGGGAGGCCGCGTAGTTGCCGCCGGTCTTGGCGTCGCCCATGCCGCCGGGGACGGCGCGGACGCGGTCCTCGGAGACCCAGATGGAGACGGGCTTGACCCCGCCGGGGAAGTAGGCGCCGGCCGGGGAGGCGATGACCAGGAACTGGTACTCGTTGGCCGGCTTCACGCCCAGGCCGACCTCGGTCGCGATCATGAAGGGGCGCAGGTAGAGCGACTCCTCGCCGCCGTGCGCCGGGACCCACTTCTCGTCCTGCCGCACCAGCGCGTCGCACGCCTCGATGAAGGTCTCCACCGGCAGCTCCGGCATGCCCAGGCGGCGCGAGGAGGCCTGGAAGCGCTGGGCGTTCTTCTCCGGGCGGAAGGTGGCGACGCTGCCGTCGGGACGGCGGTAGGCCTTCAGGCCCTCGAAGATCTCCTGCGCGTAGTGCAGGACCATGGTGGCCGGGTCGAGGGAGAGCGGGCCGTACGGGACGAGCTGTCCGTCGTGCCAGCCGCGGCCCTCGGTCCACTTGATCGTCACCATGTGGTCGGTGAAGTGGCGGCCGAACCCGGGGTTGGCCAGAATCGCTTCCCGCTCGGCGTCGGAGAGCGGGGTGGCGGAGGGCTTGAGCTCGATCGTGGGCGTCGTCATGGGTTGTTGTCCTTCACCGGTTTTGATTGTGACGGGCCGCTGTCACGCCCGTACGGCCGGTGGCCGGTGCTAGGACGTCCGAGCATTCCCTCATGTCGCGGCTTCGCGTCCGATTATCGCGCGCGGCTCGTGACGGATGAAACGGGGTGAATGCGGCCCAGGGTTCGATGGTCGCACCTGGCGGACGCAGGAGAAAGCCGCCGGGTGCCTTGTTTTTCGGACCCGGCGGCTTCGAAAGGTTGGATTTCGAGCGTGCCGGATCAGCCGGCTACTCGTACGGCGAGCGCGTCGCCGATCTCCGAGGTGGAGCGGGCCGGCCGGCCGGCGCGCTCACCGAGGTCGGCCGAGACCGCGTCCTCGATGCGGGCGGCCTCGGCCTCGTAGCCGAGGTGGCGCAGCAGCAGGGCGACGGAGAGGACCGTGGCGGTGGGGTCGGCCTTGCCCTGGCCGGCGATGTCGGGCGCGGAACCGTGGACCGGCTCGAACATCGAGGGGAACTCACCGGACGGGTTGATGTTCCCGCTCGCGGCGACGCCGATGCCGCCGGAGACGGCCGCGGCGAGGTCGGTGATGATGTCGCCGAAGAGGTTGTCGGTGACGATCACGTCGAAGCGCTCGGGCTGGGTGACCAGGTAGATGGTCGCCGCGTCGACGTGCATGTACTCGGTGGTGACCTCGGGGTACTCCTCGGCCACCTTGTTGAAGACGTTCGTCCACAGGTGACCGGCGAAGGTCAGCACGTTGTTCTTGTGGATCAGCGCCAGCTTCTTGCGCGGGCGGGCCTGCGCGCGGGCGAAGGCGTCGCGCACGACGCGCTCGACACCGTAGGCCGTGTTGACGGAGACCTCGGTGGCGACCTCGTGCTCGGTGCCCTTGCGGATGGTGCCGCCGTTGCCGGTGTACGGGCCCTCGGTGCCCTCGCGGACGACGACGAAGTCGATCTCCGGCTGCCCGGCGAGCGGGGTGGCGACACCCGGCAGCAGCTTGGACGGCCGCAGGTTGACGTGGTGGTCGAAGGCGAAGCGGAGCTTGAGCAGGAAGCCGCGCTCCAGGACGCCGGACGGCACCGAGGGGTCGCCGATCGCGCCGAGCAGGATGGCGTCGTGCGCCTTGAGGGCGTCGAGGTCGGCGTCGGTGAGGGTCTCACCGGTGGCGTGGTAGCGCCGGGCGCCGAAGTCGAACTCCTTGGTCTCCAGCTTCACATCCTGCGGAAGGACGGCGGAGAGGACCTTCAGACCTTCGGCCACGACCTCCTGGCCGATGCCGTCACCGGGAATCACTGCGAGTTTGATGCTGGGAGACATGACGGCACCCTACTGCTCGTCCCACGGGATGACATGCGGCGTCCGGCATTCGGACGCCACTGTCGTCCCGCACGGCTCAGTGGCCGGTGGCGCCGCCGTTGTCCCGGCGGTCGAGGGCGCGCTGGAGGGCGGCGGCCGCGTTCTTGCGGTCGGAGTCGCTCGTACGGGAGAGGTGGCGGACTCGGCGGCGGACGGTGGTCTCGGCCATGGGAATCGACTCCTTCGGCACAGCACACGGGGTGCGGAGAAAGGGGATTGCGTGAGGCCGGAAGGGGCGGGGAGCGCGGAGCCGCAGGGGTTGCCTGCACGGGGCCCGGCTCACGACCGCCCTTCGCTCGATCGAGCGGGACGTTCGGCTCCTACAAAGCTAAGGGAGTGCGGAGCGTCTGTCTCCACAATTACTCGGACTTCCTACTATCTGAGACAGTGGCCTCGACCACACCATGCTGACCTGCGAAAACGCCGACGGGCCAGGTCGGGTGACCTGGCCCGCCGGCGGGCGTACCGAGGGGGCGTCAGCCCATGTGCGGGTACGTGTAGTCGGTCGGCGCGACCAGCGTCTCCTTGATGGCGCGGGTCAGCGTCCAGCGCATCAGGTTCTGCGGGGCGCCGGCCTTGTCGTTGGTGCCGGAGGCACGGCCGCCGCCGAAGGGCTGCTGGCCGACGACGGCGCCGGTCGACTTGTCGTTGATGTAGAAGTTGCCGGCCGCGTAGCGCAGCTTCTCCATCGTGTACGCCGCCGCCGCGCGGTCGTTGGAGATGACCGAGCCGGTGAGGGCGTAGTCGGAGACCGACTCCATCTGGGTCAGCATCTCGTCGTACTTGTCGTCCTCGTAGACGTACACGGCGAGGATCGGGCCGAAGTACTCGGTGCGGAAGACCTCGTTCTCCGGGTCGGTGCACTCGATGACCGTCGGACGGACGAAGTAGCCGACCGAGTCGTCGTAGGAGCCGCCGGCGACGATCGTGCAGGCGTCGTCCTGCTTGGCACGGTCGATGGCGGCCTTGTTCTTGGCGAAGGACCGCTCGTCGATGACGGCGCCGATGAAGTTCGACAGGTCGGTGACGTCACCCATGGTGAGGTAGTCGACCTCGGCGGCGAACTCCTCCTTGAAGCCGTCGTTCCAGATGGACGCCGGGATGTACGCGCGGGAGGTGGCGCTGCACTTCTGGCCCTGGTACTCGAAGGCACCGCGGGTCAGCGCGGTCTTCAGCACGGCGCGGTCGGCGCTCGGGTGGGCGACGAGGAAGTCCTTGCCGCCCGTCTCGCCGACCAGGCGCGGGTAGGTGCGGTACTTCTCGATGTTGTTGCCGACCGTCTTCCACAGGTGCTGGAAGGTCTTGGTCGAGCCGGTGAAGTGGATGCCCGCGAGGTCCCGGTGCTCCAGGGCGACCTCGGAGACCGCGATGCCGTCGCCGGTGACGAGGTTGATGACGCCCTTGGGCAGCCCGGCCTCCTCCAGCAGCTGCATCAGCAGCACGGCGGCGTGGGTCTGCGTCGGGGACGGCTTCCAGACCACCACGTTGCCCATCAGGGCCGGGGCGGTAGGCAGGTTGGCGGCGATCGCGCTGAAGTTGAAGGGCGTGATCGCGTAGACGAAGCCCTCCAGCGGACGGTGGTCCATGCGGTTCCACACGCCCGGGGAGTTGGCCGGGGGCTGCTCGGCCAGGATCTGGCGGGCGTAGTGGACGTTGAAGCGCCAGAAGTCGATCAGCTCGCAGGGGCTGTCGATCTCGGCCTGCTGGGCCGTCTTGGACTGGCCGAGCATGGTGGAGGCGGCGATGGTCTCGCGCCACGGGCCGGACAGCAGCTCGGCGGCGCGCAGGATGATCGCCGCGCGGTCGTCGAAGGACATCGCGCGCCACGCGGGGGCGGCGGCCAGGGCGGCGTCGATCGCGTCCTGGGCGTCCTGCTGGGTGGCGTTGGCGTACGTGCCCAGGCGCGCCTTGTGGTTGTGCGGCTGCACGACGTCGAAGCGCTCACCGCCGCCCATCCGCTTCTCGCCACCGATGGTGCAGGGCAGGTCGATCGGGTTGTCGGCCAGCTCCTTGAGCTTGGCCTCCAGACGGGCACGCTCGGGCGAGCCGGGGGCGTAGCCGTGCACCGGCTCGTTGACGGGGGTGGGGACCTGGGTCACAGCGTCCATGGGTTCCGTTACTCCTTGACTTGAGCGGGTTGTGCGAGCGGGTGCGGGCTCAGCCCTTGCTCACCATCGAGCGGGCGAAGAACCGGAGGTTGGCCGGCTTCTCCGCCAGACGGCGCATGAAGTAGCCGTACCAGTCGGTGCCGTAGGCGGTGTACACGCGCATGCGGTGGCCCTCGGCGGCGAGCCGCAGGTGCTCGTCGCCGCGGATGCCGTACAGCATCTGGAACTCGTACTCGTCGAGCTTGCGCCCGGCGGTGCGGGCCAGCTCCTGCGCGATGGAGATCAGGCGCGGGTCGTGGGACCCGATCATCGGGTAACCCTCGCCCTCCATCAGCGTCCGCAGGATGCGCACGTACGCCTTGTCGATCTCGTGGCGCTGCTGGTAGGCGACCTCGGCGGGCTCCTTGTAGGCGCCCTTCACCAACCGTACGCGAGAGCCGTTCTCGGCGAGCCGGCGCGCGTCGGCCTCGGTGCGGAAGAGGTAGGCCTGGATGACGCAGCCGGTCTGCGGGAAGTCCTTCCGCAGCTCCTCGTGGATGGCGAACATCGAGTCGAGGGTGGTGTGGTCCTCGGCGTCGAGGGTGACGGTGGTGCCGATCGCGGCGGCGGCCTCGACGACCGGGCGCACGTTCTTCAGGGCCAGCTCGTGGCCGCCGTCCAGCGCCTGGCCGAACATCGACAGCTTCACGGACATCTCGGCGCGGGTGCCGAGGTCCAGCGGCTCGAGCCGGTCGATCAGCTCCAGGTAGGCGTCGCGGGCGGCCTCCGCCTGCTCCGGGGTCGTGATGTCCTCGCCGACGACGTCCATCGTCAGCTCCAGGCCCTGCCCGGTCAGCTCCCGGATGATCGGGACGATCTCGTCGACCGTCTCGCCGGGGATGAACCGGTCGACGACCGGCTTGGTCACGGGCGCGGCGGAGACCAGCCGACGCATCCGGTCGCTGCGGGACGCGGCGAGAATCACGGGACCCAGCACGGGGCACCTCCACTTACCAACCAACACAGGGCCGTCGCCCGACGTTTCGGGAACGGCACGGAGAACCACCGTGAAATCTAAGGATGACCCCGATCGTGGGCCATCGACAGCTGTCACGCATCCGTGCCACGGATCTCAGACAGATGTATGAAGGCCGTGCGCAAATGCGGCAGAATGCCCAGGGTGACGTCGGATTCCAGAGGTGCCGCAGGCGCAGGCTCCGGGGGCGCCCGGGGCGACTACCAGGAGCTGGTCGACGAGATCTCCGAACTGCTGGGCGCCCCCGCGACCCTGGAGAACCGCGACTTCGAGCTGATCGCCTTCGGCGCCTACGACAGCGAGGGCGACCTGGACCCGTCCGTACTGGACCCGGTGCGCACCCGCTCGATCCTGACCCGGCGCTCCACCGCGGCCGTCCGGGCGTGGTTCGAGGGCTTCGGCATCACCCGCGCGAAGGGTCCCGTCCGCATTCCGCCGACCCCGGAGGCGGGGGTCTATCGCGGACGCACCTGCCTCCCGGTACGCCATCGGGGTGTCGTCCTCGGCTACGTGTGGCTCCTGGACACCGACCCCGGCCCGACCGAGCGGCAGCTGGCGGCGGCCATGGAGGTCACCGGCCGGATCGGCGCGCTGCTCGCGGACGAGGCGCAGCACGGCGCCGACCTGAGCCGGGAGCTGCGGGCGGTGCTGACCGCGGAGCGCGACTGGCAGCGGGACATGGCGGTGGCCGAGCTGCGCACCGCGCTCGGCGCCCGCGCGGACACCCCGCACGCCGTGGTGTGCGTGGCCCCCTGGCCGTCGGCCGACCCCGACGACGCCCCCTCGGTCCGTACGGTGCCGGGGGCGACGGCGCTGTGCACGGTGCCGTGGGGAGCGACGGCCCAGTCGCTGGCGCTGCTGGTCCGGTTGCGCTCGGCGGACGTGCTGACGCCGGCGACCTCGGCGGCGGGGCGGCTGCTGGAGCGGGCGCGGGGCGCGGCCGGGGCCGTCGGTTCGGCGGCCGGGGCGGTGGCGGCGGCCCGGGCGGGCGCGGTGACGGCGGCAGGGGTCTCCGCCCCGCGCACCGGCCTGGCGGAGCTGGGGGCCGCCTGGCAGGAGGCGTCGGCGGCGGCCCGGGCGGCGCGCGCCGAGAGCCGGTTCGGGCCGGTCGCCGAGTGGACGTCCATCGGGGCGTTCCGCCTGCTGACCGGGTTGCCGGCGCGGTCCGCCCATGACCCGGCCGTACGGGTGCTGCTCTCCCCCGCCCACCGCGAGCTGGCCCGCACCGCCGAGGTCTACCTGGACTGCGCGGGCCAGGCGGGCCGCACGGCCGCAGAGCTCGGCATCCACCGGCAGACCTTGTACTACCGGCTGTCCCGCGTCGAACAGCTCACGGGCCTGGACCTGGACGACGGGGAGGACCGGCTGCTGCTGCACATGGCGTTGAAGGCCGCCCGCCTGTGAGCGTCGCTCAGCCCTTGCGGACACCCTCGACGACCTGGCGCAGTCCCTCGGCGAGCCGGTCGGCCTCGGGGGCGTACTGCGGGCCGAACGACCACTGGACCATCAGGCCCATCAGCATCGTGACGTAGAAGCCGCCGAGGGTGTCGACGGTCTCCTCCGGGACGTCCTCCTCCCGGCCGCCCATGAAGAGCGTGACGAGACCGCGCGCGCCGTCCCGCTGGGCCCCCGCCAGGTGGTCCCGCACCTCGGGCAGCTGGTCGCCCATGGCCACGATCTCCATGCTGAGCCGCCACAGCGAGCCCGGGTCCCGCATGGTGCCGATGATGTTCGCCCACACCGCCGTGAACCGCTCCAGCGAGCCGGGATCGCCGGGCAGGTCCGCCTCGGGGCCGCCCTCGAAGGCGTCGGACATCGCCTCCACCAGCTCGACGTAGGCCTGTGCGAGCAGCGCGTCCTTCGAGCCGTAGTGGTAGCCGATCGACGCCAGGTTGGTGCCCGACTCCTTGACGATGTCCCGCGCGGTCGTCCGCGCGAACCCCTTCTGCAACAGGCAGCGCTTGGCGCCTTCGAGCAGGTCTTCGCGGTGTCCCATGGCGTCACCCTACTCCCGGCCCATACAACCGTCCCAGACGCACGTCTTATACAGCCGTCATAGACAGGTGTATAAGACGTGCGTACAGTCCTCGGTATGACAACCGATTCGACGAGCAACTCCCCCGTCGTACGCGCCGGCCGCCGCGAATGGACGGCGCTGTGCGTGCTGATGCTCCCGCTGCTGCTGGTCTCCATGGACGTGTCGGTCCTGTACTTCGCGATCCCGGCGATCAACGCCGACCTCGCGCCCAGCGGCACCCAGCAACTGTGGATCTTCGACGTCTACGCCTTCGCCGTGGCCGGCCTGCTGATCACCATGGGGTCGGTCGGCGACCGCATCGGCCGCCGCAGGCTGCTGATGATCGGCGCCGCGGCCTTCGGCGCCGCCTCGCTGACCGCGGCGTACGCGCACAGCGCCGAGATGCTCATCGCGGCCCGCGCGCTGCTCGGCATCGGCGGCGCGACCCTGATGCCCTCGACGCTGGCCCTGGTCCGCTCCCTGTTCACCGACCCCGCCCAGCGGGCGCAGGCCATCGCGATCTGGTCCGGCGTGATGACGGCCGGCGTGGCGCTGGGCTCGGTGCTGAGCGGGGTGCTGGTCGAGTTCTTCTGGTGGGGCTCGGTGTTCCTGGTGAACCTGCCGGCGATAGCCCTGCTCCTGGTCCTGGGCCCGCTCCTGCTGCCGGAGTCGAAAGACCCGGCGCCGGGCCGCTTCGACTGGGTGAGCGTTCCCCTGTCGATGGCCGCGGTGCTCCCGGTGGTCTACGGCCTCAAGGAGATCTCGACCGAGGGCTGGAACGTCCGGTACGTCATGGCGGTGACCGTGGGCCTGCTCTTCGCGGCGCTGTTCGTGCACCGGCAGCGGACCACCGCCTCGCCGATGGTCTCCCCCGCCCTCTTCCGCGCGCGCGGTTTCGCCCCGGCCGTCGTCCTCAACCTGGTCACGATGTTCGCGATGATGGGCTCGGCGTTCTTCACCACGCAGTACATCCAGTCGGTCGTGGGCAAGAGCGCGCTGGAGGCGGCCCTGTGGGCGCTGCTGCCCTCGGTGCCGATCGGCTTCGCGGCGCCGCTCGCGGCCCACCTGGTGCAGAAGGGCGTCAACCGTGCCCACGTGGTGTCGGCGGGCTTCGCCCTCGCCGCTTGCGGCTACGGCCTGCTGACGCTCGTGGACACGGACGCGCTGGCGCTGGGGCTGGTGGCCTGCGGGGTCCTCGCCTCGGGCGTCACCATGGTGATGTCCCAGATCATGGATCTCGCGCTGAGCGCCGCGCCGGTGGAGCGGGCCGGCTCCGCGTCCTCCCTCATGGAGACCGGCGCCGAGTTCGGCGGGGCGCTGGGAATGGCGGTGCTCGGCTCCATCGGTACGGCGGTCTACCGGCAGGAGATGCCGGACTCGGCACCGGAGGCGGCACACGAGACGCTGGGCAGCGCACTGGCCGTCGCCGGGCAGTTGCCGGGGCGCGCGGGAGACGCCCTGGCCACCGCGGCACGGGAGGCGTTCACCAGTGGGATGCACGCGGCGGCGATCGCGGGCGCGGTGGTGCTCGCCGGCGCGGCGGTCCTGGCGTCGGTCACGCTGCGGAAGGTCCGAGTGCGCGAGGAGACGTGCAAGGAGGACGCCGGACAGGCTGGACGTCCCAGCCCGTCCGGCGTTTGAGGACGAGCCCGTTCGGGGCGAACGGGGGTCCGGGGGCGGTAGCCCCCGGAGAGGTCACTCAGACCAGGTTCACCGACCGGGCCGACGTCGCACCGATCTCCGCGGCGACCTCGGCCAGCACCCCGGAGGGCACCGTGTCGTCGACGGTCAGCACGGCCAGCGCCTCGCCGCCGACCGTCGCACGGGCGACCTGCATGCCGGCGATGTTGATGCCGGCCTCGCCGATGACGCGGCCGACGGTGCCGACGACGCCGGGACGGTCCTCGTAGCGCAGGACGACCATGTGGTCGGCGAGGGCGAGGTCCACGTCGTACTCGCCGACGGCGACGATCTTCTGGAGGTGCTTGGGGCCGGCCAGCGTGCCGGAGACCGACACCTCCTCGCCGTCCTGGAGGGTGCCGCGCACGGTGACGACGTTGCGGTGCTCCGGGGACTCCGAGCTGGTGGTCAGGCGGACCTCGACGCCGCGCTCCTGGGCGAACAGCGGGGCGTTGACGTAGGAGACGGTCTCGTCGACGACGTCCTCGAAGACACCCTTGAGGGCGGACAGCTCCAGCACCTTCACGTCGTGCTGCGTGATCTCGCCGTAGACCTCGACGTCGAGGCGGACGGCGACCTCGCCGGCCAGCGCGGTGAAGATGCGGCCGAGGCGCTCGGCGAGCGGCAGACCGGGCTTGACGTCCTCGGCGATGACACCGCCCTGGACGTTGACCGCGTCGGGGACCAGCTCACCGGCGAGGGCGAGGCGGACCGACTTGGCGACGGCGATGCCGGCCTTCTCCTGGGCCTCGTCCGTGGAGGCGCCGAGGTGCGGGGTGCAGACGACCTGGTCGAACTCGAACAGCGGCGAGTCGGTGCAGGGCTCCTTGGCGTACACGTCGAGGCCGGCGCCGGCGACGCGGCCCTCCTTGAGCGCCGAGTACAGCGCCTCCTCGTCGACGATGCCACCACGCGCGGCGTTGACGATGCGCACGCTCGGCTTGACCTTGCGCAGCGCCTCGTCGCCGATCAGGCCGAGGGTCTCGGGGGTCTTGGGGAGGTGGACGGTGATGAAGTCGGAGACCTCGAGCAGCTCGTCCAGCGACAGCACCTTGACGCCCATCTGCGCGGCCCGCGCTGGCTGCACGTAGGGGTCGTAGGCGACGACCTTCATACCGAAGGCCGACATGCGCTGCGCGACCAGGGCGCCGATGCGGCCGAGGCCCACGACACCGAGGGTCTTCTCGGCCAGCTCGACGCCGGTGTACTTGCTGCGCTTCCACTCGCCGTTCTTCAGCGCGGCGTTGGCCTGCGGGATGTTGCGGGCGGTGGCGACGATCAGGCCGCAGGCCAGCTCGGCGGCGGTCACGATGTTGGAGGTCGGGGCGTTGACCACCATGACGCCGGCCTTGGTGGCGGCGGAGACGTCCACGTTGTCGAGGCCGACACCGGCGCGGGCGACGACCTTCAGCTTCTTGGCGGCGGCGATGGCCTCGGCGTCGACCTTGGTGGCCGAGCGGACCAGGATCGCGTCCACGTCGGCGATGGCGGGGAGCAGTTCGGCCCGGTCCGCGCCGTTGCACTGGCGGATCTCGAAATCGGGGCCGAGTGCGTCCACGGTCGCGGGCGACAGCTCTTCGGCGATGAGTACGACGGGTTTCGAGCTCACGTGAGTCCTCACAAGTCCAATGCGGACGGCCGTCCCGACGGCCGCATTCGGTGTCGCTGAGCCGCGTGGAAGACGCACGACGCTGTGGGCCTGACGCGTATGTTGTGCAGCAGTCTAGTGGCGTGGCGGAGGTCGTCCTGCGCCTCTGCGGAAGGATCACCCGTCCGTGGCTGGACGGGTTGGACAACGCCGCACTCCGACGTTACCCCGGGTTCGCCGAAGGGGCCGGGGCGGCATCGCCCCGCCCCCCGGCGCTGAGGCTTACGCCTCCTCGTCGACCCAGCTCATGAGCTTGCGCAGCTCCTTGCCGGTGGTCTCCAGCAGGTGCTCGGAGTCCTGCTGCTTGTACTCGTTGTACTTCTTCAGACCGCCGTGGTACTCGTCCATCCAGTTCTTGGCGAAGGTGCCGTCCTGGATCTCGGCGAGGACCTTCTTCATCTCGGCCTTGGTGGCGTCGGTGATGATCCGCGGGCCGGTGACGTAGTCGCCCCACTCGGCGGTCTCGGAGATCGACCAGCGCATCTTCTCCAGGCCGCCCTCGTACATGAGGTCCACGATCAGCTTCAGCTCGTGCAGGCACTCGAAGTAGGCGATCTCCGGCTGGTAGCCGGCCTCGGTCAGGGTCTCGAAGCCCGCCTTGACCAGCGCGGCGGTGCCACCGCAGAGGACGGCCTGCTCGCCGAAGAGGTCGGTCTCGGTCTCCTCGGTGAAGGTCGTCTTGATGACGCCGGCGCGGGTGCCGCCGATGCCCTTGGCGTACGACAGGGCCAGCGCGAAGGCGTTGCCGGAGGCGTCCTGCTCGACGGCGGCGATGCAGGGAACGCCGCGGCCCTCCTCGTACTGACGGCGCACCAGGTGGCCCGGGCCCTTGGGGGCGACCATGCAGACGTCCACGCCGGCCGGGGGCTTGATGAAGCCGTAGCGGATGTTCAGGCCGTGGCCGAAGAACAGGGCGTCGCCGTCCTTCAGGTTGTCCTTGATGTGCTCCTCGTAGACCTGGGCCTGGATGGGGTCCGGGACGAGGATCATGATGACGTCGGCCTCGGCGGCGGCCTCGGACGGGCTCACCACGCGCAGGCCCTGCTCCTCGGCCTTGGCCTTGGACTTGGAGCCCTCGTGCAGACCGACGCGCACGTCGACGCCGGAGTCGCGCAGCGACAGGGCGTGGGCGTGGCCCTGGCTGCCGTACCCGATGACCGCGACCTTGCGGCCCTGGATGATGGACAGGTCGGCGTCGGCGTCGTAGAACAGCTCGGCCACTGGGTTCTCTCCTTGAGTGCAGGTGTTGCGTCCCACCGTATGCCGGTGAGGGGAAGGGAAGGTTCGGGGTCTCGGAATGCGGGCGGCCGGGATGTCCACGGCCGCCCGTTTCCGTCGTTATGCGGACCGGTCGAGTGCGCGCAGCGAGCGGTCCGTGATCGAACGGGCGCCGCGGCCGATGGCGATCGTGCCGGACTGGACGAGTTCCTTGATGCCGTACGGTTCCAGCATCCGGAGCATGGCGGACAGCTTGTCGCTGCTGCCGGTGGCCTCGATGGTCACGGCCTCCGGGGAGACGTCGACGGTCTTGGCGCGGAAGAGCTGGACGATCTCGACGATCTGGGAACGCGTCTCGTTGTCGGAGCGCACCTTCACCAGGACGAGTTCGCGCTGGACGGCCTGACTCGGCTCCAGCTCGACGATCTTGAGCACGTTCACCAGCTTGTTGAGCTGCTTGGTGACCTGCTCCAGCGGGAAGTCCTCGACGCTCACCACGATGGTGATGCGGGAGATGTCGGGGTGCTCGGTGACACCGACGGCGAGGGAGTCGATGTTGAAGCCGCGGCGGGAGAAGAGGGCGGTGATCCGCGCCAGGACGCCGGGGGTGTTCTCCACCAGGACGGAGAGCGTGTGCTTGGACATGGTCTCTTCGGTCTCTCTCGCTCAGTCGTCTTCGTTGTCGCCGAAGTCGGGGCGGACGTCCCGGGCGGCCATGATCTCGTCGTTGGAGGTGCCGGCGGCGACCATCGGCCAGACCATGGCGTCCTCGTGGACGATGAAGTCCACGACGACCGGGCGGTCGTTGATGGAGTTGGCCTCCTCGATGACCTTGTCGAGGTCGGCCGGGTCCTCGCAACGGATGGCGTGGCAGCCCATGGCCTCCGACAGCTTGACGAAGTCGGGGACGCGGGTGCCGCGGGCCTCCGGGTTGACGTCGTCGGGGCCGGAGTGCAGCACGGTGTTGGAGTACCGCTGGTTGTAGAAGAGGGTCTGCCACTGGCGGACCATCCCGAGGGCGCCGTTGTTGATGACGGCGACCTTGATCGGGATGTTGTTCAGGGCGCAGGTGGTCAGTTCCTGGTTGGTCATCTGGAAGCAGCCGTCGCCGTCGATCGCCCAGACGGTCCGGTCGGGGACGCCGGCCTTGGCACCCATGGCGGCCGGGACGGCGTAGCCCATGGTTCCGGCGCCGCCGGAGTTCAGCCAGGTGGCGGGCTGCTCGTACTGGACGAAGTGCGCGGCCCACATCTGGTGCTGGCCCACGCCGGCCGCGAAGACCGTGCCCTCGGGCGCCAGCTGACCGATGCGCTCGATGACCGCCTGCGGGGAGAGCGAACCGTCCTCCGGCTGGTCGTAGCCGAGGGGGTAGGTGTCGCGCCAGCGGTTGAGGTCCTTCCACCAGGCGCTGTAGTCGCCCGTGTTGCCCTCGCTGTGCTCCTTCTGGACGGCCTGCACGAGGTCGGCGATGACCTCGCGGGCGTCGCCCACGATCGGCACGTCGGCGGCGCGGTTCTTGCCGATCTCGGCCGGGTCGATGTCGGCGTGGACGATCTTGGCGTACGGGGCGAAGCTGTCGAGCTTGCCGGTGACGCGGTCGTCGAAGCGGGCTCCGAGGGCGACGATCAGGTCGGCCTTCTGCAGCGCGGTGACGGCGCTGACCGAACCGTGCATGCCCGGCATGCCCACGTGCAGCGGGTGGCTGTCGGGGAACGCGCCGAGCGCCATCAAGGTGGTGGTGACGGGCGCTCCGGTGAGTTCGGCGAGGACCTTCAGCTCGGCGGTGGCCTGCGCCTTGAGGACGCCGCCGCCGACGTAGAGGACCGGCCGCTTGGCGGCGGTGATCAGCTTGGCGGCCTCGCGGATCTGCTTGGCGTGCGGCTTGGTGACCGGGCGGTAGCCGGGCAGGTCCATGACCGGGGGCCAGGAGAAGGTGGTCTTCTTCTGGAGGATGTCCTTGGGGATGTCGACCAGGACCGGGCCGGGGCGCCCGGTGGAGGCGATGTGGAACGCCTGCGCGATGACCCGGGGGATGTCCTCGGCCTGGGTGACCAGGAAGCTGTGCTTGGTGACCGGCATGGTGATGCCGACGATGTCCGCCTCCTGGAAGGCGTCCGTCCCGATCGCGGACGACACCACCTGGCCGGTGATCGCGACCAGCGGCACGGAGTCCATGTGCGCGTCGGCGATCGGGGTGACCAGGTTGGTGGCGCCGGGTCCCGAGGTCGCCATGCAGACGCCCACCTTGCCGGTGGCCTGCGCGTAGCCGGTGGCCGCGTGGCCGGCGCCCTGCTCGTGGCGGACCAGGACGTGGCGCACGCGGGTGGAGTCCATCAACGGGTCGTACGCCGGGAGGATGGTGCCGCCGGGAATGCCGAATACCGTGTCGACCCCGACCTCCTCGAGGGAGCGGATGAGGGACTGCGCACCCGTGACGTGCTCGGGGGCGGACTGTCCTCCGGATCGGGGCCGGGGCTGCGGGTGATGGGCCCCGGTGGCCTGCTCGGTCATCGGCATTCTCTTCTCGATGCTGAGGGTTTTTGCGAGTTTTGGGCGATGCGTGACTGTTGCTCAGCGGTGCTGGTGCAACAAAAAACCCCTCGTGCCAAAAGGCAAGCGAGGGGAGCGCGCCGGGTGTGGGTCGCAGGGAGTCCGGAAGGGTCCGGACGTCACCTGCTCAGCCGACGCGCTTTCCAAGTACGAGAATTCGGGTGCGCATGGCACTGACCCTCCACCCGGCACACACTCACTGTCAAGTGGGTGGGACGGGCGTCTCATTATGTGAGCGGAGGGACGTGCCACCATGCAGGACGGTGGGCAGACCGGCCGTGACACCGCCCGCGAAGGCGGGTTCGGCCGGACCGTGCGGCACCGGGTAGCGACCGGTGCCGAGCGCCCTGCGCAGCCGGTACTCGTCCAGCGGCCCGGAGAACGCCATGCCCTGCCCGTGCGTACACCCCATCGCGCGCAGGGCGACGATCTGCTCGGGCAGGTCCACCCCGTCGGCCACGGACTTCAGCCCCAGGTCGGTGGCGATGCGCAGCAGACCACTGGTGATCTTGTGCAGCCGCGCCGACTCCACGACGCCCTCGACGAGCCCCCGGTCGAGCTTGAGCACGTCCACGGGGAGGCGCCGCAGCGCGGTGATCGCCGCGTAGCCGCTGCCGAAGCCGTCCAGGGCGATGCGGACGCCGACTCTCCGCAGGGCGTTCAGCCGACGGTCCAGCTCGTCCAGGCCGACCCGTGGATCGATGTCCGACAGCTCGATCACAAGAGAGCCCGGGGCCAGCCCGTGCCGGGTGAGCAAGGCCTCCACGGTCCCCAGCGGCATGGAGCGGTCCAGCAGACGGCGGGCGCCGATCCGTATGGCGACGGCCACCGGCAGACCGGCCGCCGCGCGCTCGGCGGCCTGCTCCACGGCCTCCTGGAGCACCCAGCGGTCCAGCTCGGCGGTCCTGTCGCCGTCCTCGCTCACGCGCAGGAACTCCGCCGGGGTGAACAGGACCCCCTGGGAGGAGCGCCAGCGCGGGCGGGCGCAGACCGACGAGATCCGGCCGTCCGTCAGGGAGACCACCGGCTGGTGCAGGAGCGCGAACTCCCCGTCCTGCAACGCGGCCCGCAGGCGCGTCGCCAGCTCGGCCTTGCGCACGACGTCCTGCTGCATCTGCGGTCTGTACAGCTCGACGCGCCCCTTGCCGCCGGCCTTGGCGCGGTACATCGCGAGGTCGGCGTTGCGCAGCAACTCGCCCGCGCCGAGGCCGGGTTCGGCGAAGGCGACTCCGATGGAGGCGTTGACCCGGACCTCGTTCCCGTCGATGAGGTACGGCTGCGAGAGGGTCGTCCTGAGACGGTCGGCGAGTTCCAGGATCTGCCGCTCGCGGGCGCCCCGCTCCCGGGCGGCGCCGTCCCCGACGATCAGGGCGGCGAACTCGTCGCCGCCCAGCCGGGAGGCGGTGTCGCCCTTGCGGACGGCCTCGTGCAGTCTGCGGGCGGCCTGGACCAGCAGCTCGTCGCCGGCCTGGTGCCCGATGGTGTCGTTGACGGCCTTGAAACCGTCCAGGTCGATGAAGAGCACCGCGGTGCCGCGCAGGGCGGCGCCCCGGTCCGAGGCGCGACGGCCGGACAGGGCCTGCTGGACGCGCCGCGTGAACAGGGCGCGGTTGGGCAGGTCGGTGAGCGGGTCGTGTTCGGCGTTGTGCTGGAGCTGCGCCTGCAGGCGCACTCTTTCGGTCACGTCCCGGCTGTTGAAGATCAGGCCGCCGTGGTGCCGGTTGACGGTGGACTCGACGTTGAGCCAGCCGCCCTCCCCGGAGCGGAAGCGGCACTCGATGCGCGTGGTGGGCTCCTCCACCGGATTCGCGGCGAGGAACCGGCGCACTTCGTGGACCACGCAGCCGAGGTCCTCCGGGTGGATGAGACCGGCCAGCTCGCTGCCGACCAGTTCCTCGGCCGGGCGCCCGTAGACCCCCGCGGCGGCCGGGGAGACGTAGCGGAGGATGCCGTTGGGCGCGGCGATCATGATGACGTCGCTGGAGCCCTGCACCAGGGAGCGGAAGTGGTTCTCCTTCTGGGCCAGTTCCTGGGTGAGGGTGATGTTGTCGAGCAGCATGATGCCCTGGCGCACGACGAGGGCGAGCACCACGGTGCCGCCGGTCAGCAGGACCACGCGGTCGACGCTGCGGCCGTTGAGGACGTTGTAGAGGATGCCCAGGGTGCAGACGGCGGCGGCGAGGTACGGCGTGAGCGCGGCCAGGGAACCGGCGATGGGCCGGGCGGCGGGATAGCGCCCGCGCTCGCTCGCCGGGCCGGAGCCGGACGTGGGACCGGGCACGGCCGCCGGTGCCGGACGGTGGCCGGTGGCACCCCGCTGGCCGGGCACGTGTTCGCGCACCACGCGTGTGTGCCCGCCGGCCCGGTCCTCGTCGGCCGCCCGTCCGCGCCGGGAGGCGGCCCAGGGGGCGTAGGCGAGCAACAGCGAACCGGCGAACCAGCCGGCGTCGAGCAACTGGCCGGAGCGGTAGCTGTTGTGCAGCAGCGGCGAGGTGAACAGGGCGTCGCACATCACCGTCAGGGCCAACGCGCCGATGGCGGTGTTGACCGCGGAACGGCAGACCGGTGAGCGCCTGAAGTGCAGGGCGAGCACCATGCTGACGAGCGCGATGTCGAGCAGCGGGTACGCCACCGTGAGCGCGGAGTGGGCCACGCTGGAACCACCGTCGGCCTTGGCCGCCTGGGCGAGCGCGAGGCTCCACGCCAGGGTCAGCAGCGAGCCGCCGATCAGCCAGGCGTCGAGGCCGAGGCAGATCCAGCCCGCCTTCGTCACCGGCCGCTTGGCCAGCACCAGCAGCCCCACGATGGCGGGCGGCGCGAAGCACAGGAAGAACAGGTCCGCGTAGCTGGGGCTGGGCACGGGCTGCCGCAGGACGACCTCGTACCACCCCCAGACCGCGTTGCCCAGGGAGGCCATCGCCGAGGAGAGGGCGAACAGCAGCCAGGCGGGCCGGAAGCGGACGCGGGGTCCACGGGCGTAGACGAAGCAGGAGACGGCGGCGGCGGCCGCGGCGGCGCTCAGCCCGAAGTCGCCCATGACCTTGGCGACGTAGTCCGACCCCCAGCCGAACGCGGAACCGACGGCGTATCCCGCGCAGACCAGGGCCAGGACGAGCTGGCGGACGAGGGTCGGTCCGCCGGTGGCGGCCGACGACCGGGACGACGGCGCGGGGCCGGGCGAGGGCTGCGCGCGGAGGGCGCCGTCCAGCATGGGTACGGGGGTCGGCGGACTCACCGGGGCCTCCCGGTCCGCGCCGCTCCCGAGGCCCGCGTGCCCCTCGGCATCGCCTGTGCCTGTGTCCTGCGGCCGCCGTGCCGGTGCCGGTGAGGGCCGGGCAGACCGTGGTGGCCCGGCCGGCCCCGTCTGCGCGCGGTCGTGGTCGTGCGCCAGGGTCGCCGGCGGCGGCTCCGCCACGTCGGGTCGTTCGTCCATAGGCCGTGCATCGCCCGTCGCCCCCCTCACAGTCTGAGATCCATCCCCGGCGCCGACCGGTGCGCGGCGCGTCCCCTGTCGGACGATACACCAGGTTCGTCACTCAGGGACATAGGTTCTCTACTCTCCGTGACGACCAGGGGATATGCGCGTACCCACCGCATCCGGGAGGTTGCGGAGGGTACCCGAAGCGGACTACGCGCCCGTCGTCAGGATCACGTTGCGCAGCGGCTCCCGGTTCACGAAACGGCTCAACTGGTCCACCAGCAACCGCTTGGCGCGCGGCAGGAATGCGGAGGTCGGGCCCCCGGCGTGCGGGCTGACGAGCACGCCCGGAGCCTGCCACAGGGGGTGGCCCGGCGGCAGCGGTTCGGGATCGGTCACGTCGAGGGCGGCGATGATGCGCCCGCTCTCCAGTTCGGTGAGCAACGCCTTCGTGTCGACGACGGGGCCGCGCGCGACGTTGACGAGCAGGGCACCGTCCTTCATGCGGGACAGGAACTCCGCGTCGGCCAGGCCGCGGGTCGCCTCGGTGAGCGGAGTGGAGAGGACGACGACGTCCGCCTCCGGGAGCAGGGCGGGCAGTTCGGTGAGCGGGTGCACCGGGCCGCGCGCCGTGGTGCGTGCGGAGCGCGCGACGCGCACGACCGGCGCGACCTCGAACGGCACGAGCCGGTCCTCGATCGCGGCGCCGATCGATCCGTAGCCGACGATGAGCACCTTCCGGTCGGCGAGCGCGGGCCGGAAGCCGCCCAGCCACTCGCCCCGGTCCTGCGCCCGGACGAAGTCGGGAACGCCGCGCAGGGAGGCGAGGATCAGGGTGAGGGTGAGTTCCGCGGTGCTGGCCTCGTGCACGCCGCGCGCGTTGCACAGCTGAACACCCTCGGGCAGGTGCCGCAGTCCGGGCTCCACGTGGTCGATGCCCGCGGAGAGGGTCTGGACGACCCGGACGGAGCGCATCTCGGGCAACGGGCGGGTGCCGATGCCGCTGGGCTTCATGTAGGGGACGACGTAGTACGCGCAGTCGGCCGGGTCGGCGGGGAAGGTCTCCTCGCCGTTCCAGTAGCGGTAGGCGGGGCCCTCGGGAAGACCCTCGATCTCGTCCGGCGGGATGGGCAGCCACACGTCAGCAGTCATGGTCAGGAGGCTATGTCAGGGGTGCGGAAGGGCAGAGGTTAGGTTGGGTGGCCTGACGAGGGAGGGTCACGACCAGGTGGAGCGCAGGACGATCGGCGCGACGGCACTCGCGGTGGGGGCCGTCGGACTGGGGTGCATGCCGATGAACTGGGCGTACAGCGCGTCCCGGCAGCGGGGCGAGGAGTCGGTCAGGGCGGTGCACCGGGCCCTGGACCTGGGCGTCTGTCTGCTCGACACGGCCGACATGTACGGCCCGTTCACCAACGAGCTCCTGCTCGGGCGGGTGTTGAAGGAGCGGCGGCAGGACGCCTTCGTGTCGACCAAGGTCGGGCTGCTGGTGGGCGATCAGCACATCGTGGCCAACGGCCGCCCCGGCTACGTGAAACGTGCCTGCGACGCGTCCCTGCGCCGGCTGCAGACGGACGTCATCGACCTCTACCAGCTGCACCGCGCCGACCCCGAGGTGCCCGTCGAGGAGACCTGGGGTGCGATGGCGGAGCTGGTGCGGGCCGGGAAGGTCCGGGCGCTCGGGCTCTGCGCGGTCGGCGCGCGGTCGGCCCGGCGGCCGGGTGCTCGGCTGCACGACGCGACGGTGCGGCAGCTGGAGCGGGTGCAGCAGGTGTTCCCGGTGAGCGCGGTCGAGGCCGAACTGTCGGTGTGGTCGCCGGAGGCGCTGCGGACCCTGCTGCCGTGGTGCGTCTCGCGCGGCGTGGGCTTCCTGGCGGCGATGCCGCTCGGCAACGGCTTCCTGACCGGCACGCTGACCCCCGGCCAGGGCTTCGAACCCGAGGACCTGCGCGCCCGGCACCCCCGCTTCACCGCCGAGATGATGGCCGCCAACCAGCCGATCGTGGCGGGCCTGCGCCGGATCGCGGCCCGGCACGGAGACTCGGTCACGCCGGCGCAGGTGGCGCTGGCCTGGGTGCTGGCGCAGGGGCGGCACGTGGTACCGGTGCCGGGGACCAAGCAGGAGCGCTGGGTGAGCGAGAACGCGGGGGCGGCCGCCCTGCGGCTGACCGAGGAGGACCTGGCGGAGGTGCGCCGGCTGCCGGCGGCCCAGGGTTCGTGGGAGTGACGCACGCGATTGCCGGGTTCGGGATTCGGCGATCGGGAACTTGGAGGGCGCGTGCGGTGTATGACAAGGAGAACCCGCCGCGTCGAAGGGACCCTGTCGACCATGATCGTGCAACGTCGAGCCGTGTCGGCCGTGTTGGCCGCCGCCGCCCTGCTGCTGACGGCCGGCTGCTCCTCCGACGGCGGGCAGCCGTCGGGCGCGGACGGCGGCACCTCTCCGAGCCGTACGGCGGCTGAGTCGTCGCCCCCGGGATCGGCCACCGAGGAGACCCCGCCCGCGAAGGGCTCCGTGGAGGTGGTCCGCACGGTCGCCACGGGCCTGAGGAGCCCCTGGGGTCTGGCACCGCTGCCCGGCGGCGGCCTGCTGGTCTCCTCCCGTGACGAGGCCACGATCACGCGGGTCGACGAGGAGACCGGCGAGAAGACGGAGCTGGGCGAGGTGCCCGGGGTGTCCGCGTCCGGCGAGGGCGGCCTCCTCGGCATCGCGCTCTCCCCCGACTACGCCTCGGACCGGATGGTCTACGCGTACTTCACCTCGGCCTCGGACAACCGGATCGTGCGCATGCGCTACGACGAGAAGGAGCCGCCCGGCGAGCAGCTGGGCGAGCCGGACACGGTCTTGAGGGGCATCCCCAAGGGTGAGATCCACAACGGCGGCCGGATCGCCTTCGGTCCCGACAAGATGCTCTACGCGGGCACCGGCGAGAGCGGTGACACCGGGCTGTCGCAGGACAGGGAGTCCCTGGGCGGCAAGATCCTCAGGATGACGCCGGACGGCGAGCCGGCGCCCGGCAACCCCTTCCCCGACTCCGTCGTGTACTCGTACGGCCACCGGAACGTGCAGGGGCTGGCCTGGGACGACGAGCAGCGGCTGTTCGCCTCGGAGTTCGGGCAGCAGACCTGGGACGAGCTGAACGCGATCGAGCCGGGAGACAACTACGGCTGGCCCGAGGCCGAGGGCAAGGGCGGCGGCTCCGGGTTCCACGACCCGCTCGCCCAGTGGAGCACCGACGAGGCCTCCCCCAGCGGCGCCGCCTTCGCCGAGGGCTCGGTGTGGATGGCGGGCCTGCGCGGTGAGCGTCTGTGGCGGATCCCGCTGAAGGGCACGGAGGCGGCGGCCGATCCGCAGGCGTTCCTCCAGGGCGAGTACGGCCGGCTGCGCACGGTGGTCCCGGCCGGCGGCGACAGGCTGTGGCTCATGACCAGCAACACGGACGGCCGGGGCGACGCGAAGGAGGACGACGACCGGATCCTGGAGCTGCGGGTGACCTGAGGGCGCCCGGGCGGCGTCAGTCGTCGTCCGCCTCGGCCGGGCGCGAGACCTGGACGACGACCTTGCCCGAGGAGAGGTCTATCGGGCCGTGGCCCGGGTCGCCGTCGCCGACGTCCTCGCGGGTCAGTTCCAGGCGGTTCTGCTCGTCGCGGGTGTGCCTGCGGCCGGGGGAGAACAGCTCCTCGAATGCGTTGAACACAAAGCCTCCGTCCGTCGGCGTCCTTTACAGCGTAAGCCTCAATCCGCCGAACCGGACCGGAGCGGTTCGGCCGGGAAGAGCGCCAGCCGGTGGGCGACCGCCGCCGCCTCGCCGCGGCCGGAGACGCCGAGCTTGGCCAGGATGTTGGAGACGTGGACGCTGGCGGTCTTCGGGGAGATGAAGAGCTCCTCCGCTATCTGGCGGTTGGTGCGGCCGTCGGAGACCAGGCGCAGCACGTCGCGTTCCCTGCTGGTGAGGCCCAGGGCCTCGGCCGGGTCGGCGGGGGCGCGCTCGGGCCCGGCGGCGCGGCCCAGGGTCAGACGGGCGCGCCGGCCGAGCAGGTCGACCGCGTCGGCCAGTGGACGGGCGCCGAGGTGGCGGGCGACGGTGCCGGCCAGGCGGAGCAGTTCCGTGGCGCGGGCGCGCTCGTCCTCGCCGCCGGTGTTCAGGAGGGCGGCGGCGAGCCGGTGGCGGACCCGGGCGAGTTCGTAGGGCCGCTCCAGGCACTCGAAGGCGGTGACCGCCTCCGTCCAGAGCGCCGGGGTGTCCCGGCCCTCGGCCCGGCGGAGTTCTGCACGGACCCACTTCTCGTGGGCGAGCCAGACCGGTGCGCCGGTGGTGAGCGACCTGGCGGCCCCGGTGAGCCGCTCCAGGGCCTCGGCACGCCCCTCCTCGGCGGCCGGCAGCCCGCGGGCGTCGGCCTCCGCCCCGGCGGCGGAGAGCAGCAGCGGCCAGCCGTAGCGCTGGGTGCCGGGCGGCAGACCCGCGTCCAGGGCCCGGCCCAGTTCGGCGCGGACGTCCGTGACGCGGCCCTCGGCGGCGGCGATGCCGACGGCGAGGACGGCCAGCGGAAGGCGGCGCTGCGGCATGGGGTCGTGTGTGCCGTAGGCGGTGCGTGCCTCGGCGAGCAGCCGGGCGGCCTCGGCCGTCCCGCCGCGGGCGAGGGCGACGACGGCCCGCTTGACGGCGGCGCCGCCGCGTGGCGCGGGGCCCCGGCCCGGGGCTCCGGCCCGCGCCGCGGCCTCCAGCGCCTCGTCCCAGCGGCCGAGCGAGATCAGCGACTCGGAGAGATTGCCCCACACCCAGGCCTCGGTCTCCAGCAGCCCCATGCGCCGGGTGAGTTCGACGCCCTCGCGCAGGATGCCGAGCGCTTCCCGGGAGCGGCCGACGCCCTCCAGGGCGGACGGTAGGTTGACGTGGCTGCGGGCCACCACGGCGGATCGCCCGCGCGCCACCACCAGGTCTCTGACCTGGTACATCTCCGCCAGTCCCGCGTCGATGTGCCCCGCGTCGACCATGAGGCCGCCCAGCGTGAGCCGGGCGTTGAGCTCGATGTCGTCGGCGCCCACCATGCGCGCGTACTCGACGGCCCGCTCGGCGGCCGTGACCGCGTCGGGACCGGGTTCGTGCAGCATCGACCAGTTGGCGGCCATGGCCAGCACCTCGGCGTGCACCTCGGAGGGCGGCAGACCGCGGACCAGTTCCTGGGCGATGCCGAGTTCGCGCCAGCCGTCGCCGCGGCCCTGTGCCTGGACCAGCAGGGACCGCTGGCTCCAGAACCAGGCGGCGCGTTGCAGGTCCTGGCGGTCCTGCCCGCTCGCGTGCGTGCCGGCACCCGCCTCCTGCTCCTCCTCCAGCAGGCGCAGCGCCCGCTTGGTGATCTTCATGGCGCGCTCCCGCTCCCCGCACAGCCGCCCGGCGACGGCCGCCTCCGCCATCAGGTCCAGGTAGCGCAGGGGCGTCTTCTCGGGGTCGCAGCCGCAGGGAGGGTAGACCTCGGCGCAGTCGACGGGGCGCAGGGTGGCGCGCACCTCGTCGGGGGCGGAGTCCCACAGCTCCATCGCGCGCTCCAGGAGCCGCAGTTGCTCGGAGTACGCGTGGCGGCGGCGGGCCTCGACGGAGGCGTCCAGCACGGCGGGCAGGGCCCTGGCGGGGTCGTGGGCGTGGTACCAGTAGCTGGCCAGGCGCATCACGCGCTCGGCGGCGGGCACCAGCGTGGGATCGGCGTCCAGGGCCTCGGCGTAGCGGCGGTTGAGGCGGGAGCGCTCGCCGGGGAGCAGGTCGTCGGCGACGGCCTCGCGGACCAGGGAGTGGCGGAAGCGGTAGCCGTCGCCGTCGGGTGCGGGGAGCAGGATGTTGGCGCCCACGGCGGCGCGCAGGGCCTCGATGAGGTCGTCCTCGGCCAAGCGGGCGACGGCGGCGAGCAGCCGGTACTCGACGGTGGAGCCGCCCTCGGCGACGATCCGGGCGACCCGCTGGGCGCTCTCGGGCAGGGCCTCCACGCGGACCAGGAGGAGGTCGCGCAGGGAGTCGGGGAGGCCGCCGGTGCGGCAGCCCTCGTGGGCGGCGACGGCCAGCTCCTCGACGAAGAAGGCGTTGCCGTCGGAGCGTTCGAAGATCTCGTCGACCTGGAGCGGGTCGGGTTCGTGGGCGAGGATGCCGGCGATCTGCCGGCCCACCTCGTCGCGGGTGAAGCGGCCCAGTTCGATGCGGCGGACGGTGCGCAGCCGGTCGAGTTCGGCGAGCAGGGGGCGCAGCGGGTGGCGGCGGTGGATGTCGTCGGAGCGGTAGGTGGCCAGGACGACGAGGCGGCCGGTGCGAAGGGTGCGGACGAGGTAGGCGATCAGGTGGCGGGTGGAGGCGTCCGCCCAGTGCAGGTCCTCGAGAACGAGCACGACGGTGTGCCGGGCGGCGACGCGCTCCAGCAGGCGGGCGGTGAGCTCGAAGAGGCGGGCCATGCTCTCCTCGTCGTGCCCGCCGTCGGTGCCCGGGGCGCTCTCGCCCAGTTCGGGCAGGAGCCGGGCCAGCTCTTCCTCCTGACCGGCGGCGGCGTCCGCCAGCTCCCTCGGGAGTTGGCGGCGCAGGGCGCGCAGTGCGGTGGAGAAGGGCGCGAAGGGCAGCCCGTCGGCGCCGATCTCGACGCAGCCGCCCAGTGCGACGACGGCGCCCTGCTCGCGTGCGGCGGCGGCGAACTCCTCGACGAGGCGGGTCTTGCCGACGCCGGCTTCGCCACCGAGCAGCAGCGCCTGCGGCTCGGCGGAGGCGGCGCGGACGAGCGCGTCGTGCAAGGTGGACAGTTCGCCGGCGCGGCCGACGAACACGGGACTGACGGACCTGGTCTCCACGGAGGCGAGCATCGCACGCGGGTCCGACAGCGGGGCAGCGGTTTTCGGCAGGTGGACGGCGGGCGGTACGGCGACGGGGAGGGCGGCCGTGCGGCCGCCCTCCCCGTGTCCCCCGTTCACGCCGCCCGGGCGAACCGGTGCCTGCGGAAGCGAGACGTATGGCTCTCCTGCGGCGCGGCTGCGCGGCGTGCGTCCCGGAGGGCGGCGCGCCGGGCGCGGACGGCCTCGCGGGCCAGCCGGGCCTGGTCGGCGCGGCGGATCAGTTCGGTGGCGCGGGTCTGCTGGATCTCGTACTCGAACACGGTCTGTCTCCTGTGGTGAGTTCGGTCGGTGCTTCGCTGTCTGCGATGCCTCAACCTTCGTCTCCCAGGGGGGTCCGCCACATCGGGTAAGTTCCGCATCTTCGGCGCCGGGCGGGGCCTTAGACGTGCGTGAGGGGTCTTAGGGCGTGCGCCGGCGGCGCGTGGATGCCCTAAGACCCCTGAGAAGGCCTGGTCAGCCGGTGGACGGCAGACCGAGCAGGATGTCCGTGTACTTCAGGACCGCGAGCAGCAGGCCGATGATGCCGAGGGCGACGCCCGCCCAGGCGACCGACTTGATCCACGGGGCCTGCGGACGGCCGGGCGCGCCGAACGCGGGGCGGGCCAGCACCACGACGCCGACGATCAGCGCGACCAGGGCGAACGCCCCGCCCCACAGGGCGGTGGCGTGCCAGGCGTTGCCGTAGCCCTTCTCGATCAGCGTGCCCACGTTGGACGAGGAGGACGTCTGCAGCTGGCCGATCAGCGACTCGCGCGCGGAGGCCACGGTGCCGACCCAGCTGCCGGTCAGCGAGACGATGCCCAGACCGGCGGAGACGACGGCACCGGCGCCCTGGCCGACGCCGGTGGGGGCCCCGGTCTCGGTGGTGGCGGAGTCGGCGTCGTCGGCCGCCCCGGCGTCCGTCGTGGCGTCGTCCGGCGTGGCCTGGGCGCCCTCCGACTTCTCGGCCTCGATCGTCTCGGGAGCCTGGGCCGCCTCGTCCGTCTTGTGCTCGTCGGTCTTCACGCCGGTCTCGTCCACTGTCTTCGTTCCCATGTCTCGCACCGTACGGACGCTGTCTGAGAGGTCCCTTAATGATCCTTGTGAGCGGCACGCGCGCGTGCCTCACGTGCCGCACGCCACTCGGGCGCGAGTACCGCCCACACCTCGATGTCCTGGCGGACGCCCCGGTGGAGGGAGCTTTCGCGCAACACGCCCTCACGCATCATGCCGAGTCGCCGGGCGGCGTTGACACTCGGGGTGTTCGCGGACGAGGCGTGCCACTCCACACGGTGCATGCCGCGCTCGTCGAACGCCCAGTCGATCAGGACCCGGGCACCGCGTGTGACCAGGCCGCGGCCCGTTCCCGCGGGCTCCAGCCAGCAGCCGATCTCGCAGACGCCGGCGGCGGCGTCGAAGACCCGGAAGAGCAGTCCGCCGACGAGCTTGCCGTCCAGCCACAGCCCGTGCAGGAAGCCGCTGTCGGCGGCGTGCCGGTCGGCGTAGGCCTGGAGGATCTCCCGGGCGGAGGCCACGTCGGTGGCCTTGGCGCCGAAGGGGATGTGCTGTGTGATGAACTCCCTGCCCCGGTCCAGGTGGGCCAGGAACTCCTCGGCGTGCCAGGTCTCCAGGGGGCGCAGTTCGGCTCCGTCGTCACCCAGTGGTATCGCGTACATCCTGCTGCCGTTCCTCCTCCGCAAGGACGTCCGCCACTTCGGCGTCCGTCGCCGCGGCCAGCCTCTCATGGGCGGCACGGCACTCGGGCGGCTCGATGCTGATGCGGGGCAGGAGTCTGTCCAGGCGGCGCGGCAGCCACCAGTTGGCGCTGCCGAGCAGGTGCATGAGGGCCGGTACCAGGAGCGTACGGAGGACGAAGGCGTCCAGGGCGACGGCGGCGGCGAGCGCGATGCCGAACATGGCGATGACGCGGTCGCCGCTGAGGACGAAGGCGAGGAACACCGAGATCATGATGACCGCGGCGGAGTTGATCACCCGGCTGGTCTCGGCGAGGCCCACCCGGACGGCACGGCGGTTGTCGCCGGTCTCCAGCCACTCCTCGTACATCCGGCTGACCAGGAAGACCTGGTAGTCCATGGAGAGCCCGAAGAGCACCGACACCATGATCACGGGGAGGAAGGGCTCGATCGGGCCCGCGTTGCCGAGGCCCAGCAGCTCGCTCCCCCAGCCCCACTGGAAGATCGCCACGACGATGCCGAAGGACGCGGCGACGGCCGCGACGTTCATCGCGGCGGCCTTGACCGGGATGCCGATCGAGCGGAAGGCGAGCAGGAGCAGCAGGCAGCCGAGGCCCACGACGACGCCGACGAAGAGGGGCAGCTTGCCGACGATGACCTCGGCGAAGTCGTCGTACCCGGCCGTCACACCGCCCACGTGCACGTCGAGCGCGGTGCCGTTCTCGGCGCGCGGCAGCACTTCGGAGCGCAGCCGCTCGACCAGCTCGCTGGTGTCCGGCGACTGCGGGGAGGACTCGGGCACGACGGTGAGGTACGCCGTGTCGCCGCCCGAGTTGTAGGTCACCGGGGTCACCGAGGAGACGCCCTCGGCGGCGCGCAGGGAGGCGTCGAGGTTGTCCAGGGCGAGCCGGTCCTCGGCTCCGCCGACCTCGGTGACCAGGGTGAGGGGCCCGTTGACGCCGGGACCGAAGCCCTCCGCGAGGAGGTCGTAGGCCTGGCGGGTGGTGCTGCCCTGGGGGTCGTTGCCCTGGTCGGAGGTGCCCAGGCGCAGGCCGAGGGTCGGCAGGGCGAGGACGGTGATGACGACGAGCGCGAGGGCGCCGAGCAGCTTGGGGTGGCGCTCCACGAAGGCCGACCAGCGGGCGGCGAACCCGGTCGGCAGTTCCGGCTCAGGTCCGTGCTCCGCGAGCCGGCGCCGTTCGCGCCGGCTCAGGGCTCGCGGGCCGATGTACGACAGCAGCGCCGGCAGCAGCGTCACGGAGGCGGCGACGGTGAGGACGACGGTGAGCGAGGCGGCGACGGCCACGCCGTTCAGGAAGCTGAGCCGGAGGATCAGCATGCCCAGCAGGGCGATGCAAACGGTGGCACCCGCGAAGACGACCGCGCGCCCGGTGGTCGCGACGGCGCTCGTGGCGGCCTCGGTGACGGTGAGCCCCCGCTTCAGCCCGCGCCGGTGTCTGGTGACGATGAACAGCGCGTAGTCGATGCCGACGCCGAGGCCGATGAGGGTGCCCAGCATGGGCGCGAAGTCGGCGACGGTCATGGCGTGACCGAGCAGGGTGATGCCGGCGTACGCGGTGCCGACGGAGACCAGCGCGGTGGCGATGGGCAGCAGGGAGGCGGCGAGGGAACCGAAGGCGAGGAACAGGACAACAGCGGCGACGGCCACGCCGACGGCCTCGGCGAGGTGGCCGTCGGGCGCCTCGGTGAGCGCGACGGCGCTGCCGCCCAGTTCGACCTGGAGCCCGTCGGTGCCGGCCGCCTTCGCGGTGTCGACCACGGCCCGCGCCTCGGCCGGGTCGATGTCCTGGGAGGCGTCCTCGAAGGTGACCGAGGCGTACGCCGTGCGGGAGTTCTCGCTGATCCGCGGCGAGTCGGAGTCGTCGTAGGGGTTGGTCACCGAGGCCACGCCGGGGAGTTCCGCGATGCGGTCCAGGGTGCGGGTCATGGCCTGTTCGACGTCGGGGGCGCGCACGGTGCCGGTCGTCGTGTGCCAGACGATCGTGTCGCTGTCGCCGCCGAGACGGGGGAAGCCCGAGGTGAGCAGCCGGGAGGCGCGGTCGGAGTCGGTGCCGGGCACGCCGTAGTCGTTGGAGTACGCGGAGCCCGCGACCGCGGCGGCCGTGGTCACGCCGCCGAGGGCGACGAGCCAGAGCAGGACGGTGACGAGACGACGTCGAACACACCAGCGTGCGAGGGCTGCCACGAACGTGCTCCCAGGTGTCTGATTGTGGATCTTTGACCGGGAACAGTCTTACTTCGTGTGAACCGCCCGCAAAGAACGCATGAGCAATGCGAAATCACTCTTTCAGGCGGAAGTGATCGTTTGCGTGGTTAGTGGGCTTATTCACAACTGAGGCCCTGGGGAACTCGTCGCGGTGACGCGTTCCCCAGGGCCTCGGTGCTGCGGTGCTCAGCCTTCGGTGACGCCCAGCTTCTCCAGGATCAGCTCCTTGACGCGGGCCGCGTCCGCCTGGCCCCGGGTCGCCTTCATGACGGCGCCGACCAGGGCGCCGGCCGCGGCCACCTTGCCGCCGCGGATCTTGTCGGCGACGGCCGGGTTGCCGGCGATGGCCTCCTCGACGGCGGTGGTGAGCGCGCCCTCGTCGGAGACGACCTTCAGGCCGCGCTTGTCGACGACCTCGTCCGGCGTGCCCTCACCGGCGAGGACGCCCAGGATGACCTGGCGGGCGAGCTTGTCGTTCAGGTCGCCCTTGGTGACGAGCTCGGCGACCCGCGCCACCTGGACCGGCGTGATCGCCAGCTCGTCGAGCGCCTTGCCGGACTCGTTGGCGCTGCGGGCCAGCTCGCCCATCCACCACTTGCGGGCGGAGGCCGCGTCGGCACCGGCGTCGATCGTGGCGACGATCGGGTCCAGCGCGCCGGCGTTGAGGATGGACTGCATGTCGTTGCCGGAGATGCCCCACTCCTCGCGGAGCCGGTTGCGGCGCACCAGCGGCAGCTCGGGCAGGCCGGACCGGATCTCCTCGACCCACTCGCGGGACGGGGCGACCGGCACCAGGTCGGGCTCCGGGAAGTACCGGTAGTCCTCCGCCTCCTCCTTCACGCGGCCGGAGGTCGTGGACCCCGTGTCCTCGTGGAAGTGACGGGTCTCCTGGATGATCGTGCCGCCCGACGAGAGCACCGCCGCGTGGCGCTGGATCTCGAAGCGGGCGGCGCGCTCGACGGAACGCAGCGAGTTGACGTTCTTCGTCTCGCTGCGGGTGCCGAACTTCTCGGTGCCGTTGGGGCGCAGCGACAGGTTCACGTCGCAGCGCATCTGGCCCATCTCCATGCGGGCCTCGGAGACGCCGAGGGCGCGGATGAGCTCGCGCAGCTCGCGGACGTAGGCCCGCGCGACCTCGGGGGCGCGCTCGCCCGCTCCCTCGATCGGCTTGGTGACGATCTCGATGAGCGGGATGCCGGCGCGGTTGTAGTCGAGGAGGGAGTGCGAGGCGCCGTGGATACGGCCCGTCGCGCCACCGACGTGCGTCGACTTGCCGGTGTCCTCCTCCATGTGGGCGCGCTCGATCTGGACGCGGAAGGTCTCCCCGTCCTCCAGCTGCACGTCGAGGTAGCCGTCGAAGGCGATCGGCTCGTCGTACTGGGAGGTCTGGAAGTTCTTCGGCATGTCCGGATAGAAGTAGTTCTTCCGGGCGAAGCGGCACCACTCGGCAATCTCGCAGTTCAGCGCGAGACCGATCTTGATGGCCGACTCGACGCCGGTCGCGTTGACGACCGGGAGCGCGCCGGGCATGCCGAGGCAGACGGGGCAGGTCTGGGTGTTCGGGTCGGCGCCGAGCGCGGTCGAACAGCCGCAGAACATCTTGGTCTTGGTGCCGAGTTCGACATGGACCTCGAGGCCCATGACGGGGTCGTACGACGCCAGCGCGTCCTCGTACGACACCAGGTCGGTCGTGGTGGTCACGGTGTAACTTCCCTCTCAGCCCAGCAGGACGTCGTCGTCGCCCAGGCGCTTCAGCTCGCGGTAGAGGATGGCGAGGTTGGTGACGACGGCGGCGCCGGTCACGACGGCGTCGAGCAGCCGCAGCGTGTCGTTGTCGCCACGCGCCTTCTTGATCTGCTTGTAGACACCCACGGCGCCGAACGCCGAGGTGGCCATCGAGACGTACAGACCGGACTTGGACTTCTTGAAGCCCTTGGCCTTGGACAGTGCGCTCACAGCGACGGTGCCTCCTCGATCAGCGGGTGGCCCCACTTTTCCACGAAGGCGGCCTCGACGGCGGCGCCGACCTTGTAGAGCCGGTCGTCCTTCATGGCGGGGGCGATGATCTGCAGACCCACCGGCAGGTTGTCCTCGGGGGCGAGGCCGCAGGGCAGCGACATGGCCGCGTTGCCCGCCAGGTTGGTGGGGATGGTGCACAGGTCGGCCAGGTACATCGCCATCGGGTCGTCGGCGCGCTCGCCGATCGGGAAGGCGGTGGTCGGGGTCGTCGGGGAGACGATCACGTCGACCTGCTCGAAGGCCCGCTCGAACTCCTGCTTGATGAGGGTGCGGACCTTCTGGGCGCTGCCGTAGTACGCGTCGTAGTAGCCCGAGCTGAGGGCGTACGTGCCGAGCATGACGCGGCGCTTGACCTCGGGGCCGAAGCCGGCCTCGCGGGTCAGGGAGGTGACCTCCTCGGCGGAGTGCGTGCCGTCGTCGCCGGTCCTGAGGCCGTAGCGCAGGCCGTCGAAGCGGGCGAGGTTGGAGGAGCACTCCGAGGGGGCGATCAGGTAGTACGCGGAGAGCGCCAGGTCGAAGGACGGGCAGTCCAGCTCGACGATCTCGGCGCCCAGCTCCTTCAGCAGCTCGACGGACTCGTCGAAGCGCTGGACGACGCCGGCCTGGTATCCCTCGCCGCGGAACTGCTTGACGACGCCGACGCGCATGCCCTCGACGCTGCCGTTGCGGGCGGCCTCGACGACCGCGGGGACGGGGGCGTCGATGGAGGTGGAGTCCATCGGGTCGTGCCCGGCGATCACCTCGTGCAGCAGGGCCGCGTCCAGGACCGTGCGGGCGCAGGGGCCGCCCTGGTCGAGGGAGGAGGAGAAGGCCACCATGCCGTAGCGGGAGACGCCGCCGTACGTCGGCTTGACGCCGACCGTGCCGGTGACGGCCGCGGGCTGGCGGATGGAGCCGCCGGTGTCGGTGCCGATGGCGAGCGGGGCCTGGAACGCCGCGAGCGCGGCGGAGGAGCCGCCGCCGGAGCCGCCGGGGATCCTGGTGAGGTCCCAGGGGTTGCCGGTCGGGCCGTAGGCGCTGTTCTCGGTGGAGGACCCCATGGCGAACTCGTCCATGTTGGTCTTGCCGAGGATGACGACGTCGGCGTCCTTGAGGCGCTTGGTGACGGTCGCGTCGTACGGCGGGATCCAGCCCTCGAGGATCTTCGAGCCGACGGTCGTGGGCACGCCCTCGGTGGTGAAGATGTCCTTGAGCGCGAGGGGGACGCCGGCCAGCGGGCCGAGCTTCTCGCCGCGCTCGCGCTTGGCGTCCACGGCGCGGGCCTGGGCGAGGGCGCCCTCGCGGTCGACGTGCAGGAAGGCGTGCACCTTCTCGTCGACGGCCTCGATGCGGGCCAGGTGGGCCTCGGTGACCTCGACGGCCGTCAGCTCGCCGGAGGCGATCTTCTCGGCGATCTCGGCCGCGGTGAGCTTGATGATGTCGCTCATGGCGGTTACTCCTCCCCCAGGATCTGCGGCACCTTGAAACGCTGCTGCTCCTGGGCCGGGGCGCCGGAGAGCGCCTGCTCGGGCGTGAGCGACGGACGGACCTCGTCCGGCCGCATGACGTTCGTCAGCGGGAGCGGGTGCGAGGTCGGCGGTACGTCTTGGTCGGCGACCTCACTGACGCGGGCGACCGCGCCGATGATGTCGTCCAGCTGTCCCGCGAAGTGCTCGAGCTCTTCGGGCTTCAGCTCCAGACGCGCCAGCCGGGCGAGGTGGGCGACCTCCTCGCGCGTGATGCCAGGCATGCAGCGTTCCTCTGGGGTGAGTGTGCGGTTGGGGCGAATCGGCTTTGGCAAGTCGGTTTGGCCCAATCCTATGGGGCGGCGCCCCGTGCCCGTGAAACGGTTTCCCCCGTCGCCCGCTCAGGCGCGGCGCGCGTCCCAGGCGGGGCTGCTCAGGAAGTGGTTGTCGTACAGGTCCTGGACGTCCAGGAGGCTCTGAGGGGTGGCCTCGCCGAGGCGGATGCGCTGGAGGTGGCGGAAGTACTCGAAGCGCTCGATGCCCGGGGTGAGGACGATCAGCAGGTCGGCGCCGGTCCCGGGCACGGCGGCGAAGGCGTGCGGCTTGCCCGGCGGGACCACGACCAGGTCACCGGGGCCGGCGGTGAGGACGTCCTCGCCGGAGAGGATGTCGGCGGCGCCGTCGAGCAGGAAGAACATCTCGGCGCGGTTCTCGTGCCAGTGCGGCTTGGCGCCGTCGGCGCCCGCGGTGAGGGTGACGCGCTGCGTGGACAGGGCGCCGCCGGTCGCGCTGCTGTCGGCCAGCAGGCGCACCGTGGTGGGTGCCTGGCCGACGACCTCCGCGTCGGCCTCGCGGACGACCACGGACTCGTCGAACTTCGGAACGAACAGTGACATGGCTCGTCTCCCTGGTGTGCCGCGCGTCGGACGTGGACGGGGCGCCTCGGTGGGGTGGGCGGGGCGCCTCGGTCGCTGGGCGGGGCGTCTCGGTGGCTGGGCGGGGCGCCTCGGTCGCTGGGCGGGGCGCCTCGGTGGCTGGGTGGCCGGGTGGCGTGGGCGGCCACGGGTGCCGGGTGCCCTTCGCCCCGGCCCGTGATGCGGGAGGTCAGCCGACCCGGCCCGGGTCGTCCCCCGCCGCCGCGGGGAGCGCGGCGGCGGGTCGCTGCCAGCCACGGGCGCCGCGGGCCAGCAGCCAGGCGGTGGTCTCCTCCGGCGGCATCGCGGCGGCGACCAGCCAGCCCTGCACGGCGTCGCAGCCGAGGTCGCGCAGGCGCTCCCAGGTCTCGTCGTCCTCCACGCCCTCGGCGACGACGAGCAGACCGAGGGAGTGCGCCAGGTCGACGGTGCAGCGCACGATCTCGGCGTCCTCGGTGTCGACGGCCAGCCGGGCCACGAACGAGCGGTCGATCTTCAGCTCGCTGACCGGGAGCCGGCGCAGGTGGACCAGCGAGGAGTACCCGGTGCCGAAGTCGTCCAGGGACATCTTGACGCCGTGTCCGGTCAGGGCGTTGAGGGTGTCGGCGGCGCGCTGCGGGTCCTCCAGCAGGACGTGCTCCGTGATCTCCAGCTGGAGCGCTCCGGCCGGGACGCCGTGCCGGGCCAGGCGGGCGGCGACCGAGCCGGCGAAACCCGGGGTGTGCACGTCGCGCGGGGAGACGTTGACCGCGACCGGCACGAACAGGCCCTGGGAGCGCCAGTGGGCGACCTGTTCGAGCGCCGTCTCCAGTACGTACTCGGTGAGGTGGGGCATCAGCCCGGACGACTCGGCGATCGCTATGAACTCGTCCGGCGGCACCTTGCCCCGCTCGGGGTGCACCCACCGCACCAGCGCCTCCAGACCGGCCACGTGTCCGTCGAAGCGGACCTTGGGCTGGTAGTGCAGCTGGACCTCGTGGGCGTCCAGGGCGCGGCGCAGGTCACCGAGCAGGCCCAGGCGGTCCGGGGTGTTGGAGTCACGCTTGGACTCGTAGACCTCCACGCCGGTGCGGTCCCGCTTGGCCTGGTACATCGCCACGTCCGCGCGGCGCAGCAGCCCTTCCGCGTCCAGCGCGTGGTCGGGGAAGACGGCGACACCGGCACTGGCCTCCAGGACGAGGGTGAGCCCGTCCAGGTCCATCGGGGAGCTGAGCGCGCCGACCAGCCCCCGGGCGATTCGGGTCGCCGACGTGGTCGAGTCGGCGACGGGCAGTAAGACGGCGAACTCGTCGCCGCCGAGCCGCGCGGCCTCCGCCCCGCGCGGCAGGGCCTGCCGCAGCCGGTCGGCGGTCTGGAGCAGCAGCCGGTCACCGGCGAGGTGACCGAGGGTGTCGTTGACCGAACGGAAGCGGTCGAGGTCGATCAGCATCAGGGCGGCGCGGGCGCCGATGCGCTCGGCGTCGTCCAGCGCGGTCCAGGTGCGCTCCAGCAGCCACTGCCGGTTGGGCAGTCCGGTGAGCGGGTCGCGCAACTGCTCCTCGGCACGGGCGCGGGCGATCCACAGGGTGTAGTCGAGGGCGATCAGCGGAATGGCGAACAGCGGCAGCAGCAGCGGCTTGGCCACGGCCACCACGCAGACCAGCGGGGCGATGCCGAGCAGCGCGACGGCGACCAGGCCCTGTCTGACCAGGGCGGTGCGGGCCGCGGTGGGCAGGCCGGCCCGCGGTGTCTGCAGGTACCACAGCAGGGCGCGGGTGACGGCGAGGTAGGCGACGGCGACGAGCACCACCTTGGGCACCGCGTACACCCCCCAGGTGGCCGGGTCCCAGGGGTCCTCCACGGACGGCACGGAGCCGCAGACACCGAGCAGCATCGCCCCCGCGGCGATACCCAGGATGTCCACCGCGCCGTGCAGGATGCCGTGCCGCCACCGGCCCCGGCGGGCTATGCCGACCAGGACGACGACGGTGAGGCTGACCATGCCGGCCGGAACCCAGCCGTACAGCAGCAGGACGGCGAGGGTGAGGGCGGCGCCGGACCCGGTGCCGCCCCACCAGCGGGAGCGGCCGAGCATCACCAGGTGGCCGACGACGATGCCGGTCAGCACGGCCAGCGCCCAGCCGACGGTGCCGGACGGGAAGAGCGCGTGGCCGCCGGTGAACGCCCGGTAGAAGCCGGCGCCCAGCACGAACGCGGCGCCCGCGACGACCGCCGAGGGCAACGCGGGCCAGGACAGGTGTCGTTCGCCGTCGGTGTCGGTGTCGGTGTGCGCCGGGGCGCGGCCGGCGCGCGACGGTGCGGAGCCGTGGCCGAGGCCCCGGGGCGCCGAGCCGTGACCGCCGCCCGGTGGCGCCGAGCCCTGGCCGCCGCCCGCTGGCACCGAGCCGTGACCGGTCGTCGGCGGCGCTGAGGCGCGGGCACCCACCGCGGAACGGGGTGCGCCACCACCCCGTTTCCCGAGCCACCGGCTCACGTGCCACGCGTCCACCATGCGACGCAGGCGCAGCCGTGAGCCCGCGGCGGCGCTCTCGGTCGGTTCCATTCCCGTCCCTCTCACAGCCGGCGGTGCCCACGCCACGCGGCCCCCGCCTCGACCACCATCAACGGCTCCGCGTTCGAGAACCCTTCCTCCCGTCCCTCGGGGACAGGAGGATGCCCCAACCGCAGCTGGGCACGGCAGGCGCACATCTCAACAGTAGGCCGCGGAAGGCTTCCAGGGGCACCGGTCGTCGACGGTTGCCCGAATGCGACCCGGCCACCCGTATGCATCTGGTATGCGCCGATCGGGTGGCCTTCAACCGCTATTCCTCGGCCGAAAGCGCGACTTCGGCCGCCGCTTCGGGTCCCTGTTCGAGCAGAACGGTGAAACCGTCCTCGTTCAGAACCGGCACCTTCAGTTGCATCGCCTTGTCGTACTTCGACCCAGGGTTGTCACCGACCACGACGAACGAGGTCTTCTTGGACACCGATCCGGTCACCTTCGAACCCCTGCTCTGCAGGGCGTCCTTGGCTCCGTCCCGGGTGAAGTTCTCCAGGGTGCCGGTGACGACGACGGTGAGTCCTTCGAGCGGGCGCGGGCCCTCGTCCTCGCCGGTCGACTGCTCCTCCAGCGGGACTCCGGCCGCCTTCCACTTGCGGACGATCTCGCGGTGCCAGTCCTCGGCGAACCACTCCTTGACGGCGGCGGCGATGGTGTCGCCCACTCCGTCCGCGAGCGCCAGCTCCTTCTCGGTGGCCTGCTCGATGCGGTCGATCGAGCGGAACTCCCGGGCCAGCGCCTGGGCGGCGACCGGTCCCACGTACCGGATGGAGAGGCCGTTGATGAAGCGGGCCAGCGGGCGGGTCTTGGCCTCCTCGATGTGCTTCAGCAGGGCGAGGGTGTTCTTCTTGGGCTCGCCCTCCTTGTTGGCGAAGACCGTGGCGATCTTCTCCTCGCCCGTCTTGGGGTCGCGCTTGGGCAGACCGCTGTCCGGGTCGAGGACGTACGCCCTGATGGGCAGCAGCTTCTCGACGGTGAGGTCGAAGAGGTCGCCCTCGTCCACCAGCGGCGGGTCGGACGGCTCCAGCGGCCCGGTCAGCGCGGCCGCCACCACGCCGCCGAAGTGCTCGATGTCCAGGCACTCCCGGCCCGCCAGGTAGGCGACGCGCTCCCGCAACTGGGCCGGGCAGGTGCGGGCGTTGGGGCAGCGGAGGTCGATGTCGCCCTCCTTCATGGCCCGCAGCGGCGTCCCGCACTCGGGGCACTCGGCGGGCATCACGAACTCCCGCTCGCTGCCGTCCCGCAGGTCGGCGACCGGCCCGAGGATCTCCGGGATGACGTCGCCGGCCTTGCGCAGCACCACGGTGTCGCCGATGAGGACGCCCTTGGCCTTGACGACCTCCTGGTTGTGCAGGGTGGCGAACTCCACCTCGCTGCCGGCCACGGTGACCGGTTCCACCTGCGCGTACGGAGTGACGCGGCCGGTGCGGCCGACGCCGACCTTGATGTCGACGAGCTTGGTGTTGACCTCCTCCGGCGCGTACTTGTACGCGATGGCCCAGCGCGGCGCGCGGGCCGTGGAGCCGAGCCGCCCCTGGAGGCGGATCTCGTCGAGCTTGACGACGACACCGTCGATCTCGTGGGCGACCGAGTGCCGGTTCTCGCCGTAGTAGGCGATGAACTCGCGTACGCCGTCGAGGCCGTCGACGACCCTGTTGTGCGGGGAGGTGGGCAGGCCCCAGGTCTTGAGCAGGTCGTACGCCTGGGAGAGGCGGGTCATGCCCTTGCCCCGGTACCCCTCCAGGACGCCGATGCCGTGGACCACCATGTGCAGCGGGCGGGTGGCGGTGACGCGCGGGTCCTTCTGGCGCAGCGAACCGGCCGCCGCGTTGCGCGGGTTGGCGAAGGGCTTGTCCCCCGCCTCGTTCAACCGGGCGTTGAGCTCCTGGAACTTCTCCATCGGGAAGTAGACCTCACCGCGGATCTCCACGAGGTCGGGGACCTCGTCGCCCTTCAGGCGCTCCGGGATCTCGGTGATGGTACGGACGTTGGGGGTGATGTCCTCGCCGGTGCGGCCGTCCCCGCGGGTGGCGGCGCGGACGAGACGGCCGCGCTCGTAGGTGAGGTTGACGGCGAGTCCGTCGACCTTCAACTCGCACAGGAAGTGGTACTCCTGCTCACCCAGTTCCTTGGCGATGCGCTCGGTCCAGGCGGCCATCTCCTCGTCGTTGAAGGTGTTGTCGAGGGAGAGCATGCGGGAGCGGTGCTCGACGGCCGTGAACTCCGTCTCGTAGGAGCCGGCGACCTTCTGGGTCGGCGAGTCCGGGGTGCGCAGCTCCGGGTACTCCTCCTCCAGCTCCTCCAGGGAACGCAGCAGCCGGTCGAATTCCGCGTCGCTGACGACGGGGGCGTCGTTCACGTAGTACCGGAAGCGGTGCTCCTCGATCTGCTCAGCGAGCTGCACGTGCTTCTCACGCGCCTCGGCGGGCACGTTCGTCGTCTCCGCTTGCTTGTCGCCGGCCACCGTGTTGTCCTCCCGTTACTCTGGGTTGTCCGCGAGTGATCTCGCCGCCCGGGCGCAGTGGGCGAGGGACCGGCGGGCGTACTCGGGGGACGCGCCCGCGAGTCCGCACGACGGGGTGACGGTGACCGCCTCCGCGAGAAGCCCCGGAGACAGCCCCAGCCTGCGCCACAGCGTCCTGACACCCATGACGCTACCGGCAGGGTCTGACAATGCCGTGTCCGTGCCCGGGACGACACCGGCGAACAGGCGGGTGCCGCCTTCGACCGCCTCGCCGATCGCCTCGTCGTCACGCTCGGTGAGGAGCGAGAAGTCGAAGGAGACAGCGGAGACACCCGCGCGACGCAGCAGGGCGAAGGGCACGTCGGGGGCGCAGGAGTGGACGACGAGCGGGCCGTCCGCGTGGACGGCGGCCAGGTCGCGGAGGGCGGACTCGACGACCTGGCGGTCGACGGCGCGGTGGGTGCGGTAGCCGCTGGCCGTGCGGACCTGGCCGCGCAGTACGGCGGTCAGGGACGGTTCGTCGAGCTGGAGGACGATCCGGGCACCCGGGACACGGCGCTGCACCTCGGCCAGGTGCAGGCGCAGGCCCTCGGCGAGCGAGGCGGCGAGGTCGCGGCAGGCGCCGGCGTCGGAGAGGACCGCCTCGCCGTTGCGGAGTTCCAGGGCGGCGGCCAGGGTCCACGGGCCGACGGCCTGGACCTTGAGCGGGCCCTCGTAGCCCTGGGTGAACTCCTCCAGGGCGTCGAGGTCCTCCCTCAGCCAGGAACGGGCCCGCTTGGTGTCCCGGCCCGGACGGTCGCCGAGGCGCCAGCCGCTGGGCTCCACGCGCGCGTACAGCTCGACGAGCAGGCCGGCGGTGCGACCGATCATGTCGGCGCCGGGGCCGCGGGCGGGCAGTTCGGGGAGGAAGGGGAAGTCCTCGAAGGTGCCGGTGCTTGTTTTCGCGGCCTCGCGGGCGTCCTGGCCCGGCAGGGAGCCGATGCCGGTGGCGGGGCCGAAGCGGGGGTTGTCGTTCACGGGGGAAGCGTACGCAGGTCTCCGACGGTGGGGTGGGGGCGGTCGCGTCGGTGGCGCGGGCGGGGGTTCGCCCCCGCCGCCCCTTCCCGTCCCGTTCCCAGGGGCTGCGCCCCCGGCCCCCGCTTCGGCCTGGACGGCCTCGTCCTCGAACGCCGGACGGGCTGGAAGACCGGACCGGCGTTTCAGAGCCTTACCGCCCCGGGCGCACCGTCAGGTCGTTGACCTCCGCGTCCCTCGGGAGGTCCAGGGCCATCAGGATCGTCGTGGCGACCGACTCGGGGTCGATCCACTTGGCGGGGTCGTACTCCTTGCCCTCCTGCTGGTGGACCTTGGCCTGCATGGGGCTGGCGGTGCGGCCGGGGTAGACGGAGGTGACGCGGACGCCGTTCGCGTGCTCCTCGTGGCGAAGGGAGTCGGCGAGGGCCTTGAGGCCGTGCTTGGAGGCGGCGTACGCGGACCAGCCGGCGTGGGCGTTGAGGCCGGAGCCGGAGTTGACGAACAGCACGTGGCCCTGGGCGACGCGGAGCTGGGGCAGGAAGAGGCGGGTCAGCTCGGCGGGGGCGACCAGATTGACGTTGAGCTGGTTGCGCCAGGTCTTCGGGGTGAGGTCGCCGACCGGGCCGAGGTCGACGACGCCCGCGACGTGCAGCAGCGAGTCCACGCGGTCGGGCAGCGTCTGGTGCGAGAAGGCCCAGGAGAGCTTGTCCGGGTCCGCCAGGTCGCCGACCAGCGTCTTCGCGCCGGGGAACGCGGCCGCCAGTTCCTTCGCACGGCCCGCGTCGCGCGCGTGCAGCACGATCTCGTCGCCGCGTTCGTGCAGGCGGCGGGCGACGGCCGCGCCGATGCCGGAGCCCGCTCCGGTGATCACATGTGTAGCCATGCCCGCCATGCTCGCATCACCGCGGGCCTATTCGATGCCCTGGCTCTCCTCCAGGTAGGCGAGCGCGCCGACCGGCTCCTCGGCGAAGAACACCAGCTCGGTGAGGGGGCGGGGCAGGAAGCCCTCGTCCTCCATGCGGCGGAACTGCTCCTTGAGGCCGTCGTAGAAGCCCGCCGTGTTGAGCAGGACGACCGGCTTGTCGGTGTGCCCGTGCTTCTTCAGCTCCAGGATCTCGGTGGCCTCGTCCAGCGTGCCGGTGCCGCCCACCATGATGACCACGGCGTCGGCCTTCTCCAGCAGCAGCCGCTTGCGCTCGGCGAGGTCCCGCGCGATGACCATCTCGTCGGCGCCCTCGCGCGCCTTGGCCGCCAGGAAGTCGACCGAGACGCCGAGCAGTCGTCCTCCGGCCTCCTGCACGCCGTCGGCGACCACCTTCATCAGGCCGACGTCGGAGCCGCCCCAGACCAGGGTGTGACCGCCCTTGCCCAGCAGTTCGGCGAACTCCCGCGCGGGGCGCGTGTAGCGCTCGTCGAGGTCGGCGGCGGAGAGGAAGACGCAGATGTTCATGGTCTCCACCGTACGGCCCGGTCCGGAGGGGAAGAACCCGGCCTCCGGGCACGCTGTAGTGACGGGACCACTGCCACCAGGAGGACGACCGTGACCAAGGGACTCAAGGGACACCGCATCAGCGTCGAACCGAGCGACCGGCACGTGCGCGTGGTGCACGGCGGGCAGGTGCTGGCTCAGAGCGACGCGGCGCTGGTGCTGCGCGAGACGGGCTGTCCCGACCGGTACTACATCCCGGCCGAGGACGTGCGGCTCGACCTGCTCACGCCGTCCGGCACGACCACTCACTGCCCCTTCAAGGGCGACGCGTCCTACTGGTCGCTGCCGGACGCCGCCGACCTGGTCTGGGCGTACCCGGAGCCCAAGCCGGAGGTCGCGGAGATCAAGGACCACCTGTGCTTCTACGACGCGGAGGTGTCCTGACCCGTCGCTGACCGATTATTCGCGTGCCGTAGGGCAGTCTGCACAGGCATGGAGATGCAGACCCTTTCGCGCGACGGCACGCGCATCGGCTACGAACGCACCGGTGACGGACCGGCGGTCGTCCTCGTCAGCGGCGCCATGTCGACCGGCGCCACGATGGCTCCGCTGGCCGCCGAGCTGTCGGGCCGTCTCGACGTCACCGTGTACGACCGCAGGGGCCGCGGGGAGAGCGGCGACACGGCGCCCTACGCGGTGGAGCGCGAGGTCGAGGACCTGGCGGCGCTGATCGAGGCGCTGGGCGGCGAGGCGTCGCTCTTCGGTGTCTCGTCGGGCGGCGCGCTGGCGCTCCGGGCGGCGGCCGGCGGGCTGCCGGTGCGCAGCGTCGCCGTGTACGAGGTGCCGTACGCCATGGACGACGCGACCGCGCGGGCCGGTGCGGAGTACCGGGAGCGGCTGACGGAGGCTCTCGCACAGGGGCGGCACGGGGACGCGGTGGAACTGTTCCTGCGGCTGGCAGGCCTGGGCGAGGAGATGATCCGGGGCGCCCGCCAGTCGCCGATGTGGGCCGGCATGGAGTCGGTCGCGCCGAGTCTGGCGTACGACGACGCGGTGATGGGTGACAACCGGGTTCCCCGGTCCGAGATCGCCTCGATCACCTGTCCCCTGCTGGCCCTCGCGGGCGGCGCGAGCGACGCGTGGTGGCACGAGGCCGCCCGTGCCATCGCGGACGCCGCCCCCGACGGGAGGTACGGCACCGTCGAGGGGCAGACCCACATGGTGGAGCCGGGCATGCTGGCGCCGGTGCTGACGGAGTTCTTCGCGCAGTGATCCGGTGGCCGACCTGGGTGGGCGGGGTGGGCGGGTCCCCTCCGCTCAGGCCGCGCCCGCCGTCGCGCGTGTGGTGGACGCGATGGTCGCCGACCCCACCACGCGCGTGCCGTCGTACAGCACGATCGCCTGACCGGGGGCGACGCCGCGCACCGGCTCCGTGAACGTGACCTCCAGGGTCCCGTCGACCAGTTCCGCCCGGACCTCGGTCTCGCCGCCGTGGGCGCGGAGCTGGGCGGTGTAGGTGCCGGGGCCGGTCGGGGCGGCACCGCACCAGCGGGGCTTGATCGCGCGCAGGGCGTCGACGTCCAGGGCCTCCGCGGGGCCGACGGTGACGGTGTTGGTCACCGGGGAGATGTCCAGGACGTAGCGCGGCTTGCCGTCGGGGGCCGGGGTGCCGATCCTCAGGCCCTTGCGCTGGCCGATGGTGTAGCCGTAGGCGCCCTCGTGGGTGCCGAGCCGGTTGCCCGCCTCGTCGACGATGTCGCCCTCGGCCTTGCCGAGCCGGTCGGCCAGGAAGCCCTGGGTGTCGCCGTCGGCGATGAAGCAGATGTCGTGCGAGTCGGGCTTCTTCGCCACCGCCAGGCCCCTGCGCTCGGCCTCCGCGCGGATCTCGTCCTTGGTGGTGACCGTGTCGCCGAGGGGGAACATCGCGTGGGCGAGCTGGCGGTCGTCCAGCACACCGAGGACGTAGCTCTGGTCCTTGGCCATGTCGGAGGCGCGGTGCAGTTCGCGGGTGCCGTCCTCGCGGAGGATCACCTGGGCGTAGTGGCCGGTGCAGACGGCGTCGAAGCCGAGCGCCAGCGCCTTGTCGAGCAGCGCGGCGAACTTGATCTTCTCGTTGCAGCGCAGGCACGGGTTCGGGGTGCGGCCGGCCTCGTACTCGGCGACGAAGTCCTCGACCACGTCCTCCCGGAAGCGGTCGGCGAGGTCCCACACGTAGAACGGGATGCCGATGACGTCCGCGGCGCGGCGGGCGTCCCTCGAGTCCTCGATGGTGCAACAGCCCCGCGCGCCGGTGCGGAAGGACTGCGGGTTCGCGGAGAGCGCGAGGTGGACGCCGGTCACGTCGTGCCCCGCCTCGGCCGCACGGGCGGCGGCGACGGCGGAGTCGACTCCGCCCGACATGGCGGCGAGGACGCGGAGGGGACGGGTGCGCTGCGGGGTGTCAGTCATAACCCTTCCAGAGTACGGGGAGGCGGGAACCGTAGCGCGCGAGTATGCGTTCACGATCACATGGGGGCGAAGCACGTATCGACAGGCTCATCCACCGGCGGGTCCGCGAGCGGACCGGGCGGCGGGTCCGGCGGGCCCAAGGACGGGGACCGGCGCATCGGCCGGCGGGCGCTGCTCGTCGGCGGCACCGCGGCGGCCGTGGGCACCGCGGTGCTGGCGCGCGACGAGCTGGCCCGCCTGTGGTGGCGCGTGCCGGGGGTGGAGCGGCCCCGCGAGGAGGGCGTGGTCGACTACGCGGCGGCCAGCTGGGTGGCGGCGTCGGACGAGAACTGGCGGCGGGCGGACCGGCCCGACGACTTCGGCGTCGACATGGTGATCGTCCATGTCACGCAGGGCAGCTTCGCGAGCGCGGTGAAGGCGTTCCAGGACCCGGCGCACAAGGCTGCCACGCACTACATCGTGGGGCAGGACGGCCGCGTCACCCAGATGATCCGCGAGCTGGACGTGGCGTACCACGCGGGCAACCGCGACTACAACGAGCGCAGTGTGGGGATCGAGCACGAGGGCTTCGTGGACCGCCCGCAGGACCTCACCGACGAGATGTACGCGGCCTCCGCGCGGCTGACGGCGGGGATCTGCGCGCGCTACGACATACCCCTGGACCGCGAGCACATCATCGGCCACGTGGAGGTGCCGGGCACCGACCACACCGATCCGGGGCCGCACTGGGACTGGGACCGGTACATGAAGCTGGTGCGGCGCGCGGCGACGAGCGCCCCCTCTCCCGACGCTTCGGCCCCCTCCCCCGGTGCCTCGAAGAGCGCCTGACCCCGGCCCCTGTGGTCCTGTCTGACAGGCCCTAGCTCAGCCCCGCCGCCCGCGCCCGTTCCACCGCCGGGCCGATGGCCTTGGCGAGTGCCTCGACGTCGGCCTCGGTGGAGGTGTGGCCCAGCGAGAAGCGCAGGGTGCCGCGGGCCAGGTCGGGGTCGGTGCCGGTGGCCAGCAGGACGTGGCTGGGCTGGGCCACGCCCGCGGTGCAGGCGGAGCCGGTGGAGCACTCGATGCCCTGGGCGTCGAGCAGGAGGAGGAGGGAGTCGCCCTCGCAGCCCGGGAAGGTGAAGTGGGCGTTGGCGGGGAGACGGCCCTCCGGTGCCGGATCGCCGCCGAGGATCGCGTCCGGCACCGCCGTGCGGACCGCGTCGACCAGGGAGTCGCGCAGGGCGCCGATCTCGCGGGCGAACCACTCGCGCTGCCCGGCGGCGAGGCGCCCTGCGACGGCGAAGGCGGCGACGGCGGGGACGTCGAGGGTGCCGGAGCGGACGTGGCGTTCCTGGCCGCCGCCGTGCAGGACGGGTACGGGGCTGTACTCACGGCCGAGGAGCAGTGCGCCGATGCCGTAGGGGCCGCCGATCTTGTGGCCGGAAACAGTCATCGCGGCGAGCCCGGAGGCGGCGAAGTCGACCGGGAGCTGGCCGATCGCCTGGACCGCGTCGGCGTGCAGCGGCACGTCGAACTCGGCGGCCGTGTCGGCGAGTTCCCGGACCGGCATGACCGTGCCGATCTCGTTGTTGGCCCACATGACGGTGGCGAGGGCCACGTCGTCGGGGTCGCGGGCGATGGCCTCGCGCAGCGCCTCGGGGTGGACGCGGCCGTGGGCGTCGACCGGCAGGTACTCGACGGTGGCGCCCTCGTGCTCGCCGAGCCAGTGGACGGCGTCGAGGACCGCGTGGTGCTCGACAGGGCTGGCCAGGACCCGGGTGCGGGCCGGGTCGGCGTCGCGGCGCGCCCAGTACAGGCCCTTGACGGCGAGGTTGTCGGCCTCGGTGCCACCGGAGGTGAGGACCACCTCGCTGGGCCGGGCACCGAGGGCCTCGGCGAGGGTCTCGCGGGCCTCCTCGACGGTGCGCCGTGCGCGGCGGCCGGACGCGTGGAGGGAGGAGGCGTTGCCGGTGACGCTCAGGTGCGCGGTGAGTGCCTCGACTGCCTCGGGGAGCATCGGGGTCGTCGCGGCGTGGTCGAGGTAAGCCATGGTGAGGCCGATTCTACGGGTCGGTCCCGCCCGGCCTCAGAGCAAGGTTGGCCTCGTCGCGGAGCTGGCCGGACTGGGCGGTGAGGTGGCTCAGAGGCTCGGGTGCGGTGACTCGTCGGCCCCGACGCGGTGGCTCGTAGGCCCCGGCGCGGTGGCTCGTAGGCCCCGGCGCGGTGGCTCGTAGGCCCCGGCGCGGTGGCTCAGAGGCTCCACGACATCGTGTTGTCCGCGGACATGAACGCCACCAGGACGAGCAGGTCGGCGATGCCCAGGCCGAGGCCCAGGAGGGCCCGGCCGCGGCGCGCGGTGCCGCGGCGCAGGGCGACGCCCGCCAGAGCGATGGCGATCGGGCCCAGGAACACGTTGAGGACGAGCAGACCGAGCAGGCCGAGGACGAAGGAGGCGACGGCCATGCCGTCGGTGTCCCGGATGCCGGTCCTGCGGGTGGCCGGTGCGGTGAGCTGCATGGTGGTCTCCCTGCCGTGCGTCGGTGGACCGTGCGTCAGTGGGCGGAGGTGCCGCGGCGGCGGCCGTGCCGTTCGCGGATGGCGAAGACGCCGAGCCAGACGGCGATGACCAGGCCGGCCGCGACGGAGAAGGTGAGCGGTGCGTGGGCGACGGTGCCCAGGACCACGCCGAGGAACAGGAGTGCGGCGACGAGAAACAGCATGGAGCGGATCCCCCAACCATCGGTGAACGCTTGTAGTTACACTTGTTCACTGACTTCCCAGTCTAGCGCGCCCCATGGGTTTTCAATTACAGAGAACAGTTGTTAACTGCATGGCATGAGTCACACCCCGGGCGTTCGTCAGGCCCAGAAGCAAAAGACCCGGCAGGCGCTGCTGGACGCGGCGCTCGCACTGCTGGAGGAGCAGAGTCTGAGCAGCCTGGGTCTGCGCGAGGTCACGCGCGCGGTGGGCGTCGCGCCGACCGCCTTCTACCGGCACTTCCGTTCCACGGCCGACCTGGGCGTGGCGCTGGTGGAGGAGGCGCTGGGGAGTCTGCACCCGATGATCCGGACCACCGTGTCACCGGCCGGGGACAGCGACGAACGGATCGCCCGCGCGGTCGAGTTGATCGCCGGACACGTGGCCGCCCACCCCGCGCACGTCCGTTTCGTCGCGCGCGAACGGCACGGTGGGGTGCAGCCGGTGCGGGAGGCGATACGGGAGCAACTGGCCAGGTTCGCCGGGGAGGTCAAGGACGAGCTGGCCAAGGACCCCGTGTCGGAGGGCTGGAGCGAGGCCGACCTGCTGATGGTCGCGGGCCTGTACGTCGACCAGATGCTGGCCACGGCCTCACTGTTCCTGGAGACGCTTCAGGCCCCGGAGGAGGAGCGTCGGCGCGCGGCCGACACCGCGACGCGCCAGATGCGGCTGATCAGCGTCGGCCGCCGGCACTGGCTGGACTGACCCGGCGCCGGCGGCGGGTCGGCGGACCCCGGTCAGCCGAGCCGGACCCGGGCGAGCTGGCGGGACTGGGCCACCAGGCGGTCGGCGCTGTCCCAGACCTCGGCGTCCTCCTCCAGGAAGCCGCCGGCGAGGTTGCGGGTGGTGATGGAGACGCGCAGCGGGCCCGGTGCCGGACGGCACCGCACGTGCACGGTCAGCTCGACCGTCGGCACCCAACCCTTCAGCCCGAGCTCGAAGGCGGTCGGCGGCAGCGCGTCCACCGCGAGGAGCAGCGAGAGGGGGTCGGCGTCACGGCCGTCGGCGAGCCCGAACCAGGCCCGCATCTCGCCCCGGCCGGAGGGCTGCCCGAGCGCCCAGCCCAGCGTGGCGGGGTCCAGCTTGAGCATCAGACGGTCGGCGATGGCCGAACTGCCGTCGACGGGGGTGGGACCGTCCTCGGCGCCGAGGCACTGGTCCATCGGCGGGATCGCGGGGGGCTTCGCCGAGGTCCGGACGTCGTCGGGCAGCGCGTCGAGGTCGCCGTAGGAGGCGAGGACGCGGATGCGCTCGACCTCGTTGCCCTCGTCGTCGTACTGGAAGAGGGAGGCCTGGCCGGTGGAGAGGGTGCGGCCCGTCCGGACGGTCTCGGTGCGCACGACCGCCGGGCCCGGCCGGGAGGCGGTGAGGTAGTGCGCCGAGATGGTGAAGGGGTCGGTGTGCGGGAGGGCGTCCGCGAGGGTCCTGCCCAGGACGGCCAGCAGATAGCCGCCGTTGACGGCGTTGATGATCGTCCATCCGGCGGAGAGGTCGATGTCGTAGACCCCGGGCGCGCGCCGGGTGACGGCGGTGTCCCGGTCGAACTCGCTGTCGCCGATCGAGGTCCGGGTGGCCGCTGCGGAGGCTGCTTCTGGCATGGCTGTACGGTACAACACCCAATTACTAAGCGGTAGCTTTCCGTCTGGCCGCCGCCCGTCGATCGCCCGCCCCACGCCCGACGCCCGACGCCCGACGCCCGACGCCCGACGCCCGACGCCCGCGAGGCCGGAACGGCCGGGAGTTCAGCCGCGCGCCCGGAGGTAGCCCTCCAGTTCGGCGGCGCCCGCGAGCATCGCCCGTCCCCGGGCGGACACCCGGCCGTGCCAGTCCCGCAGGGCGGCCTCCAGCGGCTCGGGTCCGCCGGCCCCGCGCACCTGGTCGATCACGGGGGCGATCTGCTCCAGCAGATAGCCGCCCCGCCGCAGCTGATGGACCAGCCGGGCGTCCCGTACGTCGGCCTCGTCGTAGACGCGGTACCCGGTCAGCGGGTCGCGGCGCGGCTGGACCAGACCGGCGCGCTCCCACTTCCGCAGCGTCGCGGGCCGGATGCCGAGTTCCCGAGCCAGCGGTCCGACGAACGTCCCGCCACGGCCGGGCGCCTGTGCGGCGGGCGCGGACGCCAGGTCGCGCAGCGCCCGCTCCACCGCCTGGAGGGTCCGCCGGTCGGCGAGCAACTGGGCGTGACTCTCGTCGATGAGCCGGAGCGCCTCCCCCTCGGCGCCCCGGTTCACGGCCCGCATGATCGAGGCCGCCGTCCGGTGACCGTGCCCCGGGACCAGGGCGAGGAAGGCGCCGAGGGCACGCGCGTGCAGCGGGGTGTAGGTGCGGTATCCGCTGTCGGTGCGGTCGGCGGCGGGGAGGATGCCGGCTTCCTCGTAGTTCCGGACGGCCTGTGTGGACAGCCCGTGCCCGCGCGCCAGGTCGACCGGCCTCAACTGTGCGTCGGTTTGAAGGTTTCTGGGCACACAGCCGAGGCTATCGCCGAAAAGTTTCCACCGAAAGTTCAACGATACCGTTGAATGTATGGCTACCGACATCAAGGACACCGCCCGTGCCGTCGAGGCCGCCGCCCTCATGGAGCTGCTGCCGGCCCGGCCCCGGATGCTCGCGCTGGGCGAGCCGACCCACGGCGAGGACCTGCTGCTCGAGACGCGCGACGACCTGTTCCGGCAACTGGTCGAGGAGGAGGGCTACCGGACGATCGCGATCGAGAGCGACTGCCTGAGGGGACTGGTCGTCGACGCCCACGTCACCTCGGGCACCGGCACGCTCGACGAGGTCATGGAGCACGGCTTCAGCCACGGGCTCGGCGCGTCCGCGGCCAACCGCGAACTCGTGCGCTGGATGCGGGAGTACAACGAGGGGCGGCCGGCTTCCGAACGCGTCCGCTTCGCCGGTTTCGACGGCCCGCTGGAGATCACCCATGCCGAGAGCCCGAGGCAGGCCCTCACCGCGCTCCACGCCTTCCTCGCGGCCCGGGTGGACGCCGCCCTGCTCCCCTGCACGGCGAAGACGCTGGACCGTCTGCTGGGCACGGACGACCGGTGGACCGAGCCCGCCGCGATGATGGACCCGGCCAAGTCGGCGGGACGGTCGGCCGAGGCCCGGGAGCTGCGGCTGCTCGCCGACGACCTGATGTCGCTGCTCGACGAGCAGACGCCCCAGGTCCACGCGGCGGCAGCCTCGCGGGAGGACCTGGACCGGGCACGCCTGTACGCGCGTACCGCCGCCGGCCTGCTGCGCTACCACCACTGGATGGCCGACCCCTCCCCCGCCCGCATGAACCGGCTGCTGGGCCTGCGGGACCGGATGATGGCCGACAACCTCCTCGCGCTCGCCGACCGGGGCCCGGTGCTCGTCCACGCCCAGAACGCCCATCTCCAGCGGGCGAAGAGCAGCATGCGGATGTGGCAGGGGCCGGTGGAGTGGTGGAGCGCCGGCGCTCTGGTGAGCGCCCGGCTCGGCGAGGAGTACGCCTTCGTGGCCACGGCGGTCGGGACGATCCGGCACCAGGGGGTGGACACCCCGCCGCCGGACAGCGTCGAGGGGCTCCTGTACGCGCTCCCGGAGGACCGCTGCCTCGTCGATGCCGCGGAGCTGGCCGCCGCCCTCGGCGACAGGCGGCCCGCGCACCGGGAATCCCCCTGGTTCGGCTACGCGCCGCTCGATCCGGACCACCTGACCGCGATCGACGGTGTCGTCTTCCTCAAGGACGTCCTCAGGCGCCAGTGAGCTCTCAGTCCCCCTCCACCACGGTCGACCGCCGGTTCCAGGCACGCGGTGCCCGCCAGTGGAAGCGCAGGGCGAGCAGGCGCAGGACGAAGGCCGTGACCACCGCCAGGCCGGTGGTGAACGGGGTGAGGGCCTCGTAGCGGATGCACAGGGCGACCATCGTGGCACCGACGATCGCCGGGACGGCGTACAGGTCGCGGTCCCAGCGCAGCAGCGAGGGAACCTCGTTGGCGAGCACGTCCCGCAGTACGCCGCCGCCGACCGCGGTGGCCAGGCCCAGGCAGGCGGAGGCGGTCAGGCCGAGCCCGTAGTCGTACGCCTTGGTGGTGCCGGCGACGCAGAACAGACCGAGGCCGGCCGCGTCGAAGACGTTCACACCGGTCTGGAGGCGCTCCACGTGCGGGTGGAGGAAGAAGACCAGGGCGGTGGCGAACAGCGGGGTGACGAAGTACCCCAGGTCCGTGAAGGCCGCGGGCGGTACGGCGCCGATGACCAGGTCCCGGAACAGCCCGCCGCCCAGCGCGGTGACCTCGGCGAGGACGGCGATGCCGAACACGTCGAAGTTCTTGCGTACGGCCAGCAGCGCTCCGGAGATGGCGAAGACGAAGATGCCGATCAGGTCGAGCGTGTGCTGGACGGTGGGGGTGAAGAGTTGCTCGTACACCCTGCCATTCTCACCTGCCGATGAGCCCCCGCCTTGCAAACGAAGGCGGGGGCTCACGCGCGGCGAACGGTCACTTCTCCTTGGCGGGAGGCTCCTCGTCGGCGCTCTCGGTGCTCTCGGCGTCCTCGGTGCTCTTCGCGTCCTTGGCGCTCTTCTTCGCGGCCTCGGTGCTCTTCGCAGCCTCGGTGCTCTTCTTCGCGGCCTCGGTGCTCTTCGCAGCCTCGGTGCTCTTCTTCGCAGCCTCGCTGCTCTTCGCGTCCTCGCCGCCCTCGGCCTCCGGAGCCTCGGCCTCCGCAGATTCCGCGGACTCCGCCTCCGCGGAATCGGCCTCCGCCGCCTCCACCTCCGCGGCCACCGCCGCCGAGGTCCGGGCCGACTCCGCGAGCGCGTCCTCGGCCACCAGCTCCGCCGCCTCCTTGGCGTCGGAGAGCAGGACGACGTCCTGCGGGGCCTGGTCCTCGAAGTTCTCCGGGTGGTGGCAGGCGACCTGCTGTCCGGGGCGCAGCTCCTTCAGCGGCGGCTCGGTCGTCTTGCAGATCTGCGTCGCCTTCCAGCACCGGGTGTGGAAGCGGCACCCGCTCGGCGGGGAGATCGGCGAGGGCACGTCGCCCTTGAGCAGGATGCGCTCGCTCTTGGCGCCGCGCCGCGCCGGGTCCGGGATCGGGACCGCCGACATCAGCGCCTTGGTGTACGGGTGCATCGGCGACTTGTAGAGCAGGTCCCGGTCGGCCAGCTCCATGATCTTGCCGAGGTACATCACCGCGATCCGGTCCGAGACGTGCCGGACGACGGACAGGTCGTGCGCGATGATCACGTACGTCAGGCCCAGCTCCTGCTGGAGGTCGTCGAGGAGGTTGACGACCTGGGCCTGGATCGACACGTCGAGCGCGGAGACCGGCTCGTCGGCCACGACCAGCTTGGGGTTGAGCGCGAGCGCGCGGGCGATGCCGATGCGCTGGCGCTGGCCGCCGGAGAACTCGTGCGGGTAGCGGTTGTAGTGCTCGGGGTTGAGACCGACCACCGACAGCAGCCGCTGGACCTCCTTCTTGACCCCGCCCTCGGGCTCGACGCCCTGGAGCTTGAAGGGGGCGCTGACGATCGTGCCGATGGTGTGGCGCGGGTTCAGCGACGAGTACGGGTCCTGGAAGATCATCTGCACGTCGCGGCGCAGCGGGCGCATGCCGCCGACCCCGAGGTGGGTGATGTCCTTGCCCTCGAACTCGACCTTGCCGGCGGTCGGCTCGAGGAGCCGGGTGATGAGCCGGCCCATGGTCGACTTGCCGCAGCCCGACTCGCCCACGACGCCGAGGGTCTCACCGGAGCGGACCTCGAAGTCGATGCCGTCGACGGCGCGCACCGCGCCGACCTGGCGCTGCAGCAGGCCCTTCTTGATCGGGAAGTGCTTCTGCAGCCCGGTCACCTTCAGCAGGGTCTCGCCGGGGGCGGCGTCCTTGGTGAGGGTGGCACCGCCCGTCGAGCCGTCGCTCTGTGCGGGGATCGTCACCGCTTCGTCCTCTGCCTTTGCCTTTGCTTTGTCGCTCACAGCTTCGGCGCAATCTCTTCGGTCCAGATCCGCTCCCGCTGCTCCTGCGACATGTGGCAGGCGGCCCAGTGCTTGCTGCCGACCTCGGTCAGCTCGGGGCGGACCGTGCGGGTGACGTCGTCCTTGGGCACGTCGGCGTACGGACAGCGCGGGTTGAAGGCGCAGCCGGACGGGAGGTTGATCAGGGAGGGCGGGGAGCCCTTGACGGGGATGAGGCGTTCCTGCTGGTCGCGGTCGAGCCGCGGCATCGAGCCGAGCAGGCCCCAGGTGTAGGGGTGCCGGGGCTCGTAGAACACCTTCTCCGCGGGGCCGCGCTCCACGCACCGGCCGCCGTACATCACCAGGAGGTCGTCGGCCAGCTCGGCGACGACGCCCAGGTCGTGGGTGATGATGATGACCGCGGAGCCGAACTCCTTCTGCAGGTCCCGGATGAGGTCGAGGATCTGCGCCTGGACGGTCACGTCCAGGGCGGTGGTCGGCTCGTCCGCGATGAGCAGCTCGGGGTTGTTAACCAGCGACATCGCGATCATCGCGCGCTGGCGCATACCGCCGGAGAACTCGTGCGGGTAGCTGTCCACCCGCTTGTCGGGCTGCGGGATGCCGACGCGGTCGAGCATCTCCACCGCGCGGCGCTTGGCGGTCTTCTTGTCCACGTCGTGGTGGATGCGGTACGCCTCCACGATCTGCTGCCCGATCGTGTAGTACGGGTGCAGCGCGGACAGCGGGTCCTGGAAGATCATCGCCATCTCCCGGCCGCGCAGCTTGCGCACGTGGTCCGGGTCGGCGGAGAGCAGCTCGGTGCCGTCCAGCCAGATCTCGCCGGAGATCTGGGCCTTGCGCCTGCCGTACTGGCCGGCGGTGTGCAGGCCCATGATGCCGAGCGAGGTCACCGACTTGCCGGAGCCGGACTCGCCGACGATGCCGAGGGTCTTGCCCCGCTCCAGCTGGAAGCTGAGCCCGTCGACGGACTTGACCAGGCCGTCGTCGGTCGGGAAGTGCACCTTGAGGTCGCGTACTTCCAGGAAGGCGCTCGGCGCGGCCGAGGTGCCGGTGGGCTCGCCCACGGCGGCTCCGCTCTTGCTGAGTTCGGTCATGCGAGCCTCACTCGGGGGTCGATCACGGCGTACAGGACGTCCACCACGAGGTTGGCGATCAGCACCGCGAGAGAAGTGATCAGGGTGACGCCCAGGATAAACGGCAGGTCCTGGTTCTGGATCGCGTCCAGGACCTTCTGGCCCAGGCCGGGGAGGCTGAACGTCGTCTCGGTGAGGATCGCGCCGCCCATGAGGGCGCCGAGGTCCATGCCGAGCATGGTGAGCAGCGGGGTCAGCGTCGACCGCATGGCGTGCTTGCGGATGACGACCGGTTCCCTCAGGCCCTTGGCGCGCGCGGTGCGGATGTAGTCCTCGCCGAGGATCTCCATCATGGTGGCCCGGGTGATCCGGGCGTACATCGCGGCGTACAGGAAGGCCAGGGTGACCCAGGGAAGGATCATGCCGCCGAGCCAGCCGGTGAGGCTGTCCTCCAGGGGCACGAACTCACCGTCGATCCAGCCCAGGCCGTAGGAGAAGATCGCCAGGCTGAGCAGACCGGTGAAGTAGATGGGGAGGGAGACGCCGGCGAGCGCGACGATCATCGCGCCGCGGTCCCACAGGGTGCCCCGCTTGAGGGCGGAGAGCACACCGGCGGCGAGGCCGAAGATCAGCCACAGCACGGCGGCACCGAGCGCGAGGGCCAGGGTCACCGGGAAACGCTCGGTCAGCACCGGCCAGACGGCCTGCTCGGTCTTGAAGGAGTATCCGAAGCACGGCGCGGAGCAGTTGGTCACATCGCCGCCGGAGGCGTAGGTGCGCCCCGCGAAGATGCCCTTGATGAACTCCCACGCCTGGACGACGACCGGGTCGTCGAGGCTCAGCTTCTGCCGCACGGCCTCGACGGCGTCGGGGCCGGCCTGCTTGCCCACGTAGTTCAGGGCGATGTCGACGCCCGCCCACTTGGGGACGAGGAAGAAGATGCAGAAGACCACCAGGATGATGACCACCAGCATCACTGCGGCGGCGAACAGCCGCCTGATGAGGTAAGCGAGCACAGCGTGCGGCCCGCCGCGGACCGCGGGCCCAGGAGATCGTCCCGGGCCCGCGGTCACGCCGCGCCGGCCTTCACCTGCCTTTCGTGCCGTACGGCGGGTGTGCCGGTTACTTCTTCGGGTTCTTCAGGCCGAGGTTGACGAAGTCGTACATACCGCTGTAGCCGTCGGTGGTGTACACGTTCGCCAGGTTGTCCGAGCGCCAGTTGATGAACTTCTCGAAGACGAAGGGCAGGTAGTACGCGCCCTCCATCACCTTGTGGTTGATCTCCGTGGCGATCTTGGCCTTGCCGGCGTCGTCCAGCTCGGTCAGGTAGTCGGCGAACAGGCCGTCGATCTCCTTGTCCTTGATCAGCGCGAAGTTGTTGTTGGCGCTGTCGAGGATGTAGTCGCTGTGCCACAGCGGCAGACCGTAGCCCTGGACGGACGGGAAGTCCGGGCCCCAGCCCATGATGATGACGCCGTAGCCCTTCTTGGCCACGTTGGAGGGGCTGCCGACGACGCTGGCGTACTGCGAGCCGTCGTACTGCTCGATCTCCAGGTCGATGCCGACCTTCTTCAGCGACGCCTGCATCGACTCGGCGGTGGCGACCTCGACCGGCTTGTTGTTCCGGACCGCGATCTTGCTCTTGAAGCCGTTGGGCTTGCCGCAGGCCTTCAGCTCTTCCTTGGCCTTCTCGATGTTGCCCTTCTTGTTCTCACCGGCCATGCCGTACGGGTCGTACTTCTGGCCCTCGGAACCCGGGACGGACGGCGGCAGCATGTTGGTGCCGATGTCGCCGCCGGCGACCGGGCCGCCGCGCGCGGTCTGGAGCGAGACGTGGTCGGCGCCGAAGAGCATCGCCTTGCGGCAGTGGATGTTGTCGAACGGCTTCACGTTCTGCGCGAAGGTCGCGTAGCGGATGTAGCCGGAGACCGGGTTGTCCAGGTTCGCCTTGTGCTCCTTCAGGGCGGTGGTGCGGCCCTGCGGGGACAGACCGGTCTGGGCGAGGTCCAGGTCGTAGTCACCCGCGATGAGACGGGCGTCCAGGTCGTTGGCGTTGGAGAAGAACTTGATCGTGATCTTGTCCGGGTACGCCTTGCGGACCGGGTCCGACTCCTGCTTCCACTCGGTGTTGCGGACCAGGGTCAGGTCCTTGCCGGGGTTGTAGGACTCGAACTTGTACGGGCCCGAGGAGAACGGGCGCAGGCCGTACTTGGACTTGGTGTCCTTGTCCTGGCGGACCGGGGACGCCGAGGTCAGCGCCAGCATCTCCTCGAAGTCCGAGTTGGCCTCGGGCAGCTTGAAGACGATGGTCTTGTCGTCCGGCGTCTCGATCGCCTTCAGACCCAGCTTGTCCTTGGACTTGTCCTTGTACGGGCCCTGGTACTCGTCCTTGGGGTCGAGCACCTCCTTGAGGTACGTCGGGCCGCCCGACAGCACGTCCTGCGCCCAGACGCGCTCGATGCCGTACTTGACGTCCTTGGAGGTGATCGGCTTGCCGTCCTCCCAGGTGATGCCGTCACGCAGGGTGTACGTGTAGGTCTTGCCGTCGTCGGAGACCTTCGCGAGACCGGTGGCGAGGTCGGGGGTGACCTCGGCGCCCGCCTTGCCCGGCTCGGTCTTGTTCGTGACGAGCTGGCGGCTGTAGTAGCGGGAGAAGTTCCACATGAAGCCGTAGTAGCCGCGCGTGGTGTCCCACGAGTCGGCGTCCTGCGAGCTGGCGAACTTCAGGGTGCCGCCCTTCTTGGCCGCGGAGGCCTGGGCGACCTTGTTGTTGGCCGCGTCGAAGCCCGGCGCGCCGTTCTTCGAGCCGCCGTTGCTGTCGTCGCCTCCGCCGCCGCACGCCGCCGTGGTCAGCAGCGCGGCGACCACTGCGGCAGCGGCCAAAGCCTGCTTGCGCCGCCCTGAGGTGCGTTGGGTAGTCACGATCTCGGATCCTCCGGATTAGATGAGAGACCCCGTGCAGGTGCCACGGGTCGCTTTGCGGTACGGCAGGTCAGCGGGAGCCCTTCGGGTCCAGCGCGTCGCGTACGCCGTCACCGAAGAGGTTGAAGGCAAGAACGGTGATGAAGATCGCCACACCCGGGATCACCATGTACATGGGATCCGACTTGTAGTAGTCGATGGCGCTCGACAGCATCTGTCCCCAGGAGGAGGTGGGCGGCTTGACGCCCACGCCCAGGAAGCTGAGTGCGGCCTCGGTGAGGATGTTGGTCGGGATCATCATCGTGGTGTAGACGATGATCGGCGCGACCAGGTTGGGCAGCAGTTCCTTGAACAGGATGTAGAACCGCCCGGCACCCAGCGACCGGGCCGCCTCGACGTACTCCCGCTCGCGCATGGAGAGGGTCTGGCCGCGGACCACACGGCCGATGTAGGGCCATCCGAAGAAGCCGATGACCAGGATCATCATCAGCAGGCGGACGCCGGTGCCGCTGAGGCCGAGCATGCTGTCCGGCATGACCGAGACCAGCGCGATGATGAAGAGCAGCTGCGGGAAGGCCAGCAGGCCGTCCATGACCCGGCTGATGAGGGCGTCGACCCAGCCGCCGAAGAAGCCGGCGAGGACACCGAGGACGGTACCGATGATCACGGCCACGATGGCGGACAGGAAGCCGACCAGGAGCGAGATCCGGGCGCCGTGGACGATGCGGGCGAAGATGTCGCGGCCGTTGACGGGCTCGACGCCCAGCCAGTGCTCACCGCTCATGCCGCCGAGGGAGCCGGTGGGAGTACCGAACAGCGGGTCGATCAGGTCCTCGTGGAACTCGTTGGGGTCCTGCCCGTAGAGCGAGGTGATCAGGGGCGCGAAGATCGCGACCACGATGAGGAAGAGCACGACGATACCGCCCGAGAGGGCCAGCTTGTCCCGCTTCAGGCGCTCCCAGGCGATGCGGCCGAGGGAACGCCCCTGAACCGCCTTGGTCTCGGCGCCGGCAACCGCCGCCTCCTCGGCCGCACTCGGGGCCGCTTCCGCGGTCGGCTCGTGCAATGGTGCCGTCATCTGGCAGGGACCCCTCTCAACCGGCGGTAGCCGGCCCGCACTTGCCGCTGTAGCGGCGTGATCAGTCCGTCGTACAAAGGGGCGAACAGTCACCCCTTGCTGCGGGAGTCTTCAACGGTTTGGCGATCTGTAGCCAGACTTGGCAGGGAATGGATGCGCAACCGTGATGCTGTTCGAGGTGTTCCGTTATCCGGACAGTGGGTAACGGGGGCCGGACGCGGACGAGTTGGGACATCAGCGGCACAGTGGTGCCATACGTCCTCGTCTACGCGCGAAGATGTCCGCCCACCGCGGGCGGGAGACGTCCCGGGACGGTCAGTACCGGCCTTGGGCCGGAGGGTATCCGTATCCGCCCACCGGCGCCTGGGCGGGAGCGGCGACGTGGGCCTCCCGGTCGTAGAACGGGCGGGCGTTGGCGCGCAGCCACATGGCGACCGGGTCGTGGGCGTCGGTCATCGCGACGGTCGACACGGGCAGCCCGTCCGGGACCGCGCCGACGGACTGCTGCATCATCGCGCGCACCGCGTCGACGGCCGGCGGGGAGGTGTCGTACACGTCGAGACCGATGGCGAGATACGGCGCCCCGAGCGCCGGCTGGACCCAGGCGCGGCGCAGCGCGCGGACCGCCGGGGTGCGGTGGGCGTTCTGCGCGAGCAGGGCGTAGAACTGCGGGATCTCGATGGCTGGTTCGGACAGGCGCAGGGGTCCGGCGGGCTGGCGGTCCAGGCCGGAGGCGATGCGGCGCAGGTCGGGCCAGGGGATGCCGACGCCGCCGCCGGGGGCGTGCGGGTTGAGCCACAGGCCGTAGTGGTCGGGGTAGAGGGCGCGGGCCACTTCCAGGCCGTCGACCACCTCGTACGAACGGTTCCAGCCGCTGGCCGACAGCTCCTGGGCGGAGGTGACGCAGGGCGCGTAGCCGTGGCCGTCGACCTCCATGTTCCCGTACTGGGCGTCCGGGGAGCCGGCCTGGCCGTGCCAGAGGAGCATCCAGACCTGGCCGGAGGTGGGGGTGGCGAGCGCGCGCAGCAGTGCCTCGTAGGCGTCGTAGCGCCCGGGGGTCACCTGGCGCAGCATGTGCTCGACCTGTCCGGTCGTGGTGCCGCTGGCGCTCACGCGTATCGCCCCTTCGAGAAGTTCCCCGGTTGTGAAACCAGCTTAAGGCTCCGCCGGGTGCGGGGCGCCTATGAGCTCGGGGTGCCTTGTCCGTTCGCGGGTGCGGGTGCGTCGTGGCCGGTCGCGCCCACGCGGCGGAGCCGCATATGTCACAGCCCCGCGCCCCTGGGCCGGCTGCTCCGACCGGTGTCCAGAAGTGCCGCGGATGGCTTCCTACAAGTCCCGGTCGTAGAACGGGCGGACGTTCGCCCGCATCCAGTCGCAGACCGGGTCCTGGGCCGCCTCCAGGAGGACCAGGTTGACCTGGGTCTTCAGGGGGGCCTTGGCGAGGGCTCGGCCGAGGGCGTCCAGGGGGAGGGCGCGGGCGTCGCCCTCCCAGTGGGTGAGTTCGACGCCTACGAACATCACCGGGTCGGCGGTCTCGATGGCGGCCATGCAGCGGCGGGCGGTGCGGACGACGCCGATCGCGGCGAACTCGGCGGAGGCGGCGGCGAGGAAGTCCACCGGGTCGTCCTGCCAGTCCGGTTGGAAGAGGCGGACCCGGCCGCCGGAGGCGGGCCCGTCCAGGGGGGTGCGGCCGGCCCGGCACAGCTCGGCCACGGCGGGCGGCGGCAGCGGGATGCCGACCACGCCGTCCGGGTTGACGGCGATGCCGACCTGCGGGGGCAGTCCGCGGGCGAACTCCACGGCGGGGGCGACGGTGTACGACATCTGCGCGCCGGCGACCTGCCGGAACTGCTCCTCGGAGCTGAACACCGGGACGTAGGCCTGGCCGTCGATCTCCAGCGAGGGCAGGTCGAGGGGGCCGCTGTTCGGGCCGCCGCCGTTGGGCAGGGGTATCCACAGGAAGCTTCGGCCGAGCACCTCCACGATCCGGCCGCCGGCCGAGGGGACACCGAGGGAGGCGGACAGCACCTCCTCCAGCTCGTTGCCGGGCCACCCGCCGTGCGGGTGGGGGTGCGCCTGTGCCGGGAAGTCCATCTGCCTACCTACCGCCTGCCTGGTGCCACTGCTGTGGCTGAAAAGGCTAACCCGTTCGGCCCTGCCGACCTACGGTGCGTCACCCCGTGAACGCGATCCGGTGGAGTGTGTCGGCCGCCGCCCGGTCCAGGAGGACCGCCGAGGTGCAGCCGGCGGGCAGGGTGCCCTCGGTCACCGCGCGCAGCAGGCGGGCGTTGGCCGTGCGGTGCCGCAGGAACGCGTACCGCGACACGCCCCGGCCGCGCTCGCGCTGGCCGGCCAGGGCCTCGTCGGCGCCGACGTCGAGCAGGAGCAGGTGCAGGGTGCCCTCGCGGCGGCGGGCCTCGCGGGCCAGCCAGGCCCGCACCCAGGACTGCGTGCCGCAGTCGTGCACGACGACGCCCTCGCCGGAGCGCAGGGCCTTGCGCAGGCCGGCGTAGTGGGCGAGGCGGACCAGCGGCCGGTAGAGGGCGTAGGGCAGGAAGCGCGGCATGCGGCGCTCCCAGCGGTCCCGGGTGTCCTGGGAGTCGATGCGCCGTCCGCGCACGGTGCGCTCCATCAGCGTGGACTTGCCGCTGCCGGGCAGGCCGGTGATCACCACCAGGTCCCGGGGTCCGAAGAGCAGGGCGTGCGGGCTGCGGCCGTCGCGGTCCCGCAGGTCGCGGACGACCGGTGCGGGCAGTTCGGCGCACGTCTCCGGGGCCGGGGCGCCGGGCTGGCCGGGCAGCGCGAGACCCGTGGTGGTGGCGTACGCCGTGGTCCTGTTCACCGTGATCGTCCTCCCCTGGGGCGGTTCACGAGTTACCGTCCCCGTCGAGTGTAAAGAGAAGGTAATGCGCGGGTCTCGCTTTTTCGTGCGCTTACTGCCACAGCCCGGTTACAGATCGCGGCCTGCCGTCGGCGGGCCGGGCGTGCAATGATGGCGGCGCCAACTGCATACCGGCCGTTTGAATCCGCGCGGGAGAGTCCCCGGCCGCGCCGGGGCGCCGAAGGAGCAAGTCCCTCCCTTGAATCTCTCAGGCACCGTTACCGCGCGGGCGAGGCACATCTGAAAAGCGGGCCGCCGTCCGACGGCGGCCCCACCCAAGGTGCAAGCCCTGATCGCCGTACTCCGGTGGTCGTGGCGAACCTCTCAGGTTCCGATGACAGATGGGGAGGAACGACCTCGCCCGTGCCGTCCTGTCCTGGGAGACGACCGACCGATGAGCAGCACAGAACTCCGCCGTACCGCGCTCGATGCCACGCATCGCGCGCTGGGCGCGACGATGACCGACTTCGCCGGCTGGGACATGCCCCTGCGCTACGGCTCCGAGCGCGACGAGCACGTCGCGGTGCGCACCCGGGCCGGACTCTTCGACCTCTCGCACATGGGCGAGATCACGGTCACCGGCCCCCAGGCCGCCGACCTGCTGAACTTCGCGCTGGTCGGCAACATCGGCAGCGTGAAGCCGGGCCGCGCCCGCTACACCATGATCTGCCGTGAGGACGGCGGCATCCTGGACGACCTGATCGTCTACCGGCTGGGTGAAGCCGAGTACATGGTCGTCGCCAACGCCTCCAACGCCCAGGTGGTGCTCGACGCGCTGACCGAGCGGGCCGCCGGCTTCGACGCCGAGGTGCGCGACGACCGGGACGCGTACGCGCTGCTCGCCGTGCAGGGCCCGGAGTCCCCGGGCATCCTCGCCTCGCTCACCGACGCCGACCTGGACGGCCTGAAGTACTACGCCGGGCTGCCCGGCACGGTCGCGGGCGTCCCCGCGCTCATCGCGCGCACCGGCTACACCGGCGAGGACGGCTTCGAGCTGTTCGTGAAGCCCGAGCACGCCGTGGAGCTGTGGCAGGCGCTGACCAAGGCGGGCGAGGGCGCCGGGCTGGTCCCGTGCGGCCTGTCCTGCCGGGACACGCTCCGCCTGGAGGCGGGCATGCCGCTGTACGGGCACGAGCTGACGACCGCCCTGACGCCCTTCGACGCCGGGCTCGGCCGGGTGGTGAAGTTCGAGAAGGAGGGCGACTTCGTGGGGCGCGCCGCGCTGACCGAGGCCGCTTCCCGGGCCGAGCAGAACCCGCCGCGCGTCCTGGTCGGCCTGGTCGCCGAGGGCCGCCGGGTCCCGCGCGCCGGGTACCGGGTCGTCGCCGGCGGCGAGGTGATCGGCGAGGTCACCTCCGGTGCGCCGTCCCCGACGCTGGGCAAGCCGATCGCCATGGCGTACGTCGACCCCGCGCACGCGGCGCCGGGCACCGAGGGTGTCGGCGTGGACATCCGGGGCAGCCACGAGCCCTACGAGGTCGTGGCGCTGCCGTTCTACAAGCGCCAGAAGTAGACACTGGGCGGCGGGGCCCTCGCCGCCCCGCGCGCGTTCTCGCTGATCAACAGCGGTTTCAGCAGTCCCCCCTTCACCAGCACTCCCCCGCGTACAGGAGAATTCAGGCCATGAGCAACCCCCAGCAGCTGCGTTACAGCAAGGAGCACGAGTGGCTGTCGGACGCCGAGGACGGCGCCTCGACGGTCGGCATCACGGAGCACGCGGCCAACGCGCTCGGTGACGTCGTCTTCGTCCAGCTCCCCGAGGTCGGCGACTCGGTGACCGCGGGCGAGACCTGCGGCGAACTGGAGTCCACCAAGTCGGTCTCCGACCTGTACTCCCCCGTCTCCGGTGAGGTCACCGAGGTCAACGAGGACGTCGTCAACGACCCGTCGCTGGTGAACAGCGCGCCCTTCGAGGGCGGCTGGCTGTTCAAGGTGCGGATCACGGACGAGCCGGCCGACCTGCTCTCCGCCGACGAGTACACCGCCTTCACCGCCGGCTGAGGAGTCACGCCCGCATGTCGCTTCTGAACACCCCCCTGCACGAGCTCGACCCCGACGTCGCCGCCGCCGTCGACGCCGAGCTGGACCGCCAGCAGTCCACCCTCGAGATGATCGCCTCCGAGAACTTCGCGCCGGTCGCGGTCATGGAGGCCCAGGGCTCGGTCCTCACCAACAAGTACGCCGAGGGCTACCCCGGCCGCCGCTACTACGGCGGCTGCGAGCACGTCGACGTGGTCGAGCAGATCGCCATCGACCGGGTCAAGGCGCTCTTCGGCGCCGAGCACGCCAACGTGCAGCCGCACTCGGGCGCCCAGGCCAACGCGGCGGCGATGTTCGCGCTGCTCAAGCCGGGCGACACGATCATGGGTCTGAACCTCGCCCACGGCGGGCACCTGACCCACGGCATGAAGATCAACTTCTCCGGCAAGCTCTACAACGTCGTCCCGTACCACGTCGGCGACGACGGCCAGGTCGACATGGCCGAGGTGGAGCGCCTCGCCAAGGAGACCAAGCCGAAGCTGATCGTGGCCGGCTGGTCGGCCTACCCGCGTCAGCTGGACTTCGCCGCCTTCCGCAAGATCGCGGACGAGGTCGGCGCGTACCTGATGGTCGACATGGCGCACTTCGCCGGTCTGGTCGCGGCGGGCCTGCACCCGAACCCGGTGCCGCACGCCCACGTCGTCACCACCACCACCCACAAGACGCTGGGCGGCCCGCGCGGCGGTGTGATCCTCTCCACGGCCGACCTGGCCAAGAAGATCAACTCCGCCGTCTTCCCCGGTCAGCAGGGTGGCCCGCTGGAGCACGTGGTGGCCGCCAAGGCCGTCGCCTTCAAGGTCGCCGCGAGCGACGACTTCAAGGAGCGCCAGGGCCGTACGCTGGAGGGTGCCCGCATCCTCGCCGAGCGCCTGGTGCGGGACGACGCGAAGGCGGCGGGCGTGTCCGTCCTGACCGGCGGCACGGACGTGCATCTGGTCCTGGTCGACCTGCGCGACTCCGAGCTGGACGGGCAGCAGGCCGAGGACCGTCTCCACGAGGTCGGCATCACGGTCAACCGCAACGCCGTCCCGAACGACCCGCGTCCGCCGATGGTGACCTCCGGTCTGCGCATCGGTACGCCGGCCCTGGCGACCCGCGGCTTCACGGCCGAGGACTTCACCGAGGTCGCGGACGTGATCGCCGAGGCGCTGAAGCCGTCCTACGACGCCGAAGCCCTCAAGGCCCGGGTGAAGGCCCTGGCCGACAAGCACCCGCTGTACCCGGGTCTGAACGACAAGTAGACACCGCGCTTGTCCGGGGCGCCGGGCCCGTCACGAGCGGACCCGGCGCCCCACCCCGAAGCACCACCCTCTGCACCACCCCCGTTCTGAGGAGACCCCCGTGGCCATCTCGGTCTTCGACCTGTTCTCGATCGGCATCGGCCCGTCGAGCTCCCACACGGTCGGCCCGATGCGCGCGGCCCGCATGTTCGCCCGCCGCCTGCGCAACGAGGAGCTGCTGGGCTCCGTCGCCACGGTCCGCGCCGAGCTGTACGGCTCGCTCGGCGCCACCGGACACGGCCACGGCACGCCCAAGGCGGTGCTGCTCGGCCTGGAGGGCGACTCGCCCCGCACGGTGGACGTGGAGACGGCCGACGACCGCGTCGAGACGATCAGGACGTCCGGCCGCCTCAGCCTCCTCGGCGAGCACGAGATCGCCTTCTCCTACGACGACGACATGGTCCTGCACCGCCGCAAGGCCCTCCCCTACCACGCCAACGGCATGACGCTGTGGGCGTACGACGCCGAGGGCGCCGAGGTGCTGACCAAGACGTACTACTCGGTCGGCGGCGGCTTCGTCGTCGACGAGGACGCGGTGGGCGCCGACCGCATCGTCCTCGACGACACGGTCCTCAAGTACCCCTTCCGCACCGGCGACGAGCTGCTGCGCCTCGCCAAGGAGACGGGCCTGTCCATCTCCGCGCTGATGCTGGAGAACGAGCGGGCCTGGCGCGACGAGGACGAGATCCGCGAGGGCCTGCTGGAGATCTGGCGGGTGATGCAGGCGTGCGTCTCCCGCGGCATGTCCCGCGAAGGCATCCTGCCGGGCGGCCTGAAGGTCCGCCGCCGCGCCGCCAACACCGCGCGCAAGCTGCGCTCCGAGGGCGACCCGCAGGCCCTGGCGATGGAGTGGATCACCCTCTACGCGATGGCCGTGAACGAGGAGAACGCGGCCGGCGGCCGGGTCGTCACCGCCCCGACCAACGGCGCGGCCGGCATCATCCCCGCGGTCCTGCACTACTACATGAACTTCGTCCCCGGCGCCGACGAGGAGGGCGTGGTCCGCTTCCTCCTGGCAGCGGGCGCCATCGGCATGCTCTTCAAGGAGAACGCCTCCATCTCCGGCGCCGAGGTCGGCTGCCAGGGCGAGGTGGGCTCCGCGTGCTCGATGGCGGCGGGCGCGCTGGCGGAGGTGCTGGGCGGCACGCCGGAGCAGGTGGAGAACGCCGCGGAGATCGGCATGGAGCACAACCTCGGCCTCACCTGCGACCCGGTCGGCGGCCTGGTCCAGATCCCGTGCATCGAGCGCAACGGCATGGCCGCGGTCAAGGCGGTCACGGCGGCGCGGATGGCGATGCGCGGCGACGGCTCGCACAAGGTGTCCCTGGACAAGGTCATCAAGACCATGAAGGACACCGGCGCCGACATGTCGGTGAAGTACAAGGAGACGGCGCGGGGCGGGCTGGCGGTCAACATCATCGAGTGCTGAGCGGAAACGCCTCGGCCGGGCGGGCGCCGCGAGGTGCGGCACCCGCCCGGGCCGGAGCGCCGGCGAACGTCCGGTCAGCAGCGGACGGTCGCCTTCCAGACCTTGATGCCCTTGCTGTCGAAGTAGACGGTCTTGCCCTTCGCGATCCTGGTGCAGGGGTGGTCCGTGCCGTACTTCATCTGGACCTTGACCTTCATCGCGCCCTTGCAGGTGTTCCTCACCTGGACGGTGTAGACGCTGGGCTGGTTGTACGTGGTGGTCTTCACGCAACTGGGCACCGGCCTCGCCTTGCCCGCGGCCTGGGCCGGCGCGGCGGCGGTGACGCCCATGCCCGCGCTGAGAACGGTCGCGGCTACGAGCGAGCCGACCAACGACTTACGTGACCTCATGCTGCTCCTCTGCGGTGTGGGGCGCGGATCCGCAGTACCCCCGTGGCCTGCGGCTTCTCGCGGCTCCTCCAGTAAGACACGGCCCGGGGGCGATCACCGCCGTCAGCTCGCGAGAGAGGACGTCCCAGGCGGTGGCCTGCGGTGACGGCGCCCGGACAGGGACGGGTCGGGACGCGCGGGACGGCGTGGGACGGGGCCGTGTCCTCGGGTCCCTTCGAGGTCGTCGTCCACTAGGACGTGAGGCAGTGGCGCTCCGCCGTGTCGCCGAGGACCAGGCAGGCCTTCAGGCCTTCGGGACCACCGCCGACCATGGGGGTGGAGAGGTAGCCCTCGGCGTCGAATCTGTCCTTGATCTCGGTCCAGCGCGTGCCCTGGCCCGGAGCGCTGATCTCGACGCGGTCACCGACCCGGCCGAACCAGATCCGGGCCCAACTCGCCTCGCAGAACGGGCTGTACCGGATGTCCATGGACGGTCCCCGTTCGGGGCGCCGTTCGGCGACCGTGCGGGTGCCGGAGCCCGCGATGGCGCACGCCTGGGGCTGGGAGGAACGACCGGTGCACTCCGCCCCCGTGCAGCCGGGGCGCAGCGGCTCGGGCCGGGCGTCGGAACCGGAGTCGCGCGGGAGGCTGACCGCCGTGAGCACGGCCGCCAGTGCCAGGCCGCCGGCCAGCACGGCCGTCAGCACGGGGCGGCGCAGGCGTGGCCGGGCGCGTTCCCGGAAGGGCCGGGACTGCTGCGGGCCGGGTTCGGGCAACGGGGGTGGCGGCGTCGGGGGCTCGCCTCCGGGCTCGGCCGCGAGGTCCCACAGGGCGAGCAGCCGGGCGGGGGGCTCGTCCGCCAACGCGCACAGTTCCCGGACCAGGGCACGCGGAGGCAGCAGGGTTCCGTTGAGATAGCGGTGCCAGGAGGACCTGCTCGCCGTGGTGCGCCGGGCGAGGGCGTCCAGGCTCAGCCCCGTACGCGCGCGCAGCGCGGCCAGCTCGCGCGCGAGGACGAGAAGACCGTGTTCCGGCCCGCTCCGGTGCGTCACCGGCGCAGGGCTTCCCAGGTGTGGGGGCCCATGTGCCCGTCCGTGACGAGACCGGCCGCCTCCTGGAAACGCTTGACCGCCTTCTCCGTCTCCGCACCGTACGCGCCGTCGACCAGGCCCGGTGAGTAGCCGCGGTGTGCCAGGAGACACTGTGCCTCGACCACGTCCCAACTCGTGGAGATCTGCTGGAGCAGGGCATCGCGCGTGTCGCTGTGCCCGGCGTGCAGGAGGCCGTCTTCGCGGTGGATGTCGCAGGCGTGGGTCCGGCCCGGTTCGAAGACGAACGTGGCCTTCTCACCGCGGCGGTCGTCGCCGTTCACGGCTCCGCTCGTCTCACGGGAGGCCAGGAACACCACGGCCGCGGCCACTGCCCCCAAGGTGACCACCGTGGCCGCGGTGAGGGCGGTACGGCGCGTCGGCCGCCGGGGCGGGGCAGCCGCGTCCGCGTCCACGGGCCCGGCGGGCTCGGTCTCGGCCGGCTCAGGCAGGGCGTCCGGCGTGCCGGCGCCGCTCGTCTCGCCGCCCGCCGACCAGCTGTCCTCCGCCAGGGACCGCAGAGCAAGCGTCCGGTCCACGTCCCCACCGCCGAGCCGGGCCAGCTCCTCCACCACGACGGCCGGTGGCAGGTACGAGCCGTTGAGATACCGCTCCCAGGACGACTTGCTGCAACTCGTCCGGTCCGCCAGGGCGGCGAGGCTGAGGCCGCTGCCGCTCTTCAACCTGCGTAACTCGGCCACGAACTGACGCCCCGGCTCATCGAGTGCGTCCGGCAGTTCCTTCCACCGGGCCATCGGCAACTCCTCCCCCTCCATGTCACGGCGCACCGCAAGCATGGTAATCACCGGACCGATCCCCATGTCGGATCGCGGGCCGCGTCCCAGCCGTCCCGCGAAGTCCCATCGCGATGTGTGTTTCCGCTGGTCAGAGGCTGGGACATCCCGAGTTCGGCACGCTGCTTGTCCAGGTACTCACCGTGCTCGCAGAATCGCCGCGCACCACGGGTACCGAGGGACAGCCCACTCCGGCGCGCATCGTCAAGAGGGTGTCGCTGATCGTCAAGGCCAGGGCCGGCGGCTCTTCGCAGACTCATGGGCATTCACCGGGCAGCGGATCGACACCCTCTCCTTCGACGGCACGACCCTGCACACCGTCACCGGCGACCGGCGTCAGGTCCTCGACCTCGCACCGGACAGGCTGGCCGCGACGGTGTGCCGGCGAGTGGGACGCGACATCACCGCGCAGGAGTGGCACACGTACGTCCCTGACGCGCCCTACCGGAGTCTGTGCTGAGCCCGGCCTTCCTGTACTCGCTGGGAGGGACGCCGTAAGCGGCCCGGAAGGCGCGGCTGAAGTGCGCCGACGTGGTGAATCCACAGCGGGCCGCGATCGTCTGGACCGGCGTGTCGAGCAGGGCCGGGTCGACGAGGTCCCGGCGGGCCTTGTCGAGGCGCCGGTGGCGGATGAGAGCGGCCACGGTGACGCCCTCCTGCTGGAACAGACGGTGCAGGTGCCGGCTGGAGATGTGGTGTGCCGCCGCGACCGTCTGCGGAGTGAGCCGGGGATCGTGGAAGTTGTGCAGGATGAAGGAGCGGATGGTCAGGACGAGATTGCGGGTGCGGGTCTCCGGGGGCAGGGCCGCCTCGGCGTCCAGCTCGTGGGAGATCAGCCCGGCCACCAGATCGACCAGCACACTGTTGAGTCGCGGCGCGTCGGACGGCCGGTAGGCGTCCGGCTCGTCGGTCACATGGCTGATGAACCGCGTCAACAGCGCACCGAAACCCCGCCGGCCGGACAGCCGTCGGCCGAGCACGCCGTCCAGGGCCCCGGCGCCGGGCAGGTGGAGCCGGGACTTGGGGATCTCGACGCCTACGCCCACCAGTGGCCGCTCGGCGTGCGAGCGGACGTCGTAGGGGCGGGAGGTGTCGAGGAAGTAGAGGTCGTACGGGTCGTTGACACTGCGGTGGCCGCCGCGGTCGACGTGGACCGTCCCGCTGCCGGGCAGGACCAGCGACATGTGGAGAAGCTCGGGGTCGGACTGCCGGATCATCCTGGGCGTGCGCCGATACCGTGACGCGCAGACGCTCACGGGCCACAGCCACGCGTCCTCGAGGTGCAGCAGCCGCTGGCGGGCCCAGAAATCCTCGGCGCGCGGACTGGTGATCTCCGAGGGTGCCATCGTGTGCTCGAAGCGCTCCCGCCAGGAGTCGAACCGGTCGCTCCGCGAAAGGGCATCCGTCCGGAACTCCGACTCGGTCAGCACAGGCCGCCCTCCCCCTCGTACGTCCGAGCTCGGTGAGCATATCCAAGCACTCGAACGGGCCCCGCCCAGGTGTCTCACATATTGAAACCCGCTTCCCGAAAAACAAGACGCCTGAGATCGTTGCCATCCCCATGTTTCGCACATGAAAGACCGAGCAATGCCCGCACCAGCCCCCGGCTCAGCCCAGACCCCCGTCAACCCCCGGTCGCGCGTCCTCATCGCCAGCCTCATCGGCACGACGATCGAGTTCTACGACTTCTACATCTACGCGACCGCCGCCGTACTGGTCTTCCCCGAGCTCTTCTTCCCGAACAGCGACCCGACCACGGCCCTGCTGTCGTCGTTCGCCGTCTTCGGCGCCGCGATGGTCGCCCGCCCGATCGGCGCCGTCTTCTTCGGACACCTCGGCGACCGGCTCGGCCGCAAGAAGACGCTGGTGGTCTCGCTCCTCACCATGGGCATCGCCACCTTCCTCATCGGGGTACTGCCCACCTACGCGCAGGCCGGCTGGATCGCCACCGCGCTGCTGGTGCTGATGCGGCTCGCGCAGGGCTTCGCGCTCGGCGGCGAGTGGAGCGGCGCGGCGCTGGTCGCGACCGAGAACGCCCCCCGCGGCAAGCGCGCCCTGTACGGCACCTTCCCGCAGCTCGGCGCCCCGCTCGGCTTCATCATCGGCAACGGCCTCTTCCTGATCATCGGCGCGCTGCTGCCGTCCGCGGCCGGCGCCGACCCCACGCAGCCGTCCGAGGCCTTCACCAGCTGGGGCTGGCGCATCCCGTTCCTGTTCTCCGCCGTGATGGTCGCGATCGGCCTGTGGGTGCGCTCGCGGCTCGTGGAGTCGGCGGTGTTCACCAAGACGCAGGAGACCGGGAAGGTGCGCAAGCTGCCGCTGGCCACCGTGGTCCAGGGCCACTGGAAGCAGCTGATCCTCGGCACCTTCATCATGCTGGCGACGTACGTGCTCTTCTACCTGATGACCACGTTCTCGCTGAGCTACGGCCGCACCGCCGAGGACGCGGACGTGCCCGGGCTCGGCTACAGCTACACCACCTTCGTCCTGATGATGATCTTCGGCGTGCTGTTCTTCGCCGTGTTCACGCTGGTCTCCGGCCCCCTCGCCGACAAGTACGGCCGCCGCACCACCCTGATCTGGATCACGGCGGCGATCGTGGTCTTCGGCCTGGTCTGGGTGCCCCTGATCGGCCTCGGCACGCTCGGCGTGGTGCTGTGGCTGGTGCTCGGCTTCACGCTGATGGGCATGACGTTCGGCCCGATGGGCGCGCTGCTGCCCGAGCTGTTCCCGACCAGCGTGCGCTACACCGGTTCCGGCATCTCGTACAACGTCAGCTCGATCCTCGGCGCGGCCGTCGCCCCGTTCATCGCGGTGGCGCTGTGGGAGGCCGGGGACGGCTCGCCGTGGCTGGTCGGCGTCTACCTCTCCGCGATGGCGGTGCTGACGCTGATCGCACTGCTCCTCGGCAAGGAGACCAAGGACGTCTCCCTGGACGAGGGCGAGGCCGCTCCCGCCGGCGAGGACGCCCCGGCGGCCTCGGTCACCACCACCGCCCCCTGATCCGACCGGCGTTCACCACCGCCCGACGCCGGGCGTCCACGCGCCCGGCGTACGGCCGGCCGATGCCGGGCATAACAACAACCTCCGCCCCCAAGGCACTTCAGCCCCACCGGCATCCGAGGGAGTCCGCATGCTGCGCGGCATCGACGTGAGCGCGTACCAGTCCTCCAGCTACGACACGGACGGCCTCTCCTTCGTCTTCATCAAGGCGACGGAGGGCCGTTCGTACATCAACCCCAAGCTCGCGGCCCAGACGGAACGGGCCCGCGACGCCGGTCTCGTCGTCGGCTTCTACCACTTCCTGTGGCCGGGCAACCTCACGGCCCAGGCCGAGTACTTCGTCTCCAAGGCGCCCGACCGCAAGGGCGACATCCTCGCCGTCGACTGGGAGACGACGGGCGAGGGCACCCACGCGAGCAACTCGGAGAAGGACCGCTTCATCCGGAAAGTGCGGGAGCTGCGTCCCGACAATCGGGTCATTCTGTACTGCAACCGGAACTTTTGGCTGAACATCGACACGACCTCGTACGCCGGTGACGGCCTCTGGATCGCCGACTACGTGTCGGCCGGCAAGCCCCGCATCCAGGCCGAGTGGCGCTTCCACCAGTACACCGACGATCCGGTCGACACCAACGTGGCGGACTTCTCGAGCAAGGCCGCGCTGAAGAAGTGGGCGGACGGCGCCTGACCGGACACACCGAGGGGGCGCCCCCCGGTGACCGGACGGGCGCCCCCTCGTGGGGTCGCTACTTGTTCAGGTGCGCCCAGAACTCGTCGAACGACAGCAGCTTGTCGCCGTCGAGGTCGCGGCCGGCGATGATCGCCTCGGCCACCGACTCGGTGACGTTCCAGTCGCCGCCCTGGGCCAGCGCGGTCTTGAACTCGGCCGCGGTGATGAAGCCGTCACCGTCCGTGTCGATCCGCTCGAACTGCTTGCGTGCTTCCTCGATGTCCGCCACCGGTCCGCCCCTCATTTCCGTGCTCTGCTCGTCCTGTGGACGCGTCTGACGCAGGTCAGATTAGCTGCCCGTGCGGGCGCCCAGTGCGGCGACCACCCACCCGAACCGCGGCGCGGCGCCCGGCCGAGGGCGAGCCGGTGTGGGCGCAGGTCGCGGCGGGAACGCCCGCGGTCTGCGGGCGTTCCAGGCGGCGGGCTACCGGCCGGTGGGAGCGGAGGCGCTGCCGCTGCGGCCCTGAGCGGTGTCGCTCAGTGCCAGGGCTTGTAGTGCGGGTTGCTCTCGCACTCGCTCATGATCTCGGTCTTGGTCTGCCGGTCGACCGGGCAGACGCCGATGATGTACTGGCGCTTGATGCCGCCGGGGAAGGCGACCTCTACCTGGTCGGCCCACTTGTGGGTGTCGCCGATGGTCTTGTTGACGTCGATGCCTCCGGGGGCGTCGACGTAGTAGTTGTAGCCGGACTTGTACCAGGTCTTGTAGAGGTCGTGGTCGTAGGTGGTCGAGACGTACGGCGAGGGCTGGTTGACGAGGACGTACTTCTCGACGTCGTACTGGCCGTTGTGGACGTCCTTGGCGTGGAAGCCCTCTTCGAAGACGACCTGCGGGCCGCGGCTGTCGCTGCGGTAGAGGGTGCCGCACGTGGTCCGCCAGACCGGCTCGGGTGTGATGCGGTCGAGGTCCACGCCGGGGTCGGCGGCGGCCTTGAGCTTGTCGTCGAACTGCGGGCAGGCGGGGGCGGCCTTGGCGGGGGCCGTCGTCGTGGCCGCCGTTCCGGGGGCGGTGGCGGCCGTGGTGGCGAGGACGGCGGACAGGGACAGGACGGCGGCGGCGCCCCGGCGGCGCAGGCGAGTGGTGAACATGCGGCTTACGATCCCGGGTGCGGAGCGACAGGCTCCGGACCTTCACCCGTAGGTGGCGTGTCCGGCGAACCGCCTTGCCCTCGGGGGGAGATGGCCCCTCAGCGGTCGGCCACTCGCATCTCGAACCAGGTCGTCTTGCCGCGCGGCAGCAGGTCGACGCCCCAGCGGTCGGACAGCTTGTCGACGAGGAAGAGGCCGCGCCCGCTGATGTCCGTGTCCTGCACCGGCATCAGACACGGCAGTCCCCGGGAGGGGTCGCGGACCTCGACGCGGATCCAGCCTGGGCGGCGGCGCATGTGGAGGCCGAAGACGCGGGCTCCGGTGTGGCGTACGGCGTTGCCCACCAGCTCGGAGACGAGCAGGACGGTGTCCTCCGTGACGCGGGGGCCGAGTTGCCACTGACGCAGGGCGATGACCTGGGCCAGTCGGCGGGCGGTGGCGGCGGACTCGGGGCGGGACGGTAACGGAACTTCGCGCTCCGTGGGATTGCCGTACAACTCCAGCGCCTTGAGCGCGTGTTCGTCCTCGACCGCCGGCGACCAGCGCGCCGCGGTCGCACGTCCGGCTCCCCGCGGCTGTTCCATACCCTCCAGCCCCGCCATGCCCCCATCATGGCCGCCCTCGGCGGGCTCCGGGGCCGTTCCCGGGGAATACACCCCCGCGAAGCCCCGGCCCGGTGACGGTCGATCGGCATATGCCACAGGCAGTTCGGGACCGGAAACAGCCCCACTGACCTGCGCGGACGGCTCGGCCGGAGACAAGCGACGGACTCCCTCGACAAGACGCGCTTAATGGTGCGTTAAGGCTGCCATAAACCGCCCCATCGAGGGACACCGAATCAGACACCGCGTCAATTGCAAGTGGGCCGGCCGCACTTCGGAGGGACAGTGCGTGGGCGGGCCCCGCTAGAGGAACTTCGCCTTCCCGGGACCCTCTTCCACAAAGCTGCGCATCCCGCGTTCGCGGTCCTCGGTCGCGAACAGACCCGCGAACCAGTTCCGCTCGACGGCGAGACCGGTCTCGATGTCCGTCTCCAGGCCGGTGTCGATCGACTCCTTCGCCGCGCGCAGCGCGATCGCGGGCCCCTTGGCGAGCCGCGCGGCCCAGGCGTGCGCCTGCTCGTAGACCTCGGCGGCCGGTACGACGCGGTCCACCAGGCCGAGCGCGAGCGCCTCGTCGGCCCTGACCTGGCGCCCGGTGAAGATGAGGTCCTTGGCCTTGGAGGGACCGATCAGCCGGGACAGCCGCTGGGTGCCGCCCGCGCCGGGGATCAGGCCGAGCAGGATCTCGGGCTGGCCCAGCTTGGCGTTCTCCCCGGCGATGCGGAAGTCGGCGCAGAGCGCCAGCTCGCAGCCGCCGCCGAGGGCGTACCCGGTGACCGCCGCGACCACCGGCTTGGGGATGCGGGCCACCGCCGTGAAGGAGTCCTGCAGGGCGCGGGCGCGAGCGATCATCGCCGCGTGGTCCATCACCTGCATCTCCTTGATGTCCGCGCCCGCCGCGAACACCTTCTCGCCGCCGTACACGACGACGGCGCGTACGTCGTCGCGGCGCGTGACCTCCTCGGCGAGTTCCTTGAGCCGGTCCTGGGTTGCGATGTCGAGGGCGTTCATGGGCGGGCGGTTCAGGCGCAGCGTGCCGACGCCGTCCGCGACTTCCAGTTCAACGGTCATGCCAGCAGGTTAACGGCGACTAACGACGGCGGCCCCGGTGCCGTACCTCACATCGAGGACGGGCACCGGGGCCGTACGGGGGTGGAGGCTACGCCTTCCACTTCTCCCAGGACATGTTCCAGCCGTTGAGGCCGTTGTCCGGGGCGATGGTCGCGTCGTTGGAGTTCTTCACCACGACCACGTCGCCGATGAGCGAGTTCTCGAAGAACCAGGCGGCCGGCGCCTTCTCGTCCCAGCCGCCGCGCACGTCGCGCAGACCTATGCAGCCGTGGCTGGAGTTGCGGTTGCCGAAGGCGTCGCCGCCCCAGTAGTTGCCGTGGATGAAGGTGCCGGAGGTGGACAGGCGCATGGCGTGCGGGACGTCCTTGATGTCGTACTCGCCGCCGTAGCCGACCGTCTCGCCGTTCATGCGGGTCACGGGGAGCCGCTCGGTGATGACCATCTGGCCGTTCCAGGTCTCGTAGCCGGGCGCGCCGGTGGTGATCGGGATGGTCTTGATCGTCTTGCCGTCCCGCACGACCTTCATCGTGAGCTTCTTGGCGTCGACCACGGAGACCTGGCTGCGGCCGACGGTGAAGGAGACGGTCTTGGCCTGCTCGCCGTAGACCCCGTCGCGGCCCTCGACGCCGTCGAGGTTGAGGTCGACGGTGACCTTGGTGCCGGCCTTCCAGTACTTCTCCGGGCGGAAGTCGAGGCGGTCGTTGCCGAACCAGTGGCCCGCCACCTCGACGGCCGGCTCGGTCTTGATGCGGATGGCCTTCTCGATGTCCTCGGGGTTGGTGATGCCCCGGGTGAAGCGGATCGAGAACGGCATGCCGACGCCGACCTTCGAGCCGTCCTCGGGTGTGAAGTGGCCGATGAAGGTGTTCTTCGGCGTCAGGGTGGTGAAGCGGGAGTCCTCGGCGGCCGTGCGGCCCTCGGAGTCCTTGGCGACCGCGTGCACCGTGTACGTGGTGGCGGCGGCCAGGTGGGTGGACGGCGTCCAGGTGGCGCCGTCGCCGGATATCTTCCCGTCGACCTCCGCGCCGTCGGCGTTCTTGACGACGACCTCGGTCAGCTTGCCCTTCGTGGCGCCTATCCTGAGGGCGCCGCTGGTGTCGACGCCCTCGGCCCCGTCCTTCGGGGCGATGCTGACGACGGCCTCGGACTGCTTGCTCTGTGCCGCCGTGGAGTCCTTGGCGTTCTTGCCGCCGTCGCCCGCCCCGGCTCCCGTGCCGGACCCTCCCCCGCCGCACGCGGTGAGTGTCAGCAGCACTCCCAGTGCCAGCGCCGGCAGTGCCCTGCCGCGTCCCCTGCCGCCCCGCCCCCGGGCTCCCGCCGGCGACGCCCCCGATATCGGACGCACGTTCAACTCGTCTCCCCTCGCCGGGCCCGCTCCGGCCCGCGCCCCAGTGCGCCAACGCGCACGGGCGCATCGTAACCGCAGGCCAGGGAGGTGAGGGACAGGGAAAATGTCACCGTTCCGTACCGAGTTGACGGGCCGGTGTCGCCGGACACACGACGAGATCACGCGGGCGTCACGCCGGGGTCACTTCACCGCGCTGCCCGCCTTCCACTTCTTCCAGCTCATGTTCCAGCCGCCGAGGCCGTTGTCGGGCGCGACCGTCTTGTCCTTGCTGTTGACCACCTCGACGACGTCGCCGATGAGGCTGCGGTCGAAGAACCAGCCCGCCGGGGTGTCGGAACCGCCGCCCTTGACGTCGCGCAGCCCGACGCAGCCGTGGCTGACGTTGGCGCGGCCGAAGGTGTCGGCGGGCGCCCAGTAGTTGCCGTGCAGGAAGGTGCCGGAGCTGGTCAGACGGATGGCGTGCGGGACGTCGGGGATGTCGTACTCGCCGCCGAAGCCGACCGTGCGGCTGTTCATGCGGGTCACGTCGAGCATCTCGGTGATGACCATCTTGCCGTTGTAGGTGGGGGTCGTCGGGGCCCCCGCCGTGATCGGCACGGTGGTGAGGAGAGTGCCGTCCCGGCGTACCTCCATGGTCCGCTTGGCCGCGTCGACGAGCGAGACCTGGCTGCGGCCGACGGTGAAGGAGAACGTCTTGTGCTGGAGCCCGTACACCCCCTTCGCGCCCTCGACGTCACGCAGCTTCAGGGCGACGGTGACCTCGGTGCCGGGCTTCCAGTACTTCTCGGGGCGCAGGTCGAGGCGGTCCTTGCCGAACCAGTGGGGGCGGACCTCGACGGGGGGCTCCGCGGTCACCGTGACGGCGCGTTCGACGGCGGCGCGGTCGGTGATCCGGTCGCTGAACTGGAGCGAAACGATCATGCCGGTGCCGACGACGGAGCGGTTCTCGGGGGCGACGTAGGCGATGAAGCGCTCGTCGGGGACGTAGGTGGTGAAGGTGGTGTGCCGCGCGGAGCGGCGCCCGTGGCCGTCCAGGGCGACCGCGTCGACGGTGTACTTGGCGGCCAGGGCCAGCCGCCGGTCGTCGGGTTCCCAGCGCAGTCCGTCCTCGGAGATCCGGCCGGGGACCTCGGTCTCCTGGGCGTCCTGCGACTTGACGACCTTCACCGACTCCAGCCGGCCGTCGGGCACCCGCACCGACAGCCTCTTCTCCGGCCGGACGGCCTTGCTGCCGTCGTCCGGGGTGATGCGGATGACGTCCTCGGCGGCGGGTGGTTTGCCGAGCATCTCGCCGATGTCCGAGCCGATGCCGCCGCCGCCCGAGGTGCATCCGACGGTGCCGGCCAGCAGTCCTGCCCATGTCAGTACGGCGGCCAGAGCGGTCGCCGCGCGCCGTGCGCGCCCATGTACGTGCCTCACATCCACCCGTAACGACCGGTCCGCCCTGGGGAAACGTGAGTGCGAGCCATGCGGTGGGCAGAACACTGGGGAGGACGACGCGACAGGGTGCGGCGGTCGGGACACCGCGCGCCCTTTTCCCGTCTCCCCGTCCTGGCACGTCGTTCCACGAGCCGCAGGAGGCTGACAGGTGTCCAGCGCAGCCGAGCAGGAGGCGACGGCCGGGAAACGGGCCGCCGAGGACGGGCCGGCGCGCCCCGCCGTCCTGGTGAACGGCGCACGGCGTACCGCGCCGCCGCCCGCCGTGCCGGCGTGGCCGGGGACACCGGTGCCGCTGGGCGCCCGGTTCCGGACCGGCCCGGACGGCGTGGCGGGGACGAACTTCGCGCTGTGGGCGGGCGGGGCGGAGGCGGTCGAGCTGTGCCTCTTCGACGAGCCCGGTCCCGGTGGCAGGGAGAGCCGGGTGCGGTTGACCGAGCTGACGCACGAGATCTGGCACGGTTTCGTACCGGGTGTGCGGCCGGGGCAGCGCTACGGCTACCGGGTGCACGGCCGCTGGGACCCGTGGACCGGCGCCCGCTGGAACCCGGCGAAACTGCTGCTCGACCCGTACGCCCGCGCGGTCGACGGCGACTTCGCACTGCCCGCCGAGGTGTACGGGCACGTGCGGGACTGGCCGGAACAGCACGTGGCGGACACCGTGCGCGACGACCGCGACTCGGCGCCGTACGTCCCGAAGGGCGTCGTGGTCCACGACGACGACGACTGGTCGGACGACCGCAGGCCCAAGACCCCGTGGGCGGACTCGGTCATCTACGAGCTGCACGTGCGCGGCTTCACCAAGCTCCACCCGGACATCCCGCCCGAGCTGCGCGGCACGTACGCCGGCCTCGCGCACCCGGCCGCGATCGAACACCTGACGCGGCTGGGCGTGACGGCGGTGGAGCTGCTGCCGGTGCACCAGTTCGCGCACGAGAGCCACCTGCTGGAGCGCGGCCTGAAGAACTACTGGGGCTACAACTCCGTCGGCTACTTCGCCCCGCACGCCGCCTACGCCGCCTCCGGCACCACCGGTGAGCAGGTCGGCGAGTTCAAGCGGATGGTCCGCGCGCTGCACGCGGCGGGCATCGAGGTCATCCTCGACGTGGTCTACAACCACACGGCGGAGGCGGGCGAGCTGGGCCCGACGCTCTCCCTGAAGGGCATCGACAACCGCGGCTACTACCGCCTCCAGCCCGACGCGCGCCGCTACGCCGACTACACCGGCTGCGGCAACACCCTGCACGTCGTCCAGCCGCACGTGCTGCGCCTGATCACCGACTCCCTGCGGTACTGGGTGACGGAGATGGGCGTGGACGGCTTCCGCTTCGACCTGGCGGCGGCGCTGGCCCGCTCGATGCACGACGTCGACATGCTCTCCCCCTTCCTCGCGGTGATCGCGCAGGACCCGGTGCTGCGGCGGGTGAAGCTGATCGCCGAGCCGTGGGACGTGGGCTCGGGCGGCTACCAGGTCGGCGCCTTCCCGCCCCTGTGGACGGAGTGGAACGACCGCTACCGCAACGCGGTGAGGGACTTCTGGCGGCACGCGCTGCCCGACGTCCGGGAGATGGGCTACCGCCTGTCGGGCTCCAGCGACCTGTACGCGTGGGGCGGCCGGCGCCCGTACGCCTCGGTCAACTTCGTCACCGCGCACGACGGCTTCACCCTCCGCGACCTGGTCTCCTACGAGCGCAAGCACAACGAGGCCAACGGCGAGGGCAACCGGGACGGCACGGACGACAACCGGTCCTGGAACTGCGGCACGGAGGGGGAGACCGACGACGAAGGGGTACGGGCGCTCAGGCGCCGCCAGCTGCGCAATCTCCTGACCACCCTCCTCCTGTCGACCGGGGTGCCGATGCTGGTCGCGGGCGACGAGTTCGGCCGCACGCAGCGCGGCAGCAACAACGCCTACTGCCAGGACAACGAGATCAGCTGGCTGGACTGGAGCCTGCTGGACGACCCGGAGTGGCGGCCCCTGTTCGAGCTGACCTCCCGGCTGATCGCGCTGCGCCACCGGCACCCGGTGCTGCGCCGCCGGGCCTTCTTCTCCGGCCGCGCGCACTCCGCGGACGGCCTGCGCGACCTGGCCTGGTTCACGGCGCGGGGCACCGAGATGACCGAACAGGACTGGTACGCCCCCGCCGCCACCCTCGGCATGTTCCTCTCCGGGCGGGACATCCCGGGCCGGGACGAGCGCGGCGCGCCGATCGCCGACGACAGCTTCCTGGCCGTCCTGCACGCCGGGGAGCACCCCGCCGCCTTCGTCCTGCCGGCCGAGCCGTGGGCCCGGCGGTACGAGGTGGTCGTCGACACCAGCGACGAGGCGCAGGCCGATGCGCCGGGCGGTGGGCATCCGGCGGGGGCGGAGATCACGGTGGAGGCGCGGTCGGTGCTGCTGCTGCGGGTGGCGGGCTAGCGCTCGTTTCGGCTCCGTGAACTCGGCGGTGATCTCCTTGACCGGCTGATCGCCCGGCTGGCAGCGTCCGGGGGCATGAGGTCCCCCGCTGCCCGGCGTCGCACGGGCGTCGCACTCGTGGTGCGGCGCCACGTCGACCTGTGCCGGCAGTCCAGCGCCGTCTGTCGCTGACCCTCGCTGCTCACCGCCCTTCCGGCCTCGTGGCCGAGGGCCCTTCCTCTTTCGCTCCCTTCTCACCTCCAGGGATGACGCATGCCCGAAATCTCCCGTCGTGCCTTCGGCGGACTGCTGGGCGGCGGCGCGGTGACGGCCGTGGCCGGCGCCTCCGCGACCGCCGCCGCTCCCGCTGAACGCCCCTTCCGGTCCCGCCCCGGCGCCGCCCGCCCCCGCAGACGTCCCAACATCCTCTTCATCCTGGGCGACGACCTGGGCTGGGCCGATCTCTCGTCCTACGGCGCCCCGCACATCCGCACGCCCCACCTCGACCGCCTCGCCGCCCAGGGCGTCCGCTTCACCCAGGGCTACTCCGGGTCGGCGACCTGCTCCCCGACGCGGTTCAGCCTGTACACGGGCCGCCACCCGGGACGCGCCGCGGGCGGCCTGGCCGAGCCGCTGGGCAACCGCGCGCAGGGCCTGGACCCGGACCACCCCACGCTGGCCTCCCTTCTGAAGGACGCGGGTTACGCCACGGCCCTCATAGGCAAGTGGCACTGCGGCTGGCTGCCGGACTACAGCCCCACCAAGTCCGGCTGGGACGAGTTCTTCGGCAACTTCGGCGGCGCGCTGGAGTACTTCTCCAAGCTGGGCCAGCTGGGCGACTACGACCTGTACGAGGGCGACGCCACCTACGAGGACCTGCGCTACTACACCACCGTCCTCACCGAGCGGGCCGTCGAGTACGTCGGCCGCGACCACCACCGGCCCTGGCTGCTCAACCTCAACTTCACCACCCCGCACTGGCCGTGGCTGACCGAGGAGGACGCGGAGACCGGCGCGCGGATCGCGGCGGAGATCCGCTCCGGCACGGTGCTGGGCGCGTTGCGGCACGACGACGGCGGCTCGGTGGAGAAGTACCGGGAGATGGTCGAGAACCTGGACGCCTCGGTCGGGCGGGTGCTCGCCGCGCTGCGCCGCTCGGGCCAGGAGGAGAACACGCTCGTCGTCTTCGCCAGTGACAACGGCGGTGAGCGCTTCTCGTACCAGTGGCCGCTCAGCGGCGGGAAGTCGGAGCTGCTGGAGGGCGGCATCCGGGTGCCGACCGTCCTGCGCTGGCCCGCCGGCGTGGACGCCCGCCAGGTCAGCCACGTGCCGGTGTACTCACCGGACTGGACGGCGACCCTGCTGGAGCTGGGCGGCGCCCGTCCTCATCCGGCGTACCCGCTGGACGGCCACAGCCTGGCCGGATACCTCCTGCGCGGCGAGGAGGTGCCCGAACGCGACCTGTTCTGGCGGGTGCGGGGCAACCGGGCGCTCAGGCGTGGCGACTGGAAGTACTACCGGGACGCGGACGGCCGGGACCACCTGTACGACCTCGGCACCGACGTCCGCGAGCAGGCCGACCGCGCCGCCGAGCGGCCCGAGCTGCTGGCCGAGTTGCGGACGGCCTGGGAGAGGGTGGACGGCACGCTGCTGCCGTATCCGGCGGCCTGAGCGGCGCGGCGACCGGGCGGGTCCCGTCTCGGTGGCCGCGGGCCCTGTCGCGGCGACCGCGGGCCCTGCCTCAGCCGAGGATGCCCCGGTCGTAGCCCGCCGCCACCGCGGCGGCGCGGTCGTTGACGCCCAGCTTGGCGTACAGGTGGGTGAGGTGGGTCTTCACGGTCGCCTCGCTGATGAACAGTTCACGGGCGATCTCCTTGTTGGAGGTGCCGCGGGCGACCAGGGCGAGCACCTCGCGCTCACGGGCGGAGAGTGCTTCGCCGCCGGGCCCCCTGGGTGTGCGGACCGCGGAGACCAGACGGGTGGCGACGGCCGGGGAGAGGACGGTACGGCCCTGGGCGGCGGCCCGGACGGCGGTGAACAGTTCGTCGCGGGGCGCGTCCTTGAGGAGGTAGCCGGTCGCGCCGGCCTCGATCGCGGGCAGTGTGTCGGAGTCGGTGTCGTACGTGGTGAGGACGAGGATCTTGGCGCGGGCGCCGCGCCGGGCCAGTTCGCGGATGGCGTCCACGCCCGATCCGCCCGGCATCCGCAGGTCCATGAGGATCACGTCCGGGTCGAGTGCGGCGGCCCGCGCCAGCGCCTCGACGCCGTTCTCCGCCTCGCCGAGGACGCGGAAGCCGGGCGCGGAGTCGAACATGCCGCGCAGGCCGTCGCGTACGACGGGGTGGTCGTCGACGATGAGGAGGGAGATCACGGCGTCATCCGTCATGGCGGACCAACGGTACGCGAGCCGAGACGGCCGTGCCCTGGCCGGGTTCCGCCTCGACGGTCAGCGAACCGGCGATGCGCTCGGCGCGGGCCCGCATGCCGTCGAGGCCGAAGCCGCCGGTGCGGGTGCGTGCGGGGAGGGCGAGCGGGTCGAAGCCCCGGCCGTCGTCGCGGATGTCGAGGGTGACCTCGTCGCCCATGTAGGAGAGGGTGACGCCGGCCCGGTCGGCGGCGGCGTGCCGGGCGGTGTTGGACAGGGCCTCCTGGGCGATGCGCAGGAGGGTGGCCGCCACCTCGTCGTGCAGGGGCTCCGCGGTGCCGGTGACGGTGAACCCCGCCTGGACGCCGGTACGTTCGCCCCATTCCGTCACCGTCTTGTGCAGGGCGCCCGGCAGCCCGTCGTCGGCCAGGGCGACCGGGGAGAGGTTGTGCACGGAGCGGCGGGCCTCGCCGAGGCTGTGGCGGGCCAGGGCCAGGGCCCGGTCCGTGTGCTCGCGCGCGAGGTCCGCGTCCCGGGTGTTCGCGACGACCTGGAGCTGGGCGATGATGCCCGTCAGGCCCTGGGCGAGGGTGTCGTGGATCTCGGCGGCCAGCCGACGGCGTTCGTCGGCGACTCCGGCTTCCCGGGCCTGGACGAGCAACTGGGCGTGCAGGGCCGCGTTCTCGTCGAGGGCCTGCTGCAAGGCGGTGTTGGTGCGCTCCAGTTCGGCGATGGCCGCGGCCTGGGTGCGGGTACGTTCCTCCTCGCGGGCGGTGAGGTGGCCGAAGACGGCGATCATGCCGAGGTGGACGCCGAGCAGCGCCCCGAACACCCCCCAGCCGAGCGGCCCGTGCGGGGGCAGTCCGCCCGACTGGGAGCCGGCGATCGTCACGGCGGTGACGAGCAGGCCGGGCTTCAGCAGCCGAGGGGGGAGCAGGCGGTCGGCGTCGAAGTAGCCGACGGCGGCGAGGAAGGCGAAGAACGGGTTCAGCCAGCTCAGCGCGAAGGTGGCGGCCGCGCGGACGAGGTAGTAGCAGGCCGAGACCGGTGACCGGACGGCCCGGGTGCGGGCGGACCGCCGGTCCCACCACAGCTGCCACAGCAGTACGAACCCGACGAGCACGGCGGTGGCGTACCGCTCGGCCTGCCCCATGCCGATGACGTCCATGGTCGCGCTGGTGAGCGCGGTGCCGACGCCGAGCATCGCGTACGGCCCCCAGCGGCGGACGGTCGCCCAGCGTTGTTCGACTCCCGCCACGTCCGCCATGGCACCAGTGTGGGTCACGGCGGCGCTCACTCCCAGCGGAACCAGCGCGATGCCGCCGCCGTGAGCAGCACCGTCCAGGCCGCCAGCACGCCGAGGTGGGTCCAGCCCGGCCAGGCACCCGTCGCGGAGTCGTTCAGGGCCTGCGCGGCGGCGCCGAACGGGGTCCAGCCGACGATGTCCGCCAGCAGGTCCGGCATGGCCTCCACCGGCAGCCACACGCCCGCGCAGAACATCGCGGGGAAGAGCGCGGTCGACCCGATCGCGGTGGCGATCTTCGTCGTGCGCGACAGGGCGGAGAGCAGGGCTCCCAGGGAGAGGGAGGCTCCCAGGGCCAGCAGCAGGGCGAGCAGGTAGCCGAACGGCTGCGCCGGCAGCGTCACGTCGAAGGCGAGTCGGCCGACCGTGAGGGTGACCAGGGCGGAGAGCAGCGCGGCGCCGCCGAACACCAGCATCTGCGCGGTCAGCAGGGCCGACGGGCGTACCGGCGTGGTGGACATCCGGCGCAGGATGCCGTTCTCCCGGTAGCCGGTGATCGTGGGCGGCATGCCCTGCAGTCCGCCGACGATCAACCCGAGCAGGACGGCCACCGGCACGTAGGCGTCGACCGGCCGCAGGCCGCCGAGGTTCGGGTCGGACTCGCGGAAGGACGGGACGGAGCCCAGGATCACCAGCAGCAGGGTGGGGAAGAGCAGGATCCAGAAGACGCCGCCGGGTTCGCGCCCGAAGAGGCGGATCTCCGTCCTGAGTACGGCGGTGTTGACGACGTCGGTGCTCATGCCGTGGCCTCCGTGAGGTCCAGGAAGGCGTCGTCCAGCGTGGCGTCGGTGACGCGCAGCTGGTGGGCGGTGACGCGGGTTCGGGCGAGGAGGGTGATGACGGCGTTGACCGTCTCGTCGGTGCCGGACAGGGTGACACGGCCGTCCTTGCGGTGGACCGACGCGAGCTCCGGCAGGGAGTTGAGATCGTGGTCGTCCAGCGGGGCGGACGGGGTGAAGCTGATGACGGTGGCGCCCGCCGACCGGCGGATCAGGCCGGCCGGGGTGTCCAGGGCGGCGACCCGCCCCTTGTCGATGACCGCGATGCGGTCGCACAGGCGCTGCGCCTCCTCCATGAAGTGGGTGACCAGCAGGACGGTGACGCCGCCCGCGCGGATGTCCTCGACGATCTGCCAGGTGTCCCGGCGGGCGCGTGGGTCGAGGCCGGTGGTCAGCTCGTCCAGCACGACGATCCGGGGGCTGCCGACCAGAGCGAGCGCGATGGACAGGCGCTGCTTCTGGCCGCCCGAGAGCTTGGCGAACCGGGTGTCCATCTTCGGGGTGAGGCCGAGGCGTTCGGCGAGCGGGCGCCAGTCGGCGGGCTCGGGGTAGAAGGCGGCGTACAGCTCCAGTGCCTCGCGGACGGTGAGTTTGGGCTGGAGTTCGCTCTTCTGGAGCTGGGCGCCGAGGACGCGGGTGACCTCCTCGTGGTCGGCGACGGGGTCGAGGCCGGTGACGCGGACACGGCCCGCGTCGGGGACGCGCAGGCCCGCGACGCACTCGACGGTGGTGGTCTTGCCGGCGCCGTTCGGGCCGAGGACGCCGAAGATCTCCCCCTCCTCGACGGCGAACGACACACCGTCGACGGCGGGGTGACCGCCGTAGGACTTGCGCAGGTCGGTGACTTCGATGACGGGCATGGCACCAGCGTCCCGGGGTGCGGGTGCCCGGCACATCGGCCGTCGCGCTCGAAGGCGCATCAGCCGATCGGTCGATGCTCCCGTACGACCCCCGGTGCGCGCGGAAACTCGGTGGGCACCGTCAGTGGTGAACCGTAGTCTCGCTGCTGATGCCCACGACACCCGCGCCCGCCCCGGACCACCCCGCCGAGAAGCGTTCCACCGTGCGTGCCCTGCTGCGGCTGTGGCCGTACGTACGGCCCGTGCGGGCGCGGTTGGGGAGCGCGGCGGTCATCGCGATCCTCGCCTCCTGCGTGGGCCTGGTGATCCCGCTCGTCCTGAAGTGGATGGTGGACGGGCCGGTGGCCGACCGGGACCCGTCCGGGGTCTGGCTCGGCGCGCTGTACCTGCTGCTCCTCGGGGTGGCGGAGGCGCTGCTGTTCGGGCTGCGGCGGTGGCTGGTGGCCCGGCCGCTGTCGGCGGTCGAGGCGGGGATGCGGGCGGACCTGTACCGGCATCTGCAACGGCTGCCGGTGGCCTTCCACGACCGTTGGGCCTCCGGCCAGTTGCTGTCGCGCGGGACGACGGACCTGATGCTGCTGCGCATGTTCCTCGCGTTCCCGCTGACGTTCCTGCTGGTCAACGGGGTGACGATCCTGGTCGGCGTGGGCATCATGCTGGTCCAGGACTGGACGCTGGGGCTGGTGATCCTCGGGCCCGCCGTTCCCGTGATGATCACCTGCGGGATCTTCGAGAAGAAGTACTCGGCGGTGGCGCGGCGGGCGCAGGACCAGGTCGGGGACCTGACGACCGTGGTCGAGGAGAGCGTGCTCGGCGTCCGGATCATCAAGGGCTTCGGCCGGCACCGCAGCCAGGCGCGGGCCTTCCACGAGCTGTCGCACACCCTGCGCGGGACGGAGCTGCGCAAGGCGCGGCTGCTGGCGTCCATCTGGGCGGTCATCGTGACGCTGCCCGAGGTGGCGATCGGTGCGGCGCTGGTGGTGGGGGCGGTGCAGGTGGCGGACGGGGCGCTGTCGGCGGGGACGCTGGTGGCGTTCCTGTCCACGGCGCTGGCGCTGCGGTGGCCGGTGGAGTCGATCGGCTTCCTGCTGGCGATGAGCCAGGAGGCGGCGACGGCCACGGACCGGTACTTCGAGGTGATGGACGCGGAGGGCGAATCCGACGCGGCGGCACCTCCCGGCGCCGGGCGGCGCGTCCACCGTCCGGTGCACACCGAGTCCGGTCGCCCCGGAGGTCTGCGGTTCGAGGGCGTCCGCTTCCGTTATCCCGACGCACCCCCCGACTCCCCGCCCCTCCTCGACCGCGTCGACCTCCACATCCGCCCCGGCGAGTCCATGGCCCTGGTCGGCGCCACCGGCAGCGGCAAGACGACGCTCACCGCGCTCGTCCCCCGCCTGCACGAGGTGACCGACGGACGGATCACGCTGGACGGCGAGGACATCACCGCCCTGTCCCGCGAGGAGCTGCGCGCGATGGTCTCCGTCGCCTTCGAGGAGCCCACCCTCTTCTCGGCCAGCGTCGGCGAGAACGTGCTGATGGGGGCCGGTGACGGAGCCGGTGACGAAGAACTGGGCCGGGCCCTGGCCGTGGCGCAGGCCGACTTCGCGCACGCGCTGCCCCAGGGCACCGGCACCCAGGTCGGCGAGCAGGGCCTGAGCCTGTCCGGCGGCCAGCGGCAGCGCCTCGCGCTCGCCCGGGCGGTCGTCGGCAGGCCGAGGTTCCTCGTCCTGGACGACCCGCTGTCCGCGCTGGACGTGCACACGGAGGCCGCGGTGGAGGCCGCCCTGCGGCAGGTCCTCGCGGACACCACCGCCCTGATCGTGGCCCACCGCCCCTCCACGGTGCTGCTGGCCGACCGTGTCGCGCTGCTCTCGGGCGGCCGGATCGCCGCCGTCGGCACCCACCACGAACTGCTGCGCACCAGCGCCGAGTACGCCCACCTGATGTCCGGGCTCGACGGGCGCGAGGATCACGAGGGACTCCGGGAAGGGGACGGCCGATGACCGCGCCCACGGCCACCGCGCCGGACAAGGGACAGCCCGACGGCGGCCGAGCGGCCGGGGACGGGACGCCCGCGGCCGACGACGCCTTCGACCGGGACGTCCTGCCCAGCCCGCCGGGCGCGACCGGCGCCCTGCTGCGTTCCCTGCTGACGCCGATGAAGGCCCGGGTCGCCCTCACCACCTTCCTCCTGCTGCTCCAGCAGGCGGCCGTCCAGGCGGGCCCGCTGCTGGTGGCCTACGCCATCGACCACGCCGTACCGGCGCTGCGGGACGACGACCACGGCCCGCTGATCGCGGTGGGCGCCGGCTACCTGCTCTGCTCGCTGGCCGCGGGCGGGCTGCAGTACGCGTTCATCGCCACCGCGGCCCGCGTCAGCCAGGACGTGCTGCTGGACCTGCGCGGCCGGATCTTCCGCCACGCCCAGGCACTCAGCGTCGACTTCCACGAGCGCTACACCTCGGGCCGGCTGATCTCCCGCTCCACCACGGACGTGGAGTCGCTGCGCGAACTGCTCGACGAGGGCCTGCAGGAGCTGGTGACGGTCGTCCTGTCCTTCGTCTACATCGCGGCGCTGCTGCTCTGGCTGGACCTGGGCCTCGGCGGGGTCGCGGTGGCGTCGTTCGTGCCGCTGTACGCGCTGGTGCGGCTGTACCAGCGGCGCGCGGGCCGGGCGTACCGGCAGCGGTCCACGGCGATCGCGGCGGTGATCGTGAAGTTCGTGGAGACGATGAACGGCATCCGTCCGGTGCGCGCCTTCCGCCGGGAGGCCGCCAACGACGCCGACTTCGCCGTGCTGAACCGCCGTCACGAGCGGGCCAACGGCGACGCGCTGCTGGAGATGGCCCGGTACGTCGTCGGCTCGCGGCTGGTCGCCAACACGGCCGTCGCGGGGATCGTGCTGTGGGGCGCCTACCGGGTCGCGGACGGCACCCTGGCCCTCGGTGTGCTCGCGGCGGCGGTGCTGTACCTGCGGCGCCTGTACGACCCGATCGACCGGCTCGGCATGTTCCTGAACTCCTACCAGTCGGCGGCGGCCTCGCTGGAGAAGATCGCCGGGCTGCTGGCGCAGACGCCGTCGGTGCCGGAGCCGGCCGCGCCGAAGGAGCTGCCGCCCCTGGAGTCGGAGCACCCGGGGCGCGAGGTCGTCTTCGACTCGGTCCGCTTCGCCTACCGCACCGGCGGCGAGGTGCTGCCCCGCTTCGACCTGACGATCCCGGCCGGGCAGACGGTCGCCGTCGTCGGCTCCACCGGCGCCGGGAAGTCGACGCTGGCCAAGCTGCTGGCCCGGTTCTACGACCCCTCCGACGGGCGGGTCCTGCTGGACGGCACCGACCTGCGCGACCTGGCCGTGCCCGAACTGCGCCGGGGGGTGGTGATGGTGACGCAGGAGGCGTTCCTGTTCTCCGGCACGGTCGCCGAGAACATCGCCATCGGCCGTCCGGAGGCGACGCGGGAGGAGATCGAGCGGGCCGCGAAGGCGATCGGCGCCCACGACTTCATCGCCGCGCTGCCCGACGGCTACGACACCGACGTCCGCAAGCGGGGCGGGCGCATCTCCGCCGGGCAACGCCAACTCGTCGCCTTCGCGCGGGCGTTGCTGGCGGACCCGGCGGTGCTGATCCTGGACGAGGCGACCAGCTCGCTGGACGTCCCCGGGGAGCGGGCGGTGCAGCGGGCCATGGCGACGGTGCTGAAGGGACGTACGGCGGTGGTGATCGCGCACCGGCTCTCCACCGTGGAGATCGCCGACCGGGTGCTGGTGATGGAGCACGGCAGGATCGTGGAGGACGGCTCGCCGGACGAGCTGACCGCCGGGACGGGCCGGTTCGCGGAGCTGCACCGGGTGTGGCGGGACAGTCTGGCGTGAGGGCGGATCCTCGGGGAGAGCCACGGTGATCGACGCGTACGAAGACCCCGGCACACCGGACCGCCGGGGCGGCTGGCGGTACCTGCTGTGGCTGGTGCGGCGGCAGTGGCCGCGCTGCCTGGCGGGCGCGGTGCTGGCCAGTGTCTGGATGGTGCTGCTGGCGGCGACGCCGTACCTGATGGCGCGGGTGATCGACCACGGCCTGACGCCCGGTGACCTGGGCGCACTGGCGGGATGGACGGGTGCGCTGGTCGCCGCCGGGGTGTGCAACGCCTGGCTGGGCACGATGCGGCACCGCACGATGACGCGGGTGCGGATGGACGCCAACTTCCGCACGGTCAAGGTGGTCGTCGAGCACGCCACGCGGCTCGGTGCGTCGCTGCGCCGGCAGGTGGGGGCCGGTGAGGTCGTCACCATCGGGGTGGGCGACGTGCAGACCATCAGCACCTCGCTGACGGCCGTGGGGCCCGGTGTCGGAGCGGTCGTCGCCTACGCGGCCGTCGGCGGGCTGCTGCTGTCGGTGTCGACCCGGCTCGCCCTGGTGGTCCTGCTCGGGGTGCCGTTGCTCGGCGTGCTGCTCGGGCCGCTCATGGGGCGGTTGCAGAGCAGGGAGAGCGAGTACCGGGAGCGGCAGTCCGTGCTGACCGCGCGGGTCGGCGACCTCGCGGGCGGGCTGCGGGTGCTGAACGGCCTGGGCGGCAAGGGCCTGGTCGCGGACGCCTTCCGCCGGGACTCGGGGCGGCTGCGCGAGCAGGGTTACCGGGTCGGGGCGGTGACCAGCTGGATCCAGGCCCTCGGGGTGGGCCTGCCGATGCTGTTCCTGGCGCTGGTGACCTGGCTGGGCGCCCGGCTGGCCGTGCAGGGGCAGATCAGCGTGGGCGAGTTGGTGTCGGTGTACGGGTACGTGGTGGCGCTGGGCTGGCCGGTGACTTTCCTGATCGAGATGGCTCACCAGCTCAGCCGGGGCGTGGTGGCCGCCCGCCGGGTGGTCGCGTTCCTGCGGCTGGAGCCGGACCCGGACACCGGCACCCGCGACGCCCCCGCCGAACCGTCGGTGCTGTACGACCCGGATTCGGGAGTACGGGTCCTCCCCGGCCGCCTGACCGCACTGGCCGGCGCGCGTCCCGCCGACGCCGCCGAGCTGATCGACCGCCTAGGCCGCTACGCCCCGTCCGAGGTGACGTGGGGAGACGTCCCGCTGTCCGAGGTCCCGCTCGCCCAGGTCCGCGCCCGCATCCTGGTCGCGGAGGCGGAGGCCGACCTCTTCGCGGGCTCCCTGCGCGACGTCATAGGGGCTCGGGAGACGCCGCTCAGGGACGCGGGCGGTAACGATGTGCGGCTCCGCCGCGTGGTCGCGACCAGCCACAACACACCCGCGGACGCCCGACGGCATGCCGGGGCACCCCCGACGGCGAACCTCACCCGGGCCATCCGCACAGCCGCCGCCGAGGACATAGTCCAATCCCTCTCCGACGGCCTCGAAACCCAGGTCGCGGCCCAGGGACGCGACCTGTCCGGCGGCCAACGCCAACGCGTCCGCCTGGCGCGCGCCCTGTTCACCGATCCCGAGGTCCTGCTCGCCGTCGAGCCGACCTCCGCGCTGGACGCCCACACGGAGGCGACCGTCGCACACCGCCTGCGCGACGCGCGCCGGGGCCGTACGACCGTGGTGGCCTGCACCTCCCCCCTGGTGCTCGACCGGGCGGACGTCGTGCACCACCTGGTGGACGGCAAGGTCGTCGCCACCGGCACCCACCAGGAACTCCTCGCCGGCGAGCCGGGGTACCGGGCGCTGGTCTCCAGGGAGGACAGGGACGACGAGGTGGTCCGATGACGTCCGCGGGACAACTGCCCGTCGCCGGGCGCACCGACGTCCGCCGGGCGGCGGCGGACCTCGTGCGCGCCGACCGGCGGGCCTTCACGGTCGTCCTCGGTCTCAACGCGCTGGCCGCGCTCGCCGGGCTCGCGGGCCCGTGGCTGCTGGGCCGGATCGTCGACGAGGTGCGCGCCGGGGGCGGTGTCGGCGCCGTGGACCGGATGGCGCTCGCCATCCTGCTGTGTTCGCTGGCACAGATCCTGCTGGCCCGCTGGGCGCGGTACGTGGGGCACCGCTTCGGGGAGCGGACCCTCGCCCGGGTGCGGGAGCGATTCGTGGACCGGGCGCTGTCCCTGCCGGCGTCGGTCGTGGAGCGGGCGGGCACCGGGGACCTGACGACGCGCGGCACCGCCGACGTGACCACGATCGGCACGACGCTGCGCGACGCGGGACCGGAGCTGCTGATCAACTCGGTGCAGGCGCTGTTCCTGACCGCCGCCGTGTTCGTGCTCGACCCGCTGCTCGGCCTGGTCGGCGTGCTGGGGCTGACGCCGGTCTGGTTCGGGCTGCGCTGGTACCTGCGCCGGGCAAGGGCCGGCTACCTCGCCGAGGGCGCGGCCAACTCGGAGGTCGCCGAGAGCCTGTCGGCGACGGTGGCCGGGGCCCGCACGGTCGAGGCGTTCCGGCTGGCCGACCGGCGCGTCGCGTCGAGCCGCCGGGCGCTGGAGGAGTCGCGGCGCACCCGTTTCCACACGCTGTACCTGCGCAGTGTGTTCTTCCCGACGGTGGACGTCTCGTACGTCGTCCCGGTGGCGGGCGTGCTGCTGCTCGGCGGCGTCCTGCACGCGCAGGGATCGGTGAGCCTCGGGGCGGTGGTGTCGTGCGCCGTGTACCTCCAGCAGCTGGCCGGGCCGCTCGACGAGGTGCTGATGCGGGTCGAGCAGCTCCAGTCGGGCGGTGCCTCCTTCGCCCGGGTGGAGGGGCTGGCCCGTGCTCCGCGGGCCAGGACCGGCGGATCGCCGGTGCCGGCGGACGACCGGATCGACGTGTCGGGGGTGCGGTACGCCTACGACCGTGGCGGCGAGGTGCTGCGCGGGGTGGACCTGACCGTGCGGCCGGGCGAGCGGCTGGCGGTGGTGGGGCCGTCCGGGGCCGGCAAGACCACGCTGAGCCGGCTGCTGGCGGGCGTGGACGCGCCGACCGAGGGCTCGGTGACGGTGGGCGGGGTGCCGGTGGTCGCCCTCGGGCCCGAGCGGCTGCGCCGTCAGGTGGTGCTGGTCACCCAGGAGCACCACGTCTTTCTGGGCACGGTCCGCGACAATCTCCTCATCGCCGAACCGGGCGCCACCGACGAGCGGTTGTGGTCGGCCCTGGCCGCCGTGGGCGCCGAGCGGTGGGTGCGGGACCTGCCCGGCGGTCTCGACGCCGGACTGGGCGCCGACGCGCACCGCACGGACGGCTCGCAGGCCCAGCAGCTCGCCCTGGCCCGGGTGGTGCTGGCCGACCCGCACACGCTGATCCTGGACGAGGCCACCGCCCTGCTGGACCCGACCACGGCCCGGCACACCGAGCGCGCCCTGGCCGCGGTGCTGGAGGGCCGCACGGTCATCGCCATCGCCCACCGCCTGCACACCGCGCACGACGCCGACCGGGTCGCGGTGATGGAGGACGGCCGGCTCACGGAACTCGGCACGCACGAGGAGCTGGTGGCGGCCCGGGGCGCGTACGCGGCGCTGTGGGACTCCTGGCACGGGGAGCCGGCCCCGGAGCCCGTCACTGACTGACGGGGCAGTCAGTACGACAGCCGGGCGACGCTTCCGTATATCGAACATGAACGCCCGGACAACGAACGATTTCCGGCCAACTTCCTGACGCGCTCCTGACAAATGCACCGCCCGGCTGCCACTCTTCCCACGGCCGTTCCACAGCGCCCCCACAGCTTCCCTGTCAGCGCTGTGCCGCGGCCAGCTCCTGGCATGTGGTTTCTGCGTACCGAACCAGCACCGCCCGGCCGGCCCACCCGCCGACCGGTCTCCCCTGGCCGCGCGACCCGCGGCCACGCAGAAGGAGTCAGTGTTGAGCAGCAGTTCTCCCCACAGACGCACCTCCCACACCGCGTCCCGCACCACCCACCGCCGAGCCGCCGCCGTCGCCCTCGCCGGTGTCGCCGCGCTGATCGCGACGGCGGTCCAGTCCGGCGCCGCCACCGCGGCTCCCGGCCCGGCGCCCGCTCCGGGTGCCGAATCCGTCAAGCTCAGCCCGGCCCAGCGCGCCGAGCTGATACGCGAGGCCGACGCCACCAAGGCCGAGACCGCCGGTGACCTCGGCCTGGGCGCCAAGGAGAAGCTGGTCGTCCGCGACGTGGTCAAGGACCGCGACGGCACCGTGCACACCCGCTACGAACGCACCTACGACGGACTCCCCGTCCTGGGCGGCGACCTCGTCGTCAGCAGCGACGCCGGGAAGACCGAGCGGGTCGTGAAGGCCACGCAGAAGCCGATCGCGCCGGCCACCGTGACGCCGAAGATCTCCGCCGCGAAGGCCAAGACGCAGGCCGTCGCCGCCGCGAAGGCGGCCGGAGCGAAGGCCCCCGACGCCGACCGCGCCCCGCGCAAGGTGATCTGGGCGGCGAACGGCACCCCGGTCCTGGCGTACGAGACGGTCGTGGGCGGCCTCCAGGAGGACGGCACCCCGAACGAACTGCACGTCGTCACCGACGCGGCCACGGGCGCCAAGCTCTACGAGTACCAGGCGATCCACAACGGCACCGGCAACACCATGTACAGCGGCACGGTGACGCTGGGCACCGCGCAGTCCGGGTCGTCGTACACGCTGACCGACACCGCGCGCGGCAACCACAAGACGTACAACCTGAACCGGGGCACCTCCGGCACCGGCACGCTCTTCTCCGGTCCCGACGACGTCTGGGGCAACGGCAGCGCGTCCAATGCCGAGACCGCCGCCGCCGACGCCCACTACGGGGCCGCGCTGACCTGGGACTACTACAAGAACGTCCAGGGCCGCTCCGGCATCCGCGGCGACGGCGTGGGCGCCTACTCCCGCGTCCACTACGGCAACAACTACGTCAACGCCTTCTGGTCGGACTCCTGCTTCTGCATGACGTACGGGGACGGCTCCGGCAACGCCAACCCGCTGACCTCCGTCGACGTGGCCGCGCACGAGATGACGCACGGCCTCACCTCCAACACCGCGGGGCTCAACTACAGCGGCGAGTCCGGCGGACTGAACGAGGCCACCTCGGACATCTTCGGCGCGTCCGTCGAGTTCTACGCGAACAACTCCTCCGACGTCGGTGACTACCTCATCGGCGAGGAGATCGACATCAACGGCGACGGCACCCCGCTGCGCTACATGGACAAGCCCAGCAAGGACGGCGCGTCCAAGGACTACTGGTACTCGGGCATCGGCAACGTCGACGTCCACTACTCGTCCGGCCCGGCCAACCACTTCTTCTACCTGCTGAGCGAGGGCAGCGGCACCAAGACCATCAACGGTGTCACCTACGACTCGCCCACCTCGGACGGCCTCCCGGTCACCGGCATCGGCCGCGAGAAGGCCGCGAAGATCTGGTTCCGCGCGCTGACCACCAAGTTCACGTCGACCACCAACTACGCGGGCGCCCGCACCGGCACCCTCGCGGCGGCCGGTGAGCTGTACGGCACCGACAGCGCCGAGTACACGGCGGTGCAGCACGCGTGGGCGGGCATCAACGTCGGCGCGCGCCCCGGTGACGGCGGGGGCGGCGACGGCACGACCTTCGAGAGCGGCACGAACGTGAACATCCCCGACTACGGGTCGGCGGTGACCTCCTCGCTCACCGTCTCGGGCCGGGCCGGCAAGGCGCCGAGCAACCTGAAGGTGGGCGTGGACATCGTGCACACCTGGCGCGGTGACCTGCGGATCGACCTGATCGCGCCCGACGGGACGGCGTACCTGCTCAAGAGCAGCGGCTACGACCCGGCCGAGGACGTCCACGAGACCTACACGGTCGACGCCTCCTCCGAGACGGCCAACGGCACCTGGAAGCTGCGCGTCCAGGACCAGGGGCGGCAGGACACCGGGTACATCGACGCCTGGCGGCTGACCTTCCCGTAGGCCCTTCGAGGCCCCACGGTGTGACGGGCGACACCCGGAACCGATGGTTCCCGGGTGTCGCCCTAGTCTTGGTGCCCATGTCCTTCACGTACGACGACGTCGGCGCCACCCGCGAGCAGGGAGCCTGCCCGCCCGGCTTCCGCCCCATGCACGTACGCACCCGCCTCGGGGAGGGCGAACCGGTCTTCCGGCGCGCGGCCGAGGCCGTGCTCACCTGGGAGATGCACCGGGAGATGGGGGTCGGCATCGAAGCGAGCGCCGAGCGTGCCGCGCCCGGCGTCGACGTCACCGTCAGCCTGGCCGGGATGATCAAGGCGCCGTGCCGGGTGGTGTGGACGCTGGAGGAACACCGCCGGGCCGGCTGGGCCTACGGCACGCTGCCCGGTCATCCCGAGTCCGGCGAGGAGGCGTTCGTGGTCGACCGCACGGGCGACGGCACGGTCTGGCTGACCGTGCACGCCTTCAGCCGCCCCGCCAAGTGGTACGCCAAGGCCGGCGGTCCGGCCACCCGGGCCTTCCAGCACGCCTACGCCCGCCGCTGCGGCGCCGTCCTGCGGCGGCTGAGCGGGGGCGACGAGGAGGACTGAGCCCCGCGCTCGCCGCCCCGGGGACGCTCACCGCATCAGCAGCCCCGCCGCCTGGGCCAGGTCGTCCGACGGCACCGCGACCAGGCCCGCCTCCGCGCCGGACGCCAGCAGCCGGTGCGCGGGCAGGATGCGGACCGTGTAGCCGAAAGGCCCGGTGCGGTCCAGGGCGAGCGGGCCCTCGTACAGCCAGCGGCCCTCCAGGTCGGGGCCGCCCACCGGTTTCAGCGGCACGGTGGTCGCGTCGGTGATCCGGTCCTCGGTGTCGACCCGGCCGGAGACCGCCTGCACCTCGACGTCGTCCGGCGCGAGGTCGCCGAGGTTCACCCGCACCCGCAGCCCGAGCGTCGAGCCCAGCTCCGCCGTGCTGGTGGCGGCGGACGTCTCCACGTGGTCGACGCTCACCCCGGGCCAGGCGGTGCGCACCCGGGCCTTCCACTCGGCCAGCGCCCGCGCGGAGTCCGGGTCCATGGCGCGGTGCGCCTCGGCCGCCGGGGTGTAGAGCCGCTCGACGTACTCGCGGACCATGCGGCCTGCCAGCACCTTCGGCCCGAGCAGGCTGAGGGTCCTGCGGACCATCTCGATCCACCGGTCGGGCAGTCCGCTCGCCCCGCGCTCGTAGAAGCGGGGGGTGATCCGCTGCTCCAGCAGGTCGTAGAGCGCGTCGGCCTCTATGGCGTCGCGCCGGTCCGGGTCGGTGCCCGCGCCGTCGGCGGTGGGGATCGCCCAGCCGAAGTCGGGCTGGTACCACTCGTCCCACCAGCCGTCCAGCACCGACAGGTTCAGGCAGCCGTTGAGCGCCGCCTTCATGCCGGACGTGCCGCACGCCTCCAGGGGGCGCAGGGGGTTGTTCAGCCAGATGTCGCAGCCCGGGTAGAGCTTCTGCGCCATCGCCATGCCGTAGTCCGGCAGGAACACGATCCGGTGCCGCACCCGCGGGTCGTCGGCGAACCGCACCAGCTCCTGCACCAGCCGTTTGCCGCCGTCGTCCGCGGGGTGCGCCTTGCCCGCGACGACGATCTGGACCGGCCGCTCCGAGTGCAGCAGCAGGTCCATCAGGCGGTCGCGGTCGCGCAGCATCAGCGTGAGCCGCTTGTACGACGGGACGCGCCGCGCGAAGCCGATGGTGAGCACGTCCGGGTCGAGGACGTCGTCGATCCAGCCCAGCTCGGCGGTCCCGGCGCCGCGCTGCCGCCAGGAGACGCGCAGCCGTTCGCGCACCTCCTCGACCAGTTGCTCGCGCAGGGTGCGGCGCAGGTCCCAGATGTCCTGGTCGGGGATGTCGGCGACCGAGTCCCAGCGGTCCGAGCCGCCGACGGTCAGCGCGTCCTCGGCCCGCTGCACGCCGATCTGCCGGGCGCCGAGCCGGAACACCTCGGGCGCGACCCAGGTCGGGGCGTGCACGCCGTTGGTGACGGAGGTGATCGGCACCTCGTCGGCGTCGAAGCCGGGCCACAGTCCGGAGAACATCTCCCGGCTGACCCCGCCGTGCAGCAGGGAGACGCCGTTGGCGCGCTGGGCCAGGCGCAGGCCCATCACGGCCATGTTGAACAGGTTGGGCTCGCCGCCGGGGTAGGTCTCCATGCCGAGCCGGAGGATGCGGTCGACGTCGATGCGCGGGAGTTCGGAGTCGGGACCGAAGTGGCGGGCGACCAGCTCGCGGTCGAAGCGGTCGATGCCGGCCGGGACCGGGGTGTGGGTGGTGAAGACGGTCCCGGCCCGGACCGCCTCCAGGGCGGAGGGGAACTCCAGCCCCTCGTCGCACAGTTCGGCGATGCGTTCCAGACCGAGGAAGCCCGCGTGGCCCTCGTTGGTGTGGAACACCTCCGGCGCGGGGTGGCCGGTGAGCCGGCAGTACGTGCGCACCGCCCGGACACCTCCTATGCCGAGCAGCATCTCCTGGAGCAGCCGGTGCTCGCTGCCGCCGCCGTAGAGCCGGTCGGTGACACCGCGTTCGCCGAGGTCGTTCTCCTCGACGTCGGAGTCGAGCAGGAGCAGCGGCACCCGGCCGACCTGGGCCAGCCAGATCCGGGCGCGCAGCTCCCGGCCGCCGGGCAGGGCGAGGGCGACGTGGGCGGGGGTGCCGTCGGGCTCCTCCAGGAGGGCCAGCGGCAGCTCGTGGGGGTCGAGGACGGGGTAGTGCTCCTGTTGCCAGCCGTCCCGGGAGAGGGACTGGCGGAAGTAGCCGTGGCGGTAGAGCAGGCCGACGCCGATGAGCGGCACGCCCAGGTCGCTGGCGGCCTTGAGGTGGTCGCCGGCCAGGATGCCGAGGCCGCCGGAGTACTGGGGCAGGGCGGCGGTGATGCCGAACTCGGGCGAGAAGTAGGCGACGGCTGCGGGCAGTCGGCCGGACTGGGCCTGGTACCAGCGGTCGCCGGTCATGTAGTGGTCGAGGTCGTCGGCCACCGCGGTGAGCCGGCGCAGGAAGCGCCGGTCCTCGGCCAGCTCCGCGAGTCGGGCGGGCGGCACGGTGCCGAGCAGCCGTACGGGGTCGCGGCCCGACTCGGCCCAGCACGCTGGATCGACGGACTGGAAGAGGTCGCGGGTCTCCGGGTGCCAGGACCAGCGCAGATTGCGGGCCAGATCACTGAGCGGCCGGAGGGGGTCGGGGAGTACGGGACGGACGGTCAGTCGACGGATCGCCTTCACCCCTCCGACGTTACCGGCGTGATGTGTCCCTCGCTGGGGGCTTCGCCCGAAGATCTCCGATTCGGCCTGAATGGCATCGCTCCCGTTCGCCGGACGGGCTAATAACGACCGGCGTGTCGATCTCCCGGCGGGGAAGGCGTCCGGTCAGGGCCCGTCGCGTGTGTCGACATACGCGTGAGTAGTTAACAAAGTGCCGGATTGCCCACCCGAACAGTGTGGGAAGGCTCCTGCGGTACGCCCCGCACGCACCGCCGCAGGACCCACCTCCCCAGAGTCATCCGCCCACCCACGTTGACGCGGACAGGAGCGGTCATGCCCGCCACGCACCACTCGTCAGCACGGCCCGGAGCGACCCCAGGCGCACCCCCCGAGGCGCCACGCGGAGCCCCGCGCACCACCTCTCGCGACACCCCGCGCGAAGCCGCCGTCCCGGACGTCACCACCGTCGTCGGACGCATCCCCGTCCTGGACGTCCGCCCGATCGTCCGTCAGGGACGCAGGCCCGCCAAGGCGGTGACCGGCGAGTCGTTCCAGGTCTCGGCCACCGTGTTCCGCGAGGGGCACGACGCGGTGGCCGCCGATGTCGTACTGAGGGACCCCGAGGGGCGGCCCGGCCCCTGGACCCCGATGCGCGAACTGGCCCCGGGCACCGACCGCTGGGGCGCCACCGTCACCGCCGGCGAACCCGGGCTCTGGACGTACGCCGTGGAGGCGTGGAGCGATCCGGTCACCACCTGGCGCCACCACGCGCGGATCAAGGTTCCGGCGGGCATCGACACCGAGCTGGTCCTGGAGGAGGGCGCCCGGCTCCACGAGCGGGCCGCCGCCGAGGTGCCCGGTGACGCGGACCGGCGCGTCCTGCTGGCCGCCGTCGACGCGCTGCGGGACGAGGACCGGCCCGCGGCGTCCCGGTTGGCGGGGGCGTTGACGCCGGAGGTGGACGCGGTGCTGGCCCGGTACCCGCTGCGGGAGCTGGTCACCACCTCCGACCCGCTGCCGCTGCTGGTGGAGCGTGAACGCGCCCTGTACGGCGCCTGGTACGAGTTCTTCCCCCGCTCCGAGGGCACCCCGGCCCGGCCCCACGGCACCTTCCGCACCGCCGCCCGCCGCCTGCCCGCGATCGCCGCGATGGGCTTCGACGTCGTCTACCTCCCGCCCGTCCACCCCATCGGCACCACCCACCGCAAGGGCCGCAACAACACCCTCTCCGCCGGACCCGACGACGTCGGCGTCCCCTGGGCCATCGGCTCCCCCGAAGGCGGCCACGACGCCGTCCACCCCGACCTCGGCACCCTCGACGACTTCGACCACTTCGTCACCGAGGCCGCACGGCAGGGCCTGGAAGTCGCCCTCGACTTCGCCCTCCAGTGCTCCCCCGACCACCCCTGGGTCCACAAACACCCCGACTGGTTCCACCACCGCCCCGACGGTTCGATCGCCCACGCCGAGAACCCGCCCAAGAAGTACCAGGACATCTACCCCATCGCCTTCGACGCCGACATGGACGGCATCGTCGCCGAGACCGTGCGCGTCCTGCGCTTCTGGATGGACCACGGCGTGCGGATCTTCCGCGTCGACAACCCCCACACCAAACCCGTCGTGTTCTGGGAGAGGGTCATCGGCGAGATCAACCACGCCGACCCCGACGTCATCTTCCTCGCCGAGGCCTTCACCCGCCCGGCGATGATGCACACCCTCGCCCAGATCGGCTTCCAGCAGTCCTACACCTACTTCACCTGGCGCAACACCAAGCGGGAACTGACCGAGTACCTCACCGAACTGTCGGGGGAGGCCGCCTCCTACATGCGGCCCAACTTCTTCGCCAACACCCCCGACATCCTCCACTCCTACCTCCAGCACGGCGGGCGCCCCGCCTTCGAGGTCCGCGCCGTCCTCGCCGCCACCCTCTCCCCCACCTGGGGCATCTACAGCGGCTACGAACTGTGCGAGAACACCCCCCTGCGCGAAGGCAGCGAGGAATACCTCGACAGCGAGAAGTACCAGCTCAAACCCCGCGACTGGGCCACCGCCGCCCGCGAGGGCACCACCATCGCCCCCCTCATCACCCGCCTCAACACCATCCGCCGCGAGAATCCGGCCCTTCACCAACTGCGCGATCTGCACTTCCACCACACGGACAAGGAAGAGGTCATCGCCTACTCGAAGCGGCAGGGGTCGAACACGGTTCTGGTGGTCGTGAACCTCGACCCCCACCACACCCAGGAGGCCACGGTCTCGTTGGACATGCCGCAACTCGGCCTGGACTGGCACGAGTCGGTGCCGGTGCGCGACGAGCTCGCCGGCGAGACCTACCACTGGGGCAGGGCCAACTATGTGCGCCTGGAGCCGGGCCGGACGCCCGCGCACGTCTGCACGGTTCTGCGACCGTCCAACCCGCAGATCGGAGGGTCACCCACCACATGATCTTCAACGAGCCCGTGCCGGACACCTTCGAGGACACCCCGGCCAAGGACCGCGACCCGGACTGGTTCAAGCGAGCCGTCTTCTACGAGGTCCTCGTCCGCTCATTCCAGGACAGCAACGGCGACGGCATCGGCGACCTCAAGGGCCTCACCGCCAAGCTGGACTACCTGCAATGGCTGGGCGTGGACTGCCTGTGGCTGCCGCCCTTCTTCAAGTCGCCGCTGCGCGACGGCGGCTACGACGTCTCCGACTACACCGCCGTACTGCCCGAGTTCGGCGACCTGGCCGACTTCGTCGAGTTCGTGGACGCGGCACACCAGCGCGGCATGCGCGTGATCATCGACTTCGTCATGAACCACACCAGCGACCAGCACCCGTGGTTCCAGGAGTCCCGCGCCAATCCCGACGGCCCGTACGGCGACTACTACGTCTGGGCCGACGACGACAAGCAGTTCCAGGACGCGCGGATCATCTTCGTCGACACCGAGGCGTCGAACTGGACCTACGACCCGGTGCGCAAGCAGTACTTCTGGCACCGGTTCTTCTCCCACCAGCCCGACCTGAACTACGAGAACCCGGCCGTGCAGGAGGAGATGATCTCCGCTCTGAAGTTCTGGCTGGACCTCGGCATCGACGGGTTCCGGCTGGACGCGGTGCCGTACCTGTACCAGGAGGAAGGCACCAACTGCGAAAACCTTCCGGCGACGCACGCCTTCCTGAAGCGGGTGCGCAAGGAGATCGACGCGCAGTACCCGGACACGGTCGTACTGGCGGAGGCCAACCAGTGGCCGGAGGACGTCGTCGACTACTTCGGCGACTACGCCTCCGGCGGCGACGAGTGCCACATGGCCTTCCACTTCCCGGTCATGCCCCGCATCTTCATGGCCGTCCGCCGCGAGTCCCGCTACCCCGTCTCGGAGATCCTCGCCAAGACCCCGGCCATCCCGTCCGGCTGCCAGTGGGGCATCTTCCTGCGCAACCACGACGAGCTGACCCTGGAGATGGTCACCGACGAGGAACGCGACTACATGTACGCGGAGTACGCCAAGGACCCGCGTATGCGCGCCAACATCGGCATCCGCCGGCGCCTGGCGCCGCTCCTGGACAACGACCGGGACCAGATCGAGCTGTTCACCGCGCTGCTGCTGTCCCTGCCCGGCTCGCCGATCCTCTACTACGGCGACGAGATCGGCATGGGCGACAACATCTGGCTCGGCGACCGCGACGCGGTCCGCACCCCGATGCAGTGGACGCCGGACCGCAACGCCGGTTTCTCGTCGTCCGACCCGGGACGCCTGTTCCTGCCCACGATCATGGACCCGGTCTACGGCTACCAGGTGACGAACGTCGAGGCGTCCATGGCCTCGCCCTCGTCGCTGCTGCACTGGACCCGCCGCATGATCGAGATCCGCAAGCAGAACGTGGCCTTCGGCCTGGGTTCGTACACCGAACTGCCCTCCTCCAACCCCGCGGTGCTGGCCTTCCTGCGGGAGTACGAGGACGACCTGGTGCTGTGCGTGCACAACTTCTCCCGGTTCGCGCAGCCCACCGAGCTGGACCTGAGTGCCTTCGAGGGACGCCATCCGGTCGAGCTGTTCGGCGGGGTCCGCTTCCCGGCTGTCGGCGAGCTGCCGTACCTGCTGACCCTCGGCGGGCACGGCTTCTACTGGTTCCGGCTCCGCAAGGACGCCGTCTAGGCCACACCGGCCCGATCCCCGGCGCGGGGCGGTTTCCACCGCCCCGCCCGGGGCACGCATCAGTAACACCCCGACGACCCGGGGAAGGGACGCGACGCCATGTCGGAAGCCGTCACGAGCACCGTCACGAGCACGAGCCCACCGGGCCTCCTTGCGTCACTGGATCCACTCCTGCGGGACTGGCTGCCCCGGCAGCGCTGGTTCGCCGGCAAGGGGCGTCCGGTCACCGGGTTCTCCCTGGTCGCGGCCACCGACCTGCTCCCCTCCGAGGCCCGCCTCGGCCTCCACCACCTGCTGGTCCGCGCCCACCAGCAGCCCGCCGCGGGCACCGCCGCGCCCGAGGGGCCCAGTGACTGCTACCAGCTCCTCATAGGCACGCGCGAGGCGCTGCCGCCCCGGCTGGCGCCCGCGCTGATCGGACACGTGACCCAGGGCCCGCTGGCCGGCCGCACCGCCTACGACGCCCTGTACGACACCCGGCCCGCCGAGGTGCTCCTGGAGGCGCTGCGCACCAGGGCCCGCATCGGCGGGCTGCGCTTCGAACGGGAAGGGGAGCAGGAGATACGCACGGGGCTGGTGCCCCGGCTGATGACCGCGGAGCAGTCGAACTCCTCGATCGTGTACGGAGATACGTTCATTCTGAAGCTGTTGCGCCGGATCGTGCCGGGCGTCAACCCCGACTTGGAGCTGCCCCTGGCGCTGGCCCGCGAGGGGTGCGCCCGGGTACCCGCGCCGGCCGGGTGGATGGTCGCCGACCTGGCCGACCGGACCTGGGTGCTGGGCGTGCTGCAGCCCTACGTGCAGGGCGCGACCGACGGTTGGGAGCTGGCCCTGCGGGAGCTGGCCAAGGGCGAGGACTTCGTCGCCGAGGCGCGGGCGCTGGGGCGGGCCACCGCCGAGGTGCACACCGCGCTGGCCCGCACGCTGCCGACCGTCACCCTCGGCCACGGCCGGATCCGGCAGCTCGCCGACGGCATGATCGGCCGGCTGGAGGAGGCGGCGCGGGCGGTGCCCGTGCTGCGGCCGTACGCGCCCGCGCTGCGCACGGCGTTCACCGCGCTGGGCGACCTGGCCGCCGAGGGCCGTACCTGGACCGCCCAGCGCGTCCACGGCGACCTGCACCTCGGTCAGTGCCTGCGCTCGCCGTCCGGGCAGTGGTCGCTGATCGACTTCGAGGGTGAGCCCGCCAAGCCCCTGGCCGAGCGCCGGATGCCGCAGCCGCCGGTGCGGGACGTCGCCGGGATGCTGCGCTCCTTCGACTACGCCGCGCACTCGGCCGGTGCCCCGGCGTCCGGCTGGGCCGAGTCCTGCCGGGCCGCGTACTGCACCGGGTACGCGGAGGCCGGCGGCCACGACCCGCGCACCGACCCGGTGATACTCCGCGCCTGCGAGACGGACAAGGCGGTCTACGAGGTCCTGTACGAGGCCCGGCACCGCCCCGACTGGCTGGCGGTGCCCCTGTCCGCGGTGCGCCGCCTGTCCGCGCCCGAACCGGCATGACGCCCCCCCCTTGATCCCACCGCGCCCAGGAACGCCCAGGAGGCCCTGCCCGTGACCCCCCGCCCCTCGTCCAGCGGTCCCGACCCGGAGGAGACGGCCACCAAGAAGGCGGCCGCGAAGGAGACGACGACGACCGGCAAGAAGGCGACCGCGAAGAAGGCCGCGGCGAAGAAGACCGTCGCGAAGAAGGCGGTGGCGAAGAAGGCTGTGGCGAAGAAGGCCGCAGCCGAGAAGACCGTCGGCAAGAAGTCCGTCGCCAAGAAATCCGTCGCCGAGAAGGCATCCGGCAGTAGGGCGCCCGGCAGGAAGGCGTCCGGCAAGAAGGCCGTACCCGCCGCCGTCCGTCCCGTCGAGACCCCCGCCTCCCCCGCCCTGGACGCCGCCGACCGGGAGCGGCTGCTGGCCGGCACGCATCACGACCCGCACACGGTGCTGGGCGCCCACCCGGTGCCCGGCGGGGTGGCCTTCCGCGTCTTCAGGCCGTACGCCCTGGCGGTGAGCGTGCTCACCGGGGAGCTGCGGACCGAGCTGCGCGACGACGGGGACGGCTTCTTCTCGGGCTTGCTGCCGCTGGGCGAGGTCCCGGCCTACCGGCTGCTGGTGACGTACGAGGAGACGGTCCAGGAGGCGGAGGACCCGTACCGCTTCCTGCCCACGCTGGGCGACCTGGACCTGCACCTGATCGGCGAGGGCCGGCACGAGCAGCTGTGGCAGGCGCTGGGAGCGCACCCGACGGTCCACGAGGGCGTCGCGGGCACCCGCTTCACCGTGTGGGCGCCGAACGCGCGCGGGGTGCGGGTGGCCGGCGGCTTCAACTTCTGGGACGGCACCGGCCACCCGATGCGCTCGCTCGGTGCCACCGGCGTGTGGGAGCTGTTCCTGCCGGGGATCGGCGCGGGCGAGCTGTACAAGTTCGAGATCACCCGGCCGGACGGCTCGCGCACCTTCCGCGCCGACCCGCTGGCCCGCCGCACCGAGGTCCCCCCGGCCACCTCCTCGGTCGTGCACGCCTCGGACTACACGTGGGGCGACGCCCAGTGGCTGGCCCGCCGCGCGGAAGCGCCCGCGCACGAGGCGCCGATGTCGGTGTACGAGGTCCACCTGCCGTCCTGGCGGCCGGGACTGACGTACCGGGAACTGGCCGAGCAGCTCCCCGCGTACGTCGGCGACCTGGGCTTCACGCACGTCGAGCTGATGCCGGTCGCCGAGCACCCCTTCGGCGGTTCCTGGGGCTACCAGGTCACCGGCTTCTACGCGCCCACGGCCCGCCTCGGCGACCCGGACGACTTCAAGTACCTGGTCGACCGGCTCCACCAGGCGGGCATCGGCGTCCTGATGGACTGGGTGCCGGCGCACTTCCCACGTGACGACTGGGCGCTGGCCGAGTTCGACGGGCGTCCGCTGTACGAGCACTCCGACCCGCTGCGGGCCGCGCACCCGGACTGGGGCACGCTGGAGTTCGACTTCGGGCGCCGGGAGGTGCGCAACTTCCTGGTCGCCAACGCGGTGTACTGGTGCGAGGAGTTCCACATCGACGGGCTGCGGGTCGACGCGGTCGCCTCGATGCTCTACCTGGACTACTCGCGCGAGCCGGGCCAGTGGACGCCCAACGAGCACGGCGGCCGGGAGAACCTGGACGCGGTGGCCTTCCTCCAGGAGATGAACGCGACGGTGTACCGGCGGGTGCCGGGCGTCGTGACGGTCGCGGAGGAGTCGACGGCCTGGGACGGGGTCACCCGGGCCACCCACCACAAGGGGCCGAGCGGCTTCGGCGGGCTCGGGTTCGGGCTGAAGTGGAACATGGGCTGGATGCACGACTCGCTCCAGTACATGAGCCACGAGCCGGTGCACCGCAAGTACCACCACGGGGAGATGACCTTCTCCATGGTGTACGCGTACAGCGAGAACTACGTGCTGCCGATATCGCACGACGAGGTGGTGCACGGGAAGCGGTCGCTGGTCTCGAAGATGCCGGGCGACTGGTGGCAGCAGCGGGCGAACCTGCGGGCGTATCTGGGCTTCATGTGGGCCCACCCCGGCAAGCAGCTCCTCTTCATGGGGCAGGAGTTCGCCCAGGGCGCCGAGTGGTCCGAGGCGCACGGTCCCGACTGGTGGCTGCTGGACCCGGAGTACGGGGCGGCGGCGGACCACCTGGGTGTGCGGGACCTGGTCCGCGACCTCAACGCCGCGTACCGGGCCACGCCCGCCCTGTGGCGGTGCGACACCCACCCCTCCGGTTTCGCGTGGGTGGTCGGCGACGCGGCCGAGGACAACGTCCTCGCGTTCCTGCGGCTGGACGCCGACGGCGCCCCGCTGCTCGCGGTGTCGAACTTCGCCCCGGTCGTGCGGCACGACTACCGCCTCGGCGTCCCGGACGACGTGCCCGCCTGGCACGAGGCGCTGAACACGGACGCCGCGCGCTACGGCGGTGGCGGCGTGACCAACCCGGACCCCGTCAAGCCGGAGGCCCTGGGGTGGCACGGCCGGCCGGCGAGCATCCGGCTGACCCTGCCTCCCCTCGCGACGGTGTGGCTGCGTCCGGCCTAGGCGTCCACGAGCCCCTTCGGCAGCGGCTCGGTGTGCAGGACGCCGAGTCGCTGGGTGGCCCGGGTCAGGGCCACGTACAGGTCGCTGGTGCCGTAGCGGCCGGGCTCGACGACCAGGACGGAGTCGAACTCCAGGCCCTTGGACTGGCGCGGGTCGAGGAGGACCACGCGGTGGGTCAGGTCGGGCTCGGCGCCCGCCGTGACGCCGTCCAGCCGGGCGGCGAGCGCGGCGTGCAGCTCGCGCGGGGCGATGACGGCGAGACGGCCCTCCTCGGGAGTCAGCTCGCCGACCGCCTCGGCCACCGCCGCCGGGAGGTCGTCGGTGGCCCGGATCCAGGGGCGTACGCCGGTGGAGCGGACCGAACTCGGCGGTGCGAAGGACGGGTCCTCGGCCCGGACCACCGCCGCCGCGACGTCCATGATCTCGGCCGGGGTGCGGTAGTTGACGCCCAGGCGCGTGTGCTCCCAGCGGTCCTCGACGTAGGGGGCGAGGATCTTCGACCAGGAGCCGACGCCGGCCGCCTCCGCGGTCTGCGCGGGGTCGCCGACCAGGGTCATCGAGCGGGTCGGGCAGCGCCGCATCAGCAGCCGCCAGGCCATCGGGGAGAGTTCCTGCGCCTCGTCCACGATGATGTGCCCGAAGGCCCAGGTGCGGTCGGCCGCGGCGCGTTCGGCGGCGCTGCGGTGGTCGTCCTCCTCCTGGCGTTCGGCGAACCGCTCGGCGTCGATGATGTCGTGGGCGAGCAGGACCTCGGCGTCCTCCTCGTCCTTGTCCTCGAACTCGTAGGTCCGGGACGCGTACGACACGTCCAGCACGCCCTGGGCGTAGGCGATCTGCGCCTCCCGCTCGCGTTCGGCGCGGGTGCGGGCGATCCGGTCGTCCACGCCGAGCAGTTCGGCCGCCTCGTCCAGCAGGGGCACGTCGGCGACGGTCCAGCGCCGGGTGACCGGGCGGCGGACGGCGGCGGCGTCCTCGGCGCTCAGGAAGGCCTCCGGGGCGGCGAGGAAGTCGGCGACGAGCCGCTGCGGGGTGAGGCGGGGCCAGAGCTGGTCGATGGCCGACCAGACCTCGGGGTTCTCGGCGAGTTCGTCGCGGATCTGGGTGATGTCGCTCGGGTCGAGGAGGTTGGAGCCGTCGTAGGGGTCGGTGCCGATGCGTTCGGCGACCATGTCGGTGAGGGCGTTGAGGATGTGGCCCTCGAAGTGTTCGCGGGCGACGTTGTGCGGCAGCTTCGCGGCGCGGGTGCGCTCGCGGGCGACGCCGACGAGGCCGTCGTCCAGCATCAGGACCTCGCGGTCGTGCTCGATCGCGATGACCGGGTCGGGCAGCGCCTGCCGGTCGCGGACCACCTCGGCGAGTACGCCGGCCATGTCGGCGCGGCCCTTGACCGCCGCCGCCTCGGGGGTGTCCGAAGCGGTGGCCTTCACGCCGGGGAACAGCTCGCCGACCGTGGCGAGCAGCACGCCGGTCTCGCCCAGGGAGGGCAGCACCTCGCCGATGTAGCCGAGGAAGGCGGGGTTGGGGCCGACGATGAGGACGGCGCGCTTGGCGAGCAGTTCGCGGTGCTCGTAGAGGAGGTAGGCGGCGCGGTGCAGGGCGACGGCGGTCTTGCCGGTGCCGGGGCCGCCCTCGACGACCAGGACGCCGCGGTGCGGGGCGCGGATGATGCGGTCCTGGTCGGCCTGGATGGTCTGCACGATGTCGCCCATGCGGCCGGTGCGCGCCGAGTTCAGCGCGGCCAGCAGCACGGCGTCGCCGGACGGGTCCTCGTGGCCGGTGCGCGTCTCGTCGCCGAGGTCGAGGATCTCGTCGTGCAGGGCGGTGACCGTGCGGCCCTCGCTCGCGATGTGCCGGCGGCGGCGCAGGCCCATCGGGGTGTGGCCGGTGGCCAGGTAGAAGGGGCGGGCGACGTCGGCCCGCCAGTCGATGAGGACCGGGGTGCGTTCGGCGTCGTCGGCGCGCAGGCCGATGCGGCCGATGTGGTGGCCGACCCCGGAGGTGAGGTCGATCCGGCCGAAGCAGAGGGAGCCGTCCACCGCGTTGAGCGCGGCGAGCAGCCCGGAGCGCTCGGCGACCAGGATGTCCCGCTCCAGCCGGGCCTGCTGGGGGGTGTTGCCCTGCGCGAGCGCCTCGGTGACCGAGACCTCCGCGTCGCCGCGCAGCGCGTCCACACGCGCGTACAGCCCGTCGATGAATTCCTGCTCGTGCCGCAATTCATCGTCCGGAAATTCGGTGTTTGACAATTCCACTCCCGGCCGCATATACTGTGCCTACTGAACTTCTTCGCGACCTCATTGTCTTGAAGTCACGAATCATCGAATATACGCAATACAATCCCCCGAGCGCAATTGCTCGGGGGATTTTCCGTATACGAGGCCGGTCAAGGGCAGGTCAGACGACGTCGGCCAGTTCCTCCAGCAGCCGCCTCTTGGGCCGGGAACCCACCATCGACTTCACCGGCTCGCCGTCGCGGAAGACCATGAACGTCGGCATCGACAGCACCTTGTACGCGTTCGTGGTCGCCGGGTTCCGGTCGACGTTCAGCTGCACCACCCTCAGCCGGCCGGCCTCCTCCGCGGCCACGGCGCCGAGCACCGGCGCCATCTGCCGGCACGGCGGGCACCAGTCCGCGGTGAACTCCACCAGCACGGGCAGGTCCGACCCGATCACCTCCGCCGCGAAGTCCGCGTCCGTCACCTCGGGCACCCCACTGGTCCTCATCCGTGTCCTCCCAGTTCGCACTTGGGCTCCGGACCCCCCGGAACCGCCGCCTCGGCCCGCGCCAGCTGCGCACCCACCTGCGCCCGCACCGACGTGAGCTGCTCGATCAGCGCGTCCAGCTCCGCCAGCTTGCGGCGGTAGACCACGAGGGACGCCGGGCAGGAGTCGCCCTCGGGGTGCCCGGCGCGCAGGCACTCCACGAAGGGGCGGGTCTCCTCCAGGTCGAACCCGAAGTCCTGGAGCGTCCTGATCTGCCGCAGCAGCTTCAGGTCGTCCTCGTCGTAGGTCCGGTAACCGTTGCCGGTGCGCCGCGCGGTCAGCAGGCCCCTCGACTCGTAGTACCGCAGCGTCCGCGTCGTGGTCCCGGCCCGTGCGGCCAGCTCGCCGATTCGCATGCGGACGAACGTAAGCCTTGACGCGGGCGTCAAGGCAAGAAGCCCCGCGCCGGGGGGCGCGGGGCTTCGGGGGGCCGGGCGGCTGAGCAACGGGGGGAGCACCTCAGCCGCCCGGGACCGGCGGCGCGGTCAGGCCCGCGCCAGCTCCTTCTCGCCGCCCTGCTCGGGCAGCTCCGGCGCGTCGTCGTCGGCGCCGTGGTGGTCGTCCAGCAGGGTCTTCTCGTCGAACGGGGCCCGGCCGGCCAGCACCTCGTTCACGCGGTCCTTGTCGATCTCCTTGGTCCAGGTGCCGATCAGGACGGTGGCCACGGCGTTGCCGCCGAAGTTGGTCAGCGCGCGGGCCTCGCTCATGAAGCGGTCGATGCCGACGATCAGGCCGATGCCGTCCACCAGGGCCGGCTTGTGCGAGGAGAGACCGCCGGCCAGCGTGGCCAGGCCGGCGCCGGAGACACCGGCCGCGCCCTTCGAGGCGACCAGCAGGAAGAGCAGCAGCGGGATCTGCTCGCCGATCGACATCGGCGTGCCCATGGCGTCGGCGATGAACAGCGAGGCCATGGTCATGTAGATCATGGTGCCGTCGAGGTTGAAGGAGTAGCCGGTCGGGACGGTGATGCCGACCACCGGCTTGCTGACGCCCAGGTGCTCCATCTTCGCGATGAGGCGCGGCAGCGCCGACTCCGAGGAGGAGGTGGACAGGATCAGCAGGAACTCGCGGCCCAGGTACTTGAAGAGCGAGAAGACGTTGACGCCGGCGACGACGCGCAGCAGCGTGCCGAGCACCAGGAAGAGGAAGAGCACACAGGTCACGTAGAAGCCGAGCATCAGGACGGCCAGGCTCTTGAGGGCGTCGACGCCGGCCGAGCCGGTGACGGCGGCGATGGCACCGAAGGCGCCGACCGGGGCGGCCCACATGATCATCGCCAGGACGCGGAAGACCAGCCGCTGGATGTGCTCGATGCCGCGCAGGACCGGCTGACCGGCGTTGCCCATGGCCTGGAGGGCGAAGCCGCACAGCAGGGCGATCAGCAGCGTCTGGAGGACCTCGCCCGAGGTGAACGCCGACACGATGGTGGTCGGGATGATGCCCATCAGGAAGTCGACGGTGCCCTTGGCCTCCGCGTCGACCTGCGCCTGGCCGGTCTCCTTGACGGCGTCGGTGACCGCGAGGCCCGTGCCCGGGTCCAGGATGTTGCCGACGAGCAGGCCGATGGCGAGGGCCACCAGCGACATCACCAGGAAGTAGACCAGCGCGATACCGCCGACCGCACCGACCTTGGCGGCCTTGCGCACGGAACCGATGCCCAGCACGATCGTGCAGAAGATGATCGGCGAGATCATCATCTTGATCAGGTTCACGAAGCCGGTGCCGAGCGGCTTCAGCTCGGTCGCGAAGTCGGGGGCGATCAGACCGACGGCGATACCGAGGGCGACCGCGATGATCACCGCGATGTAGAGGTAGTGCGTGCGATCGCGCTTGGCTTTGGGTGCGGCAGGTGCCGTAGCGGCGTTGCTGGTCACGGCGGCCCTCCTTGACGACGTCGTCGGCATCACCGGCGTGCGGCTCACGTCCGGGGAGTCTGTTTCGGGGATGCGGCGACTATCTCCCGTGTTGTGAGCACGGTCACCCTTGCGTTCATTTAGTTCACAATCCAGCCAGGAGAGAGACTTGCGGCATGCACCTCCGCGTCCCGAGACCCCGTAGCCTGGCCGGTCAGCTCTTCGCCATGCAGGCCGTGCTGATAGCCGTCGTCGTGGCCGGATACGCGCTGTTCACCTACATCAGCGACCGGGGGCAGGCGCAGGACGCGGCCGGGCGGCAGGCCAGGGCGGTGTCGCTGGCGATCGCCGACTCGCCGTCCGTGCTGGAGGCCATCGGCACCCCCGACCCGACGGCGCGGCTCCAGCCGTACGCGGTGCGGGTCATGCGGGACACCGACGTCGACTTCGTGACGATCATGAACCCGGAGGGCATTCGCTGGACCCACCCGGACCCGGAGCAGATCGGCCGCCCCTTCCGCGGGCACATCGAGCGCGCGCAGCGGGGCCAGACCTTCACCGAGACCTACACGGGCACGCTCGGGCCGTCGGTGCGGGCGGTGACTCCGGTGCGGGACGGCGATCGGGTGGTCGGGCTGGTCAGCGCCGGGATCAAGGTCGAGGAGATCAGCAAGCGGGCGCAGGAGCAGCTGACGGCCCTGCTCGGAGTGGCGGCCGGGGCGCTGCTGCTCGGCGCGGTCGGCACGTACGTGATCAACGCGCGGCTGCGCCGGCACACGCACGGGATGAACGCGGGCGAGCTGAGCCGGATGCACGACTACCATCAGGCGGCGCTGCACGCGGTGCGCGAGGGTCTGCTGATGCTGGACGGGCAGTACCGTGTCGCGTTGATCAACGACGGCGGACGGGAGCTGCTCGACGTGACCGGTGACGTGGTGGGCGCCTCGGTCGCGGACCTCGGGCTGCCGGCGCAGCTGACCGGGGCGCTGCTGGCGTCGGAGCCACGGGTGGACGAGGTGCATCTGACCGACCGGCGGGTGCTGGTGGTGAACACCTCGCCGGTCTCCGGCGGCGAGCGCCGGGGCACGGTGGTGACGCTGCGGGACGTGACCGAGCTGCAGTCGCTGATGGGCGAGCTGAACTCGGAGCGCGGTTTCACGCAGGCGCTGCGCTCGCAGGCGCACGAGGCGGCCAACCGGCTGCACACGGTCGTCTCGCTGATCGAGCTGGGGCGCGCGGAGGAGGCCGTGGACTTCGCGACGGCCGAACTGGAACTGGCGCAGGCGCTGACCGACCAGGTGGTGGCGGCGGTGAGCGAGCCCGTGCTGGCCGCGCTGCTGCTGGGCAAGACGGCGCAGGCCAACGAGCGGGGAGTGGAGCTGGTGGTGTCGCAGGACAGCCGACTGGACGACGGGCTGCTGCCGCCGTCCCTGCCCGCCCGGGACCTGGTGACGATCCTGGGCAATCTGGTCGACAACGCGGTGGACGCGGCCCAGGGCCGGGTGCCCTCGCGGGTGACGGTGGCGGCGTACACCGAGACGGCCGGGGGCGAGGACGTCTCCGGCGCGGAATCGGCGGTCGGCGGCTCCGAGCTGGTGCTGCGCGTGTCGGACACCGGCGCCGGCGTCGCCCCCGCCCATGCCGACCTGGTCTTCCAGCGCGGCTTCTCGACCAAGCCGGCCGGCGAGGGCGGTCGGGGCCTGGGGCTGGCGCTGGTCAGCCAGGCGGTGCAGCGGCACGGCGGCACCCTGACGGTGACGGAGGCGGACGGCGGCGGCGCCCGTTTCGAGGCGCGGCTGCCGCTGGACGACCCGGGGGGCCGCGCACCGGCGCCGGGCGTCCTGGCGGGCAGACCGGAATCCGGGGGCGCCATATGAGCGGCGCCGAGCAGCCCATCCGGGTCCTGGTCGTCGAGGACGACCCGGTCGCCGCCGACGCGCACGTGATGTACGTCGGCCGGGTGCCGGGGTTCACGGCCGTCGGCAAGGCGCACACCGGCGCCGAGGCCCGGCGCACGCTGGACCGTGCGCCGGTGGACCTGCTCCTGCTCGACCTGCACCTGCCGGACGTGCACGGGCTGCAGCTGGCCCGTTCGCTGCGGGCGGCCGGGCACCACACCGACGTGATAGCGGTGACGTCGGCGCGGGACCTGACGGTGGTGCGCGAGGGCGTGTCGCTGGGCGTCGTGCAGTACGTGCTGAAGCCCTTCACCTTCGCCACCCTGCGCGACCGGCTGGTGCGGTACGCCGAGTTCCGGGGCGCCGCCGGGGAGGCGAGCGGCCAGGACGAGGTGGACCGGGCGCTGGCCACGCTGCGGGCGCCCGGCCCGGCCGCGCTGCCGAAGGGGCTGAGCGGGCCCACGCTGGAGCGGGTGACGGGCGCGCTGCGCGGGTCGGACGAGGGTCTCACGGCGGCCGGCGTGGCCGAGACCGTCGGCATCTCGCGGATCACCGCCCGGCGTTACCTGGAGCACCTGGTGGACGCGGGACGGGCGGGGCGACGCCCGCTCTACGGGCAGGTGGGGCGGCCGGAGTTGGTGTACCGGTGGGTGCGGGAGAGCGAGCGGGGCCGATGAACACGAGTTGTCCACCGCACACGCATTGACCTGACTAGACCACTCCTCTTACGTTCGCCGAGCAGCCGTCCCGGCCACAGCGTCGTGCCCGTAGGAGGTCTTGCCCGTGCGTCCCACCGTCCGGTCCGTCCGGTTCACCGCCCTGTTCACCCTCACCGCGCTCGCCTCCACCGCCCTCGCCGCCTGCGGCAGCGGCTCCGGCGACGATCCGGACACGGTGAAGGTCTCCTTCAAGCAGTCGACGGACAACTCCATCAAGGTGATGGACACCTATCTCGCCGACATCAAGAAGCAGTTCGAGAAGGCCAACCCGGGGAAGAAGGTCGAACTCGTCCCGATCAAGGCCCCGGACTCGGAGTACTACACCAAGCTCCAGCAGATGCTCCGCTCCCCCAAGACCGCGCCGGATCTGGTCTACGAGGACACCTTCCTCATCAACTCCGACATCACCAGCGGCTACTTGAAGCCCCTCGACGAGTACCTGGCGAAGTGGAAGGACTGGGATCAGTTCATCGACACCGCGAAGGCGGCGGCCAGGGGCGAGGACGGAAAGACGTACGGCGTCCCGGACGGGACGGACACCCGGGGCCTGTGGTTCAGCAAGGACGTGTTCGCCGAGGCCGGGCTGCCCGCCGACTGGCAGCCGAAGACCTGGGACGAGGTCCTCGACGCCGCCCGCACCATCAAGGAGAAGGTGCCCGGAGTCACGCCGCTCAACGTGTACACCGGCAAGCCCGCCGGTGAGGCCGCCACCATGCAGGGCTTCCAGATGCTGCTGTACGGCACGAACGACGGGACCACGGACCCGCTGTACGACAAGGGCAGCAAGAAGTGGATCACGGCGGGGCAGGGGTTCGAGGACTCCCTCGCCTTCGTCGAGACCGTGTACAAGGAGAAGCTCGGCCCGGAGGTGTCCGACGCGCTCGACCCCAACTTCGGGACCAAGGTGCGCGGTGAGCTGCTTCCGCAGGGCAAGCTCGGCATCGCGCTCGACGGCTCCTGGCTGCCGCAGGACTGGCTGGAGGGCAGCGGGCACGAGTGGCCCGAGTGGTCGAAGGAGCTGGGGCTCGCGGCCATGCCGACGCAGCACGGCCAGGCGCCCGGCAAGGTGAGCATGTCCGGCGGCTGGACCTGGTCGATCCCGGCCAAGGCGGGCAACCCGGACCTGGCCTTCGAGTTCATCAAGACGATGCAGACCAAGGCCAACGCCCAGAAGTGGTACGTCGCCAACTCCGGCATCGCGGTCCGCGAGGACGTGGCGAACGACCCGGCCTACGTCGACGCCCAGCCCGGCATCGAGTTCTTCACCGACCTCGTCGAGAGCACCCACTACCGGCCCGCCTACCCGGCGTACCCGAAGGTGTCCGTCGCCATCCAGGAGGCGATGGAGGGCGTGACGACCGGTGACAAGTCGGTCGAGGAGGCGGCCCGCGACTACGACGAGGCGCTCAAGGAGGCCACCGACAACCAGGTGGTCGCCAAGTGACCGCTGCCACGCCGCCGCACCCGGGCCCGGAGCTCCGCGAGACGCCGCCGGGCCCGCCCGCCCCGGGGCCGGAACACCGTGCGGGGTCGGCATCGGCTCGCCGTTCGCTGCTGCGCGCCCTGCCCGTCTCCCCCGCCCTCGTCCTGCTGCTGCTCTTCCTCGCCGGCCCGATCGCGTACTGCGTGGTCATCGCCTTCACCGACCTCCAGCTCACCGGGCAGGCCGAGTCGTCCTTCGTCGGCTTCGAGAACTTCCGGCGCGCGTTCCAGGACGAGGCGTTCCTGAACGCCGTGTGGCTGACGCTGGTGTTCACGGTGCTGTCGTCGCTGATCGGGCAGAACACCCTGGGCCTGGCGCTGGCCTCGCTGATGCAGCGGGCCTCGAAGCCGGTCCGTACGCTCACCGGCGGCATCGTTGTCACGGCGTGGGTGCTGCCGGAGGTGGTGGCGGGCTTCCTGCTCTACGCCTTCTTCCGCCGCGAGGGCACCCTCAACGCGATCCTGGACTGGCTCCATCTGCCGTCCCAGAACTGGCTGTTCACGCTGCCGATCCTCGCGGTGTCCTTCGCCAACGTGTGGCGGGGCACGGCGTTCTCGATGCTGGTGTACTCGGCGGCGCTCAACGAGATCCCCAAGGAGGTCACCGAGGCCGCCGAGGTGGACGGGGCGAGCGGCTGGCGCCGGATGTGGCACATCACGCTGCCGATGATCCGGCGTTCCATCGGCACCAACCTCATGCTCAACACCCTGCAGACCCTGTCGGTCTTCGGGCTGATCTGGGTGATGACGCGGGGCGGCCCGAGCGGCAAGAGCCAGACGCTGCCGCTGTTCATGTACGAGCAGGCCTTCCAGAACAGTCTGATCGGGTACGGCACGGCGGTGGCGCTGCTGCTGTTGCTGATCGGCTCGCTGTTCTCGGTCGTGTACCTGCGCCTGCTGCGGACGGAGGTCTGAGATGGCGTCCACCCTCGCGCCCCGGGCGGCCCGGAAGACCCGGACGCCCGCCGCGCCCCGCCGTACCCCCGCCTCCCGCCGCACCCGGCGCCGACTGGCCGCCGACACCGGGCTGCTGGTGGCCGCCGCCGCGTTCGTGCTGCCGCTGGCCTGGGTGGTGCTGTCCGCCCTGGACCCGCGCGCGAGCCTCAGGGTGAAGGTCCCCGACGGGGTGACGCTGGACAACTTCGACGCGATCCTCACCCCGGAGATCACCTTCACCCCGCTGCTCAACAGCCTGGTCCTGTGCGGCGGCGCGACGGCGCTGACGGTGGTGTGCGCGGCGCTCGCGGCGTATCCGCTCTCCCGTTTCCGGTCGCGGCTGAACCGGCCGTTCCTGCTGACGATCCTGTTCGCGACCAGCCTGCCGATCACGGCGATCATGGTGCCGGTCTACGCCCTGTTCGTGCGGGTGAACATGATCGACACCATGCAGGGGACGATCTTCTTCTTCGCCGCCTCCCAGCTCCCGTTCGCCATCTGGCTGATGAAGAACTTCATGGACGGCGTGCCCAAGGAGCTGGAGGAGGCGGCGTGGACGGACGGGGCGTCGTCCTTCCAGTCGCTGCTGCGGATCGTGCTGCCGCTGATGGGGCCGGGTGTGGCGGTGGTGACCGTGTTCTCGTTCGTGATGATGTGGGGGAACTTCTTCGTCCCGTTCATGCTGCTGCTCTCCCCGGACCAGATGCCGGCCTCGGTGAGCATCAACGACTTCTTCGGCAACCGGGGCATGGTGGCGTACGGGCAGCTGGCGGCGTTCTCGATCGTCTACTCGACGCCTGTCATCCTGCTGTACGTGCTGATCTCGCGGCGGCTGGGCGGCGGGTTCGCGCTGGGCGGGGCGGTCAAGGGGTGAGCGGTGCTCCGTCCGGGTGAGCCCGTAGGTTCCTACGATCCGTATCGCTGGCTGAACAGCCCGTAGTCAAGGACCGCCCGGCCCCCTACGGTGTGGCGCGTGCGCCGACCCTCACCTCACCCGAACCAGTCGGGTCCCCCGTTCAACGCCCTCGCCGCCCGCCGGCTCCGGGCCGCCCTCGGTATGGGGCCCGAACACGTCGCCCACGGCATGCGGGTGTCGTACGGACTGCCGTACGTCTCCCCCGACCACGTCATCGCCTGGGAGCGCGGAGCCGCCTCCCCCTCCGCTTCCGAACTCACCGCGCTCGCGGGCGTGCTGTGGTGCTCGCCCGGTGACCTGATCGGCCGGCCGCAGACCCTGCGCGAGCACCGCGTCGCCCGCGGTCTGGCGCCCGAGGACGTGGCCCGTGCCGCCGGTGTCGCGCTCACCGCCTATCTGCGGATGGAGGAGACGGACGGCTGGCGCGGCACCGACCGCCAGTCGGCCGCGCTCGCCCACGTGCTCGACCTCGCGCTGCCGGACCTCGTGGCCGTCACGGGGCGCGAGGAGAAGCTCGCCGAGCTGCTGACCAGCGCCGTCACCACCCGATGGCAGGGGTACGTGCGCCCGGTCGCCAAGGTGGCGCCACTGGACCGGCGGGTTCTGGAGAACGTCCTCCAGGTGCTGCACCAGGACTACCAGGGGCACATGACCGCCACCCTCAGCTGGGGCGGTGGCGGTCCCGACTCCAACGCGGCGGGGCGTGACTTCCTCGACCGGATCGTGGAGCACTTCTGGGCGGCCGTCGAGAAGCACCCGTGAGCCGTGGTGGCACGGTCCGGCGGGGCGTCCGGTGCCTAGAAGACCGACTCGGCCTCGTCCATCCGGTCCTTCGGCACCGTCTTCAGCTCGGTGACCGCCTCCGCCAGCGGGACCATGACGACGTCCGTGCCGCGCAGCGCCGTCATGCGGCCGAACTCGCCCCGGTGGGCGGCCTCCACCGCGTGCCAGCCGAAGCGGGTGGCGAGCACCCGGTCGTACGCGGTGGGCACGCCGCCGCGCTGGACGTGGCCGAGGATGACCGGCTTGGCCTCCTTGCCGAGCCTGCGCTCCAGCTCGTACGCGAGGGCGGTGCCGATGCCCTGGAAGCGCTCGTGGCCGAACTTGTCGATGGCGCCCTTGCCGTAGTCCATGGAGCCCTCGACGGGGTGGGCGCCCTCGGCGACGCAGACCACGGCGAACTTCTTGCCGCGGGAGAACCGCTCCTCGACCATCTTGACCAGGTCGGCGGGGTCGAAGGGGCGCTCGGGCAGGCAGATGCCGTGGGCGCCGGCGGCCATGCCGGACTCCAGGGCGATCCAGCCGGCGTGGCGGCCCATGACCTCGACGACCATCACCCGCTGGTGGGACTCGGCGGTGGTCTTGAGGCGGTCCATCGCCTCGGTCGCGACGCCGACGGCGGTGTCGAAGCCGAAGGTGCGGTCCGTGGAGGAGATGTCGTTGTCGATGGTCTTCGGCACGCCGACCACGGGGAGACCGGCGTCGGAGAGCATCCGGGCGGCCGTCAGGGTGCCCTCGCCGCCGATCGGGATCAGCGCGTCGATGCCGAAGCTCTGGATCATGTCCCGGCGTTCTCGCAGGCCTCGCGGAGCCGGTCGCGCTCGAGGCGGGAGGAGCCGAGGATGGTGCCGCCGCGGGCCAGGATGCCGCTGACCGCGTTGAGGTCGAGGGTGCGGTAGCGGCCGTCGAGCAGACCGGCGTACCCGTCCTCGAAGCCGATGACCTCGTCGCCGTAGTTGTCGACCGCTCGGTGCACGACCGACCGGATCACTGCGTTCAGGCCGGGGCAGTCGCCGCCTGCGGTGAGTACGCCGATACGCATCGTGCTGTGTCTCCTGCTCGCTGTTGACACCGGTGAGCCGATCCAATTGTTCCACGGTCCGGGCACGGGTGGGCACTGACGATTGTTGACGGGCGCCTTATCCATACCCGGAGGTATTGTCAAGAGGGTTCCGCTCACCCCGGTGGGCGATTTTTGTGCACGGGACAGCCGCCACCATGTGCACGGGACAGCCGCCACCAGACGAAACGGAGAGCACGCGTGACGCGCAGCGTGTACGTGACCGGTATCGACCGCGGCGACGGCCGCCAGGTCGTCGAACTGGGGGTCATGGAGCTCCTGACCCGGCAGGTCGACCGGGTCGGCGTCTTCCGTCCCCTGGTCCACGACGGACCCGACCGGCTCTTCGAGCTGCTGCGGGCCCGTTACCGGCTCTCGCAGGACCCCGCGACCGTCTACGGCCTGGACTACCAGGAGGCGTCCGCCCTCCAGGCCGAGCAGGGCACGGACGAGCTGGTGTCCGCGCTGGTCGACCGGTTCCACCTGGCCGCCCGGGACTACGACGTCATGCTCGTCCTCGGCACCGACTTCGCCGACACCCAGTTCCCGGACGAACTGTCCCTGAACGCGCGGCTCGCCAACGAGTTCGGCGCGTCGGTCGTCCCGGTCGTGGGCGGACGGGGTCAGGCCGCCGAGTCCGTGCTCGCCGAGACCGTCAACGCCTTCCGCGCCTACGACGGGCTGGGCTGCGACGTCCTGGCCATGGTGACCAACCGGGTCACCCGCGAGGACCGGGACGAGATCGCCGAGCGGCTCACGGACCGGCTGCCGGTGCCGTGCTGGGTGGTGCCGGACGAGCCCGCGCTGTCCGCGCCGACCGTCTCGCAGATCGCGCACACCCTCGGCGCCCGGGTGGTCCTCGGCGACGACTCGGGGCTCGCCCGGGACGCGCTGGACTTCGTCTTCGGCGGGGCCATGCTGCCCAACCTGCTGAGCGCCCTCACCCCGGGCTGCCTGGTGATCACGCCCGGCGACCGCGCCGACCTGGTGATCGGCACCCTCGCCGCGCACAGCGCCGGCACCCCGCCGATAGCCGGCGTGCTGCTGACCCTGAACGAGGTGCCCGGGGACGGCATCCTCACCCTCGCCGACCGCCTCGCGCCCGGCACCCCGGTGCTCTCGGTGACCGGCAACAGCTTCCCCACCGCCGAGCAGCTGTTCTCCCTGGAGGGCAAGCTCAACGCGGCCACCCCGCGCAAGGCGGAGACCGCCCTCGGCCTCTTCGAGCGCTACGTCGACACCGCCGACCTCAGCAAGCGGGTCTCCGCGCCGAGCAGCGACCGGGTCACGCCGATGATGTTCGAGCACACGCTGCTGGAGCAGGCCCGCTCCGACCTGCGCCGGGTCGTGCTGCCGGAGGGGACCGAGGAGCGGGTGCTGCACGCGGCGGAGGTGCTGCTGCGCCGGGGCGTGTGCGAGCTGACCCTGCTGGGGCCGGTCGAGCAGATCCGCAAGAAGGCCGCCGACCTGGGCATCGACCTGGAGGGCGCCGAGCTGATCGACCCGGCGGTGTCCGAGCTGCGGGACTCCTTCGCCGAGAAGTACGCGGCCCTGCGCGCCCACAAGGGCGTCACGGTGGAGCTGGCGTACGACGTGGTCTCCGACGTGAACTACTTCGGCACGCTGATGGTGCAGGAAGGGTTCGCCGACGGGATGGTGTCGGGGTCGGTGCACTCGACGGCGGCGACGATCCGCCCGGCCTTCGAGATCATCAAGACCAAGCCGGACGCCTCGATCGTGTCGTCCGTGTTCTTCATGTGCCTGGCCGACAAGGTGCTCGTCTACGGCGACTGCGCGGTCAACCCGGATCCGAACGCCGAGCAGCTGGCCGACATCGCCACGCAGTCGGCGTCCACGGCGGCGCGGTTCGGGGTGGATCCGCGGATCGCGATGCTGTCGTACTCGACGGGCACGTCCGGGTCCGGCGCCGACGTCGACAAGGTGCGCGAGGCGACGGAGCTGGTCCGCGCGAACCGTCCCGACCTGCGCGTCGAGGGGCCGATCCAGTACGACGCGGCCGTGGAGCCGTCGGTCGCCGCGACCAAGCTGCCCGGGTCCGAGGTCGCCGGGCAGGCCAGCGTGCTGATCTTCCCGGACCTGAACACCGGCAACAACACCTACAAGGCCGTGCAGCGCTCGGCCGGCGCGATCGCCGTCGGCCCGGTCCTCCAGGGGCTGCGCAAGCCGGTCAACGACCTGTCCCGGGGCGCGCTCGTCCAGGACATCGTCAACACCGTCGCCATCACGGCGATCCAGGCCCAGAACCCGAGCGAGAAGGCGTCCGAACAGTGACCTTGCCCACCCGTGTCCTCGTCCTCAACTCCGGCTCCTCGTCGGTGAAGTACCAGCTCCTGGACATGCGGGACCGCAGCCGGCTGGCGGTGGGGCTGGTCGAGCGCATCGGTGAGCAGACCTCCCGGCTGAAGCACACGTGCGTGACCGGCGGCGACACCCGCGAGCAGAACGGGCCGATCGCCGATCACGAGGCCGCCCTCAAGGCCGTCGCGGAGGAGTTGGCCCGGGACGGTCTGGGCCTGGACTCCCCGGAACTGGCCGCGATCGGGCACCGGGTGGTGCACGGCGGCATGTTCTTCACCGAGCCCACCCTGATCGACGAGGGCGTGCTCACCGAGATCGAGCGGCTGATCCCCGTCGCCCCGCTGCACAACCCGGCCAACCTCACCGGCATCCGCACCGCCCGGGGGCTGCGCCCCGACCTGCCCCAGGTGGCCGTCTTCGACACGGCGTTCCACACGACGATGCCCGAGCCGGCGGCGCGCTACGCGATCGACCCGAAGATCGCCGACCGTCACCGCATCCGCCGCTACGGCTTCCACGGCACCTCGCACGCCTACGTCTCCCGGGAGACCGCGCGGCTGCTGGGCAAGGACCCGTCCGAGGTGAACGTCATCGTGCTGCACCTCGGCAACGGCGCCTCGGCCTCGGCGGTCGAGGGCAGCCGGTGCGTGGACACCTCCATGGGGCTGACGCCTTTGGAAGGACTCGTGATGGGTACGCGGTCCGGAGACCTGGACCCGGCGGTCATCTTCCATTTGGAGCGGGTTGGCGGAATGTCCACCGACGAGATCGACACTCTCCTCAACAAGAGGAGCGGCCTGTTCGGTCTGTGCGGCGACAATGACATGCGGGAGATCCGGCGCCGCGTCGACGAGGGTGACGAAGAGGCGCGGCTCGCCTTCGACATCTACATTCACCGCCTGAAGAAGTACATCGGCGCCTATTACGCGGTCCTCGGCCGGGTGGACGCGGTCGCCTTCACGGCCGGGGTCGGCGAGAATGCGGCACCGGTGCGGGAAGCGGCCGTGGCGGGCCTGGAGGGGCTGGGCCTGGCGGTCGACGCCGGGCTGAACGGCGCTCGCGGCGACGGTCCCCGGCTGATCTCCCCCGAGGACGCGCGGGTGAAGGTGGCCGTGGTGCCGACCGACGAGGAATTGGAGATCGCGACACAAACGTACGCACTGGTCGAAAAGAACAGCCGATAAATTCACTTGTGAGCATGCCCGCGCCCATATGTAGCTTCCGCCAGGCGGAATATTCCGGAGCGAAACAAACCGATAGGATCGCCCCATGCGCCGTTCGAAAATCGTCTGTACTCTCGGCCCCGCGGTCGACTCCCACGAGCAGCTCGTAGCGCTGATCGAAGCCGGCATGAACGTGGCCCGCTTCAACTTCAGCCACGGCACGCACGCCGAGCACCAGGGCCGTTACGACCGGGTCCGGGCCGCCGCCAAGGAGACCGGCCGGGCCATCGGTGTCCTCGCCGACCTGCAGGGCCCGAAGATCCGCCTGGAGACCTTCGCGGAGGGTCCCGTCGAGCTGGTGCGCGGTGACGAGTTCACCATCACCACCGAGGACGTGCCGGGCGACCGGACGATCTGCGGCACGACGTACAAGGGCCTGCCCGGCGACGTCACCAAGGGCGACCAGGTACTCATCAACGACGGCAACGTCGAGCTGAAGGTCACCGAGGTCGAGGGCCCCCGGGTGAGGACGATCGTCATCGAGGGCGGCGTCATCTCCGACCACAAGGGCATCAACCTGCCCGGTGCCGCGGTCAACGTCCCCGCGCTGAGCGAGAAGGACGTCGAGGACCTGCGGTTCGCGCTGCGGATGGGCTGCGACCTGGTCGCCCTGTCCTTCGTGCGGGACGCCAAGGACGTCGCCGACGTGCACCGCGTGATGGACGAGGAGGGCCGCCGGGTCCCCGTCATCGCCAAGGTGGAGAAGCCGCAGGCGGTCGAGAACATGGAGGACGTCGTCGCGGCCTTCGACGCCGTCATGGTCGCCCGTGGCGACCTGGCCGTCGAGTACCCGCTCGAGAAGGTCCCCATGGTGCAGAAGCGCCTGATCGAGCTGTGCCGGCGCAACGCCAAGCCGGTGATCGTCGCGACCCAGATGATGGAGTCGATGATCACCAACTCGCGTCCGACCCGCGCCGAGGCCTCCGACGTGGCCAATGCGATCCTGGACGGCGCCGACGCGGTCATGCTCTCCGCGGAGTCGTCGGTGGGCGCGTACCCGATCGAGACCGTCAAGACCATGTCGAAGATCGTCTCCGCCGCCGAGCAGGAGCTGCTGTCCAAGGGCCTGCAGCCGCTGGTGCCGGGCAAGAAGCCGCGCACGCAGGGCGGTTCGGTGGCCCGCGCCGCCGCCGAGATCGCCGACTTCCTGGGCGGCAAGGGCCTGGTGGCCTTCACCCAGTCCGGTGACACCGCCCGCCGGCTCTCCCGCTACCGCGCGGCCCAGCCGATCCTCGCCTTCACCACCGACGAGTCCACCCGCAACCAGCTGGCGCTCAGCTGGGGCGTGGAGCCGCACGTGGTGCCGTTCGTCAACACCACCGACGAGATGGTCGACCTGGTGGACCAGGAGACGGCCCGCCTCGGCCGGTTCAGCGACGGCGACATCGTCGTGATCACCGCCGGTTCGCCCCCCGGCGTGCCCGGCACCACCAACATGGTCCGGGTGCTGCACCTGGGCGAGACGCGGCGCGGCTGACCCCCGCACCCGCTTCCGTACGGCGCTGAGGGCGCCCCCTGCGACAGGGGGCGCCCTCGGCGGTGTCGCGGCTCCCGAACGGGCCTGTGAGCGGGCTCAGGTCGTGTACTGGTGCAACCCGGGGATGTGGAGCGTGCCGCCGAACTGGCCCGCCTGGACGACCGTCACCTTCGTGAAGTAGATGAGCGGGATGTCCAGCGGCGGCGGGTGCTCCGGGTCGAAGGTGATCGGGATCAGCCCGAGCAGGTTGCCCGAGATGCTCTCGGTGTACATCACCGTGTCGCCGTCGCGGATCGTGGACGTCGATCCCTCGGCCGCCTGCACGTGGTAGGTCTTGCCGGCCTGCTCGTCCTTCACCGTCTGGTGCAGGTCGCCGATGTCGGTGCCGTTGGAAATGACGTACTTGAGCACCTTCTTGGTGGTGCCGTTGGCCGTCTTCACCTCGACGACGCCCTTGTAGGAGGCGCCCTTCAGCAGCAGCGAGCTGGCGTTGAGGTACCAGGGGTCGTCGGGCAGCGGCACCGTGTTGTCGACGCCGCCCTCCGCGTCCGTGGCGACCGGGCAGTCCTCGGGGTCGGTGCCGGCGCTCTCGGAGGCGCTGGGGCTGGGCGAGGCGGTGGCCTCCCCGGCCTCCTCCTCCGCCTGGTCCTTCGCGTCCTTCGCGTCCTCCTCGGTCTTTCCGGCCGCCTCGTCCACCGACTCCTCGGTGTCCTCGGCCGCCTTCGACGCCGCGTCGGCCGGATCCTCGGCCGTGTCCTTCGCGGTGCCGGTGACCTTGTCGGTGGTCTCCTTCGCCGGGTCGGACGCGTCCTCGCCGGCGCTCGCCGACGCCGAGGGGGTCGGCGTGGGGCCCGGGGTCTCCTCGGCCTTGTCGCTGCCGGTGAAGATGCCCTCGATGGCGTCGCCGAGGCCCTCCAGCACGCCGCCGCCGGACTCCGAGGCGGACGGGGACGGTTCGGCGGCGTCCGCGCCGGACGCGTCCCGGCCCTCGGGATCCTGGGAAGCGGAGGGGCTCGGGGCCGGGTCGGCCTGGCCGGCGTTCCCGTCCTCGTCGTCGGAACCTGAATCCGACGAAGAGGACTCGCCCGTACCCTTGCCGTCCTTGCCGTCCTTGCCCGCGCCGTCCGCGGAGTCCGGGGAACCGGACTCCGTCGCACCGCCCTTGTCCTTGTCGTCCCCGTCCTCCGAGCCGGTCGCCGAGGGCGAGGGCGACTCGGACGCGCCCTTCTCGGCGTCCTCCAGGGCCTCCACGCACGCCTTGTACTCGTCGGCGGTGAGGCTGTTGGAGGTCGGCTTCGCCGTGTCGTTGCCGTCGGCGATGGCCAGCGTCGGTGTGAAGCCCATCCCCATGAGGACGGCCGTGGGCATCGCCGCCAGGGCTATCGCCTTCCCGGCCGGCATGTGGAACCTGGTGAACAACGGCTTCTTGGGTGCCGCGTGGCGCGGCCCGGTTCTCACACGGAACGACTCCACGTCAGTCCCGCGGGTCACCTCGTCAGCCGGCACTGTGCCTCCCGTTCGCCCCGTTGGCCGGGCTCGTTCCTGACAGATCGTTCGGCTCTCCCGCCCCGTCGCGCGGCTGCGGCACCGTGGCGTCGGGCGCCGGGGTGCCGGGGGCCTCGGGGACCACGCTCTCGGGCGCGTTGCCCGTTCCCTTGCCCTCCAGGGGCGGTTCGGCCTGCGGCGGTTCGCCCGGCACCCACGACACGGCCATCGCCCCGCCGACCAGTGCGAGCAGGAAGCCGATGAGGAATCCGCCGAGGTTGGACACGGGGATGGACACCAGCGCCAGCAGGATCGCCGCCACGCCCGCGAAGACCCGGACGTGCTTCTGGAACCACAGGCTGACGCCCAGGACGACCAGCAGCACACCGATGATCAGGGACCCGGCACCCGCGGTGGTGGCCATCGCCAGCGTCAGGTGGCCGATCTGGAGGTTCGCGTACGGGAAGTAGGCGATGGGGAGTCCGCCGAGCGCGACGAACAGGCCGGCCCAGAACGGCCGCGCGCCTCGCCAGGCACGGAACTGCAGCCTCCGGCGGGTGAACTGGCCGGTTGCGGCAGGAGTCTCGGCGCTCATGGAAAACAGCTCCCTGGTACGGCTTTGCTGTGGTGGAGATGTGGGCCGCGCGTGGAGGCACGGCCGGAGAGTGGACGGGCGGGGGTGCCACCGGCTCCCCCGCCCGTCATGGGGTGCTTAGTAGCACTCCTTGACACCCTTGGACAGCGACATCTTCAGACCGCTGAGCTTGAAGGTTCCGGCGGTGGTGGCCCACGCCGTCTGCTTCACGTCGGTCAGCGTGGCCGAGTCGGCCTGCTGCGCGAATCCGTAGGGGTTCGCGGTGTCGCCCTTCTTGATGCCTGGACCCTTGTTGGCGTCCTTGGCCGCAACACCGATGTCGATGCCGCGGAAGGTGGCGTCGGCCTCGAGCTCCTCGACGTCGATGTACAGGTTCTGGGCCTCGACCGGCTTGTCGCCGCCGCCCGCCTTGAGCATGAGGCTGACCGAACCGATCAGCGGGATGTCCGGGGTGACCACGGACTGGCACATGCCCTTGATGGTCGCGGACTTGAACGCCGAGACGGCGACGGGGTGAGCCGTCTTCTCGCCCTTCAGCGTGTAGCCCGAGTCAATGGCTCCGTACTGGGAGAAGCCCGTACCGTCGAGCCGGTCCGCCGTCACCTTGAACGACTGGCCGGAGACACTGAACGACGCCGCCAGGGCACCCTGCCCCAGCGCGACGCCTATCGCAGCCGTGGCGGCAACGCTGGGCACCATCACCACAGCGAACCGCTTCCATCTGGTCCCGCCACGCACCTGGGACTCCATATTTCCTCCTTCTCGGACGTACATCTCCTGGCCTCGGCCGGCCCCCGGATCGGCGGCCGGACCTGGCAGGGATGGGAGAAGTGCTACGTCCTCGGGAAGGAGAGCGCCCGCGCTCGGCGGCACGTACCAGACGAGCCCGAATCACCGGCGATCACCCCCGAGCGACAACCACTGGTCGCGCCTGACACGCATCACGCACAACCCTGCTGGACAGGCTTCGCCGGACGGGCGAAGACCCCCCTGCCCAAGGGCCGGCGCCACTGCCGCCGACCCTGCTCGGTGGGGACCCAGGAACCCCCGCGACCCGACTGGCTTTCGGGGTACGGGAATGGACCGAGCGTCGCCGATCGTGGTGCATTCTCGCCGTCGGCACAAGGGGGTTCGTTACTCACTAGTAACGGCCGGATAACCGCGGGACGACACACCGGTCCCGGACGGCGACGCTCGGTGTGTCATGAGGGCGGAACATAGCTGTTGATCGCCGGACAGAATCCGACAGATCGACGCCGTCGACTTACTGGCAGTAACAGCGGCCGCGATTACCAAGATTTGGTAAAGCGCGGCCGCACTGGCTTTCCGTCGGCAGCTCTTTCACTCGGGCACCACCCGGACGAACGGTCGAAGACCGGTCGGTACCGGGCGGCCCGGCCGCGCGCTAGAACAGGGCGCGGGCCAGCGCCCTGCGCGCCGCGGCCACCCGCGGGTCCTCGGCGCCGACGACCTCGAACAGCTCCAGCAGCCGCAGCCGTACGGCGTCCCGGTCGTCCCCGGCCGTGACGCGCACCGTGTCGATGAGGCGTCCGAAGGCGTCCTCCACGTGCCCGCCCACCAGGTCCAGGTCGGCGGCGGCGATCTGGGCCTGCGCGTCACCCGGCTTGTCGGCGGCGTCCTGACGGACCTGCTGCGGGTCGGCGTCCTGCACGCGCTGGAGCAACTCGGCCTGGGCGAGGCCCAGCTTGGCCTCCGTGTTGCCCGGGTCCTCGGCCAGCACGTTCTTGTACGCCTGGACGGCGCCGCCCAGGTCGCCGGCGTCCAGCGCCCGCACGGCGGCCTCGAGCGCCGCGTCGTGCGGGCCGGCCGGGCGCTCGGGGGCGGCGGCCGGTGCCGCGCCCGGCTCCGCCTCGGGGTCGACGGCGAGACCGGTCAGCCCGAACCGCTGCTCGGCGACCTGCACCAACTGGTCCAGGGTCTGGCGGATCTGCGCCTCGCCGGCGGCACCCTGGAAGAGCGGCAGCGCCTGCCCGGCCACGACCGCGAACACGGCCGGGATGCCCTGGACGCCGAACTGCTGCATCAGCATCTGGTTGGCGTCGACATCGATCTTGGCGAGGAGGAAGCGCCCGTTGTACTCGACGGCGAGCCGCTCCAGGACCGGGCTCAACTGCTTGCAGGGCTCGCACCACTCGGCCCAGAAGTCGATGACGACCGGGACCTCGGTGGACCGCTGCAGGACATCGCTCTCGAAGCGGGCCTCGTCGACGTCGATGACGAGGTCGGCCGGGGAGACGGCGCCCGTCCCGCCGTTCCGGGCCGCCTCGGCGCGCGCCTGCTCCGCCTTGGCCTTGGCTTCCTGGGCCTGCTTCACCGCGGCGAGGTCGACGACCCCGCTCATGGACATGTTCCGTGGCTGCATGGGTCTATCCTCCCCCGTACCGCGCCCGTGCGTGAAAAGCGGGGTGAAAGCCCGCCTGGAAGTGTGCTGTTGACAGTCCTGCCGGCGCCGGGTCCCCACCCCACGCCCGTGGTCGTCGCTGGGGCACGGGCGCACCCGTGCTTTCGCTACGCCCCGTAGCGTAATACCAGGAGGGCCCGTCGGAACAGCCCTCCTCGGTGATCTGCCTCACGGACGCCCGTTCGTTACCCGCCGGTTAAGGTCGGGGGATGCAGAGCAGCACCCCCGCCGGCCGTGCCGGGCGCCCGCGCAGCGCCGCGGCGGACACCGCGATCCTGGCCGCGACGCGGGCGGCCCTGGTGGACCTGGGCTGGTCGAAGCTCACCCTGCAGGACGTGGCCACACGCGCCGGGGTTGCCAAGACGACGCTGTACCGCCGGTGGGCGGGCAAGAACGAGCTGGTCGTCGACGCGGTCGCCGAGCTCTTCGACGAGCTCCGGCTGCCCGACCGGGGCTCCCTCGCCGCCGACATCGAGGGCGTGGTGCTCCAGTTCGCGGCGATCCTGGCCCGGCCGGAGGCCAAGAGCGGTCTGATGGCGGTGGTCGCCGAGTCCACGCGCGACGAGGCGCTGCGCGAGCGCATCCGTACGTCGATCGTGGAGCGGCAGAAGCGGTTGGTGCTGGAGGGCAGGGCCCGCGCCCAGGCCAGGGGCGAGCTGCCTCCGGAGCCGGACCCGGTGGAGGCCGCCCGCACGGCGGACCTCATCTTCGACGTGGTGGCGGGCGCGGTGGTCCACCGCACGCTGGTCAGCGCGGAAGCGGCGGACGGTGAGTGGGTGCGGAGCTTCGCCCGGGTACTGCTGTGGGGGCTGGCCTCACTGCCCCACCAGCCAGATCTCCCGCAGGATCATCAGTAGGACGATGAGGACCATGATCCCGGCCTGCCACCACAGCAGTCCGCGGTCCCGCTCGAGGTCACGGTGGGTTTCGGCGGCGAAGCGGCGGGTCAGGTCGCCGTCCGCGGCGTCGGCGGGCGCCTCCTCGTGCGACTCCGGCCCCTCGGCGGGCCCCGGTGCCGGGCCCGGTCGCCCGGTGGCCGGCTCCGCCGGTCCCGCGGTCGTCTCCGTCCCTGGTCCCGCGCCCTGCACCTTCCCGGTCTTGACCGTTCGCCCCCAGCTCTGCTCGGCTCCGCGGACCTGGAGGACGAAGGCGGCCAGGGAACACGCGGCCAGCAGCGACCCGTAACCGACGAGGTGGACGAGCGGGGCCGACAGCCACCTCAGCCTGGTGGTCGCGAGGCACTTGGCGGCCCAGGCGAGCGGCATGCACAGGGCGAGCCAGCAGTACGCGAAGAGCATCAGGGGGTGGGGCGAGTCCCGGGTCAGGCCGAGCCCCATGCGGTCCAGCAAGGGCAGGGCCACGGTCGGGACGGCCGTGACGACGAGGAAGAAGCACGAGACGAGGCCGGGGAAGATCAGGGCCTCGCGCCAGGACCTCCGTGCGGTCACCGGGTCGACGGCGAGGCTGAGCAGGGTCACGTACAGATAGCTGACGAGGTTGACGACCCACAGCGCCTTGAAGGCGAACCACGAGCGGTCGGTGTCCGTGTAGAAGAGGAAGATCAGCGAGGCCGCGCTGAGCAGCATGAGGAAGGGCGTCAGCAGCACCGAGAACCACATCAGCCCGAAGAGCCACGAGCCCAGGCGGTTGTCGCCCGTGCGGCGGCCTCGGAACCACAGACCCCGGTAGCGGTGGGTCACCTGGTAGTTGCCCCGCGCCCAGCGCAGCCGCTGCCGCCACAGTCCGGCGGCGTTGTCCGGCTCTTCGGCGAGGACCAGGGCGTAGCCGTCGAAGACGACACGGTGTCCGGCGAGCTGGCTGTCGAAGGTGGTCACGGTGTCTTCGGCGAGTGTGCTGGTGTCGAACTCACCGCCCAGGGCTTCGAGGTTGGCCCGGCTGTGGAGCTGGGCGCCGCCGGCCAGGCAGGCCACCGCGCCCAGCACGTTCTGGGTGCGGCGCGCGGCGGCCTGGGCGGTGATGTACTCGTAGGCGACGTACCGGGTCAGGTAGTTGCCGCGGTGTCCACTGCCTTCCTGGATGTAGGCGGTCACCGCACCGACCTCCGGTGCGGCCAGGTGGCGGGTCATGCGCCACACGGTGTCCGGGGCGAAGACGACGTCGGCGTCCATGACGAGCACGGCCTGCGCCCAGTCGTCGGACAGCACGTGGCGCAGGCCGTGGTTGAGGGTGTGCGACTTGCCCTGTCCTCCGGTCTCCCGCCGCAGGTGGACCACGGCGCCCGGGTGGGCGGCCGCGAGCCGGGCCAGGACCACCGGCGTGTCGTCGGTGCTCGCGTCGTCGATGACGAAGATCCGTAGCCGCCCCTGCGGGTAGGCGGAGGCCAGCAGCGTCTCGATGGAGGTCTCCAGAACGGCGGCCTCGTTCCGCGCGGGGATCAGTACGGCGGTGCGCGGCAGGCACAACGCGACCCGGGCGTAGATGCCCCGGTAGCGCTGCAGGCCGACCAGGAGGAACTGCGCCACGGCGGTCACCAGCGGCAGCGCGCCGAGGAAGACGAACCCGAACGCGACGGCCTGGGCGGCGGTGATCAGGGTCCTCACCGGTGGCCGTCCTCCCTTTCGTAGCCTTCGCCGCTCTCGCCGCTTCCGTCGCCGAGGACTTCCGCGACGTACGCCCATGCCCCCACCGCCGCCGCGGTGTGCGCGTCGCTTCCGGCGACCATCCGCACGCCCAGGCCGCGCAGGACGCGGACCGTCCCGGGAGAGGGGCAGCGCCACTTCTCGTTGACCTCGACGGCGCTGCCGGTGGCACGGCACGCTTCGGCGATGCGGGTGAGGCGGGCGCGGCCCATGGCCGCCTCGTCCAGGCCGGATTTGGGCAGCACGCTGAACAGGTGCGCCAGGTGGGCGGTGCGGCCGGCGGGTACCGAGTGCAGCGCCGCCGTCGTCGCGGCCGTCAGGGCGTCGAGGGCGGCTTCGGAGGTGAGCCGGCCGTCGGTGAGCATCTCGGCGACCTCCTCCGGGAGGGAGGGACCGTCGGGGAGGGGGAAGCGGTGGTCGGCGATCGCCAGGTGGGTGACGCCGGTGAGGTCGTCGGGGACGTCGAGCCGTCCCGCGGTGTCGAGCATCTTGGTCTCGACGCCGCACACCACCGTCAGCCGGCCGGCCCGGTCCGCGGCTTCGCGTACGGCGGCGGTGTAGGACGGCAGCCAGTCGGTGTCCCGGCGGACGTGGTCCGTGACGTACAGGGCGCGCAGCCCCCTGGCCTCGGCGGCCGACACCACCTCCCGCAGGGAGTCGCGGCCGTCGGAGAAGGACGTGTGGGTGTGGTGGTCCACCGACAGAGCCGCGCCGCCCGGTCCGGGTCCGCCGCCTCCGCCGGTCACGCCCGGCCCGCCACGTCGCCGAGCGCGTCGGGACCCATCACCACGTCCTCCCAGTGCCGCACGGCCGACAGCGGGTGGTGCGCGATGTGGCCCGGTACGTCCGCCCCCAGCAGGCCCGCCACCGCCCAGGCGGGCATCTGGACGCCCGCGGCCACCGTCAGGGACATCCCGCCCGGCGGCCGGGGGTTGACTTCCAGCAGCGCCGGGCGACCCTCCCGGTCCTCGCGGACCTGGACGTTGCAGATGCCGCGCAGCCCCAGGGCGGACGCGACGTCGGCGGCGAACCGGGACAGCCCGGGGCGGTCCAGGATGTGGCCGGCGACGATGATGCCGGAGTCCGTCTTGTCCCGGGCCCGTGGGACCGCGGCTCGCGCCCCGCCGTCCGGTCCCATCAGGACGTCCACCGAGTATTCGGTGCCGGGCAGCAGTTCCTGGAGCAGGTACGAGCCGTCGTGCGGCAGGCCGGTCAGCGCGTCGGGCTCCGCGGCCATGACGATCCCGCGCGACCCGCTGCCCCGGCGGGGCTTGGCGACCGCGGGGAATCCGGCGCCGAAGCGGTCGGCGGCGCCTTCCTCCAGCAGCACCGTGTGGGGGACCGAGACCGTTTCCCGGCACGTCTCGGCCAGCGTCCACTTGTCCAGGCACCGCTCCAGCGCGGCGGCGTCCGACACCAGCGTGCGCACTCCCGCCTCGGCGAACCGGGAGGCGGACCGCGCCAGCGGCACGAGTTCGGTGTCGACGGTCGGCACCAGCACGTCGACGCGCAGTCGCTCGCACAGGTCCAGCAGCGTCCGGGCGAATCCGTCGGCGTCACCGCGGGGGAGCAGCCAGCGGCGTTCGCGGTCGACCAGGTACAGACCGGCCGCGTTCGGGTCGATGTCACCGGCCCACAGGTCGCAGGAGCCGGCGAGCGCCCGCAGGAAGCAGACGCCCGAGGGGCCACCGGCCCCGGTCACCAGGACGCGCGGTGGCCGGCCGAGGGGTCCGGTCAGATCCGGCAGCGGCACGCCGGCGGGGCGTGCGGGGTCAGTGGCCTGTGCGCCGTTCACACCAGGGACCTTTCGAGCTCCGCGCTGTACCGGACGACCTCCAGTGGCTCCACGTAGACGTCACCGGTGAACCGCCCCCAGTACCGGGCCGTGGAGAGGATGAGGTCCTCGTCCAGGTAGGCCCGGGTGTCGGCCTGCGACCTGTGCGCCCTGATGGCGTCGAGCTTGGCCTCGACGTCGGCCTCGCGCAGTCCGATGAACCGGTTGGGACGGAACTCGACGGTGGCCGACGGCGACTGGTAGCAGGCGATCCGCGGTACCCGGCGGGAGGCGACGAGGGTGGCCCGGTGCACCGCCCGGTGGTCCTGGTGGGTGTCGTGCTCGGAGTGGACGAGGACGACGTCGGGTGAGACGTCGGCGACGGTCCTCTCGATCGCCTGCACCGTCTCCGTCTCGTCGGTGATGTGCCCGTCGGGGAAGTCCTCCAGGCGGAAGGAGGCTCCGAGGACCGCGGCCGCGCGCCGTGCCTCCTCCACCCGACGGTCGGGATCGCCGCCGAAGGAACCGTGCGACATGGCGAGCATCGTGATCTCCCATCCGTCCCGGACCCGCCGGTGGATCAGGCCGCCCGCGCCGATCTCCCCGTCGTCCGGGTGGGCGCCGACCACGAGCATCCGGGGCGGTTCGGGGTGTCCGGCCGGGGCGTGCCGCAGACGGTGCGCCTCGTGGGCGTGCCGCACCACGGCTGCCAGTTCCGCGCCGGACGCGGTGCGCGAGACGATCTCGACGGCGCCCCCGCGCAGCGCCGTCAGCGTGCTGGCGCTGGTGAGGGCGTCGGTCGTGAGCACCACCGCGGTACGGGGGAACTCCCGCTGCCAGGTGTTGAGCAGCCCCAGCCGCCGCCGGGCGTCCGGCTCCAGGTCCTCGTGCCAGAGGACGACGTGCCACCGTTCCGGTTCCGAGCGAACGGCCTGGAGAAAGGCCTCCTGGTCACCGCGGTGGGCGACGTCACCGGCTCCGGCCTCCCGCAGGAGCCCCGTGAGCCGGGCGGCGACGGCGGCGTCCCGGTCCGCCACGAGGACGCCCAGCCCGGCGACGTCACCCGCGTCCTGTCCGGCGGTGGCCGGGGGAAGCGGCAGCCCCGCGGCCACGTCCCCCACCCCGGGGAGGCTTTCGTCGGCCCACTCGGCTCTGCCGGACGGGGGCACGTTCGTCTCGTCGTCAGCGGCCACGCGACGAGTCTGGGCCGGGTCACGGGTCGGCGCACGCCCGGCGAGGCATACGTGGGCGGGGGACGCGTCCGAGGTCGGGACGAGGGCCGACGCGCCGGGCCGCCCGGCCTCCGGCTCGCGAGGTCCGCGCCGGGGAAGCGGCCGGTGACCGGCTCCCGGCCGGACGCGTACCGACGTGCCGCCGCACGGCGCATTCCCGGTGGCGGGCCACCGCCCCGGAGACGAAGCTGTTCGGCACTGCCCCGCCGTGCGCCGCTGGAGGCCCAGCCCCCATGGATCATCACCCCCGGGTGTCCGATGCACGTGCCCGCCTGGAACTGGGGGCGATCAGAGAGCTGCTGCGGGCCCAGCGCCGACGCATCCGGTCGTACGCCCAGGACCACCACATCCACCACCCCGCGGCGCCCGACGGGCCCGGCCGGCCGACGGATCCGCCCGCCGCGGGGACCCCGACGGGGCAGGAACTACTCGACGCCTTTCCGGTGCCGGCCCTGTTGCTGGCCCTCGACATCGGTGACGACGGCCAGATCGTCGACACCGTCTGCACGGTCCGGAACGCGGCAGCCGTCGCCTACGTGGACGAGCGGCTCCCCGGAGGCCCGGCCCCACGGTGGTCGGGACCCGTGTCGTTGTACGAGCGGCTGCCCTCGCTGTACCGGACGCCGGTCCCCGAGATGATCAGCCGCGCGCACCATGACCGCGTGGCACAGGGCCCGGAAGCCGTCGAATGGGTGATCGGCGGCCCAGCGGGGCCGGTGCGGCTCATCGCCGAGGTCCGGGTCAGCCCCTGCGGTGACCAGTTGCTGCTCACCTGGGAACCCGGCCACCGCGCCCACATGGCCGCCGCCGCCCAGCGGCTGGTGCGCACGTGCTGGGCGGAGTGGAACCTCGGCGACGACGGCGTCGAGCCCTCCCGGGGGTTCCGCCGCCTGCTCGGGCTGGCGGAGGACGGCCCCCTGCCCACCCTGTCCGACCTGGCCGGCACCGTCACGGCCGACAGCCTGCCCGGTCTCTACCGAATGCTGTACGAGGTCGTCCTGCGCAAGCGGACGGCCAGCTGCTCGGTGCGCCTGCCCGGTACGCTCCACCGGATCACCCGGATGACCGCCGAACCCGTACTGATCGCTCCCGGCGGTCCGGTCTGGGGCGTCCGCGCCGTGCTCACCGACGTCACCGCCGAGCGCCGGCGCCGTGCGGCGGCGGAACGCGCCCAGCGGGAAGTACGCCGCCATCGGGAGCATGTCAAGACGCTCGGGGAGGTCGCGGAGGCCCTGCGCGAGGCGGTGCTCCCGCACTTCCACGACGAGCCGGCCACGTACGGCCTCCAGGCCACCGTCGTGTACCGGCCCGACGCCCGCGAGGCCGGGGTGGGCGGCGACTGGTACAAGGTCCGCAAACTGCCCGACGGCCTCCTCGTCGCGCTGGGGGACGCACGGGGACACGGACTCACCGCGGTCACGCTGATGGCGAAACTGCGCTGGGCCCTGGCGGGACTCGCCTACACGGAGCAACCTGTCGAGCAGCTGACGCACTGGCTCAACGAGACCGCCTGCGCGGACGGCATCGAGTCCACCGCCACCGCCATCGTCGCCGGCTACCACCCCGAGCGGTCGCTGCTGCGCTGGACGTGCGCCGGACATCCCAGCCCGGTGCTGGTCCGCGACGGCCGCGCCACACCCCTGCCACCCCCGGCCGGCGGCCCGGGACTCCCCCTCGGCGTCCTGCCCGGCACGGCCTACACGGCCGCCGTGGCACCCATCCGGGCCGGCGACATCGTCCTCATGTACTCGGACGGCCTCACCGAGCGCCGGGGCAGCGATCCGGACCTGGACACGCTGCGGTTCCTGGAGGCAGCCGCGCTCTCCTTCCGGGCGACGGCCCCGGGCCCCGGCCGTGACGAGCTGCACCGCTACGCCGAACACCTCGTCGCGCGCCTCGACGGCCCGCACCGTTCGGACGACGCCACCCTCCTCGCCCTGCGCCGGACAGGGCCGCACGACGAGCGGGAAAGCCCTGTCACGTCGCGGTCGCGGGGCACCGTCGCCCGGCGCCCGCCCGACCCGGACGGCACCTCCTAGAACCCCGCCGGTTCCGTGTACACCCCCCACTCGTCCCGCAGCACCCCGCAGATCTCGCCCAGCGTGGCCTCCGCGCGCACCGCGTCCAGCATCGGCTCGATCATGTTCCCGCCGGAGCGGGCCGCGGCGAGCATGCCGTCCAGGGCACCGCGCACGGCCGCGTCGTCCCGGGCCGCCTTGCGCTCGCCCAGCACCCGCACCTGCTCGCGCTCCACCTCGTGGCTGACCCGCAGGATCTCCAGGTCCCCGGTGACGGAACCGGTGTGGACGTTGACGCCGACGACCTTCTTCTCGTCCTTCTCCAGGGCCTGCTGGTACCGGAAGGCGGACTCGGCGATCTCGCCGGTGAACCAGCCGTCCTCGATGCCGCGCAGGAGCCCGGAGGTGATCGGCCCGACGGGGTGCTGCCCGTCGGGGTGGGCCCGGAGGCCCCGCTCCTTGATCTGCTCGAAGATCTTCTCCGCGTCGGCCTCGATCCGGTCCGTCAGCTGCTCGACGAACCACGAGCCGCCCAGCGGGTCGGCGACGTTGGCGACGCCGGTCTCCTCCATCAGCACCTGCTGGGTGCGCAGGGCGATCTCGGCGGCCTGCTCGCTGGGCAGCGCGAGGGTCTCGTCCAGCGCGTTGGTGTGCAGGGAGTTCGTCCCGCCGAGCACCGCCGCCAGCGCCTCCACCGCCGTACGCACCACGTTGTTGTACGGCTGCTGGGCGGTCAGCGAGACACCCGCGGTCTGCGTGTGGAAGCGCAGCCACTGCGCCTTGTCGGTCTTCGCGCCGTACACGTCCCGCATCCAGCGGGCCCAGATGCGCCGGGCCGCGCGGAACTTGGCGATCTCCTCGAAGAAGTCGACGTGCGCGTCGAAGAAGAAGGACAGCCCGGGCGCGAAGACGTCCACGTCCAGTCCGCGGCTGAGCCCCAGCTCCACGTATCCGAAGCCGTCCGCCAGCGTGTACGCCAGCTCCTGCGCGGCCGTGGCCCCGGCCTCGCGGATGTGGTAGCCGGAGACCGACAGGGGCTTGTAGGCGGGGATGCCGGCCGCGCAGTACTCCATCAGGTCGCCGATGAGGCGCAGGTGCGGCTCGGGCTGGAAGAGCCACTCCTTCTGCGCGATGTACTCCTTGAAGATGTCGGTCTGGAGCGTGCCGTTGAGCACGGACGCGTCGACGCCCTGCCGCTCGGCGGCGACCAGGTACATGCAGAACACGGGCACGGCGGGCCCGCTGATCGTCATGGAGGTCGTGACGTCGCCGAGCGGGATGTCCTTGAACAGCACCTCCATGTCGGCGGCCGAGTCGATGGCCACGCCGCAGTGCCCGACCTCGCCCAGGGAGCGCGGGTCGTCGGAGTCGCGGCCCATCAGCGTCGGCATGTCGAAGGCGACCGAGAGCCCGCCCCCGCCGTTGCGGAGGATCATCTTGTAGCGCTCGTTGGTCTGCTCGGCGTTGCCGAAGCCCGCGAACTGCCGGATGGTCCAGGTCCGACCCCGGTACCCGGTCGGATGCAGGCCACGGGTGAAGGGGTACTCCCCCGGCCAGCCGATCCGCTCGAAGCCCTCGTAGGCGTCACCGGGCCGGGGCCCGTACACCGGCTCCACGGGGTCGCCGGAGAGCGTCGTGAAGTCCGCGTCGCGCTTGCGCGCCGCGTCGTACCGGGCCTGCCAGCGACGGCGGCCTTCCTCTATGGCGTGAGCGTCCATACCCTCGAATTTACTAGGACGTCCAAGTAAATGTCGATGGGGAACCGCCGTACGGGTGTCCGTACGGCGGTGGAAGGCCCGGAACGGGCCGGCTACGCCTTGGCCGCGGCGGGCGCCTCGGTCGCGGCGACCTTGGCGTCGAGCTCCTGGCTGACCTTGCGTTCCACGAAGAACGCGGCGGTCGGGATGGTGCCGGCCAGCAGCACCCACAGCTGCTTGCTGACCTTCCACTTCGCCTTGGCGCCCAGGTCGAAGGCGAAGACCAGGTAGATCACGTACAGCCAGCCGTGCGCGATGCTGACGACGCGGGTGAAGTCGGCCGCGCCGTCCATGTCCAGCAGGTACTTGGCGATCATGCCGAGGCAGAGCAGGATCAGCAGCACACCGGTGACGTACGCCATGACCCGGTAGCGGGTCAGCACGCTCTTTTTCATGGGAACGAGCGTAACCGTCCGTTTCGCGCGATCTTCGGGCGGGCCCGGCGACTCGCTCAGGATTCCTCGAAGTCGCCGGCGGCCACTCGCAGCGGCCTGAGCATCGCGAAGATCTCCCCGCACTCCTCGGCGTCGTACGCGCCCAGGCCGAAGTCCATCGCCATGAGGTCACGGGTGGCCGACTCGACCACCTCGCGGCCCTTGTCGGTGATGGTGGCGAGCGTGCCGCGGCCGTCGTTGGGGTTGGGGCGCTTGTCGACCAGGCCGGACTTCACCAGCCGGTCGACGGTGTTCGTCACGGAGGTGGGGTGCACCATGAGGCGCTCGCCGATCTTGGACATCGGCAGCTCGCCCGACTTGGAGAAGGTCAGCAGCACCAGCGCCTCGTAGCGTGCGAAGGTCAGCCCGTACGGCTTGACCACCGCGTCCACCTCGGCCAGCAGGATCTGGTGCGCCCGCATGATCGAGGTGATCGCGGCCATGGACGGCACGCCGCCCCAGCGCTGCTTCCACAGTTCGTCGGCACGGGCGATGGGGTCGAAGGAGAGACTGAGGGGCTTCGGCACGGCATCAGACCCTACCGGCCGGTCATATCCCGGTCAGCCCCGTCTCGTCTTTCGATACCGGCGCCCGCGCCGGACGGCTACTCGGCGAGGTGCCGCTCCACCGTCTCCACCTTCGAGGTGAGACCGTCCGTCACGCCCGGCCGGATGTCCGCCTTGAGGACCAGGGAGACGCGCGGCGCCCGGGCCTCGACGGCGGCGACGGCCCGCCGGACGACGTCCATGACCTCGTCCCACTCGCCCTCGACGGAGGTGAACATCGCGTCGGTGCGGTTGGGCAGGCCCGACTCGCGGACCACCCGGACGGCGTCGGCGACGTACTCCCCCACGTCCTCGCCGACGCCGAGCGGCGTCACGGAGAAGGCGACGATCATGCGTTGACGATCCCTTCCTGGCGGGCGCGGGAGGCGATGACCGCGCTCTCGGCCTCACGCTTGAGCTTGCGCTCGGCGAAGAAGCCGCCGGTCGGCAGGACCGACATGACGAAGTAGAAGGCGGCGGTGCCGAAGGACCACTTGGCCCGGTTCCAGGCGTCCGCCCAGAAGATCACGTACAGCACGAAGAGGACGCCGTGCACCATGCCCATCACGGGCACCGCGTTGAAGTCGGTGGTCCGCTTCAGCACGGAGCACACCAGGAGCAGCAGGAACGAGATCGCCTCGGGGCCGGAGACCAGGCGGAGGCGGCGGAGGGCGGAGGCGGTCTTGAGGTCCACGGGTCACCTTCGGTGGGAGGGAATCGATCGGTACTCGGGCACGCTCGGCGAGCCGGCCGTTTGTGAACGAACGCACAAGCGCGCGTCCATTGTGGCAAACCCCCGACGCGCCCGGGCCAGGGGGTCGGAGACCTGTCGGCGGGCCCGCCCGGCGGGCTACCGTCACATTTGTGGCGATGTTCCGACTTCAAGGAAGCAAGGTACTCGCCGTCGACATGACCGGGGACGCCGTGAAGGCGAAGAACGGCTCGATGGTCGCGTACGACGGGGAGATGGCCTTCAAGAAGCTGAGCGGCGGCGGTGAGGGCATCCGGGGCATGGTGACCCGGCGGATCACCGGCGAGCAGATGACGGTGATGGAGGTGAGGGGGCAGGGGACCTGCTGGTTCGCGGACCGGGCCTCGGAGATCAACCTCGTCGGCCTCCAGGGCGACAGGCTGTACGTCGAGTCGAGCAACTTCCTGGCGGCGAACGCCGGACTGCGGACCGGCACCAGCTTCACGGGGGCGCGCGGCGCCTCGCAGGGCAACGGGCTGTTCACCACGACCGTGGAGGGGCACGGGCAGGTGGCGATCATGTCGGACGGGCCGGCGGTGGTGCTGCGGGTCAGCGCGCAGTACCCGCTGACGGTCGACCCGGGGGCGTACGTCGCGCACCAGGGGAACCTGCGGCAGTCCTTCCAGTCGGGTGTGACCTTCCGCACGCTGTTCGGGGAGGGCGGCGGGGAGGCCTTCCAGATCCGCTTCGAGGGCGACGGGCTGGTGTACGTGCAGCCGAGCGAGCGGAACACGATCGCGGGGGATGTGTGAGATGGCCTTCCGGGAGATCAATTCCAAGATGGTCCAGGCGACCGTGGCCCCCGGGCAGCGGCTGTTCAGTCAGCGCGGGGCGATGCTCGCCTACCAGGGGGACGTGTCCTTCACCCCGAACATGCGCGGCGGTCAGGGCGGTGTGGCGTCGATGATCGGGCGCCGGATGGCGAACGAGGACACCCCGCTGATGACCGTCGAGGGCAGCGGCACCGTGCTCTTCGGGCACGGCGGCCACCACGTCCAGGTGATCGGCCTCTCCGGCGACACGCTGTACGTGGAGGCGGACCGGCTCCTCGCCTTCGAGGGCACCCTGGAGCAGAGCACGGTGTTCCTGGGCGCGCAGGGCGGGGCCATGGGCATGGTGCGCGGTCAGGTGAGCGGGCAGGGGTTGTTCACGACGACGCTGAGGGGCCACGGCTCGGTGGCGGTGATGGCCCACGGGGGCGTCTTCGAGATCCCGATCACCCCGCAGCGGCCGGTGCGCGTCGACCCGCAGGCCTATGTCGCCCACTACGGCGACGTCCGCAACAAGCTGTCCACCGCGCTGGGCTGGCGGGACATGGTCGGGCGCGGCTCCGGCGAGGCGTTCCAGCTGGAGCTGAGCGGCAGCGGCACCGTGTTCGTCCAGGCGTCGGAGGAGAAGCTGTGAGCACCGTGCACCACGACCCGGCGTCCCTGCCGGCGGACGACAACGTCAATCCGTACACCTTCTGCGTGGAGCTCAAGGGGAGCCAGTGGTTCCTGCAGAAGGGGAAGATGATCGCCTACTACGGGACGATCGAGTTCAACGGGATCGGGCACGGGCGGCTGGACCGCCTGATGCGCACTTCGTTCCATTCGCCTCTGCACGCGAGCGACTGGGTCGTCGCCGAGGGCTCGGGCAAGATGCTCCTCGCCGACCGGGCATTCGATGTCAATTCGTACGACCTGGAAGACGGCAACCTGACCATTCGCTCGGGCAACTTGCTTGCTTTTCAGCCAAGTCTCGCTCTCAAGCAGTCGATCGTGCCGGGTTTTCTGACACTGATCGGAACCGGAAAGTTCGTGGCCGCGTCGAACGGGCCGGTGGTGTTCATGGAGCCCCCGATCCGGGTCGACCCGCAGGCCCTGGTCGGCTGGGCCGACTGCCCGTCACCGTGCCATCACTACGACCACGGGTACATGACCGGCCTGCTGGGCGGTCTACGTGCGATGACGGGCCTGGGCGGGGCCTCCGGGGAGGAGCACCAGTTCGAGTTCGCGGGAGCGGGGACGGTACTGCTGCAGTCGAGCGAGACGCTGATGCCGGAGCAGGCCACGGGGGTCGCGCCGCAGCAGGCGGGGGTGCCCGGAGGCGGTACTCCCGGGGCCCCGGGAGGCCGGTCCGGGGCACCGGGGCTTCCCGGACAGCTGGGGGACCTCCAGCGCCGCTTCGGGCTGTGAGCGGTAATCTGCGGAGTGTGACGTCGAACGCGTGCGCACCGTCACCGTCACGGACCACCCCTCACTAGTTCGCCTTTCAACATTTTAGGTAGACTTCATACATGGAGACCGAGACGGCCACCCGCTGGCTGACCGATACGGAGCAGTGTGCTTGGCGCACCCACCTGGAGGTCAACAGGCTGTTGACGCACCAGCTCGAGAAGGACCTGCAGCCGTTCGGCCTGACGATCAACGACTACGAGATCCTGGTGAATCTCTCCGAGTCGGAGGGCGACCGCATGCGGATGAGCGACCTGGCCACCGCCACGATGCAGTCCAAGAGCCGCCTCTCCCACCAGATCACCCGCATGGAGAACGCGGACCTGGTCCGACGGGAGAACTGCGAGTCCGACCGCCGCGGGCTCTACGCCGTCCTCACCGAGCACGGCCTGGAGACGATGCGGAAGGTCGCGCCGCACCACGTGGCGTCCGTCCGTCGGCACTTCATCGACCTGCTGGCCCCGGAGGCCCTGACGGAGCTCGACAAGGCGCTCAGGCCGATCGCGGAGCACCTGCGGGGACAGCGCGGACGTCCCTGATCACGTCCGCCTGATCTCCTCCGTGGAAGCGGTGGAACCGGTCGAGGACCAGGCACCCGGCAGGCGGAGCTCGAACAGGGCGCCGCCTGCCGGCGCGTCGTGGACCGTGAGCGTGCCGCCGTGCCGTACGGCGACGTCGCGGGCGATGGCCAGGCCCAGCCCCGCCCCGCCGTCGTCGCGGCTGCGGGCGGCGTCCAGCCGTACGAAGCGCTCGAAGATCCGCTCCCGGTCGGCCGCCGGCACGCCCTCCCCGTCGTCGGCCACCGCGACCACGGCCGCCTCCCCGTCCCGCCGCACGGACACCTCGACCGCCGAGCGGGCGTGCCGCCGGCCGTTGTCGAGCAGGTTGGCCAGCACCCGCCCCAGCTGCCCGCGCGACCCGGCGACCGTCACGTCGTCCTCGGCCCGCACCCGCACCCCGTCCCGGCCCCCGGCCTCCTCCCGCGCCAGCTCCCCGAGGTCGACGCGCGCGTCGGCGGGCCGCTCCCCCGCGTCCAGCCTGGCCAGCAGCAACAGGTCGGCGGCGAGCCGCTGCAGCCGTACGGTGTCCTCCACGGCGCCGTCCAGGTCGAGCAGTTCCGGATGGGCGGCGGCCACCTCGAGCTGGGTGCGCAGCGAGGCGATCGGGCTGCGCAGCTCGTGCGAGGCGTCGGCGACGAAACGCCGCTGCCGCTCCACCGAGGTCTCCAGGGCGGCCAGCGTCTCGTTGGTGGTCGAGGCGAGCCGGGCCACCTCGTCGTGCGTGCCCGGCACCGGGACGCGGCGCGCGAGGTCCTCGCTGGCGGTGATCGCGGCCATCTCCCGGCGGATGCCCTCCACCGGGCGCAGCGCCCGCCCGGTGACCAGCCAGGTCACCCACGCGACGACCACGAGCAGCAGCGGGAAGCCGGTCAGCATGACGGTCAGCGCGGTGTTCACGGCGCCGTGCTCGGCGGACAGCGGGGCGCCCGCCCAGACGGTGAGCCGCCCCTGCCGGTCGGTCTCGACGGGCACGGCGGCGAAGCGGTAGTCCTCCGTGTCGCCGTCGATCGTCGCCGAACCGTCGCTGACGGTGATCCGCCCGCCGATCTCACCGGCTTCGAGCGACTCGCCGGAGTCGTCGTCATCGTCCGGGTCGCCGTCGTCGGCGTCGTCGCCGGCGGGGGCAGGCCGCGGCTTCACCGCGTCGACGCCGGTGCCGCTGATCCGTTCCAGGTCCTCGCTGGCGGCGACGAGCCTGCCCTCCTCGTCGACGATCTGCAACGGGCGGTCGTCGACGTCCAGGGACAGTTCGCCGTACGGCGTGCCGATGGCCAGTTCGGTGGCGACCTCGCGCGCGGAGCGTTCCGCCTGGGTGCCGGCCTCGCCGAGCAGGTTGGAGCGCAGGGACAGCAGGACGGCGGTGCCGGCCGCGACCAGGGCGACGGCGACCACGAGGGTGGCGCCGAGCGTGGCGCGGGCCCGGACCGACCCCAGGAGACGGCTCATCGCTCGACCTCCAGCCGGTAGCCGGCCCCGCGCACGGTCCGGATGAGCGCGGCGCGCAGCTTGCGCCGCAGGGCGCTGACGTAGACCTCGACGATATTGGGGTCGCCGTCGTAGGCGAAGTCCCAGACGTGCTCCAGGATCTCGGCCTTGGACACGACCTGCCCGGCCCGCACCACGAGCTGTTCCAGGACGGCGAACTCCTTCGCCGTGAGCGTCACTTCGCGCTCGCCGAGGAAGACCCGGCGGGCGGCGGTGTCGACCTTCAGGTCCCCGTGGACGTGCACGGGCGAGGCTCCGGCGCCCTGCGCCCGCCGCCGCAGCAGGGCCTTCACGCGGGCGACGAGGACGACGTACGAGAAGGGCTTGGTGAGGTAGTCGTCCGCGCCCGTGTCCAGGCCCTCCGCCTCGTCGTACTCGCCGTCCTTGGCGGTGAGCATCAGGATCGGCACGTCGTGACCGGCGGCGCGCAGGGCCGCGCAGACCCGGTAGCCGTTGAGGCCGGGCAGCATGATGTCGAGGATGACGAGGTCGTACACGCCCTCGCCGGCCCGGTGCAGGCCCTCCCGGCCGTCGTGGACGACATCCACGGCGTAGCCCTCGGCGGTGAGGCCCTTGGCGAGCGACACGGCGAGGCGCTTCTCGTCCTCCACGATCAACAGGCGCATGGCCCAAGGGTCGCAAAACGAAGCTGAAGAACCCTTCAGGCGGCTTCAGCCTGGCCTCAGCGTCGGCCGGTGACAGTGAGGACGTCGACATCACGCCGACGCGAACGTCTCTGTACGACTCGGGAGGAATCCGCATGAAGCGCAACATCGTGATCGCCGCCGTCACCGCCGCCGCACTGATCGGAGGCGGTACGGCGACGGCCCTGGCGACCACGGGGGACGACGACCCGGGTACGACGCGCCAGTCGGACGTCCGGGACCGGGACGACGACGCGCGGGGCGCCGCCGACGACCGGGCGGACGACGACGCGGACGACCGGGACGGCTCCCGCGACCACGACCGCGACGACCGGGACGACGACCGCGACGACGACGCCCGCGCGTCCTCCGCGAAGGTGACGGCGGCCGAGGCCGTCGCCGCCGCCCTGAAGGAGGCCCCGGGCACCGCCGTCTCCGCCGAACTGGACGAGGAGGACGGCGACGACGACGGCGACGACCGCGAGCGCGCGGTCTGGGAGGTCGACGTCCTCGCCGGCGACGGCACCTGGCACAGCGTGCGGATCGACCCGGGCACCGGCAAGGTGCTCGGCTCCGAGACGGACGACGAGGACGACACCGACGAGGTGCGGGCCGCGCTGAAGGGCACGTCCGTGGACGCCGCCGAGGCCGCGAAGGCCGCCGCCGGCCGCGGGACCGTGACCTCCGTGGAGCTGGACGAGGACGGCTACTACGGGGACGGCGAGGCCGCGTGGGAGGTGGAGACCACGTCCTCCGGAAAGGGCGAGCAGGACTGGCGCGTCGACCCGCGGACCGGCAAGGTCACGGCCGACCGTTCGCACCACTCGGACTCCGACGACGCCGACGACTCCGGCTCGGACGACGACTGACGTTCCCCGGCCGCCCGGCGGCCCCTCGGCGGCGGCGCCCCGGCACCAGCGCCGCCGCCACGGCGACCGCGCCGGACACCGCGAAGCACGCCGGCAGGGGCAGCCGCTCCACCAGCAGTCCCACGGCGGCGGCACCGCCGGACATCCCGGCGTTCACCGCGGTGTTGCACCAGGTGCCCGCGCGGACCCGGAAACCGGGGGCCGCACTCTCGTCGGCGACCAGATAGGCGGTGGTCAGCGCCGGGGCCACGAACAGGCCCGCGCACATGACGGCCGGGATCAGCGTGCCGAGGCCGGGCGCGAGACCCGCGACGGCGAGACAGAGGCCGAGACCCGCCGCGAAGAACGGGAGCCGGGCGCGGGTGGGCGAACTCCAGGTGACGGCGCCGTTGACAAGACCGCCGACCGCGCTGCCCACCGACAGCGCCGCGAGCACCCAGGCGACGGCGCCGTCACCGAGGCCGCGCTCGCCCGCGTAGGCGACGACGAGGAGGTCGACGGCGCTCACCGAGACGCCGACGCACGCGGCGACGACGACGGGTTGCAGCAGGGCCCGGCCCTGACCGGTGCCGCCCCGTCCGGGTACGGGGCCCTCGCTCTTCTCCGACCCCGTCGGCCGCAGGAGTGCCGCCGCCGGTGAGGAGGCGAAGGCGAGGGTGCCCGTCACCACCAGGAACGCGCTGAGCACGACGCCGGCCGCCGGCGGCGCGACGGTCACGACGGCGCCGACCAGGAGCGGGCCGGAGACGAAGAGCAGTTCCTCGGCGACGCCGTCGAGGCTGTAGGCCCGCTGCAACAGCTTCCGGTCGGGGAGCATTTCGGCCCACACCGCGCGCATCGTGGAGCCGAGCGGCGGTGTGCAGGCCCCCGCGAGCGCGGCGGCCCCGGCGAGCACGGCCGCGGGGACCCCGGGGTGCCGGCAGAGTTCCGCCAGCGCGCAGAGCAGGCCGCCGTACAGCAGGGCCATGGGGATCAGCGCCCGGCGCAGGCCGTGCCGGTCGACGAGTGCCGCGCGGTACGGGGAGACGAGGACGCCGGTGGCACCGAAGACGGCCATGACCGTGCCGGCCACGGCGTACGACCCGGTGGACCGGGTCAGGGAGAGCATCAGGGCGAGGGAGACCGTGCCGTACGACAGCCGGCCGAAGAGGGCGGCCGCGAAGGTGCGGCGGGCATGGGGGACACGGAGCACGGCGGCGTACGAGGGCCGCGGAGTGGGCGTGGACACGCGAAGGGTTCCTCAGGAGGGAGGCAACGAGGGGACGCCGAAGCGCGCGACGGCCGGATGCGGCGGTCGCGTGCGGGGCGGGTCCTAGGCCAAGAGGAGGAACACGCGCGTCAATGTAGTGGCGCGGCCCTGTGGCCGCATTCCCTTTTCCGTCCCGGTCTCGTCGGCGCCCCCTCGTGCCACGGACCGGCGAACAGCGGACACGAGCCGGCGCACTGCCCTCGCCGACCGCCCCGAGGGGGCCGGTTCGACGCCGGCGGCTGTCCGCGCCCCGGGGTTCGACCGGCGCCGGCCGGGCGCCGGTCGAGCCGTCGCCGTCACCCCCGCCGTCGCCGCCGCCCGTCGCCCGTCGCCCGTCGCCCGTCGCCCGGACGAGGGTCCGCGTCAGCCGTTCGTCAGCCCCGCCACCAGTTCGTCCGCCGCGCGGTACGGGTCCAGCTCGCCCGTGACGATGCGCTCCGCGAGGGCGCCGAGGCGGCGGTCGCCGTGGAGATCGCCGATGCGTTCGCGCAGGGTGGTGACGGCGATGGTCTCGACCTCGCGGGCGGCGCGGGCGCGGCGGCGTTCGGCCAGTACTCCGCGCTCCTCCATCCACGCGCGGTGCTTCTCCAGCGCCTCGACGACCTCGTCGACGCCCTCGGCGCGCGCGGCGACCGTCTTGACGATGGGCGGGCGCCAGTCGCCCGGGCCGCGGGCCTCGCCGAGGCCCAGCATGTGGTTCAGCTCGCGGGCGGTGGCGTCCGCGCCGTCGCGGTCGGCCTTGTTGACGACGTAGACGTCGCCGATCTCCAGGATCCCGGCCTTGGCGGCCTGGATGCCGTCGCCCATGCCCGGGGCGAGGAGGACGACGGAGGTGTCGGCCTGGGAGGCGATCTCCACCTCCGACTGGCCGACGCCGACCGTCTCGACCAGGATCACGTCGCAGCCGGCCGCGTCGAGGACGCGGATCGCCTGCGGGGCCGCCCAGGCGAGGCCGCCGAGGTGGCCGCGGGTCGCCATCGAGCGGATGTAGACGCCGGGGTCGGAGGCGTGCTCCGACATCCGGACGCGGTCGCCGAGCAGGGCGCCGCCGGAGAAGGGGGAGGAGGGGTCGACGGCCAGGACGCCGACCCGCTTGCCCTGCTTGCGGTACGCCGTCACCAGCGCCGAGGTGGAGGTGGACTTGCCGACGCCCGGCGAGCCGGTCAGGCCGACCACGTACGCGCTCCCCGTGAGCGGCGCGAGGGCCGCCATGACCTCCCTGAGCTGCGGGGACGCCCCCTCCACCAGCGAGATCAGCCGGGCCACGGCCCGGGGCCGGCCTTCCCGGGCCTGGGCCACCAGTGAGGAGACGTCCTGCATCACAGCTCCGTTCAGTGAGAAGTCGCCACCGGGGTCCGTACCCGGTGACCGAGGTCAGGCCCTGGGCACCCGCACGATCAGCGCGTCGCCCTGGCCGCCACCGCCGCACAGCGCCGCCGCGCCGACCCCGCCGCCGCGCCGCTTCAGCTCCAGCGCCAGGTGCAGCACGAGGCGGGCGCCGGACATGCCGATGGGGTGCCCCAGGGCGATGGCCCCGCCGTTGACGTTCACCTTTTCGGTGGAGACGCCGAGGTCCTTCATTGACTGCACGGCGACGGCGGCGAAGGCCTCGTTGATCTCGATCAGGTCGAGGTCCGACACCTCCAGCCCTTCCTTCTTCAGCGCGTGCTGGATGGCGTTCGACGGCTGCGACTGCAAAGAGTTGTCCGGGCCGGCCACGTTGCCGTGGGCGCCGATCTCCGCGATCCACTCCAGGCCCAGCTCCTCGGCCTTGGCCCTGCTCATCACGACCACGGCCGCGGCGCCGTCGGAGATCTGCGAGGAGGAGCCCGCGGTGATCGTGCCGTCCTTGGAGAACGCCGGGCGCAGCTTGCCCAGCGACTCGGCGGTGGTGTCGCCGCGGATGCCCTCGTCCTTGCTGAACACCACCGGCTCGCCCTTGCGCTGCGGGATCTCCACCGGGGTGATCTCGGCCTCGAAGATCCCGTTCTTCTGGGCGGCGGCCGCGCGCTGGTGGGAGAGCGCGGCGACCTCGTCCTGGGCGTCGCGCTCGATGCCGAGGCGGGTGTTGTGCTTCTCGGTGGACTCGCCCATGGCGATGCCCTCGAAGGAGTCGGTCAGACCGTCGTGCGCCATGGCGTCGAGCATCTGGACCGCGCCGTACTTGTAACCCTCGCGGGTCTTCGGCAGCAGGTGCGGGGCGTTGGTCATGGACTCCTGGCCGCCGGCGACGATCACGTCGAATTCGCCGGCGCGAATGAGCTGGTCGGCGAGCGCGATCGCGTCCAGGCCCGAGAGGCAGACCTTGTTGATCGTCAGCGCCGGGACGTTCATGGGGATGCCGGCCTTCACGGCGGCCTGGCGGGCCGGGATCTGCCCGGCGCCGGCCTGGAGGACCTGCCCCATGATCACGTACTGGACCTGGTCGCCGCCGATCCCGGCGCGGTCGAGGGCGGCCTTGATCGCGAAGCCGCCGAGGTCGGCGCCGGAGAAGGACTTGAGCGAGCCGAGGAGCCGGCCCATCGGGGTGCGGGCACCCGCGACGATGACGGAGGTCGTGCCGTTCTTTCCAGAGGTTCCAGAGGTTTCAGCGGTTCCAGAAGACATGAGCTGCGATCCCCTTTTCCGGCCCGCACAGGCCGAGGAGTGAACGAGGGTTTACTCGAATGTACTGAGCGGTATGCCGCCCGTCACCCGGCGGTCGGTGTGATCGCGCGCACGTTGCGTAACCACCTCCGGAGCGCTGCACTGAATCCATGCTGACGCGAATCGACCACATCGGAATCGCCTGTCACGACCTCGACACGACCGTCGAGTTCTACCGTGCCACCTACGGCTTCGAGGTGTTCCACACCGAGGTCAACGAGGAGCAGGGCGTGCGCGAGGCCATGCTCAAGATCAACGATACGTCGGACGGCGGGGCTTCGTACCTGCAGCTCCTGGAGCCGACCCGGGAGGACTCCGCGGTCGGCAAGTGGCTCGCCAAGAACGGCGAGGGCGTCCACCACATCGCCTTCGGTACGGCGGACGTGGACGCGGACGCGGCGGACATCCGGGGCAAGGGCGTACGCGTTCTGTACGACGAGCCCCGGCGCGGTTCCATGGGGTCGCGGATCACCTTCCTGCACCCCAAGGACTGCCATGGCGTACTGACAGAACTCGTCACTTCGGCGGCCGTTGAGTCACCTGAGCACTGACCGTCGTACATATGGGCCGGTAGGGTTGGGTGCGGTCGCCGCTCAGTCCGGGGTGACCCGGTCCTGCCGTCTGCGGTGGCGGGACCGCCGGGGTCCGTGTTTCGGGGGGCGAACGCCGGGGCAGAAGCGCGTGCTCCGCCGTTGATCTGACACCATTCCCCCGGGGGCCCCGTCCGGTCGACGGACGGAGCTCGTTCGGAGTTATTTGCGACCAGGGGACGGATGGGACCGCGCAGTGCGGGGCTACGAGAGCCAGGAGCGAGAGCCGGCGGCTGACGTCGACCACCTCTCTCGGTTCGAGGCCGAGATGAAGCGGCTGAAGACCGAGCGGGAAAAGGCGATCCAGCACGCCGAGGACCTCGGCTACCAGGTCGAGGTGCTGCGCGCCAAGCTGCACGAGGCGCGGCGCACCATCATGTCCCGGCCCGCCTTCGACGGCGGCGACATCGGGTACCAGGCCGAGCAGTTGCTGCGCAACGCGCAGACGCAGGCCGACCAGCTGCGCGCGGACGCCGAGCGGGAGCTGAGCCAGGCCCGCGCGCAGACGCAGCGCATCCTCCAGGAGCACGCCGAGCAGGCGGCCCGGCTCCAGGCGGAGCTGCACCAGGAGGCGGTGACCCGGCGCCAGCAGCTCGACCAGGAGCTGGCCGAGCGCCGGCAGACCGTCGAGTCGCACGTCAACGAGAACGTGGCGTGGGCGGAGCAGCTGCGCGCCCGCACCGAGCAGCAGGCCCGCCGGCTGCTCGACGAGTCCCGCGCGGAGGCCGAGCAGTCCCTGGCCGCGGCCCGCGCGGAGGCCGAGCGGCTGACCACCGAGGCCCGGCAGCGGCTGCGCAGCGACGCCGAGAACGCCCGCGCCGAGGCCGAGCAGATCCTGCGCCGGGCCCGCGCCGACGCGGAGCGGCTGCTGAACGCCGCCTCCACGCAGGCCCAGGAGGCCACCGACCACGCCGAGCAGCTGCGCACCTCCACGGCCACCGAGTCCGAGGAGGCCAGGCGCCGGGCCCAGGAGCTGAGCCGGACCGCCGAGCAGCGGATGGCCGAGGCCGAGGAGGCGCTGCGCAAGGCGCAGACCGAGGCCGAGAAGGTCGTCACCGAGGCCAAGGAGGCCGCGGCCAAGGCCCTCGCGAGCGCCGAGCAGACCAACGAGCAGCGCACCCGCACCGCCAAGGAGCAGGTCGCCCGGCTGGTCAGCGAAGCCACGAAGGACGCCGAGTCGACGAAGTCCGAGGCCGAGCAGCTGGTCGCGGACGCCCGCGCCGAGGCCGAGAAGATCGTCGCCGAGGCCGCCGAGAAGGCCCGCACGATCACCGCCGAGGAGTCGGCGACCCAGCTGTCCAAGGCGGCCAAGACCGCCGAGGACGTGCTGAACAAGGCGGCCGAGGACGCCAAGCGCACCACAAAGGCCGCCGCCGAGGAGGCCGAACGCATCCGCTCCGAGGCCGAGGCCGAGGCGGACCGGTTGCGCGGTGAGGCGCACGACATCGCCGAGCAGCTCAAGGGCGCGGCGAAGGACGACACCAAGGAGTACCGCGCCAAGACGGTCGAGCTCCAGGAGGAGGCGCGCCGGCTGCGCGGCGAGGCCGAGCAGCTGCGGGCCGACGCGGTCGAAGAGGGCGAGAAGATCCGCGCGGAGGCCCGCAAGGAGGCCGTGGCGCAGATCGAGGAGGCGGCGAAGACCGCCGAGGAGCTGCTCGCCAAGGCGAAGGCCGACGCGGACGAGCTGCGGCAGACCGCCGCGGCGGACGGCGAGAAGGTCCGTGCCGAGGCGATCGAGCGGGCGACGACCCTGCGCCGGCAGGCCGAGGAGACCCTGGAGCGCACCCGCGCGGAGGCCGAGCGGCACCGCGCGGAGGCCGCCGAGCGGGCCGAGGAGCTCCAGGCGGAGGCCGAGCGGGCCGCCCGCGAGCTGCGCGAGGAGACCGAGCGCGCCGTCGAGGTCCGCCGGGAGGAGGCCGCCGCGGAGCTGACCCGGCTCCAGGAGGAGGCCGAGGAACGCCGCACGGCCGCCGAGCAGGCGCTGACCGAGGCCCGCGAGGAGGGCGAGCGGATCCGCCGCGAGGCCGCGGAGGAGAGCGAACGGCTGCGCACCGAGGCCGCCGAGCGCATCCGTACGCTCCAGCAGCAGGCCGAGACGGAGGCCGAGCGGCTGCGCACCGAGGCCGCCGCGGACGCCTCCGCCTCCCGCGCCGAGGGCGAGGCCGTCGCGGTACGCCTGCGTTCCGAGGCGTCGAACGAGGCGGAGCGGCTGAAGTCGGAGGCGCAGGAGAGCGCCGACCGGGTGCGGGCGGAGGCGCAGAGCGCCGCCGAACGCATCGCCGCCGAGGCCTCCGAGACGCTGGCCGCCGCCCAGGAGGAGGCCGCCCGGCGCCGCCGCGAGGCGGAGGAGCTGCTCCGGGACGCCCGGCAGGAGGCCGACCAGGAGCGCGAGCGGGCCCGCGAGCAGAGCGAGGAGCTGCTTGCCTCGGCGCGCAAGCGCGTGGACGAGGCGCAGGCCGAGGCGACCCGGCTGGTCGAGGAGGCCGACCGGCGCGCCACCGAGATGGTGTCGGCCGCCGAGCAGCACGCGACGCAGGTACGGGAGTCCGTCGCCGGGCTGCACGAGCAGGCCCAGGAGGAGATCACCGGGCTGCGCAGCGCCGCCGAGCACGCGGCCGAACGCACCCGGCGCGAGGCCGAGGAGGAGGCGGACCGGGTCCGCGCCGACGCCTACGCCGAGCGGGAGCGGGCGAGCGAGGACGCCGGACGCCTCAGGCGCGAGGCGCAGGAGGAGACGGAGGCCGCCAAGGCGCTGGCCGAGCGGACGGTCTCCGAGGCCATCACGGAGGCCGAGCGCATCCGCGCGGACGTCTCCGAGCACGCCCAGCGGGTGCGCACGGAGGCGTCCGACGCCATCGCCGAGGCCGAGCAGTCGGCGGCCCGTACCCGGGCCGACGCCCGCGAGGACGCCAACCGCATCCGGTCCGACGCGGCGACGCAGGCGGACACCCTGATCACCGAGGCGCGTTCCGAGGCGGAGCGGCTGACCACCGAGACGGCCGCGGAGACGGACCGCATCCGCACGGAGACCCTCGCGGAGACCGACCGCATCCGCACGGAGACGGTGGCGGAGGCGGAGCGCGTCCGCACCGAGGCGGCGAACGAGGCGGAGCGCCTGCGGTCGGAGTCGGAGGCGGAGGCCGACCGGGTCCGGGCCGAGGCGAGCGCCCAGGCCGAGCAGCTGCTCTCGGACGCCACCGGCGAGGCGGAGCGGCTGCGTGCCGAGGCCGCCGAGACGGTCGGCTCCGCCCAGCAGCACGCCGAGCGCGTCCGCACCGAGGCGGAGCGGGTCCGGGCCGAGGCGGCGGCGGAGGCCGAGCGGGTCACCGCGGCCGCCCGCGAGGAGGCCGAGCGCACCCTCGACGAGGCCCGCAAGGACGCCAACAAGCGGCGTTCGGAGGCGGCCGAGCAGGTCGACACGCTCATCACCGAGACCACGGCCGAGGCCGACAAGCTGCTCACCGAGGCCCAGCAGCAGGCCCAGAAGGCCACCGCGGACGCCGAGTCGCAGGCCGACACGATGGTCGGCGCGGCCCGCGCGGAGGCCGAGCGGATCGTCCAGGAGGCGACGGTCGAGGGCAACACCCGGGTGGAGAAGGCCCGTACGGACGCGGACGAGCTGCTGGTCGGCGCGCGCCGGGACGCGACCGCCATAAGGGAGCGCGCGGAGGAGCTGCGCCAACGGCTCACCACCGAGATCGAGGAACTGCACGAACGCGCCCGCCGCGAGGCCGCCGAGACGATGAAGTCGGCCGGCGACCGCTGCGACGCGCTCGTCAAGGCCGCCGAGGAACAGCTCGCCAAGGCCGAGGCGAAGGCCAAGGAACTGGTGTCGGAGGCCAACTCCGAGGCCGGCAAGGTGCGCATCGCCGCCGTCAAGAAGGCCGAGGGCCTGCTCAAGGAGGCCGAGCAGAAGAAGGCCACGCTGGTCCGGGAGGCCGAGGAGCTCAAGGCCGAGGCCGTCCGCGAGGCGCGGAACACGGTCGAGGAGGGCAAGCGCGAGCTGGAGGTCCTGGTGCGGCGCCGTGAGGACATCAACGCCGAGATCTCCCGGGTGCAGGACGTGCTGGAGGCGCTGGAGTCCTTCGAGGCGCCCGCGGGCGGCGGCAAGGACAACGGGGTCAAGGCCTCGGCCACGGTGGGTGCCCCACGTTCGGGTGGCAAGTCGTCAGACGGCTAGCGTCCGGGGCGGATTCGGTGTCTGCTGGAACCTTTGGGGTCCGCCGGGACAAACCCTTGACCAGAACTTTGGCAAGCCGTCCGCGTGTCAGCCACCCGAAAGAGGTGTCATTCTCCGTATCAAACGTGCATCCGCTCGATGACACACCGCATCGGCGCCTAGGATTCCCTCTATCACCTCACCCGGTCTCTTTCGACAGGAACCCCATGAGCGACACTTCCCCCTACGGCTTCGAGCTTGTGCGGCGTGGGTACGACCGCGCTCAGGTGGACGAACGTATCTCCAAGCTCGTCTCCGACCGTGACAGCGCTCTCGCCCGCATCACCGCTCTGGAAAAGCGCATCGAGGAGCTCCACCTCGAGACCCAGAACGCCCAGGCCCAGGTGAACGACGCCGAGCCGTCGTACGCCGGTCTCGGTGCCCGGGTCGAGAAGATCCTGCGCCTCGCCGAGGAAGAGGCGAAGGACCTGCGCGAGGAGGCCCGGCGCGCGGCCGAGCAGCACCGCGAGCTCGCCGAGTCGGCGGCCCAGCAGGTGCGCAACGACGCGGAGTCGTACGCCGCGGAGCGCAAGGCCAAGGCCGAGGACGAGGGCGTCCGGATCGTCGAGCAGGCCAAGGGCGACGCCGCCCAGCTGCGCTCCGAGGCGCAGAAGGACGCGCAGTCCAAGCGCGAGGAGGCGGACGCCCTCTTCGAGGAGACCCGCGCGAAGGCCGCGCAGGCCGCCGCCGACTTCGAGACGAACCTCGCCAAGCGCCGCGAGCAGTCCGAGCGCGACCTGGCCTCCCGTCAGGCCAAGGCCGAGAAGCGGCTCGCGGAGATCGAGCACCGCGCGGAGCAGCTGCGCCTGGAGGCGGAGAAGCTGCGCACGGACGCCGAGCGCCGCGCCCGCCAGACCGTCGAGACGGCTCAGCGCCAGGCCGAGGACATCGTGGCCGACGCCAACGCCAAGGCCGACCGCATCCGTTCGGAATCGGAGCGCGAGCTCGCCGCCCTCACCAACCGCCGCGACTCCATCAACGCGCAGCTGACCAACGTGCGCGAGATGCTGGCGACCCTCACGGGCGCCGCGGTGGCCGCCGCCGGCACGCCGGCCGACGAGGAGCCGGTCTCCCGCGGGGTGCCGGCCCAGCAGTCCCGCTGACGCGGGGCGTACGCCGGCCGAACAAGCACGGAACACGGACGAAGCCTTCTGTCACCGGGGTGGCAGAGGGCTTCGTCCCGTTCTAGCGTGGGCGCATGATCGAGCTCGAGGGGCTGACCAAGCGGTACGGCGAGAAGGTGGCGGTCAACAATCTCTCCTTCACCGTCAGACCGGGCATCATCACGGGCTTCCTCGGCCCCAACGGCGCGGGCAAGTCGACCACCATGCGCATGGTGCTGGGCCTGGACCGGCCGACGGCCGGGGACGTCCGGATCGACGGCAAGCACTACGACCAGCTGAAGGACCCGCTGACGTACATCGGCGCGCTGCTGGAGGCCAAGGCCTGGCACGGCGGGCGCAGCGCCTACAACCACCTGCTGTGCCTCGCGCAGAGCAACGGCATCCCGTCACGGCGGGTGCGTGAGGTCCTGGACACGGTCGGGCTCACGGCGGTGGCCAAGAAGAAGACGAAGGGGTTCTCCCTCGGCATGGGCCAGCGCCTCGGCATCGCCGCGGCGCTGCTGGGCGACCCGCGGATCCTGATGTTCGACGAACCGGTCAACGGGCTGGATCCCGAGGGCATCCACTGGATCCGCAACCTGATGAAGACACTGGCCTCCCAGGGCCGTACGGTCTTCGTCTCCTCCCACCTGATGAGCGAGATGGCGCTGACGGCGGACCACCTGGTGGTCATCGGCCAGGGCAGGCTGCTGGCGGACACCTCGATGGCCGACTTCATCGCGGAGAACTCGCGCAGCTACGTCCGCATCCGCACCCCGCAGCGCGAGCGGCTGCTCGACCTGCTGCACGGCGAGGGCATCACGGTCGTGGAGACGGGCGCCGAGGTGCTGGAGGTGGACGGCGACAAGGCGGAGGCCGTCGGTGAACTGGCGGCGCGGCACCAGGTGGTGCTGCACGAGCTGAGCCCGCAGCGGGCGTCGCTGGAGGAGGCGTTCATGCAGCTGACGGCGGAGTCGGTGGAGTACCACGCGCACGACGGACAGCCGGCCGGTCCGGTGCCGCCGCAGCAACAGCAGCAGTGGGGCAGCGAGTGGAGGAAGGGATGAGCATGGCGGCGACACAGGTCGTCCGGTCCGAGTGGACCAAGATCCGGTCGGTCGCGTCCACGGTGTGGACGCTGGGCCTCGCCGTGGTCGTCACGATCGCCCTCGGCATGCTGATCTCGGCGCTGTCGAAGAGCGAGTTCGACAACATGGGCCGGGAGGACCAGCTCACCTTCGACCCGACCTTCATCAGCTTCGCCGGGACGAGCCTCGGCCAGCTGGCGATGATCGTGTTCGGCGTGCTGGTGGTGGCGAACGAGTACAGCACCGGCATGATCCGCACCTCGCTGGCCGCCGTGCCGAAGCGTGGCACCTTCCTGTTCAGCAAGATCGCGGTGGCCACCGCACTGGCACTGGTCGTCAGCATGATCACCAGCTTCGCCACCTTCTTCCTCGGTCAGGCGATGCTCGGCGACCTCAAGGCGTCGATCGGCGACCCGGGGGTGCTGCGCGCGGTCATCGGCGGAGGGCTCTACATGACGCTCATCGCGATGTTCTCGATGGGCGTCGCGGCGATGCTGCGCTCGCCGATGCTGTCCCTGGGCATCCTGATGCCGTTCTTCTTCCTGATCTCCAACATCCTGGGCAACGTCCCGGCCACCGAGAAGGTCGGCCGGTTCCTGCCCGACCAGGCCGGCAGCAAGATCATGCAGGTGGTCGCGCCGCTCGACGACGACGTGCCGTACGGGCCGTGGGGCGGACTCGGGATCATGGCATTGTGGGTGATCGCGGCCCTCGTCGGCGGGTACGTGGTGCTGAAGAGGCGGGACGCCTAGGGTCTGTCCCCCGGATTTCGCGGGGCGTCGGATTTTGCCCGGGCTTGAACGGAACCGTCAGCGCCTCGATATCCTCCTAACCCTTACGGGGGCGTGCGCCCTGCTGTCCTGAACCTTCCGATGGGTGCGGAGCATGATCGAGGCTGTCGGCCTGACCAAGCGCTACGGCGACAAGACCGCAGTGCACAATCTGTCCTTCCAGGTGCGGCCAGGCGCCGTCACCGGCTTCCTCGGGCCCAACGGCTCGGGCAAGTCGACGACGATGCGCATGATCCTGGGCCTGGACAACCCCACCGCGGGACGTGTCACGATCGGCGGCCACCCGTACCGCAAGCTGCCGAACGCCCCCCGTCAGGTGGGCGCGCTGCTCGACGCCAAGGCGGTGCACGGCGGCCGGTCCGCCCGCAACCACCTGCTGAGCCTGGCCCAGCTCTCGGGCATCCCGGCCCGGCGCGTGGACGAGGTGCTCGGCGTGGTCGGCCTCCAGGACGTGGCCAAGCGGCGCTCCAAGGGCTTCTCGCTCGGCATGGGCCAGCGGCTCGGCATCGCCGCGGCCCTGCTCGGCGACCCCCAGGTGCTGCTCTTCGACGAACCGGTCAACGGCCTCGACCCCGAGGGCATCCACTGGGTGCGCAACCTGATGAAGGCGCTCGCGGCGGAGGGCCGTACGGTCTTCGTCTCCTCGCACCTGATGAGCGAGATGGCGCTCACCGCCGACCACCTGATCGTCATCGGCCGGGGCCAGCTGCTGGCCGACATGAGCGTGACGGACTTCATCTCGGCCAACTCCGCCGACTTCGCCCGCGTGCGCACGCCGGACACGGAGCCGCAGCTGCGCGAGAAGCTGACCGCCGCGCTGACCGAGGCGGGCGGGCACGTCATGTCCGAGCAGGACGGTGCGCTGCGGGTGACCGGGCTGGCGCTCCCCCGGATCAGCGACATCGCGCACGACACCGACGTACGCCTGTGGGAGCTGTCGCCGCACCAGGCCTCGCTGGAGGAGGCGTACATGCGGATGACGCAGGGCGCCGTCGACTACCGGTCGACCGACGACCAGAAGGCCGGGCTCCAGCAGCCGCTGCCGCCCGGCGCGCAGCCGCCGATGCCGGTGCCCGGGCAGGGCCAGCCCGGCTGGTACGCCCCGCCGCCGCCCCAGCAGGGCGGTCAGCCCTTCGCCGTGCCGCAGGGCGCGCCGGGTCAGGCCCCGGCCGGACCGTACGGTGCCCCGGCGGCGCCCGGCGCGCTGCCGGGCGGACAGCCCGCCAACCCGTACGCGGCGCAGCAGCCGCCGCAGGCACAGCCGGTCCAGCAGCCCTCCCAGCCCCCGCAGGCGCCCGCTCCGGCCGCCGTGCCGCCCGCCGCCTCCGCCCCCGCGCCCGTCACCGACCCGACCAAGTCCGAGGACGCCCGATGAGCACGCCCCAGCCCCCGATGCCCCAGGCCGCACCCGACTGGCAGGCGGCGCCCGGTTCGCCCTACCCCACGTACACGTCGCCGATCCCGGTGGTGCGCACGCACCTCGGGCACGCGATCGCCTCCGAGTGGACGAAGATCAAGTCGGTGCGCTCGACGATGTGGACGCTGGGCGTGTTCGTCCTCCTGGTCCTCGGCCTGGGCCTGCTCACCGGCGCGGTGGTGGCCAGTTCGGACACCGACGTGGACGGCGAGAGCCCGCTCGCCCTCGGCTTCTTCGGCCTGCTGCTCGGCAGCATCTGCCTGATCACCCTCGGTGTGCTGACCACCGCCTCGGAGTACGGCACCGGCATGGTGCGCACCACGATGACGGCGTGCCCGAGCCGCGGCCGGGTCCTCGCGGCCAAGGCGATCGTGTTCTTCCTCGTGGCGTTCGTGGTGACGCTGGTGTCCGCCACGCTCGTCGGCCTGCTGCACGTGACCATGCTGGAGAGCAACGGGGCCGGCGAGCCCACCGGAAGCGAGTGGCTGAAAGGCACCGTCGGCGTCTCGCTCTACGTGGCACTGCTCGGCATGCTGTCGCTGGCCATCGGCTCGATCATCCGCCACTCGGCGGGCGCCATCACCATCATGATCGGGGCCCTGCTCGCCCCGCTGGTGATCGCGCTGTTCATGTTCTCGGAGTCCCTGAAGGACGTGCAGCAGGCGCTGTTCGAGTACTCGATCCCGAACCAGATGAGCATCTTCTACGCCAACTCGCTCAGCGACTCCGGCCCGTCCGGCTGGGACCCGCTGTGGATCATGCTCGGTGTGACGGCGGTCGCGTTCGCCGGTGCCTTCGCCCTGCTGGAGAGGCGGGACGTGTAGCCGGCCTTCAGAACCTCGGCGCGTTACGGGACCGCTGCACCCGCGTGGTGCGGCGGTCCTTGGCGTTCCAGCAGGACTTGTGCCAGTGGCGGCGCTCGTCGACGCCCGAGTGCGCCGGCCAGGCCACCACGTGCGGGACGCCGTCCGGGATCAGCTGGTCGCAGCCCGGGCAGCGGTACGACTTCCCCTGTGCGCTCGCGCCCGCCACGTGCCGTACGCTCCAGTCCTCGCCCCGCCAGCTCTCCGACGACTGCCAGCCGCCGTAGCGCCCGGATCCGTCGTCCTCGGCGCTGCGGCCGGACGAACCGGCTCCCTTGGGTCGGTTGCGACGCGGGGACACAGGACACCTCACGGAGCTATACAGGGGGTACGGGCGGCGTCCAGCCTACGCGGGGCGGGCCGGGGTACGCGTACGGCACCAACCATCACAACTGCCCCCGTACGGACCCCCGCGAGGGCCGTCGGCGTCCACCGCGGCGGCCGATTCTGCAGACAATCCGCAAATCCCTTCGCCCGACCGTGTCCTCGGCACGTGTCAGACGGTTATGCCCTGCGGGGGAGCTCCGTGTCGGAGCCGAGGAAGCAGGAAGAGCAATGCGCGTTGGAAGTTTCGTGTTGGGCGCCCAGTTCCCGGGCCAGGGTCACGGGGAGGCGCTGCACCGCGCGGTCCGCTCGGCCGAGGTCGCCGAGGAGGCGGGGCTCGACGCGGTCTGGCTGGCCGAACACCACTTCGTCCCGTACGGCACGTGCCCGTCGGCGGTGACCCTGGCCGCGCTGCTGCTGGGCCGCACCCGCCGCATCCGGGTCGGCACCGCGGTCAGCGTGCTGCCCACCGCCCACCCCGTCGCCCTCGGCGAGCAGGCCGCGCTGCTGCACGTCACGTCCGGCGGCCGGTTCTCGCTGGGCGTCGGCCGGGGCGGCCCGTGGGTCGACCTGGAGGTGTTCGGCGCGGGCCTCGAGGCGTACGAGAAGCAGTTCCCGGAGTCACTCGATCTGCTGGTGCGCTGGCTGCGCGAACCGGCCGTCGGCGCCTGCGGGGACCGCTTCCGGTTCCGCGAGGTGCCCGTGGTCCCACGCCCCTCGGAGTCCCTGACGGAGGAGCCGGGTCCGGAGGTCGTCGTCGCCTGCACGTCCCCGTCGAGCGTGCGCACGGCGGCCGAGCGGGGGCTGCCGATGCTGCTCGGGATGCACGTCGGCGACGAGGAGAAGGCCGAGATGATCGCCCTGTGGCGGCAGCACGCCCGGGCCGCCGGGCGGCCGTCGGACGAGATCCATGGCGCCGCCCACGTGTCGGCCGGCGTCTGCCAGATCGCCGACCGGCGCACGGACGCGGCCGAGACCCTGCTCAAGGCCATGCCGGGCTGGCTGCGTCAGGGGCTGGGCGCCCACGTCACGGTGGACGGCCGCGCCCGGCCGATGCGCGACCCGTACGCCTACACCGAACTCCTCTGCGGACTGCACCCGGTGGGCACGCCCCGACTGTGCGCCGACCGGCTCGCGGCGACCGGCGAGCGCACCGGCATCAGCCGCTTCGCCCTGCTCGTCGAGGGGTCGGGGGACCTCGCCGCGACCGAGGAGAACGTACGGCGGCTCGGGGCCGAGGTGCTCCCCCAGCTCGGCTGAGGAAGCCGGCGGCGAGCCTGCCGCTCCGGTACGAACTGCACCTCCCGCGTACGGAGCGGCAAGCGAACGGTCGTCGTCAGCAGTCGCGGAACTCGGGCGACTGGTTCAGCACCTGGCTGCGTACCGAGGTGAAACGGGTCAGCGTCTCGTCGACGGAGGAGTCCAACGGGAACACCGCCACCCGGTGGCAGTTCTGGAAGGCCAGCCGCACACCGAAGTGCCGCTGCAGCGCACCGCGTATGGCGTCACTCGCCAGCGCACGCAGCAGCTGGCCGCGCGCCTGCTCGTCCGGCGGGGGCGTCTGGTTGTCGGCGAACGCACCGCCGTCGACCTTCAGCTGTGCCACCAGGGAGCTGACCATCTCCCATGCGTAAGGCAGGGAAGTCCGGACGCAGTCGACGAAGGCTGCTTCGTCGACCTCGCCTCGCTCGGCCTGTTCGAGTAGGGCCGGTGAGACGTCGAGCGACATGGGTTCTCCTCTCGCACCCCCGACTGGCAGGGGTTGCCGGACAGTTAGGGGAGTGCGCGATTCCGAACACGCTGCGTACACACCTCGCGACCTCCCGTTCAATACCGTAAGCAACCGATCGTGACCGCACCAGGAGAATGCCTAGATGGGCACCAACCGGTAGGCACACAATCGGCCAGTGAGCAAGACGGTGCCAATGGGGCAAGTGGGACGGAGCGCGCGGTCACCCCGGCACGGGCGAATCGCGTCGGACGGGGCGCGTCGAGTAGCGTTGCCGACCATGCGTCTCGTCATTGCCCGCTGCTCGGTCGACTACGCCGGGCGGCTCACCGCCCATCTCCCCTCGGCTCCCCGCCTGATCCTGGTCAAGGCGGACGGCAGCGTCTCGATCCACGCCGACGACCGGGCCTACAAGCCCCTCAACTGGATGTCGCCGCCCTGCACGCTCAAGGAGGGAACGGGCGACGAGGAAGGCGTCTGGACCGTCGTCAACAAGGCGGGCGAGAAGCTCATCATCACGATGGAGGAGATCCTCCACGACTCCTCGCACGAGCTGGGCGTCGACCCGGGCCTGATCAAGGACGGCGTGGAAGCGCACCTCCAGGAGCTGCTCGCCGACCGCATCGAGACGCTCGGCGAGGGCTACACCCTCATCCGCCGCGAGTACATGACCGCCATCGGCCCCGTCGACATCCTGTGCCGGGACGCCGAGGGCGGCACCGTCGCGGTCGAGATCAAGCGGCGCGGCGAGATCGACGGTGTGGAGCAACTCACGCGCTACCTCGAGCTGTTGAACCGCGATCCCCACCTCGCCCCGGTGCGCGGTGTCTTCGCCGCCCAGGAGATCAAGCCGCAGGCCCGCGTGCTCGCCACGGACCGCGGGATCGGCTGCCAGGTGCTGGACTACGACGCCCTGCGGGGCATCGAGGACGACAAGCTGCGGCTGTTCTGAGCGGGCGCCGCGTACGACATGCGGGAGGGCCGGGTCCATGGAGCGGACCCGGCCCTTCTGCGTGACCTCAGATGATCAGGCCCTCCGCCGAGCCCGTGCCGCCCGGCGTCCCCGTGCCGGTGCTCGCGGTGCTGCTCTGCGTGGCGGTGGAGGGGCTGCCGGCGGGGGAGCTGTCGGTGGTGGGCGGCGTGCCCGGACCGCTGGCGCTGTTGGACGTCTCCGGCGTCGAAGGCGCCGGCGGATCAGTGTCGGTGGGCGTGCCGGGGCTGCTTGGCTCCTCGGTCGGCGTGGTGGGGTCGGGGTCCGGCTCCGTGTCGGTGGGCTTCGGCGTGGTCGGCTCCGGGTCCGGGTCGTTGCTCATGGGCGGCTTGGACGACGAGGACGGGGCGTCCGGCTCGTCCGAGTCGCCCGGGTCCGGCGAGGTCGGGTCGTCGGGCTCGCCCGAGGTGCTCGAGTCGTCCGAGGGCCGTGCCGACTCGCTCGGGGTCGGGTCGTCCGACGTGCCGGGGGTGCCGTCCGGGCCCGGGTCGGTGGGGCGGTCGGTGTCCCCCGGGCCGGCGCCGTCGTCCGACGGCCGGTCGGCGCCGAGGCTGCCGTCGTCGACGCCCTGGCTGGCCGACGGGTTGACGCCGACCTCGTTGGAGGGATTGCCGGCGTCGTTCTCGGAGGTGGCGCCGAGCGTCACCACCGTGCCGAGCACGGCGACGAGCAGTGCGCCGGCTCCGGCGGCCACGAGGTTGCGCCGCGCGAAGCCCTTGATCCCGCCGCCGACCGTCCGGGACCGCTCCTCGGCGGGTTCCCGGCTGGTGACCAGGGTCGGGGACTGCGGGGAGGGCTTCAGCGGCGGGAAGGGCGCGGGGACGCCCGCGGACGGTGACACCGACTCCTCGTTGCGGGCGTCGGGCACCTCCTCCCCCGCGGTCGGGCCGAGGCCGAGGCCCACACCGACGGCGCCGAGTCCGGCAGCGGCCCCCGGGGCGCCGAACGCCCCCGCGCCGAGGCCCGGCCCGGGGGTGTCCCCGGAGCGGTCGGCGACCAGGGCCAGGGCACGGCGGCCGGCGACGGCTCCCCGCTTGTCGGACAGGGCGCCGCGCAGCCCGATGGAGGCCTCCAGTTCGGCGCGGGCCCGGTCGAGCTGTCCCTCGCACAGCGCGAGGACGCCGAGTTCGTGGTGGAAGTAGGCCTGCTCGGCGACGTCACCGGCGAGCCGGGACGCCTCGGTGCCGGAGCGCAGCGCCCGCTCCCAGGCGCTCCAGTGCAGCCCGGCGGCGAACGCGGGCGCCGCGGTGCGGGCCAGCTGGACGGCGGGGCTCTCCTCGCCGTCCGCGGGCGGGGTGGTCGTCGGCACCAGCACGGCGAGGGCGGCCAGTACGGCGTCGGCCTCGGCGCAGACCCGGTCCGGGGTGACCGAGGGGTGCCCGGCCCACCAGGCGTAGTGCTGGGCGGCGGCCAGCGCCCGCTCCCGCGCGCCGTCGGCGTACCCGGCGCTCTCCAGCTGGGTGAGCACCCCGGCGGCGAGCCGGTAGCGGGAGCCGACCGGCGAGACCAGTCCGCAGTCGGCCAGCTCGCCGAGGGCGGCGTCCGCGTGGGTGTCGCCGACCAGTGCGGGCAGGTGCGCCTGGTGCGGCACCTCGCCGCCGAGCGCGACGGCGAACTCCAGGGCGGCGCGGGCCGAGGCGCTGAGCCGGGAGGCGAGCAGCGGGGCGGGCGCCGCGGCCTCCCCGAGGGACGGCAGGGGTACGTCGTCGCTCTCGGCGGCGTCGTAGGGCGTGTCGTCGGCCGGGTCGGCGTCGTCGGGGCGGGCGTCGGTGAAGACGCCGAACTCGTCGACGGCGTCGGCGCCGGCCCGCTGCCGGTCGCGCCGGCGCAGCAGGGCACCGGCCTGGACGAAGCGCAGCGGCAGTCCCTCGGACTCGAACCAGAGGTCGCCGGCCCAGTTGGCCTCGTCCTCGGTGAGGGTCCGGCCGGCGGCGCGCTCCAGCAGTTCCACGCCGTCCGCGCGGTCCAGGCCGGTGAGGAAGACCTCCTCGACGGCCGAGTCGGTGGAGGGGGCGGGCACGTCCGGGGTGGCGCCGACGATCCAGGCGCACTCGGGGGTGGCGTCCAGCAGCTCGTCCAGGGCGGAGCCGCCGAACTCGACGTCGTCCAGGACGACGACCGCGCCGACCTCCCGGAGCCGGTCGAGCAGTTCCTCGCGGTCCGGGCGGTGCAGGGGGGCGCGGTGGACGGCGTAGAAGAGGTCGTGGAGGAGGTCGTCGGCCGTGCGGTGGAAGCCGCTCAGGCGGATGACGCCGTCGGGCGCGAGGCCCGCGCAGTCCTCGGCGACGACATCGAGGAGGCTGCTGCGGCCGGAGCCCGCCGGGCCGGTGAGGCGGACGGAACGGCCACGGGCGAGCAGCCGCACCAGGCGCTCGCGTTCGTCGTCGCGGGCCAGCAGCCCGAGTACGGTGCGGGTCGGGCCCGGCGGGACGGGAGGCCGGGCGTTGCGGCTCACCTCGGCGCGTTCGGCGGCGGTGAGCTTCTCGGGCCGGGCGGGCCGCTCGGCGGGCGGGCAGACCTCGATCTCGCTGCCGTCGACGGGGTTGACGGTGAGCAGGAAGTCGCCGGAGACGAGCTGCACCGTACGGGCGAGCGCGGGCGCGTGCTGTCCGAAGTCGGGTGTCAGGGAGTCCCTGGGCGGGCGCGGTCGCGGCGTGTCACCGTCGTGGCCGTGCTCCTCGGGTCCCCGGTTGTTCGGGTCCATAGGTTCAAGCCCCCCAAAAGCGTCGTGTGCCGGTCCCCCGGTCGGGACCACCCTCCCGGCCTTGCCGCACACCGCGCTGTCGCTTCTGGTCCGGGCCCGCCGGTGGGTCGCGAAAGGGGCGGGCAGCCAGACCTTAAACCTTCGCTCAGTATCTCCGACAGTCCGGGGTCCCGACCCGTCCGAGACGTCACGGTCTCGTGAGGATTGCGTGTGCCGGGCGGTTCGCCGAGCGGTGTCCGGGTCTCCCCGGCCCACCGGGCCACACGGGTCCGCGGCGTCACACCCGGGGCAGGGTCTCCACGCCGATGCCGCCCTCGATGGCGAGGATCCGGTGCAGCCGGGTCGCGACCAGCAGGCGCTGCATCTGCGGCGGTACACCGCGCAGCACCAGCCGTCGGCCGCAGCGGCCGGCCCGCCGGTGGGCTCCCATGATCACACCGAGTCCGGTGGCGTCCCAGGAGTCCAGTTCGGACAGGTCCAGCACCAGGTCGCCGACGCCGTCGTCGACGGCCGAGTGCAGGACCGTACGGGCGTCCGCCGCGCTGCGGACGTCGAGGCGGCCCCCGACGACCAGCTCGACGTGGTCGCCCCTGATGTGCATATGCGCTCCCCGGCGTGCGTCTTCTTCGTCGTCTCGTCTGCGTTGCGCTCTCCGCGACGCGGCTGTGCGTCGCGGCCGTACGTCGTGATCTCTCGGCGATATCAGGTGTTGCAACCTCTGACTGGCCGAAACGATCGGAGGTTGCCGCCTGTAAGCGAACCGATACCGAATTCACCCCGCCGTGTGATGTTTCCGGGGCTGATGCGACCTCAGTGCTTGTAGAAGCCCTGCCCGCTCTTGCGGCCGATGTCACCGGCGTCCACCATCCGGCGCATCAGCTCCGGCGGGGCGAACTTCTCGTCCTGGGACTCGGTGTAGATGTTGCAGGTGGCGTGCAGCAGGATGTCGACGCCCGTGAGGTCGGCGGTGGCCAGCGGTCCCATGGCGTGGCCGAAGCCCAGCTTGCAGGCGAGGTCGATGTCCTCGGCGGTGGCGACCCCCGACTCGTACAGCTTCGCGGCCTCGACGACGAGGGCGGAGATGAGCCGGGTGGTGACGAAACCGGCGACGTCGCGGTTGACGACGATGCAGGTCTTGCCGGTGGACTCGGCGAACTCCCGGGCGGTGGCGAGCGTTTCGTCGCTCGTCTTGTAGCCGCGCACCAGCTCGCACAGCTGCATCATCGGGACCGGCGAGAAGAAGTGGGTGCCGACGACCCGCTCGGGGCGCTCGGTCACGGCCGCGATCTTGGTGATCGGGATGGCGGAGGTGTTGGAGGCGAGGATCGCCCCATCCTTCACCAGCTTGTCGAGCGCACGGAAGATCTCGTGCTTGACCTCGAGCTTCTCGAAGACGGCCTCGACGACGACGTCCGCGTCGGCGGCGGCGTCCAGGTCGGTGGTCGCCGTGATGCGCGCGAGGGCGGCGTCGGCGTCCTCGGCGGCGAGCTTGCCCTTGGCGACGAACTTGTCGTACGAGGCCTTGATGCCGTCGGTGCCGCGCCGCAGCGCCTCGTCGGTGACGTCGCGCAGGACGACGTCCCAGCCCGCCTGGGCGGAGACCTGGGCGATGCCCGATCCCATGAGACCGGCTCCGATGACGGCGAGCTTCCGTGCCACTGTGCGTCTCCCCTGATGCGCGCTGATTCTCGTCTCTCGGCCGGAGATTAGCGGGCGCGGGGCGCTGTGTGACCGGTTAGTAACGCGCGTCACGTCTCAGATGACGGACATCACACCGAGGTGTGTCATTCGGGTGTCAGGGCGCGCCCCGTACGGCGTAGTTGAGGACTCTCCCGCTCAGCAGTTCCTCCATCTCGTCCAGCAGCACGAGCACGTCGCGGGAGACCTCGGAGGGCTTGCCGCCGGCGACCATGCGCTGGCCGATGGCGGCCATGACGGTGCCGTGCAGCCAGTTGATCTGACCGGCCATCAGGGCGGGGGTCATGTCGTCGTCCGCGCTGCCGGTCTCCTCGCGCAGGGTCCGCTCCAGGTCGAGGAGGACCTCCTGGCCGATCGCCCACATCCGCGAGCGCAGGGCGGGCGAGTCCTGGATGACCTTCATGAACTCCGCGTAGCCGTCCATCAGGCCGATGCGGGGGGAGACCGTCTCGACCTCCTCGCGCAGTTCGCGCAGGACGGCGCGGGCGGCCGGCTCCCCGTCGCGCCGCCCGCGCACCCAGCGGGAGAGCCGGTCGATCACGCCCTTGGAGCGGTCGAGGAAGAGGTCCTCCTTGGCCGGGAAGTAGTTGTAGACGGTGTTGACGGAGACGTTCGCGGCGTCCGCGACCTCCGCCACCGTGACGGCCTCGAAGCCGCGCTCCAGGAACAGTCCCGTGGCGACATCGGAGATGTACTGCCGGGTCTGCCGCTTCTTCCGTTCCCTGAGTCCCTCGGCCATGTCCGCATCCTAGCTTCGCTGGGGCTGCTGAAAACTTGGGGTCGTTGCAAAATTTCAGTGACTCTGTTTTTCTGGCACGCATGGCAATCATCAGTACGGCCGGCCTGTCCCGCACCTTCGCGACGAAGCACGGCCCGGTCGAGGCGGTGCGCGGCATCGACCTCACCGTCCGCGAGGGCGAGATCCTGGGCTTCCTGGGCCCGAACGGCGCCGGCAAGACCACCACCCTCCGGATGCTCACGACCCTGCTCGCCCCCACCGGCGGCGCGGCCACCGTCGCCGGTCACGACCTGGCGACCGACCCGGCCGGAGTGCGCGCCGCCTGCGGGTACGTCGCCCAGTCCGGCGGCGTGGACACGCAGATCACGGTGCGGGAGGAACTGGTCACGCAGGGCCGCCTGTACCGCCTGTCCAAGGCGCGGGCCGCCGAGCGTGCCGGGGAGCTGGCCCGCGACCTGGACCTCACCGAGCTGCTCGACCGCAAGTGCGGTGCCCTCTCCGGCGGGCAGCGGCGCCGGCTGGACATCGCGATGGCGCTCACGCACCGCCCCAGGGTGCTGTTCCTGGACGAGCCGACGACCGGCCTGGACCCGGGCAGCCGCGCCGACCTGTGGGACCTGGTGCGCCGGCTGCGCGACGAGCACGGCACCACCGTCTTCCTCACCACGCACTACCTCGACGAGGCCGACGCCCTCTCCGACCGCCTGGTCGTCGTGGACCGGGGAGTGGTCGCGGCCGAGGGCACCCCGGGCGCCCTGAAGCTGGAGTACGGCGGCGCGCTCGACGCCTCCCTCCAGGACACCTTCCTCGCCATCACCGGCCGCAGTGCCGCCCCTGCCGACGCCGCTCCCGTCGCCGTCTAGACCTCCGAGGACCCTCGATGCTGCTCCACGACACCGGCCTCATCTACGGCCGCTACCTGCGCCAGTCGCTGCGCTCGCGTTTCGCGCTGCTCTTCGGCGTGCTGATGCCGCTGCTGTACCTGCTCTTCTTCGGCCCGCTGCTGACCGACCTGCCGCTCGGCGGCCGGGGCAGCTCCTGGCAGGTGCTCGTCCCCGGCCTGCTGCTGCAACTCGGCCTGTTCGGAGCCTCGTTCGCCGGGTTCTCGATCATCATCGAGAACAGCCAGGGAGTGGTCGAGCGCATGCGGGTCACGCCCGTCAGCCGCCTGGCGCTGCTGCTGGGCAGGGTGCTGCGGGACGCCACGGTCTTCGCCTTCCAGGCGGTGCTGCTGGTCCTCGCCGCGCTCGTGATGGGCCTGCGCGCACCCCTGCCCGGCGTACTGATCGGCTTCGCGTTCGTCGCCCTGCTCACGGTGTCCCTGGCGTCGCTGTCGTACGCGCTGGCGATGAAGGTCCGCACTCCGCAGGAGTTCGGCCCGACGATCAACGCCCTCACCATGCCGTCGATGCTGCTGTCCGGCCTGATGCTCCCGATGACCCTGGGCCCGGCCTGGCTGGACGTGCTCTCGCACCTGATGCCGTTCCGCTACCTGGTCGACGCGGTGCGGGACGCCTACATCGGCAGCTACGCGACGGCGCACATGCTCCACGGCACCCTGGTCGCCGTCGCCTTCACCGCACTGGCCGTGACGGTGGGCACACGCGTGTTCCGTACCGCCGGGGCGTAACTACGCTGGCCCCATGGTCAACCTGACGCGCATCTACACCCGGACCGGCGACCGGGGCACCACCGCCCTCGGCGACATGAGCCGGGTCCCCAAGACCGACCTGAGGATCTCCGCGTACGCCGACGCCAACGAGGCGAACGCGGTGATCGGCACGGCGATCGCCCTCGGCAACCTGCACGAGGAGGTCGTCAAGGTCCTCGTCCGCGTCCAGAACGACCTGTTCGACGTGGGCGCGGACCTGTCGACGCCGGTCGTGGAGAACCCGGAGTTCCCGCCGCTGCGGGTCGAGCAGTTCTACGTCGACAAACTGGAGGCGGACTGCGACCGCTTCCTGGCCGAGGTGGAGAAGCTGCGCTCCTTCATCCTGCCCGGCGGCACGCCCGGCGCGGCCCTGCTGCACCAGGCGTGCACGGTGGTCCGCCGGGCCGAGCGCTCGACGTGGGCGGCGCTGGAGGCCCACGGCGAGACGATGAACCCGCTCACCGCGACCTACCTGAACCGCCTCTCCGACCTGCTCTTCATCCTGGCCCGGGTGGCCAACAAGGAGGTCGGGGACGTGCTGTGGGTGCCGGGCGGGGAGCGCTGAGCGCTCCCCGGGAAGTGCCACGGCGGCCACCCGTCGGCTACCGCGTCGTCGTGGCTCGTTCGGCGTCCTCGCGGGCCTGGTTCACCGACGTGCCCGCCGGGGCCTTCTTCGGCCAGATCAGGTACCCGAGCGCCACCAGCCCGTGGATGACGAGGACCCGGATCGCCACCCACTGGAAGGCACGCAGCGACGACACGTCGCCCTCGTCGCCGACGTACCAGACCGCGCCCTGGAGCAGCGCGCACGCCACGGCCGCGCCCAGCAGGGTGCGCAGCCACAGCCGGCCCTCGTGGGCGGCCCGGGCCCTGCCGTAGCGCGGGGGCTTGACCGGCGGCGGGCCGCCGCCCAGGCGGTGGGCGGCGTGACCGTCGAGCCAGCGGATCGTGTAGTGGCCGTAGGCGACCGTGTAGCCGATGTACAGCGCGGCCAGTCCGTGCTCCCAGCCCGGCTCGGCGCCGTTCTTGAGGTCGATGGCCGTCACGGTGAACAGCACCAGTTCCAGCACGGGCTCGCACAGCAGCAGGAACACGCTGGTACGACGCCACTTCAGCAGATAGCGGGCGGCCAGCCCGAGGGCCAGCAGGACCCAGAAGCCGACCTCGCAGGCGATGATCAACGCGACGATCACGACGCACTCCCTTCGTTCACCCTTCCAGGCTGCCGTCGCGATCCGTGCCGTTCGTCGTCGCCGGTGACGAACCTCCGGTACATCGAAAGATGCAGCCCGGGACCGTTCCCGGGGATCAGGCGAGGGGTGCGCGGGCCGTGTTGGATGGTGACATGGCCCTACGACTCCCCCGCCCGCGCCGCTTCGACGTGTACGCCGCGTCGGCCGGTCTGCTCGGCGGCCTGTTGCTGTGGGGCATCGGGCTGGGCGTGCGGCCCGGCGACGACCCGATCGTGCTGTTCGACGGCCGCTGGCCGCTGCTGGTCCCGCTCGCCGTCATGGCGGGCTGCGAGGTGCTGCGCCGGGCCGCGCCGCTCACCGGCCTGCTGATCGGCACGGCCGCCCTGGTCACGGACACCCTCACGCAGGGCAGTCTGGTCACGCTGATCATGTACACCGACCTGATGTACGCCGCCGTGCTGTACGGCTCGCCCGCCTCGGCCCGCCGCATTCCGTGGATCACCGGGCTGCTCACGGTGGCCGCGACCCTGGTGCCGTTCGCGGTGTGGCGGGTGCCCGAGGCACTGCTCATCGGTGTCGCCGTCGGCGTGGTGTCGTTCGCGCCCGCCTCCACCGGGCTGATCGTGCGCAATCACCGCGAGGCCGCCGACGCCGCACTGCTGCGGGCCGAGCAGACCGCGCTGCTCGCGGAGATGGACCGGGTGCAGGCGGTGACCGCGGAACGCGCCCGGATGGCCCGCGAGCTGCACGACATGGTCGCCAACCACCTGTCCGCGATCGCCATCCACTCCACGGCCGCCCTCTCCCTGGACGACCCGACGACCACCCGGCAGGCGCTCGGCGTCATCCGCGAGAACAGCGTCGAGGGACTTGCCGAGATGCGCCGTCTGATCGGCATCCTGCGGGACGACGGCGGGGACGGCGAGCCGGCCGCCGCCCCCACCCTCGACGGACTCGGCGCGCTGGTCGAGGGCGCCCGCGCCAACGGTCTCGACGTCGTCCTGGAGGCGGCACACGGGGAGGGCCTGCCCGCGCCGGTCGAACTGGCCGCGTACCGGATCGTCCAGGAATCCCTCACCAACGCGCTGAAGCACGCCGCGAAGGGCACGGTACGCGTGACGCTCGACCGCCACGACGGGGTCCTGCACGTGCGGGTGACCAGCCCCTACGGCGGCCGGAACCTCCCGCGCGCCCCCGGCTCGGGGGCCGGCCTGGTGGGTATGCGCGAGCGGGCGGCGCTGCTGCACGGCACCTTCGAGGCCGGGCCGGTCGCGGGCCCCGACCCGACGGGCGGCAAGATCTGGGCCGTACGCGCCGCGCTGCCCCTGACCGAAGGAGAACCCGCATGATCCGCGTCCTGGTCGCCGAGGACCAGTCCGCCGTCCGGGCCGGACTGGTACTGATCCTGGGCAGCGCACCGGACATCGAGGTGGTCGGGGAGGCGGCGGACGGCGAGCAGGCGGTGGCGCTGGCCCGGGAGCTGCGCCCGGACGTGGTGCTGATGGACGTCCAGATGCCGCGACTGGACGGGGTGTCGGCGACCCGGCTGGTGGTCGCCGAGGAACTCGCCGACGTACTGGTGCTGACCACGTTCGACCTGGACGAGTACGTCTTCGGGGCACTGCGGGCGGGCGCCGCCGGCTTCCTGCTGAAGAACACGGAGGCGAAGGACCTCCTCGCGGCGGTGCGCACGGTGGCGGACGGCGAGGGGATCGTCGCCCCGGCCGTCACCCGGCGCCTGATCGCCGAGTTCGCCGCCCGGACGGTGCGGGAGCCGGCTGCCGTACCGGCGGCCCTGGAGGACCTGACCCGGCGGGAGCGCGAGGTGTTGTCCTGTCTCGGCGAGGGGCTGTCCAACGCCGCCATCGCCGACCGCCTGGACATGGCCGAGGCGACGGTGAAGACGCATGTCAGCCGACTGCTGCGGAAGCTGGAGCTGCGCAGTCGGGTGCAAGCGGCGGTTCTGGCCCAGGAGTTGGGTCTCTAGGACGCCGGGTCTCCGGGACCGGCCCGCGGGAGGCTCAGGGCAGAAAAAGAGGCCCCCGAAATGAACGGGGGCCACTCGGAAGACAAGCGCCCAGCGCCTCTCGGCCCGGGCCGGGAAGCCGTCAGCGACGGCTCGCCCGGCCACCGGCCGGCGGGTACTAGTCCTTCTGCAGGAAGAAGGCGGCCTCGGCGCTGTTGTCGCTCTCGTCGACGATGTGCAGCTCCTTGTCCTCCTCCTCCTTGTTGTTGTCGGAGCAGTCGATGTTGTTGTTGGCCGCCGACAGGATCGGGATGTCGATCACCTCGACGACGTCGCAGCTGAGGACCTGCGAGTTGTTCTCGAACTTCGAGGTGTCGTCGTCGGCGGCAGCGGCCGTGCCGGCGGCGCCACCGGCCATGACCAGGGCGGTGACGGTGCAGGCGATCGCCTTCTTGAGAGCCATGCGGGTTTTCCTCCTGAGTGGGGTGTGTCATCGCCGAAGGCATGCGCCCATTGATGAGCATCACACAATCGGCAGTTTCGCCGGGCTCGGAACAGTCACTGTCGAACTCGACCGTGCTTTCCGTGCGGCTATCAATGCAACGAATCCCTACCCCGCGGGTTCTGCTCCAACGGAGTGAATTCCCGTTCGCAGGCTCCGGCGGCGGCACTCCGCTCCGTCTTCGGCGACCTCCGGGCGGGCGGCTCGCGCAATTCTTTGCCCGCGTCCGCACTCTCAGTATCGTTCGCCCACAGGCAACTGTGCCGATGAGGAGTTACCGTCGTGCGCAGGTGCCGCAGCGCCCCGTCTCCGACTCAGACAGGACCCAAGGAATGTCGAGCACTCGTCTGGCCATTCTCTCGCTGTGTGCGGTGTCCTTGACAGCTCTCCAGGCTGGAACCGCTCAAGCAGGAGAAGAAAAGGCAACGTTCGAGAACAACACCCAGATCCTCTCCTGCGTGAACATCGAAGTCCTCGACCTTCCGATCGCGTCGGTTTCGGGAACGACGATCGACTGTTCCGATCATCATGAGGAATCAACCACCGCTTCCTCGTCCCGCGGATAACGGCTTCACTCCGTCGGAGCAACACCCGCCGCACCGCGGCTTCGTTCTCTGAATAGTCGCGTCGAGAAAACGCTGTCGGAGTACGGCTAGACAGCCGCAAGACGCGGCCACCACCGAGCGCGGGCGATGCCATCAGTGAATTTCGCTTGCCTCAAGTTCCACCCGACCCCACTCAGGAGGAAACCCGCATGGCTCTCAAGAAGGCGATCGCCTGCACCGTCACCGCGCTGGTCATGGCCGGTGGCGCCGCCGGCACGGCCGCTGCCGCCGACGACGACACCGCGAAGTTCGAGAACAACTCGCAGGTCCTCAGCTGCCTGCCCCTCGAAGTGATCGACATCCCGATCCTGTCGTCGGCCAACAACAACATCGACTGCTCCGAGAACAACAAGGAGGAGAAGGAGACCGAGGTCACCGTCGTCGACGAGGACGACAACAGCGCCAAGGCCCACTTCCTCCTCCAGGACGAGGCGTCGGAGGACCGGCACGCCGAGTACCGCTGAGTCGGCCACCGGGCGAGCCGTCCCCCGACGGCCCCACCTGACAGCGCGCCGACAGTGCCGCGGTGAACCCGGCACTCGCTGATCGCAGTCCGAGCGGCCCCCAGGCTTCAACGCCTGGGGGCCGCTCCGCCGTTTCCGGACACGGCGCCGCCCCGCCCGCCGCCCGAGTCACCCCCGCGCGCCCAACAGAACAGTGGTCCAGACCTATTGACCCATGGTCCAGACCTTTCTATTCTCGCGGCACTGCGGGCATGAGGCTCAGTCATGCCGGCGACGACAACTCCCATAAGGAGGCGCAGCATGCGCTTCAGACACAGAGCCGCGGCACTCCTCGCGACCTTGTCGCTCCCGCTGGCCGGTCTGGTGGGCCTTGCCAGTCCTGCCCAGGCGGCCACGAGTGCGACGGCCACCTTCGCCAAGACCTCGGACTGGGGCACCGGCTTCGGCGGCAAGTGGACGGTGAAGAACACCGGCACCACCACCATCAGCTCCTGGACCGTCGAGTGGGACTTCCCCTCCGGCACCAAGGTCACCTCCGCCTGGGACGCCACGGTCACCAACTCCGGTGACCACTGGACCGCCAAGAACGTCGGCTGGAACGGCACCCTCGCCCCCGGGGCGTCGGTCTCCTTCGGCTTCAACGGCAGCGGCCCGGGCTCCCCCGCCAACTGCAAGCTCAACGGCGGCAGCTGCGACGGCACCTCCGTCCCCGGCGACGAGGCCCCCTCCGCGCCCGGCACGCCCACCGCCTCGGGCATCACCGACACCTCGGTGAAGCTGTCCTGGTCGGCGGCGACCGACGACAAGGGCATCAAGAACTACGACGTCCTGCGCGACGGCGCCAAGGTCGCCACCGTGACGGGCACCTCGTACACGGACACCGGCCTCACCAAGGGCACCGACTACTCGTACAGCGTCCAGGCCCGCGACACCGCCGACCAGACCGGTCCGGTGAGCGGCGCGGTGAAGGTCACCACCACCGGCGACGGCGGTCCCCAGCCGCAGCCGGGCGACGAGGTCAAGCTCGGCTACTTCACCAACTGGGGCGTCTACGGGCGCAACTACCACGTGAAGAACCTGGTCACCTCCGGCTCCGCCGAGAAGATCACGCACATCAACTACGCCTTCGGCAACGTCCAGGGCGGCAAGTGCACCATCGGTGACGCCTACGCCGACTACGACAAGGCCTACACGGCCGACCAGTCCGTCGACGGCGTCGCCGACACCTGGGACCAGCCGCTGCGCGGCAACTTCAACCAGCTGCGCAAGCTGAAGGAGAAGTACCCGCACATCAAGGTGCTGTGGTCGTTCGGCGGCTGGACCTGGTCCGGCGGCTTCCCCGACGCGGTGAAGAACCCGGCCGCCTTCGCGAAGTCCTGCCACGACCTGGTCGAGGACCCGCGCTGGGCCGACGTCTTCGACGGCATCGACCTGGACTGGGAGTACCCGAACGCCTGCGGTCTCAGCTGTGACACGACCAGTGCCCCGAACGCCTTCAGCACCATGATGAAGGCCATGCGGGCCGAGTTCGGCGACGACCTGGTCACCGCGGCCACCACCGCCGACGCCTCCGACGGCGGCAAGATCGAGGCCGCCGACTACGGCGCCGCCGCGCAGTACATCGACTGGTACAACGTGATGACGTACGACTTCTTCGGCGCCTGGGCGAAGAACGGCCCGACCGCTCCGCACTCGCCGCTGACCTCGTACGCCGGCATCCCGCAGCAGGGCTTCAACTCCGCCGAGGCGATCGCGAAGTTCAAGGCGGCCGGCGTGCCGGCCGACAAGCTGCTCCTCGGCATCGGCTTCTACGGCCGCGGCTGGACCGGCGTCACCCAGTCCGCGCCCGGCGGCACCGCGACCGGCCCGGCGGCCGGCACCTACGAGGCGGGCATCGAGGACTACAAGGTCCTCAGGAACAGCTGCCCGGCCACCGGCACCGTCGCCGGCACCGCGTACGCCCACTGCGGCACCAACTGGTGGTCCTACGACACCCCGGCCACCGTCAAGTCCAAGATGGACTGGGCCGAGCAGCAGAAGCTCGGCGGTGCCTTCTTCTGGGAGTTCAGCGGTGACACCGCCGACGGCGAGCTGGTGAGCGCCATCGACAGCGGTCTGAAGTAATCCCTGAGGGAGTCATCCCTACGGGCCACAGGCCCTAAGCGACGTTGACGCGCTGACCGGGCGGGGCTGCTTCCAGCCACGCGAGGAATCCGGTCAGCGCGTCTTCGCTCATCGCCAGTTCGAGCCGGGTGCCGCGATGGAGACAGGCGAGCACCACGGCGTCCGAGAGCAACGCCAGCTCCTCCTCGCCCTCCGGCACCCGGCGGCCGGCCACTTCGATGGCCGAGCGCTCCAGCACGCGGCGCGGTCGGGGCGAGTACGAGAAGACCCGGTACCACTCGACCCGGTCACCGTTGTAGCGGGCCACTCCGTAGGCCCAGCCCTTGCCGCCGGCGTCGCCCTCCTTGGGGGCGTCCCAGCGCAGGGAACAGTCGAAGGTGCCGCCCGAGCGCTGGATCAGCCGGCGGCGCAGACCGAAGACGAAGAGCCCGATCACCACCAGGGCCACAACGATTCCGCACACAGTCAGAGCGAGGGCCATCGACACCGACCTCCTCGTCTCCTAGGTAACGGAACGGAAAAAACACCCGGATCTGCCTCAGCCGCGGCCGGGTCCGGATCGCTCCGGTCCCAGCCGCGGCTGAGTGACGTCATGGCACGACGTTATCGCACAGTGCTGTGGATCAGCGTCCCGCCGCCGCGCGCAGACGGACGTCCGCGCGACGCTCGGCGTGGGCGTCGCCCTCCGCCTTCGCGCGCTCGAGCTCCCGCTCCGCGCGCTGGACGTCGATCTCGTCCGACAGCTCGGCGATCTCGGCCAGCAGCGACAGCTTGTTGTCGGCGAACGAGATGAAACCGCCGTGCACCGCGGCGACGACCGTCCCACCGTCACTCGTACGGATGGTCACCGGGCCCGACTCCAGCACACCGAGCAGCGGCTGGTGACCGGGCATGACGCCGATGTCGCCGGACGTGGTGCGCGCGACGACCAGGGTGGCCTCGCCGGACCAGACCTCTCGGTCGGCCGCGACCAGCGCGACGTGCAGATCAGCAGCCAAGGTGGCTCCTCGGGTCACCACCCGGCCGGTCAGCCGGGTGTTGGTTACAAGTCTAAGGGGCGTGACGGAGGGGACGGGACGTGCCCGCCCCCTCCGGTGTGAGCCCTGGGGCTCACGATGAGCACGGGGCTCAGGAGACGCCGAGCTCCTTCGCGTTCTTCTTCAGGTCCTCGATGCCACCGCACATGAAGAACGCCTGCTCCGGGAAGTGGTCGTACTCGCCGTCGCAGATCGCGTTGAAGGCCGCGATCGACTCGTCCAGCGGGACGTCCGACCCGTCGACGCCGGTGAACTGCTTGGCGACGTGGGTGTTCTGGGACAGGAAGCGCTCCACGCGACGGGCACGGTGGACGACGAGCTTGTCCTCCTCGCCGAGCTCGTCGATACCGAGGATCGCGATGATGTCCTGCAGGTCCTTGTACTTCTGCAGGATGTTCTTCACGCGCATCGCGGCCTGGTAGTGGTCCGCCGCGATGTACCGCGGGTCGAGGATGCGGGACGTCGAGTCCAGCGGGTCCACGGCCGGGTAGATGCCCTTCTCGGAGATCGGACGGGAGAGAACCGTCGTCGCGTCGAGGTGGGCGAAGGTGGTGGCCGGGGCCGGGTCGGTCAGGTCGTCCGCGGGGACGTAGATCGCCTGCATCGAGGTGATCGAGTGACCGCGGGTCGAGGTGATGCGCTCCTGGAGGAGACCCATCTCGTCGGCCAGGTTCGGCTGGTAGCCCACCGCGGAGGGCATGCGGCCGAGCAGGGTCGACACCTCGGAACCGGCCTGGGTGAAGCGGAAGATGTTGTCGATGAAGAACAGCACGTCCTGCTTCTGCACATCGCGGAAGTACTCCGCCATGGTCAGGCCGGCGAGGGCCACGCGCAGACGGGTGCCCGGCGGCTCGTCCATCTGACCGAAGACCAGCGCGGTCTTGTCGATGACGCCGGACTCGCTCATCTCGTCGATGAGGTCGTTGCCCTCACGGGTGCGCTCACCGACACCGGCGAACACGGAGACACCGTCGTGGTTGTTGGCGACGCGGTAGATCATCTCCTGGATGAGCACCGTCTTACCGACGCCGGCGCCGCCGAACAGACCGATCTTGCCGCCCTTGACGTACGGGGTCAGCAGGTCGATGACCTTGACGCCGGTCTCGAACATCTCGGTCTTCGACTCGAGCTCGTCGAAGTTCGGAGCCTTGCGGTGGATCGGCCAGCGCTCACCGGTGTAGGTCTCGTCGACGTTCAGCACCTCGCCGAGGGTGTTGAACACCTTGCCCTTGGTGAAGTCGCCGACGGGGACGGAGATGGCCGTGCCCGTGTCGGTCACCGGGGCCTGGCGGACCAGGCCGTCGGTGGGCTGCATGGAGATGGTGCGGACCAGGCCGTCACCGAGGTGCTGCGCGACCTCGAGGGTCAGCGTCTTGATCTCGCCAGCCTGCGCCGGGTCGGCGACCTCGACGTGGAGGGCGTTGTAGATCTCCGGCATGGCGTCGACGGGGAACTCCACGTCGACGACCGGGCCGATGACCCGGGCGACGCGGCCCGTAGCCGTCGCGGTCTCAACAGTGGTGGTCATTAGTTGTCACTCCCCGCGTTCGCGTCGGCCAGGGCACTGGCGCCACCGACGATCTCGCTGATTTCCTGGGTGATTTCGGCCTGGCGGGCCGCGTTGGCAAGACGGGAGAGCGTGTTGATCAGCTCGCCCGCGTTGTCGGTGGCCGACTTCATCGCGCGCCGCGTGGCGGCGTGCTTGGAGGCGGCCGACTGCAGCAGCGCGTTGTAGATGCGGCTCTCGACGTAGCGCGGCAGCAGGGCGTCGAGGACGTCCTCCGCCGACGGCTCGAAGTCGTACAGCGGGAGGATCTCGTCCTTCGCCGTCGACTCCTGCGCGACCTCTTCGAGGCGCAGGGGCAGCAGCCGGGAGTCGACCGCCGTCTGCGTCATCATCGAGACGAACTCGGTGTAGACGATGTGGAGCTCGTCCACGCCGCCCTCCGCCGTGTCCTTCTCGATGGCCTCGATCAGCGGCGCCGCGACCTTCTTGGCGTCCGCGTACGAGGGCTCGTCGGTGAAGCCCGCGAACGACTCCGCGACCTTGCGCTCACGGAAGTTGTAGTGGGCGAGACCGCGCCGGCCGACGATGTACGTGTCGACCTGCCTGCCCTCGCGCTCGAGGCGCTCGGTCAGCTGCTCCGCCGCCTTGATGGCGTTGGAGTTGAAGGCGCCGGCCAGACCGCGGTCGCTCGTGAGGAGCAGGACCGCGGCACGGGTCGGGTTCTCCGCCTCCGTGGTGAGCGGGTGCTTCGTGTTCGACCCGGTACCGACCGCCGTGACCGCGCGGGTGAGCTCCTGCGCGTACGGCGTGGAGGCCGCCACCTTGCGCTGCGCCTTGACGACGCGCGAGGCGGCGATCATCTCCATCGCCTTGGTGATCTTCTTGGTCGCGGTGACGGATCGGATGCGACGCTTGTAGACCCGGAGCTGGGCTCCCATGAGTCAGGTCCCTTCCTTACGTCACTTGGCGGCGGACGGGGCGTCCTCGCCGAGCAGCTTGCCGTCCGAGGTCTCGAACTGCTTCTTGAACGCGGCGATCGCGTCACCCACGGCCTGAAGGGTGTCGTCGGACATCTTGCCGCCCTCGCGGATGGAGGTCATGAGGCCCTGCTCCTTGCGGTGCAGGTACTCCAGGAGCTCCTTCTCGAAGCGGCGGATGTCGGCGACCGGCACCTCGTCCATCTTGCCGGTGGTGCCGGCCCAGACGGAGACGACCTGGTCCTCGGTGGCCATCGGCTGGTACTGGTCCTGCTTCAGCAGCTCGACCATGCGCTGACCGCGCTCCAGCTGGGACTTCGACGCGGCGTCCAGGTCGGAACCGAAGGCGGCGAACGCCTCGAGCTCACGGAACTGGGCGAGGTCCACGCGAAGACGGCCGGAGACCTGCTTCATGGCCTTGTGCTGGGCGGAGCCACCGACGCGGGAGACCGAGATACCGACGTTCAGGGCCGGGCGCTGACCGGCGTTGAACAGGTCGGACTCCAGGAAGCACTGGCCGTCGGTGATGGAGATGACGTTGGTCGGGATGAACGCCGAGACGTCGTTGGCCTTGGTCTCGACGATCGGCAGACCCGTCATCGAACCGGCGCCCATCTCGTCGGAGAGCTTGGCGCAGCGCTCCAGCAGACGGGAGTGCAGGTAGAAGACGTCACCCGGGTAGGCCTCGCGGCCCGGCGGGCGGCGCAGCAGCAGCGACACGGCGCGGTAGGCGTCGGCCTGCTTCGACAGGTCGTCGAAGATGATCAGGACGTGCTTGCCCTCGTACATCCACTGCTGGCCGATGGCCGAGCCGGTGTACGGCGCCAGGTACTTGAAGCCGGCCGGGTCGGACGCCGGGGCGGCCACGATGGTCGTGTACTCCAGCGCGCCGTTCTCCTCCAGCGCGCGGCGGACCGACGCGATGGTGGAGCCCTTCTGGCCGATGGCGACGTAGATGCAGCGGACCTGCTTGTTCGGGTCGCCGGTGCGCCAGTTGTCGCGCTGGTTGATGATCGTGTCGACGGCCAGGGCGGTCTTGCCGGTCTGGCGGTCGCCGATGATCAGCTGACGCTGACCGCGGCCGATCGGGGTCATGGCGTCGACGGCCTTGTAGCCCGTCTCCATCGGCTCGTGCACCGACTTGCGCTGCATGACCGTGGGGGCCTGCAGTTCGAGGGCGCGGCGGCCCTCGGTCTCGATCTCGCCGAGGCCGTCGATCGGGTTGCCGAGGGGGTCGACGACGCGGCCGAGGTAACCCTCGCCCACGGCGACCGACAGGACCTCGCCGGTACGGGTGACCGGCTGGCCCTCCTCGATACCGCTGAACTCACCGAGGACGATGGCACCGATCTCGCGCTCCTCGAGGTTGAGGGCGAGGCCGAGGGTGCCGTCCTCGAACTTCAGCAGTTCGTTGGCCATGGCCGAGGGCAGGCCCTCGACCTTCGCGATGCCGTCGCCGGCAAGGGTGACCGTACCGACCTCCTCGCGCGAGGCCGCGTCCGGCTTGTACGACTGGACGAAGTTCTCCAGTGCGTCCCGGATCTCCTCCGGCCGGATCGTGAGCTCCGCCATCTGAGTTCCCTGCTCTCCTTGTTGGGCCCGAAGTTTCACTTGGGGGGTATTCCACGAGTCGGGACTCCCCCCAATGAGAGGTGAATCCTCTGCACGGCCCAACCAGGGCCGTCGTAAGTACGTACTGCTACTGCTTGTTGTGCTGTTGTCGCGCGGGAGCGTCAGCTCGCCATACGGCGGCCGGCGTCCTCCAGGCGGTCCGCGATGGAGCCGTTGATGACCTCGTCACCGACCTGCACCCGGATCCCGCCGAGGACCTCGGGGTCCACGTCGAGGTTGAGGTGCATCGGACGGCCGTAGACCTTCGCGAGGGCCGCGCCGAGGCGCTGCTTCTGCGTGTCGCTCAGCGGCACCGCCGAGGTGACGACGGCGACCATCCGGTCCCGCCGGTCGGCGGCGAGCTTGGACAGGGACTCGAGTCCCGACTCCAGGCTACGTCCCCGCGGCGCGGTGACAAGGCGCGTCACCAGACGCTCGGTGGTCCGCTCCGCCCGGCCGCCGAGCAGGCCGCGCAGCAGCTCGCCCTTGGCCGCGGTGGTGGCCGAGCGGTTGGTGAGCGCGGCGCGCAGCTCGGTGTTCGAGGCGACGATCCGGCCGAACCGGAACAGCTCGTCCTCGACGCTGTCGAGCCGGCCCCGCTTCTGGGCGGCGGTGAGGTCGGCGGTGTTCGCCAGCTCCTCCAGGGCGTCCACCAGGTCGCGCGACTGCGACCAGCGGGAGCGCACCATGCCGGCCACCACGTCGGCGGTCGGGCCGCTGACCTGGGTGCCGAGCAGACGCTGGGCGAGTTCGGCCTTGGCCTCGCCGGCCTGCGCCGGGTCGGTCAGGACCCGACGCAGCGACACCTCGCGGTGGAGCAGCGCGGTGACGGCGGCCAGCTCGTCGGCGAGCGAGCCGGCGTCCACGGACGTGGAGTCCGTCAGCGCGTCGAGACGCTCGCGTGCGGCAGCCAGGGCCTCGCGGCTCGCTCCGTTCATCGGGTCGCCTCTGCCTTCGTCGCCTTGTCGTCCAGCTCGTCCAGGAAGCGGTCGATGACGCGGCTCTGGCGGGCGTGGTCCTCGAGGGACTCGCCGACGAGCTTGCCGGCCAGCTCGGTGGCCAGCTTGCCGACGTCCTGGCGCAGCGCGGACGCTGCGGCCTTGCGGTCGGCCTGGATCTGGGCGTGACCGGCGGCGATGATCTCCTCACGCTGCCGCTGGCCTTCCGCGCGCATCTCGGCGATGAGCGTGGCGCCCTGCTCCTGCGCCTCCTGACGCAGGCGCGCGGCCTCGTGCCGGGCCTCGGCGAGCTGGGCCTTGTACTGCTCAAGGACGCTCTGGGCCTCGGTCTGCGCGGCCTCGGCCTTCTCGATACCGCCCTCGATGGCCTCGCGACGCTCTTCCAGAACCTTGTTGATGTTCGGGAGCAGCTTCTTGGCGAGGAAGCCGAAGACGATGACGAAAGCGATGAGGCCGATGACAACTTCCGGCCACGGCGGAATGAGGGGATTCTCCTTCTCACCCTCAGCCGCCAGGAAAACCAGGGCGGAGTTCACATCAGTGCCTTTCGTCGAAAGGGTCGGTCGTCAGTGCTCGTCTTAGTAGACGAACGGCATGACGAGACCGATGAGGGCGAGCGCCTCACAGAACGCGAAGCCCAGGATCTGGTTGGCGCGGATCAGACCGGCCGCCTCGGGCTGGCGGGCGAGGGCCTGGGTGCCGTTACCGAAGATGATGCCGACGCCGACGCCGGGGCCAATGGCGGCCAGGCCGTAACCGACGGAGCTGAGCGAACCTTCGACGGCAGCAAGGGTCTGGGACATGCCAGTTCTTCCTTCTCTTTACGGACCGGTGGGGGTTGGCCACCGGACGGCTGGGGGTGTGATGCGGGACGACTCAGTGGTGCTCGGCGAGCGCGCCCTGGATGTAGGTGCAGGTCAGCAGCACGAACACGTACGCCTGCACGGCCTGGATGAAGAGCTCGAAGGCCGTCATGATGATCGTCATCACGAACGAGACGCCCGCGTAGGCGATGCCGATGCCGTTCAGCATGTACCAGCTGGCGATCGTGAAGAGGAGCAGCAGCGTGTGGCCCGCGAACATGTTCGCGAAGAGCCGGACGGCGTGGGTGAAGGGGCGGACCAGCAGGTTCGAGAAGAACTCGATGGTCATCGACAGCGGCAGCACGGCGCCGAGGGACTTGTCGTAGCCCGTGACGTTCTTGAAGAAGCCGACGAAGCCGTGGCGCTTGAAGGTCAGCGAGACCCACAGCACGTAGACGATCAGTGCCAGGACCATCGGGTAGGCGATGATCGAGGTGACCGGGAACTGGGCGACCGGAATGATCGACCAGAGGTTCATCATCCAGACGAAGAAGAAGAGCGTGACGACGAGCGGTACGTACTTCTCGCCTTCCTTCTTGCCGATCGTCTCGTAGACGACACCGCGGCGGATGAAGTCGTAGCCGGCCTCGGCGACCATCTGGAGCTTGCCGGGGACGACCTTCGGCTTGTTGAAGGCGGCCCAGAAGAAGCCCACGATGATGACCGAGCCGAGCAGCGCGAGCAGCATCGGCTTGTTGAAGTACATGCCGTTGCCGTCTGCGTTGCCCCAGAGCGGCTCGAAGAGGAACGAGTGCAGGCCGGGAGCCGGGAAGCCACACCCGTCGAACAGGTGGCAGTCGGTCTCGAAGGCGAGCACCTGCGTCGGGTCAGCACTCACCGCGGGCTCCTTCATCGTGGCGCATGGGTACGGCAACCTCGTTGTGTCGGCGCGGCGCGGAGCCGCTGTACGGCACGGGACTGGTGTTACGGATGTGGGGGCGGCTGTGGGGCATCTCGCCTCGCGAATGAGCAGGCGTCAGCTGGGATGCCCGCGCCCGCGATGCCGCAGTTGGCACCGGACGATAGCAGGACTTCACATGCCTCTTTATCCCGGCCCTACCCGTCACGACGAGCGGCCCGTCTTTTCGGACTTTTCACTCGACGACTCGGGCTCGACGTAGAGAATCTTGGCCTTCATGTGCGCCCGCGTCTGCGCGGCGATCCACGTGAGCGTGACGACGACCAAAGTGATCGCGAAGGACCGGGGGTTGAACAGCGTCGTGTTCTTGAACGCGGCCAGGAAGACGAACAGCAGCAGGATCTGTGCCGCGTAGAGCATCAGGCCCATCGCCTGGAAAAGGTGCGGAAGCGATTTGGCGGTGCGCTGCAGGACGTAGAGCCCGATTCCCATGAAGAGCATCGCCACCACGGTCGCGACGACGGCGCCGACCGCTCCCTTGCCGCCGGCGACCACGGCGCTGACGACGGCGGCTACTGCGCCGACGGCAGCCGTGGGCACGGCAGCCTGAAGCAAGGTCCGGACGTCATTGGACGGCATGGCGGCAACTCCGCTTTTCACAGGGGGCAGGGTGTCGTCATGGACGAGCGTAGTCCCGGGCCGAACGATGTCCTGACGCCCAAGAGACCGTCGCACTACGGTCCTTAAGCCTTACCCGGGGGTTCTCGTGAACCGTATCACAAACTATTTGATGAGGTCTTTACCTGTGGGTGTGCTTACTGTCACACATGAGAGTGACAGTGCGCGTCTGAGCGATTACTGCACCCACTTGTCTGGTAATGGGGTACTTCGTTCCCCCACGAGTTGGCAATGCTCTAGTCAGATTCTTACCTTGTGCCTCTTACCTCGTGCGCGAGCGGGGGCCGACGGCAGTGGCTCCGTTGACGCCTGAGACTCCCGCGGCCACCGGCACCCGCTCCTCGTCCGCGCCCACCGCGGGCGTCGGCTCGGCCCCGGCCTCGACGGCGACGGCCTTGCGGCGGCGGTAGCGGGGCGGCACGAAGCGCTCGGCCCAGCGCGGGGCGCGCGGCGTGAAGCGCGGCAGCAGGAGCAGCACCAGCCCGACCGCGCTCAGCGCGACGACGCCCAGCACGATCCACATCGACGCGGAGTTGACGGAGTAGGCGAGCGCGCCGAAGGCGATCAGCGCCGACCAGAAGTACATGATCAGCACCGCGCGGCTGTGCGAGTGCCCGATCTCCAGCAGCCGGTGGTGCAGGTGCCCCCGGTCGGCGGCGAACGGCGACTGACCGCGCCAGGTGCGCCGGACGATCGCGAGGATCAGGTCGGCGGCCGGGATGGCGATGATGGTCAGCGGCATCAGCAGCGGGATGTAGACGGGCACCATCTGGTGCACGGTGTTGCGCTCGGAGCCGGAGAACAGCTTCATCACGTCCGGGTCGACCTGCCCGGTGACGGAGATCGCGCCGGCCGCGAGCACGAGCCCGATCAGCATCGAGCCGGAGTCGCCCATGAAGATCCGGGCCGGATGCATGTTGTGCGGCAGGAAACCGAGGCACATGCCCATCAGGATGGCCGCGAACAGCGAGGCGGGCGCCGCGGCCTCGATGCCGTACGAGTACCAGATCCGGTAGGCGTACATGAAGAAGGCCGCCGCCGCGATGCACACCATGCCCGCCGCGAGACCGTCCAGGCCGTCCACGAAGTTGACCGCGTTGATGGTGATGACGACCAGCGCCACCGTCAGCAGGGTGCCCTGCCACTGGGTGAGCGCCACCGTGCCGATGCCCGGCAGCGGGATCCACAGGATGGTCAGGCCCTGCACCACCATCACGCCGGCGGCGATCATCTGCCCGCCCAGCTTGATCAGGGCGTCGATCTCGAACTTGTCGTCCAGGACGCCGATCAGCCAGATCAGGGCCGCGCCGGAGAGCAGGGCCCGCGGCTCGTTGGACTTCTCGAAGACCTCGCTGAGGTTGGTGAGGTGGTCGGCCACCAGCAGTCCGGCGCACAGCCCGAAGAACATGGCGATACCGCCGAGGCGCGGAGTGGGTTCCCGGTGCACGTCACGTGCCCGGATCTCCGGCATCGCCCCCGCCACGATCGCGAACTTCCGTACCGGTCCTGTCAGCAGGTACGTCACCGCGGCCGTGATGCAGAGCGTCAGCAGGTATTCACGCACGGGCTTCCCCACAGGTCTCGCTGGCCATTCCCAGCCTCACACCCTAGCGATGCGCGCATATGGTTGAGGACTTCCGGGTAGCGACGATGGTTGCACGTGTGGCTGTGCACGTGCGCGCGCCTACCCCGCCTCAGTCCGGATACGGCGGGAACTGAGCGACCAGATCCCGTACGTCGTCCCGCGCCTTCGCCGGTTCCGCGGAGCCCCTGAGCACCTCGGCGAGCAGCGTGGCCACCGCCCGCATCTCCCGCTCCCCCATCCCCTGGGTGGTCACCGCCGCCGTCCCCAGGCGCAGCCCGCGGGCGTCCGCGTGGGGCAGTGCGCAGCAGTCCAGGACGATCCCGGCCGCCGCGAGCCGGCCCCGCGCGGTCCTGCCGTCGACGCCGAGCGGGGCGGGGTCGGCGGTGAGCAGGTGGGTGTCGGTCCCGCCGGTGGTGACGGTCAGGCCCTCGGCGGCCAGGTGGGCGGCGAGGGCGCGGGCGTTGGCGATCACCTGATGGGCGTACGCGGCGAAGGCCGGGGTCGACGCCTCGCCGAAGGCGACCGCCTTGGCGGCGATGGTGTGCATCTGCGCGCCGCCCTGCGTGAACGGGAAGACGGCCCGGTCGACCCGCTCCGCCAGTTCGCTCCCGCACAGGACCATGCCGCCGCGCGGCCCGCGCAGCACCTTGTGCGTGGTGGCGCAGACGACGTCGGCGTACGGCACCGGGCTGGGCGCCGCTCCCCCGGCGATCAGCCCCATCGGGTGGGCGGCGTCCGCGATGAGGTAGGCGCCCACCTCGTCGGCGATGTCGCGGAAGGTCGCGTAGTCGGGGTTGCGGGGGTAGGCGATGGAGCCGCACACGATCGCCTTGGGGCGGTGCGTGCGGGCCAGGGTGCGCACCTGGTCGTAGTCGATCAGCCCGGTCTCCGCGTCCACGCCGTAGCCGACGAAGTCGAACCAGCGGCCGGAGAAGTTCGCCGGGGAGCCGTGGGTGAGGTGGCCGCCGTAGGGCAGGCCGAGGGCGAGGACGGTGTCGCCGGGGCGCAGCAGTGCCGCGTAGGCGGCCAGGACGGCCGAGGAGCCGGAGTGGGACTGCACGTTGGCGTGCTCGGCGCCGAAGAGGTCCTGGGCGCGTTCGACGGCCAGCCGCTCGGCGACGTCGACGATCTCGCAGCCGCCGTGGTGCCGGGCGCCCGGGTAGCCCTCGGCGTACTTGTTGGCCAGCGGGGAGCCGAGGGCGGCGAGCACGGCGGGGGACGTGAAGTTCTCGGCGGCGATCAGCTGGAGGGTCGTCGACTGGCGGCGGCCCTCGGCGAGCAGGATCTCGGCCAGCTCGGGGTCCTGGCGCAGCAGGGCGCCGAGCAGGCTGTCATCGGCCTCGAGGATGTCGCGGGTGACCGACATGGTGCGCTCCGGGCGTGCGTCGACGGTGACGTACGACCAATGTAGGCCCGGGGCGCGAAAGCCGCCCGGCGTTGCCGCGCGACGGGGTGCCTACGTCCGCGCGGCGACCCCGGTCAGCGCCGTGACCACCGGATCCAGCGCCTGGTGTATCTCGTCCCCGATCGACCGGAAGAACGTCAGCGGCGCCCCGTACGGGTCGTACACCTCGTCCGCCTCCGCGGTGGGGGCCAGGAGCCACCCGCGCAGCGCGGCCGCCGCGCGCACCAGCGCCCGCGCGCGCACGACCACGCCGTCGTCCAGGGACGGCAGCGTCGCGGGGTCGATGGCGTTCACCAGGCGGGTGAACTCCTTGAGGGTGAAGGTGCGCAGCCCGGCCGAGTGCCCCATGGAGATGACCTGCGCGCGGTGGTCACGGGTCGCGGTGAGCACCAGGTCGGCGCGGATCACGTGCTCGTCGAGCAGCTCGCGCCCGGTGAAGCCGGCCGCGTCCGCGCCGAAGTCGGCGAGGACCGTCTCGGCGTTCGCCTCCATGGGAGCGCCCTCGTGGCCCCAGGTGCCCGCGCTCTCCACGATGAGGCCGCCGCCCAGCACGCCGAGCCGCTCCGTCACGAAATGCCGGGTCAGCCGCTCGGTGATGGGCGAGCGGCACACGTTTCCGGTGCTGACGTGGAGGATGCGGAAGCTGTCGCGCGGGAGTCCCACGAACGTCGTCGTGATCTCCGCGGCGCGTTCCCCGTTGCCTATGCCACGCCCCGTCCCAGGGGCCGTCAATTCGCCACCTCGAGGTCGGGTACTACCTTTCGCAGCTCCTCGGCCGACAGCGCGCCCGCGCGCAGCAGCACGGGCACCTCGCGGGTGACGTCGACGATGGACGACGGGACGTTGCCGGGGGTGGGGCCGCCGTCGAGGTAGACGGAGACGGAGTCGCCGAGCATCTGCTGGGCGGCGTCGCAGTCCTCGGGCGCAGGGTGGCCGGTGAGGTTGGCGGAGGAGACGGCCATGGGGCCGACCTCGGTGAGCAGCTCGATGGCGACCGGGTGCAGCGGCATCCGGACGGCGACCGTGCCGCGGGTCTCGCCGAGGTCCCACTGGAGGGACGGCTGGTGCTTGGCGACCAGCGTCAGGGCGCCCGGCCAGAAGGCGTCGACCAGCTCCCAGGCCATCTCGGAGAAGTCGGTGACGAGGCCGTGCAGGGTGTTCGGCGAGCCGATGAGGACGGGCGAGGGCATGTTGCGGCCGCGGCCCTTGGCCTCCAGCAGGTCACCGACGGCCTCCGGGGTGAAGGCGTCGGCGCCGATGCCGTACACGGTGTCCGTCGGCAGCACCACGAGCTCGCCACGGCGGACGGCGGACGCGGCCTCGCGCAGACCGGTCACACGGTCGGTCGCGTCGTTGGTGTCGTATCGCCGTGCCATTTAGCGGGCCTCCTCGTACACGTACTGCGGGGTCGAAGTCGGATGGGTGCTCACGGCAGCGCCTTGCGGGCGGTCGCGAAGCGGGGGCGGTTGTTGAGGTCGGGGTGGTCGGCCGCGTCGGCCCAGCCCCGCTCCTCGGTGAAGATCCACGGCACCTGGCCGCCCTGGGTGTCGGCGTGCTCGACGACGACGACCCCGCCGGGGCGCAGCAGGCGGTGCGCGGTGCGTTCCAGGCCGCGGATCAGGTCGAGGCCGTCCTCGCCGGAGAACAGGGCCATCTGCGGATCGTGGTCGCGGGCCTCGGGGGCGACGTACTCCCACTCGGTGAGCGGGATGTACGGCGGGTTGGAGACGACCAGGTCGACCTGGCCGTCGAGGTCCGGGAAGGCCGTCAGGGCGTCTCCCTGGCGCAGCTCGACCCTGGACCCCTCCATGTTCTTCCGCGTCCACTTGAGGGCGTCCTCGGACAGCTCCACGGCGTACACGCGCGAGCGCGGCACCTCCTGGGCCAGGGCGAGCGCGATGGCGCCGGAGCCGGTGCACAGGTCGACGATGCAGGGCTCGACGACGTCCATGGCGCGTACGGCGTCTATGGCCCAGCCGACGACCGACTCGGTCTCGGGGCGGGGCACGAAGACGCCGGGGCCGACCTGGAGTTCCAGGTAGCGGAAGTAGGCGCGTCCGGTGATGTGCTGGAGCGGTTCGCGTGCCTCGCGGCGGGCGACGACCTCCCAGTACCGGGCGTCGAAGTCGGCGTCCGGCACGGTGTGCAGCTCGCCCCGCTTGACGCCGTGCAGGTACGCGGCGAGCTCCTCCGCGTCGGTGCGCGGCGAGGGCACGCCGGCGTCGGCCAGTCGCTGGGTGGCCTGGGCCACCTCCGCGAGCAGCACGCTGCGGGGGTTCGGGGGTCGCCCCCCGTGGTGTTGCTGCACGCTGGTCCTCCGAGCTGTCGTACGGGGGTTACGCCGCGGCCAGCTTGGCCGCCGAGTCCGCGTCCACGCAGGCCTGGATCACCGAGTCGAGGTCACCGTCCAGGACCTGGTCCAGGTTGTACGCCTTGAAGCCGACGCGGTGGTCCGAGATGCGGTTCTCCGGGAAGTTGTACGTGCGGATCTTCTCGGAGCGGTCGACGGTGCGGACCTGGCTGCGCCGGGCGTCCGCGGCCTCCTTCTCCGCCTCCTCCTGCGCCGCCGCGAGCAGCCTGGAGCGCAGGATACGCATCGCCTGCTCCTTGTTCTGGAGCTGGCTCTTCTCGTTCTGGCAGGAGGCGACGACTCCGGTCGGGATGTGCGTGATGCGCACGGCGGAGTCGGTGGTGTTGACGGACTGGCCACCGGGGCCGGAGGACCGGTAGACGTCGATGCGCAGGTCGTTGGGGTTGATCTCGACGTCGATCTCCTCGGCCTCGGGCGTGACGAGCACGCCGGCCGCGGAGGTGTGGATACGGCCCTGGGACTCGGTCGCGGGCACGCGCTGCACGCGGTGCACGCCGCCCTCGTACTTCAGCCGCGCCCAGACGCCCTGTCCGGGCTCGGTGGCCCCCTGGCCGCCCTTGGTCTTCACGGCGACCTGGACGTCCTTGTAGCCGCCCAGCTCGGACTCGGTGGAGTCGATGATCTCGGTCTTCCAGCCGACCCGCTCGGCGTAGCGCAGGTACATGCGCAGCAGGTCGCCGGCGAACAGGGCGGACTCGTCGCCGCCCGCGCCCGCCTTGATCTCGAGGATGACGTCCTTGTCGTCGCTGGGGTCGCGCGGGACGAGCAGGAGGCGGAGCTTCTCGGTGAGCTCCTCGCGCTGCTTGTCCAGTTCCTTGACCTCGGCGGCGAAGTCGGGGTCGTCGGCGGCCAGCTCGCGCGCCGTCTCGATGTCGTCGCCCGTCTGCTTCCAGGAGCGGAACGTGGCGACGATCGGGGTCAGCTCGGCGTACCGCTTGTTCAGCTTGCGCGCGTTCGCCTGGTCGGAGTGGACCGACGGGTCGGCGAGCTTCTTCTCCAGGTCGGCGTGCTCGGCGACGAGTTCCTCGACGGCCTCGAACATCTTGGGCTCCTGCTTACTGCTTGGAAGGGGAAGGCGGGCGACCAAAAACGCCGGTCCCGGCGCTCCCCCGGCTGGGGGCGCGGCCGTGGACCGGCGATCGGTGGCTCGCTACTTCTTGGAGCCGGCGGCAGCCTTGCCGAAGCGGGCCTCGAAGCGGGCCACACGGCCACCGGTGTCGAGGATCTTCTGCTTGCCCGTGTAGAACGGGTGGCACTCGGAGCAGACCTCGGCGCGGATGGTGCCGCTGTCGATGGTGCTGCGGGTGGTGAACGACGCGCCACAGGTGCAGCTGACCTGCGTCTCGACGTACTCGGGGTGGATGTCGCGCTTCAAGGTGTCTCCTAGGTTCGGGAGGGCGCCGGGTCGCTTCCGCGGGATGCGGGCGCGTGAACCGGAGCCGACGTACCAGTTTGCCAGGACTGGTGTCCTCTTCCCAAACCGGGGGTTGCCGTCGGCTATTCCCCCGCGTTCACGACGCCCTCGGCGCCGCCGGTCGCCGTGCCCTCGGTGGCCGAGTCCGGGACCGGCTTGTCGTTCTTCAGGGCCGTCCACACCTGGTCGGCCTTGGCCTTCTCCAGGAGGACCCGGTTCGGGTCGGCGGGGTCGTAGACGACCGGCATCGTGACCATGTGCATGTTGGCGGGGCCGATGCCCTTCAGGCCGGTCGCGAAGGACATCAGGGAGTTGACCGAGCCCAGGTCGGAGTCGGTCGTCACGGTCTTGGTGGCGGTGTCGGCGATGTCGTACAGCTTCTTGGGGTTGCCGAGCAGGCCGATGTCCTTGACCTGGTCGACCAGTGCCTTGACGAAGGCCTGCTGGAGCTGGATGCGGCCGAGGTCGGAACCGTCGCCGACGCCGTGCCGGGTGCGGACCAGGCCGAGGGCCTGCTCGCCGGTCAGCGTGTGGGTGCCGGCGGGCAGGTCGAGGTGGCTGTCGGGGTCCTTGATGGCCTCGGTGGTGGTGATGTCTACGCCACCGAGGTCGTCGATGAGCTGCTGGAAGCCGCTGAAGTCGACCTCCAGGTAGTGGTCCATGCGCAGCCCGCTGATCGACTCGACGGTCTTCACGGCGCAGGCGGCGCCGCCGGTGGAGTAGGCGGAGTTGAACATCACGCCGTTCGCCGCGGGGTGCTCGCCGCCGTGGGCGTCGGTGCACTCGGGGCGGTCGATGAGGGTGTCGCGCGGGATGGAGACCACGCTGGCCTTCTTGTGGCCCTTGTGGACGTGCAGGACCATCGCCGTGTCCGAGCGGGCGGTGCCGTCGTCGGTGCCTCCGCCCAGCTTCTTGTTCCCGCCTGCGCGGGTGTCCGAGCCGAGGACCAGGATGTTCTGCGAGCCGTTGTCGGCCTTCGCCGGCCGGTCGGCGCCGAGGACCTGGTCGATGTCGACGCTCTGGAGGTTGCCGTTGAGCTGGTAGAGCACCACTCCGGCGCCGGTGCCGCCCAGGACCACGACGCCCGCCGCGCTCCAGGCCGCGACGAGCAGGGCCCTGCGCCGTCTGGCCCGGGGCTTGCGGCGGCGGCCCTTGCCCCGGCGGCCGGGTCCGGTGGTACGGGACTGACCGGGGTCGGGTATCGCGGGATCCGGCGTGCTCTCGGCGGACATGGGCTCCTCGGTGTTCGTACGGTCGGCTACCCCCTGCGCTCAGGGTCGGGTCGGTCGGCTCCGACGGGTTTCCGCCGGTTCCTCACCATCGTCCCTCCGTGACCGAGACGGCGGAACTCGGGACAGGGTTGCACAACGGTCTGTGGCCATCAGGTGGGGAATCGGTTACGCAGTGTGTTCCCCGTACATCGGCCCCCGCCGCTGACCTGGGAATCCTCGGGCACCCGTCCGGGTACCCGCGGGCGGCCGGGGAACCGCCGCCTGTGGCGAAGATCGCAACACGAACGGCCCATACAAGCCGGAAGTCCCGCCCCGTCACCTGCGTGACGGAACGGGACTTCGGGTCGGGTCCGGCGGCGGATCAGTCGCCGTTGCCCGGCGTCGGCGTCGTCTTCTGGATCTGCATCAGGAACTCGACGTTCGACTTGGTCTGCTTCATCTTGTCGAGGAGCAGCTCGATCGCCTGCTGCTGGTCGAGGGCGTGCAGCACCCGGCGCAGCTTCCAGGTGACGGCGAGCTCCTCGCTGCCGAGCAGGATCTCCTCCTTGCGGGTGCCGGACGCGTCGACGTCCACGGCGGGGAAGATGCGCTTGTCGGCGAGCTTCCGGTCGAGCTTGAGCTCGGCGTTGCCGGTGCCCTTGAACTCCTCGAAGATGACCTCGTCCATGCGGGACCCGGTGTCCACCAGGGCGGTGGCGAGGATGGTCAGCGAGCCGCCGTCCTCGATGTTGCGGGCCGCACCGAAGAAGCGCTTCGGCGGGTACAGGGCGGTCGAGTCGACACCACCGGACAGGATGCGGCCGGAGGCCGGGGCGGCGAGGTTGTACGCGCGGCCCAGGCGGGTGATCGAGTCGAGCAGCACGACGACGTCGTGGCCCAGCTCCACGAGGCGCTTGGCGCGCTCGATGGCGAGCTCGGCGACCGTGGTGTGGTCCTCGGCCGGGCGGTCGAAGGTCGAGGAGATGACCTCGCCCTTGACCGACCGCTGCATGTCGGTGACCTCTTCCGGACGCTCGTCGACGAGGACGACCATCAGGTGGCACTCGGGGTTGTTGTGGGTGATCGCGTTGGCGATCGCCTGCATGATCATGGTCTTGCCGGTCTTCGGCGGGGCCACGATCAGACCGCGCTGGCCCTTACCGATCGGCGCGACGAGGTCGATGATGCGGGTGGTGAGGACGCCCGGGTCCGTCTCCAGGCGGAGGCGGTCCTGCGGGTACAGCGGCGTCAGCTTGTTGAACTCCGGGCGGCCGCGGCCGTGTTCGGGCGCCATGCCGTTGACGGAGTCGAGCCGGACGAGGGCGTTGAACTTCTCGCGCCGCTCGCCTTCCTTGGGCTGACGGACCGCGCCGGTGATGTGGTCGCCCTTGCGCAGGCCGTTCTTGCGGACCTGGGCGAGGGAGACGTACACGTCGTTCGGGCCCGGCAGGTAGCCGGAGGTGCGGATGAACGCGTAGTTGTCGAGGATGTCCAGGATGCCCGCGACGGGGATCAGGACGTCGTCCTCGGCGATCTGCGGCTCCTGCACCTCGTCGCGCCCGCGACGGCCCCGGCGGTCGCGGTACCGGCCCCGACGGCCGCGGCGGCCGCCGCCGTCGTCGTCGTAGCCGTCGTCCTGCTGGCGGTCCTGACGGCCGCCGCCCTGCTGACGGTCCTGGCGTCCGCCGCCCTGGTTCTGGTCGTCGCCCTTGCCCCGGCGGTCGCGGCCACCGTCACGGTCGCGGCCACCGTCACGGTCGCGGTCACGGCCGCGGTCACGGCGGTCGCGACGGCGGCCCTCGCCGCCCTCGCCGTCGGAACGGGCGTCGCCCTGGCCCTGCTGCTGGGCCGACGCGTCGGCCTTCGGCTCGCTGCGGGTCTCCACGGCCACGGCCTCGGTGGCGGCGGACGGGCTGCCCGCGTCGGCGGTGGCCCGGCGGCGACGGCGCTCGGAGGGGGCCTCGTCACCGGCCTGCTCGCCCGACGGCGAGACCTTGGGGGACGGCTGACCGGGGATCTCGATCTGCTGCTGGGCGGCGGCCTTGTCCGCGGCGGTCTTGTCCGCCTTCTTCTCGGCCTTCTCCGCCTTGCCGGCCTTCTCCGCCTTCTCGGCGGGGGCCTCGTCGCCCGTACGGGTACGGGAGGTGCTGCGGCGCTTCGGCTTGGTCTCGCCGGCGGTGTCCGCGGCGGCGGGCGCGGCCTTGGCGGGGGCTCCCCCGGCGGCCTGCGCCTCCTTGATGACCTCGATCAGCTGGCTCTTGCGCATGCGCGCGGTGCCCCTGATGCCGAGGCCGGATGCGACCTGCTGCAGCTCGGCCAGCACCATGCCCTCGAGGCCGGTACCGCGGCGCCGCCGGGAGCCGGCACCGGTGGCAGGCGCGGAGGCGTCCGTGGCGGGCGCGGCAGCGGTCTCCTCGACACGTGCGCCCATCAGATCGGTGGTGTCGCTCACGAAGGGTCCTTCCCTGGAGCGGACGTCGGCCTGTCTGGCTCGGCGACCGGTTGTGCTGTCCGGCTTCGGTCCTTGCTGTGCGAACCGTGCCGGGGCGGTGGTCCGCCTGAACGGCGGAAGGAATATCTGGTGATGGCGCGCCCCCTGGCCGTGGCACCCAGTGTCTGTGTCACGCGGCGTGGTCGCACCGGTTCCGAAGCGTGCCCGGCGGGCCGCTCAGTGTCCGCGTCGGCCGTACTGCTCACGTACGACGTCCACTGCACAATGCGGCTTGGGGGGCTCCCGGAAGAATGTCTGTCCCGGACGGGGACACGAGGCACCTCGCCATGGTGGGGTCGGGTGCAGACTTGAGATTAACACTACCGGATCCAACAAACATTCCCCCTCTCGAAATCCGGCAACCGTGTCAGGTCGCCAGTGGCAGAACGCTCGCGCCCTGCTGGTCCAGGCTGAGCCGGTTGGCCGCCCAGTCCGTGCCGGCCAGCGCCTCGACCTTGTCGGCCGTGTCGGCGTCGGCCAGTGCCATCACCGTGGGCCCCGCGCCGGAGATGACCGCGGGGATGCCGTCGGTGCGCAGCCGCTCCACCAGCGCCGCGCTCTCCGGCATGGCCGGCGCGCGGTACTCCTGGTGCAGACGGTCCTCGGTGGCCGGCAGCAGCAGCTCGGGGCGCCTGGTGAGGGCCTCGACGAGCAGCGCGGCGCGGCCTGCGTTGGCGGCGGCGTCGACGTGCGGGACGGTGCGTGGGAGAAGACCTCGTGCGGTCTCCGTCAGTACCGGCTTTCCGGGTACGAAAACCACCGGAACGATGGAATCGGCGGGCTCCATCCTGATCGCCCTGGCGGCGCCGGACTCCATCCAGGACAGGGTGAATCCGCCCAGCAGGCAGGCCGCGACGTTGTCGGGGTGGCCCTCGATCTCGGTGGCGAGGTCGAGCAGCGCACCGTCGTCGAGGCGGGCCTCGCCGCCTATGGTCACCGCGCGCGCGGCGACGATCCCCGCGCAGATGGCGGCGGACGACGAGCCGAGTCCGCGGCCGTGCGGGATGCGGTTGGCGCAGACGATCTCCAGGCCGCGCGGCTGTCCGCCCAGCAGGTCGAAGGCCGTGCGCAGGGAACGGACGAGGAGGTGCTTCTCGTCGCGCGGCAGGGTCTCGCTGCCCTCACCCGCGATGTCGATGTGCAGCCCGGAGTCGGCGACCCGGACGACCACGTCGTCGTACAAGCCCAGCGCGAGGCCGAGGGCGTCGAAGCCCGGGCCGAGGTTGGCGCTGGTGGCGGGGACGCGCACCCTGACGGCGGCGGCGCGGAAGGCTGGACCGGCCATCGCTCGATGACTCTCCTTGAGCTGCGTGACTGTCGAATGACATTCGATGACGTACGGGACCCTGGGGCTCGCCGCTTCCTGCCGAACGACCGGCCCGTGCCGAACACGGTCGGCCGCGACCGGCACGACCGACCGCCACCAGCCGCTTTCGGACCGCGGAGACAACGCGGCGCCGCGGCATATGCGGCAGGCGGGTTCGGTACAGCCTATCGAAGGAAGGTTCTGTGGCGACATAGGGCGCACGGGAGGCGCACGATGCGTGTCGTAAGCCCCCTGTGCACCCCCCGTAAAGGACTTTCCCGGCCGAGCGTCGCTTACGCCCTCTTACGCCGGGGAGATGGGCGCGACCTCGGGTTCGGGCCGTGGGGCCGCGCCCCCGTCCGGGCTGTCGGATCGGAGGCGTGGCCAGGGCCGTCGTATCGCGCCCTCGGGCCCGGGCGGTCGGACCGTGCCCTTGGGCCGGGCCGTCGGACCGTGCCCTTGAGCCGGGCGGCCGGACGGTGCCCTCGGGCCGGACGGTCAGATCAGGCCGAGGCGCTCGGCCGCCGTCGCCGCGTCGACCGGGACGGTGACCGGCTGCGGGGCGCCCGCGACGGCCCAGTCGGGGTCCTTGAGGCCGTTGCCGGTGACGGTGCACACGATGCGCTGCCCCGGGTCGACCTTGCCCAGCTCGGCGGCCTTCAGCAGACCGGCGACCGACGCGGCGGACGCGGGCTCCACGAAGACACCCTCCTGGGAGGCCAACAGCCGGTAGGCGCGCAGGATCTCACGGTCCGTCACCTCGTCGATGGCACCGCCCGACTCGTCCCGCGCGGCGAGCGCGAGATCCCAGGAGGCGGGGTTGCCGATGCGGATGGCGGTGGCGATGGTCGACGGGTCCTTGACGACCTCGCCGCGCACGATCGGGGCGCTGCCGGAGGCCTGGAAACCCCACATGCGCGGCGTCTTCGTGCTGACCGCGTCGGCGGCGTACTCCTTGTACCCCTTCCAGTACGCGGTGATGTTGCCCGCGTTGCCGACCGGCAGGACGTGGATGTCGGGCGCGTCGCCGAGCATGTCCACGATCTCGAAGGCGGCCGTCTTCTGCCCCTCGATACGTACCGGGTTGACCGAATTGACCAGCGCCACGGGGTAGTTGTCGCTCAGCGCGCGAGCGAGCGTGAGGCAGTCGTCGAAGTTGCCGTCGACCTGGAGGATCTTCGCGCCGTGCACGAGGGCCTGGCCCATCTTGCCGAGCGCGATCTTGCCCTGCGGCACCAGCACGGCCGACACCATGCCGGCCCGCACGCCGTAGGCGGCGGCGGAGGCCGAGGTGTTGCCCGTCGACGCGCAGATGACGGCCTGCGCGCCCTCCTCCTTGGCCTTGCTGATGGCCATCGTCATGCCGCGGTCCTTGAAGGACCCGGTCGGGTTCGCCCCCTCGACCTTGAGGTGGACCTCGCAGCCCGTGCGCTCGGAGAGCACCTGCGCGGGCACGAGCGGCGTGCCGCCCTCGCGGAGCGTCACGACGGGCGTGCTGTCGGAGACGGGCAGCCGGTCCCGGTACTCCTCGATGATTCCGCGCCACTGGTGGGTCATTGCTGGTTACTCTCCTTCAACCCGCATGATGCTGGCGACACCCCGCACGGTGTCGAGCTTGCGCAGCGCCTCGACGGTACCGCCGAGGGCGGCGTCGGACGCACGGTGGGTGACGACGACGAGGGATGCCTCGCCGTCCTTGCCGGACTGCCGCACGGTGTCGATGGAGACACCGTGCTCCGCGAACACGGTCGCGACCTGGGCGAGCACGCCCGGTTTGTCGGCCACGTCGAGGCTGATGTGGTAGCGCGTGACGACGTCGCCCATCGGCGAGACGGGCAGTGCGGCGTACGCGGACTCACCGGGTCCGGTCGCGCCGCCGATCCGGTTGCGACAGACGGCGACGAGGTCGCCGAGCACGGCGGAGGCGGTCGGGGAGCCGCCGGCGCCGGGCCCGTAGAACATGAGCTGCCCGGCGGCCTCGGACTCCACGAAGACGGCGTTGTACGCCTCGCGCACGTTCGCCAGCGGATGGCTGAGCGGGATCATCGCGGGATGCACGCGCGCGGTGACCGATCCCCCGTCCGCCGCCCGCTCGCAGATGGCGAGCAGCTTGATGGTGCAGCCCATCTCCTTGGCGGAGGCGAAGTCGGCGGCGGTGACCTCGGTCATGCCCTCGCGGTAGACGTCGTCGAGGCGCACGCGCGTGTGGAAGGCGATCCCGGCGAGGATGGCGGCCTTGGCGGCGGCGTCGAAGCCCTCGACGTCGGCGGTCGGGTCGGCCTCCGCGTACCCGAGGGCGGTGGCCTCGTCGAGCGCCTCCTGGTACCCGGCGCCGGTGGTGTCCATGGCGTCGAGGATGAAGTTCGTCGTCCCGTTGACGATGCCGAGGACGCGGTTGACCTTGTCACCGGCCAGGGACTCGCGCAGCGGCCGGATCAGCGGGATGGCGCCGGCGACGGCGGCCTCGTAGTAGAGGTCCTTGCCGTGCTCGTCGGCCGCGGCGTGCAGCGCGGCGCCGTCCTGGGCGATGAGCGCCTTGTTCGCGGACACCACGGACGCGCCGTGCTCGATGGCGGTGGTGATGAGCGTCCGGGCGGGCTCGATGCCGCCGATGACCTCGACGACGACGTCGATGTCCCCGCGTTTGACCAGGGCGGTGGCGTCGGTGGTGACGAGGGCCGGGTCGATCCCCTCGCGCACCTTGTCGGGGCGCCGTACGGCGACACCCGCGAGCTCCACCGGGGCCCCGATCCGGGCGGCGAGGTCGTCGGCGTGCGTCGTCATGATGCGCGCCACCTCTGAGCCGACCACTCCACAGCCCAGCAGCGCCACCTTCAGCGGACGCGTACGCATCATCCGACCTCGTTTCCTCTTACCGTCTAGGTTCGACCAGTCTCACGCACCGGACGGGATTTCCTGCCATTCGTCCGCATCATGAGACGTTTATTTCATTTTCGCAGGGGCGGAAGACGGAAGATCTTCCGCCTCCGCCCCCCTTGATGCCGAGCTCGGCGTCCGGCTCAGCCGACGTCGAGACGCAGCAGATCCTCCTCCGTCTCCCGCCGCACGATGGCGCGGGCCTCGCCCTCGCGCACGGCGACGACGGGCGGACGCAGTGCGTGGTTGTAGTTGCTGGCCATGGAACGGCAGTACGCCCCGGTCGCCGGTACGGCGATGAGGTCCCCGGGCGCCAGGTCCCCCGGCAGGAAGGCGTCCTTCACCACGATGTCGCCGCTCTCGCAGTGCTTGCCCACGACCCGGGCGAGCATCGGCTCGGCGTCGGAGGTGCGGGAGACCAGGGCGACGGTGTACTCGGCGTCGTACAGCGCGGTGCGGATGTTGTCCGACATGCCGCCGTCGACGGAGACGTAGGTGCGCAGCCCTTCGAGGGGCTTGACGGTGCCGACCTCGTAGAGCGTGAAGGCGGTGGGTCCGACGATGGCGCGCCCCGGCTCGACGGAGATCCGCGGCGTACGCAGCTTCGCGCTCTCGCACTCCCGCGTGACGATCTCGGTGAGCGACTTGGCGATCTCGTGCGGCTCGCGGGGGTCGTCGTCACTGGTGTAGGCGATCCCGAGCCCGCCCCCGAGGTCGATCTCGGGCAGCTCGACCCCGTGCTCGTCACGGATGTCCTTGAGCAGCCCGACCACCCGGTGGGCGGCGACCTCGAACCCGGACATGTCGAAGATCTGCGACCCGATGTGGGAGTGGATCCCGATCAGCTCGAGCCCGTCGAGCTGCAGCGCCCGCCGCACGGCTTCGGCCGCCTGCCCCCCGGCCAGCGGAATCCCGAACTTCTGGTCCTCGTGGGCGGTGGCGATGAACTCGTGCGTGTGCGCCTCGACCCCGACCGTGATGCGGATCTGCACGCGCTGCCGCTTGCCGAGGGACTGGGCGATGTGGGCGACGCGCGCGATCTCCTGGAAGGAGTCGAGCACGATCCGTCCGACGTCGGCGCGGACGGCGCGCTCGATCTCCTGGGGCGACTTGTTGTTGCCGTGGAAGGCGATGCGGTCGGCGGGCATCCCGGCGGACAGCGCGGTCGCGAGCTCACCGCCGGAACAGACGTCGAGGTTCAGCCCCTCCTCGTGCAGCCACCGCACGACGGCACGGGACAGGAACGCCTTGCCGGCGTAGAACACGTCGGCATCCGCCCCGAAGGCGGTACGCCAGGCCCGCGCACGGGCCCGGAAGTCGGCTTCGTCGAGGACGTAGGCGGGAGTGCCGTACTCCTCGGCGAGCTGCGTGACGCTGATCCCGCCGACGGTGACGACACCGTCCTCGCCCCGCTCCACGGTCTGCGCCCAGACCTTGGGGTCGAGGGCGTTCAGGTCGGCGGGCGGAGCGGAGTAGTGCCCCTCGGGAAGGACATCGGCGTGACGGGGCCCGGCGGGGTGTGCGGAACGGCTCATGACGTCTTCTGTGCTCTCTTCAGAGGTGGTCGGGTGCGTCGATACCGAGCAGGGTCAGGCCGCCGGCCAGCACCGTCCCGGCGGCTTCGGCGAGGGCGAGCCGGGCGCGGTGGGCGGCCGAGGGTTTCTCCCCGCCGCGCGGCAGCACGGTGGCCAGGAAGGGCAGCGCGGCGTCGGCGACGGTGACGAGGTGCCGGGCGAGCCGGTCGGGCGCGCGGTGGGTCGCCGCGGCGGCGAGCACGCGGAGATGGTCGGCGAGGGCGGCGACGAGGTCTTGAGGACCGGTGACCGGACCGGGGTGGGCGCCGAATCCGAGATCCGCGGCGTTGCGGGCGAGGGCGCGGGTGCGGGCGTGGGCGTACCGCACCCGGAAGAGGGGGTTGCTCTCGCGCTGGGCGAGGTGCTCGTCGCCGATCCGGGGCCGGTCGTGGGCGGCGGGGTGGAGCAGGGCCCAGCGGGCGGCGTCGCGGCCGAGGGGCAGGGGGTCGGCGGGCGCGGGGACCGGACGCACGTTGACGGGCAGACTCTCGGGCGCCGGTCCGACCCCGTCGAGGCGCACCCCGAGGACGGCGGTCCACTCGGCGTCGAAGGCTTCGGCCGTGGCCCGGACGAGCGCGCCCTGCGACCGCAGGATGCGGGCGGCGACTTCGGCGACGACGACGGCACGGACGTCGTGGGGGCAGTGCAGCTGCACGATGCGGCCGTCGGGCCCGTCGGCGTACCCGTACCGGGCGCCGGCGCCGAGGATCTCCTCGACGAGCGCGGCGGGTGCGGCCCCGCCGAGGCTGATGTTGAGGAACCCGGGCCCGGTGAGGACTACGTCGGTGACACCGTCGGCGTCGACGAGGTACGGCCGCAGCAGCTGGGCCACCCGCTGAGGCGGCTGCCCGGCCGGCCGGGCCAGCTGGAGGGCGATGTTGGTCGCGTAGTCACCGCACCCTCCGGGCCCCGGCGGGGCGACCACGGCCCGCTCCGGAACGGTCACACTCAGCTCCCCCGCGTCGACAGCGCGACGCACCGCGTGCAGCACGGTGCGGGAGAGCTCTGCGGGGGTCACGGGTCAAGCGTATGGGAGGAGGGGGGTGGGTAGGCGAACAGGTTTGACCCTGATCCCGACATGTGGACGAACCACCCACCGCCCCCGTGCACGGGGAGACGTCCCTCACCCGGCCGGCTCGGCCTGAGCCGGCGACTCGCTCTCCCCCGCCGCACCGAACACGGCCCGGAACGCGCCCGCGCCACCCGCACGGGTCTTGCGCTCGACCAACTGCCGCACGAGCGCGACGAGCTCGGCCGGCTCGAAGGGCTTGGACAGAAAGGCGTCGGCCCCCGCGTCGAACCCGGCGTCGATCTCGTACTGCGTACAGGCACTGACGATGGCGATCGGAAGGTCCCGCGTACGCGGATCGGCACGCAGCCGGGCGGCGGTCCGCACTCCGTCCAGCCGAGGCATGACCACGTCCAGCGTCACGACGTCGGGCCGCACCTGATGGACGACTTCCAGACACTCGGCACCATCGCCCGCGGTCACGACCTCGAAGCCCTCCAGCTCGAGGTTGACCCTGATCAGCTGCCGGATGACCTTGTTGTCGTCCACAACAAGAACCCGGCCAGACGCCCTAGGCACAACTCGAGAGTAGGTCCGGACCGGCCACCGCGTCCGGCTTTTCCCCACTTCCACCCCGCGCGGGGGACAACGCCCCGACGGCTGACGCCGGCACCTGCCGACCGGGGGCGGGCTAACGACGCGGCACGACCGTGAAAACCCGTTCATGACCACCCCGGACGAGCTGGTAGTGTTCTACCCGTCGCCGCGAGCAACACCGACCGCGACCGACACGCCCCCGTAGCTCAGGGGATAGAGCAACGGCCTCCGGAGCCGTGTGCGCAGGTTCGAATCCTGCCGGGGGCACTTCGCCTCGACCAGCATGATCATGCGGTTGACCAGCGTAGATGCCTAACGCAAAGAGCGGGACCCAGTCTCACTGGATCCCGCTCTTTCTCGTTGTTGCGCACTGTTCGTGTGTGAGTGGCGTGTGGGTCAAGCTGCGGCGTTCTTGATCACTGTCCGAGCATGCCGGTAGAACCGCTCGCGACTGTCATCCAACCCGTCGGCGTCAGGCTGCGCGGTGCCATTCACGGTGGCTGCTGTCATCTCGGCAGCCCAGAGCCCATGGACCTCGAACACCTTGTTGGCCCTCTGCCGAAGATCGAAGTCCGGCATGACTTCGATGACGGGTAGCGCTTCGTCATGGTGCTTACGCACGATTTTGTCGCACTCGTCGTACAAGTCCGCGGCTTGGACGTTCAGGGCATCAGCCGCCTCGCCAGCCTTCGCACGGAAGTCATGCAGCATCTTTGAGATGGCCGTCGCCGTGGCGATCACCTGCTCCCTCACTCGCTGTTCCTCAGCGAGTCGTGCTTCATGACGCCGCTTGGAGTCTTCCTGCTTCTCAGCGTGGGCTTGTCTCGTCTTCTCGGTGCGGGCCGTGAAGTAGTGAGCCGTCCAAGCGGCCAAAGCGGAACTGATCAGGACGGCTCCGGCAGATATCAGTGCCGTTACCCACTGACTATCTTGCACAACGGTCGTCGTGACGCCGCCAGCTCTCGTCGTCGTGCTCTTTGTGCCGCAACCGGCCACCAGTGCCAGGAGAATAAAGGGCGCTACATGCCTTCCGACCTTTCGCATGATCGGTGACTGTAGCGCCCGGCCAATGGATCACCGAACGTCGGCGTCCCACCCCATGGTTCTCTCGATCCTCTTGTTGTTCTCCTCTTCGCTGTCGTCGATACAGCCCGCGTAGCGGCGGTGGATGACCTCCGGGGAGTTGCCGGCGCGCCGGGCCACCTCTGCTACCGGGAGGCCCGCACGGAGCCAGTTCGTGATGCATGTGGCTCGCAGGTGGTACGGCTTCCGGGCCAAGGGCGAGTCCAGCTTGTCCGGCGGAAGCGCCAGCAGTCTGGCTTCCTGCCACACCCGCCAGTAGCTGGAGGTACCGAGCAGGTCCCCCCGCTCGTTGGGGAAAAGCCGCCCGTCCTTGGCAGTGCCGAACTCCTTCAGGTGCGCTCGGAGCATCGCCACCAGCACGGGCGGAATCGGTACCGGCCTGTCCGTGCCAGGCTCCCGTGACTTCAGCCCACGCTTATCGTGCCGCTCACCGGAGTCGGTCCATTTCTTGCCGGAGATCGGACGTGTCTCCCAGAGAGTGAGGGTCCCCCATCCCTTTTCGGGGAGATGGCAGTCAGAGAGCCGGAGACCGACCACTTCCGCCGGACGCATCGCTGCGTACAGGATGCAGGCGAAAAATGCCACAAGGCGCCGCCCTCGGTTCCGATTCACCGAGCCGACATACGAGACGGCCGTAAGGAGTTGTCGCCCCTGCACCTCGTTGACCAATACTCGCGGGTCTACGGCATCGCTCCCATTTGCGGCAGGCCGTTTCAACCCAGCGAGCGGATTTCCGTCTAAATATCCCTCCTCGATCGCGTAGTCCATGGCCGTGTTGAATCCACGCCGACGGCGCTTGTACGTATCCGCTGCCGCCGGTTTGCCGTCCAGCTTGAACGACAGCCGATAGTGGACGTCTCGCACGGCCTTGGAGTCCCTGAGAGCCGACAGGGGAAGGGAATTGCTCGCCAGCCACGCACAGACCTTCTCCAGGTCCGGCGGGGGCTCTTGGCCCTTGTGAGCCGGAACGACGGCCCACCGTACGGCGCGCCGTACGTCTTCCAGGTCCGGCACCCCAGGGCTCTCCCCCAACATGCCGAGTGCTGCGGTAGCGAGGCTGTCCGCCAACCCCTCACGCGTCTTTGCCGCGGCCGTGCGCCAGCGCAGGGCCATGTACTCGCGCGAGAAATCCCACCACGAGGGGTCAGGCTTGACGTTTTCCTTCTCTGCCGCTGCCCGAAGTTCCGACTCGGGAAGCCCAGTCTCCACGTCGAAGGCTTCGCCCCTACGCATGGCTTGCCAAAGCTCCGAACGACGACTGTCGGCAAGGGCTGCCGTCATGAAAGTCGCATGACGGACTTTCCCAGCGACCACCCAACGGAGTTGGTAAGGCGCCGTCTTGCTGGAAATCTTGCTCACTTTCCACACCCGGACATCCGTAGAAAGCGTGGGCTTTTCAGGCGTGGCCGGGCACTCGCCTTCACGAGCACCCGGCATTGCGCTGGTCTTGCGATCGTTCACGCGGCTTCCTCCAGAGCTGCAATCCAGCGCTCCAACTCCGAACGGCGAATACGCACAGCGCCGTTCGGGAGCTTGATTGCCTTCGGTCCCTTCCTCAGCTGTCGCCAGCGGTAGAAGGTGGAGACGGGTACGCCGATTTCCTCGACAACTTCAGAGATCGTGAGCATTTCGTCACGCGTCACGGTCGACCTCCCCCGGGTTCTCGTCAGCAGGACGGGAGTCGGACAGGTGGGACAGTCCCGATTCCGGCTGTCCTACCTGTTTGCGCAGGTCAGATGACGGATTGGGACAGTCGGACACCTGGGACACCCCCGGCTTGCCCTCTGTCCGGGTCTCGGTGTCCGGGTAGTAGCGGCCGGCGCCATCCTTGGCGAGCTGTCCGTCTGCGGCCATGCGGGAGCAGGTGCGACGGACGTTCTCGGCATCGAGCTGCGGCAGCGCAGCGACGATGTCCTTGGGTCGGGCGCCGGGGTGGACGCGGACGTGTCGGAGAATGGCGGCGCGCGTGTCGCCGATGGTGTGGTCGGTGACCGGGCCATCGAGCATCTGCCAGGCGCCGGAGGCGGCTTGGAACTGGAGCGCGTACTCGGCTTCGTCGACGTCGCGACCGGTGACGTGCAGGATGCCGTCCGCCTGCCCACGTGCCCGCTTCAGCACGAGCGTGGCGTCCGCGGCTCCGGCGATGCCGTTGGTGCCAGACACCTCGGTCAGGAAGTCGTCCGAGCCTGCCTTGCGGACGTGGTGGACCAGTACCACGGCGATGCCGTAGTGATCGGCGATCCGCTTGGCGTAGCCAACGGCGACATAGTCCGCGTCGTAGGCGGACACTCCCTGTGGGGCGGGGCCACGCATCTTGGCGAACACGTCGATGACGACCATGCGAGCGTCCGGGTTGCGCTCCAGCCAGTTGGCGATTGCGTCGCTGCCTCCCTGGGGGAAGGGCGGGCATTCGGTGACCAGGGTCAGCCCGGCCGGGGCCGGCTGACCTCCCAGCATCTTGCCCATGCGGGTCTGGAGACGGCGCGGGGTGTCCTCCAGGGCGAGGTACAGCACCGGGCCGCCGTCCACGGGCAAGGTGTCGAAGGCATGGCCACCGGAGGCGACCGAGAGGGCCAGACCGAGGGAGAGCCACGACTTGCCCACCTTGGGCGGTCCGGCGAGCAGGTTGACGCCTTCGGCGAGGATGCCGGGCACCGCCCACTTGGGCTCCGGGAAGTCGGCGGCCATGAGCTGATCCGCGGTCCATGCGGTGCGCGGGCGCTCTCGCTTGGGCAGCTCCTTCGGGGCCGTCTCGGGGTCGCTGGGCACGGAGTACAGGTGCAGCGGGGGGATCGGGTTGGTGCTCATGCCGCGACTTTCCGGGGTCGGTTGGCGCCGGCGCGCAGGCCCGAGGCGATGGTGCGGCGTGCCTCGCGTTCGCTCTGGCCGACGCTGAGTGCGGCCTCGGTGAGCTTCTCGGTCACCTCGTGCGCGTCCAGCTCTCCCCCGGCGACGAGCTGTCCGAGGGCGACGGAGGCGATGTAGAGGGCGTGATTGTGCTGGTGGTCGCCGGAGCCGGTGACGCGGGCCAACTCGTCGTTGAGTGCCGTTGAGGAACTTGCCGCGCCGGTCGCGGGTGGACAGTGGCACCGTGACCGGCCGTTGTGGGGGCAGCGGCACAGGACGCAGCAGTTTTGCCAGCCAACTGGGCAGCGGCACCGCGGACGCAGCGTGGGCGGTGTCGTAGGAGCCTGCCGGAACGACGCTGCCCGCGCCGACGACGTAGCCGCCGGCCGCGCGGGTGTCGACCTTCCAACCGAGCTTGCCCTGTGTGTTGCGCAGTTCCTCGCCGTCGAGGGCGGTGAAGTACAGGTGCAATCCGCCTCGGCCGGTTTCCACGGTGTGGGTGTCGGCCGGGTAGTGCTGGTGGTGACGCTCGCAGAGAGCGGCGAGCACGTCGGCTCCGTCGAGGATGCCGCCACCGGCCCACGCGGCCGGCGGCTTGTCGTCGAGGCTCTTGGGGGTGTCGAGGTCGACGACGACCAGGCCGGAGGGCCCGGTGGCGACGCCGATGTTGTAGGGGGCGTGGGTCCAGCACCGAGTGATGCGATCCGGGTCGACGGTGGCCCGTTGCTCCCAGTCACGGATGGCGGGCCGCTTGTCGCCGGGGATGAGGGGGAACACATGCCAGCCGCGGGACGCAGCGTCAAGCGCGGCGGTGAGCTGGGCAGAGCCGTCCAGGTGAGGCATCCTGGGGGTTCTCCTGTTTCTGTCGAAGGGACAAGAGAGCCGGGGCGGGCGCGGTCTTGTGGTGAGAGGCGCCCGCCCCGGGCGCGTCTAGACGAAGGCGGCGTACTCCTGGCGGACGTAGCCGCGCGGGTTGGCGGTGGTCGCCGGGTGCTCCGGCCAGTACGGCGTGCCGTGGTAGTGGCCCTCGCCGTCCCGGTCGTAGGCGATGAGCCGGCGGGCTGCTTCCGTGGCCGCCACGACCGCGTCGCCGGGGGCGCCGTCCTCTTCGTCCCGCAGCGCGATGCGGTCCAGCAGGGCGGCCTTTCGGAGCCAGAACTCACGGCCAAGGTCTTGGCCGAACGGCTTGTCGGCGGCCGTCTGCGCGGTCCATCCGATCTCGCGGATGACGCTCGGGGCGAGCGCGTACGCCTCTTCCGGCGTGGGCCAGGGTCCCGGCTCGGGGCGATGGTCGGCGGTGACGTAGAGGCGGGTGCGCTTGCCGTCACGGGTCGGGTACCGGCGCGCCGGGCCGGTGTCGAAGGCGGCGGACAGAGCGGCGGTGACGCGGTCGGTGTCGGCCGGGTCGGTGATGACGCGGATCTCGAACACGAATCTCTCCTGCTCTGGCTGGTCAGCCGTGGAAGTGGTTGCGCTTGAACGTGGCCTTGCGAATGTTGACCGTGGTCCCGCCCCTGTGACCGCGTGGGTTGAACACCTGCACGGCGACCCAGCCGCCGAAGAGGACAGCGGCGAGGAGGACGAGCTGGGTGACCAGGGCGGTCAGGGCGGTGATGAACGCGGTCAGCAGGAACAGCCCGCCGCACACCGCGAGGAAACCGACGCCTCCGAGGGCGACGTTCACGGCCGCGCGGGAGACAGGCGGCTTGTGCGTGACCGGCTCGGGCTGGGCGGGGGTGACGGCGTAGCCGGTGACGACGCGGCCGTCGGGCAGGACGACGCTCGCCACCGACGGGACGCCCTGCTGCACGGGCGTGAGCGGCGCCGTGGGTGCGGGGGCGAGGGGCACGGGGCGATGGACTTCCACGCCCGTCGCGTCGTACGCGGCCGGGCGTCGGAGGGGTTCGTTCACGGTGGTGCCTCCTTAGTTGCCGAGTTCGGCGATGGCGTTGGCGGACGCCTGGACGAGGTTGTGGATGGGCTCGTAGGCGCCGGTTCCGGCGGCGAAGAACCCGAACAAGAACAGCACCAGGGCGGCGCCGCCCCCGGCGGACTTGGTCTTGACGGCGAGCGCGGACGCGGCGCCGAAGAGGAGCACGGCGGAGATGTTGAGGATCATCGGATGCCTTTCGGGCGGGGGGTGTCGGTGCCGGCGCGGTAGATGCGGGCCCAGCGGTTGTAGAGCCAGCGGCCGACGCGGATGCGCTTGCCGGTGGCCTTGCAGCGGCGGCAGTTCTTGCCGCGCTTGAGCCGTCCCTTGCGGTCGGTCTTCAGTTCGTGGCCCATGCCGCGGCACCTGCGGCAGTCGCCGAACGGCGAGGCCGCACACAGCCCGCAGTAACCGAACGTGACGATGAGGAGGCAGGCGATAGCAAGGAGAATGGGGGTCATCAGAGGCCCTCCAGGGCGGTCTCCGGGGTTTCCGCAGGTGGGCCGCTATCCGCTAGCGACCTGATCAGACATGGTTTGGGGTGCTAGCGGGGCCGCTAACGTTAGCGGGGTATGCCGCTAGCGCTAGCGGCCCCGGACGGTCAGCCCGCGTCCCGCTTTCCGTCACGCTCCGCAATCACGGTGGTGATGTGGGAGCGGTCGATACCGCGCCGGTTGACGACCTTGCCCTTGACCCGGCGGCCCACCTGGATGGTGGAGACGCCGTACGGCTTCAGGGCTGCGGACAGCCCTTCGGGGTCCCAGCCGCCGTAGACGTCCTCGCGCAGCTCGGCGAGCCGGGCGACGACGGTTTCCGACCACACCTTGGCCTCGGATGCCGGGATGACGGCGAGGATGTCGGCGAGCAGGTCGTAGGCCGGGCCCGTGACCGTCTCCGGTGCCTCCCCGAGCGCGTGGCCGGACAGCAGCCCGGCCGTCTCGCGTGCCTTGCGGGCGCGGGCGGCGATGGTCTCGGCGCCGGGGGCGTCGACGTAGACGGAGGCGACGATACGGGCGTCGGAGCCCTCGCCGACGAAGTAGTGAATGCCCTTGTCGCCCCAGGCGAACATGGTCGCCCGCACCCCGCGCTTGTAGGCCGAGGTGCCGAGGACCATGTCGTTCTCGGTCTGGCCCATGACCTTCAGGCACCAGCGGGCGGACGCGTTCGCGGAGATCCCGGTCGGCAGCGACTTGGCGTCGGGCCGCTGGGTGGCCAGCAGCATCACGATCCCGGTGGCGGGGCCACGCTTGACCAGGTCGGTGGCGATCTCCTCGAACTCCTTGCCGTGCTCGGGGTGCTCGAACAGCACCTGGCACTCGTCCACCCCGACCACGATCGGGTGCAGACCGAGCGAGCGCTTGTCCGCCAGCGCGGACGTGACCTTGGACTCGGGGCAGATGTCCCGGGGCAGGGAGCGGATCACCTTGGTGCGGCGGCGCAGTTCCTCGCGCAGCGCCCGCCAGTCGGCGAGGGCGTAGGCGATGGCTTCGTCGTCGTCGCCGGCGGCGTGCCGGTGGGAGACGGCGTTGCCGACCGGGTCGAGGTCGCCGGTGCCCTTCATGTCGTAGGTGTGCAGCTCAGCCCGGGGGTCGAGGGCGGCGGTGAGCAGCAACAGGCGGAGGAGGAAGGTCTTGCCCATGCGGGGGATGGCGCCGATCACCCCGGCGATGTACATCAGGGTGACGTCGATCCAGCGTCCGCGCTGGTCGGTGCCGTAGGCGACGGGCTTGAACAGGTCCACCGCGCCAGCCTTGGCCAGCGGCCACTGAGGCTTCTTCGCCTTGGTCAGGTCCTGGTCGCCGACCCACAGCACCAGGCGGCCGGTGTGTTCGTCGGCCACCGCCTCGGGCCACACGCAGCCGAGCGGGCGGCGCAGGCCGGAGGCGAGGCGTTCGCGGCGCTCGATGATGTCGGTCACGGTGACGCCGAAGGGGAGGTTGCCCTCCGCCCGCCAGCCCGGACCGTCGCGGGTGATCGGGGCGGTGAACTCGAACCCGTCCCGCCCCTTGGCCTGCGCCTGATTGATCGCGGGGATACCGAGCGCTCCGAGGGCGCGGAGCACGATGTCACTGGTGAGCTTGGCCGCCTTGGGCAGTTCCACGGCCCGGTGGATGACCGGGGCGTCCGCCTTGCGGCCGGCCGACCCGAGCGCCATCACCACCGCGCTCACCGACACGGCCTGCAACCACGTCGGGGCGAGCACGTAGATGGCCAGCGCGGTGGCCAGACCGGTGAACATGGCGAGCACGGTCACGAGGGTGCGCAGTCGGACCCGGCCGTCGCGCTGCCGCGACAGCTTCAGGTACTCGCCCGCGTCCTCGCGGCGCACGGCGGCGAGTCGGACCGGTTCGCCCTCGCGGTCGGCCACCCACCGCAGGGTGCCGCCCACGAACTTCGCGGCCCCCGTCGGTGCCTGGAGGGTGAGGCGGGCGGCGTAGACCGGGGCGCGCAGCACGTGATACCCGGCAGCGTGGGCGTAGTGGCGGGCCACCCACCCGGCGGCCGTCTTGAGTTCGGCGGTCGACCGCAGCCAGACCGGGACGACCGCCCGGCGCCGTGCTCCGGCGAGCCGACCGAGGTAGCCGGCGCCGGTCGCGGTCGGTGCCGACCGGTCGACCATCACGGGCGCCGACGGGTCGGCCGACCCGGCACCCGACCGTCCAGCGTCGGAGTCGGGCGACCGGTCGGCCGACTCGGCACGGGCCGACCGTGCCTTGTCGAGGTCGACCACCTCGCCGCCGGAGTCGGCGGCCATCTCGGCTTCCAATCGGTTGAAGAGTTCGTTGTCGTCGTCGGGGTGCTTCACTGAAGGTTCCTTCCGGAATGGCGGGAGGGTGGGCCCGGCCGACGCTGTAGGAGGTGGGCGGCCGGGCCCGTGGAGAGATGATGGGCGCCCTACTGGGCGGTAAGGGGGACACTTTGTACCCCCTTGTTGAGGGGTACAGTTCGTACCCCTCCGGCGGTCAGGCGGCGTGTGCGGCGGTGCGGGCGAGGGCGGCGGTGACGCGCTCGCCGATCCACTGGGCGACGTTGCAGGAGACGGCGTTTCCGGCCTGCATGGTCTGCTCGCCCTTGTTGCCGTGGACGATGTAGTCGGCCGGGAAGCGCTGCGCGAGGAGCTGTTCGCGCGGCTGGATCATTCGGTAGTGGCAGTCCTCCAGCGCGGGCGCCGGCGAGGCGATGCCAGCGGAGTCGACCGACGACAGGGTGTGCAGCGGCTCACCGGTCGTCTTCGTGGCCGCGTTGCGGTACGGGATGACCAGCCAGTGATGCCGACCCTTGGCCGTCACCGTGTCGACGGGCTCACCGACCGGTCGGGCCGTGGCATTGCGGCGCAGGGTCACGATGAACGAGTCATCCGCCTGCGGCGGGGTCAGCAGCGCCTCGAACCCCTTCGGGTTCGCCAGCCGCGTCCGCATCGGCTCACTGGCCCGGGTCGATGTGGTGTTCCACGTACCGCCGCTCGGCACCAGCACCGCATCCCCGATCTTCACCGTGCGGGCGGCCAGCGGTGCCGTGTTGGCGGGGACGGCACGGCCGTCGTGCCCGCCGTGGTTGACCGTGAGCACCATCCGCTGATCACCCAGCAGGTTCAGGCCCGCGCGGATGCGCTTGACGGTGTTCGCCGCCAACGGCCGCATCCCCTGCCCGCCCCGGTCGCCGATGCGGACTCCGAGGTTGGTCCAGTCGATGATGCTCGCGGCCGGACGCACGTACGGCTCCACCACAGCGTGGCGGCATGCGCTGTTCGGGCAGCGGTAGTCGTACTGCTGCTTGTACTTGCCCACCCGGCGCCCGTTGCGCCAGGACTGCACCGCCCGCACATCCGACTCGCACTCCGTGCAGTACGCCAGCGGCGTGGGCGCCAGGTCGGGCTGGGGGATGTCGGTGCGGGTGAAGACGATGTAGATCCGGTCCCGCCACTGCGGTGCGGGCAGGTTGCCGGTACCGCCGACGTGGGCGGAGGAGACGGAGACGATCTGCGAGCGGTAGCCGAGCATTTCCATGCCCTTGCGCCACCAGTCGAACAGCTCCCAGTCCACGGCGAATTCGAGGACGTTCTCACACATGACCGCCTTGTAGCGGTGCACTTCGGTCGCCCGGATCACGTCGTAGGCGGTAGCCCGAGTACGCTCCCAGCCCGCGTCGTCCACCCGGCCGTGCTCCTCCAGCTCGAAGGACAGTTGACCGTGGGTACGGCGGCGTCCGCCGGCCGGGGAGATCTCCGTGCAGATCGGCGAGGCCCACAAAATGTCCGTCCGGGGCAGGCGCCGCATGTCGTAGTTGTTGATGTCCGCGCACAGGTGGTCGGCATCGCGGTGATTGGCGGCGTGCGTCTCCACCGCGCGCTGCCAGTGGTTCGCCGCCAGGCGCAGTTCCAGCCCGGCCGCGACCAGGCCCGTGGAGGAGCCGCCCGCGCCGCAGAACAGATCGGTGAACGTCAGGCTCATGCCTGCACTCCCTTTACGAGGTCAGAGGTCGAACAGGCCCGGCGCGTCGTCCACCGGCCCGGCGGTGGTGCGGGCGCGGCAGGCGGCAGCGGTGTGGCACCCCGGGCACCAGGCCCGCAGCTCCCCCAGCGGCAACGTGACGGCCTTGACCGGCGGGGTGAGCGGGTCGGCCGGGGCAGCCATCAGCCTCACGCGGTGGCCGCGCTTGCTGGTGTAGCCGTCGTGCTCGCGCGGGCACCGCCCGTCGGTCTTAGCGTGCTCGTTACCGCACTGGCCGCTGCACTGGCAGCGGTGCCCGGCCGCTTCCATCACCGGCCGCCACGTGCCCACGGCCGCGAGAGGCTCGCTCATGCCGCCACCCCCACGACCGGGGCGTCCGTGCGGGCGCCGGTGCGGCCGGCGCGGCGTCCGGCGAGGGTGGCGAACAGCCGACCCAGCCCCGCCCGGCGCAGTCCGGCGCGTGCCTGCTTGGCCGCGTACATCGCCTCATCCGCCCGCCGAAGCAGGGCGGACAGGTCGTCGGTCGGGAAGTCCGCGGCGCGGACCCAGCCGAGCGAGACGGTGGTGTGCACGGCCGGGTCCTGGCCCTCGACGGGGCGGGCGAGCACGCCGTGCAGGACGGTGAGCAGGTCGCCGGCGGTGCCGTGGTCGTCGAGGAGGACGGCGGCGAACTCATCGCCCCCGAGCCTCCCCACGACCCCGGTGCGGCCGACGTGGTGGGCGAGCCGGTCGGCGGTCGCCTTCAGCAGGGCGTCTCCGGCGGCGTGCCCGTAGGTGTCGTTGACGTGCTTGAACTTGTCGACGTCGGCGAGGACGACGACCGCGCGCGGGTCCTTCAGCAGGGCCGTGGCACGGCGGGTGAAGCCGTCGCGGGTGCGTAAGCCGGTGAGCGGGTCACGGCGGGCGGTGTTCAGGCAGCCGTGCAGCCAGCGGACATGCACCGCCCACCCGGCAGCGAGCGGCAGTACGGACAGCAGGATCGTGGCCAGCGTGTTCATGCCGCCACCTCCTGACCGGTGTCACCGGACGCCTCAGCGTCCGTGTCCGCGTCGGTCTCGGTGTCGGGGGTGTCGACGGGGCGCAGGGCGCGGCCGTCGGCCCGCTCGGCGAGCAGCACGTCACGCACCTGCCGGGCCGGACCCGCACCGCACCGCAGCGCCTTACGCAGCGCCTCAGCGTTGACCCCGGCGTCCGGCCAGTCGGCCGTGAGCGTGCGGGCCTCGGTCAGCAGGTCCGCCACCGAGCGCGGCGCAGGCTTGCCCCGGCTCTTCCCGGCACGCTTCCGCGGCGCCTGCGTGGCCGGAGGGGTGGCCTCTTCCACGGCCGGTTCCGGCCCAGTCTCGGAGGCGGGGACGGTGTCGGGCACTGCGTCGGCCGGGTTCAGCTCCCCCAGCCTGAGCAGGACGCGTTCGCGGCGCGGGGTGCGGCGCCGCCAGGCACGGCCGTAACGCTCGCGCAGATCCGCGCGGGCCAGCAACCGCTCGCGCTCACGGGCGAGCGCGTCGGCATAGGAGGTGACCTCCCACAGCGTCATCCGACGCCACAGCGCGAACGTCGACAGCGGGGCGAGCAGCCAGCGCGAGAACCGCACCTTCTCCATACGGCGGCCGGTCGCGGCGCCGATCCGGACGGCGTAGATGTGCGCGCCGATCTCGGAAAACACCACCCACAGCAGCGGCATCGTGCCGTGCGCCACCTTCGCCCACAGCGAGTGCCCCGCAGCTACGTTCAACCCGCACGTGATCAGGGTGAGCACCCAGGGCACGAACCGCACCCACGCCAACGCCATATCCATCCGGATCAGCAGCAGGTTGGCCAGCGTGAACACCGGAATCGCCACGTCGATCCCGACCGGCAGCATCCACGGCTCACCAAATCCCCAGCGGGCGGCAGCAGCCGACACGGCGTCGAAGGAGGAGATGAGACCAAGCGCGCCGACACCGGCCGCCGCAGCGGCACCGATCCCGGCCAGACCCATTTCCGGGCGCGTCAGCGGCGGCACGGCCGGACGCTCGATGGTCTGCGTCGTCATGCCGCCATCCCCTTGCGAGTCGTATGGCGCCGGGCGGGGCGGGACAGGGGGACGATGTCGAACAGCTCAGGGTGCGTCTCGACAAGCCCGGCCGCGATGCGGATCAGGTCGTCGGGCATCTCGGGGTGGTCGGCAAGGATGTCGCGGGCGGCGTCCAGCCGGGCCGCACGCTCTTCCGTGCTCTCTCCCTCGACACCCAGCCACAGCTCAACCGGGGTGCCTAGGGCCAGTTCGATGAAGTCGTCCTCGGAGACGGCCTGATGGCCGCCAATGTACGTACGCATGGCAGCGCTCCTGTCGAAGGGACAAAGGAAGTGCCGGCAGCCGTGGCCTAGTGGTGAGAGAGACGACCGCGCGGCATGTGGCCCCGTACCGCGTGCACGGCGGGGCAGCGCCCTGGCCAGGAGTCGAACCCGGCCTACGACCGTCAGGGCGATTGCACTGAACCTCACGCAGGACGGAGTCCCACGTGGCCGCCTACTTGGCCGAGGAGAGACGGCGTGATCCCCATTCAGTTGTCAAAGATCAGCGGCTTCCTTCAGGTCCGTTTCACGGGACCCTCCGGGCCGTTGCGTAAGGAGCATGTACTACATGTTCCTCATCTTGCAGAGGGAGGTTTGCCCCGTCAAGCCCTTCGGCCGTTGGAGTTCGCGAGCCCCTCGCCGCGATGTACCTACAGACTGGCGCCGGCGCCAACGACACTCGACTGCGCGCCTGTACGACTCGGGTCGTTCTTAGCTAGCGTGAAGTCGTACCAAGTCGTCCCGGCTAAGCGGAGGTTGGCGTGGCGAACGAGCGACTGCGCGGTGCGATCGTGGACTTGGGCTTGACACTCGATGAGGTCGCTGAGCGGCTCGGGGTCGCACCGAAGACGGTCGAACGCTGGATTAACGACCCCGAGCGCAAGCCGTACCGCCGCTTCCAGTACGCGACAGCCTCACTGTTGAAGTGCGAGGTTTCGCATCTGTGGCCCGACGAACAGACGTCAGCCGAGGTCACAGCCGCCGGCAACGCGGAGTTGGTCAGGCTCTATCCGCACCGCTCCGTGGTGATGCAGACCCTTTGGACAGACCTCTACTCCAAGGCGAGGCGCCAGTTCGATGTGCTGGTGTACTCCGGTTTCTGGCTGACCGAAGACGCGACGTTCCACCGCATCGTGAAGGAGAAGTCAGCAGAGGGGGTGTCGATCCGCTTCCTCCTGGGAGAGCCGACGTCGCAGGCCGTGGCCGTACGTGGGGACGACGAGGGAATCGGCCCGGCAATGGCTGCGAAGATCCGGAACGCCCTGGTCAACTACGGCCCACTCTTCGGCCTTCCCGGTGTTGAGTTCCGGCTGCACAACACCACGCTCTACAACTCGATCTACCGAGCCGATGACGAGATGCTGGCTAACGGCCACATCTACGGCGTCGGTGCCTACATGGCCCCCGTACTGCATCTGCGACGCGTTCCCGGTGGCGAACTCTTCGACGCCTACGCTGAGAGCATCGAACGGGTCTGGGCATCGGCCCGCCCAATCTCCTCGCCGGCCGACTAGGAAGGCACGAACTGATGAGCCGTATCGACTACTTCCGCGACCCGAACGCCCCGAAGGCCAACTCAGTGGTGCCCTCGGTCACGGCAATCGTTCGGGACGATGCCGGACGACTTCTGCTCATCCACAAGACCGACAACGATCTGTGGGCGCTGCCGGGTGGCGGCCACGACATCGGCGAGCGCATCGCCGACACAGTCGCCCGTGAGGTCTTGGAGGAGACCGGCATTCACGTCGAGGTAGACAACATCGTCGGGCTCTACACCGACCCTGAGCACGTGCTCGCGTACGACGACGGAGAGGTCCGGCAGCAGTTCTCCATCTGCTTCCGAGCCCACCCTGTCGGCGGTTCCCTCCGCACTAGCAGCGAATCGAAAGAGGTCCGTTGGGTTGCCCCAACGGACCTCGACCGACTGGAGATCCACCCGTCGATGATGCTGCGGATTAGGCACGGCATCGACGAGTCGCAACGTGACCCCTACATCGGCTGATCGCCAACTGAGGCATGCGCCAAGCGCTCTTCAACGCGATCCGCAGCTGCGTGGATTTCCGGAGACGCACGCTGAATGAACCGCCCGACGATCGTGTCCGGGCCGTATCGCTGCACGATCTCATCCAGCCGTTCGGCTGGTGTGGTCTGTGTCCCGTCCGGTGTCGTCGTCATGTCGCAGAAGAGCAGGGCATCAACAAGGTCCGGGCGCTCTAGCTCGAACTCGCTCTCTAGCTCATGCCGCAGTCCGCGTTCCTCGGCTTCCAGAAGCGCACACGAGTGGTGGGCTACCAGGCGAACGACGCGTTCGTCCGCGCCCTCCTGGTGCCGGAGAAACCGTGCGCCGTCTAGCGGGTGGAAGCCGGTGGCGGCGATGGCCGGCGAGTAGCCTACGTCGTGCAGCACGGCGGCGGCTTCCAAAAGTTCGGCGTCGTCGCCCAGGATCGGGCTCAGGGAGCGAGCACGCTTGGCGACCCCCAAGGAGTGCGCCCATCGGCGCGGGAGCGGATCGGACAGCAGCGATTCGGAGAGCGAGTACGCCCACTCAGTGAGTCCCATGGCGGTTAAGACTACGACCGCGCAACAGGAGTTGGCAGAGCCCGCACGGTGCGGCCCTTACCGTGAACAGTGGCCAACAGACCGTTCCCCTCCATCTGCGCCAGGACGCGGCGTACGGCCGTGCGGGAGGCTCCAAAGCGGTTGCAGAGCTGCGACTCGGACGGGTACGGGTCGCCCACCGACAGCGATTCCTCGGCAATCAGGTCGGACATCCGTTCCGCGAGGGAACGGCGATCGCCACTACGCACAATGCGCCACCCGATCCCGGGAGCAGACTCCAAGACACCCTCAGCTTCGAGAACCTTGAGGGCTCGACGGACCGTGTTTCGGCCGACACCGTACGCACGCATCAGGTCGGCCTCTGAGGGGAGCAACGCCGGGTGTTCGTCCGTTCCGATCTGCTCCCGCAGCTTTTCAGAGACGACCAAGTAAGTCCCGCGCGGATTGGCCTCCGACACGCTGGCTCCTCTCACTACCTCCACTGCCCGCTGCCAAGAGTGCCACGTAGGTGCGCAGCGCTACGGCCCCACGGTTGCTGTCCCACGTGTCCGAGTGTCCCAACAGTGGGCTTGACCTGCAAGAACAGGTGGGACAGTCAACAACCAGGCTGTCCCACCTGTCCGAAGGCGTCACCGAATCACCCAAGGGGTGGGGTGCAGCGCAAGCGACAGTAAGGCTGCCGCATGCGCCTCAGGCGCCAGTGATACGCAACTTGCGGACGTCCCCGACGCCGTTGCAACCGGTCTTCCCTTCCCTGTAAAGCTCCTTCACCGCGGCACGAATGTGCTTCTGGCGAGCCTCTCCCAACACACCAGACATGACCTGAGGCAGGTGATCGTCAATCTTGAAGGAACCGATATCTCGTTGCAGCTTCTGGATGTTTCGCCGAATGCCGACTACCCACTCCTTCTCACGCTGCTGCTCCTCCTCGTCAAAGGTGTCGGCCTCACTGAAAAGCATTCCATTCTCAGGCGGCGGAAGAAGGGCACGACGCCACTCGACCTGGGCAAGGCTGACAGCCTCGCCGAAGAGCCACGCACCATCCAGGTGCCGAGTGAAGTACAGTAGGTAGTAGGCCACTTGATGGTGGGCACGGTTGCGTACCGCGATCTGCCATGAGGAGGCACCCACTGCCTTGCCCACTCGCTTGGCAAACTCGTTTGTGATCCGGCGCACAGCTTCGACATTGTCGGCAGAATTCCTGAACTCATCCCGCCACCACGGACCACCACAGGCGGCATCCATAGCTTCCAAGGTCGCATTCTTACCCGGAAAATCCTTAGAGCTGTTGAGATACCCACCGATACGACGAACGGCGTTTGCGTTGAAGTTCAACAGGATCTCAGTGGCGTGACGGCCTGTCGACCCTCTGCGTGAGCCGAATATCTGGTTCGTCAGAGCGTCGTAACTCACACCCAAACCAAAGGGGTCCAGAAAAGCAAACAGCGGCGCCCCTTTGGCTCTCTCCAGAACCTGCTCAAGGTGGATTTCTACCTTCCCTTTCAGGGCGTGCGCACTGACCCCCTTTCGCTGAGCCTCCCCCACCAAGGTGGCCAGCGAGCCGTAACTTTTACGCTGCTTCTCCACGAAATAACAGTCGAGCCGCCGGAAGTCGGCGATCCGTGCGGCTTCATCAAGGATGAGCGCGGGAGATCCAGGGGTGCCGTCCTCGTATCGGCCTGGCCCGGCGTAACCGTCGAGGTACACGACCCTTCCGTCCGGTGCGTAACGGCCGACCTTGCTTGCGAACGGCACGACGTATTGTTTGAGGATCCCGTGCTTCAGAACAGCAGCAGCCTTCTTGCTAACAAAGAAGGGACTGCTGCTGTCAAGCCCCGTCTCCCCCGCACTCTCACCGCTGACGTCGAGCACTGCGTCTTCGAGTGCCTCATCCGATCCGTCCATGACGCCGCCCCCTCTGCTCCGGACAAGTCCGTCACACATTGTGGAACAGACCGGAGCGGAAGGTAACGTTGTTGACGAAACTTGCCCTCAAGACCGCCTCAGGTGGGCGGGCACAACGCCCTCTAGACAGCGGCAGCCATGGGCATCTGATCCCAGGTCTCGCCAGCAAGCACGCGCCCTCCCGCCTTCGGCGTACGACCGCCCCACTGCTTGAAGAAGAACGCCACACCAGACTCCTGACATGCGTCACGGATACTTGTGACCCACGCTTCCTCCAACGGTCGGTGGCGGGGTCCGGACTCGCCACCCGCGATGACCCAGTCGATGCGGTCCAGATCCAACCCGTCCAAAGGGCCGAGCAGCGGCTCGCAGGACAGGAACCGCACTGCGGCGGGGACTTGCCTCAGGTCGTCCACACGAGCCAGCTCAGCCTGAGACTCAACAGACACGCCGACCCACACGTTCGACGGCCACTCCAGCTTCGGAGCAAGTTGCCGCAAGCGACGGGCACGCTTAGTTAGAAGCTGATAGGTGTGTTGAGGAGTGTCAGCCATTACCGCAAAGACTTGCCGAACAAAGCTCAAGGGAACGCGGGCATGGAACAGGTCCGACATGGAGTTTACAAACACCGTTCGCGGACTCTTCCATCCGTAAGGGATCGCCAGAGATTCCGGATGTAGAGTTACGTCGAAACCTGGGCCGGAGGTACGAGGGTCACCATCGTTCTGATACTTGGGTGCTCCCATCGCCTTAAGACGCTTAGAAAGCGCGAGAGCGTAACAATTGTCACATCCAGGCGAGATCCGATCACATCCAGTGGTCGGATTCCAGGTCGCCTCAGTCCATTCGATAGAGCTTCGGTCGCTCAACGGTCTCCTCCTGCCTTAACGGCCCGCACACGTCTCTTCGGGCAGACGCGATGTGAGACCTAACGATGCCTCTTGATGCAGGGTGACGGGGCCCGACTCCCGCAATTGCCCGCTACAGCCGCTCGTAATCTATCGAACTTACGTTCGCTTGCCCACCATGCCTGCACCTGCGGGCGCGGACACCTGACGCCTCGTGACGAGCGCCGTTGCTTGGGTCGCCCATGCGCTTGGAGGCGTCTATGCGCACCCCCCATAGATCTGAATCGACGGTTTCGGGGCACCCTGGGCGCACGGAGGAAGTAGCTAAGGGCTCTGACCTGCAACCATCACAGGTGCCACTCGTTGCCGGACAGGCAGGCTGTAACACCTGGTGTTGCAGCCTGTCCGCATCTCCACTCGTTGCCAGTCAATCACTGGAGGCAACCGCCACTGATCTCGGCACTCGTGTGAGGAGCGTGTGAGATGGTCGGAGGCGCCCACCGCGCCGACCTTCTCCGCAGGTCAGGCCCACCCCAACAGCCGTCCTGAGCATGCTCTCCGGAGCCGTGTGCGCAGGTTCGAATCCTGCCGGGGGCACCATCGATTAGGTGCCCAAAGACCCCGTCACCAGCGGAAACGCTGAGAACGGGGTCTTCGCGTATGTGCAGGCGGGTGCAGCCTGGAGCGGCCGTATGCCGGGGGCTGTGGACGAGGCGTGGACGGGATCTTGGAGCATCGCCGCAGGTGAGATCCCGGAAAGGCCAAGCCCGTACCGACGCCAGGCGCCCCCTGCCCGGCACGGAACCGTCACGCCGCGGGGGCTGCCGACAGCCGACCAAGAAGACTGCCGACACCTCATCGCGGGCCACCACCTCAGGCCTGAGCCCACGCCTGACGATGACGAGCAACGCCGTACACCTGCTCCACCTGGTCGGCCGTGAGGATGCCTGAGAGCGGACCGAGGGCCGACACCTGGCGCTCCTGGTACACCCGGACGTCGAGCTGCGTGGCGACCACCTTCAGCTCGGTGACGCCGACGAAGACGAGCACCGGCTCCACCGGTACCGGGAAGCCGCAATAGCGCTCAAGTACTCGGGCGACCCGCTTGGCCTCCGCCCGGCTCTTGCGTGCGTAGGGCGCCGGTTTCCCGTGATCGACTTTCACGGAATCGTCCCCGACCCATACGGCCCTCTTGTGGTGGTGCTTCGTATTGATGCTGAACACTCCGCCAGGCCCGATCAGTAAGTGATCGATGTCCACTTTGTTGGCCAAGGGGACGGAGTGCAGGACGCGCCAGCCGTGGCGCCCCAAGCGGTTCAGCTCGGCTCCCACTCGACGCTCCCCCGCCAATCCCTTTCGCCAGGAGTCCCACTCAGTGGGCCGCCGCAAAAGCCGTGAGACGACTCGCTCCATAAGCCCCGGGCCGGATTCGGCGAGCAGGTCACGCAAGGACTGCCCGGGAGTATTGACGGCCAGGTCATCGGCTGGCGTCAGAGCCGGCAGCATCGGACGCGCCTGAGCCAACGCCCTGTCTAGCAAGACGGGCCCAGTGATGCCCTGTAAGTGCTTGGTGAGCACAGTGATCAATTCGTCGCGGTATTCGGCCCGCAAGACCGTGACATCCCCCGTCGTGACGTCCGCCCAACCGACCGCGGTGCCATCAGGCAGGTTGACGTACAGACGATCATGCCCGTATCGCTTCCAGCGCGTGACGTGCAGCTCCACAAGGCCCCCCTGTTCTCCGGCATTGATGTTGCCGACATGCCAGCAGCAAGCGAGATGAGGCCACAAGAGCGCAGGGCAAGCCGCACGCTCAGCTTGCCCGTTACGAAGCGAAGCACCGGCGCGGGTAGGGCCGAAACGAGGGAGGCCCCAGGCGGCATGCCTGAGGCCTCAGTGTCGGTGCAGGTTGTCTCATTCGTACTCGCGGAGCAATTCCTCGATACGCCGGTTGGCAACGTCCTGCCGTTCGTCCAGGCACTTCGCGTAGCGAGTCAGCAGGACCTCGACACTGTTGCCGGCGCGCTCGGCCACCTCGGTCGGGTCGACACCGGCGTTGAGCCACGTCGACAGCGCCGAGTGCCGGAGATCGTATGGCCGACTCGCGAGCGGCGAGGCAGCGACGGCCGGCGGAAGCGCGAGGAACCGGGCCTCCTGCCACACGCAGTAGTAGGTCGAGGACGGGACGACCGAGCCCTTCTCAGTAAAGAAGAGCCGCCCGTCGTCCGCCGTGCCGAAGGTGGCCAAGTGCTCGCGGAGCACGGCGACGAGGTGGGGCGGGATGGGCACCCGCCTAACGTCCTCGGTCGGCCGGTTCTTCAGCCCGCGGTCGTCATGGGTCTCCCCCGAGTCGGTCCACTGCTTGCCGACGGACGGACGGGTCCGGTGGAGCAGCGCCGAGCCCCAGCCTTGCTCGGGAAGGTTCAGGTCCGTCTCGGCAAGGCCGACCGCTTCCGCCGGCCGGAGGCCGCCGAAGTACATGGCGGCGAACAGACCCACGAGGCGACGACCCCGAGCACGCCGGTACCCGCCCACGTAGGAAACCGCCGCCAGGAGGTTCCGCGCCTGCTCCGGGTTGGCGACAACCCGCGGATCGACTTGGTTGGCCACCTTCGGCTTCTGCCAACGAACAGCCGTGATCGGGTTCTCCTGCAACTCCCCCAGGTCGACGGCGTAGTTCGCAGCGTTGACGAGTGTCCTGCGCTTACGCCGCACGGTTTCCGCTGCTGCGGCTGTTCCGTCGAGCTTGAGTTTCAGGGAGTCGAGCACTGCGCGAGCCGTGACAGGTTCGGCGAGATCAGCGAGGGGACGAGACGCCTTGGAAACCCAATGAAGAACGTTCCGCACATCGTCCGGAACTTCGCGGTCATTCGGCGCCGGCAGTACGAAAGCCCAGTTGCGAAGTGCTTTGCGGATCATCTCGTCAGACGGCCGGCCGGGACGCTCGCCGAGAAGCTGCATGGTCACGCTGGTGAGCGATTCGTTGATGCCGTCGCGCGTGTTCGGGGCGGCATGCGGCCACTTCATCGCTAGGTACCGCAGCGCGAAGGTGTACCAAGATACGGCCGACTTCGTCTCCTCCATAGACGCTGGAAGACCGGTCCCCGTATCGAACTCCTCACCATCCCGCATCGCACGCATGAGCTTGGTGCGGTAGTGGTCGGCGAGCGCCTTGGTTCGGAAAGACTCGGAGAAGACGTTGCCGGCCACTGACCAGCGCACTCCATAGGACGGCGTCTTTGTGTCCCGCTTACGGACGCTCCAGACCTTTACGTCGAGAGATTTCACGCGGCGGTCTCCAGCTGCCGCAGCCAGGTCCGGAAGTCGCTCCGCCACACTCGCAACTCTCCATTCGGGAGCTTGAACGCAGCCGGCCCCTGCCCGAGCTCGCGCCACCGGTAGAACGTCCGCCGGGAGACTCCCCCAAGCTCATCAAGGATCTGCGGGACGGTCATCAGCTCGTCTTTCACGTCAGGCTCCTTCCAGGGCTGCGAGTTCTTCGCGAGCGGTTTGGCGGTTGAGTTGGAGATCACGGGCGATGGTGGCGGCGAGGGCGGATTCGCCGGGGGTGTGGCCGTGGCCGGCGTACTGCCAGTCGGCGAGGACGAGGACGGTGTCCGGCTCGCGGTCGTCGAGGCCGAGGGCGGCGTGCTCCTGGGCGGCGCGGTAGTCAGCGCGTGCCTGGCGGAGGGCGCCGAGGGTGGTGGAGTAGCGGCGGGACTTGGAGGAGAAGTGGCCGCGGAAGCCGAGCATGTGGGCCCAGGCCCACAGCCGCCGGTCCGGGTAGAGCGGGTCGAGCGTCTTGCAGGCTTCGATGAGGCGGCGGGTGTGGTCGGGGACGCTGTGACGGTCGAGTTCAGCGAGTTCGCCGATGCGGCGGTCGAGGGTGCCGGTGTTCTCGGCTGCTTTGGTGGCGTACTTGGCGACGTAGGAGGCGACGGCCTGTTCGGTGATGTCGGAGCCGTCCCCGAACGCCTTAATGGGGCGGACGTCGAGCTGGGTGCCCCAGCGGAAGGTCCGAGCCGGTTGGCTGTCGGTGGCCGGGACGGACACCGAGGTGTAGGAGTGCCCGGCGGCAGCGCGGATGGCGTCGGCGAGGAGATCGACCGTGGCCCAGGACGGCGGCGGGGTGTCCGGGCCGTCGGGTCCGTCGAGGCGGATCACGGCGTGGAAGTGCACGGCACCGCGCTTCTGGAACTCGGCGACCTTGCCGTACGACAGCCGGGCGCACTCCTTCAATTCCCGTTGGGTGATACCGGCGCGGGCGGCGATCTCGCGGCGCAGTCGGTTGGTGAAGCGCTGCCAGAGTTGTCCGGCGTGGTTGTTGAACAGCACGGCGCCTGCGTAGTCATACGCGGCCGGGTCGAGGGCAGTGCCCAGCTCCGGGGCGTCTGGTGCGTGGTGGGTGCCGCAGCGGCAGGCGCCGCGGTCGGGCCGGTTATGGACCGGGCCGAACGAGGGGGCGGTGAGAGTGGCGAAGACCCGCGGGCGATCCCGCACGGTGGCGGGAATGTCGCGGCGGTCGTCCCCGGCGAGGCCGGCGCGGATGAGGTGGTAGGTGTCGCCCGCGTAGGTCCAGGCGCAGGACGGGCAGCGGGATGCACGGCGGTTACCGCAGGCCACACGCAGGCGCCCGCCCGGCTCGTTGGCGGTGGTGTAGTGGTGCAGGGTCTCGCCGGTGGTTTTGTCCTTGTGGATCGTCCAGCCGGTCAAGTGGATGGGGTCGGCGCAGCCGCCGGTGCGGCGGATCTGCTCTTCCCAGCGGTGGTAGTCGGAAGCCGAAGCCACCCTCAGCAGGTCGCCGAGGGTGGTCGGGTCGAGCAGCGTCGGCACCAGCGCACTCCTGGACACGGCGGGCGTGAACGGTGCCGACGCCGTGGCAGGCCGGGCAGTCGACGGTGATGGTGCGCAGGTGACCACGGGGGTCCCGGCCGCCGAGGGTGACGGCGACCGTGGCGAAGCCGTCGCAGGCCGGGCAGATCTTCGGCGCGGGCAAGGTGTGCTGGGCCATGATGGTGGTTCCTTTCGATCGCGGTTGGAAGGAACGGCCCCGGGTGGCGGCGTGCTTGGCGGCTTGTGCGCCACCCGGCGGCCGGTCAGCGAGAGAAGCGCGAGCCCCGGCGGCTACGGCCCTTGGCCGCGTACATGGCCGCATCAGCTGCGGCGAGCGCATCGGTCAGGAGCGGCACCGGCAGCTCGTTGAGGCGGCAGACGCCGACCGAGGCGGCCAGCGGTAGCGACCTCCCGGCGTAGTCCAGTGGCCGGTGCAGTACGGCGATCAGCGCATCCAGATCGGCGGCGGCCAGGTTGCGGACGACGACCACGAACTCATCCCCGCCCAGGCGTCCGGCGGTCCCGTCGCGTCCACACCAGGTGCGGAGCCGGTCGGCGGTCGCGATGAGGGCGGCGTCCCCGGCGGCGTGGCCGTGGGTGTCGTTGAGGGTCTTGAAGTGGTCGAGGTCGATCAGGAGCACGGCCGCGGCCGGGTGCCGGCGGATGCAGTGTTCGGCGCGGGCGGTCCATCCGTCCCGGGTGTGCAGGCCGGTGAGCGGGTCGCGGCGGGCGGAGACGAGCCGGTGGGTGAGGATGCTCCCGTGCACGGCCCAGCCGAGTAACGGCACCAGGGCGGCGGCTATCTGCAGGTCCATGGGTGTTCTCCCTTGGCGATGGCGGTTGGCGGAGCGTGGTCCCGGGGGTGGCGGCGTGCTTGGCGGCTTGTGCGCCACCCGGCGGCCGGTCAGCGACGCTTAGCGTCGGAGGCGAGGAGCGAGCGCAGGACGAGGGCGCAGACGGCGACCGAGGCGGCCGTGATGGCGACCGCGAGGAGCATGGAGACCAGGACGGCGCCGACGACCAGGACGACGGCGGTGCCGCCGCCGACGAGGGCGAGCGCGGTACCGGGCGTGAGCTGGACCGTGGGCCGGGACGGGACCGGGGCGGTCGGGGCCGGCGGCGGTCCCGGGGCGCCGGGGGTGATGGTGGTCGGCTCGATGACCGCGGGCGGGGTGACGGTGCCGGTGGGCTGGGGCATGGTCGGGAGCTTGGGCCGGAACATGAGCGGATCTCCCTTCGCGGGTTACTTGACGGCGGTGTCGATGACCGGGGCGAGGAGGCTGTCGGCGAGGAGATAACCGCCGAGCAGCAGCACGGCGATCAGCCACCAGGGCGGGCGGATGAGCTTGACGCCGAGGACTCCGACGCAGAGCAGGGCGAACCAGAGCGGGACGTCCATGGGTGGCCTCCTAGCGGATCTTGCAGCGGTGGGTGCGGGCGGCGAGCTGGGCGGCGGACTGGCTGGTGTAGTCGGCGGACCAGCCGCAGCCGTCGTTGCTGCACACGGCGGCGTGCTTGGTCTGGCCGTGGCGGTCGCGGTGGGTGCCGATCTGCACCGGGCCGATCCGCATCACGGAGTGGAAGAAGTCGCGGGCGGGCATGACGAGTCGTCTCCTCTCGGGTCAGGCGAGTTGGGCGGCGATGGCGTCGGCCAGGTGCGGCGGGACGCCGAGACGGGCGCGAAGGGTGTCGGTGTCGATCCGGGCGCCGGTGCGGTGTTCGTGGTCGGCGGCGACCTTGCGGGCGTGGTCGACCAGCGCAGCCGGGACCGGAACCGCCGGCGGCGAGGCCGGGGCCGGTTCGGCGACCGGGAGGGCCGGGGGTTCCTCGGTGGCCGGGACGGACGCAGGCTCGGGCACCGGGTCCGGCTCGGCGGCAGCGACCGGTTCCCGCTCGACCTCGGGGGCAGGCTCCAGGTCCGGCGCGGCCGGTATCGGGGCGTGTCCGGCGGGTGCGTGGGCGAGGAGGGTGCCGCCGAGGAAGGCGAGGGCGGGCCATCCGGCGACGAGGATGCGCAGCCAGGCCGGGACGTCGCCGAGGTCGAGGAGCCCGGCGGTGGCGATGTTGGCGCCGAGCGAGGCGGCCAGGGCGATCAGGAACCAGCACCAGGCCAGTCGGGACGGCCCGTCGGAGCGCAGTCGGCGCCAGGCGGCGACGAAGAGCAGGTCGACGCTGATCGGGTAGGCCCAGGCTTTCCAGCCGTCCTGTCCCGCGGCGGCGGCGAGGTCGTGCAGGTGGGCGAAGGACAGGGCACCGGCGATCACGGCCTGTACGAGAACGGCGTCCGGGCGAAGTGCGGTGCGCATCGTCACCCCTCCTGGCCGGGGTACTGGGGGCCGTCGGTGGGGCCGTAGCCGGGCGGGAAGATGCCGGGCGGCGGCTCGGGCAGCGAGACGGCCAGGCACGGGCCGATCGCGTCCACGAAGTCCTGGTCGGCGCCGATGGTGTGGGCGTACAGGGCCAGGTCGCCGAGCAGGGCCACGGTGCGGCGGAAGTCCTCGGAGTGCGGGCACATGGCGTGCGCTCTCCCTTCGTTCGGTCGGGACGTACGCGGGTGAGAGTCAGGCAGCGGCCGGAGCCGACTCGACAGCCGGGGCCGGAACCGGGGCGAGGGCACCGAGGACGGGCCGGAACGGCGCGAGGGCGGGCAGGTCCGGGGTCAGGTCGGCGTGCCGGTTGCAGACGTTCACGGCCTGCCGCAGCGAGGTATGTGGGGCACGGATGCGGGCCCAGCCGCCGGACGAGTCGCCGGTGATGGCGACGCCCGGTGTCTCGGTGGGGATCTGGATCGCGGCCAGTACGGCATCGGGGGCGATGTCGCCGAAGGCCATGTTCGCGCTGGTTTCGTCGTTGACGCGGTGGGCGGTGCGACCGGTGAGCTGGGCGCGGAGCATGGTGATGCCCTTGCCGAGTTCGGAGCCGAAGCGCTGCCCGCAGATCTCCAGATAGATGCCGGCCGCGCGGCCGAGCTGGGCGAGCCGGGCCAACGCGGTGATGATCCGGTCCCGCCGCTTCTCCTCATCCTTGGTCGCGAAGAGGGCGAGTTCCGCCACTTCGTCGACCATGACGACTACGGGCACGGGGCGCAGGTCTTCGGGCAGGTCCCAGATGTCGGCGGCGATCTCGGCATCCGGCACGTCCGCGGTGATCCGCTGCTCTGCGCGGATGAGCTGGTAGACGTCCTGCATGTGGGCCACGAGGGCGTCGAGGAGTTCGGCGGCGGTGTCGGGGTTGTCGGCGAGCGCGGAGAACCGGCGGGCCAACGGGAACAGCTCGACGCCTTGCTTGCAGTCGATGCCGACCAGGGCGACGCGTTGCGGAGCGAGCGCGGCGACGAGGTTGCGCTGATAGACGGACTTGCCGGACTCCGTGGCGCCGAGGGTGAGCCCGTGCGGGACCGCGCGGTAGTCGCGGTAGTGGACCGAACCGTCTTCACGCAGGGCAACCGGGACCCGCATCGGCCGGGTCTCGACGTGCGCGGGCATCTGCACCCGCTTGAGGACGTCGTAGCCCGTCATCCGCAGCTCCACCACTCCGGATCGCAGCTCACGCGAGGTGACGCCGTACATGGCGAACGAGTGCCGTAGCCGGTCGCACGAGGCCGCCACGTCGAAGGCGTCCTGACCGGGGCGGAGCTTCAGCCGTAACACGAGACCGGTCCGGGTCACGCGTAGCCGGAGGATGCGCGGGGCACGAGGACCGGGCCCCGGCCGGTTGGCCACCCGGGCCACCGTCAGGCGCCAGCGAGGGGCCGGGACCGTCAGGCCGCAGGCGTCCATGACCGAGCCGTAGCGGACCAGGACCCGCAGTGTGGCGAGGGTGACCCCGAAGGTCAGCCAGTACCAGGCAGGGCGCCGCCACCGCAGGAGACCCGCAGCGGCGACGACCAGCACCAGGGCGACGATCAGCCACGTCATGGCTCAGGCCGCCTTCGAGGTCGAGGCGCCGGCGGCGAGCGAGGTGACTGCGACCGCGCGGAACGCGATGCCGTGCCGCTTCTGGCCGTTGAACTCGTTCTCCCACGGCCGGGCGATCAGACCGGTCAGCGCTACCGGGGTGCCCATCATCAAGTCACCCGAGATACCGGACTCCGGGACGGTCACCGACAGGATCTCCACCTCACCGTTCGCCGCGAACATCACGTCCACGGTCGACAGCGCGGCACCGCTCTCGGCGTCCATCGCGCGCTCGCCGGTACGGCGATCCTTCACCTTCGGCTGCGGGGGCTGAGCCACCATCACGGTGGCAGCGGACGTGTCGACGGGGATCTGACGCATGAGTGCGCTCCTAGGTTTTCGACTTGACGTACTTAGTACGTCGACCTGTCACGAGGGTGCACCTAAAGTACTTAGTGCGTCAAGTGCTTCTCGACTGTTGTCCGTTCGATGTGCTGCACTTAGTGCAACAAGCACTGAGAGGGGCTATGGCCGAGTTCACCGGGCGGGCGAAGTACCTGGAGATCGCCGACGACTTCAAGAGGCGCATCCGGCAGGGAGACCTGGAACCGGGCACCAAGCTGCCGTCCGAGACCGAGCTGATGAACACGCACGACGTCTCACGGACCGTGGCCCGCCAGGCGATCTCACGGCTCCGTGAAGATGGCTACGCAATCTCCCACCAGGGCAAGGGGAGCTTCGTCACCCTTCCCGAGGAGCCCCGCCAGACGAAGCACAGCCCGGAGTTCGAGGAGATCGCCGGGTATCTGTCCGACGTGCGGCGCGAGGTGCGTCGGCTCGCGGAACGGATGGATCAGCTTGAGCAACTGGTCCGGAAGCAGCCGCAAGACGACTGACCAACTCGTCGGCACGGCGCGTGATGGCGTTCACCTCCTCGGCAAGTGCCCTCAGATCTCGGTTCAGTTCCACCACTTCGGCCGGGGTCAGCGGCATCGTGGCTCCTTCGTCGCGTCGTCGGTCTGGCAACCTCTTGGGGTAGCTACGACGCTAGGAGCGAGGCGCCGCACTGCCCCGGAAAATTCCTCCGGGGTCCCATAGGGAGATGGGAAGACGCTCTAGCCATGCGAGGAATGACGACGAATCTGACGATCGGTGAGCGAGTCGCGTGGTACCGCCGCAGGCGGGGGATCTCTCAGGAGGTCCTGGCCGGACTCGTCGGCCGCACGGTGGACTGGCTGAGCAAGGCGGAGAACAACCGGATCGAGCTGGACAGGCTCTCGGTCATCAAGTCGCTCGCCGATGCCCTGGACGTCACGCTCGGCGACCTGTTGGCCGAACCGACCCTCTTGGAGTGGACGCCGGACAGCGGCACCCGCACAGTGCCGGCACTCCGTTCGGCCCTCATGAACTACCGCCAGCTGACACCGCTCTTGGGTGTTACGACCGAGGGCGAGCCGACATCGCTCGACGAGTTGAGCAGCAACGTCGCCGAAGTCTGGGACGCCTACCAGGACTCTCGCTATGGGTTCGCGACGCGGCGCCTACCGCTGTTGCTGGCCGACGCGCTCATTGCGGCCCAGGCCTACCAGGGCCACCAACGGGAGCAGGCCCACAAGCTGATGGCCATGACGTACCAGGGCGCGGCCATGGTGCTCACCAAGCTCGGTGAAACGGACCTGGCATGGATCGCAGCCGACCGCGGATTGGCCGCAGCGCAGCAGTCCGGCGACGCCGTGGTGACAGGCTCGCTTTTCCGCTCCGTCGCACACTGCCTGCTATCCAATGGCCGATTCGACGCGGCCGTGCAGCTGGTCGGGGACGCCAGCGAGTACCTGCGACCGGGCCTGTCGGATGCGTCACCCGAATTCCTGTCCATCTACGGAACCCTGTTTCTGGCCGGGTCCATGGCCTCGGCCCGTGCGGACGACCGGGCTACGACGCGAACGTTCCTGGACGAAGCAGAACGAGCAGCCCGCCGACTCGGGACCGACGCCAACCACGTCTGGACCGCCTTCGGCCCTACCAACGTCGCGATCCACCGAGTAGCCACGGCCGCCGAGCTGGGCGACATGCAGGTCGCCCTCGACCTGGGCCCGCGGATTGACACGGCAGGACTGCCGACTGAGCGCCGGACGCGGCACAACCTCGAAGTGGCGCGAGCGCTCAGCGCGTACAACCGGATGGATGACGCGCTCGCGAAAGTCCTCGAAGCAGAGAGCTGGGCCCCTGAACAGGTACGGAGCCACTACCTGGCGCGCGAACTGGTGCTCACCTGGGTGCGGGGGCAGCGCGGCCGGCCGAGCCGGAACCTGGCGGACCTGGCCGACAGGCTGCACGTCGTCTGAGCTGGGTACCCTCGGCTGCATGGCAGCGAACGCACACGAAGCGAAGATGGCGCATCCGCGCATGGCGGCGGGTGCGCTTTTCTTTGACGACGCGGACCGCGTCCTCATGGTGGAGCCCACGTACAAGGACTACTGGGACATCCCCGGCGGCTACGTCGAGGCCGGCGAATCCCCCCTTCACGCTGCCGTGCGCGAGGTGCGCGAAGAGCTGGGGATCACCCCGCCCATCGGACGCCTCCTCGCGGTCGACTGGGCACCGAACGAGGCCGAGGGCGACAAGGTGCTGTACCTCTTCGACGGCGGCCAGCTCAGCCGGGAGCAATTGGCCAGCATCGAGCTGCAGGCCGACGAGCTGAGAAGCTTTGAGTTCCTCTCCTCGGAACAGATCACCGAGCGCACCATCCCTCGACTGGCCCGACGCATCCTCGCCGCGGCAGAGGCCCGGGACGATGCGGTCCTGGTGTACTTGGAGCACGGCCAGAAGCCCGACAGCCGAGCCGCATGAGCCGCGAGGAAGCCATCCGTCTCGTGCAGCGGCTCATGGACTCCACCTACGCGGACGAGGCCGAGTGTGACGCCATGATCGCAGCCCTCGAACGCGGCACCGGTTGCCCGCACATCAGCGACTACATCTTCTGGGACTTCGATCCCGAGCTGACAGCCGCCAAGATCGTTGATCGAGCCATCTCGTACAAGCCGTTCGCCCTGTGATCAGAGCGCGGTAAGACTTTCCCTACTTCATCAAGGCCCGCGCACGGCGCGGGCGCGCGCCGCCTTTACGGCGGGGCCGCCGCCCTGTCTTCGCCAGCGGCGGCCCCGCCCGGCGGCGCGCCGCGTGCAGCGGGCAAGGACGAGAAATGATCTACCGCATGCCCAATGTGACCGCCAGGATGGCTGCCATGGGGGATTCCACCGTGCGCGCAGCGTTCCGTCTGACGTTCACTGACTACCACCAGGATCCGAACGACAGCGACGTGCTACGGCGAGCAGTGACCATCCATGCCGACCGGATCACGTTCGATGACGGCCACCTGAACCTTTGGCTCGCAGGCACCCACGTCGGAGAGTTTCCACTCGACATCATCGAGTCCGTCTGCCCTCACAGCGACGTCGGCAAGAAGCGTGAGACGCCGGAAGAGCTACGAGCTCGCTTCCCGCGGATGGGTCACCCATGGTCACCCGAGGACGACGCCCGCCTCCTCGCGTTTTACCAGGAGGGCGAACGAGACTTTGGTGCGCTCGGGAAACGGTTCGGCCGGAAGCCCAGCGCCATCCGGTCGCGGCTGGCCAAGCTCGGCCTCGACAAGCTCGCTTGATGGCGCTGAGGTTCAGACGTCGGCGGCTGGGGCGGTTGGCTCCACGGCTTTAGGCAGCCACTTTGGGGCGAGCCTCTAAGATCTTGGCCCCAACGTCGTGCTTTAACGGGCAGGTCCACAGACTGCCCGACTCGCCATCAGCTTACGGGGCCAAGATCACTCGCCCCAAAGCAGCTCCAGCCCAAAGCCGCTCCACCAACCTCAGGTATCACTCCTGGCGGTTATGCAGTGGCTCACCCTTTATAGTTAGGCAGGTGTTCAACTAGTTCGCTATATTCCGGACCGAGCTCATGCAGAGATAGGTGCCTTATACCGTTGTAAGTGGGTAGACCCCACTCGCGCACCAGGTCCTCGTACGAGAGTCCTAGCGATTTGAGACCTTGCCAGGTGAAGCGAATCCTCGTGTACATATCGAGCGTCTCATCAGAGGAGTTATCGAAGTTTTTCCAACCGATTCGATTGATTGCAGACTCGTCCCCGGCAAACAAGTCTCTATAGCCGACGAGAATGTCATGATAGTGCTGCAATATTGACCAACTGTTTTCATTCCAAACATCGAGAGCAAGCAAGCGATCACAAAAGCGACTCGCTAGGGCGTTAATTTTATCCTCCCTACCGTCGAACCATTCAGAGATGGCAGTGTATTGGTAGGTTGCCACGTTGAATAGGTGCATAAGCTTGGCCCTCTTCCCGTACTGCCTGAGAAGTGCCATAGCGGGTGGAGTTGGGATCCTATTGACTAGCGGGATGTACATCCGTTTAGTCCCTCTGCTTCGCCATTCTGGGTCATCGAAATTGAGAACCCTATCGATGTAGTCAGTCAGACTGACGACGTATACCTCGTTGCGATCCAGGGGGACCAGAAATAGAACAACTGCAACACTAGCGCCCATGGCCTCGACTGTGAGTAGTTCATCGACTTCCATGTCGTAGGTGATTGCATCGAACCGCACCGCCCATGGTTCATCTCCTTCCTTCCTGCTGGACAGCACCTCTCGACCCAGCAGTGGGTTAGAGCGTTGAACCGCTACCTTGGTCGCAATGTTGCTCTTATTGATTGACTTCAACTGGAAGAAGATGTGTTCACCCAGAGTCTCGAAGCTCTCACCGTCATCGCCTACGGGCTCGAAAATCTCCACGGTGCCGTCAATGCCATAATCGGGTGCGTATTCGTGAAGCACCCACTCCCGCGGTAGCGTGGAGCGCAAGAGCGCGCCAGAATCTTCTTCCATCACGTGCCTGAAATTGCGACGCTTTTTGTGGGCCATCTTGAATCCTCACTGTCGGGATGTTCTTCGGCGGTCCCAAAGCGAGGTGTTCCTCAGGGCCGACCCATACGCGACCGATCATGCCGAACGGACGGGGGCTGGGACACGGTTTCACCGCATCACGGTTCCCGACTCATCCCGCTCGCGTCGGGGGCCGCGGGGCGTACCACTTCCGTGACGGGTAGGGACTCATGGAGAATCGAGGTTCGCCGGGTGCGTACGACCCAAGGTGCCCAACGATGCCCCGGTCAGGTCCAGCGTCCCCCCAACCTCGCTCCCAAAGTGACAACCACTTGGACTGCCACGCCGCCGTTGAGCCCCACGCACAGCGCCTCAAGCGAGTCCGGAGTAGCGATCTGATTCAGGTGGAAGTTGGGGCGACATCTGTCCCGATGCACGAGTCTGACGCCCCGTGCTGCTAGACATGCATCCGTGCACTCAGCTCTCTCCCCCTCCCAACTCCAACTTCTGCGACACCTCATGCTCGCCGAGCTCCCACACCCCGAAGCGGATCCGGTCTCCGTAGCGGTCCGAGACCTCGAAGAAGCGAGCCTCCCGGGCGATGTGCAAACTCTCAGCTGGATGGGACTGTTGGAGGTCAGAGCAGAGCGCCTGGCCATCACGCCGCGCGGAAGGGCAGTGCACTTCGAAGCCGAGTGCGCCGTGCTCTCAACGCGCCTGGCCGAGGTGACCGCCTTCGCCGACGACCTCCAACGACGCACACCCTCCCTCAGCGCAGAACTGCACGCGCTCCGCCAGCTCGTCAGCGGGGCATGGAGCCTGACCGAGGCGATGGCATACGTGGAGCGTTGGGCGCACTGACCAGACCCTACGCTTCCTCGCCGGCCTCCTTTGGGAGCACAACGCGGCGATGGGGTTTGCGGGCCTTGTCGGGGACCGGCAGGATGCCGACTCTTTCAAGGTCAGCCGTAGTAATCGTGGGGGCGGCGAGGACGCGATCGAGCAGGTCTTGCTGGGCGGGCGCGAGGTCAACAAGTCGGCGCAGCACAGAAAGCAGTTCCATGAGCTCCCGCGACCAGTCGGCTGGCCAAGACTCGACATGCAAGTCGTCCAAGGGGCTGGTCTTGCGGCTGTTGGGGTTGGCCTTTCGGTAGCCGAACCATTTCTTAATGATCTGCATGCCGCCGACGTCGTAGTTCCACACTTCGGCTGGGACAGGACTGACATGCCCGCCGCCCAAGTGCAGGGTGCCGGTCATCTCGGCGTACCGGATTTCGGCGGGGACTTCCGCCCCGATGTGCTGGTCGTAACGAAGTCGGCGCGCATCGCCTAGCGGAAAGAGGACGTCTCCGGCCGGTCGGCCGTCTTCCGGATCGGGATAGCGCTCCCCGTACGTCGAGGCCCACAAGAGGCGCTTGCCCAGTTGCACCGCTTCGTGCCACAGGGCGGAATCGCGAGTGAGCGGCAGCCGCACGCCTGGGGTGAGGAGCTCCTCGGTGAACCGCTTAGTGAATCCGGCATGCCCAGCAACAGCCACCGCGTATGCAGCCAGATCGTGCACCGTGACGTCGTCGATGCCAAGTTGGGATGCAAGGTACGCGAGAAGGCGGGGATGCACGTTGGGAGTGCCGTCCGGATGAAGGATCGGCATGATCTTGCCCCCGCGGCCGTTGAAATGGTGGGTGTCGGGGAGCAGGGAGGTGGCAACGATCGCAGGCCCGGTTTCGATCTCGTGCGAGGACTGCTGGTTCAGGAAGAGCTGATCGGGCTGTATGGCTTCCCACAACGCCGGCCGGGCGAAGTCGATGACGCGGCTATCGGAGATCAGCCACTGCCGGTCGAAGCTCCGCATGGCGATGCGTACCAGGTCAGGCGCCAGGTTTGTTTCGACTGCGAGTTCCTGGGTGTGCGCCGGCTGTCCGGGCAAAGGATCCCTACTGGCGTGCAGCGAACGGTCCCGTGTCTCCTTGAGTAGCTCCGCCTTCTTAGCCAGATCGTTCTCGTGGATCAAACGCGCCCATCGCTTCTCAAGCACCTGCCTGCTGGGGCCGTTGACCCAGGAGCGGTTAGCAGTGATGCCCAGGCTCCCCCAGCGGAAGAGATCGTCGAGAGCGGGGAAGTCCTCCCACCCCGTCTCAGTGGCCGGGCGGAAGGGGCGGATGGCATCCGAGTGCGTGTCCTGCCAACCGTCGTCGTCCAGCCGGATCTCCTTGAGCTGGCGGTACTTGACGCCTCGCTTGCCGTGGACGGCGCGGTAATGGACACGGGCGGGCCGCTCAGGGTCGGTGTCTTTACTGCGGACGAAGATGCAGATGGCCAGAGGCTGGGCAACACCTGGGAAAATCCGGCTGGCCACATCGGGGCGGTGCCCTTCCGGAGACAGGTCGATAATCCAGCCCTCGTCACAGGTGCGCCGCAGGTAGTCCCGCATGCCACGCCCGCCAGGCCCAGTAGTGAACCCGGAGGGCGTGATGAAGCAGACGACTCCATGCTGGTCCTCCGGATGGGCGTCGAAGACCTTCCAGGTCGCCCAGCGCCAGAAGTAGACATAGAGGTTCTTCAGCACGTGCTCATAGCGGCCGTTACCAGGCCACTTGAAGGCCTCGATGGGAGCCACGCCCTGCGCGGGTGTGCCCTTCTCGACCCAGCCGCCGCGCCCCTTGGCCTTGTCGTCGTAGGGCGGGTTACCGATCGCAACGGTGACTGGCGTGCTGGCCTTCACCTGGTTCGCCCGTTTACGAGACTCCGAGATCACTCCGTACGTCGAGGCGAGGGTTTCCTCAGCCAGATACGGGTCGTCCAACGTGTCGGTGACGAAAAGCTTCATCCCATCCGGCGGTGCAACCGCGTGATGCCGCTTAAGCAGATCCGAGGTCCGCAGCTCGGCGACAGCGAAGGGCCCCATCTGCAGCTCGAAACCGATCAGGCGGTTCGCTAGATCACCTATCGCATCTGGCGTTGCTCCGGGGCCGAAGTTCTCTGCGGCCCAGGCGGCGACATGTTCAATGACCGCGTGGAGGTACGTGCCTGTTCCCATGGCTGGATCGACGATGCGCACGTTCTCGTCCGCATATCCGTCCGAGCGGCCCAGGCGTGTACGCAGCACGTCCTCGGTGAGACGCACCATTTCCTCGACCACTTCCCGCGGAGTGTAATATGAGCCGCTCTTCTGCCGTAGCTTCTCGTCGTACACTTCCAGGAACGACTCGTATAGGTGCAGATATGCATCCCGCCGGCCCTTACGAATCGATGCCCAGTCAACTGCGTCAATCACCTGAATGAGCAAATCGAGGCTGACCTCGAAGCTCACCGTGATGTTGTCGGTGAGGAGCTGAAGGGCCTTGCCCATCAAGGCATGCCCGGCGTCCAACCGCCGACCAACCTCATGCAGCCCCACCCCCTTCAAGGAGATGTTCTCGGTGCGCGCCAGCAGCAGCGCGAAAGTCACTGCCTGGGCATAGCCATCGGCGAAGGTGGCGTCATCAGCCGTCGGAAAGAGCAGTCTGCGCCAGTCGTTCTTCAGCCCTGTAAACCGCAACTCCTCAGGACGCCCACCCTCCGCCGCATACCTGCTCTCGAACTCCAATTGCTCCAGGACCGCCGCGCGTAACAGGCGACACAGCGGCGCAGTGCGCCGAACCAGAGCCGAGGCATGGCGGATTGGCTCGGGAACCCAGTGTAGGAAGGTCCTCAGGAGACTGTTGAACGCTGCGGGCTCACGAGCGGTTAGCGACCGTCCTGCACTGGCCAAGTCGCCCTCGAAAACGACCGGTGTGCCGATCTGCTCCCCGGTTCGAAAGAGTCGCCACTCCGTGCCGTTGGTGTAGAGCACGTTCGGCAGGTCACGCAGTCGCTCCCACTGCTTCTTGTTGCGCCCAGTGAACTTTTCCGGGTCAACAGAATGACCGGGACGTTTAACTTCGATGTAACCGACGATGTCGCCATGCACCTCGACGGCATAGTCGGGGCGTACACCCACGTCACGCAGAGGAGTTTCGGAGTGCCACAGAACTCCGTCCAGGGCATCATGACTGCCCACAGTCTCCAGGAGTTTCTGCATCGGCGGGCGGATGGACGCCTCAGGGTCGCCCGGGCCGTTCACCATGGCCTTGCACGACGCGCCGAAGGCTGATATCGCCTCCGAGAGCCAAGCGAACTGCTCCTGCGTCACTGCCGCACCCCCCACGAACTACCGATCATCACTTGATGGTATGTCAGGTCACCAGGAAGATCCAGACGAAGTCGCAGCGTGACATGAGGCGTTGAGGGAGCACGCGGAGTGCGGTGCGGGTCAACGCTTCGCAACAGGGGCAGGGGATCAGACAAGGCGGCGCCAGAACGGACCGTTGCTCTTGCGGCCCAGCCGTCGTCCCGACCGGCGGGGCACGGAGGGAACCGCGAAAGCCCACGCCCGCCCACGTTAGGGGCCGTGGACCATTCGTGGACCGATATGCGGTCCTCCACCTCATACAAGGCGCTGAACAGGAAGGATGCTGCGAGGTGCAGCGCCCTCCGGAGCCGTGTGCGCAGGTTCGAATCCTGCCGGGAGCACTTCGCATGAAGTGCCTGAAGACCCCGCCACCAGCGAGTTAGCTGGGTGCGGGGTCTTGTCGTATGCGCAGTCGGATGCGGCCGGTGACAGTGATCACGTAATGACCGCGTAATGATCTTGGCGGACTTTCTGGCAGGTCAGGCACCGTTTCAGGGCCGCGCGAACGCCCGTGCGTCTGGGCACGTGGAAGATCTTGTGGTGTCCTGCTCCCCGTGGCCGGTGTTCTCTCAGCTTTGATCGCAGTTCTGGGGACTCTGCTCGGCGTTGCCGTGACGCACCTGTTCCAGCGCCGAGCGGCTGCGCGTGACCAAATGTTCGCGGCTCAACAGCAGCTCCGCTCTGAGCGAATGACCGTGTACAGCGACTTCGCCGGAGCAGTAACCGAGTTCCGGCGAGGCCAACACGACCGCTGGCATCGCAAGGACGAGGACCCAGACGGCCCCGCCTTTTTCGAGGCTCGCGTTGAGGCGTACCGCCTTCGTGGGATCGCCCTCCATGCGCTGTTCCGAGTCCAGCTCATCGCAAGCAGCCAAACGGTGATCGATTCCGCACGACAGGCCTACGAACTGACGGCCGGGGCGCACGAAGCATCTGACAAGACGGAACTGAGTGCGCGTGGCAACCAGGCACGAGACGCGCTGGAGCACTTCGTGAAGCTCGCCTCCTCTGACGTGCGCTAACAGCGCGGAAGCCCCGGAAATCTCCGGGGCTTCTATGACCATCAGTTCACTTGGCTCTAGCCGTCCGAGTCCTCCCCCAAGCCCTTCAGGATCCGGTCGTTGATTTCCTGTTCCTGGCCGGCGACGCACTTCGCGTAGATCTTCAGCAACACATCCACCGAGTGCCCCGCACGCGCCGCCACTTCTGGAGCGGTCACGCCGGAGTTCAGCAACTGGGAGACACCCGCGTGCCGCAGGTCGTACGGTCGGGCCGCCAGGACGGACGAGACTTTCCCCGGCACGAAGGCAAAGCCGCGAGCCTGCTTCCACACCCGCAAGTACGACGACGTCCGTGACGGGCGTACCCGACCCTGGTCTCTTGGGCCCAGGCGGTTCACGCAAAGCGCTCTCCCCCGTCGCACGAGCTGAACCCGTCACAACCGCCCCCTCGCGGCACCGCCGCCGCCCCGGCTCGCCGCCGGCCCGGCTGCCTGCTGACGCTGCCCGGGCGGCTCGGTCGACGTCACTTCCCTCGTGGTACCAAGTGCAGGCGGGTGCCGCAAGTGCCGATTGTGGCCACTGGTGGACAGCTCGTCGTCCGCCCTTGCGGCTGCGATCCCTACGTCACGGTAAGGCTTTCGCCGATTCAAGGGGCCTTCACGGCTCCGTCGTCCGGGTGTTGAGCGAGACTTCCACGCAACGAGTCGACGAGCGTACGGAGTTGAAGTGGCCTTCCAGACGACGAGCGGCCGGGTACGGGGCAGGGAGACCGTCGACGGGGTCACTGCCGTGCTCGGGATCCCGTACGCGGCCCCGCCTTTCGGGGCCCTGCGTTTCCGGGAGCCGCGACCGGCGTCGGTCTGGGACGGGGTTCGGGACTGCACGGAGTTCGGTGCCATCGCTCCGCAGTCGGCGGAGTTGCCGGGGGCGCCGGTGTGGCGGGTCGGCGACGAGGACGTGCTCAGCGTCAATGTGTGGGTGCCGGAGCGGGTGGGTGGCGGTGCGCTGCCGGTGTTCTTCTGGATCCACGGGGGCGCCTACACCTTCGGGTCCTCCGCGCAGCCCGACTTCGACGGTACGGCCCTGGCCCGCGCCGGGCTGGTCGTGGTCAGTTGCAACTACCGGGTGGGTTTTGAGGGGTTCGGTCATGTGCCCGGCTTTCCCGAGAACCGCGGGCTGCTGGACCAGGTCGCCGCGCTTCGCTGGGTGCGGGAGAACATCGCGTCCTTCGGCGGCGACCCCGGTAACGTCACGGTCGCCGGGCACTCTGCCGGCGGGGGGTCGGTGGCCTGTCTGATGGCCATGGAGCGGACGCGGATCCGCGGACTGTTCCGGCGGGCCGTCGCGCACAGTGTGCCCAACGCCTTCTACACGGTGGGACTCGCCGCCGCGATCACCGAGAGGGTCGCGGCGCAGGGCGGGGTCGATCCGACGGCGAAGGGGCTGCTGTCCCTGTCGCCCGCGGAGTTGGTGGCCGCCTCCGACGCGGTCGCCGCGCGCTGCGGGGCCGAACCGGTGGCGGCGATCCACGCCTATGACTCCGTGATCTTCCAGCCCGTCGTCGACGGCGAGGTGCTGCCCGCGGACCCGCTGCGTGCCTTCGCCTCCGGGGCGGCGCGGGACGTGGACCTGCTGGTGTGCCACGCGCTGGAGGAGTACCGGTTCCTCCATGCGGTGGGAGCCGTGCGGGAGGTCACCACCGAGGAGGAGCTGGCGGACTTCGCCGAGGCCCTGTGCCTGCCGGCCCGCCTGGTCGACGGCTACCGTGCGCTGATGCCGGACGCCTCCGTGCTCGACCGCTACCTGGCCGTCTTCGGCGACGCTCAGTTCGGCGAGTACACCACCCGGCTCGCGGAGCGGCACGCGAGGGCCGGCGGGCGGGCGTACCTGGCCCGTTTCGCCCGCAGGCGCGGAGCGGCCAGGCCCTGGCACACCGGCGACGTCCCCTTCGCCTTCGGCAACCTGGACGCCGTCGGCGCCGACTTCCTCATCGGTGGCGCCCCCGACGAACACGACCGCGCCCTGTCCCGCCGCATGCTCCGTTCCTGGGCCGACTTCGCGGCCACCGGCGACCCGGGCTGGCCGGCGGTCAGCGCCGACACCACGCCGGTCAGGTGCTGGGGCGTTCCCGGTGATCACCTGGCCGACGACGACAGGTCCGGGCTCCGCGCCCTGTGGCGGGACGTCCGGTTCGGGCTGCTGGCACCCGGGCGGGTGACTGGGCGCCGCTCGCCCGGGTCTTCCGGCGGTTGAGGCCCGGCTTCCGGGGCGGAGCGGGCCACTCGTCACTCACTCGTCAGTTGTCACTCGTCACGGACTCATCACTCATCACTCGTCATTCGTCACGGCCTCATCACTCGTCACTCGTCCCTCGTCACTTGGTGGCCCCCTGCGCGAAGCCGTTGTAGATGTAGCGCTGGAGGAAGAGGAAGATCAGCAGCGTGGGGACGATCACGAGGATGGCTCCGGCGGAGATGTTCTCCCAGTGCGCCCCGAACGGTCCCTTGAAGCGGAACAGGGCCGTCGACATGGTGCCGAGTTCTTCCGAGGGCATGTACAGGAACGGGATGTAGAAGTCGTTGTACGTGGTGATGCCCTTGATGATGACCACGGTGGCGATCGCCGGCTTGAGCAGCGGGAAGATGATTTTCCGGTAGATGGTGAAGGAGTTGGCGCCGTCGAGCCGCGCCGCTTCGTCGAGGGACTTCGGGATCCCGCGGATGAACTGCAGGAAGATGTAGATCGACACGATGTCGGTGCCCATGTAGAGCAGGATCGGCGCCCAGCGGGTGTCGAACAGGCCGAAGCTGTTGACCACCTGGAAGGTGGCGACCTGGGTGGTCACGCCGGGCACCAGGGTGGCGATCAGGAACAGGGCCATGACCAGCTTCTTGAAGCGGAAGTCGAAGCGGTCGACGGCGTACGCCGTCATGGAGCCGATGATCACGGTGCCGGTGATGGAGAACAGCAGGATGAAGGCCGTGTTGCCGAACGCCGTCAGCATGTGGCCGTCGGAGAAGGCCGTGGCGTAGTTGGAGAAGTTGAGCCAGTCGTCCGGCAGGGCCAGTGCGCCCTGGCCGTCGGCGATCTCGTCGTAGGACTTCAGGGAGGTCAGGAAGACCACGAGGAGTGGGACCAGGACGACGAGGGAGGCGGCGATCAGCGACAGGTAGGTGAGCGCGGTGCCGATGCGGAGGCGTCGGCGGGGCCGGTCCTGGGCAGGGGCGGTGATGGTCATACGAGGTCCACCTTCTCGTCGGGCACGATGCGGCGCTGGATCCAGGTGATCAGCAGGATGACGGCCAGCAGCACGACGGCGCAGGCGGAGGCCAGGCCGGTCTTGTTGAACTGGAAGGCGAACTTCACCGTCTGGATGACGAAGGTCGAGGTCTCGGTCGCGCCGCCGGTCATGATGTACGGGATCTCGAAGACGGACAGTGAGCCGGAGATCGCCAGGATGACGCTGAGGCTCAGCACGGGGCGGATGCTGGGCGCGATGATGTGCCGGAACTGCTGCCACCGGCTCGCGCCGTCGAGCTGCGCGGCCTCGTAGAGCTCGCCGGGGATGGACTGGATCGCGCCGAGGAAGAGGACGAAGTTCAGGCCGGTGAAGCGCCATACGGACACGCCGGCGAGCGAGGTGTTGGCGGACTCCGGGCTGCCGAGCCAGGCGTGGCCGGTGTCGGCGCCGAACCAGGACAGGACGGAGTCGAGGGTGCCGCCGTCCTGGAAGAAGTAGAGGAAGACGAAGCCGATCGCGACCCCGTTGATCAGGTAGGGGAAGAACAGGATGCCCTTGAACAGGTTCCTGAAGCGCAGGTCGAAGCTGAGGACGGCGGCGAAGTACAGGGCGATGACGATCTGTACGGCGGATGCCGCGAGGTAGTAGAGGCTGACCGCGAAGACCTTGAACAGCTCGGGGCGGGTGAACAGCTCGGAGTAGTTGTCGCCGCCGACGAAGTTCCGGTCGGGGCTGACGCCGTCCCAGTCGGTGAAGCTGTAGTAGATCATGTTGCCCACGGGCACGTAGGTGAACGTGACCAGGAGCGCGAGGGGTGCCAGGAGGAAGAGCCACGGTGTGATGCGGCGCAACGGCCTCTCACGCCAGGAGGCGCCGCCCGGCGCGCGGTGCCGGGAGGAGCGTTCGGCCGTCCGGCCCGGTTCGGCGGGCGGGTGGGGCGGTGATGCGGTGGAAGCGGTGCGGGTCATTGCGGGGCCAGGGCCTTTCGTCGTCCGCTGAGGGCACTGGGGCGCGGGGCGGCGGCAAGGGCTCGCCGCACGAGGCATGGGGCACGCTCTGCACGCGCTCTGCACGGGCGTGGGGCGCGCTCCACGGGGGGCGCCGTGGCGCGGAATCCCTCCCGTCGAGGGAGGGACCCGGCTGGGGACCGGTTCGCGAGCCGGCCGTCCCGGTTCAGGAACCGGCCATCGTCCTGGCCTCGGACCAGCGCTTGTTCAGTTCGTCGAAGTAGCCGTCCAGCGATCCGTCCACGGCGCCGCGGGCGATGTCGATCAGCTTCTGGCGGTAGTCCGGTTTGGCCAGGCCGATCTCGGAGGCGTTGTCGATGGCGTTGACCTCGGCGGTGTCCGCCTCGGAGCGCTCCACCATCTTGACATCGTTGTCTACATACTCCTTGAGAGTGTCCGGCATACCCTCCGACTTCAGGGCGGAGACGGCGCCCTCCTTGGTGGCGTAGCCGGACTTCTCGGTGAACCAGTCGATCCAGGCGCGGGCCGCGGTCTTGTGGTCGGAGTGGATGTTGACGGCCTGCTGGTAGTCGGAGACCAGGGTGGCGCAGAACTTGCCCCCCGTCTGGGCCGGGACGGGCATGAAGCCGATGTCGTCGGGGTTCTCGCCGGCCTTCTCGGCGGCGTCCCGCATCTGGTTGATCGCCCACGAGCCGAGCATCATGCTGCCGATCTCGCCCTTGGCCAGCTGGGTCTTGGAGCTCTCCCAGTTGGTGGTGGCCGGGTCCTTCTCCGACAGCTTCCGGTGGACGATGTCGTGCAGCAGGGTGTCGAGCGTGTTGAGCTCCGTGCCCTTCTCCCAGGGTTTGGCCGTCTCGGCCAGCTTGTCCGAGGCCTGGGGGTCGCAGGCGACGGAGCCGACGCTGTTGGTCCAGGGGCTGCTGAGCGGCCAGCCGTCCTTGAAGTTGGTGTAGTACGGGGTGGCGCCGGTCTTCTCCTGGACGGTCTCGAGGTCGTCGAGGAACCGCTGGGTCGTGGTGGGCCAGTCGGTGATGCCGGCCTTCTTCCACACGGCCTTGTTGTAGACGAAGCCGTTGGCGGTGCCGAAGGTGGCGATGCCGTAGGTCTTGCCGCCGACGTCCGTCTTGTCGGTGAAGCGGTACGTGTCCTTCATGGACGAGGTGTCGCCGAGCGGCGCGAAGAACTTCGGGTAGTCGCCCTTGGCGATCACTGAGGGGATCAGCAGGACGTCGCCGTAGTCCTCCGTGTTCATACGGATCTTCACCTCACCCTCGTAGTCGGTGAGGCCCTCGAACTCGACCTTCACCTCGGGGTAGGTCTTGTTGAACTCGGCCGCGTACTTCTTCATCGTCCCGTCCTGGATCAGGTCGGTGCGGTTGGTCAGTACGGTGATGTTCCCGGAGACGCCGTCCGGGTTGACCGGTGCGGCGGCGGTCTCGTCGGCGTTCGGGCTCCCGCCCCCACTGCACCCCGCGACGGTCAGCATCGCGGTGGCGAGCAGAGCGACGCTCAGCGTCCTCTTCCCCATGTGCCCAGCTCCTTCCAAGGATCACGGCTCGGGCTCCGGTGGTTGTCGGCGACTATGTCAGCCGTCGATGAACCGGTAAAGCTCAGAACTTCACCGCGATACCCAATCGTTACCGGAGGCGGAAGGGTCCTTCATGGAACTGCTGGGTTGCGCCGTGGAAAGGCGAGGTTTCCTGTCAAGGAATGAGGGCTAGACCGGTTCACTTCTGTGGGGTTAGGTTGATCCGCATCGCACATGAAACGGGCCCGTCCCGCCTAAGGAGCCGCACATGAAGGAAGTCGTCCAGCTCACCGAGGGCTGGAGCCTGCGCCACAGCGAGGGGCCGCTGCCCGCTCAGGTCCCCGGCTGTGTCCACACCGACCTGCTCGCGGCCGGCCTGATCCCGGACCCCTTCCTCGGCGTCAACGAGAAGGAGGTGGCCTGGGTCGGCCGGCGCGCCTGGACCTACGCCCGCGACCTGGCGGGCACCGAAACCGCCGGCCACGGTCACGAGCGGAGTGATCTGGTCTTCGACGGACTCGACACGGCCGCGACCGTCACCCTGGACGGGCGGGAGCTGGGGCGCACCCGCAACATGCACCGCCGGTACCGCTTCGACGTCACCGGTCACCAGGGGCTGCTGGAGGTGGAGTTCGCCTCGGCCTACGACGAGGCCGCCTCGGTGCGCGCGCTGACCGGTGAGCGGCCCAACGTCTACCCCGAGCCGTTCCAGTACATCCGCAAGATGGCGTGCAGCTTCGGCTGGGACTGGGGGCCGACGCTGGTGACCGCCGGTATCTGGCGTCCGGTGCGGCTGGAGCACTGGTCGACGGCGAGGCTGGCCGAGGTGCGGCCCCTGGTGACGGTCGAGGACGGCACCGGCCGGGTCGAGTTGCGGGTGGAGGTCGAGCGCACGCGACAGGGCGCGGACCGTTCGCTCGCCGTGCGGGCGGCGGTCGGCGGCGTCGAGGCCCGTGCCACGGTCGAGGGGACGGAGGCCGTAGTGACGCTGGACGTTCCCGACGTCTCCCTGTGGTGGCCGCGCGGCTACGGCGCGCAGCCGCTCTACGACCTGGAGGTCACGCTGGCCGAGGACGCCCCGGGGGCGCGGCCGCTGGACTCCTGGCAGCGGCGGATCGGCTTCCGGAACGTGGAGCTGGACCGCTCCCCCGACGAGCACGGGACCGGGTTCACCCTGGTCGTCAACGGCGTACGGGTCTTCGCCCGCGGGGTGAACTGGATTCCGGACGACGTGTTCCCGTCCCGGATCACGCCGGAGCGGTACCGCCGGCGGCTGCGGCAGACGGCCGGGGCGGGAGTGGATCTGGTGCGGATCTGGGGCGGCGGGATCTACGAGGACGACGCCTTCTACGACGCCTGCGACGAGCTGGGTCTCATGGTCTGGCAGGACTTCCTCTTCGCCTGCGCCGCCTACCCCGAGGAGCAGCCGTTGCGCGGCGAGGTGGAGGCGGAGGCCCGGGACAACGTTGTCCGGCTCATGCCGCACCCGAGCCTCGTCCTGTGGAACGGCAACAACGAGAACCTGTGGGGTTTCCGGGACTGGGACTGGGAGCCCGCACTCGCCGGCGACTCGTGGGGCGGCGGCTACTACCTGGACCTGCTGCCGCGCGTCGTCGCCGAACTCGACCCCACCCGGCCCTACACGGCCGGCAGCCCCTGGTCGGGCTCGTGGGACCACCACCCCAACGACCCGGCCCACGGCACCCACCACTCCTGGGAGGTCTGGAACCGCCGGGACTACGCCGAGTACCGCGACTCGGTGCCCCGCTTCGTCTCGGAGTTCGGCTGGCAGGCACCCCCCGCCATGGCCACCCTGCGGCGCGCGCTGCCCGGCGAACGGCTCGCCCCCGACTCCCCCGGCATGCTGCACCACCAGAAGGCCGAGGACGGCAACGGCAAGCTGAACCGGGGCGTGGAGCGCCACTTCACGCTGCCCGAGGACGACTTCGACCGCTGGCACTACCTCACCCAGGTCGTCCAGGCCCGCGCCATAGCCACCGGCATCGAACACTGGCGCTCGCACTGGCCTGTGTGCGCCGGCACCGTCGTCTGGCAGATCAACGACTGCTGGCCGGTCAGTTCCTGGGCCGCCATCGACGGCGACGGCCGGCTCAAGCCCCTCTACCACGAGCTGCGGCGCGTCTACGCGGACCGGCTCCTCACCCTCCAGCCGGGCACCGACGGGCCGGTGCTCGCGGTGGTGAACCAAGCCGCCGAGCCGTGGCGGGCCCCGGTCACGCTGCGCCGGGTGCGGGCGGACGGCACCGAGGTGGCACGGCTGGTGCTCGACGTGGCGGTCGGCCCCCGGTCGGTGCGCCGGCAGGGTGTGCCGCGGGAACTGGTGCCGGACGAGCGTTCGGGCAAGGAACTGCTCGTCGCCGACTGCGACGGGCTGCGCGCGCTCCACGTTCCGGTGCCGGACAAGGACTTCGCGTATCCGGTGCCCCGCTACGACGTCGCCGTGGAGTCCCGGGTCGGTGGTGAGGCGAGTACTGTCGAGGTCGTGGTGACAGCACACACTCTCGTACGCGACCTGCTCCTGCAGGCCGACCGGCTCGGCCCGGACGCCGCCTGCGACACCGGACTGCGCACCCTGCTTCCCGGGGAGCGGGCCCGCCTGCGGGTCACGGGGGCGGCCGAGACCGGCGCCAACGCCGTGCGTGCCGCGCTGTACTGCGTGGAACCGGCGTGAGTGCACCCTCCGAACGCGTCACCATCAAGGACGTCGCCGCGGCGGCCGGGGTGTCCAAGGGCGCGGTGTCGCTGGCGTTCAACCACAAACCGGGCGTCTCCGAGGCCACCCGGGAGCGGATCTTCGCGGCGGCCCGGCATCTGGGCTGGGCCCCGAACTCCTCGGCCCGCAGCCTGTCGCGCCAGTCCGTCGACACCGTCGGACTGGCGATCTGCCGGCCGGCCCGGCTGCTGGGCCTGGAGCCGTTCTACATGGAGTTCATCTCCGGCATCGAGAGCGTGCTGGCCGAGCGGGACTGCTCGTTGCTGCTGCGACTGGTCGACTCCGTGGAGGAGGAGATCGGCCTCCAGGAGCGCTGGTGGCGGGAGCGGCAGATCGGGGGCTCCATCCTGGTCGACTTCCACCAGGAGGACCCGCGCATCGAACCGCTGCGGAAGCTGGGCCTGCCGGCCGTGGCGGTCGGCCACCCGTCCCTCACCGGGGGCTTCTCCTCCATCTGGACCGACGACGCCGCCGCCGTCGCCGAAGCGGTGCGTTACCTGGCGGCTCTGGGACACCGGCACATCGCGCACGTGGGCGGCCCCCGGGGCCTGGGGCACAGCGCCATCCGGACGACCGCCTTCGAACAGACCATGAGGGAACTCGGCCTGGAAAGCGGCCCGCACGCGGAGACGAGCTTCTCGGGCGACGACGGGGCGCGCGCCACCCGCTCCCTGCTCCTGGCCCGGGAGCGGCCCACGGCGATCCTCTACGACAACGACATCATGGCGGTCGCCGGGCTCGGCGTCGCCGCCGAGATGGGCATCTCGGTGCCGGACGACCTGTCGCTGCTGGCCTGGGACGACTCCCAGCTGTGCCGGCTGACCCATCCGACGCTGTCCGCGATGAGCCACGACGTGCACAGCTTCGGGGCCCAGGTCACGCGCGTGCTGTTCGAGGTGCTCGACGGGCGGGAGGTGGTCTCCCGGCCGGTGGCGACACCGTCGCTGGTGCCGCGCGCATCGACCGCCTCTCCCCGGGGCTGAGGCGGCGGTACGGAATTCGAGGGGCGTGGCGTGATGTCGCGCCCCTCAGGTGTGGTCGGGCGCTGGTGCGGTGGGTGCGGCTTCACGGCCTGGTTTACCGGTTAATGGCATTGACGATATGGGCGGACCTACGGACCGTCAATCAGTCATGCGATGACTATTTTCCCTGGTGACAGGCGCTTCCCGACATTCATATCCACTGGCCAGCCGGTTTAGCGGTTTAGCTTCTACGGCCCACGCCCCGCCCCTGAATGAATCGTGAACCGGCTATTGACATGGACGTAACACTCGATGCGTCATGGTGGGGCGACGGCCGTCAGGCACCTTGCCCGGCCGAAGTCGCCGCGTACCGCGACGAGTTGCTCGGTGCGTTCCGTTTCCACCACCGTGCGGCGCACCTTCCCCCTCCGGGAGTGGCCGCCCTTCGCCAGACATCGTTGTCAGACGTAGGAGAGACATGCGAAAGCCGAGAAGCACCCTGATCACGACGGCCGGCGTGGCGTTCGCCGCCGTCATGGGCCTGATGTTCCCGCTGACCGGGCCGTTCGCCGGCCGGGCCGAGGCCGCGCCCACCGGTATCCGCGTCAGCGACGGACGCGTCGTCGAGGCCGACGGGAACGACTTCGTCATGCGCGGGGTCAACCACGCCCACGCCTGGTACCCCGACCGCACGGGTTCCATCGCCGACATCGCGGCCAAGGGGGCCAACACCGTCCGCGTCGTGCTCAGCAGCGGCGACCGCTGGACACGGACGACGGCCTCGGAGGTCTCCGCCCTCGTCGGCCAGTGCAAGGCCAACAAGGTCATCTGCGTACTGGAGGTGCACGACACCACCGGCTACGGCGAGGACGGCGCCGCCACCACCCTGGACCGGGCCGCCGACTACTGGATCAGCGTGCAGGACGCGCTCCGGGGCCAGGAGGACTACGTCGTCGTCAACATCGGCAACGAGCCCTTCGGCAACAACAACTACGGCGAGTGGACCAACGCCACCAAGAACGCGATCGGCAAGCTGCGCGACGCCGGTTTCGCTCACGCCCTGATGGTCGACGCCCCCAACTGGGGCCAGGACTGGTCCGGCACCATGCGGGACAACGCGGCCTCGGTCTTCGCCTCCGACCCCGACCGCAACACCGTCTTCTCCGTCCACATGTACGGGGTCTACGACACGGCCACCGAGGTGCGGGACTACCTGAACCACTTCGTCGGCAACGGACTCCCCGTCGTGGTGGGCGAGTTCGGTGACCGGCACAGCGACGGCAACCCCGACGAGGACGCCATCATGGCGACCGCGCAGTCCCTCGGTATCGGCTACCTCGGCTGGTCGTGGAGCGGCAACGGCGGCGGCGTCGAGTACCTCGACATGGTCAACGGCTTCGACGCGAACTCCCTCACCGCCTGGGGCGACCGCATCTTCAACGGCCGCGACGGCATCGCCGCCACGTCGAAGACCGCCACCGTCTACGGCGGCGGTGGCGGCCCGGGCACGGGCACGGGCACGGCCCCCAACGGTTACCCGTACTGCGTCGACGGCGGCTCCTCCGACCCCGACGGTGACGGGTGGGGCTGGGAGAACAGCCGTTCCTGCGTCGTCCCCGGCGGCCCCGCGGACGGCTGACGACCGGGGCACGACAGCCCGCCGCCCCTGCCGGGGCCCGTCCGTCGGCCCGCCTCCCCGCCCTCGTGCGCGGGGAGGCAGTCGCCCGTCCGCGCCGCGGGCCCGCATCTCACCTCACGTCAGGGCCAGTACCGTCCGCACGACCTGCCGCAGCATGGACTCCGGGTGCGGGGCCGGGCCCGGGGAACGCCAAGCGACGAAGCCGTCGGGGCGGATGAGGACCGCGCCGCCCCGGGTCACCCCGTGGGCCCTCGCCCAGTCGGTGTCGTCGTCCTCCTGGACAAGGTCGGCCTCCGGGGTCCCGCCCACGCGGTACGACTTCAGCGGGACGCGCAGGTCGGCCGCCAGCAGGGTCGCCGCCTCGTGCCAGCCGGTGGGCTGGGCCGCGTCGCTGAGCAGGACGAGCGAGTCCTCGTAGAGGTCGAGGGTGGAGACGCGGGCGTCGCCGCCGCTCGGGCGGAGCCAGAGGTGGGGGGCCCGGCTGCCGGGGGCACCGGTGAGGCCCAGGCCCTCCGGGACCACGGGGGTCGCCGGGTCGGCGCCGACCACCGCGCCCTGGGGGTACCGGTAGCCGAGGGCCACGTTGAGGATGCCGCGCTGCGGGCCGCCGCCGGGGCCGGGGGCTCCGCCGGGCCCGCCGTCGGGGGCGCCGCCTGCCATGACCGGCGGCGGTGCGAAGCCCGGGTGGCTGTGCTCCACCGAGCGGGCCGCGGCCCGGGCGCTGGTGGCCTCGGCGACCGGGCGGCGTTCCGCGTCGTAGGTGTCCAACAGGCCCTCGCCCGCCCAGCCCTCCAGGACCGCGGCCAGTTTCCAGGCGAGGTTGTGGGCGTCCTGGATGCCCGTGTTGGAGCCGAAGGCGCCGGTCGGGGACATCTCGTGGGCCGAGTCGCCGGCCAGGAGGACGCGGCCGGAGCGGTAGCTGCGGGCGACGCGCTGGGCGGCGTGCCAAGGGGCCTTGCCGGTGATCTCGACGTCCAGGTCCGGGTCACCGATCGCGCGGCGGATGTGGGCGGCGCAGCGCTCGTCGGTGAAGTCCTCGACCGTTTCGCCCCGGTCGGGGTGCCAGGGGGCGTGGAAGACCCAGTTCTCGCGGTTGTCGACGGGCAGGAGGGCTCCGTCGGCGTCCTCGCCGGTCAGGTAGCAGACGATGAAGCGGCGTTCGCCCACGACGTCGGCGAGGCGGCGGGAACGGAAGGTGACGCTGATGTTGTGGAAGAGGTCGCCGGGGCCGCTCTGACCGATGCCGAGCTGCTCGCGGACCGGACTGCGGGGGCCGTCGGCGGCGATCAGGTAGTCCGCGCGGACGGTGGTGTGCTCGCCGGTCTCGCGGCTCTTCACGATCGCCGTCACGCCGTCGGCGTCCGGCTCGAAGGAGAGCAGCTCCGTGCCGAAGCGGAGGTCTCCGCCGAGGTTCGTGGCGTGCGTGAGGAGTTCGGGCTCCAGGTCGTTCTGGCTGCACAGGCACCAGGAGCTGGGGCTGAAGCGGGCCAGGCCGTTGCCGGGGTCGATCTGCTTGAACAGCCACTCCCCCGCGTCGCCGGCCAGCGTGGGCGTCTGGAGGATGCCGTGGTTGTCGGCGAGGGTGGCGGCGGCCCTGCGGATGTCCGCCTCGACGCCGGCCACCCGGAAGAGCTCCATCGTGCGGACGTTGTTGCCGCGCCCGCGGGGGTGGATGGAGGTGCCCGCGTGGCGCTCCACCAGGGTGTGCCGGACACCCAGCCGCCCCAGGAACACCGACATCGACAGGCCCACCAGGGAACCGCCGACGATGAGGACCGGGACGCGGTGGGCGGCTCCCGGGACGCTCCCGGTGGTACCGGGGGTCCCGGAGGACCCGGCGGACCCGGAAGTCCCGGAGGCCCCGGCGGGCCGGTCGGGCCGGTCGGCTCGTTCGTTCATCGTTGTTCGTCCTCCGTTGTGGCAGACGTCCGGGTCGGACCGTCGTGGCGTGACTGGCCCCGTGACAGGTGCGCGCGGGTGTGCGCCCGGGGCCTTCATGCATGCCCCGTACCGCCCGCCGAGGCCCGCGGCGGCTCAGGCTTCACCCGCTTAACCCTCCTGGTTCGCGGTCCCCGCGGGCACGGCTCACGATCGTGCTTACTGCGACCGCCGCACCCCGCCGTCCACGGCGCGCGCCGCGACGATCGCCGCCCCAGTCCACGAGAGGTACCCCGGAGAAGAGGTGGGCCGGATGACGGTCTCTCCCGTCGTAGCGACGGATGCCGTGTCGGCGGATGCCCTGTCCACGGAGGCCGCCGCGTCCGCGGCGACACCGGCCGCGGACGCGGACGGCGTGTCGATATCCGCGTTCGACGGAGCCCGTGTGCGGGTCGTCCTGATGCTGGACATCCACGACGGCATGCAGCAGGAGTTCCTGGACGCCTACGAGCGCATCCGCGACCGGGTGGCAGCCGTGCCGGGACACGTCAGCGACCAGCTGTGCCAGTCCCTGGAGAACCCCACCCAGTGGCTGCTGACCAGCGAGTGGGAGAGCGCGGCGCCCTTCCTGGCCTGGGTCAACAGCGACGAGCACCTGGACACCGTCGAGCCGTTGCAGGACTGCGTCCGCGACACCCGCTCCCTGCGCTACAGCGTCCTGCGGGAGACCCTCGGCGAGCCGGCGCCGTCCGCCGAGGCCGGTGCGGCCCTGCGGTCGGCCCCGCGGATCGGCGGCAACGTCGTACGGCACGCCCTGACCTTCACCGTGCGGCCCGGCAGCGAGGCCGAGGTCGCCCGGATGCTCTCCGAGTACGTGTCGCCGGACGCCCACGTGGACGACTCCACGCGGCTGCTGCGCACCTCGCTCTTCATGCACGGCAACCGCGTCGTGCGTGCCGTGGAGGTGCGGGGCGACCTTCAGGCGGCGCTGCGCCACGTCGCCCGCCAGCCCGGAGTACGGGCCGTCGAGGAAGCCCTCAACCCCCACCTGGAGCAGGACCGGGACCTTCGCGACCCGCGGTCCGCCCGGCGGTTCTTCACCCGCGCCGCCATGCCGGCCGTCCACCACGTGGCGTCCCGCGACGGCTCCGACGCGCGCACCCGGCGGCTCGCGCTGCTCTACCCGGTGCGGGCCGGCGCCGGTCCGGAACTGGCCCGGCTGCTCGCCCGGCAGGACGCGGCCGCCGCCCACGCCCCGGACGGTCCGCTCCTCGCCGCCACCGTCTTCCACCGCGACGACCTCGTCGTACGGCTCGTCGACGTGGACGGCGACCCCGAGGACTCGCCCGCGTCCGTCCTGGGGCTGCACGGCACAGCCGACGCCGTCGGCGCGGCCGCGCGGCTGCTGGACACCTCCGCAGTCGGCGTCGACGGGCCCCTGACGGAGCCCCGGACGCTGTCGCTGCTGCTCGCGCGGGCCCGTATGACGCCCCTGACCGACCGGCGCTCGCCCGCCACCTGAACCACGCGCCGCCGGACCGCGCCCCGGACCACCCGCCGGACCGACGGCACCGCCCCCGCGCCGGGCCGGCACGGCCCGGACCCGCGACCGACCTCCGCGAACCGACCTCACGACCCGACAACGCAACCCATCCACGCGGCCGGCCCGGGCCCGACGGCGCGCCCCCCACTGCCACGGCCGCGCGCACGGGTCTCCCCGACCTCCCCACCGTCTCCCCGCACCCGGAGTGAACGACATGACAGACCAGCAGGTACGCATCGTCTCCCTCGGCGACATCGCGCCGAACCGTCGCCGCGGCGGAGACCTCCGCGCCCTCCTCACGCCCACCACCGCCGGGTCGACCAGCGGCTTCATGGGCGTGGCCATCGTGCAGCCGGGCGAGCGCATCGCCGAGCACTACCACCCGTACTCCGAGGAGTTCGTCTACGTCACGGACGGCGCCCTGGAGGTGGACCTGGACGGTGTGCCGCACGCCCTCTCCACCGGGCAGGGTCTGCTGATCCCGCAGGACATGCGCCACCGCTTCCGCAACACCGGCGACACCGAGGCGCGTCTCGTCTTCCACCTGGGCCCGCTGGCCCCGCGGCCGGAGATCGGGCACGTCGACACCGAGGACGCGGCGGGCAACCCCCTGCCGCTCCCGGACCACGCCGGGTGCGCCGGGCACGAGCGTCCCGCCGCCGCGGCCGAGGCGGTGTCATGACCCGGCGTCGGGTCGCCGTCACGGGCATAGGCGTCGTCGCCCCGGGCGGGATCGGCGTGCCCCAGTTCTGGGGGCTGCTGTCCGAGGGCCGTACGGCGACGCGCCGCATCTCCCTGTTCGACCCGGCGGGGCTGCGTTCGCAGATCGCCGCCGAGTGCGACTTCCAGCCGCTGGAGCACGGGCTGGACCTCGCCACGGTCCAGCGCAGCGACCGCTACGTGCAGTTCGCGCTGGTCGCCGCCGCCGAGGCGGTGCGCGACGCGCACCTCGACATGGCGCAGGAGGACCCCTGGCGGGCCGGCGCCACGCTGGGCACGGCGGTCGGCGGCACGACCCGGCTGGAGCACGACTACGTACTCGTCAGCGAGCGCGGCTCGCGGTGGGACGTGGACGACCGGCGGGCCGAGCCGCACCTGGAGCGGGCCTTCACCCCGGCGACGCTGTCGTCGGCCGTCGCCGAGGAGTTCGGCGTGCGGGGGCCGGTGCAGACCGTGTCCACCGGGTGCACCTCCGGCCTGGACGCGGTGGGGTACGCCTACCACGCCGTGGCCGAGGGCCGCGTCGACGTGTGCCTGGCGGGCGCGGCGGACTCGCCGATATCCCCGATCACGATGGCCTGCTTCGACGCCATCAAGGCGACGTCGCCGAACAACGACGACCCCGCGCACGCCTCCCGGCCCTTCGACGCCGACCGCAACGGCTTCGTCATGGGCGAGGGCGCCGCGGTGCTCGTCCTGGAGGACCTGGAACACGCCCGGTCCCGTGGCGCGCACGTGTACTGCGAGATCTCCGGCTACGCCACCTTCGGCAACGCCTACCACATGACCGGGCTCACCAAGGAGGGCCTGGAGATGGCGCGGGCCATCGACACGGCGCTGGACATGGCCGGGCTGGACGGCTCCGCCATCGACTACGTCAACGCGCACGGCTCCGGCACCCAGCAGAACGACCGGCACGAGACCGCGGCCGTCAAGCGCTCGCTGGGCGAGCACGCCTACGCGACGCCGATGAGCTCGATCAAGTCCATGGTGGGCCACTCGCTCGGCGCGATCGGCTCCATAGAGCTGGCCGCGTGCGTGCTGGCGATGCACCACCAGGTGGTGCCGCCGACGGCCAACTACACGACCCCCGACCCCGAGTGCGACCTGGACTACGTGCCGCGCGAGGCACGGGAGCGGACGCTGCGGCACGTGCTGTCGGTGGGCAGCGGCTTCGGCGGCTTCCAGTCCGCGGTCGTGCTGAGCGGTACGGAAGGAGGGCAGCGATGAGCGGACCACAGCGGACCGGACGCCGTGCGCAGGACGGCGGCAGGCGTGCCGTCGTCACAGGCCTCGGCGTGGTGTCCCCGCACGGCATCGGGGCCGAGGCGCACTGGAAGGCGGTCGCCGACGGCACCAGCAGCCTCGGGCCCGTCACCCGGGAGGGCTGTGCGCACCTGCCGCTGAAGGTGGCGGGCGAGGTGCACGGCTTCGACGCGGCCGAGACGGTCGAGGGGCGGTACCTCGTCCAGACCGACCGGTTCACGCACTTCGCGCTGACGGCCACCGACCTGGCGCTGGAGGACGCCCGGTTCGGCCGGGCGGACGTCGAGTCGCCGTTCTCGGTCGGCGTGGTCACCGCGGCCGGGTCGGGCGGTGGCGAGTTCGGGCAGCGGGAGCTGCAGAACCTGTGGGGCCAGGGTTCGCGGTACGTGGGCCCGTACCAGTCGATCGCCTGGTTCTACGCGGCCAGCACCGGCCAGATCTCCATCCGCAACGACTTCAAGGGCCCGTGCGGTGTGGTCGCCGCCGACGAGGCGGGCGGCCTGGACGCCCTCGCGCACGCGGCGCTGGCCGTGCGGGGCGGCACCGACACGGTGGTGTGCGGCGCGACGGAGGCCCCGCTCGCCCCGTACTCCATCGTGTGCCAGCTGGGCTACCCCGAGCTGAGCGCCGCCGGTGACCCCGACCGCGCCTACCGCCCGTTCACGGAGGCGGCCTGCGGGTTCGCGCCGGCCGAGGGCGGCGCCGTGCTCCTGGTCGAGGAGGAGCGGGCGGCGCTGGAGCGCGGGGCGGACGTGCGGGCGACGATCGCCGGGCACGCGGCGACCTTCACCGGGCCGTCCCGGTGGGCCGAGTCCCGGGAGGGACTGGCGCGGGCCGTCCAGGGCGCGCTGGCCGAGGCCGGGTGCCGGCCCGAGGAGGTCGACGTCGTGTTCGCGGACGCCCTCGGTGTCCCGGAGGCCGACCGGGCCGAGGCCCTGGCCCTGGCCGACGCGCTCGGCGCACACGCCCGGCGGGTGCCGGTCACCGCGCCCAAGACCGGTACCGGACGGGCGTACTGCGCGGCCCCGGTGCTGGACGTGGCGACGGCGGTGCTCGCCATGGAGCACGGGCTGATCCCGCCCACCCCGCACGTGCTCGACGTCTGTCACGACCTGGACCTGGTCACCGGCCGTGCCCGGCCCGCCGAGCCGCGCACGGCACTGGTCCTCGGCCGCGGGCTCATGGGCTCCAACGCGGCGCTCGTCCTGCGCAAGGACGGCACCGCGCCCCGCACGGCATGAGGACCGACCGACCAACGCCAACCCCGAGTGAGCGCCGGCCCGAGGGCGGGCGCCGCCCCGAGTGAAGGAGACCCCGCATGACCGACCAACTGGACTACCAGGTGACCGTCGAGGAGCTGTCGACGCTGATGAAGCGCACCGCCGGCGTGCACGTCGACCCGATCACCCTCCAGCAGCAGGCCGACGACGGATTCGACACCTTCGGCCTGGACTCCCTCGGCCTGCTGGGCATCGTGGCCGAGCTGGAGAAGCGGTACGGGCTGGGCCTGCCCGAGCAGGCCGAGCGCTGCAAGACGCCCGCGGATTTCCTCGCGCTGGTCAACGGCGCCCTGAAGACGGGAGTGTGAGATGGCGGGCCACACCGACAACGAGATCTCCATCGCCGCGCCGATGGAGCTGGTCTGGGACATGACCAACGACATCGACAACTGGCCGCGGCTGTTCAGCGAGTACGCCTCCGTGGACGTGCTGGAACGCGACGGCGACCGGGTCACGTTCCGGCTCACCATGCACCCGGACAAGGACGGCAAGGTGTGGAGCTGGGTCTCCGAGCGGGTCGCCGACCCGACGACCCGCACCGTGCGCGCCCACCGGGTCGAGACCGGCCCCTTCCAGTACATGAACATCGTCTGGGAGTACGCGGAGACCGCGGACGGCACCCGGATGCGCTGGATCCAGGACTTCGCGATGAAGCCGGACGCCCCGGTGGACGACGCCTGGATGACGGACAACATCAACCGCAACTCGCGGACGCAGATGGCGCTGATCCGGGACCGGATCGAGCAGGCCGCGGGCGAACGGCGTACCGCCGCGGTACTCGCCGACTGACACCGCCGGGCCGGGGCCACCGGCCCGTCGGCCCAGTGGCACCCACGCAGTGACACGACGCAGTGACACCGAGGAAGGGCACCTCCCCATGCACCACACCCTGATCGTCGCCCGGATGGCACCCGGGGCGGCACCGGACATCGCGAAGGTGTTCGCCGAGTCCGACAGCGGCGAGCTGCCCCACCTGGTGGGCGTCAACCGGCGCAGTCTCTTCGAGTTCGGTGACGGCGTGTACATGCACCTCATCGAGAGCGACGAGGACCCGGCCCCGGCCATCGGCCGGCTGACCGGGCACCCGGAGTTCCGCAGGGTCAGCGAGCGGCTGGAGCCGTACGTCTCGGCGTACGACCCGGCGACCTGGCGCGGCCCGAAGGACGCGATGGCACGCTGCTTCTACCGCTGGGAGCGGAGCGCCGCCGGCTGACGGGCCGGCGGTCGACGCACCGCGCCGGGGTCGCCCAGCTCACACCGGGCGGCCCCGGCGCACGTGTGCGTGCCCGGCCGGACGCCTTCCGTTGCCCGTTCTCCTGTCCGCCGCTCGCGGACCGTTCGGGGCGCCCGAGGGTTGCACGACAGAACCGAACAGGTGTGTGAGAAGCCCCACTTCGCGCCGGTGCTGTTTCGGCGCGTACTTCCGCTTTGATCTCCGTGGCGACAGAAGCACGGGGGAGTCCGCCGTGCGCGCCCCGCCGACCGGAAGAGAGGACGCACGTCGTGGGCCGATCCACCGCCCGCCAGAGCCGCCGAGGCACGACGCCGGGCGGTGACCGGCGCGTGTCCCGCGCCCGGAGCCGACGTCGGCGCAGGTCCGCCCGCCTGGTCCTGGGCGGCCTGGCCTCCGGAGCCGTACTGCTCGCGGCGGGCGCCGCCGTCGCGCACTGGCAGCACACCCGGCCCGCGGTGACGGACGACCAGGCGGCCGACGTCGCCGACGCCCTGGACGCCGCCGGGCGCACGGACGCCCCGTCCGGGTCGCCGTCCGGGAAGACCGCGGGCGCTTCCGGGTCGCCGTCCGTGAAGGCGTCCCCTTCCGCGTCGCCCTCCCCCTCCACCATCGCCATTCCCCCGACCGGTCCCGGCACCTTCGTCACCGCCGAGGCCGACGGCTCCACCGTGGGCACCGGCAGCCGCGTACGCCGTTACAAGGTCCTGGTGGAGAAGGGCATCGACGTCCGGCCGAGCGCCGCCGCGGCCGAGATATCCGACGTGCTCGCCGACCGCCGCGGCTGGACCAGGGACGGGATCAACTCGTTCAAGCTGGTGAGCTCCGGGTCGTACGACTTCGTGGTGAAGATCGCCACGCCGGGCACCGTCGACGAGATCTGCGGCGCCTACGGCCTCGACACCGGGGGCGAGGTGAACTGCGCGGTCGGCACGGACGTCGTGGTGAACCTCAAGCGCTGGGTGCTGGGCTCCCCCCAGTTCGACGGACCCATCGGCGACTACCGGGCGCTGATCATCAACCACGAGGTCGGTCACCGCATCGGCCACGGCCACGAGACCTGCCCCGGCCCCGGCCGGCCCGCACCGGCGATGATGCAGCAGATCAAGGGGCTCAAGGGCTGCGTCGCCAACGCCTGGCCCTACGACCGCGACGGCAACTACCTCAGCGGGCCCTCGGTCCCCTGAGCGGCCGGACGACCGCCCCGGACACCGGGCCTGCCGTGCGGCGGCGTTCGGCGGACGGTTCGGGGGACAGCGGGCGGTGCCGGGGGCGATGATCGGCCCATGACCACCACACCGCGTTTCGACCCCCGCGCCCTGCTGGCCGAGAGCCGGCTCGGCGTGCTCGCGACGATCAAGTCGGACGGCCGCCCGCAGCTCTCCCCCGTCATGCCCGCCTACGACCCGGACGCGGACGTCATCCGCGTCTCGACCCGCGACGGTCTGGCCAAGACGGCGAACCTGCGCCGGGACCCGCGGGCCGCCCTGGAGGTGACCGCCCCGGACGGCAGGTCCTGGGCCACCGCCGAGGGTGTCGCGACCCTCACCGGGCCGGGCACCGACCCGCACGGTCCGGAGGTCGAGGCGCTGGTGGAGTACTACCGCGCCGCCGCCGGGGAGCACCCGGACTGGGACGAGTACCGGAGGACGATGGTGTCCGACCGCCGAGTACTGCTCACGATCGCCGTCGAGCGCGTGTACGGGGCCGACATCGGCTGAACGGAATTTCCTCGCCGCGGCGGTGATAGATCCGCGCGCCGTTTCCGTACCTCCTGGCGTACGCGTACACGTGCGAGTTCCTCGCGTCGCCCCTGGAGGCATCATGCGGCTGTCCCGCAGCAGGATCGGAGTCGTCGTCCTGTTCGCTGCGATGACCCTGACCCTCACCGCGCTGGCCTTCCCGGCCGTGCTCGGTCTGGACAAGGCCGACGGAAACCAGAACCGGGTCATCGCCAGTACGAAGTTCGGGCCGCTCACCGAGGCCGACCGGGACTTCGTGGTCAAGGTCCGGGCCGCCGGACTGTGGGAGTACCCGCTGGGCGAGATGGTGATGGAGCGCGGCACGACGAAGGAGATGAAGACGGCCGGAGAGCACCTGGTCGTCGGGCACGCCGGACTGGACGCGATGTGCCGGGAGATCTCCCCCGAGCTGGGCATCACGCTGCCCAACCGGGCCTCCCCGCAGCAGGAGGACTTCGTGGCGACGGTGGACGCCAAGAGCGGCAGGGAGTTCGACTCGTCGGCCGTGAACATCATGCGGGTGACCCACGGTCAGATCTTCCCGGCCATCGCCAAGATCCGGGCCACCACGAAGAACACGCTCGTGCGGCAACTGGCCGACCTGGCCAACGACACCGTGCTGGACCACATCACCGTGCTGGAGAAGACCGGGCTCGTCGAGTACGACAAGGTCACCTTCCAGCAGACCGGCCCGGCGAAGCTGCCGAGGGAGAAGGTCACCCCTCCCCCGCCGCAGCCGGGCGAGCGGGTACTGGTGCTCAAGCCGCGCCCCGACCTGAACGTGAACACCGCCACACCGGCACCCACGCCGTCACCGGCGGCCGGGTGAACCGAGCGGCCCGGCGGGCCGGTGTCAGGCGTCGCGGGCGGCGGTGACCTCCGCGGGCCGGCCCGGCGGGTACGGCGGGTACGGCTCGGGGTCGTCCGGTGCCGGGCCCAGGGGCTCGCCGCCCGCCTCGCTGAAGGCGGTGAGCGCCTCGACCAGGGCCGCCCGCTGGTGCGGCGCGAGCCGTTCGACGATCGTGGCGACCTCGGCGCGCCGCCGGGCGCTGACGGTCTCGACGGTGCGCCGGCCCTCGTCGGTGAGGCGCAGCAGGGTCTCGCGCCGGTCGGCGGGGTTGGTCTGCCGGTCGGCGAGGCCCGCCGCGATCAGCCGGTCGACCATGCGCATCGCCGTCGACGGAGCGACCCGAAGGTGGTCGGCGAGCGCGACCAGCTTGGTGTCGCCCCTGGTGAAGAGCACCATCAGCATCCGGAACTGAGGCAGCGTCACCCGCTCCTCCACCTCGGCGAGCGACCGCGCGGAGACCGCCACCAGCAGTCGTGAGGCGGCCAGTACCGCCCTGGTGACCGCGTCGACGTCGTCCAGGCCCCCGACGGGCATCTCACGCTCCGGCATGGGTCCTTTCTACCGCGCCTTTCTACCGCGCGAAGTCCCCGCTCACTCACCCGATCGGCGCGGAGTGCGCCGCCGCGGCACACCTCGGCCGGCACAGGGGGAACGGAGACCGCCGTCCGTGCATCTTCCCTGTGCAAGGGTGGAGGCCGGGTCACACATCGGGAGGGCGGCGATGGCGGTACGGACACCCCCGGTGGCACCGGGAACGCCCCGGCGTCCTCGCGCGTTCACGGGATCGGCGGCCGACGGCCGACGGGGCGTTGCCGCGCGGTGCGTTGCGGCCGGGAACCCTGGCGATCCCTTTTTGCGCTGTGCAATGATCCGGCCCCAGGGCCGGCCGACGCCCGCACGCCGTACGGCGCCCAGGAGAGACACCGGCACGGCGCCGCGGCACAGCACGGCACACCGGCCGCCGGCGGGCTCCCCTCCCGCTTCCCCGTCCCGGCCGCCGTACGGACCGACGAAGGAAGGAGGAGCGGGATCATGACCGCTTCGGGGCCGGACAGCGGCGCGACGCCGAACGAGCCCTACGAGCCGGGCGGTGTGCCGCCCGTGCCCGAGGACGTCTGGCGGAAGTTCCTCGAGGACGACGAGCGCGCCATCCGCGCCTCCGCCCTCCGGGAACCCGCCGCGCGCGAACGGACGCCCGGCTGGCAGCCGGGGCCGCCGCCCGCCGCGGTCGGCGAGCTGTGGCGCCCGGAGGACCCGTGGCCCGGGCCTGCCTGGCGGGAACTGGACGGCCGCGCCCGCGTCCGGCGGGTCGGCCGGGTGATCGGCACGGCCGCCGCGGTGGCCCTCGCCCTGACCGCGTGGTCACAGCTGTCCACCGGCCCCGGCACGCCCGGCGGCGGACCGGCCGACACCATCGGGCAGCGCCTGGAGGAGGGCTCCGTGCTGCCCAGCGCCGCCACCCCCGCGCCGACGGCGTCCGGCTCCACGAGCCCGGCTGCCTTCGAGCCCGACCCGTCCGCCGTTCCCCGGGCATCTCTCTCCCCCTGGACGTTCGACTGACCGCTGGTCCCCGCCGCACCGGCCCGGCGTGCTGCCGTCCGGCGGCCCGTCGACGCGTCAGGCGCTGCGCCCGCGGGACGCCGTCTTCCTGGCGGTCGCCTTGCCGGCCGTGCTCTTGCCGGCCGTGCTCTTGCCCGCCGTGCTCTTGCCCGCCGCCTTCTTGGCGGTGCCCCGGTCGGCCGTCTTCTTCGCGGGCTGGGCGGACTTCGCCGTCGACTTCCGGGCGGCCGAGGACGTCGACTTCTTCGTCTCCGTCTTCTTGGCCGCCGTCTTCTTCGCGGCCGTCGACGTCGACTTCTTGCCGCCGGTCTCCTTGGGGGCCCGCCGGGCGGGCTGCTTGCGCTGCCGCAGGGTTCTGACCTCCGCCTCCTCGGCCGGTCCGGCGCCGCCGCCCCGGGACTCCCGTGCCGCGCGCACGCTGCTCTCCAGCGCCGCCATCAGGTCCAGCACCTTGCCGGGCGCCGCCTCCTCGGGGGCCTGCGGAGGCGCTTCGCCGGCCGCCTTGGCGGCGACGACCTCCTCCAGCGCCTCGCGGTACTCGTCGTGCAGGTCGTCCAGGTCGATCTCGCCCAGCGTGTCCATCAGGGCGTCCGCGAGGTCCAGTTCCTGGTCGCGGACGGTGACCCCGGAGTCGGGGGCGACGTCCTCGGGCGCGCGCACCTCGTCCGGCCACAGCAGTCCGTGCATCGCGATGGCGTCGCCGACGACCCGGAGCATGCCGAGGCGCTCCCGGCCGCGCAGCGCGAACTTGGCGACGGCGACCCGGTTGCTCCGCTTGAGCGCCTCCCGGAGCAGCGTGTAGGGCTTGGCGGCGGGCGCGCCGCTCGCCGCGAGGTAGTACGCGGAGCCCATCTGGAGCGGGTCGATGCGCTCCTGCGGTACGAACGCCACGATCTCGATCGTCCGCGCGGTCGGGATCGGCAGGTGGGACAGGTCCTCGTCGGTGATCGGGATCATCGAGCCGTCGGCGTCCTCGTAGGCCTTGCCGATCTCGGACTGGCTCACCTCGCGGTCCTCCAGCTCGCAGACCTTGCGGTAGCGGATACGGCCGCCGTCCTCCGTGTGGATCTGGCGGAAGGAGACCGAGTGGCTCTCGGTCGCGTTCATCAGCTTGATCGGGATGCTGACCAGGCCGAAGGAGATGGCGCCGTTCCAGATGGATCGCACGTGCCGCACCTTTCCTGTCGGTCGACTGCCGGATGACCGTCGGGCGGTTTGTCACTGTTTCGTGAGATTGTCATGGTATGGCGCCTATCACTGAGGTGGAGGGGCGACGGGTCGCCCTCAGCAACCTGGACAAGGTGCTGTATCCCGAGACCGGCCTCACCAAGGGCGAGCTGCTGCACTACTACGCGACGACCGCCGGGGTGCTGCTGCCGCATCTGCGGGACCGTCCGGTCTCCTTCCTGCGCTACCCGGACGGTCCGGACGGCCAGGCGTTCTTCACCAAGAACGTGCCGCCGGGTACGCCCGACTGGGTCACCACGGCCGAGGTGCCGCGCTCGGAGGGACCGGCCCGGATGGTGCTGGTGCAGGATCTGGCGAGCCTGATGTGGGCGGCGAACCTGGTGACCGAGTTCCACACCCACCAGTGGACCGCGAGCGACCCGGACGAGGCCGACCGGCTGGTGTTCGACCTCGACCCCGGTCCGCCCGCGACCGTCGTGCACTGCTGCGAGGTCGCGCTGTGGCTGCGGGAGCGGCTGGCGGCGGACGGGATCGAGACGTACGCCAAGACGTCCGGGGCGAAGGGGCTGCACCTGCTGGCGGGGGTACGGGGGTCGTCGTCGGAGCGGGTGTCGGAGTACGCGAAGGCGCTGGCCGTGGAGGCGGAGCGGGCCCTGCCGAGGCTCGTGGTGCACCGGATGACGCGGAGCCTCAGGCCGGGGAAGGTGTTCGTCGACTGGAGCCAGAACGCCGCCCGCAAGACGACGGCCACCCCGTACACGGTGCGGGCCCGCGCGGTGCCGGCCGTCTCCGCGCCGGTGACGTGGGAGGAGGTGGCCGGGTGCCGGCGGGCGGAGCAGTTCGTCTTCCGGACGGAGGACGTGGGGCCACGGGTGCAGGACCACGGCGACCTGCTGGCGCCGCTGTTCGACCGGCGCCGGGCGGCTGCCCTGCCCTGACCCGCGGGCCCGGTCGGAGCCGGGGCGTCCCCTGCCGGACGGGGGGCTCCTCGGCTCACGCCCGGCCCGCCCTCCGCCCGCCGCACCTCAGACGCGTGTCCACGTGGCGCGGTCCCGGGCCATGGCGTGCAGGGCCTCCACGTCCGCCGGTTTGAGCATGCCGCCCAGGCGGGCCAGGTCCGGCAGCTCCCCGTCGGTGAGGACGCGGACCGAGCGCGGCGGTTCCAGGACCGTCACGTTCGCCGGGTCGACGAGGACCAGGACGGCGTGGACCTCCGCGGTCAGGGCGTAGGAGGCCCGGTCGGCGTCGGCGCGGACCCGGCGCAGCAGGGGGAGGGGTTCGCGGCGGCCCAGCGTGACCAGGGGGTCGGTGACGTGGACGCGTTGCCGGCGGGCGGGCAGCGCGTGCACGGCGAAGAGGCCGCCGGGGCCGATCACCAGGTGGTGGATGCGGTCGCCGCCGGGCAGCGGGACGGAGTGCAGGGTGCGCCAGCCGGCGCCGTCGAGGCGGTCCAGGGCCCCTCCCGCCGCCTGCTCGGCCGTCAGGGCGCGGCGCCGCGGGTCGGGACGCAGCCGGTGCGCCGGGCCGGGCTCGCGCTCCAGGGCGACCAGGAGCGCCTCGCCGGGCCGGTTGGGGGCGAGGTCGTCGTCCGGGTGCAGGGTGAGCCGGGCCAGCTCGGCGGGGGTCGGGACCGGGGGCGGGCCGACAGTGACCGGGCCGGTGAGGAAGGGGCCCAGCGCTGCGAGGACCTCGCCCTCCCGGTCGTCGCGCAGCAGGTTGACGCGGGCCGTCTCGCGGTCGTACCAGGCGACGTTCCCGCCGTCCGGGGTGCAGACGTACAGCCGTTCCTGACCGTGCCGCCAGGTCGGTACGACGCGCAGTCCGTCCATGCACCATCACCCCACGACCATGGGAACAGGCGGGGTGCTGCGGGGGCAAGAACCGGGCTACCTTTGACAGCGGTTGGGAAGATCCTCGGGCGGGGTGGGGAGGCGCCGTTGCGTACCCGTGGGAAAGGACCCGACGTACCGGCTCCGGGCCGGCCGTGGACGGAGATCGTGCCGGGGCTGTGGATGGGCGGGCACGAGTGCCGGCGGCAGGCCGGGGGGCTGGAGCCCGTCGTCGTGCGGGACGAGTTCGACCTCGTGCAGACACTGCTGCGGCTGCCCGGACACGGGCCGGACGCCGGTGTCGAGCACCATGTGTGGCCGATCCCCGACGGCCCCCTCGACGGCACTCAGCTGGCGGGGGTGATCCGGCTGGCCGAGGCCGCGGGCGAGGCACTGGACGCCGGCCGCAAGGTCCTGGTCCGCTGCTACCACGGCTACAACCGCTCCGGCCTCGTCGTCGCCCACACGCTGGTGCGCCGGGGCCGCACCGCCGAGGAGGCGATCCGGCTGATCCGGACCCGGCGTTCGCCGTGGGCGCTGCACAACGAGCTGTTCGTGGAGTACCTGCGGACCGGCCTGGACACCGTGCGGCTGCTGGAAGAGCTGGCCGAGTAGCCCGCCGCACGGGCCCGCGCGCAAAATGGACTTCCGTACCAATGATCACCGAACGCCTGGAGTGCAGTGGTCCCGAGCCGCCGTGGGTGCCCCGCCCGCGTCCCAGCCGTCCTGGCGCTGCTCACGGCGGTGACGGCGACCGGGGTGCTGGCCGGGTGCGGTGACGCCGGCGGGCTGCGGAGCGCGGGCGAGACACCGGCCGCGCAGAGCCCGGCCCGGCTCTGGCCCGACCTGACGCCGGCGTCCAGTCCGGCCTACGACATCGGCGAGGTCGACAACGAGGCCGTCAAGGGCGTCACGGTCCCCGGCGGCGACATCCGCCGGGCGGACCCGGTGGCCGCCGTACGGGCCGAGATCGCCGCGCACCCCGACGACTACGAGGGCGCGCGGGCGCCGTACCGCGAGACGGCCGACCGGATGGCGGACTGCGGCGCGGGAGCCGGGAGCGGCCGGTGTCCGGTGCTCCGGCCGTACTACCGCGACCTGACCGGCGACGGACGCCCCGAGCTGGCCCTGGGCTTCAGGCTGCTGCCCGAGAAGATGACCGCCGTGCGCGTCTACACCGCCGAGAGGAACCGGCTGGTACGGGTCATGTCCTACGAGGACGCCGTGAGCGCGGTGGAACTGGCCGGGCGGACGGTGATCGTCCGCTCGCCGTCGGAGGTCGCGGGCTACGAGTACCGGCTCCAGTGGACGTGGGACCCCGACCAGCGGGCCATGCTGCTCACGAGCGACGAGATGCTGCCCACGGACGACGGGCGCGAGCACGCGAGGCGACCGTCGCCGTCCTCGTCCCCCGCTCCGTCCCCGTCCGGGTCCGGGCCCCCGTCGGCGAGCGCCCGGTGAGGCTCGCCCTTCCCCGGTGGACCGGGCCGCTCGCGGTGAAGGCGGCGGTCTTCATCACCGTGATGTGCTGCGCGCTCGCCGCGCTGCTCGGCGTCCTGGTGCACGTCTCGGTGACCAACCAGACCGTGGGGCAGGCCCGCGACACCGCCCTGGCCCGGCTGCGGGAGGCGACGGACGCCTACGAGGCCGGGGACCCGTTGCGGCCGAGCGCCGGGGTCGATCCGCCGGGGCTGCCCGAGTCGCTGCGCGAGCTGGCGGTGTCGGGTCGGCGCGGCACGATGGTCGCCGAGTACGACGGGCGCCCCACGATGTGGGCGGCGGGTCCGGCCGCCGGTGGCCGGGCGCTCGCGGTGCGGGTCGACCACACCCAGGGCGAGCGCACCATCGACGGTCTCGACGGCGCCATCGTGTGGTCGTCGGCGCTGGCCATCGGGGCGACGCTGCTGGTCGGCGCGTTCGCCGTGACGCGGGTGACCAGGCGGCTGCACGCGACGGCGCGGGTGGCCCGGCGGATCAGCGCGGGCGACCTCGACGCGCGGGTCGGCGATCCCCGCGCGTCGGACCCGTCCCGCCCGCAGGACGAGGTGGCCTCGGTCGCCGCCGCGCTGGACTCCATGGCGGCGTCGTTGCAGGGCAAGCTGCTCGCGGAGCAGCGGTTCACCGCGGACGTGGCGCACGAGCTGCGCACCCCGCTCACCGGCCTGCACGCGGCGGCCGAGCTGCTGCCGCCGGGCCGCCCGACCGAGCTGGTGCGGGACCGGGTGGCCGCCCTGCGCACGCTCACCGAGGACCTGCTGGAGATCTCCCGGCTGGACAGCGGTCGGGAGCGGCTGGAGGTGGACGCGGAGCCGCTGGGCGAGCTGGCCATACGGGTGGTCCGCGGCTCGGGCACGGACACGCGCGTGGACGTCGTACGGGACGCGCGGGTGGAGACCGACCGGCGGCGGCTGGAGCGGGTGCTCGGCAACCTGGTCGCGAACGCGCACCGGCACGGGCGGGCGCCGGTGGTGCTGACCGTGGACGGGCCGGTCATCACCGTACGGGACCACGGGGACGGCTACCCGGAGTACCTCCTGGCCCACGGGCCGCAGCGGTTCCGCACCGAGAGCGGGACCAAGGGGCACGGTCTCGGGCTGACCATCGCGCTCGGGCAGGCGGAGGTGCTGGGCGCCCGGCTGGAGTTCACGAACCCGCCGGACGGCGGGGCGCTGGCCACGCTGACCCTGCCCCGGCAGCCCTGATCCGACCCGGACGGGCGGGGACGTGCCCCGATGGCGCAGTGCGACGGGCGGACCTCGCCCGCCGCTCCTAATGTGGCGATCAGTCAGCTTCGAACCCTTCGAGCTGTTCTGCTCCTTCGAGCCGTTCAGCCCCTTCATCCCGTTCAGACCTTTCGACCCCTTCGGTATTTCCGCCCCGCCCGCACCGTCCGCTCCCCGGGAGGTACTCCCATGTCCCTGCTGAACGCACCGTCCCCTCGCTCGTCCCTCTTCCGCGGCCTGGCCACCGCGGTCGCCGCCGGCGCGCTCGCCACCGCCGTCGCCGTCACGCCCGCCGTCGCGAACGACGAGTGGGGCGGCGGCAACTCCGGTTCCGGCAGCGCCGCCGGCCCCACCGGCGGAAACGGAGGCGGCTTCGGCGGCGACGGCCGTCAGGAGCAGGGCCAGTACCGGGGCGTGGTCACCGCCGACCGGCTCGCCCTGCGCACCTCGCCGACCCGCGGCGCGGACGTCATCCGGTACGCCCACCGCGGCGAGACCGTGCACATCTACTGCAAGACGCCCGGCGACAAGGTGAAGGGCAACCCCCTCTGGTACCTGCTCACGGACGGCACCTGGGCCTGGGGCGCGGCACGCTACATCGACAACATCGGTCCCGCGCCGCGCTGGTGCTGATGCGAACGCCCTCCACACCACACCATTTGGGTAAGTTCCGGACATGACCAAGGCCGGAACCGGAACCGGAATCACCGTGGCCCAGGCGGACACGCCCGCTCCCGTCGCCCGGCTCCCCCGGCGCCGGGGCGTCGAACTCGCGCTGATCCTGATGGCCGTGCTGCTGTCGGTGTTCGGGTACTGCAACGTCGGTCTCGCCCAGCACGGCACCCTCCCGCCCGGCGCCGCCGGTTACGGCGCCGGGCTCGGCGTGCTCGCGCTCCTCGCCCATCTGGCGGTGCGACTGCGCGCCCCGTACGCGGACCCCCTGCTGCTGCCCATCGGCGTGCTGCTCAACGGCCTCGGCCTGGTGCTGATCTACCGGCTCGACCTGGAGACGCCGGGCGACCGGGCGGCCCCCACCCAGCTGGTGTGGTCGACGCTGGGCGTCGCGCTGTTCATCGTGGTCGTCCTGCTCCTGCGCGACCACCGCGTCCTGCAACGCTACGCCTACGTCTGCGTCGCCGCCGCCCTCGTCCTGCTCACCGTGCCGATCTTCTTCCCCGCCGTGAACGGCGCCCGCATCTGGATCCGGGTCGAGGGCTTCTCCATCCAGCCCGGCGAGTTCGCGAAGGTGCTCCTCGCCGTCTTCTTCGCCGCCTACCTGGCCGCCAACCGCAGCGCGCTGGCATACGCGGGCCGCAGGGTGTGGCGGCTGCAACTGCCCACGGGCCGCGTCCTCGGCCCCATCGTCGCGGTGTGGCTGGTCAGCGTCGGCGTCCTGGTCCTGGAACGCGACCTCGGCACCTCGCTCCTCTTCTTCGGCCTGTTCGTGGTCCTCCTCTACGTCGCCACCGGCCGCACCGGCTGGATCGCGGTCGGCCTGCTGCTGGCCTCGCTGGGCGCGGTCGCCGTGGGCTGGCTGGAGCCGCACGTGCACAGCAGGGTGGAGGACTGGCTGCACCCCTTCGCCTCGATCGAGGCCGGTCAGGGACCCAACCAGCTCGCCCAGTCCCTCTTCGCCTTCGCGGCGGGCGGGGTGACCGGCACCGGTCTCGGCCTCGGGCACTCCGTCCTGATCGGATTCGCCGTCAAGTCGGACTTCATCCTGGCGACCGCCGGTGAGGAGCTGGGCTTCCTCGGCCTGGCCGCGATCTTCCTGCTGTACGCGCTGCTGGTGGAGCGCGGCTACCGGGCCGGGCTCGCCGCCCGCGACCCCTTCGGCCGGCTGCTCGCGGTCGGCCTCTCCTCGATCGTGGCGCTCCAGGTCTTCGTCATCGCGGGCGGGGTGACCGGGCTGATCCCGCTGACCGGCATGGCGATGCCCTTCCTGGCGCAGGGCGGCTCGTCGGTCGTGACCAACTGGGCGATCGTCGCGCTGCTGATCCGGGTGAGCCACGCGGCGCGGCGCCAGGCGGCCCGGTGACCCGGCACATCCGGCACGCCGCCGCGTTCTGCGCGCTGCTGCTGGTCGCCCTGCTGGTCAACGCCGCCCGGGTGCAGATCGTCCAGGCCCCGGAGTACGACGACAACCCGGCCAACCGCCGCCCCGACATCGCCCGCTACCAGCAGCCGCGCGGCGACATCCTGGTCGGCGACGAGCCCGTCACCGGCTCCCGGGACACCGGCGAGCACCTGCGTTTCGAACGGACGTACGCGGACGGGCCGTTGTACGCGCCGATCACCGGCTTCGCCTCGCAGGCGTACGGGACGACCCTGCTGGAGCACGCCGAGGACGGGCTGCTGTCCGGCGCCGACCCGATGCTCGCGCCGCTCCCGCTCTGGAACGACGTCACGGGCACCCACAACCCGGGCGGCGACGTCGTGACCACGATCGACGAGGCGGCGCAGCGGGCGGCGTTCGAGGGACTCGGCGGGCGCAAGGGGGCGGTGGCCGCGGTGGAGCCCTCGACCGGTCGCGTGCTGGCGCTGGTCTCCACCCCGTCGTACGACCCCCAGGCGCTGTCCGGGAACAGCGCGGACGCCACCCGGACCTGGGAGCGCCTGAACGGCGACCCGGACAAGCCGATGCTCAACCGGGCGGTGCGCCGCACCTATCCCCCCGGGTCGACGTTCAAGGTGGTCACCGCCGCGGCGGCCCTGGACGCCGGCGTGATCCGGGACCTCGACGCGCCGACCCGCTCCCCCGACCCGTACACCCTCCCCGGCACCCGGACCCGGCTGACCAACGAGGCCGACGGCTGCCGGGACGCCACGCTGCGGGAGGCGTTCGAGTGGTCCTGCAACACGGTGTTCGCCAAGCTCGGCGTGGACGTCGGGGTGCGCGACATGGCGGCCACGGCGGAGGCGTTCGGCTTCAACGACGACGGGCTGCGCATCCCCTTCGCGGTCTCGCGGTCCACCTTCGACACCTCGGTGGACCGGGCCCAGCTCGGGCTCGCCTCGATCGGGCAGTACAACACGCGGGCGACCCCGCTTCAGATGGCGATGGTGGCGGCGGCGGTGGCCAACGGCGGCCAGGTGCGCCCGCCGTACCTGGTGGAGCGGACCCAGCGGGCGGGCGGCAGCCTGGTGGCGACGGCCGGGTCACGGCCCTCCCGGGAGGCGATGCGGCCGTCCACGGCGTCGCGCCTGAAGGAGCTGATGCGGGGCGTGGTGGAGAACGGCACCGGCGCGAACGCGGCGATCCGCGGCGCCGTCGTCGGCGGCAAGACCGGCACCGCCCAGCACGGCGTCGGCAACTCCGGGACGCCGTACGCCTGGTTCGTCTCCTGGGCGCAGGGCGAGCGGGACCTGGAGCCGAAGGTGGCGGTCGCGGTGGTGGTGGAGGGCTCGGCTGCCGACCGGGAGGACGTCAGCGGGGGCGGGCTGGCGGCGCCGATCGCGCGGGGGGTGATGGAGGCGGTGCTCGGTGGGTGAGACGGGGGTACCGTCGCGCCGGGCGCCCGACCTACCGTTCGGTACATGACTGATGCCGTCGCGTACGAACTCGCCCAGGTCAACATCGCCCGCCTCAAGGCCCCGCTCGACACTCCCCTGTTGAAGGACTTCGTGGACTCGCTCGACCCGGTGAACGCCGACGCGGACGCGGCGGACGGGTTCGTGTGGCGGTTGCAGAGCGAGGAGGGGGACGCGACCGACATCGCGGTCTTCGACGACTCCTGGCTGATCATCAACATGTCGGTGTGGCGGGACGCGAACGCCCTGACGGCCTTCATGTACCAGGGGCGGCACCGGGAGATGCTGGCGCGGCGCAGGGAGTGGTTCGAGCGGGTCTCCGAGGCGATGACGACCCTGTGGTGGGTCCCGGCGGGACACCGGCCGACGGTCGCGGAGGCGGAGGAGCGGCTGCTGCACCTGCGGGCGCACGGGCCGACGCCGTACGCGTTCACGTTGCGGACGTCGTTCCCGGCGGGGGCGTCGGTACCGGTCGCGGGTGAGGTGCCGGCCGGGTCGGGGTGCTCGGTCTAGCGGCGCGGGCTCGCGAGGGCGGGACTCCCCGTCAACAACTCCCGCCCAAGGGATTGACGAGCTTGCTGACGCGCAGTCTCATAAGTCGGAGCGAGTCAGAGTGACCCCGGGTAACACGACGAGGTGGGACAGCCATGAGGACCCTGACGGAAGCCGACGCGCTCGAGGGCCTGCGCGACGCGCTGGGCCTGCTCAAGGACCGGGAACAGGTGGCCGAGCGACTGCTCGAATCCTCCGCCAGGCACTCCTTCGACCCGGACCGGGAGCTGGACTGGGACGCCCCCTTCGAGGAGGGCAAGTGGTTCTGGCCGCCGGAGCTGGTGTCGCTGTACGACACCCCGCTGTGGAAGCGGATGGGCGAGGAGCAGCGCATCCTGCTCTCCCGGCACGAGGCCGCCGCGCTCGCCTCGCTCGGCATCTGGTTCGAGCTGATCCTCATGCAGCTGCTGGTCCGGCACATCTACGACAAGGCGGCGACGAGCGCCCACGTGCGGTACGCGCTCACCGAGATCGAGGACGAGTGCCGGCACTCGAAGATGTTCGCCCGGCTGATATCCCGGGGTGAGACCCCGTGGTACCCGGTGAGCCCCGTCCACCAGAACCTGGGCCGCCTCTTCAAGACGATCTCCACCACGCCGGGCTCCTTCACCGCCACCCTGCTCGGCGAGGAGGTCCTGGACTGGATGCAGCGGCTGACCTTCCCCGACGAGCGGATCCAGCCGCTGATCCGGGGCGTCACCCGCATCCACGTCGTGGAGGAGTCCCGGCACGTGCGCTACGCCCGTGAGGAACTGCGCCGCCAGATGGTGACCGCGCCGAAGTGGTCCCGTGAGTTCACCCGGCTCACCTCCGGCGAGTTCGCCCGCGTCTTCTCCGTCGCCTTCGTCAACCCCGAGGTCTACACGAACGTCGGTCTCGACAAGCGCGAGGCCATGGCGCAGGTCAAGGCCAGCGGCCACCGCCGCGACATCATGCAGACCGGCGCGAAGCGCCTGACCGACTTCCTGGACGACATCGGGGTGCTGCGCGGGGTCGGACGGCGGATGTGGCGGTCGTCGGGGCTGCTGGCGTAGCACTTCCCGGGAACGGCCGGTCCGTTCCGTCGGCGTGGGTGGCCGCCGGGCTCAGCGGGTTACGCTGCGGGTCATGACCCCGCAGGCCCCCACCCCCGCCTACCGCCGGCTCAGTGTCGAGGAGCGCCGCGTCCAGTTGCTGGAGGCCGCGCTCGCCCTCTTCGCCCACCGGCCGCCGGAGGAGGTCTCCCTGGACGACGTGGCCGAGCAGGCCGGGGTCTCACGGCCGCTGGTGTACCGGTACTTCCCGGGCGGCAAGCAGCAGCTGTACGAGGCCGCGTTGCGGTCGGCCGCCGACGAGCTGCGGCTCTGCTTCGACGAGCCCCGCGAGGGTCCGCTGCTGGCCCGGCTCTCCCGGGCCCTGGACCGCTACCTCACCTTCGTCGACGAGCACGACACCGGCTTCAGCGCCCTGCTGCGCGGCGGCAGCGTGGCCGAGACCTCCCGGACCTCCTCCATCGTGGACGGCGTACGCCGGGCCGCCGCCGAGCACATCATGAGCCACCTGGCCGTCGCCGAACCCGGCCCGCGGCTGCACATGACCGTCCGGATGTGGATCACGGCGGTGGAGGCGGCGTCGCTGATGTGGCTGGACGAGGACAAGCAGCCGTCGCTCGACGAGATGCGGGACTGGCTGGTGGAGCAGTTCCTCGCCGTGCTGACGGTCACCGCCCGCCGCGACCCGCAGACCGCGGCACTGGTCGAGGCGCTGGCGGCCGACCTCTGACACCGGCCCGCGATCCTGTGACACCGGCCGACGGCCCTCTGCCACCGGGCGGCCGATCACCGACACTGGTGCCGTGAAGAGCGAAGACACCCCCTTCGAGGGCGGCCCGATGGACGGGCGGGTGCTGCCCGTGCTCGTCGGGATGACCGGGCACCCGCCGAAGACCTACCGCATCCCGGTGCCCGCCCCGGACGGCGGCCCCCCCACCGTGCTCGTGTACCGGAGGGAGCCCCGGGACGCCCGGGGCGGGCTGCGGTTCGCCCGCTGGAAGTACGTGTACGACCCCGAGGGCAAGAAGGGATCCGGCCGGAAGTGGCCCTGGTCGAAGCCGGACGCCGGACCGGGCACCCGGCCCGCCGCCGATCCAGACGCCACGCCGCGAGGCAAGCCGGACGACGCCGACGGGTGACCCCGTTGCGCCGAACCGCGCACACTCGGCGCGCGGGGCCCGCGACCACGGCACATGCTCACCGTGCGGAGCGGAGGGGCCGCCCGCGCCGGAGGTGATGACATGTCAGGAAGGCTTTTTCGTCTGGTGTGTACGGCGGCGGTGGCGGCCGGGATCGTCCTCGCGCCCGTACCGGCCGCCGCCGACCCCGAGCCCGGCACCGGCGACGACCGGTCCGTGGCGGCTCTGCTGACGGACCTTCAGCGGCTGTACCGGGAGGCGGAGAAGGCCACCGAGACCTACAACGGAACCGAACAGCGCCTGCGCGAGCAGCGCGCCGAGGTGAAGCGGCTGGACGCGGAGCTGGCGCGGACCCGGCTGTCCCTGCACGACAGCCGCGGCGCCGCCGGACGGCTGGCCCGCCAGCAGTACCAGAACAGCAGCAACCTCTCCCCGTACCTGCGACTGCTGCTGGCCCGCGACCCGCAGCACGCGCTCGACCAGGGGCACGTGATCGGCCGGCTGGCCCGCGAACGGGTCGAGACCGTGGGCCGCCTGACCGGCGAGGAGAAGAAGGTCGAGGACCTGGCCCGGCGCTCGCGCGAGGCACTGGACCGGCAGGTCTCCCTCGCCGAGAGCCAGGAGAAGCAGCGCGACGACGTCCGCGAACGGCTGCACGCCGTCGAGGAGCTGCTCGCCTCGCTCACCCCGGAGGAGCTGGCCGCCCTGGCGGAGCTGGAGAAGAACGGGATCGCCGAGGAGCAGGAGCGGTTCATGGCCTCCGGCGCGCTCGGCGACGACGGCAAACCCTCCGCCGGGGGCGAGAGGGCGGTGCGCTTCGCGGTGGAGCAGCTCGGCAAGCCGTACGAGTGGGGCGCCGAGGGCCCGGCCTCCTACGACTGCTCGGGGCTGACCTCCGTGGCCTGGGAGCGGGCCGGGACGCCCATCCCGCGGACCAGCCAGGAGCAGTGGGCCCGGCTGGAGCGCGTCCCGCTGGACGAGCTGCGCCCCGGTGACCTGGTCGTGTACTTCCCCGAGGCCACCCATGTGGCGATGTACCTCGGCGACGGCACGGTCGTCCAGGCGCCCCGCCCCGGCGCCGAGGTCAAGGTGTCACCGATCGCCGCCAACCCGGTGCTGGGCGCCGTACGGCCCGACCCCGGCGGGGAGCCGCTGCGGCGGTACACGCCGCCGAGGCTCCCCGCGGGGGCGACGGACGGGTCCGACGAGGGGTACGCCGACGCCTACGCGCCCGCGGCGCCCGAGACCTCCATCAGGTAGCCCTCGGTCTTCGCCGGGTCGTAGAAGAAGTTCTCGAAGTCGGCCGGGTCGTTGAAGCCGTTGGCGAAGCGGTCGGCGACGGGCTGGAGCTGCATGCCGGCGCCGATCAGGTTCAGGACGTGCTCGGGCGGCGGGGCGAGCATGGTGTTCGTCCACTTGGTGACGTGCTGGGCCGTCTCCCAGTAGCGGTCGAAGGTCTGCTGCATCCAGGCCTCGTCGAACTCCTTGTCGCCGTGTTCGAGGATCGAGGCGAGGTAGGAGGCGGCGCACTTGGAGGCGGAGTTGGAGCCCTGGCCGGTGATCGGGTCGTTGGCGACGACCACGTCGGCCACGCCGAGGACCGCGCCGCCGCCGGGGAGGCGGCCGATCGGGTTGCGGACGGTGGGGGCGTAGCGGCCGGCGAGGGTGCCGCCGGCGTCGGTCAGTTCGACCTTGGTGGCCCGCGCGTACTCCCACGGGAGGAACTTCTCCATGAGTTCCAGGGTCAGGGAGAGGTGCTCCGAGGGGTCCTTGACGTCCTTGAAGGCGTCCAGCGGGCCGCCGGGTATGCCCTCCCAGAACAGGATGTCGGCGCGGCCCGAGGTGGTGAAGGTCGGCATGATGAACATCTCGCCGACGCCCGGCACCAGGTTGCAGCGCACGGCCTCCGTATCCGGGTGCTCCGGGCGCGGGCCCATCCCGTGGACGTAGGCGACGGCGAGGGCGCGCTGCGGCTCGCTGTACGGGGAGCGGGAGGCGTCGCGGCCGAACATCTGGACCAGTTCGCCCTTGCCCGCCGAGACCAGGACGAGGTCGTAGGCGCGGGAGAAGTAGTCCAGGTCGCCGACGGCCGCGCCGTGGATGACGAGCTGGCCGCCGCGCTGGGCGAAGGTCTCCATCCAGCCGGCCATCTTCACCCGCTGGTCGACCGACTGCGCGAAGCCGTCGAGGCGGCCCAGCCAGTCGATCGCGCGCTGCGAGGGGCCCGGGTCGAAGGAGCCGGGGGCCGCGACCGAGACGCCGAGTCCTTCGATCTTCGGGGCCTGGGACTCCCAGAAGTTCAGCTGGAGATCGCGCTCGTGCTGGAGTGCCGTGTGGAACATGCACTGCGTCGACATGACCCGGCCGGTGCGGATCTCGTCCGCGGTCCGGTTGGACATCAGGGTGACCTCGTAGCCGTGCGACTGCAGGCCGAGGGCGAGCTGGAGACCGGACTGGCCGGCTCCGACGACGAGTATCTTCCGCATGCGGGGGACGCTCCTAAGGGGACTGCTCGGGGGACTACTCGGGGGTTTCGTCGAGCGCGTGGCCCACGAGGGACAAGAGGGTCTCGATGGCCGAGATTCGGCGGCGCGCATCCATGATCATTACAGGTATGTGCGCGGGGATCGTCAACGCCTCCCGCACGTCCTCCGCCTCGAACAGCTCGCTGCCGTCGAAGTGGTTCACCGCGACGACGTACGGCAGTCCGCAGCTCTCGAAGTAGTCCAGTGCCGGGAAACAGTCCTTGAGGCGGCGGGTGTCGGCCATGACGACGGCGCCGATCGCGCCGCGCACCAGGTCGTCCCACATGAACCAGAACCGCTGCTGTCCCGGCGTGCCGAACAGGTAGAGCACCAGGTCGTCGTCGAGCGTGATGCGGCCGAAGTCCATGGCCACGGTGGTGGTGAGCTTGCCCGGCGTGGCGGTGAGGTCGTCGGTCTCCTCGCTCGCCTCGGTCATCAGCGCCTCGGTCTGCAAAGGCGTGATCTCCGAGACGGCGGTGACCAGAGTGGTCTTGCCGACGCCGAAGCCGCCGGCCACCACGATCTTCGTGGCGATGGGCGCGCGCGTGCGGTCCGCCTGCCAGGGCTGCATGGTCTCGTCCGGGTCGACGAGCGGGGAGACGCCGTAGGCGGCGGCGTCAGAGACGACGGAGTCCACTGAGCACCCTTTCGAGCAGAGCGCGGTCCGGACGGCCCGTTCCGTGGCCGGTTCCGGTGCCGTACACACGGATCTTTCCCTGGTCCGCCAGGTCGCTGATGAGGACGCGGACGACGCCGAGCGGCATCTTCAGCAGCGCGGCGATCTCGGCCACCGTACGCATGCGGCGGCACAGTTCGACGATGGCCCGCATCTCCGGCATCACGCGGGAGGTGAGGCCGCCGTTCGTCAGTTCCTTGCGCTCCTCGGCGGCTTCCAGCGCGGCGGTGCCGGCCGTCGCGCCGACGAACGTCTCCACGAGCAGGACGTGGCCGAAGCGGGTGCGGCCGCCGGTGAGCGAGTAGGGGCGTACGCGGGCGGGTTTGCGGTCGGCGCCGCGTACGGGGAGGCTCCCGCGGCCGTTCTTTCCGGGACTGCTGCTCATCGGGCGCTCCCCGTCGACTCGGACGACTCGGACTCCAGGGATTTCCGCAGCTCGCTGCGGAGTTCGGGAGTCAGGACGTGGCCGGCGCGGCCGACGAAGAGCGCCATGTGGTACGCGACGACGCTCATGTCGCAGTCCGCGGAGCCGTGCACGCCGAGCAGCGAGCCGTCGCTGATCGACATCACGAACAGGCTGCCCTCGTCCATGGCGACCATCGTGTGCTTCACGTTGCCGAACTCCATCAGCCGGGCGGCGCCGACGGTCAGGCTGCCGACGCCGGAGACGACGGTGGCGAGGTCGGCGGCGGAGCCGCGCGGGCCGGTGCGGCGCACGGTCTGTGCCGCGCGGGCCGCGTCGTTCCTGTCCTGGTCGGAGGAGAGGAGCAGCAGGCCGTCGGAGGAGACCACCGCGACCGATTGGATGCCGGGGACCTCCTCGACGAGGTTGGTCAGCAGCCAGTGGAGATTGCGGGCTTCGCTGCTCAGGCCGAAGGTACTGGGCGCGGTCAACTGCTTGCCTCCTCGACAGTGCCCCCCGTGGCTTCTTCGGTTGTCCCCGCTGCGGCGGACGGCGCCTCGTGCTGCTCCGTCCGGTCGGCGATCTCCGCCTCGACGTCGCGGCGGCCGGCTTCCGCACCGCGGCGGAACCCTCCCAGGCGACGGCGGAGTGCCTCGGCGTCGACGGAACCCGACGTGCGCGGCCTCGGTGCCGCGGCGGGGGTGGTGAGTTTCGGGGTCCGCTTGGGCAGGCCCTTGTCGGTGACGGGTTCGGCCGGTTCGCTGCCTGTGACCTCGTCCGTCCGCGAGGCGCCCTCGTCCGGCGTGCGGTCGTGGGCGTCGGGGCCGATGGCGTAGGGGTCCGGAGTGGGGTCCGGCGCCCGGGTGGGTTCCGGCTCCGCTGCGGGCTCGGGCTCCGCTGCGGGCTCGGGCTCCGGTGTGGGCTCGGGCTCCGGTTCCGGGGTCCTGTCCCGGTCCTGCTGTCCTGCCTGGGCAGGGATCAGGAGAGCCATGGTGGTGTCGTCGGGGAGGTCGTGACCTGTGGCGCCCCCGGTGCCCGGTTCCGGGTCCGGTGCCTGTTCCGCCGCGGGCTCCGGCGCCGATGCGGGCTCCGGCCGGGGCTCCGCTTCGTCGGCGGGGCGCGTCTCCGGCCGCGGCTCGGGCGTCGGCCCCGTGCCCTCCGGTTCGTCGGTGCTTCCGGGCCTGCGAACCTCGTCCGCGCCCTCCGCCTCCGCCCGCCGTACGGCCTCTTCCGCCGAGGCGACCAGCGGGTCCGCGTCCTTGTGCGCGCCCTTCTCCGCACGGCCCTGAAGGACGTTGGAGTTGGCCTCCGCGTCGGCGCCCGGCAGGGAGTAGGAACCCGTGTCGGTCATCTGCACGCTCGGGGCCAGCGCGGCCGGCGGTGCCGCCGCGAGCAGCGGGGCCGGGAGCACGACGACGGCCGCGACACCGCCCTGCTTCTGCTCCCGCAGCCGCACCCGCGCCCCGTGCCGGTGGGCGAGCCGGGCCACCACGTACAGGCCGAGCCCGAGCCCCTCGTCGCCTTCCTGGTCGTACGGCGCCGCCGGGTCGAAGTCGGTGAGGCGGGCGTTGAGCCGCTGGAGGCGTTCGGTGGCCATGCCGATGCCCTCGTCCTGGACGGAGAGCATCACCTCGCCGTTCTCCAGCAGCCAGCCGGAGACCTCGACGGGCAGGTCGGGCGGCGAGAAGGAGGTGGCGTTCTCCATCAGCTCGGCCAGCAGGTGGGAGAGGTCGTCGGCGGCGAATCCGGCCACGTGCGCGTGCGGCGGCAGCGCGGCGATGCGGACCCGCTCGTACCGCTCGATCTCGCTGACCGCGGCCCGGACCACGTCGACCAGCGGCACCGGTGAGGCGCTGTGCTGGACGTGCTCGGTGCCGGCGAGGACGAGGAGGTTCTCGCTGTGCCGGCGCATGACGGTGGCGAAGTGGTCGAGCTTGAACAGGGTGGCCAGACGGTCCGGGTCCTGCTCGCGCTCCTCCAGGCTTTCGATGACCGCGAGTTGCCGCTCGACCAGGCCGAGGGTGCGCAGCGCCAGGTTCACGAAGGTGGAGCCGATGCTCTTGCGGACCACCTCCAGCTGGGCGGCGGACCGGTCGAGTTCGGCGCGCAGTTCCTCGCGGGCGTCGGCCATCTTCTGCCGCTGGGCGACGAGGTGCTTGCGGTCGGACTCCAGCGTGTTGACGCGCTCGGCGAGGGTGACGGCGTGCGCGTGCAGGGCGTTGACGGAGCGGACGACCTGGGCGAACTCGTCGTTGCGGCCGGTGAAGGCGACGGCCTCCTCGGCCGCCGGGTCCTGAGCCTCCGCCAGCCGGGCCGAGCCGCGGCGCAGCACCGACAGCGGGCGGGTGAGGGTGCGGGCCATGGCGGTGGCGATGCCGACGGCGAGCAGGAGCAGGGCGCCGAGGGCGGCGATCCGGATCTCCAGCGTGGTGACGTCGTCGTCGCGCAGCTTCTCCAGGTCGGTGACGCGCTTCTCGTAGAGGGCGGACTCGGCGCCGCGCATGGCGTCGATCCGGGCGGAGAGCGCGGCGTCCAGCCGCTTCGCGCTGGTGTCGAGGTCGTCGTCGGAGAGCGTCGGCTCGTCCGTGAGGTCGGCGAGGTACTTGTCGGCGGAGTTGACCTCGGGGCCGGCGACCGTGGCGTCGAAGCTGTCCCGCGCCTCCTTGGGCGCGCCCTCGCGGAAGTCGGCGAGGGCGGCGTCGGAGCGCACCCGGGCCTGCTGGGCTGCGGCGGCGAGCGCGTCGCGCTGCTCGGCGTCGGCGCCGGAGGAGGTGGTCGTCTCCGTCGGCAGGCCCGTGACCGGGTCGATGACGGTCTCGGTGCTGCTCGGCACGTTGAGGGCCGCGAGCAGCAGTCCGCGGGTGGCGGAGGCCTGCTGGACGGCGGTGTCCAGCTCGGCGAGGGCGTACGCCCCGGCACCGGCCCGGGGCGGCATCTGCTCGGCCAGCTCCTCGGCCAGCGCGTGGAGTTCGGTGATCGCCTCCGAGTACGCCTCATGCGCTTCGAGCGCGGTGCTCTTGCCGGTGAGGGCGGCCCGGCGCAGGGAGGCGATGGCGTCCAGGTCCTCGCGCAGGGAGGCGGGCGTGTCGGTGTCGGCCCGCAGCTCCTCCACCTGGCGGTCGACCCGGGCGCTGCGCTGCTCGGAGAGCGCCTTCGACTCGGGGCGGCCGGCGGCGATGTACGGGGTGACCTCGTCGCGTTCGTCGGCGAGGGAGTGGGCGAGGGTCAGCGCGCCCTGGGTCCGCTCGGCGAGCGTCACCAGTTCCTGGGAGTCGTGCAGTTGCCCCGAGGCGGCAACGACGGACGGGGCTCCGGCTCCGGCGACCGCGGCGGCCACGACCGCCACGGCGACGATGAGCCGGTTGCGTACGTGGGTGGGGCGGCCCTTGCCGACGGGAACCGCCGGCGGCGCCGGGGTGGAGGTGCCCGGGGTGCGCTCCGCGCTCCCCGCGGGGGCCGTCTGCTTGTCCTTGCGACGAGGCCGCGTCTTCTGCACCGGTGCTCGCATTCCTGACTCGTGTACCCGTGGGCGCGGGTGGCGCTCCGTCAACTGGCCGGCCGGCGCGTGCACCCTCCGCCACGCTCCGGGTTGCTCCCCGACCGCCGACTGCGCTTCGGACGGGGGCACCGCGTGAGCAGGGCAGGCCCGCCACCGGTCCCCGACCCTCCCAGTGCCGGTGGGCGGTGGGCGCGCATCATCCGACCCGCCACCCGAAGGAGTGAACCTCGGACGGGAGTTGGTGGGCAAGTTCCGGTGGCTCTTGCGACTCGCCCGCGCGGCGCGCCGGTTGGACGTCTGCGACGGGCGGTGGCACTATGTGCCGCCACGCGTTGACGGAGTGTCGTATTCCGCCCCAAAAGCGGCGGCTGACCTGCACCACAGCGTCGATTCCGGGAGATCCCGCGGAAGATGCCGACCTTTCGCGGACAGCGTGAAGGGGTCGTGCAGACTGGCTGGATGCGCACGGAACTCGTCTCGGAACCCGGACTCGCCGACCACCCCAACGAGGACTTCGCGAGCGTCGGACTACCGGCCTCGGGACAGGGTGGTTCGCTCGTCGTGCTGGACGGCGTGACGCCGCCGAGGAGCGAGACGGGTTGTCTGCATTCCGTACCGTGGTTCACCGCGCGCCTCGGCGGAGCACTGACCGAACTGACCGTTTCACTCCCGGATGTTCCCCTCGCCGAAGCCCTGTCCCGCGCCATCTCGCGTACCTCGGCGGCACACGCGGAAACCTGTGACCTTTCTCACCCGCGCACGCCGCAGGCAACCGTGGCGCTGGCCCGCTGGTCCCCCGCGTCCGTCGAGTACCTGGTCCTGTCCGACTCCGCCCTGCTGGTGGAGGCTCCCGACGGCACGGTCACGCCCGTCCTGGACGACCGGCTGGCCCGGCTGCCCCGCTCGGCCCTCGCCACGGACGCGCTGGTGGACGCCCATTACCGCAACAAGGAGGGCGGTTTCTTCACGGCCGCGGCCGACCCGTCGGTGGCGGCGCGGGCCGTGACGGGGGCGCTGCCGCGCTCCGAGGTGCGGACGCTGGCGGCGCTGACGGACGGGGCCGGGCGGTGGGTGGAGAAGTTCCGCGAGGGCGACTGGGCGGACTTCCTGGCGCTGGTGCGCAAGCAGGGCGCACAGGCTCTGGTGGACCGGGTGCGGGAGCTGGAGCGCGCGGACGCGGCGGGCTCGCGGACGTACCTGGGCCGCAGCAAGACGCACGACGACGCGACGGTGGCGTACGCGGAGCTCTAGAACGCGCGCGAGGGCGGCGGCGCTCGGCGGCGCTACCTCTCCATCCCCCGGTTCAGCTCGTGCAGCAGCCGGGCCAGTTCGGTCACCTCGCGCGGGTCCCAGTCGGCGAGCCGGCGGGCGTAGCGGGCGCGGCGGGCCTCGCGTACCCGGCCGACGCGGGCCTTGCCCTCCGGGGTCAGGGTGACCAGCCAGGCCCGGCCGTCGGCGGGGTCGGGCTCCCGGGCGACGAGGCCGAGTTCCTCCAGGGCGCGCAGCTGGCGCGACATCGTGGCCTTGCCGACGCCGATGTAGGCGGCGAGCTCCGTGGCCCGCTGGCCGCCGCACTCGCCGAGCCGCACGAGGAGACCGTACGCGGACGACTCCAGGTCGGGGTGGACCTCGCGGGCCATCTCGCCCTGGTTGGCCCGGGCCCGTCGCAGCAGCACCGTCAACTCCCGCTCGAGCGCCAGGAATTCGGGTTGGTTCACACCACTGCCGGACACCGCGGATTCGACTCCGCGACCGTCGCCGTTCCCGTCCTCGTGCACGTCAGCCCCTGCCTCGATTTTCCCGGTCCTGAAAGTTTCCGCCACGGGACGCCATCACCGCAGCTCGGCAAGTATTTCGCAGGCTTAGACCAACGGCAGCTCCCGACCCCTCTTCCCACCCGCCGTTCTACGTGCGTAGCGTTTCCCCGGGCCAGGCGGATGGCATGCGCACGCCACACCGGCACGTCCCGCCGGGTCCCTCCCCACCCGCGCATCCCCCACCGAGCACCACCGAGCCATCGGAGGCACGTCATGCTCGTGCACAGATCGGGATCGGCCCGCGGGCGGCGCTTCGCCGTCACCGGGATTCTGCTCGCCGCGTTCTCCCTGGTGTTCACCGTCCCCGCCCACTCCTCACCGGACGCCGACACCCCGCCCCGCGGCTCCGCCCACATGGGCATGGGCGTCGTGGAGCATGACGGGCGGCACGGCACGCCGGTACCGGGCGGCGCCACCCAGACGGAGGGCGTGGACGTCTCCAGCCACCAGGGCAACGTCGCCTGGTCGACCCTGTGGAACAGCGGGGTCAAGTGGGCCTACGTCAAGGCCACCGAGGGGACGTACTACGAGAACCCCTACTTCGCCCAGCAGTACAACGGCTCGTACAACGTCGGCATGATCCGCGGGGCGTACCACTTCGCCACGCCGGACACGACCAGCGGCGCCGCCCAGGCCAACTTCTTCGTCGACAACGGCGGCGGCTGGTCCCGCGACGGCAAGACGCTGCCGGGCGCGCTGGACATCGAGTGGAACCCGTACGGGGCCACCTGCTACGGCAAGACGCAGAGCCAGATGGTCTCCTGGATCCGCGACTTCCTGAACACCTACAAGGCCCGCACCGGCCGCGACGCCGTGATCTACACGGCGACCAGCTGGTGGACCCAGTGCACCGGCAACTACGGCGGTTTCGCGGCGAACAACCCGCTGTGGATCGCCCGCTACGCCTCGACGGTGGGGACACTGCCGGCGGGCTGGTCGTACTACACGATGTGGCAGTACACCTCGTCCGGGCCGACGGTCGGGGACCACAACAAGTTCAACGGGGCCCTGGACCGCGTCCAGGCTCTCGCGAACGGCTGACGCTCCCGGCGCGCACGGCGAGGGCCCGGACTCCGCGCGGAGTCCGGGCCCTTCCCTTCACTCGTCCGGCCACGCGTCCGTCACGCGGCGACCGGAACCTCCGGCTCCGCACCGCTCGTCGCGGGTGCGAGGGCCAGCTCGAGGACCTGCCGGACGTCGGTGACGGTGTGGACGTCGAGCTTGTCCAGCACCTCCGCCGGGACGTCGTCCAGGTCGGGCTCGTTGCGCTTGGGGATGATCACCGTGGTGACGCCCGCCCGGTGCGCCGCGAGCAGCTTCTGCTTGACCCCGCCGATCGGCAGCACGCGGCCGGTCAGCGACACCTCGCCGGTCATCGCCACGTCGGTGCGGACCAGCCGTCCGGAGAGCAGCGAGGCCAGCGCCGTGGTCATCGTGATGCCGGCGCTCGGGCCGTCCTTCGGCACCGCGCCCGCCGGGAAGTGGATGTGCACGCCCCGGTCCTTCAGGTCCGCCACCGGCAGCTCCAGCTCGGCGCCGCGGCTGCGCAGGAAGCTCAGCGCGATCTGCGCCGACTCCTTCATCACGTCGCCCAGCTGACCGGTCAGGGTCAGACCCGACGCGCCCGTCTCCGGGTCGGCCAGCGACGCCTCGACGTACAGGACGTCACCGCCCGCCCCGGTGACCGCGAGGCCCGTCGCGACACCCGGCACGGACGTGCGGCGCTCGGCCGGGTCCTGCGCGGACTCCGGCACGTGGTGCGGCCGTCCGATCAGGTCGCGCAGGTCGCCCTCGGTGACCGTGAAGGGCAGCTCCCGCTCCCCCAGTTCGTGCTGGGCCGCGACCTTGCGCAGCAGCCGGGCGATCGACCGCTCCAGGGTGCGCACGCCCGCCTCCCGGGTGTACTCCCCGGCCAGTTTGCGCAGCGCGCCCTCCTCGACCTTGACCTCGTCGCCGTCGAGCCCGGCCCGCTCCAGCTGGCGCGGGAGCAGGTGGTCGCGGGCGATGACGATCTTCTCGTCCTCGGTGTAGCCGTCGAGACGGACCAACTCCATGCGGTCGAGCAGGGCCTCCGGGATGGCCTCCAGGACGTTGGCGGTGGCGAGGAAGACCACGTCGGACAGGTCCAGCTCGACCTCCAGGTAGTGGTCCCGGAAGGTGTGGTTCTGCGCCGGGTCGAGGACTTCCAGCAGGGCGGCGGCCGGGTCGCCCCGGAAGTCCGAGCCCACCTTGTCGATCTCGTCGAGGAGGACGACCGGGTTCATGGAGCCCGCCTCCTTGATCGCCCGTACGATCCGGCCGGGCAGCGCGCCGACGTACGTACGCCGGTGGCCGCGGATCTCGGCCTCGTCGCGCACGCCGCCGAGGGCGACGCGGACGAACTTGCGGCCCATCGCGTGGGCGACGGACTCGCCGAGCGAGGTCTTGCCGACGCCGGGCGGGCCGACCAGGGCGAGCACGGCACCCCCGCGCCGCCCGCCGACCACGCCGAGGCCCCGGTCGACGCGCCGCTTGCGCACCGCCAGGTACTCGGTGATGCGCTCCTTCACGTCCTCCAGGCCCGCGTGCTCGGCGTCGAGCACCGCCTGGGCGCCCTGGATGTCGTAGGCGTCCTCCGTGCGCTCGTTCCACGGCATCTCCAGGACCGTGTCGAGCCAGGTGCGGATCCAGGAGCCCTCCGGCGACTGGTCGGAGGAGCGCTCCAGCTTGTCGACCTCCTTGAGCGCGGCCTCGCGGACCTTCTCGGGCAGGTCGGCGGCCTCCACGCGGGCGCGGTAGTCGTCGGACTCCTCGCCCTCCTGCTCGCCGTTGAGCTCACGCAGCTCCTTGCGCACGGCCTCCAACTGGCGGCGCAGCAGGAACTCGCGCTGCTGCTTGTCGACGCCCTCCTGGACGTCCTTGGCGATGGTCTCGGCGACGTCCTGTTCGGCGAGGTGGTCGCGCAGCTGACGGGTGGCGAGCTTCAGGCGCTCGACCGGGTCGGCGCTCTCCAGCAGCTCGACCTTCTGCTCGGTGGTGAGGAAGGGCGAGTAGCCGGAGTTGTCGGCGAGCGCGGAGACGTCCTCGATGGCCTGGACCCGGTCCACGACCTGCCAGGCGCCGCGCTTGCGCAGCCAGGCGGTGGCCAGCGCCTTGTACTCCTTCACCAGTTCGGTGACCTGGCCGGGCAGCGGGTCGGGCACGTTCTCCTCGACGCGCGTGCCCTCGACCCACAGGGCGGCGCCGGGGCCGGTGGTGCCGGCGCCGATGCTCACCCGGTGCCGGCCCCGGATCAGGGCGCCCGGGTCGCCGTCGGCGAGGCGGCCCACCTGCTCGACGGTGCCGAGGACGCCGGTCTTGGCGTAGGTGCCGTCGACGCGCGGGACGAGCAGGACCCGGGGCTTGCCGGGCTCGGACCTGGCGGCGGCCTGGGCCGCCTCCACCGCGGCCCGTACCTCGGCGTCGCTCAGGTCCAGGGGGACGACCATTCCGGGCAGGACCACTTCGTCGTCGAGCGGCAGCACGGGCAGGGTGAGCGGTGTGAAGGCGGCGGACTCAGCAGCCATGATCTCCCCTTCGGCAGTCAAGTTGAGTTACATCGACTCAATGAAAGAGAGTCCATGATTGTTCCCCAAGGCGTGTTCGCTCTGAGCGATCAAGCGCGGGCACCGCGTCTCTCCGGGGAGCACCGCCGGACCGTCCGGCATTCCTTTGCCAGGATGGGCCGATGCCCACCACTTCCCACGCCCCCTACGACACCCCCGAAGTCCTGGACCGTCGCGAGGGCCCGCACGGCGAGGTCGTCCTGCGCCGGCACGGGGCACTACTGCAGATCATCGCGAACGGCTGCTTCCTGATGGACACCTCCGACGGGCGCTCCGAGCGGCGGCTGGTCGACGCGGCGGCCGAGGCGCTCGCCGCCTCCGCCGGGCCGTCCGCGCCGCACCTGCTCATCGGCGGTCTCGGCGTCGGCTTCTCGCTCGCACACGCGGCCGCCGACCCGCGCTGGGGCCGGATCGCGGTCGTCGAACGCGAGCGCGCCATCATCGACTGGCACCGGGACGGCCCCCTGGCCGCACTGTCCGCCGAGGCACTGGCCGACCCCCGCGCGCAGATCGTCGAAGCGGACCTGGTGCGTTACGTCAATGAGACTTCCGACACGTACGACGCCCTCTGCCTCGACATCGACAACGGCCCCGCCTGGACCGTCACCGAGGACAACGACGGGCTGTACACACCGGCCGGACTGGCAGGCTGCGCACGGGTGTTGAGGCCCGGCGGGGTGCTTGCCGTATGGTCCGCCCAGCCCTCTCCGGAATTCGAAGAAACCTTGCGTAATGCCGGGTTCCAGCAGGTGCGTACCGAAGAGATCCCCGTTGCCCGGGGCGTTCCGGACGTCGTCCACCTCGCCGTCGGGCCTGGATAGCAAAGCCGCGGCCGATCCCCGTACGCTGCTGCCCTGACGCGGTCATTCAAGCGTCAATCGCAGTCATGCGCAGACAAGGGATCACCCCACTGATTCCGGTAAGCACACCTCAGGGGCGGGCGATGGAGCAGACACAGACCTCCCACAACGGCACGGCGACGGCGACCCAGGGCGCGCAGCGCCGGGTGCTGGTGGTCGAGGACGACCAGACGATCGTCGACGCCATCGCGACCCGCCTGCGCGCCGAGGGGTTCCTGGTGCAAACGGCGGGCGACGGTCCGGCCGCCGTCGACACGGCCGAGGCATGGCAGCCCGACCTGCTGATCCTCGACATCATGCTGCCGGGCTTCGACGGCCTGGAGGTCTGCCGGCGCGTGCAGGCCCAGCGCCCGGTGCCGGTGCTGATGCTCACCGCGCGGGACGACGAGACGGACATGCTGGTCGGGCTCGGCGTCGGCGCCGACGACTACATGACCAAGCCGTTCTCGATGCGCGAGCTGGCCGCGCGCGTGCACGTGCTGCTGCGCCGGGTGGAGCGGGCCGTGGTGGCCGCCTCCACGCCGCGCAGCGGCATCCTGCGCCTCGGTGAACTGGAGATCGACCACGCGCAGCGCCGCGTGCGGGTGCGCAGCGAGGACGTCCACCTCACGCCCACCGAGTTCGACCTGCTGGTCTGCCTGGCGAACACGCCCCGCGCGGTGCTCTCCCGGGAGCAGCTGCTGGCCGAGGTCTGGGACTGGGCGGACGCCTCCGGCACCCGGACCGTCGACAGCCACATCAAGGCGCTGCGCCGGAAGATCGGCGCCGAGCGCATCCGCACCGTGCACGGCGTCGGGTACGCGCTGGAGACGCCGACGCCATGAGCGAGGGACGGGAGGCCGCACGGAGGAGCCCCGGCCCCCGGAGCGCCGGGGAACCCTGGGGCGGCGTACGCCCGTTCTCGATCAAGACCAAGCTGGGCGCGCTGGTCGTCACGTCGGTGCTGATCACCACGGGTCTGTCGGTGATCGCGGTGCACACCAAGACGGAGCTGCGCTTCATCACGGTCTTCTCGATGATCGCCACGCTGCTGATCACCCAGTTCGTGGCGCACTCGCTGACCGCGCCGCTGGACGAGATGAACGCCGTGGCCCGGTCCATCTCGCACGGCGACTACACCCGCCGGGTCCGCGAGAACCGCCGCGACGAGCTGGGCGACCTGGCCGTCACCATCAACCGCATGGCCGACGACCTGGAGGCCCAGGACCTCCAGCGCAAGGAGCTGGTCGCGAACGTCTCGCACGAGCTGCGCACTCCCATCGCGGGCCTGCGCGCGGTGCTGGAGAACATCGTCGACGGGGTCACCGAGGCCGATCCGGAGACCATGCGCACGGCGCTCGGCCAGACGGAGCGGCTCGGCCGGCTGGTGGAGACGCTGCTCGACCTCTCCCGCCTGGACAACGGGGTCGTACCGCTGCGCAAGCGGCGCTTCGAGGTGTGGCCGTACCTGTCGGGCGTGCTGAAGGAGGCCAACATGGTCGCCTCCGCGCGGGCGGGCATCGCCACCGGTTCCGGCAGTCACACCCGCACCGACGTGCACCTGGCCCTGGACGTGTGCCCGTCCGACCTCACCGCCCACGCCGACCCCGAGCGCATCCACCAGGTCGTCGCCAACCTCATCGACAACGCGGTCAAGCACAGCCCGCCGCACGGCCGGGTGACGGTCCGGGCGCGGCGCGGGGAGCTGCCGGAGTCGCTGGAGCTGGAGGTCCTCGACGAGGGTCCCGGCATCCCGCGCTCGGAGTGGCGCCGGGTGTTCGAGCGGTTCAACCGGGGTTCGGTGTCCCGGCCGCACGGTCCGGGCAGCGACGGCGGCACCGGACTGGGCCTGGCGATCGCCCGCTGGGCGGTGGATCTGCACGGCGGCCGGATCGGTGTGGCCGAATCCGAGCGGGGATGCCGGATTCTCATCACTCTTCCGGGCCTGCCGTCGACTCCGAGTTGACGTAGGGTTCGAAACGGAGCGTCAAGATCCACTGGCGTCCGCGCTGACGGACACGTGTGATCAGGCACAGGCCCGCGCCTTCCCGGCGCCGGGTCGCGGTCTCCCCTTCCCGCACGCAACGGAACCTCGCTTGTTTCCCGCCATTTCCAGCGCCGAAACGCAGTCTGCGATGTGACTTACGCGACGATGAACGGGCCCGGTCTGACCTTCCGGGCCGGGGAGGCGTAGCCTTGATTCCCGCTGTCCACCATCTTGTGAAGCGGAAGAGGGCGGTTCTCGCCGTGTCGCCACAGTCCCCCAGTAACTCGAGCATCTCGACCGACACCGACCAAGCGGGCAACGCGGGCAAGAACCCCGCGGCCGCCTTCGGTGCCAACGAGTGGCTCGTCGACGAGATCTATCAGCAGTACCTCCAGGACCCGAACTCCGTGGACCGAGCCTGGTGGGACTTCTTCGCCGACTACAAGCCCGGAGCGGCCGCTGCCCAGCCCGCCCCCGGCGCCGCGGCCCCGGAGTCCGGCAGCGCCCCCCAGGCCGCCCCCGCGCCGCAGGCGCAGGCAGCAGCCCCGGCCGAGCCGAAGGCGGCCCCCCAGCCGGCCGCCCCCGCGAAGCCGGCCGCGCAGCCCGCCGCTGCCGCCCCCGCGGCTCCGGCCGCCCCGGCCGCGAAGCCCGCCGCCGCGCCGGCCAAGCCCGCCGCCAAGCCGCAGGCCAAGGCCGCCGCGCCCGCCGCGCCCGCCAAGGACGCCGACTCCGCGCCCGAGGGCCCGGAGCTGGTGACCCTGCGCGGCCCCGCCGCCGCGGTCGCGAAGAACATGAACGCCTCCCTGGAGCTGCCCACGGCCACGTCCGTGCGCGCGGTCCCGGTGAAGCTGCTGTTCGACAACCGCATCGTCATCAACAACCACCTCAAGCGCGCCCGGGGCGGGAAGATCTCCTTCACGCACCTGATCGGCTACGCGATGGTGCAGGCCATCAAGGCCATGCCGGCGATGAACTACGCGTTCGGCGAGAAGGACGGCAAGCCGACGCTGATCAAGCCGCCGCACGTCAACCTCGGCCTCGCCATCGACCTGGTCAAGCCCAACGGCGACCGCCAGCTGGTCGTCGCGGCGATCAAGAAGGCCGAGACCATGAACTTCTTCGAGTTCTGGCAGGCCTACGAGGACATCGTCCGCCGCGCCCGCGACGGCAAGCTGACGATGGACGACTTCACCGGCGTCACGGTCTCCCTGACCAACCCGGGCGGCCTCGGCACCGTCCACTCCGTGCCCCGCCTGATGCCCGGCCAGTCGGTCATCATGGGCGTCGGCTCCATGGACTACCCGGCGGAGTTCCAGGGCACCTCCCAGGACACCCTGAACAAGCTCGGCATCTCGAAGGTCATGACGCTCACGTCGACCTACGACCACCGGGTCATCCAGGGCGCCGCGTCCGGCGAGTTCCTCCGCCAGGTCGCCAACCTGCTGCTCGGCGAGAACGGCTTCTACGACGACATCTTCAAGGCGCTGCGCATCCCCTACGAGCCGGTCCGCTGGCTCAAGGACATCGACGCCTCGCACGACGACGACGTCACCAAGGCCGCCCGCGTCTTCGAGCTGATCCACTCCTACCGGGTCCGCGGCCACGTCATGGCCGACACCGACCCGCTGGAGTACCAGCAGCGCAAGCACCCCGACCTGGACATCACCGAGCACGGGCTTACCCTGTGGGACCTGGAGCGCGAGTTCGCCGTCGGCGGCTTCGCCGGCAAGTCCCTGATGAAGCTGCGCGACATCCTCGGCGTGCTGCGCGACTCGTACTGCCGCACCACCGGCATCGAGTTCATGCACATCCAGGACCCCAAGCAGCGCAAGTGGATCCAGGACCGCATCGAGCGCTCGCACACCAAGCCGGAGCGCGAGGAGCAGCTGCGCATCCTGCGCCGCCTGAACGCGGCGGAGGCCTTCGAGACCTTCCTGCAGACCAAGTACGTCGGCCAGAAGCGCTTCTCCCTGGAGGGCGGCGAGTCCGTCATCCCGCTGCTGGACGCGGTCATCGACTCGGCGGCCGAGTCCCGCCTGGACGAGGTCGTCATCGGCATGGCCCACCGAGGCCGGCTGAACGTCCTGGCCAACGTGGTCGGCAAGTCGTACGCGCAGATCTTCCGCGAGTTCGAGGGCAACCTCGACCCGAAGTCGATGCACGGCTCGGGCGACGTGAAGTACCACCTGGGCGCCGAGGGCACCTTCACCGGCCTGGACGGCGAGCAGATCAAGGTCTCGCTGGTCGCCAACCCCTCCCACCTGGAGGCGGTCGACCCGGTCCTGGAGGGCGTCGCCCGCGCCAAGCAGGACATCATCAACAAGGGCGGCACGGACTTCACCGTCCTGCCGGTGGCGATCCACGGCGACGCGGCCTTCGCGGGCCAGGGCGTGGTGGCCGAGACCCTGAACATGTCGCAGCTGCGCGGCTACCGCACCGGCGGCACGGTCCACGTCGTCATCAACAACCAGGTCGGCTTCACCGCCGCCCCGGAGTCCTCGCGCTCCTCGATGTACGCCACCGACGTGGCCCGCATGATCGAGGCCCCGATCTTCCACGTGAACGGCGACGACCCGGAGGCCTGCGTCCGCGTGGCGCGGCTCGCCTTCGAGTTCCGCCAGGCGTTCAACAAGGACGTGGTGATCGACCTCATCTGCTACCGCCGCCGCGGCCACAACGAGACCGACAACCCGGCCTTCACCCAGCCGCTGATGTACGACCTGATCGACAAGAAGCGCTCGGTGCGCAAGCTCTACACCGAGTCCCTCATCGGTCGCGGCGACATCACCCTGGAAGAGGCCGAGCAGGCGCTGCAGGACTACCAGGGCCAGCTGGAGAAGGTCTTCACCGAGGTCCGCGAGGCCGTCTCCCAGCCGGCCGCCGCGGAGCCCTCGGACCCGCAGGCCGAGTTCCCGGTGGCCGTGAACACCGCGGTCACCGCCGAGACGGTCAAGCGGATCGCCGAGTCCCAGGTCAACATCCCCGACCACATCACCGTGCACCCGCGGCTGCTGCCGCAGCTGCAGCGCCGCGCGGCGATGGTCGAGGACGGCACGATCGACTGGGGCATGGGCGAGACCCTCGCCGTCGGCTCGCTGCTCCTGGAAGGCGTCCCGGTCCGGCTGTCCGGCCAGGACTCGCAGCGCGGCACCTTCGGCCAGCGGCACGCGGTGGTCATCGACCGCGAGACGGGTGACGAGTTCACCCCGCTGCTGTACCTGTCCGAGGACCAGGCCCGGTACAACGTCTACAACTCCCTGCTCTCCGAGTACGCGGTGATGGGCTTCGAGTACGGCTACTCGCTGGCCCGCCCGGACGCGCTGGTGATGTGGGAGGCGCAGTTCGGCGACTTCGTCAACGGCGCGCAGACGGTCGTGGACGAGTTCATCTCGTCGGCCGAGCAGAAGTGGAACCAGACCTCCGGCGTCACCCTCCTGCTGCCGCACGGCTACGAGGGCCAGGGCCCGGACCACTCCTCGGCCCGCCCGGAGCGCTTCCTGCAGCTCTGCGCGCAGAACAACATGACGGTCGCGATGCCGACCCTGCCGTCGAACTACTTCCACCTCCTGCGGTGGCAGGTGCACAACCCGCACCACAAGCCGCTGGTCGTCTTCACCCCGAAGTCGATGCTGCGCCTGAAGGCCGCGGCCTCGAAGGCGGAGGAGTTCACGACGGGCCAGTTCCGCCCGGTCATCGGCGACGACTCGGTCGACCCGGCCGCCGTCAAGAAGGTCGTCTTCACCGCCGGCAAGGTCTACTACGACCTCGACGCCGAGCGGAAGAAGCGCGGTGTCACGGACACGGCCATCATCCGCATCGAGCGCCTCTACCCGCTGCCGGGTGCCGAGCTCCAGGCGGAGATCGCCAAGTACCCGAACGCCGAGAAGTACCTGTGGGCCCAGGAGGAGCCGGCGAACCAGGGTGCCTGGCCGTTCATCGCGCTCAACCTGATCGACCACCTGGACCTGGCGGTCGGCGCCGACGTCCCGCACGGCGAGCGCCTGCGCCGCATCTCGCGCCCGCACGGCTCGTCCCCGGCCGTCGGTTCCGCCAAGCGGCACCAGGCGGAGCAGGAGCAGCTGGTGCGCGAGGTGTTCGAGGCGTGAGCCGCTGACCGGCCTCGCCCACGCGCGAAGGGGCCCGGCCCCGAGTCCTCTCGACTCGGGGCCGGGCCCCTTTTCCGCGGTTCAGCCGAGGTAGGGCTCGAAGTCCCAGTACGGGCGGGTGCGCTGCCGGGCGGAGAGGGTGTGCGGGTGCTGGGCGCCCAGCGTCCGGGTCAGGGCCAGCAACGCGTCCTCCTCCAGCTTCGCCGCCTCCTCGTGTTCCCGGGCGGCCCGCAGATCGGCGGCCAGGGCCACCTGGCAGGACAGGGTCAGCGGGTGCTCGCCGCCCAGCGTGCGCCGGGTCCGGCGCACCGTGTCCCGGCCGAGTTCCACCGCGTCGGCGATCCGCCCGTTGAAGTTGCGCGCGCCGGTGGTGCACAGGGCGCAGCCGAGCACCCAGGGGTGGTCGGGGCCCAGGGTGGCGGTGAGTCCGGCCAGGGCCGCCTCGAACATCGACATGGCCTCGGCCCGCTCGCCGGCCGCCTGCATGATCAGCCCGGTGTTGGCGAGCATGCCGGTGGCGACGGGGTGAGCGGGCCCGAGCAGCGCCCGGTACCCGGCCTCGGCCTCCTCGATGAGCTCGCGGGCGTGACTGAGGTCGCCGTGTTCGCGGAGGTAGTTGCCGTAGTTGGTGAGGAAGGCGAGGGTGCGGTAGTGCTCACGTCCGTGGACCTGTGCCAGCTCGTCCAGCAGGCTCGCCATCTCGGGGCCGATGTCGTGCGTGGGCCCGCCCCCTCGGCGGCGGCTCATCACCAGTTGGGTGCGTGCTCCCAGGGTCTGCGGATGCTGCGGACCCAGCACCTGCAGGTGCAGCCGGACCGTCGGTTCCTGGCGTGCGAGCGCGTCCCGGTAGCGGCCGAGCAGCCGCAGGTCGTGCGTGACGGCGCTCGATGAGTTGAGCGTGCTGATGTGCCGGGCCCGCAGGACACTCTCGCGAATGCCGTAGTTCTCCAGGTCGAGTTCGTACGCCTCGGCGAACCGGCCGAGCAGGCGCAGGCTGACACCGAGGTTGTGCCGGGCGACCATCGTGGCGGTCTCGTTCGGGCCGAGCAGGCGGTCGGTGCCTTCCAGGACCTCGTGCTGCAAGGCGTATGCCTCGTCGTAGCGCCCCAGGTGGCGCAGGCAACTGGCCATCGCCCCCTGGGTGGTCAGCTCCGCCAGCGGGTTGGTGCCGGGCGCCGCCTGCAGCCGTTCCAGGACGGCTCGGTCGAGGTCGTACGCCTCCCGGAACCGGCCGCTGACCCGCACCATGGTGCTCTCCTCCCGCGTCAGGTCCAGCATCTGCGGGGACAGCGGGGGCAGGAACGCGGCCCAGCGCTCACGGGTCCGCCTGGCCAGGTTCAGACCGGTGGTGTACTCCCCGCTGCGGGAGCAGTAGCGCAGGCAGTTCAGCACGGTCTCCTGGACGCGGGGCCGGGTGCTTTCGAGCGCGCCCGAGGGCTCCAGGTGCGGCAGCAGTTCGGCGTACCGGGGCCAGTTCCGGCTGTCGTGGGGGTTCCCGGGGTCGGCTTCGGCCAGCAGGGTGCGCACCGCCCTGCGGTGGCTGTCGCGCTGATCGTCTCCGGTCAGCTTGGAGACGATGTCGTGGACGAGGCGGTGCATGTGCACCGACTCCTGGTGCGGGCCCATCTCCATGCCGGCCGGGCCCCGGGTCTCGCGGGTGAGGACCGAGTACTTCACCAGGGTGTCCAGCGCCCGGGACCAGGCGGGCAGGTCCGCCGTCATCCAGCGCAGGTTCTCGGGGAGATCGGCGTGCGGGTAGGCGCGGATCAGTCCGAGCGGGATACGCCCGGGGGCGAAGGAGGTGCACAGTCCCAGCACGTCGATGGCCTGCGGCTGGGCCCGGCGGAACCGGTTGAGCAGTATCGACCAGGAGGTCATGGAGGACTGGGGGAAGCCGTCGCCGGTGACGGGCTCGTCGACGGTGGAGAGCCGGCGCTCGCGCACCATCCGCAGGTACTCGGACACCTCCATGCCGGACTCGCCGAGCCAGGAGGCCGCCTGGACCAGCGGCAGCGGTACGTCACCGAACTCGGCGGCGACCTCCTCCGCCTCGGCGGCGTTGATGTGACCTGCCCTGCGCATCAGGTAGGCGACGGACTCGGCGCGCACGAAGCCGGGGACCTCCACGGCGTCCGTCCGCTCGCTCCAGGCCCGGTTGCGGGACGTGATCAGGACGTGGCCGGATCCCTGCGGGAGCAGGGAGTCGGCTCCGTCGGTGTCGTCCCAGCCGTCGAAGATCACCAACCACTTCTGGTACGGGTCACCGCGGCGCAGGGCGTTGCGGACCGCGCGGATGCGCTCGCCGGGTTCGCTGCCGCTGCGCAGACCGAGTTCGACCGCGAGTTCGCCGAAGCGGTCGCGCTGGATGTTGCGGTCGTCCGAGTTGACCCACCAGACCACGTCGTAGTCGGTGCTGAAACGGTGCGCGTACTCGGCGGCGAGCTGGGTCTTGCCGATGCCCGACATGCCCAGCAGCGTGCAGGCGGCCGCTCCGTGCTCGGCGTCCGCGAGGCGCTGGTGGATGGTGGTGAGCAGGTCGTCGCGGCCGGTGAAGCGCGGGTTGCGGCGCGGCACCTCGCCCCAGACGTCGCATCGCGTGTCGGGAAAGCGGACCCGGGTCGCCGGGTTCCGCGGGGTGGGCAGCGGCGCCAGACCCAGCCGGGCGAGCAGGCGCTCCTCGACGGCTTCCTCGCTCAGCCCCCACAGGCTGGCCGGTTCCAGTACGGCGGTGGCGGGCAGCAGCGGGCGGTTGGTGAGGTTGACGGCGGCGAAGCGGTCGGCGTGCGCGGCGACGAAGCCGCGCAGCGCGTCGTTCCACTCCCCCGCCGGGCGCGGACCGAGCTCGAAGAACCAGTCGTTGAGGACGAGAAGCACGCGTCCGCTGGACAGCAGCAGGTCACCGAGGGAGTCCTCCAGCGGGACCTCCCGCGGAGGGTCCCAGCGGTGAAGTGTGGCCCGGTGGCCGTGGCGTTCCAGGCACTGCTCGATCCACGCCGCCCATGAGCGGTGATAACCGGGGAAGACCACAAGAATGTGCTCGGAGGCCGTCGCACCGCCCCCGCCGGACCGCCGCTGTTCCGCCATCACCGCTCCCTGTCCCGCCGCGTCCGCCGCGCTCGCGCACACGCTAACGCAACGCGGTCACACTCGTGCGCTCCGTCATGTCGAGTTTCGGGCGGCCACACCGAGGCTCTCGTGGTGCCCGCGCATCTCCCGCACGAAACTCCGTCCCGCGCAGGTCAGTTCGTCGGATTCGCGCAGTACGGCCAAGGCTGCTCCGACCTGTTCCCGGTACCGCGCGAAACGCTCGGCGGCCCGCTGCCGCCACTCCTCGGGCACGGCGGCGGCGCGCTCCGCCCGCGACCACAGATCGAGCAGGGCCAGGTGGGCGTAAGCGCCCTGGAGCACCGCCGGGACGGGGCGGGGGTCCGGCCGCCACGCCACCTGGTGCAGGGTGCCGCCGGGACGGCACAGGCTCACGGCCTCGCCGAGGGCGGCCAGCTTGCTGTGGTGGGTCTCGTGCACCAGCGTCTCCGCCAGTTCCGGCGCGTCGGCGGGCATCTGGGTCAGCACGGCGCCCGGGGCGGCACGCAGTGTCGCGCCGGTCGGGATTCCCGCCCCGCGCCCGGTGGCGAGCGGTACCACGGAACGCACCAGCGCGTCCGTCTCGGTGACCCGCCCCGGGTCGGTCGCCGACAGCAGCGCGCGGGCCAGCCGCCACCGCCCCGCCCACGTGCGGTACTCGGTGCGGTCGCTGTCCGCCGCGGGAGCGGTCGCCCTGCCGATGCCCCGGGACGGCACCCGGTAGGGGTCGAGGTCGTCGAGGACCGTGTCACCGCCCGGCAGCTTCCGCAGCGCGCGCCAACCGCTTCCCTCCTCCTCCGGTCCCGGTGGCCCGGCGTCCGGCCCCGTCCGGCCGGTGCGCGGGTCCACGGCACCGGGGCCGGCATCCGCGGTGAGCCGCGGTGGCCCCGCGCCGCCGCTCGCCCGGGCCCACCCGGAGGTGCTGCGCAGCACGCCCAGGCCGGGCAGCGCCAGCAGGCCCGAAGGGGCCGTGAGCCTGCCGGACGGCGCCCGGCCGGACCGGACGGCGGCGGCGACCGCGACGCCCCGCAGGTGGGGCAGATGGGCCTCGAAGGCGGCCCCCGGCCGCGCGGCGAGGGCCTCCGTGAGCCAGGCGCCGACCGTGGGGTAGTCGAGGACGTCGCGCACCGCGGCGCCGTCGGCCCGTTCGGCACGCTCCAGCAGCGCCCAGTCGTCCTCGAAGTCCCGGTGCGCGGCAGGGGACAGCGAGGAGCTCTGCCGTTCGACCCGGACCAGGAGGGCTTTGAGGAGCAGCATGCGACGCGCGTGGATCGCGGCACGCAGTGCCGCCGTCGCGGCGGGCAGGGGGCGGGTCCTGGCGAGTGCGACGAAGACGTCGGGCGGTACGGACGCCGGAGTCATCCCCTGGACACCCGAGTCGGCGGGGACTCGGCGAGTTGGGCCGAAAACGTGCACTCCCCGGAGCCGTCCGGCATCAGCCGCTCGCTGTCACCGGAATGCCAGACCTGCTGGAACTCGTCGGAGCCCGCCAGCACCCGGTCGACGGCCGCGATGAGTTCCGGATCGTCCATGGCACGCAATGTCCGCAGGTCGGCATCGGTGAGACCGGGCAGCAGCACGGTCGGTCCGGCGCTCCCGCCGCGACCGGACGTTCCCATCCCCTGCTCCGCCACCCTCGGCTCCTCCCTGCCCACGTCCTGCCCCGTCCCCTCGCGATGGTTGCCCAGTTCTTCCCGACCGTCCGAAGACGGAAACCCTTTACGGATCAACTGCGCGCAAACTCAGCCCCGTTGACTTGCTCCTCCCAAGGATGCCAAGGGGGTGAGAGCCGCCTCCACTCCTCCTCGGGCACGGCCCGGGACGGGGCCGTGGGTGTCTGTCCCGCCGCGAGATCGCCCTCCGCACGGCGGGTCAGTTCCACGTCGTCCCAGTCGACCTCCCGCAAGGACCCGGTGAGCCGCTGCCACTGCTCCCGCGCCGCCCGGTAGGCCGCGCCGGCCGCGCTCGGCCGGCCCAGCAGCACCAGCACCGCCCCGCGCCCGTGCCGGGCCCGCGCCACCGTCACCGACCCCGGCCCGTCCGGGTACGCCTCCTGGGCCTCGCGCTCGGCGTTCTCGTACGCCTGCAGCGCCTCGAACAGCACGGGCGCCCCGGCCCGGTACCACCCTTCGAGCCGCACCCTGCCGAGCTGCAGCCAGGCCTCGGCCCGTACCCCCACGTCGGCCGCCGCCCGCACCGCCTGCCCCAGCAGGTGCCGGCTCTCGAACAGGTCCGGCAGGAAGCCGAGGTGGCGGAAGCGCTGGGCGAGGGCGCTGCCGACGAGTGCCTGCAGCCGTCCGCGCTGCGCGGATCGGGCGGGCAGGGCCTTCAGCGCCTCGCGCAGGACGTTCTCCGCGCGGTCCACCAGACCCGCGCCGTCCTTGCGGGAGGCGCGGCGCAGCAGCGACTCGCCCCAGGCCGTGAGGAGTTCGCAGCGTCGGGTGCTCTCGGCCGGGGCCAGCATGACGGCCGTCTCGTAGGCCGCGTCGGCCTCCCCCGGTTCGCCGGCCGTGTCGTGGAACGCGGCACGGGCGACGAGGCAGGGCAGTCTCAGGGCGGGGTCGTCGCCGGCGGCCCGCTCCGCCCGCAGCAGCGCTTCCCGTGTCGCCGCCTCGTCCGCTCCCGCGCCGCGCAGCGCCCGCACCAGGTCGAGCAGGGCCCGGCTGCGTACGGCGTGGGGGGCGCCTGAGTCGTCCAGCAGGGCGCAGGCCGGGCGCAGGTCGGCGGCGGCCTCGTCGTGGCGCCCCAGGTCCAGGAGGAGCCGGCCCCGGCGCAGCAGCCTGGCCCGGTGGACGGCGCGCCAGGTCTCGGCCTCCCGGTGGTCCGGGGCGGGCCCGGTCTCCGTGGCGGGCGCGGTGGCCCGGCGGGTGGCCTCGGGCCAGGGCGGCGTGTCGGGCGCCAGGACGGCGAGCGCGGTCGTGAGGTGGTCCGCGTCTTCGGTGACGCGCCACAACGCGTGCAGTCCGGCGGCCAGTTCGAGGGCGGACTCCGCTTGCGCGGGGCTCTGGTCGGGCGCCGAGCGGCGGGCGGCCGCCAGGTGCTCGGTGGCGGCGGTGAGGAGGTCCACCCGGCGCTCGTGGGCGCGGCCCGCGACCGTGTCGGCCTCGGCGCGCAGCACCCGGCCGAGGACCAGCCGGGCCCGTACGACGTCGCCCTCGTCGACCGTCGTGGCGTCGGTGCCGGTGGCGGCGCGTACCGCGGCCTCCGCGTGCTCCCTCGCCCGGTGCAGCACCTCGGGGTCGGCCAGCGTGCGCCACTGGCCGAGCAGCCGCTCGGCCTCCGTCAGGGGCTCGGGGGTGACCAACTCGGGCAGGTAGAAGCGCAGCACGCGGGCGGGGACGCGGGCGAAGAGTTCGGACTCGGGGGTGTCGCCGGCGGGCGGGCCGAAGCCGTCGTCGGTGACCGGCCCGGCGTCGTCGGCACCCGCGTCCTGGCCCGCGAGGCGGACCGCGGCCAGCGCGGCGAAGTTGCGGGTGCCCTTGCCGAAGCGGCGCTCCACGTACGCCGAGCAGTGCTTGAGGACGAGGCCGGCCGTGTCCTGGTCGAGGGTGCTGAGCAGCAGGTCCTGGACCCGCCCCGGGTAGGTGAAGCAGGGCTGTTCCTCGGTGCCCGGCAAGCGGCGCAGCAGTCCGCCCAGCAGGACCTCGGCCAGTTCCATGGGGCCGGTGTCGGGGAGCATGGCGCGCTGCACGAGTTGCATCACGGGAAGGGTGAGCGGCGCGGCGGCCAGGTACACGGCGAGGCGGAGGGCGCCGGGCGAGGCGGTCGCCCGGAACGCGCGCACGAGTTCGTCGTCGCCGCGCGGCACCCCGTCGGCCGGGGCCGCCGGTGCGGGGCGGTGCGCCGTCCTGGCCGCCCAGGCACGCTCCCTGGTGGGGCCCGTGCCGGCCAGCAGCCGCGCCCAGGTCTCGAACGCCTCGGGGGTCGGCTGGAGCACCGGTACGGCCGCGACGGGCGCGTCCGGCTCGTCCCACGGCTCCTCGTCCGGGTGGAAGGTGAGGCGCCCGCCGAGGTCGGCCGGGCGGACGAGCAGGCCCGGCTCAGCGGGCAGCGCCGTGCGGCCCCACAGCCGGGGCGGGAGGGGCTGGACGATGGCCAGGGGGGAGGAGCGCGGCCAGGACCGCAGGAGCCGTTGCGCCCCGCCGCTGTGCCACTGGGCGCCCACGCAATCGCTGATCAGCAGGGTGACGGAACGGCCCGAGGGATCGTGGAGTTCGTCCGGCGATCGCAGCCTGAGCGGCCTGCCGGGCTCGGCGGCCGGACCGATCGCCGGGTTCCCGGTGGCGTCGGCGTACAGGTGGTGGACCCGGACGGCGGCGAAGGCGCCGGACTGCCGGCAGGCCTGGCTCAGCTCCTCCGCCAGTTGTCCCCATACGGCCATGGTGGGGCCGGTGTCCATCAGGAGGTGGACGTCGCACCGGCGGCTGCGGCCCGGCCGCGGTACGGGCAGCAGGATCCCGCTCGCGGCGGCGCGCTCGGCCGTGGCCTCCTCGTCGACGCCGCCGTCGGCGGGCGGGGTGCCGGCGACCCGGTAGCGGCCGAGGGTACGCAGGGCCTTCTCCAGACCGAGGAGGCCGGGCAGCGCGTTGGCGGCGGGGGCGCGCACCGGGAAGGTGGCGTGGGCGCCACCGCCGTCCTGCGTCCGGCCGGTGGTGGCGGCGGCGCGCAGCGGCACCGGGGTGGACGCCCTTGTTCCGGGGGCGGTGGGCCCGGGGTCGGGCCGAGGCGTGCCGCGGTCGGTGGTGGCGGGTTCCCGGGGCTCCGGCGGCGGTGGGGCGACCTGCCCCGTCGCCTGCGCACCGGCCGGTTCGGAGCCGGGGCCGGTGAGGGGGTCACGGAGGGCGGCGTCGTGGGGCGGCGTCGCGCCGAGCCGTCGGGCCAGCCAGACGGCGTCCGCGACGTCCTCGGCGGTCACGTCGAGGCCGGCGCGGCGCAACCGGCCGATCAGCTCTTCCAGCGGCGCGCCCTGCATCGGGCCCTCACCTCGACCGGTCGAGCCGCTGCATGAGCATGTCCGCTATGCGCTCGCGGGTGAGCCGTTCCGCGTGGGGCGTGTGCTGGGTGAGGAAGAGGGCGTTGAGCAGTTGGTCGGCGGCCATCACCTCGCCGGGTTCGCGGTCGAGGAACCTGCCGATCAGGTCCTGCCCCGCCGCGACCCCTTCCTCGCCGAGGTGTGCCTCGACCATGGCGGTGAGCTGTTCCTCCCCCGGTGGCTCCAGTTCGAGCTGGACGCAGCGCCTCAGCAGCGGTGCGGGGAAGTCCCGTTCGCCGTTGGAGGTCAGGACGATCAGCGGGAATTCGGTGCAGGCGATCCGCCCGCCGTGGACGGCCACCCGGTCGCCGTCGTGCGACAGCACCTCGACGACGGGCTCCCGGTCGGCGACGCGTTCCAGCTCCGGGATGGCGAACTCGCCTTCCTCCAGCGTGTTCAGGAGGTCGTTGGGCAGGTCGAGGTCGCTCTTGTCGAGTTCGTCGATGAGCAGGACCCGGGGCAGTTCGGACGGCAGCAGGGCGGTGCCGAGCGGGCCGAGCCGGATGTACGCCCCGATGCCGGGGTCCCCGCTCTCGCCGTCCCGCCCGTCGCCGCGGGCGCGTTCCAACTGGACGTCCTGGAGCCGGCCGATCGCGTCGTAGCGGTACAGGCCGTCCTGCAGGGCGGTCCGGCTGACGATCGGCCAGCGCAGCACCCGGCCCAGCTTCAGCTCGTGGGCGACGGCGTAGGCGAGGGTGGACTTCCCGGTGCCGGGGTTGCCGGTGACGAGGAGCGGGCGGCGCAGGTACAGGGCCGCGTTGACTGCGTCGACCTCGGCGGGGCGGGGCGCGTAGTTCTCCACGGTACGGCGGCGGACGCCGAGCCTGCGGGCGCCGCTGGGGTCCTCCGACCCGGCCGGCGCGCCGTCCCGCGCCCGCGTGAAGTCCCGCCAGGGGGGCGGCTCCGGTAACCGCCGTACGCCGTCGTGCGGCTGACCCACGCCGCGGTAGATCCGCCAGTCGTTCACCATGGGCTCCTTCCGGCTCTGGTGATCTTGCAGCGGTCCGGGCCGTTCGCCTACGACGTTACCGTCCGGGCGCCCGGCCTGCCGAGTCTCCCGGACGCCCGCGCTTTCCCGATACCCGGACACGGGGCGATTCCAGACCTTGACACTCCGTCAGACGATCGGGGGGCCGGCCAATGGGGGCGGCCGCATCGCCTCCGTTCCGAACTGTGGCCGGTCCGGGGGGTCGTAGAGAACGGCGATTCTCCCCGTGAGTCCCTCGCTCTCGGCGATCTCGGGGTCCATGGCGCCGATCCGCAGGTCGCGCACGTGCCCGTGCAGGCCCTCTGCGCGGCCGGCGAGGGAGAGCAGGCGGGCCGCGCTCCGGTGGAACGCCCGGCACGCGGCATGGTCGTGGCCGTCCCGGCGCCACAGCACCAGCGGATGCCCGGCGGCGAGGGCGACGTCCATGGCCTCCCGCCCGGCGCCGCTGCCGACGGGCCCGCAGAAGACCGGGACGCAGCCGTCGCCGCTGCCCGACAGCCGCCGGAGGGTGCCGTACCTGCTCTCGCGGCGTCCGCCGGAGTGGTGCCCGGAGTCCGTCGACTCGCCGCGCAGCGGTATGCCGGAGAGGGGCCCGCGCGCGGCGGCCGTCCAGCGCCGGCGCCATTCCGGGATGGGGGGCCGGGCGTTGCGGCGGCGGTCGCGGAGGAGGACCGTACGGCGCAGTCCGAGCGGCATGGACTGCTCGTCGAAGAAGTCGGGGTCCTCGTACTCTTCGCCCGCACCGCTCCCGCCGTCCGCACCGTCGGTGACGAGCCGCCATTCGTCGATCGGTTCGTCGAGCAGGGCGCGGGGCAGGAACGCCTCGATCACCGCCAGGTGTTCGCCGCGGTCGCCCAGCCGCAGGGCTTCGGCCAGCGGCTCCCTGAGGTGCTCCTGGAGCTCGTGGCGCCGCACGCCGAGGTCGTTGCTGTAGACGGGGGTGACGTCACGGCCGTCGTAGAGGAGCCGCACGCTCAGCGGGTAGCGCTCCCCGTAGACCGGCTCGCCGATGTCGAGGAGGACGTCGGCTCCGGCGCCGGCCGGGGCCTCGCGCGCGAGGACGGGGCCCGCGGACCGGGCGGCGGCCGGCTCCCTCACGTCGGTCAGGAGCCGGTCGACGTCCTCGCGGATCGCGGGCTGGGCGTACAGGACGGCCTGTTCCGAGATCCACCGGGTGAAGTGCCGCAGCGGCTCCGGGTCGGTCTCTCCCGGCCGCTCCAGCGCCGCGTGCCGGACCACCTTGGCCGCGTACAGCAGTACCGCGTCGAGGTCGAGTTCGGGCCTGCTTCCCTTGTCGCCGAGGTCGCGCAGCCCGTGCAGCAGGGCCGCGCCCTCCCGCCAGGTGCGCAGGTCCTCGGGGAACGGGGAGCGGAAGTCCGACTGCACCACGCGGGCCTTGGCCTCCTGCACGAGGCCCGCGATCTCGCCGGGTCCGCCGGGTGGCGGCAACTGGGCGAGGTGGCCGTAGAGGTGGACGCGCTGGGCGGGGGTGAGTCCGGGGGTGCCGGGGTCGCGCAGCCCGGTCTGGACGCGCGTCCAGTCGGGGTCCGTCCCGGGGCGGTTGAAGCGCGCGAGGTGGTGCAGGTCGTGTTCGCGCAGGACGGTGTGGAGGATGTCGCCCCCGCGCATGTCGTGCAGCTTCCGCAGCGCGGTCATCGGGGTGGCGGCGCCCTCGGCGTGCCCTACGGACTGCTTGACGCCCTTGTTCATGGCGATGACGGAACCGTGGCGCAGGTCGACCACGGGGCCGCCCGACAGCCCCTCGACCGGCAGGCCGCCCGAGAGCAGCATGGCCGGTCCGTCCCAGCCGCTCGCCTCACCGACACGGTGCCGGATGCCCAGGGTGCCGGTCTGCCGCGACCAGCCGTGCAGTGAGACCGGGGCGGGCACGGCCGGGGTCCGGTCGCTCAGCCAGACGCACGGGGCGTCGTCCGCGCCGTGCACCCGCACCAGCGCGATGTCCGGGAACTCCCAGCGCCCGCGGCCCGCCTGTCCGGGCTCGGGCCGCGGCTTGGCGAGCACCACCTCGCCCGTGGTGGTGCCGCCCTGCCAGACGACCCCCACGGGGCCCCGACTCCGCCACACCTCCGCTCCCCCCTTCCCCACGACGTGGGCACAGGTCAACAGCCAGCCCGGCGCTATGAAGAATCCCGACCCCCAGTAGTCGCCACGCTCCGGTGCATACCCGTCACCCGGTGCGACGATGCGCGCGAGCGAGGGGCGCACCAGCTCTTCGAGGGCGCTCATTCGGCGCCGGAGGTCCGGGACCGGGACGGGACGCCGGCACCGCCCTCCGGCTCCGGCGCCGGTGCGCCGTCCCGCCGGGCCGGTTCGGTCCAGGTCAGCGACACGGTCAGCGAGGCGTTGCCACCGCCGCCCGCGATGGCGCCGACCACGGTGCCCGCCTGCGCCGACAGTTCGATGCCGAAGCCGACGGAGACCTCGACCGATTCCTGGGTGTCCAGTCCCGCGCGCAGGGAGCGCACGACGCCGCCGACCGTGTCGGCGAGGCCTCCCGCCATGTCTATGACGCGGTCGCGCACCCCGGTGTCCTCGAAACCGTCCCCGGTCACCGCGTCGTCGGTCGCGCTCACCCTTGCCCAGACGACGGTCCCGTCGTCGAGCCGTACCTGTTCGATTCCACCGGCCACGGCGCCCCCGTCCGTTCGCTTCCGGCTCCCCCGCCGCTGTGGAGGTGTCTTACCCCATCGGGGGGAGCAGACTAAACCCCGGTTCGCGCCCGGCGCGAGGGGACGGCCGGGTCGCCCGCCGGTTTCCGCCCCACCGGAGCGGCGCCCTGCTCCTGCGCCCTTCGCCCACCGGGGCCTGACTGCCCGCCCTCGCCCTCACTCGTCGTCGTCCTCGTCGTCCAGCCGGGCGAGCCAGGTGGCGAGGCGCTCGACGGGCACCTCGAAGTCGGGGTTGAGGTCGACGAACGTACGCAGTTGTTCGGCGAGCCACTCGAAGGTGACCTCCTCCTCGCCGCGCCGCTTCTCCAGTTCCTCGATGCCGCGGTCGGTGAAGTACATGTGGTGTTCTCCTGCGTGCGTCCGTGTTCCGAATCCGTCCCCAAGACTATGCAAACGGCGTCCCGCGGGCGCCGGGGGCGGTGGGGCCCGGCCCACGCCGGGCCGGGTCGCCGGCGCACCTCCGTCAGGGCCTCGGCGGTGCGGGCCGGACCAGGCCGAGCGCACCGCGGCAGGTCAGCACGGCGCCCAGCGCGGCCCAGCCGCCGCTGCGCCGCCGTGCGCCCCAGGCCATGAGCGGCACACCGGCCGCCACCTGGGCCAGTGCGAGCACACGGCGATCGGGCCGGTACGCGCACGGCAGCCGGAGGGCGCCGCGCCCTCGCGCCGGGCCGGCCCACCGGGCGTCGGGCAGGGCGCGGGCGCACTCGAGCAGCCGAGGGGCGGGGTGGCCGATGCCGAGTCCGGCCGGCAGCGAGACGCCCGCGCGCGTGAGCACCGCCAGCAGTCCCCGCAGCCTGGCACGGGCATCGGTCTCGCGGTCCGGCCGGGTCAGCCGGTCCAGTGACTGGAGGTCCAGTACGGGGTCCAGGCCGAGGCGGGCGGCGAAGGTGTGCATGGCCTCGTCCTCACCGGCCGGGGTGCCGTCCGCGAGCCACACGTAGCCGACGGGACGGCGGAAACCTGACGCGAGGGTGTAGCCGGCCCGGTCGGCGTCCCACCACAGGGCGAGTACGGGCCACGGGGCGCCGACGGCGAGCGCCGCGGCCCAGCCGGTGACCACGCGGTCGACGGGGTCCTCGCCGCGCTGCCAGGGCCGGCCCTCCGGGACGAGCACGCTCCACTTCTCCCCTGCCCGGACCAGTGGCATGCGCTCGCCCAGCAGCGGGGCCACGGCGGCGACGGAGTCCGGCTCGGCGCGGCACAGGAGCAGAGCACCGGGGGCGGCGCCGGAGCCGGGTGCGGATTCTTCCGCCTCTTCCGTCGACATGCTCACAAACTAGGTCAATCCCGCATCTTCGGCCGGTCACGGATCACTCGAGCGAGTGTCTTGACTTTCCGTTTCCGCGATATATCGTGAATAGAGAAGGACGCGATATGCCGCGTTCGGTCGAGGAGGTCTGCACCATGTCCGAGTGGTCCGTCGCGGAGCCCAGGAAGCTCACCTTCGACGAGTCCGTCAGCGAGCTCCAGGTGCGCATCGTCCATGGAACAGTGAACGTCGTGGGCACCGACGAGGGTTCCGCCCGCCTGGAGGTCTCGGAGATCGAGGGGCCGCCCCTGATCGTCACCCACCAGGACGGCGTCCTCACGGTCGCCTACGAGGACCTCCCCTGGAAGGGCTTCCTCAAGTGGCTCGACCGCAAGGGCTGGCGCCGCAACGCGGCGGTCTCCCTCGCTGTGCCCACCAGCACCCGCGTGGAGGTCGGGGTGGTCAGCGCGGCGGCCGTCGTCTCGGGGCTGGAGGGCCGTGCCGAGGTGAAGGGCGTCTCCGGGGACACCACGCTGGTGAGCCTCGCGGGCCCGGTCCGCGCCGACACCGTCTCGGGGAACGTGGAGGCGCAGGCCCTCGCCGGAGACCTGCGCTTCAATTCCGTTTCCGGTGACCTGACGGTGGTGGAGGCCGGTTCCTCCGTCCGGGCGGACTCGGTGAGCGGTTCGATGATCGTCGACCTGGACCCGGTGGGCGGTCCGACCGACATCAGCCTGAACAGCGTCTCGGGCGAGATCGCCATCCGGCTGCCCCAGCCGGCCGACGCGAAGGTGGAGGCCAACACGGCCAGCGGCAGCGTCTCCAGCGCTTTCGAGGACCTGCGGGTGACCGGCCAGTGGGGCGCCAAGCGGATCACCGGCCGGCTCGGCGCGGGCAACGGCCGGCTGAAGGCCACCACGATCTCCGGCTCCATCGCCCTGCTGCGCCGCCCGGCGGCGGAGGAGGGGCCGTGGGAAGAGGCCGCGCCGGCCCCCGGTCCGGGCCCGGCGGACGACGCGCAGGACGACTCGGGGGACAATTCCGCTTCCGGCCAGGACCACGGCACCACCGCCGCCCCGGCCGACGGCACGACCGACAAGAAGGTGCTCTGACATGCCCCCCGTCTTCGCCCACGGCCGCCTCCGCCTCTACCTCCTCAAGCTCCTGGACGAGGCGCCGCGCCACGGCTACGAGGTGATCCGGCTCCTCGAGGAGCGCTTCCAGGGCCTGTACGCACCGTCGGCGGGCACGGTGTACCCGCGCCTGGCCAAGCTGGAGGCCGAGGGCCTGGTCACCCACACCACCGAGGGCGGGCGCAAGGTGTACGCCATCACGGACGCCGGCCGCGCCGAGCTGTCCGACCGCAGCGGCGAACTGGCCGACCTGGAGCTGGAGATCCGCGAGTCGGTCGCCGAGCTCGCCGCCGAGATCCGGGCCGACGTGCGCGGCGCCGCGGGTGATCTGCGCCGCGAGATGCGGGCCGCGGCCAGCGCTGCACGCCGGGGCGCCGGCTCCGGGGCGCAGGGCGAGGGCGGCGGTTTCTCCACCGGTGCCGCGACCCCCGACGACAGTGAGGCCTGGCGCGCGGCCAAGGAGGAGATGCGGCGCGTCAAGCAGGAGTGGAAGGAGCAGGCCCGCCGCGCCAAGGACGAGAGCCGCCGCGCCCGCGAGGAGGCCCAGCGGGCCCGGCGCCAGGCCAAGGAGGCCCAGGAGCGGGCCCGGGCGCAGGCGCAGGAGGAAGTGCAGCGCATCGCCCAGCGAGTTCAGGAACAGGTGCAGGACCACTTCGCACGGGGTGACTGGCCGACCGGACTGCGCGAGGGCCTGAGCGAACTGGCCAGGGAGGTCGGTGACTTCGGCAAGGACTTCGGGAAGGAGTTCGGCCGGGACTGGGGTTTCGGCCGCTCCGACGCCGGGACGGCCACCCACCGGGCCGAGTACTCGTCCACGCCCGAGGACTTCCCCGCCGGTTACGAGCCCGCCTGGGCCCACGAGGACGCCGCGGAGTCCACCGGCGACCCCGCCCGCGACCTGGACCGGCTGCTCGACCGTTTCCGGGACGACATCCGGGACGCGGCCCGGGACCACGGGGTCACGGCCGACCAGCTCCGTGAGGCTCGCCGCCATCTCTCGACGGCCGCGGCCCACATCGGGGCGACACTGCGGACGCCCAAGTCCTGAACCCGGGCACGGCTCCCCCGGTGCGACACTGGGGGTGCCGCGTCGGGCTCCCCCGGTGCGACCCCGGAGGACTCTCGCCGGGGGGAGCCACGGGCAGCGCTCCGGAGGAGTCTCGTCGGGGGAGCCAAGGGCAGCGCCCGTCAGGCGCAGGCCTCCCCCGTGTCGCCACCCAGCACCCTGGTCAGCGACTCGTGCGTCACCCCGTGGTCGGCCAGCACCTCGGCGGGCACTCCGGGGCGGACGGTCAGGGCGAGGAGGATGTGCTCGTCCCCGATGCGCCGGTCGCGCCGGGCGACGGCGACCCGCAGGGCCTTTTCCAGCACCTCTTTGGCCCCCCTGCTGAAGCTGCGGTGTCCGGACCACCAGCGCGAGTCCTTCCGGTCGCCGGACATGGCGCCGACTCCATGGGCCTCCTCCACCCGGGCGACGATCTCGGAGACGTCGATCCCGAGACCGGCGAGGGCGTCGGTCTCGGCCTGCGACAGCCCCGCACGGCGCCGCGCCTCCGTCACTGCCTGCCGTACCGCGTCCCCCCGCCCTGCGACCCCCAGCGCCGCCAGCGCGAAGGATGCGCGGCTGCCCTCGCGGTCGAGCAGGGCGAGCAGCAGGTGCTCGGGGTCGACGGTCTGCGCCCGCGCCTCCTCGGCGTACCCGACGGCCCCCTGCACCACGTCTCGGGCGTCCTTCGTGAACCGCTCGAACATCAATGCCTCCCGTACTTCTTGTGCACGGCCTGCCTGCTGACCCCGAGTTCGGTGGCGATCTCCTGCCACGACCACCCCTGATTGCGCGCGCCGCGCACCTGCACCGCCTCCAGCTGCTCCAGCAGCCTGCGCAGTGCGGCGACGGCCCGCAGCCCGACCCGGGGATCGCGATCACCCGCGCGTGCGGCGAGATCGGTTGCTTCACTCATGCAGTCAACGTAGGTTGACACCCCGGAGTCTGTCAACACTGGTTGACACACTCCGGGGTGCGGGAGGCTCGCAGAACGCGTCAGGATCCGCTGAGCACGATCTTCCCGAACTGCTCGCCGGAAGCCATCCGCTCGAAGCCCTCGCGGGCGCGGTCCATCGGGAGCACCTCGTCGATGACCGGGCGGACACCCGTGGCGGCGCAGAAGGACAGCAGGTCCTCCAGCTCGTCCTTGGTGCCCATCGTGGAGCCGACGACCTTGAGCTCCAGGAAGAAGATGCGGGTCAGCTCGGCGTGCGAGGGCCGGTCACCGCTGGTGGCGCCGGAGATGACGAGGGTGCCGCCCGGCTTGAGCGACTTCACCGAGTGGGACCAGGTGGCGGCGCCCACGGTCTCGATGACCGCGTCGACCCGCTGCGGCAGCCGCGCGCCCGTCTCCACGGCCTCCACGGCGCCCAGCTCCAGCGCGCGCTTGCGCTTGGCCTCGTCCCGGCTGGTGGCGAAGACCCGCAGTCCCGCGGCCTTGCCGAGCACGATCGCGGCCGTCGCGACCCCGCCGCCGGCGCCCTGCACCAGCACCGAGTCACCCGGACGCACACCGGCGTTGGTGAACAGCATCCGGTACGCGGTCAGCCAGGCGGTCGGCAGACAGGCGGCCTCCTCGAAGGAGAGCTCCTTCGGCTTCGGCAGGATGTTCCAGGTCGGCACGGCGACCTGCTCGGCGAACGTCCCCTGGTAGCGCTCCGTGAGGATCGAGCGGGGCTCCTTCGGGCCGACGCCGTGGCCGGTCTGGCCGATCACGGAGTGCAGGACGACCTCGTTGCCGTCCTCGTCGACACCCGCGGCGTCACAGCCGAGGATCATCGGGAGCCGGTCCTCGGGGAGGCCGACGCCGCGCAGGGACCACAGGTCGTGATGGTTGAGGGAGGCGGCCCTGACATCGACGACGCTCCAGCCGGGGCGGGCCTCGGGAGCCGGGCGCTCTCCCAACTCCAGGCCGGTCAGCGGCTGGTCGCGGTCGATTCGGGCGGCGTAGACAGCGAACATGACCTTGACGATAGGTAACACCACCCGCCGACCGGAACCACGACGCCGTGTGACACACGCCCTCTTGCCTCCGGCCACCCCGGCTGCGGGCACCCCGCCCCACCACGACGCCGCCCAAGAAGCGAGCGGCCCCGCCCACCAGGGGACGAGGCCGCTCACCACAGGCAAGGCGTCACACGGTCACCGCCGCGCAACCCCCTCCGCACGGGCCGCCGCCGCCACCGCCGCCGTGACGGCCGGTGCCACGCGCTCGTCGAACGGGGACGGGATGACGTAGTCCGCGGCGAGGTCGTCGCCCACCACGGAGGCCAGCGCCTCGGCCGCCGCGAGCTTCATGCCCTCGGTGATCCGGGACGCCCGCACCTGCAGCGCGCCCGCGAAGATGCCCGGGAACGCCAGCACGTTGTTGATCTGGTTCGGGAAGTCCGACCGCCCCGTCGCCACGACCGCCGCGTACTTGTGCGCGACCTCCGGGTGCACCTCGGGGTTCGGGTTGGCCATCGCGAAGACGAAGGCACCCTTCGCCATCGAGGCGACCGCCGGCTCCGGCACCGTACCGCCGGAGACGCCGATGAAGACGTCGGCGCCCGCGAGGGCCGCCTCCAGCGAGCCGGACAGACCGGCCTTGTTGGTGAAGGAGGCCAGCTCCTGCTTGACCGGCGTCAGGTCGTCCCGGTCCGCCGAGACGACGCCCTTGCGGTCCGCGACCGCGACGTCCCCGATGCCGGCCTCGACCAGCATCTTGGCGATGGCGACACCGGCCGCGCCCGCGCCGGAGATGACCGCCCGCAGCTCGCCCAGCGTCCGCCCGCTCAGCCGCGCCGCGTTCCGCAGCGCCGCCAGCGTCACGACCGCCGTGCCGTGCTGGTCGTCGTGGAAGATCGGGATGTCGAGCCGCTCCTGGAGCTTGCGCTCGATCTCGAAGCACCGCGGCGCCGAGATGTCCTCCAGGTTCACTCCGCCGAAGGAGGGAGCGAGGCGCACCACCGTCTCGACGATCTCGTCGGCGTCCGTGCAGTCCAGCGCGATCGGAACCGCGTCCACACCGCCGAACTGCTTGAAGAGGATCGCCTTCCCTTCCATCACCGGAAGGGAGGCCTCGGGGCCGATGTCCCCGAGTCCCAGAACCGCCGTACCGTCCGTCACGACCGCCACGACCGAGGACTTCCACGTGTAGTCGTGGACGAGGTCGGGCTGCTCGGCGATCGCGCTGCACACTTTCGCGACGCCGGGCGTGTACGCCAGGGACAGGTCGTCCTTGTCGCGGACCGGCACGGTGGCCTGCACGGCCATCTTGCCGCCGCGGTGCAGCGCGAACGCCGGGTCGAAGGAGTCGAGGGGCTCCCCCGTCTCCTGCTCCGTACCGGCGTCGCTGTCGCTGCGAGGATTGACGATCTCCGCTGCCACTTTGTCTTACCCCTTAAGAGTTCATGGTTTGAGGGTTTGTCCACTCCTGGTGAGGAATGGGCGGGCACCGCGCAGGAGGATGGCCGACTGGGCCACAGGGAGGCCTGCGCGACGGGCGCGCCGCACACGCGCCCTGAGCCCCTGATGAGGGGTGTAAAGCACCTTCTTACCCGACGGACACCCCCCGCGACGAGTCGGATAAGCGCAAGCTCACATGTCGGACCCCGGACGCCGGATGCCGGTGACATGGCTCATAGCCAGGGATCAGGACAACTTCCCCAGACCTCTTGACAGGACTCCGCGGCAAGCACTCGAAAGCCCCACACACCGACGGACCGTCTCCCCATATCGGGGAATGCCGAAGATCTTTCGGCTGGAAGGGAAGATTCCCGTAAAGGTTCGGTCGTGATGTACCGACCTGGTGCGGTTCGGGGGGTCACCCGTTATCCGATTTTGACATGACGTCCCCCCTGAATGGCCGAGTCCGAATGGCAAGATGCCGTAATCACACGAGGTCGCGACACTCGAAGGCGTGTGCTCTCGTCGACCCACGACGCCTGCCGGTCCCCCGGCCGGCGTCCCGCTCCACCGGAACTCCACCGTCACCATCGGCATCTCCATTCATCCGCCGGAGGAACCACCATGACCGCAAGCTCCACCCGTCGTACGACCGCCGCGCATTCCCGGACAGCAGCGGTCGGTGCGATCGCGGTCGCAGGCGCCCTGCTGCTCACCGGATGCGGCGACCAGACCGAGAAGAGCGACTCCGGCAGCGACAACCAGTCCGCCGTGTCGGCCCCGCTGGCCGACAAGCTGCCGCAGGCCATTCGCGACAAGGGCGTCATCAAGGTCGGTTCCGACATCGCCTACGCCCCGGTCGAGTTCAAGGACAAGTCCGGCGAGACGGTCGGCATCGACCCCGATCTCGCGAACGCCATGGGCAAGCAGCTCGGTGTGACGTTCGAGTTCGAGAACGGCACCTTCGACACCCTGATCACCGGTCTGCGTTCCAAGCGCTACGACATCGCCATGTCCGCGATGACCGACACCAAGGACCGCCAGGAGGGCATCGACTCCGAGACCGGCAAGAAGGTCGGCCAGGGCGTCGACTTCGTGGACTACTTCACCGCCGGTGTCTCGATCTACACCAAGAAGGGTGACGACCAGGGCATCAAGACCTGGTCCGACCTGTGCGGCAAGAAGCTGGTCCTGCAGCGCGGCACGGTCTCCGAGGACCTCGCCAAGGCCGAGAACGAGAAGTGCCCGGCCGGCAAGAAGATCGCCATGGAGCCCTTCGACAACGACCAGCAGGCCCAGACCCGCCTGCGCGCGGGCGGCGCCGACGCCGGCTCCTCCGACTTCCCGGTCGCGGCCTACGCGGTGAAGACCTCGGGCGGCGGCAACGACTTCCAGCTCGTCGGCGAGCAGGTCGAGGCCGCCCCGTACGGCATCGCGGTGGCCAAGGACAACACCCAGCTCCGGGACGCCCTGAAGGCGGCGCTGGACGCGGTGATCGCCAACGGCGAGTACAAGAAGATCATGGACAAGTGGGGCGTGGCGGAAGGCGCCGTCACCGAGGCCACCATCAACGGCGGCAAGTGACCGCGCGCCGGGCGCTGAAAGGCAACATCCGTGACTGTTGACATCGACAAGACGGCGGGCGGACCGGCCGGCACGCCGCCCGCCGGGCCGGAGGCCATCAAGGCCATCCCGGTCCGGCACTACGGGCGGTACGTCTCCGCGGTCGTCGCGATCGCGCTGCTGGCCGCGGTCGTGTACGCGTTCTCCCAGGGCAAGATCAACTGGGGTGCGATCCCGGACTACTTCTTCGACGACCGTGTCCTGACCGGCATGGGCAAGACGCTGCTGATCACCGTCCTGGCCATGCTGATCGGCATCGTGGGCGGCATCCTGCTCGCCGTGATGCGGCTGTCGAAGAACCCGGTGACCTCGTCCATCGCGTGGTTCTACATCTGGTTCTTCCGCGGCACTCCGGTCCTGGTGCAGCTGGTCGTCTGGTTCAACCTGGGCCTGGTCTTCGAGTACATCAACCTGGGGCCGGTCTACCGCGACGAGTGGTCCGACTTCATGACGCCGTTCCTGACGGCGCTGCTCGGCCTCGGCCTCAACGAGGCCGCGTACATGGCGGAGATCTGCCGCGCCGGTCTGCTCGCGGTCGACGAGGGCCAGACCGAGGCGGCGCACGCGCTCGGCATGAGCCACACCAAGACGCTGCGCCGGATCGTGGTCCCGCAGGCGATGCGCGTGATCGTGCCGCCGACGGGCAACGAGGTCATCAACATGCTGAAGACGACCTCGCTGGTGTCGGTCGTCCAGTACGCCGAGTTGTTCCGGGTCGCCCAGGACATCGGCCAGACCTCCGGTGCCCCGGCCGAGATGCTGTTCCTGGCGGCGGCCTGGTACCTGCTGCTGACCTCCGTCTTCAGCGTCGGCCAGTACTACCTGGAGCGCTACTACGCGCGCGGCTCCAGCCGCAGCCTGCCGGCGACCCCGCTGCAGAAGATCAGGGCGAACCTGCTGTCCCTGTCGAACCGCTCCAGCACGACGGGAGGCACCGCATGACCGCCATGGTCAAGGCCGAGGGCGTCCACAAGTCCTTCGGCGCCGTCGAGGTCCTCAAGGGCATCGACCTGGAGGTGAAGCAGGGCGAGGTGTTCTGCCTCATCGGCCCCTCCGGCTCCGGCAAGTCCACCTTCCTCAGGTGTATCAACCACCTCGAGAAGATCAACGCCGGGCGTCTGTACGTCGACGGCGAGCTGGTCGGCTACCGCCAGAAGGGCGACAAGCTCTACGAGCTGAAGGACAGCGAGGTCGCGGTCAAGCGCCGGGACATCGGCATGGTCTTCCAGCGCTTCAACCTGTTCCCGCACATGACGGCCGTCGAGAACGTCATGGAGGCGCCGGTCCAGGTCAAGGGCGTCAGCAAGGCCCAGGCCAGGGAGCGCGCCACCGCCCTCCTGGAGCGCGTGGGCCTCGGCGACAAGGCCGGCAACTACCCCTCGCAGCTCTCCGGCGGCCAGCAGCAGCGCGTCGCCATCGCCCGGGCCCTGGCCATGGACCCGAAGCTGATGCTGTTCGACGAGCCGACCTCGGCCCTCGACCCCGAGCTGGTCGGCGACGTCCTCGACGTCATGCGGGACCTCGCCGAGTCGGGCATGACGATGGTCGTCGTCACCCACGAGATGGGCTTCGCCCGTGAGGTCGGCGACAGCCTCGTCTTCATGGACGGCGGCGTGGTCGTGGAATCGGGCAACCCGCGCGACGTCCTGACGGACCCGCAGCACGAGCGCACCAAGGCGTTCCTGTCCAAGGTCCTCTGAACACCCGCACGCACGCCGGAGGGGCGGTACGGACGTCCGTACCGCCCCTCCGGCCTGTCCGTGGGCTACTTCAGCGCCAGCAGCAGCGTGTCCGAAGGCGAGCACCACACCGGCCGCGCCTCGCCGAAGCCCTTCTCGCGCAGTACGCGCGCGTGCCACTGCGCCGAGGGCATGTCGCCGTCGGCGTGCTCGCCGTAGATCTCGAAGCGGCGGGCGGTGGGCCCGGCGAGCACCGGATCCTTGGCGGCGAGCTGCCACCACTCGGACCAGTCCAGCGCGCCCCCCGCCTTGGCGGCGTCCATCCGCGCGTGCCGCTGTGCGCGCTCGGCCGCGTTGATCCGGGGCGTCGTCTCGTCGATCATGTGGTCCGCGTTCATGAAGACACCACCGTCGCGGACGATCCCCGCGACCTGACCGTAGAGGGCCGCGAGGGGTTCGGCATGGAGCCAGTGCAGGGCCGTGGCGGTCAGTACGGCGTCGTAGGAGTCGTACGGCAGCTTCGCGGTCCAGTCGGGGTCCTTGAGGTCGGCGGTGACCAGGGAGACCCGTTCGTCGCCGGCGAAGGAGCCCTCGGCGATGGCCAGGAGCGCCGGGTCGAGGTCCACGCCGGTGCTGGTGGCCTCCGGGAAGCGGGCCAGCAGGCGGGCCGTGATGGTGCCGGTGCCGCAGGCGAGGTCGAGCACCCGGGGCGCGGGGCCCACCAGCGCCTCGACCATGTCCAGCATGATCCGGAAGCGTTCCTCCCGGTCGGGCATGTACCACTCCTGCTGCCGGTCCCAGCTCTCCTGCCAGGCCTGCCAGTCGGCGGCGGGTGTGGTGGCGGTGGTGATGTCCGCGTCCGTCATCGAGCCCCTCCATCGCGTGTCGTCACGTAATACCCTGGAAGCACGATCAGCCATTACCTGACCGCAGGCACGACCATAGAGCCCCTTCGTAAGGACTACAAGTGGAACTGGCCTATTACTCGGATTACGCCGTACGTCTCGTCAACACCGAGGAGCCGGCCCGGGGACAGGACTCCCTCACCTCGGTCGAGGCCGTCCGCGAACTCTTCGGCACCAACCAGTCGGCGGCCCGGCGCGCCACGGACGCGGACGTGACCCGCTTCCGCTCGGTCCGGGGACGGCTGCGCGCGGTCTTCGAGGCGGCCGACGGCGGCGACGAGACCCTCGCCGTGGACCTGCTGAACTCGCTCCTGCTGGAGTTCCCGGTGAGCCCGCAGATCTCCGGCCACGACCACCGCGACGACGACGGCAGCCCGCTGTGGCACATGCACCTGGCCGACCACCCGTCCAACGCGACCGCCGGTTTCGCCGCCATCGCGGCGATGGGCCTGGCCTTCCACCTCACCGAGTACGGCGTGGACCGCCTGGGCCTGTGCGAGGCGGCCCCCTGCCGCAACGCCTACCTCGACACCTCGACCAACCGCTCCCGGCGCTACTGCTCGGACCGCTGCGCCACCCGCGCCAACGTGGCGGCCTACCGCGCCCGCAAACGCCTGGAGGCCGACCGGTCCGCCGGCACCGGCCGGAGCGCGGACAGCGCCCAGCGGACCACGGCGAACGGCGAACGCTGACCGGGCTTCAGGGGCCGGTACCGCACCCGCACCCGCCCGAGCACGAGCTCCTCGGGCACGACCCCGTAGTCGGTGCTGTCCCCGCCCGCGAAGGCGTTGTCGCCGAGCACCCACCAGCCGGCCCCGCGCCGCTCGGCGGCCCGCTTGACCACGAGCAGGTCCTGCTGGAAGGGATGCCGCAGCACGACCACGTCGCCCGGCCTCACCCGCGCCCCCCAGTGCACGAGCAGCACGTCACCGTGGTGCAGCGTGGGCACCATCGACGGCCCGGTCACCTCGGCCGGCCCGAAGGGCAACGCCCCTCTCGCGCGTTCGGTCTCCTGCGACGACTGCTCCGGCATGACCCGGCACCTCCCCGGTCTTTCCTCCACCAGTCTCAGTCTCACCCCGGACTTTTGTCCTAAGCCCACGGGGGCACTCGCGAAAACGGGCCTCCCAGGGAGTAATGTCCCCCCTGAGAAGACGATCACGAGGAAGGAACGCTTCATGCTTTCCCGCCTGTTTGCCCCCAAGGTCACGGTCAGCGCCCACTGCGACCTGCCCTGCGGCGTGTACGACCCTGCCCAGGCCCGCATCGAGGCGGAGTCGGTGAAGGCCGTCCAGGAGAAGATGGCCGGCAACGACGACCCGCACTTCCAGGCCCGCGCCACGGTCATCAAGGAGCAGCGCGCCGAGCTCGCGAAGCACCACGTCTCCGTGCTGTGGAGCGACTACTTCAAGCCCCCGCACTTCGAGAAGTACCCGGAGCTGCACCAGCTGGTCAACGACACCCTCAAGGCCCTGTCGGCCGCCAAGGGTTCGACCGACCCGGCGACCGGCCAGAAGGCCCTGGACTACATCGCCCAGATCGACAAGATCTTCTGGGAGACCAAGAAGGCCTGACCCTCGTTCACGCCTTTGACCCGCGGTACCCCTTGCCGCACGGTTTTCAGATCCGCACCCGGTCCGCAGGCCGCCGAGCACGGCGCCGTCGCGGTCCGGGTGCGGTCGTGTCCGGCCTCAGACTCGCCTGAGACGGGAGACCAGGGCCCGGCGTGACCAGCCCGTCCTGCGCAGCCCCGCCCAGGCGCAGTAGGCGGCCACGGCCACCGCGAGCGCCGCGGCGCCGGGAGCGGAGGGGACGGCGTTCATCGCGGCGACGCCGATCACCACGGCGACCAGGCCGTCGAACTGCCACGCCAGGATCAGCAGGCCGGAGAGGTCGCCGAGCGGCGTGACCACCGGGAGCAGCAGCGACAGCGGCAGGTGCAGCTTCATCTCGCGCAGGAACCTCGCGCCGAGGACGAGCACCACCGACCCGGCGACGAGGAGCGCCGTCTCCGGCAGGCGCCCGCCGTACAGGGGCCACCGGGCCGCCACCGCCGCTCCGCCGCCCAGCAGGGTCCCGCCCGTCACGGCGACGACGGGCCAGAGCAGGGCACGGCCGAGCGCGCCGCCCCACCACTCGCCGAGCAGCGGAGCGAGCGTCAACTCGTCGCGCAGGCCGCGCCACGTCTCGCCCACCCATCCCGAGCCCAGGTACAGGCAGACGCATCCGGCCGTCCACAGCAGCGGGGCGAGACCGCCGTGCGCCCCGGCCGTCCCGAGGGTCAGCGCGGCGCCGCCGGCCGGCAGGAGCGCCGCGGCAGTGGCGGTCCGGCCGGGGGTGCGCAGGGCCCGGACCGCGCCCTGGTGCAGGGGCCCGCGCAGCCGGCCGTCGGGGCGGAGCAGTGCCGAGGTGAGTCCGCGCGGCTCCGGACGGTACAGGTCGAGCGCGTGATGCAGAGTGCCCGTCAGCACATAGGTCTGGGCCTGGGAGGCGCGTGCCGACTCGCGGGCGAGTCTGGCCAGGTCGACGGTGCGAACGGCCCGGAAGGCCGCCCGGCCCAGGCCCGCGGCGGCGGCCGCCGTGACGACCGCGACGAGCCAGAGCGCGCCCACGGCGTCCGGTGCGGTACGGCTCGTCACCCCCACGAGGAGCCCCGCGGCGCCTGTCGCGCAGGCGAGCGCGAGGTTGTCGAGGACCGTCCGCACCTGCCCCCAGAGCCACACCACGGCGCTGAGGGCACTGACGCCGGCCACCGCCGCGACCCCCTGAAGCGCGGTGTCGAGGTGGTCGAACAGGTCGGTCGTGAGGTAGGCCGCCGTGCAGACCGCCAGGAGCAGCGCGGTGCCCGCGTACGTCAGCCGACGGCGGGCGATCGTGCCGAGATAGCCCGTCGGGGGCAGGTCCGTGGACATGAACACGTGCAGCACGAAGGGCTGGAGCACCAACGGCCCCCAGAACCGCGCGGCGACCTGGGCGCCCCAGCACGCCGTCACCGCGAGCACGCAGGCCACGGGCGTCGCGTCGGTGGGAGTCCCCACGGAGACGGGCCCGGGCGAGTCGGCGGCGGCGAGCAGCGCCGGCACCAGGAAGAAGACGCCGAACAGCGCGACGAGGTAGACGGTGTACGCGCGTCCGCCCGCCGAGGCCCGGTCACCGCGGCGGGCGTACCGGTGCCGCACGGCGTGGACGCGGTCCCTGGCGTCGGCGTCGACGGTCACCGTCTCCTGCGCCGTCATCCCAGTTCCACACGGCCGTCGCAGGCGTCCACGAGGGCGGGTTCGTGGGTGGCGACGAGGAACGCGGTGCCCTCCCCGGCCCGCTCGGCGAGCAGGGTGGCCACCAGGTCGACGCGGTGCCCGTCCAGGTGCCGCTCCGGTTCGTCGAGCAGTACGACGCCGGAGGGCCGCACGAGGGTGAGCGCGAGGCTGAAGAGCTGGGACTGCCCGGACGAGACCTGGTGGGGAAACCGGTCCCCCAGGGACGACAGCCCCAGCCGTTCCATGATCCGCTCGGCGCGCTCGCCGGTCTCCGCGCTGTTGCCGTACCAGGAGGCCGCGACCAGCGTCACCTGCTCCCGCAGCGTCATGTCACGGGCCACGGGGATCGGTTCGACGAGTGAGGCCACCAGCCTGCGGTGCCGGGGCTCGGCCATGTCCACAGGTTCACCCGTCACGGTGACGGAACCCGCCGTGAGACCGCGGCTGCCCAGGAAGGCGCGCAGGAGGGTGGTCTTGCCCGTGCCGTTGCCGCCCGTGACGCACCACAGCTCGCCGGACGCCACCTCGAACGTCGTGGGGGCGAGCAGCATCGTGTCACCCAGCGTGACCGTCGCGCCGTCCGCCGCGAGTACGGGAACCACGGTCACTTCCGCTCCCGGACCACAGGCATTTCGCTGACGACCGAGCGCGGACCGCGGCGAGTACGCACCACGGCACACGCCGTCGCCGAAGCTCCGCGGGGACTGCGGGACCACATCGGTGACCTCGTATCCGCTGCCGGACATCGGCATGCCGGTGCCCAGCAGCACCGGGAGCCGTTCCGTTTCGCAGCACTCCGAGTGGGGCGGTTCACGCGCATCGCCGCGGCTCACGCCACATCGGCCACATCGTGGGTCCGTCCGGCAGGTCCAGGGCCCGGCCGGTGAACTCGAAGCCGAGCCGTTCGTACAGTTCCCGGCTGCGGCCGCTGCTCGCCTCCAGATAGGCGGGCAACCCCTCGCGGTCGCACCGGTCCAGGACCGACTCGATGAGCGCGGTGCCCAGCCCCTCGCCCTGCCGGTCGGGGGCGACGCCGATCATCCACAGGTACTCGTGGGCCCGGTCGGAGGGGTGGATGCCGTCCGTCAGCCGGGCTATCAGCTCCACCCGCTCGTTCTCCGGGTCGACGGCCTCGCGGACCAGGGCGGGGACGTCGTCCCCGCCGTCACCGGGCTCCTCGCCCAAGTCCCCGCCCCCGGGCACGGACAGCCAGAGCGCGCAGGCCGCGCCGTCCTCGGTGAGGTCGATACGCCCGTCTGCGAGCACGGCGTCGGTGAATGCGGCCATGAGCCGGTGGTGAGTCCGGCGTCGGTACTCCTCGCCGGGGAAGACCCAGCCGCTCACCGGATCGTCCTGGAACGCCTCGTCCAGCAGCCGGACGACCAGTTCCCGGTCGCTTTCCCGCGCCGTCCGGATCGCCACACCCATGCCACGCCCGCCCTTCCGCCTCAACCTCGTTCATGTGTACGGCGGTTGAGCCTATCCGCCGCCCCCGGCGGACGGTGGGGAGCGTTCCCGGACGAACGTCTTGAGGGCGGGCCCCGCACACCGTGGGGAAGTGCGGGACCCGCCGGGCCGGAGCCCTCGGCGGTGCGGCCGTACGTCGGTCAGGTCCGTACGGCCCTGTACGGGCTCCGGTGTCCTGCCGGGCCGCCCGGCGAACCGGAGCGCCGGACGGCCGGGGAGGATCAGGTGCTGCGCCGGGTCACGAACTCGGCCAGCGCGAGGAGGCCGCCCGCCGTCTCCGGGTCGGGCACGGCACGGGCCAGTTCCTGCATCGCCCGCGCCATGCGGTCGGCCGCCTGGGTCTGCGCCCAGTCCCGGCCGCCCGCCCGCTCCACGGCCAGCGCGCTGCGCTCCAGGTCCTCCTTGTCCTCGTCGTACGGTGCCGCGTAAAGCGCGGCGAGTTCGGCCGCGGCAGGGGTGCCGGAGGTGAGGGCGGCGACCACCGGCAGGGACTTCTTGCGGGCGGCCAGGTCCGCGCCGGCCGGCTTGCCGGTGCGGCGCGGGTCGCCCCATATGCCGATGACGTCGTCGATGAGCTGGAACGCCAGCCCGGCCTCCCGGCCGAAGGCGTCCAGGGCCTCCACGTCCCGGTCGGCGGCCCCGGCGTACAGTGCGCCCAGGGCGCAGGCGCATCCCAGCAGGGCGCCCGTCTTGGCCTCGGCCATGGCGAGCGTCTCGTCGAGGGTGACCTCGTCCGGGGCGCGCCGCTCCATGGCCGTGTCCGCGTGCTGGCCCTCGCAGAGTTCCATGACGCAGTCGGCGAGCCGGGCGGCGGCCGCCGCCGACGCCGGGTGCGGGTCCGCGGCGAGCAGCCGAAGGGCCAGCGCCTGGAGGGCGTCCCCGGCGAGGATCGCGTCGGCGTCGCCGAACACGGTCCACGCGGTGGGCCGGTGGCGCCGCGTGGTGTCACGGTCCATCACGTCGTCGTGGAGCAACGTGAAGTTGTGGACCAGCTCCACCGCCGCCGCGGCCGGCACCGCCGCCGCCCTGGCCGCGGGCCCACCGAGCGCGGCGGCCGAGGCGAGGACGAGCGCGGGACGGATCGCCTTGCCCGCGTTGCCCGCGGCGGGTGTGCCGTCCGCGTGCTGCCAGCCGAAGTGGTAGAGCGCGACCCGCCGCATCGACGCGGGCAGCGACGCGACGGCGGACCGCAGCCCGGGGTCGACCGACGCCCGGGACTCCCGCAGGAGCACCGCCGCCTCGTGTCCGTCGGACGGGCTGTCCGGTTCCTCGTCCCGCTGCGCTCCGATGCCCCCGTGCCTCTCCAGCGTGCCGGTGGGCCGGCTCGCTCCGGCGGTGCCGTGCGGAGCCTCCGTCATCGACTCACTTCCCCCCATGCGCCCGCGACCGTACCCCCGGGATCTACCCGCCCGGGCGGGCGGGAACACGGCGTACGGGAGAGCGGCGTCACCGCCAGCGGCCGATCTCGACGTTCTCCAGAACGCCGAGCGCGTCCGGTACGAGGACGGCGGCCGAGTAGTAGGCCGTGACCAGGTACTTGATGATGGCCTGCTCGTTGATGCCCATGAAGCGCACCGACAGACTCGGCTCGATCTCGTCGGGGATGCCGGTGGCCCGCAGGCCGATGACACCCTGGTCCTGCTCGCCGGTACGCATCGCGATGATCGACGTCGTACGGGCCTCGGTGACCGGGATCTTGTTGCACGGGTAGATGGGCACCCCGCGCCAGGTCGGGATGCGGTTGCCGGCGATGTCGATCGTCTCCGGCACCAGTCCGCGCCGGTTGAGCTCACGGCCGATCGCCGCGATGGCGCGCGGGTGGGCGAGGAGCAGCTTGGTGCCGCGCCGGCGGCTCAGCAGCTCGTCGAGGTCGTCCGGGCCGGGGACGCCGTCGTGCGGCTGGATCCGCTGGTCGTACTCGCAGTTGTGCAGCAGGCCGAACTCGCGGTTGTTGATGAGCTCGTGCTCCTGGCGTTCCTTCAACGCCTCGACGGTCAGCCGGATCTGCTGCTCCGTCTGGTTCATCGGCTGGTTGTAGAGGTCGGCCACGCGCGAGTGGATCCGCAGCACGGTCTGGGCGACGCTCAGCTCGTACTCACGGGGCCGTGCCTCGTAGTCGACGAAGGTGTGCGGGATGTCCGGCTCGCCGCTGTGTCCGGCGGAGAGGTCGATCGCCTTCTCGCCGTGCCTGTTGGTGGGCTGGTCGGGGAGCGAGCGGCGCTCCTCGAGGTGGGCGCGCAGGGAGTCCGAGCGCTCCGCGATCTGCTCCACCTCCTGGCGCGGCAGGACCAGCACCGTGCACGCGGTGACCGTGCGGGCGGTGTACTCCCAGATGGCGTCCCCGTCCAGCAGCGCCTCGTCGCCGAAGTAGGCGCCGTCGGCGAGGACGCCGAGCACCGCGTCGTCGCCGTAGGGGCCGGTGCCGACCTTCTCCACCTTGCCGTGGGCCAGCAGATACACCTCGTCGGCCTGGGCGCCGAACGAGGCGATCACCTCGCCGGGGCCGAACTCCCGCTGCGCACAGCGCTGCGCGAGCTCCGAGAGCACCTCCTCGTCCTCGTACGACCGCAGGGCCGGCAGTTCGCCCAGCTCCGCGGGGATGACCTCGACGCGGTCGCCGGTCTTGACGAACGTGACCCGGCCGTCGCCGACGGCGAAGGTCATGCGCCGGTTCACCCGGTACGTACCGCCCTGGATGTCGACCCAGGGAAGCGTGCGCAGCAGCCAGCGGGAGCTGATCTCCTGCATCTGAGGAACGGACTTGGTCGTGGTGGCCAGGTTCCGCGCGGCCGCCGTGCCGAGGCTCTGCTGCGGCCTGGTCTGCTCGGTGCGGACCTCTTCGCCTACCGACATAAGGAATTGCCCTCCCGGTCATGCCGGACGGCTGCGCCCGGCATCGATGTACGTGGGCCAGCCTTCCTCACGGAGCGTGCCGGTGCTATTACCCGAAAGAGCGGGAATGGATCACCGGCTGCCGGGGCAGACATCGGGACTTGTTCCGGCGTCTCGGCGACTTTTCGGGCGCGCGCCGGCGTCGGCCGGGGATGTCGGTCGGGACGAGAATGTCCGAAACGAATCGCACACGGCCCGAACAAGTCATAGGGAGCACTCCGTTTCGGTAGAAGCACCGTACGAGGCGGTCGCGCCGGGCGGTCGTCGCGCAGCGTGAAGGAGTCGGCCGTGGCCTCACCCATGTCCGCGAGCAGTTTCCTCAAGGCACTGAAGGCGGAGGGCCTCACCGTCGTCCAGGTCGGCGACTGGCGGGACCACAACCGCAACCACAAAGGCCCCTGGGGGCCCGTGCACGGCGTGATGATCCACCACACCGTCACCAAGGGCAGCGCGCGGACCGTGGAGATCTGCCGCAAGGGCTACGACGGGCTGCCCGGGCCGCTGTGCCACGGAGTCATCACCAAGGACGGCAAGGTCCACCTGGTCGGGTACGGCCGGGCCAACCACGCCGGGCTCGGCGACGACGACGTGCTGCGCGCGGTGATCGCGGAGAAGGCGCTGCCCAGGGACAACGAGGCGAACACCGACGGCAACCGGCACTTCTACGGTTTCGAGTGCGAGAACATGGGCGACGGCGAGGACCCCTGGCCGGCCGCGCAACTGGAGGCGATCGAGCGGGCCGCGGCCGCGGTCTGCCGGCATCACGGCTGGAACGAGCGGTCCGTCATCGGCCACCTGGAATGGCAGCCGGGAAAGGTGGACCCCCGGGGGTTCACGATGGCGTCGATGCGGTCGCGGATCCGCGACCGGCTGAAGTGACGGGTGCGCCGGTCGCGGGCGGCGTGACAATGGCGGGGTGCCCGGTACCGACACCTCCGACCTCGCCGCCCTGCGACCCCGCCTGCCCTCTCCGCTGCACGAGGTCTCCGACGAGCGGTTCGAACGGCACGGGGTGCGGCTGCTGCTGAAGCGCGACGACCTGATCCATCCGGAGCTGGTCGGCAACAAATGGCGCAAACTCGCGCCGAATCTCGCCACGGCGGCCGGCCGTACGGTCGTCACGTTCGGCGGCGCGTACTCCAACCATCTGCGTGCCACGGCAGCCGCCGGCCGACTGCTCGGACTGCCCACGGTGGGTGTGGTGCGCGGGCAGGAACTGGCCGGCCGGCCGCTCAACCCCTCACTGGCCCGGTGCGTGGCCGACGGCATGCGACTGCACTTCGTCGACCGCTCGACGTACCGCCGCAAGACGGAACCGGACGTCCTGGCGGCGCTCCTGCGCGCGGTCGCCGCCGAGGACGCGGTCGTCGTGCCCGAGGGCGGCAGCAACCCGGCGGCCGTGCGCGGCTGCCGGGCGCTCGGCGAGGAACTGGGCGAGCACGCCCACGTGGTCGCCCTCGCCTGCGGCACCGGCGGCACGCTCGCGGGGCTGGCCGCCGGTCTCCCCAGGGGGCGGCGGGCGCTGGGCATCCCCGTGCTCAAGGGCGGTTTCCTGGCCGACGACATACGGCGGCTCCAGGACCGCGCGTTCGGCGGCCCGCGCGGCGAGTGGAGCCTCGACGACCGCTTCCACGGCGGCGGCTACGCCCGCACCGGGCCCGGGCTCGACTCCTTCGCCGAGGACTTCGAACGCCGTCACGGCCTCCCCGTGGAGCGCATCTACGTCGCCAAGATGCTCCACGCCCTGGTCACCCTGGCCCAGGAGGGTGCCTTCGCACGCGGGGCGACCGTGGCCGCGGTCATCACCGGCCGCCCCTTCTCCTGACCCGGGACGCCCTGCCCGCCCGGCCCCGCGTGTGCTTCAGCGGGACGCCCGCCCCTGTCCTTCAGCGGGACGCCCGGGACGCCCTACGTCGTCTCCCGGTACGCCGCCGCCTCCTCCAGGTCCAGCCGGCGCAGCAGGGTCCGCAGCATCTCGTCGTCGATGTAGCGGCCGTCGCGGAGCCGGACGAAGACCTCGCGCTCGGCGCCGATCATCTCCCGGGACAGCCGCCGGTAGGTGTCGTCGACGGACTCGCCGGTGACCGGGTTGACCTGGCCGAGCCGTTCCCAGACGGCGTTGCGGCGGCGTTCCAGGACCGTGCGGAGGCGGTCGGCGAGGGGGGTAGGAAGGGCGTTGCGCTCGTCGGCGAGGAGGTCGTCCAGACGCTGCTCGGCGGCGCGGGAGGCCTGCGCCTGGGCGTTGGCCTCCGCGAGCGTCTCGGCCTGTACGTCGTGGTCGGGGAACTTCAGCAGGCGGATCAGCGGCGGCAGGGTGACGCCCTGGACCACCAGTGTGCCGATGACCGTGGTGAAGGTGAGGAACAGGATGAGGTTGCGCTCGGGGAAGGGCTCGCCGCCGTGCACGGTGAGCGGGATGGAGAAGGCGATGGCCAGCGAGACCACGCCCCGCATCCCGGCCCAGCCGATCACGAACGGCCCTTTCCAGGAAAGCTCCCCCTCTCTCGCGCGCACGCGTGCCGACAGGCGCGGCAGGTAGGTCGCCGGGAACACCCACACGAAGCGGGCCACGGCGACCACCAGGAAGACGGCGACCGCGTACCAGGCGGCGTCGACGCCCTCGTAGTCCCCGAGGCCATCGAGGACCACGGGCAGCTGGAGTCCGATGAGGGCGAACACCGAGGACTCCAGGACGAACGCGACCATCTTCCACACCGCGTCCTCCTGGAGGCGGGTGGCGAAATCGACCTCCCACGCGCGGTGTCCCAGACAGAGCGCCACGACCACCACCGCGAGCACCCCGGACGCGTGCACCTGCTCGGCGACCGCGTAGGCGGCGAACGGGATCAGCAGGGAGAGCGTGTTCTGGAGGAGGGCCTCCTTCACGTGCGTGCGCAGCCAGTGGATCGGCACCATCAGCACCAGGCCGACGCCGACGCCGCCGACCGCCGCGATCAGGAACTCGACGACCCCGCCGGCCCAGGTGGCGCCCTCGCCGACCGCCGCCGCGAGCGCCACCCGGAAGGCGGTGATCGCGGTGGCGTCGTTCACCAGGGACTCGCCCTGGAGGATCGTGGTGATCCGGTTCGGCAGCCCCACGCGGCGGGCCACCGCCGTGGCGGCGACGGCGTCGGGCGGCGCCACCACCGCGCCGAGCACCAGGGCCGCGGTGAGGGGCAGCCCCGGCACGATCAGGTACGCGGCGGCGCCGACGACGAAGGTCGCGAAGAGCACGTAGCCGACGGACAGCAGCGCCACGGGGCGCAACTGCGCCCGCAGGTCGAGGTAGGAGCTGTCGGTGGCCGCGGTGTGGAGCAGCGGGGGCAGCAGCAGCGGCAGGACGATGTGCGGGTCGAGGGTGTAGTCGGGCACGCCCGGCACGTAGCTCACCGCCAGGCCCACCGCCACCAGCAGCAGCGGTGCCGGCACCGGCAGCCGACGGCCCGCCGCGGCGATCGCGGCGCTGCCCGCCACCAGCAACAGCAGTGGCATCACGTCCATCGTCCTCGCCCGCCCTCGATTTCCGCGCGGTGATCCGCACACCCGTCGTAACCTGGCAATCATGAAACAGTGCACGCACGCCGACGCGCTGCCGCACCCGGAACCGGAGCCGCGCAGCGAGACCTGCCCGGAGTGTCTGGCCGAAGGCACGGACCCGGTGCAGCTGAGGCTGTGCCTCGTGTGCGGTCACGTCGGCTGCTGCGACTCCTCGCCGAGGCAGCACGCGACGGCGCACCACAAAGAGACCGGCCACCCGGTGATGCGCACCTTCGAGCCCGGCGAGAACTGGCGCTGGTGTTTCGTGGATCACGTACTCGTGTGACCTCGGTCGGGGACGGTTCGACCGTCTGAGGCCTGGGTACGTCAACCCGGCGCGCGCTCTTCCGATTTGAGCCCGACGAACCCCTAGCCACTGTACGTGTTCATGTGTTTACTATGAGTGACAGCAAGGGGTTGGGGTCTCGGGGACAGGAAAGTTCGGAGCGCGATAACGTCACCGCTGAACCACGTATCGCGTTACCCCGAGGGCGAGCCTCGGCCCTGTAACGCTTGTACCACCTTGGAGGTGAGGGTGTCCCAGAACGCAGGCGAGCCCGCGACCCAGGACTTCGTCGAAGTCCGGCTGCCGGCCGCGGGTGCCTACCTGTCGGTGCTGCGTACGGCCACGGCCGGCCTCGCGGCCCGTTTGGACTTCACCCTCGACGAGATCGAGGACCTGCGCATCGCAGTCGACGAGGCCTGCGCGATCCTGCTTCAGCAGGCCGTGCCCGGCTCGGTGCTCAGTTGTGTCTTCCGCCTCGTCGACGACTCGCTCGAGGTCACCGTCTCGGCGCCGACCACGGACGGCCACGCCCCCTCGCGAGACACCTTCGCCTGGACCGTGCTGTCCGCCCTCGCGGGCAAGGTCTCCTCCGCCGTGGACGAGGACAACACCGTTTCGATCAGCCTCTACAAACAGCGCGGCGCGGGACCCGGGCCGGCGTGAGGAACGGGGACGGGCCGGTGCGGGACGAAGAGCGCGGCACACGGGAGCGGCCGGCCGAGGGCACGCGTGCCGAGAACGAGACCCGACGCATGACGGACGGTATCGACGGCATCCCCGAGCAGGCCCGGCCGCATCCTCAGGACGAGGCCTCGCCCGAGGCCGTCGTCCCGGGCGACGGGCAGCGGACCGGGGACACCCCCGTCCGGCCCGTCCGAGCGGAGGCGAAGGCTCGGGAAAGGGCAACGGGCGGGACGATGAGCGAGCACGAGCGACACTCCGAGGACGACGCGCCGGGTGCACGGGGCACGCAGGGCACGCGCCACGACCCGCAGGACCGCAGCGGGGCGCGCCTGATGTTCGCCGAGCTGCGCACGCTGGAGAAGGACAGCCCCGAGTACGCGGAGCTGCGCAACCGGCTCGTCCGCATGCACCTCCCGCTCGTCGAGCACCTCGCGCGCCGCTTCCGCAACCGCGGCGAGCCCCTGGACGACCTCACCCAGGTCGCCACCATCGGACTGATCAAGTCGGTCGACCGCTTCGACCCGGACCGCGGGGTGGAGTTCTCCACGTACGCGACCCCGACGGTCGTCGGCGAGATCAAACGGCACTTCCGGGACAAGGGCTGGGCGGTACGGGTGCCGCGCCGGCTGCAGGAGCTGCGGCTGGCGCTGACGACGGCCACCGCGGAGCTCTCGCAGCTGCACGGCCGCTCCCCCACCGTCCACGAACTCGCCGAGAAGCTGTCGATCTCGGAGGAGGAGGTCCTGGAGGGCCTGGAGTCCGCCAACGCGTACTCCACGCTGTCCCTGGACGTCCCGGACACCGACGACGAGTCACCGGCGGTCGCGGACACCCTCGGCGCCGAGGACGAGGCCCTGGAGGGCGTCGAGTACCGCGAGTCCCTCAAGCCGCTGCTGGAGGACCTGCCGCCGCGGGAGAAGCGGATCCTGCTGCTGCGCTTCTTCGGCAACATGACCCAGTCGCAGATCGCGCAGGAGGTCGGCATCTCCCAGATGCACGTGTCGCGGCTGCTGGCGCGCACGCTGGCGCAGCTGCGGGAGAAGCTGCTGGTCGAGGAGTAGCCGCGACGCCGGGAGGGCCGCCCGGGCGGCGGTCGCGCCCACGCCCGTGCCGAGGATCGGTCGCCGGGCGGCGGCTACTTCTGCGCGTTGCCCGGTCCCCGGATGCCGAGGGCCTGGGTGGTCGCCGGGTTCACCAGCAGCACCAGCGCCGTGACCGCCACGACGGCGAGCACGATGCCCGCCGGAATGGCGACGCTGTCGGCGTTCAGCGCGTTGTAGGCCACGGGCAGCGCCATGATCTGCGTGATGATGGCGGGTCCCCGGCTCCAGGCCCGCCGCGCGAGCAGACCGCGGGCGGCGAGCAGCGGCAGCAGGGCGAGGACGATCAGGGTGACGCCGCCGGTGACGGCGGAGGTCCGGTCGTCGGGGTGGCCCGTGAGACCGCCCACGAGCATCCAGGCTCCGCCGACGACGAGCGCCAGCCCCTCCAGTGCGGCCAGAGCGGCCGCGGCGGTCAGCCGCCCGGGACGGGGGCCCGCCTCTTCGACGGCTTCGGGGGTGGGGTTCTGCTCACTGCTCACCCCAGAAGGGTAGCCCTCGGCACACCGGCGCCCGTGGGCGCGTCCCGCGCCGCGCTGCCGGCGGGCGCGCCCGGCCCGGCCACTCGCGTCCGCGGCCGCGGCGATCTCCCCCTCGGTCTGGGCCGGGTACCGCCCAGTAGGTACCCTGCACAGCATGCGTGCACTTCTCGTGGTCAATCCGGCGGCAACCACCACGAGCGCGCGCACGCGCGACGTGCTGATCCACGCGCTCGCCAGCGAGATGAAGCTGGAGGCGGTCACCACCGAGTACCGCGGCCACGCCCGGGACCTCGGCCGGCAGGCGGCGCAGAGCGACGACGTCGAGCTGGTGGTGGCCCTCGGCGGCGACGGCACGGTGAACGAGGTCGTCAACGGCCTGCTGCACGCCGGCCCCGACCCGGAGCACCTGCCCCGCCTCGCCGTGGTCCCCGGTGGATCCACCAACGTCTTCGCCCGCGCCCTCGGCCTGCCCAACCACGCGGTGGAGGCCACCGGCGCCCTGCTGGACGCGCTGCGCGACGGCAGCGAGCGGACCGTCGGACTCGGCCTGGCCTCGGGCACACCGGGCACGGAGGACGAGGCGGTGCCGTCCCGCTGGTTCACCTTCAACGCCGGCCTGGGCTTCGACGCGGGCGTGGTCGGCCGGGTCGAGCAGCACCGCGAACGCGGCAAGAAGTCGACGCACGCCCTCTACGTCCGCCAGGTGATGCGCGCGCTCATCGGGGAACCGCACCGACGCAACGGGACGATCACGCTGGAGCGGGCCGGCGAGGACCCGGTCACCGATCTGGTGCTGTCCATAGTCTCGAACACGTGCCCCTGGACGTTCCTCGGCAACCGCCCGATCTACGCGTCGCCCGAGGCCTCGTTCGACACCGCGCTCGACGTCTTCGGCCTCAGCCGCCTGTCGACGGCCGCGGTTGCCCGGTATGGCACCCAGTTGCTCACTTCGTCCCCCGAGCGCGGGCCCCGTGGCCGGCACGCCGTCTCCCTGCACGACCTGACCGACTTCACCTTGCATTCGAAGGTGCCGCTGCCCCTTCAGATGGACGGTGACCACCTGGGGCTGCGGACCAGCGTGACGTTCACAGGCGTACGCCGTGCACTGCGTGTGATTGTGTGAGCAGAAGGGGCTAAAGTCCTTTCACTCGAACGTTTAGACCAGGATCCACCCCCAGGAAGTACGGCTGTGACCTAGTCGACACCGACGAATCAAAAAAAACTTTCCGGAAGGGGTTGTATCCGCCGCCGAGGTTTGCGAGTCTCTTCTTGGCGATCGGGACGGCCCGCAAGACCGGCCTCCACAGATCACCGGAACCCCTCTTCAAATCACAGGACCACGCCGGGCAACCTGGCGGTAGGCCCTTCCCTTGTTGAGGGATTCGTGAAAGCGTTCACATTCACAAGCACCCTGCATGTAATACCAAGGAGAGGTAGCAGCCATGGACTGGCGTCACCGCGCCGTTTGCCGCGAGGAAGACCCCGAGCTCTTCTTCCCCATCGGCAACACCGGTCCCGCGCTGCTGCAGATCGAGGAAGCCAAGGCCGTCTGCCGTCGCTGCCCCGTCATGGAGCAGTGCCTGCAGTGGGCGCTCGAGTCCGGTCAGGACTCCGGCGTCTGGGGTGGTCTCAGCGAGGACGAGCGCCGCGCGATGAAGCGCCGTGCCGCCCGCAACCGGGCTCGTCAGGCCTCCGCCTGACCAGCCACCCCTGCTGACAGCCTGAGCTTGGCGGCGTGTACAGCGCGTACACAACCCCCGCTCCCGAGCCGCAGCGCGCAGTACCCCCGATGCGCATCGGACGATGGATCGCACGAGCACTGGCCCCGGACCTTCACCGGTCCGGGGCTTTTTGCTGTCCGGGCCTGTGAAGGTCCAGTCGCCGTACGGTCCGGTGAAGGCCCGATTGCTGTCCGGGCCGGTGCAGGTCTGGACCGGTGGAGGCCCGGACCGCGCCCTACTTCTGCGTGGGCACCGGGATGTCCAGGATCACCCGGGTACCGCGCTCGGGGGCGGGGACCATGTCGAAGCTGCCGCCGAGCTCGCCCTCGACCAGGGTGCGCACGATCTGCAGGCCGAGATTGCCGGAGCGGTGCGGGTCGAAGTCCTCGGGCAGACCGACGCCGTCGTCCTGGACGGTGACCAGGAGCCGGGCCTCCTTCGTGGTGCCGCCGCGGACGGCGGAGACCTCGACCGTGCCCGTGTCGCTCTCGCGGAAGCCGTGCTCCAGCGCGTTCTGCAGGACCTCGGTCAGCACCATCGACAGGGGGGTCGCGACCTCCGCGTCCAGGATGCCGAAGCGACCGGTGCGCCGGCCGGTGACCCGCCCCGGCGAGATCTCCGCCACCATGGCCAGCACACGGTCGGCGATCTCGTCGAACTCCACGCGCTCGTCCAGGTTCTGGGAGAGCGTCTCGTGCACGATCGCGATGGAGCCGACCCGGCGCACGGCCTCCTCCAGCGCCTCGCGGCCCCGGTCGGACTCGATCCGCCGCGCCTGGAGGCGGAGCAGGGCCGCCACTGTCTGGAGGTTGTTCTTCACCCGGTGGTGGATCTCCCGGATGGTGGCGTCCTTGGTGATCAACTCGCGTTCGCGGCGGCGCAGTTCCGTGACGTCGCGCAGCAGCACCAGTGAACCGATGCGCGTGCCCTTGGGCTTGAGCGGGATGGCGCGGAACTGGATGACCCCGTCGTGGGCCTCGATCTCGAACTCGCGGGGTGCCCATCCGCTGGCCACCTTGGCCAGCGCCTCGTCCACGGGTCCGCGGGACGGGGCCAGTTCGGCCGTGGTCCGGCCGAGGTGATGGCCCACCAGGTCGGCGGCGAGGCCCATGCGGTGGTAGGCGGACAGGGCGTTCGGTGAGGCGTACTGGACGATGCCGTCCCCGTCGACCCGGATCAGGCCGTCACCGACGCGGGGCGAGGCGTCCATGTCGACCTGCTGGTTCTCGAACGGGAAGGCACCGGCCGCGATCATCTGGGCGAGGTCGGAGGCGCTCTGCAGATACGTGAGTTCCAGGCGGCTCGGGGTCCGTACGGTGAGCAGGTTGGTGTTGCGGGCGATGACGCCCAGGACACGGCCCTGGCGGCGCACGGGGATGGACTCGACGCGGACCGGCACCTCCTCGCGCCACTCCGGATCGCCCTCGCGCACGATCCGGCCCTCGTCGAGGGCGGCGTCGAGCATGGGGCGCCGGCCGCGCGGGACGAGATGACCGACCATGTCGTCCTGGTACGAGGTCGGCCCGGTGTTGGGGCGCATCTGGGCGACGGAGACGTAGCGCGTGCCGTCACGGGTGGGGACCCACAGGACCAGATCGGCGAAGGAGAGGTCGGAGAGGAGCTGCCACTCCGACACCAGCAGATGGAGCCACTCGAGGTCGGAGTCGTCGAGCGCTGTGTGCTGGCGTACGAGTTCGTTCATGGAGGGCACGTGGCTGAGCGTACCTGGCGGTTCGGACGGCGATCGAGATCGGCCGGAGGCTCCGTGCGCGGTGCCGGCCCGGCGCGCTCACCGGCCTCGGAAACACCCGCGGGCCGCGGCGCCTGGGAGGGACCCTCAACCCTCCCGGCACCGCAGCCCGGAGCAACATCGGCCGTGGGGTGTGCGGTCCCGGTCGGCCGAAGGATGAGGAGCCGGGGCAGTCAGGGCAGAGAGCTCCGGATCCTCGGTCCGCCCTCCTGTGCGGGGAAGGCGGAAGTCTGTCGATCACTTCGCGCGAATCTCACGGTGAGTGCCTCAGTGGCCATTGTGGACTAGACCACTCATCGTGTCCATGCATGCGGTGGACGGTGTTTGCTGTTGTCGGGTCCGCTCCGCCGACCACTCGGGCGTCCGAGCGCCCGGCAGAAGCCTAACCCCGTTGGCTCAGACGCGGGGCCAGACGGCCAGGGCAATTTCCGCGAGTGCCTCCAGTTCCTCCCGGCTCGCGCCGTCGCGCGCCTGCTGGGACATGCCCTGGATCATGGCGCCGACGTACCGCGCCAGGGCGGCGGCATCGGTGTCCGGCGGCAGTACGCCCGCGGCGACGTCGGCAGCGATCCGGCTCTCGATCGCGGCGATGTTGGCGTTGCGCCGCCGGCGCAGGTCCTCCTCGACCTCGGCGGTGGAGCAGTTGGCGGCCGCGTGGATGACGAGGCAGCCGTGCGGCCGCCCGGGGGCCGTGTACTCGACCGCGGCCTCGCGCAGCATCCGGTCCACCCCCGCCCGGGCGGTGGGCTCCTCGGCGAGGGCACGCGTCCCGAAGGAGCCGTACCGGGCACCGTACTCCTGGACGACCTCCTCGAAGAGCGAGCGCTTGTCGCCGAAGGCGGCGTAGAGACTCGGCGCACCGATGTCCATGACGCGGGTGAGGTCGGAGACCGACGTGGCCTCGTAACCGTGCTCCCAGAACGCCATCAGCGCCTTCTCCAGGGCCGTCGCCCGGTCGAAGGAGCGGGGCCGGCCACGGGTCCTGCCCTTTCGGACCGGCACGCCCCCCTGCCCGCTCTTCTCACTGCTCACCATGGAGTGCATTTTATAGCGGGCGCTAGAGAAATGTCGTCGGCCTGTTGTACGGTCATTTCTGTAGCGACCGCTAGGGAATTGTGGAGGGGGCGCCGACATGGGCGTGCTTGCGGGCAGGACGGCTCTCGTCACGGGGGCGAGCAGGGGCATCGGGCGAGGGATCGCGGAGCGGCTGGGCCGCGACGGCGCGCGGGTCGCGGTGCACTACGGCAGGAACGGGGCCGCGGCGAGGGAGACGGTCGCCGCGATCGAGGCGGCGGGCGGCTCGGCGTTCGCGATCCGGGCCGACCTGCGGGCCCCCGGGGCGGCCGAGGCACTCTGGGAGGAGTTCGACCGGCACGCCGACGGAGTGGACGTCCTGGTGAACAACGCCGGGATCGGCAACACGCGCCCCATCGCCGAGATAGGCGAGGAGGAGTACGACGCGGTCTTCGCGGTCAACGTGAAGGCGCCCTTCTTCATCCTCAAGCACGGGATGGAGCGCCTGCGCGACCGCGGCCGGGTCGTCAACATCTCCTCGGGCCTGGCGCGTACCGCGGTGATGCCGGACAACGTGGCGTACGCGATGACCAAGGGCGCGTTGGACGTGCTCTCGCGCGACCTCTCCAAGGTCCTGGGCACCCGCGGCATCACGGTGAACTCGGTGGCGCCCGGGATCATCGAAACGGACAACACCGCCGAGCTGCTGCACGGGAGCGCGGACGGCTGGGACCGGGCGGCGGCGCTCTCCGCCCTGGGCGGGGTGGGGGCTCCGGCCGAGGTCGCCGACGTGGTCGCCTTCCTCGCCTCGCACGAGGGCCGGTGGGTCACGGGGAGCTGGGTGGACGCGACGGGAGGTTCCCTGACGTGACACCGGCGTGAGGCAGGCGTGAGGCAGGCGTGAGGCCGCCACCGGCCTGACCGTTCGACGCGCCCGCGGGGTCCAGCTCTGTTAGATTGGTCTAAACCACATAGCCAGTCCCGGACCCCGGGTTCGTCCTCTCTTCGAAACGGCAGGCCAGCGTGGAAGTTGTCATCGTTCCCGACGCCAGGGCAGGCGGCGAGCTCATCGCCGAGGCCATGGCGCAGCTGCTCCGGCGCAAGCCCGACGCCCTGCTCGGGGTGGCCACCGGCTCGACGCCGCTGCCGGTGTACGAGGCACTGGCGGCGAAGGTGCGCTCGGGCGCCGTGGACACCGCGCGGGCGCGGATCGCCCAGCTCGACGAGTACGTGGGGCTCCCGGCGGAGCACCCGGAGTCGTACCGCTCGGTGCTGCGGCGCGAGGTGCTCGAACCGCTGGGCATCGGCATGGACGCGTTCATGGGCCCCGACGGCACGGCGGCGGACGTGCAGGGTGCCTGCGAGGCGTACGACGAGGCGCTGGGCGCGGCCGGCGGGGTCGACCTCCAGCTGCTGGGGATCGGTACGGACGGGCACATCGGCTTCAACGAGCCGTGTTCCTCGCTCGCCTCCCGGACCCGGATCAAGACGCTCACCGAGCAGACCCGCGTCGACAACGCGCGCTTCTTCGACGGTGACATCGACCAGGTGCCGCACCACGTGATCACGCAGGGCATCGGCACCATCCTGGAGGCCAGGCACGTCGTGCTGCTCGCCACCGGCGAGGGCAAGGCGGACGCGGTGGCCGCGAGCGTGGAGGGCCCGGTCGCGGCCGTGTGCCCGGCGTCCGCGCTCCAGCTCCACCCGCACGCCACGGTCGTCGTCGACGAGGCCGCGGCCTCCAAGCTGAAGCTCGCCGACTACTTCCGGCACACGTACGCCCACAAGCCGGACTGGCAGGGCATCTGATCCGAGCCCGCGCGCGGTGCCTCACGGCTCCGTGCGGGAAGGGCGCCGCTCCCCCGCCGTCGGGGACGGCGCCCTTCGTCGTGCGTACCGCTGCCCGCCGTACGCACGGCGGCCCGCCCCGGACACCCCTCCCCACGCCGAAGGCGCCGACCTCCACAGCAGGAAGCCGGCGCCTTCGACGTACCGCTACACGCCCGCCACGGCCTCCGCCGCCGCCCGGCCGCAGACGCGGGCCGCGCCGTGGGTGGCCAGGTGGAGGGAGCCGCGGGGTTCGGCGCGGGGGACGCCCATCTCGACCACGATCGTGTCGGGACGGGCCGCCAGTACGGTGTCCAGGGCCGCCGCCATCCAGGGGTGCCGGTGCTCGTCGCGGACCACCGCGACGATCCGGCGCTTTCCGGCGGCGGCCAGCACCTCTCCCCCGGCGTCCGGGCCGGTGAAGCTGCCGGTCTCCGTCCCGGGCAGCAGACGGGAGAGCTCGGCGGCGATGCCCCAGGGCGTCTCGTCGCCGACCGCGATGTTCGCGACCGGGCTCAGCGCGGCGACGAACGGCGGCTCGGTGAGCGGCGTGAAGCCGTCGGCGCCGGTGAGCCGCAGGGCACGGCGGGCGGCGCGCAGGCCCACGTCGCCGTCGGCACCGTCCGCGACGCGGGCGGCGTCCGCCCGGTGCGCCGAGGTCCAGCGGGCCAGGGCACGGACGCGTTCGGCCGCGTCGGCCAGGCGCTCCTCGGCGAGTTCACCCGCGCGCACGGCCCCGACCAGGGCGTCGCACAGCCGCCGTACCGTGTCCTCGTCGGACAGGCCGCCGCCCACGCAGATCGCGTCGGCGCCGGCGGCGATGGCCAGCACGCTGCCGCGTTCGATGCCGTACGTGCCGGAGATGGCCCGCATCTCGATGCCGTCGGTGACGATCAGGCCCTCGTAGCCCAGTTCACCGCGGAGCAGGTCGGTCAGAATGCGCCGGGACAACGTTGCCGGTCGGTCCGGGTCCAGCGCCGGGGCCAGGATGTGAGCGCTCATCACCGCGCGGCTGCCGGCGGCGATGGCCGCGCGGAAGGGGACCAGGTCCCGTGCGGCCAGCACGTCGCCGTCCACGTCGATGCGCGGCACGGCGTGGTGGGAGTCGACGGCCGTGTCGCCGTGCCCGGGGAAGTGCTTGGTGCAGGCGGCCACTCCGGACGACTGGAGGCCGGTGACGTAGGCGGCGGTGTGCCGGGCGACGAGGTCGGTGCCGGAGCCGAAGGAGCGCACGCCGATGACCGGGTTGTCCGGGTTGGAGTTCACGTCGGCGGACGGGGCCCAGTTGAGGTTCACTCCGCACTCCGCGAGCCGGCGGCCCAGTTCCGCGGCCACCGCCCGGGTGAGCCCGACGTCGTCCACGGCGCCGAGGGCGAGGTTGCCGGGGAAGGAGGAGCCGGTGCGCACCTCCAGGCGGGTGACGTCGCCGCCCTCCTCGTCGATGGCGACGAGCACGTCCTCGCGTTCGGCGCGCAGCTGTGCGGTCAGCGCGGCCAACTGCTCGGCGCCGGCGACGTTGCGGCCGAACAGGCCGACGGAGGCCAGCCCTTCACCGAGGCGGCGCAGCAGCCAGTCGGGCGCGGCGGTGCCGGTGAAGCCGGGCTGGAGGACCGCGAGCGCGTCGCGCGTGAGGGTGTCGGTGGCCCGGGCGATGGTCGTCATCGGTGGCGTCATCCCTTCACGGCGCCGGAGGTGAGGCCGGCGGCCATCTTCTTCTGTACCAGCATGAAGAACGCGACGACCGGAATCGCGATCAGTGTCGAGGCGGCCATGAGCGCGCCGTAGTCGGTGCCGCGGTCGGTGGTGAAGTTCATGAGCCACACGTTGAGCGTGTACTTGTCGTTGTCCTGCAGCACGATGTAGGCGAGCAGGTACTCGTTCCACGCGTTGATCAGGGAGAAGATCGACGCCGCCGCCAGCCCGGGGGCGAGCAGCGGGAAGATGACCCGCCAGAAGGCGCCCATGCGGGAGCAGCCGTCCACCATCGCCGCCTCCTCCAGCTCCCTGGGGATGTTCACGACGAACCCGCGGATCATCCAGGTCGCGAACGGCAGCGTGGAGACGAGGTAGATGATGATCACGCCCCAGTACTCGTTGATCGCGCCGAGGTCGTTCAACTGGATGTAGAGGGGGATGAGCATGGTGGTCGGCGGCAGCAGCTGCACCAGGAGCAGCACGATCATGAAGACCTTGCGGCCGGCGAACCGGAAGCGCCCGATGGCGAAGGCCGCGATCGTGGAGAGGATCATCGCGCCGACGACCGCGGTCACACAGATGATGAGGCTGGACTGGATGGCGGTGCCGAAGTTGGGCGCGTCGATCGCCCGGGAGAAGTTGTCCAGGGTGAGGGAGGACGGCCACAGCGTCTGGTCGTAGGACCGGATCTCGTGGTTGGGGCGCAGGGCGCTGATCACCAGCCAGTACACCGGGAAGGCCATCACCACGAAGGAGACGAGTCCGACGAGGTTGTAGAAGTGCCGGCTGCGCTTCTTGCGGTCGGGCCGCAGGGCGGTGTCGAGCGCGGGCTCCGTCGCGCCCGGGGCGGTCGTGGCGGTGGTGGTGCTCACTCGACGTCTCCGATCTTGATCAGCTGGCGCAGGTAGTAGACGGCCACGCCGGACAGGAGCAGCACGGTGATCAGCGCGATGGCGGCGCCCTGGCTGAAGGAGTTCGACTCGAAGGCCTTCTCGTAGGAGTACAGGCCGAGCAGGTTGTACTCCGGCTCCGGCTTGTTGCCGCGCATCAGGAAGACCTGGCCGAAGACGTTGAAGTCCCAGATCACCGAGAGCGTGGCCACCATCTGGAAGACGGGCTTGATGACGGGCCAGGTGACGTAGCGGAAGACGCCCGTGCGTCCGGCGCCGTCGAGTTCCGCGGCCTCCTCCAGCTCGGCGGGCACCTGGGTGAGCGCCGCGTACAGGGTGACTGCCACGAAGGGCACCGCTCCCCACACCACCACGGCGCCGATCACGAGGAAGCCCTGCTTGGGGTCGAGGAACCAGTTGTGGCCCTGGAAGTCGAGACCGAGGTACTCGGTCAGCACCATGTTGGCGACGCCGTAGTCGGAGTCGGCGAACCAGCGGAAGATCGAGGTGGCCACGAGCAGCGGCAGCGACCAGGCGGCGATGAGCGCGCCGGTCAGCAGCAGCCGTACGGCCTTGGTCATGCGCTGCATGGAGTGGGCGAGGAAGAGCCCGATGGCCATGGTGGCGACGACGCACACGACCATGAACAGGACGGTGCGCCACAGGACGTCGTAGAACTCGCTCTCGCCGAGGATGTTGGTGAACTGCTCCAAGCCGACCCACTCGGCGGCCTGACCGGTCCACAGTTCCTTTCTGCCCACGTCCTGGAAGGACATGATCACTGTCTTGACCAGCGGCCAGACGAACACCGCGGCGAGTGCCACGACGGCCGGCGCGATCAGGAGATAGGGCAGCAGGGGCCCGTTCGTCCACCGGCTTCGCCGGGGTGCGGACGGTGCCGGGCCGTCACCGGCGGGTGGCCGCGGGGCGGGCACCTCCGGGCCGGCGGTCTTGATGTCGGCGGCACTCACTGTGCTGGCCTTCCGTTCGAAGGGTTCTGCATCGGAGCGGTGGCCGGTCCGCCGAAGGCGGCCGGCCACCCAACCGGCCCTGCCCGGCCGCGTGGCCGGACAAGGCACCGGAGGTCAACGGGAGTCGAGCGGGGAGGCTCAGGCGCTCTCGTTGATCAACGAGTTGATCTCCGCGTCGGCCGCCTTGGTGGCGTCGGCGACCGACTTGCCCTTGAGGATGTCGAGCAGCATCGTCTCGAGCGTTTCCTTCTTCTCGATCGCGGCCCAACCGGGGGCGATCGGGGTGAACCAGGCGTCGGGGACCGCGTTGGCGATCGGGGCCGTCTCCGGCTTGGCCTTCAGCGGCTCGAGCTGCTTGGTGTTGTTGGGCAGGATGTCCTTCTCGGCCAGCGCGGCCTGGGACTTCTCGTTGGTGAACATCGAGATCCAGTCCTGCGCCATGTCCTGCTGGTCGGACTTGGAGACGGTGGCCAGGTCGGACCCGCCGATGAAGGAGGGCAGGGTCTTGCCCTCCGGGCCGGGCATGCCCGCGACGCCGATCTTGCCTTCCAGCTTCGGGTTGCCGTTCGTCTTGGAGTCGACGACGCTGCCGGCCTCCCAGCCGTTGCCGTAGAGCAGGGCCGCCTTCTCGTTGGCCATGACGTTGGCGTGGTCCTGCTCGTCCTTGGTCTGGTCGCCGTTGTTGTACTTCTTGACCAGGTCGACGAAGTGCTGGATGCCCTTCTGGGCCTCCGGCGTGGACAGGGCGGCCTTCCACTCCTTGCCGCCCTCGTCGTACGTGGCGATCTCACCGCCGTACGCGGCGACGTAGGACATGGCGGCGTACCAGTAGCGGCCCGGCAGGTACAGCGAGGAGAAGGCGTTGTCCTTCTTGTACTTGTCCTGGACCTTGTCGAGGGCCTTGAGCAGGTCGGCCTCGGTCGTCGGCAGCTGGTCCGAACCGGTACCGGCCTTGAACATGTCCTTGTTGTAGATGGCGACGCGGGCACCGGCGTAGTACGGGACGCAGTACAGCTTGCCCTCGTACGAGCAGGTGTCCTTGAGACCCTCGATCCACGTGTCCGAGTTGTCGTACTTCTTGGCGTCGATCTCGCCGAGGGCACCGTTGAGGATGTAGGTCATCGTCTCGGTGTTGCCGAGCTCGACCACGTCGGGGAACGAGTCGCCGGACAGGGCGGCGTCGAGCTTCTTGGTCTTGTCCGCCCACTGCTGGTACTGGACGTTGACCTTGACCCCGGGGTACTTCTTGTTGAACTCGTCATTGGCCTGCTTGACCAGTTCGGGCCAGCTGCTCTGGGCGTCCACCATGAGCCAGACGGTGAGTTCGCCCTTGCGGTCCTTCGGGTCCTGCTTGGACGAGCCGTTGTCGTCGGAGCCCCCGCACGCCGCGATGGATGCCATCATGCCCGCGATACCGATCGCGGCTATCAGCTTGCGCTTCACGCCACCCTCCTCAGGGATGCCACAAACCCCCCTGCCTCCCTGCGGTTCGAGCGTGAACGCGTACCGCTCCTGGGGCCGGGACCTGGACCAATGGTGTAGACCAGTACGGGGAGCTTGGCCCAGACCAATAGGGCTGTCAAGGGTGTGCAACGGGGCTCCTCGCGTCCGTGATGGGACCGAGATATGCAGGGACCTTTCATTGCGCAAGCGGCAGATCGGGCGGACCGGGACCGGGTGTACCACTGCCCACCGAACGACGTGCCGGTACGGTCCCGAACGCGCGTACCAGCGCTGTCTGGCGGCGCTGTGGACTAGACCAACAACGGTCCCGGAGGTATACAGAGGGGATCACGGAGCGTGCCGGGCCCTACCGGCGCGAAGCCGTGCCACGATGTGAGCCGTGGCCGACAGGGATATCGGTCGCTTCGGCATCCGGAGCCGGGAAGGCAGAGCATGAGCACCGACGTCAGCAGTGCGGAGAACGAGGGTGGGACGACGGTCCGTACCGCGCGCGTGCCCAAGTACTACCGCCTGAAGAAGCACCTGCTCGACATGACCCGGACCCAGGCCCCGGGCACCCCCGTCCCGCCCGAGCGCACGCTGGCCGCGGAGTTCGACACCTCGCGCACCACCGTGCGCCAGGCCCTCCAGGAGCTGGTCGTCGAGGGCCGCCTGGAGCGCATCCAGGGCAAGGGCACCTTCGTCGCCAAGCCCAAGGTGTCGCAGGCCCTGCAACTCACCTCGTACACCGAGGACATGCGCGCCCAGGGCCTCGAACCCACCTCGCAGCTGCTGGACATCGGCTACATCACCGCCGACGACCGGCTCGCCGGGTTGCTGGACATCACGACCGGCGGGCGCGTGCTGCGCATCGAGCGGCTGCGCATGGCCAACGGCGAGCCGATGGCCATCGAGACCACCCACCTCAGCGCCAAGCGCTTTCCGGCCCTGCGCCGCTCCCTGGTGAAGTACACGTCCCTCTACACCGCCCTCGCCGAGGTGTACGACGTCCATCTCGCCGAGGCCGAGGAGACCATCGAGACCTCGCTGGCCACGCCGAGCGAGGCCGGCCTGCTCGGCACCGACGTCGGCCTGCCCATGCTGATGCTGTCCCGGCACTCGCAGGACCGGACCGGTCAGCCGGTGGAGTGGGTGCGCTCGGTCTACCGGGGCGACCGCTACAAGTTCGTCGCCCGCCTCAAGCGGCCCCAGGACTAGACCAAACCCTCCGCTGCGCGCCCCTGACATTGCGGTTGGGGACCGATATGCGGACGAGGGCTTCCGCCGTCCTGAACCCGTCACCTACATTTCGTGCGCACTGCACGAGGTGATCAGCGAGGGGACGGAGCCACCGCATGTCACAAGCCCCACCACAGAGCAGAGAACCGGTGGTGACGCCGGTGCGCGTCGTCATCGGCCTCTGCCTGCTCGCACCGTTCGTCGCCATGATCTGGGTCGGGTCGTACGCGAAGTCCGACCCCACCTTCATCGGCATCCCGTTCTTCTACTGGTACCAGATGGCGTGGGTACTCATCTCCACCGCGCTGACGATGATCGCCTACAAGCTGTGGCAGCGTGACCAGCGCGCCCGCCGGAAAGGCGGTTCGCAGTGAACGACGGCGTGAACGGCGTCGCACTCGCCGTCTTCATCTTCTTCTTCGTCCTCGTCACCGCCATGGGCTTCCTGGCCGCCCGCTGGCGCAAGGCCGAGAACGAGCACAGCCTCGACGAGTGGGGCCTCGGCGGCCGCTCCTTCGGTACCTGGGTCACCTGGTTCCTGCTGGGCGGCGACCTGTACACGGCGTACACCTTCGTGGCCGTCCCGGCGGCGATCTACGCGGCCGGCGCGGCCGGCTTCTTCGCGGTGCCGTACACGATCCTGGTCTACCCGCTGATCTTCACCTTCCTGCCCCGCCTGTGGTCGGTCTCCCACAAGCACGGGTACGTGACGACCTCGGACTTCGTGCGCGGCCGGTTCGGCTCGAAGGGGCTGTCGCTGGCGGTCGCGGTCACCGGCATCCTCGCCACGATGCCGTACATCGCGCTCCAGCTGGTCGGCATCCAGGCCGTGCTGGACGTGATGGGCGTCGGCGGCGGCGAGGACACCAACTGGTTCATCAAGGACCTGCCGCTGCTGATCGCCTTCGGTGTGCTGGCGGCGTACACCTACTCGTCGGGGCTGCGCGCGCCCGCGCTGATCGCGTTCGTCAAGGACACGCTGATCTACATCGTGATCGCGGTGGCGATCATCTACATCCCGATCAAGCTCGGCGGCTTCGACGACATCTTCGCCTCGGCGAACGACAAGTTCACCGAGTCGGGCAGCGGCGGACTGGTGCCGGACCACGGCGGCCAGTGGACGTACGCCACCCTGGCGCTCGGCTCGGCGCTCGCGCTCTTCATGTACCCGCACTCGATCACCGCGACGCTCTCCTCGCGCAGCCGTGAGGTGATCCGCCGCAACACCACCATTCTGCCGCTGTACTCCCTGATGCTGGGCCTGCTGGCGCTGCTGGGCTTCATGGCGATCGCGGCCGGGGTGAAGGTGGAGAACGGGCAGCTGGCGATCCCGCAGCTGTTCGAGAACATGTTCCCGGACTGGTTCGCGGGCGTGGCCTTCGCGGCGATCGGCATCGGCGCGCTGGTCCCGGCGGCGATCATGTCGATCGCGGCCGCGAACCTCTTCACCCGCAACATCTACAAGGACTTCATCAAGCCGGACGCCACCCCGGCCCAGGAGACCAAGGTCTCCAAGCTGGTGTCGCTGCTGGTGAAGGTGGGCGCGCTGGTCTTCGTCCTGGGCATGGACAAGACGGTCGCGATCAACTTCCAGCTGCTCGGCGGCATCTGGATCCTGCAGACCTTCCCGGCCCTGGTCGGCGGCCTGTTCACCCGCTGGTTCCACCGCTGGGCGCTGCTCGGCGGCTGGGCGGTCGGCATGGTCTACGGCACGGTCGCGGCGTACGGCGTGGCCTCGCCGACGCAGAAGCACTTCGGCGGCTCCTCCGACGAGATCCCCGGCATCGGCGAGATCGGCTACATCGGCCTCACCGCCTTCGTGCTGAACGTCCTGGTCACCGTCGTCCTGACCTTCGTCCTGCGGGCGGTCAAGGCACCCGACGGCGTCGACGAGACCAAGCCGAGCGACTACACGGCGGACGCGGGCGACCCCGGCGTCCAGGTGGAACTGCCGCCGGCCACGGCGGGCTCCTCGCACTGACCCCTGGTACGCGGCGGGCCGTCGGAGAAATCCGGCGGCCCGTTGTCGTACCCGTCCGGCACACTCGGCGACATGGACTTCGCTATCCGGCGGGCGGCCGCCGACGAGTACGAGACCCTTGGCGAGATCACCGCGCGGGCCTACCTCCAGGACGGACTCCTGGACTTCGGCGAGAGCGACGCGTACCTCGGCGAGCTGCGGAACGTGGCCCAGCGGGCGGCGGCCGCCGAGGTGCTGGCCGCCGTGGCGGACGGCCGGGTGCTCGGCGGCGTGACCTTCGTGCCGTCCGGCGGCCCCATGGCCGACATCGCCCGGCCCGGCGAGGCCGAGATACGCATGCTCGCCGTCGCTCGCGAGGCACGCGGACGCGGGGTCGGCGAGGCCCTGGTGCGGGCCTGTGTCGACCGCGCGCGGGCCGTCGAGGGCTGCGTGCGCGTCGTGCTGTCGACCCAGCGCACCATGCGCCCCGCCCACCGCCTCTACGAACGGCTGGGCTTCGTCCGCACCCCCGACCGCGACTGGAACCCGCTGCCGGAGCTGGACGACATCACGCTCCTCACCTACGAACTGACGCTCTGACACCGGCGCGACACGGCACCGGGCCACACCCCCGGACACCCCCGGGGACACAACAGCTGGGGGTGCTCGCCAAGCCCGGCACAAGATGTATGCTCATGCTCGCTGTCGCCGCAGGGGAATCCGGTGCGAATCCGGAACTGTCCCGCAACGGTGTACTTGCGTGCATCCGTACGTCTTCGCACGTGCGCGCACGCCTGTTCAGTCCGAGGACCTGCCGACAGTGCGCCCGGCCGCCCTGGCCCGGGCGCCATGACGTCCGGGCCTCGTGGAGTGGGCCGGTGGACGCGACGCCGTGCGCGCTCGTGAGCTGCCCCCTGCCCTCCGCCAGGCCCCGTGCCGAGCGAGGGAGTGCTCCACGTGACCATCGCGCCAGCCGATCCGGCTTCAGCGACCCCGGTGACGGCGACCGGGGAACCCGACGGACCCGGTGCCGCGCTGCTGCGGACCCTGACGGGCCTGACCGCCGACCTCCCCGACGCCGACCCCGGCCGGGTGGCCGCCGCCGCGCTGCGCGGCCGGTCCGCCCGCGCGGACGAGGCCGAGCTGCGCGAGCTCGCCACCGAGGCGGCGGCCGGGCTCATCTCCGAGGACCCGGTCTACTCGAGGCTCGCCGCCCGCCTGCTGACCATCGGCATCCGCGCCGAGGCCGCCTCGCAGGGCGTCACCTCCTTCAGCGCGTCGGTCGCCACCGGTCACCGCGAGGGCCTGATCGCCGACCGCACCGCCGAGTTCGTACGACTGCACGCCGACCGGCTGGACGCGCTCGTCGACCCGGCCGCCGACGACCGCTTCGGCTACTTCGGGCTGCGCACCGTGTACAGCCGCTACCTGCTCCGGCACCCGATCACCCGCAAGGTCGTCGAGACGCCCCAGCACTTCATGCTGCGCGTCGCCGCCGGACTCGCCGAGGACGACACCACACGGTCCGTGGACGAGGTGGCCGCGCTCTACGGACTGATGAGCCGCCTCGACTACCTGCCCTCCTCCCCCACCCTCTTCAACTCCGGCACCCGGCACCCCCAGATGTCGTCCTGCTACCTCCTGGACTCCCCGAAGGACGAGCTGGACTCCATCTACGACCGCTACCACCAGGTCGCCAACCTCTCCAAGCACGCCGGCGGCATCGGCATCGCCTACTCCCGCATCCGTTCCCGCGGTTCCCTGATCCGCGGCACCAACGGCCACTCCAACGGCATCGTCCCGTTCCTGAAGACGCTGGACGCCTCGGTCGCCGCCGTGAACCAGGGCGGCCGGCGCAAGGGCGCCGCGGCGGTCTACCTGGAGACCTGGCACGCGGACGTCGAGGAGTTCCTGGAGCTGCGGGACAACACCGGCGAGGACGCCCGCCGCACGCACAACCTCAACCTCGCGCACTGGGTGCCGGACGAGTTCATGCGCCGGGTGGACGCCGACGGACCGTGGTCGCTGTTCTCCCCGGCCGACGTACCCGAGCTGGTCGACCTGTGGGGCGAGGAGTTCGACGCCGCCTACCGCAAGGCCGAGGCGGCGGGGCTCGCCCGCAAGACGCTGCCCGCCCGCGAGCTGTACGGCCGGATGATGCGCACCCTCGCACAGACCGGCAACGGCTGGATGACCTTCAAGGACACCGCCAACCGCACCGCCAACCAGACCGCCGAGCCGGGCCACGTCGTCCACTCCTCCAACCTCTGCACGGAGATCCTGGAGGTCACGGACGACGGCGAGACGGCGGTCTGCAACCTCGGCTCGGTCAACCTCGGCGCGTTCGTCGACGCGGCCGGGGGCGACATCGACTGGGAGCGGCTGGACGCCACCGTCCGCACCGCCGTCACCTTCCTGGACCGGGTCGTCGACATCAACTTCTACCCGACCGAGCAGGCGGGCCGCTCCAACGCCCGCTGGCGCCCGGTGGGCCTCGGCGCGATGGGCCTCCAGGACGTCTTCTTCCGGCTCCGCCTGCCCTTCGACTCCCCCGAGGCCAAGGCCCTCTCCACCCGTATCGCCGAGCGGATCATGCTCGCCGCCTACGAGACCTCCGCCGACCTCGCCGAACGCAACGGCCCGCTGCCGGCCTGGGAGAAGACCCGCACCGCGCGGGGTGTGCTCCACCCCGACCACTACGGCGTCGAGCACACCTGGCCGGAGCGCTGGGCGGCCCTGCGCGAGCGCATCGCCGCGACCGGCCTGCGCAACTCCCTGCTCCTCGCGATCGCCCCGACGGCGACCATCGCCTCCATCGTGGGCGCCTACGAGTGCATCGAGCCGCAGGTGTCCAACCTGTTCAAGCGCGAGACGCTGTCCGGCGAGTTCCTCCAGGTCAACTCGTATCTGGTGGACGACCTCAAGCGGCTCGGCGTGTGGGACGCCCGCACCCGCGAGGCGCTGCGCGAGGCCAACGGGTCGGTGCAGGGCTTCACCTGGATCCCCGAGGACGTGCGCGCGCTGTACCGCACCGCCTGGGAGATCCCGCAGCGCGGCCTGATCGACATGGCCGCCGCCCGCACGCCGTACCTCGACCAGGCCCAGTCGCTGAACCTGTTCCTGGAGACGCCGACCATCGGGAAGCTCTCCTCGATGTACGCGTACGCCTGGAAGCAGGGCCTGAAGACCACGTACTACCTGCGCTCCCGCCCGGCGACCCGCATCGCCCGCGCGGCCGGCGCCCGAGCCACCGCCCCCGTGCAGCAGACCCCCGACCCCGAAGCGGTCGCCTGCTCCCTGGAAAACCCCGAGTCCTGCGAGGCCTGCCAGTAATGACCACCGAGACCCCTCAGACCCCCGCCACGAAGAACCTGCTCGACCCGGGCTTCGAGCTGACCCTGCGCCCCATGCGCTACCCCGACTTCTACGAGCGCTACCGGGACGCCATCAAGAACACCTGGCACGTCGAGGAGGTCGACCTCCACTCGGACGTCGCCGACCTCGCGAAGCTCAGCCCCGAGGAGCAGCACCTGATCGGGCGGCTGGTGGCCTTCTTCGCCACCGGCGACTCGATCGTCGCGAACAACCTGGTGCTCACCCTCTACAAGCACATCAACTCCCCCGAGGCGCGGCTGTACCTGTCCCGCCAGCTCTTCGAGGAGGCCGTGCACGTCCAGTTCTACCTGACGCTGCTGGACACCTACCTGCCCGATCCGGACGACCGCGCCGCCGCCTTCGCGGCCGTGGAGAACATCTCCTCGATCCGGGAGAAGGCCGAGTTCTGCTTCAAGTGGATGGACTCGGTCGAGTCGATCGACCGCCTGGAGACCCAGGCCGACCGCCGCCGTTTCCTGCTCAACCTCATCTGCTTCGCCGCGTGCATCGAGGGCCTGTTCTTCTACGGCGCCTTCGCCTACGTCTACTGGTTCCGCAGCCGGGGCCTGCTGCACGGCCTGGCCACCGGCACCAACTGGGTGTTCCGGGACGAGACGATGCACATGTCCTTCGCCTTCGACGTGGTCGACACCGTGCGCAAGGAGGAGCCGGAGCTGTTCGACGACCGGCTCCGGCAGGAGGTCACCGACATGCTGCGGGAGGCCGTCGAGGCCGAGCTGCAGTTCGCGCGCGACCTGTGCGGTGACGGCCTCCCGGGGATGAACACCGACTCGATGCGGCAGTACCTGGAGTGCGTGGCCGATCAACGCCTGACGCGGCTCGGCTTCGCCCCGGTGTACGGCTCCGAGAACCCCTTCTCCTTCATGGAGCTGCAGGGCGTTCAGGAGCTGACCAACTTCTTCGAGCGGCGCCCCTCGGCGTACCAGGTGGCGGTGGAGGGCACCGTCGACCTGGACGAGGACTTCTGAGTCTCCTTCCCGGTCCCCTCGCCCTCCTGGGCCTCCCTGATCTGACGGTCGATGCGCCGGTCGCGCACGATGCCGATCACCGAGGGGAGGACCATGAGGACCAGGAGTCCGAAGGTCACGAGCATTCCGATCAGGGCTTCGATCTGGTTTCCGGTCATGACACCACTGTCACGCCGGACACTCCTGACCGGGAGTGGCAGGACTGCCGTAGGGCCTCGATTTCCTGCCACTTCCGAGGCACACTGGCGGCATGCTGCGGAACGTGGCCGCCGTCCTGCTGGACGGCGTGCACCCCTTCGAACTCGGCGTCCTCTGCGAGGTCTTCGGCATCGACCGGACCGACGAGGGCCTGCCGAAGTACGACTTCGCGGTGGTGTCGGCGGAGGGCCCGACGCTGAACACCCACGTCGGCGGGCTCTCCGTCTCCACGCCGTACGGGCTGGACCGACTGGAGGAGGCCGACCTGATCGCCGTCCCGGCGGGCAGCGACTACGCGCGCCGGGATTACCCGCCCGAGCTGCTGGCCGGCCTGCGGCGGGCGGTGGACCGGGGCGCGCGGGTGCTGAGCGTGTGCTCCGGGGTGTTCGTGCTGGGCGCCGCCGGGCTGCTGGACGGGCGGCGCTGCGCGGTGCACTGGCACCACGCGGACGAGCTGGCCCGGCAGTACCCGACGGTGGCCGTCTCGCCGGACGTGCTCTACGTGGACGAGGATCCGGTGATCACCAGCGCCGGCACCGCCGCCGGCATCGACGCCTGTCTGCACATCGTGCGCAAGGAGCAGGGCCCGGAGGTGGCCAACAAGATCGCCCGGCGGATGGTCGTGCCGCCGCACCGGGACGGCGGCCAGGCCCAGTACATCGAACGGCCGCTGCCCCGCTCCTCCTGCGACACCGTCGGAGAGGTGCTGGCCTGGATGGAACAGCACCTCGACGAGGAGGTCACCGTCGACCAGCTCGCGGCCCGGGCGCACATGTCCCCGCGCACCTTCGCCCGCCGCTTCCAGCAGGAGACGGGTACGACTCCCTACCGCTGGATCCTGCGCCAGCGCGTACTGCTGGCCCAGCGGCTGCTGGAGGCGACGGACGAGACGATGGACACGATCGCCTGGCGCACCGGCTTCGGTACGGCGGCGGCCCTCAGGCACCAGTTCGTCAGGGCCCTGGGGACCACCCCGCACGCCTACCGGCGCACCTTCCGGGGGCCGGAGGCGGTCGGAGCGGCCTGAGCGTCACCGAGCCACGGGCCTGACCAGCAGGTCGTGCGGCCGGAGCGTGATGCCCACGCGGACCGCGTCGTTGGAGCCGGCCACCTGCTCGAAGCGGTACTTCGTGGCGAGCGCCGCCGTGATGAGGGTCAGCTGCGCCATGGAGAAGTGGTCACTGGGGCACTTCCGCTTGCCCGCGCTGAACGGCTTCATGGCGTATTTCGGCACATTCGCCGCGCGTTCCGGCAGCCACCGGTCCGGGTCGAACTCCAGGTTGTGGGCGTACGACTTCGGATCGCGTTGGATTGCGTACGGACTGTAGATGATGTCCGCCCCGGCCGGAATGCGATAGCCACCGAGTTCGGTCTCGACCACGGCGCGGCGCGTCAATACCCATACGGCGGGCCGCAGCCGCATGGCCTCCACGATGACATTGCCGGTGTGGGTGAGCTTGCGTACGTCCTCGAATGCCACAGGACGCCCGCCGGTGACCGCTTCGACTTCATCGCGTATGCGGTCGGCATGTTCCGGGTGGTCGGCAAGTGCCTGCAGCAACCACATGATCGTGGAAGCGATGGTTTCACTGCCTGGAGTGAGTATCGCGACCACTTGGTCGTGGATCTCCTGTTCCCCGATCGGATCGCCATTGTCGTCCTTCGCCTCCAGCAATGCCGTCAGCAAATCGTCCGGCTTTTGACCGCTTGCACGGCGCTCGGCGATGATCTCGTCGACCAACCGGTGCAGATCGGCCAGCGCGTCGTTGAAGGCGCGGTTGGCCGGAAGCGGCAGCCGGTACAGCGGCCCCAGCGGGACCACCATCCGCCGGTACATGCCCCGGAAGACGGTGGCGAGGGCGACGCACAGCCGCTCGGCCCGCTCGTCCATGTACTGGCCGCGCAGCAGGCAGCGGGCGGCGACCCGCACGGCGACGCGGAATGACTCGGAGGTGGCGTCGACGGTCCGCCCCGGCTGCCAGCGCTCGGTGAGCGCGTGCGCCTCCTCCTCCATGATCGGCCCGTAGGCGGGGATGGCGTCGAGCCGGAACGCCGGCTGGATGGTGCGCCGCTGACGGCGGTGGAGCGGGCCGTTGGCGGTCGCCACGCCCTCCTTGCCGAGCAGGCCCTCCAGCGACTCCCACAGCGGGCCGGCTATGTGGTAGTCGGGGCTCAGGGCCAGGGCGCCGGTGAGCTCCGGGGTGGTGACCGCGTAGACGGTCTTGGGGCCGAGCTTGATGCGAACGATGTCACCGTGGTCGCGCAGCTGGGACATGAAGGCCAGCGGGTCGCGGGCCAGCCGCCAGCCGTGGCCCAGGAGCGGGACGCCGCCGCCCGCGACGGGCGGCTCGCGCAGTTCCGGAGCCGGATCGGTCCGGGTCTCGGGGTTGACGGACTCGACGGTCATTTCTCACCTGCCGCTTCGTTGTTGACGTACGGGGGCGTGGACCGGTCGTCCCAGCTGTCGACCATGTACCGGCCGGACTCGTGGTGGAACCAGTAGACGGAACTGAACCAGTTCCGCATATTGCCGACGCTCGCCCGTACGGCGCCGCTCAGTTCCTTTCCGCGCACGGTTCCGTCGGCGAGCCCGTCGGCGAAACGTAACGCGTCCTGTTCCACGGCGAGGAATTCGGTAATGCATTCCTCGACGCGTCGCCTGACTTCCCCGACAGCTTCTTCGAGGGTCAGTCCGTGATGCGCGATGAGACTGATTCCGAGATTGTGCACCTCGTCGCCCGCTATTTCCTTGGGAAGCGAGCAGAGGTCGTTGTACCAGGCGGCGAATTCCTGACTCAGCAGTGCCGCCCGGCGATATGCCGGATGCTTTCGAACGGCGTCCGGCAGTTCGCACCCCGCGCTCGGCTCCAGCAGATCGGTCCAGATCCAGTGGGCGAACGTGAGCCGGCGCAGTTCGAGGTACTCCTCGACGCCGGGCACGATTCCGTGCGTGCGGTTGTGGAATTCGCGGTCGTACGCCTCGATCACCGCGTGGAAGTGCCGGGCGAACCGGGCGTTCCAGGCCGCCGGCGCCGGCAGGAAGGAGTACAACCGCCGCACACTGTCGGCGAACCCCGCTACCAGCGTGTCCTCGTGGTGCAGGTGGTCCCCGGGCGAGTCGAGTGCCGTGTGCAGTCGGTCCCGCAGCCGTCGCCAGGCGGCGGGCCGGCCGTGGACGATGTCCCGGTCGTGCCGGTCGTCCCAGACGAAGAACCACGCGCTGTAGTCCGCTATCGCCTGCATGACCTCGTCGGGGGCGCCCAGGTAGTACCCCGCCATGAGGTCGGTGTAGCACAGGCCATCGGCATATTCCTCGATCTTGTCCGCCGGCATGAGCCGTTTTTCGAGCAGCCAGGTTCGGGTGTTCTCCTGGAGCTTCGGCCAATACGGGTGCAGTTGCCGGGGAAATGCCGCCTCGATCACCGGGAGGCGGAGCGATGAAGGTACTGCGATCGCGGTCGGTGTCGCTGTGGTGCCCTGTGAGAAAGCGTGCACGGACAAACCCCTCTCAGCCGCCGGTGGCGCACCCCCCGCACCGAGCGGGGCGTGCGCCGTTGCGTATCCCCGCGCTTCCTATTCAGCACTACAACTGACCGTTCTGGGAACGGATTTGCTCTATTCGCTACCCCGGCGTGCCGGGATTCTCCTGGTGTGTGGCGGCTTTCGGCAAACGAACGGCGCCCGCCCGGGAGGAGGCCCGGGCGGGCGCCGTACGCACGCGGAGGGTGTGGCGGGTGATGCGCCGTCAGTCGTTGGCGACCACGGGGTAGCGCGGCTCGTTCTCGGCCATCTGCCGCAGCGCGTCCTTGCGTTCGCGCTTGGAGAGCCGGTCGATGTACAGGTACCCGTACAGGTGATCCGTCTCGTGCTGCAAACACCGTGCGAAGTACCCGGTGCCGCGCACGCGGATCGGGTTGCCCCGCTCGTCCTGGCCGGTCACCTCGGCGTAGTCGGGGCGGGCGAGCGGCGCATAGGCGGTCGGCACGGACAGGCAGCCCTCGTTGCTGTCGTCCAGGCTGCGCCGGTCGGCGGGGAGTTCGACGAGCTTCGGGTTGCAGACCACGCCGACGTGGCGGACGCCCTGGTCGTCGGGGCAGTCGTAGACGAAGACCTTCTTGGACACCCCGATCTGGTTCGCGGCCAGGCCCACGCCCTCGGCGGTGCGCTGGCTGGCGAACATGTCCGCGACCAGCTGCTGGAACTCGTCGCCGAAGTCGGTGACGTCCGCGCACTCCTTGTGCAGTACCGGGTTGCCGACCACCGTGATCGGCCGCGAGGTGCCGCGCTCACGCCAGGCGCTCTCGCGCTCCTCGCAGTCCTCGGTGTCGACGACGAACCCCTCGTCGTCGACGGGGAGCACGCCCGCGTGCTGCTGATCGGTGTCCTGCTGGGCCATGACCGACGTATGCCTTCCTCGTACAACCAAGGGGTGGTGCTGATGGGGACCGCTGCTGGAGTGTCCTGGTGGAGTCGTCCTGGTAAAGACTACGGGGCCGCTCAGCAGACCTCTTCCAGGTCCCGCCAGTCCCGGGAGTCGGGACTGTCCGCGACCCAGCCGTCCAGCAACCCCTTCACCAGCCCCGCCGGCGCGGCCACCCCGCACTCCCGCTCCGGCACCCACAGCTGCCCGTCGGTGCGGTGGCCGAGCGGCCCCGGATGACCGGGCTCACTGTGGTCGTGCGGGTCGAGGTGCTCGCCGTCGCCCTCGTCGGAGGGCATCCGGGACTCCGAGCACATCCGGCACAGCAGCCGCACGGACGACGACCAGTCCTCGGCGGCGAAACCGGCGTCAGCGGCGAGCTGCTCCAGGGCGTCCCGGTCGGACTCGGTGGCGGCCTCCAGGAGAACCACCCAGGTCGGCACGGGCGAGGGTGCCCACAGCTCGATCTCGTCGAAGACGGGGTAGGCGTGCCCGGCGGTGGTCGTCCGTTCCCCGTGCGGCACCCCGTCGTGCAGGACGACCTCGCCCCAGCGCCGGCCGGAGGACGGCAGCGGGATGGACAGCACCTCGATGCGGGCGGGGTCCAGCCGCCGCCCCCACACGACCTCGGCCTCCCCCTCCGGGGACAGCCGTACGGCCGCGCTGCCGAGGTCCATGCCGAGCGGCTCGCCGGCGGCGGTCGCGTCCCCGGGCGTGCGCAGCCCGTACGCCTGCCAGGCGCGGCGCGCCAGCGGCCAGTCCTGGAGGGCGGTCGCGGCGATGCCGACGTTCCACCAGTCGGGCGCGCCGGTGTCCCGGTCGAGCAGCGCCACGGCCCGCAGGCCCGCCGCTCTGGCCTGCTCCCAGTCGTGCCGGAACTTGTGCAGGAGCGCGAGGTTGAACCACGACTCCGACAGCCACGGTTCCAGGTCGGCGGCGCGCGTCAGCAGTGCGCCCGCGTCCTCGTAGCGACCGTCGCCGATCAGCGTGAACGCGCGGTCGGTGGCCTGCCGCCAGGAGGCGGAGGGCCGGTGCCGTCCCTTGCCGAAGATCCTCACGATTCCCGCCTGCCAGTTCCGTTCAGTGGGCTGGCTGTGCCTTTCGCGCCCCCGGACACCTTCTCCTTCGCATCCAACCACGTACGGCCACGAGGTCGCTCATTACCCATGGGTTACCCAGCCGCGGGCACGCTAAGGCTGCCTCGGGACAGCACTCGGGCCAGGGCTTCCACGACGTCGGGAGCGTAGTCGTCCGCGGGGGCCAGCCGCAGCTCCTCCAGTGCCGTGAGGCCGCCGCCCGGCCCCGCGCCCCGCGCCTTCTCCTCATAGGCGTTGACGGCGCGCACGATGCGCGCGGCGACCGGCTGCTCCCGGCAGGGGTCGGCCTGCCGCTCGACCACCACCGCGACCGCCGCGTCGACCCCGGTCTGGCGGACGACGGCTCCGCCGAGCAGTGCGATCCGCCGCTGTTCGGTGACGGGAAGGCCGGCGGTGGCTCCCGCCGGGACGGGGTCGACCAGGCTCAGCTGGCCGATGTCGTGCATGAGGGCCGCGTACTCCAGGACGGTCAGCTCGGTGCCGGACAACCCCAGGTCCCTGCCGACGGCGCGGCTGAGTTCGGCGACGCGGCGGGCGTGCCCGGCCGGGGTGTACCCGGCGATCTCGGTGGCCCGGGCCAGTGAGGCGATGGTCTGCCGGTAGGTGGCCCGGACCGCGGCGTAGCGCCGGTAGGACAGCTGGGTGAGCAGCAACGGCACGCTGAAGACGGGCAGCGCCCACAGTCCCGCGACGGCCACCGCGAGCGCCATCACCGCCCCGGTCGCGCAGACCGCGGAGGTGATGCCGACCATGCCGCGCAGTTCCTCGCGCAGCAGCGGGCCGAAGGGCCACCCGGTGCGGGCGTACGCGGGTACCGCCGCGAGCAGGGCGTCACACAGTGCGGTCAGGACGAGCAGCGCGATCAGCAGCAGCGCCTGGGCGGGGCCGCCCCAGTCGCGCCAGACGCCCTGGGCGGACAGCGGCTGGAAGCACACGGCGGCGAAGGCGACGGTGAGCACGCGCCGCGCCAGGTGGTCGAGCACGGGCCCGCCACCGCGCGCGATGTGCGGCACGCTGCCGAGCAGCGAGGCGGCGAGCACGACGGTGACGGTCTGGGCGACGCCGTGGTGGGTGGGCACCCCGGCGACCTGCCCGAGCAGCGCGTACGCCAGCGCCCCGGCGGCCGCGAGGGGCGCGGCCTCCCGGGTCTCGGCGCCGGTGCGCCGGGTGAGTTCGCCGAGGGCGACGAGGACGCCGAAGGCGAGCGCGACGGGCCGCTGGGCGAGCCCCGACCACAGCACCCAGGCGAGACAGGCGAACGCGAGGAGCCCGGCGCCGACGAGGATCAGGAGGGGCGGCGCCGGGCTGCGCGGGCGGGCGGGCGTCACGACGCCCCCTTGCCCACGCTGTCCCGTGCCTCCCCGGTCCGGCCCGCGGGCACTCCCGCGGGAAGCGGCGGTCCACCGTCGGACGTCACCGCCGGGTGCCAGCCGTGCCGTCCCAGGGCCCGGACCAGCGCCCCGACCATCCGCGGGTCGAACTGCGCCCCGGCGCACCGCTGGAGCTCCGCCACCGCCACCTCGACGGGACGCGCCCTGCTGTAGGAGCGGGTCGACGTCATCGCGTCGAAGGCGTCGGCGACGGCCACCACCCGGGCCGACTCGGGGATGCGGTCGCCTGCCAGCCCGTAGGGGTAGCCGCTGCCGTCCAGCCGTTCGTGGTGGTGGAGGACGGCGGCCCTGGCCTCGCCGAGGAAGCGGATGCCGCGCACCATCTCGTGCCCGTACTCGGGGTGCAGTTCGATCACCCGGCGCTCCTCGGGCGTCAGCGGTCCGTCCTTGCGCAGCAGCCGGGTGGGGACGCCGAGCTTGCCCACGTCGTGCAGGATCCCGGCGAAGCGGAGCGTCTCGACGCGCTCGTCGTCCATGCCCAGCTCGCGGGCGATCATCATCGAGGCGCGACCGACGCGCTCGCTGTGCCCGCGCGTGTAGCCGTCCTTGATGTCGACGGCCTGCACCAGTGCGCGGATGGTCGCCTGGTGCGCGGCCTGCTCCCGGTGGTACTGGGCGAACGCCCACCACGCCACGCACATCGGCAGCAGCACGAGGAGCGCGGCGACGGGACCGTACGGGCTGCGCCACAGGACGGCCATCATGAGCCCGGCGAGCCCGTGCACGGCGATCGGCCCGAGCGAGCGGGAGAGCAGCCCCCGCCACGCCCGCCGTGCCGGCACCCGGTCGGCCAGGTGCAGGATGCCGCCGTCCAGCAGGGTCAGCACCAGGCAGAACGCCAGTACCGCGGCCCCGGCCGGGACGAGCGCGTAGGGGAAGTCGGGGGCGGCGACCGCGTCCCGGCCGCCGCACTCCCAGTGCACCCGGGCGGCGGCCCACACGGCGAGCGTCAGTTGCGCGGCCCGCCAGACCCGCCGCAGTACGAAGGGCCGCTGTGCCACCGGTGACAGCAGCGCCCCTGGCAGAGCCACGAGCGCGGCGGCCGGCGGCGGCAGCAGGAACGCCCCGGCGAGCAGTACGGGGTAGCAGGTCCCGACGAAACGGGACCTGGCGACCAGTTCCGAACCCGCGTACAGCCCGGCGAGCAGGAGCACGGCCCACCAGGGGGTGTGTACGTCCGGCAGCGGGCACAGGCAGACCAGGGCGAGGAGGACGACCCCGGCGACGTACGCACGCGCCCGCACCGGTACCGCGTCCATGAGCCCCTCCCCGGCCATGCCAGTCAGGCTCCGGAGCCTAGGGCGGTGGCAGGGGGGCGCGGGCGGACAACCCGCGGATTAGCACGTTCGGGTGATGCGAGCCGTACGGCCGATACGGCCTCCGGATGCGCGGACCGGCGGCTCAGGACTCCTGGGGAGTCGGCGGCGCGGCCGTGACGTCGTGCTCGGGCACGGACTGCCCGGAGCGGATCAGATCGATCCGGCCCATGACCTTGGAACGCAGGTCACCCGGCACGTCGTCCTGTCCGCAGCACCGCTTGACCAGCTTCTTCACGGCCTGCTCCAGCCCGTACTTCTCCAGGCAGGGCGAGCACTCCTCGAAGTGGTGCTCGAACTTCACGCAGTCCGAGTCCGGCATCTCTCGGTCGAGGAACTCGTAGAGATGATCGAGGATTTCGCTGCAATCCGTCTCGTGCGGCTCTCCGCAGCTCATGACCCCGAGCCTTTCGCTTCGTTCGACTTGCCGGCGCCGGCCGGGACCAGGCCGCGGTCGCGGGCGTAGTCCTCCAGCATGCCGCGCAGCTGACGGCGTCCACGGTGCAGCCGGGACATCACCGTACCGATGGGTGTCCCCATGATGTCGGCGATCTCCTTGTAGGCAAACCCCTCGACGTCCGCCAGGTACACGGCGATACGGAACTCCTCGGGGATGGCCTGGAGGGCTTCCTTGACGTCCGAGTCGGGCAGGTGGTCGAGCGCCTGCGACTCCGCGGAGCGCAGACCCGTCGACATGTGCGACTCGGCACGCGCGAGCTGCCAGTCCTCGATCTCCTCGGCCGCGCTGCGCTGGGGTTCGCGCTGCTTCTTGCGGTACGAGTTGATGAAGGTGTTGGTGAGGATGCGGTACAGCCATGCCTTGAGGTTGGTGCCCTCGCGGAACTGGTGGAAGGACGCGTACGCCTTGGCGTAGGTCTCCTGCACCAGGTCCTCGGCGTCGGCCGGATTACGCGTCATGCGCAGCGCGGCCGAGTACATCTGGTCGAGGAACTCGAGCGCGTCCCGCTCGAAGCGCGCGCTGCGCTCCGCGGTCGACTCCGCGCCCGTTCCCCGGCCCTCGGGCTGCTCCGCCTGGCCGTGTTCGGTCCCTGCGTCGGTCCCAGTGACCGGACCCACCTCCTCCAAAGATGTCGCGAGACCGAGTCCGGCCCCACTCGAATCGGAGGATAGACGACGATCCGGTCCGCCCGCCGCCCGAATGGGCGCGGTCTTCGCCGCGTGCAGCACCGTCCAGTCCAGGTCGGCGCGGCTGCTGCGACTTGGGCAGAAGGCTGAAGCCATGCGGCGGACTTCCTCTCGTACGGCGTCGGTGCTGATTCTCAGCAACGTATGTCCGCCACAACAGTGGGCGCCCGCCGGTCATTCCCGGGCCGTCAGCCGAGTGAGCGGGTCCACTCCGCGACGCCTTCGGCGATCAGTTCCAGTGCCCTCTCCTGGCTGATCTCCGCCCGCTTGGGGACGGCGAAGCCGTGGTCGCCGTGCGGGATCTCGATCAGGTCGTACGTCTCCCCGGGGGCCTCGGGGAACTCCTCGGGCCGGCCGAAGGGGTCGTTGCCGCCCTGGACGACGAGTGTGGGGACGCCGGCGCCGAGCAGCTCGTCGGCGCGGGACTTCTCGGGCTTGCCCGGCGGGTGCAGCGGGAAGCTCAGGGCGAGCACGGCGTGGGCGCCCAGTTCGGCGGCCGTGCGGCAGGCGACGCGGGCGCCGGCGCTGCGTCCGCCGGAGATCACCGGCAGCCCGGGCGCCCGAAGCGCGGGCCAGAGTCCGCGCCAGCCGGTGTCCAGGGTCTTCGGCGCGGGCGCCAGCTTCTTGCCGGCCACCCGCCAGGGCTGCTCGACGAGGGCGACGGTCACTCCGTGCGCGGGCAGCGTCGCCGCCAGTGCCCGCAGGTCGCGCGCCTCGATGCCGCCGCCGGCGCCGTGGCTCGCGGCGAGGACGAGGCGGGGCTGCTCCGCCGGGTGCCAGGTGATGCGGGCGGGCCCGGCGCCGGTGTCGACGGTCTCGGTGGTCGTCTCGGTGTTCTCGCTGGTCACGTCAGAAGAGTGTGCCCTCTTCGGGCCCCTCCAGCTCCTTCAGCAGCTCCGGCCCGTTGTTGCGGACGTTGCTCACGGCCGTGGAGACCGGGAACGCCCGCATCAGTCCGGCGGGCGGGGGCGTGAGGAGGGAGGTCAGCTCGTCGGGGTCGGTGCGCGCGGGGTCGAGCCAGTCGTCCCAGCGGTCCGGCGTCAGCATCAGCGGCATCCGGGGGTGGATGTCGGCGAGGGCGTGCGGTCCGTCGGCCGGGGCGACCGCGAGCGGCGTGGTCTCGGCCTCCGTGGTGATCACCGAGCAGGTCACCCACCAGGCCTGCGGGTGGTCGTCCGGCAGGGTCCTGTCCCGCCAGAACTCGTACAGACCGGCCATCGCGAAGACCGATCCGTCGGCCGGGGTCACGAAGTACGGCTGCTTCCGCGGGCGCTTCTTGCGTCCCTCGACCTCCAGGTCGCGCTCCTGCTTGCCGGTGACCCACTCGTAGTAGCCGTCCGCGGGGAGGATGCAGCGCCGGGTGGCGAAGGCCCGGCGGAAGGAGGGCTTCTCGTGGACGGTCTCCGCGCGGGCGTTGATCATCCGGGCGCCGCCCTCGGGGGTCTTGGACCAGGACGGGACGAGACCCCACTTCAGTTTTCGCAGCTGGCGAACCGGCTTCGGGTCCTCCACGTCTTTCAGAGGACGGTCCAGGACGGCGTGGACCTCCTTGGTCGGGGCCACGTTGTAGTCGGGCTCCAAGGTCTCCTTGGGCTCCCACTTCTCGATTTCGAAGATTCCCGCGAGATCCTCGGGTCGACGACTCGCCGCATACCGTCCGCACATACGTGCCACACTGCCAGGCCCGCCCGTCTCCCTGCCACCACCCCCGACGAGGCGCTTCGCGCCGCACCCGCTGAACCGCGCTCACGAGGAGCCCGCACCGAACATGGACCACCTCGCATCGGCCTCGCTCGCCTCCCTCTGGGACGAGGTCTCCGGCACCCAGCCCGACCCCGACCTGTGGGTGGTGATCGCGACCCTGGTCGCCGCGCTCGCCGTCGTCGTGCCGCACGGGCTGTGGCGGATGGCGCGCAACGCCATCACCATCGCCCACGAGGGCGGCCACGGGCTGGTGGCACTGCTGACCGGGCGGACGCTGACCGGCATCACGCTGCACTCGGACACCAGCGGTCTCACCGTCAGCCGCGGCAAGCCGCACGGGCTCGGGATGATCCTCACGGCGGTGGCCGGCTACACCGCTCCCCCGCTGCTGGGCCTCGGCGGCGCCGCGCTGCTGGCCGCGGGGCGCATCACGCTGCTGCTGTGGCTGGCGACGGCGCTGCTCGTCGCGCTGCTGGTGATGGTCCGCAACGCGTACGGGGTGCTCACGGTGGTGCTGACCGGCGGCACGTTCGTCCTGGTGTCCTGGCTGGCGGGTCCGCAGGTGCAGGCGGCGTTCGCGTACGCGGTGGTGTGGTTCCTGCTGCTGGGCGGGGTGCGCCCGGCCTTCGAGCTGCAGGCCAAGCGGGCACGGGGCGGAGCCGGGGACTCGGACGCGGACCAGCTGGCCCGGCTGACGCACGCGCCGGCGGGCGTGTGGTTCTTCCTGTTCCACGCGGTGTCGCTGTGTTCGCTGATCGGCGGAGGGCGCTGGCTGCTGGAGCTGTGACGCACGGACCCATGCCGACGCATATATGCACGGCAAGTGCACAGTCGCGATTTCGGTCCGGTTTCGGCGCTTTTGATCAAGATCTCCGATCGTCCTCAGCCATTAAAGTGGGGCCCATGACCGTGAACCCCGCGCACACCGCCCTCTGGCCCGCCCCGCACGCGAGCGGAGCCGTCGACGCGACCGTCCACGTGCCCGGGTCGAAATCGGTCACCAACCGCGCCCTGGTGCTGGCCGCCCTGGCCTCCGAGCCCGGCTGGCTGCGCCGCCCGCTGCGCTCCCGCGACACCCTGCTGATGGCCGAGGCGCTGCGCGCGATGGGCGTCGAGATCGAGGAGGGCGTCGGCCCGGAGGGCACCGGCGAGTTCTGGCGGGTCATCCCGGCGGGCCTGCGCGGCCCGGCCACGGTCGACGTGGGCAACGCGGGCACGGTCATGCGCTTCCTGCCGCCGGTCGCCACGCTCGCCGACGGCGCCATCCGCTTCGACGGCGACCCCCGCTCGTACGAGCGCCCCCTGCACGGCGTGATCGACGCGCTGCGCGCCCTGGGCGCCCGCATCGACGACGACGCGCGCGGCGCGCTCCCGATGACCGTGCACGGCGGCGGCGCCCTGGAGGGCGGCCCGGTCGAGATCGACGCGTCGTCGTCCTCGCAGTTCGTCAGCGCCCTGCTGCTGTCCGGCCCGCGCTTCAACCAGGGGGTGGAGGTCCGCCACACCGGCTCCGCGCTGCCGTCCATGCCGCACATCCGGATGACCGTCGACATGCTGCGCTCGGTCGGCGCCCAGGTCGACACCCCGGAGTCCGGCGGCGAGCCGAACGTCTGGCGGGTGACGCCGGGAGCGCTGCTCGGCCGCGACCTCACGATCGAGCCGGACCTGTCCAACGCCCAGCCGTTCCTGGCGGCGGCCCTGGTGGCCGGCGGCAAGGTCGTGATCCCCGACTGGCCGTCCCGCACCACCCAGCCCGGCGACCGGCTCCGCGAGATCTTCACCGAGATGGGCGGTTCCTGCGAACTGACGGACTACGGTCTCGTCTTCACCGGTTCGGGCGCCGTGCACGGCATCGACGTGGACCTCGGCGAGGTCGGCGAGCTGACCCCGGGCATCGCGGCCGTCGCCGCTCTCGCGGACTCCCCGTCCACCCTGCGCGGGGTGGCGCACCTGCGGCTGCACGAGACGGACCGCCTGGCCGCGCTCACCAAGGAGATCAACGAGCTGGGCGGTGACGTCACCGAGACCGCCGACGGCCTGCACATCCGCCCGCGCCGCCTGCACGGCGGCGTCTTCCACACCTACGAGGACCACCGCATGGCCACCGCCGGAGCGATCATCGGCCTCGCGGTCGAGGGCGTGGAGATCGAGAACGTGGCGACGACCGCCAAGACCCTCCCCGAATTCCCCGACCTGTGGACCGGGATGCTCGGGGCGTAGGGACGGTTCGCCATGCGCCGCTACGGCAAGCACACCGACGAGGACGACATCCGCTCCCGCCCCAACCGCAAGGGCAACCGTCCGCGCACCCACACCCGCCCCAAGCACGAGGACGCCGCCGAGGGGCTGGTCCTCACCGTGGACCGGGGCCGGCTGACCTGCCTGGTCGAGGACCGGGTCGTCATGGCGATGAAGGCCCGGGAGCTGGGCCGCAAGGCGGCGATCGTCGGCGACCGGGTGGCGCTGGTCGGCGACCTGTCCGGCAAGAAGGACACGCTCGCCCGGATCGTGCGCATCGAGGAGCGCACGTCGGTACTGCGCCGTACGGCGGACGACGACGACCCGTACGAGCGCGTCGTCGTCGCCAACGCCGATCAGCTCGCCATCGTCACCGCCCTCGCCGACCCGGAGCCGCGCCCCCGCCTCATCGACCGCTGCCTGGTCGCGGCGTTCGACGGCGGCCTCACCCCGCTGCTGGTGATGACCAAGTCGGACCTCGCCCCGCCCGACGAACTCCTGGAGCTGTACGGCGCGTTGGACATCCCGTACGTCGTGACCAGCCGCGAGGAGCTGGAGAACGGCGCCGCGGCCGACCTCGTACGGCAACACCTGGACGGCAAGATCACGGCGTTCGTCGGCCACTCCGGTGTCGGCAAGACGACCCTCGTCAACACGCTGGTGCCCGAGGACCGCCGTCGCGTGACAGGTCACGTCAACGCGGTGACGGGCCGCGGCCGGCACACGACGACCTCGGCCCTGGCCCTCCCCCTGTCCTCCGAGACGGGCGGCTGGGTCGTGGACACCCCGGGCGTGCGGTCGTTCGGGCTCGCGCACGTCGACCCGTCCCGGGTGATCAACGCCTTCCCCGACCTCGTGCCGGGTACGGAGGGCTGCCCCCGCGCGTGCAGCCACGACGAGCCCGACTGCGCGCTGGACGCGTGGGTCGCCGAGGGGCACGCCGACCCGGCGCGGCTGTACTCGCTGCGCCGGCTGCTCTCCACCCGGGAGCGGACGGAGGGCGACTGACCTTCGCGTCGTTCGCCGTGCTGACCTTCGCGTTGTTTGCCGTGCGTCGGGACCGGTAAGGGCATAATCGCACCAAGCCGGTTCCAAGCCTGAGCAAAGCCGGACGCAGCGGTCACGGTACGACGGGACTACGGGAGGACATGACATGGCGTGGCTGCTGGTCATAGTGGCCGGGGTGCTCGAAACCGGATTCGCCGTCTGCCTGAAGCTGTCGCACGGCTTCACCCGCCTCTGGCCCACCATCGCCTTCTGCGTGTTCGCGCTGGGCAGCTTCGGTCTGCTGACGATGTCGCTGAAGAAGCTCGACGTCGGTCCCGCGTACGCGGTGTGGACCGGCATCGGTGCGGCCGGCACCGCCATCTACGGCATGGTCTTCCTCGGCGACCTGGTCTCCACGCTGAAGATCGTCTCGATCAGCCTGGTCATCATCGGCGTGATCGGGCTGCAGTTGTCGGGCTCGGCGCACTGACCCCTGGTCAGGACGCCGACCGGCGCGGCAGGACGGTGCGCACGAGTTCCGCGACCCCACCCTCTCCGGGCGGAGCCACGACGCAGGACAGGGCGAGGCGTACCGCGAGCTCGCAGGAGCGGGCCAGGTCCGGGGAGTCCGGTGACGGGGCGCCGTTCAGGGCGGCGACGGCACGGTCGCGGACCAGGGCGACGAAGTCACCGGGCGAGGGCAGTGGGCCGTCGGCCCGGCGCTGGGCCGGCACGACGGAGGCGGACGGCGCCGCCGTCAGGGGCGGGGAGGGCAGGCGCTCGCTCCAGCAGCCGGTGAGCATGGCCCGTACCAGGGCGTTGTCGCGGGCGGCGGAGACGGTCCATTCGGCGGTCGCGGTGAGCCGTTCGCGAGGGGTGCCCGGACCGTCACCGGCGAGCGCGCGCTCCACACCGGCCAGATACCCGTCCGCCTCCCTGCGGACGAGCGCCCGAGCGAGGCCCTCCTTGCTTCCGAACTCGTTGTAGAGCGTCTGCCGGGACACCCCGGCCGCCGCCGCCACGTCCACCATCCGCACGGCGGACCAGGGCCGACACGCCAGGGCCGTGCAAGCGGCATCGAGCAGGGACTCCCGGGCTGCAGGCACCATCGCCTCCTCGGGCCGAGCGGCTTCCCGCCAGATTTGACGGGTATGCGACCACTGTCAAGGCCCTTCGCACACTCCTGCGGGCAGCCATCCGACGTAGCTACCGGCAGTCGTGCTGACGTAGCTGCGGACAGTCGTGCCGCTGGGGCGGCACGGGTGGGCGGTGGGGGCACCTCCCGCTCGAGCGAAGCCGAGAGTGGGGGAGGCACCCCGCCACGCCGGGCCGCGACACCCACCCCCGCCCAGCACCCACGGACCCGCACCTCACCGGCGCCGAGTCACCGGCCCCGCCCTCACCTCCACGCACCCGCGCCCGCCACGCCCGCCAAACCCCTGGTAGCCCCGTGCCACCCCCGCCAGATACCGTGACCCGCATGCCCGACTACCTCGACGACCTCCGCCTCGCCCACGTCCTCGCGGACGCCGCCGACGCCGCGACGATGGACCGCTTCAAGGCCCTCGACCTCAAGGTCGAGACCAAGCCGGACATGACCCCGGTGAGTGAAGCGGACAAGGCCGCCGAGGAACTGATCCGCGGTCACCTCGCCCGTGCCCGCCCCCGCGACGCCGTCCTCGGCGAGGAGTACGGCACCGAGGGCACCGGCCCACGCCGCTGGATCATCGACCCCATCGACGGCACCAAGAACTACGTCCGCGGCGTCCCCGTCTGGGCCACCCTCATCGCCCTGATGGAGGCGGGCGAGGGGGGCTATCAGCCCGTCGTCGGCCTCGTCTCCGCCCCCGCCCTCGGCCGCCGCTGGTGGGCGGTGAAGGACCACGGCGCGTTCACCGGCCGCAGCCTGACCTCGGCCTCCCGGCTCCAGGTCTCCCAGGTCTCCGCACTCTCCGACGCCTCCTTCGCGTACTCCTCGCTCAGCGGCTGGGAGGAGCAGGGCCGGCTGGACGGCTTCCTCGACCTGACCCGCGAGGTCTGGCGCACCCGCGCGTACGGCGACTTCTGGCCGTACATGATGGTCGCCGAGGGCTCGGTCGACATCTGCGCCGAACCGGAGCTGTCCCTCTGGGACATGGCGGCGAACGCGATCATCGTCACCGAGGCGGGCGGCACCTTCACGGGCCTTGACGGCCGCCCCGGTCCGCACAGCGGCAACGCGGCGGCGTCGAACGGCCGCCTCCACGACGAGCTGCTCGGCTACCTCAACCAGCGCTACTGATACCCCTCAACGCGCTCCGCCCGCCCCCTTGTTGACCCGCCCTTTACCTGCCACTCTGAGAGTCCCCCCACTTGTGAACTTGTGAATCCATGAACTAACTCATGGATCACGGCAGGAGGTGGCTCCACCCATGCTCGTCCGAGAAGCCATGAGCACGGTCGTCCTCACCATCGGCCCGGCCCACACCCTCCGCCAGGCCGCCGCCCTGATGTCCGCGCGCCGCGTCGGCGCGGCGGTGGTCCACGACCCCGACGCCGGCGGCATCGGCATCCTCACCGAGCGCGACGTCCTGATCTCCGTGGGCCTCGGCCAGGACCCGGACACCGAGCGCGCCCACGCCCACACCACCACCGACGTCGTGTTCGCCGCGCCGTCCTGGACCGTGGAGGAGGCCGCACGGGCGATGGCGCACGGCGGCTTCCGCCACCTGATCGTCCTCGACCGCGGCGAGCCGGCCGGCATCGTCTCGGTCCGCGACATCATCCGCTGCTGGGCCCCGGCCCGGGAGAGGGCACAGCAAGTACCGGCCTGAGCCCGGCGCCCGGTCCCGGAACGCGAAACGGGCCGGACCCCCGTCCCCGGGGATCCGGCCCGCCGCCACGACAAGCGGTCCAGTGCTGGATGTGTCAGCCGCGCAGGGCCTGGACCGCGGCCTCCAGCCGCTTGCCGAAGTCACCGTCGGCCTGACGGAAGTTGTTGATCGCGCGCTCGATGATGTCCTCGCGCGAGACCTTGGAGATGGCGCCCGCCAGGTTGTCGATCAGGCGGCCCTTCTCCTCGTCCGTCATCAGCCGGTAGAGGTTGCCCGCCTGGACGAAGTCGTTGTCCTCGGCGTGCGACGGGGCCTCGGTCTCGCCGGTGACACCGGAGACCGCGACCGGCTGCCACAGCGCACGGTCCGTCTGGAACGGGCCGCCGAAGCTGTTCGGCTCGTAGTTCTTCGCTCCCTTGTGGCGGCCGTCGTACAGGTAGCCGTCACGGGAGTTGGTGCGCGCCTCGGTCGCGTGCGGACGGTTCACCGGCAGGTGGTCGGCGTTGATGCCGACGCGGTAGCGGTGGGCGTCGCCGTACGCGAAGAGACGGCCCTGGAGCATCTTGTCCGGGGACGGGCCGATGCCGGGCACGAAGTGCGCCGGGGAGAAGATCGACTGCTCGACCTCGGCGAAGATGTTCTCCGGGTTGCGGTTGAGCTCCAGCTTGCCGAACCAGACGATCGGGTAGTCCGCGTGCGGCCACACCTTGGTCAGGTCGAACGGGTTGAAGCGGTACGTCGCGGCCTCGGCGACGGGCATGATCTGCACGCCGACGGTCCAGGACGGGTAGTCACCGCGCTCGATGGCCTCGCGCAGGTCGCGCTGGTGGGAGTCGGGGTCCTCACCGGCGAGCTTGTCGGCCTCGGCCTGGGTGAGGCACTTGATGCCCTGGTCCGTCTTGAAGTGGTACTTGACCCAGAAGGCCTCGCCCGCCTCGTTGTTCCACTGGTAGGTGTGCGAACCGAAGCCGTCCATGTGGCGGTACGACGCCGGGATGCCGCGGTCACCGAACAGCCAGGTCACCTGGTGCGTCGACTCGGGCGACAGGCTCCAGAAGTCCCAGACGTTGTCCATCTCGGTCGAGCCCGTGTACGGGTCGCGCTTCTGCGTGTGGATGAAGTCGGGGAACTTGATGGCGTCCTTGATGAAGAACACCGGGGTGTTGTTGCCGACGAGGTCGTAGTTGCCCTCTTCGGTGTAGAACTTCAGCGCGAAGCCGCGCGGGTCGCGGACGGCGTCCGCCGCACCGAGGTTGCCGGCCACGGTGGAGAAGCGGAGGAAGGTCTCCGTCTCCTTGCCGACCTCGGAGAGGAACGCGGCGCGCGTGTACTTGGTGACATCGGCGGTGACCGTGAAGGTGCCGTAGGCACCGGCACCACGGGCGTGCACGACACGCTCCGGGATGCGCTCACGGTTGAAGTGGGCCAGCTTCTCCAGGAGGAGCTGGTCCTGGACGAGCACGGGGCCGCCGACGCCCGCAGTCTCACTGTTCTGATTGTCGGCTACCGGAGCACCGGCCTCCGTCGTAAGCGGTCCCTGAGTCACGTACGCCTCCTGCGCCAATCCTGCAAAACCTGTCCCTTGGCTAATGCCGTTCCCGATCCTACAATGGACAATGTCTAAGTCAAGTAAGACTCCAAAGTCACACCCGTTCGGGACCTGGTCCCCCTTGCTGTTAGGCTGGCCTGTATGAGTGACCTACTGGAACGGCTGCGTGGACGCGGATGGCGCATGACCGCGCAGCGGCGCGTGGTGGCCGAGGTCCTCGACGGCGAACACGTCCACCTGACGGCCGACGAGGTGCACGCCCGGGCCGTGGACAAGCTCCCCGAGATCTCCCGGGCGACCGTCTACAACACCCTCGGCGAGCTGGTCACCCTCGGTGAGGTGCTGGAAGTCGCGACGGACAAGCGCGCCAAGCGGTACGACCCGAACGCGCACCGGCCGCACCACCACCTGGTCTGCGCCCAGTGCGGCGCGATCCGCGACGTCCACCCGACCGGCAATCCGCTGGCCGACCTCCCCGACTCGGAGCGCTTCGGCTTCACCGTCTCGGACGTCGAGGTCACGTACCGCGGCACCTGCCCGAACTGCGCGGCGGCGTAGGGCCCACGACACTCGCGCGAAGCCCCGGCACCGATGGGTGCCGGGGCTTTCTCGTACCCTCGAGGGTCCGCTGCGGCCCAACGCGCCGAGGGCCGGAACCCTTTCGGATTCCGGCCCTCGGCCTTCAGTAGCGGGGACAGGATTTGAACCTGCGACCTCTGGGTTATGAGCCCAGCGAGCTACCGAGCTGCTCCACCCCGCGGCGATGAACGAAACATTACGTCAACCCGACGACCAGAAGCAAATCGCCCCCCACCCAGGTGCGGGCACCCGCCATGCCGCCGTAGCTGCGGGCAGTCGTGCCGCTGGGGCGGCACGGGTGGGCGCAGCGCCACCCCGCCACGCCGGGCCGCGACACCCACCCCGGGTCCACGCCCTCGCCGACGAGCCCACAACCCGCCTCAGCCCAGCGCAGCGTCAGGCCGACAACTCCTGCCGCAACGCGTCCCGCAACCGGGCCGCCCGCTCCCCCACTTCCCGCGGCCCCAGCGACACCGCCCGGTCCGCCCACCGCTGCCCCTCCGCCAGCTCCCCCCGGCGCGCGCACACCAGCGCCAACCGCAGCGCCGCCCGCCCGTGCCCGGCGTCGGCGGCCCGCCGCCACCACACGACGGCCTCCGGTTCGCTCCCCTCGCGGGCCAGCAGCAGCCCCAGATTGAAGGCACCGTTGCGCGACCCGGACTCGGCCGCCTCCCGGTACCACCGGGCCGCCTCCACCACGTCGCCCCGCGCCGCGGCCATCATCCCGACCCGCACCTGGGCCCGGCGGTGCCCCTGGGACGCCGCCCGCTCGTACCACTCCTCGCACTCGGACTTCTCCTGCGCCGGTTCACCGAGCTCGTGCTCGGGCGTCGGCGGCCGGCGTGCGTCGAGCACCGTCGCCAGCCGGTACGCGGCTTCCGCGCTGCCGCCGCCCGCCGCGCACCGCAGGAACCGTTCGGCCTCGCGCTCGTCACCGTCGCGCAGGCGCGCCATTCCCACCTGAAGCGCCGCTTCCGTGTGCCCGGCGGCGGCGGCCCGCTCGTACCAGCGCAGCGCCGCCCGCTCCTCGCCCCGTCCGGCGTGCAGGATGCCCAGGTTGAAGGCGGCGTCGACACTGCCTGCCTCGGCGGCCTTGGAGAACCAGGGCTCGGCACCCGTCTCGTCCCCGGCGCGCAGCAGCAGGATCGCGAGCGCGTTGGACGCCTCCCGGTGCCCGGCGTACGCGGCCCGCCGGTACCACTGCTCGGCCTGTGTGGTGCGGCCCTGGTCGGCGCAGAGGAGCCCGAGGTTGTACGCCCCGTTGTCGTCCCCGGCATCCATCGCGGCGCGGTACCAGCGCTCCGCGGTCTGGGTCTCGCCGCGCTCGGCGTGCAGCGCGCCCAGGGCGTTGGCGGCGTTGCCGTCACCGTCCTGGGCGGCCCGCAGCCACCACACGGCGGCGCTCTCGGTGTCGCCGGCGTCCCGCAGCAGGAAGCCGAGCGCGCAGGCGGCGCGGGCCTCGCCGTCCTTGGCGGACGTGAGGTACCAGCGACCGGCCTCCTTGAGCTCGCCCCGCTTCTCCAGGATCGTCCCGAGGTGCAGTGCGGCCCGCCGGTGGCCGCGTGCGGCGGCCTGGCGGTACCACTGCTCGGCCTCGTCGGCCGCGTCGGTGTCACCTTCGTCACGCTTCTGCCCGGCGCGCCGGTCCAGCGTCCGGGCCAGCCGGTACGCGGCCTCCCGGTGCCCGCGTTCGGCCGCGGCCCGCATCCACCGCTCGGCGCCCGCCTCGTCACCACGGTGTTCCAGCAGGTCGGCGAGTGCGTAGGCGCCGAGGACATGGCCCTGCTCGGCGGCCTGGCACAGCCAGTACTCGGCGGCGGGCTCGTCCCCGCGCTCGCGGAAGTGCCGCCCCAGCGCGTGGGCGGCCGGGGCGGAACCGGCGACGGCGGCGATCCGCCACCACCCTGCGGCCTCGTCGGCGTATCCACGCTGGTGCAGCAGGACACCCAGGTTGTTGGCGGCGGCCCGGTCACCGGCGGCGGTGGCGGCACGCAGATGGGACTCGGCTCCGTCGAAGTCGCCGCGACGCAGCAGCATCGCGCCGAGGACGCTCATCGCCTCGACGTCACCGGCTTCGGCGGCCAGCCGTCGGCGTACTTCCTCGGCGGCCTCGTCGGCGGCTTCCTGAGCCTCGTCCGTGGCCTCCTCCTGATCGGACGGCTGCGCAAAACGCCCTGTCCCGAACAGATTTGCCATGTCCCCCATAACGTCCATCGTCGCACCACCTGCAACCTGGGTACATCCGGTATACCGCAGCCAGTGAGGTCACTTCAGCGTTTTGTCGACATGCCCACAGGGAGACAAGTCAAACACAGATCCCCCCAACTTCCCCTGGCGGCGCGGCCGTCGACCTCACCGGCACATGCGTTCGCACACCACGAAGGCCCGGATCCCTTTCGGAATCCGGGCCTTCGTGGTCGTTCGCACAAAGCTCACGAACTTCAGTAGCGGGGACAGGATTTGAACCTGCGACCTCTGGGTTATGAGCCCAGCGAGCTACCGAGCTGCTCCACCCCGCGCCGTTGTGTTCACAACCCTAGCACGGCGCGGGATGGGCTCTGACCAGCTCTGACGGCCGGCTCGGAAAGGCGGTCAGCCGCTGCCCGAGCCCCCGCCGCCGGTATCGCCGGACGGCGTCGCGCTCGGATCGGCCTCGCCGTCCCCTGCCTTGTCCCCGCTCTTGTCGTCACCGTTCTTGCCGCCGGCGCCCTGGTCGGCCTTGGCCTGGGCGTCCTCGGCCCGCTTCAGCGCCTCCTCCAGATCCTTCTGCGCCTCGGCGTACGCGGCCAGGTCCTTCTGCTCCAGCGCCTTCTGGCCGGCGTCGAAGGCCTCCTGCGCGTCACTCAGCGCTTCCCGGACCGTCGGGTTGGTGGACGTCGGCGGTGGCTCGGTCGTGCCCTCGCCCTCGTCCGCCGGCGGATCGGTCTCGGCCGCCTGCGCTCCGAACACCTTGTTCAGGGCCTCGTCGAGGGTGTTCTCGAAGGCGGTGTTGCCCCCGTAGCTCACCAGCACCTTGCGCAGCAGCGGGTACTTGAGGTCGCCACCGCGCACGTAGACCGGTTCCACGTACAGCAGTCCCCCGTCGAGCGGCACCGTCAGCAGGTTGCCGTACTCGACCTCCGAGTCACCGCCTCTCAGGAGCCTGATGGACTCGGCGATGTCCTGTTCGGAGTTGAACTGGCTCTGCACCTGTTTGGGACCGTTGACGGTGGTGCTCGTCGGCAGTTTCAGGATTCTGATCTTGCCGTAGCCCTCCGTCCCCGCCTCTGCGTCGACCGCCATGAACGCGCTCAGGTTGTCGCGTCCGTTGGGCGTGAACGTCGTCGTCAGCGAGAACGCCTGCTGGTCCTGGTCGGGCATCTTCATGCTCAGGTAGTACGGCGGCACCGCGTCACCCGACTTGTTGGTCGGGTCGTCCGGCACCTGCCACACCTCACTGCCGCTGAGGAACGTGTTGGCGTCCTTCACGTGGTAGCGGGTGAGCAGCTCGCGCTGGACCTTGAACAGGTCCTGCGGATAGCGCAGGTGCGCCATCAGCTCGTCCGAGATCTCGCTCTTGTCCTGAACCGTGTTCGGGAAGGCCTTCATCCAGGTCTTGAGGACCGGGTCCTTCTCGTCCCACTGGTAGAGCTTGACGTCACCGCTGTACGCGTCGACGGTCGCCTTCACGGAGTTGCGGATGTAGTTGACCTGGTTCTGCTGGGCCACCACCGCACGTTGGTCGTTGGCCGCGGTGAGCGAGTCGGCGGTGGTGTCGCCGAGCGTCGTACGGGAGGCGTACGGGTAGCCGTTCGTCGTCGTGTACGCGTCGACGATCCACTGGATACGGCCGTCCACCACCGCCGGGTAGGCGTCACCGTCGATGGTCAGCCACGGGGCGACCGCCTCGACGCGCTCCTTGGGCGTGCGGTTGTACAGGATCCGCGAACCCTCGCCGATGGCGCCGGAGTAGAGGATCTGCGGCTCGCTGAACGCCGCCGCGTACGCCGCCCGGTTGATCGGGTTGGACAGGTCGACACCGCCGTCACCCTTGTAGCTGAACGTCTTCTCCCCGGAGTCGTCGGAGTAGTCGATCTCCTTCTGGGGGCCGCCGACGATCGAGTACGTGGTGGTCTTCTCGCCGTAGTAGATCCGCTGCTCGTACGTCCCGAGGTCGCCCTCGGACGGCAGGTTGGACTCGGTGAAGACCGGGCGGCCCTCGGAGTCCACCTCGGTGCCCTTGGCCGCGACCACGCCGTAGCCGTGGGTGTAGCGGAAGTGGTTGTTGATCCAGTTCTTCTTCGGGATGCCGGCCAGGTTCAGCTCGCGCAGACCGATGACCGTGTCCTGGTCCTTGCCGTCCTTGGAGTAGCGGTCGACGTCCAGGTTGGTCGGGAACGCGTAGTAGTTACGCATCTGCTGGAGCTGCTGGAAGGTCGGCGAGATGACGTTCGGGTCCATGATCCGGATGGACGCGGCGGCGTTCGCGTCGTCCCGGAGCTTGGTCTTGTCCTTGGTCTCGCCGACACCGGGGTACTCGGCGACCTGGGTGCCCTCGATGCCGTAGGCCTCGCGCGTCGCCGCCAGGTTCTTCTCGACGTACGGCGCTTCCTTGGCCTGCTCGTTCGGCTGGACCTGGAACTTCTGGACGAGCGCCGGGTACAGACCGCCGATGAGGATCGCGGACAGCACCATCAGGCCGAAGCCGATCACCGGGAGCTGCCAGGTGCGACGCCAGATGGTGGCGAAGAACAGCAGGGCGCAGATGACGGCGATGCAGAACAGGATCGTCTTGGCCGGCAGGTACGCGTTGGCGTCGACGTACCTCAGACCCGTCCAGTTGTCCGTGGCCTTGAAGTCGCTGGACTTCACGGCCAGCCCGTACCGGTCCAGCCAGTAGGCGACCGCCTTGAGGGCGACGAAGATTCCGATGAGCACCGACAGGTGACCGGTGGCCGCGGCCGTGGCACGGGCGCCCGGGCTGGTGACGCGGAGCCCGCCGTACAGATAGTGGGTGAGCGCGGCGGCGATCACGGAGATGATCACGGCTGCGAAGCCGAAGCCGAGCAGGAACCGGTACCAGGGCAGGTCGAAGGCGTAGAAGGCGACGTCCAGCTTGAACTGGGGGTCCTTCTGCCCGAAGGGGACGCCGTTGACCCACATCAGCCAGGTCCGCCACTGCCCGGACGCGGAGGCGCCGGCGATGAGGCCGACCAGCGCGGTGATGCCGAGCAGCAGCCACTTCTTGTACGGGGCGATGCCCATCCGGTACCGGTCGAGGTTCTGCTGCTCCATCGACATCGCGCTCAGCGGCGGGCGCAGCCGGTGGGCCATCCAGATGTTGAACCCGACGGCGAGGGCCATGAGCAGGCCGAAGACGAAGAAGAGACCGATCTTGGTCCACAGGGTCGTCGTGAAGACCGACGAGTAGTGGACCGACCGGTACCAGAGCCAGTCCGTCCAGAACCCGGCGAACATGGTGAACGCCATGCCGAGCACGGCGAGGACACCGAGTGTCATCAGCAGGGTTCGGACACGCCGGGACGGGCGGCCCACTCTGATCCGCGGCCCCGTCGGGGGGCCTCCGCCGCGGTCCGGCATCTGGAAAGCCAAGGTGCGCACCTCGAAGTTCGCTGTTGATCCGTCAGGCCCTCGGGTTCGTGGGCCCCCCGTGCGCCCCCGTGATCGTGGGCCCACACTTATGCAACTTACTCATCGTTTACTCGGTTCCCGATTCGGGCCAGTAACGAGGCAGGATTGTGACCATGTCCAACACCCCCATGGCAGCGAGCCCCCTCACCCGGGCCGTACTCGAGATCGACGAGTACGTCTCCGGACTCGGCTGGGACCAGCCCGCACGCCTCTTTGCACTTGTCGACACCGCGCGGCTGAGGGCCGATCAGCCCTCGCTCGCGGACCGGCTCGGTCTTCAGAACGAGTCGGAGAGCTCCGGCCTGACCCCGATCGAGCAGGACGAGATTCCAACGGACCAGCCGCTCGACGAGTTCCTGGGCACCATCGCCTGGCCGGACGCGGTGGTCGGCTGTGCCCTCGTCGTGGAACGCCTGATGCTGCCGCCGTCCGCCGAGGCGCAGGTTCCGCAGGGCCTGAACGACGCCAAGCTGGCGCAGTGGGTGGCGGAGCACCCGGATCGCCAGGAGGTCCGCATGACGGTCGCGGTGCTGCGCGACGGTGCCCGCGACTCCGCCCTGCGGCTGCGGGAGAAGGACTCCGCCACGGAGGTCCTCACGGGCTCCGACCTGGTGCCGGGTCTGGCCCAGGCGCTGTCGGCGACCTTCGAGGAGTAGGTCCGGGGCCTTGCCCGGCGGTCCTGCCGGTCAGCCCTTGGCGCAGGTCGGCAGGTCGGCCGTCTTCCCGGAGCGGATGTCCTCCAGCGCGCCGAGGGCGTCTTCGATGGTGTCCACCTTCACCAGGGTGAGCCCGTCGGGGGTGTCCTCGGCGGCGGCCGCGCAGTTGTCCTTGGGCGTCAGGAAGTACTTGGCGCCCTTGTCACGCGCGCCGATGGTCTTCATCCCGATGCCGCCGATCGGCCCGACCTTGCCGGTGTCGTCGATCGTGCCCGTGCCGGCGACGAAGTTGCCGCCGGTGAGGTCGCCCGGCGTGAGCTTGTCGTAGATGCCGAGGGCGAACATCAGACCGGCGCTCGGGCCGCCGACGTCGGCCAGTTTGATGTCGATGGTGAACGGGAACGTGTGATCGGTCCCGGCGGAGATCCCCACGATGGCGCGCTCCTCGCCGCCGTCGTCGGAGGCCGCGGTGGGGACCGTGATCTTCTCCGTCCTGGTGGGCGTCCGGCCCTCCTTCTCCGCGTCGGCCTGCTCCTTGGCGGGCACGATCGTGAAGACGACGTCCTGGCCGGGCTTGTGCTTGGTCACCAGTTCGGCGACGTCGGCGGGCTTCTGGACGGTCGTACCGTCCACGGCCTTGATCACGTCACCGGCGTGCAGCCGGCCCTCGGCCGGGGAGTCCTTGACCACCGTGGAGACGACCACCCAGGACTTCACCGGGATGTCCAGGGCCTTCAGAGCGGCCACCTTGGCGCTCTCCTGGGACTGGCTGAACTCCTCGGCGTTCTCCTGGGTGGCCTCTTCCTCGGTCTTGCCGTCCGGGTAGAGGGTCTCGTGCGGCACCACGCGGTTGTCGTGTGCCAGCCAGCCGTAGACCGCTTCCACGAGGTTCATCTTGTACTCGGCGCTGGTGACCCGGACCGTGGTCATGTTCAGGTGACCACTCGCCTCGTAGGTCTTGTGACCGTCGATCTGCAGCACCGGCTCGCCGTCGTGATCCCCAAGAGTGTTCACCGTCGGCCCCGGGGACATCTCCGAGTACGGCACGGGGATGAACACACCCGCACACAGGAGCGCGATCAGCATCAGGGTGGAGGCGAGCATCGTTGCGGTACGGCGTGGCATGGCACGACAGTACGGGACGCGGCTGTCAGAACACCGTCAGGGCGTTCGGTCAGGCTCCGGTCCGGGGTCGCTCCATCGCCTCGCGGAAGCGGGCGTACCCGTCCAGTTCGGGGCCGTCGCTGCGGACCTTGCGCGTCCGGTTGGCCCAACTGCCCCACAGCCCCGCGCCGACAGCAGCCACAAGCGGAATCAGCAACCAGGCAAGCGCTGCCATGCCGACCTCCCAACCCCATGAGCGTCCGCTACTGACTGATCAGCAGATTAACCATCCGCAGTGACAACGCTCACGCCGGGGGGTCGGTTACGCAACCGGAGCAACGAGAGGGGCACGGGAGTATTCGATTCGCGTTCGGGTGCACCGGGCCGCCCGGGGCCCTTCAGCAGGCGCCCACCCACTCCTCGGTTCCGTCGGAGAACGTCTGATGCTTCCAGATCGGCACCTCGTGCTTGAGGTCGTCGATCAGCTTCCGGCATGCCTCGAATGCCTCGCCGCGGTGCGGACAGGACACGGCGACGACCACGGCCAGATCGCCGACCTCCAGATCCCCCACACGGTGGACGGCCGCGAGCGCCCGTACCGGGTACTCCGCGACGACCTTCTCGGCGATCCGCCGCATCTCGGCCTCCGCGCTGGGATGGCAGGAGTACCCGAGCCGGTCCACGTCGGTGCCCCCGTCGTGGTTGCGCACGGTGCCCACGAACAGCGCGGTGCCTCCGGCCGCGTCGTCCCCGACGGCCCGGAAGACCTCGTCCACGGAGAGGGGTGTCTCCCGGATGCCGATCAGCTTCACGGGGTCGGGTGCGGCCAGCTCACCGGGATGGTCGTTCGTGGTTGCCATACGCCCATCGTGCCCCACGGCACGGCGCCGCGGAATAGCGTGATCGCCCGGCACGCGCGCGTACCGCCTGGAGCCTCCTACAGCGCCGCCGGCCCGGACGACGGGGCGGCGAACCGGCGGCCACCACGATCAGATCCGGCGCCGGGCCTTCCGCGCCCGCCGCACCACCGCGGCCGCGCCCAGCAGCGCCACCGTCGCTCCGGCGGCTCCCGCAGCCGTCGCGTCCTTGCGCCCGAGGCGCCGCCCGGCGACCGTGTGCCGCCCGGAGACCTCGTCCAGCAACTCCGCCAGCACCTCCTCGTTGGTGTACTTCGGCCGCCATCCCGCGTCGTGCAGCCGGCTGCCGCTCACCACCCAGGGGTACATCGTGTACGCGAGGTCCCCGGCCGGGGAGGGCGTCAGGCCGATGCGGTGCAGGCGGGCCGCCGCACCGAGCGCGACCGTCGAGGGCAGCTCCATACGGCGGATGCCGCTGAGCTCCTCGACCTCCTCCTGCTCCAGCCAGCCGTCGCACCCGACGGCCAGCTCGCCGTCGGCCTTCTCCAGCACCGCGTACTCCAGGGCGCTGCAGAGGTCGTCGACGTGGCAGAACTGCCAGGCCGGCCGCGACCCCGCCACCACGAGCAGGCGGGGCGACTCGAAGTACCTGGTCAGCGCGGTGTCCATGCCTCCGACCAGCACCGCCGGCCGGACGACGGTCACATTGAGACCGGGATGCGCCCGGGGCGCGCGCCGCGCGAGCCGCTCGATCTCCAGCAGGTCGCCGACGCCCGTGGCCTCGGCCGTGGCGCGCAGCTCGGCGTCCTCGGAGAGCGGGAGCTCGTTGTCCGGGAGGGCGCCGTAGACCATGGCGGAGGTGCAGAGCACGACCCGGTGCACGCCGGCCGCCGCGGCGGCGGTGAGGACGGTCTGCGTCCCCCGGACGTTGTAAGCGGTCCGGGCCGCCGCGTCCGTCTCCAGGTCCAGGTCGAGCGCCAGGTGCACGACCACGTCCGCGCCGCGCAGTTTCTCGGCGATGGCCGGGTCCCGCACGTCCAGGACCTGCCACCGGGCCGCAGCGCAGTCCCCACGCCGTTCGTCGATGGCCACGACCTGTCTGACCTCGTCGGAAGCGGCGAGCCGCTCGGTGAGCAGCGCCCCGATCCCTGACGCGGCACCGGTCACCGCGACGACGGGTCCGCGCGCGCCGGGGCGGGCGGAACTGGTTGACTGGTTTCGCGCTGCGCGAACCTGCGGATCTGGGGAACTCACCGGGCGTCTCCAGCGGTTGTCTTCAGTACGGGCGCGCTCGACGCGTACGTACCAGGTGGCATCCATCCTGCCGCAGGCCGTCAGTCGGCGAAGCACCGAGGCCCGAACCGCCCCGGGTGTCTACGCTGGGTGGTGAAGTCGGGCAGCCGTGCCGCCGGAAAGAACCGGCGGCCTTACCAGCCGAGGAACCCCGTGAGTGACACCCCATTCGGATTCGGCCTTCCGCCGGAGGAGCCGGACGACGGCGACGAGGGCAAGAAGAAGGACCAGCAGAGCGGCGGTGGTCAGGGACCGGCCAACCCGTTCGGTTTCGGGATGCCCGGGGCCGGAGGCCTTGGCGGCCCCGGCGGCCCGGGTGCGGACAACCCGTTCGCCGCCATGTTCGGTTCCATGAACCCCAACGACCTGGGCGCCGCGTTCCAGCAGCTCGGCCAGATGCTCTCCTACGAGGGCGGCCCGGTGAACTGGGACATGGCCAAGCAGATCGCCCGCCAGACGGTCGCCCAGGGCACGCCGGACGGCACCAAGGACGCCAGCGTCGGCCCCGCCGAGCGCAACGCCGTCCAGGAGGCCGTCCGCCTCGCCGACCTGTGGCTGGACGACGCGACGGCCCTGCCCTCGGGCGCGGGCACCGCGGTGGCGTGGAGCCGCGCGGAGTGGGTCGAGGCGACCCTGCCCGCCTGGCGCGAGCTGGTCGACCCGGTCGCCGAGCGCGTCGGCACCGCCATGGGTGACGTGCTGCCCGAGGAGATGCAGGCCATGGCCGGCCCGCTGATCGGCATGATGCGCTCCATGGGCGGCGCCATGTTCGGCACGCAGATCGGGCAGGCTGTCGGCGTCCTCGCCGGCGAGGTCGTCGGCTCGACCGACGTGGGCCTGCCGCTCGGCCCGGCCGGCAAGGCCGCGCTGCTGCCGGCGAACGTCGAGGCGTTCGGCAAGGACCTCGGCGTGTCCCAGGAGGAGGTGCGGCTGTACCTGGCCCTGCGCGAGGCCGCCCACCAGCGCCTCTTCGCGCACGTGCCGTGGCTGCGCTCGCACCTGTTCGGCGCCGTCGACGGCTACGCCCGAGGCATCAAGGTGGACACGGCCAAGCTGGAGGACGTGGTCGGCCAGTTCGACCCGCAGAACCCCGAGCAGTTGCAGGAGGCTCTCCAGCAGGGCATGTTCCAGCCGGAGGACACCCCGGAGCAGAAGGCGGCCCTGGCTCGTCTGGAGACGGCCCTGGCGCTCGTCGAGGGCTGGGTGGACGCGGTGGTGCACGCCGCCGCCAAGCCGCGCCTTTCCTCCGCCGACGCGCTGCGCGAGACGCTGCGCCGCCGACGCGCCTCGGGCGGCCCGGCGGAGCAGACGTTCGCCACGCTGATCGGCCTGGAGCTGCGCCCGCGCCGCCTGCGCGACGCCTCCCGTCTGTGGGCGTCCCTGACGGACGCGCGCGGTGTCGACGGCCGGGACGGCCTCTGGGCCCACCCGGACATGCTGCCGACCGCGACCGACCTGGACGACCCGGACGGTTTCGTCCACCGCGAGCAGCTCGACTTCTCCGAGCTGGACAAGATGCTCGGCGAGGCGGCGGGCAAGCCCGACCTGAAGAAGGACGAGAAGGGCTCGGACGAGGCCGACGGCAAGAGCGACGACAGCGAGTGAGCCTCCACGACGACGCGGTCCTGGTCCTGAAGGCGTACGAGGGCCAGGACGAGCTGCGCCAGGTGTACCTGGACCATCTCGCGACGCATCCGGACGGCATGTGGAAGGCCTGCGCGGACGGGCACATCACGGCGAGCGCCATGGTGATCGACCCGTCCCGCGAGCGGGTCCTGCTGACCCTCCACAAGAAGCTGCGCATGTGGCTCCAGATGGGCGGCCACTGCGAGCCGGGGGACACCTCGCTGGCTGCCGCGGCTCTGCGGGAGGGGACCGAGGAGTCGGGTATCGCGGGTCTGACCCTGCTGCCCGGGGGGCCCGTGCGGCTGGACCGTCATCTGACGCCCTGTGCCTGGCACCTGGACATCCAGTACGCGGCGCTGGCCCCGCCCGGGGCCCTCGAGGCGATCAGCGACGAATCCCTGGACCTGCGCTGGTTCCCGTACGGCGAGGTGCGGTCCGTGGCGGACGACTCGGTCGTACGCCTGCTGGAGGCCACGCGCGCGAGGCTCGCGACCTGAAACCGAGGGTGGGACCGCGCCCCGGAAGGGGCGCGGGGAACTGCGCGACGTGCCACGGACCACCCGCGGTCGAAAGCGTCCCGCGGTCCCCGGACTGCCCGGCCCCACCCGCGGAGCGCTCAGCTCCAGACGTTGCCCTGGTTCTGACCGCGGGCCCCCTGCTGGCCCATGCCGTACTGGGCGGCGACGCCCGAGCCGATCTGCGCGTTCTGCGGCGGCAGCAGCTCGCTGGGCTGGACCAGCGCGAAGCCGCTGCCCATGAAGCTGAGCTCCCAGCCCTCACCGGTGCTGCCCCGGCGCCGCCACACCCCGGTCGAGTGCGTCTGAGCCTGCATCTGCACGCGCAGGCCGGTGGACCAGGCGACGATCGCGTCGGCGTCGCAGTTGACGTACTTGTCGGGCGTCACCTGCATCAGCAGCGGGGAGCCGGAGGTCATCAGGGCGACCTTGCCGCGCCCGGTGATGTTGAGCTGGTACTTCCCCGAGCCGGAGATACCGTACAGGCTGTCGACCGCGATGACCTCGTGGTGCAGGGAGGAGTCCATCGCCAGCACGTAGCTGCTGTCGACGGTCAGACCGTCCTGGTCGACGTCCATCACGTGGACGCACTGGGCGAGGTTGGCGAAGAAGACCGTGCCCTGCCCGTGGCAGCGCATCAGGTCCAGGCCCTCACCGGTGTGCGCACGCGCGCGTGACTGGTTGTTGCTCTGGTACTCGGCGTCGAACTCGACAAGCCCCTGGTAGGCGACCATCGTGCCCTTGCGGGCGAGCACGTCGTCGTGGCCCTCCAGGGCGACCCGGAGCATGTGCTTGTTCTGCAGGCTCCAGGCTTCCTGGGTCTGCTGGTCGTTGTAGGCGAAAAGCGGGCTCTGCATGGTGTTCTGGCTCCCCCTCAGCCCCGGACCCGGAGACGGTCGGTGCTGTCCTCGCTGGGCTGGACGACGACGATGCCCTGACCGGAGAAGGCCATCTGGTAGGCCTCGCCGCTGCCGCGGCCGATCAGTGACTGCGCCTTGAAGCTGCGCTTGCCCTTCACCTTCAGGTTCGGGGACCAGGCGACGAGGGCGTCGGGGTCGACGTACGTCTCGTCCTCGCCACCGCCGCAGTCGACCACGATCGGCTTGCCCCGGGAGGTGAGGGCGACCCAGCCCTGCCCGGAGATCTTCGTGTTCCACAGTCCCTGCCCGGCGAACTTGGCCAGGCCCTTGACCCGCTCCACGCCCCACGTCAGGTGGGCGTCGAAGGCGAGCAGGTTGGTGGCGTTGACGGAGATCCCGTCGCCGTTGAGGTTGATGACGACGACGTTCGCGCCGTAGTCGGCGAGGTAGAGCAGGCCGTCGCCGGAGCACTTCATCAGGGGCGCGCCCTCGCCGGTCATCCAGTCCTTCGCGATCTGGCGGACGGCCGGCGGGTTGGGCTCGTACTGGACGAAGCCCTCGTAGGCCACCATCGAGCCCACGCGCGCGAGGAGGTCGTTTCCGGTCTGCATGGCGACCTTCAGCATGTGGTTGCCGTGGTTCTCCATGCGGGCGGCGACCGGTGCGGGAGCGTAGCCCGCGAGCGGCTGGTTCATGTCGGGCTCTCCCTCAGATCTCGTACGGCTGGACGATGACGAAGTTGCCGGGCGCGGCCCGGAACTGCAGGTTGACGCTTTCGCCCGTGTCGCCCGCGTAGGAATTGCGGCGCATCCGCACCTGGCTGGAGACGACCACCTGTGCGGCGGCCGACCAGGCGACGACCGCGTTGCAGTCGGCGAAGGTGGTGGGCGTGACCGGCAGCACCACGGGCACACCGTGCGTCTTGACGACGATCGTGCCGGTGCCCTGGAACTGCATCGTGAACAGCGCGCCGCCGGGGATGCCGTGTCCCTCGATGCGACGGACCTCGTACTGGAGGCTCTCGTCGAAGGCGAGGACGTTCTCCGCGGAGACGCAGATGGCGTCGCCCTGGAGCTCGATGGGGTGCAGCATCGCGGAGCTCTCGGCGAGGAAGACCTGGCCCTTGCCGGTGCAGCGCATGAGCTGCATCTCCTGGCCGGTGGCGTTGCCCACGACCCGGCCGGCGAATCCGGCGCCCTTGTAGCTGAAGTCGACCTTGCCCTGGTAGAGCACCATGCTGCCCTGCCGGGCGAGCACGGGCTGACCGTCCGCGCCGAGGTCGACGCGGACCAGCTTCTTGTTCTGCTGGGTCCAGCGCTGCCCGGTCGCGGTCTCGCGGAACTGCTGGAGTGCGGCGGTCACACCGGCGCCCTGCGGCGCGCTCTGGGGCACACCCTGGGGTGCTGCGCCCGGAGGCATGCCCTGCGGGGCTCCGTAGGGTGCCTGCTGGCCGTAACCGGGGGGCGGGGTCGGCTGGCCGTACCCGGCGGGAGGAGCCTGCTGGCCGTAACCGGCGGGCGGAACCTGCTGGCCGTACCCCGGAGGCGGAGTCGGCTGGCCGTACCCGGGAGGCGGGGCCGGGGCCTGGGGCGGCTGAGGCGCTTGAGGTTGGTGTGGCATTTGTGGCGCTTGCGGCTGGCCGTAACCGGGAGGCGGCGGGGCGGTCTGGCCCGGCACCTGACCGTGCGGCGGCTGCTGGCCCGGTTGGCCGTACGGCGCGGGCGCCGGGGCCGGCGGAGACACCTGGGAGCCGCCCGGCGGCGTGTTCATGGGCGCGACGATCGTCTGCGCGGCGTGCACGTCGGAGCCGGGTGCCGGGGCGGGCGCCGGGGGCGGAGTGGCGCCGGCCGGCGGGGCGAAGCCCTGCGGGGCAGCCTGAGGCGCGGGCGCCGGGGCCGGCGCGGGAGCGGCAGGAGCACCGAAGGCGGGGGGAGCCGACGCCTGGGCCGGCGGCGCGAAACCGGGGGCGGCCCCCTCGGCACCGGCCTGCGGCTGCTGCGGCGCGGGAGCCTCTTCCTCGGCCACCTCGCCGCCGAAATTCCTCAGCAGCGCGTCCAGCCCGCCGTCGAAGCCCTGTCCGACGGCGGCGAACCGCCACACGTCCTTCAGATAGAAGTCGCCCAGCATCACGGCGCGCTCGGTGGAGAACTCCGAGCCGCTGAACGGATACCGGGCCACCTCCTCGCCGCCCGCGACGATCCGGATGTATCCGGAGGCGACCTGCGACATCTGCCCCGCACCGTCGATCGTCGCCGTGAAGGACAGCTTCTGGATCTGCGGCGGGATCTTGTCGAGGGTGACACGGAACGACTCAGTGTCGCCCGCCTGCGCACCCAGGAGCTGGATGGACTCCTCGGGGGTCTTCGGCTGGTTGAAGAACACGAAGTACCGGTCGTCCGACAGCCGTTCGTCGGCGTCGAGACCGAAGCAGCTGATGTCGAAGCTCAACCCGGGGCCCGAGATCTGCACGCCTACGTACAGATCCGTGCCCGCGGTGAGATCACTGATCCTGGCCTTGTGGCCGCGTTGGAATTCCCTGGCCATGCGTTACGACCGTCCCCCATCCGAATGCGAGTGCGTCGCGCCAGGCTAACGGCAATCCCGGACACCGGAAGAAGTCGGTACAGACCCGGTACAGAACCCGTGCGGGGCCGTGGCGTACCGACCGCCGGGGCGTACCCCGGGGGCGCGCACTACTCGCTGCGGGCGCCGGGTACGTGCGGAAGCCGGTCGGCGGCGACCACGCCCTCGAGGTATCCCCGGGCCCGCTCGGTCCGCGGATACGCCTCCAGCAGCCGCCAGAACCGGGGCCCGTGGCCGGGAACGAGCAGGTGTGCCAGTTCGTGCAGGAGGACGTAGTCGACGACGTACTCGGGCATGCCCTGGAGGCGGTGCGACAGCCGGATGCTTCCCTCGGACGGGGTGCACGAGCCCCAGCGCGTGTTCTGGTTGGTGACCCAGCGAACCGAGACGGGCCGCGCCCGCCCGTCGAAGTACTGGTTCGAGAGGCGCTCGGCGCGCTCGGCGAGTTCGGCGTCGCCGAGAACGCGTTTGCTCTCCTGGGCGGCGAGCTTGTCCAGCATGACGCTCACCCAGCGTTGCTCCTCCGCCTCGGACATGCGGGCGGGGATCAGCACGACGGTGCGATCGCCCTCGCGGTACGCGGAGACCGTCCGGCGTCGCCGGGTGCTCCTGCGGACCTCGATCGCGCTCGTCGCCGAGCCGTTCGGCGGCGGATTCGTCGGTGTGCGCTGGGGCGCCCCGGCGCGGTGCAGTGGGTCGGCGGACACGCCACGACGTTACCCGCTGCACACGGGGAAGTCCCGGCTCCGGGACGCTTCGGCCCCGATCCGGCGCCCCTCGCCCGACGTGTACGAGGGATTCGTACGACGAATACCCACCGCCTGTGGACAACTTTCGACGCCTCGGCGCCCGTCCGGGCATGCTGGCACTCGCCGGCGGATCCGCGACCGATCACGCGGCCGATCACGCGGACCGGCACGCGGCCGACCCGCCGGACCATGACGACGTTCGAGGCAGGACCGGAAGACCTACGGGGGGTCTGGCATGCATCCGATGGTGAAGCCCGCGCTCAGGCGCGGCTGGCGCGATCTGAACACCGTGCAGTTCGGGATGACGCCCGCACACGCGCTGACGCTAGGTCCGGTGGACACGGCGACGGGCAGCTTCCTGGAACTGCTCAACGGCACCCGCGGGCCGGCTCTCCTGCGTGAGGAGGGGCGCCGCATGGATCTGCCGGACGGACACGTCGACCGGGTGGTCGAGCGGCTCGCCCGTGCCGGGCTTCTCGACGACTCCAGAGGCGGCGGGCCGGACGCCGACGCCCTGCGGGAGAAGAGCGAGGTGCTCGACCGGCTCCGACCCGACCTGGCCTCCCTTTCCCTGACCACGTCCGCACCGGGGGAAGCGATGAGACACCTGGCCGCGCGGCGAGCCCTGCGGGTCCGGGTGAGGGGCGCGGGACGGGTGGGCGCGGTGCTGGCCGGCCTGCTGTCGGGCGCCGGCGTCGGCGAGGTCGACGTGCTCGACGGCGGGTGCGTCGAACCGTGGGACGTCGCCCCGGGCGGGCTTCCCACGGAGTCCGTCGGCGACCGCCGGGACGAGACGGCGCGTCGTGTCGTCCGCCGGGCTGCCCCCGGCCGGCCGCCGCGCCGTGGGCCCGCGACGCCGCCGGAGGAGGGCGCCCCGGGATTCTCCCTGGTGATCGTCGCCCCGCGCGACGACGTCGCGGTGCACGCCCCCGACCCCGCCGCCGCGGAAGCCCTCATGGCCTCCGGTACGCCCCATCTGTACGCCGGCGTCGTCGAGGGGACCGGCGTGGTCGGTCCCCTGGTCCTGCCCGGTGAGACGGGGTGCGCCGGGTGCCTTCAGGCGGACCGCACCAACCGGGACCCCGCCTGGCCCCGGCTGGTGGCCCAGTGGCGCTCCGGCGGCCGCCGGCAGGTTCCGCCCTGCGACCTCACCCTGGCCGCGACGGTCGCCGGGCTGGCGGCGGCCCATGCCCTCGCCTTCCTGGACGGCGGGACGCCCTCCAGCGTCGGCGCACGCTGGGAAGTGTCGCTGCCCGGTCTGCGGTGGCACACGCGGCCGGTTCCGGCCCACCCCGCGTGCCCCTGCGAAGCCGCCGGAAAAGGTAAGCGGGAACACACCTCCGAGGATGGGGACCGGCGCGCGACAATGGCTGGGCAAGGGCCGTCAGCGGGAGTGCGCCGTGAGGCAGAACCCGCCCGGCCGCCTGGGATTTGGAGGGCGCATGTCTGATCTTCCGCGCAAGGCGGTCACCCGGACCGCCAAGCTCGCCGCGCTCCCGCTCGGCTTCGCCGGACGGGCGACCTGGGGGCTCGGGAAGCGAATCGTGGGCGAGTCCGCGGAGATCGTCGGCCAGCAGCTGCAGCAGCGGACCGCGGAGCAGTTGTTCAAGGTGCTGGGCGAGCTCAAGGGCGGGGCGATGAAGTTCGGGCAGGCGCTGTCCGTCTTCGAGTCGGCGCTGCCCGAGGAGGTCGCCGGGCCCTATCGGGCGGCGCTGACCAAGCTGCAGGAGGCGGCACCGCCCATGCCGACCCGCACGGTGCACGCCGTCCTCGCCGAGCGGATCGGCGAGGACTGGCACGATCTCTTCCTGGAGTTCGAGGACAAGCCGGCCGCGGCGGCCTCCATCGGCCAGGTGCATCGCGCGGTGTGGCACGACGGGCGCGAGGTGGCGGTCAAGGTGCAGTACCCGGGCGCCGGCGAAGCCCTGCTGTCCGACCTGAACCAGCTCAGCCGCTTCGCCCGCCTGCTCGGCCCGCTGGTGCCCGGCATGGACGTCAAGCCCCTGCTCACGGAGCTGAAGGACCGGGTCTCCGAGGAACTGGACTACGACCTGGAGGCGCAGGCCCAGCGCACCCACGCCGAGGAGTTCGCGGACGACCCGGACATCGTGGTGCCGGACGTGGTCCACCAGTGCGAACAGGTGCTGGTCACCGAATGGATGGACGGCATCCCGCTGTCGGAGATCATCGCGGACGGCACGACGCGGCAGCGCGACCGGGCCGGTCAACTGCTCGCGCACTTCCTCTTCTCGGGCCCGGCTCGTACCGGCCTCCTGCACGCCGACCCGCACCCCGGCAACTTCCGGCTGCTGCCCGGTGGGCCGGAGGGTGACGACGACTGGCGCCTCGGTGTCCTGGACTTCGGCACGGTCGACCGCCTCCCGGGCGGTCTGCCCGAGCCCATCGGAGATGCCTTGCGCATGACACTGGACGGCGAGGCGGACGCCGTCTACGAGATGCTCTGCTCCGAAGGCTTCGTCAAGGAGTCGATAGAGCTGGACCCCGACGCCGTCCTCGACTACCTTCTGCCGATCATCGAGCCGGCCCGGGTCGATGAGTTCACCTTTACCCGCGGCTGGATGCGGAGCCAGGCGGCCCGTATCGGTGACCCGCGCTCCCCCGCGTACCAACTGGCCAAGCAGCTCAACCTGCCGCCCGCCTACCTCCTGATCCATCGCGTGACCCTGAGCACCATCGGTGTGCTGTGCCAACTGGGCGCGACGGTGCGGCTGCGCGACGAGCTGGAGGACTGGCTGGTGGGTTTCCTCCCCGAGGACGGCGAAGGGGAAGCGTGCGAGGAGGAGGCGTGCGAGGTGGAGGAGACGGCAGCGGAGGCGTGAGCGACCGGGCGTGAAAAGACCCCGGGGGCCGGTCCGTTCGGACGGACCGGCCCCCGGGGGGAAGGCTTCGCCTCCCGCGTCGGGAGGCCACCGCTTCGGGTGATCGGTTACTGCATGACGGCCATGGCGAGCGCCCGCCGGGCACGCATCGAGGCGCGCTCGGCCCGGCGCTGCATCCGGCGAGCGGTCGCCAGGCGCAGTGCCCGGCGCTCCTGCTCGGCCTCGTGCAGCCGGTCGTGCATATGCGCACGAGCCAGGGCTTCTGGGATGAGTTGCATCTCGCGGGTCCTGTTCTGACGCGAGTCCTTCGCGTCGCTGGTGGTGAAGTCTTCAGGCGCGGAGCCTGCGATGTCGTGGGTGGACGGCTTCATCGGGGCCTGCTTCTTGGGGTCGTGCGTGAGGGGGCGGTCGATCGTTCCTGCGGTGTTCATGCCGTGACCGGGTTCTTGCGCGGGCGGCCACGGGGCCGCTTCCGGGCGACGACGACACCCTGGACGAACAGCTCGCCACCCCAGACGCCCCAAGGCTCACGCCGCTCCTTGGCGCCGGCGAGGCAGGCCTCGATCAGCGGGCAGGTACGGCAGAGGGACTTGGCGTACTCGACGTCCGCCGGCGACTCCGCGAAGAAGACCTCCGGGTCGTAGGAGCGGCAGGGGACGGGCACGCCGAGGTTCTCGATGGCGTCGTCGAGCGCGGTGAGCGCGGTGAGCGGGGTCAAGGTGGGGTCCTCCGTGGGGCCGGGCTTGGGGATCGTGTCGGAAGGCGGTACGGACGGGGCGTGCGCTTCGAGTTGCACGGTTGGTCTTCCTCGTCTGGTCGTTCCGGCCGGTCGGCCGGTTGGCGGCTTGGTACCGGGTTCTTTTCTTGTCCCGAGGCTCCTTCGTGCTGTCGTCCCCGTTCGGGGACAAACAGAAGGGCCGCGGATCCCGGATGGGGTTCCGCGGCCCTGAAGGCGCCGGCCTGATCGACGATCAGGCTGGATCACTCCAGGGTTCTGGCCCACGGAAGGCCCACATCAGGTGGTGCTGCGTCGTCTGCTTCCGGAATCCGGCACCGGTCGCGGTAAAGGCATAGGCCTGCGCCTGTGCCACTACTGCTGCTTCCAGTGCCTGGGTCGGTCGCTCATTGCGCTCACGGACGGGAAGGCCCGCGGGGGCAACGGAGGCGGACGCCGGACGCACGGCACGAATGCCGGACAGACCGGTGCCCGGGTTCGAGGCGCCGAGCATGCACAGGGAGACGGCCGAGCGATCGGTCATTTTGGCGGTGGAGCTGACGGTGGAGCTGAAGTTGATGCTGATCACTGGACTCGCCTCCTCTCGGCGTCTAAGGGGACTGGACGAACCAGTCCGCGGATATGCAAGTACAACACGGATTCAGGGCCTCCGGGAAGGCCACCGTTCCCGTGACCAAGAACCTATGGGGATTCCCGGGGCATGCGCAAACTATTTTTTCGACGAGTTTGTATCAGCCGTCCTCGTCAAGCCCCGCACCCTCCTGGCCTGCACAGATGGCGAGGACATCGGTTCCGTAGCGGTTGAGCTTGCGCATCCCGACCCCCGGGATCCGTGCCAGCTCGTGCTCGTCCTCCGGGACGGACTCGGCGATCGCCATCAGCGTCTTGTCGGTGAAGACGCAGAACGCGGGCTGCCCGCTGAGCCCCGCCTGGACCGCCCGCCACTCGCGCAACCGCTCGTAGACGCCCTCGTCCATGTCGGACGGGCAGTCCTCGCAGCGCATCAGCTTCATCTCACCCGCGTCGGTGAGCGTGCGCCCGCAGACCCGGCAGCGAGCAGGCGTCCGACGGGTCCGTCTCGGGGCGACGGCCGGGGCACCGCTGCTGCCGTAGCCGCGCTCCACGCCCCCGGAGCCGCCGGCTGCCGTTCTCCCGCCGGAGGGCCCCGAGCCGGGCCGCAGACCCTTCAGGAAACGGCTGGGACGGCGGCCCGCCCGCCCGCCGGGCGAGCGGGCCAGAGCCCAGGACAGGTGCAGGCGCTCCCGGGCGCGGGTGACGCCGACGTACAGGAGGCGGCGCTCCTCCTCGATCTGCTCGTCGGTCTTTGCGTAGGTGATCGGCATCATGCCCTCGGCGACGCCGACCAGGAAGACGACGTCCCACTCCAGGCCCTTGGCCGAGTGCAGGGAGGCGAGGGTGACGCCCTGCACCGTCGGGGCGTGCTGGGCGCCCGCCCGCTCGTCGAGTTCGGCGACGAGGTCGCTCAGCGTGGCGCCCGCTCCGGCCGCGGCGAAGTCCTGGGCGAGGTTGACCAGGGCGGCCAGCGACTCCCAGCGCTCACGGACGGCACCGGAACCGGCCGGTGGCTCGGGTGTCCACCCCTCCCCGGACAGCACCGCGCGCACCTGGGAGGGCAGATCCACGGCGTCGTCGAGCAGGGAGTCGTTGCCGCCGAAACGCGCCGCGGCCCGCAGGGCGCTGTGGGCCTTGCGCACCTCCGGGCGGTCGAAGAAGCGCTCCGCGCCGCGCAGCTGGTAGGGAACCCCGGCGTCGGCGAGAGCCTGTTCATAGGTCTCCGACTGGGAGTTCGTGCGGAACAGCACGGCGATCTCCGCGGCCGGCACGCCCGAGTCGATGAGCTCGCGGATGCGGCGGGCGGCGCCCTCCGCCTCGGCCGGTTCGTCGGGGTACTCGGTGTAGACGGGTTCGGGGCCCGCGGGACGCTGGGAGACCAGCTCCAGACGGTGGTCGGCGGCCCGGCCGCGGGCCTGGGCGAGCAGGCCGTTGGCGAGGTGGACGACCTGCGGGGTGGACCGGTAGTCACGGACCAGTTTGACGACGGTGGCGCGGGGGTGGCGGCTACGGAAGTCGAGCAGATGGTCGGGGGTTGCTCCCGTGAACGAATAGATGGTCTGGCTAGCGTCACCGACCACGCACAGGTCGTCGCGGTCACCGAGCCAGAGTTCCAGCAGGCGCTGCTGGAGGGGGCTGACGTCCTGGTACTCGTCGACGACGAAGTGCTGGTACTGGGCGCGGACCTGTTCGGCGACGTCCTGCCGGTCCTGGAGGACGGCGACGGTCAGCAGCAGCACGTCCTCGAAGTCGATCACCCCGCGACCACGCTTGAGATCCTCGTAAGCGGCGTAGAGCTGGGCGATCTCGGCCGGGTCGCGTGGCGCCTCGCGACCGGCTCTGGCCGCCGCGAGGGCGTAGTCGGCGGGGACGGTCTGGGTCACCTTGGACCACTCGATCTCGGCGGTGGCGTCGCGCAGCTCGCCACGGTCGAGACGGATGCGGCACGCGGCCGCCGCGTCGGCGACGAGCTGGATCTTGCGGTCGACGAGCCTGGGCAGGGAGCCGCCGATCGCTTTCGGCCAGAAGTACTGGAGCTGGCGCAGCGCCGCCGAGTGGAAGGTACGGGCCTGCACGCCGGCGGCACCGAGCTGGCGCAGCCGGCCGCGCATCTCCCCGGCGGCACGATTGGTGAAGGTGACGGCGAGCACGCTGGTGGGCTGGAGGATGCCGGCGCGTACCCCGTAGGCGATGCGATGGGTGATCGCCCGGGTCTTGCCGGTGCCGGCGCCCGCCAGTACGCACACCGGACCGCGCAGGGCGGTCGCCACCTCGCGCTGCTCGGGGTCGAGCCCTTCGAGCACCGCGTCGGCCGAGTCCGGTACCTGCGGGAAGAGGGTGGAGTGCGTTGCTGCTGTCACACCGCCATGCTGCCAGGTCGCGCGTGACGGGTGCGTCGGTTGTCCACAGGCACGCACCGATAGTCGTACCGATGCGACAAGCGTCACGTGGCGGCATCGGCGCGGGCGGGACGCGGGAATGGTGGAGTCACCGCGGACGTTCCCTTCGTGCGGCCTTCGGGGCCGCCGATTTTGCCGAGCTGCCGAAGGAGCGCGAGAGACATGCCGGGCACTGTGACGATGTACAGCACCACGTGGTGCGGCTACTGCCGTCGGCTGAAGAGCCAGATGGACCGCGAGGGCATTGCGTACACCGAGATCAACATCGAGCAGGACCCGGAGTCCGCGGCGTTCGTGGAGAAGGCGAACGGCGGGAACCAGACGGTGCCGACCGTGCTGTTCCCGGACGGCTCCACGCTGACGAACCCGTCGCTGGCGCAGGTGAAGCAGAAGATCGGCGCGTAAGCGGTACGGCAGGACGTCCGGAACGCGGTGATGCAGAGGGGTGGCCCTCCCCGACCGGGGAGGGCCACCCCTCTGTCCGTGTCTCGCCTCAGAAGGCGCCGCGGGTGGGCAGCGGCTTGCCGTACCAGAGCTCGATCAGGCGGGCCGCGATGGAGATGCCGTAGGGCGGGAGCACCTCGCCGGACTCGAAGGCGGCCCCCAGTTCGTCGCGGGAGAACCAGCGGGCCTCGTGGATCTCCTCGCCGTCGACGTTGATCTCTTTCGAGGTGGCGTGGGCCATGAAGCCCAGCATCAGGCTGGACGGGAAGGGCCAGGGCTGGCTGGCGACGTACTCGACGGGACCGACGGTGACGCCGACCTCCTCCTGCACCTCGCGGCGTACCGACTGCTCGATGGACTCGCCGGGTTCCACGAACCCGGCGAGCGTCGAGAAGCGTCCCTCGGGCCAGTGGACCTGGCGGCCGAGCAGGAGGCGGTCGTCGGCGTCCGTCACCGCCATGATCACCGCGGGGTCGGTGCGGGGGTAGTGCTCGGCCCCGCAGGCGGGGCAGCGGCGGATGTGGCCGGCCGCGGCGATGACGGTGCGCTCGCCGCAGCGGGAGCAGAAGCGGTGCAGGCGCTGCCAGTTCTCCAGGGCGACCGCGTGGGCCATAAGGCCGGCGTCGCGGGGCGACAGGAGCAGGCCCGCCTCGCGGAGGCCGGCCGGACGGGCGGACTGGTCCATGCGTCCGGGCAGGGAGTCCTTCTGGAGGGCGAAGTAGCTGACGCCGTCCTCATCGGTGCCGAGGAAGTAGCGGTGGGCCTCGGTCAGCGGCGCCTCGAAGGACGGGGTCATGACGAGTTCGGTACGCCCGTCGGGCGTCTCGTCGATCAGGACCTGACCGCCGGAGACCACGAAACAGCGCGTCGAGGGGTGGCTCCACGCCGCCGCGAGCCAGGCCTCGTCGAGACGGTGGTGGGCGGCACGGTCGATGCCGCTCGGGGCGGTGAGCGAGATGGGACGGTCGGCGGTGTGGTCGGTCCAGGTGGTCACGGGTGCTTCCAACTCCCCCGGTGGCGTTTCGGTTCGGCAGGCGGTTCAGCGGGTCGTGCGGCGGTGGCGACCGGGTCCGGGAGGGCTCGGCGTTGCGGCGGCCTTTCCAGTGTGCCGCGCGCGGTGCCGGTCCGGTCCTGGACCGAACGGCCGCTCAGGGTGCGTGGCGCCAGTGCTCCGCCAGGTCACCCCACAGGTGGGCGGAGGTTTCGACGCCCTTGAGCAGCAGGTCCAGTTCCACCTTCTCGTCAGGGGCGTGCCAGCCGTCGGACGGGACGGAGATGCCCAGGAAGAGGACCGGCGCGCCCAGCACCTCCTGGAGGTCGGCGGCCGGTCCGGAGCCGCCCTCGCGGGTGAAGCGGACCGGTTTTTCGAAGGCACGGCTCATGGCGCGGACGACCGACTGAAGCGCCGGGTGGTCCAGCGGGGTCAGGCACGGTCGGGTGGCCGCGCCGAAGGTGATCTCGCTGCGGATCCCGGCGGGCACCTGCTCGGCGGCCCAGGCGCGGACGGCCTTCTCGACGTGGTCAGGGTCTTGGCCCGCGACCAGCCGGAAGGAAAGCTTCACCATGGCGGACGACGGGATGATCGTCTTGCTGCCCGCGCCCTGGTAGCCGCCGCCGATGCCGTTGACCTCGGCGGTGGGGCGTGCCCAGACGCGCTCCAGGGTGGTGTGGCCGACCTCGCCGTGCGCCGCGCGGGACTTGGCCGTGCGCAGCCACTGCCCCTCGTCGAAGGGCAGTTCGGCGAAGAGGGCGCGCTCGTGATCGGTGAGCTCGATCACGCCGTCGTAGAAGCCCGGGATCGCCACGCGCGCGTGCTCGTCGTGCAGGGCAGCGACCAGGCGGGCGACGGCGGTGGCCGGGTTGGGGACGGCGCCGCCGAAGGATCCGGAGTGGATGTCCTGGTCGGGCCCGTGCAGCCTGATCTCGCATTCGGCGAGGCCGCGCATGCCGGTGCACACCGTGGGGGTGTCCTCGGACCACATACCGGTGTCGGAGACGATCACCGCGTCGGCGCCGAGCCGGTCGGCGCGCTCCTCGACCAGGGCGCGGAAATGCGGGGAGCCCGATTCCTCCTCACCCTCGATCAGCAGCTTGAGGTTCACCGCGGGGGCGGTGCGGCCGGTCGCGGCGAGGTGGGCGCGGACGCCGAGTGTGTGGAAGAACACCTGTCCCTTGTCGTCGGCCGCCCCCCGCGCGTAGAGCCGGTTCTCGCGGACGACGGGTTCGAAGGGCTCGCTGTGCCAGCCGTCCTCGCGGGCGGCGGGCTGCACGTCGTGGTGGCCGTAGACGAGGACCGTAGGTGCCTGCGGGTCACCGGAGGGCCATTCGGCGAACACGGCGGGGGCGCCCGGGGTGGGCCACACCTCGGTGGTCGGGAAGCCGGTCTCCTTCAGTTTGGCGGCGAGCCAGTCGGCGCTGCGGCGCACATCGGTCGCGTGGTCGGGCTGGGCCGACACGGACGGGATGCGCAGCCACTCGACGAGGTCGTCGAGGAAGGCGGCGCGGTGGTGCTCGATGTACGTACGGACAGCGCTGTCCGGGGTGTCGCTCATGCTCACGAGCCTATCGGCCCGCACCGGCACCCTGATCGTGCGGTTCGTCACCGACCGGGTCGGCCAGCAGCAGCTTCTCCAGCGCGGTACGGTCCGGCAGCCCGCCGGGCCGCACCACCTCGCCCGTGCGCACGTACAGGAAGGAGGCGGTGACCGACTCCAGGGGTACGCGCTGCTGCTCTGCCCAGGCGAGGCGGTAGAGGGCGAGCTGGAGCGGGTCCGCGGTGCCGGTACGGCTCGTCTTCCAGTCGACGATCTCGTAGGTGGCCGTCTCGCCGTCGCCCTCCTTGTACACGGCGTCGATGCGACCGCGTACGACTCGTCCGACGAGCGAGAGCTGGAACGGCGCCTCCACGCGGTAGGGGGTGCGGCGGGCGTACTCGGTCCGTTCGAAGGCGTCCTTGAGGAACTCCAGGTCGCGTTCGTCGGCGATCTCGGCGTCGCCGCCGGGCAGCTCCTCCGGCTCCAGCAAGGGCAGCGTCAGCGGTTCGAAGCGGGCCTCGACCCAGGCGTGGAAGCGGGTGCCACGGCGGGCCGCGGGCTGGGGCGGGCGGGGCATGGGGCGGGCCAGCTCCTGCGCGAAACCGTCCGGGTCGGCGGCCAGGCTCAGCAGCTGTGAGGCGGTCAGCGACGCCGGGAGACGGACCTCGGTGACGCTCTCCCGCGCGCGCAGGAGCTCGCCGGTGAGGGCGTCGAGGTCACGGTCCCAGGAGGCGACGGTGCGGGCCTCCTCCGGGGTGAGCCGGGTGGGGGCGGCGGGTCGGCGGGGGGCGTGGGCGGGGCCTGCCGGCTCCTGGGGGTGGAGGCGGGGCAGGTCGCCGGCGCCGGGCCGGTCAGGAGGCGGCGCCTGGTGCGGGACGGAGGGGCGGCCCGGCTGCGCGGCGGTGGAGTGCGGTGGTGCGGGAGCGCGGTCGGGTGGCGTGGTGGGGTGCGGTGGCGTGGCGGCGGGGCGGGGCGGTGGGGTGGGTTCCTGCGGCTCGGTGGGGCGGTCCGTGGTCCAGGAGTCCCAGTCGGTGGGGTCTTCCCCGGTCCAGCCGGGGTCGCCGGGGGTGTCCTCGTCCAGGAGCGCGTCGTCGTCGGGGGGTGGTGGCCAGTCCGGATCGTCGTAGGTGTCCGGGTCGTGCGTGGCGGCGGGGTGGTCGTCCTCGTGGGAGGCGAGGTCCTCGAGGTGGGCGAGGACCGTCTCGGCGGCGGCCCGGCGGCGGGCCAGGGCGTCGTCGTCGAGCGGCAGGGGCCAGGCGTGGTCGGCGGCCGCCCGGTGCAGGGCCGGGTTCTCCTCGTCCTCGGCGGGTTCGTCCGCCCACGCCTCGATCTCGCCGTGTCCGGCGGCGCAGTGCTCGTACAGGGCCACGAGGAAGTCGGACGGTCCGCGGGGCTTCTTCTGGCTGGGGCCCCACCAGTGGCCGGAGCCCAGGAGCAGGGAGCGGGGGCGGGTGAAGGTGACGTAGCCGAGGCGGAGCTCCTCGGTGTGCTGGTGATCCTTCATGGCCTCGTGAAAGGCCCTCAGGCCCCGCGAGTCCCACGACTCGACGTCGGGCAGGGTGTCGGCGTCGCCGCGCAGGGCGTGCGGCAGCACCTTGCCCTGGGCGGTCCACTTCTCGCGTCCCTGGCCGCTGGGGAAGGTGCCGGTGACCAGGCCGGGTACGGCGACGACGTCCCACTCCAGGCCCTTGGACTTGTGCGCGGTGAGCACCTTGACGGTGTTCTCACCACCCGGCAGGGCGTTGTCGAGGCCCTTCTCGTACTGGGCGGCGGTGCGCAGGAAGCCCAGGAAGGCGAGCAGGGTGGCCTCGCCGTCGCTCGCGGCGAAGGACGCGGCGACGTCCAGGAAGTTCGACAGGGTTTCGCGGCGGCGGGCCGCCAGGGCGTGCGGGGACGCCGACAGCTCGACCTCCAGGCCGGTGACGGCGAGGACGCGGTGCAGTACGTCCATGAGCGGGTCGGCGAGGGCCCGGCGCAGGTCGCGCAGTTCGGTGGCCAATCGCGCGAACCGTACGCGCGCGTCGGGTGAGAAGGGGAGCCCGTCGTCGTCCCCGGTGCCGTCCAGCGGGGTTTCCAGGAAGGTGTCGAGGGCGTCCGCGAGCGATATCACCTCGGACGGGTCGACGCCCTCGACGGCCGCGGCGAGCCGCCGGTCGGGGTCGTCGTCGCCGTCCACGCGCGCGTGACTCACCAGAAGCCGGGCGCGGCGCCCCAGGAGGGCGAGGTCGCGTGGGCCGATGCGCCAGCGGGGGCCGGTGAGCAGGCGGACCAGGGAGGCGTTGGCGCCGGGGTCCTGGAGGACTTCGCAGACGGCGACCAGGTCGGCCACCTCGGGCAGGTGCAGCAGCCCGGACAGGCCCACGACCTCGACGGGCACGTCGCGGGCCACCAGCGCGCCCTGGATCTCGGCGAAGTCGGTCGCCGTGCGGCACAGGACGGCGATCTCGCCGGGCGCCTTGCCGGTGCGCACGAGGTGGGCGATGGAGTCGGCGATCCAGTCGATCTCCTCCGCGTGGGTGGGCAGGAGGGCGCAGCGGACGGTGCCGTCGCGTTCGGCGCCGGGGGCGGGGCGCAGGGCTTCCACGCCGGCGTGCATGGCGCGCAGGGGCTCGGCCAGGCCGTTGGCGAGGTCGAGGAGGCGTCCGCCGCTGCGGCGGTTCTCGCTGAGCGCCTGCCGGGCGGCGGGGCGGCCGTCGGCGCGCGCGAAGTGCTCGGGGAAGTCGTCGAGGTTGGCGACGGAGGCGCCTCGCCAGCCGTAGATCGCCTGGCAGGGGTCGCCGACGGCGGTCACGGGGTGGCCGGTGCCGCCGCCGAACAGGCCCGCCAGCAGGATGCGCTGCGCCACCGAGGTGTCCTGGTACTCGTCGAGCAGGACGACCCGGAACTGGTCGCGCAGGACACGGCCCACTTCGGGGAGCCCGGCGAGCTGTGCGGATAGGGCGATCTGGTCGCCGAAGTCGAGCAGGTCCCGTTCCCGCTTGGCGGCGCGGTAGCGGATCACCAGGTCGGCGAGTTCACGGCGCGCGGCGGCGGCTTCGGGGACCTTGCGCAGATCGGCGTTGGTGAGCTTGGCGCCTTCCAGGGAGTCCAGGAGGCGGGCGTCCCACGCGCGTACGTCCTCGGGGCGTACGAGGTGCTCGGCGAGCTCCGCGTCGAGGGCGAGGAGGTCCCCGACCAGGTCGGGGAAGGAGCGGGTGAGCGCCGGATAGGGGCCCGGAGCCTCGCGCAGGACCCGCGCGGCGAGCTGGTAGCGGGTGGCGTCGGCGAGCAGCCTGGACGTCGGCTCCAGGCCGAGGCGCAGTCCGTGATCGGTCAGGAGGCGGCCCGCGAAGGCGTGGTACGTCGAGATCTCCGGTTCGCCGGGCGGGTTGTCCGGGTCGATCACGTCCGGGTCGGTGACGCCGGCCTTGACCAGCGCGGTGCGGACGCGTTCCGCGAGTTCGCCGGCCGCCTTGTTGGTGAAGGTGAGGCCCAGAACCTGTTCGGGGGCGACCTGGCCGGTGCCGACCAGCCACACCACGCGCGCGGCCATCACCGTCGTCTTGCCCGACCCGGCTCCGGCCACGATCACCTGCGGGGCGGGCGGCGCGATGATGCAGGCCGTCTGCTCCGGGGTGAAGGGGATGCCGAGGAGCTCCTTGAGCTGATCGGGATCTGTGAGATGGGCTGGCACGTCCAAGAGGCTAGCCGCGGGGACTGACAGCGGGTGCGGGGGCGCCGACGCATTCGCAGACAAGCGCAGGTCAGCGGGGATGGTGCGACTTGTCACACCGGTCCCGGGCGCCGACGCGACCGACGCCGCCACGGGCTTCGGTCACGGTTTCCGCCAGAGGTTCCAGAGTTCCAGAGGTTCCAGAGGTTTCAGGGGTTTCAGGGGTTTCAGGGGTTTCAGGGGCTTCGGCCATGGGGTCCCGCTCCGGTTCCGGCCCGTCCGACGCCGGCCCGGCTCCCGCAGCTCACTCCACGACGTGGCGCCCCTCGGGCCGTGCGCTGCACGACGCGCGGAAGGCGCAGTGGGTGCAGTGCTGGCCCGCCGTCGGGGTGAACCGCTCGTCGAGGACCTTGCCGGCGGCCGTGGCCAACAGGTCACCGACCCACTCGCCCGCCGGCCCCTCCAGGGACTCCTGCGCCTGCACCTTGGGCAGGGTGTCGCCGCCGTCCCGTTTGGGCGCGCCCTGGCGCAGCTGGACGAGCTCGGCCCCGCCCGGTTGGGGGCGGGTGCCGTCGAAGGCCTCGTCGACGGCGCCCGCGCGGACGGCGAGCTGGTAGACGGCGAGCTGGGGGTGGCGAGCCACCTCGGCGGAGGTGGGTGCATGTTTGCCGGTCTTGAAGTCGACGACGTAGGCGCGGCCGTCGCCGTCGGCCTCCACGCGGTCCATCTGGCCGCGGACACGCACCTCGTACTCGCCCGCCTCCAGGGTCACGTCGAAGTCGTGCTCGCTGGCCACCGGCGTACGTCCGGCGCGGTCCATCACGTGCCACTTCAGGAAGCGTTCGAGCGCCAGGCGCGCGTTGGCCTTCTCCTGCGCCGACTTCCACGGCGCGTCGAAGGCGATCGCGTTCCACACGGAGTCCAGGCGCTCCATGAGGACGGCGAGGTCGGCCGGGGTGTGCCCGGACGCCACCTCGTCGGCGAGGACGTGCACCACGTTGCCGAAACCCTGTGCGGCGGTCGCGGGCGCGTCGGCCTTCACCTCGCGCCCCAGGAACCACTGCAGCGCGCAGGTGTTGGCCAACTGGTCCAGGGCGCTGCCGGAGAGGGTGACGGGCTTGTCGCGGTCGCGCAGCGGCACCTTGCTCTCGGTCGGGTCCCACATGCCCCACCAGCGGTAGGGATGCGCGGACGGCACCAGGGGGCGGCCGTCCTCGTCGGCGAGGGCGGCGAGGCGGGCCAGCCGGCGGGCCGCGGCCTCCCTCAGGGGCTCGGAGACGCGGGGGTCGACCGTGGTGGCGCGCAGCTCGGCGACGAGCGCCGCGACGGCGAGGGGACGGCGGGGACGGCCGGTGACGTCGGCGGGTTCGACACCGAGTTCGGTCAGGAACCGGGAGGGCTGGTCGCCGTCGTCTGCCGGTGCCTTCACGGCGGTCACGACGAGCCGTTCACGCGCGCGCGTGGCGGCCACGTAGAACAGGCGGCGCTCCTCGGCGAGCAGCGCGCCGGGGGTGAGCGGTTCGGCGAGCCCGTCGCGGCCGATGCGGTCGGCCTCCAGCAGAGAACCCCGGCGGCGCAGGTCCGGCCACAGTCCCTCCTGGACGCCCGCGACGACGACCAGCCGCCACTCCAGCCCCTTCGAGCGGTGGGCGGTCATCAGGCGGACGGCGTCGGGGCGCACGGCACGCCGGGTGAGGGTGTCGGCCGCGATGTCCTCGGCGTCGATCTCCTCCAGGAAGTTCAGCGCGCCCCGGCCACCGGTGCGTTCCTCCGCGCGCGCGGCCGTCGCGAAGAGCGCGCACACGGCGTCGAGGTCGCGGTCGGCGTTGCGTCCGGCGGCGCCGCCACGCCGGGCGGAACGCTCCAGGCGAGTGGGCCACGGTGTGCCCTCCCACAGGTCCCACAGCGCTTCCTCGGCACTTCCGCCGCCCGCCAGTCGCTCGCGGGCCTTGCGGAGCAGCGCGCCGAGACGCTGGGCGCCACGCGCGTACGCGGGGTCGTGCACGGCCAGCCGTTCGGGCTCGGCCAGCGCCCGCGCGAGCAGTTCGTCCGAGGGCGGCGGCAGCGGGTTGCCGGCGGCCCGCTCCTCCTCGCGCAGGGCGCGGCCCAGGCGGCGCAGGTCGGCGGCGTCCATGCCGGCGAGGGGGGAGGTGAGCAGGGTGAGGGCGGTCTCGGTGGGGAGCCAGCACGAGTCCTCCGCGCGGTGCACGGGTGCGCCGCGCGCCTGCCTCCCGTCCTCGGCGCCAGGTACGCGTCCCGCAGCCCCTTCGTCCGGGGCGCCGACCGTGGGCTGTACCTCCCCCGCATCGTCGGTGCCCACCTCGGACGGCCCGCGCACCCCGGCCTCCGCCTCCGCGACGGCCCGCAGAGCCGTCAGCAGGGGCGCCACCGCCGGCTCGTGGCGCAGGGGGAGGTCGTCGCCGTCGATGTCCAGGGGGACACCGGCCGCCGTGAGGGCGCGCCGGACCGTCGGGATCGTGCGGGAGCCCGCGCGCACGAGGACGGCCATGTCGCTCCAGGGGATGCCGTCCTCCAAGTGGGCCCGGCGCAGGATGTCGGCGATGTTGTCCAGCTCGGTGCCGGACGTCGGGTACGTGTACGCCTCCACGCGCCCGCCGTCCCGGACCGGGGCGAGCTCGCGGTGGGCGCGCACCTTGTCCGCGGGGAGGCGGGTCAGCGGCATGCGCTGGGTCAGCAACCGGGTGGCTGCCAGCAGGGTGGCCCCGGAGCGGCGCGAGGTCCGCAGCACCTCGACCGGCGCCGGGCGGCCGTCCGCGCGCGGGAAGGCGGCCGGGAAGTCGAGGATGCCGTTCACGTCCGCGCCCCGGAAGGCGTAGATCGACTGGTCGGGGTCGCCGAAGGCGACGAGGGTGCGCCCACCGCCGGCCAGCGCGTGCAGCAGCCGTACCTGGGCCGGGTCGGTGTCCTGGTACTCGTCGACGTACACCGCGTCGTACCGGGCGGCCAGCTGCGCGGCGACCTCGGGGCGGCGGGCGAGAAGCACCGCGCGGTGGACCAGTTCCGCGTAGTCGAGCACACCCTGCAGGTCGAGCACGTCCAGGTACTCGGCGAGGAAGACGGCGGCGGCCCCCCAGTCGGGGCGGCCGATGCGCCGGGCGAAGGCTCCCAGGGCCTCCGGGCCGAGGCCCAGCTCCCGGCTGCGGGCGAGCACCGCGCGGACCTCGTCGGCGAATCCGCGGGTCGTCAGGCAGGCGCGCAGTCCCTCGGGCCAGCGCACGTGCGAGAGACCGAGCCGCTCCAGGTCGACCTGCCCGGCGAGCAGCTCGCGCACCGTCACGTCCTGCTCCGGGCCGGACAGCAGCCGCAGCGGCTCCACGAACAGGTCGTTGTCCTGGTGGGCGCGGACCAGGGCGTAACCGAAGGAGTGGAAGGTGGTCGCCCTGGGGGCCCGTGCGGCGCCCATGCGCAGCGCCATCCGGTCGCGCAGTTCGACGGCCGCCTTGCGGCTGAAGGTCAGCACCAGGATCCGCTCCGGGTCGCCGCCGCGGGCGATCCGGTCCGCCACGGACTCCACCAAGGTGGTGGTCTTTCCGGTGCCCGGGCCCGCGAGGACGAGCAGCGGCCCGCTCCGGTGGTCAACCACGGCGCGCTGGGCGGCGTCCAGACGAGGGGGGTCAGTTCGCGCCGGCGGGGTACGCACGAGTCGGTAAGCGCCACGGCTCCCCCGGCGCACCTGGGGGTGCGTCGGGTTTCGGGTGGAGGAAGAGGAGCTCACGTGGTTCGCCGGTCCTGGTGGGTGTGCTGATGGGCCGTCCGCGCCGCGGGCACGGCGGTGGCCGCGGGGCGAGGGGGACGCGTGCGGCCGACGCTACGCCGACGAGTGAGGCGGAAGAAGCGCTTCCTCTTCTTCCCTCGGGGCCCTCGGGTCCCTCTTGCCCCTCGGGCCCGTCAGGCTCCTCAGGACCGTCAAGTCCCACGGATCCGTCAGGTCCCTCAGGCCCGTCGGTTCGCTTACGGCGCGCGTGTCCCCCGCCCCACGAACGTACGTCATGCCATCGACGTGCCCGAACTGTCCCATTTCCCTCTTACGGATCACAGGTCACACGTCAGCGGGCTCGATGGCGGAAGCTTTCAAGTGTGACCCTGTGCGCGTTCACCGCCGTCCCATCGCGCCCGTCTCAGGTCGAGGCGCGGCAGATGGCCCTCCGCGGCTCTGCTCGCCTCCTTCAGGGGCGTGCCCTCCGCCCGGTAGCGGTCGAGCGCCTCCAGCTCGTGCCCCGCGAGCAGGACACCGTCCGCGCGGACGACGCGCCACCACGGAACGCCTCCCCCGTAGAGCGACATCACCCGTCCGACCTGCCGGGGGCCGCCCTCCTCCAGATACTCGGCGACGTCCCCGTACGTCATGACGCGGCCCGGCGGGATCGATTCGGTCACCTCGAGGACCCGCTCGGCGTACTCGGGCAGTGTGTCCGCGTACGCCGGGCGGGCGTCGTCGTCCGGAAGGCTCTGCTCGCTCATCCGCCCCATCCTGCCCCACCCCACCGACAACGGGACGCGGTCGCGACGGTGCGCTTCCCTCGCCCGCGAGCGGCGCTTCCGGCAGACTGTGCGGCCCGCACCGGCACCCTGATGCCTGCCGAGACCGACGCGGCATGCCACCATCGTGCGGGCGGTGACCAGTGATACGAGAGCAAGAAGAGGCGATGAAACAGCAGGGTGTGCACCCCGAGGACGCCGAGGGCACCTCTGACTCTTCGTCGCGTCCGGATGGCTCCTCGTCGCGCCCGGACACCGCGGGCACCGGCCCCGAGAAGGCCGGCCGGCGCGCGGCCACGGGCCGGTCGGCGACGGCCGCCGACCCCGACGACGTAGCGCACATCGACGAGGTGGAGGGCGACGAACCGCTGCTCCCCGCGCGCGTGCATCGTCCTTCGGACCTGATGCGGCTCCTGGTGGGAGTGCTCGCCGTCGCCGTGCTGCTGGCCGTCGCCGCCTTCGCGCACGGCACCACCTCGGGGCTCGAACAGGACATCAACAAGGGCACCGGGCAGGCACCCGACCTGCTGATCAAGATCGCGGGACTGGCCTCCAGCATCGCGATCCTCCTCGTACCGGTCGCGTTCGCGATCGAGCGGTTGATCAAACGGGACGGGCTGCGCATCGCCGACGGCGTACTCGCGGCGGTCCTCGCGCACGGAGTGACACTCGCCACCGACCTGTGGGTCGCCAAGGCGGCCCCGGGCTCCATCCAGGAGGCGCTCACCCAACCGTCGCCGGGCGACATCCACGCGTTGACCGACCCCGTGCACGGCTACTTGGCACCGGTCATCGCGTACATGACGGCCGTCGGCATGTCACGCAGACCCAAGTGGCGCGCGGTGCTGTGGATCGTGCTGCTCCTCGACGCCTTTTCCATGCTCGTCACGGGCTACACGACACCCTTCTCGATCATCCTGACGGTCCTCATCGGCTGGACCGTGGCCTACGGCACGCTCTACTCGGTCGGCTCCCCCAACGTGCGCCCCACCGGCCGGACGCTCATGGCGGGCCTGCGGACCGTCGGCTTCCACCCCGTGACCGCCGCCCGCGAGGAGGCGTCGTCGGACACCGCCGAGACCGGTGACCGCGGACGTCGCTACTTCGTCACCCTGGAGGACGGCCGGCCACTGGACGTGACGGTGGTGGACCGGGAACAGCAGGCACAGGGCTTCTTCTACCGCGCGTGGCGCAACCTCACGCTGCGCGGCTTCGCCACCCGCAGCAGCCTCCCGTCCCTGCGCCAGGCCCTGGAGCAGGAGGCACTGCTCGCCTACGCGGCGATCGCGGCCGGCGCGAACGCCCCCAAGCTGATCGCGACGTCCGAGCTGGGCCCCGACGCGGTGATGCTCGTGTACGAGCACACCGGCGGGCGCACTCTCGACTCGCTGCCTGACGAGGAGATCACCGACGAGCTGCTGCGCGGCACCTGGGAGCAGGTGCGGGCCCTGCAGTCCCGGCGCATCGCGCATCGCAGGCTGGTGGGCGACGCGATCCTGGTGGATCGTTCCGGCACGGTGATCCTCACGGACCTGCGCATCGGCGAGATCGCCGCCGGTGACCTGCTGCTGCGCATGGACGTCTCCCAGCTCCTGGTGACCCTCGGCCTACGGGTGGGCGCCGAACGCGCGGTCGCGTCGGCCGTGGCCGTGCTCGGCCCCGACGCCGTGGCGGACTGCCTGCCGATGCTCCAGCCCATCGCGCTCAGCCGCTCCACCCGTGCGACCCTGCGCAGGCTCGGCCGGGAGCGGGCCCAGCGCGAGCGGGAAGCCGTCCTGGAGTCGTCCCGGCAGGCGAAGCTGGCCCGCGCCGAGGCGGCGGGCGGCGACGACGCGAACCGGGCTCACGAGAGGACCGACCGAACCGCCAAGCCCGGGAAGCCCGAGAAAGCCGAGAAGAAGGCCGCGCGGGCCGAGCAGCGGGCGGAGAAGCGGGCCGTGGACGAGGCGCTGGAGGAGGCGCGCGAGGAGGACCTGCTCACGCAGATCCGCCACGCCGTGCTGCGCATCAGGCCGCAGGCGCCCGTCGAGCCGGCCCGCCTGGAGCGGGTGCGGCCGCGCACGTTGATCAGCTTCATCGCCGGGGCCATCGGCGCCTACTTCCTGCTGACCCAGCTCACGCACATCGAGTTCGGCCCGCTGATCGCCAACGCCGAGTGGGGCTGGGTCGCGGCGGCCGTGCTGTTCTCGGCGGCGAGCTACGTGGCGGCGGCGATGGCCCTGCTGGGGTTCGTGCCCGAGCGGGTGCCGTTCCTGCGGACCGTGGCCGCGCAGGTCGCCGGGTCGTTCGTGAAGATCGTCGCCCCGGCGGCGGTCGGCGGCGTCGCCCTGAACACCCGGTTCCTGCAGCGCGCGGGCGTGCGGCCGGGGCTCGCGGTGGCGAGCGTCGGCGCGTCGCAGCTGTTCGGGCTCGGTTGTCACATCCTGATGCTGCTGTCCTTCGGCTATCTGACCGGCACCGAGAAGACCCCGTCACTGACTCCGTCCCGCACGGTCATCGCGGGTCTGCTGACGGTCGCGGTACTCGTGCTCGTGGTGACCTCCGTGCCGTTCCTGCGGAAATTCGTCGTCACGCGCGTGCGCTCGCTTTTCGCCGGCGTCGTGCCGCGCATGCTGGACGTGCTGCAGCGGCCGCAGAAGCTGATCACCGGCATCGGCGGCATGCTGCTGCTCACCGCCTGCTTCGTGATGTGCCTGGACGCCTCGATCCGGGCCTTCGGCGACGAGTCGGCGTCGATCAGCCTGGCGAGCGTCGCGGTCGTCTTCCTCGCGGGCAACGCACTGGGGTCCGCGGCGCCGACGCCGGGCGGTGTGGGCGCGGTGGAGGCGACGCTGACGGTCGGTCTGATCGCCGTGGGCCTGCCCAAGGAGGTCGCCGCACCCGCCGTGCTGCTGTACCGGCTGCTCACGCTGTGGCTGCCGGTGCTGCCGGGCTGGCTGTTCTTCAACCACCTGACGCGGAAGGAAGCGCTGTAGCGCCGTAGCGCCGTAGCGCTCTGACGAGCGTGCCGTACGAGGTATGCGGCACGCTCCGCTGACCGTGCCGCATACCTCGTACGGCTCCCGCCCCGAGCGCACGGCTCCGCGCGACCGCACGATGGACACATGCCGAACCCCTCCCGGCTGCGCGCCGCCGCCCTGCCCGTCGTCACCTCCGCGGTCCTGTCCGCCGCCCTGCTGGCGGGCTGCAGCGACGACTCCGGGAGCGGCTCCGAGGACAGCGGGACCTGGCGGCCCAGAAACTCGACTGGAAGGACTGCCCGGCACCCTCAGAGGCGGAAGGCGGAGGCTCCGCCCCGTCCCCGCTGCCGGACGGCGGCGAGTGGCAGTGCGCCACCATGAAAGCACCGCTCGACTGGGACGACCCCGAGGGCGACACGATCGGCCTCGCGCTGATCCGGGCCGAGGCCAGTGGTCCGGCCGACCGGCGGATCGGCTCACTCGTCTTCAACTTCGGCGGACCGGGCGGATCCGGCGTCACCACACTGCCCGCCTTCGGCCAGGACTACGCGAAACTGCGCACCCGCTACGACCTGGTCAGCTTCGACCCGCGCGGCGTGGGGCGCCGCGCCCCCGTGGAGTGCCTGGACGACAAGCAGCTCGACGCCTACTTCCAGCAGGACGCCACCCCTGACGACGCGGCCGAGCGCAGAGAGCTGCTGGAGAACACGGAGGACTTCAACGCCGCCTGCGAGAAGAACTCCAAGAGGGTGCTGCCGCACGTGGCCACGACCGACGCGGCCCGCGACATGGACCTGATGCGCCGGGTTCTCGGCGACGACGAGCTGCACTACTTCGGCATCTCGTACGGCACCGAACTCGGCGGCGTCTACGCCCACCTGTTCCCCGAGCGCGTGGGCCGCGCCGTCTTCGACGCGGTCGTCGACCCGACCCAGACCCCGGAACAGGGCTCGCTCGGTCAGGCCGAGGGTTTCCAGCTCGCCCTCGACAACTTCGCCGAGGACTGCACCTCCAAGGTCGAGGAGTGCCCCCTCGGGGACAGCGCCCAGGACGTCAAGGACCGTATCGCCCGGCTGCTGAAGGACCTCGACCGCAGACCCATCCCCGGCATCTTCCCCCGCGAACTCACCCAGACCGCCGCGACCGGCGGCATCGCGCAGGCGCTGTACTCGAAGGACTTCTGGGAGTACCTCACCGAGGGTCTGGTGCAGGCGTACGACGGCGACGGCAGGGTCCTCATGGCGCTGTCGGACTCGCTGAACGGGCGCGACGAGAACGGCCGGTACAGCAACATCACCGCCGCCAACGTCGCCATCAACTGCGCCGACGACAAGCCGCGTTACGGCCCCGCGTACGTCGAGGACAAGCTGCCCGAGTTCCGGAAGGCCTCGCCGGTGTTCGGCGACTATCTCGCCTGGTCCATGCTCAGCTGCACCGACTGGCCGGTGCCCGGCGCCGACGACCACCCCGACGTCAGCGCGCCCGGCGCGGCTCCGATCCTGGTGATCGGCAACACCGGCGACCCCGCGACGCCCTACGAGGGTGCCGGGAAGATGGTGGAGGCACTGGGCACGGGTGTCGGCGTGGAGCTGACGTACAAGGGTCAGGGGCACGGTGCCTACGACAGCAAGAACAAGTGTGTGCAGGACGCCGTGCACGGTTATCTGCTGGACGGCAGGGTCCCGGCCGCCGGCACTGTCTGCTCCTGACCTCTGTCGCCCCAGAGATCGGGCGAACCCGCAGGTCAGAGTGTTATCCACAGGGCACGCCAGGTTCGGCGCGGTCCGCCTACCATGGCATGACCGCCATCCGCCGCACGGCGCGGACGGCTTGCGAGGGGGGAGTGCGATGACGCGTCTCGTACGGTGGACGGCTGTGACGGCCGCCGCCGCACTGCTGACGGCGGGCTGCAGCGGCGGCTCGTCCGGGGAGGACAAGGACGACGGGGGCACGAGCAGCGGCCGGCCGTCGGCGGCGGCGCCGTCGGGCGTGCCCGAGTCCCTGGCCTCCCAGCAGCTCGACTGGGGCCGCTGCAAGGGCACCTCGGACTCCCCCGCGCCGGACGGCGACTGGCAGTGCGCCACGCTCAAGGCTCCGTTGGACTGGGCCGAGCCGGAGGGCGACACCATCGACCTGGCGCTGATCCGGGCCGAGGCCACCGGCGACGAGCGCATCGGCTCCCTGCTGTTCAACTTCGGCGGCCCCGGCGGCTCGGGCGTCTCCATGATGCCGTCCTACGCCGACACCGTCTCCTCCCTGCACGAGCGGTACGACCTGGTGAGCTGGGACCCGCGCGGGGTGGCCGCCAGCGAGGGCATCCGCTGCCGCGGCGACGAGGCGATCGAGGACGCCGAGTCCGTGGACTCCACCCCGGACACCACCGCCGAGGAACAGGCGTACCTGAAGGACGCCGCCGACTTCGGCAAGGGCTGCCAGAAATCCGCAGGCGAACTGATGTCACACGTGTCGACCACGGACACCGCCCGCGACATGGACCTGATGCGGCACGTCCTGGGCGACGGCAGGATGCACTACTTCGGCATCTCCTACGGCACCGAACTCGGCGGCGTCTACGCCCACCTGTTCCCCGAGCGCGTGGGGCGCATGGTCCTCGACGCGGTCGTGGACCCGAGCGCCGACACGATGGGCCACGCCGAGAACCAGGCCAGGGGCTTCCAGCGCGCGCTGGACGACTACCTGAAGTCCACCGGACAGGACCCGAAGCAGGGGTCGCGGAAGATCGCCGACCTGCTGGAGCGGCTCGACGCCGAGCCACTGCCGACTTCCTCACCGGGGCGGAAGCTGACGCAGACGCTGGCACTCACGGGCATCGTGCTGCCGCTCTACAGCAAGTCCGGCTGGCCCGCGCTGACCAGTGCGCTGTCGGCCGCCGAGGAGGGCGACGGCTCGGAGCTGCTGGCACTCGCCGACGGCTACAACGAGCGTGACCCCTCGGGGCGCTACGGCACGACGACCCACTCCCAGCGGGTCATATCGTGCCTGGACGACAAGCAGCGGCCGACCCTGGAGGAGACGAAGAAGCTGCTGCCGAGGTTCGAGAAGGTATCTCCCGTGTTCGGGGCCTTCCTCGGCTGGGACACGGCCGGTTGGTGCCACGACTGGCCGGTGGCCGGTCAGCACGAAACGCCGGAGGTGAGCGCGCCCGGCGCGGCCCCGGTCCTCGTGGTCGGCAACACCGGCGACCCGGCCACGCCCTACGAGGGCGCCCGCAGGATGGCGGACGAGCTGGGCGGGGACGTCGGTGTGATGCTCACCTGGAAGGGCGAGGGACACGGCGCGTACGGGAATGGGAGCGACTGCGTCGACTCGGCCGTGGACGCCTATCTGCTGAAGGGAACGGTGCCCGAGGACGGCAAGGTCTGCTCATGACGACGGCGGGGGCTCCGGGCACCTGCGGTGCGCGGAACCCCCGCCGTACGGGAAGCGTGGCCGTGGCCCGGCCTGCGGGGTCAGGTTCAGTAGACGGGCTTCTCCGGCTCGATCTGGTTGACCCAGCCGATCACGCCGCCGCCGACGTGGACGGCGTCGGAGAAGCCGGCGGACTTCAGGACCGCCAGGACTTCCGCACTGCGGACACCCGTCTTGCAGTTCAAGACAATCTTCTTGTCCTGCGGGAGGCTCTCCAAGGCGGACCCCATGAGGAACTCGTTCTTGGGGATCAGCCGGGCGCCCGGGATGGAGACGATCTCGAACTCGTTCGGCTCGCGGACGTCGATGAGTTCGATGTTCTCGCCGTCGTCGATCCACTCCTTGAGCTGCTTGGGAGTGATCGTGGAGTCGGCGGCCGCCGCCTGGGCCTCCTCGGAGACGACGCCGCAGAAGGCCTCGTAGTCGATGAGCTCGGTGACGGTCGGGTTCTCGCCGCAGACCGCGCAGTCGGGGTCCTTGCGGACCTTGACCTGGCGGTACTGCATCTCCAGGGCGTCGTAGATCATCAGGCGGCCGACCAGCGGCTCACCGATGCCCGCGAGGAGCTTGATGGCCTCGTTGGTCTGGATGGAGCCGATGGACGCGCACAGCACGCCCAGGACGCCGCCCTCGGCGCAGGACGGGACCATGCCGGGGGGCGGGGGCTCCGGGTAGAGGCAGCGGTAGCAGGGGCCGTGCTCGGACCAGAAGACGGAGGCCTGGCCGTCGAAGCGGTAGATCGAGCCCCAGACGTAGGGCTTGTTCAGCAGCACGCAGGCGTCGTTGACCAGGTAGCGGGTCGCGAAGTTGTCCGTGCCGTCGACGATCAGGTCGTACTGGCTGAAGATGTCCATCACGTTGTCGGCCTCGAGCCGCTCCTGGTGAAGGACCACGTCCACGTACGGGTTGATGCCCTTGATCGTGTCACGGGCGGACTCGGCCTTGGAGCGGCCGATGTCGGCCTGGCTGTGGATGACCTGACGCTGCAGGTTGGACTCGTCGACCTCGTCGAACTCGACGATGCCGAGCGTGCCGACACCGGCTGCCGCCAGGTACATCAGGGTCGGCGAGCCGAGGCCGCCCGCGCCCACGGCGAGCACCTTGGCGTTCTTCAGCCGCTTCTGCCCGTCCATCCCCACATCGGGGATGATCAGGTGGCGGGAGTACCTGCGGACCTCGTCTACGGTGAGCTCGGGGGCCGGCTCGACCAGGGGTGGCAGCGACACGGGGACTCCGTTTGTCGGTCAGTAATTACGGTTGTTCTCCTCGCAACACTGCCACGGCCTTTTTCATTCCGAGACACCTGTCCCGATACGCGAGACGATCTCGTCCCAGTAGCCGGGCATCGTCTCCCAGGGGTCGATCGGACCGCTCCGTCCGCCGCTGTCGGTGCGGTCGGTGAAGTAGATCGTCGCGGCACCCTGCCAGCGTGCGATCCGCAGCGCCTCCTCCAGGTGCCCGCGGGGCACGCCGTGGACGAAGTGGCAGAAGCGCTCGGGCGGGTAGTCGGCGCTCCACTCGGCCGCCTGCGACCAGCGGTAGTCGCTCCAGGCGCCCGAGAAGGTCACCAGTTGGTCGGCGTTCTCCGCGTAGCCGGGGTGGGGGTGGGTGCCGTGGCCGAGCACGATGTGGGCATCGTCACGGATCACGCGCAGGGTGCCGATCGTGCGGCGGACCTCGGGGAGCGCGGTCCGTTCGGACGGGCAGCGGTCGAGGAGGAAGCCGTCGACCCGGTACCAGTCGAGGTAGCGGTGTGCGTCGGAGATCAGCTCGCCGAAACTCCGGGCCCCGTACGCGGCGTCGAGATGGCCGAGGACCCGGACCCCGGCGTTGCGCAGCCGGCCGGCGGCCTCCAGGCAGTGCGGGTCGGGGTGGGCTCCGGGGCCGTCGGCGACGTTGAGCACGACCCAGTGCAGGGGCGCCCCGGGCCAGGCCAGGTCGGCCCACTCGCCGGGGGCGACGAGGGGGTGGGCCAGCCCCGGGACACCGAGGCCGGTACGGACGCCGGTGCTCGCGGTGCCCGCTTTGGCACTGGTCAGATACGGCATGCCGCCTCCATCCAGATATCGGCGAGGGACTCCTCGAGGGCGATCCGGGGCCGCCAGCCGAGCCGGTCGCGTGCGGTGCGCACATCGGCCTGCTGCCAGCTGCCGCAGCCGTCCGGGTAGGGGTAGGCCACGGGGGCCGCGTGCTCGGCGTCCGGGCGCTCGCCGCGGTGCCCGAGGGGCTCGGGTCGGTGGTGGCCGAGGGCGTCGGCGCGGTGGTGGCCCAGGGCGTCGACGCGGTGGGCGACGGATTCGGTGCGGGGGTGGCCGATGGCCGGCCGGAGTGCGCCGGGCGGGCCGTCGAGTTCGTGCAGGGCTCCGCCGTAGCCGGCCACGCGGGCGAGGGTCGCGGCGGCGTCGCGCAGGCGCACGGCACGGCCGGAACCGATGTTGATGACGCCCTGCGCGGCGGAGAGGGAGGCGGCGTGGACGGCGCGGGCGACGTCACGGACATCGATGAAGTCGCGCTGCGCACCGAGGCCGCCGAGCCGGAGCTCGCCGTCGCCGGACTGCATCGCGCGGCGCATGGCCTCGGCGAGACGGCCCAGCGGGGAGCCCGCGGGGGTGCCGGGGCCGGCGGGCGAGAAGACCCGGAGGACGACGGCGTCCAGGCCGGAGCCGAGGACGAGTTCGGTGGCGGCGAGTTTGCTGACGCCGTAGGGGCCGCCGGGCCGGGGCACGGCGTCCTCCGCGGTGGAGGAGCCGGGCTGGCTGGGGCCGTACTCGGCGCTGCAGCCGACCTGTACCAGGCGGGCGCCGCAGCCGCTGCGGCGCAGGGCCTCGCAGATGGTGGCGACGGCGACGGTGTTGTGCCGGGTGAGCTCACGCGCGCCGCCACGGGTGGCCCCCGCGCAGTTGACGACGACCCCGGGGTGGACCGCGTCGAGGAAGCGGGTGAGGGCGCCCGGGCTGCCGCTGGCGAGGTCGAAACGGACGTCGGCGTCGTCGCCGCGGCCCAGTGCGGTGAGCTGGACGGCCGGGTCGGCGAGCAGGCGCTCGGCGACGAAGCGGCCGATGTAGCCGTTGGCTCCGATCAGCAGGACTCTCATCGGGCGGCTCCCGGTGCCGAGGCGTCGGGTCGGGAGGTGGTCATCTGGGGGCTCCTTCAAGGGGTGGTGCGGACGTGTGGGGGGGTGTCCTGGGATGTGGTCAACGCGGGTGCTCCGGCGCCGCGTGCGCGGATGCCTTGGTCAGGCGGCGGGCCGCGTGGACCAGGAGGACCAGGGCGCCGGTGCCGCACGCCGCGGTCGGGACTCCTGCCGGGCCGCAGGCGGCGACCAGCGCCTCCACGGGGACGGCCAGGAAGTCGCAGCCGGGGAGTCGGGCGGCGAAGAGCGTGGCCACGGCCGCCGCCTGCGCGGTGGCCGCGGCGGTGAGAACGAGCGCGGGGGCGTGCGTGTGGCCGTGCACCGTGAGCATGCGGGCGAGCAGGAGGAGGGCGCCCAGGGTGAGCGCCTGCGGGTAGGCGGCGGGTTCCCGGAGTACGGCGCCGGTCAGCGCCACCAGGGCCGTGACGGCACCGATGAACAGGACGAACGTGCCGATCAGCAGGGGGCGTACGGCGGCGGAGAAGTCCGCCAGCCCCCGGCTGGCCGTCAGTTTGCGGCGGGCTCGCACGGCGAAGAGGTGGGCGCTCGCGGCAGCCGGAGCGCAGGCCAGGGCGAGGGCCAGCACGGGGGCGACGGTGACGGGCCACGGTCCGTCGGCGGTTCCGTCGGGCAGGCCGTCCGGGCCGCCGGTGAGAGCGGTGCGGAGCAGGCCGTCGCCGAGAAGGGCGTAGCCGACGAGCCAGCAGGTCCAGGTGGCGGAGGTGCGCGCGGCGGCGCTCAACGGCCCTCGGCGCAGTAGCGCGCGCAGAGCGAGGGCCACCGCGAGCGTTCCGACGGTGGCCGCGACCAGGCGTGGCCGGCCGTCGGTGAGGCGCAGGGCGGCCACCGCGGCGGCGCACAGGGCGCCCGGCAGCAGGGCGAGCACGATCCAGGCGGTCTGCGCCCGGGGGGAGGGCCGGCCTGTGGGGCGCGGGGGCGTGTCGGCGTCGCGCGGGACGCGGGCGTACATCTCCTCGGCGAGAGAGAAGACGTCCCGGTGCCGGAAGCGTGCGGCGGTCCGGTCGGTGATGCCGTGGGCCTCCAGCCCGGCCGCGATCTCCAGCGGGTCCACGGCGCGTCGGCAGAGCTCGCGGTGCCGGTGCATCAGAGCCTTCACCGGGTCCGCGGCGACGCGGCGCGCGGTGGACGGCGCCCGTGTACCGATCTCCTCGGTCCCGGCCGGGACCCGGTCGCGGTCCAGCTCGCCGAGGCCGCTCATCGGACCCCCTCGGTCGCGGAAACCGAGGCGGCGGCTCGGGGCCCCTCGGTGGCGGAAATCGAAGCGGTGGCTCGGACTCCCTCGGTCACGGGAACGGGGCCTGCCGCCCCGGCCCCCTCGCCCGCCGACACCGGGACCGCCGTCCGGGCCCCCTCGACGGCCGACGCCGGAACTACCGTCCGGGCTCCCTCGACCGCCCACACCGGAACCGCCGCCCCGGCCCTCTCAGCCACCGCCGCCGGAACCGCCGCCCGGCCTCCCCCGGTCGCCGATTCCGATGCCCCGAGTCCTCCGGGTCCCCCGGGTCCCCCGGGTCCCTCGGATCCCTCGGATCCCTCGGATCCCCCGGATCCGGCCACCCCGTCGTCCTCCGAGCTCCGGGCGGCCGTGGCCCGGACGGGAGTGTCCGTCGCCCAGGCCGGGCCCCCTCGCACCACCGCACGGACCTTGGCGTCCGTCCAGCGCCCGGGAACATGTGCCTCGGCGGGGACGGAGAACGGCAGAGGTTCACCGGTGTCGTCGAGGACGACGCGGCGCGCGGGTGTACGCGAAAGGATGTCGAGGTAAATGCCGCGAAATGCCGCGATGTTCTGCTCGACGGTGAACAGCTCCAGTGCGCGGGCGCGCGCGGCGGCGCCCAGGCGCGCACGGCGCTCGGGATCACGCAGCAGGGCGACGCACGCCTCGGCGAGTGCCCGGGGGTTGCGCGGAGGCACGACGAGCCCGGTGCCGCCGATGGCCTCCACCACCGCGCCGACGTCCGTGGACACCGTCGCCCGGCCGCAGAACATGGCCTCGACCAGGCCGGCCGGGAACCCCTCGACGACGCTGGAGAGGACCACCAGGGCTCCCGACGCGTACGCCTCGGCGCGAGAGGGAAGTTCCGGCCCGCCGGTCTCCTCGAAGGACACCGGGTTGCTGCCGACGGCGTGCGGGCCGTCGGCCTCGTCGGGGAAGAGCTGCGCGGCCAGGTTCCTGCAATGGGCGAGGTAGGCCGCACCCTCGGGTCCGGACGGGCCGCCCACGATCCTGAGGCGGGCCTCGGGCTCCGCCCTGCGGATCTCCGCGAAGGCGTGCAGCAGCGAGACGAGGTCCTTGGCCGGTTCGACCCGGCCGACCCAGACCAGGGTGTGCGGATCGGCGCACTCCGGCGACTCGCCCGCCTCGGCGAAGGGCGCCGCGTCCATGCCCGGGTGGACCGTACGGAGCTTGGCGCGCTCGGCTCCGCAGCGCTCCTGCCAGCGTCGGGCATGCGTGTTGCCGGGCGTGATCAGGGCCGCGCTCCGGTAGGTCTCGGCGGCCAGCCGACCGTGGAAGGCGGCCAGCAGGAACCGTATGGGTGGTGATGAATCGGGTTCCGTGAGGTAGTGCGCCCGCAACCGCACCCCGTACTCGGTCACCAGCAGCGGCACCCCGCAGAAGTGCCGGGCGAGCAGGCCCGGCAGGGCGGCGGTGCCGCCGGAGGCCGCGTGGCACAGGTCGACGGCACCCAGGCCGTCGTCCCCGTACCAGTCGAGCGACAGGGGGCGCAGGGCGCGTTCGAGGCGTGCGGCGACGGTGAGCAGATCCGGGACGCGGGCCTCGCGCGCGGAGCGGTGGGCGCCGGGCGCGCGGCAGGCGCGTTCCAGGGCGCGTACGGCGGTCTCCGAGCGCAGTGCGCGGGGCAGGCCGCCCTCGTCGCGGGCCAGTTCGGCGAGGCCGTACAGCGCGTTGGCGAAACGGTCCGCCTCATGGGCGGACTGGTCGTGGGTGCCGGTTCCCTCCGCTCGCGGCGCCGTCGTCTCGGCAATCCCGGAGGCCCCCACGGGGGCGGTCGCACACAGGCTCGCGGCCAGTTCGCCGTAGCACTCGGCGAAGCGCCGGCGCGTACGCCGTCCGTACACGACGCCGTCGTCCTCGGCGTCCCACAGCGACGCGGTGCGCACGCGGCCGACCTGCGGCGGCAGCGGAACCCAGCCCTCGGCCTCCTGACGCTCGCTGCGGGCGAGCGCGTAGACGTCGAACTCGTGCTGCTCGAGCCCTCGCACAAGCCGGTCGCACCAGAGCCCGGGCTCACCGTTCACATACGGATAGCCACCCTCCGTAAGCAGTCCGATGCGCACGCGCGCACCCCCGATCTCCCGTCCAGGGAGCCGCCGTTGGCCCGGCGGCTCGCAGCGGGACGAACGTAAGCGGACAAGGCGGTGGCGCGATGGACGGTTGTCCATCGCGCCACCAAAAGGGGTGAACGGTCGTAACTTTCCCGTGCGGGAGGCGTTCGGTCGCGCTAAGGGATCACATGACTACTGTGCGCAACAAGGCGGCCAGACCTCGCCGGTCAACTGTTCGGATAAGCCCAGGGGTTGGGGCGGCAGTCGATTCCGTCGTGGTCGATGAACTTGGTCTGCTGCTGCATGACCGGGGCGAGTTCGCCGTCCTTGTCGCAGGTGACGTGGTTGTAGCCGATGCGGTGGCCGATCTCGTGGTTGATCAGCATCTGCCGGTAGCCGTGGATGTCGTCGCCGTACGGCTCGGCGCCCTGCGCCCACCGGTAGGCGTTGATCATCACGCGCTGGGTGGCGGCCGAGTCGCAGGACACGTTGTCCACAGTCGTGTCCAGGCCGGACTTGGCGCACCACTCGGCGGTGGTGCCGGGGCTGGCCAGCGTGATCACGAACTCGGGCTCTCCGGAGTAGACGCGCTCGAAGGAGTGGGCGCCGTTGTGGGCCCAGCTCCGGTCGTCGTTGAGCGTCTTGTGGACGGCCTCGGCGAAGAGTTCGCCGTCGAGACCGAGCCCCTGCTCCACGTCAACTCGGTAGGTGTGCAGCTGCCCCTTCCCCGGCCCCTTCGCGATGCCGGGGATCGCCTCGAACTCGCCGGACCCCTTGAGCGTGGCACTGAGCGGGTACGTCTTGCCCATCTTCTGCTCGTACGTCAACGGCGCCGCGGGCGCGGAGGGCGTCGGCCGGTCGTCCGTCCGCGACGCGGAGTCGTGGACGCCGCGGGCCTGGTCGGTGGCGGACTGCGACCGCACGCCCTCGCCGTCCGACCCGTCGGCGACCTGCCCGGCCACGACGACCGCCAGCACGGTGGTGACCGCGGCAGCGGCGATGCCGGTGAAGGTCTTGCCCTTGCCGCCCTTGGCCGGCGCCGGTTCACCCGAGGGCGGCGCGTCGTCGGCGTCGGTCCCGGGCCCTCGGCCGCTGGGCCCGTCGCCGGCGCTCCGGTCGGTGACGGCGGCGTAAGGGCCGGCGGGCTGCGCGGACGCGGACACGGCCGTACGGCGCGGGGAGCGGGGCGCGAAGACGTCGTCGTCCCCGTCGAAGGCGTCCAGGTAATCCTGGCGAGGCCCTCCCCAGGGCGCCTGGCGAGGTCCTTGCGGGGGCGCCTGCCGAGGCCCACCCGGAGGCGCCTGACGCTGCCGCGGGAAGGGGACGCCGGGTCCCGCGGGCCCGCCGGGAGGCCCGGGGCGCGCGGGCGCGTCGGCGGGCGGTCCCGCCGGAGTGGCGTACCCCGCACCGGGCCGTCCGCTCAATTCACCCCAGCCGCCCCCGGGTTCGCGCTGCTCGGGATGGCCACCCCGAACGCGCGGCACACCATGGGCCGGCGTGCCGTCGGGCAGCCTGGGAACGCCCCGCGCCGGCGTCCCGTTCGGGACGCGTGGAGATCCGTGCGCCGGCGTCTCGCCCCCGACCTGCGGAAACCCATGCGCGGGCGTGCCCTCCCCCGGCCTCGGCCTCTGGGCTGCGTAACCCTGCGGGCCACCGCCGGCCCAATCCCGGGGCCCACCCGGTGTCGTGCCGGATCGCGCGCCGGGCGTGCCACCCGGCGGCGTCTGCTCCCCCGCCGGAGGTTCGGGCGCCCGGCGGCGGCCCAGCAGGCCGGCGCGGTTCTCCCGCGCGGGGGTGTCCGCGTCGGCGGGCTTGGGAGCGGGTCCGCGTCGGCTGTGGCGTCCCACGTCGCGCCTCAGCCTCCTGTGCTCTGGTTGGCGGGTTCGTCCGCGACGACCCCGTCGGTCCTCTCGTCGGCAGCCGGCTTCCCGGTGTCCGCGAGGAGTTCGCGGAACGCCGTGGCCACGGTCTCCGGATACTCCATCATCGCCACGTGACCCGCGTCCGGCAGGGTGAGCAGCCGGGAGTCACGGAAGGCGCGGGCGGCCCGCTGGGCCATGCGGTAGCCGACGAGTTGGTCCCGTCCACCGTAGACCAGGAGCGTGGGTGCGAGAACCCGTTCGGCCTGTCGCCACAGCGCGTGCTGGCCGCCCAGCGTGTAGGCGTTGACGATCCCGCGGGCGGAGCGCGCCATCGCGTCCCAGAAGTACGGGAGTTGCAGCCGCCGCTCCATCTCCTCGACGGCGTTGCGGAAGCCCTCCTCACTCACTCTGCCGGGGTCGCCGTAGCAGAGCGCCGTCACGCCGCGCACCCGCTGCTCCGCGGTCCACTCCCGGGTGAGCCGGGTGAACAGTGCCGCCACCCCCGGCACCGCCAGCAGTCCCGTCGGCACGGCGGTGCGCTGCACGCGGATCTCCGGCAGCGCGGGCGACACGAGGGTCAGCGTCCGCACGAGGTCGGGCCGCACCGCGGCGACGCGGGTGGTGACGGCGCCGCCGAGCGAGTTGCCGAAGAGGTGCACGGGGCCGCGTCCGGAGGCGTCGAGGTATCGGATGACCGCCCGGGCGTGACCCGTGATCGAGTAGTCGCCGTCGTCCGGTGGCGGTGAGTCGCCGAAGCCGGGCAGGTCCACGGCCTCGTTGTCGACGACGCCGTCCAGCAACGGCATGAGCGCCGACCAGTTCTGCGAGGAGCCTCCCAGGCCGTGGATGTAGAGCGCCGGCGGCAGTCCCGCGCGGGCGGGTGGGCGCGAGCGCACCGTCAGGGTGATGCCGGGCAGGTGGACCGACCTGAGACGCTCACCGTCCGCGACCTTGACGGCCGCGACCTTCGGCAGCACGTTGGCGGGCGAGGCGGACGGCGGCTCGGTCGAAGACATGCGGCAATGTTACGAGACGATCACGCAGTGGTTCATGTGTTCGCCATCACAAGGGGCGTGGCGTCGGCGACCACCCGGGCGCTCGCGTCGGCGGCGGTGCGCCGGCAACAACCGGGTACCCCTCATCGCACCACCGCCCCCGAGGGCCGCGGACGACGCATGGCGTCCGGATCGGGTGTCTCCTACGCTCATGGAGTGGGCACCCGCGTGTGGCCCCTGCACCTTCAGGGACGTTCGTAGGAAGGGAGCCCAGCATGACCGTCGACCCGACCGACCCCGAGACCTTCGAGGACGAGGCGCAGGAAGCGGAGGAGTTCGACGTCGAGGCGCCGGACGCCGACGCCGCCGAGCAGAAGGCGGACATCGCACCGGAGCGCGACGATCCGCTCACCGGTCACGAACCGGACCGCGCCAATGAGGCCGACCTGGCGGAACAGGCCCGGGTCGTCTCGCACGACGAGGACGACTACCGCTGAGCGGCCGGTACGGCCGCGGATCAGCGGCGAAAGGCCGGCCGAGCAGGAAGGAGGCCGATATCTGCCCGGTCTGAACCCTTTTGAAACCTGTTGCGCGGCTTTCGTCACCGTCCGGTCCGTGAAATTCTGCGCTCGCACCGCACACACCACGGTTACCGAAAAGTACGATGGCGACGCGGCGCACACCGCACGAGGACGACTATGGGAGGCGGCGTGACAGCCATCGAGCAGACAGAGGCGGTACGCCCGCGGGGCACACGCCTTCCCCGCCGAGCCCGACGCAACCAGCTGCTGGGCGCCGCACAGGAAGTATTCGTGGCCCAGGGCTACCACGCGGCCGCGATGGACGACATCGCCGAGCGGGCCGGCGTCAGCAAGCCGGTGCTCTACCAGCACTTCCCCGGCAAGCTCGACCTCTACCTCGCCCTGCTGGACCAGCACTGCGAGGCCCTGATCCAGTCCGTGCGGCACGCGCTCGCGTCGACGACCGACAACAAGCAGCGCGTCCGGGCGACGATGGACGCCTACTTCGCGTACGTCGAGGACGACGGCGGCGCCTTCCGCCTGGTCTTCGAGTCGGACCTGACCAACGAGCCCGCCGTGCGCGAGCGGGTCGACAAGGTCACCAACGAGTGCGCCGAGGCGATCTGCGACGTCATCGCCGAGGACACCGGCCTCTCGCGGGCCGAGTCGATGCTGCTGGCCTCCGGGCTGGGCGGCCTCGCCCAGGTCGTGGCCCGCTCGTGGCTGCACAGTGACCGCAGCGTGCCGCGCGACCAGGCGGTGCAGTTGCTGACCTCGCTCGCCTGGCGGGGCATCGCCGGCTTCCCGCTGCACGGCACCGAGCAGCACTGACCGGCACGACGGCGGGACGCACGGGACTCCTGTTCCCGTCGGGTGTTCGCTCCTGGCGTTCTCCGGCGCAGCGTGTACGTCCCCTCACCGGGCTAATGTGTGCTGGGTACGGCGCGGAAGATCGCGCACTTCACTGACCGTCGGAGGGACATAGCCGTGGAGGTCAAGATCGGCGTGCAGCACGCGCCCCGCGAGATCGTTCTGGAGAGCGGTCAGAGTGCCGAGGAGGTCGAGCGTGTGGTGGCCGAGGCACTGGCCGGCAAGTCTCAGCTGCTGAGCCTCGTGGACGAACACGGCCGCAAGGTCCTGGTGCCGGCAGACCGTCTCGCCTACATCGAGATCGGCGAGCCGTCCCCGCGCAAGGTGGGCTTCGGCGCGCTGTAGTCGGCGGACGCGGGACGACGGACGAAGTTCGCAGGGGCCCGGCGGTGACTCACCGCCGGGCCCCTGCGTGCTTCCGGGGCCGTCCGTACGTACGGCGTCCCGTCCCACGCTCCCCTCAGCCCCTGCGCCCCCTGCGTACTTTCAGCCCTCGCGTACCTTCTTCCGCCCCGCCTCCCGCACTTCGCGCGCGCGACTGGAGCACAGTTCACCCACAGGGGGAGGATTGCATTCCGCAGGTCAGGGGTAAGACGGCTGTGACCGTTTCGGGCGGGCCGGCCGCGTGGGAGGGACCCCGACATGCTCTTGGAAGCGCTCAGCGCCGCGATCCTCGGCCTCGCTCTGGCGTGGGCTGCCGCCCACCGTCTGTCACATCGGCTCCCGGCCCGCGTCCTGGTGCTGCCGACGGGCATCGCCGGAGCCCTCTCCGGGGCGTTCGTCACGCACACCGCGCTGGGCGCCGGCGGTCTCCTGCTGGTCCTGCTGGGCTCGGCGGCCCTCTCCGCGGCCTCGCTCTCCTTGCTGCTGCGCCCCGCGACAGGACTCCGCCGACGCTCCGCGACCGCCTGACCGCCTGCCGGCCGCTCAGCCCGTCGGGCTGAGCACCCGACCCGCGACCTCACCCGCACACCGTGCGGGACCCACACCGCGCGGACCCACACCGCGCGTGACCCACACCGCGCGTGACCCACGCCGAGCGGCACGGGCCCACGTCGTCCGAGGTCAGGCCGCCAGCCCCAGAGCCGCCATCCGCTTGGTGTGGGCCTCGGTGATCCGGGAGAACATCCTGCCGACCTCGGCGAGGTCGAAGCCGTCCGCGACTCCGCCCACGAGCATCGTCGAGAGGGCGTCCCGGTCGGCGACCACCCGCTGGGACTGGGACAGCGCCTCGCCCATCAGCCTCCGCGCCCACAGCGCGAGCCGCCCGCCCACGCGCGGGTCCGCGTCGATCGCGGCACGCACCTTCTCCACGGCGAAACCGGCGTGCCCGGTGTCGTCGAGCACCGCCAGCACCAGTTCGCGGGTGTCGGAGTCGAGACGGGCGGCGACCTCGCGGTAGAAGTCACTGGCGATGGAGTCGCCGACGTAGGCCTTGACGAGCCCCTCCAGCCAGTCGGAAGGGGCGGTCTGCTTGTGGAAGCCGTCGTAGGCGGACACGAACGGCTCCATCGCCGCCGTCGGCTCCTCACCGATCTCGGCGAGCCGGTCGCGCAGCCGCTCGAAGTGGTGGAACTCCGCCGACGCCATCTTCGCCAGCTCCGCCTTGTCCGCCAGCGTGGGCGCCAGCTTGGCGTCCTCCGCGAGCCGCTCGAACGCCGCCAGCTCGCCGTACGCGAGTGCGCCGAGGAGGTCCACGACCGCGGCGCGGTACTGCGGATCGGCGGCGGCCGTCGTCCAGTCCTGGGCGGCTACTCCGGTGGCACCGGCGGTACCGGTGGTGTCGGCGGGGGCTTCTGCGGCGTTGCCAGGCTTGTCAGAGCTCGTCATGCAGCGCACAATAGCCCGCCCTCCGCCTGCCGGAAGGCCCCCGGTCGACCCTGGCCGACCCCTGGCCGACCCCTGACCGATCCCCCTCGGCCGGTGTGACGACGACTACGTGACCGAATCGGCCATCGCGTGTGCGCGAATCCGGGGTATGGTGGTAATGCGCCTGCCGAGTATGTGACGTACGGGTACGTGACTTCTTCGTCGGGCCGCACGCATGAGGATGCCCGGTCGGTGGCCCGATCGGCTCCGACCCGACAGCCCTCCCGCCGTACGCCACGCCGCGTACGGAGTCCGGAGGGGGACCCTCAGTGGTACGAGCGCTGGAGCGTCGACAGAGGTCCCGTGTCCTACGGCTCACCCGTAAGGCAGCCGACGTCCCCGACACGGTCCGGCACGACCCGCGCGCTCGCCTCGCACCACGCACACAGAAGAGGCAGCACCCTGACTACGACGTTCCGATCCCTCGGGATCCTCCCCGAGACCGCCGAAGCCCTTGAAGCCGTCGGCATCATCAGTCCCTTCCCCATCCAGGAGATGACGCTCCCCGTGGCCCTGTCGGGCAAGGACGTCATCGGCCAGGCCAAGACCGGCACCGGCAAGACGCTGGGCTTCGGCCTCCCGCTCCTCGATCGCGTGACCGTCCCCGCCGACGTCGAGGCGGGCCGCGCCGCGCCCGAGGCCCTGACCGACGCCCCGCAGGCCCTCGTCGTCGTTCCGACGCGCGAGCTGTGCCAGCAGGTCACCAACGACCTCCTGACCGCCGGCAAGGTCCGCAACGTGCGCGTCACCGCGATCTACGGCGGCCGTGCCTACGAGCCGCAGGTGGAGGCCCTGAAGAAGGGCGTCGACGTGGTCGTCGGCACCCCGGGCCGTCTGCTGGACCTCGCGGGCCAGAAGAAGCTCGACCTCAAGCACATCAAGTCGCTCGTCCTCGACGAGGCCGACGAGATGCTCGACCTGGGCTTCCTGCCCGACGTCGAGAAGATCATCAACATGCTGCCGGTCCGGCGCCAGACCATGCTGTTCTCGGCCACCATGCCAGGTGCGGTCATCGGACTGGCCCGCCGTTACATGTCGCAGCCGACGCACATCTCGGCCACCTCGCCGGACGACGCGGGCGCGACGGTCGCGAACACCAAGCAGTACATCTACCGCGCGCACAACATGGACAAGCCCGAGATGGTGGCGCGCATACTGCAGGCCGAGGGCCGGGGCCTTGCCATGGTCTTCTGCCGCACCAAGCGCACGGCGGCCGACCTGGCCGACCAGCTCAAGCAGCGCGGCTTCGCCTCCGGCGCGGTCCACGGCGACCTCGGCCAGGGCGCCCGCGAGCAAGCGCTGCGCGCCTTCCGCAACGGCAAGGTGGACGTGCTCGTCTGCACCGACGTGGCCGCCCGCGGCATCGACGTCGAGGGCGTGACGCACGTCATCAACTACCAGTCGCCGGAAGAGGAGAAGACGTACCTGCACCGCATCGGCCGCACCGGCCGCGCGGGCGCCAAGGGTACGGCGATCACACTGGTCGACTGGGACGACATCCCCCGCTGGCAGCTGATCAACAAGGCGCTGCAGCTGGACTTCAACGACCCGCCGGAGACCTACTCCACCTCCCCGCACCTGTACACGGACCTCGGCATCCCCGAGGGCACCAAGGGCGTGCTTCCGCGCTCGGAGCGCACCCGTGCCGGGCTCGACGCCGAGGAGATGGAGGACCTGGGCGAGCCGGGCGGCCGCGGTGGCCGCACGCGTGGCGACCGGGGTGGCCGTGGCGGCCGGGACGAGTCTCGTTCCGCCGACCGCGAGCGTCCGTCCGGTACGCCGCGGCGCCGCCGCCGGATGCGCGGCGGGGCCCCGGTGGACGCCGACGTCTCCGCGACCAACGCCCCCGAGGCCGTGACCGGCGGTGCGGACCGCGCCGCCGACGCCGGCCCGGACGCCGCCCAGGGTCCGCGTACGCTGCGCCGCCGACGCCGTACTCGCGGTGGGGAGCCGGCCCAGCGGCCGGTGACGCCCGCGACGGCCGACGCTCCCGCGGCACCTGCCGTGGCCGACAGCGCGCCCGCGGTGTCCGAAACCGCGGAGGCCACGGAGGCTCCCGCGAAGCCGCGCCGCCGCCGCACCCGCAAGTCGGCCGAGGCCCAGGCCACCGCGCTCGAGACCACCCCGGTGATCGAGCCGGCGGTCGTCGAGCCGGCGGTCGTCGAGCCGGCGGTCGTCGAGGCCGCTCCGGTGGCCGAGGCCCCGGTGGAGAAGCCGCGCCGCCGCACCCGCAAGGCCGCGACCACGGCCACGGCCGCGGAGACGGCGGTCGACACGGCGGAGGCGGCGACCGAGGCCGCGACCGCGCCGACGGAGGCGAAGCCGCGCCGCGCCCGCAAGACGGCCGCCGCGAAGGCAACGGCCGCCGCCGACACGGGCGAGGCCGCCGAGGCCGTGGTCCAGGCACCGGAAACCGCCGAGGCCAAGCCCCGACGCACCCGGAAGACGGCCGCCACCAAGGCGGAAGCCGCCGCCGACACGGCCGAGGCGACCGAGACCAAGCCCCGCCGCCGCACCCGCAAGACCGCTGAAGCCGCCGAAGGCACCGAGGCCGCCGAGGCCACCGCCGAGATCCCGGCCCAGTCGGCACAGGAGCCGGAGGCGGCCGAGGCGAAGCCGCGCCGTACCCGCAAGACGGCCGCCGCGAAGACGGAAGCGGCCCTCGACACGGCGGAGGCCACGGAGGCGAAGCCCCGGCGCACCCGGAAGGCGACCGCCAACGCGGCGGAGGCCGCCGCCGACACGGCCGAGGCGACCGAGACCAAGCCCCGCCGCCGCACCCGCAAGACCGCAGCGGCCACCGAAGGCACCGAGGTCACCGAGGCCGCGGTCCAGGCACCGGAAACCGCCGAGGCCAAGCCCCGACGCACCCGGAAGACGGCCGCCACCAAGGCGGAGACCGCCGCCGACACGGCCGAGGCGACCGAGACCAAGCCCCGCCGCCGCACCCGCAAGACCGCAGCGGCCACCGAAGGCACCGAAGCCACCGCGGGCATCCCCGCCCAGTCGGCACAGGAGCCGGAGGCCGCACCGCGGCGCCGGACCCGTAAGGCCGCGACCGCGGCGGAGGCGCCCGCGGAGGCCGCCGACACGGCCGAGGCCAAGCCGAAGGCGCGGCGCACCCGCAAGACGGCCGCGGCTGCGGCGCGTCCCGCGGATTCCTCGGAGTCCGGCGAGAGCTGATCGCCTCCGCCTCACCTGACCGTCGGCCCGGTCCCGCCACCCACGCGGACCGGGCCGCCGGCGTTCCCCCGCCGACCAGGCACCTCACGCACTCGACCACCCGGCACCCCGACGCCCCCGCGCCCCCGACCACCCGGCACCCCGCGCACGCCCGCCCGGCCCCGAGACTCCTCCCCGGCGCCCCGCCAACGGCCCCCACCGCCAGCTTCCCCCCTCACCGACCGCCCCCTCGCCCGCACCGCCCCGACCCCGCACCGCCCCGACCCCGCACCGCGCCGCCCGATAACCTCTGCCCGTGAGCAGGAACGCCGCCTTCACCCCGCCCTCCGACGCCCGCGCGTACCGGCTGCGTACCGAGCGCGGCGAGTTCGCCGTCGTCGACTCGCCCGTGGCCGACGGGACCGAAGCGCGGGGAACGGTGCTGATGCTGCCCGGGTTCACGGGCAGCAAGGAGGACTTCACGCTGCTGCACGAGCCGCTCGGGAGGCGCGGGTACCGTACGGTCGCGGTGGACGGGCGGGGACAGTACGAGTCCGACGGACCCGAGCACGACGAGACCGTCTACGCGCAGGCCGAGCTGGCCCGGGACGTGCTCGCGCAGGTCGCCGCCCTCGGGACGCGGGTCCATCTCCTCGGGCATTCCCTAGGGGGCCAGATCGCGCGGGCGGCCGTCCTCCTCGATCACGCCCCCTTCGTCTCGCTCACGCTGATGTCCTCGGGCCCCGCGCGGATCTCCGTCTCCCAGCAGCAGCGGGTGAAGCTGCTGCGCGACGCGCTCGGCACCATGACGATGGCCGAGGTCTGGCAGGTGATCCAGGCGATGGGACCGCCCGAGGAGGTCGGCGCCCCCGCCCCCGCCCACGGCCCGGAGGACCCGGAACGACTGCGCGACCGCTGGCTGGGCACCAGGCCGGCCCAGCTGCTGGCCACCGGGCGGCAGCTGTGCACCGAGCCGGACAGGGTCGCCGAACTCGCCGCCACACCACTGCCCTGCCACGTCCTGTCGGGTGCCTACGACGACACCTGGCCGGTCCCCCTCCTGGACGAGATGGCCGTACGTCTCGACGCGCGCCGGACCGTGATCGACGGAGCCGAGCACTCCCCCAACACCGACCAGCCCCTGCCGACCGCCCGCGCCCTCGCCGGCTTCTGGGACGACATCGCCCCGCGGCCGGACGCTCCCTAGTACTGCGCCCGCAGGTGCTCCCAGAAGCCGTCCCGCAGCGCCCTCCGCAGGTCGGCCTGGCCGCGCAGCGAGTACTGCAGCAGTCCCTCGGCCTCGACCAGCAGGTCCTGGTCCACCGAGCCGGGTAGGTAGGGGTGGCCGGGGAGGAGATCCACCAGTGACTCGCGGCCCCGGGCGGCCAGCCACTTCGCCGCGATCTGCGCGCCGACGAAACGGACGTCCTCGCGGGCGGGGCGGGCGGCGCCCGTAGCCTCGTACCCCTGGGCCGTGCGCCGGGAGACGTACGGCTTGCAGAAGTCGAGGTCGAAGGTGCGCTGGCTGTCGACCTCCCACAGCAGGGGGTCGGCCTGATTGCGGCCCTCGGGTGCCTCGATGCCCCACAGGTGGACGCGGGCGCCGTAGCCCTGGGCGGCCTCGACCGCCGACACCAGGTCCTCGTCGCCGCCGAGCAGGGCGACGTCGCTGATCGCGCGGTGCCGGGCGAGGGACTCCAGGTCGGAGCGGATGAGGGAGTCGACGCCCTTCTGCTGGTTGTTGGCGTTCAGGTTGCCCAGGCGGACCTTCACGTCCGGCAGCTCGGCGATGGACTGCTGCTCGGCGGTGTGGATGCGCCGCCGGGCACCGTCGTACCAGTAGACCCGCAGGAGACGGCTGTCCGCGAAGATCGTGCGCGCCTTGTCGATGAGCGCCTCGATCAGTCCCTCGGCGTCCAGGTCGAAGGCCCGGCGGTCCTCGGTCCCGGCCACCAGACGTCCCGCCGCCGCGTAGAGGTACCCGGCATCGACGAAGATCGCGTGGGTCGAGGGCGTTTTGGCCACCTCGGCGAGCATGCGCTGGAGCAGCTCGTTGGTGCGATCGATGCGGGCGTTCAGGGTGGCGAGGTCGTCGTTCATCACCTCCCATTGTCCCGGCGGTCACGCTGCGAACACAACCGGTCCCGGTCAGTCTTGTCCGGGCATCCATCGCACCCAGCGCTTGCGCGTCGATCAACTCGCGCATCCGGCACTCGACATCGATCGACTTACCGGTCAGTAATTAGCCGTTCGAAAAATTTCTTTAGCGTAGGGAATGTTTGTAACACGCAGCCCGTTGACTATGAACGACTCCCCGGGCACCGACGACCCGGGAGCCACACCAGTAGTTCTCCTCAGGAGGATGACCAGATCAAGGGAGAGGCCATGCGCTTTGAAGTCATGCGACTCGACGACGTCGACGGAACCCCCGTGGACACGACCGTCGTGGACGCCGCCTCCGTGAACCGCATCGTTCAGCAGGCCGCCGCCATCGGGCAGCGCCTGTGGATCCGCCCGGCCGACACCGCGGCCTTGTAGCGCGGACACCCGCACACACCGGGACCCCCGCACGAATGCCGTGCGGGGGTCCCGTTCGTCGCCCTCACGCCCCTTGGACGACCTGCGTGACCCCGTTGATGATCTGCTGCACCGCGATCGCGGAGAGCATCATGCCCGCGAGGCGGGTCACCAGGACGACGCCGCCGTCCTTGATGACGCGGATGATCAGCAGCGAGTACCGCATCACCAGCCACAGCACCACGTGGATCGCGAGGATCGCTGCCCACACCGACACCTGCGTGGTCACGCTGTCGGCCTTCTGCACGGCCAGGATGACCGACACGATCGCACCGGGCCCGGCCAGCAGCGGCATGCCCAGCGGTACGAGCGCGACGTTGACGTCCTTGGTCTGCTTCGGTTCGTCCGTCTTGCCGGTGAGCAGGTCCAGCGCGATCAGCAGGAGCAGCAGCCCGCCCGCGATCATCAGCGCGGGCACGGAGACGTGAAGGTAGTCGAGGATCTGGTGCCCGAGGAGACCGAACACGGTGATCACGCCACCGGCGACGCAGACGGCCTGGAAGGCCATCCGCTTCTGCACCTTGGCGGGCCGGCCGGAGGTCAGCGCGAGGAAGATCGGGGTGATCCCGGGGGGATCCATGATGACAAAAAGGGTCAGAAAGAGGGAGCCGAAGACGGCGATGTCGAACATGGGTGAGCTACTGGCCTTGCGCGAGAAATGAACGTGGACGTGCGGGGAGTACGGCTCAGACTCCGCCGGCGCCCGGCACCGGGAAGGCCCCGAAGGCCCGCCGCGTGATCTCCCCGTACACCTCGGGGTCCGTCGTGTACTCACCGAGCAGGCAGGTCTTCCGGCTGCCGTGGTAGTCGCTGGAGCCGGTCATCAGGAGCCCGAGCTCCTCGGCGAGCCCGCGCAGCCGCGCCCGCGCGTCCGCGTCGTGGTCCATGTGGTCGACCTCGACGCCGTCGAGTCCGGCGGCGGCCAGTTCGGCGATCGTGGACTCCGGCACCGTACGGCCGCGCTTGGCGGCGGCCGGGTGCGCGAACACGGCCACGCCACCGGCGGCCTTGATCAGCCGCAGCGCTTCGAAGGGGTCGGTCTCGTGCTTCTCCACGAAGGCCCGGCCGCCGTCGGCCAGCCACTCCTCGGTGAAGGCGTCGCCCACGGTCGGCACGACGCCGAGTTCGACGAGGGCGGTCGCCACGTGGGGCCGCCCCACCGAACCGTCGCCCGCGATGCGCGCGACCTGCTCCCAGGTCACCGGCACGCCCAGCGCGTTCAGCTTGGCGACCATGGCCTTGGCGCGCGGCACCCGGTCGTCCCGGACCAGCTCGCGCTCGGCGAGCAGGGCGGGCTCCTCGGGGTCGAAGAGGTAGGCCAGCATGTGCATGCTGATGCCGTCGACGCGGCAGGACAGCTCGGCGCCGGTGACCAGGGTGAGCCCTTCGGGCAGCGCGGCGACGGCCTCGGCGTGGCCGCGGGTGGTGTCGTGGTCGGTCAGCGCGACGACGTCCAGCCCGGCCGCGGCGGCCTTGCGCACCAGCTGGCCCGGGGTGTCCGTGCCGTCGGACGCGGTGGAGTGGGTGTGCAGATCGATGCGCACGACGCTGACTCCAAGCGGTGACGGGACGGAAGGGGACGCTCAAGGATAACCGGAACTCCGGCCGCCGCCGTCACAGCCGAAGCGGGCCTGCGCCCACTACAGCCGACAGGCCCCCCCCCGACGCCGCCCGGCGCAATCCCCGCCGACGACCTACGGCTGGATCAGCCGCGGCGACAACGCACCGCAGGGCACCAGGTCCACCTCGGCACCCGCGTCCCGCAGGTCGGTCAGCACCAGTTCCTCGTACATCAGCAGCCCGGACTGCTCCGGCCACGCGACGGCCCACAGCCACATCCCGAGGGCCTCCCCGGCGAAGACCGCGCGGTCGACGGGGGCGCCGGAGACGTGCCAGAGGGGGGTGGGGCGGCCGGCGGCCAGCACTTTCGCCTGGGGCGGCTTCTCGACGTTCATGTACGGCCCCGGATCCGGGGCGTCGAGGCCCGCGTAGCGCGCGCCGAGGCCGACGCCGAGTTCCTCGGCGACCAGGATCAGCTCACCGACACCGCCGAGGGGACCGGGACCGGAACAGGCCACGGCGGTCGCCCGGCCGCCGCTGCGGTCGTCGCCCGCACAGGCCACACCGGTGAACAGCCAGCCGACCGGCAGCGGCCACGGCATCCACACCGGTACCTGCGTGCGGTGCACGACCACACCCAGCGCCTCGACGCTGGGCGGGAGCACGGGCTGCAGCGGGTGCACCGTGCCGTGCAGAACGCACTGCCAGGAATCGGCGAAGAGGCCGGGAGCCCTGACCCGGCCACCACACTTCGGGCAACTGGGTTCGCCCCTCATAGAGCCCCACGGTCCTACCCTCGCTCCCCCGCGTCAAGGACGATCACCCATCCGGACGGAAGGGCTGACCGGCGAAAACTAGATGTACATTGCATTAATTAGCGTCGCTAACTTACTATGTGCAAACACCAACACATCCCGGACCATCCACTCCCTCCCCAACCCTTCTCGTCGGCATTGGAGCAATGCATGGACTCCTTCGACGCGGGTGCAGGCGGCATCCTGCGGCAGCCCAAGGCGGTGTGGGCGACCGCCGGCGCGTCCGTCGTGGCCTTCATGGGCATCGGACTCGTCGACCCGATCCTGCCGTCCATCGCCAAGGGCCTGGACGCGAGCGCCAGCCAGGTCTCCCTCCTGTTCACCTCCTACTTCCTCATCACCGCCCTCGCGATGCTGGTCACCGGCTTCGTCTCCAGCCGCATCGGCGGACGCAAGACCCTGCTGCTCGGGCTGGCCTTCGTCGTGGTCTTCGCGGGCCTGGCCGGCACCTCCGACACGGTCGGCCAACTCGTCGGCTACCGGGCCGGCTGGGGCCTGGGCAACGCGCTCTTCGTCTCGACGGCGCTCGCGGTGATCGTCGGCGCGGCGGCCGGCGGCAGTGCCGCGGCGATCCTGCTGTACGAGTCGGCCCTCGGCCTCGGCATGGCCTGCGGACCGCTGCTGGGCGCGCTGCTCGGTGACGCCAGCTGGCGCTACCCGTTCTTCGGCACGGCCTTCCTGATGGCCATCGGCTTCCTGTGCATCACGGTGTTCCTGAAGGAGCAGCCCAAGCCCGCCCGCAAGACCTCGCTGCTGGACCCGGTCAAGGCGCTGGGGCACGGCGGTCTCGCCTCCGCCGCGATCTCGGCGTTCTTCTACAACTACACGTTCTTCACCGTGCTGGCCTTCACGCCGTTCGTGCTGAACATGACCCCGTACAAGTCCGGCGCGGTGTTCTTCGCGTGGGGCGTCCTGCTCGCCGTCTTCTCGGTGCTCGTGGCGCCGCGCATGCAGAAGCGCTTCGGCTCGCTGAAGGTACTGGGCGGCTCGCTGGTGCTGCTCGCGGCCGACGTGCTGGTCCTCGGCTACGGCGACCACACCACGGCGATCGTCTGCACGATCCTGTCCGGTGCGTTCATCGGCGTGAACAACACCGTCTACACCGAACTCGCCCTCGGAGTGTCGGACGCGCCGCGCCCGGTGGCGAGCGCGGGCTACAACTTCGTCCGCTGGTTCGCGGCCGCCGCGGCGCCCTACTTCGCGCCGAAGATCGAGGAGTGGACCGACATCCACATCCCGTTCGTGGTGGCGGCGGCCACCGCCGTACTGGGCGCGGCCGTGGTCCTCGTACGGCGCCGGGCGCTCACCCACGAAGCGGAGGAGCTGGAGCCGAAGCACGCGGCCGAGGACGGGGTCACGGTCTTCGCCAACTGACGGCCGAAAACCGGTGAGTTACGTCACTCCAGCGGGACGGACCTGCGGGACGGATCGCGCAGGTCCGTCCCCTGCGTCAGCCAGCGCTCCTGAAGGGCCTGCGCGCCGTGCACGCGCTTCCAGGCGGCCTCGTTCGGCGTCATCGGCAGCAGCGGCAGGAACCGTACGGGGTCCAGCGGAGCGTCCAGCTCCAGGTCCTCCACCAGGCCGCCCGGCTCGGCCACCAGGACCGAGGTGAAGGGCGCTCCGGGCCACAACGCCTCACCGACGTCCAGGGACGCCCCCGGGGCCACGACCACGCCCTCGACCTGCGGCGACGCGGCCAGTACGGCGAGCGGACGGAGCACCTTGTCGGTGTCGGCGAGACCGGACCGGACGGAAAGCACCAGCTCGGCGCGGGGGCCCTTGACCGGGTCGGCGAGCACGGCCGTGGGGTCCGCCATGGGCTGCGCGGACATGCCGAGGGTGGCGTAGCGCACGATGTCGCCCTCCTGACCGCCGCCCGGGAAGCGCAGCACCTCGATGCGGTCGGTGCCGAGGAAGGTGACCGCCGCGCGCGCGTCCGGCTCGCCCAGCGCGCTGAGCAACCGGGCCTCGACCAGAGGAAGAACATCAGCCATGCGGCGAGCATAGAACTCGTCAGTACAAGGCAAAGCGGCGCCTTGACACGTCAGGTCACTGGTACTCTGGGCCAGCGGTTCGGGGCAGCGCGCAGAAGCGCCGCGATCAAGGCCCCGACGCCTGAAGACTCCCCTACGGGGAACCCTCCCAAACGAGGGAATCGATCGTCCCTCACGAGGGACCGGCCGGAGGAGGTGGGGCTGGCATGGACCGAAGTCGACCGTGCAGTACCACCCGCTCTTCCGGCCGCTGACGCAGCCGCCCCGGCTCACCGCCCCCGCGGCCTCCCGTCACCAGCGCGCCCGCACACGGAAGAGCACTTCGTCTCGTTTTGCCTGATCCGTTCCGTCGGTCTCGTCGTCGACACCGGCCGGTCCGGGTCAGCCGCTGAATCAGCAGCGAAGCCGGCCACCGCGACGGTGCGGTGCTCCCCGCTTTGTGGACGTGCCGAGCACGTACGGCCAGGACGTCCTCATTCCGGGTGGTTCCACCCGCCGCCGGCCCCGCTCGCTGCCCGTCGCGAAGGAGCCCGCCATGTCGATGATCCGTGACCTGCGCGCCGCGGTCCGCCCGTCCCGCGTCTCGCTGCGCAAGGACAACGGCGCCTACGACACCACCCGTGACCCGGCGACCGCCTCCGCCGTCGTCGACTGCGCCGTCTACCGCGACGGCGCGCGCGTCGAGACCGAGGCGCCGCTGAGCCCGCAGCAGGCGATGCGCCAGGTGCGCCGTGACGGCGGATTCGTGTGGATCGGCCTGCACGAGCCGACCGAGGACGAATTCGCCGGTATCGCCCGGGAGTTCGGGCTGCACCCGTTGGCCGTGGAGGACGCCGTCCAGGCCCACCAGCGGCCCAAGCTGGAGCGCTACGACGACTCCCTGTTCACCGTCTTCAAGACCATCCACTACGTCGACCACGACGAGCTGACCGCCAACAGCGAGGTCGTCGAGACCGGCGAGGTCATGTGCTTCACCGGCCGGGACTTCTTCATCACCGTCCGGCACGGCGGGAAGGGCTCGCTGCGCGCGCTGCGCCACCGCCTCCAGGAGGACCCCGAGCTGCTGCTCAAGGGCCCCTCCGCGGTGCTGCACGCCATCGCCGACCACGTCGTCGACGGCTACATCGCGGTCGCCGACGCGGTGCAGGACGACATCGACGAGGTCGAGACGGAGGTGTTCTCGCCGGGCCGCAAGGGCAGCCCGCGCGGCACGGACGCCGGCCGGATCTACCAACTCAAGCGCGAGGTCCTGGAGTTCAAGCGGGCGGTCGCCCCGCTGCTGCGTCCCATGCAGCTGCTGAGCGAGCGGCCGATGCGGCTGATCGACCCGGAGATCCAGAAGTACTTCCGGGACGTGGCCGACCACGTGGCGCGAGTGCAGGAGCAGGTCGTCGGCTTCGACGAGCTGCTGAACTCCATCCTCCAGGCCAACCTCGCCCAGGCGTCCGTGGCGCAGAACGAGGACATGCGCAAGATCACCTCGTGGGCGGCGATCATCGCCGTACCGACCATGGTCTGCGGGGTGTACGGCATGAACTTCGACCACATGCCGGAAACCCACTGGAAGTACGGGTACCCGATGGTCATCGGCATCACCGTGGCCATCTGTCTGGGCATCCACCGCACGCTCAAGCGCAACGGCTGGCTCTGACCCCGCCCGACGCTCCTGGATAGGCTGAGCGCATGACAAGCGAGCTGCTCGACCAGGCCCTCGTCGAGGAGGCCACGAAGAAGTCCGGCCTCATCTGGGTCAAGGGTCCGGGGGTGCCCGCCCGCGCGCTGTGGCACGTCTGGCAGGAGGGCGCCGCGCTCGTGGTCGGCGACGGTCCCGGCGAGCAGCCGCTGCCGGGGCTGGCCGACGGGGCCGTGGCCGAGGTCACCGTGCGCAGCAAGGACAAGGGGGGCCGGCTGGTCTCCTGGACGGCACGGGTCGTGGAGCTGCCCTCCGGGTCCGAGGCGTGGCAGGCGGCGGTCGCCGACCTCAAGGGCAAGCGGCTGAACGCCCCGGACGGCGAGGCGATGACCGACCGCTGGGCGCGTGAGTGCCGGGTGCTGCGCCTGGAGCCGACGGGGGTCACCGGGCCGCTGCCCGACGGTTCGCTGGCCGAGGCGCCGCTGCCGAGCCCCGCGACGACGCGCGAGCCGGTCCCGGCGGGGCTGCCGCGCCTGCTGCTCAAGCGCCGGAAGCGGCGTTGACGGGGTCGACGCGGCCCGCGGGGCCTCACGACGTCGGCAGCTGCTTGCCGTAGTCCAGGGTGTCGTCCTTGGCCGGCTCCTTGAGTGCGAAGTCCTCGTTCCAGTCCGAGAAGCCGATCGTGCCGGCGCTGCCCGCGCGCACCAGGCGCAGCGGGTACGGGGTGCCCTCCAGGGAGACGTCGAGCGAGCCGCCGGCACCCTTGTCGCCGGTGATCCGGATGGTGCGCACGCCCGCCTGCTCGTGGCGGCCGTCCGTCTCCACCGTGCCGTGCAGGGCCAGCAGACCGCCCAGGAGGACGTCCTTGTCCGTGAAACCGCTGAACTTCTTGTACACGGGGTCGCTCTCCGGCACCTTCACGTACTTGTCCGCCAGCTTCTCGGCGGCCTTGGCGTCCCCGCCGTCGTGGCTCCAGAACCCGGCGTCGGCCTTGAGGAAGAGCTGGTCGCCGACGCGCAGCAGCCCGAAGGTCGTCCCCTCGGCGGCGACCGATCCGGTCCCCCCGTCGGGCTTCAGCCGCATGTCGAGGGTGTATGTGCTCCCGCCCGCCTCCACGGTCCCGTGCAGGCGCACCGCCTCGGCGGACCCGGCGGCCGAGCGGGTCTTGGCGTGGATCTTGTCGGCGGGGAGTTTCCCGAGGCCGTTGGTGCCCGCGTCCGGGTCCTCGCTGCTGCACCCCGTCAGTCCCGCTCCCGTCACCGTCAGGGCGCAGACCGCGCCGATCAGTGCGGCCCTGCGGATTCGGCGCCGGGGAGTCACGAACACAGGAGGGGCTGCCTTTCTGACATGGGCGGGCAAGGGGCCGGCCGGGCATCCGGCCGCTGTCGGGCGGGCCTTGACGGCGTACCGCAGCGTACCGGGGCCGTGGACGGCGAACGGAGCCAGTCCGTCCGGACCGGCCGCCAGGGCGGAGCCGTTCGGGACGGGCTAGCCTGAAGCCCGTCCGAGCGGGCAATTCGGAAAAGAGACACCGTACGAACCAGCTCTCACACACTCTGAGGAAACCGCCCTCACCTCGGTGAGGCCGCTCACGAAAAGGAGCCGCGGCGATGGCAGCGGGCGCCCCCCGGATCTTCGTCTCCCACCTCTCCGGCATCGCCGTCTTCGACCCGGCCGGCGATCAGGTGGGGCGTGTCCGCGATCTGGTCGTCATGCTCCGCGTCGGCCGCAAACCCCCTCGGGTGCTGGGCCTGGTCGTCGAACTCACCACCCGCCGCCGCATCTTCCTGCCCATGACCCGGGTCACCGGCATCGAGTCCGGCCAGGTCATCACCACCGGCGTGCTCAACGTCCGGCGCTTCGAGCAGCGGCCCACCGAGCGCCTGGTCTTCGGGGAACTGCTCGACCGGCGGGTCACGCTCACCGAGACCGGCGAGGAGGCCACCGTCCTCGACCTGGCCGTGCAGCAGCTGCCGGCCCGCCGGGACTGGGAGATCGACAAGGTCTTCGTCCGCAAGGGGAAGAAGGCCGGCGCCTTCCGGCGCAACAAGGGCGAGACGCTCACCGTCGAGTGGTCCGGCGTCACCGGCTTCTCCGTGGAGGAGCAGGGACAGGGCGCCGAGAACCTCCTCGCCACTTTCGAACAGCTGCACCCCGCCGACCTCGCCAACGTCCTGCACCACCTGTCCGCCAAGCGCCGCGCCGAGGTGGCCGCCGCCCTCGACGACGACCGCCTGGCCGACGTGCTGGAGGAACTTCCGGAGGACGACCAGATCGAGATCCTCGGCAAGCTCAAGGAGGAGCGCGCCGCGGACGTCCTGGAGGCGATGGACCCCGACGACGCGGCCGACCTGCTCGGTGAGCTCCCCGAGGCGGACAAGGAGCGGCTGCTGAGCCTGATGCAGCCCTCCGACGCGGCCGACATGCGGCGTCTGATGGCGTACGAGGAGCACACGGCCGGCGGGCTGATGACGACCGAGCCGATCGTGCTGCGGCCCGACGCGACCGTCGCCGACGCCCTGGCCCGCATCCGCAACCCCGACCTGTCCCCGGCGCACGCCGCCCAGGTCTACGTCTGCCGCCCGCCGGAAGAGACCCCGACCGGCAAGTACCTGGGCACCGTCCACTTCCAGCGCCTGCTGCGCGACCCCCCGTACACCCTGGTCGGCTCGATGATCGACGACGACCTGCAACCCCTGGAGCCGGACGCCGCGCTGCCCGTGGTCGCCGGGTTCTTCGCCACGTACGACATGGTGGCGGCGCCCGTCGTGGACGACTCGGGGTCGTTGCTGGGCGCGATCACGGTGGACGACGTACTGGACCACATGCTGCCCGACGACTGGCGGGAGACCGAGTACCACCTCGAGGAGACGGCGGAGGAGGTGAGCGCCGATGGTGCCTGAGCGCGAGACGCCGACCCGCGAGCGTGCCGCGTCGGGGGCCACCGCGTCCTCCCGCGCCCGGACCCGGCTGGACCAGCCCCGCCCGCCGCGCCGCCGGCTGCTGCCCGAGTGGGACCCGGAGTCCTTCGGCCGGCTCTCGGAGCGCGTCGCGCGGTTCCTGGGCACCGGGCGGTTCATCGTCTGGATGACCGTCGTCATCATCTGCTGGGTGCTGTGGAACGTGTCGGCGCCGAGCGGCCTGCGCTTCGACGAGTACCCGTTCATCTTCCTGACGCTGATGCTCTCGCTACAGGCTTCCTACGCGGCCCCTCTGATCCTGCTCGCGCAGAACCGGCAGGACGATCGGGACCGGGTCAATCTCGAGCAGGACCGCAAGCAGAACGAGCGGTCGATCGCCGACACCGAGTACCTGACCCGGGAGATCGCCGCCCTGCGCATCGGGCTGGGCGAGGTCGCGACGCGGGACTGGATCCGCTCCGAGCTGCAGGATGCGCTCAAGGAGCTGGAGGAGCGGCAGAACGGCCACCGTCCCGAACGCGGGGTATTCCCGGCGGATCGGTCCGCGGGGCGTGACGTACGCGACCGCTGACGGGGCTTTCCGTGCCCCGTGGGCGGCGCCGTACCATCGTCCTTATGGCTACGGAAGACGCGGTGCGTGAAGCACTGGCGACGGTGAACGACCCCGAGATCAACCGGCCCATCACCGAGCTGGGGATGGTCAAGTCGGTGGAGATCGGCGCGGACGGAGCGGTCGCGGTCGCCGTGTACCTGACGGTCTCCGGCTGCCCCATGCGGGACACGATCACGCAGCGCGTCACGGACGCGGTCTCGGGCGTCGAGGGCGTCACGCGCGTCGACGTCGAGCTGGACGTGATGAGCGACGAGCAGCGCAAGGAGCTGGCCACCGCGCTGCGCGGCGGGCAGACCGAGCGCGAGGTGCCCTTCGCCAAGCCGGGCAGCCTGACCCGGGTGTACGCGGTGGCGTCCGGCAAGGGCGGCGTCGGCAAGTCCTCGGTGACGGTGAACCTCGCCGCGTCGATGGCGGCGGACGGCCTGAAGGTCGGTGTCGTGGACGCCGACATCTACGGCCACTCCGTGCCGCGCATGCTGGGCGCCGACGGACGGCCCACCCAGGTCGAGAACATGATCATGCCGCCCTCGGCCAACGGGGTGAAGGTCATCTCGATCGGCATGTTCACCCCGGGCAACGCGCCGGTCGTCTGGCGCGGCCCGATGCTGCACCGCGCCCTCCAGCAGTTCCTGGCGGACGTGTACTGGGGCGACCTGGACGTCCTGCTGCTGGACCTGCCGCCCGGCACCGGCGACATCGCGATCTCGGTGGCGCAGCTCGTGCCGAACGCCGAGATCCTGGTCGTGACGACCCCTCAGCAGGCCGCCGCCGAGGTGGCGGAGCGGGCGGGCGCCATCGCCGTGCAGACCCACCAGAAGATCGTCGGCGTGGTCGAGAACATGTCCGGGCTGCCCTGCCCGCACTGCGGCGAGATGGTCGACGTGTTCGGCACGGGCGGCGGCCAGCTGGTCGCCGACGGCCTGACCCGCACGACCGGCGCCACGGTGCCGGTGCTCGGCTCCATCCCGATCGACGTCCGGCTGCGCGAGGGCGGCGACGAGGGCAAGCCGGTCGTCCTGTCCGACCCGGACTCCCCGGCGGGCGCGGCGCTGCGCTCGATCGCGGGGAAGCTGGGCGGGCGTCAGCGGGGCCTTTCGGGGCTGTCGCTGGGGATCACGCCGAAGAACAAGTTCTGACGCTCCGACGGGCGTACGGCCGGGGCGCTGTCCGAGCGGACGGCGCCCCTTCGCATGTCCGCGCTCAGGCGTACGCCGCGATGTCCTTCACCACGGCGAAAGCCAGCCCGTACGCGCTCATGCCGCGCCCGTACGCCCCGAGGTGGACGCCCTGTTCGGCGGAACCGGCGAGCACCCAGCCGAACTCGGACTCCCGGTAGTGGAACGGCGTGGGCACGCCGTCCACGGGGAGGGACAGCGTCGTCCAGTCGGCCCCGTCGAGGTCGTCCGCGAGGACCCACGCGGTCTCCGTCTGCTGCTCCAGCCAGTCGTCCCGCAGCGAGTGGTCCATCTGGCCGGGCCAGGTGAAGGACAGCAGCCCCACACCGGCCAGCCAGGCCGCCGAGGACACCGAGGTGGCCTCCAGCAGACCCGTGCCGTCGGCACTGCGCCGGTCGGGGTTGGCCGCGACGGTCACGACGACCGCGAACTTCTCCTTGGCGTCCCGGTCGTCACCGGACACGTGCTCGTTGCGCACCGACGGTTCGTCGCCGTGCCCGATCGAGCCGTGCTCCACGGTTCCGTCGGCCGCCGCACCGACCTGCATCAGCCAGCGCCGCCCCGTGAAGGCCTCGTCGAGGCCGTACCACGGGAAGGGCGCACGCAGGTAGCCGTCGAGTGTCCGCCGGTCGGAGGGGACCCCTTGTCCATCCTCCGTGCCCGGCGTCTGCCCGACCGCCTGACTCGTCGTCTCCATGTGCCCGGACGCCTCCTCGCTCTCGTCGGTCCGGAACGGCCCGCCCCCCTTCGGGCGTACTCGTCCGGTCCGCACAACAACTCGGGCAGCATAGCCACACCACAGGCGGCAGCCGGGAAACCGCCCGGCGCGTGGGTCGCGCGGGCGTCGCCTTCAGGCCCTGCGCGCCCGGTCCGGAGTGTGAGACGCGTCACGTACGGCGCGCAGGGCGCCCGTGGTGCCGGATTCGGCTCAGGTGGCGTCCGCGTCGAAGGGCGGGCGTTCGTCGCGGGCCGGGGCCTCGGGCTTCTTGGACATGTCGACGCGGCCACCGGTGGAGCCGGACGAGGACGCCGAGCCGGACGGCGCCTCCGGCTCACGGCCGTGCACCGCGTCGGTGACCTCGGCCATCTCCTTCTTCAGGTCGAAGCCGTTGCGGATCTCCTTGAGCCCCAGCTCGTCGTTGTCCAGCTGCTTGCGGATGAACGTCTTGGGGTTGAGGTCCTCGAACTCGAAGTCCTTGAACTCGGGGCCCAGCTCCTGCCGGATGTCCTGCTTGGCGCTGTCCGAGAACTCCCGGATCTTCCGGATGGTGCGGGAGACGTCCTGGATGACCTTGGGGAGCTTGTCCGGACCGAACACGAGCACGGCGAGGACGACGAGTGTCACCAGCTCGAGTGCGCCTATGTCATTGAACACCTGAAGCTCCTTGGGATGTCCGGGCCGCCCCCACGGTACCCGCCGATCCCGTGCGACCGGTACCGTCCCGGGAGCCCCGAGTGGGTGTATGCGGGCGCTTTCCGAATTGTTTGCCTTCCTGGCCCCTTGTCGGGAGGTGCGAAGCGGTCAGCCCCCGTCGGAGGAGCCGAGTACGAGTGAGACGTGCGTCTCCTCGCCGTCGCGCTCCAGGGTCAGGTCCAGGCGGTCGCCGGGGCGGTGGGCGCGGGTCTTGACGATGAGCTCCTCGCCGGAGTGCACGCGTTTGCCGTCGACGGCGGTGATCACGTCCCCCGCCTTGATGCCGGCCTCGGCGCCGGGGCCGCCCGTGGTGACCGGGGGGCCGCCGTCGCTGCCCTTGGCCGCCACGCGGGCGCCGTCGCCGGCGTAGGCCATGTCGAGGGTGATGCCGATGACCGGGTGGGTGGCCTTGCCGGTGTTGATCAGCTCCTCGGCCACGCGCTTGCCCTGGTTGATGGGGATGGCGAAGCCCAGCCCTATCGAGCCGGACTGGCCGCCGTCGGACTCGGTGCCGCCGCCGTCGGCGGACCGGATGGCGGAGTTGATGCCGATGGCCCGGCCCTGGGCGTCCAGGAGGGGCCCGCCGGAGTTGCCGGGGTTGATCGGCGCGTCGGTCTGCAGGGCGTCGACGTACGACACGTCGCTGCCGTCGCCCTCCTCGCCGCCCGCCGTGATGGGCCGCTCCCTGGCGCTGATGATGCCGGAGGTGACGGTGCCCGCCAGGTCGAAGGGGGCGCCGATGGCGACGACGGGGTCGCCGACCCGCACGTTGTCGGAGTTGCCGAGGGGCATCGGGGTGAGGCCGCTGACGCCCTTGACCTTCACCACGGCGAGGTCGTATCCGCCGTCCCGGCCGACGACCGTGGCCTCGGCGGTGTCGCCGCTGTTGAAGGTGACGGTGATCTCGCCGCCGCTTCCGGCGGGCTCCACGACGTGGTTGTTGGTCAGGATGTGGCCGCGGTCGTCGAGGACGAAACCGGTGCCGGTACCCGCGGCGTCGCCGCCGCTCACGTGCAGGGTCACCACGCTGGGCAGGGCGCGGGCGGCGATCCCGGCCACGCTGTCCGGCGCCCGCTCGGCCGCCTCCTTCCCGGCCTGGGGCAGCTCCACGGTGCCGATGCCGCCGTTGCGCTCGAGGTAGGTGCCCAGGGCGCCGCCTATGCCGCCGGAGACCAGGGCGATGATCAGCGCCCCGCCGACGATCGCCTTCCTGGCTCGCCTGCGCCGCTGGTCCCGCGTGGGCACGGCCGCGCCGCTCTGCTGGAGGGAGGCGGCGGCCGAGGCTGCCCACGGGTCGTAACGCCGCCAGGGGTCGGCGTCCGTTCCGTCCTCTCCGGTCCCCGCTGCGGCCGGGGCGGCGACAGGGGCGGCGGCGAACGCCGGGTCGGGCGCCGCGCCCGGGAGCTGGGCCGAGGCCGGCACGGCAGGGGCAGGGGCAGGGGCAGGGGCGGGGGCGGCGGGCGCGACGGGAACGCCGGGCGCCGGCGGAGCGGGCGGCGGGGCGTCGGCGAACGCCGGGTCGGGCAGCGCGCCCGGGGGCGGTGCCGCGGGGACGTCGCCGGTGTGGGGCGCCGCCGCGACCGTGCCGTGCGCCGGCGTCGTCGCCGGGTGCTGCACCGGCGGTGCGGGGGCCCAGGGGCCCGGCTCGCCGTACGGCGGGGTGCTGTAGGGGTCGGGGTCGTGCAACGGCCTGGGGCGCTCGTCGACCGACGCGGCACCCGTGAGGTCACCGGCCGGTCCGGCGTCGCCGTCCGTGCCGGTGGGGAGAGCCGCGTCGGCGTCGGCGTCGGTGGCGACGGGCGGGACGGCGTCGGTCCGGTCGGCCTGCGCGGCGGGGTCGCCGTCCGTGTCCCTGCGGACGCCCGTACCGTCGCCGTCCGAGCCCGTACGGACACCCGTGCCGTCGTCGCCGAGCGTGCGCAAGCCCGTGTTCTCGGGGCCGGTCCGGCGTGGGTCGGCGTGCGGGGCCGTGACCGCGCGCGGGCTCGCGTCGGCGGGGATGCCCGCGTCCGCCTCGGCGCCGTCGACCGCGGCCGTCGGCCGGTCCAGCTCGTAGTCCCCCGTGCCGGCCGCGACGGGGGCCGGGCGGTCCAGCTCGAAGTCGCCGCCGTCGGCCGCCTCGTCACCCGTGGCGGTGGTCCGGGCCGCGCGAGGGCGTTGTAGCTCGAAGTCGCCGTCGGTCGTGTCGTCGGACGAGCGGGGACGGCTCCACCACTTCGCCTTCGTGGGCTTCCCCTCGTTCATGTCTCCCCCACAGCTGGCCGCAGATCGTCGGCTCCAAGGGCTCTGGCGCCGTCCCGGGATTCAATCAGGTTCACGGGCCGGTGCGCAGATCCCGGTCAGGGAGCCGGACGGTGGGAGGCCCCGGGGGTCGCCGCCGGGTAGGGGGTCGTGAGCGGGTCGGGGACGGGTGCGGCGAGCAGGCCGGGCGGCCTGACGTCGGATGCGGTCGCCCAGGAGGTCAGCGCGAGGGGCGGAACCGCTTCGAGCGGACGTATCAGCGGCGACACGGCGGCGGCACCGGCCGTCACCGGAGTGGTCAGCGCGTGAACGACCTGCTCCCGTGGGCCGGCTCCCGCGGGGGCCGGCAGTCCGGGCAGCAGCGGCGCGGACGCCTCGGTGGGGGCGACGGGGGTCTCGCCGAGCGCCCGCTGTCCCTGGGACTGGCCGAGCAGCGGCGTGCCCGAGCGGCGGCGCTGGCTCTCCGAGGTGGTGGCCGTGCCGGCGCCCTGGGTGCGCGCCGGCGTCACATTGCTGCCGTTGCCGGAGCCGCGCGCCTCCGTGGTGGTGTCCGGCGTGCCGACGGTGACGCCGCCCAGCGCGATCGCGGCCAGCGACACCGCTCCGGCGGCGGCGAACGCGAACCGCAGGCCGCGCGAGGACGACCGCTCGGCCTCGTGCCTGCTCACGTCGTGGATGCGGAAGCCGCGCCCCGGCGAGGGCGGCGCCAGCACGGAGGAGTGCGGCCGGGCGGGAACGTAGCCGAACTCGAACCGCTCGCCCCGCTTCGTTCCGAAGGCCCCGTCGAGGCCACCGGAGAAGCCCGAGCCGTTCAGCGGGGAGCCGCCACCGTCCACGTCGCCTCCACCCGGCAGCCCCTGGAGGCGGGCCAGGAAGCTCTCGGACGGGGCCGGCGGTGCGGCCTCGGCGAAGACGTTCTTCAACCGGCGCTGCGCGTCGACCTCCGCCTTGCACTTCGGGCAGGTGGCCACGTGTGCGAGGACGCGCTCACGCGCGTCATGACCGAGCTCCCCGTCCACCAGGGCGGAGAGTCGGTCTCCCAGATGCTGTTCCGCGAGGTGTCCCTCGGATTCAGGCCGTGACCCACTCACGCGCTCGTGCCCCCTCCCCCCAGTGCGGGAACACGGGCCGCGAACGAGCGACGCTCGGCGCGGGCCTCGGGAGAGCGGTGCGCGAGTGCCTTGCGCAGCTGGGACCGGCCGCGGTGGATCCGGGAGCGGACCGTGCCGAGCTTGACGCCGAGGGTCGCGGCGATCTCCTCGTACGACAGCCCCTCGATGTCGCACAGGACGACGGCCGCGCGGAACTCGGGCGCGAGGGTGTCCAGGGCCTGCTGGACGTCCGCGTCGAAGTGGGCGTCGTGGAAGACCTGCTGCGGGGTGGGCTCCTTGCTGGGCAGCCGCTCGGCCGCGTCGTCGCCGAGCGCGTCGAAGCGGATGCGCTGCTTGCGGCGGACCATGTCCAGGAAGAGATTGGTGGTGATCCGGTGCAGCCAGCCCTCGAAGGTGCCCGGCGTGTAGGTCGACAAGGACCTGAAGACGCGGACGAAGACCTCCTGGGTGAGGTCCTCGGCGTCGTGCTGGTTGCCGGTGAGGCGGTAGGCGAGGCGGTAGACCCGGCCGCTGTGGGTGCTGACGATCTCCTCCCAGGTGGGCGGAGTCCACGCCTGCCCGTCCGCGTCGCTGGAGAAGGTCGCGGTCTGGGTGTGTCCCGTGCCGGGACGGTCGGCGTGGCTGTGGTCAGCAGCGGTGTCGTTCACGGATTTCGGCCTGCCTGCCGATCCGAGGAAGCGCCGCAGCACTCCACCCCGATCCGCGGGCGCGGCCGCACCTCCCCTGTCGGCTCTGGTGGTGTCCAGTGGAGCCCCTACCATAGCCACCTCGCCCGTTAGCTCCGGATAAGCGGTTTTACGAGAATTTGATCTGGGCTGACACGGCTCGTACGGCTGCGTCAGCACTTGCTCGGCACTCCGGCCCACTTCGCTGCCCCCGTCGCATCCGGCCGTCCAGTCGTCCCTCATCGCTCTCCCCTTAAACGACCGGTCCCATCTGCGGGTTCCCGACGCCAACGGATACAGTCACGCCGAGGCAACAACGGGGACAGGAGAGGGTCATTACCGGCAACCGGCAGACGAGCTGGGCGTTCGCCGACGCCTATGTCGCCGAGGACGACGCGCTGCTCTGGGCCCGCGACCGGGCCCGTGAGTCGGGCCTGCGCTCGGTGACCCCGGGCACCGGCTCCGCGCTGGGGTTGCTCGCCGCCGCCGTGGACGCGAAGGCGGTCGCGGAGATCGGCACCGGCTGCGGCGTTTCCGGTATCCATCTGCTGCACGGAATGCGGCCGGACGGCGTACTGACCACGGTCGACCCGGAACCGGAGCACCAGCAGTTCGCCCGCCAGGCCTTCCGCGCCGCGGGCTTCGCCAGCAACCGGGCCCGGTTCATCCCGGGCCGCGCCCTGGACGTCCTGCCCCGGCTCGCGGACGCCGGCTACGACCTCGTCTTCTGCGACGGCGACCGGCTGGAGTACCTCGACTACCTCGCTGAATCGTTGCGGCTTCTGCGCCCCGGAGGCCTCGTCGCCTTCGAAGGCGTCTTCGGCACCGGCCGGACGATCGACTCCGGACCGCAGCCCACCGAGGTGCTGCGGCTGCGGGAACTGCTGCGCGCGGTCCGGGAGAGTCAGGAACTGGTGCCGTCACTGCTGCCGGTGGGCGACGGCCTGCTGTGCGCCGTGAAAAGGTGAATCAACCGCCCGTACGGCCCATGGAAACGGCGCGCGGAAAACACGGGACGGCGCACGGCGAAAGCGGAAAACAGTCGCCCCGGCACCGCGTGCGGCACCGGGGCGACTGAACGGGTATGGTCGCTCGCGCGTCAGCCGACGACCTGCTTGAGGGCGTCGCCGAGCGCGTCGGCCTCATCGGGGGTCAGCTCGACGACGAGCCGCCCGCCGCCTTCGAGCGGAACGCGCATGACGATGCCCCGCCCCTCCTTGGTCACCTCGAGCGGGCCATCGCCCGTCCGCGGCTTCATGGCCGCCATGCTCGTTCCCCTTCCTGATACCAGCTCACCGTCACCGCCGACGGCCCGTGAGGGCACGCGCAATCCGGCCCGGACGCGCGACACCGGCATCGAACACATTGCTTCCCAGCCATTATCCCGCATCCCACGACCCGATGACCAACATCGGTCGGCATCGCTTGGGCAACGCACGCGAGCAAAACCACTCAATTCGGCGATGTGACTGCGATACTGCGCGCCCTCGCCCACTTCCGCCGAATGGATACGGACCGGAAACCTTTGACGCAGGTCACATCCGCGGAGCGATCCACTTCCGGTGATCTCCGTCATGCTGAGTGCCGGACACACACGTACGACCACGACCGTCCACGACGCGGAGGGGAACCCATGGCCGACACCGTGCTCTACGAGGTGAGCGACGGACTCGCGACGATCACGCTGAACCGCCCCGAGGCGATGAACGCGCTGAACATCGAGACCAAGGTCGCGCTCCGGGACGCGGTGCGTTCCGCGGCGGCCGACGAGGCCGTACGGGCGGTGCTGCTGACCGCGGCCGGGGACCGGGCGTTCTGCGTCGGGCAGGACCTCAAGGAGCACATCGGGCTGCTGGCCGCCGACCGGGAGACGGGCTCGGGCGAGACCATGAGCACGGTGCGCGAGCACTACAACCCGATCGTGCGGGCGCTGGCGGACGCGCGGAAGCCGGTGGTCGCCGCCGTGAACGGCGTGGCGGCCGGGGCGGGCTTCGGATTCGCGCTCGCGGCGGACTACCGGATCGTCGCGGACACGGCGGCGTTCAACACGTCCTTCGCCGGTGTCGCGCTCACGGCCGACTCGGGGATCTCCTGGACGCTGCCGCGCGTGGTCGGCCCCGGGCGCGCCACCGACCTGCTGCTCTTCCCGCGCAGCATCAAGGCGCAGGAGGCGTACGAGCTGGGCATCGCCAACCGGGTCGTGCCCGCCGCCGACCTGCGCGCCGAGGCGGAGAAGGTGGCGCGGGCACTGGCCGAGGGGCCGACCGTCGCCTACGCGGCGCTCAAGGAGTCGGTGGCGTTCGGACTGACCCACTCGCTGGACGAGACCCTGGAGAAGGAGGACGAGCTGCAGTCCCGGGCCGGGTCCTCCGAGGACCACGCGACCGCGGTGCGGGCCTTCGTCAACAAGGAGACGCCGAACTACTCGGGCCGCTGAGCCCCCGACCGGCGTCCCGTCGGCGGCCGCGGATCCGTCGTGGCCGCTCGCGCCGTCCCTGCGCCTCTACGGGGCGCTCCTGGCCACGCACGCTTCCAGGTGGTCGTCGACCAGGCCGCACGCCTGCATCAGCGCGTACGCCGTCGTCGGGCCGACGAAGCGCAGGCCCCGCCTCTTCAGGGCCTTGGACAGCGCCGTGGACTCGGGAGTGACCGCCGGGACGTCGGCGAGGGTCCTGGGGACCGGGCGTCCGGCGGGGTCCGGGGCGTGGGACCAGATCAGCTCGTCCAGCTCGCCGGGGGCCCAGTCGGCCAGGACGCGCGCGTTGGCGAGGGTCGCGTCGATCTTGGCGCGGTTGCGGATGATGCCGGCGTCGGCGAGCAGGCGGTCGCGGTCCTCGTCGGTGAAGGCCGCCACCTCGGCGATCTCGAAGCCGGCGAAGGCGGCGCGGAAGCCGGCGCGGCGGCGCAGGATGGTGATCCAGGACAGGCCGGACTGGAAAGCCTCCAGGCTGAGCCGTTCGTACAGGGCGTCGTCGCCGTGGACCGGGCGGCCCCACTCCTCGTCGTGGTACGCCACGTAGTCCGTGGTGGACAGGGCCCAGGGGCAGCGCGGCGCCCCGTCGGGCCCGGCGATCGCCTCCCCGGCGCTCACCGCTCCTCCTCGCCCGGCTTCTCCATGGAGACGTGCTGGTGGGCGACGGCGGCCCGGGCGCCGGCCAGCGCGGACTCCAGGTCGGCGATGCGGGCGTCGCGCTCGGCCAGCTCGGCACCGAGACGGCCGAGGGCGTCGTCGACGTCCGCCATGCGGTAGCCGCGGGCGACGAGCGGGAAGCGGAGCCGCTCCACGTCCGCGCGGCCGACCGGGCGGTCCGGGGGCAGGGAGTCCCGCAGCCGCTCGGGCGCGGCGTCGGGCAGCGGCCCGCTGTCGCCGCCGCTCACCACGGCGAGTGTCACCGCGGCGACCACGACGGCCAGCGCGACGACGAGGAACAGGAACATGACCATCGCTGGGCCCCCATGGTCGGGTCGTTGGATCGAGTCCGGGTCCGGGTCCGGGTCCTGGTCGGACTCGAAGCCGGAGTCGGTTGTGCCGGGTCCGATCGTGCCATGCGAGTCTGACAGTCGGGGCCGCAGGCGGTCGAAGTCCGGGCGTCCGGCTCGATCCGCCGCGCCCGGTTCAGCGGACGTGAGAAGGATGTGGACGAGGAGATGTCACAGGGGATGCTCAGACTGGGCAGGCGTGAATTCGCGGCGCACGAGCCGGTGATCATGGCGATCGTGAACCGGACCCCGGATTCCTTCTACGACCAGGGGGCGACCTTCCACGACGAGCCCGCCCTCGCGCGCGTGGAGCAGGCGGTGGCCGACGGCGCCGCGATCATCGACATCGGCGGGGTGAAGGCCGGACCGGGCGACGAGGTGTCGGCCGAGGAGGAGGCGCGGCGGACGGTCGGGTTCGTCGCGGAGGTGCGGCGGCGGTTCCCGGACGTCGTGATCAGCGTGGACACCTGGCGGCACGAGGTCGGCGAGGCCGTGTGCGAGGCCGGGGCGGACCTGCTGAACGACGCGTGGGGCGGAGTCGATCCGAAGCTCGCGGAGGTCGCGGCGCGGTACGGGGTGGGCCTGGTGTGCACGCACGCCGGCGGCGCCGAGCCGCGGACGCGGCCGCACCGGGTGACGTACGACGACGTCATGGCCGACATCCTGAAGGTGACGGTGGGGCTGGCCGAGCGCGCGGTGGCGCTCGGGGTGCCGCGGGAGTCGGTGCTGATCGACCCCGGGCACGACTTCGGGAAGAACACGCGGCACAGCCTGGAGGCGACGCGGCGGCTCGGGGAGATGGTGGAGACCGGCTGGCCGGTGCTGGTGTCCCTGTCCAACAAGGATTTCGTCGGGGAGACGCTGGACCGGCCCGTCAAGGAGCGGGTGCTCGGGACGCTGGCGACGACGGCGGTTTCGGCGTGGCTGGGGGCCCAGGTGTACCGGGTGCACGAGGTGGCGGAGACCCGGCAGGTGCTGGACATGGTGGCGACGATCGCGGGGCACCGGGAGCCGGCGGTGGCCCGGCGGGGGCTGGCGTAGGCGGCGACACCCCCTACGCCGGTCCCCGTGCGGCCGCTCCGTGGGCCCGCGAAGGCGTCAGCGCCCCGCCTCCTTGGAGACCAGGGCCACCGCCTCGTCCACGTCGTCCGTGACGTGGAAGAGGAGGAGGTCCTTCTCCGCGGCCTTGCCCTGGGCGACCAGGGTGTTGCGCAGCCAGTCGACCAGCCCGCCCCAGTACTCGGAGCCGAAGAGGACGATGGGGAAGCGGGTGACCTTCTGGGTCTGGACCAGGGTGAGCGCCTCGAAGAGTTCGTCGAGGGTGCCGAGCCCGCCGGGCAGGACCACGAAGCCCTGCGCGTACTTGACGAACATCATCTTGCGGACGAAGAAGTACCGGAAGTTCAGGCCGATGTCGACGTACGGGTTGAGCCCCTGCTCGAACGGCAGCTCGATGCCGAGGCCGACCGAGGTGCCCTTCGCCTCCAGGGCACCCTTGTTCGCCGCCTCCATGGCGCCGGGTCCGCCGCCGGTGATGACCGCGAAGCCCGCCTCCACCAGGCCGCGGCCCAGCCGCACGCCGGCGTCGTACTCCGGCGAGTCCACGGGCGTGCGGGCGGAGCCGAAGACGCTGATCGCGGGCGGGAGTTCCGCGAGGGTGCCGAAGCCCTCGATGAACTCCGACTGGATGCGCAGGACCCGCCACGGGTCGGTGTGGACCCAGTCGGTCGGAGCGCGCTCGTCCAGCAGGCGCTGGTCCGTGGTGCTCTTCTGGACCTGACCCCGCCGCCGGAGGACAGGGCCCAGGCGCTGCTCCTCCGGTGGCCGCTTCTTGCCCTCGGGGTTGCCGGTAGCCATGCGCGCTCCCTCCAGTTGCAGGTTCTTCCACCTCAGCGTAGATCTACGCGGGTTACGTACGAGGGACCTCAGCATGTCCGCCACGCAGCGGGCTAAACCCTTGGGTGAACCCGCTGTGGATCACGCCGTCAGCCAGGACCGCAGGCGCTCCTCCCCCGCGAGGATCTTCGCCGTCTCCACCCGTTCGTCACGCTTGTGCGCCAAGTGGGGGTTGCCCGGGCCGTAGTTGACGGCCGGAACGCCGAGCGCCGAGAAGCGGGACACGTCCGTCCAGCCGTACTTGGGCTGCGGGGTGCCGCCCACCGCCTCGATGAAGGCGGCCGCGGCCGGGTGGGACAGGCCGGGCAGGGCGGCGCCGCTGTGGTCGTCGACCACGAACTCGGTCACCCCGCAGTCCGCGAAGACCTCGCGCACGTGGGCGAGGGCGTCGTCGGGGCTGCGGTCGGGGGCGTAGCGGAAGTTGACGGTGACGACGCACTCGTCGGGGATGACGTTGCCCGCGACCCCGCCCGTGATGCCGACCGCGTTCAGGCCCTCGCGGTACTCCAGGCCGTCGATCACCGGGTAGCGCGGCTCGTAGGCCGCCAGACGGGCGAGGATCGGCGCGGCGGCGTGGATGGCGTTGGAGCCCATCCAGGAGCGCGCCGAGTGCGCCCGCTCGCCCATGGTCTTCAGCAGCACCCGCAGCGTGCCCTGGCAGCCGCCCTCCACCTGGCCGTCGGACGGTTCGAGGAGCACCGCGAAGTCGCCCTCCAGCCACTCGGGGTGCGCCTCGGCGACGTGCTTCAGGCCGTTCAGCTCGGCGGCGACCTCCTCGTTGTCGTAGAAGACGAAGGTCAGGTCCCGGTTGGGCGCCGGGACGGTGGCGGCGATGCGGAGCTGCACCGCGACGCCCGCCTTCATGTCGCAGGTGCCGCAGCCCCACAGGACGCCGTCCTCGTCCAGCCGGGACGGTACGTTGTCGGCGATCGGGACGGTGTCGATGTGGCCGGCCAGGATCACGCGCTCCGCCCGTCCCAGGTCGGTGCGGGCCACCACGTTGTTGCCGTACCGCTCGACCGACAGGTGCGGCAGGGCGCGCAGGGCGCTCTCGATCGCGTCCGCCAAGGGCTCCTCGGTGCCGCTCTCGGAGGGAAAGTCGACGAGCCGCGCGGTGAGCTCCGCGGCGTCCAGCGTGAGGTCAAGCGGGGTATCGGCCATGGCCCCGACCCTAACGCTCCTGCCCTTCCGGGCATTGCCCGTACCCGGCGTACTCCACTGGCTACCCTCCAGTACCTTGTACGCGTGCTTCAGCCGTCACCCACCCGCAAACGCCGTGGCCGCCTTCTCCGTTCGGGGGCGGCCTCCATGGTCCTGCTCGCGGTCGCCGGTTACCTCGCGGTGAAGTACGTCACCGCGGACGCCCCGGGCTGCAAGGTGGTCTCCGCCGAGGACGGCGGGGCGACTTACGAGTTCACGCCGGAGCAGGCGGTGAACGCGGCGACGATCACCGCCGTGGGCACCGCGCGCGACCTGCCGGAGCGCGCGGTGACCATCGCGCTGGCGACCGCGTTGCAGGAGTCGACCCTGCGCAACATCGACCACGGCGACCGCGACTCCCTCGGCCTGTTCCAGCAGCGTCCCTCGCAGGGCTGGGGCTCGCCGGAGGAGATCATGGACCCGGCGTACTCGGCGGGCATGTTCTACGACCACCTGGTCGAGGTGCCCGACTACACGCGCCTCCCCCTGACCGTCGCCGCCCAGCGCGTGCAGCGCAGCGGCTTCCCGGACGCGTACGCCAAGCACGAACCGGACGCCGCGCTCCTGGCCGCCGCGCTGACCGGGCGGTCCGCGGCGACGCTGACCTGCGAGGGCCGCCCCGGCGCCACCCGGGCCGGCGGGCCCGACGCCGTCCGTGCGGCGCTCGTACGGGACTTCGGGCGCGATGTGCTCCGGCCGGCCGGCGCGGAGGCGGGAAGCGACGTCGGCGCCCCGAAGCCGACGCCCTCACCGGCCGGCAGCGGCTCCGGCGGGCGGACCGTGACGCTGCCGGTCGCCACCGGCGCCGGCTCGGGCACGGAGGCGAGCCCGGAACGACGCGGCTGGCAGTTGGCGCACTGGGCGGTGGCCAACGCCTCCTCGCTGCGCATCGAGCGGGTCTCCTACGCGGGCCGGCAGTGGACCGCGGGGAACACCGACAGCAAGTGGTATCCGACGGGCGAGGGCGGCGCGCGGGGCGCTGAGCGGGCCGCGGGGGCGGTCCGGATCACCACCGCGCGGTAGCTGCTCCGGCCCGCGGGCCACGGCACTCATCCGTCCGATCCATCACCCCTGGGGGTTACCCGGGGCGGCGTCGTGTCGACGCGGGGCCTGGGATTTCCTCATCTCGCCGCCGAAACCGCTGGAACCCAGGGAAATCAAGGGATGTAAGGATTCGGCAGACTTCCGACCGACTCCCTTTTGCCCGTTTTTATGGGCACCCGATAATGCGACGCATTGCCAATTCTTTACGTTGTGCGTCCGCAACCTTCGTGGCCTTCGAGCGGTAGTCACTGCGTCCGAGCCCGGTCGATCACTCGCCGGGCACGGTCGGATTCCTCATCGTTGACTTCCGTCGAAGGAGCATCATGTCCCTCCCCCTGACCCGCCGGATCGCCCGTGCCGCGCTGCTCGTCGCTGCGGGAGCGGCCGCCGGGGTCGGTGCGGCCGGCTCCGCCAGCGCGGCTCCCGAACTGCCCGCCGCCCCGAACCTCGGCGGACTGACCGCGCTGGACGGGGCGAACGTCGGCAACACCGTCGACGCCGCGGCCCAGAACGTCACCAAGACCGCGGGCGACACCGGCAGCAAGGCCGTCAAGAAGACGGTGCCGGCCGCGGGCAAGACCGGCGGCTCGCTCGTCAAGAAGACCACGCCGGTGGCGCAGAAGGCCGCGGGCGACGCGGCGGGCTCCGCCGGGGAGGTCGTCGGCGACACGGCGAAGACGGCCACCGGGAGCGGGCTGCCGACGGACGCGCTGGGCAAGGGCGGTCTGCCGGTGCAGGGCCTGCCGGTCGGCTAGTACCGGGCTGGTACGGCGCCGGGGCCCAGGGTCGCTTCCCTGGGCCCCGGCGTTCTGCGTGCCAGCGTCGGCGCAGTGGGCGTTGTCGGCCGGCGCCCGGCGTCGGTGGCTGTGCCCACCCTCCCCCATTGCCTGAAGGGCATGGGAGGTGCCCCCATCGCCCTGCGGAGCGACTGCCCACGGCCAAGCCAGGGCGTCAGGCCGTCAGTCTGGTCACCGCCGCGTGTACGCGTTCGTCCGTGGCCGTGAAGGCGACTCGGACGAAGTGGGCGCCCGCCGGCCCGTAGAAGTCGCCGGGGGCGACCAGGATGCCGCGTTCGGCGAGGTGGGCCACCGTGTCCCAGCAGGACTCGTCGCGGGTGGCCCAGAGGTAGAGGCTGGCCTCGCTGTGCTCGATGCGGAAGCCGTGGCCGAGGAGCGCCTCGCGCAGGGCCGTGCGGCGGGCCGCGTAGCGCTCGCGCTGGACGCGGACGTGCTCGTCGTCGCCGAGGGCCGCCACCACGGCCGCCTGCGTCGGCGCGGACGTCATCATGCCGCCGTGCTTGCGGATCTCCAGGAGGGGCCCCAGGACGGCCGGGTCGCCCGCCAGGAAGGCCGCGCGGTAGCCGGCGAGGTTGGAGCGCTTGGAGAGCGAGTGGACGGCGACCAGGCCGTCGTACGAGCCGCCGTTGACGTCCGGGTGCAGGACGGAGACCGGGTCGGCCTCCCAGCCCAGCTCGAGGTAGCACTCGTCGGAGACGACGAGGACGCCGTGCTCGCGGGCCCAGGCCACGATCCGGGTCAGGTCGGCCTCGGACAGCACCTTGCCGGTCGGGTTCGACGGGGAGTTGAGCCACAGCAGCTTCAGCCCCGCCGGGTCCAGCTCGGTCGGGTCGTCGTACGCCTCGTACTCGGCGCGGGCCAGCCGCGCGCCGACCTCGTACGTCGGGTAGGCCAGGCGAGGGAACGCGACCCTGTCGCCGGGGCCGAGGCCCAGCTGGGTCGGGAGCCAGGCGACGAGTTCCTTGGAGCCGACGATGGGCAGGACGTGGCGGTGGGTGACGTCGCGGGCGCCCAGGCGACGCTCGACCCAGCCGGTGATCGCGTCGCGCAGTGCCGGGGTGCCCCAGACGGTCGGGTAGCCCGGGGAGTCCGCCGCGTCGACCAGGGCCTTCTGGATCAGCTCGGGGACCGGGTCGACCGGCGTGCCGACGGAGAGGTCGACGATGCCGTCCGGGTGCGCGGCGGCCGTCTTCTTGTAGGGCTCCAGCTTGTCCCAGGGGAAGGTGGGCAAGCGGTCGGAGACTGCGGACACGGTTACTGGCTCACTTTCGTCGGTACACGTCGGCACGCGCCGCCAAGGCGAACGCCTCGGCCCCGTGCGGCGCCGATCGGGTGACCGGGCCGTACGGGACCGAGGCGGCGCGGGTGCTTACGCCTGCGGCGGCAGCGCGGCGACGAAGGGGTGGTCGCGCTCGATCAGCCCCAGCTTGCTGGCGCCGCCGGGCGAGCCGAGCTCGTCGAAGAACTCGACGTTCGCCTTGTAGTAGTCCTTCCACTCCTCCGGAGTGTCGTCCTCGTAGAAGATCGCCTCGACCGGGCAGACCGGCTCACAGGCACCGCAGTCGACGCATTCGTCCGGGTGGATGTACAAGGACCGCTGGCCCTCGTAGATGCAGTCGACCGGGCACTCCTCGATGCACGCCTTGTCCTTGACGTCGACACAAGGCTGCGCGATGACGTAGGTCACGCTGTCGTTCCTCCTCGATACGGGCGCTGGCGGGCCACCTCAGGCTCCGCCGCCTGGCGCGCGGGAGCGCGGCGTCGTCGATGCCCACCCCTAGTATCTCCGTTCTTGGGCATGATCCGAACAGGAGGGGTGCACCGACCCGTGGAAATCTCTGCCGCAGGCCGTCTCGAAGTCCGCATCACCGCTGCTGACGTGGGCAAAAGAGTCTCCGTAAGGCGCTTGAACGACGCCGGGGGCGCAGCGGAGAAGTTCACCGACACGGTCGGCGTTCTCACATCATGGGACAACGGTGTGCTGGTGATCACACGGAAGAGTGGCGAGAGCGTCCGCATACCCGAATCCTCGCTGGTCGCCGGCAAGATCGTGCCGTCCGCCCCGGCGCGTCGCCGGGGCCCCGCCGCCTCCTACGAGGAGCTGGCGCGCGTCGCCTCCCGGGCCTGGCGTCCGGTGGAGAGCGAGTGGCTCGGCGAGTGGGAGCTGCGGGCGTCGGGCGGATTCACACGGCGGGCCAACTCCGTGCTGCCCCTCGGCGATCCGGGCCTGCCCCTCGACGAGGCGCTGACGGCCGTACGCCGCTGGTACGGCGACCGCGGCCTGCCCGCGTACGTCCAGACCGCCACCGGCGCCGAGGGCACGCAGGAGCTGCTGTGCGCGGAGCTGGAGCGGCGGGGCTGGGTGCGGGAGGTGACGGCCGAGCTGTGGACCGGCGGACTCGCTCCGGTCGCCGATCGGGCGGAGGGCACCGGCGTCGTCCTGTCCCGGGATGCGGACGAGGCGTGGCTGGCGCGGTACCAGCGCAAGGGCGTGAGCGACGTGGCCCTTCGGGTGCTGGGCTCCGGGCCGTCGGTGTGGTTCGCCACGGTGCCCGGTGAGGGCGCACCGGCCGCCATCGGGCGGTGTGTCGTGGACGGACGGTGGGCCTCCTTCGCGGCCGTCGAGGTCGATCCCGCGATGCGGCGCCGAGGGCTCGCCACGACCGTGCTGGCCGCGCTGGCCCGGCGCGCGCTCGACGAGGGAGCGTCGGCGGCGTGGCTCCAGGTCGAGGCCGACAACGCGGCGGCGCGGGCGCTGTACGGCGGGATGGGCTTCGCGGCGCATCACGCGTACCACCACTACCGGGAGCCGACCGACGCCGGTACGGGCCGGTAGCCGATCGCCGTGGAAGGGCACGAACCAGTCATGCGTCACCCTCAGTCCCCGCACCCGCCGTCCCCGGAACGCTCCGCCGAGGTGCGGCGGCGGTTCGCCGAAGAGGCGCGGTCCGAGCGGCCCGACCTGTCGACGCTGTGCCTGCTGGTGGGCGCGGAGGCGGACGGGACACTGGACGACGCGGGTCTGGACGCCGCTCAGGTGGAGCTGGACCGGCTGGCCGGGGAGCTGCCGTTCCGGCCGGGTTCGCCGCGGGCCTGGGCCCGGGCGCTGCGGGACCTGCTGGGCGAGCGGTACGGGTTCCACGGGGTCGCCGCGGACTACCAGCGGCTGGAGTCCTCGCTCCTGCACGAGGTGGTGCGGCGCCGGCGCGGGCTGCCGATCATGCTGTCGGTGGTGTGGCTGGAGGTGGCCAGGCGGGCGGGGGCGCCGGTGTACGGGGTCGCGCTGCCGGGGCACTTCGTGGTCGGGTTCGGTTCGGAGCTCGGTCCGGAGTTCGGGGCGGACGAGGAGCGGGTGCTCGCCGATCCGTTCGACGGGGGCCGGGTGCTGGAGGGGAACGACGCAGAGGTGCTGGTGGCCGGGGCCACGGGGGCGGCGTTGCGGCCGTCGATGCTGGCGCCCGCGGCGCCGTTGGACGTGGTGGCACGGGTCCTGAACAACATCCGGGCGTGGGCGGCGGGCCGTCCGGAGCAGTCGGCGGTCGGGCTGTGGGCGATCGAGCTGGCGTTGCTGTTGCCGGCGCATCCGGCGCGGCTGCGGTACGAGCGGGCGCGGTTGCTGGTTCAGCGGGGGGAGTTCCTGGCCGGGGCCGGGGAGTTGGAGGCGTACGCGGAGGTGGTGGGGGCCGTGGACGAAGCGGTCGCGGAGGAGATCCGGCGGGAGGCCCGGGTGGCTCGCGCCATGCTCAACTGAGATCTGCGAGCGCGTACCCGGCCCGCACGGCCGTGGAGTGCCGTACGGCCCTCGTACGACGGTAGGGGCGCCCGGCGAGTGCCGGGCGCCCCTACCGGGGTGTGGCGTCGTCAGCTGGGGTCGGTCTCGATGACCGCCAACCGGTCGGTCTTGCTCATGAGGGCCTGGCGCAGGGCGCCGTAGACGTCCTGGGGGGTGACGGGCGTCTTCTCACCGTTGGCCCGGGTGATGAGCACGCCGTCGAACGCCCCGCCGTAGAGGTCCTCGAGGGCCTTCAGGTCGGGCTTGTCGACCAGCTTGCCGTTGACGGCCGTGACCCGCAGGAACTTCCACAGCGACTTCTCCGGACTCATCGGGACGGAGTGCGCGGGGTCCGTCTGCACGGTCACCTTGGCCGACATCGCCGGCTCGGCGAACTCCTTCATCATCCGGTCGACCTCGGCCTTGGAGACCGTGGGCTGCTGGGTGGTCGTCGGCACGTTCACCGGGGTGGCGGTACCCGTCTCCACCTGGGCGCGGTACGCCTCCCGCACGGCCTCGGTGGACTTGGCGACGTCGATGCCCTTGCCCGGCTTGCCGTACACGGGCACGGCCTTGCCGGACTCGAACTCGATGGTCCCCTCGGTCACCGAGCCCGCGCCGCCGGCCGCGTCCTCCAGGGCGGCGTGCAGCTTCTCCTCGTCGACGGGCATGACCGGATCGACGACCCGCTCCTGGCCGAAGAGCGAGCCGATCACGGAGACCGGGTTGTAGTCGCTGGTCGCCGCGTTGCTGGCCGTGGCCTGCGTGTCGAGCTGGAGCCCCGCCTGGTCCGGCTTCAGGGAGACGGTCTCGCCGCCCACCGTGAGCTTGAGCGGCTTGCTCGCGCGGGCGGCGAGGACGTCGTCCAGCTTCTCGACGGCGTCGTCGCGCGTGCTGCCACCGATGTCGACGCCCAGCACGGTGGTGCCCTTGGGGACGTCGGAGCGGTTCATGAGGAGGCCCGCGCCGTAGGTGACACCGGCGACGACGACCAGGCCGCCGACGAGCAGCGGAAGCTTGCCGCGCCCCTTCTTCTTGGCGGGCTTGGCGGAGCTCGCCGGAGGCGTGGAGACCGGCTCGGGCAGCTTCGGGGGCGTGTGCGGCAGCGGTCCGTCGGCCGGCCCGCCCTGGAACGGCGTGTTCCGGTCGGCGGCCGGTACGACGGGGATGCCGCTGGTGACGGTGTTGCCGGAGACGTTGTCCGGGTTGCCGTAGCCGGGGGTGCCGGGCTCGGGGGCGGGCTTCTGCGGGGTGAGGATCGCGGTGTCGTCACTGAGCCCGCCGCCGGGACCGAGCCGGGCGGCGTCGGGACCGGCGCCGGGGCCCTGCGGCCGGCCCGGGCCGCCGGGTCGGCCGGGAGCGCCGGGGCCGTTGGGGCCGCCCGGACCACCGGGGCCACCGGAAGCGCCCGGTCCGGCCGGACCGCCCGGACCACCGGGGGCCCCGGGGCCGCGCAGGCCGTCGCCCGCGGGGCCGCGCTGCCCGCCGGGCGCGCCGGGCCCCTCGGGCATCCCCGGCGCGCCGATGCCTCCGGCCGACGGCGACGCCAGCGCGCTGTCCCCGGTGACCGGGCCGCCCGTCGGACCCGCGGGGCCCCGGGCCGCGCCGTACGGTGACTGCCCGTTCGGGCCGTGCTGCCCGTCACGGGGGCCGGGGGCCCGGTTGCCCTGCCCGTCCCCCGAGAAGTACGGGAGGTCGTCGTGGCGCGGCTCGCCGGCGTCGTCCCTGCCCGCAGGTGTCCCGTCGCCGTTGCCGAGGGGCCCCGCCGCCAGTGCCTCGGTGACGTCGAAGGAGCCGGTGCCGCCGCCGTGGCCGGGCGCCACGGGACCGCCGGTCGCACCGGAGCGACCGGCGCCCTTGGCGGACCCGGGCCGGGAGCCGCCCGGAGCGTTCATGGAGCCGACGACACCACCGGGACGGCCACTCCCGCCGCCCGGTCGCGCGCCCGCACCCGTGGCACCGGCGCCCGAGCCCGCGGGACCCGCCCCGGGCGCGCCCGGCGCACCGGCCGCCGCTCCGGAACCACCGGACGGACCGGCACCGTTGGTGGAGCCACCACCCTGAGCGCCCTTGCCCGGACCGGACTTGCGCGGCGCGAACCAGTCGCTGGCCGGCTTGTCCTCGGCCGGCCGGGCGTGCTGCGCGGGCTCGGCGGGAGTCTCCGCGACGCCCGGGGCCGGCGGGGCGGCGCTCGGCTCGGACCGGTCGGCCGTCTCCGCTTCACCGGCGCCCTCGGCGTCCGCGACGGGCTTGCGCATGACGACCGGCGGGATGGGCCGCGACCCGGGGATGTTGATCCGGATACGGGTCGTCAGCGTCGTCTCGGTCTTGCGCTCCTCCGGCCGCGTGGCCGAACGGCCCGCTTCCGCACCGGCGTCGGAAGCCGTGGGTGTCCCGTAGGGCGGGGTGCCCGACGGGTAGGCGGCTCCGCCGCGCCCGTGGGGCCCGGAGGACGGACTGTCAGTTTCACGACTCAAGGCAGGTTCTCCCGGTTGGCTCCGCCGCCCGTCACACCTTCAAAGCGGGCGGCTCGGCGGCGCGCACCACCATACTGGCCACTTCTCGCGCGTATCCCGTGACCGCTGGGGAAACCCACACCGGACGCGCACGCCGGTGTCACGGCGAAGCGGTACGTCACTTGCGAAGTCGGACGGCGTCGCCGTCCGGTTGCCGCACCGGTGCGAGGGTGGCGCACATCACAGCAATGGCGATCCCGCCGAGCAGGAAGAGATAGGAGCCGTTGCCGGCGGCGAAGAGGAAGTCGCCCTCCGGCCGGCTGGTGGTGAGCAGGACCACGGCGAGTGCCCAGCCGGCGGCTGGCGCGACGGCCCCGCCCCGGCGTCCCACGGCCCGGCCCGCCCCGAGACAGAGGCCCGCCTCGGCGGCCAGCGCGAGCAGCAGGCCGCCCGGGAACCACGCCGGCTGCACCAGCGCCCCCGCCACGCCGACCACGGCGCCGAGCACGAAGAGCCCGAGGTAGAGGGCCGCCCGCCCCGGGGACGGCGGGCGCAGCGGCTGGGCCAGGGCGGAGTTCGTCGGCTCGGTGCGCCCGCTCACGACGCCTCCTCGATCCCGTTGCCGATTCCGGCGAACAGGTCGTTCTCGCGCCCGTGTTCCCCGTCACCGGGGCCCCGCTCGCCACGCACCAGTTCGTAGTACTCGGTGGTGAAGAGGGGCTGGGCCAGCTCGTTGGACAGGACGAAGCAGGACCCGTCCACGGTGATCTGGGTGGCGTGCGCCCGCATCGCGGCCGCCTTGGCGGCCTGCGCGAAGCCCTCGCCGCGGATCTCGGTGGTGATCCGCTCGTCGTCGACGACGCCCGGTACGTCCTCGATGCCGGCCGCCTTCTCGAAGGGCAGGCCGGGCAGCGCCTCGCGCAGCCGGGCGAAGGCTTCCTCGGCCACGGTGCGCGGCACGCGGTTCCAGTAGACCTTGTCGACCGGGCACCCGGTCTCGGCCGCCAGCTCCACCGCCCGCATGGCGATGCGGTGGGCCTGGATGTGGTCGGGGTGGCCGTATCCGCCGTCCGGGTCGTAGGTGACGAGGACCTGGGGGCGCACCTCGCGGATCACCTCGACGAGGAGCCCGGCGGCCCGGTCGACGTCGGCCTGCCACAGGCAGCCGGGGTCGTCGTTGTCGGGCAGGCCCATCATCCCGGAGTCGGCGAACCGGCCCGGCCCGCCGAGCAGCCGGAAGTCGTCCACGCCGAGCGCGCGCATGGCGGCGGCCAGCTCCTCCCGGCGGTGTCCGCCGAGGGCGGCTCCGGTCAGGTGCGCGAGCTCGGGCGGGATGACCTCGCCCCGCTCACCGAGGGTGCAGGTCACCAGCGTCACGTGGGCGCCTTCGGCCGCGTACCTGGCCATGGTGACGCCGCTGTTGATCGACTCGTCGTCCGGGTGCGCGTGCACCAGCAGCAGACGCCGGGCGGGCATGTCCGTCATGGGACCACCCTATGAGGCCGCGTGCTCGTCCTCGTAACGCGGGAGACCGTCCGTGGGACCGCCCGCTCCGCGACGGTAGCTTCCTCACCGTGGAGGACCGCGCGGACGGGGATGGTGAGCAGTGCGCGGCGCACGCGCCCCGGCCGACCGTCAGAAGCTGATGCTCCCGATCATCCCCGCGATGTTCGTCGTCAGCTCACTGATCGTGGGCGCGACGGTCGACGAGGCCAGGTAGAAGCCCAGCAGCATGCAGACGACCGCATGCCCCGCCTTCAGACCTGACTTCTTGACCAGCAGGAAGACGATGATCGCCAGCAGCACAACCGCCGAAATCGAGAGTGCCACGGCGGCTCACCTCCAATAAGCCCAGGGACATGGGGGGGTCGGACGCAGTCGAACCTTGGGACAGATAAATCCACGCAGCGGGCACCTGGTTGATACCCACTGTGCGCTAGTGATCATAACTATCCGTGCGCGCGCATCTCTCGGCGCACGGCCGCACAAGGGGGCGCATGGCCAATATGGTCAAGGCATGACGACCGAGTCCGAGTCCTTCCCCAAACGGCACGCCCGCACCCAGCGGTTCACGCTCGGCGCGCCGCGTTCCTTCACCGTGGCGCCCGGTGGTTCACGGGTCGCCTTCCTGCGCTCAGGTTCCGGCACGGACCGGGCCAACGCCCTGTGGATCCTCGACGTCGAGGAGGGCGGGGAGCGCGTCGCAGCCGACCCGCGCGCCCTCCTGGGCGGTGCCGAGGAGCATCTGTCGCCCGAGGAGCGGGCCCGGCGCGAGCGCAGCCGCGAGGGCGGCGCCGGCATCGTCGGCTACGCCACCGACTCGGCCCTCGAGCTGGCCTCGTTCGCGCTGTCGGGGCGGCTCTTCACGGCCGAGCTGCAGGCCGGGACCGCACGCGAACTGCCCGTCCCCGGACCGGTGATCGACCCGCGCCCCTCCCCCGACGGACGGCACATCGCCTACGTCGCCCAGGGCGCCCTGCGGGTCGTCGGCGCCGAGGGGGACGGCGACCGGGCGCTGGCCGAGGCGGACGGGGAGGGCGTCACGTACGGGCTCGCCGAGTTCATCGCCGCCGAGGAGATGGGCCGCAGCCGGGGCTTCTGGTGGGGTCCGGACTCGGACCGGCTGCTGGTGGCGCGCGTGGACGACACGCCGGTCCGGCGCTGGTGGATCTCCGACCCGGCGCACCCCGACCGTGCTCCGCACCAGGTGCCGTATCCGGCGGCGGGCACCGCCAACGCGGACGTACGGCTGTTCGTGGTCGGGCTGGACGGGGGGCGCACGGAGGTCCTGTGGGACCGGGCGCGGTATCCGTATCTGGCGCGAGTGCACTGGTCAGCGGCGGGAGCGCCGCTCCTTCTCGTGCAGTCGCGCGACCAGCGCAGTCAGTTGTTCCTCGCCGTGGACGTGGAGTCCGGGACGACCCGGATGGTGCACGCCGACGAAGATCCAATTTGGCTGGAACTCTTCCCCGGCGTCCCCTGCTGGAGCCCCTCCGGGCAGCTCGTACGCATCGCCGACGAGGGTGGGGCGCGGGTCCTCGCGGTCGGCGAACGGCCGCTCACCGGAGCCCAGTTGCACGTGCGGGCCGTGCTCGACGTCTCCGACGACGACGTGCTGGTCTCCGCTTCGGCGGGCGAGGAGGCGGCCGATCCGGAGACGGGTGAAGTGCACGTCTACCGAGTGAACGAACTCGGCGTGGAGCGTGTCTCGCAGGAGCCCGGCGTGCACTCGGCGGTACGCGCCGGGGGCGTGACCGTTCTGGTCTCGGCGACGCTCGACCGGCCGGGGGCCCGGGCACAGGTCCTGCGGGACGGGAAGGCGACGGCGACCGTGGCGTCCTACGCCGAAGACCCCGGTTTGTCCCCGCGCGTGACGCTCACCCAAGGGGGCGCACGCCGTGTCCCGTGCGCCGTGCTTATGCCAAGGGACTACCACGGTGACACCCCCCTCCCCGTCCTCGTGGACCCGTACGGTGGCCCGCACGGCCAGCGCGTGGCGGCCGCGCACAACGCCCACCTGACCTCGCAGTGGTTCGCCGACCAGGGGTTCGCGGTGATCGTCGCCGACGGCCGCGGCACCCCGGGGCGCTCCCCCGCCTGGGAGAAGGCCATCAAGGACGACGTCGCGGCCGTCGTGCTCCAGGACCAGGTGGACGCCCTGCACGCCCTCGCCGCCGACTTCCCGCTCGACCTGGACCGCGTCGCCATCCGCGGCTGGTCCTTCGGCGGCTACCTGGCGGCGCTCGCCGCCCTGCGCCGGCCGGACGTCTTCCACGCCGCCGTCGTGGGCGCCCCGGTCACCGACCTGCGGCTCTACGACACCCACTACCAGGAGCGCTACGTCGGCCACCCGGACGAACAGCCGGAGGTCTACCGCCGCAATTCGGTGATCGACGACGCGGGCCTGGTGGACGCCGCCGAACCGCACCGGCCCATGATGGTCATCCACGGACTGGTGGACGACAACGTGGTGGTCGCCCACTCCCTGCGCCTGTCCTCGGCCCTGCTGGCCGCGGGCCGCCCGCACGAGGTGCTTCCGCTGTCCGGGGTCACGCACATGACACCGCAGGAGTCGGTCGCCGAGAACCTGCTGCTGCTCCAGGTGGACTTCCTCAGGCGGTCGCTCGCCCGACGCCGCCCGTAGCCGCCGACCGCTTTAACACGCGGGCAACTTCACCGACGCGGTACCGATATACGGACGCGTGAAGCTGATCGACGTACGGCCGTGCGGGTGCCGTGAGCGGGCCGGGGAGCGCCATGTCACCCCGGCCCGCTGCCCTGTCCGCCCTCCTCCGGGCTGTCCTCCCGGTGCGCTCCGTGCGGGCCGCTCGCGCCGTGCGCGCTGTCGCCGGGCTCCTCCGGCGGCACGACCTGCTTCTCCTCCGCGAAGTGGCACGCCGAGTCGTGGGCCGCGGGCCCGGGGACACCCCGGAACTCGGCGGGCACCGCCAGCGCCGGCACCTCCAGGGCGCAGCGCTCCCGCGCCTTCCAGCAGCGGGTGCGGAAACGGCAGCCGGAGGGGATGTCGGTCGGGGACGGCACGTCACCGGCGAGGATGATCCGCTCGCGGTGCTCCCGGGCCTCCGGGTCGGGCACGGGCACGGCGGACAGCAGCGCCTGGGTGTAGGGGTGGGTCGGGTGGTCGTAGATCTCGGCGTCGCGGCCGGTCTCCACGATGCGGCCGAGGTACATCACGCCGACCCGGTCGGAGATGTGCCGGACGATCGACAGGTCGTGGGCGATGAAGATGTAGGACAGGTCGAACTCGTCCTGGAGGCGGCCCATCAGGTTGATCACCTGGGCCTGGACGGACACGTCCAGCGCCGACACCGGCTCGTCGGCGACGATGATCTCCGGGCGCAGGGCCAGTCCCCGCGCGATGCCGATCCGCTGGCGCTGGCCGCCGGAGAACTGGTGGGGATAGCGGTTGATGTACTCCGGGTTGAGGCCGACCACGTCCAGCAGGTGCTGGACCCGAGCGCGCCGGTCGCCCTTCGGGGCGACCTCCGGGTGGATGTCGTACGCCTCCCCGATGATGTCGCCGACCGTCATGCGGGGGTTGAGGGAGGTGTAGGGGTCCTGGAAGACCATCTGGATGTTGCGGCGTACGGCCTTCAGGGCCTTGCCGGACAGCCGGGTGATGTCCTCGCCCTTGTAGCGGATCTCGCCGACCGTCGGCTTCTCCAGGTTGACCAGCATCTTGGCGACCGTGGACTTGCCGCAGCCGGACTCGCCGACGATGCCCAGGGTCTCGCCGCGGGCCAGTTCGAAGTCGACGCCGTCGACGGCCTTCACCGAGCCGACCTGCTTCTTGAAGAGGATGCCGGAGGTCAGCGGGTAGTGCTTGACCAGCCCCCTGACCTGAAGGATCGGCTCAGCCATGCAGGCACTCCCTCCAGAAGTGGCAGGCGCTGCCCCGCTCCGCGTCGGACTCCGTCACCTCGTACAGGGGCGGTACGTCGGTGCGGCAGACGTCCTGGGCCATCGGGCAGCGCGGGTGGAAGGCGCAGCCGGGCGGGATGCGGGTGAGGTTGGGCGGCAGGCCCTTGATGGCGTACAGCTCCTGGCCCTTCTGGTCCAGGCGCGGGATCGACTCCAGCAGGCCGCGGGTGTAGGGGTGGGCGGGCGCCTTGTAGATGTCGTGGACGGGTGCGGTCTCGACGATCCGGCCCGCGTACATCACCGCGATCTTGTCGGCGACGTCCGCGACCACGCCGAGGTCGTGGGTGATGAGGATCAGGCCCATGTGCAGCTCGCGCTGGAGTTCCGCGAGGAGGTCCATGACCTGCGCCTGGACGGTGACGTCGAGGGCGGTGGTGGGCTCGTCGGCGATGATCAGCTTCGGCTCCAGGGCCATCGCCATGGCGATCATGATGCGCTGGCGCATGCCGCCGGAGAACTGGTGCGGGTACTGCTTCACCCGCTCCTTCGCGGCGGGGATGCGGACCCGGTCCATCAGCTCCACGGCCTTGGCGCGGGCGTCCTTGCGGGACATCCCCCGGTGCACGGTGAACATCTCGCCGAGCTGGTCGCCGACGGTGAGGACCGGGTTCAGCGACGACAGCGCGTCCTGGAAGATCATCGCCATCTCCGCGCCGCGGACCTTCCGGCGTTCCTCCTCCTTCAACTTCAGCAGGTCCCGCCCCTCGAAGAGGACCTCTCCGGCAGTGATCCGGCCGGGCGGCATGTCGAGGATGCCCATGACCGTCTGGGCGGTGACGGACTTGCCGGAACCGGACTCGCCGAGGACGGCCAGCGTCTCGCCCGCGTCCACGCCGTAGCTGACGCCGTTGACGGCCTTGGCGACGCCGTCCCGGGTGTGGAACTCCACGTGCAGGTCGCGCACTTCGAGCAGCATCCGGCGGCTCACCTCAGCTTCGGGTCGAGGGCGTCGCGCACCGCGTCGCCGAGCATGATGAACGCGAGCACGGTGACGGCGAGGGCTCCGGAGGGCCAGAGCAGGGCGTGCGGGGCGTTGCGTACGTAGGGGGCGGCGGCGGAGATGTCGATGCCCCAGGAGACGCTGGGCGGCTTGAGGCCGACGCCGAGGAACGACAGGGTCGCCTCCAGGGAGATGTAGGTGCCGAGCGCGATGGTGGCGACGACGATGACGGGGGCGACGGCGTTGGGCGCGATGTGCCGCAGCAGGAGCCGGGAGTTGGAGGCGCCGAGCGCCCGCGCGGCCTGGACGTAGTCGTTCTGCTTGGCGGTGATGACGGAGCCGCGGGCGATGCGGGAGATCTGCGGCCAGCCGAGCAGCACGATGAAGCCGATGACCGGCCAGACGGTGTTGCTGGTGATGACGGAGAGCAGGACCAGGCCGCCGAGGACCACCGGGATGGCGAAGAAGACGTCCGTGATCCGGGAGAGGATCGCGTCGCCCGCGCCGCCGAAGAACCCTGCCAGCCCGCCGAGCACGCTCCCGAGGACCGCGACGCCGAGCGTGGCGAGGACGCCGACCGCCACCGACGTGCGGGCGCCGTAGACGGTGCGGGTGTAGACGTCGCAGCCCTGGCCGTTGAAGCCGAAGGGGTGACCGGACTGGGAGCCCTCCTGGGCCTTGGCCAGGTCGCACTTGAGGGGGCTGCCGGAGGCGATCAGGGACGGCCAGATGGAGATGACGATCAGGAAGAGGATCACCAGGGCCGAGATGATGAAGACGGGGTTGCGGCGCAGGTCGTGCCAGGCGTCGGACCAGAGGCTGCGCGGTTTGTCCTGGGGGCCGGTGCCGTCGGGGCTCTCCGGCGCCTTCTCCAGGGTGATGGCCTCGCTCGCGCCCAGGTCCATCTGCCCGCCCATGCCGGTGCCGGCGACGGCGCGCTCGGGCTCGTAGGGCTGCTGCTGGTCAGGCATAGCGGATCCTCGGGTCGAGTACGGCGTACAGGAGGTCGACGAGGAGGTTCGCGACGAGGAAGACCAGGACCAGGACGGTGACGAAGCCGACGACGGTCTGGGTGTTCTGGCGCAGGATGCCCTGGTAGAGCTGGTAGCCGACGCCGTGGATGTTGAAGATCCGCTCGGTGACGATGGCGCCGCCCATCAGGGCGCCGATGTCGGTGCCGATGAAGGTGACGACCGGGATCAGGGAGTTGCGCAGCAGGTGCCGGGTGATGACCCGGTGGCGGGGCAGGCCCTTGGCGATGGCGGTGCGGACGTAGTCGGAACGCCGGTTCTCCGCGATGGAGGTGCGGGTCAGGCGGGTGACGTACGCCAGGGAGACGGAGGCGAGGACCAGGCCGGGGACGATCAGCTCGCCGAAGGTCGCCTCGGTGGAGACGGCCGGGTCGATCCAGCCCCACTTGACGCCGAGCAGCAGCTGGAGCAGCAGGCCGGTGACGAAGGTGGGGACGGAGATGACGACGAGGGTCAGGAGCAGCACCCCGGTGTCGACGGGACGGCCGCGGCGCAGGCCGGTGACGACGCCGAGGATGATGCCGACCACGATCTCGAAGAGGATCGCCACGATGGTCAGCCGGATGGTGACCGGGAAGGCCGTACCCATCAGCTCGGTGACCGGCTGGCCGTTGAAGGCGGTGCCGAAGTCGCCGGTGAAGAGGTTGCCCATGTAGGTGGCGTACTGCTGCCACACGGGCTGGTCGAGGCCGAACTCGTGCCGCAGCCGCGCGGCCGTCGCCGGGTCGCACTCGCGGTCGCCGCAGAGCCCCGCGATGGGGTCGCCCATCACGTTGACCATCAGGAAGATCAGCAGCGTGGCCCCGATGAAGACCGGGATCATCTGGAGCAGCCGCCGGACGACGTAGCGTCCCATGGCGCCCCCTCAGCCGACCTTGATCTCGTTGTAGACCGGGACGCTGAACGGATTGAGCTCCACGTTCGACAGCCGGTCCGAGTAGCCCGCGCTGCCGTTCTGGTACCAGAGCGGGATGGCGCCCATCTCGTCCCGCAGGACCTCCTCGGCCTGCTGGAAGAGGCCGATGGCCTTGGCGGTGTCCGTCTCGGCGTTGGCCCGGTCGACGAGGTCGTCGAACTTCTCGTTGGACCACTTGCCGTCGTTGGAGGAGGCGTTGGTGTAGTAGAGCGGCTGGAGGAAGTTCTGGATGAGCGGGTAGTCCATCTGCCAGCCGGCGCGGAAGGGGCCGCTCATCTTCTGGTCGGTGATCTGGTTGCGGAAGTCGGCGAAGGTGCCGACCGGGTTGCCGACGCAGGCGCGGTCGTTGTCCAGGGCGTTGTTGATGGAGTTGCAGACCGCGTCGACCCACTGCTTGTGGGAGCCGGTGTCGGCGTTGTACGTGATCTTGACCTGGCCGCCGGGGAGGCCGCCGCCGTCCTTGATCAGCTGCTTGGCCTCGTCGGGCTTGAACTCGCAGGCCTCGCCGCACAGACCGGCCTTGTAGCCGCCGTCCTCGCCGAGGACGGGCGAGGTCCAGTCGGTGGCCGGGGTGCGGGTCTGCTGGAAGATCGTGTCGGTGATCTGCTTGCGGTCGATCGCCATGGACAGGCCCTTGCGGACCTTCTCGGAGCCGGGCTTGCTCCAGTCGTTGTCGTAGAACGGGAACGCGAGCGTCTGGATGATGCCGGCCGGGGTGTTGATGTACCGGTCGCCGAGGTCGCTCTTCACGTTCTTGAGCTGGGCGGCGGGGACGTCGTCGACGAGGTCGAGGTTGCCGGCCATCAGGTCGGTGTAGGCGGTGTTGTTGTCGGTGTAGACCTTGAGGTCGACGCCGCCGTTCTGCGCCTTGTCCGGGCCGGGGTACTGCTCCCACTTGCGCAGGGACATCTGGGAGCCGCGGGTGTAGTTGTCCACCATGTACGGGCCGTTGCCGATGGGCTTCTTCAACCAGGCGTCGTGGTCGTCGAAGAAGGCCCGGGGCAGCGGCGCGAAGGCCGGGTAGCCGAGGGTGTCGGGGAAGGTGGAGAACTTCTGGCTGAGCCTGACGGTGAAGGTGAGCGGCCCGGTGACCTTCAGCCCGGAGAGCGTGTCGGCGCTCTGCTCGCCGCTCTCGGGGTGCACCTTGTCGTAGCCGTCGATGTACGCGAAGAAGTACGCGTTGCGCTGGTTGTTCTTCAGACTGGCGCCGTAGTTCCAGGCGTCCACGAAGGACTGGGCGGTGACCTTCTCGCCGTTGGAGAAGGTCCAGCCGTCCTTGACGGTGACGGTGAAGTTCTGCGAGTCGGAGGTCTCGATCTTCTCGGCGAGCATGTCCTGTGCCTCGCCGGTCTTCGGGTCGTACTTCTTCAGCCCCCGGAAGATCATGTCGAGGACCTTGCCGCCCTGCACCTCGTTGGTGTTGGCCGGCTCCAGCGGGTTCTGCGGGTCGCCCCAGGAGGAGCTGAGCACCGCGCCGGCGTCTCCGCCGCCGCCACCGCCCCCGCCTCCGCAGGCCGTCGCCGCGAGGACTGCCGCCGCCGCGCAAGCGGCCCATTTGGCGTGCCTGACTCCGCGCATGGGGTGCCTCCTCGTGCCCTGACTCGTCCGGCTCTGCCACCGGCTCGTCCGCCGGCTCTTCCGCTGATCCATTACCGGCCAGCATCAGGGGGCGGGCACGAAAGCGCCTGTTCGTCCGTCCGTACGGGTACGGGACTGCTCCGGACGGGGGGGCCGGACACACGGGAACCGGGGCGGGAGCCCGTGCTCCCGCCCCGGTTCCGGGGTGCCGTGCCGGTGGCCGGCTCAGCCCTTGGCGACCTCCGTGTGGCCGCCCTCCTCCAGGGCCTTCAGCCCCGGGTCCATCACCACGTCCTCGGCCCGAGCCGCGATGGTGGGCTCCTCCGGGAAGTGGCACGCGGTCAGGTGGCCCGCCTTGCTGCCCTCGATGCGGACCAGCGGCGGCTCCTCCGTCGCGCACTTGTCCTGCGCCTTCCAGCACCGGGTACGGAACCGGCAGCCGGACGGCGGGGCGATCGGCGAGGGGACGTCGCCCTCCAGGCGGATGCGCTCCCTCTTGTCGCCGTCGATGTCGGCTTCCGGCACCGCGGACAGCAGCGCGTGGGTGTAGGGGTGCCGGGGCCGCGTGTAGATCGACTCGCGGTCCGCGATCTCCACGATCTTGCCGAGGTACATCACCGCGACGCGCTGCGAGAAGTGGCGCACGATCGCCAGGTCGTGGGCGATGAAGACGAACGCGATGCCCATCTCCCGCTGCACTTCCTGCAGCAGGTTCACCACCTGGGCCTGGATCGACACGTCCAGGGCCGAGACCGGCTCGTCGGCGACGATCAGCTTCGGCTCCAGGGCGACGGCGCGCGCGACACCGATGCGCTGGCGCTGACCGCCGGAGAACTCGTGCGGGAAGCGGTTGTAGTGCTCCGGGTTGAGACCGACGATCTCCAGGAGCTCCCGGACGCGCTTCTCACGGCCGCCGGGCGGGTTGATCCCGTTGATCTCCATCGGGCCGGAGATGATCGTGCCGACCGTCTGCCGCGGGTTCAGCGACGCGTACGGGTCCTGGAAGATCATCTGGATCTCGGACCTGATCGGCGCCAGCTGCCTGCGGCTGGCCCGGCTGATGTCCCGGCCCTTGTACTCGATGGTGCCCTGGGTGGGCTCGTACAGCCGGGTCAGCAGCCGGCCGGTCGTCGACTTGCCGCAGCCGGACTCACCGACCAGGCCGAGGCTCTCCCCGGGGTAGACCTCGAAGTCCACGCCGTCGACGGCCTTGACGTGGCCGACGGTGCGCTTGATCGGGAAGCCGCCCTTGATCGGGAAGTGCTTCGTCAGGCCGCTGACCTTGAGGAGCGGTCCGCCGTCGCCGTCCCGCTGCTGCGGGATCGGGTCGGCCACCGCCGTGGTCGTCTTGCTGTTGTCGCTCATGGTGATGCCCCAGTCGCCGGTTTCCGCTCAGCCCAGCCGGGGCTGAATCTTCTCGATGAACGCCTGCTGCCGCTGTTCCCCCGTCAGGTGACAGGCCGCGGCCCGCCCGGCGGCGAGCGCCGGCCGCTCACCGGAGCAACGGTCCCCGGACACCTTGTCGGTGAAGGCGCACCGCGGGTGGAACGCGCAGCCCGAGGGCGGGTTGAGCAGCGAGGGCGGCGACCCGGGAATGGGCAGCAGCGGCTCGTCCACGTCGGACGCGAGCCTCGGCATGGAGCCCAGCAGCCCCCAGGTGTACGGGTGCTGAGGCGTCTTGAGCACCTCGCGCACCGTCCCGCGCTCCACGGCCCGGCCCGCGTACATCACGAGGATGTCGTCGGCCATGTTGGCGACCACGCCGAGGTCGTGGGTGATCATGATGATGGCGGAGCCGAACTCCTGCTGCAGGTCCTTGAGCAGGTCGAGGATCTGCGCCTGCACCGTCACGTCGAGTGCCGTGGTCGGCTCGTCGGCGATGAGCAGGTCCGGGTCGCAGGCGAGCGCCATGGCGATCATGGCGCGCTGCCGCATACCGCCGGAGAACTGGTGCGGGTAGTCGTCGACCCGCTTCTGCGGGTGCGGGATGCCGACCTTCTCCAGGAGGTCGATGGCGCGCACCCGGGCGTCCTTCTTGGAGGCGCCGGTGTGCTTCATGAACGGCTCGCCGATCTGCCGGCCGACCGTGTAGTACGGCGACAGCGCGGTCAGCGCGTCCTGGAAGATCATCGCCATCTTCTTGCCGCGCAGCGTCTCCAGCTGCTTCTCACCGGCGTCGGTCAGTTCCTGGCCGTCCAGCTTGATCGACCCGTCGATGGCGGTCTTCCGGCGGTCGTGCAGGCCGAGGACGGCCAGGTTGGTCACCGACTTGCCGGAGCCGGACTCGCCCACGATGCCGAGGGTCTTGCCGCGCTCGAGGTCGAAGGAGAGCCCGTCCACCGCCTTGACGACGCCGCCCTCGGTGGAGAAGTGGACCTTGAGGTCGCGCACCGAGAGGAAGGCGTCCCCCGCCGCGGCGGCAGCGGCCTCTTCGGGCTTGGTCTGAGTGGTCACGGTGGTTCTCCTAGGACAGGCGCACGCGCGGGTCGATGACGGCGTACAGGGCGTCCACGATCAGGTTGAAGACGATGATGAGCGCGGCACTGACGAGCATGACGCCCATCAGCATCGGCAGGTCCTTGTTGGTCACGGAGTCCAGCGCGAGCCGGCCGATCCCGGCCAGGCCGAACGTCATCTCCGTGACCATGCCGCCGCCCATGAGCGCCGACAGGTCGATGCCGAGGATGGTGACGATGGGGATGAGGGAACCGCGCCAGGCGTAGCGGAAGAAGGTGTAGTTGCCCGACATGCCCTTGGCGCGGGCCGCTCTCACATGCTCTTCCTGTAGCTGCTCGATCATCGACGAGCGGCTCATCCGGGTGTAGTTGGCGGTGAAGATGGTCGCCATGACGAGCCAGGGGATCAGCAGACCCATGAACCAGCCGCCGAGGTCCTCGGAGAAGGGCACGTACTTCGGCTTGTCCAGCCAGCCGGTGCTGTACACGAACGCCAGCAGCACGAGCGGGCCGAGGAAGTAGATCTGCAGGGAGCTGACGACCAGCGACCCCGAGCTGAACACCTTGTCGATCCAGGTACCGCGGTTCTTGGCCGCCAGCATGCCGGCGCCGAGACCGAGGATGAGGAAGACGACCAGGCTGCCCACGGTCAGCGAGATGGTCAGCGGGAAGCGGTCGAGGATCGTGTCCCAGACGTTCTGGTCGTTGGCGAAGGAGACACCGAAGCAGGGGGCGGGACAGTGTCCGACGGCGAAGTCGCGGCCGGCGAAGATGCCGACCATGAAGTCCCAGTACTGGACGGTGACCGGCTTGTCGAGGCCCAGGTTCTTGTGGATGATCGCCAGTGCGTCCGGAGTGCAGTTCTTGCCACAGGCCAGCATGGCCGGGTCCTGCGGGATCGCGAAGAACATGAAGAACGTGAACGCACTGATCAGCAGGAGGATCAGCGCCGCGCCGAACGTCCGGCGAATGAGGAATTGAAGCATGGCAGACAGCTGCTCTCAGGACGGCGGCAGTCGGGTGGGAGGTCTGGGAGGGGTACGGGCCCGGTGGTGGGCGCTCCGCCGCGCGCCCACCACCGGTTCTCCGACCTGGCGGATTACTTCTTCAGGAAGATCCGGGTGACGTCCACGTAGCTCGAGTCGGAGCTGTAGCGGATGCCGCCGATGTTCGAACCGAAGATCTGGAAGACCTTGGTGTAGTAGATCGGCGCGGCCGGGTTGATCTTCTCCGAGATGTACTTGGACAGCTCGGACCAGGCCTTGGTGGCCTCGTCCATGTCCGTGATCTTCTCGATCCGCTTGATCTCGGAGTTCACGTGGTCATCGTTGATGTGCGAGTAGTTCGACGCACCGTCCTGGATCTGCGTGCCGTCGTAGGACGGCGGGATGACCGTGGAGGCGGACGGCCAGTCCTGGCCCCAGCCGGTCATGTAGAGGTCGTAGCCGTTCTTGACCTTGCCGACCTGCTCGTACCAGGTGGCGGAGTCGATCTCCTTCTTCTGGATGTCCAGACCGATCTTCTCCAGCGCGTCGGCGATCAGGACGGCCTGCTTCTGGCGGGTCGGCGTGTTGCCGTAGGCGTAGACGAGGCTCTTGCCCTCGAAGCCGCCTTCCTTGATCAGCTTCTTGGCGGCCTCGATGTCACCGTTGGGCTTCTTGTGGCGCTCGAAGGGGTCGAACGTCTCGTCGTAGCCCGGAGTCGTGGGCGACATCAGCGAGTTGGCGACCTCACCGCCGTACGCACCACCGTCGGCCTTGTAGACCGAGTCGGAGGGCAGCGCCAGGGTGATGGCATCGCGGAGCTTCTTGTCCTTGATGCGGTCCATGTTGAAGTTCAGCTGCCACACGTAGGGCGCGTAGCCCTGGATGGTGCGCTTCATCGCCTCCTTGTTGCTCACCACCTGCTGGAGCTGGGTGGTGGCGACCTGACCCGTGAACATCATGGCGTTCTTGGCTTCGCCCTGGTCGGCGAGGAGGGTCTTGGTCTGGTCCTCGTCGTCGTGGTTCATCGAGATGTTGAACCCGTCGACGTACTGGTGACGCACGGAGTCGGACTTCGGGTCCCACTGGTCGTTCTTGACCAGCGTCATGGACTTGCCGGGCTTGAAGTCGGAGATCTTGTACGGGCCGACGGCGACCGGGTCGGAGTCGTACTTCGCCTTGGTGTCCGTCTCCTCCGGGACGACGCTGTAACCGGGCATGGTCAGCATCTGCGGGAGGTCGGGGCGCGCTTCCTTGAAGTGGAAGACGACCGTCTTGTCGTCCGGCGTCTCGAGGACGGAGTCGGGCAGGTGCTTGCCCTTGTCCGGACCCTCGTACGCGTCGCGGTAGGTGGTGCCGGCGCCGGACAGCCACTGCTGCAGGTAGGTCGGGCCGTCGGTGATGTAGTCCGAGTACAGGCGCTCGATCGTGTTGCGGATGTCCGCAGCGTTGATCGGGTTGCCGTTCTCGTCCTTCAGGTTGTCCTTGAGGGTGTACGTCCAGGTCTTGCCGCCGTCCGACGACTTGCCCGCGTCGGTGGCGAGGTCGCCCACGACGGTCAGGTTGCCCTGGTCGTCCTCGGAGTACTGGGTCAGGCCGCGGAAGATGAGGCGGCTGAGCAGCTTGCCGTCCGAGACGTAGATCTGGCCCGGGTCCAGGTGCGAGAAGTCCGCCTCCTGGTAGACCGTCGCGACACCGCCCGGCTTGGCGCCCGGAACCTCGGGGGCCGGACCGGTCGACGCCTGGGCGTCACCGATCTGGACCGGCTTCGACTGCGACTTGGCGTCCTCCTTGGTCTTGCTCTTGTCCTGGGAGGAGCTGTCGCTGCCGCCACCACCGCAGGCGGTGAGAGTCAGTGCGCCGGCCGCGACCGCGACTATCGCGGCCGTGGCGGTGCGGTTACGGAAGATGCTCATAGGGACGAATCCACCTGCCTGTGAGTAGTGAACACTGCTGGTGCTTGGCCGGGGCCGGGCTGAGCGGCGCCGAACCGGCCGGGCGGGGGTGTGGGGGGATTCCCCTGGGGGATCAGCGGCTCGACTTGGGATCGAAGGCGTCCCGCACCGAGTCGCCGAGGAGGTTGAAGGCCACCATGAAGACCACCATGGCCACTCCGGGGAAGAGCATGTAGTAGGGGTCCTGCTCGACGATGCCGGCACCGATGGCGAACATCCGTCCCCAGTCAGGCGTGGGCTCGACGTAGCCGACACCCACGAAGGAGAGGAACGCGATGCTCAGGATGGTGCTCGGCAGCGTCAGCGTCGCCTGTACCAGCGTGGGGGTGACGATGTTGGGCAGCAGTTCCTTGCGGATGATGCGCCAGGGCGAGGCCCCGGAGATGCGCGCCGCTTCCACGAACTCCCGGTCGCGCAGGGAGAGGGTGGCGCCGCGGACGATGCGGGCCATGCTCATCCAGCCCAGGAAGGACAGGACGATGATGATGGCACAGGCCCGCACGTAGGTGGGGGTCTCCTTGTCGGGGGCGACGAAGACCGTGGTGATGACGGGCATCGCGGCCACGAAGAACAGCTGGCTGGGCAGCGCCATGAAGAAGTCGGTCACCCGGCCGAGCCAGTAGTCGACCTTCCCGCCGAAGTAGCCGCCGGTGAGACCGATCAGCACGCCCAGGATGGTCATGATGAGGGTCGCGGCCAGCGCGGTGGCGATCGAGTTGCGCATGCCGTAGAGCAGCTGCGTGAACACGTCGCGGCCCAGGCCCGGTTCGATGCCGAACCAGAACTCGCCGTCGATACCGCCGAAGGGCGCCGCCGGCATGGTGAACATGTCGAGCAGCTCGGGCCGCTCCTGCCCGTAGAGCGTGTACGGGTCCTTGCCGTAGATCTTCGAGATCAGCGGCGCCGCCGCGGAGATCACGAGGAAGAACAGGACGACGCACGCGGAGATCACGCCGGCGCGGTCGCGCTTGAAGCGCGCCCACATCAACTGCCCCGGCTTCTGCCCCACCGGCTCCTTCGGCTTGTCGGCGTCGCCCTTCGGCGCGCTCTCCTTGTCCAAGACGGAAGAGGCTTCAGCACCCTCAAGCTCGATTGGACTCGTCATGATTCGTCCGTTTCACAGGTTGGAGGTCGTCGGGGGCGCACTGCGGTCCGACGGCCTTCGCACGGCGTACGTCATTCGCAGCGCGCGAGGGGAACAACGACGGAGGGGCGTCACCACCCCTGGGGAACCCTGGGCTCGCGGTCGGGGCCTACCGACCGACGGGCCTGGTCGTCAAGGGAGTTCGCGACGTCGCGTCGCTACCGCAACCACCGTGACGGCACAGGACGCGCCCGCGGGGCCTACAGCCGCCATCGGGGACGATGCGACCCATATGGCGCTTGTGGCACCTCGCATGGGTTCCTCCTCATGAATCCGCTGGTTCACCGCAAAGAGGAGCACACGACACATCCCGGCCACCTCGCGGTGCCTGAATTCGTCTGGTGCCCCCGCGCTCGCGAGCCTTCGCCATCAGCGCGTGACCCGTTCATCCGAGCTCTACGCGCCTAACTATCTGCCATTCTCGGGGGAACGAACCACACTCTTGAGGTCTCGGTTCGATCACAGATAGAGGCCAGACCTTTCAAAATCCGGACAAAGGGTTTGGTGAGAGATCACTGCGAAACGGACTTGTTACACATCTGGCGGTGGTCACTGTCCGCATAACGAACGCCGCTGTGACGAAAAGTGATTGCGCGTAACGCGTCCGCAGTGCAGAGTCCCGTGCAGGACTGTCCTGCGTTCGACACACGCCGCGCCGGCGGGCCGGGCGGAATGCTTCCGCGGAGATTAGTGCGATTCCAGCCCTTCGAGGACGTCCGGCCTCCGAATCGAGGGTTTTCCCTACGGGTTGGCCCCTGACCGACAGGCTGTGCGTGCGGCCGACCAAGCGAAACGGCACCGGGCACCACGCGTGATGCGTGGTGCCCGGTGCCGTTGTCCGGACGGGCTGTCAGCAGTGCCCGGCGCGGGGTCAGCCGTGCTTGGCGCGGCTCGCGGCGCGGGCGCGCTCGCGGGCGTCCAGGTTCACCTTGCGGATGCGCACGGCCTCCGGGGTCACCTCGACGCACTCGTCGTCGCGGCAGAACTCCAGCGACTGCTCCAGCGACAGCTTGCGCGGCGGGACGATCGACTCGGTCACATCGGCCGTGGACGACCGCATGTTGGTGAGCTTCTTCTCCTTGGTGATGTTGACGTCCATGTCGTCGGCGCGGGAGTTCTCGCCGACGATCATGCCCTCGTACACCTCGGTGCCGGGCTCGGTGAAGAGCACGCCGCGCTCCTGAAGGTTCGTCATCGCGAACGCGGTGACGGCACCGGCGCGGTCGGCGACCAGCGAGCCGTTGTTGCGCGTCTGCAGCGTGCCGAACCACGGCTCGTGGCCCTCGTGGATCGAGTGGGCGATGCCGGTGCCGCGCGTCTGGGTCAGGAACTCCGTCCGGAATCCGATCAGGCCGCGGGACGGCACCACGAACTCCATGCGGACCCAGCCCGAGCCGTGGTTGGACATGTTGTCCATCCGGCCCTTGCGCACGCCCATCAGCTGCGTGACCGCGCCCATGTGCTCCTCGGGCACGTCGATCGTCATGCGCTCGACGGGCTCGTGGACCTTGCCGTCGATCTCCTTGGTGACGACCTGCGGCTTGCCGATGGTCAGCTCGAAGCCCTCGCGGCGCATCTGCTCGACCAGGATGGCCAGTGCCAGCTCACCGCGGCCCTGCACCTCCCAGGCGTCCGGCCGCTCGGTGTCCAGGACGCGGAGCGAGACGTTGCCGATCAGCTCGCGGTCCAGGCGGTCCTTGACCTGGCGGGCGGTGACCTTGCGGTCCTTGACGGCCGCCTTGTTGTCCGCGCCCTTGCCGGTGGCGCCGCGGCCGACCAGCGGGGAGGTGTTGGTGCCGATCACCATGGAGATCGCGGGCTCGTCCACCGTGATCAGCGGCAGCGGGACCGGGTTCTCCTGGTCGGCCAGGGTCTCGCCGATCATGATGTCGGGGATGCCGGCGACCGCGCAGATGTCACCGGGGCCGGCCTTCTCGGCGGGCTTGCGGGTGAGCGCCTCGGTCATCATCAGCTCGGAGATGCGCACGTTGCTCACCGAGCCGTCGCGCTTCATCCAGGCGACCGTCTGGCCCTTCTTCAGCTCGCCCTGGTGCACGCGCAGCAGGGCGATGCGGCCGAGGAAGTTGTCGGCGTCGAGGTTGGTGACGTGCGCCTGGAGCGGGGCGTCCTCGTCGTAGGTCGGGGCCGGGATGTGTTCCAGGATGGTGGAGAAGAACGGCTCCAGGTTGGTGGAGTCCGCGGGGACCGTGCCGTCGTCGGGCTTGGTGAGGGAGGCGACGCCGTCCCGGCCGCAGGCGTAGACGATCGGGAACTCGATCTGCTCCTCGTCGGCGTCGAGGTCGAGGAAGAGGTCGTAGGTCTCGTTGACGACCTCGTCGATCCGGGCGTCCGGACGGTCCGTCTTGTTGATGCACAGGATGATCGGCAGACGCTGGTGGAGCGCCTTGCGCAGCACGAAGCGGGTCTGCGGCAGCGGGCCCTCGGAGGCGTCCACGAGGAGCACGACGCCGTCGACCATCGACAGACCGCGCTCGACCTCGCCGCCGAAGTCGGCGTGGCCGGGGGTGTCGATGATGTTGATCGTGATCGGGTCCCCGCCGTCCTTCGGGTGGTACTTCACCGCGGTGTTCTTGGCGAGGATCGTGATGCCCTTCTCACGCTCCAGGTCGTTCGAGTCCATCATGCGGTCGTCGACGGAGTCGAGCTGGTGCGCGGCGAAGGCACCGGCCTGCTTGAGCATTCCGTCGACGATGGTGGTCTTGCCGTGGTCGACGTGGGCGACGATGGCGACGTTGCGGATGTCGTGGCGCGTGGCCATAGTGAGGCGTACTCCCGGAGGTGTGAGGTCGGCCTCGCGTACGTCCGTGTCACGCGGGCCTGCCGGGCGGTACATGCCACGGCCTCACCCCATGGTACGGGGCCCCGGGGGCTGCGGCTTGCCGGGGCGGGGGCGCACCGGACGGGGACGCCCCGTCACGACGACGGGCTCGCCGGGGCCTCGGCGCCCCGCGCGCCCTTCTTCAGGAAGCCCATGTCCTCGTAGACCGGGGTCTCGAAACCGAAGGCGCCGGCGTTGGCGAGGTTCTCGCGGGCCGCCACGAGCTGGGGGCGCTGGTAGAGGGGGACGGAGCCGGCCGCCGCCCAGATCCGGGAGTCGGCCTTGCGCAGCAGGTCGCGGGCCTTGTCCTGGTCCAGCGTGCCCATGGCCTGGTCGAAGAGCTGGTCGACCTGGTCGGTGCCGACCCGGGTGTAGTTCTGCGCGACGTTCAGGGAGCCGTCGGCGGCCGGGACGGGCTTGGCGTAGATGGGGCGGGCGTCGGTGGCGGGGAAGGCGGAGGCGGGCCAGGAGTAGAGGGCCAGGTCGTACTCGCCGGAGGCGACGTGGTCCTTGAAGTAGCTCTCGTCCGGGACCTTGGTGATCTCGGTGCCGATGCCGATCTTCTCCAGCATGTCCGAGATCCGGTCGGCCACGGTGCGCAGGGCCCGGGAGCCGGGGCCGGAGGGGAGCACGAAGCGGAGGGTGAGCGCCTTGCCGTCCTTGGCGACGGGGGCCGCCGCGGCGCCGGCCGGTGCGGCGGTGCCCTTGGGGGCGTAGGCGCCGGGTGCCCCGCCCTGCGCGGTGTTCTTCCCGCTGCTGTGCTTCTCGCCGCTCTCCTGGTCGGTGCCGTCCTTCCCCTTCTCGTCCTCCCCGTCCGCGTTCTTGTCGTCCTCGCCGACGATGTACGTCCCGTCGTCGCCGCCGTCGGACTTCTTCCCGTCCTCGTCGTCCTCGGACTTCTCCGCGCCGGCCGCCTCCTCGCCGTCCTCGGTCTTCTTCACCGGCCCGCCGGGCACCCACCCGGCGTCCGCGAGGAGCGCGCGGGCCTCCTTGGCGTCCTGTTCGCCGAGGGCTCCGCTGCCGTCGGCGTAGGCGGGCTGGCCGGAGAGCGCGAGGTGGCTGCCCACCGGCTCGGCGGGCAGGCCCAGCGGCTTCAGCACCGCCTCGGCCAGCTTCTCCCGGTCCAGGGCGCGGGCCACGGCGCGGCGGACGCGTTCGTCGGCGAGGGGGTCGTCGGCGCCGTTGAGGGCGAGCTGGGTGTAGGCGGGCTCCAGCGACTTGCGGACCTCGAAGCCGCTCAGGGCCTTGCGCCGGCGCTCCTGCTTGGCCTCGGCCTTGCGCCGCTTCTCACGGGCGAGGGTCTCCTCCTCGGCGGCCTCCTCGTCGGAGCCGTTGGCGATCGCCCAGGAGCGCAGCGCCTCGGCGGCGGACCGGCCCTGCGGCCCGGGCAGCGCGGAGCCGCCCGAGCCCGGGGCCGGGGTGCCGTCCGGGCCCATGAGCGGGGTGCCGGTGCCGGCGTCCCGGGGGCCGGCGGCCTGGGCGACCTGCTCGGCGGTGTCCGGATCGATCTCGGCCAGGTCGAGCTTTCCGGCGATCAGCTCGGAGACCCGCTCGTCGCGCGGCACGGAGCGCAGGACGATCTTGTCCAGCTTGGCCGGCTCCCCCCACCAGCGCGGATTGCCGGTGAGAACCAGCTCGTCGGCCTTGGTGTCGACCTTCTCGACGGCGAAGGGGCCGGCGGTGACCTTGAGCGTCCGCCGGGCGCCGTCGTTGAAGGCGTCCGGGGTGCCCATGACCTCCTTCGGGTACAGCGGCGTGAACAGCGACTTCCAGTCGGCGTAGGGACGGCTGAAGGTGACCCTGACCTCCAGGTCGCTCGCCCCGCGCTCGATCTTCTCGATGCGGTCGTAGCCGGCGTTGCGGGCGGTCCAGTAGGCGCTGTCCTTGCCGGACAGGGCACGCCACTGGGCGGCGAAGTCGGCGGCGCCGATCTCCCGGCCGTCGCTCCAGACCGCCTGCTGGTTGAGCTTGTAGACCACGACCTGCTTGGGCTCGGTCTCGACGACCTTCGCCGATTCCAGGTAGTCGGGGTTGCGCCGCGGGCTGCCGGTCTCGTCCATCCGGTACATCGAGGGCAGCACGGCCTGCGCGACGCGGGTGGTGGTGGCGTCGGCGTCCGACTGGAAGGCGTTCAGCGTGTCCGGTACGGAGTCCACCGCCCAGCGCAGGGTGCCGCCGTCGGCGATCCGGGCGCGGGCCGCGGCGGCGACGTCCTGTTCGGCGAGGGGCTTGCCCGCCGGGTCCTCGGAGGTGCAGCCGGCCAGCGCGGGGACCGCGAGCACGCCCGCGGTGAGGAAGGCGACCGAGCGCATGACCGCACGCGGTCCGACGCGGACGTGGGACATCTCTGCTACCTCCGGAAGGCCGCGAGCATGGTGAGCACAGGACGGTGCCTGGATGACCTGGGATGCGGGGTATAGGGGATATGCGGTATTTGGAGTTGATCATTTGTATCCCCGGACGGGGATGCGGCCACTGAAGAGGAAACGGTTCGGCCACGCCGGGAGACACGGCGGTGACGGTGCGTAAGCTCACCCGTGCGGCGCAACGCCACCCTCGATGCACCGACACGCCCCGGCCAATCGCTGCACGTCCCTTCCCAGCGACAGGTGTGACGCGCGACACTCTCAGGCGCATGAACGTCACCACCAGGGCCGGCCCGTGCCGCGTCCGGCGGAAGCGAGGTCACGTCATGTCCGTGCACGACGACCTGTCATCGATCCAACGCAGTCTCGACGACCTGTCCCGGTCGGTGGCCCGGCTGGAACAGCGGCTGGGCAGCGGCGGCCTGGAGGTCCGCCGGGTCCGCACCGACGCCGACCACCTGCGCGAGAGCGTCGCGCTGCTGCGGGCGGCGGCGGCCGCACCGGACGCGCCCAGGCGTGCGGACCTCGTCACGATTCCCGACACGCCGTACGACGGCTCGCTGTGGACGGACTCGGACGACGAGGGCCTCGGCGCCCGCGACCGCCGCGCCCCCTGAACCGACCCGACCTACCGGAGTCGCCCAGTGGCCACTGGTACGGAACCCCCAGCCACCGACCCCCGTCCCCCGGGCGGCGGCGTCCACACCCCGACGCGCGCCGCAATCCGCGCCCCGCACCTGCGCACCGACCGCTGGTGGCTGGCACCGGCCGCCACCGCCGCCGGCCTGCTGGCTTTCGTCGTCTACTCGACCTGGCGGGCCTTCGCCAACGCGGACTACTACGCGGCCCCCTATGTCTCGCCCTTCTACTCCCCCTGCCTGGCGGAGAACTGCGAGCCGATGCGCGCGGGGCCCAACTGGGAGATCTTCGGCAGCTGGTGGGGCTTCTCCCCCGCGATCATCATCCTGATCTTCCCCCTCGGCTTCCGCCTGACCTGCTACTACTACCGCAAGGCCTACTACCGGGGCTTCTGGGCGTCGCCGCCGGCCTGCGCGGTGGCCGAGCCGCACAAGAAGTACACCGGCGAGACCCGCTTCCCGCTGATCCTGCAGAACCTCCACCGGTACTTCTTCTACGCCGCCCTCCTGGTCGCGCTGATCCTCACCTACGACACCGTGCTCGCCTTCCGCGACGAGCACTACGCGTGGGGCCACATGGGGCTGGGCACCCTGGTCTTCCTCGCCAATATCGTGCTGATCTGGGCGTACACCCTCTCCTGCCACTCCTGCCGGCACATCGTCGGCGGCAAGCTCAAGCACTTCTCCCGGCACCCCGTGCGCTACCGGATGTGGCAGCTGGTCGGGAAGCTCAACGCCCGGCACATGCAGCTCGCCTGGGCATCGCTGGTGAGCGTGGCGCTCGCGGACTTCTACGTGTACCTGGTCGCGTCCGGTGCCTTCGACGATCCGCGCTTCTTCTGACGAGTTCCGATGAGTGAGGCCTTCTGATGTCCGTGGTCGACCGGCAGGAATGGGACGTCGTCGTGGTGGGCGCGGGCGGCGCCGGGCTGCGCGCCGCGATCGAGGCCCGCGAGCGGGGCGCCCGTACGGCCGTGATCTGCAAGTCGCTGTTCGGCAAGGCGCACACGGTGATGGCCGAGGGCGGCATCGCGGCCGCCATGGGCAACGCCAACTCCGGCGACAACTGGCAGGTCCACTTCCGCGACACCATGCGCGGCGGCAAGTTCCTCAACCAGTGGCGGATGGCCGAGCTGCACGCCCAGGAGGCCCCGCAGCGCGTGTGGGAGCTGGAGACCTGGGGCGCGCTGTTCGACCGTACGGAGGACGGCCGGATCTCGCAGCGCAACTTCGGCGGCCACGAGTACCCGCGCCTCGCCCACGTCGGCGACCGTACGGGCCTGGAGCTGATCCGCACCCTCCAGCAGAAGGTCGTCTCGCTCCAGCAGGAGGACTTCCGGGAGACCGGTGACCACGAGTCCCGTCTGAAGGTCCTCCAGGAGTGCACGGTCACCCGGGTGCTCAAGGAGGGCGGGAAGGTCTCCGGCGTCTTCGGCTACGAGCGGGAGACCGGCCGCTTCTTCGTGCTGGAGGCGCCCTCGGTGGTGATCGCCACCGGCGGCATCGGCAAGTCCTTCAAGGTGACCTCGAACTCGTGGGAGTACACCGGCGACGGCCACGCGCTGGCGCTGCTGGCCGGGGCGCCGCTGCTGAACATGGAGTTCGTTCAGTTCCACCCGACGGGCATGGTCTGGCCGCCGTCCGTGAAGGGCATCCTCGTCACGGAGTCGGTGCGCGGTGACGGCGGGGTGCTCAGGAACTCCGAAGGCAAGAGGTTCATGTTCGACTACGTCCCCGATGTCTTCAAGGACAAGTACGCGGTGACGGAGGAGGAGGCCGACCGCTGGTACGACGACCCGGACCGCAACCGGCGTCCGCCCGAACTTCTCCCCCGCGACGAGGTCGCCCGCGCGATCAACGCCGAGGTGAAGGAGGGCCGGGGCTCCCCGCACGGCGGCGTCTTCCTCGACGTCTCGACCCGGATGCCGGCCGACGTGATCAAACGCCGGCTGCCGTCCATGTACCACCAGTTCAAGGAGCTGGCCGACGTCGACATCACGGCCGAGCCGATGGAGGTCGGGCCCACCTGCCACTACGTGATGGGCGGCATCGCGGTCGACTCCGACACGGCCGCCGCGCGCGGGGTGCCGGGCCTGTTCGCGGCCGGTGAGGTGGCCGGCGGCATGCACGGTTCCAACCGGCTGGGCGGGAACTCTCTCTCCGACCTGCTGGTGTTCGGGCGCCGGGCGGGCCGGCACGCCGCCGAGTACGCGGCGGAGCAAAGCGACGGGGCGCGCCCACGCGTGGCGGACGCCCAGGTCGACGCCGCCGCGGCGGAGGCGCTGCGCCCGTTCTCGGCGGAGGCGGAGGCCGAGGAGCCCGGCGACGGCCCGCCGGAGAACCCGTACGCCCTCCACCAGGAACTCCAGCAGACCATGAACGACCTGGTCGGCATCATCCGCCGCGAGCCGGAGATGAAGCAGGCCCTTGAGAAGCTGGCGGAGCTGCGGGTACGGGCCCGCCGGGCCGGGGTGGAGGGGCACCGGCAGTTCAACCCCGGCTGGCACCTCGCCCTGGACCTGCGCAACATGCTGCTGGTCAGCGAGTGCGTGGCGCGGGCCGCGCTGGAGCGCACCGAGTCGCGCGGCGGGCACACCCGCGAGGACCACGCGGCGATGGACCGCGCCTGGCGCAACGTCAACCTGCTGTGCGCGTTGACCGATCCCACGGGAGGCCTCGCGGCCACCGACCCGGTGCGCGGCCAGATCGCGCTCACCCGTGAGCGAACCGAACCCATCCGTCCCGACCTGCTCGCCCTCTTCGAGAAGGAGGAGCTGGTCAAGTACCTCGCCGAAGAGGAGCTGTCCCGATGAGCGGCTACGAGGCCCGCTTCAAGGTGTGGCGGGGTGACGTGCAGGGCGGTGGTCTGGAGGACTTCCGCGTCGAGGTGAACGACGGCGAGGTGGTCCTCGACATCATCCACCGCCTCCAGGCCACCCAGGCGCCGGATCTCGCCGTGCGCTGGAACTGCAAGGCGGGCAAGTGCGGTTCGTGCTCCGCGGAGATCAACGGGCGTCCGCGGCTGCTGTGCATGACCCGTATGTCCGTCTTCACCCGCGAGGAGACGATCACCGTCACGCCCCTGCGTGCCTTCCCGGTCGTCCGCGACCTGGTCACGGACGTCGGCTTCAACTACACCAAGGCGCGCGAGATCCCGGCGTTCGTGCCGCCCGCCGAACTGGGGCCGGGCGAGTACCGGATGATGCAGGAGGACGTCGACCGCTCGCAGGAGTTCCGCAAGTGCATCGAGTGCTTCCTGTGTCAGGACACCTGCCATGTCGTCCGTGACCACGAGGAGAACAAGCCGGCCTTCGCGGGCCCGCGGTTCCTGATGCGCGTCGCCGAACTGGACATGCACCCGCTGGACGCGGCCGAGGCCACCGGCCTGGACCGCGGTCGCACGGCCCAGGACGAGCACGGCCTCGGCTACTGCAACATCACCAAGTGCTGCACGGAGGTCTGCCCCGAAGGCATCAAGATCACGGACAACGCGCTGATCCCGCTGAAGGAGAGGGCCGTGGACCGCAAGTACGACCCGCTGGTGTGGCTGGGATCGAAGATCCGGCGCCGGTCCTAATCCGTGTTCTGGCGGACCCAGCCCTCGCGGTACTCCTTCCAGTTCGTCTCCGTCGCCGCGAAGTCGATGTACGGGGCGACCCCGAAGAGCTTCCGGTCGGCGTCCGTCCGGGACAGCCCGAGGCGGACGCCGCGGACGGCGGCTTCGACGGTCTCGGCGTGGCCCCAGTGGTCGAAGTTGCTCTCGTGGTAGAAGGGCAGGCCCATCAGCAGGTGGGTGGTGGGCGGGGTGACCTCCAGGGCGAGGGAGGTCTGCTGGGCGACGTAGCCGCCGTAGGTGCCCTCCAGCGGCTGCGCGGTGTCGTACGTCATCACGGCGATCTGGTCGACGCGGCGGGCGACCTGGCCGAAGAACTCCTGCGACCACCACTTGGGGTTCTCGGTGAAGACGCCGAAGACGGTGTGCAGGGCGGGCAGCGGGTCGATCTGGTGGGCGGCCACGGACAGCCGCGCGCCCCGGGCGCGGGTGACGGCGCGCAGGTCGTCCAGGAGGGAGAGGTAGTCGCGGTCGCCGGAGTGCAGGGGCTCCAGGTCGAGGTGGACGCCGTCGTAACCGGCGTCGAGCACCTGGCGGGCCGAGGCGACGACGGCGGCGCGGGTGTCGGCCCTGTCCAGACGCATGCCGTCGGGGCCCTCGGTGACGAGGACGTCGCCGAGGAAGGCCTGGACGCGGACGCCGGGCAGTTCGCGGTGCACGGCGTCGATCAGCCAGCGGGCCTTGGGGTAGCGGGCCTTCGGCAGAGTGCCGTCGTGTTCCAGCGGGCCGGTGTGGACGTACAGGTCGCGGATGCCGGTGGTCTTCAGGCGGGCGGCGAAGGCGGTGAGGTCCGCGTCGTCCTTGCGGCCGTCGACCCAGGCGTGGCCGAGCCACATCGCGTCGCGGTTCCTGGTGTGGGTGCCGTCCGCGGGGTCGCCCATGTAGTTGACGCGCAGGGCCGTCTCGGCGGTGAGGAGGGGGAGGAGCAGGACCAGGAAGGCGGCCAGGACGATACGGCGTGTGCGACGGAGCCGCTTCCTCTTCTGCTGTGGGAGCTGGTCGCCGTCGGCGGCTTTCGGATCGGGATTCGGTTCGGGTCTCGGTCCGGGTCCCGGTCCGGGATTCGGCTCGGGTCTCGGTCCGGGTCTCGGTTCGGGTCCCGGTCCGGGATTCGGTTCGGGTCTCGGTCCGGTGTCTCTCGGCTCCGTGTCCGCCACGGTGTCCCCTCCCTGCGGCCGTCCCCGGTCGCGATGGCCGGTTTCCGCGCATACGCTCGAACGTGTTGCCGCCGAGGACGACTCGAACCGGTGTTCCGGTTGCGGTCGGGGGTGCGTGGCGGTGATCTCCGCCGATCTGGTGCCGCCCCTGGCCACGGCCGGGGCGGCCCTGCTGCTGGCCGGGTGCAGCCGCGTGCGCCGCACCCGGCGGGCCCGAACCCGTACGACTCCGGGCCGGGTCAGAACAGGCTCAGCAACGCCTCCGCCGGGTCGGTGAGCTGGGTGTCGCCGCCCGGCAGCGGCAGCTCGAACCACACCGTCTTGCCGCGCGGCGTACGGCGCGATCCCCAGGCCGCGCTGAGCAGGCCGACCAGTTGCAGGCCGCGGCCGCCCTCGTCGGTGTCGCGGGCACGGCGCCGGCGGGGCTGCACCAGGCCGGAGTCCCAGACCTCGCAGACCAGGGTGCGGTCGAGGAGGAGACGGAGCCTGATCTCGCCCTCGCCGTACCTCAGGGCGTTGGTGACCAGTTCGCTGACGAGCAGTTCCGTCGTGTCGACCAGCGGTTCCATGCCCCAGTCGAGCAGCTTGGCGCGGGCCAGCTCGCGGGCCCGGCCGACGCTGCGCGGCTCGCGGGGCAGGGTCCAGTCGCCGACGGACTCGCTGGGCAGACCCTGGACGCGGGCCATCAGCAGGGCGATGTCGTCCTCGCCGTGGTGGCTGTCGAGGGTGTTGAGGACCTGGTCGCAGACGTCCTCCAGCGGGCGCGTGGGGTCGGTGAGCGCGCCGACGAACGCCTGGAGGCCCTCGTCGAGGGGGTGGTCGCGGCTCTCGACCAGGCCGTCGGTGTAGAGGGCGAGCAGGGCGCCCTCGGGCAGTTCGACCTCCACCTCCTCGAACGGCTCCCCGCCCACGCCGAGCGGCAGGCCCGGCGGTACGTCCAGCATCAGCGCGGACTCGCCGGGCTCGACCAGGACGGGCGGCAGGTGGCCCGCGTTGGCGAAGGTGCAGCGCCTGGTCACCGAGTCGTAGACGGCGTAGACGCAGGTGGCGAGGTAGACCTCGGAAAGGTCGGCCTCGCGGGGGCGGCGGGCGGCCCGGGTGGCCTGCTGGACGCCCCCGGGCGCGCCGAGGCCGCGGGCGATCTCGTCCAGCTGGGAGAGGACTTCGGCCGGTTCGAGGTCGAGGCCGGCCAGGGTGCGGACGGCGGTGCGCAGTTCGCCCATGGCGACGGCGGCGCGCAGGCCGCGGCCCATGACGTCGCCGACGACCAGCGCGGTGCGGTGTCCGGGCAGTTCGATGACGTCGAACCAGTCTCCGCCGACCTCGCTGGGCCGGCCGGTGGCCGCGTTGCCGGGCAGGTAGCGGCAGGCGATGTCGAGGCCGGACGCCTCGGGGTCGCCGGGCGGGAGCAGGGAGCGCTGCAGTATCAGCGCGCGTTCGTGCTCGCGCCGGTAGAGGCGGGCGTTGTCGATGCAGACGGCGGCGCGGGCGGCGAGTTCCACGGCGAGGTCGCGGTCCCGGTCGCCGAAGGGCTCGCTGCCCTTGGTGCGGGCGAACTGGGCGAGTCCGACGACGGTGTCGTGGGCGACCATCGGCACGGCGAGCGTGGACTGCACGAGGCCGCCGTCCTCGGCGGGGACGGTGCGCGGACGGGCGGTGCGCAGGGCGTCCGCGCAGGGCGAGTTGAACGGGTAGTGGTGGACGGCGCCGAGCTTGACCCGTTCGCCGGTGCCGTGGAACGGCGCGTCGGACACGGCGCTGGAGAAGGCCACGCGGCGCAGCTCCGCGCTGCCGTCGGCGAGGCCGGGCGGGGTCTCGTCGCCCACCAGCAGGCCCTGGTAGAGGTCGACGGTGGCCAGGTCGCAGAAGCCGGGGACGACGACGCCGAGGAGTTCCCGGGCGGTGGTCTCCAGGTCGAGGGAGTTGCCGATGCGGGCGCCCGCCTCGTTGAGGAGGGCCAGGTTGCGCCGGGCGGCGGCGGCCTCGCGGGCGGCCTCTCGGCGGGCGGTGATGTCGGTGCCGAGCCAGGCGACGCCGATGGGACGGCCGGAACCGCTGTGCACGCGGTAGAGGTTGACCGACCAGTGGCGGCGCTCCTCGGTGCCCGGGGCGAAGCCGGTGACGTGCATGTCGGTGATGGAGTCGCCGGTCTCCAGCACCCGGCGCAGGGTCGCGGAGACCCGGTCGGCCTCGGCGCGCGGCAGGTAGTCGTGGACGCCCTTGCCGCGGTGGTCGTCGGGGGTGCCGCCGAAGACGGAGGCGAACCGCTCGTTGGCGCGTCGCACCCTGAGGTCGAGGTCGATCAGCAGGAAGCCGAACGGAGACTGGCCGAATATGGCCTGCGAGGCGGCGAGGTCGGTCTCGATGCTGCGCAGCACCCGGACGTCGACGACGATGCAGACGGCGGCCTTCTCCCCGTCCTCGGTGCGCGTCGGCATGACGTACACCTCGGCGAGTCCGCGCTGTCCGCGTCGGCCGCCGTCTCCGGCACGGCCGTCCGGCACCCGGAAGGGGACCACGCCGGTCCACTCGCGGCCGTCGAGGATCTCCGCCATCTTGCGCTGGCCCCGTTCCCGCAGGTCGGGGTCGATGAACGCTTCGATGGGGTCGGTGCCGACGGCCTGTTCGGCCCGGATGCCGAGCAGTTGCTCGGCACGCAGGCTCCACTGGTCGACGAGACCGTCGGGGCCGATGGAGAAGGACGCGACCTTGATGTAGTCGTAGATGGAGCCGGGCGGGCTGCTCTGCCACACCGCGTCACCGAACGGCGCGCCGTCCGACGGGCCCTCGGACTCCGTGGCCCTCGCTGGTATCTCGCTCACGCGAACCGTCCCCTCCAGCTCACCGCATCCGGCACCGGTCACCGGAGGCGGCTGCCCGCAGTATCCAGCACTACGGCGCCGCACGACACGGTGTTCACGATCACAGCACGGTCCCGATGCTTTTCGGTCCGGACCGTGACAACACTTCCAGTCTTCTAACCAGCGGACACGGCATCGAATCACGCAGTTCGACAACTGCCACTGGCCTGAACCGGTTGGTCGGCGGAAAACGGAGCGTCACCCGGTCATTCGGGCACCGCCAGTTCGAACCAGACCGTCTTGCCCACCTCTCCGGGCCGGGTCCCCCAGCGGCGCGCGGAGGAGGCCACGAGTTGCAGCCCTCGGCCGTCCTCGTCCCCCGGCCGGGCGACGCGGGTGCGGGGCAGGTCCGGAAGCGGGTCGGAGACCTCCACCAGCAGGACGCCGTCCGGCCCGGCCCGGCGGCGTACCAGGCGGACGCCGATGGGCCCGGTGGCGTGCCGCAGGGCGTTGGTGACCAGCTCGCTGACCAGGAGGGCGGCGATGTCGCCGATGTCGTCGAGATCCCATCCCCGGAGGGTGCCGCGGACGAGTGAGCGGGCGGTCCGCACGGCGTCCGGCGCCGCGGGAAAGACCCACTCGGCACAGCCGCCTTCGCTGTCGATCACGCCGATCACTTCCCCGGCCGGCGACCCCCACCCATGTCCGGTTTCGTGGGGTTAATGGGCACATACCCGATTCCCGGGTGCCGGTACCGTCGACGAGGGCGCACAGTCGCACTCACGGCGCACGAGGCGCTCGCGCCGGGTCGTTCTCACGCGCCCCGCGCGTCCGTAGCCTCCAGTCCCAGGTGGGAGAGCGCCCGCTCGACGGCCGGTACGTCCTGGTCGAGCCACGGCACGTCCCAGATCTCGGCGGGGGTGAGCCAGCGCAGGTCGTCGTGGTCCTCGAGCGGCGCGGGGGCCGCGGAGCCGGGGAGCAGGCGTGCGGTCCACACGTGCAGGACGTAGGGGGAGCGCAGGGGCCACTGCCCAGGGACCCGCTCACCGGGCTCCGCCGTGACGCCCAGCTCCTCGCGCAGCTCGCGCACGAGTGCCGCCTCGGGCGTCTCCCCCGCCTCGACCTTGCCGCCGGGCAGCTCCCAGCGTCCGGCCAGCTCCGCCGGTGCGCTGCGGCGCGCGGCGAGCAGGCGTCCGCCGTCGACCAGGGCGGCGCCCACCACGATCCGTTCCGTCATGGGCGGGAGCCTACGGCTCATTCCGGGGGCGACGGCCCACCGGTCCCGTCGGCCGGGTGCGCGGTCCGGCCGCCCGGCGCGGTCACTCGGGCCGGCACGGTCAGTCCGCCGCGCCCCTGCCGTTCGGGCCGAGCTTCTCCACCCAGTAGAGCTGCTGGTGGCCGCGACCGTCGAGGGTGTCCGCGATCTTCTGGGCCTCGGCCCGGGTCGCGTACCGGCCCACGCGGTAGCGGTTGCCGTTGTCGTCCTGCCGGAACACCAGCCAGGGGAGAGTCACCGTGCCGTCGTTCATCGCGCCCCTCCACTTCCCGTCCACGGCCCGCGCCGCGCCCCGCCCGCTAAGGAAACCGCAATCCGCATATGCCCGAGCCTACGCCTAACCTTCACGCAGCGAATACGGCTTTACACAAAGAGGTACCCAACCGGCCAGAACGCAGGGGGCGCACGATACGGAACGCGCCGTCCGCGCTCCGACGCTTCGGGTCGAAGGCATGCCGACGACGCGAGGGCGACCTGCGGGAACGGCCGGATCACGGCCCCGCAGGATGCCGACGAGGGATGCGGAAGTCCGTACGGACACGGAAAAGGGGCGCGGGGGGGCGCACGAGAGGCGTGCGCCATCTCACACCACCGGGTACGCGCGAACTCCCCCGGCGGCGCCGCTACTTGACCGGCGGGCACTACCCCTGCCCGACCGGTCGGCGGTACGCCCGCCTGACCGGCCGGTGGTACGCCCGCTCGACCGGCAGGTGGTACGCCCGCCTGACCGACAGGCGGTACGCCTACTTGACCGGCAGGTGGTACGCCACCCGGTAACGGTCGGCGGGGACGACCACGTCGGCCGTCTCCACGGCCCGGCCCGAGGCGTAGAAGGTGCGCTGGATGGCCAGGACCACGTGACCGGGGACGCCGCCCAGCGCGAGCAGTTCCTCCGCGAGGCCGGGACGGGCGCCGACCTCCTCGGTCACGTTGTCGACGACGACGTCGATGGCGGCCATCCGCTCGACGACGCCCATGCCGCCGAGCGGACCCTCCTCGGGCAGCATCACCGGCGTCCGGCCGGTGAGGTCCAGCGGCTCCCAGGAGGTGGAGAGCATCATGGCCTCGCCGCCCTCCCGGAAGACGTACCGCGTGCACATCACCCGGTCCCCGGGCTTGATCCCGAGCCGCTCGGCGACGGCGCCGCTAGCCTCGGCCTGCTCGCTGCGCGACTCCCAGGTGCCGCGCGCCTCGCCGTCGGCCTGCTCCTGCCGGAAGGGCGTGGCGCCGCCCGCCGGCCGGAACCCGGAGCGGGCGACGCGCCGGGGCACGGGCCGCTCGCGCACATACGTCCCGGACCCGGAGCGGCCCTCGACCAGCCCCTCGGCCATCAGCACCTTGCGCGCCTCCAGAGCCACGGTGTCCGAGACGCCGTACTCCTCGCGGATCCGCGCCTGGGACGGAAGGCGGGTGTGGGGCGGCAGCAGTCCGTCGGTGATCTTCTTGCGGAGATCGCCCGCGACGCGGAGATACGCCGGCTGCTCACCGAATGTCACTGGCCGCTCCCATCAGGTTGTACAGACAGCAACAGCGTGGCAACCGTAGGTTGTGCCAGGCAAGCAAAGGCCAGAGAATCACTCGATGTGATGACTTGTGGCGCCGGGGGGCTTCACGCAGGCACTTTCTCCCCGCTATGGCGGCCGTCACACCTCCTTGCCGGGGCTCTCGCCCCCGCCGTCACCGGCCTCCTCGTACACCGGCGGCGTGGTGTCCAGGCCCAGGGACTCGCGCGCGGTGACCGTGCTGTCGGCCTCGATGAGCAAGAGGGCCTTGTCCAGGTGTTCGTAGTACGTGTCGGCGTCGGCCGCCTCGGACGCGAGGCCGAACTCCTCCCGTGCCGTGTCCAGGTCCTCGACCAGGTCGGCGACCGGCCGCTCGGCGGTGGCGGGCCAGCTGTGCCCGCGCAGCATCCCGGTCTCGCGGTCGAGCGCCGTCGACACCCGACCCGCCCAGGACCGGTACCCGGCGAGGTCGTCCTCGACGGTCTGCGCCGCGGGCATCTCGTCCATGGCGAGGTTGAGCTGGAACTCCGCCGTCAGGTAGGCGTGCTGGTCGGTGTCGAGCGTCGTGGCGTCGTTGCGCAGGGAACCGGTCAGCGTGCCCCGCTCGTCGGTGTTCCCGAACAGGCAGGTGACCTCCCGGTCGCCGCCGCGCCAGCTCTGCGAGGTCGGCGTCAGGTAGTACACGTCCACGTCGGTCGGCAGGGCCCACCGGTCCATGGCGTAGGTGTCCTGGAGCGCGTAGCACCGTTCGTCCGCGATCCGGGTGATCTCCCCGTCGCCGGGGAAGGCACCGCCCGGCAGGTCGAACACGGCGAAGACCTCGCCGTCGTGCTCCCGCGCGCAGGGCACCTGGTCGACGTCGTACGTCACGCCCTGCAGGGAGCCGCTCGGGGTGGTGAAGCACTCCCCCTTCTCGAGGGCGTAGGCGGTGCCCTCGCCCCGCGCGGCGTCCCGGAAGCCGTCCCAGAAGTCGGCGGCGGCGCCCGTGGAGAGCGACAGCACCCACAGGGCGAGGCCCACGGAGGACAGCACGGAACCGGCCACCGCGAGGCCCTTGCCCCGCTCGCCCCGCTTCCTGATCCGGGCCAGCGCGATCAGGCCCAGCACCAGCCCGACCGCCGGCACGAAGCAGAGGACACCCAGCACGAAGGCGGCAATGGCGAGACCGTTGACGGGCGGCCGGCGGGGGTACGTCCCGTACGCCCCGTAGGGCTGCCCCCAGGCGCCGCCCGGGTACTGCTGCTGCGGCGGGTACGGACCCTGCGGGTACTGCCCCGGGGGGTACTGCTGCGCGGGCTGCTGCCCCGGGTACTGCCCCTGGGCGTGGGGCTCTTGGGGGCCGGGCGGCGGCGGTATGGACACGTGTACCGTGCTCCTGTTTCGGGCGGTGACGCGGAGGCGCCGCGGGGCTGGCGGCCGGGCCGCCCGCGAGGTGGGCCGGCCGATCACTGAGCGCATGTTAAGCGCGCGGAGGGCGAGGACGGCATGCGGGTCGCGAACGCGACGGTCCGGGCGGTGAACGGGCTCACGGCACGCTGGGCGGCCACGACGGGTGGGGGCACGGTGTTCTCGGCGGTGGGCGTGTGGCCCCTGCTGGCCCTGCTCGCGGACGGCGCGGCGGGCGCGGCCCGGGCGGAGCTGGAGGAGGCGGTGGGCCTGCCGGCCGACGACGCGGCCCCGGCGGCCCGCGAACTGCTCGCCGCCCTCGGGTCGGTGCGCGGTCTGGAGGCCGCCCTGGGCCTGTGGACCGCGCGCACGCTGGAGCTGCGCGAGGAGTGGGAGGCGGGGCTGCCCGCCGACGCGCACGGCGTGCTCACGGGCGACCCGGAGGCCGACGGGGCGGCGCTGGACGCCTGGGCGGCGAAGCGCACGGGCGGGTTGATCGAGCGGATGCCGCTGACGGTGACTCCGGACACCGAGATGGTTCTGGCGAGCGCGCTCACGCTGCGCACCCGGTGGCTGAAACCCTTCGAGGAGGGACACCTCACTCCGGAGGCCGGCCCCTGGGAGGGCCGTGAACTGGCGGGCCTGTGGCGCCACAGCACCCTGCTGGACCGGATCGGCGTGGCGGACACACCCGACGGTCACGTCACCGGGCTGAAGGTGCTGGGCGACACCGCCGTGGACGTCCATCTGCTGCTCGGTGAGGAGGGCATGACGCCCGGACAGGTGCTCGGGGCGGGTGTCGGCGTCCTCGCCCGCAGGCACCCGGTGACGCCGGGTTCGCACCTGCCGTACGGGGAGGTGGGTCCGGGCCTCGACGTCGTGCGGGAGCACACGATGCTCCCCGAGCCGCCGACGCTGGAAGTGACCCTGCCGCCGTACGCGGTCACGTCAGAGCACGATCTGCTGGAACGCCCGGAGCTGTTCGGGCTGACGACGGCCGTGCGGCCCGTGCCCGGCCACTTCCCCGGCGTCAGCCCCCGCCCGCTGTGCGTCGAGTCGGCCCGGCAGTCCGCCCTGGCCCGGTTCGACGCCCGGGGGTTCGAGGCGGCCGCGGTGACGACGTTGGGCGGGATGGCGGCCGGCATACCGGAACTGCGCTGGCTGCGCACCACCGTCCGGGCCGTCTTCGACCGCCCCTTCGGTTTCCTCGCCGTGCACCGGCACACGCGCCTCGCCCTCGCGGCGGGCTGGGTCACCGACCCGGAGCCGTTCCGCGAGGACGAGGTCATCGGCACCTACGGCTGATCAGGCGTCAGAACTGCAGGGCCCAGGCGTCGATCCGCCCGGTGTCCCAGGACGCGTTGTCGCTGACCCGCAGCTTCCACGTGCCGTTCGCGGTCTCCGAGGAGGCGTTCACGGTGTACGTGGTGTTGATGTCGTTCGCGCTGCCGCCGGTGCCGTACGCCTTGAGCGTGTAGGCGGTGCCGTCCGGGGCGACCAGCTGGACCTGGAGGTCGCCGATGTAGCTGTGGACGATGTTCACGTCGACGGAGAGCGCCGAGGGCGCGTTGCCGGAGACGCCGGAGACGGTCACCGGGGACTCGACGGTGGCGTTGTCCCGGATGGTGTAGTCACCGGTGTTCTCGAAGCGGTCGCCCGGCGGGGGCGTGGTGCCGCCGTCGCCGACGTACAGCAGCCGGTTGGGCGAGCCGCTGCCGGGGTTGGTGACGACGCCGCTGGTGGCGGCGGACGTCAGCGCGGAGGCGACCTGGGCGGGGGTGGCCGAGGGGTTGTCGGCCAGGTGGAGGGCCGCGGCCCCGGCGACGTGCGGGCTCGCCATCGACGTACCGGAGATGGTGTTGGTGGCCGAGTCGCCGCTGTTCCAGGCCGAGGTGATGGAGGAGCCCGGCGCGAACAGGTCGAGGACCGAGCCGTAGTTGGAGTAGGAGGCGCGGGCGTCGCTCGACGTGGTGGCGCCGACCGTGATCGCCTCCGTCACCCGGGCCGGGGACTTGGTGGAGGCGTTGGTGGACTCGTTGCCGGCCGCGACGACGAAGGTGACGCCGGAGGCAATGGCGTTGCGGACGGCCGCGTCGAGGGCACTGTCCGCGCCGCCGCCCAGCGACATGTTGGCGACGGCCGGCTTGGCGGCGTTGCGGGCGACCCAGTCGATGCCGGCGACGACCTGGGCGGTGGTGCCGGAGCCGGAGTTGTCGAGGACCCGGACGCCGACGACCTTCGCCTGCTTGGCGACGCCGTACGCGCTGCCCGCCACCGTGCCGGCGACGTGGGTGCCGTGGCCGTGGCCGTCCTGGGCGGTGTTGTCGTTGTCGATGGCGTCGTAGCCGTAGGAGGCGCGGCCACCGAAGTCGCTGTGGGTGATGCGCACGCCGGTGTCGATGACGTACGCCGTCACGCCCTGTCCGGCGCTGTCCGGGTAGGTGTACGAGTTGTCCAGCGGGCGGTTCTGCTGGTCTATGCGGTCCAGGCCCCAGGAGGGCGGGTTGGGCTGGGTGCCGGTGACGTGGAAGGTGCGGTTCTGCACGACGGAGGCGACGGCCGGGTCGGCGGCGAGACGCTTCGCCTCGGTCTCGGAGGCCTCGACCGCGTAGCCGTTGAGGGCCTTGGTGTAGGTGCGCTCGATGTCGGCGCCGTACTTCTTCGCCACGGCCCGGCCTTCGGCGGAGCCGGACTTCGCCTCGTCCGGCTTCAGGGTCACGATGTAGCTGCCGGCGACGGCGTTCACCGCGTCCTCGTACTGGACGACGCCCTCCGCGGCGGCCGGGGCGGCGCCGGCGGGGAGCGCGGAGACGAGGCTCGCGGCGAGAGCCGCGGTGGCGGCGGCACTGACGGCGGCCAGTCTTCGCCGGGTGGTGCGGTGGTGGTGACGCAGCACTGCCATGTGAGGGGTCCTCCTCGGTGGGGTGGTGCATGGTGGGGTACGTGCACGCCGAGCAGACCGCCCGTCAGGACATGGACAGGACACGGGTAAGTCATGACCATGTCAACGCGGGGCGGCTTTGGTGCGTCAGCCGAAAGATTGAGGCTTCCAGAGGAATTGCACAAGGGCCCTGCACGGATGTGCGGAGCCCCGCGTCGTTTGAGCGAGCCTCGCCCGCCACCGGTTCCTGACCCGTCGTTCAGTCCCCGAAGGCGGGGACCTGCCGCCGCGGGCGGGCGTCCCGCGCGACTTCTGGCCGGCACTGGACCGACGGCGGATCGCCGGTACGGAGGAGACGTACGAGGCCCTCGTCGCCGGCCTCGGCATCTGCCCCGGTTTCAGGACGTCCGCCGCTCACCCGCTGCGCACATGCGCCCGCACCCCCTGCAGCCCGAAGAGGACGAGCAGTTCCACCGCGCCGCCGTCGGCGCTCCCCAGCCAGTGCGGCAGGGAGGTGTCGAACTCGGCCGCCTCGCCGGGAGACAGGGTCAGATCGCGCTCCCCGACCAGCAGCCGCAGCCGGCCGCTGAGCACGTACAGCCACTCGAAGCCCTCGTGGGTCTGCGGCGTCGGTTCGAGCGGCGCGGGACGGCTCGGAATGATCATCTTGAACGCCTGGGTCCCGCCCGGCCGCCGGGACAACGGCACGAAGACCATCCCGAACCGCCGGATCGGCTTCAGGTGGATCCGGGGGTCGCCCGTGCGCGGGGCGCCGACGAGGTCGTCCAGGGGGACGTCGTAGATCCTGGCGAGCGGCAGCAGCAGTTCCAGGGTCGCCCGGCGCTGTCCGCTCTCCAGCCGGGACAGGGTGCTCTCGGACACGCCGGTCGCCGCCGAGAGGTGGGCGAGGGTGATGCCACGCTCGCGGCGCAGGGCGCGCAGGCGCGGGCCCACGGCGTCGAGCACGTCGTCCGTTCCGGCGTCGTCCATCGGGCCACCTTGCCACAACGGCAAGTTTTCGTGCCGGGTTCGGCGACGCGTGGTGAGACTGGCCGCGTCTCCTCCTCCCGGCCCAAGGAGTTCCGATGAGCACGACGGACCCGGTCGCCTTCTGGGACGGCCTGTACGCGGCCCGCCCGACGGCCACCGACCCCCGCCCCAACGCCCGCCTCGTCGAGACGGTCGCGGATCTGCCGCCCGGCGACGTACTGGACCTCGGCTGCGGCGACGGCGGCGACGCGCTGTGGCTCGCCCGCCGCGGCTGGCGCGTCACCGCCGTCGACATCTCACCGGTGGCGGCCGAGCGGCTGACCGCCCGGGCCCGCGCACAGGGTCTCGGCGACCTGATCGACGCCGCGCCGCACGACCTGCGCGCCTCCTTCCCGGAGGGCCGCTTCGACCTGATCTGCGCGCACTACCTCCACACCCCCTTCGAGCTGGACCGGTCGGCGGTCCTGCGCACGGCCGCGCACGCGCTGCGGCCCGGCGGGCGGCTGCTGGTCGTCGACCACGGCTCGACCGCGCCGTGGTCGTGGAACCAGGACCCGGACGTCCGGTACCCCACCCCGCGCGAGGTCGCGGCGGACCTCGGTCTCGACCCGGCGACGTGGCCGGTCGAGCGGGCGGACGCACCGCGCCGGACCGCGACCGGCCCGGACGGACGCACCGCGGAGGTCGTCGACCACGTCCTGATCGTCCGCCGCGACGGCTGACGCGTACGCCCGCGTCGCCCGCCCCTCATGGAGGCCGCCATGCCCAGCCCACCGCGTCGCACCCACCGCCGGGACACCCCTCCACCCCGCGCCCGAAGCAGCGAGGCCGAGACCCTGCGCGCGTTCCTCGACTATCTCCGGGACTCGATCGCCGCCAAGGTCGACGGCGCCCCGGAACCGCAGGTCCGCACGGCCGCGGTGCCGTCCGGCACGAATCTGCTCGGGCTGCTCAACCACCTGACCCACGTCGAGCGCGCGGTCTTCCTCGGAGAGGACGTGCGGGACTGGCCGGCGACGTTCCGCGCGGCACCGGAGGACACCGTGGCCGGGATCGTCGCCCGCTACCGGGAGACCGTCGAGCACGCGAACCGGGCACTCGACACGTGCACCGACCCGGGCGAACCGCTCCCCCGCTCCCGCCCCGACCGGCCCGCCCCCAGCGTCCGTTGGGCCCTCACCCACCTGATCGAGGAGACCGCCCGCCACGCCGGCCACGCGGACATCCTGCGCGAGCTGATCGACGGCTCGACGGGACGCTGACTCGGCGGCTGCGGCGCGACACCCAACGTCAGCCGCCCGCGATACGCCGGCACCAGCGGCCCGCGATGCTCCGGCGTTCCGCCGATCTAGTGCGTGCGGCGCCGGAACAGCGCCCCGGCCGCCGCCACCGACACCACCGTGATCCCCGCGCACCACGCCAGCGCCAGCCACGGGTCATCGCCCACCGGCCGGTCGAGGAGCAGACCGCGCATGGACTCGATCACCGGCGTCAGCGGCTGGTGCTCGGCGAAGCCGCGGAGCCAGGACGGCATCGTGTCGATCTGCACGAAGCCGCTGGACGGATACGGCAGGAAGGCGATGAGGAAGGTGAATCCGCCCGCCGCCTCCGGGGACCTGGCGATCAGGCCCACTCCCGCCGACAGCCACGACAGCGCGACGATGTAGCAGACCAGCACCCCGATCGCCGCGAGCCACCCGGCCGCCGACGCCTGCGGGCGGAAGCCGATCGCGGCGGCCACGCCGAAGACGACCGCGGTGGCGGCGAGGTTGCGCACCACCGAGGCCGCGACATGTCCGGCCAGGATCGCCGTACCGGCGACGTCCATGGACCGGAAGCGGTCGATGATCCCGCCCCGCATGTCGTTCGCGACGCTCATCGCGGTGTTGCCGGCGCCGAAGCCGGCACAGAGCACGAGCACGCCCGGCACCACGTACTGCACGTACTTCCCGCCGGTCTCGATCGCCCCGCCGAAGAAGTAGACGAAGACCAGCATCAGCATCACCGGCATCACGAGCGCGGTGATCAGCGCGTCGGGTGTACGGGCGCTGAGCCGGACGGACCGGCCGGTCAGGGTGAGGGCGTCAGACATGGGCGGGCTCCTCGCGTTCGTCGTGGCGCGCACTGCCCGTGAGGGCCATGAAGACGTCGTCGAGGGTGGCGCCGTGTACCGCGAAGCGGGTGACGAGGCGGTGCTCCGGGTCGACGGCGTCGAGGAGTTCGCGCACGTGGTCGGCGCGACCGCTGGTGGTCACTGCGAGCCGCAGGCCGTCCGGGTCGCGCCGCACGACGAGGTCGCCGAGCAACCGCACGGCGGTTCTGTACGCCTCGGGGTCGGCGAGAATCAGATCCAGCCGCTCGCCCGCCACTCGCCGTTTCAGCTCCTCGGCCGTGCCCTCGGCGACGATCAGCCCGCCGTCGATCAGCGCGATCCGGTCGGCGAGGTTGTCGGCCTCCTCCAGGTACTGCGTGGTGAGGAGGACCGTCACCCCGGAGTCCGCCAGTCCGGCGACCAGCTCCCACACCTCCTGCCGGCTGCGCGGGTCGAGTCCGGTGGTCGGCTCGTCGAGGAAGACGACGGCCGGCTCGCCGACGAGCGACGCGGCCAGGTCGAGGCGCCGTCGCATGCCTCCGGAGTACGTGCCCACGCGCCGGTGCGCCGCGTCGGTGAGCCGGAAACGGGCGAGCAGCTCGTCGGCGCGAGTGCGGGCGGCGGCGCGTGGCAGGCCGGCGAGCCGGGCCGTCATGCGGAGGTTCTCGGCGCCGGTGAGCTCCTCGTCGAGGGCGGCGTACTGGCCGGTGAGGCTGATCGTCCGGCGGACCGCGGACCGCTCGGCGACGATGTCGCGCCCGGCGATGCGGGCCTCACCGGCGTCCGCGGCGAGGAGAGTGGCGAGGATCCGGACGGTGGTGGTCTTGCCGGCGCCGTTGGGCCCGAGCAGGGCGAAGACGGTGCCGGGGGCGATGGCGAGGTCGATGCCGCGCAGGACACCGACGTCTCCGTAGGACTTGGCGAGGCCGCGGGCCTCGATGGCGGGTGGGCTCTCCACGCTGACTCCTTGCCGACTCTTCTGCGTACGTCACACGCGCTACTGCGTAGACCATACACGTCACTGCGTAGAACGTACACGGTACTGCGTATGACATAAACTCACTCGTCATGGAGAGCGAGACCCCGGACCCCTTCCCCGCCGGCCTCGAGATCGCCTGGGGTCTGCGCGACCGCCCGCACAAGGGCCCGAAGCGCGGCCTGACCCTGGACGGCATCGTGACGGCGGCGATCACCGTCGCGGACGCCGAGGGCATCGAGGCGGTGTCGATGAGCCGAGTGGCCAAGGAGCTGGGCGCATCGACGATGGCTCTGTACCGGTACGTATCGACCAAGGACGAGCTCGTCATGCTGATGGTCGACGCGGCGATCGGCCCGCCGGTGCCACTGCCGGAGACGGCCAGGGGCAACTGGCGGGCAGGGCTGGAGCACTGGGCGACGGCGATGCGCGATTGCCTGCTCAGGCACCTGTGGGCCGTCCCGCTGGTGGCGGCACACGGCCCGCCGGTGACGCCGAACCAACTGGCCTGGCTGGACCAGTGCCTGGCAGTGCTGGCGGACACGCGCCTCGGTCACGGCGAGAAGATCGCGGTGTCGCTGCTGATCAGCGGCCAGGTGCGGAGCGAGCTGAGCATCCTGTCACTGCTGCACCAGGACCCGGAGGGGTCGGCGCGGCGGATGGCGGGTTACGGGAAGTTCCTGCGCCGGGTGACGGAGAGCGGCCGGCTTCCGGCACTGCGCGATGCGGTGACAGACGGCGCCTTCGACGACTTGGACGCGGACACGGCACCTTCGGCCGACGACTTCGACGACTTCGCCTTCGGACTCGCGCGGGCGCTGGACGGGGTGGCGGCGTACCTGGGCGAGTGAGGGTGGTGCGGTCTCCTGCGGGCAGGGCCCGACTCCGAGGAGCCGGGCCTTGTCCGAACTGCGCGTTCGCCGGATCGGTGATGTCGCGACCGGCAGCCCGCTACACGTCGAAGCGGAGTGCCTGCGGGCTGGCTGCGGACCGTGGGACACCCTCACTCGGATGACGTGGGCCTCTCGTCCGTCATACCCAGACGAGCCTGTTCCTCCTCGACGATCCGACGTGCCAGCTCGGTGTCCGACACGTCGACCGCGTCCGGGGTGGCTTCGGCCACTGCGCTGCGGCGGGCATAGGCATCGAACAGGCGCGTCTTGGTTTCCAGCATCTTCACCATGCGTTCGTCCACGCCTCCGGTGGCGAGGAGACGGTGCACGCGAACCGGCCTGGCCTGGCCCATCCGGTGGGCCCGGGCCACCGCCTGATGTTCGATGGTCGGCTTGACCTGGGGTTCGCAGATGACGACGACGGAAGCGGCCTGCATGTTGAGGCCGACGCCCGCTGCCTGGATCTGCCCCAGGAGCACCGCGGGGCCCTGGACACCGGCGAAGTCGTCGACGATCTCCTGGCGGCGCTGGGCCGGGACGCCGCCGGTCAGCGGACCGAACACCGGTGTGACCCTGAGGGTTTCGGCCGCGAGGGCCTCCTTCACCACGGCCAGTACGTCCTTGAAGTTGGAGAAGACCACCGTCTTCTGCCCGTTCTCGCCGGCCTCCTGAACGATCTCCCGAAGCCGTTCCAGCTTGGCCGACTTCTCGGGGCGCATGTACGCGGCCCTGCGCATGGCCATGAAGTTGCCCGCGCGCACGGCTTCGCGGTACGCCTCATCGTCCGAAGTACTCAGCTCTTCCCACTCGTCGGTCTGCTGAAGGCTCGGGAGTTCCGTCAGCACGTCCTCCTGGTTGCGCCGCAGGTAGACCGGGGCCACAACCTTGCGAAAGGCAACCGATCCGGCCAACGCGTCCCGTTCACCGAGGGAGTCCGCGACGTCGCCGTCGAGCATCCGCACCAGGTTGTGGAACTCCACGACCTTGTTCTCCATCGGTGTTCCGGTCATGAAAAGGGTGCGCTCGCAACGCTCCGCCCACAGGCCGACCGCCTGGGACCGCTTGGCCTTCGGGTTCTTCACGGAGTGCGCTTCGTCGACCACCAGCAGCCCGACCTCCCCACCGCCCGGAGCAGGAAAGCCGCGCAGCGCGTCGAACGTGGTCACCCCGACGCCGCCCCGCCCCTTCCAGTCGGCGAACGCGTGGTGCCGGTCGGGACCGTGGAGCACCATGACGCGCAGGGCGCTGCGGGCCTCGATCTCCCGTGTCCAGTTCACGAGGACGCTCGCGGGGCAGACGACCATGAAGTGGCTCTGTCCCTCGGCGGCCAGGTGGGCGAGGACGGCGATCGCCTGGATGGTTTTCCCGAGGCCCATCTCGTCGCCGAGTATCACCTTGCGCTGCGCAAGCGCGAACCGTGCGCCGAACGCCTGGTAGCCGCGCAGGGAGACCCGCCGGTGCGTGTCGTCGAGGTGCTGGGTCCGTACCCGCTCTGCAACCTCGTCCGGCAAAAAACCCTCTGCGGCAGCCGCGTCCGGCGGCCGTCCGGAGATCTCGGCGAGCAGGCTGTAGTACTCGGCGGAACGGAGTTCGAAGTCCACCCAGGCCGCAACGTCGGACGAAGGACCTCGGAGCAGGTCCACCGACGCCTGGGCGAGCAGCTCGGGCAGGCCGGCCTGCTCCGCCTCGTCCACCAGCGACCGGGTCGCGGCGACCGCCGCCCACGCGCGAGCCCTCTTCTCCCGGCCGGCCAGAAGCATACGGACCCTTCCGGCGGCCGGTCTCGCGTCGGCCAGCAACGGACCGAGCCGTTCCGTCAGGACGGTGGCCTTGTCGACCGCACGCCGGGCCTCCGGGCCGGCCTCCACCAGTACGTGCAGGGCCGTGACGAGCGCGGTGGTGCGCGGTTCCGGCCGGTCCACGTCGATGTGGACGGCCACGGTCTCGTGCACGGCCTCGGAAAGCCGGCGGGCCGCGGCGAGCATCTGGTCGACGGTGCGCTGCCCGACACCGGGAATCTGCCGCAGCCGGTAGGGGCCCGCTTCGAGAACACTGCCCAGGGTGCGCAGTCCGCTCCTCTCGACGCTCCCCAGCCGCAGTCGCCCTTCGGTGACGTCCTGCAGCCGGGCGACGGGAATGGCGTCGAGCTCCCGCTTCACCGCCGCATCGTGGATCGGCCTCAGTGCTGCCCTTACCGCCTCCACTGCCCTTCCGTGGTCACCGACCACTGTCTGCGCCGCCTCGTACAGTCGCGCTCCCCTCTCGACCGTGTCCCGCTCGCCACGCCCCACGCTTCCCGCCCCTCTCCGGCCCTCCCCGCATCCTCCCACCGCCCGCACCCGGCCTCGACGGGCGTTCTCAGCTTCCTGCGGACCGACCGAGCCCCGGCTCGGTCATTTCGCGCCACAGGACTTACGACCACCGGTAGGATTGGCACCATGAGCGGTAGTAGGAAGTATTCGATCAGCCTGCCCGAGGATCTCGCCGAGGCCGTACGCGCCCATGTCGGGCCCGGCGGTTTCTCCGCCTACGTCGCCGAGGCTCTCGAACAGAGGGTCGCCATGGACAAGCTGCGGGAGATCGTCGCCGACTTCGAGACCGACAACGAAGCGCTCACCCGCGGAGAGGTCGAAGCGGCCCGGGCGCTGCTGCGCCACGACCACCGGCAGGCCGGCGGGGCCGCCGCCTGATGCCCGGAACCCTCCTGCTCGACAGCGAAGGACTCTCGAAGCTCTACCGCAAGGACCGCACCGTCGCCGCTCTGGTCCAGGCGGCGTCGGAGGAGGGCGTCCGCGTCGCCACAAGCGCCATGACCACGCTAGAGGCCGACTACGAGCGCATCCACCCGGCCCGCATCAAGTGGGTCCTCTCCCGCATCGACGTTCACGACGTCACCAAGGAGATCACCGACCGGGCCGCCACGCTCCTGCGCGCCCATCACCTGCACGGCCACAAGTACGCCATCGATGCCGCCTTCGCCGTCATCGCCCGCGACGCACCCCGGCCGGTCACCGTCCTCACGTCCGACCCCGAGGACCTGACACTCCTTTGCGGCCCTTCCGTGGAGGTCGTCAAGGTCTGAGGCTGCCCGTCACGCCGACAGACCTGCCGCTGCCCCACATCGCGGGCAAGGACCCCACACGGACAGACACCTGTGCCCGACCCACCGACAGGCGGGTCGGGCACAGTGTTGACGCTACGTCAGACGTTGAAGCGGAACTCCACCACGTCCCCGTCCTGCATCACGTAGTCCTTGCCCTCCATGCGCGCCTTGCCCTTCGCGCGGGCCTCGGCGACCGAGCCCGTCTCGACCAGGTCGTCGTAGGAGATGACCTCGGCCTTGATGAAGCCCTTCTGGAAGTCGGTGTGGATGACACCGGCGGCCTCGGGCGCGGTGGCGCCCTTCTTGATGGTCCAGGCGCGGGATTCCTTGGGGCCGGCGGTCAGGTAGGTCTGCAGGCCGAGGGTGCGGAAGCCGACGTGGGCGAGGGTGGCGAGGCCGGGCTCGTCCTGGCCCACGGACTGGAGGAGTTCCAGGGCCTCGTCCTCGTCCAGCTCGGCGAGGTCCGCCTCCAGCTTGGCGTTGAGGAAGATCGCCTCGGCGGGAGCGACCAGGGCGCGCTGCTCGTTCTTGAAGTCCTCGTCGGTCAGCTCGTCCTCGTCGACGTTGAAGACGTAGAGGAAGGGCTTGGTGGTGAGGAGGTGCAGGTCGTGGAGGAGTTCCGCGCGCTCGGTGCCCTGGAGGATGCCCTGGGAGAAGAGGGTGTCGCCCTTCTCCAGGATCTCCTTGGCCTCCTCGACGGCCTTGACCTTCGGCGCGACGTCCTTCTTGATGCGCGACTCCTTCTGGAGGCGCGGGAGGACCTTCTCGATGGTCTGGAGGTCGGCGAGGATCAGCTCGGTGTTGATCGTCTCGATGTCGTCCTTGGGCGAGACCTTGCCGTCGACATGGACGACGTTCTCGTCCTTGAAGGCGCGGATGACCTGGCAGATCGCGTCGGACTCGCGGATGTTGGCGAGGAACTTGTTGCCCAGGCCCTCTCCCTCGCTCGCACCGCGCACGATGCCCGCGATGTCGACGAAGTCGACGGTGGCCGGGAGGACCTTCTCCGAGGAGAAGATCTCGGCCAGCTTCGTCAGGCGGGGGTCGGGGACGCCCACGACGCCGACGTTGGGCTCGATCGTGGCGAACGGGTAGTTGGCCGCGAGCACGTCGTTCTTGGTCAGGGCGTTGAACAGGGTCGACTTGCCGACATTCGGCAGACCGACGATTCCGATCGTGAGCGACACGTTGCGACTTCCCGTACGTGAGGATGCGGAGGGTGGGGCGGGCCGGGCAGGGGGCCGATCCACCAGTCTACGGGGTGGCCGGAGTCGGACTCGCGCGGTGTCGAAGAGCGGCCGGGCATCGCCGCACGGCGTGTCTGTCGGGCTATTCGGCACATAAACCGACCTAAGTTGGTCCAGTGGAGCAACACAGGACGCGACCTGCGCAGTACGGACCGCGACGGGACCGGGCATCGCTGCCCCCGCAGGGGCGGGGACCGGCGGGCGGCCGAGTACGCAGAGCTGCCGCCGCACGCCCGGTACCGGCACGTGCGGTGGCGGAACGGCCGACACCACGGCCCGTTCCGCCGGTGGCACGGGTGGTGCGTGCCCTGCGCCAGATGCCCAACCCACGGCTGACCGGGCTGGGCAGCGGCCTGTTCTGCGGGGCGGTGATGCTGGTGCTCGGGTTCCTCGACCAGGCGCTGTTCGGCGCTTCCCTGACGGTGTACGGCGTGCTGTTCCTGCCGGTGTGCCTGGTCACCGCGCTCTGGGTGCGCAGGGGTGACCTGCTGACCGCCCCCGTCGTCGTGCCGATCGCCTTCGCCGTGGGACTGGTGACCGTGGCCGAGAGCGGCAAGGGGGTGGGCGGGCGGCTCATGGGGCTGGTGACCGCCCTGGCCACCGAGGCCGGCTGGCTGTACGGCGGGACCCTGGTCGCCGGGTCCACGATGCTGGTGCGCCGGGTACGGATGCTGCGGCGGCGCCGGGCCGTCGCCGCCCGGGGCCGTACGCCCGTGTGACGGGCGGCTCCGGCCCGCGACGCCGACCTGCTCAGCCCGCGGACGACCTGCCCGCGCCCTCCGCGGCCCGCATCGCCGCGCCCACGATCCCCGCGTTGTTCTGCAGCTCGGCGGGGACGATCTCCGCCTTGATGCCCTCGATGTGGTGCAGGAACTTGTGGGCCTTGCGGCTGACCCCGCCGCCGATGATGAAGAGCTGCGGCGAGAACAGCATCTCGACGTGGGCGAGGTACTTCTGCACGCGGTGCGCCCAGTGCTCCCACGACAGGTCGTGGTCGTCCTTGGCCTTGCTGGAGGCGCGCGTCTCCGCGTCGTGGCCCTCCAGCTCCAGGTGTCCCAGCTCGCTGTTGGGGACGAGGACGCCGTCGGTGAAGACGGCGCTGCCGATGCCCGTACCGAAGGTGAGCAGGATGACCGTGCCCTCGCGGCCGCGTCCGGCGCCGAAGTGCATCTCGGCGACGCCCGCCGCGTCCGCGTCGTTGACCACCGTCACGTCGAGCCCGCCCAGCCGCTCGCCGAACAGGGCCCGCGCGTCCGTGTCCACCCAGCTCTTGTCGACGTTGGCCGCTGTGCGGACCGTGGCGCCGCCCGTCACCACGCCCGGGAAGGTCAGCCCCACCGGCCCGGTCCAGCCGAAGTGCTCGACGACCTCCTTCACCCCGTCGGCCACGCCGTCGGGGGTCGCCGGGTGCGGGGTCAGTACCTTGCAGCGCTCCTGGGCCAGGTCGCCCCTGTCGAGGTCCACAGGGGCGCCCTTGATCCCGGATCCGCCGATGTCCACGCCGAAGATCTGCATGGCACCACGTTACGACGGACGACTGACGGTCACGCCCCGGCCGTGCCGGAGGCGGTCGTGCCGGAGCCGCCGCGCTCCGCCATCAGCGCCGCGGCCTCCTCGCGCAGGTCGCGGCGGAGCTCCTTGGGCAGCGAGAAGGTGATCGACTCCTCGGCCGCCTTGACGATCTCCACGTCCTCGAAGCCGCGCTGCGACAGCCACTCCAGGACCTGCTCGACCAGCACGTCCGGGACGGAGGCGCCGGAGGTGACGCCGACCGTGGTCACGCCCTCCAGCCAGGACTCGTCGATCTCGTCGGCGAAGTCCACCAGGTAGGCGTCGCGCGCGCCCGCCTGCTTGGCGACCTCGACGAGGCGCTTGGAGTTCGAGGAGTTGCGCGAGCCGACGACGATCACCAGGTCGGCCTCGGCGCCCATCTGCTTGACCGCGAGCTGACGGTTCTGCGTGGCGTAGCAGATGTCGTCGCTCGGCGGGGAGATGAGCTGGGGGAACTTGTCCTTGAGGGCGTCGACGGTCTCCATGGTCTCGTCGACGGAGAGGGTGGTCTGGGAGAGCCAGACGACCTTGGACGGGTCGCGGACCTCGACCTTCGCCACGTCCTCGGGGCCGTCGACGAGCTGGATGTGGTCGGGTGCCTCGCCGGAGGTGCCGATGACCTCCTCGTGGCCCTCGTGGCCGATCAGGAGGATGTCGTAGTCCTCGTTGGCGAAGCGGACGGCTTCCTTGTGCACCTTGGTGACGAGCGGGCAGGTGGCGTCGATGGTGGCGAGCTTCCCGCGCTCGGCCTCCTCGTGGACCACGGGGGCCACGCCGTGCGCGGAGAACATCACGATGTTGCCCGGGGGGACCTCCTCCGTCTGCTCGACGAAGATCGCGCCCTTCTTCTCCAGGGTCTGGACGACGTACTTGTTGTGGACGATCTCGTGGCGGACGTACACCGGAGCCCCGTACTGCTCCAGGGCTTTCTCGACGGCGATCACGGCGCGGTCCACACCCGCGCAGTAGCCACGGGGGGCGGCGAGCAGGACACGGCGGCCAGGCGAAGCAGTCATGGCACCCATCGTAAGGCCGCGTTCGGCGGGTCAGAGATCGCGTGGGTGCGATGTCACCGGGGAGACTGACGGGGACGTCGACGGGGACGTGACGAGGCGGAGTCCGAGGCGCTGGCGGAGGCACGATGTCCGAGACCGGTACGGCGGCCCAGGGGGCCGGTGAGGAACACCAGCTCAAGCGGAGCCTGGGCTTCAGGGACCTTGTCGTCTACGGGCTGCTGTTCATCGCGCCGATGGCGCCGGTCGGTGTCTTCGGCACCCTGGACGCCAAGTCGCACGGCGCGGTGGCCCTCGTCTACGTCGTCGCCACGATCGCGATGGCGTTCACCGCGTTCAGCTACGCGCAGATGGTGCGGGTGGTCCCCCAGGCGGGGTCGGTGTTCGCGTACGCGCGCGTGGGGCTCGGGAACGGGGCCGGGTTCATCGCCGGCTGGATGGCGATGCTGGACTACGTCCTCATCCCGGCGGTGGCGTATCTCTTCTCCGGCATCGCGATGGAGGCGCTGGTCCCGGAGGTGTCGCGCTGGGTGTGGACGGCGCTCGCGGTGGTCGTCACGACCCTGCTGAACCTGTGGGGGGTGCGGGCGGCGGCCCGGGTGGGCTTCCTGGTGCTCGCCATGGAGATCGTGGTCCTGCTGGTCTTCGTGGTGGCGGCGATCGTGGTCCTCGCGCGCGACGGTGCCGAGCGGGGCTGGCTGTCGCCGCTGTCCGGGGACGGCACGCAGGGGGCGTTCGCGCTGTCGGCGGTGGTGGGCGCGGTGTCGGTGGCGGTGCTGTCCTACCTGGGCTTCGACGCGATCGCGACGTTCGCGGAGGAGGTCACCGGCGGTTCCGCGAAGGTCGCGCGGGCGCTCCTGTTCTGCCTGGTGCTGGCGGGCGTGCTGTTCGTGGCCCAGACGTACCTGGCGGCGCTGCTGGAGCCGGTGTCGTCGGCGCAGCTGGCGGCGGAGCCGGAGCGGCAGGGTTCGGCGTTCTACGACGCCGTGGACGCGTCGGTCGGGACGTGGCTGCACGACCTGGTGGCGGTGAGCAAGGCGATCGGCGCGGCGTTCGCGGCGCTGGCCGGTCAGGCGGCGGCGGGGCGGCTGCTGTTCGCGATGGGCCGCGACCGGCGGCTGCCGGGGGTGCTGTCGCGGACGTACTCGGGGGTGCCGCGCGTGGCGCTGCTGGTCTCCGCCGTGATCACCATGGTGGCGGCGGTGTGGGCGGCGCGACGCGACGACGGCCTCGACCACTTGGTCTCGGTGGTGGACGTCGGGGCGCTGACGGCCTTCACGCTGCTGCACGCGAGCGTGGTCGGCTGGTTCGTGGTCCGGCGCGGCGGGGACCCGGTGAGCTGGTGGCGGCACGCGCTGGTGCCGGTGCTCGGCGCGGCGATCACCGTCGCCGTGATCGTGGAGGCGTCGGCCACGGCGCAGGTGGTGGGGGCGATCTGGCTGGCGGTGGGGCTGGTGGTGCTGGCGGCGCAGGCGCGCGGGAGGAGGCGTGCGGAGGGGGTGTGAGGGGGCCGGTGGGCGGCGTGCGGCGGAGGCGCGAGACGAGCCCGGCGGGAAGCCTGCGGCGGAGGCGCGAGGCGAGCCGGCGGGAAGCCTGCGGCGGGCGTGTGAGGCGGGCCGGCGGGAGGAGCGGGGGCCGTTGGGTGCGGGCGGGCCGGGTTGTCGTACCCGGCCGTTACGCTCGGGCGCATGGCTGTTAACTCGACCCCCGAAAGCCCCCTGCCCGTGGGCGAGGTGTCACGGCTGATCGGGGGCTGGATCGACCGGCTCGGCGCGGTGTGGGTCGAGGGGCAGATCACGCAGTTGTCGCGGCGGCCGGGCGCGGGGGTCGTGTTCCTGACGCTGCGCGACCCGTCGCACGACATCTCCGTGAGCGTGACCTGCTACCGGCAGGTGTTCGACGCGGTGGCGGACGTGGTCGGCGAGGGCGCGCGGGTCGTCGTGCACGCGAAGCCGGAGTGGTACGCGCCGCGCGGGCAGCTGTCGCTGCGTGCGGCCGCGATCAAGCCGGTGGGTGTCGGGGAGCTGCTGGCCCGCCTGGAGCAGCTGAAGAAGTCGCTCGCGCGGGAGGGGCTGTTCGCGCAGGAGCGCAAGAAGCCGCTGCCGTTCCTGCCGCAGCTGATCGGCCTGGTGTGCGGGCGGGCCTCGGCGGCCGAGCGCGACGTACTGGAGAACGCCCGGCACCGCTGGCCCGCCGTCCGCTTCGAGGTGCGCAACGTCCCCGTGCAGGGCGTGCACGCGGTGCCGCAGGTGGTGCAGGCGGTGAAGGAGCTGGACGCGATCGACGACGTGGACGTGATCGTCGTCGCGCGCGGTGGCGGCAGCGTGGAGGATCTGCTGCCGTTCTCCGACGAGCAGCTGGTGCGGGCGGTCGCCGCCTGCCGTACGCCGGTCGTCTCGGCGATCGGCCACGAGCCGGACAGTCCCCTGCTGGACCTCGTCGCCGACCTGCGCGCCTCCACGCCGACCGACGCCGCGAAGAAGGTCGTGCCGGACGTCGGCGAGGAGTACGAGCGGGTGCGGCAGTTGCGGGACCGGGCGCGGCGGTGCGTGGCCGCGTTCGTCGACCGGGAGGAGCGGGGGCTGGCCCACGCGCTCACCCGGCCGTCGATACAGGACCCGCACCGGATGATCGACGAGCGGGCCGAGCAGGTGACGGCCCTGCTGGAGCGGGGTCGCCGTACGCTCCGGCACCACCTCGACCGGGCCGACTCCGAGCTGACGCACACCCACGCGCGCGTGGTGGCCCTCTCCCCCGCCGCGACCCTGAAGCGCGGGTACGCCGTGCTCCAGCGGGCCGACGGTCACGCCGTCCGTGACCCCGGCGAGGTGGAGACGGGCGAGACCCTGCGCGCCCGCGTCTCCGAGGGCGATTTCTCCGTACGAGTCGATGCGTAAGGTGAGTGGATGACCAGCGAGGTGGAGCAGTCGGCGGCCGTGTCCGAGGCGCTCGGGTACGAGCAGGCGCGGGACGAGCTGATCGAGGTCGTACGGCGGCTGGAGGCCGGCGGTACGACGCTGGAGGAGTCCCTCGCCCTGTGGGAGCGGGGCGAGGAGCTGGCGAAGGTCTGCCGCCGCTGGCTGGACGGCGCCCGCGCCCGGCTGGACGCGGCGCTGGCCGAGGAGGCGGAAGCGGCCGACGGGGACGAGGACCGCTAACCGGCCCCGTACGCCCTTCCTACTTGCCGGTGTCCTCGGCGAGCGTGTGCGCGACCAGCGCGTTGGCGTGTCCGTGGCCCAGGCCGTGCTCGGTCTTGAGCCAGGAGACGAGTTCCATGTGCTTGGTGAGCGGCGAGGAGCGGATCAGCTCCTTCCACTCCGCGACCGGACGGCCGTACTTCTTCTCGATCGACGGGAAGTAGGACGCGGGTCCCTTGACGGCGCTGGTGGTCATGGCGGTGTGCTCCCTCGGTGCCGGTGATGGTGTTCTGCCGTTTACGACCGCCGCCGGGACGAGAAGTCATCGCCGGCCGCCCGTGACCCGCGTCACTCCGCACTCGCACCTCTCCCCTTCACACGGGCCACCCTGTGAAGCGGATCACCACGATCCGGCTTTGGTTGAAGGTTGAACTTCTTTCGCGTAGCGTCGTCCTCGTCAACGGCTCCCCGCCGACCGGTACGGGGCCGACGCACACCCCCCGAGGAAGATCACGTATGTCTCTCGTCCTTGACCCCGCCGCCCAGGACCTGCTGTTCCGCGAGGCCCGCACCGCGAACACCTTCACCGACGAGCCGGTGACCGACGAGCAGGTGCAGGCGATCTACGACCTGGTCAAGTACGGCCCGACCGCCTTCAACCAGTCGCCGCTGCGCATCACGCTGGTCCGCTCCCCCGAGGCCCGCGAGCGCCTGGTCCAGCACATGGCCGAGGGCAACCGGCCCAAGACGGCCGCCGCCCCGCTGGTCGCGATCCTGTCGGCGGACAACGAGTTCCACGAGGAGCTGCCCCAGCTCTTCCCGCACTTCCCGCAGGCCAAGGACGCCTTCTTCAGCGAGCGTCCGGTGCGTGAGGGCGCCGCCGCCCTGAACGCCGCCATGCAGGCCGCGTACTTCATCGTCGGCGTCCGCGCCGCCGGGCTGGCCGCCGGCCCGATGACGGGCCTGGACTTCGACGGCGTCCGCAAGGAGTTCCTGGACGACGACCACACCCCGCTGATGGTCGTCAACATCGGCAGCCCGGGCCCGGACGCCTGGTTCCCGCGCTCCCCGCGGCTGGCCTACGAGCAGGTCGTCACGACGGTCTGAGGCCGACCCCGGCACGGACGAAGCCCCCGGCGCGGCGCCGGGGGCTTCCTCGTGTCCACGGAGTGCGGCGGTGGCTCAGGCCAGCTTCAGCGCCGCCGCCATCTCGCCCAGCTGCTCGAACGAGCCGGTGCCGGCGACGACCGTCGTCGCGCCCTTCACGCCGTCGGTGTCGTGCAGCACCAGCGCCTCGTACCGGCCGCCCGTGTACCGGGTCCACGTCCGGCCGCCGATCTCCTCGGTGGCCTCGGTCTTCCGCGCCCCCTGGCTGGCCTCCTCGATGAACTCGGCCGGCTTCTGCGTCGACTGCCCGACCGCCACGTACTCCCCGTCGGGGGCGTGGTAGCCCAGGTGCCAGGTGTTGTCCTCGGCGCCGCGGTAGCGGACGGAGGTCGGCTTCCACTCCTTGGGCAGCCCCTCGGGCGCCGCCACCGGGTACGGCGCGGCGCGGCGCGCGGTGGTCAGCTCGACCGTGTAGTCGACCCGCTTGAGGTCGGGCCCGCCGTCGTCGTCGTGCGGGATGAAGAGATACATGACCAGTCCCGCGAGAACGATGACCCCCAGGGAGAGGACCATGTCCCGGGCCGTCTTCTGCTTGCCGTTCGTACCTGCCACGCCCCCTATCGTCGCAGGTCCCCGATGTGCTCATACGTGGGGTCCCCTGCTCATTCTGTCGGACTGACGATAGAGTCATGGCCACACCCTCATCCGGCCGTCGTCGTATCAGAAAGGTGCGTTCCGATGACCGAGCATCATCTGCCCTCCGAGCTGGACGTCCCCTCGGAGGCCCCTGACCGCAACCTCGCCATGGAACTGGTTCGGGTGACCGAAGCCGCGGCGATGGCCGCCGGCCGCTGGGTCGGGCGCGGTGACAAGAACGGCGCCGACGGTGCCGCGGTGCGCGCCATGCGGACCCTCGTCCACACCGTCTCGATGAACGGCGTCGTCGTCATCGGCGAGGGCGAGAAGGACGAGGCCCCGATGCTCTTCAACGGGGAACGGGTCGGCGACGGCACCGGCGCCGAGGTCGACATCGCCGTCGACCCGATCGACGGCACCACGCTGACCGCCAAGGGCATGACCAACGCCATCGCGGTGCTGGCCGCCGCCGAGCGCGGCTCCATGTTCGACCCGTCGGCCGTCTTCTACATGGACAAGCTGGTCACCGGCCCGGAGGCCGCCGACTTCGTCGACATCAACGCCCCCGTGTCCGTGAACATCCGCCGGATCGCCAAGGCCAAGCGGCGCACCCCCGAGGACGTCACCGTCGTCATCCTCGACCGGCCCCGCCACCAGGGGCTGATCAAGGAGGTCCGGGAGACCGGCGCCCGCATCAAGCTCATCTCCGACGGCGACGTGGCCGGCTCCATCCTGGCGCTGCGCGAAGGCACCGGCATCGACCTGCTGCTCGGGGTCGGCGGCACGCCGGAGGGCATCATCTCGGCCTGTGCCGTGAAGTGCCTGGGCGGCACCATCCAGGGCAAGCTGTGGCCCAAGGACGACGAGGAGCGGCAGCGCGCGATCGACGCCGGGCACGACCTGGACCGGGTGCTGACCACCGACGACCTGGTCTCCGGGGACAACGTGTTCTTCGTCGCGACCGGCATCACCGACGGTGAGCTGCTGCGCGGGGTGCGGTACCGGTCCGAGACGGCGACGACCGACTCGATCGTGATGCGGTCGAAGTCGGGCACGGTGCGGCGGATCGACTCCGAGCACCGGCTGAGCAAGCTGCGGGCGTACAGCGCGATCGACTTCGACCGGGCGAAGTGACTCCGTCGGTCGTGCGGGGCGCCCTCTGAATCGGGGGCTTCCGTCTCGGCGGCGAGTGCGGGCGCGTCGTGGTCGGTCGCGCAGTCCCCGCGTCCCTCGGGTCGGCCGCAAACCGCGGCATCCGAAGGTGCGGGTGGTCCTGCCCGCACGGCACGCCCCGTCCCGGCATGAGAAGGGCACCCTCTGTGCGGAGAGGGTGCCCTTTCGTTCGGCTGGAATCTAACCGGCCGCCGCTATGCGTCCCGTGGTGCGGGCCGCCTTCTTGAGTTCGAGGTCGCGGCGGCGGCGCCTCGCCAGGACCACGCGGCGTTCGGCGGCGGTGAGGCCGCCCCAGACGCCGTAGGGCTCGGGCTGCAACAGGGCGTGCTCGCGGCACTCGACCATGACCGGGCAGCGGGCGCAGACCCGCTTGGCCGCCTCCTCGCGGGAGAGCCGGGCCGCGGTGGGTTCCTTGGAAGGGGCGAAGAACAGTCCGGCCTCGTCGCGCCGGCACACCGCCTCGGTGTGCCACGGAGCGTCCTGGTCCCTGTGCCGCACGGGCACCCGCTGGGCCGGAACGGCAGCTACCTGCAGGGACGAATGCGGCGGTTGCAGCACGGTCTACTCCTGACGACGGCTTCGCGAGCGAGAGACGATGCGTCAAGGCTTACCCGTTGTACGCGCGCCTATGCACAGGGTTTACGACCGGCGCGCGAGCCGCGCTACAGGTGCTTGCGCAAACCCTTCTCCACCTTGCGGTGCACCCGGTCGAGGATGTCCGCGACGAGCTTGCCGCGCTTCGGCCGCGCCTCGACGCTGCCCAGTACGGCCCAGCCGTCCACGTAGACGATGGGCGCCTCGGCCTCGGCGGAGTCGACGGCGTCCACCTCGAAGCTGCCGAGCACGCCGCCGCCCGCGCCGCGCAGCGACACGTTCTCCGGGACGCGCACCTCGACGCTGCCGAAGACGGAGAACGCCTTGATCACGACCTGCTGGTGCTCGAAGAGCGCCTCGGTGAGGTCGATCTCGACGCTGCCGAAGACCGCGTAGGCGTGGATACGGCGGCCGGCCCGCAGGCGGCCCCGGCGGACGGCGCTGCTGAAGACCGCGACCACGTTCTCGTCGGGTTCCGCCGGGACGGGGCCGGCGGCGGGGCGGTGGGGAGCCGGGGCGGCGGTGTGCCGGCCCGCGTGCGCGGCGGGCAGGTCCCGCACGAAGACGTCCAGCTCGCCGACCGTCCTGGCGGCCAGCACGCCCTCGACGCGCTCGGCGTGCTCGTCGGCGGTCAGCCGTCCCTCGGCGAGTGCGTCGCGGAGCATGTCGGCGATGCGGTCGCGGTCGGCGTCCGAGGCGCGCAGCTCGGAGACGCTCGGTGCGGTGGCGCGCGGTGCCGCGTCCTGCGTTGGGGCGTGCTTGTGAAGGTCCACGGCGACAGCGTACCGAAACGCGATAGATCGCGACTACCCCCTGTGGGCAACCTTCTCGCGAGCCGGCCGCGGACTACTGAGCCTTACCTCACAAGCTCGGCGGCGTGGGCAGGTTTTACGCTGGTTGGCGCTGCCGATGGAGGCCAGCCGTCGTTGCTGAGGAATCCAGCCGCGCGTGATGCCGAGTGAGGAATGGGCGAGATGCCTGAGTTCGCGTACACCGATCTGCTCCCCCAGGGAGAGGACACCACTCCGTACCGGCTGGTGACCTCCGAGGGTGTCTCCACCTTCGAGGCCGACGGGCGGACCTTCCTCAAGGTGGAGCCCGAGGCGCTGCGCAAGCTGGCCGAGGAGGCCATCCACGACATCCAGCACTACCTGCGCCCGGCCCACCTGGCGCAGCTGCGCCGCATCATCGACGACCCCGAGGCGTCGGGCAACGACAAGTTCGTGGCGCTGGACCTGCTGAAGAACGCGAACATCGCGGCGGCGGGCGTGCTGCCGATGTGCCAGGACACCGGCACGGCGATCGTCATGGGCAAGCGCGGGCAGAACGTGCTCACGGCCGGCGGCGACGAGGAGGCCCTGAGCCGGGGCATCTACGACGCCTACAAGAACCTGAACCTGCGCTACTCGCAGATGGCCCCGCTCACCATGTGGGAGGAGAAGAACACCGGCTCCAACCTCCCGGCCCAGATCGAGCTGTACGCGACCGACGGCGGCGCCTACAAGTTCCTGTTCATGGCCAAGGGCGGCGGCTCGGCCAACAAGTCGTTCCTCTACCAGGAGACCAAGGCCGTCCTGAACGAGTCCTCCATGATGAAGTTCCTGGAGGAGAAGATCCGCTCCCTCGGTACGGCCGCCTGCCCGCCGTACCACCTGGCGATCGTGGTCGGCGGCACGTCCGCCGAGTACGCGCTGAAGACCGCGAAGTACGCCTCCGCGCACTACCTGGACGAGATCCCGGCCGAGGGCTCGGAGCTGGGGCACGGCTTCCGGGACAAGGAGCTGGAGGAGAAGGTCTTCGAGCTGACGCAGAAGATCGGCATCGGCGCGCAGTTCGGCGGCAAGTACTTCTGCCACGACGTGCGCGTGGTGCGCCTGCCGAGGCACGGGGCGTCCTGCCCGGTCGCCATCGCCGTGTCCTGCTCGGCGGACCGGCAGGCGGTCGCGAAGATCACCGCCGAGGGCGTCTTCCTGGAGCAGCTGGAGACCGACCCGGCACGCTTCCTGCCGGAGACCACGGACGAGCACCTCGACGAGGCCGGTGACGTCGTCAAGGTCGACCTCAACCAGCCGATGGACGCCATCCTGGCCGAGCTGACGAAGCACCCGGTCAAGACCCGGCTGTCCCTGACCGGCCCGCTGGTCGTGGCCCGCGACATCGCGCACGCCAAGATCAAGGAGCGGCTGGACGCGGGCGAGGAGATGCCGCAGTACCTGAAGGACCACCCGGTGTACTACGCCGGGCCCGCGAAGACGCCGGAGGGGTACGCGTCCGGGTCCTTCGGTCCGACGACCGCCGGGCGCATGGACTCCTACGTGGAGCAGTTCCAGGCGGCGGGCGGCTCCAAGGTGATGCTGGCCAAGGGCAACCGGAGCAAGCAGGTCACCGACGCGTGCGAGGCGCACGGCGGCTTCTACCTCGGGTCGATCGGCGGACCGGCGGCGCGGCTCGCCCAGGACTGCATCAAGAAGGTCGAGGTCGTCGAGTACGAGGAGCTCGGCATGGAGGCGGTCTGGAAGATCGAGGTCGAGGACTTCCCGGCGTTCATCGTGGTGGACGACAAGGGCAACGACTTCTTCCAGGACCCGGCGCCGGCGCCGACCTTCACGACCATTCCGGTGCGCGGTCCCGGACTCGCCTGACGAGGACGGTGACGATCCGCCTCCACGGGGAACAGTGGTCCCGGCGCGGACGCTGTGACACGTGGAGGTGATCGTCGATGACCGACGAGCAGGACAGGACCGAGTACCGCACCGAGCACGACTCCATGGGCGAGGTGCGGGTGCCCGCCCACGCGAAGTGGCGGGCCCAGACGCAGCGCGCGGTGGAGAACTTCCCGGTCTCCGGGCAGCGCATCGAGCGCGCCCACATCGAGGCGCTCGCCCGGATCAAGGCCGCGGCGGCCAAGGTCAACGCCGAGCTGGGGGTCCTGGACAAGGACGTCGCCGCCGCGATCCAGGAGGCGGCGGCCGAGGTCGCCGAGGGGAAGTGGGACGCGCACTTCCCCGTGGACGTGTTCCAGACGGGGTCGGGGACCTCGTCCAACATGAACACCAACGAGGTCGTCGCCACCCTCGCCACCGAACGGCTCGGCCGGGACGTGCACCCCAACGACCACGTCAACGCCTCCCAGTCGTCCAACGACGTCTTCCCCTCCTCCATCCACATCGCCGCCACCGCCGCCGTCGCCCGTGACCTGATCCCGGCCCTCGACCACCTCGCCGGTGCCCTGGAGCGCAAGGCGGAGGAGTTCGCCGACGTGGTGAAGTCCGGGCGTACGCACCTCATGGACGCCACGCCGGTCACCCTGGGCCAGGAGTTCGGCGGGTACGCGGCCCAGGTGCGCTACGGCATCGAGCGGCTCCAGGCGTCCCTGCCGCGCCTCGCCGAGCTGCCGCTGGGCGGCACCGCCGTCGGCACCGGCATCAACACCCCGCCCGGCTTCTCCGCCGCCGTCATCGCGGAGGTGGCCCGCGCCACGGGGCTGCCGCTGACCGAGGCGCGGAACCACTTCGAGGCGCAGGGCGCCCGGGACGGCATCGTCGAGACCAGCGGGCAGCTGCGGACCATCGGCGTCGGACTGACGAAGATCGCCAACGATCTGCGGTGGATGGCGTCCGGGCCGCGGACCGGGCTCGCGGAGATCTCCCTGCCCGACCTCCAGCCGGGGTCGTCCATCATGCCGGGCAAGGTCAACCCGGTGATCCCCGAGGCCGTGCTCATGGTCGCCGCCCAGGTCACCGGCAACGACGCGACGGTCGCCGCCGCGGGCGCGGCCGGCAACTTCGAGCTGAACGTCATGCTGCCGGTCATCGCGAAGAACGTGCTGGAGTCGGTGCGGCTGCTGGCCAACGTCTCCCGGCTGCTCGCCGACCGCACGGTCGACGGCATCGTCGCGCACCGGGACCGGGCCCGGGAGTACGCCGAGTCGTCCCCGTCCGTCGTCACGCCGCTCAACAAGTACATCGGGTACGAGGAGGCCGCCAAGGTCGCCAAGAAGGCGCTGGCGGAGCGGAAGACGATCCGTCAGGTCGTGCTGGAGAACGGGTACGTCGAGCGCGGCGACCTCACGGACGAGCAGCTCGACGAGGCGCTGGACGTGCTGCGGATGACCCACCCGTGACCGGACGGGCGCCGACGGCCGTCACGCGCGCGGGCGCTCCTCGCGATCACCGGCGCGTCGGGTGGCGAGGGCACCTAATATCTGCCCATGGCAGACGGTGAGACGGTGGACGCGGCGGCGGCGGAGGCGGGCGGGACGGCGGGCCCCACGGAGTTCTGGACGCCCGGGAGCCACATCCTGTGGCGGTACCGGGAGAACGGCGGCCCGCACGTGCACATCGCGCGCCCCGTCACCGTCGTACGGGACGACGCGGAACTGCTCGCCGTATGGCTGGCGCCGGGCACCGAGTGCGTGAAGCCGGTGCTCGCCGACGGCACGTCCGTGCACCTGGAACCGCTGGTGTCGCGCTACACCAAGCCGCGCACGGTGCAGCGCGACCGGTGGTTCGGCACGGGTGTGCTGAAGCTGGCGCGGCCCGGTGCGCCCTGGTCGGTGTGGCTGTTCTGGGACCCGGGCTGGCAGTTCAAGAACTGGTACGTGAACCTGGAGGAGCCGCTCGCCCGCTGGGAGGGCGGTGTCGACTCCGAGGACCACTTCCTGGACATCTCCGTGCACCCGGACCGCAGCTGGCACTGGCGGGACGAGGACGAGTTCGCGCAGGCCCAGCGGGACCGGCTGATGGACGCCCCGCTGGCCGAGCGGGTGCGGCAGGCGGGGCGGGCCGCGGTGGCGGAGATCCGCGCCTGGGGCTCCCCGTACGCGGACGGCTGGGAGCACTGGCGTCCCGATCCGTCCTGGGAGGTACCGTCGCTCCCCGGGGACTGGGACCGGACGCCCGCGCACGTGTCCTCATGAGACCCTTGATGCGCCCCCGGGCAAGAAACGTAGGATCGTCCTCCGCAACCAGCAGGGCAGCAACCGGCGGAGCGTGCATCATGCTTGACCGATCGTCACCGAGGGGCGGCAGGACGTGAGCGAGAGGTACGCAGGCGACACGGGTGCGGGCCGCGGACGGTCCGCCGGTGACACAGGAACAGCCTCTGACCACGCGGGAATCCCGTTCCCGGGGCACGTATTCCGGGTATCGGGATTTCTGCGGGACGAACTGCACGCGCCGCGCGCAGTCCCGGACGGATGGATTCGACACGCGTGACGGAGCACCCGACCTCCTTCGACCGCCCGACGGCGGGCGGTGACCCCGCGGATCCCCGCGGGGCGCTCCTGCGTACCCCCGTGCCGCCGCGCGCCTCCGGGTCCGCGTTACCGGCACAGGGGCGTGCGGGACAGACGCCGCCCGCCTCAGGCGCGGGCGCCTTCGAGCACTCCCAGCCCGGCACCGAACCGGCCGCCGGAGCCGACACCCACCGCCCGCGGCCCACGCCGGACGGCGTCCCGTTGCAGCCCGGCGGTGCGCAGACCGGTGCGGGAGCCGGGGCCGGGACCGACCCCGGACCGGGGACACCGGCGCGGGCGGAGCGCCGTACCGGGCAGCTCACCGCGCCCGGCCGGCCCACGCCCATGCGCCGGGACGGGGACCGGCTCCGCTTCGTGGGAGCGGCGACCCGGCGGATCGCCCGGGGCATGGACCTCGACGAGATCGTGATGGGGCTGTGCCGGGCCACCGTGCCGACCTTCGCGGACGCCATCCTCGTCTACCTGCGCGAGCCGTTGCCGGTCGGCGACGAACGGCCCACCGGCCCGCTGGTGCTGCGGCTGCGGCGCACCGACCGGATCCCGGCCGAACGGGACACCGAGAACGGGTTCACCCCGGCGGCCCCGCCCGAACCCTCGGAGCTGGAGACGGTCGGCTCCGAGCTGTGCGAGGTGCGGCCGGGCAGCGCCCTCGCCGAGGTGCTGCGCGGGGTGCGCCCCGTCTTCACCGACACCCCCTCGGCCCGCGCCGCCCTGCCCGAGCTGCTCGGGGACGGGGGCGACTTCGCCGTGCCCGAGGGCCGGCGGGCCATCCTCGCGCCGCTGCGCGGCCGACGCCGGGTGATCGGCGCCGCCCTCTTCCTGCGCGGCCCCGAGCGCATCGCCTTCGAGGCCGACGACCTGCTCGTCGCCGCCCAGCTCGCCACGCACAGCGCGCTCGGCATCGACAAGGCGGTGCTGTACGGCCGCGAGGCGTACATCGCCGACGAGTTGCAGCGCACCATGCTCCCGGAGAACCTGCCGCGCTGCACCGGCGTGCGGCTGGCCTCCCGCTACCTCCCGGCCGCCGAGACGGCGCGGGTCGGCGGTGACTGGTACGACGCGATCCCGCTGCCCGGCAGCCGCGTCGCGCTGGTCGTCGGTGACGTGATGGGCCACTCCATGACGTCGGCCGCCATCATGGGCCAGCTGCGGACCACCGCGCAGACCCTGGCCGGGCTCGACCTGCCGCCGCAGGAGGTGCTGCACCACCTCGACGAGCAGGCCCAGCGCCTGGGCACCGACCGCATGGCGACCTGCCTGTACGCCGTCTACGACCCGGTCTCGCACCGCATCACCGTCGCCAACGCCGGCCACCCGCCGCCGGTGCTGCTCCACCTGGGCGGCCACGCCGAGGTGCTGCGGGTGCCGGCCGGCGCTCCGATCGGCGTGGGCGGCGTGGACTTCGAGGCCGTGGAGCTGGACGCCCCCGCGGGCGCCACCCTGCTGCTCTACACCGACGGGCTGGTCGAGTCCCGGCTGCGCGACGTGTGGACCGGCATAGAGCAGCTGCGGGAGCGCCTCGCCGTCACCGCGCAGCTCACCGGCCCCGACCATCCGCCGCCCCTGGAAGCCCTGTGCGACGAGGTGCTGGACATGCTCGGGCCGGGCGACCGGGACGACGACATCGCGCTGCTCGCCGCCCGCTTCGACGGCATCGCGCCCAGCGACGTGGCGTACTGGTTCCTGGAGCCCGACGACACCGCTCCGGGACGGGCCCGGCGGCTGGCCCGGCGCTCCCTGGCCCGCTGGGGCATGGAGGACCTGACGGACTCCGTGGAGCTGCTGGTCAGCGAGGTCGTGACCAACGCCGTGCGGTACGCCACCAAGCCGGTCACCCTGCGGCTGCTGCGCACGGACGTGCTGCGCTGCGAGGTCGGCGACGACGTGCCGCAGCTGCCGCGGCTGCGGCAGGCGCGGGCCACGGACGAGGGCGGGCGCGGACTGTACCTGGTGAACCGGCTGGCCCGGCGCTGGGGAGCGACCCGGCTGAGCACCGGGAAGGTGGTCTGGTTCGAGCTGAACCGGGGCTGAGCCGCCGTCCGCACGTGAAAGGGCGCCCGGTGTTCGCCGGGCGCCCTTTCACGTGACTGCGCAGGTTACCGTTCCTCGCGGTCCCCGCCCGGGAAGAGCGGGTTCTCCGGTTCCGTGGACTGTCCGTCCGTCGGCGGTTCGGTGGACGGGCTGTTCGACGGGGACTGGCTCGGCGACTGGGTCGGCGACTCGGTCTCCGGCGCCTCGGACGTCGGCTCCTGGGACGTCGGCGCCTCGGTCTCGGGCGGCTCGGTCGTCTCCTCCTGGGTCGGCGACCGGGTCGGCGACTGGCTCTGCGTCGGCGTGGTGCTCGGCTTCACCGCGTTGCCCTGCTTGGTCTCCAGGTCGAACTCGGTGACCTCGCCCATCACGCCGAAGGTGTACGCGGCCCAGATCTCCGCCGGGAAGCCACCACCGTTGACGCGGTAGTCGACGCCACCCGCCTTGTACATGGGGACCTGCGGGTGCGGCGCCTTGTCGTCCTCGCCGAACAGGCCGACCGAGGTGACCAGTTCGGGCGTGTACCCGGAGAACCAGGCCGACTTGTTGTTGTCGGACGTGCCCGTCTTGCCGGCGACCGTCTGGCCGTCGCGCATCGGGTTGTCCCGCACCGATACCTTGGCCGTACCGTCGTCGACCACGCCGGTGAGCACGGAGGTCACCGTGTCGGCGGCCTCGCGGCTGATGACCTGCTCGCCGATCGGGTCGGGGAACTCCACCGTGCGGTCCTTGTGCTCGACCGACTTCACGACGGCCGGGGTGACCTTCTTGCCGTGGTTGTCGAGGGTGGCGTAGACGCCGGCCATCTCCAGCGGGCTCGCGCCCATACTGCCCAGGGTCTGGGCGGGCACGGCCTGCACGCCCTCGGTGTCCATGCCGAGGTCGCCCGCCGTCTTCATGACCTGGTCCATGCCGACGTCGATGCCCATCTGCGCGAAGACGGAGTTGACGGACTTGTTCATCGCCTCCTGGACGGTGATGTCGCCGTAGCTCTTGTCGTCCTCGTTGGGGGGTGCGAAGCCGACCTCGCGGTCGCCGTCCATGACGGGGCGCTCGCTGGTGCCGTCGTAGATCGTGTTGGCCGTGATGGGCACGCCGTCCTGGGTCTCGGCGTCCTGGTCGACGGCCGCGGCGAGGATCAGAGGCTTGAAGGTCGAGGCGGGCTGGTAGTCGTCACGGGTGGCGTTGTTGGTGAAGTGCTTCACGTAGTCCACGCCGCCGTACATCGCCACGACGCCGCCCGTCTTCGGGTCGACGGAGACGGCGCCGGCCTGGACGTCGGCGTCGACCTCGCGCTTGTCGGGGTCGAGCTTGCTGGTGAGCTTGGTCTTGACGGCCTTCTCCAGCTCCGCCTGCTTCTTCTTGTCGATGTTGAGGGTGACGGTGTAGCCGCCTAGGTCCACGAGGGCCTTGGCCTGCTCCATGTCCTCCGCGGCGCCCTGGGCGACGAGCTGCTTCTTGAGCGCGAAGTTGGCCGCGTCCACCAGGTACCCGGTCTGACCCTCCATGCCGGCGGCGGTCTTGGGTTCCTTCGGCTCGGGGAACTTCATGCTCTGGCGGTCGGCCTGGCTCAGCCAGTCCTCCTCGACCATGTTGTCCAGGACGTAGTTCCAGCGCTCCTGGACGAGCTTCTTGCCGGTGTCGGTGGCGATCGCCCAGTCGTACTGGTTCGGCGCCTGGAGCAGCGCGGCGAGGTACGCGCCCTGTTCGACGGTCAGGTCCTCGGCGTCGACGCGGTAGTAGGCCTGGGCGGCGGCCTGGATGCCGTAGGCGCCGCGGCCGTAGTAGCTGGTGTTGATGTAGCCGGCGAGGATGTAGTCCTTGGACTTCTCCCGGTCCAGCTTCAGGGAGATGACCAGTTCCTTCAGCTTGCGCGAGACCGTCTGTTCCTGGGACAGGTAGTAGTTCTTGACGTACTGCTGGGTGATCGTCGAACCGCCCTGCGCGCCCTTGCCCGAGAGGGTGTTCAGCACGCCGCGCGCCGTGCCCTTGAGGTCGACGCCGGAGTCCTTGTAGAAGGTCTTGTTCTCGGCGGCGACGAAGGTGCGCTGGACCTCCTTGGGCACCTTGGCCAGGTCGACGATCTCGCGGTTGCGCTCGCCGGTGCGGGCCATGATGCTGCCGTCGCTGTACTTGTAGACGTTGCTCTGCAGCTCCGCCTCGGGGTTCCCCTCGGGGATGTCGATGACCAGGTACAGCACGATGAAGGAGCCCATGCCGAGCAGGCAGAGGCCGAAGAACGCGCCCAGGATCTTCTTCCAGGTGAACAGCCGGCGTATGCCGCTCTTCCCGCCGGCCCCCGACGAACGGCGGCGCTTCGGCGCCGCGCGGCGGCCACCGCGCTGTCGCGCTCTTCTCTCTTCCGCTCGTCCCATGGGTCCGATCCGCTCCGCTTCGTTCATCTGTGGGCACGTCCTGCTCACATGTCACACAGGTTCGTCGCTCAGGTCAGCTCAGAAAGCTAACACCGGGAGATATGACAAACGCCTGCCGATCCGGCCTTGTGCGGACGTGAGAATCAGCACCCGTTCCCTTGGAACCGACGTACGAGAGGGGTTGAGGGTTGCCGTTCGAGGGTAAAGTGATATCACTTAGATAGGTTCGAGATAGACACACGGGCGTGCTCCGGCACGTCCGCCGAGAACGGGGGATCCATCGTGTCCGCACCCAACGCGCACGACACTTCGCAGGTCAGAGCGGATGTACCGGAGATGCCGACGCCACGCGTACGCGAGACGCAGGCGAACAGCATCGGTGGCGGCATGGCCCTGCTGCTGGGGCTGCTGGGACTGGTGGCCGGCGCCGGCCTGATCGCCGCGGCCACCGCGGTCTCGTCGACCGGGGGCAAGGCGGCTCTGATCGTCGCGGGCATCGTGGTGGCCCTGGCCGCCTTCCTCGCGATGTGCGGGCTGAACATGGTGGCGCCGGGCGAGGCCCGGGTGGTGCAGCTCTTCGGTCGGTACCGGGGGACGATCCGCCAGGACGGGCTGCGCTGGGTGAACCCGCTGACCTCGCGCACCAAGATCTCGACGCGGGTGCGGAACCACGAGACGGCGGTGCTGAAGGTGAACGACGCCTACGGCAACCCGATCGAGCTCGCGGCGGTCGTGGTGTGGCGGGTGGAGGACACCGCGCAGGCCACCTTCGAGGTGGACGACTACGTCGAGTTCGTCTCCACGCAGACCGAGGCGGCCGTGCGGCACATCGCCATCGAGTACCCGTACGACGCCCACGACGAGGACGGCCTCTCCCTGCGCGGCAACGCCGAGGAGATCACCGAGAAGCTCGCCGTCGAGCTGCACGCGCGCGTGGAGGCGGCCGGCGTGCAGATCGTCGAGTCCCGCTTCACCCACCTCGCGTACGCGCCGGAGATCGCCTCGGCGATGCTCCAGCGGCAGCAGGCCGGCGCGGTGGTCGCGGCCCGGCGACAGATCGTGGACGGCGCGGTCGGCATGGTCGAGGCGGCGCTCGCCCGGATCAGCGAGCAGGACATCGTGGAGTTGGACGACGAGCGCAAGGCGGCGATGGTGTCCAACCTGATGGTCGTGCTCTGCGGGGACCGCGCCGCCCAGCCGGTCCTGAACACCGGGACGCTCTACCAGTGACGGGTCGGTCCGAGGGGTCTCCGGCCGAGGGGTCTCCGTCCGAGGGCCTCCCGAGCGAGGCGTCTCCGTCCGAGGGGCCCCCGTCCGAAGGCTCGCCGCCCGAGGGACCCGGCTCCGGGGGCCAGGCCCCGAAGCGTCGGCCGCAGCAGCAGCGCAAGCAGGTGCTGCTGCGGCTGGACCCCCAGGTGTACGAGGCGCTGGCCAGGTGGGCGGGCGACGAGCTGCGCTCGGCCAACGCCCAGATCGAGTTCCTGCTCCGCCGGGCCCTGGCGGAGTCGGGCCGGCTGCCCGGCGGGGCCGGACCGCTGCCGCGCCGGGGGCGCCCGCCGCGGCGCCCCGGGCCGGGGTCCACACCACCGGCGTAGGAGACGGACGGCACGGCAGGCGTCGCCCCGTGCCGCGCAGCCGCGTCACCGCATCCCTGCGGAGGCGCGGCTTCCGTCGTAGCGGAACCGTGACAATCGCCTCCGACCTGGGAGTCCGTACGTCTGGGCACGTTCTCTGCACCGTGCGTATACATGGCGCGTATACACCGTGTGTAGAGTCGTCGGCATGTCCATCGGTCACACCCTCCTGGGTCTCCTGGAGTCCGGGCCGCGCCACGGTTACGACCTCAAGCGCGCCTTCGACGAGAAGTTCGGTCACGACCGGCCGCTGCACTACGGCCAGGTCTACTCGACGATGTCCCGTCTGCTGAAGAACGGCCTGGTCGTCGTCGACGGCATCGAGACCGGCGGCGGTCCCGAGCGGAAGCGGTACGCGATCACCGACGCGGGGATCACCGACGTACAGCGGTGGCTCGCCACGCCTGAGAAGCCCGAGCCGTACCTCCAGTCGACGCTGTACACGAAGGTCGTCCTCGCGCTGCTCACCCACCGCGACGCCGCCGACATCCTCGACACCCAGCGCTCGGAGCACCTGCGCAGCATGCGCATCCTGACCGACCGCAAGCGCAAGGGCGACCTCGCGGACCAGCTCATCTGCGACCACGCCCTGTTCCATCTGGAGGCCGACCTGCGGTGGCTGGAGCTGACCGCGGCGCGCCTCGACAAGCTCCGTGAGGCGGTGGCCCGATGACTCCTCCCGCAGGTTCGCTGCTCTCGGCCGAGCAGCTCCGCAAGGCCTACGGCCCGACCCTCGCCCTCGACGGCGCCGAGTTCTCCATCCACCCCGGCGAGGTCGTCGCCGTGATGGGTCCCTCCGGGTCCGGCAAGTCGACGCTGCTGCACTGCCTCGCCGGCATCGTGCCGCCCGACTCGGGGACGATCACGTACAACGGGCGCGAACTGTCCGCCATGAACGACTCCCAGCGCAGTGCGCTGCGCCGCTCCGAATTCGGGTTCGTGTTCCAGTTCGGGCAGCTCGTGCCGGAGCTGACCTGCGTGGAGAACGTCGCACTGCCGCTGCGGCTGAACGGCACCCCCCGCAAGGAGGCCGAGCGGACCGCGCTGAGCTGGATGGAGCGGCTGGAGGTCGACGACCTCAAGAAGAAGCGGCCCGGCGAGGTCTCCGGCGGCCAGGGGCAGCGGGTCGCGGTGGCGCGGTCGCTGGTCACCAGCCCCCGCGTGCTCTTCGCCGACGAGCCGACCGGCGCGCTGGACTCCCTCAACGGGGAGCGCGTCATGGAACTGCTCACGGACGCCGCCCGCTCCACCAACGCCGCCGTCGTGCTGGTCACGCACGAGGCGCGGGTGGCCGCCTACTCCGACCGCGAGATCGTCGTACGCGACGGCAGGTCCAGGGACATGGAGCGGGCCGTATGAGCGTGCCCACACGAGAGAGGCCGCCGGCCCTGGCCGCGGGAGAGGCCCCGCGCGAGCGTGGCCGGACGCGACGGGTCGCCGCCGACCTGGCCATGGGCGTCCGCTTCGCCTTCACCGGCGGGCGCGAGGGCTGGACCCGGGCGCTGCTGACGGCCGTCGGCGTCGGGCTCGGCGTGGCACTGCTCCTGCTGACGACGGCGATCCCCAACGCGCTCGAGGTCCGGCACGAGCGGGAGGCCGCGCGCACCGACATCACCTTCACCGACGAGCGGCTGGCCAAGGCGGACGACACCCTCATGGTCGCCGACGTCGGTACGGACTTCCGCGACGACACCGTCCGGGGCCGGGCCCTGGAACCGGAGGGGCCGCGGGCGCCGCTGCCCCCGGGGGTGGAGCGGTTCCCGGCGAAGGGCGAGATGGTGGTCTCCCCCGCGCTGAAGGAGCTGCTGGAGTCGGACTCCGGCGCGCTGCTGCGCGAGCGGCTGCCGGACCGGATCGTCGGCACCATCGCGGAGGAGGGGCTGATCGGCTCGGCCGAACTCGCCTTCTACCGGGGAGCCGAAGGGCTCGCGCCGCACATGGACGGCGGCCGGATCGTCCGCATCGACGGGTACGGCAACCCGAACGCCACCTCCGAGCGGTCCGACCCGGTGCTGCTCCTGCTGATCCTCGTCGTCTTCGTGGTGCTGCTGATGCCGGTCGCGGTCTTCATCGCGGCGGCCGTGCGATTCGGCGGGGAGCGGCGGGACCGGCGGCTGGCGGCGCTGCGGCTGGTCGGTTCCGACAGCGGGATGACCCGGCGGATCGCCGCCGGTGAGGCACTGGCGGGTGCGGCGCTGGGGCTGGTCTTCGGCGCCGGGTTCTTCATGATCGGGCGGCAGCTGGCGGGGACCGCCGAGGTGTACCGCATCAGCGTGTTCCCGAGCTACCTCAACCCCTCGCCGCTGCTCGCCCTGCTGGTCGCGGTGGCCGTGCCGGCGGCGGCGGTGCTGGTGACGCTGTTCGCGCTGCGCGGGGTCGTCATCGAACCGCTCGGCGTGGTGCGCGCGGGCCGTCCGCCCCGGCGCCGGCTGTGGTGGCGGCTGCTGCTGCCGCTGGCCGGACTGGCGATGCTCTACCCGATGATCGGCGACGGGCGGGACAACGGCGACTTCAACCAGTACCTGGTGACCGGTGGTGTCGTCCTGCTCCTGGTCGGCGTGACCGCGCTGCTGCCGTGGATCGTGGAGGCCGTCGTCGCCCGGCTCGGTGCCGGCGGCGTGGCCTGGCAGCTGGCCGTGCGCAGGCTGCAGCTGAGCAGCGGTACGGCGGCCCGCATGGTCAACGGCATCGCGGTGGCCGTCGCGGGCGCGATCGCGCTGCAGATGCTCTTCGCCGGCGTGGAGGACGACTACACCCGGCCCACCGGGCAGGACGTGTCGTTGGCGCAGATGGAGGTGATCCTTCCGGACGGGGTGCCGGGGACCCGGGCGGCCGGCAAGCTCCATGACACCGAGGGCGTGAAGGACGTCTACGCCTACTCCGAGGGCTACCTCGGCGACCGCGCCCGGGAACCGGAGCACGGCACGACGGTGACCGTGGGCGACTGCGCGTCGCTGCGGGAGATGGCCGACCTGCCCTCGTGCGCGGACGGGGACGTGTTCGCCGTCCACGGCGCCGAGTGGGACGCCGGGGAGGACGTGACGAAGCTGGCCGCGCCGGGACGGAAGCTGTACCTCGACCCGTCGTACGAGGGCAGCCCGAAGCGCCTGGAGGTGCCCTGGACGGTGCCGCAGGGTGTGAAGGCAGCGAAGCCGCGTCGCGGTCTGCTGGCCGGGATCGACCGGGGCGGCTTCCTGATCACGCCGAAGGCGATGCCCGAGACGCTGGTGCCGGCCCTGGCCGGGCACGCCTACCTCAGACTGGACGAGTCGGTGCCGGACGTGCACGACCGGGTGCGGAACACCACGGTGGCCGTCCATCCGCTGGCGGACGCCGTGGTGTGGGAGGCGACGGAGCGCACCGGCCGGTTCGACGCCATCCGCACCGGTCTGTTCGTCGGGGCGGCGTGCGTGCTGGCGCTGATCGGGGCGAGCCTGCTGGTCTCGCAGCTGGAGCAGCTGCGGGAACGGAAGAAGCTGCTGTCGGCCCTGGTCGCCTTCGGTACCCGGCGCCGCACGCTGAGCATGTCGGTGCTGTGGCAGACGGCGATTCCCATCGTGCTCGGTCTGCTGCTCGCCTCGGTGGTGGGCCTGACTCTGGGCACGGTGCTGCTCAAGATGACGAACACCCCGGTACGGGTCGACTGGACCGGCGTCCTGTCGATGACCGGCATCGGCGCGGCGGTCGTCCTGGTGGTGACCCTGCTGAGCCTGCCGCCGCTGCTGCGGCTGATGCGGCCGGAGGGACTGCGCACGGAGTAGCCCCCGGTTCACGGCTGAGGGACTGAGCGACCGTCCGTCCGGGCGGTCGCTCAGTCGTGCACCGTCCGTACCGGCAGGTCCGCCATCGCCTCCCGCAGCGCCCCCGCCAGTTCCTCGTACTCCCCGGCGCGGGCCGCCCCCGTGCGCATGGCGAGGGCGACGCGGCGGGTGGGGGCCGGGTCGGCGAAGGAGCCGGTGAGGAGCTGGCTGGAGCGGGAGGTCTCCACGCGGACCGCCGTGCGCGGCAGCAGCGTCACGCCCAGGCCGCCCGCCACCAGCTGCACCAGCGTCGACAGCCCCGCCGCCGTCGTAGTCGCGGGGACGTCCGCGCGGCCGGCCTCCCGGCAGATGTCGAGCGCCTGGTCGCGCAGGCAGTGCCCCTCGTCGAGGAGCAACAGGTTCAGCTCGCGCAGCACCGAGCGCTCGATGCCCTCCCGCCCGCCGAGCCGGTGGTCGAGCGGGGTGACGAGCACGAAGTCCTCGTCGAAGAGAGGGAGTTCCGTCACTCCGGGGACGCCGAGCGGCACCGCCAGCAGGAGCAGGTCGAGGCGGCCGGTGGTGAGCCCGTCCAGGAGGCTCGCGGTCTGCTCCTCGTGGACCTGGAGGTCGAGGTCCGGGTAGCGGTCGTGGACGAGCCGCAGCACGGTGGGCAGCAGGTACGGTGCGACGGTCGGGATGACGCCGAGCCGCAGCGCCCCGGTGAAAGGCGCGCGTACCGCCTCCGCCTCCTCCAGCAGCGCGCCGACCTCCGCCAGTACCGCCTTCGTCCGCACCGCGAGCCGTTCCCCCGCCGGGGAGAGCAGCACTTTGCGCGTCGTACGCTCCAGGAGGGTGACACCCAGTGCCTCCTCCAGGGCGGAGACGGCGCCCGAGAGCGCGGGCTGACTCATCCCGATCGCGGCGGCGGCGTCGCGGAAATGCAGGTGCTCGGCGACCGCGGCGAAAGCCCGCAGCTGGGCGAGGCTGGGCTGCCTCTTCTTTCCCGACACTAATAGCCACCTCCGATCAACTCGACCGAGTGTAGCTATTTCCGTAATCAATGCACCCTGTGCCAACATCAATAACGTCCAACCCATGGGAAACACTCGCAAAGTGGGTGTTTCTTCGCTGCATCTTTTGGAGAGCGTGTGCTCACTGTCGGTGACAAGTTCCCCGAGTTCGATCTGACCGCCTGCGTCTCGCTGGAGAAGGGCAAGGAGTTCGAGCAGATCAACCACAAGACCTACGAGGGCAAGTGGAAGGTCGTCTTCGCCTGGCCCAAGGACTTCACCTTCGTGTGCCCGACCGAGATCGCCGCCTTCGGCAAGCTGAACGACGAGTTCGCCGACCGTGACGCGCAGATCCTCGGCTTCTCCGGCGACTCCGAGTTCGTGCACCACGCCTGGCGCAAGGACCACCCGGACCTGACCGACCTGCCCTTCCCGATGATGGCCGACTCGAAGCACGAGCTCATGCGTGACCTCGGCATCGAGGGCGAGGACGGCTTCGCGCAGCGCGCGGTCTTCATCGTGGACCAGAACAACGAGATCCAGTTCACGATGGTCACCGCCGGCTCCGTCGGCCGTAACCCCAAGGAGGTCCTGCGGGTCCTCGACGCCCTGCAGACCGACGAGCTGTGCCCGTGCAACTGGAGCAAGGGCGACGAGACCCTGGACCCGGTCGCGCTGCTCTCGGGGGAGTGAACTGACATGTCGCTCGACTCCCTGAAGTCCGCCGTACCGGACTACGCCAAGGACCTGAAGCTCAACCTGGGCTCGGTCATCGGCAACTCCGACCTCCCGGCGCAGCAGCTGTGGGGCACCGTGCTGGCGACCGCCATCGCCTCGCGCTCCCCCATCGTGCTGCGCGAGCTGGAGCCGGAGGCGAAGGCGAACCTCACGCCCGAGGCGTACTCGGCCGCCAAGTCGGCCGCCGCCATCATGGCGATGAACAACGTCTTCTACCGCACCCGGCACCTGCTGTCGGACCACGAGTACGGCACCCTGCGCGCCGGTCTGCGGATGAACGTCATCGGCAACCCGGGCGTCGACAAGGTCGACTTCGAGCTGTGGTCCTTCGCGGTGTCCGCCATCAACGGCTGCGGCATGTGCCTGGACTCGCACGAGCAGGTGCTCCGCAAGGCCGGTGTGGACCGCGAGACGATCCAGGAGGCGTTCAAGATCGCCGCCGTGGTCGAGGCCGTCGGCGCCACGCTGGACGCGGAGGCCGTGCTGGCCGCGCAGTAGTCCCGCGAGACCGCGTACGACTCGGGCCCCGCTCACCGACTCGGTGAGCGGGGCCCGTTGCGTCGCGGCGGCGGGGTGGTGCCCGCCGGCGGTCCCGCCCACCGGCCGTCGCTAGGTCGGAGAGGTGCCCCCCGGCGTTCCGTCCCCCGCGTCCTTCGCCGACGGTCCCGTGCCCGCCTCCGGTGGGGCTTCCGGGCCTCCGAGGCCCCTGGACCCGCCCGGCTCCGCCGGTGACGCGTCCGTGGACGTCGCGCCGCGCGGCTTCGGCGCCTGCCGTACGGCGGCCTCGCGGGAGTACGCCCGCAGGTAGCCGACGACGGTGTTCGTCACCGCCACCAGTGGTACGGCGACCACCGCGCCGCCGATGCCGGCCACCATGCCGCCCGCGGCCACCGACAGCACCACCGCCAGCGGGTGCACCCGCACCGCGCGCCCCAGGATGAACGGCTGGAGGATGTGGCCCTCGATCTGCTGCACCGCCAGCACCACGACCAGCGTCATGACGGCCGCGAACACGCCCTGCGTCACCAGCGCCACGACCACCGCGAGGGCGCCCGAGACCACCGCCCCGACGAGCGGGATGAAGGCGAACAGGAAGATGAACACGGCCAGCGGGACGGCCATCGGCACATCCAGGAAGTAGATGCCGAGGCCGATGAAGATGGCGTCGATCAGCGCCACGATCACCGTGCCGCGCACGTACGCGGTCAGCGTCCGCCACGCCCGCGGACCGGCACCCGCCACGCCCGGCCGGGCCGCCGCCGGCACCAGCTTCAGGGTCCACTGCCAGATGCGCTTGCCGTCGTAGAGCAGGAAGAGCGTCGAGAAGGCCGCCAGCAGGATGCCGGTGAGCGCCTCGACGACCACCGTGACGCCCTCCAGACCGGCGGACGTTATCTGGTCGGTGTTGGCGCCGACCGCCTCGCGCAGGTTCTTGGCGATCTCGTTGATCTGCTTGTCGGTGACGTGGAAGGGGCTGTTCAGCAGCCAGTTGCGCAGTTCGTCGATGCCGTCCTGGACCTGGTCGGAGAGGTTGTCGATGTTCTCCATGACCTGCCAGGTCACGAACCAGCCGATCAGCCCCATCACCACGAACCCGAGGACCGCGGTCAGGGCGGTGGCCGGCCCCCGCGGCACCCCGAGCCGGCGCAGCCGCGCCACCGTCGGCTGGAGCAGCGCCGTGATCAGCAGCGCGGCCACGAACGCCAGCACCACCAGCTGCACGGCGCTGATGACCCGCATCAGCACCCACAGGGTCCCGGCGAGGACCAGCAGCCGCCACCCGGCCTCAGCGGCGACCCGTACTCCCCAGGGGACGGCCTGGGCGGGATCGGGACGACTCTGGATCACGAGCTGGTGCTGCGGCGCGGTGGCGTGCTCGGACGACGGTTCGTGCCGCGACGGCGGCTCGTGGTGGGCGGACGGTGACGGTTCGCCGTCGGGGTCCTCTGCCCGCGCCTCTTCGCGGCGCTGTTCCAACCGCCTGCTCATCTGCGTCAGTCCGGCGCCGAGCCGACCGAGCCACCCTGGCACTCGCGACATGATCCGTCCTCTTCCCCCGTCTTTCCCCACCACTCCCCCCTGGAGTCGTTTCGGTCCGACCGTACAACGCGGGCACGCGAAAGCCCCTCACCGAAGGACGGCGAGGGGCTGCGCGAGGTTGAGCGGTGGGGCGGCCGGACGGTGCCCGGCGGCTCAGTACCAGTGGTTGGCCTGCCAGAAGGCCCAGGCGTCGCACGGGCTGCCGTAGCGGCTGTCCATGTAGTTGAGGCCCCACTTGATCTGGGTGGCCGGGTTGGTCCGCCAGTCGGCGCCCGCCGAGGCGTACTTGCCGGCCGGGAGGGCCTGGAAGAGGCCGTAGGCGCCGGAGGAGGGGTTGACGGCCTGGTAGTTCCAGCTGGACTCGTGGTCCACGATGTTGCTGAAGCACTGCCACTGGCCGCTGGGCACCATCTGACGGGCCATCGCCTGGATCTGGCTGGTGCTGTAGGAACTCTGGACGGCGAAGCTGGTGGACTCGCGCTGGGCGTCGCGGCTGGCCGCCTTCTCCTGCGCCTCGCGCTTCTTGGCCTCCGCGGCCGCCTGCTTGGCCTTCTCCTGCTTGGCCACGGCGGTCTGGGCGGCTGCCTTGCGGGCCGCCTCCTCAGCGTCCTTCTTGGCGCTCGCGTCCGCGGCGATGGCCTGTACGTCGGCCTGCTGCGTCAGGGACGCGGTCTGCACCTGCGCCTGCTCGCCCATGGGGATGTCCGCAAGCAGCGTCGTGCCGGCTGCTGTGGCTTCCGCGTCGTTGTTCTGCGCGGTGCTGCCCGAGGCAACGCCGACGACACTTCCGACAGCGGTGACCGCCGTGGCCGAGGCCACTGCGAATCCCCGGACCGAGATCCGGCTCACACGGTTTCCTTCCAGCATCGCCCGCTTCGGTGACCCTCGCGGACGCAATCGTGCCCCTGGCGCTGGCCTCCCCAACTACGGGTCACGGGAGGCACGGGCCCGGTGGACAACTCCCCGTGAGGGGAGCGCCGCGTGGTGCTCGGGCGGCATACGACGCTGCTATGGAGTTGGGACTGGTGTTTCTGCGGTGCTGCCGTACCGCTGGGGGTACGGCTGTGTCGTATGCGGGGCCTGACAGGAACGAGACTCTGCCGTAACCCGACGGGGTGAGGCAATTCTGTGCTGCGTGTGAAAGCTCACATCTCGTTTGGCCCAGGGGATTTACGGAAATCCACACACGCGACGACGCCGCCCGGCTAGGCTCTTCGCCTTCCGGACGGCGCCAACCGTCACACAATCGGTCCTCTTCGGACCTGATCCCTCAGATGTGGCCGTCCTCCAGCATTTCGGTCACGAGTGCCGCGATCTGGGACCTCTCGGACCGCGTCAGGGTGACGTGGGCGAAGAGCGGATGACCCTTCAGCTTCTCGACGACGGCGACGACACCGTCGTACCGCCCCACCCGCAGGTTGTCCCGCTGCGCGACGTCGTGGGTCAGGACGACCCGCGAGTTGGCCCCGATGCGGGAGAGCACGGTCAGCAGGACGTTCCGCTCCAGCGACTGGGCCTCGTCCACGATCACGAACGCGTCGTGCAGCGAGCGTCCCCGGATGTGGGTGAGCGGCAGCACCTCCAGCATCCCGCGCGCGGTCACCTCCTCGATGACCTCCCGGCTGGTGACCGCCGAGAGCGTGTCGAAGACCGCCTGCGCCCAGGGGCTCATCTTCTCGGCCTCGGAGCCGGGCAGATAGCCGAGCTCCTGCCCGCCCACCGCGTACAGCGGCCGGAAGACCATCACCTTCTGGTGCTGCCGCCGCTCCAGCACGGCCTCGAGACCCGCGCACAGCGCCAGCGCCGACTTGCCGGTGCCGGCCCGGCCGCCCATCGACACGATGCCGACGTCCGGGTCGAGGAGCAGGTCGAGCGCGATCCGCTGCTCGGCGCTGCGGCCCTTGATGCCGAACGCCTCCCGGTCGCCGCGCACCAGGCGGACGCTGCCGTCGGGCGTCACCCGGCCGAGGGCCTTGCCGCGCTCCGACTGGAGGGTCAGCCCGGTGTGCACGGGAAGGTCGGCGACCTCGGGGACGAAGACCCGCCCCTCCTCGAAGAGGATGTCCACCTGCTCACCCGGCAGGGTGAGTTCGGACATGCCGGTCCAGCCGGAGGCGTCCGTGATGGCGAGCTCGGCGCGGTACTCCTCGGCGAGCAGGCCCACGGAGGACGCCTTGATCCGCAGCGGGAGGTCCTTGGACACGACGGTGACGTCGTATCCCTCCGCCTGCAGATTGCGTGCGACCGCGAGGATGCGGGAGTCGTTGTCCCCCAGGCGGTAGCCGGTGGGCAGCACGCTGGGGTCCGAGTGGTTCAGCTCGACACGCACCGTGCCGCCGAGATCCCCGATGGGGATGGGGGCGTCGAGGCGACCGTGCCGTACCCGGAACTCGTCGAGCAGGCGCAGGGCCTGCCGGGCGAAGTAGCCGAGTTCGGGATGGTGCCGCTTGGCCTCCAGCTCCGTCACCACGACGATCGGGAGCACGACCTCGTGCTCGTCGAAGCGGTTCAGGGCGTTCGGGTCGGCCAGCAGGACGCTGGTGTCGAGAACGTAGGTGCGCCGATCTGGCTTGTGGCGCTTTGTGCTGGTCACCACGGAAGGACGTACCCCCTCGGAAGAGGTCGGGGAGCGACGGAGTGGACGCTGGGCCGGGAGAGCGGGAACGAGCCGACCGGTCGACGGCCGCCCTGCACTGGCGCGGGCCGCGAGCCGGCCCTCCGCCGCGTCTTCCGTGCCGTGACCGCACGGTGGGGCTGGTGCAAAGGGCCTCCCGGGCGGACGGCTCCGCGCCGTCCGCTGAGATCCGACACCCGTGGTTCGGGCGTCGACCTGCTTGGCTTATGCCCTCGAACAAGCGCCGCCATGCCACGGCACAGGACGGCGCACCGGTGAACTCCTCATGACGGGCGCCCCTCGGGCGCTTCTCGCGCGCCCCTCCGGAAACGGGCATAAAAAACGGGCCGGTCCGTGGGGGGGGGAGACGGACCGGCCCGAGGGGGGGCTTCCACCATAACCCTTCGTAAGGGATGCCGCGCGCATCGGCGTGCCAAAACTACTCTCCGAAATCACCCGACGACGCCCGGGTGGCTACGGAAGCGGTCATTCCGCCGTGAATCATGGCCAAAACGGAGCGGATGGAAAGGGGAAGGGCGCGCCCGGAACGCACCGGAGGGGCGATCCGACAGCCCTCCGTACCCTTCGGCAACCGCGCGGCGGACCGCCCCCGCTTACCTCCACCGGGTGACCTCACCGGCGAACGCCCGCTTGACCGGGCACCGCGCAGCCCCCTCCACTGCGCGGTGCCACACGCGCAGCTTTGCTCACGCGAATTACCTGGCTCCGAACTTACGTGATCAGGCGGGTCGGGTTCGACGCGGGAAGGGCAACGATGAATAACGATGTGGAAAACCTGTGAGGATCCGTGGGTGATTGCACACCCTCTCTCCAGGCGCGCGGACATTTGCGAATGTAGGCACTTTATGCCCGGAAGATCCCGTACGCGGCCACGTCATCGGCAAGCCGGTGAAGGCCGGGAACCGTCCCGCTCCTCCCCTGACGTCACCTCACGACGGAGACGACGGGAACCCACTTGGAGCACGGTGAGCCTTCGCCGCCTCGAACGACAGTTCTTGGCCAAGTCCGCCCGAACGGGCACGCCGGTCGCCGACGTGGCCGGTGCGATGCCCGGCGTCCACACCCGGGTCCTCTCCACGGCGGAGTCGTCGGTCGGCATCCGGGCCGACGGCATGCCCCGGACGGACGTACGGACCCTCCTGCGGCCGACCGGCTCGCCCTCCGCACCGCCCTGCCGGGGGTCCCTCACGCGCGGGGCTTGCGGACGTCGAAGAGGTGACGCGCGCTGTGGGCGACGAAGGGCCCCTCGGCCTCGATGCGCTCGTGCATCTCGCGCAACCGGTCCCGGTACGCCTCGACGGTGAACCCGGGCACCATCCACACGACCTTACGCAGGAAGTGCACGACGGCGCCGATGTCGTGGAACTCCATCCGCAGCCGTTCCGCCCGCAGGTCGACGACCTCCAGCCCGGCGGCCTCGGCGTCGGCACGCTCCCGGTCGGGGTGGCGATGGATCCGGGTCTCCTCCGGCTGGGGCCCGAGGAAGAACTCGACGACCTCGAAGACGCTGGCCGACCCGACGTGCTGGGCGAAGTACGTACCGCCGGGCGCGAGGACCCGGGCGATCTCCGACCAATGCGGAACGACGGGATGCCGGCTCACGACCAGGTCGAAGGCCCCGTCCGCGAAGGGGAACGGCGCGTCGTCGGGCGAGGCGACCACGGGGACGCCCCGGGGGCGGAGCAGCTCGGTGGCCTTCGCGACGTTGGGCGGCCACCCTTCGGTGGCGACCAGGAGCGAGGGCCGGCGCGGGGCGACGGTTCCGAGGGCGAAGTCCAGCACCTCCCCTCCCCCGGTCTGTACGTCCAGCACGGCCCCGGCCCGGGCGAGCCGCCTGCCCATGGAACGCGCGTACCCCCAGGAGGGCCGGGCCTCACTGGCCCGCCCCTCGAACCAGGAGAAGTCCCACCCTTCGGTGGGGACGGCGGCGCCTTCGGCGACGAGTTCGTCGAAGGTACGGGGGGTCGGCGGTGCCATGGGGTCCAATCGGGACGGGGGGGGTGGGGGCGCGGCGGGGTGGAGGCGCGGGGGCGCGGGGGGGGCGGGGAGAGGGCGGAGAAAGCGATCCAGCGGCCCGGAGACACAGGACGTGGAGCCGCACGCAGGACGCAGAGACACAGGGAGGTGTCGCCGGGCGGGAACCCGACGGGCTACGCCACCAAGGGGCGGACGCCCTCGGCGGCGAACCGCACGAAGCCCTCCGGATCGGGCTCGTCACCGGTCGGCTGAAGAATCACGGAGTCCGCCCCGGCCTCGGCCAACCGCCGCACGGCCTCGGCAACGGCCCCCGCGTCCCCGGCCACCCCGAGATCCGGAACCGACTCGACCCCTTCGGCGACCAGCTCGGCCCGCAACCGCTCACGGGCGCCGACACCGGTGGCGGCAAGCAAATAGACGACGACCTTGTGCGCCTCCGTCCGCCCGGCGGCCGCACGCCCCTCGTCGATCAACCGCCGGGCCCGGCGTACGCCGTCCGGCGGGGTGGACGCGGTGAGAACGGTCCCGTCGGCGGCCTCACCGGCCAGCCGCAGCGAACGTGGCCCGGTGACGCCGGCCAGCACCTCGACGCCCTGTCCCGGCGGCCAGTCCAGCGCGACGCCGTCGAGCCGCACGTACCGCCCCTCGGTCGTCACCCGCTCCCCTCCCAACAGGGCTCGCAGGGCGAGAAGATGCTCCCGCAGCAGAGTGACGGGCGACTCCACCCGAGCCCCGACCTGCCCCATCCAGTCCTGCACACCGTGCCCGACGCCGAGGACCGCGCGGCCGGGGAACATCCGGTGCAGCGTCGCAGCCTCCATCGCGGTGATCGCCACGTTCCGCAGGGGCACGGGCAACAGCCCGACCCCGACCCGCACCCGCTCGGTCCACGCGAGCGCGGCGGCGGCCGTGGAGATCCCGCCCTCACGGAAGCAGTCCTCCCAGAGCCACAGCTCCTCCAGCCCGGCCTCATCGGCGGTACGAGCGACGGCACGCAGGCGCTCCGGGGCGAGCTGAGGGCGGAAAACGGCACCGAGTCCAGTCATGCATGCCTTCCTACCTGCGGCTCGTCCGCCGGACAACCGCTTTACGAGTCAGCACCCAAGGGCTTCTCGAAACGGACCGTCTCGACGACCTGCCGCAGAATCGCCCGGTACTCCTCCCTGCGGGCGGTGGCGGTGGTACTGAGCGTGAGGACGGCGAGGCGCTTGCAGTCGGGGTGGGGGAGGTGGGCGTGGATCTGGAGGAGGGGCAGCTGAGGGACACCGCTATTGGCTGCCGGACAGAGCACGGCCTCACTGATGGTGAGAGGGCCGGTGGGCAGTTCGAGGTACTCGACATGGCTGCGGTCCACCGATTCGGCCGCAGCACGGGCAACGGTCGCCGCACGCGGGGCCACCGCAGTGCCGCGCCACGAGATAGTGAACAGGGAGAGCAGAGGCTGTGCGCCCCCACGGGCCGGGCCTTGGACGTCATCGCGATGCAGGCCGACCGAACAGTGGACGGTGCCGAACTCACGCAGCGCTCCCAGCATCCGCTGCCCCGAGGCGAGGAGCGCGATGAGCTTCTGCAGAGCCTGCTCACTGGGTGCCGATTCGAGCAGCGGCGCGGCAGCCGTGCGTAATGCGTCGGCGCCCGGGGTTCCCGGCTCGGCGAGCAGAACGTCCAATGGCAGGGGCGTGAACCCGGCGGGCTCTGCGAACCAGAGTTCTGCATGGGGATCGTCGACGGATTCATCGACGATGAGCACACCGGACCTCACTGCACGCCTCATTTCGGGAACAGGGCTGGAGGGGATGGACGCCCGCGCGTCGACCGCGCTCGATGTCATCGGGGGTAGCGCCCCAGTCGGCGAAGCGCCATCCGCTCCGCACATGCATGCGCTGCTCGAGGACATGCAGCCGGCGAGGGGCGGTACCGCGTCGCGTGGGCGCGGCGACGAGCCCGATGAACCGTGGGTCACCGGCGAACCAGAGGGTTTCGATGTCTGCTTTCAGGCCGGGCTTGGCGCGGGGGGCCATGCGGCGGGACCACCACCCCCTACGGAGGTGGCGGGGGAAAACAAGCGGCAAGGACTGTGCTTGGCAAGCTGGGTTGGGAAACTCAAACCAGCCGTATTGCTCACGCACTACCTCGGGTCTCCTGGTCAGCCCCCGCGGAACGTTTCGAGCAATCTGCCACGGATACGCACGCAGAATCCTCAGCATCAAGAAGGCTGTGGGGAAATACTTCAGTTGCGTCAGCACCCGATAAGGCCCGTAGAGAAAATACGGCATAAAGACCCACGCAACCCAGTTGGGCGCATAGGCGGAGACCGCTAGCAGAATAACCCAACCACCGATCCAGCCGATCAAACCGCTGATGTTCATGGCCATGTGCAGGATCCACGCCCACCGCGTAGGGGGGTGACTCCAAGCGGTGGCGCAGGCGACAGGATCCACAGCTGCTTACTCTCCCTGTGCGAGTCAGAAGACATGGCGGACGAGACCGATGATTCCTCCACTGTCCAGGACGAGACGAGAGCCATCGATTCCTGCAACAGCACCGTCCTTAATACCGTCGTCGTCGGCATCCACTGCCTTGGTGTAAAGGCCGAGCCCTCCAGTGGCAACGCCAGCGAGGCCAGAAGTCGCGGTCACTACTCTCGCCGCCCTTTCCGGGTCGGAACACCCACGCACAGCTCGCGCAACCAACCGGTTCTCCAAGCCGACGATACGCTCAGCTTCATCCAATGACCGTGAACCATAGGTGCCTGCCTTCTGCCAGAATCCCAGTGTCTGCCCACCCGTACGAACAGCGTCCGTTGCTTCGATGCTGCCCTTGAGTGCAGCCCCCAATCCCGGCAATGCACCTGCGAAATCCGCACCCACCGAAACGGCGTTGCTCCAGAAGTCGGCGTCCAATTCTCCCTTGGTGAAGCCGTCCATAAGAGACGCCCGCACCTCTGAGTCAGTCAGCCTCAGTGCCAGCGCTGTAGCGCTCAGTCCCGAAGCCGTGAGCATCAGCGCCGCAACCGTCGCCAGACCCCAGCCCAACGGCCCCGACAGCAGAAGCGCCACCACGCCGATGAGTCCCGCCGTGAAGCTCAGGATGTCCGGCAGGTTGTCGCCGAGCCAGTCCAGTACCTCGTCGAACCACCCCGGCTCGTGCGGCACCAGCTTCTTCGTGGCGTCGCGGATCTTGCCGGCCCGGTATCCGGCCTTCTCCTCGTGCTCTTCGGCCAGGCTCTTCGCCTTGCCGATGATCTTCCGCAGCTCGCTCTCGGCGTCGTCCAGGGCCCCGTTGGCGTGCGTCAAGGCCTTCCGCGCGGCATCGCGATCCGCGCCCTCTGCCTTGAGGCCGGGGTCCTCACCCGCCGCGTCCGCGCGCCCCTGTGCGCGGACGACCGCGGCGCGAGCGTCCTTCGCGTCCTCGTCGAGCTTCTTGGCACGCCGCTGGAAGTCGTCGAGTTCGCCCTCCCAGCGGCTCAGCTGTCTGGCCGCCTTGCGGACGGAATGGGCCGCGTTCTTGAGGTTCAGCGGCAGCGGTCCCCCGTCGAGCTGCTCGCGGAAGGCGACCGCGGCATCGCCCTTCCAGTAGCTGCCGTCCAGGAGCTTGGTGACCGTGTCGTAGGTCTCCTGGAGGACGTCGGCGCAACCGCTGAGCTTCTTCCGCAGGGTTCGCACGGTCTCCGTGTCGCCCGGTACGGGGTTGAAACCGAGGTGCGGATAGTCGGGGTTGGGGATGCGCGGGGCCGACTTGAGGCCCTGAGGCTTGTCCAGGTCGGCCCGGGACCGCGGATCCAGGGCGGCCCCGTACTGATCCTGCCCGGCGCCGACGGTCACTTCTCGCCGCCGCTCTTGACCTCGCGCGACTTCCGCACGGCCTCCTCGAGCGCCTTGTCGACCTCGAGGTAGCTGTCTTTGCTCTTGCCGATGATGTCGGCAAGGTCATCCGTCTGCTTGCCGATCTCCTCCGAGCCGTATTTCCAGTCCTCCTGGAAGGCCTCGCACGCCGAGTCGAGGTCATCCGTGCCCAGGCCGGTGATGGTCGCGTCCGACAGTGCCTTGCGGACGCCGTTGAGTGATGCCGACGATTTCCTCAGCGACTTCATGAAGCGCCCGAGCTCGTCACCGTCGACAGCGAGCCGCCCCGCCATGTGTCCGTCCCCTCTCCGGTCGACCTGCACCGATGAGGGGAACGACGACATCCGGTTTTCGTGGCGTGCGCACGGAGGCTGCCCCTCTTGGGGGTGTCACTTACGCACGGAGGGCTGGTGGCACCGTCAGCGGTTGACGGCCTGGATCTCCTGGACGACGACGTCCTGGGTGGCACCGAACGTCCCGTCGGGAAGGTCGCCGCCCGCGTCGCCGGTACCGGTCCAGTGGATCTCCCAGGTGACCGTCGCCTGGAGAGGGAACGTCCTGTCGCCCGAGGACCGCAGGTACTTCACTCCGCACGGCGGCATGTCGTTCGCCTTGCCCTTCTCGTACGGCTCACCGATACGACCGTCCTTGATCTCGCAGACGCCCGAGGCCGGGTAGGTCTCGGCGTCCGGGGTGCCCGGCTCGATCTGCAGCGAGACCGGCTCCGCCGTGGCCGTCGCCTCGACGCCGATCGCCTCCACGGAGGCGGTGACCGAAACGGGCTTAAACTCGGCACCGTCCAGCCACGCCCATGTCGGGAGGTTCACCTTGGTGGCCTCGGCTGGTGCGAGTGTCACCTCGGTGCCGGGGACCCGGATCTCTGCGTAGGCGAGTTCGGCGAGGATCTCCGGGGTGACGGCGTTCTCGATGTTTGCGGGAGGCGCGTCGCCCGTGTCCACCCAGAAGTAGTCCTCGTCGCAGGAGTCCCAGCCCGGCGGGTAGGCCTTGTTGACGTACGAGCCCCACCAGTAGCCTTCGCCGGCCTTGTCCTTGTTGAAGGCCTTCTTCTCGTCGTTGGCGTTGTATTTCTCCCGCTGTTCGGCGTCCCACTCGTAACCCGTGGAGCCGGCTTCCCAGATGGGTTCCAGGTGCTTCTGCAGCTGTTCCGGGGTGTACTTGGGGGCGTACCAGCAGGGTGGCGGGCTCCAGGACGTGGATGACGTCAATGCCCCGACGGAGTCTCCGCTGCCGTTCTTCGAACGGTCGAAAACGACACCGCCGACGGTGACCGAAACGGTGCCTTCGCCGTCCGTTTCGGCCTGCTGCTCTGTCGAGCCGCGGGTACCACCCTCACCACGCCCGCCGGCGAGCGCAGTGGGGGCCGAGATCAGCGGGACACTGGCAAGCGCTACAAGAGTTGCGACCCTCAGACTGTTTCTCACGGCTGGCATGTTTTGCTCCCCCGTTCCGACGCGATGTCGGTGGTCTGCCATACGCCCTCAGCGCTCTTCGCGAGTTTGGTGTTGTAGAGGACGTAGCTGTCCGCCGTCGTCGGCGTGTCGTCGACCTTGCCCGTCTTCTTGTCCTTGATGAATGACTTGCTCTCGTCCGAGCAGTACGTCACGTATGCCTGGTCGTCCTTGACGAGGTTCACCTTGTAGTCGAAGTACCGGGTCTCGCCGACCCACGTGCGCTGCTTGTCGATGTACCCATTGACATAGGTGATCGAGTTGCTCAGGGCTGACTCGGCGTTGTAGAAGCCGAGGGCCTTGGTGTCCGTGCTGGCCTTGAAGATGGCCTCGTCCACAGAGTTGACACTCAACGTGCTGTCCGCGAGGACAGCGTCCTTCGCCGCGTCTCCGGTCTTCTGATATTCGAATACGTTCTTGGCGTCGGCCGGAAAAGTGATCTCCGGGCGGCCGCCGGTGTCCGACGCGCTAAGGCTGGCGGAGGCCGACGCCTCGCTTCCCGTGTCCGCCCCCGCGATCTTGTCGTTCTCGCCGGAGGCCTTGTCGTCGCTTCCGCACGCGGACAGCGTCAAGGCCGCTGTGGCGGTCAGCGTGAGCGCTGCGAGGAAGGTGGGGCGGCGGCGATTCACGGTCGGCTCCTGGAAGGGCGAGGGTTCTCTCGAGCGAAGCCACGCTATCCAGCGGGATCGGACGGCACCAGGGTGAAGGCTGTCTCCCTGTGGTGTTCCCGGGACTCAAATCAGCCTTACGTGTGCCTTCTTGGGCAGTAACGGTTGCGTAACGCGGCAGCGCGGGCGCAAAGAGGGCGGCGATCGCGCTTGGCGCCGCGGGTCCCTGTCGTGGGTGAGCCGTGACGGATACGTTCGGACGGGCGGCAGCGGACTGCGGGGGCAGGAGGGGTCGGTATGGGGCGGCGGTGGCGGGACGGGGCGGGTTGGCTGGTGGTGGACGGGGAGGTCGGTGGCGGAGGTGTCCGCGTTCCCTTGGAGATCGCCGGGTCGTACCGCGCCCGCACCCGGGGGCTGTTGGGGCGGGACTCACTCGACGGGGCGATGCTCCTCTCCCCTGCCAACAGCGTGCACACGTTCCGGATGCGGATGCCCATCGACGTGGCCTACCTCGACCGGCGGCTGGTCGTCATCGCTGTGCGCACGATGCGGCCGGGCAGGCTCGGGCTTCCCCGTGTGCGTTCCCGGCATGTGCTGGAGGCGGAGGCCGGGGCGATGGCCGGGTGGGGCGTTCGGGTCGGGGTGCGGGTGGGGGTGGAGCCCGGGGAGGCAGATCAGGCAGTGGGAGGGGAGACCGGTGAGTCGGGCGGGTGATGGCCGCAGGCGGCACCGGTCCTCACGGCCAGGCGGTGGACTGTGCCAGGAACACGTCGGGGTCGCTCTCCACGGGCAGGACACAGACCAGGTGGCCGCCGGGGACCCGCAGCACACGGCACTCCTCCCACTGCGTGATCTGCTCCGCGCCCAGCGCGGTCAGGCGCGCGGTCTCCGCGTCGGGGTCGTCGGTCTCGATGTCGAGGTGGATGCGGGGTGCGTCGTCGACTGCCTGCACCGCGGTGACCAGCCCGGGCAGCGCCTGGTGGAGCGTGGTGAACTGCGGTTGCGGAGCGAAGGGACTGGCCGTCACGCCGAGTGCCGCCGCCCAGAAGTCCGCTGCCCGGGCCGCCTCCTCTTCCGGTGCGTCGATCAGAACGGCATACACGCGGCTTCTGTGCATGTCGTGCCCCCTCTTTCCATGTCATGGGCGCGGGCGCATCAGGTGAAGGTCCTCGCCCCAGTCGTCCAGCGTCGGCCCATGGCCGGCCTCCCGCGCCACCGCTTCGACCTGGCTGAACAGCCGTCGTTGCAGGTCGGTGTCGCCCTGTGCCGTGATCCGGCCGATCGTGGCCAGGAGTTCGGGGGCGTTCCAACGCGGTAGTGGGAATCTGTCGAGTTCCCACGTCAGGTACTTGTTGTAGGGGCGGGGGCGACGGTCGAGAGCGAACAGGAACTCCAGGAGGAAGCCGATGCTGTCGCCCGCGTCGAGGTGGGCGGCGAGCGGGTGGCCGTCGCGGGCGTTCTTCACCGACCGGTAGTGCGAGTTCGCGTACGCGTCGAGCCAGCCAGCTGCCGCGCGGGACGCCTCTGCGGTCTCCAGGCGTCCCTTCGCGGCGACGATCGACGCGATCTCACCGTCCAGCCGGTCGAGCAGGACTCGGCCCCGGGCGATTCCGTAGCGCTCCAGGCCGTCGAGCCGGCGGAACCCCTCCACCGTCGTGACGACGAGATCCAGATCGGCGCTACGGCAGTTGTCGAGGCCTGCGAGGGCGGCCTCACGTTCGTCGGAGACGATGGCGTACACGTCGTGGTCGGAGTGCTCGGTGACCATGCCCTCGTGTGCGTGCGAACCCTTGAGGACCAGGCCCAGGACGGCGGGAGCCGCGGTGGCTCGTGCGATCAGCGTCGCGTAGTCCGTGGGGCGGTGTGGGGGCGGGTGAGCGATCTCCGGCACGTTCGGCACGCTATCTGCGTCGGCCACCCGCGTCATCTTGATTTCCGGCGTCCCGACGCGGGTGCGGCGCGGCGTCGGCGCCGGGGCCCGCGCTACGGGGAGACGACGTGCAGTAGCGCCGTGGCGTCCCATCCGGTCGATGCCTGGATCACGACGGCATCGGACTGAGGGCTCGGTCGTGTGCGGCCGGCTCCGCCGCAGGAGGTGCCGCTGCCGTTCTCCCGGATCGCGGTGACGCACCCCCGGCCCTGACCGCTCGCGCCGCCCTTCGCCTGGCCGTTGCCCGACTTCACCGTGTACTCGATCTTGTTCTGACCGACCTCTGTCACGGACAGCGTCACGGCTCCGCCCGGGCCCTGGAAGCGGACGGTCACGGGCTTGGTCACCGCGACCTCGCAGTTTCCGTCGGCGCAGGCACGGATGTCATCGCCGTCCGCCGCCGAGACGGAGGGTTCCGGCGTCGCGGTGGGTGACTGCGGAGTCGCCCGGGACGGCGAGGGGCGGTCCTGGGTGGCTGCCGATGCCTTGTCGGTTTCGTCGGTCGGGTTCGGGCTGCCGCAGGCGGTCAGGGAGAGGGTGGCCGTCAGCGCCGCGATGAGCGCGGCTGCCGGTGGCCGACGTCGGTGGTTCCGCTTTCCTGCGCGGGTCGTCCTGTTCCGCATCGGTGCGCTCCCGTCAGCTCTCCGTACGCGGGAAGGAGACCTCTACCCTGCGGTTCTTCTTGCGGCCGGCCTCGGTCGAGTTGTCGGCGATGGGGTACTGCTCGCCGTAGCCGCGGACCTCGTAGGTGATGCCGGCGTCGTTCAGGGTCTCGGTCAGGATGTCGTGAACGGCGTTGGCGCGTTGCTTGGAGAGGACGTCGCCGTGGGCCGAGGAGCCGAGGTTGTCGGTGAAGCCGAAGACGCGTACGCGGGTGGCGTTCTGGTTCTTGATCTCCTCGGCGATGCCGGTGATGCGGGACTTGGCCTCGGCGCCGAGCTTCGCGCTGTCCTTGCCGAACAGCACCTCCGCCTGCAGCGCAAAGGTGACGCTCGTGTTGGTGTCCTCGCGGCGTTCGTCGCCGCTCTGGTCTTCGACGACCGACTTGATGTCCAGCACCTTCGCCTGCGCGAGCGTGGCGCCGTCCGGCAGTTTGAGGTCGGGGTCGTTGGGGTCCACCTTCACGGGGGCGGCGGCGGAGGCTTCGGTGCCTGGGGGGTCGTCGGCGGCGTGGGCCGTGGCGGCGCCATAGAGGTTCGTGGCAAGCATGAGAGTGGCTGTGGTGAGGGCCATGGTGAGGCGTGGGGTTGGGGACATGATTGGCCTCACCCGGAGATGGAGATCGTCGCGCTGGCGAAGGTCGGCAGTTGGAAGGTGACTTCGGTGGTGCCAGCGGGTGGAGCTGGGAATTGCATAAACACCGCCAGGTGGTCACCAGCCTTGATCGTCGAGAATCCCGTAGTCGTCAACGGCCGACCATCTGTGTCGCGCAGTACGTAGTAGCGCTTCTTACTCTTTGAATCAACCAGTGTGGCCCCGCCGAGCGACCTGCCGTTTCGGATGATCTCCGTTTCGTTGCCGCTCAACGCGGATGGGACTGTGACGCTCTTGTCACCATCGTTGTTCAGCATGCCGTTCACTGTCACAAAGCCACCGGAGTCCCGATCAGCAGAGGTGATCTGCAGGAGCAGGCCGTTGGTCCCCTTCAGCTCTGCCAGTGGCTCTTCCTCATCTCCGTTCTGCGCGCTGGGGCCAGATACTTCTTCCTTGGAAGCGGACGCTGAATTCTTCGGCCTCTTGTCGTCGCCACCACCGCCACCGCAACCGACAGCCCCCAGAGTGAGACTGCTTAGAATCGCCAAGGCGACCGTTGCCCTTCTAGCCATCGTCGTGAACCGAGCGCTCATATCTTGGGTTCCCTCATCACTCGTCGTTCGCTGGTCAGTCAGCCAGGTGGACATCGAACAGATCCTCGGGCTTCGGTAGGTTCAAAGGGTCGTCAGGATCAAGGTTCCAGTCCTCGCCGTTACACGAGAGCATGGGCAGCGCATCACCGTCGGGTTCCTCAACGGACAGTTCGAACGAGCAGCGGGCGTCGATGACGGCCTTGGCTGTTTCAGAAGCCTTCTGCTCCTCCGTTCCCGGAACGATGGTGTCCCCGACAGTCTCGTCGGTCTCCGCCACGACCGTGTAACCCAGGAGACCGTCAGGCTGGCAGGTCACGCTTGCGTCGTTGCTCGCCGCTAGTTCGTGAGCACGCCAGCAGGAGCTGGTCACTGGCGCCTTACCGTCGAAGATTTCCTGCCACGAGTCGGGCTCCAAGATGTTTGTGAGCCACTGGTTGGCGAGTTGGTCACGCGTTTCCAAGGCGGCAGCCAGCGCCGCAGCATCGGCTGCCGTCTGCGCCTCGCTACGGGTCGCTGCAGCCTGACCGACCGCAAAGTATGCGAGCGCGAGAAAGAGCAGGCCTCCCACCACAATGATGTAGATGGGAAAAGCCTGCCCCGCATCGCCGCCGCTATTGGACCACTGCCTCAGCCGCCGGTGACTTCGCCGATCTTCGCTGTGATGGCGTCGAAGATGGTCTGCCCGATATCCGTCCCCGTAATAGCCAACACAATCGCCACCACCACCGCGATGATCCCCAGATACTCCACCGCCGTCTGACCCCTGTCGTCGCGGGCCGTGCGGGTCTGCAGGTGGGCGGCGATGGTGTGGAGCCAGTTGGTCATGGTGTTCCCCTCCAGGGTGGGCCGTGCCGCGGTCGTCGTCTGGAAGGTATGGCGGGAGGGTACTGCGGTCCGAGGGTCCGTGGGCCCAAACGTGGGCCCAATCGCGCGCTGAGGAACGGATGTTCATCGCGGTCACCCCAGACCCAGCCACTTGGCCGTCGCCTCGGAGCGGCTGGTGCTGTGGAGCTTGGCGAAGATGCGGTTGATGTGGTTCTTGACCGTCTTCTCGCTGATGAAGCAGGTGGCGGCGATCTGCTGGTTGTTCATGCCGGACGCGATGAGATCCATGATCTCCACCTCCCTCGCGCTCAGTTGGAACCTCGACCTGTCGGGAGTGCCTGAAGCAGACTGTGCCACAACTGGTTGCAGTTGCGAAAGACTTTTGGGTGAGTTGACCCATCTGGACTGTCCCTCAGGGGGTGTTGGCCGCCCTTCCCTGTGTGCAGTCGCGTTTGCTCCATTGCTCTCCCGCAACTGCGCCAGCAGCGCCCCCGCCGCCGTCGGCGTGAAGTGAGCCCGGCCCTCCCTGACGTCCCGCACGGCCGTCACCAGTTGTTCCGCCGTGAACTCCCCGTGGACCAGGTAACCGCCCGCGCCGCGTCGCAGGGCCTCCTGGACGATCTCCGACTCCCTGCTGTACGTCAGCATCATCACCGGAGCGATCTCCACCAGGTACGGGAGGGCCGAGATGCCGTCCACGCCGGGCATGCGGACGTCCAGGAGGACCACGTCGGGCCGGTGCCGCCGGGCGGCGTCGCAGGCCGCGCGGCCGTCGGCGGCCTCCGCCACGACCGTGATGTCCGCGCGGCCGGAGAGCAGGGCCGTGAGGCCGGCGCGGACCACCGGGTTGTCGTCGGCCACGACGACCCGCAGCGGCGCCGGTGGTTCCGGTGTGGCCGGTATCGGTGACTGGGGCGAGGTTTCGTGCATCAGTGGCCTCCCTCCTGACGTGGGCGTCGTGTCAGCGCGGCCAGGGGCAGGTCCACCCGGACCTCCGTGCCGTGCGGGTGCTCGCCCCGGCCGATGCGGATGCGGGCGCCCACCGAGGCGGCCCGCTCGACCATGCCGACCAGGCCGAAGTGACCGGCCCTGCCGAGCTGATCGAGGTTCGTCCCCGCCGGAAGGCCCCGGCCGTCGTCGTACACGCTGATCCTCAGCAGGCCGCCGTGGACGCCCGCGCGCACCTCGACGCGGGTCGGTGTGGCGTGGCGGTGGGCGTTCTCCATCGCCTCCGAGGCGATCGTGAGGAGTTGGCGGGCCACGGACGGCGGGATGGGCGGTACGGGCGGCTCAGGCGGCTCGGTGGCCAGGCCGTCGGGCTGGGCGAAGGTGGTGGGGATGCCCGTGCGTGCCGTGAAGTTCGCCACCAGTGAGGCGAGTTCGGCCGCCACGTCCGTGCCGTGGGCCGGGTCCGTCTCGCGGCGCAGGTCGGTGAGGAGTTCGCGGGATTCGGCGGCCGCTCTGCGGGCCGATCGGGCGACCAGTTCGGCCTGCCGGCGCGCGACGGCCGGGTCCATGCGGTCCCCGCTTGCCGTGGCGGCCAGGCCCTCGGCCGCCAGCGCCACTCCGTGCAGGGTCTTGGCGACGGAGTCGTGCAGTTCGCGGGCGAGACGGGCGCGTTCGGCGCTCACCGCCTCCGTCACGGCCAGGCGGGCCTGGACCTCGGTCAGGGTCCGGGTGGCGGCGCCGAAGCGGAGCAGCAGGTTGCGGAGGGTGGAGCCGATGGCTCCGGTGATGACGCACAGGCCCGGCAGGAGGAGTGATTCCGCCGGGCCGGGCCGGGGGTCGTCCTTCAGCGTCGCGTGCACGAGGAGCAGGAGCAGGAACTGCAGGGAGGCGAAGCCGGCCGCGCCGCGCCAGCCGTAGGCCAGGCCGGCCAGCAGCGGGGTGCAGACACTGACGTACGCCAGCGTGGTGTCCGGGCCCGCCGAGATGAGGAGAAGGAAGCCGAAGAGGGTGTCCGCGGCCAGGAGGGTGGGGTGGCGCAGGAGGAGGGGGCCGAATCGCTCCCAGTCGCGGAAGAGGACGTACGAGCCCATGAAGGTGACGACCACCGCGGCGCCGACGAGCTTGACGCCCAGGCCCGGGCCGGCGTTGAGGAGGGCGGCGGGGGCCGCCAACGCGATCATGGCCAGGCGGAAGCCGAACACCTGCCGGCACAGCGCCTGCAAGGCGTTCACCTGGAGGGGGATGGCCGGGGCGGGTGGGGTGGGGCCGGGCTGGGGCGCGGGTTCGTGCCATTCGTGACGGGTGCGTTCCGACGTGGCCGCCGCCCCCCGGTCGGTCGGCCGTTGCCTCGCCGCCTCCCAACCCGGTGGGAGAGCAGGGGGTGCCGTCGGTGGGGTCGTGGTCGCCATGCCGTCCTCCTCTGCTCACCCGTGACCGTGCGGTCGTCCCGACCGGTTACTCGCCCGTGATCGTCCCGAAGTCCGTCCCCGACCCCAGGATCAGGCCCGCGCCGAGGAGGATCATCGTGGCCGGGACCATGAACGTCGTGATCATCATCGTGGCCTTGGGGACCGCGCGGGCGGCCTTGCGGCGGGCGTTCTGGGCGTCCGTGCGGCGCATGTCCTTGGCCAGGGAGACCAGGGTGTCGACGATGGGGGCGCCCAGTTCCTCGCCCTGCTGGAGCGCGGTCACGAACATCGCCACCTGTTCGGAGTCGTTGCGCCGGCGCAGTTCCGCGAAGGCCTGGCGGCGGCTCATGCCGAGGTCCATCTGGCGGAGGGTGATGCGCAGTTCGTCGGCCCACGGGCCCTCGTAGCGCGTCGCCACGCGGTCCAGGGCCTGGCGGAAGCCGAGGCCGGCGCTGACCACCACCGCCAGGACGTCCAGGAAGTCGGGGAGCGTGCGCTCGATCTCGTCCTTGCGGATGCGGATCGCCGACCAGATGCCGACCTCCGTCCAGAAGGCGCCGAAGGCCAGCAGGAGCAGGGCCACGACGAACTGGCCGCGCAGGAGGAACACCAGGAAACCCACCGCGCCCAGGAAGCCGTAGACCGCGCGGCGGGCGGCGTAGCGGTCGATGGTGAGGCCGCCGGGGTTGCCGGCCAGGTCGATCCTGCGGCGGTACTTGGCCACCAGGGCGGGGCCCATGATGCGCAGCACGGCGGGGGCGTAGCGCATGCCCATGCGGTCGACGAGGGAGTCGACGGCGCCGGTGCGGGTGGAGCCGACCTCCAGGGCGAGGGCGAGGTCGCCGGGGAGCTTGGCCTCGGCCCGGTACATGCGGATGCCGGCGAAGACGCCCCACACGCTCAGGGCCGCCAGCAGTGCGAGGAGCAGTCCGAGACCCATTGCGGCTCCCTTCTCAGACGTCGATGCGGGACAGGCGGCGGATGAGGACGAAGCCGACGGCGTAGAGCCCGAAGGCGATGACCACCGCGGCCTGGCCGGCCGGGGAGCCCGTCATGCGTTCCAGGGCGCCGTCCTTCACCCCGTTCATCAGGAACAACGAGCCGACGCCGAGGACGGGGACGGCGTACGACGTCATGCTGACCTGGGAGAGCTGGGTGCGGACCTCGCGGCGGGTCTCCTTGCGTTCCTCCAGGGTCTCCGTGAGGTTGCGCAGGGCGCTGACCACCTGGCCGCCGGCCCGGTTGGACAGGACGAGGGTGGTGACCAGGACGACGAGTTCGCGGGAGGGGAGGCGGTCGGCGAGTTCGCCGAGGGCGTCGTCCATGGAGGCGCCGATGGCGAGCTGGTCGGCGACCTTGCCCAGTTCCTCCCCGGCGGGGGCCTCCAGTTCCTCGGCCGCCATGCCGATGGCGGTACGCAGGGCGAGTCCGGCCTGGGTGGCGTTGGCGAGGATGCGGGCGAGTTCGGGGAGCTGGTTGATGAACTTCTCGATGCGTTTCTGGCGTTGCCAGTTGAGGAACTGGACGGCCACGCCGATGCCCAGGAGTCCGGCGAGAGGTCCGAAGAAGGGGGCCAGGGCGGCCTGGCCGACCAGCCACAGGCCGGCGACCGTGGCCAGCATGTAGGCGAAGAACTCGCCGGGGGTGATGTCCAGGCCGGTCGCCGCCAGGCGCAGTTCCAGTTTCCGGCCGAGTTCGGTGCGGCGCAGGCGGCGGTCCAGGGTGCGGAAGCGGCGCCGTCGGCCGGCCGGCGGGAGCTGGCCGGTGGCGGAGAGACGGTCGACCAGGGCCTGGCGCTGGGCCTTGCCGGCGGCGTAGGAATGCACGCCCGCCACCGCGAGGGTGCAGGTCAGCAGCGTGACGCCGGTGGTGAGGGTGACGAGGGTGTCGAGTTCCATCGGGCGGTCCTACCTGGTTTCCGTCTCGTGGCTCTGCCTGGCTTCCATCGGCGTTCCTACCTGGCTTCTCGGGTGGCGAGCTGGTCGGCGGTGTGGGCGACGCCGAATGCTTGCGGGACGGGTTGGTTCGCCATGTAGAGGCGCTCGGCGGTGCGGCGCGGCAGGGGGTGGTACTCGAAGGCGCCGTGGACGCGGCCGTCGGCGGTCATCGGGCGGGCGTTGAAGCGGGCGACCGTGGCCAGGCGGTACGGTTCGCCGCCGTGGCTGGCGAGGAGGGCGATCTCCGTGATGCGGCGGACGCCGTCGGCGAAGCGGGTGAGCTGGACGATGACGTCGACCGCGCTGTTGATCTGGTCGTGCAGGGCGACGAAGGGGACCTCGACGTCCGACATGGAGGCCAGGGTCTGGAGCCGCATCAGGGCGTCCTCGGCGCTGTTGGCGTGGACGGTGGCGAGGGAGCCGTCGTGGCCGGTCGACATGGCCTGGAGCATGTCCAGGGACTCGCCGCCGCGGACCTCGCCGACGACGATGCGGTCGGGGCGCATGCGCAGGGAGTTGCGGACGAGGTCGCGGATGGTGACGCGGCCCTGGCCCTCGACGTTGGGCGGGCGGGACTCCAGGCGGATCACGTGGGCCTGCTGGAGCTGGAGTTCCGCCGAGTCCTCGATGGTGATGATGCGTTCGGTCTCCGGGATCAGACCGGAGAGGGCGTTGAGGAGGGTGGTCTTCCCGGTGCCGGTCGCGCCCGAGACGATGATGTTGAAGCGGGCCTGCACGAGGCCGGCCAGCAGGTAGAGCATGTGGTCGTCGAGCGAGCCGAGGCCGATCAGTTCGTGGAGGGTGAAGGAGCGCGGGAAGCGGCGGATGGTGAGCGCCGGGCCGGTCAGGGAGAGCGGCGGGATGATGACGTTGACGCGCTCGCCGGAGGGGAGGCGGGCGTCGACCATGGGGTTCGACTCGTCCACGCGGCGGTTGACGGTCGACACGATGCGCTCGATGGTCTGCATCAGCTGGTCGTTGGAGGCGAAGCGGAGGGGCAGTTGCTCCACCCGGCCGCCGCGCTCGACGAAGATCGCGTCGGGGCCGTTGACCATGATCTCGGTGATGGACGCGTCTTCGAGCAGGGGCTCCAGGATGCCGAGGCCGAGGGCCTCGTCCACGACCCGGCGGATCAGCTGGGAGCGTTCGACCGTCGACAGGACCGGGCCCTCGCGGCTGATGATGTGGCCGAGGACGCGTTCCAGGCGTGCCCTGCGCTCGGCCGTCGCCAGCGAGCTCATCTCGGCGAGGTCGATCTCCTCCAGGAGCTTGGCCCGGTAGGAGGCGACGAGGTGTCCGTCCTCGCCCCGGCTGCCGTGCTCCTCGGGGGAGTGGATGCGTGCGCGCAGGCTCATGCGTCCTCGGCTCCTCGGTCAGTGGTCGATCGGCATGGTGGCCGTCTTGGTGGCGTTCCCGAAGTCCCAGCCGGGGACGATCGAGGGGATGTCGACGGTGGCCGTGACGGTGACCTCGTCGCCGCCCGCCGCCGTCCCGCAGTCCGTACCGTCGGCCAGCCAGTCGCTGACCGCCGCGGCGCACGCCTGCCCGGCGCCCTCGTCGAGGGAGGCGCTGCGGGCCCCGGCGCGGGCCGCGGTGCCGGCCTGCTGGGCGGTGTAGGCGATCAGGCCGAGCTGTACGGCGGCCATGGCGACGATGATCAGGATCGGGAGGAAGCCGAGGTACTCGATGGCGACCTGGCCCCGGTCCCGGGCGCCCCGACCACGGTCCCCGGCCACGCGATCCCGGTGCCGGTGTCGGTCCCAATGCCGGCCCCGGTCCCTCGCGCGGTACGTCCCTGAGGAGTACGGCATCTCAGTCGGTCTCCTCCTCGACGGCGCCCGCGTGCCCCCGCACGTCGAAGGGGAAGCTGACCGTGCCCGGGAAGAGGATCGGGACCCTGATCTCCACGTCGGCCGTGACGAAGCCGCCCGCCGTGCCGCAGTCCACACCGGCGCCCCCCTCCCACGCGCCCGGCAGCTTGTCCCGGCCCGCTTCCTCGCAGGCTCCCTGCCGCGCCCCCCGCTCGGCCGCGGTCGCCGCCCGTACCGCCTCGTCCGCAGCATTACCCGCGAGCGTGAAGGTGTATCCCACGAGTACGAGCTGCCACAGCACCACCAGCGTCACGATGATCGTCGGCAGCATGCCGAGGAACTCGACGGTGACCTGACCGGAGTCGCGGAGCCTGCCGCGTAACGCGGGCCCGCGCTCTCCCCCGACGCCTCTCATCCCCCACCGTCCCTCCGCCGCCGGAAGCTCACCGAACCCCGGTCGCCGCGGAACCGGCCGCCGCCCTTGCGGTGGCCCTCCCCCTCCGGCGCCTTGACCAGCCGCAGTTCGCCCGCGAGGGCCCACAGGGCCTGCTTCACCGTGCTCTTGCTGTCGAGTTCGTGGACGCGCCCGGCGTCCACGGCCCCCTGGAGTTCCTTGAAGTTGGCGGGGACGGTGGTGGCGGCGACCGGTGTGCCGGTGATCTTCTGGATCAGGGCGGGCTGGATCTCCGTGCCGCGCGTGTGCCGGTTGACGACCACGGTCGTCTCCTCGGCCTTGCGGATCTGCAGCCGGTCCCACATCCGCACCGCCCGCTTGGCGCCCCGGACGGAGACCACGTCGGGCGTGGTGACCAGCAGCGCCGCGTCGGCCATCTCCACGGCCGCGGCACCGGCCCCGCCGAGCTGGGCGCCGCAGTCGATGACGACGACCTCGTAGCGTGAGCGCAGGGCGCTGACGATCTGCCGGGCGGCGCGGTCGGTGACCTCCTCGCCGCGTTCCCCCTCGCCGGGGGCGAGCAGCAGGGCGAGGCCGGTGTCGTGGCGGAAGACGGCGTCGGCCAGGACACGCGGGGAGATGTCGTTGATCGCCGCCAGGTCGACCACCGAGCGGCGGAACTGGACGTCCAGGTAGGAGGCGATGTCGCCGGCCTGGAGGTCCATGTCGACCAGCGCCGTGGGCCGGCCCGACGCCTGCGCGGCGAGCGCCAGTTGGACGGCGGTCAGGGTCGCGCCGACACCGCCCTTCGCCCCGCCGACCGTGACGACGGTGCCGCCGACGCCGGTGAACACGTCCTCTCCGCTGCCCAGGTGCCGGCGTACGCCCACGGACCACTGGGCGACGGCCTGGACGCGGCTGGCGAGTTCCTCGTAGCTGAGCGGCAGGGCGACCAGGCCGCGGGCGCCGTAGTCCATGGCGGCCTGGAAGAGGCCGGGGCCGGGGTCGGAGGTGACGAGGATGACGCCGACGGCGGGGAAGCGGAGGGCGACCTCGCGGATCAGTTCCAGGGCCGGGACCGGGCCGATGCGCTCGTGGACGACGACGACCTCGGGCAGTTCGTCGACCGACTCGGCGGCGAGGCGGGCCAGGGTGTCGACGAGCTGGGTGGAGTCGACGACGGGGGCGACCGGTTCGGCGTCCGGGAGCTGGCTGAGCAGGGTCGTGATGGACCGTACGGCGTCCGCGTCGCCGACCGCCGGGAGAATCCTCGTGGGCATCCGGGCCTCACTTGTCCTTCGCGAGTTCGTACGTCCGGTCCTTGTCCGGGACCGTGGTGTCGCTGCCCGGCGCCACCAGCGCGAGCCGGACCCGCTGGGCGAACGACTCGGCGTAGGTGATGCGCTGGGCGTCGATGGTGGACAGGGCGAAGGTGATGGGGACGGCGTCGGTGGGTTCGCGGTCGCGGCTGTTCTCGTCGGGCTGCAGCGAGGTGAGGTCGCCCACGTCGATGACTTCGGCGTTCGTTACGATGATCTTGGATTGAGCGGGATCACCCTCCCGCTCTCCCTCGAAGGTGGCGTACACGTTGACGGTGGAGCCCGGTGTGATCTTGCCGGCGACACCGGTCGCCGCATCGATCATGATGGCGACCTCCTGCTGCCCCGGTTGCAGGGCGGGCTGGTCGACGATCATGTCGCTCTGCAGCAGGGAGCCCGCCTTCAGCGTCGTCACGGCGATCTTGCCGCGGACCTGGTCGAGATCCGTGACGGCGTTCTTCGACAGCCAGCGCTCGGGCATCTCTATCTTCTCGAACTGCCCCGCGCCGAGGGGCGTGTAGGGCTCCACGTCGGTCTTGAGCCGGTACGCGGTGACCTCGGGTCCGACCTTCGACTTCACGTCGTTGACGACGGACAGCACGCCGGCGAAGGCGCCGAGGGCGCACAGGACCGACAGGATCAGCAGGATGATGCCGCGGCGCTGACGGGAGTTCATGTGCCGTGCAACCTCATTGGGGGAATCGGTCGAGCCGGATCGGATGGCGGGGCGGCGGAGCGGTACGGACCTACCCCGTGAGGGCGCGTCTCTCACGGCGGTGGCCGATCGCGGGGCCGCGGTGGTGGCCCAGGGCGCGGTCCCGGCCGTCGTCGTACTCCGGCGGCGTCGCGGAGCAGAACACGCAGCGGTCGCCGATGACGTCGATGCCGCACCAGTGGCACCGGCTCTGCCGCACCGACGTGACCAGTTGGTAGAGGACGGACAGGTCGGGCAGGTAGGCGCAGAACTCGGTCAGCTTGCCGGTCCCCCACCAGCCCGGCGAGTCGGCGGGCAGCGGCATCTCGCGCAGGCCCTGCACCCGCCAGGACGGGGCGAGGGTGTCGGTGACCCAGTCGGACGGGAGCTGGCCCTTGGCGACCAGCAGCCGGGTGCCGAACTCCGGTCCTTCGAGGGTGGCTTCGGGGCCGATCCGCACCAGTTGCGGCACGGGATGGGCGACGACCCCGAACTGGCTGCCCGGCATCCAGGACCTGGCGTGCGACTTCAGGCCCACGGGGACGTGGTCGAGCCGGGCGACGGAGCCGAGGAGCGCGCCGGCGTGGATGTAGTGGGTGAGGAGGCGGCCGGCGGAGGCGAGGACGCCGGGGCCGATGTCGCAGGAGGCGAGCTGACGCAACTGGCGGGCCAGCACCGCGAGTCCGAGCGGAGGCAGCGGCGGCCGGAACAGGGCGATCCGGTCGGTCTCCAGCAGGGCGCGGACGGTGTGCAGCCGGCGTTCCACGCTCGCCGGGAGAGCCTGCGAGCACACCACGATCACGTGCCCGTGGTGGTCCACCAGCCCCTGCAACTCGGCCAGCGCCTGCTCCAGCGGACGTTGGTCGACGTCCTGGAGCACGGCCGCGGGCAGCGTCCGTTCGTCCTGCGGCGGCAGTGCCATGTCGGCACTGGTCACGGCAATGGCAGTTGGCACGCGCGGCTCCCCGTCTCCCCATGCCCGTCGGTCTGCCGGCGTTACTCCGGCACACCCGGATGACTTCACTGCGTGACTACGTGAGCACTGTATCCACGCGTCTGTGACCGGAGAACAGCGTTTCTGTAGCTGTGGAACAACTTGTGTCGCACAAGTTGCGGCAAATCAGGACAGGTTGAGCATTTCCCGGTCACCGATCGGGCGACGGCGGACCTCATTCCGGAAAGCGCCGAGCCCGGCACCCCGCGTGACCCCAAGTCCGCTCCTCGGCGCCGAACTTGGTCCGTACCTACCTCTTGACACCCTCAATTGGTCTGGACCACCTTGTACTCCACTGCTCCACCGCTCCACTCCCCACTGGCCCACTCCCCCACCGGAGGCCCCCATGGAGCCCGTACACAGACGGCTCGGCAGTCGGACCGCCAGACGGCTCGGCAGACGGACGCGGTTCTGGGCGGGTGCCGTCACCGCCGCGCTCGCCCTCTCCGTCACCACCGTCGGCCAGGCGTCCGCAGCGGACGTCAACAACGCGAAGAACGCCGGCTTCGAGGCCGGGCTGACCGGCTGGACCTGCTCGGCGAACAGCGGCACGACCGTCTCCTCCCCCGCGCACGGCGGCTCCGCCGCGCTGAAGGCGACGCCGAGCGGGCAGGACAACGCCCGGTGCGCCCAGACCGTCAAGGTGAAGCCCGGCTCGAAGTACTCCCTGAGCGCCTGGGTGCAGGGCGGGTACGCCTACCTGGGCGTGACGGGCACGGGCACCACGGACGTGTCGACCTGGACCCCGGACTCGGCCTCCTGGAAGCAGCTGACGACGAGCTTCACCACGGGCTCGTCCACCACCTCGGTCACCGTCTACACGCACGGCTGGTACGGGCAGTCGGCCTACTACGCCGACGACCTGTCCGTGTTCGGCCCGGACGGTGGCGGCGGTGACGACGGCGGCCCCGAGCCCACCGTGCCGGCCGCCCCGGCGGGCCTGAGCGTCTCCGGTACGACGGCCTCGTCCGCGTCCCTGGCCTGGAGCGCGGTCTCCGGCGCCACCGGCTACAACGTCTACCGCGACGGCACGAAGGTGACGGCGGTGACCGGAACCTCGGCGACCGTGACCGGCCTCGCGGCCTCGACGTCGTACTCCTTCCAGGTCACGGCGGTCAACGCGGCCGGCGAGTCGGCCAAGTCGGCGGCGGTCACGGCCCGCACGACGGCACCGGACGACGGCGGCGGCAACGGCGGCGACCTGCCCAAGCACGCGGTGACCGGCTACTGGCAGAACTTCGACAACGGCGCGACCGTCCAGAAGATCTCCGACGTCTCGTCCCAGTACGACATCATCGCGGTGGCCTTCGCCGACGCGACCGGCACGCCGGGCGCGGTGGACTTCAACCTCGACACGGCCGGCCTCGACGGCTACACGGTCGACCAGTTCAAGGCGGACGTCCGGGCCAAGCAGGCGGCCGGGAAGAAGGTCATCATCTCGGTCGGCGGTGAGAAGGGCACCGTCTCGGTGAACGACGCGGCCTCCGCGACCAACTTCGCGAACTCCGTCTACTCCGTGATGCAGGAGTACGGCTTCGACGGCGTCGACATCGACCTGGAGAACGGTCTCAACGCGACCTACATGACGCAGGCCCTGCGCGCCCTGTCGGCGAAGGCGGGCCCGGACATGATCCTGACGATGGCGCCGCAGACCATCGACATGCAGTCGACGTCGGGCTCCTACTTCCGGACCGCCCTGAACGTGAAGGACATCCTCACGGTCGTCAACATGCAGTACTACAACAGCGGCACGATGCTGGGCTGCGACGGCAAGGTGTACGCGCAGGGCACGGTCGACTTCCTCACCGCCCTGGCCTGCATCCAGCTGGAGAACGGCCTCGACCCGTCCCAGGTGGGCCTCGGCCTCCCGGCCTCGACCCGTGCGGCGGGCGGCGGCTACGTCGCCCCGTCGGTGGTCAACGCCGCCCTGGACTGCCTCACCAAGGGCACGAACTGCGGCTCCTTCAAGCCGTCGAGGACGTACCCCGACCTGCGGGGCGCGATGACCTGGTCCACGAACTGGGACGCGACGGCGGGCAACGCGTGGTCGAACGCGGTGGGTCCGCACGTGGACGCGCTGCCGTAGCCACGGTCGATCGGCCACCCCGCCCGCGGAGACGTGGGCGGGGTGTCGGCACGACGCCGCAGGCGTCCGGTCACGGCAGGGACCGCAAGGGCGGGTGCTGTGTCGTGATGCCCGGGGGCTGGAGCAGGGGCGGGGGCTCGGGTCCGGGGTCGTCGGTGAGGACCACCCCGGCGGCCACGGGGTCGAATCCGGCGGGCCAGCGCGTGCGCTCGCTGGCCAGTGCGCCGGTCAGGCGGGCCCGGAGGAGGTCGGCGGCGCTCAGGTCGGTGCCGCGCAGGTCGGCCAGGCGCAGATCGGCGTCGTGGAACACGGCGCCGCCCGCGTCCGCCTTGCGCAGGTTCGCCTCGCGCAGGTCGGCCTCGGTGAAATCGGCGTCGCGCAGGTCCGTCGCGACCATCCGGGCGCCCCGCAGGTCGGTCCGCACGCAGCGGGCCCGGCGCAGGATCGCGGTGGTGAGGTCGGCGTGGCGCAGGTTGACGGAGACGACGGACGCCTGGGTCAGGTTGGCGTGGTAGAGGCCCGCGGCCTCCATGCACGACCGGTCGAGGTTGACCGCGGTCAGCCACAGTCCGTCGCAGTCGGCGCGGCGCAGGTCGGTGACGCTGAGGTTGAGCCAGGTCTGTTCCCGGGGGTGCAGGAGCAGCACACCGAGGCCGGTCAGTGCGACCTGGGTGTCGGCGGACCGGACCTCCAGCGGCACGATGTCGTTGATGTGCGTGTCCGCCGCCGGGGCCCGCCCTTCGGTGGGCGGCCAGGGCAGGTGCGTGCGCAGGTAGGCCGCCTTGATGGAGAGGACCGCCTCGCGGTCGCGGGCGGAGTGCTCCGCGATCCGCCACAGCGCGTGCAGCCCGCCGATCCGGGTCTCCAGCTTGTCGCTGCCGAGCTGGTCCACGGCCGTGCTGAAACGGTCCGTGACATAGCCCTCCTGGGTCGCCCGCAGGCCGTCCTGGCTGACGCGCAGTTGCCGCCAGGTGGCGTACGCCCCGAACAGCAGCACCATGCCGCCCACGGCCTGGAGGAGCGTCGTCCGGACGTTGTTCACCGCGCTCAGCCGGTCCTTCGCGGCGATGCTCGCTCCGGCGAGATCGTGGTCGACCACCACGCCGGGCACGACGACCAGCAGCGCACCCAGCGCGGCCACCGCCGCCGTCCCCGCCAGCAGGACCGCGACCGTCCGACGCCACGCGGCCGACCGACCACGCTCCGGTCCCCCCGTATCCATGGCCCTGGAGCGTAGGCGGCACCTCGGAGGCGATCAAGAAGAGAGGGCCGGCCCCGGGCGGACAGGCGCGCGGTCGGCACGCCCCCGGTCAAGGCGCCCCGTACGCCACCGCGCTCGCCCTCGGCAGCGTCGCCCACACGCGCGTGCCCCCGCCCGGCTCCCTCGCCTCTCCGAATCCCCAACTGCCGTCGCAAGCACGGCAGACGCAGGCCAGAACGCGGAGGGCCGCGCGGCGGCGGGAGTCGCAGGCGGTGGCGAGGTGGGGGCTGGTGTGGCGGGGGTGGCTGTCGTAGGCGATGATCCGGAGGGTGGAGAAGCGGTAACGGAGGGTGAGGTAGTAGTCCGCAGACTCCGTGAACTGGCAGGCGACCGCTGTCAGTTCGCTGACCGCTTGCAGTGCCGGGTCCAGCATGTCCGTCAGGCCGTGCGCCCTGAGCACCTGTCGCGCCGCCGCCCGCGCGAGGGAGGGGCTGGACAGGGCGGCGGGGAGCGTGAAGCTGTAGGCCAGGGTTTCGGGGATGGGGGGTGTGGGGTCTGCCGGGTAGGCAGGGGCGAGGGGGCAGCGGGACGGCGGCACGGTGACTCCTTCGTGAGGGGTGCGGTCGGTGGCTCCGTCGCGCGGGCAGGCTCGCGCGATGCACTTCCGACCTCGGTACGTGTTCGGTGCGTCACTGAATGTAGAGACGGTCGTGGTTCAATTGCCACCTCATTGAGGAAAACAACCCCTTCGTGGTGCGAAGGCCTCAGAGGACGGCAGACTGCTCCAGGACCGCAGGGGAAGGAAGGGCATGCCTCCGAGGACGACACCCACCGAGCGCCAGAAGCGTCTGGGCGGCGAGCTGCGAAAGATGCGGACCGCGGCGGGTATAACGGCCGACCAGGCCGCCGGACTGCTCGGTCTCGACCGGGCGAAGATCTCGAACATCGAGACGGGCATCCGCACTATCAGCCCTGAGCGGCTGCGCACCCTCGCCTGCAACTGCGACTGCTCGGACGAGGCCTACGTCGAGGCGTTGGTCAGCCTGGCCAGACCCGACGGGCGCGGCTGGTGGGAGCGGTACCGGGGTTCGCTGTTCGCAGGGCTGTTGGACATCGCCGAGTTCGAAGCGCTGGCGACCCGGATGCGGACGGTGCACATCGCGCACATCCCGGGGCTGCTGCAGACCAGCGATCACGCCCTCGAACTCTTCAGAGCCGTCCTGCCACCGCTGCCGGAGCACGAGATCGCCCTGCGGCTGGCGTATCGCATCGAACGGCAGCGGGTCCTGGAGGGCGATGATGCGCCCGAGTACGTCGCAGTGGTGCACGAGGCCGCCGTGCGCATGCAGTTCGGTGGGCCTAAGATCGCCCGCGCCCAGCTCGAACATCTCCTCACCGTGTCCGAACGGCCCGGCGTCCGCCTGCTGGTGGTCCCCTTCGCCGCCGGGGCGTTTCCCGGCTCCGGGCAGACGTTCAACTACCTGGAGGGCGCCGTGCAGCAGCTGGACACCGTACAGATCGACAGCACCCACGGGCCGGAATTCCTCAGCGGCGGGTCACAACTCGCGAAGTACCGTACGCACCTGGACTGGATGGAGCGCATCGCCCTGTCGCCACAGGCTTCCCGCGACTTCATCCGGGACGTCGCCAACGGCTTGTGAGGAGACGCACGATGAACGACATCACGTGGGAAGAGCCCTTCTGCGGGGAGGGAGCGAGCTGCTTCCGCCTCGGCACCGACACCACCGGCAACGCCTACATCGCGATAGCCGGTGAGGAGGACGCCCCCCTCACCGACAGCCGGGACGCGCTGCGGCGCATGATCCTCGACATCAAGGCGGGGAAGGCCGACCACCTGCTGTGAGACTCGTGTGAAACATTTCCCGGGCCCCACCGCATCAATGAGGTGAAGGCAGTACGCGGCAGTGGTGGGCACGGGGGAGCGGGGACATGAGGCAAGCGCGGGCGGACGAATACGCCGAGTTCGCGGTGGCCCGGGCCGGGCATCTGTACCGGTCCGCGTGTCTGCTCACCGCCGGGGACACGCATCTGGCCGAGGATCTCGTGCAGGAGACCTTCGGACGGCTGTACGTGCGGTGGGGACGCGTCTCCCGGGTGGGGAATCCCGCCGGGTACGCGCAGACCGTGCTCACCCGGACCTTCCTCGCCCACCAGCGGCGGCGCAGCAGCCGGGAGCGGGCGACGGACGTGTTTCCCGACCTGCCCGGCTCCGGGGACGGGGACGCCTCGCTGCGGCTGACGCTGTTGGACGCGCTCGCGCGGCTGCCCGCCAAGGACCGGGCCGTCGTCGTCCTGCGGTACTGGGAGGACCGGTCCGTCGAGGAGACCGCCGACGTCATGAACGTCAGCTCGGCGGCCGTGCGGACGCGGTGTTCCCGTGCCCTGGGGCGGCTGCGTGAGCTGCTCGGCGAGGATCTCGCGGAGTACGCCAGACCCTGACGGTCGCCCCACCCCCGTTCACACGTCCACTCCCCCATTCACTTCGGCTCTCACTTTTCTCACCTTGCGGAAAGGGTGGTTCGCCATGCCCGGAGAACAGCACCAGACTCCCTTCGAGGAGCGGCTCTCCGCCCTCCTTCACGACACCGGCGGCGGCTTCGACGCCGACCGTACGGCTCTCGTCACCGGTGGGCGCACCCGTGGACGGCGGGCGCTGACCCGGCGCCGGGCCGGGGTGGTCGGCGGGGCGGTGGCCGGTGTCGCGCTGGTCGGGGTGGGCGGGGCGATGCTCCTGCCGCAGGGGAAGTCCGACGGCCCCGACGTCTCCGCCGCGTCGTCCAGCACTTCCTCCCGGCCGTCCGCCCCCGCCTCGACGCCCCCTCCGGAGCCCGTCTCCGGCGACACCATCCTCGGTGAGTTCAAGAAGCTGCTTCCGGAGGGGAAGTTCAGCGAGGAGGACGCCCGCGGATCGGCTGACGCGCCGTACGCGTACCTCGTGTACGACGACGGCGAGGGCGCCGCCGCGATGAACGTGAGCTTCCAGCGGGTCGAGCCGGGCAGCCCGCACGTCCGGGAGCTGACGCGGTGCCCCGACAGGACGTTCACCCCGTACGACGACTGCTCCTCCACCCGGCTGCCCGACGGCTCGCTGCTGCGGCTGCTCAAGGGCTACGAGTATCCCGACAAGCGCGTCGACACGAAGTACTGGTCGGCCGACCTGGTCACGACCGAGGGGCAGCACGTCAGCGTCGGCGAGTGGAACGCCCCGGCGCAGAAGGGCGCACCGGTCTCCCGTGCCGAGCCCCCGCTGTCTGCCGAGGAGCTGAAGGAGGTCGTCACGGCCGAGGTGTGGCGCAAGGTGGTGGACGCGATGCCCGCGTCGCCGACGCCCCCGGCCGCCGCCCCGTCCGACACCGTGCCGCCGGCCGTCTCCGGCAAGGACATCACCGAGACGCTGACAGGGCTGCTGCCCGAGGGGCTGGACGTGGTGCGCAAGGGCGGCCAGGAGACCGAGTACACGTACGTCGTGGTCGACGACGGGCGGGGCGAGAGCATGGTCCAGGTCAACGTCCAGTACGGCATGGCCGATGTCGCCCACCAGCTCTACGCCGACGGCGAGACGCTTCCCGACGGCACCCGCGTCGCCATGCAGGAGGGGAACGGGGACGACCGTGTCGCCGGGGTCCTGATGTGGACCGCCGACACGCTGCGGCCCGGCGAGGCCGGCTTCCGTGTGGTGATCAGCGCCTTCAACAACGGTGCCCCGCATGCCGAGCCGTCCCGCGGCACTCCCGCGCTGACCACGGATCAGCTGCGGGAGATGGCACTCAGCCCGGAGTGGGACGAGCTCCGGTAGAGGGCCGGCCCCCCGGCCCGGTCCGCCGCCCGCTGTGGCGCGGCGGACCGGGCCAGGGCGCGGGGCGGACGGCGGCACCTAGGCCGACGGGCCTCCTGCCCGGCGGACGGGGCCTAGCGGGTCACGGTCACCCCGCCGAAGGCCACCACCAGACGTCCGTCCGCGGCGAAGGACCAGCGCAGGGCCCCGGCGTAGGAGGAGCAGCGGGAACCGTTCGAGCCCGACCAGAACTGGTTCGAGCCGTCGGCGTCGCCGATGATCCGGTCGTTCGAACCGCTGTCGCAGGAGGTGTTGTTCCGGAACACCGAGTCACCGTCGTCGAAGTTGAAGTTCCGCTGCTCGTTCCCGATGCTGATGTTGTCCGACACCCGCATCGTGCCGGGGTTGCTGTTGTAGGTGAAACCGTGCTTGCCGTTCTGGTAGGCGATGCTGCGTCGGACGACGTGGTCGACCGCGATGTCCTCGCCGCCGAGTTTGTAGCCGTTGCGGTCGCCGTTGCCGGCCTGGGAGCCGTCGCTGAGTGTGCCGTTGTCGAGTGCGAGGGAGTCCTCGATGGTCACCGCGCCGATCGCGCCGGTGTCGGACTTGGTGTAGAGGTCCCAGCCGTCGTCGATGTTGTTGTGGGCCACGGTGTGGCGGAAGACGTTCCCGGGGCCGGAGGTGAGCTTCGCGGCGAACCCGTCGGCGTCCTCGCCGTCGGAGTCGGCGTTGTCGTGCGAGACGGCGCTCAGGATGAGGTTGTTCGAGGGCCAATCGGCCTTGGGCGTGCTGGAGAGCATCCGTGAGAGCTGCAGGCCGGTGTCGCGGTTGTAGCGGGTCACCGTGCGTTCGAAGATGTTGTTGCTGCCGCCGACGAAGATCCCGTTGTCGCCCGCGCGCTCGACGACGACGCCCTTGATGTGCCAGTACGAGCCGTTCACCGCGAGCCCGCGGTTGGCCGAGTTCTCGCTCTGTGCCGAGAAGTTCAGCACCGGCGTCTCACCCGGGTAGGCGGCCAGTGTCTTGCGGGCGGACGAGCTGCCGTCGTTGCCCTGGGGGATGGTGACCGTCTGGGCGTGGCGGTAGGTGCCGCCACGCAGGTAGATCGTGCCGCCGGGGGCGACTCGGGTGATCGCCGACGTGAGTGTGGTGGGGTCGGACTCCGTGCCGGTGGCACCGTCGGTGCCGTTCGGGGACACGTAGAGCGTGCCGGTGACGGGTGGCGGGGTGGTGGTGCCGCCGTCCGTCTCCACTTCCACGTAGTCGACGTTCGGCAGACCGGCCGACGTGGTCGGGGTGAGCCGGACCGTGTTGGCGCCCGCCCTCAGCGTCACCGTCAGCGTTCGGGTCGCCCAGGTGCTCCAGGCACCGGTGCCGTCGAAGGGGGCCGATGCCGCGGTGGAGCCGTTCACGAGGATGTTCGCGGGACGTGCCGTGCCGGTTCCGTTGGCATAGCGGATCCGCAGGGTGGCCGTGCCCGCCGCCGGGGCGTTCACGGTGAACTGGGCGTGTGCCCCGGTGGCGTTGGTGCCGTTGCAGAAGCCGGTGCCCGAGTACCCGGACCAGTCGGAGTCGATCGTGCCCGTGCAGCTCGCGGGGGAGGATTCGGCTTCGTACCGTTCGGTGGCGGCCTGTGCGGGGTTGCCGGACAGGGTGACGAGCGTGCCGGCCAGCAGGCCGACGCAGGCGATGAGGGGTCTGCGTTGCATCGGTCGGTCTCCAATTCGTCGGTGGAGCCACGGGTGGGCCGCGCCGAAGGACGGAGGGAAGCGTTCGGCCCACGGGACGGAGAAAGCGCTTTCCCGCAAGCTAAGGCCGTGTTGCGGACACGTCAATGACTGTGTACGTGATTGGTGTTCAGAATCTTGAACTGCGTGGGACCGGGTCTCCCCCGGTCCCACGGCCCGTCGACCTCAGAAGAAGTCCGCCCACGGCTGGTCCCAGATCTCCTTCACGCACAGCACCAGGAACAGCAGGCCGGCGACCGCGAGCACGCTGTTGCTGAGCCAGCCGTTGCGCCACTCGGCGGGCGTGCGGGAGGAGTTGAGGAGCCAGATCAGGGTCAGGGCGAGGAAGGGCATGAAGGCCGCGCCCAGGACGCCGTAGATGATCACGAGACGGAAGGGCTCGCCCTGGAAGAGCAGGATGACGGGCGGGAAGGTCAGCCAGAGGAGGTACACGCGGAAGGGCCATGAGCGTTCGTGCTCGCCGGAGACGATCTCCCTGGCCTTGTCGGCCGTCCCGACGGCCGCGCCCGCCCTCCTCTCCCGCAGCCGGGCCACGAAGTCCGCGAACATCAGGCTCACGCCGTGCCACACGCCGATGAGGGAGGTGAAGGACGTGGCGAAGAAGCCGATCAGGAAGAACTTCGCCGTCGCCGTGCCGTACTCGTCCTCCAGGATGTCGCCGAGCTGCACCAGCCCCTTGCCGCCGCCGGAGAGCGCGATGTTCGCGGCGTGCAGCAGCTCGGCGCCGACGAAGAGCATCGCGACGACGAAGACGCCGGTCGTGATGTAGGCGACCCGGTTGTCGAGCCGCATCACCTTCATCCAGCCGGTGTCGGCCCAGCCCTTGGCGTTGACCCAGTAGCCGTAGGCGGCCAGCGTGATCGTGCCGCCGACGCCGCCGATCAGACCGAGGGTGTTGAGGACGGAGTCCTCGCCGTCGGGGATGACGGGGAGGAGACCGGCGAAGGCGTCGCCCAGGTTGGGGGCGACCCGGATCGCCAGGTAGACCGTCACCACGAACATGACGCCCACCAGGACCGTCATGACCTTCTCGAAGACGGCGTACTTGTTGAACCAGACGAAGACCAGGCCGACCACACCGCAGGCCACGCCCCACCATTCGAGGTCCATCACGCCGGGGAACAGGGCCTGCAGCGGCAGGGCGCTGGACGACATCGCCGCCGCCCCGTAGGAGAAGCCCCAGACAACGACGTAGACCGCGAAGAACCAGGTCGTCCAGCGGCCGAGGCTCGCCCAGCCGTCGAAGAGGGTGCGGCCGGTGGAGAGGTGCCAGCGGCCCGCCGCCTCGGCCAGGGAGATCTTGACCAGGCAGCCGAGGACCGCCGCCCACAGCAGGGTGTAGCCGAAGTTGCTGCCCGCGATCAGCGTGGCCACGAGGTCGCCGGCGCCGACCCCGGTCGCGGCGACGACGATGCCGGGGCCGATGTAGCGCCAACTGGATTTGCGGGGTGCCGAGTCGGTGTCGCGTAGTGCACCGGTGTCACTGGTGTTTCCCGTGGTGTCCGCCATGCGGATCAACCAAGCCCAAAGCCGCCGGTGCGACAAGAGGGCGTGCCGGGATCTTCACGCGAGGTACCTACTCGGCGTCGGCCGGCTCCTTGTCCTCGGCCGGCGTCTTCTCCTCGGACGGCTCGGGCTTCTCCTCGTCGTCCTCGAAGTACGCGTCGAGGACCTCGTCCAGGGCGGCTTCCCACTCCTTGAAGCGGCTCCTGGAGGTCGCCTCGATCTCGATCGGGTACCAGCGGCGGTCCGGGGTGTGCACCGTGACGGTGAACCGCTTGCCGAAGCGGCCCGTCTCCGTCTCGACGGCGCCCACCTCGTCCCAGCGGAACTCGCAGCTCTGGTCGTCGAGGGAGAGTCGTACGCCCTTGTGGTCGGCCACGATCCGGGCACGGCGGTCGGCGGCCTCGAAGACGGGGCCGTCGGGGGCCTCGTCCTCTTCCTCCTCCGGTTCCCCGGCCTGCTGGTCGGCGGAGTCCGCGGCCGTGGCCTCGTCCGCGTCACGGACGGCCTCGGTCTCCTCCTCCGTCTCGTCCTCCGCCGGTCTCGCGCCCTCGGGCTCACCGGTCACGGGCGCGGTGAGCCCGGGGATGAAGGCCGGGTCGAATCCGGCGCCTTCCAGGGGCTGGCTGGTCGATCCTCTGCGCTGCTCCACAGCGGGCAGTATGGTCGACGAACCTGTGCCGGACACAGCCAGCCCCGTCATCGTTATCAGACGACTATCAGGCGACCGCTCGCGTATCTACACGAACAGGCTCAGTACCGCCGCGACCACGAACCCGGCGGCCGACAGGACGCTCTCCAGCACGGTCCACGTCTTGAGCGTGTCCCGTTCGCTGATGCCGAAGTACTTGGCGACCATCCAGAAGCCGCCGTCGTTGACGTGCGAGGCGAAGATGGAGCCCGCTGAGATGGCCATGATGACCAGGGCGACGAACGCCTGCGAGTGGTCCCCCTCGGCGAGCAGCGGCGCCACGATGCCCGCCGTCGTCACGATGGCCACCGTCGCCGAGCCCTGCGCGACCCGCAGCACCAGGGAGATCAGGTAGGAGAGGACGATCACCGGCAGGCCGACGTCGTTGAAGGTGTCGGACAGGGCCTGGGCGACACCGCTGGCCTTGAGGACGGCGCCGAAGACACCGCCCGCGCCGACCACCAGCAGGATGTTGCCGACCGGCTTCAGCGAGGCCGTCGAGACGGTCTCCAGGGACTTGCGGGACCAGCCGCGCCGGATGCCGAGCAGGTAGTAGGCGAGGAACAGGGCGATCGTCAGGGCGACGAACGGGTTGCCGAAGAACTCGATCACCGAGCGCAGCGTGGACTCGTCCAGGGCGATGGAGGAGAAGGTCGCGGCGAGGATCAGGACCAGCGGGGTGCCGATGATGCCGAGGACGGTGCCGAGCGCGACCGGGGTCTCGCGCGGCTCGACGCCGGACGCCCGCTGCTCCTCGATGACGGCCTGCTTGGCCTCCTCGGCGGCCTCGACCATGTCCTGCGGCACGGGCACGAAGATGCGGCGGCCGATCCAGGCGGAGAACGCCCAGGCGGCGAGCACGGCGGGGACGCCGCAGACGATGCCCATGAGGATCACCCAGCCGAGGTCCACCTTCAGCAGTCCGGCAGCGGCCACGGGACCGGGGTGCGGCGGCAGGAAGGCGTGGGTCATCGACAGACCGGCCAGCAGCGGCAGGCAGTAGAGCAGGACCGACTTGCCGGAGCGCTTGGCGGCGGCGTAGACGATGGGCGCCAGGACGAAGATGCCGACGTCGAAGAAGACGGGGATGCCGAAGATGAGGCCGGTGAGGCCCATGGCGAGGGGGGCGCGCTTCTCGCCGAAGAGGCCCAGCAGGCGGGAGGCCAGTACCTGGGCGCCGCCGCTGACTTCGAGGATCGCGCCGAGCATGGTGCCCAGGCCGATGATGATGGCGACGTGGCCGAGGATGCCGCCCATGCCGGACTCGATGGTGGAGACGGCGTCGGACTTCTGGACGGTGCCGAAGAGTTCGGTGACCGAGAGGCCGGCGAGCAGGCCGACGGCTATGGATACGGCGAGCAGGGCGACGAAGGGCTGCAGCCGCACCTTGATGATCAGGTAGAGCAGGAGCGCGATGCCGATCGCGGCGACGGTCAGCAGGCCCGCCGTGCCGTCGATCAGGGTGAGCAGGCCGCCGGTGTGCGGCGGTGTCTCCGGGGCGGAGGAGGCGGCGAGCTGGAGGGGCATAGGGGACATTCGGGGGTCCTCTGCGTAAACACATACAGCTTTCGGGCACGGCGGGGCGCGGCACGGCGCCCCCGGGGGGTGAGGGGCGCCGTGCCGTGCGACAGACAGGCGGAACGGAAAAGAGACCGGGGACCGGGGAAGGGGTCAGCCGAGGACGGCCAGCGCGTCGATCTCGATGAGGAGTCCGGCGGGCAGACCGACGTAGACGGTCGTGCGCGCGGCGGGCGGCTGGGTGAGGCCCTGCTCCTCGAAGTAGGCGTTGTAGATCTCGTTCATCTCGGCGAAGTGGTCCACGTCCGTGAGGTAGACGCGGATCATCATCACGTCGTCCCAGGAGGCGCCGCCCTCCTCCAGGATCGCCTTGACGTTGGCGAGGGTCTGGAGGGTCTGCTCGCGCAGGGTCGGTCCGGCCGGGGTGGGGGCCTTGCCCTCCTCGTGGGGGAGGAAGCCGACCTGGCCGGCGACCTGGAGGATGTTGCCCTTCTTGACGCCGTGGGAGAACTTCGCCGGGGGGACGGTGTGGGTCGCGGGGGTGAGGGCGATCTTGTCGGTCATGCGGTGACTTCCTTGACTGGGGTCCTGCCGGAGTACTCGCCGCTGATCGCGTCCGCCGTACGGCGCACCAGCGGGAGCAGGGTGAGGAGTTCGTCGGCGGTGACGACGACGTTCGGCGCGGAGACCGACATCGCGGCGACCACCCTGCCGTCGGCGCCCCGGATGGGCGCGGCGACGCAGTTGATGGACTCCTCGTGGCCACCGAGGTCGGTGGCCCAGCCCTGTTCGCGCACCTTGGCCAGCTCCTTGAGGAAACCGTCGGCGTTCGGTGTCGAACGGGGCGTGTACATGGGGTAGTCGAGCTTCTCGACGACTGCTCGGCGCTCGTTCTCGGGGAGGTCGGCGAGCAGGAGTTTCGCCACGGCCGCCACCGTGATGGCGACGGGCTTGCCGATCCGCGAGTACATGCGGACCGGGTAGCGGCTCTCCACCTTGTCGATGTAGAGGACCTCGTTCTCCTCGTAGACGGCGAGGTGGACGGTGTGTCCGCAGTGCTCGTTGAGGCGTACGAGGTGGGGGTGGGCGATCTCGCGGACGTCCAGGTTCTCCATCGCCTCCTGGGCGAGGGCGATGAGGCGGGCGCCGAGGCGGTAGCGCTGGTCCTCCTGGCGGTAGACGAAGCCGTGTTCGTGGAGGGTGCGCAGCAGGCGCAGGGCCGTGGACTTGTGCACGCCGAGGCGGTCGGCGACCCGGCCCAGGTCGGCGGGGCCCTCGGCGAGCAGCGGCAGGATGCTCAGCGCGCGGTCGACGGTCTGGCTCATGGGGTGCGTACCTCCTCCTCGGCCCGTTCCTCGGCCTGTGTCCAGCCGGGGCCGAGTCGAAGTGTCCCCCACGCGTCGTCGTCGAGGGCGGCCAGGCGGTCGGCGTGGTCGCGGGCCGGGGGCGCGGCGAGGTCGCCGGGGACGGTGAGGGCGGCCGCGGCCGTCAGGTGGCCGTGGCGCAGGCGCTCGCGCACGGGCAGTCCGCGCAGGGTGGCGGAGAGGAACCCGGCGGCGAAGGCGTCGCCCGCGCCGACTGCTGCGACGACGTCGACGGCGAGGGCGGGGACGGAGGTGACCTCGGTGGCCTCGGCACCGTCCGCGCCGACGGTCCGCTGGAAGGCGGTGGCGCCGGCCGCGCCCTGCTTGACGACGAGCAGTTCCGGCTCGGGCAGCGCGGCGCGCACGGCTTCGGGGCCGCCGAGCCCCCAGGCCTCGTCCTCGCCGACGAAGACGATGTCGGCGCCCCGGGCCAGGTCGAGCAGCACCCGCGCGCCGTCGGCCTCCCCGCGCCACAGGCCGGGGCGGTGGTTGACGTCGAAGGAGACGAGGGGGCGTCCGGGGCGGCGGGCGGTCAGCTCGCGCATCAGCTCCAGGCAGTCAGCGGAGAGCGCGGGCGTGATGCCGGACAGGTGGAGCACGCGCCCGGAGCGGACGGCGTCGAGGTCCATGTTCCGGACGGACATCGCGGAGGCGGCGGAGCCCGCGCGGTAGTACGCGACCTCGTGGGCGTCGGTGGCGCGGTCCCCGGCGGTGCGGAAGTAGACGCCGGTGGGGCGGTCGGGGTCGCGGCGCACGGCGCAGACGTCGACTCCGTAGGCGCCGATCGCCTCGACGAGGTGGTCGCCGAAGCCGTCCGCGCCGACCCGGCTGATCCAGCGGGCGGTGTGCCCGGCGGCGGCGAGGACGCAGGCGACGTTGGACTCGGCGCCGCCGATGGCGCGGTCGAAGGAGGGGACGTCGGCGAGGCGGCCGGGTCCGGAGGGCAGGAAGGTGACCATGGACTCGCCGAGCGCGACGACGTCCACGACGTCGGGGGTGGTGCTGCGGGGTCCTTCGACGGTCACGATGGTCTCGGCTCCTGGTCGTGTCTCGCGGGCGGGGGCTCCGTTGACCCCGCGTTCGCCGAGATGTTAGACAGCAGTAAGCGATATACGCAACGATCGTTGCAGGTGTTGCAACGCATCAGATCAGGGAGGCTCCATGGCCCTCGACTCCGGCACCGATGCCCTCGCCAAGCTGGCCGAGGAGCACGTCGACCACCGCTTCAAGGGCCTCCCGCCCAACGCGTACGGCCTCACCGTCGCCGAGCTGGCCGGACAGCGCCGCAACCTCTTCACCGGCGGTTTCACCACCCCCGTGCTGGCCCTGTCCGCCGAGCGCCTGGAGCACAACCTGAAGCTCATGGAGACGTACTCCGCCCGGCACGGCCTCGCCTTCGCGCCGCACGGCAAGACCTCCATGGCCCCGCAGCTCTTCCACCGACAGATCGAGCACGGCGCCTGGGGCATCACCCTCGCGGTGCCGCACCAGGTGCGGGTGGCGCGGGCCTTCGGCGTCCAGCGGGTCTTCCTGGCCAACGAGCTGGTCGACGCCGCCGCTCTGCGCTGGATCTCCGCCGAGCTGGACGCCGACCCGGACTTCCGCTTCGTCTGCTACGTCGACTCCGTGCGCGGCGTCGGGCTGATGGACGCGGCGCTGACCGAGGCGGGCGCCGGCCGCCCGGTGGACGTCGTGGTCGAGCTGGCCGCCGGTGAGGGCGCCCGGACCGGCGTGCGCACCGAGGCGGAGTGCGCCGCGGTCGCGGACGCGGTGGCCGGCACGCGGACGCTGCGGCTGGCCGGGGTCGCCGGGTACGAGGGCGAGGTGCCGGACGCCGACCCGGAGAAGGTGCACGCCTGGCTGCGGCGGCTGGTGGCGCTCGCCGTCGACTTCGACAAGGCCGGGCGGTTCGACGGGCTGGAGGAGATCGTGGTGAGCGCGGGCGGCAGCGCCTGGTTCGACGCGGTGGCCGACGTGTTCGCCGAGGTCCCCGCCCTGTCCCTGCCGGTGCTGAAGCTGCTGCGCTCGGGCGCCTACGTCTCCCACGACGACGGCCACTACCGCGAGCTGACCCCCTTCAACCGGGTCCCCGAGGAGGGCGCCCTGGAGCCCGCCTTCCGCCTGTGGAGCCAGGTCGTCTCCCGCCCCTCCCCCGAGCAGGCGTTCACCAACGCGGGCAAGCGGGACGCGGCCTACGACCTCCACCTGCCCTTCGCCCAGGTCGTCCGCCGCGACGGCGCCGAGCGCCCCGCCACCGGCATCGAGGTGACCGGCCTGTCCGACCAGCACGCCTGGCTGCGCACGACCGCAGAGGCGGACCTGGAGGTGGGCGACTGGCTCGGCACGGGCCTGTCCCACCCCTGCACGTCCTTCGACAAGTGGCAGCTCATCCCGGTCGCCGAGGCGGACGGGACAGTCGTCGACTACATCCGCACGTTCTTCTAGAGGAGCCGGGAGAAGCTGGACATGGAAGAGCTGGTCATCAGGGACGCGGACGTCGTCGACGGCTCTGGCGCCGACGCGTACCGCGCGGACGTCGTGGTCGACGGCGGCCGGATCGTCTCGATCGTCAAGGAGGCGGCGGCCGCCGGCTGCCAGCGCCCCGAGGCACGCCGCGAGCTGGACGCCGAGGGCCTGGTCCTGGCCCCCGGCTTCATCGACATGCACGCCCACAGCGACCTGGCGCTGCTGCGGGACCCCGACCACAGCGCCAAGGCCGCGCAGGGCGTCACCCTGGAGGTCATCGGTCAGGACGGGCTGTCGTACGCGCCGGTCGACGACCGCACCCTGGCCGAGGTGCGCCGCGCCATCGCCGGGTGGAACGGCCCCGGCGACGACGTCGACTTCGACTGGCGGTCGGTCGGCGAGTACCTGGACCGGCTCGACGCGGGCATCGCCGTCAACGCCGCCTACCTGATCCCGCAGGGCACGGTGCGCGCCCTCGCCGTCGGCTGGGACGACCGGGAGGCGACCGACGCCGAGCTGGAGCACATGCGGCGGCTGGTCGCCGAGGGCATGGAGCAGGGCGCGGTCGGCATGTCGTCCGGGCTGACGTACACGCCGGGCATGTATGCGAAGGACGCGGAGCTGACCGAGCTGTGCCGGGTGGTGGCGTCGTACGGCGGCTACTACTGCCCGCACCACCGCTCGTACGGGGCCGGGGCGCTTCAGGCGTACGAGGAGATGGTGGAGCTGACCCGCGAGGCGGACTGCCCGCTCCACCTCGCCCACGCCACCATGAACTTCGGCGTCAACAAGGGCCGGGCGCCCGAGCTGCTGACCCTGCTCGACGACGCGCTCGCCGCCGGCGCCGACATCACGCTCGACACCTACCCGTACACCCCCGGCTGCACCACCCTCGTGGCACTGCTGCCGAGCTGGGCGAGCGAGGGCGGCCCGGACCGGATCATGGAGCGGCTGGCGGACGACGACACCGCCGAGCGCATCCGGCACCACATGGAGGAGATCGGCTCCGACGGCTCCCACGGCGTGCCCATGGAGTGGGAGACGATCGAGATCTCCGGCACGGGCGACCCGGCCCTCGCGGAGTACGTCGGCCGTACGGTCCTGGAGTCGGCGCGGCTGCGCGGCGAGAGTCCGTGGACGGTCGCCCGGCACCTGCTGCTGGCCGACCGGCTGGCGCCGACCATCCTCCAGCACGTCGGCCACGAGGAGAACGTCCGCGCGATCATGCGGCACCGCGTGCACACCGGCGGCTCGGACGGCATCCTCCAGGGCGCCAAGCCGCACCCGCGCGCCTACGGCACCTTCCCGCACTACCTGGGGCACTACGTGCGCGAGCTGGGCGTGCTCTCGCTGGAGGAGTGCGTCGCCCACCTCACCTCGCGCCCGGCGGCCCGGCTGCGGCTGCCGGACCGGGGGCTGGTGCGCGAGGGGTACCGGGCCGACCTGGTGCTCTTCGACCCGGCGACGGTCGCGGCGGGCAGCACGTACGAGAGCCCGCGCGTGCTGCCGACGGGCATCCCGTACGTGCTGGTCGACGGGCGGTTCGTGATGGAGGACGGACGGCGCACGGACGTACTGGCGGGGCGGTCGGTGCGGCGCGCTCCGCGGTGACCCGCCCGGGGGCGAGTGACGAAACCCACCCAAACCACACGTCTCAAGTGGCGGATAACACGACCCGGGGAACGTAACCGGGTCGTAAGCTCACGGACATGCAGGTGATCCAGTCGACCAAGCTCGCCAACGTCTGTTACGAGATCCGGGGCCCGGTGCTCGAGGAGGCGATGCGGCTGGAAGCGGCCGGGCACCGCATCCTGAAGCTGAACACCGGCAACCCGGCCGCCTTCGGCTTCGAGTGCCCGCCGGAGATCCTGGAGGACATCCTCCGCAACGTCTCGTCGGCCCACGGCTACGGCGACGCGAAGGGCCTGCTGGCCGCGCGCCGGGCCGTGGTCATGCACAACCAGACCCTCGGCATCGAGACCGACGTCGAGCACGTCTACATCGGCAACGGCGTCTCCGAGCTGATCGTGATGGCGATGCAGGGCCTGCTGGACGACGGCGACGAGGTCTTGGTGCCGGCGCCCGACTACCCCCTGTGGACGGCCGCCGTCTCGCTGTCCGGCGGCACGGCGGTGCACTACCGCTGCGACGAGCAGTCCGACTGGATGCCCGACCTCGCCGACGTCGAGCGGAAGATCACCGACCGCACCAAGGCGCTCGTGATCATCAACCCGAACAACCCGACGGGCGCCGTCTACGACGAGGCGGTGCTGCGCGGCCTGACCGACATCGCCCGCCGCCACAACCTGCTGGTCTGCTCCGACGAGATCTACGACAAGATCCTGTACGACGAGGCCACGCACACCCCGACCGCCGCGATCGCCCCCGACCTGCTCACCCTCACCTTCAACGGCATGTCGAAGGCGTACCGGGTGGCCGGCTACCGCGTCGGCTGGATGTCGATCTCCGGGCCGCGCGCGCACGCGGAGTCCTACATCGAGGGCCTGACGATCCTGGCCAACATGCGGCTGTGCGCCAACATGCCGGGCCAGCACGGTGTGGTCGCCGCGCTCAGCGGGCGGCAGACCATCAACGAGCTGGTACTGCCGGGCGGGCGGCTGCGGGAGCAGCGGGACGCCGCGCACGAGGCGCTGACCAGCATCCCGGGCGTGACCTGCGTCAAGCCGAAGGGTGCGCTGTACCTCTTCCCCCGGCTCGACCCCAAGGTGTTCAAGATCAAGGACGACCGGCGGATGGTCCTGGACCTGCTGCGCCAGGAGAAGATCATGGTCGTCCAGGGGACCGGATTCAACTGGCCGGAGCCCGACCACTTCCGGGTGGTGACCCTGCCGACGGCCGGGGACCTGCGCGAGGCGATCGGGCGGATCGGCAACTTCCTGGACGGGTACGGCCAGCCGTGATCCACTCCCCCGACCGCTATCAACTTTAGATTGAATCTAATGTAGGATGGTTTCCTGAAGCACTCAGGAGGCCATCCCATGTACGAACCGATCCGCACCAAGTCGGTCCACAGCACGATGGCCGGCAACACCTCGGACTTCCCACACCGGTCCCGGGAGGAAGAGCTGGACATCCAGCTCGCGGGCCACCTCGCCGCACTGCTCGCCGTCACGGACGAGCTGCGCGCGCAGGCACCCGACACCGACCTGGACACCGCCGCCGACCGGCTCGCCGAGCAGGTGTCCCGGCTGCGGGGAGGACAGGCGCCGGTCCGTGTGCCGGTGACCGCGGTCCGCCCCTCGCCGCACCTGGCGGCCCTGCACCGGCGGGCGCACACCCTGGCGGGCCGCGCCCTGGTGGTGGCGGCCTCCCGCGCCGACACGGCGGTCGCGATCCTGACCGCCGAGCGCATGGACGCGCACGCCGCCGCCCTCGAGCCGCGCGAACTCGCGTCCCGCTGAGCCTCCGGGCTCCCCCCTGACGGCCCCGGCCCGCGCGCACCCGCAGCGACGCGCGGGCCGGGCGCCATTCACCCCGCAGGACGGACGGGGCACCCCGGGCAGGCCGCCCGGAGTGCCCCGTCCCGCTGTGCGGTGATCAGCGGGTCACGCGGACCGTCGCCGACGCGGTCGCCCCGGTGTGCAGGTCGTCGCCGGACCAGCTGACCGTGTAGGTCGTGTCCCGGCGGGTGCGCGGCAGGTCGTCGATCGTGAAGGTGCCGTCGGCGGCGACCGTCACCGACGACAGGGTGCCGGTGCCGAGCCGGTCGGTGCGCTCCACCTTCAGCACGGCCCGCTCGGGCAGCGCCTTCCCCTGCGCGGTGAACGTGCCGGTGATGTGGACGCCGGTGCTCATCGACGCCTCCGCCGGAGCCGTCAGCGCGATCGAGCTGACCGCCTTGCCGACGGACACCGTGTGGGTCACGTCGGTGGCCGGGCGGCGGGTGAGGTCGCCGAGGAACGACACGGTGTACGCGGCCTCGCCGATCAGGTCCGGCTCGTCGAGCACGGTGAAGGTGCCGTCCGCCTTGACGGTGGCGGTGCCCAGCTCGTGCGTACCGGCCGCGTCGGTGCGGGTCGCCGTGACCTTCAGCGGTTCCGCGGGCGCCGGGCCGTCCAGCTCCAGCCGGCCCCGCACCGCCAGCGCCTCGCCCGCGACCGCCTGGGCGGGGCTGTGGGTCAGGGCGCCGGTGAAGCGGGTGTCGTACTGGACGGCCGGCGGCTGGACGACATGCAGCCAGTACTGGTTCCCCGCGGTGTTGGTGGTGACCGCGAACAGCCGGGAGCCGTCGGCGGACCACTCCAGCCCGCGCGGCGCCACCCGGTCGCCGTCGAGGCTGCCCTCGAAGACGAACTCCAGCGGCGCGGTCGCGTCCCCGGGATCGGCGGGCGACAGTAGCAGGTCGGGCGTCGCGCCGGAGGCCGAGGCGCCGCGCGCGAGGTACTTGCCGTCACCGCTGAAGGCGACGGCGGACGCGGAGGAGCCGGCCGGCAGCGCCGGGTAGCCGGTCGGGGCGTCGGACAGGTCGGCGGTGTTCAGCAGCCGGGTCCCGGCGGCCGCGTCGGCGACGGCGACCTTGCTGCCGTCCGCGGAGAACGCCATGTCCTTGAGGTTCAGGGCGCCCTTGCCCTCACCGTCGGCGAAGCGGCGTCCGGCCGTGCGCACCAGGGTCGTGCCGCTCGCGTCGAACACCGAGACGAACGGGTCCGGCGCCTTGGCGTTCGCGGGCTGGCCCATCATCAGCCGGTCGCCGGGGCCCGCCTCCAGCTGGAGCCTGCCGTGGTCCTGCCATCCGCTGCGCTGCCAGGTGTTGTCGGTCTGGCTGTAGTCCAGGTACGTCAGCGTCGTGTCGCACTCCGCGGCGTAGCTGGCGTACGGCGCGGTGTGGTACGCCCTGCCTCCCGCGAAGGCCAGGCTGCGCCCGCAGATGTCCGTGCTCGCCACCCCGGCGGTGAGCGGCAGGTACGTGGTGGTGTCGTACCGCAGGATTCCGTCCCGGCCGCCGACGTGGAGCACGCTGCCGTCCGCGTTCAGCGCGAGACCGGAGACGTGGCGCGCGGTGGTGATCGTGGTGACGCGTTCGCCGGAGAAGTCGTAGACGGCGATGAGCCCCTTGTTGTCGTAGTAACCCAGGTTGCTGTCGGCGACGTACACGCGCTGGTGCGCGGAGTCGACCGTCAGCGCCGAGAACGAGGAGATCGGCAGCTTGGCCACGACGTCGGAGGCCGCGGCGTGCGCGGCGGGCGCGGCGGCGACGGTCAGGCCGCCGGCGGCGAGCGCGGCGGCCAGCAGCGTGGCCGCGAGCCGTCCGGTACGTCTGGCCGATCCGGTGCCTCGATCTGTATTCAACTGTGCCCCCCACAGGCTGTGTCGGCGGCCCTGGCGGAACGGCGTTCCCCTCTCCCCACTGGACGGGGAACGGCCGTTCGGGCCGTGCAAGATCGGGAGCGTACACCGCCGTGTGCCGCCTCGCGGTGGAGTTCCCGCGGCGGGTCGGTGCGGAGTGGCTTGTTCCCGTTGCATACCGGTATGGCGCGGCCACCTCCCGTTCACCCGGGGCGCCGGGGAACGTAGGGTTCCGCAGGGATGCTCCACGGGTGAGACGAATCGTGGGAATAGTCCTCGCGGTCCTGCTGATCGGCGGAGTGGTGGCGGCCGTCGTCGCGGGCCGGGAACCGGAGGACGAGAGCACGGCAACGAAGACCGTGCGCGCGGTGATCGGGTCGGAGAAGGCAGCGTTCTTCGCCGACCGCGAGGTGGTGGACGCCCTGGCCGCCAAGGGCTACACCGTACGGGCGGAGGCCTCCGGGTCATGGGCGATGGAGGAGCTGGACCTCAAGGGCTACGACCTCGCCTTCCCGTCCAGCCAGGCCCCGGCCGACGAGCTCGCCGACAAGCACGGCGCGCGCAAGCCGCTGCCCCGGCCCTTCTACTCGCCGCTGGTCGTGGTGGCCCACCGCAGCGCCGCCCAGGTGCTCGCGGCCAACGGGCTCGCCACGCTCGACCGCAGCCGGGGCGGCACCCTGAAGATGGGCGCCTTCCTGGACGCGGCCCGTGCCGACCGGACCTGGCAGCAGCTCGAGGGCGCCGAGAAGCACGGCGAGCTGACCGGGACGCTGTACGTCTCCACCACCGACCCGGTCAGTTCCAACTCCGGCGCTCTCTACCTGGCCGCCGCCTCCTACGTGGCGAACGGCAACCGGGTGGTCGCGAGCCAGGCCGACCTGGACCGCAGCGCGCCGCTGACGCGCAAGCTGGTGCAGGTGCAGGGCGCCCAGAAGTCCAGCTCGGACGCGGCGTTCCGGGACTTCACGAGCGGTGTCGGCGAGCCGCTGGTGCTGGTGTACGAGTCGCAGGTCGCCGCGCTGCTCAAGGAGGGTGTCGGGAGCGTCGGCGACCTCACCGTCCTGTACCCGGACACCACCGCCACCAGCGACCACACCGTCGTACCGCTCACCGGCGAGGGCCGCGCGCTGGGCGAACTCCTCGCCACCGACCCGGAGCTGCGGCGCCTGGCCGTGGCGCACGGCTTCCGGCCGCAGGGCGCGACCGCCGAGTTCGCCGAGGCGACCGAAGCCGACACCGCGTATCTCAACCAGCAGCTGACCGGCGTCCGGCAGGCGCCCGTGCCCACCTCCGAGGTGCTGCGCGAGATGGCCCGCCGGGCGCGCGGATGACAGCGGACGACAGGGGGACCGTCCAAGTGACCGACACCGGCAACGACTTCACACTCACCCTCACCCCGCCCGAACCCGTGGCGCCCGTGCCCCGGGAGAGGGCCGGCGGACTCGTCCCCGTCGACGAGGAGACCCGCGCCGACACGGCACGCAGGGCCGCCGCCTATGTCGAGGACCTCGCCGCGCTCGACGCCCGCTCGCCGGAGTTCGCCGGCAAGGTCGGCGAGATCACCGGGCTCGGCGCCGCCGAGATGCGCACCGCCGCCGCGCAGTCCAACCGGATGCTGGAGCGGACCGTGCGCAGCCTGCCCGACCGGGGCGACGACGCCCAGGCGCGGGTCGCGGGCTCCCTGGTGGAGCTGCGGCGCGTGGTGGAGGACCTGGACCCGCGCGAGCTGCCCGCGAGCAAGGGCCGCAAGCTCCTGTCCCGGCTGCCCGGCGGCAACCGGCTGCGCGACCACGTCGCCAAGTACGCCTCCGCCCAGGGCACCCTCAACAGGATCGTGGGCTCGCTGCGCGGCGGCCAGGACGAACTGCGCCGCGACAACGCGGCGTTGCAGACCGAGCGGGTCCGCCTGTGGGAGACCATGGGCAAGCTCCAGGAGTACGTCGTGCTCACCGAGGCCCTGGACACGGCCGTCGAGCGGCACGTCGCCGGTCTCGAGGCGGCCGACCCGCAGGCCGCCGACGCGCTGCGCGCCGACGTCCTCTTCCCGGTCCGGCAGAAGCACCAGGACCTGCTCACCCAGCTCGCGGTGTGCGCGCAGGGCTACCTCGCCATGGACGTCGTACGCCGCAACAACGAGGAGCTGATCAAGGGCGTCGACCGGGCGGCCACGACCACGGTGTCCGCGCTGCGGATCTCCGTGATGCTGGTCTCCGCGCTGGACCACCAGAAGAAGGTCGTCGAGCAGGTCAACGCGCTGCGCGGCACGACCGAGGAACTGATCCGGGGCAACGCGGAGATGCTGGCCACGCAGAGCGGGGAGATCCAGCGCATCGCCGCCGACCCGGCGGTGGGCGCGGAGACCCTGCGCACCGCCTTCCAGCAGATCTACCGCACCCTCGACGCCATCGACACCTACAAGGCGCAGGCGACGGAGGCGATGGCGGCGACCGTGGAGTCGCTCACGGGAGAGCTGCGGCACGCGAGCGCGTACCTGGAACGCAGCCGCGCGCAGGGGCGGCTGGAGTCCCGCGAAGGGGGCCTCGCATGAGACGCCGCGCCCTGGCGGGGTGCCTCGCCGCACTCGCCCTCCTCACCGCCTGCACCTCGCAGGAGGACGACCGCACGGACGGTCCGCCGGCCCCCGGAGCGTCCGGCCCCGCCGAGCCCGGCACCCTGCGGGTCCTGGCCTCCAGCGAGCTGACCGACATGGCCCCGATCCTGGAGCAGGTCCGCGAGGACACCGGCGTCACCGTCCGCCTCACCCCCATCGGCACCCTCGACGCCGTGGACCTGCTGGCGAAGGGCGGGACGGACGGCCGGTACGACGCGGTGTGGCTGTCGTCCAACGACTCGCTGCGCCTGCGCCCCGAGGCGGCGGAGCGGGTCGTCTCCGAGACGCCGGTGATGTCCAGCCCCGTCGCCATCGGCGTGAAGGACGCCACCGTGCGGAAACTGGGGTGGCGGCCCGGGCAGGTCACCTGGTCCGACGTGGAGCGGGCCGTCACCGCCGGCAGGCTCACCTACGGCATGACCGACCCCGCCCGCTCCAACTCCGGCTTCGCCACCCTGGTCTCGGTCGCCTCCGCGCTCTCCGGCGCCCAGTCCGCGCTCACGGACGCGGACGTGGCGAAGGCGACGCCCCGGCTGAAGGAGTTCTTCGCCGGGCAGAAGCTGACCTCGGGCTCGTCGGGCTGGCTGGCGTCGGCCTACGAGCGGCGCGGGACCGTGGACGCGCTGCTCAACTACGAGTCCGTCCTCAAGGGCATCGACGGCCTCACCGTCATCCGCCCCGCCGACGGCGTGCTCACCGCCGACTACCCGCTCTCCACGCTCGCCTCGACGAACGCCGCGACCCGCGAGGACGTCCGCCGCGTCGCCGAGGCGCTGCGCAGCCCGGAGACGCAGCGGGAGATCACGGCCCTCACCGACCGCCGCCCGGTCCTCGCCTCCGTGCCGCCCGCCGCCGGCCTGGACACGAGCCGACGCCGCGAACTGCCCTCCCCCGGCAGCCGGTCCGTCGCCGACGGCCTGCTGGACTCCTACGAGAACGACCTGCGCCGCCCGTCCAGGACGGTGTACGTCCTGGACACCTCCGGCTCGATGGCGGGCGAGCGGCTGAGCCGCCTGAAGCAGGCGCTCACCGCGCTCACCGGCGACTTCCGCGACCGCGAGGAGGTGACGCTGATGCCCTTCGGGTCGGACGTGAAGCGGGTCTCCACCCACGTCGTGGACCCCGCCGACCCGCGTTCCGGGCTGGACGGCATCCGCCGGGACACCGAGCGCCTGACCGCCCAGGGCGACACCGCGATCTTCACCTCGCTGGAGAAGGCGTACGACCACCTCGGCGGCGGCGGGGACACGTTCACGTCGATCGTGCTGATGACGGACGGCGAGAACACCACCGGCGCCGACGCGGCCGACTTCGACCGGTTCTACGGCTCGCTGGCCGAGGCCCGGCAGGAGATCCCGGTCTTCCCGATCCTCTTCGGCGACTCCGACCGCGCCGAGCTGGCACACATCGCGGAACTGACCGGCGGCCGTCTCTTCGACGCCCGGCAGGGCTCACTGGACGGCGCCTTCGAGGAGATCCGTGGCTACCAGTAGGGGCGGGGGCGTCTGGGCGTATCTGGAGTCCCGCAAGAACCTGACCGGCAGCGCCTGCGGACTGGCGGGCGTGGTGCTGACCCTCACGGGGGTGGCGGGGCCGTACTGGCCCGTGGTGGTGGCCGGCCTGTACGGGGCCGGCGCGCTGCTCGCCCCGCCGGAGCGGCCCGCGCCGCCCGACTTCCCCGACCCGTCGGCGCAGCTGTCGGCCCAGCTGGAGGAGGTGCGCGGCGACTTCGGGCGGCTGCGCGCCTACCTGGCCGACGTCGAGCTGCCGCCGGCCGCCGGGGAGCGGCTGGGCGATCTGACCGGCCTGCTGGGGGCGCTGCTGGAGCCGGGCTGGGTCGCCGAGGTGCTGGCGGCCGACCCGGACGGCGTGCACGCGGTGTCGCGGGCGGTGCGGCAGGACGTGCCCGAGGCCGTGGACGCGTATGTCCGGGCCCGCTGGTGGACGCGGCTGGCGCCGGGGCAGGAGCCGCCGGAACGGCACCTGGAACGGCAGCTCACGCTGCTCCACGAGGAGGCGGAGCGGCTGGCGGCGCAGCTGCGGGAGACCGAGGCGCGGCGGCAGGAGTCCCACACGCGGTACCTGGAGGACCGCTCGGGCTGACGGGCGCCGGGACGGAAGGCGCAAGAGTCAGGGCCGGGTCCTCCGCACGCCGTTGTGCGGTGACCCGGCCCGGGGCGGGACCTCCCCGTGCTCCGGGACATCGAGCTACTGGAGCGTGAGAAGGTCCCTCGCGGCCGGCCTTCGTGACGACTTCGCGGGTCAGGGCTAGCCGGACCGGCCGCGAAACCAGGGGGATCAGCCCAGGCGCTGCACCAGCGCGCGGTACTGGTCCCACAGCTCGGCGGGCGTGTGGTCGCCGAAGGTGTTCAGGTGCTCGGGGACGAGCGCCGCCTCCTCGCGCCACACCTCCTTGTCGACGCTGAGCAGGAAGTCCAGGTCGGCGTCGGCGAGGTCGAGGCCGTCGGTGTCCAGGGACTCCTTGGTCGGCAGCACGCCGATCGGGGTCTCGACACCGTCCGCCTTGCCCTCCAGGCGCTCCACGATCCACTTCAGGACGCGGCCGTTCTCACCGAAGCCCGGCCAGACGAACTTGCCCTCGTCGTCCTTGCGGAACCAGTTGACGTAGTAGATCTTGGGCAGCTTGGACTGGTCCTTGTCCTTGGCCACGTCGATCCAGTGACCCATGTAGTCGCCCATGTTGTAGCCGCAGAACGGCAGCATGGCGAACGGGTCGCGGCGCAGCTCGCCGACCTTGCCCTCGGCGGCGGCGGTCTTCTCGGAGGCCACGTTGGCGCCGAGGAAGACGCCGTGGTTCCAGTCGAAGGACTCGGTGACCAGCGGCACGGCGGTGGCGCGGCGCCCGCCGAAGAGGATCGCCGAGATCGGCACGCCCTTGGGGTCCTCCCACTCCGGCGCGATGATCGGGCACTGCGCGGCGGGGGTGGTGAAGCGGGCGTTGGGGTGGGCGGCCGGGGTGCCGGACTCGGGCGTCCAGTCGTTGCCCTTCCAGTCCGTGAGGTGGGCCGGAATCTCCTCGGTCATGCCCTCCCACCACACGTCGCCGTCGTCGGTGAGGGCGACGTTGGTGAAGACGGAGTTGCCCCACAGGGTCTTCATCGCGTTGGCGTTGGTGTGCTCACCGGTGCCGGGCGCGACGCCGAAGAAGCCGGCCTCGGGGTTGATGGCGTACAGGCGGCCGTCCTCGCCGAAGCGCATCCAGGCGATGTCGTCGCCGATGGTCTCCACGGTCCAGCCGGAGATCGTGGGCTCCAGCATGGCGAGGTTGGTCTTGCCGCAGGCCGACGGGAAGGCGGCGGCGACGTACTTGGGCTCGCCGGTGGGCGGGGTCAGCTTCAGCACGAGCATGTGCTCGGCGAGCCAGCCCTCGTCGCGGGCCATCACGGAGGCGATGCGCAGGGCGTAGCACTTCTTGCCGAGCAGGGCGTTGCCGCCGTAGCCGGAGCCGTAGGACCAGATCTCGCGGTCCTCGGGGAAGTGCGAGATGTACTTGGTGCTGTTGCACGGCCACGGAACGTCCTCCTGGCCCTCCTCCAAGGGGGCGCCGAGGGTGTGCACGGCCTTGACGAAGAAGCCCTTGTCGCCCAGCTCGTCCAGGACCGGCTGTCCCATGCGGGTCATGGTGCGCATGGAGACGGCGACGTACGCGGAGTCGGTGATCTCGACGCCCAGCGCGGAGAGCGGGGAGCCGAGGGGGCCCATGCAGAAGGGCACGACGTACATGGTCCGGCCGCGCATGGAGCCGCGGAACAGGCCGCCCTCGCCGCCCGTGCCACGGAAGATCTCCCGCATCTCGGCGGGGTCCTTCCAGTGGTTGGTGGGGCCGGCGTCCTCCTCCTTCGCGGAGCAGATGAAGGTCCGGTCCTCGACGCGCGCGACGTCGGAGGGGTCGGAGGCCGCGTAGTACGAGTTGGGGCGCTTGATCGGGTCGAGCTTGCGGAAGGTGCCCTTCTCGACGAGCTCCCCGCACAGGCGCTCGTACTCGGCCTCGGATCCGTCACACCAGACCACTTCGTCCGGCTGGGTCAGTTCGGCGATCTCGTTCACCCACGAGATCAGCTCCTGGTGGTCGGTGGGGACGGGGGGAGCAGCGATGTCGCGCGCCACGATTGCTCCTAAATGAGGGGTTTTTTTGTTGGGGGCCCCGTGGGGGCTGCGACCCGGATGCGTGACGTTGTCCTCTTGGGCGCTCATCCGGTGTCGACCGCACTCATTTGATCATCCGACGTGAGCGCCCATCTGTCCAGAGGGCGTCACACCTGAGCGGCGTGAGGATCGCCACGTGTCCGCGTCGGTGATTTTTGAGGGATGCGCGGCCGGGTACCCCGTGAGACGATGACCACTCAGGATCGACGAGCCTCCGTACTGATACGTAACTTACGGTCCCGTAGGTACGATGCGCCCATGACTGCGTCCGTCCCCGACGCGCACGAGGACACACCGGCCGCCGGCCGCGGTCCCGTGGCGCTCTCCCTTCCGCATCCGGTCAAGCCCAAGCTGCGGGGCTGGCTGCACCTCGGCATGTTCCCGGCCGTGCTCATCGCCGGCCTGGTGCTCACCGCCCTCGCCGAGACCACCGAGGCGCGTGTCGCCTGCGGGATCTACGTCCTGACCGCCTGCCTGCTGTTCGGCGTCAGCGCCCTCTACCACCGGGGCAACTGGAGTCCGCGCATGGACGGCGTGCTGCGCCGTCTCGACCACGCCAACATCTTCCTGATCATCGCGGGCACCTACACCCCGCTCACGATGCTGCTGCTGCCCGACTCCAAGGGGCAGTGGCTACTGTGGGGCATCTGGGCCGCCGCCGCGGCGGGCATCGTCTTCCGCGTCTTCTGGGTCGGCGCCCCGCGCTGGCTGTACACCCCCTGCTACCTCGCCATGGGCTGGGCGGCCGTCTTCTACCTCCCCGAGTTCATGCGGACCGGCGGCATCGCCGTGCTGGTCCTGGTGATCGTCGGCGGCCTGCTCTACAGCGCGGGCGGAGTGATCTACGGCATCAAGCGCCCCAACCCCTCACCCCGCTGGTTCGGCTTCCACGAGGTCTTCCACTCCTTCACCCTGGCCGCCTTCATCGCGCACTACGTGGGGATCTCGCTGGTCGCCTACTAGGACCCGCGGCAGCACACGGGGCGTACGGAAAAGCCCAGGCCGCGCCCCTCGCCCCGTGGCATCCTGACCGCGTGAACGGACCCGAGATCCACGTCGAATTCGCGCCCGAGCTGCACCTGTTCGTCCCGCGGGCCCGCCCGACCGGCGCCACCCGCGCCGTCACCGACGGTGTCTCCACACTCGGGCACGTCGTCGAGTCCCTCGGCGTCCCGCTGACCGAGGTCGGCGCGCTCCTCGTGGACGGCCGCGAGGTGCCGCGCGGACACGTGCCCACGGGCGGCGAGTCGGTGAGCGTGCGGGCCGTCGAGCGCCCGCAGCGGGTGCCGGGCGCTCCCCTGCGCTTCCTGCTCGACGTGCACCTGGGCACCCTCGCCCGCCGGCTGCGGCTGCTCGGCGTGGACACCGCCTACGAGTCCACCGACCTCGGCGACCCGGCGCTCGCCGCGCTGTCGGCCGCCGAGAAGCGGGTCCTGCTCAGCCGCGACCGGGGCCTGCTGCGCCGCCGCGAGCTGTGGGCCGGCGCCTACGTCTACAGCACCCGCCCCGACGACCAGCTCCGCGAGGTGCTGGACCGGTTCCGGCCCGGGCTGCGCCCCTGGACGAGGTGCACCGCCTGCAACGGCCTGCTGAAGCAGACCACCAAGGAGGAGGTGGCGGACCAGCTCAAGGGCGGCACCCAGCGGTCGTACGACGTGTTCGCGCAGTGCCGGGACTGCGGGCGGGCGTACTGGAAGGGCGCGCACCACGAGCAGCTGGTGGCCATCGTGGAGCGCGCCCTCACCGAGTCCGGGCAGGAGCGTTAGCGCTTCCCGCGCACGTCCCCCTTCCCGCAGGCGACGCCGTCGCGGTTGCGGTCCAGCTTCAGCGGGTCGTCCTTGCCGTTGACCTCCAGGCGGCCGTAGTCGTGCTCCTTCAGCCAGGTGCAGCGGTCGGCCGTCGTCGCCTCCACCTCGGCCGGGAACGCGGTCGGCACGCACACGTTGGCGGAGCCGTAGTGCCGGTCGCAGCCGGAGACCGTGGGGCTGACCGGCTGCGAGGCGCGCTTCTCGCCCGCCTCGGTCACCTCGCCCCGCGGGGCGTCGGCGAAGGAGTGGACGTGCGCGGAGGCGTCCTTGGTGCTGAGCGCCTGCGGGCCGTCGAGGTGCACCCACTTCGCCACCGAGGGCACGCCGTTGGCGTCGACCGCGAAGAGCATGTACCAGCCGGGCGGTGCCAGGTTGGGGTTGCTGGTGACGTTGAGGTCGACGTTGTCGCCGTCGACGGACAGCGGCAGGTCGACGAAGCGCTGGTTCGGGTCGGAGGAGTGGGTGACCGCGGCCGGGCGGATCAGCTCGGCCTTGGCGATGGGCCGGTCGACGGTGATCCGCTGGGTGTCGCCGTAGTTCCACTCGGTGTCGATGACCGAGGTGATCGTCGGGCGCTCGCCCTTGAGCAGGTAGGGCGGGGTGTAGATCGACACGTCGTGGTTCCAGGAGCCGTTGCCCGGGTTGTCGCCGGTCGTCATCACGCGGCCGTCGGGCAGCAGGAACGCCGAGGAGTGGTAGCCGCGGGCCTCGGGGTCGACGGCCACCGGGTCGAAGGTCTCGGTCGCCGGGTCGAAGATCGACGTCTCGAAGACCGGGTTGGCCCGGTTGTGCAGCGCGCCGCCGGTCTCCAGCACCTTGCCGTCGGGCAGCAGCACCGCGGAGACGTACATCTTGCCCTGGTCACCGGTCTGCGGGACCGGTCCGTTGCCGAGGTCGACGGTGCCCTGCGGGAGGGGCGGACCGGCGACGTACGTCGGGTCGGGCTGCTTGAGGTCGATGATGTCGGTGAGGCGGTTGGCGTCCGGGTTGGAGTCGATGTTGCCGCCGCCGATGGTCAGCACCTTCTGGTCCTGCGCCGGGGGCAGCAGCACGCTCATCGACTGGTCCCGCTCGTCCTTGCGCTGGAGGCCGGGCACCTCGGTGATGGTGTTGGCCCCGTAGTCGTAGATCGCGGAGCCGGTGCCCGGGATGTTGTTGCCGAAGACGTGGCTGCCCGAGTAGAAGAGGCGGCCGTCCTGCATGAGGATCATCGACGGGTACAGGCCCCAGTACGACCAGGTCTGGTTGACCTGCCAGGTCGGCAGCCACTTCTGCTGCTCGTCCGACCACAGCTCCGCCGTCACCGAGCCGGTGGAGTCCTCGCGCAGGCCGCCGAAGGAGATGACGTCGCCGTTGCCGAGGATGGTCGCCGACGGGTACCAGTGGCCGTCGTTCATGTCGTTGGTCTTGAGGTAGGTCTCGGTCTCCGGGTCGAAGACGTACGAGTCCTTGTAGCCCTGGTAGCCGATCGTGCCGTCCGCCGAGGGGTAGCCCAGGTTGCCGCTCATGACGAGCACGCGGCCGTCCTTGAGCTGGACGTGCCCGGCGCAGAACATGTCCTTCGGCGTCGGGATCGTCTTGTAGTCGCCGGTCTGCGGGTCGTAGACGGCGGAGGTGAAGGTGCCCGCCTCGAACATCTCCGGGTCGTTGCCGGAGCCCGCGATCAGCAGCACCTTGCCGTTGTGCAGGACGACCGAGTGCATGGAGCGGACCGGGTTCTCCGTGGGCAGCACGTCCCAGCGGCCGTTCGCGCACTCCTCGGCGGTGCCCGTGCACTCCGGGTCCGGGATCGGGTCGGCGACCTGCTCCATCGTGTAGTCGTCGGTGGTCGCCGAGCCGGTGCCGTAGACGGAGACGCCCCAGCTGATGCGGTCGGTGCCGGCCGGGACCTCGGGGGTGCGGACGCTCGCCTGAGTCCAGTCGGCCGCCAGGTCCAGGGTCTTCAGGTCGGTCCAGTACTGCCAGCCCGCGGTGGCGTCGTGCCGGAAGAGGGTGAGGGAGGCGTCCGGCGTCGTCGTCCTGTACCAGAGCGACAGGTCGTACTGCTTGCCCTCCGTCACCACCGGCGCGCACTCGGCGGACTCCGTGATCAGAGCCTTGCGGTCGCCGTCGACGCGGCGGGTCAGCTCGACCTTCATGGCCCTGTCGCCGGAGTGGGCGTCGGCGACCGTCTCGAAGGTGAAGTCGTTGTCGCCCCAGCCGGACTTCTCCCAGCAGTACGGCATGTCGCCCGTGCCGGCGGTCTCGAAGCCGGGGTTGGTGATCAGGTTGGCGGCGGAGGCGGGCTCCGGCGCGGTCAGGAGGAGGCCCCCGGTGAGGGCGGACACCGCCAGGAGCGCGGACGTTCTCCGTCGGGAAATCGCGCGAAGGCTTCTTCGCGGTCTGCTTCTCATGCCTCACTCCTTGCTGTGCGGGCCGTACGGCGTCGGCGCGGGAGGTACACGAGCGCCTCCGTCCCGGCGAAGCGCAGGACGAAGGTGATGACGAGGGCCAGCGCGGTGGCCGGCAGCACGGCCAGCCCGAACTGGCCGACGAGCAGGGCGATCAGCGGGATGCGCAGCACCAGGTCGGCGTTGGCGATCAGCGCGAACCTGACGGTCCGGTCGGCCCAGTGCCGGTGCCGGCGCCGGTCGCGGAAGAGCAGCCGCTCCAGGAGCAGGAAGTTCCAGGCCACGCCGAACTGGTTGGCGGCGATCTCGGCGGGCAGGTAGTGCAGGCCCGCCTCGGTGAGCGCCCACAGGGCGGCCAGGTTCGGCACGAAGCCGCTCAGCCCGATCAGCCCGAAGACGACCATGCGGGCCAGCGGCGAGGCGGTGCGCAGTCCGGCCAGGTGGCGCAGGAAGCGCATGCCCTCCTGGGCCGTGGACTTGGACTCGCCGGCGAACCGCTCCTCGAAGACGAAGGGCACTTCGGTGACGGCCTGGGGGCGGCTGCGGACGGCCAGCTCCAGGAGGATCTTGTAGCCCAGCGGCTTGAGCACGTCGGCGGTGACCTCGCTGCGGCGGATGGCGAAGAAGCCGCTCATCGGGTCGCTGATGCCGTGCAGGCGGCGCGGGAAGAGCGCCTTGGTCAGCCAGGTCGCCGCGCGGGAGACGGCGATCCGGTAGCTGCCCGCGAGCCCGGCGCGGCTGCCGCCCTTGACGTAGCGGGAGGCGACGACGAGCCCGGCTCCGGTCCGTTCGCCGGTGGCGACCAGTTCCGGCACCAGGGAGGGCGGGTGCTGGCAGTCGCCGTCCATGACGACGATCCAGTCCGACCCGGCCGCGCGCATGCCCTCGACGACCGCGCCGCCGAGCCCGCCGGAGGGTTCGTCGCGGTGCAGGACGGTGACCGGGAAGGGGCAGTCGGGCGCCGCCGCGCGGATCACGTCCGGGGTGTCGTCGGTGGAGTCGTCCACGAAGACGACCTCGCAGGGCAGCCGCGCGGGCACGGACTCGGTGACGAGGCAGAGCAGCCGCCGTACGTTGCCGGACTCGTTGAAGGTCGGTACGACGATGGTGACGGCGCCCGGCTCGGGGACCTCCGAGGCGCCTACGGCCGGATCGCCCAGCTCGCCGGGGACGGAGGCGCCTACGGCCGGATCGCCCAGCTCGCCGGGGACGGTGGACTCGTGACTCATCGGGCGGCTCCGGAGGGCTGGACGCGGCGGATCTCGATACGGTCCGCACCGGTGCCGAAGACGGCGACCGGGGCCGAGTGGTTCATGGCCGCCTTCACGTTGGGCAGGTCGACCGCGTCGCGCCGCACCGTCGGGGAGGCGACCACGTAGTCGATGTCCCGCCAGCCGCCCGGCATCGTCTCGGTGACGGCCGGGTCGAGGTCGGCCTTGTAGAACCAGATGACGCCGAGCCCCGGTTCGTACCCGGCGTGCACCAGGTCCAGCCAGAGCGCGTCGTCCACGAGGACGCGGGTGTCCTCCGGGTTCGGCACCTCGGTCGCCATCCAGTCCGCGGCGGCCTCGTAGGGGGCGTTGGCGTCGGCGGTGACGGCGGTGCGGTCGCCGTCGTACCAGCGGGGTACGACGTAGGCGCCGGCGGCGAGCACCAGGACGCCGGCGAGGGCGTACCGGCCCAGGGTGACGCCCCGTTTCTCGGCCTCGGTGCGCCATCTGCGCAGGATGGCGTGGGCGACGCTCGCCGCGCCGCCGGCCAGCACCAGGGCGAGGTAGGGCAGCGCCTGGATGACGTACATGGCGGGCAGGTAGCCGCTGGGACGCAGGGCGAGGGCGGCGAGGATCGCGACGGTGAGGGCCGGTCCGGCCAGGGCGCGGGCGGTGACCGACCAGCGCCAGGTGGCGAGCAGGAGCAGCGCGCCCGCGAGCCCGCCGAGCGGGAGGACCCGGTCGTAGTACAGCCAGGACTGGAGGACGCCCCACGAGCCGGAGCCCTCGTCGAGGATGAAGCCGGAGCCGGGGCGGGTGAGCTGGTACTCGATGCCCTCCCACAGGGAGACGTGCCCGTCGCCCGGCAGCAGCTCGCCCTTGAGCAGGGCGAAGAGCGGATACGAGAAGCCGATGAGCGCGCAGGCCGTGACGGCGCCGGTCAGCGCGAACTTGCGGGTGTCCTTGTGGCTGTGCCGCCAGGCGGTGACGAAGAGGGCGGGCAGGACGACGAGCATCGTCTCCTTGGTGAGCACCGCGGTGGCGGCGGCGATGCCCGCGCCGAAGTGGTGCCACAGGTGTCTGCTCGGGGAGGCGGCCAGCGCGAAGGCCAGCAGCGTCCACATCACCGCGAGGTTGTCGAGGAAGATCTCCCGCTGGAGGACCACCGACAGCGGCGAGAAGCCGAAGAGGGCCATGGCGAGCCCGGCCGCCCAGCGGGGCAGGGACAGGCGGCGGGCGATGACGTAGACGAGGACGGCGGACACCGCGCTGATCAGCAGCATCACGCCGCGCATGGTGCCGACGGTCATCGACTCGGGGCTGAGCAGCGCCGGTATCCAGGTCAGCACGGCTATCTGGATCCAGCCGAGCGGCGGGTGGTCGTACCAGTACGTGTAGTGGGCCAGGCCCTCGCCCTGCTGGACGGCCCAGGCCTGGGCGAGGTAGGTGCCCTCGTCGTCGCTGAGGGTCGGGTAGGCGGAGATGTTCCAGCCCTGCACGAGCATGATCGCCACGAGGAGCGTGCCGCAGAGCAGGAGGTCGGGGCGCGAGGAGCGCAGCCGGCCCGGTGGTGCCGCTCGGCGGGCGGGCGGGTCGGTGTCGTGGGCAGGCCGACGTTGCGCGGGGACCTGGGTGCCGGTCGCCGCGGGGAGGGTGGAGGTCACGCGGGAACGTCCTCTCGGTCCACCGGCGCGAGATGGGCGCCGACATGGCTGGTCAGCTCCCAGTCGGTGCGGCCGCGTTGCTCGCGCCACACGGCGCGGACGGCGGCTCCGGCGAGGAGGACCTGGTAGAAGGGGCCGCCGACGATCAGCTTCAGGTAGTGGGAGAAGCGGATCCGCAGGCCGTACTGCTTGCCGAAGTCGTGCAGGCCGACGACCTCGAAGACGAAGGTGACCAGGGCGGTGACGGCCGGCAGGAAGGTGATGAAGGCGATGCCGACGGGCACGTCCAGGAAGAGCGTGACGGCCACGTTGAGCGGGATGATCACGCCGGTGAAGGCCTGGAAGAACGGCGTCATCAGGGTGTAGCGGGCCAGCAACCGCTGGGTGAAGGTGGGCAGTTGCTTCCAGTCCTTCTTCCGGTACACCTGGAGGAAGCCCTGGTTCCAGCGGGTGCGCTGCTTGAGCAGGGAGATCAGCGTGCCCGGGGTCTCCTCGCGGGTGACCATGTCGGAGTCGTAGGCGACGACGACCTTCTTGCCGATGCTGGAGAGCCGGACGCCGAGGTCGCAGTCCTCGGCCAGGCAGTCGGGGTCCCAGCCGTCGGCCGCGCGGAGCACGTCCGTGCGCACGAAGACGGTGTTGCCGCCGAGCGGGATGAACCCCTTCTGCGCGTGCAGGTGCAGCCGGGAGCGGAACCAGAAGAAGTACTCCAGGCAGTTGCGCAGGCTGTACCAGCTGGAGTGGAAGTTGATCAGCTGGACGCCGCCCTGCACGACGTCGGCGCCGGTGGTGCGGAAGGCGTGGTCGACGTGGGCGAGCAGTGCCGGGTGGACCTGGTCCTCGGCGTCGAAGACCCCGACGACGTCGCCGCGGCAGTGCGGCAGCGCCGTGTTCATGGCCCTCGGCTTGTTCTTCCTCTCGTGGGTGTCGACGACGACCCGCACGCGCGGATCACGGCCGGCGGCCTTCTCGGCGACGGCGGTGGTCTCCGGATCGTCGTGCCCGACGATCACGATGATCTCGAAGTCGGTGTGGGTCGAGGTCAGCAGCCGCTGGATGGTGTGGTCGAGCACCGCCTGCTCGTGCCGCGCGGGCAGGAGGAGCGAGAACGACACGTGCTCGTCCCCGTCCGGCGGGCTGAACCGGGTCGAGGCCAGGACCTCCGGCGTACGCCAGGCGTGCATCTGCCACCACAGCGTGAACGCGGCCATCCCGAAGAGCGCCAGTGAAACGGCAGCGATGAAGACGGACGTCAGCAAAAAGATCCCCCCAGATCTTGAACTCCCCCTGCCGCGGCGGCGCGCCCGAACCCGGGCGACCACTCCGCCGCGTCACGGTGAAGAGGCTAGGGGCAATCTGTGAAACACATAAGGTGGTTGAGTGAAGAGCGTGTTTCCTCACAACGCGGACCGGGTCTGAACATTTCACCCACCGGTCGCGTTCCGGTTGTTTCTCTTTATGTCGTTTCAGCTGTTCAGGCTGGCGCGGAGACGTTCCGGATCGGTGGTCGGCGCGTCACAGGTGAAGTTCCGGCAGACGTACGCCGCCGGTGCCCCGCCCACCAGTGGCCGGTCGGCGAGCAAGGGGAATTCGTCGCTCCCCTCGGTACCGAAGGCGACGACCGCCCCGGGCGCCGTGCCCAGGAGCGCCGTACGGTGCAGGCCCTCGGCCGCGGCGTCGCCCGACGCGGGCCCGACCACGGCGACTTCGCGGGGACCGTCGAGCAGCGCCTCGGCGGCGGCCAGACCCCAGCCGACGAAGCGCGGGACGCGCGGACCGAGCGCCTTCACCACGCCGAGCGCGTGCTCGGCGGCGGTGCGGTGGGGCTCGGAGCCGGTGTGGGCGGCGTAGGACAGGAGGGCGCCGGCGGCGGCGGTCCAGCCGGACGGGGTGGCGTTGTCGGTGGGGTCCTGCGGGCGGCGGATCAGCCGCTCGGCGTCGGAGGCGGTGTCGTAGAGGGACCCGGACTCGTCCGTGAAGCGGGTGAGGACGTGGTCGAGCAGCAGCCCGGCGAAGTCCAGCCAGACGCCCTCCCCGGTGACCGACGCCAGCGCGAGGAAGCCCTCGGCCACGTCGGCGTAGTCCTCCAGCACCCCGGCGTGGGTGCCCGCGCGGCCGTCCTTGCTGGTGCGGAAGAGCCGGGCGTGGTCGTCGAGGTGCAGCCGCACGAGCAGGTCGGCGGCGGCGCCGGCGGCCTCCACCAGGTCGGGGCGCTCGAAGTAGGCGCCGGTCTCGGCGAGCGCGGCGATCGCGAGGCCGTTCCAGGCGGCGACCACCTTGTCGTCCCGGCCGGGGGCGGGGCGGCCGTCCCGGGCGGTCAGCAGCCGCTCCCGGACGGAGGCGATCCTGCCGGCGTCGAAAACGCCCTCCTGCTGCGGCAGTTGCAGTACGGAGGAGCCGTGTTCGAAGGTGCCCTCCTGGGTCACGCCGAAGTACTGCGCCGCGAGCTCGGCGTCCTCTTCCCCCAGGACCTCGGTGAGCTGCGCGGGCGTCCACACGTAGTAGGCGCCCTCGACGTGCCTGCCGGTGCCGTCGTCGCTGTCCGCGTCCAGCGCGGAGGCGAAACCGCCCTCGGCGGTGCGCAGTTCGCGGACCATGAAGTCGGCGGTCTCCAGGGCGACCCGGCGGGCGAGCTCGGAGCCGGTGGAGCGCCACAGGTGGGCGTAGACGCGGCACAGCAGGGCGTTGTCGTACAGCATCTTCTCGAAGTGCGGCACGACCCACTCGCGGTCGACCGAGTAGCGGGCGAAGCCGCCGCCCAACTGGTCGTAGATGCCGCCGCGCGCCATCCGCTCGCAGGTGTCGGACGCCATCTGGAGCGCGCCCTCGGCGCCGGTGCGGGCGTGGTGGCGCAGCAGGAACTCGATCACCATGGACGGCGGGAACTTCGGCGCCCCGCCGAACCCGCCGCGCTGCGGGTCGTACTCCCGGGTGAGCCCGAGCAGCGCCTGTCCGAGCTCGGCCTCGCCGGGGGGCCGGGCGTCGCCGTAGGAGATCTCCCGCCCCGCGAGGTCCCGCACGATCTTCCCCGCGACCTCCGTGACCTCACCGCGCCGCTCCGCCCAGGCCTGGTGCACGCCCTGGAGCACCTGCCGGAAGGACGGCATGCCGTGCCGGGGCTCGGGCGGGAAGTAGGTGCCGAAGTAGAAGGGCTCCGCGTCCGGGGTGAGGAAGACGGTCATGGGCCAGCCGCCCTGCCCGGTCGCCGCCTGTACGGCCTCCATGTAGACGGCGTCGACGTCGGGGCGTTCCTCGCGGTCGACCTTGACGGACACGAAGTGCTCGTTCAGGTACGCGGCGGTGGCGTCGTCCTCGAAGGACTCGTGCGCCATGACGTGGCACCAGTGGCACGCGCTGTAGCCGACGCTGAGGAGGACGGGGACGTCGCGCCGCCGGGCCTCTTCGAACGCGCCGGCCTCCCACGGCCACCAGTCGACGGGGTTCTCCGCGTGCTGGAGGAGGTACGGGGACGTCGCCTGCGCAAGTCGGTTGGCCATGCCTCCATCCTCGCGCACCCGCCCGCGAAAACCTGTGGAAGGGCGCCGCCGCGCGCCCTTACCGTGCTGCCTGACCGAGTCGTCTGGGCAAGGACGTGCCGTTGTACACCGTGTGAGACCTCCCGAGCGCTGAATCGTCGCGCGTCGCGCCTGTGCGCCGCGCCCCTTTTTGCTGCGGAATTTCTCACTGAAACCGGTGTACTTCTGTGCTCGACAACTGGGCGGTCGTTCCCGCCTGCCTGCCTCTCGTCCGCCGTCGTTGCCACGCGTGCGCGTCCGACCGCTTCCGGGCGAACGGCAAGTTCCGCGTCAACGCCAACCACAAGCGCATCGACGCCTGGCTCCTCGTCCTCTGCGCCACCTGCGGGGACACCGCGAAGATCACCGTCCTGGAGCGGACGAACGTGCGTTCCGTACGGCCCGAGCTGCTGGACCGGATGCACGACAACGACGCCGCCCTGGCGGCCGAGCTGCTCCAGGACCCGGTCCTGCTGCGCCGCAATCGCATCGCCCTCGACTGGGAAGGCGCCTGGCGCCTCGACACCGGCGGATCGGATCACCTGGACCGCGAGGTGATCGACGTGTCGGTCCGCTTCGAGGCGCGGATACCCGTCCGCCCGGTGCGCCTGATCGCCGAGGGGTGCGGTCTCTCGCGGGCCGAGGTGGAGAGACTGATCACGGAGGGGAAGCTCGTGTCGGCGGTCCGGCTGAGCGGCAGGATCTCCGGCGACTTCACCTTCACGCTCAAGCGCTGAGCCCCGGCTCGGCGCCCGGTGGCCGCACGTGGCAGGACGTGCGGCCCTCACTCCGTGCAAGGGAAACAGCCGGTCAGTAGTCGATGCGGTCCGTCTTGGCGATCCAGGCGTCGAACGGCTGGGTGCGGTGGGGCAGGTCGAGGTGCTCGACGGACATGGGCCACAGCTCCTGCGGACGCTTCTCGAACAGGTCGTAGAACTTGCGGTCGTCGAAGCCGGCCACGGCGGCGTCGTGGCGGTCGGCGGAGTAGATCAGCCGGTCGACGCGGGCCCACAGGGAGGAGGACAGGCACATCGGGCAGGGCTCGCAGGAGGTGACGAGGGTGCAGCCCTCCAGGCTGAACGTGCCGAGCTTCTGGCAGGCGGCGCGGATGGCGCTGACCTCGGCGTGCGCGGTGGGGTCGAGGCTGGAGGTGACCTTGTTGTTGGCGAGCGCCACGATGTCGCCGTCCTTGGCGATGAGCGCGCCGAAGGGGCCGCCGCCGTTCGCGACGCTGGTGGTGGCCAGCTCGATCGCCTGGTTCATCCAGGCGCGCTCGTCCTCGCGGATGCCGGACTCGGCGGTGTGGGTGGTCATGGCGGCTCCTCGGCTGGTGTATGGGCGGAACGACGGCTGCAACCTGTAGGGAGTACACAGGCTGCTGACCGGAACCGGCCAGAGGCCGAAGGCACGAACAACGAGCAGGCTGGTACCGGCGCTTCGTAGACTCCTACGAAAGCCATTCAGGCATGCGGCACCGCCGGCCCGGGAGCATGCCGAAGGGGTGCCCCGCCCGCGTGGACGACGCGGGCGGGGCACCCCTGAAGGCCGTTCCGGAGGGTCAGTCGCCCGCCGATTCGAAGGTGCGCAGCAGATCGGCCGCGACGCTCACGGCGATGGTCGCGGGTTCCTTGCCGGCGATGTCGGGCAGCCCGATCGGCGTCTTGATCCGGCCGATGACGGTGTCGTCGTGTCCGCCCTCGGTGGCGAGGCGCTTGCGGAACCGCGTCCACTTCGCCGCCGACCCGATCAGCCCGATGGAACCGAGGTGGTCGGTGCGCAGGGCCGCGTCGCACAGGGCCGCGTCCTCGGCGTGGTCGTGGGTCATGATCAGGACGTGGGTGCCGGGCGGCAGCTCGGCCAGCACCTCCTCCGGCAGCAGCGGTGTGTGGTGCACGTGCACCTGCGCCACCGCGTCGGCCAGCACGCCGAGCCGCTCCTCGGTGAGGAGGTCGGCGCGGCTGTCGATCAGGTGGAGGTCGAGATCCTGGCGGGCCAGGATGCGGGCCAGTTCGAGCCCCACGTGCCCGACGCCGAAGACCGCCACGGCCCGGACCACCGGGAGCGGTTCGAGCAGTACCGAGACCGTGCCGCCGCAGCACTGCACTCCGTGCTGGTTGGTCACCTTGTCGTTCAGCGCGAAGTCGATCAGTTCCGGTTTCGGCTCGGACGCGGTGATCATCTCCCGGGCCCGGTCGATCGCCACGGCCTCGACGTTGCCGCCGCCGATCGAGCCCCACGTCCCGGTCCGCCCCACGACGAGCTTCGCACCGGCGTCGCGCGGGGCGTGGCCGCGCACGGTCGCGACGGTCACCAGCACGCCGGGCTCCCGGCGTGCCCGCAACCGCGCGACCGCGGCGACCCACGTCATGTCAGGCACCGCTCAGCGCTGCCGCGCCGGTGCGGGCCTCGCCCCCGTCGGAGGCGGCTTCGTCGCGGGCCCGGCCCTCCCCGGCGGTGCCACCTTGCCGGGCCGCCTGGACCGCCCAGTACACCGCCTCGGGGGTCGCGGGTGAGGCGAGCTCGACGCTCACCCCGTCCGGCCCGAACGCGGCGGCGGCCTGCCGCAGCGCCTCGCGCACCGAGAACGCCAGCATCAGCGGCGGCTCGCCCACCGCCTTGGAGCCGTAGACCGCGCCCTCCTCGGTGGCGTTCTCCAGCAGGGTGACGTTGAACTCCTCGGGCATCTCCGAGAAGCTCGGCAGCTTGTAGGTGCTGGCGGCCTGGGTCAGCAGCCGGCCGCGGTTCGGGCCGTCGCCGGTGTCCCAGCGCAGGTCCTCCAGCGTCAGCCAGCCCGCGCCCTGCACGAAGCCGCCCTCGACCTGGCCGATGTCGATCATCGGGGAGAGGCTGTCGCCGACGTCGTGCACGATGTCCACGCGCCGGATGCGGTACGCGCCGGTGAAGCCGTCCACCTCCACCTCGGTCGCGGCGGCACCGATCGCGAAGTACTTGAACGGCGAGCCCCGGAAGGTCTTCGCGTCCCAGTGCAGCCCCTCGGTCCGGTAGTAGCCGGCCGCCGACAGCTGGACCCGCTGGAAGTACGCGGTGCGCACCAGGTCGTCCCAGGCCAGCTCGGCGTCGCTGCCCAGGGCGCGCGCGACGCCCTCGACGATGCGCACGTCCGAGGCGTTGGCGCCGAACTGCGAGGCGGCCACCTGGAGCAACCGCTCGCGCAGCTGCTCGCAGGCGTTCTTGATCGCCCCGCCGTTGAGGTCCGCGCCGGAACTGGCGGCGGTGGCCGAGGTGTTGGGCACCTTGTCGGTGCGGGTCGGGGCGAGACGCACCTTGTGCAGCGGGATGCCCAGCGTGGTCGCGGCCACCTGGATCATCTTGGTGTGCAGGCCCTGGCCCATCTCGGTGCCGCCGTGGTTGATCAGGACGGAGCCGTCCTTGTAGATCAGCACCAGCGCGCCGCCCTGGTTGAAGGCGGTGAGGTTGAACGAGATGCCGAACTTGACGCCGGTGACCGCGAGCGCCCGCTTGGTGTGCGGGTGCGCGGCGTTGAAGGCGGCGATCTCGCGCCTGCGGTCGGCGATGCCGCCGTTCTCCCGCACCTGCTGCCAGACGGTGGTGATCCGCTCGGGCTGGGTGACCGGCTGTCCGTACGGCGTCGTCTGGCCCTGGCCGGGCCGGTAGAAGTTGCGTTCGCGCAGCTCCATGGGGTCCAGGCCGAGCCGCGGCGCGCAGCGGCCGAGGATGTCCTCGATCACCAGCATGCCCTGCGGTCCGCCGAAGCCGCGGAAGGCGGTGTTGGAGACCGTGTTGGTCCTGGCGATGCGGCCGGCGACGCGCGCGTTGGGGATCCAGTACGTGTTGTCGATGTGGCACAGCGCCCGCGCGAGGACCGGCTCGGACAGGTCCAGGCTCCACCCGCCGTCCGCGGTCAGCGTGGCGTCCAGGGCCTGGATGCGGCCCTCGGCGTCGAAGCCGATCTTCCAGGTGGCGTGGAACCCGTGCCGCTTGCCGGACATGGTCAGGTCCTGGGTCCGGTTGAGCCGGAACCGGACGGGCCTGCCGGTCAGCTTGGCGCCCAGCGCGGCGACGGCCGCGAAGCCGTGCGGCTGCATCTCCTTGCCGCCGAAGCCGCCGCCCATCCGCAGGCACTGCACGGTCACCTCGTGGGAGGGCACCCCGAGCACGTGCGAGACGATCTCCTGGGTCTCGGACGGGTGCTGGGTGCTGGACTGGATGAACAGCTGCCCGTTCTCGTCGACCTGGGCGAGCGCGGCGTGGGTCTCCAGGTAGAAGTGCTCCTGGCCGGAGAACTGGAACTCGCCGGTGAACACGTGCGCGGAGTCGGCGAAGCCGGCGTCGACGTCGCCGTGCGTCATGACGGGGCGGGCGCCGTGGTAGCTGTCCGCCTCGATCGCGTCCCGCAACGTGATCACGGAGGGCAGTTCGTCGATCTCCACCTCGACGGCCGCCGCGCCGAGCCGGGCCGCCTCCAGGGTCTCGCCGAGCACCCAGGCGACGGCGTGGCCGTGGAACATGACCTCGTCGGGGAAGAGCGGTTCGTCGTGCTTCATCCCGGCGTCGTTGACGCCGGGCACGTCGGCGCCGGTCAGCACGCGGACCACGCCGGGCACGGTGAGCGCGGGCGCGGTGCGCAGCGCGGTGATCCGCCCGTGGGCCTTCATCACCTGGACCGGGTAGGCGTGCAGCACGTCCTTGGTGCGCTGGACCAGGTCGTCGGTGTAGAGGGCGGTGCCCGTGACGTGCTGGTAGGCGCTCTCGTGGGGCAGTGAGAGGCCGACGGCCGGCTTCTCGGGGCGCTCGGACAGGTGGCTCATGACGGCACCGCCTCGGTGGTCTGGGCGTACAGCTTCAGCAGGCTCTGGCCGAGCATCGCGGAACGGTAGAGGGAGCTGGCGCGATGGTCGTCCATCGGCGTGCCCTCGCCCCGCAGCACCCGGGCCGCGGCCTCGGCGGTCCCGGCCGACCACGGCCTGCCCTCCAGGGCCGCCTCGGTGGCGAGTGCGCGGACCGGGGTGGCGGCCACGCCGCCCAGGCCGATGCGCGCCTTGCGGACGGTCCCTTCCTCGATGTCCAGCGCGAAGGCGACCGCCACGCTGGAGATGTCGTCGAAGCGCCGCTTGGCGATCTTGTGGAAGGCCGTGACCGGCGACAGCGGCAGCGGGACGCGCACCGCGCGGATCAGCTCGCCGGGGCGGCGCACGCTCTGCCGGTAGCCGGTGAAGTAGTCCGCCAGCGGGACCTCGCGCTCGCCGTCGGCGTCGGCGAGCACCACCGACGCCTCCAGTGCGAGCAGCACCGGCGGGCTGTCGCCGATGGGCGAGCCGGTGCCGAGGTTGCCGCCCAGGGTGGCGCCGTTGCGGATGAGCCGGGAGGCGAACTGCGGGAACAGCTCCGCCAGCAGCGGGACGGTGCCGTCGAGACGGCGTTCGATCTCGGTGAGAGTCAGCGCCGCACCGATCTCGATGTGGTCGGACTCGACGCGCAGCGCCCGCAGTTCGGGCAGCCGGTCGACGGCGACCACGCAATCCGCCCGGCGGGAGCGGATGTTCACTTCCACGCCCCAGTCGGTGCTGCCCGCGACCACCACCGCGTCGGGCCGCTCGCGCAGCAGCCGCAGTGTTTCGGCCAGGGTGTCCTTGCGCAGGAACGCGCGGTCGTCCTGGGTGTATTCGGTGGCGACCGGCGCGGGCGGAGCCTGGTCGCGGCGCCGCGCCAACGGGTCGTCGCCGGTGGGCGCGCCGACGGCGAAGGCGGCGTCGCGAATGGGGCGGTAACCGGTGCAGCGGCACAGGTTCCCGCTCAGCGCGTGCAGGTCGAACCCGTTGGGGCCGTGCTCGGCGTCGGTGCCGTCGGCCGCCCCGGCGCCCGGGTCCGCGTGCGCGCAACGGTCGGGCCGGTAGTACTCGGCGGCCATGCTGCACACGAATCCCGGCGTGCAGTATCCGCACTGGGAGCCGCCGCGGACCGCCATCTCCTCCTGCACCGGGTGCAGGACGGCCGGCGTGCCGGGCTCCGCCGCGGTGGCGAGGCCCTCCGAGGTGACGACCTCCTGGCCGTCGAGCGCCGCGGCCGGGACCAGGCAGGCGTTGACCGCCACCCAGTCGGTGGGCTTGTCCACGCCGGGGCGGGCCACCAGGACGGAACAGGCGCCGCACTCGCCCTCGGCGCAGCCCTCCTTAGTGCCGGTCAGGCCTCGCTCGCGCAGGAAGTCCAGCACCGTGGTGTGGGGCGCGAGGGGCGCGATCGGTTCTTCTTTCCCGTTGACCGTGATCCGTGCCGCTACCATGACGGGCCCTCGATTCGGCTCGAGGCAGGTCGATTCATCATGTTCGCCAATTTCAGGCAGCTTTCTGTGCTCGGGCGCGCTCAGAGGCGCCACGAAAAGGAGCGAGCGCAAATCGGCACGCGACGGCGGCATGCCGTGAAGTGGTGGGGTGAGGGACCGGGAAATCCGGATATCCCAGAATGTGCCACCTGTGGGCACAGGAGAAACGGCGTGCTCAGCAGCCGTGCGCGACCCGACCCGGAACCCACGCCGTGCGGCGGGCGAGGCGACCGAGATCAGAGTTCGTGTACATCCGCCGGTCGCCTCCTTTCGAAAGTCATGGATCTGCTTCCATCGCAAATTAGTGGGTGGGGTCACCGGGGTCAAGAGGTGAACCGGCCGATTGTCCGGAACCGATGAACGACAGACCTCTCCCCAGGGTCTCCCCACAGCAGGACACTTGACCGACGCACAACCGGGGAAGGACCCGGGAACGGGCCGGGAGAACTCCAGAGTGGTCTGGGGACACCCGGGGGGCACCGATGCCGCCGGAGGGGGCGCGACATGCGGGACAGTCATCGGTCGGAGGCCGAGCGGCTACTGAGGCGGGCCGTGGAGGAGGAGGTCCGGCGCTCGGGCGGGCGCACGGACGGGAACGTGCTGCTCTCCCGGGCGCGCGGGGCGCTCGACGCGATGGCGGACACGGCGGCGGAGGAGTACGAGGCCTACACCCGCGCCCTCGACGAGGCGACGGCCGGTCAGCTCACCTTCCGGCAGCGCTACGCCCGGGAGGGCGCCGGCACTCCCCTGCTGGTGGCCGCGGTGGCGGCGGTCGCCGCGGTGGTGGCCGACATGGCCCTCGGCACCGGCACGGGCACCGCGGTGGGCGCTGGGGTGACCGTCGGGATCGTCGGCGCCGCGGCGACCGTGGTGAAGGTGGTCGGATCCCACCTGCCGGCCGCCCACCACCGCGCGGGTGCCGTCAGCCAGCCCGGCGGGCCCGAGCAGTTGCGGCTGCAGTGGCTGACGGCGCTGGAGGTACGCGGCATCCGGCCGTTCCTGGACCAGCAGCGGATGCTCGCCGCGTCCACCGGGCCGAAGAAGGCGGGGCCCAAGCTGCGGGGCGCCGACAAGAGCGCGGCGGCCCGCGGGCGCAACGCGCTGGAGCAGTCGTTCGCGCAGCTCCCGGAACCGGAGGGCACCTTCGCGGGCCGGCGGCAGGAGATGGCGCGGCTGCGGCAGTGGGTGCAGGCGGCCCGCGCGAGCACGCAGACCCAGCCGACGGTGGTCGTGCTGCACGGGGCGCCGGGCAGCGGCCGTACGACGCTCGCGGTACGGGCCGCCCACGAACTGCGGGACTACTTCCGCGGGGCCTGCGTGGTCGACCTGCGCGGGGACGGACCCGCCTCGGACGGCGAGTCGCCGCTGAGCACCCGGGACGCCCTGCTGCACCTGCTGAACCGGCTCGGGGCGCCCCGCGAGCAGTTGCTGTTCCGCGAACGGTCCTCGGCGGCCCAGCAGGTCAAGCGGCTCAGCGAGCTGTACCACCAGCATCTGACGGGCGTGGCGGTCACCGTCGTGCTGGACGACGCCTCGGACCCCGAGCAGGTGCGCGCGCTGATCCCGGAACGGTCGGACAGCCTGGTGCTGGTCACCGCGCGCGAGCCGCTCCGGCTGCCGCCCGACCTGCCGGCGCGGGTGTACGACCTCCCCGTCGAGGCGCTGGACGAGGCCGGTGCCGAGGAGCTGCTGGCCGCCTGCGCGCAGGACACCTCGGGCCCTTACGACGCCGACTCCGGCGACCGCGTCCGGGAGCTGTGCGGCGGGCTGCCGCTGGCCCTGCGCATCGCGGGGTCGTCGCTGGGCCCGCGTTCGCCGCGCGCGCTGGCGACCGACCTGGGCGCCTACGGGCCGGTGGAGCCGGTCGAACGGGCGCTGTGGCTGCGCTACACCGACCAGCCGGAGCCCGCCCGTCGGCTGCTGCGCCGGCTGGCGCTGGCCGGGCGCACCTCGCTGGGCCCCCCGGCCGCCGCCGCGCTGCTGGCCACGGACGAGACGGAGGCGGCCCGGCAGCTCGCGGAACTGTCGCGGGCGGGCCTGCTGGACCACGTGCGGGGCAGCCGATACCGGCTGCACGACGTGGTGCGGGCCTTCGCCCGGGCCCGGCTGGCCGACGAGGAGGAGCCGGGCGAGCGGGCGGCGGCGCAGGAACGGCTGATCGCGAACTACGCCGAGCTGGCCGACTCGGTGCTGCGCCTGGTCGACGGCAACATGTCGACCCGCTCGGACCGGTTCGGTCAGTACGGCTTCACGTCCCTGGACGAGGCGCTGCGCTGGCTGGACGACGAGTCGAGCTTCATCACGGCGGCGCTCCGGCACGCGGAGGGCGTCGACCAGGGCGCGGTGCTCAACCTGCTGGGCGCGCTGTGCGACTACTGCCTGCTGCGCGGCGACCTGTACCGGCTCGGTGAGATCAGCGAGCTGGCGCAGTCCGTGGACCAGGGGCTGCTGGTGCGTTCGGTGCAGTGGCGCACCGGCATCGCGGCCCGGCAGCTGGGTGAGCTGGACACCGCGCGGACGACGCTCACCTCCGTGGTCGACCTGTACATGGAGGCCCACCACGACGCCGGCGCGGCGCGTGCCCTGTGCTCGCTGGGCATCACGCTCCACCACCAGGGCAACCTGACCGAGGCGGCGGCGAAACTGCGGGAGGCGCTGGACCTCCAGGCCTCGCCCGAGCTGGCCACGGACCGGGCGTGGACGCTGCACGCGCTGGCGGCGGTGCAGCGCGACCGGGCGCGGCTCGCCGAGGCCATGGACCTGCTCACCGAGTCACTGGTACTGCACCGCGCGGGCGAGTCGGTGCACGGCCAGGCGTGGGCCCACTTCCAGCTCGGCCAGCTGCACCTGCGTATGGGGGACGTACCGCGGGCCGAGACGGACCTGCGCACGGCCCTGGAGCTGTACGGCCGCACCCAGGACGCCCGCGGCGAGGCCTGGGCACTGACCCAGCTGGCGCGGGCCCGGCTGGTGGACGGTGACGTGTCCGCGGCGGTGGAGGAGCTGCGGCTGGCGGCGACCCGGCACCGCGAGAACGAGGACGCGCGCGGGAAGGCGTGGAGCATCTACTACCTGGGCCAGGCGCTGGAGGAGACTGGCGCCCTGGACCAGTCGGTACGTGCGCTGGAACGCTCCCGCACGATGTTCTCCCGGATGCGGGACGTGTACGGGCTGGCCTGCGCCCGGCACCACTCGGCCCGGGTGACCCGCGACCAGCGGGCCGCCCAGACGGGTTCGCTGCGCAACTCCGGTTTCGCCCGGCAGCTCCTGGTGGACGCCCGCGCCGACTTCCAGCGCATCGGCGTCGGCCACGGGGAGGCGTGGACCTGCCTGGAGCTTGCGGTCGTGGACGCGGGCAACGCCCGTACGCCGCAGGCACTGGCCCTGTGCGACGAGGCGGCGGCGCTCTTCGCGGCCTACGGCGACCGGCGGGGTGACGACTGGGCCCGCTTCCTGCGCTGCACGCTGCTGCCGTATGCCGCTCCGGGCGGTGTGGAGGTCGGCACGGCGGTGGCGCAGGAGGAGCTGGCCCAGCTGGCCCGCGCGCCTCATCCGGCCCGGGACACCAAGCTGGACGACTACATCGAGGCCTACCAGCTGCTCCTGGAACGCGGGGTCCAGCTGGAGTCCGGCTGGCAGGCCTGGCGTCTGGGCATGGTCCCGAACCGCCAGGCCCGGGAGGTGATGGGGGTGGCGGTGACGGCGAAGCCGTGACGGCGGGCGCCCCACCCCAGCGCCGGGTCACAGGCCCGGCGTCACCCCTTCTGCGGCTCCACCCGGCCGGAGGTCTCCGTCTCGGCCCCCGGCTCCGGCGCCTCCTTGAAGTCCACCTTGCCCATGTGCCGGCTCATGGACCGCATCAGCCCCCACACCGCCAGGGCCATCACCGCGAAGACGATGAACCCGAGGACACCGGGCGTGACCTTGTCCTCGTCGAGCTCGGCGAGAGTGACGAGGTGCGTCATTGCCATGCTTGCGCTTGCACTCATGTCAGGCATTGTCCCGGACGCCCGCGAAGAGGTCGTCCTCGGGGAGGGAGGTTTCCACGAGGGACTTCGCCAGCTCGTACTCCTCGGTGGGCCAGACCTCCTTCTGGATCTCCATCGGCACCCGGAACCAGCCCCCGTCGGGGTCGATCTGCGTGGCGTGCGCGATCAGCGCCTTGTCGCGGATCTCGAAGAAGTCGGCGCAGGGCACGTGCGTGGTGAGCGTGCGCTCCTTGCGCTCGAACTCCGACCACCGCTTGAGCCAGTCCTCGTAGGGCGACTCCAGGCCGCGCTCCAGCAGCGCGTTGTGCAGCGCCTCGGTGCGGGGACGGTTGAAGCCCTGGTTGTAGTAGACCTTCAGCGGCTGGTACACCGCCCCGTACTCGGCCTCCGGGTACTTCTCGGTGTCGGCCGCGCCCTCGAAGGCCACCATCGTGATCTTGTGGGTCATGATGTGGTCGGGGTGCGGGTAGCCGCCGTTCTCGTCGTAGGTGGTGATCACCTGGGGACGGAAGGAGCGGATCTTCCGCACCAGCTCGCCGGCCGCCTTGTCGACGTCCTCCAGGGCGAAGCAGCCCTCCGGCAGCGGCGGCAGCGGGTCGCCCTCGGGCAGGCCGGAGTCGACGAAGCCGAGCCACTCCTGCTTGACGCCCAGGATCTCCCGGGCCTCGTCCATCTCCTTCTTGCGCACCTCGTGGATGTGCTCCTCGATGTACGCGTCGCCCTGGAGCTTGGGGTTGAGGATGGAGCCGCGTTCCCCGCCCGTGCAGGTCACCACCAGCACGTCCACCCCCTCGGACACGTACTTCGCCATGGTGGCCGCGCCCTTGCTCGACTCGTCGTCGGGGTGGGCGTGGACGGCCATCAGTCGCAGCTGGTCAGTCAAGACTCAATCCTCGGTCAGTCGGCGCCCGTGTGCATCGGCGCAATCCAATAGGTGCCGCCCGCAGGGGCGTCCGTGAGGGGCGGCGGTCGGGTGGCGGGTGGGAGGCTTCTATAGTGACCGAATCGGGCGCGGAATAATTCCGCGGCCCGGGAAGACCGGCTCCCGCCGAGAGGACGATCATGAGTACGGCGAGCACACGAGCGCCCGAGAGCCGCTACGGCCGCTCCTCGGACGAACGGGCCGACCGCACACTCAAGATCGTCGGTGCCGTGCTCGGCGCCGTCCTGCTCGCGGTGATCGGCTGGTTCGGCTACCACTACGTCGGCCAGAACAAGATCAGCGGCGAGCTGATCGGCTTCGAGCTCGCCGAGGACTCGGTGCAGGTGCACCTGGAGGTCCGCAAGGACGCCGGGGTCACCGGCTACTGCACGGTGCGCTCCCAGGCCGAGGACGGCGACGAGGTGGGCCGGGCCGACTTCCGCTTCGACGGGGACGACACGCGCGTCGACAAGGTGGTCACCCTGCGCACCAAGGCCGCGGGCACCACGGCCGAGCTGCTCGGCTGCCACGCGGACTGACCCCGCGGCGCCCGCCGGAGCCAATCCACCTGCTCTGACCTGCGGTGTCAGGAATCTGGTGGCTTATGTCCTCCCCCTTTGGCCACTCAATTGTTAGGCTCGTGGTTTCGCCCTTCCGTGAAGGAACATCCTTCTGGGTAGGGCGTTGATTTGTATTCCCAGTACCAACGAGGAGCACCCGTGACCCAGACCAGCGAGAACGTCACCTGGCTGACCCAGGAGGCGTACAACAAGCTCAAGGAGGAGCTTGAATACCTTACTGGTCCTGCGCGCACCGAGATCTCTGCCAAGATCGCCGCGGCGCGTGAGGAGGGGGACCTGCGCGAGAACGGCGGGTACCACGCGGCGAAGGAGGAGCAGGGCAAGCAGGAGCTCCGCGTGCGCCAGCTGACCCAGCTGCTCGAGAGCGCCAAGGTGGGTGAGGCCCCGGCCGCGGACGGCGCGGTCGCGCCCGGCATGGTGGTCACGATCGCCTTCGACGGTGACGAGGACGACACGCTGACCTTCCTGCTCGCCTCCCGGGAGTACGCGAGCTCGGACATCGAGACCTACTCCCCGCAGTCGCCGCTGGGCTCGGGCGTCATGGGCCACAAGGTCGGCGAGGACGCGGAGTACGAGCTGCCGAACGGCAAGATGGCCTCCGTGAAGATCCTCAAGGCCGAGCCGTACAACGGCTGACCGGGCAGCCGGCCCGGGCCGGTGCGCCCGGCCGTCCGTCCTGTTCGAGCTGCATGAGCCCCGGCGTCCTGATGACGCCGGGGCTCCGTCATGCGGTGGCCGAGCGGTACTTGCGCACCGCCAGGGTGCGGAAGACCGCGATGATCAGCACGGACCAGATCAGCGAGGCCCAGACCGGGTGCTCCATCGGCCACGCGCCGGTGACCGTCTTCGGGACGCCCGGCATCGTGTTCCCGAAGAGTTCACGGGCGCCCGCCACCGTCGCGCTGAAGGGGTTCCACTCGGCGACGTGCTGGAGGAACGTCGGCATGCCGGTGACCGGCACGAAGGCGTTCGAGATGAACGTCAGCGGGAACAGCCAGATCAGTCCGCCCGAGGTGGCCGCCTCCGGAGTGCGGACGGAGAGGCCGATCAGGGCTCCGATCCAGGAGAACGCGTAACCGAGCAGGAGCAGGAGCAGGAAGCCGCAGAGCACCTTGCCGATGTTCTCGTGGGCGCGCCAGCCGACGATCAGGGCGACCCCCGCGAGCACGACGATCGTGATGGTGGTCTGCACGAGGTCGGCGATGGTACGTCCGGTGAGGACGGCCCCCCGTGCCATCGGCAGCGACCTGAAGCGGTCGATCAGCCCCTTGTGCATGTCGTCCGCGATGCCCGCGCCCGCACCGGCCGTGGCGAAGGTGACGGTCTGCGCGAAGATCCCGGCCATCAGGAACTCTTTGTACAGCTGCGGATCGGTGGAACCGCCGATGCTGATGGAGCCACCGAAGACGTACGTGAACAGCACGACGAACATGACCGGCTGGATGACCCCGAACAGCAACATCTCGGGGATCCTGCGCATGCGGATCAGGTTCCTGCGGGCGATGACCAGCGAGTCCCGCACGGACTGGCCGACGGAGGTCCCGGAACCGGCGGGTGCCGCGCTCTGCGCGGCGTCGGTGGCGGCGCTCACTTGGCGGCCTCCTTCTCGGACTGGTGACCGGTGTCCGCCTCGAGATCGTCCCCTTCGGCCTCGGTCTCGGCCGCGTGGCCGGTGAGGGAGAGGAAGACGTCGTCGAGGGTGGGGCGGCGCAGGCCGATGTCGTCGATCTCGATGCCGCGTATGTCGAGCTCGCGGATGACCTCGGCGAGCAGCTTGGCGCCGCCGGTGACGGGGACGGTGAGTTTGCGGGTGTGCTCCTCGAGGGTGGTGGAGCCCTTCCCGAAGCCCGCGAGGACTTCGGCGGCCGTCGCCATGTGCTCGCGCTCGTGGACGACGACCTCGACGCGCTCGCCGCCGGTGCGGGCCTTGAGCTGGTCGGAGGTGCCACGGGCGATGACGTGCCCGCGGTCGACGACCGCGATGTCGTGCGCGAGGTGGTCGGCCTCCTCCAGGTACTGCGTGGTCAGCAGCAGGGTCGTGCCGCCGGAGACCAGTTGCTTGATGACCTCCCAGAGCTGCTGGCGGTTGCGCGGGTCGAGACCGGTCGTCGGTTCGTCCATGAACATCACGGGTGGGGAGACGACCAGGGCGGCGGCCAGGTCGAGTCGTCGGCGCATGCCTCCCGAGTAGGTCTTCGCGGGACGGTCGGCGGCGTCCGAGAGGTGGAACTGTTCGAGCAGCTCGACGGCGCGGGCCTTCGCGGGCTTGGCCCGCATCTGGTAGAGCTGGCCGACCATCTGGAGATTCTCACGGCCGGTCAGGTACTCGTCGACCGCGGCGAACTGGCCGGAGAGGCCGATCGAGCGCCGGACCTCATTGGGGTGTCTGAGGACGTCGATGCCCGCGACGACCGCCTTGCCGCTGTCGGGGCGCAGCAGGGTCGTCAGGCAGCGGACGGCGGTGGTCTTGCCCGCGCCGTTCGGCCCGAGCAGGCCGAGAACGGTGCCCTCGGGAACGTCGAGGTCGACGCCGTCCAGAGCCTTTACGTCACCGAAGGTCTTCACCAGGCCTTCGGCATAGATGGCGCCTGGCATATGAGTCTCCACGTCGTCGGGGATTCTTCGGAAAGCCTAGGTTTGTACGTTTCGCTCTGCCCAGCGAACGATTTACGGCGAGCGATCCACGACACACCATAACGCGATGTATCGCGTCCCACAATGCGGTTGCCCGCACGTTTGCCCGAACGGGTGAGAACGAGTGACGACGGGTGACAAGGAGCCCTGAAGGGGCCGCCGGCTCAGCCGATGACGGGATACCCCGCCTCGTGCAGCGCCCGGCCGACCTCGGCACAGTGCTCCGGACCCTTCGTCTCAAGGTGCAGCTCGACCTCCGCCTCCGTGAGCCCGAGCCGTGGATCGGTCCGGACATGGCTCACGTCGAGGACGTTAGCGTCCACCACTGACAACACCCCGAGAAGTGTGGCGAGGGCGCCGGGCCGGTCCGTGAGCCGCAGCCGGACCGCCAGGTAGCGGCCCTGCGCGGCCATGCCGTGCCGCAGCACGCCCTGCATCAGCACCGGATCCACGTTGCCGCCGGACAGCACCGCCACCACCGGTCCCGCGAAGGCGCCGGGCTCGCTCAGCAGCGCCGCCACCGGGCTGGCACCGGCCGGCTCCACGACCAGCTTGGCCCGCTCCAGGCACAGCAGCAGGGCGGTGGACAGCTCGTCCTCGGACACCGTGCGCACCTCGTCCACCAGGTCGCCGACGATCCCGAACGGCACGTCACCGGGCCGCCCCACCTTGATGCCGTCGGCCATCGTCGACGGATTCTCCACGGCCACCGGGCGGCCGGCTGCCAGCGAGGGCGGGTACGCCGCGGCTCCCTCGGCCTGCACGCCCACGATGCGCACATCCGGCCGCAGCGCCTTCACCGCGACCGCGATCCCGGCCACCAGCCCTCCCCCGCCGATGCCCACCACGACGGTCCGCACCTCGGGGCACTGCTCCAGGATCTCCAGCCCGACCGTGCCCTGCCCCGCGATGATGTCGGGGTGGTCGAAGGGGTGGATGAACACCGCGCCCGTCCGCTCCGCGTACTCCTGCGCCGCGGCCAGCGTCTCGTCGACCACGTGGCCGTGCAGCCGCACCTCCGCGCCGTAGTCGCGGGTCGCGCTGATCTTGGGCAGCGGGGCGCCCTTCGGCATGAACACCGTCGAGTGCACCCCGAGCAGCGACGACGCCAGCGCCACGCCCTGCGCGTGGTTGCCCGCGCTCGCCGCGACCACACCGGCGGCCCGCTGCTCGGGCAGCAGCCCCGCGATACGGACGTAGGCACCGCGCAGCTTGAACGAACCGGTCCGCTGGAGGTTCTCGCACTTGAGGTGCACCGGCGCACCGACCAGATGGGAGAGGTGCCTGCTGCCTTCCATCGCGGTCACCCGCGCCACGCCCGAGAGCATCTTCTGCGCCCCGCGCACGTCGTCGAGGGTGACGGGGGCGACACGGGCGGCCGTGCTGTAGCTCATCTCTCCAGCATCGCAGTTCACAGGCGCCCGGGGCCGTTGTGACCAACCTCCGAGACCCGCTTTGCCGAGCGCAGGTACGGTCGGCCGCCCGGCCGCGTACCCTGTCCCCCAATTAGCAGCCCTCCACGAAGTGAGCCCCCGGCCATGCCCACAACACCTGAAATGTCGATGGACATGACGACCGCCGGTGACACCGGTCTTCTCGAGACGCTCCAGCACGAGGTGGCGCTCTTCGCCCGTCGTGCCGAACAGACCCGGCTCGGCGGCGTCGGGCAGGTGCGCAACACGATGGACCGCGCCGCCTACCTGCTCCTCAACCGCCTCGACAAAGAGGGCCCGATGGGCGTGAAGGCGCTCGCCGCGAGCATGGGGATCGACTCCTCCACGGTCACCCGGCAGGTGGCCCCGCTCGTCGACACCGGCCTCGTCAAGCGGACCTCGCACCCCGAGGACGGCCGCGCGGTGGTCCTCCAGCTGTCCCCGCGCGGTGTGTCGCGACTGGAGGAGGTCCGGTCCTCCCGGCGTCAGCTCATGGCCGAGCTGACACACGACTGGGCGCCGGAGGAGCGCGAGGCCTTCTGCGCGCTCCTCGCGCGCTTCAACGGCGCCCTGTCCGCCCGTATGGCCCCGTCGGGCGTGTCGGCGGGCCAGGAGTCGCCGACGTCTTCCTGACCCGGCGGTCAGGACTTCCGACACGGCCGTCGGGACTTTCGGATACGGCTGTCCGGGCTTTCCGCCACAGCCGTCAGGGCTTTCCGCCGCGGCCGTCAGCGGTTTCTGGCACAGCCGTCAGGGCTTTCCGCCACGGCCGTCAGCGGTTTCCGACACAGCCGTCAGGGCTTTCGCGAGCGGATCGCACCGGACTCTTGACCGGCGGGCCACCCCTGGCCTGATATGAGACCTCAGGGGTCGTCGTCGAGTCCCGGGGGCCGTCGCCCTCCGGGCGGGAGGCGCGGTGCGAGACAGGCAGGCGTCCCACAACGCCCGCCGGGCCCGGGAGTTCCAGGCGTTCGTCGCGGGCGCGGCAGGGCGACTGCTGCATGCCGCCACCCTGCTCACGGCCGAACCACCGGACGACAATCCGCGCGCCCGGCGCCTGCTCGCCCTGTCCCTCGCCCACACGTACGCGTACTGGGACCGGCTGCACGGCGAGGACCCGTACGACCGCGCCCGCCAGTACCTGGCCACCCGCTTCGCCCGCGGGGCCTGGCACCGGTACGGAGGTCCCGGCCGCACCCGCAGGCGCCCCGTCGGCCCGCTGAGCGGGCTCACCCCGCAGGAGCGCCTGATCTTGGTGCTCAGGCTCTACGAGGGCGTCGCGGAGGAACAGGCGGCGGCCCTGCTGGGCCTGCCCGTGGAACGCGTACGGACGATCTGCGAACGCGCGACGGCCACCCTGCTGCGCCCGCCCGCCGACCGGTCCCGCCCGGTGGCCGAACCGAAGGCGGCGACGCCGTGACGGGCACGCGCGCGTGGAGACCTGCGGTCACGCGCGCGGAGGCGGAGGCCGAGGACGTGGAGTACGCCGGGCACGCGCGCGCGGAGGACGCGGGACGTGCTCTCTCGGAAGGCGCGGGCGTGCTCGCCCGGAGTGCGGGGAGGCGCCGGTGAACCGGCTGCAACGTGAGGCGGCGGCCCGGCGGATCATGGAGCAGTCGCCGCCGCGGGTGCCGCCCGAGCTGTACGCGGACGTCTTGCGCCGCGGCGGCCGCATGCTGCGGCGCAGGACCGCCGTACGCCGCCTGATGTGGGTGCTGCTGGGCGCCGCGGCCGTGGCGTTCACGGTGTGGTCGCTGACCGTCCAGCCGTGGGTGGAGCCGCCGTCGGAGACGACCCCACCCGTGACGGGATGGGAGGGCTGGTGAGCCGTCCGGGCTAGCCCAGCGCCTGCTGGAGGTCGGCGAGCAGGTCGTCGACGTTCTCGATGCCGACCGACAGGCGCACCAGGTCGGCGGGCACCTCCAGGGCCGAGCCGGCCGCGGAGGCGTGCGTCATGCGGCCCGGGTGCTCGATCAGCGACTCGACGCCGCCCAGGGACTCGCCGAGCGTGAACACCTTCGCGCGGTTGCAGACCTCGACGGCCGCCTCCTCGCCGCCCTCGACGCGGAAGGACACCATGCCGCCGAACGCCTTCATCTGCTTGGCGGCCACCTCGTGCCCCGGGTGCTCCGGCAGCCCCGGGTACAGGACGCTGGTCACGCGCGCGTGCCGGGTGAGCATCTCGGCGACCCTGGTCGCGTTCTCGCTGTGCCGGTCCATGCGCACCGCGAGGGTCTTGGTGCCGCGCAGCACCAGCCAGGAGTCGAAGGGCCCGGCGACCGCGCCCATCGCGTTCTGGTGGAACGCCAGCTCCTCCCCCAGCTCCTGGTCGTTCACGATCAGCGCGCCGCCGACGACGTCCGAGTGACCGCCCATGTACTTGGTCAGGGAGTGCACGACGACGTCCGCGCCGAGCGCCAGCGGCTGCTGGAGGTACGGCGTGGCGAAGGTGTTGTCGACGACGAGCCGTGCCCCCGCGTCCCGGGCGACCTGGGCGACGGCGGCGATGTCGGTGATGCCGAGCAGCGGGTTGGACGGCGTCTCCACCCACACGGCCTTGGTCCTGGGCGTGATCGCCGCCCGGACGGCCGCGGGGTCGCTGGAGTCCGCCACCGACCACTCCACGCCCCACCGCGTGGCGACCTTGGCGAACAGCCGGAAGGTGCCGCCGTACGCGTCGTTGGGGATGACGACGTGGTCGCCGGGGCGCAGCAGCGCGCGCAACAGGCAGTCCTCGGCCGCCAGTCCGGACGCGAACGCGAGGCCGCGGCGGCCGCCCTCCAGGGCGGCGAGATTCTCCTCCAGGGCCGTGCGCGTCGGGTTCGCGCTGCGGCTGTACTCGTATCCGCCGCGCAGCCCGCCGACGCCGTCCTGCTTGTACGTCGACACCTGGTAGATCGGCGGGACGACCGCGCCGGTCTGCGGATCGGCGGTGTTGCCCGCGTGGATCGCGAGCGTCTCGAAGTGCTGACTGATGTGCCTGTCGCTCATGGGGCCCGAGCGTAGCGGCGCGGACGGCTCCGTGCGTTTTCCACAGGCCCGGGCACAGGTTGGCCAATTGTCGGCGCGGTCTGGTTCGCTTGAGACATGGAGATTCTCTGGGTCCTGATGGCACTGGCCATGCTGGCCGTGGTGCTGGTCCCCCTTCTGCGGCGCCGGCGGGGCGCGGTCGGCCTGGTCCCGCCCGGCCATCCCGACGCGGCGGATCCCGCGAACTACGGCTTCGCCCGCGAGGAGGAGCTCGACATCCGCATGCCCGGTCCCGACCACGACCTGCTGGAAGTCCTGGACCTGGTGCAGCGCACCCAGGACTACCGGGGAGCCCAGCAGCTCCTGGCCGGCACGGAGGCCGAGGGCGAGCGGCGCTGGCAGCGCGTGCAGGCCTTCGCGGGCGCGGCGTCGCTGGAGCTGGCGCAGCGGCCCGGCGGCGTCGGTGAGACGCCGGGCGGCCAGTGGCTGCGGGTGTGGCGGGCCGAGGCCCCCAAGGACGCGGGCGGCGCGGCCGTGCAGGCCGAGTTCCTGGTGCAGCAGGCGTGGCGGACGGCGACGCCGGGCACGGACGAGTTCCGGATCATCATGGAGGAGGCGAAGGAGGCCTGCTCACAGGCGGCACTGCTCGCCCCCGGCGACCCGATCCCCTACATCGTCGAGCTGTCGGTGGCCCGCGGCCTCGGCTACCCGCGCGAGGAGTTCGAACAGCTCTGGCTGAAGATCCTCGACCGCGCCCCGAACCACATGGGGGCGCACCTGGCCGCCCTGCACTACTGGTGCGAGAAGTGGCACGGCTCCCGCGACCTGGCGTACTCCTTCGCGGAGGCCGCGGCCGCTCGCGCACCGCGGGGTTCGCTCCTGGCGGCGATGCCCCTCTTCGCGGTCTTCGAGCACCTGCCCGAGGTCAACATGGTCAGGGGCTTCTACCAGAGCGAGGTCGTCACCAAGGCGGTCCACGGTGCCCTGCACGCGGTGCACTCGGCCCGCCCCGACGACCCGATGCAGGCGCACGTCCGCCATCTGCTGGTGTTCTTCCTGGTCCGCGGCGAGCGCTGGGCCGAGGCCATGAACCAGCTGATAGTCATCGACGGCCACGTGGGCGCGCTGCCCTGGACCCTGTCGCACGACCCCGCGGCAGAGTTCGCCGTCTACCGCGCGCTGGCGGTGGCGGGCTACGAGGCCAACGGCGGCAGTCCGGCGACGCTCCCCCACTGACATCCCGGCCCCTCGGGGCCCGACGACACAGGACGGCCCGGCGGGGGATTCCCACCGGGCCGTCTCGCGCGGTCGTACCGTCAGCCCTCGGAACGGGCCGGCAGCCGCCACCCCGGGCGCGGGAAGTGGCAGGTGTAGCCGTCCGGGTACCGCTGAAGGTAGTCCTGGTGCTCGGGCTCGGCCTCCCAGAAGGGTCCGACCGGCTCCACCTCGGTGACGACCTTGCCCGGCCACAGCCCGGAGGCGTCCACGTCCGCGATGGTGTCCTCGGCGATCCGCTTCTGCTCGTCGTCCACGTAGTAGATCGCCGAGCGGTAGCTCATGCCGATGTCGTTGCCCTGGCGGTTCTTGGTGCTCGGGTCGTGGATCTGGAAGAAGAACTCCAGGATCGTGCGGTAGTCGGTCTGCTCGGGGTCGAAGAGGATCTCGATGGCCTCCGCGTGCGTGCCGTGGTTGCGGTACGTCGCGTTCGGCACGTCGCCCCCGGTGTATCCGACCCGGGTCGCCGTCACGCCCGGGAGCCGCCGGATCAGCTCCTCCATCCCCCAGAAGCATCCGCCCGCAAGCACGGCCCTCTGCGTCTGCGCGGCCATCGCGGCCCTCCAATTCCATCGCTCTGATCACTCGGGCTACTCGGCTCGCACACCGACATCCCACGTCCACTCCCCTCAACACACGAGGGTTCCGCGCGATTCCGTGCCGTCCGGGGTCATGCGGCCGTCGGCGAGGCTCTCGCCCGGACGAGGCGCATACATCACCCGTACGGCGGCGCGGAGGGAGACGCCAGCAGGACGGACGCCGCGCTGCTGTCCGTGGTCCGGTGGCGGTGGTCTCCGGCGGGTCGTCCGCCTGCGGGGGGCGTCCGGCTCCCTTCCCTATGTGACTGCGCCGGACCCGCCGTCGGCCGGTGGGCTGACGGTCACCGCCAGCCACCGAAACTCTCCGCCGGGTCCGGCGTGCTTGGAGTACGGCTCCCAGGACAGGGAGTAGGCGCCGGTCAAAGTGCAGGTGTTCGGCTCGTACCTTCCCTCGGCCCAGAGCAGCGTCCCGGCAAGCTCACGTCCCTCGTGAATTCTGAAGTCGCGGTCGCGGGTGGGCGGGCGGCCGGGGTCCGGCGGAGCCCACAGGGACGGCTCGTTGGTCAGCATGAGGGCAAGGCCGTTCTGCGCGGTCCGGCCGCAGAACCGCTCCAGCCTGGCTATGTCGCGCACGAAGTGCAGGCGGGCGAGATCCGTGGCGCCATGTGCTTTCAACGCGTAGTCCTCGGCCGGAGTGCCGACCGTGCCGGTCCAGTTCCGGGTGAAGTATTTGAACTCGACGGCGGTCCGCGCGTCCGGCCCGATGCACAGCAGGTCCAGGTACTCGGTTCTCTTGGAGAGTCGCTGCGGGACCTCGAGCCGGGACTCGACCTCCGGAGCCGCCTCCCACAGCACCCGAGCGAAACTGTGCTGGAGATCGGCCTCTGAGTGGAAGACAGGCCTGTAGCGGCCCAACCGGGCCATGACCCCTCGCAGCGGGATCCGTCCGGCGATGCTTCCCGAACCGTGCACTGATGCTGTGGTCACAACAGCATCGAAGTGACCGTGGACCGAATATGCAAGACGCCGTACGTCGCGGGGAAGCTACTCCACTGCGATGCCGAAGTCCCGGACGAGTTCCTCCAGGCCGCCCGTGTAACCCTTGCCGCCCAGGACGAAGTCCCAGTCTCCGTTCGGCCTGCGGCGGAAGGAACCGAGGACCAGCGCAGTCTCGCGCGGACGGCCGTCCGAGACTTCGAGCTGTCCGAGCTCAGCCATCCCCGGGTCGAGCAGGCGGATGCGTGCGTTCGTGAAGCCGGAGAGGTCTGCGGTGGGATTGGCCTCCGGGTCGACGGCCGCAACGAGTACGAGGCGGTCGGCCTCAGCGGGCAGCCCGTCGAACGAGACACAGATCGCGGCCTTGTCCGGTGCCTCGGCAGGCAGCGTACGCACTGAGCCGTCCGGCAGCTGTGGGTTGTTGAAGAAGACGAAGTGATCGTCGCTGAGGACCCGGTTCCCCCGGCAGACGAGAGCGCACACGTCCAGGGCGACGCCTCCCGCCCACGTCATGCCCAGGACGTTGTAGTCGTCGGGCAGCGGAGCGTCCCGCGTCGCGGACGCCGACTGCGCCGTGGATCGGCGAGTGCCGTCGCCGAGCCGGCCCCGCAGTCCGTGGCGGTGCAGCAGGTCCACCAGTTCCCCGCCCGAGACGAGCTCCAGCGGCTTGCCGTTGGCAAACGTGTGCGAACCCGGACCGAAGCCCGACGTCGTCACGAGTACGCCCTTGTTGGCACCGGCGCCCTGCACGGTTCCGTACAGGTCGCGGACGGCGGTGGGCGGCACCGTGTTGCGGTAGCGCTTCACCTGGACGACGATCTTGCCGCCTCGGATCGGGGTCGGATCCAGTGCGTCGACGTCCACGCCGCCGTCGTTGGAACGCTGGGTGGTCACCGCCTGCATCCCCATCGCCCGGAAGAGGTCAGCGACGAGCCCCTCGAAAGTGATCGGGTCCATGGCGAGCAGATCCGGTTCCTCGCCGTCGCCATGGGAGACGACGCTGTCGGCGACGTCCAGGGGCCGCCTGCCCGGTCGTACCGGGGCGAGCTGGTCCGGGCGGGCCGAGAGCTGTCCGCGAAGTGCGTCGGCCAGGCAACTCACGGCCTCCACCTGCGCCAGGTGCAAGTCGCGGAACGAGGAACGCGAGGCCATCACGGTCGCGAGGAAGATGTGGCCCGGCCGGCCCGTCGTAGGGTCGTGCCCGTCGACGAACCCGTTCAGAGCCACTGACTCAAGAGCCTCCGCCTCATCCGCGGCGAACAAGTCGTGCAGGACCAGAAGCATGCATTGGGCCAGGATTTCCCTGTACAGCGCACGGCGCTGGCTCACGGGACGCGGGGTCTCCTTGTCCTGGTCCACGCTGGGCATGTATCGGACCGACTTCACATCCGGTACGACGTCGTAAGCGGGCAGCTCCCAGTCGAGTACCAGTTGCCGGGCCGCGGAGTCGTAAGCAGCCGCCACCTGGCGCGGGAACCCCTCCGGCCATGCCGTCGAGGCGTAGAGAGCCGCGGAGAAGTACTCGATCACGGAATCGGGATCCTGACGCCTGACGCCCTCGGCAACCGCCGACACACCGGCGTTGTGCCGCCGTACGTCTGCCAGTTGGGCATCGGCCCACTGCTGGTACTGACGTCGGTACGCCGCCAGCTCCCGCTGTCGGTGGGCCTCCGCTGCCTGAGCCGCCTGCCAGTCCCTCTCGAAGCGCGCTCGCGCTTCCGCCTGGGCCTGTGCCCGGCGGTTCGCCGTCCAGCCGGTCTGCGTCTGGTAGCGGCTGAAGTCCGGCATGGGCACTGGCTGCGCCAACGGGCCCGGCGCGAAGGGCTGGACTTCCTCGGACCGCATGAGCGAGGCCGCTCGGAACGCCGGAGCCTGGCAGCCCGAGGCCAGAAGACCCTGCAGCGAGGTGACCCGGGCGTCCAATTCTTCGGTACGCCGCAGAGCCTCTGCTTGCCTGTACTCGCGGTGACTCCGGTCAGCTCGGCGTCGATAGGCCCGCGCCTGCTGTTCCTGCTGCCTCCGCCGTCTGGCTTCGGCTTCCATCTGCCGCTGCTGCTGCCGCTGCACTTCGGCCCAGACGCCGACAAAACCAGTAGACCGACGACTCATGCGCTGCATGCCCTCCCCAAGGCACTGGCTGTCCCCACAACCAGTCGTAACCAGACGACTCTAGCCAGCAATCACTGTCTCGCCCATCCAGTCGTTGAAGAAAGCACGATCGGTCCGCCCCCGCAGGTGGAGATCCAGGGCGCGGGTCCGCTCACCCAGGCGTGGATCATGGACCCATGACGAAGGGGACGAAGAACGTGGCGCCGGTCGAGCAGCCGGTGCGGGAGCCGGAACTCACCGCCCACCAGCGGTCGCTGCGGGACCAGCTTCTCGCGGCGCCGATGGTGGCCGCGCCCAGGCCCTGGCGACCCGTCTTCGAGTACCGGTACGGCGTTCCCGTGGGCGGCTTGCTCGGGATCGGGTTCGCGACGCATCCCGGCACCGGCCGTGATCTGGTCATGGTCGTCTCGCAGGACGGGCACGGTCTCTTCGACGCCGTCACCGGCGAGAAGATCGCCAGAGACCGCGACCCCGATCCCGATCCCGAGCACAGCACGCCCGGCGGCGTCGCCGACCTGTCGTGCCCCGGGCTGGGGCCGGTCGCCGGGAGCCGCGTGCGCATCACGGGGCTCTACGGCGGCGGGCTGCACGCCACCACCGAGGACGGCTGGTCCCTGGACGTGGTCGCCCCTGCCTGGCCGAACGAGCGCGTCCTGCTGTCCCGTGGCGGCGGCTTCCACACCGGCCCGCACGGAGAGCGGTGGTGGCACATCTTCCACTCGCGCCACTCCACATTCCGCGCCGCCGGCTTCTCCCCCTCCGGCCGTACGATCGCCGTGGCCACGAGCAGCGACCTCTCGCTGTGGACGCGGGAGACGGACACCGGCCGACGTGACGGTGCCGGGTCCTGACGCTCGGCGCCCGGGTCACTCCGTTCGCCGCACCCCCGTGACGAGCACACCCACCAGCCGCCGGGCGTCGTAGCGCGGGTCGTTCTCCGCGCCGATGCAGAGGTTGCCGACGCCGCGCATGAGTTCGTAGGCGGACAGGTCGGAGCGGATCTCGCCGGCGGTGGCCGCGGCGTCGAGGAGGTCGGTGCACACCGGCACGAGGCGGTCGAGGAAGTAGGCGTGCAGCGTCTCGAAGCCGGCGTTGTCGGACTGGAGTACGCCGGCGAGGCCGTGCTTGGTGACCAGGAAGTCGACGAAGAGGTCGATCCACCGCGCGAGGGCGGTGTAGGGGGTCGGGCTGCTCGCCAGCAGTTCGGGGCCGGCCGCGGCGCAGGCCTCCACCTGGTGCCGGTAGACGCCGATGATGAGGTCGGCCCGCGTCGGGAAGTGCCGGTAGATCGTGGCCGTACCGACGCCCGCCTCGGCCGCGATGTCGCGGACCGGCGCCTCCACGCCGGACCTCACGAAGACCGCGGCGGCCGCGTCCAGGAGGGTCTTCTGGTTGCGCCGGGCGTCCGCGCGTCTGGGACGGTCCGTACGCCCCTCGGTCTCGTCGCCGTCCACCATCGCGTCGTTCCCTCCACAGACCGGCATTGCTAAACGGGACACCGTTCCGTATCGTCAAACGGGACGGCGTTCCGGTTGCCCATGATGCCAGAGCCCGGGGCCGTCGTGCCACGCCGTGCGCCCGTGCGCACCGCTCCCTTCCCTCGACGGAGGAACACGATCATGCAGTACCGCACCTTGGGCCGCACCGGTGTCCAGGTCAGCTCCCTCGCGCTCGGTGCCATGAACTTCGGCGCCATCGGACGCACCACCCAGGACGAGGCCACCGCCATCGTCGACGCCGCCCTGGAGGCCGGGGTCAACGTCATCGACACCGCCGACATGTACGGCCGGGGCGAGTCGGAGGAGATGGTCGGCAAGGCCGTCGCCGGTCGCCGGGACGACATCGTGCTGGCGACCAAGGCGGTCATGCCCATGAGCGAGGACCGCAACCACCGGGGCGCCTCGCGCCGCTGGCTGGTCACCGCGCTGGACAACAGCCTGCGCCGCCTCGGCGTCGATCACGTCGACCTCTACCAGATCCACCGGTGGGACCCGGAGACCGGCGACGAGGAGACCCTGTCGGCACTGACCGATCTTCAGCGCGCGGGGAAGATCCGCTACTTCGGCTCCTCGACCTTCCCCGCGTACCGCATCGTGCAGGCGCAGTGGGCCGCCCGCGAGCACCGCCTGAGCCGCTACGTCACCGAGCAGCCCAGCTACTCCGTCCTCCAGCGCGGTATCGAGGGCGACGTGCTGCCCGTGAGCGAGCAGTACGGGCTCGGGGTGCTGGTGTGGAGCCCGCTGGCGTCGGGCTGGCTGTCGGGCGCGGTGCGGGCGGGCAGGGAGATCACCACCCATCGGTCGGCGGTCATGCCGGAGCGTTTCGACCCCTCGCTGCCCGCCAACCGGGCCCGGCTCGACGCCGTCGAGCGGCTGGCCCGGGTCGCCGACGAGGCCGGCCTGACCCTGATCCAGCTGGCCCTCGGCTTCGTGACCGCCCACCCCGCCGTGACCGCCGCCCTCATCGGCCCCCGCACCCTGGACCACCTGCACGCGCAGCTCGCCGCCGCCGACACCGTCCTCCCCGACGACGTGCTGGACGCGATCGACGAGATCGTCGCGCCCGGCACCGACCTGGCGGCGCACGAGAAGTTCGACACCCCGCCCGCGCTGCTCGACCCGGCGTTGCGGCGCCGTCGGGCCCCGGTCCCGGCCGGGCTCACGGGCGGGCGGTAGCCGCCGCCTCCGTCGCCTGTCCGGCCCGCTCGGCCAGGAACTGCTCCCACGTCCGCCGGCCCACCTGCGCGCCGTCCAGCGTGAGGTTGGCGCCCGCGCGGTAGGCGCGGCCCGCCTTGCCGGGGATGCGGACCGGCAGGTGGGGGCGCCGGCGCCTGCCGTGCAGGGTCAGGTAGGGGCGGACCAGGGCGGCCAGGTCGTGGACCTCGGGGCCGGTCAGGTCGGGGACCCGGCCGGACGGGGCCGCGAGGGCCAGTTCGGCCAGGCGGGCGGCGACCTCGCGGGAGTCGACGGGCTGGAGGCGCAGGCCGCCGGGGACGGGGAGGAACGGCAGCTTGGTCATCTTCTCGATCATGGTCAGCGTCAGCTCGTGGAACTGGGCCGCCCTCAGCACCGTCCAGCCGATGCCCGAGCCGGCGATGGCCCGCTCCGACTCCAGCTTGGTGCGCAGCCAGGCCAGCGGGACGCCGTCCGCGCCGACGACCGAGATGTACACGATGTGCCGTACTCCCGCGCCGACGGCGGCGCTCACCAGGGCGCGGGTCGCCTTGTCGTCGCCCTTGGGGCCGCCCGCCAGGTGCAGGACGGTGTGCACGCCGGCGACGGCGGCCTCGACGCCCTCACCGGTGAGGAGGTCGCCGGTGACGTAGGTGATGCCGTCCGCGTCGGGGCGGGGGCGGCGGGTGAGGATCCGCACCTCGTGGCCGGCCGCCCTCAGCAGCGGGACGACGTGGCTGCCGAGGGTGCCCGTGCCGCCGGTGACCAGGAGGGGGGTGGTGGGGGTCGAGGGGTGCGTCATGACTACTGCTCCCGGGGTCATGGCGCCCGGGGGAGCGGGTACTGATCCGCCCCGCCCGGACGTCCGCCGTGTGTGTCCGTGGCGGTATGACCCGGGGCGGGGCGGGAGTGTGACAGGGAGGGAGGGAAATTCTTCCCGGTCGGGTCAGATCGTCGCGGTGTCGATCACGAAGCGGTACCGCACGTCGCTCGCCAGGACCCGCTCGTACGCCTCGTTGATCTCCGACGCGGCGATCAGCTCGATCTCGGCGCCGATGCCGTGCTCGGCGCAGAAGTCCAGCATCTCCTGGGTCTCGGCGATGCCGCCGATCATGGAGCCGGCGAGGGTCTTGTTGCCGCCGATGAGCGAGAACAGGTTCAGGGCGACCGGCTCCTCGGGGGCGCCGACGTTCACCAGGGCGCCGCCGGTCTTGAGCAGGCCGAGGTAGGAGCCGAAGTCCAGCGGCGCGGAGACCGTGGAGAGGATCACGTCGAAGGTGCCCGCGAGCTCCTGGAAGGTCTGCTCGTCGCTGGTCGCGTAGTAGTGGTCGGCGCCCATCTTCAGGCCGTCGTCCTTCTTGCGCAGCGACTGCGACAGCACGGTGACCTCGGCGCCCATCGCGTGGGCGATCTTGACGCCCATGTGGCCGAGGCCGCCCAGGCCGATCACGGCGACCTTCTTGCCCGGGCCGGCGCCCCAGTGCTTGAGCGGGGAGTACGTGGTGATGCCCGCGCACAGCAGCGGCGCGGCCACGTCGAGCGACAGCCCGTCGGGGATGCGGACGGTGAAGGCCTCGGCGACGACGACCTTCTGCGAGTAGCCGCCGTAGGTGGGCTCACCGTCGTAGCCGACGGCGTTGTACGTGCCGACGCTGCCCTTGAGGCAGTGCTGCTCCATGCCGGCCTTGCAGTTCTCGCACTCGCGGCAGGAGTCGACGAGGCAGCCGACGCCGACCCGGTCGCCGACCTTGAACTTGGTGACGCCGGGGCCGACGGCCTCGACGACACCGGCGATCTCGTGCCCGGGGACCATCGGGAAGATGGCCTCGCCCCAGCCCTCGCGGGCCTGGTGGATGTCGGAGTGGCAGATGCCGGCGAACTTGATGTCGATCAGGACGTCGTGCTCGCCCACCTCGCGCCGCTCGATGGTGGTGCGCTCCAGCGGAGCCTTGGCGGCGGGTGCTGCGTACGCGGCGACAGTGGTCATGCCGGGTTCTCCGGAATTCTCTTGGCATTGACTGGGTGATGCCTCCACCCTGCCTGCGGCCTGCGGTTTCACCCAGACCACGCCTTTGCGTACGACCGGCGTGCGTACCACTGGCGGGGACAGGCTCGTGTGCGTACGACCGGGAATACGTCCGGCGATACTGGGACACATGGATGGACAGCTGGACCGGCGTGCCGAACTGAGCGAGTTCCTGCGCACCCGCAGGGCCCGCCTGAAGCCGGAGGACGTGGGGCTGCCGTCCTTCGGGCGGCACCGCCGGGTGCCGGGGCTGCGGCGGGAGGAGCTGGCGCAGCTGGCCGGGGTGTCGGTGGCGTACTACACGCGCCTGGAGCAGGGCAACGGGCGGAACGTGTCGGCGGAGGTCCTGGACGCGATCGCCCGCGCGCTCAGACTGTCCGACGCCGAGCAGGCCCACCTGACGCACCTGGCGAGGCCGAAGCAGCAGCGCAGGCGCGCCACGGGGTCGCGGGCACAGCAGCCGGTGCGGGTGGCGCTGCACCAGTTGCTGGAGTCGATCGACACGGTCCCGGCGTACGTCTCGGGCCGGCGCTCGGAGATCCTCGCCTGGAACCGGATGGCGGCGGCCCTCTTCGGCGACTGGGGCAGGCTGCCCGCCGAGGAGCGGAACTGGGCGCGGCTGGTGTTCCTGAATCCGGACTACCGCGAGCTGTTCGTGGACTGGGACCAGAAGGCGTACGACATGGTCAGCTTCCTGCGGATGGACGCGGGCCGGCACCCGGACGATCCGCGGCTGTCCGCGCTGGTGGGCGAGCTGTCCGTGAAGAGCGAGGAGTTCCGGCGGCTGTGGGCCACGCACGACGTCAAGGAGAAGAGCCACGGCGTCAAGCGGATGCGGCACCCGCTGGTCGGTGAACTGACCCTGTCCTTCGAGACGTTCCGCCTGGTCGACGACGACGAGCAGGCGTTCGTGACGTACCACGCCGAGCCGGGCTCGCCGTCGGCGGAGGCGCTGCGGCTGCTGGCGAGCTGGGGGACGGACGCGGCGGCCGCGCGGCCCGCGGCGGCCCCGCCGCAGCCCTGAGGCGACGGCCGGCACCGGTCGGGCGTGCGGCCGGGGAGCCGGGCGAACGGCGGGCGCCCGCCGCCCCGTTGCGCGGGGTGGCGGGCGCCTGTGCGAAGCCCTGACCGAACCGGGCGGAAGTCCTCCCGGGAAGCCGGAAGTACTCCCGTACCGCCGGGAGTTCGGCGTCAGACCGCCGAACCCGCCTTCCACTGGGCCCAGTCCATGTTCCAGCCGTTGAGGCCGTTGTCCGGGGCGATGGTCTTGTCGCCGGTGTTCTGGACGACGACCACGTCGCCGATCATGGAGTTGTCGTAGAACCAGGCGCCCGGCGTGTTCGGGTCGTCGGCGCCCTGGGCGTCGGCCAGGCCGACGCAGCCGTGGCTGGTGTTGGCCTTGCCGAAGATGCCCTTGCCCCAGTAGTTGCCGTGGATGAAGGTGCCGGAGGTGCTCAGGCGCATGGCGTGGGGCACGTCCTTGATGTCGTACTCACCCTTGCCGTCGTCGTCGGTGAAGCCCACCGTCGAGCCGTCCATCCGGGTCTCCTTGTACTTCTCGGAGATCACCATCTGGCCTTCGTAGGTCTTGTTCTCGGGGGAGCCGGCGGAGATCGGGATGGTCTTGACGGTCTTGCCGTCCTGCGTGACCTTCATCTGCTTGGTCTTCGCGTCGACGTAGGAGACCTGGTTGCGGCCGATCTTGAAGGTGACCGTCTTCTGCTGGACGCCGTAGACGCCCTCGGCGCCCTCGACCCCGTCGAGCGCCAGCTTGAGGGTGACGGTCGAGCCCTCCTGCCAGTAGTCCTGGGGGCGGCAGTCCATGCGCTGGGTGCTGAACCAGTGGCAGGCGACCTCCTGGCCGCTGCTGGTGTTGACCGTGATGCCCTTCTGGACGGCGGCCTTGTCGGTGATCTGCTTGTCGAAGTTGATCGACACGGGCATGCCCACGCCGACGGTGGTGCCGTCGTCCGGGGTGAAGGTGCCGATGAAGCTGTTCTTCGGGGAGACCGTGGTGAACGACGCGTTCTCGTGCGCGGCGCGGCCGTCGGAGTCCTGCGCGGTCGCCGTGATCTGGTACTTGGTGGCCCGCTCCAGCTGACCGGCGGGCTTCCAGCTGGTCTTGTCGGCGGATATCTGGCCCTCGACCACGGTGCCGTCGGTGGCGGTCATCTTGACCTCGGTGAGCGTGCCCTTGCTCACGGTGACGGCGGCGGAGTTGTTGATGGAGGCGTTGTCGGAGCCGTCCCCGGGCGTGATCTTGATCTGGGCCTCGGACGACTTCTTCGCCGCGGCCTCGTCGGCCTCGGCCTGCGAGGTCCTGCCGTCCCCGCCGGAGGTGCCGGCGTCGCTACTGGAACATGCCGAGAGCACCAGCACACCGCCGAGCAGTGCGGACGCGGCCACCATGCCCTTGCGCCGCTTACCGTCCGTCATCACACGCTTCTCCATCGTCGCCGATTCCCGTAACCCCGAGATTCCCCGTCAAGAACTTTCAACGCTACGACCGGTTCGTCCCGTTCCACATCGCTCTCCGGTGTGGGGCATACCACGTTTCCGCTCAGGCGGGGCGGCCTGCCGCGGTACGGGGGCGGTCCGTGCGCACCGTGAGACGACGAAACCCCGGACGGCGGTTGCCGCCCGGGGTCGGGAATTTCCCCACGCGGCGTCAGCCGACCTTCATTTCATCGTCTTCCGGGTCGTTCTCGTCGCCATCATCCTCGTCGAGGTCCCATTCGGGCGAGTCGGGGTCGTAGTCGATCTGCTCACTGCTCCAGGACGCCTGCTGGAGTTCCACTCCGGGCACCTCGCCCACCAGGTCGAACGGGTCGACGAGGTAGGCCAGGGCCTCCGCGGTGTCGTCCGTCACAGCCTGCTCGGCGTGGGCCCGTTCGGCGTCGGAGAGGTCGGCGTCGCCGGCGAGTGCCTGGAGCGCGGCCCCGGTGACGGCCTGCTCGTCGTCGACCTCGAGGACGAGGTCGACGCGAACCCGTACAAAACGAGATGTCTCTGGAGTGCTCATGCCCGGAGCGTAAGGCCGACCGCGCCCGTGACTTTCCTGTGACCCGCGACTTTCACTAACATCTGCCCACACGGCCAATTCGCCAGCGCCACAAGGGGATCGATATTCCGTGTCATCCGCTCGCCGTCCGTTGCTGACCGCCGCCGCCGCGGGTGGTCTGCTGTGCGCCCTGTGGTTCGTCCCGTCCGCGAACGCGACCCCGGACACACCGGTGCTCGCGTCCGCCGCCGCGAGCCCGTCCCCGCAGGTCACCGCACAGGCCAGAGCCGCGTCCACGGGCACGGCGACCACCGGAGAGGACACCGCCCGCCTGGCCGACACCGGAAGCTTCGACAGCACGCCGTACGTCGTCGGCGGCGCCCTCTGCCTCGGGCTCGGCGTCGGCTTCGTCGGGTACTCGGTGCGCCGGGAGCGCCTTGATTTTTAGACACTTGACGTTGTTTCCGCATTCTTGAACCAGTGAGGCGCGGAGGGCCCCGTCGTCCCGACAGGGTCCCTCCGCGCCTCGCGGGTCGGGTCAGCGCAGCGGCCCGGTGACCGTCTCCGCCGCCGCGACCAGGCGCCCGTCGCGCACGAACGCGTCGGCCGCGGCGAGGTCGGGTGCCAGGAAGCGGTCCGGGCCGGGACCCTCCACGCCCGCCGCCCGTGCGGCGTCGATGACGGCTCGGGAGGCCGGGGCCGGGGTCAGGCCCTCGCGGAGCTGGATGGCGCGCGTGGCGGCGTACAGCTCGACGGCGATCACGCGGGTGAGGTTGTCGACCGCGGTGCGCAGCTTCCGCGCCGCCGACCAGCCCATGGACACGTGGTCCTCCTGCATCGCGGAGGACGGGATGGAGTCCGCCGAGGCCGGTACGGCCAGCCGCTTCAACTCGCTGACCAGGGCGGCCTGCGTGTACTGGGCGATCATCAGTCCGGAGTCGACGCCGGCGTCGTCCGCGAGGAACGGCGGCAGACCGTGGCTGCGGTTCTTGTCCAGCAGCCGGTCGGTGCGCCGCTCGGCGATGGAGCCGAGGTCGGCGGCGGCGACGGCGAGGAAGTCCAGGACGTAGGCGACCGGGGCGCCGTGGAAGTTGCCGTTGGACTCCACGCGTCCGTCGGGGAGGACGACCGGGTTGTCCACGGCCGCCGCCAGCTCCCGCTCGGCGACCAGGCCGGCGTGGGCCATGGTGTCGCGTCCGGCGCCGGCGACCTGCGGGGCGCAGCGCACGGAGTACGCGTCCTGGACGCGGGGGGCGTCGTCCTGGTGGTGGCCGGTGAGGCCCGAGCCCTTGAGCACGGCGGCCATGTTGGCGGCGCTGGCGGCCTGCCCGGGGTGCGGGCGGATGGCGTGCAGCTCGGGGGCGAGCACCTTGTCGGTGCCGAGCAGGGCCTCCATGGTCAGCGCGGCGGTGATGTCGGCGCTCTTGTAGAGGGTGTCGAGGTCGGCGAGGGCCATGACCAGCATGCCGAGCATGCCGTCGGTGCCGTTGAGGAGGGCGAGGCCCTCCTTCTCGCGCAGCTCGACCGGGGCGATCCCGTGCTCGGCGAGCAGTTCACCGGCGGGCCGCACGATGCCGTCGGGGCCCTCGGCGTCCCCCTCGCCCATGAGGGTGAGGGCGCAGTGCGAGAGCGGGGCGAGGTCGCCGGAGCAGCCGAGGGAGCCGTACTCGTGCACGACCGGGGTGATCCCGGCGTTGAGCACGTCGGCCATGGTCTGCGCGACCTCGGGTCGGACGCCGGTGTGCCCGGAGCAGACGGTCTTCAGCCGCAGGAACATCAGCGCGCGGACCACCTCCCGCTCGACGCGCGGGCCCATCCCGGCGGCGTGCGAGCGGACGATGTTGCGCTGGAGCTGCGCCCGCAGGTCGGGGCTGATGTGCCGGGTCGCCAGGGCGCCGAAGCCGGTGCTGACGCCGTACACGGGGTCCGGCTTGGCGGCCAGCGCGTCCACGATCTCGCGGGCCGCGGCGAGGGCCGCCACCGCCTCCTCGGAAAGCTCGATCCGGGCGCCGGCGCGCGCCACGGCGAGGACGTCGGACGCGGTGACCCCGGACGTCCCCACCACCACAGTGTGCATATCCATATTCAGGAGCGTACGCAGTGAATTCGATGATGTCACGAGGGGGTACGTCACGGATGCGTGCGGCTTGCGCCCCTTACCGGCGCCAGGTCACGGCGAGTGCCGGCCGCGGAACCGCCTGCGCTCCCCGTCCTCCTCCCGGGACGGCTCGTCCGCCAGCCGCACCACGGGGTCGTCGGGCCCCTCGCGCCCCGCGACGACCGGCCCGGCCGCCCGTTCCGCCTTGGCACGGTACTGGGCGGCGTCCGCGAGCCGGAACAGCCGGCGGGCGGAGCGCACCGGACCCACGGGGTCCTCCGTGGACGCGACCCCGCAGGCCACACCGTCGCCGAGCTCCAGCTCGGCCGCCCGCCGGCACAGCTCCTCGGCGGCCTTGGCCACCGCGTCGGCCGGCGGCCCCACCGCGAGCAGGCAGAACTCGTCCCCGCCGAGCCGTGCCGCGAGCGCCCCCGGCAGCATCGCCCCGCACAGGGACAGCACCGAACCGAAACGTTCCAGCAGCCGGTCGCCGACGGCATGCCCGTGTGTGTCGTTGACCCGTTTCAGGCCGTTCAGATCGCAGACGACGAGACTGACGACGACGTGTTCCGCGCGGTGCCGCTCGACGGCCTCGTCCAGCGCGGCGTCGACGGCGCGGCGGTTGGCCAGTCCGGTGAGCGCGTCCGTGTAGGCGAGGCGCCGGACCTCCTCCAGCCGCTCGGTCTGCGCGATCCCGGCGGCCACCACCGAGGCCAGCACGGTGGCGAAGTCGGCGTCCGCCCGCTCGAAGACCCGCTCCCCCACCGGCCGGGCCACGTACAGCTCCCCCCAGGCGCGGCCGTGCAGCACGATCGGCGCGACCACGCAGCAGCCGCGCCCCCGGCGGCGCAGGGCGGCGACCCGCTGGTGGACGTACCCGGGGCGTCCGGCGGCAGGACCCTCGGCCGTCTCCACCCAGGCGTCGGGCTCACCGCCGCCGGCCCAGCGCTCGTGCAGGAACTCGGTGATCTCCGCGAACTGGTGCACCGGGTAGGACTCGTCCTCGGGGAACTCCTCCTCGCCCTCGGCCAGCTCGCCCACGTTCACCAGGACCCGGAGCCGGCCCAGTTCGCGCTCCCACACCGACAGCGCCGCGAAGCTGCCGCCCAGCGCCAGGCACCCGCCGAGGGCCGCCGCCCGCCACGCCTCCTGCGTGCTCTGCGCGGCGGCCATGCCCTGCGCCAGCGCCACCACGGCCGTGAGCCGCCTGTCCTCACCCATCACTCCAGGCTAGGGAGATTCAGGGAGAAACGGGATTCAAACAGGGCGAACGGGGGCGCCCATCACGCGGCGGCCTCACTCCCCCGGCCAGCGCGGCGCCCGCTTCTCGTTGAACGCCGCGACACCCTCCGCCCGGTCACCGGAGAAGGCCACCGACCGCCACGCCGCGTCCTCGACCTCGAGGCCGGCCCGCAGGTCCAGCCCGTGTCCGAGCCGCAGCGCCCGCTTGGCCGCCCGCAGCCCCACGGGCGAGTTCGCCGCCATCCGGGAGGCCAGTTCCAGCGCCTCCTCCCGGTCCCGGCCCTCGTCCACGAGCTGGTCCACGAGCCCCAGCTCCCGTGCCTCGGCGGCCTCCACCCGCCGCGCCGTGAACACCAGCTCGGCGGCGCGCGCCGCCCCCACCCGGCGCGGCAGCAGCTGCGTGCCGCCACCGCCGGGGATCACGCCGACGGACACCTCGGGCAGCCCGACCACCGCCGTGGGGTCGGCCACGATCACGTCGCAGGACAGCGCCAGCTCGAAGCCCCCGCCCAGCGCGAACCCGTGCACGGCCGCCACCGTCGGCACCGGCAGCTCCAGCACCGCGGTGTACGCGCCGCGCGTCACCGGGCGCTGCCGCAGCAGGTCGGCGTCGGAGAAGGAGTTGCGCTCCTTGAGGTCGGCGCCGACGCAGAACGCCCGCTCGTGGGTGGAGGTCAGCACCACGACCCGTACACTCGGGTCGCCGCCCAGGGCCGCGCAGGCCGCGCCGATGGACCGGGCCATGGCGGTCGACACGGCGTTCATGGCCTTCGGCCGGTCGAGCGCGAGCTCCGCGACATGCCCGTCCCCGTGCCGCCGCACCAGGACGAACTCTCCGAACCGCTCCTCGCTCATGACACCCTCCGGTTAACGCGGGTTAACAACTCGACGGCCCGATCATCGCAGGCGGACCCGCTCCGGGAAAGGCCGGGCACGCCCGCTCGCCCGCATCGCCCCCGGCACCGCCCCGCCCACCCGTTCGAGTGACATCGGGCCGACCGCCGTATCCCGGCCGCCGCCGGCGCGTAGCGTCGCTCCGCCACGGCGCAGGGGGGCGCGTGCGCGCATCGGGGAGGGCCCATGACGACGACCGGTACGACCGGTACCACCACGTCCGGTACGGCGACGAGGCCGCGGCACTCGTGGGACCACCGGGGGCGGCACCGCCGCCCCCGCCCCCGCCCCCGCACGGCGCTGCTGACCACCGGCGGCCTCGCCCTGGCGGCCGGCGCCCTGAGCCTCGTACGCCTGCTGCCCGACACCGGCGGCACGGACGCGGAGGGGTTCCGCGCGGACGCCGGGCCGCGCGTCGAGACGGGCGCGGGGCGGGACACCGCCACGGACCGGGCCCCGGCGCCTGCCGCCACGCGCACCGCCGGTTCACCGGAGGCGAGCCCGTCGGCGACCTCGGCCCTGGGCGGTCTGGGCGGATCTCCGGAGCCGGGCCTGCCACCGGGCCCGTCCGCCGAGGGCCCCTCGGACGCGCTCCGGCCCTCCTCGACAGCCGTCCCGGAGACCCCGGACCGGCACGGCCCGGATCCGGACGCCGCGCGGCCGGACGCCCGGACTCCGGCCACGCGCGCTCCGCGGTCACCGCGGCCACCGGAGCCGCCTCCGGGCGCCAGCACTCCCCCGGGCGCCGGTGCTCCCGCACCACCCCCGAGCCGCGGTACGCCACCGCCGTCCCCCGCACCGGCCCCGGAACCCGATGACCCGGGCCTGTGCGTGCCGATCATCGGCCTCTGCGTGGGCCTGCTCGGCGACGACGGCTGAGGCGGTCCGTGCCGCCCCTGGGCAGGGCGGCACCGCACGGGACGGCTCGGCACACAGCAGCCCGGCACGGGACGGGCCCGGCACACGACGGGCCCGGCACACAGCGGGCCCGGCACACAGCGGGCCCGGCACACAGCGTCTGCCGCAGGACGCCCTGGTCAGGGAGCCCTAGGACTCCCCGCCGTCCCCCCGCCGCGTGAGCAGCCACGGCTCGACCACGCCGAGGCCGCGCACCGGCCGCTGCCACATCGGCTGGAGCGCGAAGCGGTACGCCGGCGGCTCCTCGCCCTCCTTCTCGGCCGTGGCGGCCTCCTCGGCCGCCGCCGCCTCCGAGGCGGGGGCGTCCCGGGTCCGGACCAGCTCCTCGGCGAGGGCGGAGTCGACGAGGACGGCGTCGCGGGGGGCTATCGACGTGAGCCGCGAAGCGAGGTTGACGGTCGTGCCGAAGACGTCGCCCATCCGGGTGGTCACCGTGCCGAAGGCTATGCCGACGCGCAGTTCCGGCATGGTCTCGTCGTTCGCCATCGTCTCGACGAGGAGCAGCGCGATCTCGGCGGCGGTGCCGGCGTCGTCGGCGGCGTAGAGCACCTCGTCGCCGAGGGTCTTGATCAGGCGCCCGCCGCGCGCGGCGACCAGGTCGGCGGCGGTGGTCTCGAAGGCCTCGACCAGCTCGCCGAGCTCCTCCTCCTCCATCCGGCGGGTCAGCCGCGTGAAGCCGACCAGGTCCGCGAAGCCGACCGCGAGCCGCCGGTCGACCATCTCCTCGTCGTCCCCGGCCTGGACGACCCGGCCGGCCGACGCGGCGAGCTGGCGCCGCCAGACGTAGACCAGGAACTCCTGCAGCTCGGGCAGGAGCAGCTCGACGATCGGGTACGTCACCTCGGTGCGTGTCATCCCGGGCTCGGGCGGCTCGGTCAGTCCCTCCAGGAAGGAGTCGATCTGCCACTCCGCCAACCGGGCGGTGGTCTGCCCGGTGGACCGCGCCACCTGCACCGCCATCGCCTCGCTGAGCAGCCCCGCCTCCACCAGGCCGGCGAGCCGCCGCAGGGCGAGGACGTCCGCCTCGGTGAGCGCCCTGGCCTGGCCTATGTCGGCGAAGCCCATGGCACGCCAGAAACGGGAGGCCAGCTCCATGGAGACGCCCGCGCTGCGGGCGGCCTGGAAGGGGGTGTAGCGGCGCTCGGCGCCCAGGATGAGCCCTTCCAGGCGCAGTGCGAGCGGGTCCTCGCCGGAGTCGGCGGAGTCCGGGCCGGGCTCGGGGTCCACCCGGCCGTCCCCGTCCGCGCCGGAGCCCGTGTCGTCGACGGTCACGCCTGCTGCCCTTCCGATCTGCCGCGGTCAGGTTCGACCGGCCCCAACTTTACGTCAGGTGTGCCCCAGCTCACTCCCGCTCGGCCCGCGCACCGCGCCCGCCCGGGGCCGCCCTCACGCCAACCGCAAGTGCACGATGTCCCCCGCTCCCACCGGCTCCTGCACGCCCGCCGCCGTGGCCAGCACCAGCCGCCCGTCCCCGTCCACGGCGACCGCCTCACCCACCAGCGACCGGTCGCCCGGGAGCTCCGCCCGCACCATCCGCCCGAGCGTCGCGCACCCGGCGGCGTAGGTCTCCTGGAGCCCGCTGACCTCCGGGTCGCCCTCGGCCTCCCGCCACCGCCCGTACCAGTCCTCCAGGGAGCGCAGCACGCCCCGCAGCAGCGGGTCCCGGTCGGTGTTCGCGGCTCCGGCCAGCGCCAGCGAACCGGCGCGGGGGACCGGCAGCTCGTCCGCCCGGAGGCTGACGTTGATGCCGACGCCGATGACGACCCCGTCGTCGCCGGCCCGCTCGGCGAGGATGCCGCCCGCCTTGCGCTCCTCGTCGCCGACGGTGACGAGGAGGTCGTTGGGCCACTTCAGGGCCGTGTCCACACCCGCGACGCGGGACAGCCCGGTCGCCACCGCGACACCGGTGAGCAGCGGCAGCCAGCCCCAGCGCTGCACGGGCACCTCGGCGGGCCGCAGCAGTACGGAGAAGAAGAGACCGGAGCGCGGCGGCGCCGACCACTGCCGGTCCAGCCGCCCCCGCGCGGCGGTCTGCTCCTCGGCGACCAGCACGGAACCCTCGTCCGCCTCGCCCGCGGCGGCACGGGCCACGAGGTCGGTGTTGGTGGACCCCGTGCGCTGCACCACGTCCACCCGCCGCCACAGCCCGCCCTCCCGCACGAGCCCTCGGCGCAGGGCCGTGGTGGCGAGGGGCGGCCGGCTCAGGTCGGACCACGGGTTGTTGCTGGAGGAGCCAGAGGCATCTGGGGGCGTCATGCAACCCACCCTAGGTGTGGGAAACACCGCACTGCCGATCGGAAGACCCCCTACTACTCTACGAACGAGTAACCGTCCCCCCTTTTGAGCAGGCAGGGAGCCGCATCCCGATGTCCGAGCCGGAAGAGCAGCAGCCCGACATCCACACGACCGCGGGCAAGCTCGCGGACCTGAGGCGCCGTATCGAGGAAGCGACGCACGCCGGTTCGGAACGCGCCGTGGAAAAGCAGCACGCCAAGGGCAAGCTGACGGCCCGTGAGCGCATCGACCTCCTCCTCGACGAGGGCTCCTTCGTCGAGCTGGACGAGTTCGCCCGGCACCGCTCCACCAACTTCGGCCTGGACGCCAACCGCCCCTACGGCGACGGCGTCGTGACCGGCTACGGCACCGTGGACGGCCGCCCGGTCGCCGTCTTCTCCCAGGACTTCACCGTCTTCGGCGGCGCGCTGGGCGAGGTCTACGGCCAGAAGATCGTCAAGGTGATGGACTTCGCGCTGAAGACCGGCTGCCCGGTCATCGGGATCAACGACTCCGGCGGCGCCCGCATCCAGGAGGGCGTGGCCTCCCTGGGGGCGTACGGCGAGATCTTCCGCCGCAACACCCACGCCTCCGGCGTGATCCCGCAGATCAGCCTGGTCGTCGGCCCGTGCGCGGGCGGCGCGGTCTACTCGCCCGCGATCACCGACTTCACGGTGATGGTCGATCAGACCAGCCACATGTTCATCACCGGCCCCGACGTCATCAAGACGGTCACCGGCGAGGACGTCGGCTTCGAGGAGCTGGGCGGCGCCCGCACCCACAACTCCACGTCGGGCGTGGCCCACCACATGGCCGGCGACGAGAAGGACGCCATCGAGTACGTCAAGCAGCTGCTGTCGTACCTGCCGTCCAACAACCTCTCCGAGCCCCCGGCCTTCCCGGAGGAGGCGGACCTCGAGGTCACGGACGAGGACCGCGAGCTGGACACGATCGTCCCCGACTCGGCGAACCAGCCGTACGACATGCACGCCGTCATCGAGCACGTCCTCGACGACGCCGAGTTCTTCGAGACGCAGCCGCTGTTCGCGCCGAACATCGTCACCGGTTTCGGCCGGGTCGAGGGCCGCCCGGTCGGCATCGTCGCCAACCAGCCGATGCAGTTCGCCGGGTGCCTGGACATCACCGCCTCCGAGAAGGCGGCCCGCTTCGTGCGCACCTGCGACGCCTTCAACGTGCCCGTGCTGACCTTCGTGGACGTCCCCGGCTTCCTGCCGGGCGTGGACCAGGAGCACGACGGCATCATCCGCCGCGGCGCCAAGCTGATCTTCGCCTACGCCGAGGCCACCGTCCCGCTCATCACGGTCATCACCCGCAAGGCCTTCGGCGGCGCCTACGACGTCATGGGCTCCAAGCACCTGGGCGCCGACCTCAACCTGGCCTGGCCCACCGCCCAGATCGCCGTCATGGGCGCCCAGGGCGCGGTCAACATCCTGCACCGCCGCACCATCGCCGACGCGGGTGACGACGCCGAGGCCACCCGCGCCCGTCTGATCCAGGAGTACGAGGACGCCCTCCTCAACCCCTACGTCGCGGCCGAGCGCGGCTACGTCGACGCGGTGATCATGCCGTCCGACACCCGCCGCCACATCGTCCGCGGCCTGCGTCAGCTGCGCACCAAGCGGGAATCCCTTCCTCCGAAGAAGCACGGCAACATCCCCCTGTAAGGAGCCGTTGTGATCAAGGTCGTACGGGGCAACCCCACTCCGGAGGAGCTGGCCGCCGCCCTGGCGGTGGTCCGCGCCCGCGCCGCGACGGCGGCCGCCGAGCCGTCCGGCGCCGAGGGCCCGCGCGACGCGTGGTCCGACCCGTCCCGCATCGCGGCGGCCCGCCTGCCCCACCCGGGCCCGGCGTCATGGGGCCGCACTTACTGGCCGAGCTGAGGCGGACGCCCTCAGGGGCGCGGGAACCGCGCACGGAGGGACAACGGGGGCGCCCATTTGAGTACCGCTACTCAGGCGCCCCCTGCCGCTGAAGCCCCACGCTGGAGGCATGCTGTGGTCCGACCCCGAGAACGAGCCGCCCGAAGAGCTGCGCGACATGCAGCACATGCTGCGGCGGCTGAGCGTCCTCCTGGCCACGGCCATGCTGCTGGCGATGATCGTGATCGGCCTGAGATGAGCCGCCCCCGCACCGGTGGCTAACCTGACCGCATGACCGCTCAGCGCCGCAGGCGACTCGTCCTCGCCTCCCAGTCCCCGGCCCGGCTCGGCCTGCTCCGTCAGGCCGGCCTCGTCCCCGAAGTACTCGTCAGCGGCGTCGACGAGGACGCCGTCACCGCGCCCACGCCGGCCGAGCTGGCCCTGGCCCTCGCCGAGGCGAAGGCCTCCGTCGTGGCCGCCAAGCCCGAGGTCCACGGCGCCCTGGTGATCGGCTGCGACTCGGTGCTCGACCTCGACGGGCAGGCCCTCGGCAAGCCGGCGGACGCCGAGGAGGCCACCGCCCGCTGGAAGGCGATGCGCGGCCGGGCGGGCACGCTCCAGACCGGCCACTGCGTCTGGGACACCGCCTCCGGCCGCCACGTCTCGGCCACCGCCTCCACCGTCGTCCGCTTCGGCGAGCCGACCGACGAGGAGATCGCCGCCTACGTGGCCTCCGGCGAGCCGCTGTACGTCGCCGGGGCCTTCACCCTGGACGGCCGCTCGGCCCCCTTCATCGACGGCATCGAGGGCGACCACGGGAACGTGATCGGCCTCAGCCTGCCCCTGCTCCGGCGTCTGCTGGCCGAGCTCGGGGTCGGCATCACGGAGTTGTGGGCGCCGGCGGAGGGCTGACCGGGGAACCGTCGCCGGGCGTGCCGTCGTCGGGCCGGACGGCGGCGGCCTCCTCACGGGCGTCGTAGGTCATCAGCAGGAGCACGATGAGGCCGAGGACGAGGACCATGGCCAGGAAGGCGTGCCAGCCGACCAGGCCCCAGGAGAACGCGCCGAGCAGCCCGTGCACCACGGCCGCGCTGATCAGCAGGATCCGGCCGAGGCCCGCGGGCGCCCGGTCGCGCACCGCCACCAGCAGGGCGACCAGCCCGCACAGCGCGAAGTAGAGCCCGAAGACAACTCCGCCGATCTTCGAGGACACGGACATCATGTCCGGGTCGAGACCGGCCAGGGACATGTCCTGCCGGTCGACGACGACCGCGAGGAACCAGTTGAGCGCCGCGACACCGACCGCCTCCGCGAAGAGTACGACCGCCACGGTCCACGCCACCGGCCTGCGCACTGTCACCGGTCCCCACCCACTTTCGACCGCTGCCGCACACGGCAGCTGTTACCCCAAGTACGTTCGAGACATCCAGAACGCTACTCACGGGTAAACCTGGGGACAAGGGGTCTGCGACAGGCAAAGAATCATTGGGCCATTCGTAGGGACTCCACAAAGAAACGGAGTGGCCCGCAGCACCCTCTTACAGAGACCTTGCCCACACCGTGGGGCTAGGGTTTCCCCGAGGAGTCCTGCGTATCGCGGTACGACAAGGACTTTCGCGGGTCGAGCGGGCCTCGAATCACGCTCCGTGTGGGCAAGCTCACCATTGGGGACGGGTCGAAGTGCCGTGTCGGCAGTCCCTAAACTCGGCTTGTTTCAAGGAGGGAGCCTCAATCGTGCGCAAGGTGCTCATCGCCAACCGTGGCGAAATCGCTGTCCGCGTGGCCCGGGCCTGCCGGGACGCCGGGATCGCGAGCGTGGCCGTCTACGCGGACCCGGACCGGGACGCTCTGCATGTCCGCGTCGCTGATGAGGCGTTCGCCCTGGGTGGTGACACCCCCGCCGCCAGCTACCTGGACATCTCCAAGGTCCTCAAGGCCGCGCGGGAGTCGGGCGCGGACGCCATCCACCCCGGCTACGGCTTCCTCTCGGAGAACGCCGAGTTCGCGCAGGCGGTGCTGGACGCGGGTCTGATCTGGATCGGCCCGCCGCCGCAGGCCATCCGTGACCTGGGTGACAAGGTCGCGGCCAGGCACATCGCCCAGCGGGCCGGTGCCCCGCTGGTCGCCGGCACCCCGGACCCGGTCTCGGGTTCGGAGGAGGTCGTGGCGTTCGCGAAGGAACACGGCCTGCCGATCGCGATCAAGGCGGCCTTCGGCGGCGGCGGACGCGGCCTGAAGGTCGCCCGCACCCTCGAAGAGGTCCCCGAGCTGTACGACTCCGCCGTGCGCGAGGCGGTGGCCGCGTTCGGCCGCGGGGAGTGCTTCGTCGAGCGCTACCTGGACAAGCCCCGGCACGTGGAGACGCAGTGCCTGGCCGACCAGCACGGCAACGTGGTCGTCGTCTCCACCCGTGACTGCTCGCTCCAGCGCCGCCACCAGAAGCTGGTGGAGGAGGCCCCGGCGCCGTTCCTGTCCCAGGAGCAGTTGGCCGAGCTGTACGCGTCGTCGAAGGCGATCCTGAAGGAGGCCGGCTACGTCGGCGCCGGCACCGTGGAGTTCCTGGTCGGCGCGGACGGCACGATCTCCTTCCTGGAGGTCAACACCCGCCTCCAGGTCGAGCACCCGGTCACCGAGGAGGTCGCCGGCATCGACCTGGTGCGGGAGATGTTCCGCATCGCCGACGGCGAGAAGCTCGGCTACGACGACCCAGTGCTGCGCGGCCACTCCTTCGAGTTCCGCATCAACGGCGAGGACCCGGGCCGCAACTTCCTCCCGGCCCCCGGCACGGTGACCACGTTCGCCCCGCCGACCGGTCCCGGTGTCCGCCTGGACGCCGGCGTCGAGTCCGGCAGCGTCATCGGTCCGGCCTGGGACTCCCTGCTCGCCAAGCTCATCGTCACCGGCCGCACCCGCAAGGAGGCCCTCCAGCGCGCCGCCCGCGCCCTGGAGGAGTTCACCGTGGAGGGCATGGCCACCGCCATCCCCTTCCACCGCGCGGTCGTCACCGACCCGGCCTTCGCGCCCGAGCTGACCGGCTCCAGCGACCCGTTCACGGTCCACACCCGCTGGATCGAGACGGAGTTCGTCAACGAGATCAAGCCCTTCACCGCCCCCGCCGACGCGGAGACGGACGAGGACGCGGGCCGCGAGACCGTGGTCGTCGAGGTCGGCGGCAAGCGCCTGGAGGTCTCCCTCCCGTCCTCGCTCGGCATGTCCCTGGCCCGCACCGGCCTGGCGGCCGGCGCCAAGCCCAAGCGCCGCGCGGCGAAGAAGTCCGGCCCCGCGGCCTCCGGCGACACCCTCGCCTCGCCGATGCAGGGCACCATCGTCAAGATCGCCGTGGAAGAGGGCCAGGAGGTCCAGGAGGGCGACCTGATCGTCGTCCTGGAGGCCATGAAGATGGAACAGCCCATCAACGCCCACAAGGCCGGCACCATCAAGGGCCTGGGCGCCGAGGTCGGCGCTTCCGTCACCTCGGGTGCCGCGATCTGCGAGATCAAGGACTGATCACCCGCACCACACGATGACGGGGCGCCCGGCGGACACCGACCACTCGGTCCGCCGGGCGCCCCGTCATCGCTGCCGGGGAGGCGGCGAACCGTCGGCGGCTCAGCGTCGGCGCAGATCCGCGACGCGCGCCCGTTCCGCACCGGCGTTCTGATCGCTCAGGGCCGCGGCCGACCGCAACCCCGCGGCGGCACCCGGGACCTGACGGCGTGGCCCCGGAAGCGGCACGTCCCGACGCTGCTGACGCGCCGGGACGGATTCACCCCCGGAGGGCCCCGAGGCCCCCGTCGCACCTCCGGACGCCCCCGCCACGGCGATCTGCACGCCCTGGTCCGCCAGGGCCTGGAGCTCGGTGGCGCAGCGGTCGTCGTGGGCGGGCGGTTCGTCCGTGACCAGGCGGGTGATCACGTCCGTCGGCACGGTCTGGAACATGGTGTCCGTGCCCAGCTTGGAGTGGTCGGCGAGTACCACCACCTCGGCGGCCGCCTGCACCAGTGCGCGGTCGACGGACGCCGACAGCATGTTGGACGTGGACAGCCCCCGCTCCGCCGTCAGCCCGCTCCCGGACAGGAAGGCCTTGGACACCCGCAGCCCTTGGAGGGACTGCTCGGCGCCCGATCCGACCAGGGCGTAGTTGGACCCCCGGAGCGTGCCTCCGGTCATCACGACCTCGACCCGGTTGGCGTGGGCGAGGGCCTGGGCGACCAGCAGCGAGTTGGTGACGACGGTCAGCCCGGGCACCCGCGCGAGCCGGCGCGCCAGCTCCTGCGTCGTGGTCCCCGCCCCCACCACGATGGCCTCGCCCTCTTCGACGAAGCCCGCGGCGAGGTCGGCGATGGCCGTCTTCTCGGCGGTCGCGAGATGTGACTTCTGCGGAAAGCCGGATTCCCGCGTGAACCCGCCCGGCAATACCGCACCGCCGTGCCGGCGGTCGAGGAGTCCTTCTGCCTCCAGTGCGCGCACGTCCCGCCGTACGGTCACTTCGGAGGTCTGGACGACGCGGGCGAGCTCACGGAGCGACACGGCCCCGTTCGCTCGCACCATTTCGAGGATCAATTGGCGACGTTCTGCAGCGAACACGAAACTGACAGTAACCCCAACGACCGTCTGCTTTCAGCAGTATGCGCCGAATAACAGAAGTTGTTCGCACAGCAGAGGCGGAAGTGGTATACGCGCCTACCCCGGCCGCCTATGCCGCCCGCAAGGGCCACAACTCCCCGTGACCGGCGGGGATTCGGTTCACGCCGCGACGGCGGACGCTAGCCTTCCCCGCCGGCCTTGCGCGTGTGCAGCTGCCGTGCCACCTCCGCGATCGACCCCGAAAGGGACGGGTACACGGTGAAGGCGTTCGCGATCTGTTCGACCGTCAGGTTGTTGTCGACCGCGATCGAGATGGGATGGATGAGCTCGGAGGCGCGCGGCGCCACGACCACACCGCCCACGACGATCTCGGTACCGGGCCGGCAGAAGATCTTGACGAAGCCGTCCCGGATGCCCTGCATCTTGGCGCGCGGGTTGCGCAGCAGCGGCAGCTTCACCACGCGGGCGTCGATCTTGCCGGCGTCGACGTCGGCCTGCGAGTAACCGACGGTGGCGATCTCGGGGTCGGTGAAGACGTTGGCGGAGACGGTCTTCAGGTTCAGCGGCGTGACCGCGTCCCCGAGGAAGTGGTACATCGCGATCCGCCCCTGCATGGCGGCCACCGAGGCGAGGGCGAAGACGCCGGTGACGTCACCGGCGGCGTACACGCCGGGGGCCGAGGTCCGCGACACCCGGTCGGTGCGGATGTGCCCGGAGTCCTTGAGCTTGACCCCGGCCTCCTCCAGCCCCATCCCCTCGGTGTTGGGGATGGCGCCGACGGCCATCAGGCAGTGCGACCCGGTGATGACCCGCCCGTCGGCGAGCGTCACCTCCACCCGGTCGCCCACCCGCTTGGCGGACTGGGCCCGGGACCGCGACATGACGTTCATCCCGCGCCGCCGGAACACGTCCTCCAGCACGGCGGCGGCGTCGGGGTCCTCCCCGGGCAGCACCCGGTCCCGCGACGACACGAGCGTGACCCGCGAGCCGAGCGCCTGGTAGGCACCGGCGAACTCGGCGCCGGTCACACCGGACCCGACCACGATCAGCTCTTCCGGCAGCTCGTCCAGGTCGTAGACCTGGGTCCAGTTCAGGATGCGCTCACCGTCGGGCCGCGCGTCCGGCAGCTCGCGGGGGTGACCGCCGGTCGCGATCAGCACCGCGTCCGCGGTGAGCGTCTCCTCGCTCCCGTCGGCGGCCCGCACCACGACCTTCCGCGAGCCGTCGAGGGCCTGCATGCCCTCCAGCCGCCCACGCCCGCGCATCACCCGCGCACCGGCGCGCGTCACGGAGGCGGTGATGTCGTGCGACTGAGCGAGCGCGAGCCGCTTCACACGCCGGTTGACCTTGCCCAGATCGACTCCGACCACCCGGGCTGCCTGCTCCATGGGCGGGGTGTCGTCGGCGACGATGATCCCCAGCTCCTCGTAGGACGAGTCGAAGGTGGTCATCACCTCAGCCGTGGCGATGAGGGTCTTGGACGGCACGCAGTCGGTCAGCACCGACGCCCCGCCCAGACCGTCGCAGTCGACGACGGTCACCTCCGCGCCGAGCTGAGCGGCCACCAGCGCCGCTTCGTATCCGCCGGGTCCGCCACCAATGATCACGATCCGAGTCACGTACTCCATTGTCCCGCACCCTTCAACGTGGGGCCGCCCGGGGGCGCCGTCGTTACAGGAACGGCGCGTACCCTCTCCCCATGTCGCTCTACGCCGCGTACGCCGGCAACCTCGACGCGCGGTTGATGACCCGCCGCGCCCCGCACTCGCCGCTGCGCGCGACCGGCTGGCTGAACGGGTGGCGGCTGACCTTCGGGGGCGAGCACATGGGCTGGGAGGGCGCGCTGGCGACCCTCGTGGAGGACCCGATCTCCCAGGTCTTCGTCTCCCTCTACGACATCGCCCCGATGGACGAGGACTCCCTCGACCGCTGGGAGGGCGTGGGCCTGGACATCTACCGCCGCACCCGCGTGCGCGTACACACCCTGGACGGCGAGGAGAAGGCGTGGACGTACGTCCTGAACGCCTACGAGGGCGGCCTGCCCTCCGCCCGCTACCTGGGCGAGGTGGCGGACGCCGCCGAATCGGCCGGCGCGCCCCACGACTACGTCATGGAACTCCGCAAGCGCCCCTGCTGAACGCCCTCTCGTCGAAATCAACAAACCAACAATCCGAATCCCGTGACCTCCATCATCTACGCGCGTAGGCGTAAACCGGCTACCCTCTTCGGCGTGAACGCATCTCTTCTTCCGGACGACATCCAGGGCGACCCCTACGCCGCCGCCGACGCCGCCGCGGCCCGCCTGCGCGAACTCACCGGCGCCGAGACCCACGACGTCGCCCTCGTGATGGGCTCCGGCTGGGCACCGGCCGTGGACGCCCTGGGCGCCCCCGAGACCGAGTTCCAGGTCACCGACCTGCCGGGCTTCCCCGAGCCCGCGGTGCAGGGGCACGGCGGCAAGATCCGCTCGTACGCCCTCGGCGACAAGCGCGCGCTGGTCTTCCTGGGCCGCACCCACTACTACGAGGGCCACGGCGTGGCCGCCGTCTCCCACGGCGTCCGCACGGCGGTCGCCGCCGGCGCCAAGACGGTGGTCCTGACCAACGGCTGCGGCGGCCTGCGCGAGGGCATGCGCCCCGGCCAGCCGGTCCTGATCAGCGACCACATCAACCTCACCGCCACCTCCCCCATCGTCGGCGCGAACTTCGTCGACCTCACCGACCTGTACTCCCCGCGCCTGCGGGCCCTGTGCAAGGAGGTCGACCCCACGCTGGAGGAGGGCGTCTACGCCCAGTTCCCCGGCCCGCACTACGAGACGCCGGCCGAGATCCGCATGGCCCGCGTGATCGGGGCCGACCTGGTGGGCATGTCGACGGTCCTGGAGGCGATCGCGGCCCGCGAGGCCGGTGCGGAGGTGCTGGGCATCTCGCTGGTGACCAACCTCGCGGCGGGCATGACGGGGGAGCCCCTGAACCACGAGGAGGTCCTCCAGGCGGGCCGCGACTCCGCCGCGCGGATGGGGGCACTGCTGACGCAGGTGCTGGGGCGCCTGTAACCGGGGCTTCTCCGCCCCGGCGTCTCCCTGCGCACCCGGCGTGGGCGGGGGTGGGTGTCGCGGCTCGGCGCTGCGGGGTGCCGCTGCGCCCACCCTCCCCACTCTCGGCTTCGCTCGAGTGGGGGACCCCCATCGCCCCAGCGGCACGACTGCCCGCAGCTACGTGAGACGGCGGCACCCGCGTGGACGGAAAGCCGCGTACGGCGGGAAGGGGACGTGTCGGGGGGTGTCCGCCCGCAGCGGTTGGCGCGTCCGCGCCGTTCACCCCCGTAGCCGACCGATTCCGCGCCGTTCCGAGGACGGACACCCCCCGGCGCGGCCCCGACCCACCGCACAACCGAACGCGCTACCCGCACCCCCACCGAACCCGCACAGGCCGCCGCAGGCACCCCGCGCCCCCACCGAACCCGCAGCGGCGCCACAGGCACCCCAGACACCCACCCGCACAGGCCGCCGCAGGCACCCCCGCCCACCGCCGGAGGCACCCCGCACAGGCCGCCGCAGGCACCCGCCCCACCCCCACCACAGACACACGAGAGGCTGACCGACGTGCACGACGACGACCTCCTCGCACGGGCCAAGGCATGGCTGGCCGAGGACCCCGACGCGGACACCCGCGCCGAACTCGCCACGCTCATCGACACCGAGGACCACGCGGAGCTCACCGCGCGCTTCTCCGGCACCCTCCAGTTCGGCACCGCCGGCCTGCGCGGCGAACTCGGTGCCGGCCCCCTGCGCATGAACCGCGCCGTCGTCATCCGCGCCGCCGCCGGCCTCGCCGCGTACCTCAAGAAGCAGGGTCACGACAACGGCCTGGTCGTCATCGGCTACGACGCCCGCCACAAGTCGGAGGACTTCGCCCGCGACACCGCCGCCGTCATGACCGGCGCCGGACTCCGCGCCGCCGTGCTCCCCCGCCCGCTCCCCACCCCGGTCCTCGCGTTCGCCATCCGCCACCTCGGCGCCGTCGCCGGCGTGGAGGTCACTGCCAGCCACAACCCGCCCCGCGACAACGGCTACAAGGTGTACCTCGGCGACGGCTCCCAGATCGTGCCCCCGGCCGACGCCGACATCGCCGCCGAGATCGACGCCGTACGCTCCCTGAACGACGTGCCCCGCCCCACCACCGGCTGGCAGACCCTCGGCGACGACGTCCTCGACGCCTACCTCGCCCGCACGGACGCCGTCCTCGCCCCCGACTCCCCCCGCACCGCCCGCACCGTCTACACGGCGATGCACGGCGTCGGCAAGGACACCCTCCTCGCCGCCTTCGCCCGGGCCGGCTTCCCCACCCCCGCCCTCGTCACCGAGCAGGCCGACCCCGACCCGGACTTCCCGACCGTCGCCTTCCCCAACCCGGAAGAGCCCGGCGCGATGGACCTCGCCTTCGCGAAGGCCCGCGAGACGACCCCGGCCCCCGACCTGGTCATCGCCAACGACCCCGACGCCGACCGCCTCGCCGTCGCCGTCCCCACCCCCGGAGGGACCGGCACCGACTGGCGCATGCTCCGCGGCGACGAGGTCGGCGCCCTCCTCGCCGCCCACCTGGTCACCCGCGGAGCGCACGGCACGTTCGCCGAGTCGATCGTCTCCTCCTCCCTCCTCGGCCGCATCGCCGAGAAGGCGCACCTCCCCTACGAGGAGACCCTCACCGGCTTCAAGTGGATCGCCCGCGTCGACGGCATCCGCTACGGCTACGAGGAAGCCCTCGGCTACTGCGTCGACCCGGAGGGCGTCCGCGACAAGGACGGCATCACCGCGGCCCTCCTGATCACGGAGCTGGCGTCCACCCTCAAGGAGGAGGGCCGCACCCTCCTCGACCTCCTCGACGACATCGCGGTCGAGCACGGCCTGCACGCCACCGACCAGCTCTCGGTCCGCGTCGAGGACCTCTCCCTGATCGCCGCCGCGATGCACCGCCTGCGCGAACAGCCCCCGACCCGCCTCGCCGGCCTGCCCGTCACGAACGCGGAGGACCTCACCCGGGGCACGGACACGCTCCCGCCCACGGACGGTCTGCGCTACACGCTCGACGGCGCCCGCGTGATCGTCCGCCCGAGCGGTACGGAGCCGAAGCTGAAGTGCTACCTGGAGGTGGTCGTCCCGGTCACGGCGCACGCCGACCTCCCTCAGGCCCGCGCAACGGCGCAGGACCTGCTGGCGGCCCTCAAGCGGGACCTGTCGGCAACGGCGGGCATCTGACCGCACGCCCCCGCCGGCCTCACCCGATCCCGATGGGGTGCCCCCACCCGGAGGCACCCCATCGGGTGATATCCCGCAGCTCATTGACGGACCCTCCCGCTACCCGGCCACCCCCCGGGCAACGGTGGAGCGGAAGAACCGCACCGCCAAGAGCCAGGGAGCAGCCGCCGTGTCCTCGACCGCGCCCAAGACCACCGCCGGCGGACACATCCCCGGCACCCGGCGCCCCCGGACTCCCGTCGCACCCGCCCCGCCCCCGAACCCGCAGGCCCGCGCCCGGCACCTCCTGCGCGCCGCCCTCGAGGCCGTACGGCATGCCGCCCCCGCCCTCGCCGCCTATCTCGCCGTACGCCTGACGGGTCTCGCGGTGCTCGCCTTCTGGGCGCCCCGCCGCCACCAGGACCTGTGGGTCAACCTGGCCGCGCAGTGGGACTCCGACTGGTACCTGGGCATCGCCGAACACGGCTACACCGACGAACTCGGCGCCACCCCGAACACCAACAACCTGGCGTTCTTCCCGCTCTACCCGGTCCTGGTGAAGGCGGTCGCGGTCCTCACCCCGGGCTCCCGCGCCTCCACGGGCCTCGGCCTGGCCGTCGTCGCCTCACTGGTCGCGGCGTGGGGGATCTTCGCGGTGGGCGACCGCCTGCACGGCCGCCGCGTCGGTGTCCTGCTGACCACGCTGTGGGCGGCGTTCCCGGTCGGCGCGGTGCAGTGGATGGGCTACACGGAGTCGCTGTTCACGGCGTGCGCGGCCTGGTCGCTGTACGCGGTGCTCACGGGCCGCTGGCTGTGGGCGGCCGGCTGCGCCGCGCTGGCGGGCCTGACCCGCCCGACCGGCATCGCGGTGGCCCTCGCGGTCACCGTGACGGCGCTGCTGCACCTCGCCCGGCACCGCACCCTGGCCCCGCGCGTCGTCGCGGCCGCGGCCCTCGCCCCGCTCGGCTGGTGCGCGTACCTCGCCTGGGTGGGGCTGCGGCTGGGCCGCTGGGACGGCTACTTCGCCGTGCAGCGGCTCTGGTACAACGAGCTGGACGGCGGCCTGCGCACCCTGCACCAGTTCCGGTGGCTGCTGTGGCGCGACCCCGCCCCGCAGCTGTTCCTGGTGGTGGTGACGCTCACGCTGATCGGGGCGGTGGTGCTGTTCGGCCTGTCGGCGTGGGACCGCCAGCCGGCCGCGCTGCTGGTCTACACGGGCGTGATGCTCGTGATCGTGCTGGGCAGCGGAGGCGTCTACTTCCCGCGCGCCCGCTTCCTGCTCCCGGCCTTCCCGCTGCTCCTGCCGCTGGCCCTGCACCTGTCCCGCGCCTCGCGGCGCCACCGTGCGCTGGTGCTGACGGCCGCGGTGCTGGGCTCGACGTACTGCGGGGCGTACATGCTCCTGGTCTGGTCGGCGGCCCCTTGACGCCCCCGCCGCGGTCGCCCCGGGTGCGGGACCGCCACCCGGACCGGGACCACCCCGCACCCGTCCCCGTGGCCGTCACCCGATGGCCAGCAGCACCGCCAGCAGCACCGCCCCGGCCACCACCGGCGCGAAGATCTCGTAGGCCCACCGCACCGTCACCTCGCCCTGCGAGGTCTTGGCCGGCTTCCGCGCCTCCAGCAGGTCGCGCAGTTCGTCCATGATCTTGTCGGCCTCGGCGCGCACCGGTCCGTCCGCCCCGGCAGCGGCCTCCGCGCCGCCGATGTCGGTCTGCGCCCCGGACTGTCCGAAGCCGCCGAGCGCGCGCCCACGCCCCCGGCCCGCCCCGGCGGTCCGCCGCGCCTCCTGCCGTGCGGCCTTCTTGCGGCCGCGCAGCGAGACGGGGATGGACCACAGCTGGTACTTGTCGCCGCCCTCGGTGACGACCTCGTTGGAGTAGGCCGACCGGAACGAGGCGACCTGCCCCCAGGGCACCACGACCACGCGGAAGGGGTTGCGCACGCGCAGCCGGTCGTCGTTGGCGAAGACGGCGGGCCGCACGGTGTAGGCGAGGACCAGCGGTACGAGGAACAGCAGCGCCGCGAGCGCCAGCCAGGGCGTGCGCCCCTCCCCGGCGACCACGGCGTCGATACCGAGCCAGAGGGCGAGGGCGAGCAGCAGGACGCCACCGGCGATGCCGGCGGGCGAGCGGTAGACCCGGTCCTTGGACACGGGTACCGGCGGCTGCGGCGACGGTGACTGGGGCTCCGGGGTCGTCATGCTGCCGATTGTGCCCGACGCCCCGGACGGCGCTCATGGGCGGTGCCGGTCGACACCCGCGGACCGGCGCACACCCCCGCACCCCCGCCGCGCACAACGGTGCCGCCCCCCCCCTGAACAACCGCACGGGGCTGTACAGCCGCTACGCGCGTAGATATGCTCGCCTGGTGACCATGCCCACCACTGCATCCGCTGCACCCGCACACGGACTCGCCGACGTCACCGCGTCCGACAGCACGCTGCGCCGCTTCCTCCACGGGCTGCCCGGCGTCGACGCGGTCGGCCTGGAGGCGCGCGCCGCCTCGCTCGGCACCCGTTCGATCAAGACCACCGCGAAGGCGTACGCCCTCGACCTCGCCATCTCGATGGTCGACCTGACGACGCTGGAAGGCGCGGACACCCCGGGCAAGGTCCGGGCGCTCGGCGTGAAGGCGGTCCGCCCCGACCCGACCGACCGCACCGCCCCGGCCACGGCAGCCGTCTGCGTCTACCCCGACATGGTGCCCGCCGCCAAGGAGGCCGTCGCCGGTTCGGACGTCAAGGTCGCCTCGGTGGCCACCGCGTTCCCGGCGGGCCGCGCCTCGATGGCCGTCAAGCTGGCCGACGTGCGCGAGGCCGTGGCGGCGGGCGCCGACGAGGTCGACATGGTCATCGACCGCGGCGCGTTCCTCGCGGGGAACTACATGAAGGTGTACGACGAGATCACCGCCGTACGCGAGGCCTGCGGCACGTCCGCCCGCCTGAAGGTCATCTTCGAGACCGGCGAGCTGTCGACGTACGACAACATCCGCCGCGCGAGCTGGCTCGGCATGCTGGCCGGGGCCGACTTCATCAAGACCTCCACCGGCAAGGTCGCGGTCAACGCCACGCCCGCCAACACCCTCCTGATGCTGGAGGCGGTCCGCGACTTCCGCGCGCAGACCGGCGTCCAGGTCGGCGTGAAGCCGGCCGGCGGCATCCGCACCGCCAAGGACGCGATCAAGTTCCTGGTCCTGGTCAACGAGACCGCGGGCGAGGACTGGCTGGACAACCACTGGTTCCGCTTCGGCGCCTCCTCGCTGCTGAACGACCTGCTGATGCAGCGCCAGAAGCTGGCCACCGGCCGCTACTCCGGTCCCGACTACGTGACGGTGGACTGATCACCATGGCACCTGTTTTCGAGTACGCACCGGCGCCCGAGTCCCGCGCGGTCGTCGACATCGCCGCGTCCTACGGCCTGTTCATCGACGGCGAGTTCACCGAGGCCGCCGACGGCAAGGTCTTCAAGACCGTCTCCCCCTCCACGGAGGAGGTCCTCGCCGAGGTCGCCGAGGCCGGCGAGGCGGACGTCGACCGCGCGGTGAAGGCCGCGCGCAAGGCCTTCGAGAAGTGGTCGGCGCTCCCCGGCTCCGAGCGCGCGAAGTACCTCTTCCGCATCGCCCGGATCATCCAGGAGCGCAGCCGCGAGCTGGCCGTCCTGGAGACCCTGGACAACGGCAAGCCGATCAAGGAGACCCGCGACGCGGACCTCCCCCTGGTCGCCGCGCACTTCTTCTACTACGCGGGCTGGGCCGACAAGCTCGACCACGCCGGCTTCGGCGCGAACCCGCGCCCGCTCGGCGTCGCCGGCCAGGTCATCCCGTGGAACTTCCCGCTCCTGATGCTGGCGTGGAAGATCGCCCCGGCGCTCGCGACGGGCAACACGGTGGTGCTGAAGCCCGCCGAGACGACCCCCCTCTCCGCCCTGTTCTTCGCGGACATCTGCCGTCAGGCGGGCCTGCCCAAGGGCGTCGTCAACATCGTCACCGGCGACGGCCGCACCGGCGCCGCGCTGATCGCCCACCCCGACGTGAACAAGGTCGCCTTCACCGGCTCCACGGCCGTCGGCAAGGAGATCGCGCGCACGGTCGCGGGCACCCGCAAGAAGCTGACGCTCGAACTGGGCGGCAAGGGCGCCAACATCGTCTTCGACGACGCCCCGATCGACCAGGCCGTCGAGGGCATCGTCAACGGCATCTTCTTCAACCAGGGCCAGGTCTGCTGCGCGGGCTCCCGCCTCCTGGTCCAGGAGTCGATCCACGACGAGCTGCTGGACTCCCTCAAGCGCAGGCTCTCCACCCTGCGCCTCGGCGACCCGCTGGACAAGAACACCGACATCGGCGCGATCAACTCCGCCGAGCAGCTGGCCCGGATCACCGCGCTCGCCGACCAGGGCGAGGCGGAGGGCGCCGAGCGCTGGTCCCCGGCCTGCGAACTCCCGGAGAACGGCTACTGGTTCGCCCCGACGCTCTTCACGAACGTCACCCAGGCGCACACGGTCGCCCGCGACGAGATCTTCGGCCCGGTGCTGTCCGTCCTGACCTTCCGCACGCCGGACGAGGCGGTCGCCAAGGCCAACAACACGCCGTACGGCCTGTCGGCGGGCATCTGGACGGAGAAGGGCTCGCGCATCCTGGCGGTCGCGAACAAGCTGCGCGCGGGCGTGATCTGGTCCAACACGTTCAACAAGTTCGACCCGACCTCGCCGTTCGGCGGTTACAAGGAGTCGGGCTTCGGCCGCGAGGGCGGCCGCCACGGCCTGGAGGCGTACCTCGATGTCTGACCGACTCAGTGTCTTCAAGACCTACAAGCTGTACGTGGGCGGGAAGTTCCCGCGTTCCGAGAGCGGCCGGGTGTACGAGGTGACCGACGCAAAGGGCAAGTGGCTGGCGAACGCCCCGCTCTCCTCCCGCAAGGACGCCCGTGACGCGGTGGTCGCCGCGCGCAAGGCGTTCGGCGCGTGGTCGGGCGCGACGGCGTACAACCGCGGCCAGATCCTGTACCGGATCGCGGAGATGCTGGAGGGCCGGCGCGACCAGTACGTCGCGGAGGTCGCCGACGCCGAGGGCCTGTCGAAGTCGAAGGCGGCGGCGCAGGTCGACGCCGCGATCGACCGCTGGGTCTGGTACGCGGGCTGGACCGACAAGATCGCCCAGGTGGTCGGCGGCGGCAACCCGGTCGCGGGGCCGTTCTTCAACCTCTCCTCCCCCGAGCCGACCGGTGTCGTCGCCGTCCTCGCCCCGCAGGAGTCGTCGCTGCTGGGCCTGGTCTCGGTCGTCGCCCCGGTCATCGCGACCGGCAACACGGCGGTCGTGGTCGCGTCGGAGAAGTCGCCCCTGCCCGCCCTCTCCCTGGGCGAGGTCCTGGCCACCTCCGACCTTCCCGGCGGCGTGGTCAACGTCCTGTCCGGCCGCACGGCGGAGATCGCCGCCCCGCTCGCCGCGCACCAGGACGTCAACGCGATCGACCTCACCGGCGCCGACGAGACGCTGGCGAAGGAGCTGGAGATCGCGGCGGCGGACAACCTCAAGCGCGTCCTGCGTCCACAGCCTGTGGGCGACGCGGACTGGTCGGCGACGCCGGGTATCGACCGCATGACGGCGTTCCTGGAGACGAAGACGGTCTGGCACCCGACGGGCGCGCTGGGCGCGTCCGGCTCCTCCTACTGAGGCGCCGCGGGACACGCACCGCCCCACGGGACGAGCCGCGCCCTCCCTCCGTCCGGGGAAGGCGCGGCTCTCGGCGTTCGGAGGCGGGACGGTCAGCGCAACAGCTCCGTCGCCTGTCCCACCACCGGCACGGAGCCGACCGACCGCGCCTGCGCCACCGGCCCGGTCAGGGCCGTGGAGGTCAGCGGCTGGAAGTCGGCGACCTTGGTGCCCACGCCGTTGTCGAGAGGGTCGACGCCGGTGCCGGCCAGGGGGTTGGGCTTGAGATCGGCGGCCGGCCCGGTGACGTGGCCGACCGTGCCGGTCAGGGCCCGGAGGCCGGCCTGCGGGTCGATGTCACCCAGCGAGGCGGGCAGGGTGGGCGCCGGGCCGGCGACCGTCTCGCCGCTGTCCGCGGAGGCCGTCGCGGCGCCTGCCGCCAGGGCCGCCCCGGCGGTCGCGAGGGCGATCAGGGCGCGCTGGGCGTGCGGGGTGCGGGGGTACGCGTGTCGGGCCATCGCTGCTGCCACCTCTTGGTGTGGGGTGCTCGGACTACCGTGGTAACAGCGCGGAAGGTGAACAGGTCACCGCGCAGCGTCATCGCGGTGTGACGCGCACTGCAAAGTCGTCCCGCCGGGTCGTACGGCGGCCGTTCGATGCCTCAGACTGGTGTCCCGTGACCTCCCATCCGCCCATACCGACGCGAGTCGTGCTGCTCTGCGGCCCTTCCGGCTCCGGCAAGTCCCTCCTCGCCGCCCACTCCGGTCTTCCGGTGCTGCGGCTCGACGACTTCTACAAAGAGGGCACCGACCCGACGCTGCCGTTGACGCCGCAGAGCTCCGACATCGACTGGGACCACCCGGGCTCGTGGGACGCGGACGCCGCCGTCGCCGCGATCACGGAGCTGTGCCGGGCGGGCCGTGCACAGGTGCCCGTCTACGACATCTCGCGCAGCGCCCGCACCGGCGAGGAGACGGTCGACATCGGGCGGACCCCGCTGTTCCTCGCGGAGGGGATCTTCGCCGCCGAACTCGTGGCGCGCTGCCGGGAACTGGGCGTCCTGGCCGACGCGCTGTGTCTGAGCCGCGGTCCGGTGACGACCTTCCGCCGCCGTCTCGTGCGGGATCTGCGGGAGAACCGCAAGTCGGTGCCGTTCCTGCTGCGCCGCGGCTGGCGGCTGATGCGGCAGGAGCGGTCCGTCATCGCACGGCAGACGGCCCTGGGCGCGTACGCCTGCGACCGGGACGAGGCGATGGGCCGGCTGGCGGCCGCGGCGGCGGGGCGGTGCGCCACGGTGCGTACGGCGGCGTGAAGCGGCCTGCCGCGCACCCCGGACACGCGAGAGCGGGACTGGACGGACCCCCCGGCCCTCCAGTCCCGCTCTCTTCCTGCTCCCCCGTGTCCCCCGTTCCCCCCGTGCTGTTCCCCCGTGTCCCCCCGTTGTTCCCCCGTGGTGCTTCCCCGTGAGTAAGAGCCCGGTCCCCTCCCCCTGATACACCCCGGCTCGAACTTTTTTCACGGGTTCCGGCGGAGGTCCCCCCGGACCTCCCGACCTTCAGGCGACGAGTTCGCCGAAGGCGTCCTCCCGGTCACGGCCGAAGCTGAGGACCTCGTCCTCGCGCAGCCGGCGGAGCGACCGCCAGATGCTGGACTTCACCGTGCCGACACTGATGCCGAGGATGTCCGCGATCTCCGGGTCCGTGCGGCCCTCGTAGTAGCGCAGGACCAGCATGGTGCGCTGGAGTTCGGGCAGCCGGGCCAGCGCCTGCCACAGGACGGTGCGCAGCTCGGTGCCGCGCATCGCGTCCGTGTCGCCGGGCGTCTCCGGCAGTTCCTCGGTCGGGTACTCGTTGAGCTTGCGGCGCCGCCAGGCGCTGATGTGCAGGTTGGTCATGGTGCGGCGGAGGTATCCGCCGACCGCCGCCTTGTCACTGATCCGGTCCCACGCCCGGTACGTCGAGAACAGCGCGCTCTGCAGCAGGTCCTCGGCCTCGAAGCGGTCGCCGGTGAGGTGGTAGGCGGTGGCGTACAGGGAGGCGCGGCGCTCCTGGACGTAGGCGGTGAACTCCGCCTCCGACAGCGAGCGGCGCTCCCCCTCTGCCTCCCCGTACGCCGTTCCCCCGTGCGGTCCCCCCTGGGTTCCCCCCTTGGCGGCGTCCACCACCGTCATGTAGGTGGTGTGCTGCCGCCCGGTGCCGCGAGCGCACCCCCGCCCGCTCACGGCACCGGACTTCTCTGCGGACCGGTGTGTGTGCACGTCGTGCAGACGCGTGACCACTGCGCTGGTGCTGGTGCCGTGCAGCGTGTTCATCTCGCGCCCCCCGTCGTGGACTTCCGGTGTTCGACTTCGGTACTGCGTCTTGCGTCCTGCTGTGTTGCCTGTGCCGAAAAGCTTGCCGGGGCGACTTCATGGCCGTGTCCGCCGACTGTCACAGACCTGTCACAGGGCTCCGTCACGGGTGCGGCACGGTTCCTTCACAGGGTCCGGCGGCAGGGTCGGTGCCGTTGTGGACCCACAGGTCGAACCGCACCCCCTCCATGGGCCAGAATGAGCCCGTGCCTTCCCTGTTGCTGATCGAGGACGACGACGCCATCCGCACGGCCCTGGAGCTCTCACTGACGCGCCAGGGTCACCGGGTGGCCACCGCTGCTAGCGGTGAGGACGGTCTGAAGCTGCTGCGCGAGCAGCGGCCGGACCTGATCGTGCTGGACGTGATGCTGCCCGGCATCGACGGGTTCGAGGTGTGCCGGCGCATCCGGCGCACCGACCAGCTGCCGATCATCCTGCTGACCGCGCGCAACGACGACATCGACGTGGTCGTCGGTCTCGAGTCGGGCGCCGACGACTACGTGGTCAAACCCGTCCAGGGCCGGGTGCTGGACGCCCGGATCCGGGCCGTGCTGCGGCGCGGGGAGCGGGAGTCCAGCGACTCGGCGAGCTTCGGCAGCCTGGTCATCGACCGTTCCGCGATGACCGTGACGAAGAACGGGGAGGACCTCCAGCTCACGCCGACCGAGCTGCGGCTGCTGCTCGAACTGAGCCGGCGGCCGGGACAGGCCCTGTCCCGGCAACAGTTGCTGCGGCTGGTGTGGGAGCACGACTACCTGGGCGACTCCCGGCTGGTGGACGCCTGCGTGCAGCGGCTGCGCGCCAAGGTCGAGGACGTGCCGTCGTCCCCGACCCTGATCCGTACCGTGCGGGGTGTCGGCTACCGGCTGGATCCGCCTCAGTGACACAGGAACACCAGGGGGGTTCACGCGGCTGGGCCGCGGCTCGCAAGGGAGTCTGGGCCGGGCTGCGCTTCACCAGCCTGCGTCTCAGGCTCGTCCTCGTCTTCGGTCTGGTCGCGCTCACCGCGGCCGTCTCCGCGTCCGGCATCGCCTACTGGCTGAACCGGGAGGCGGTGCTCACCCGCACCCAGGACGCCGTGCTGCGGGGCTTCGAGCAGGAGATGCAGAACCGCGCCGGCGCGCTGCCGGAGAACCCCTCGCAGGACGAGTTGCAGCACACCGCGGGGCAGATGGCCAACAGCAGCCAGCGGTTCAGCGTGCTGCTGGTCGCCGAGAACTCCGACGGGAAGACCGTGTACGGCAGTTCCGGCGGGCTGGGCGGCTTCTCGCTGGCCGACGTGCCCGAGTCGCTGCGCACCGCGGTGAACAAGGAGCAGAAGGTCACCTCGGCCAACAAGCACCCGTACCACCTGTACTGGCAGCGGATCACCGAGGACGACACCCCTTACCTCGTGGCCGGGACGAAGGTGATCGGCGGCGGGCCGACCGGCTACATGCTCAAGACGCTGGAGCCGGAGGCCAAGGACCTGAACTCGCTCGCCTGGTCGCTGGGGATCGCCACCGGGCTCGCCCTGCTCGGCTCCGCGCTGCTCGCCCAGGCGCTGGCGACGACCGTGCTCAAGCCGGTGCACCGGCTGGGGGTGGCGGCGCGGCGCCTCGGCGAGGGCAAGCTGGACACCCGGCTGCGGGTGTCCGGCACCGACGAACTGGCCGATCTGTCCCGGACGTTCAACAGCGCCGCCGAGAACCTGGAGAAGCGGGTGGCGGACATGGCGGGCCGGGAGCAGGCGTCGCGGCGCTTCGTGGCGGACATGAGCCATGAGCTGCGTACGCCGCTGACGGCGATCACGGCCGTGACGGAGGTGCTGGAGGAGGAGCTGGAGTTCGAGGGCGGCGGCTTCGACCCGATGATCGAGCCCGCGGTCCGGCTCGTGGTGAGCGAGACGCGGCGGCTCAACGACCTCGTGGAGAACCTGATGGAGGTCACCCGCTTCGACGCGGGCACGGCCCGGCTGGTCCTGGACGACGTGGACGTGGCCGACCAGATCACCGCCTGCATCGACGCCCGCGCCTGGTTGGACGCCGTCGACCTGGACGCCGAGCGCGGCATCCACGCCCGGCTCGACCCGCGCCGCCTGGACGTGATCCTGGCCAACCTGATCGGCAACGCGCTCAAGCACGGCGGGTCGCCGGTGCGGGTGTCGGTGGCGCGGGCGGACGACGAGGTCGTCATCCGGGTGCGGGACCACGGGCCGGGCATCCCCGAGGACGTCCTGCCGCACGTCTTCGACCGCTTCTACAAGGCGAGCGCCTCCCGGCCGCGCTCCGAGGGCAGCGGGCTCGGCCTGTCCATCGCCCTGGAGAACGCGCACATCCACGGCGGTGAGATCACCGCCGAGAACCACCCCGAGGGGGGCGCGGTGTTCGTGCTGCGGCTGCCGCAGGACCCGTCGCCGCCGACGGACGGGGACGAGGACGGGGCGGACGGCGGGGGCGCCGACGGTTCCGCCGGTTCCTCGGGCTCCCCGGGCTCCCCGGGGTCCCAGGGAGACGAGGCCAAGGGCAAGGACGCGAAGGGACAGGTCTGATGACCGTACGCCGCCTGCCGGTCCGTCCGGGGCCGGCCGTGCTGGGTGTGCTGGCGCTGCTGCTCACCGGGTGCGGCATCCGGGCCACGGAGGTGCCCACCGACTTCGGTCCGGCGCCGTCGCGGGTGCGCTGCTCGCTCGCCGAACCGGACGTGTCCGAGCGGGCCGCCTCGGGTGTGCCGGTTCAGGTGTTCCTGCTGTGCGGTTCGTCGCTGGTGGCCGTGGACCGGACGATGCAGGTGCCGGACACCGCGGCGGACTCCGGGCGGCGGGCGCTGGTGGCGCAGGGACTGCTCGACGAACTGGCGCAGCCGCCGTCGGCCGCGGAGAAGCAGGCCGGTTACACCACGGACGTGCACGGCGAGGTCGCGGTGACCGGCCCGCGCACCGGCGACCCCGAGGACACGCTGCGGCTGAGCACCGCCCCCGACGACCTCACCTCGTACGCGCTGGCCCAGCTCGTGTGCACCTTCTCCGACTCGGCGGCGGCCGAGGGCGACGGCTCCGTCATCCTGGCCGGCCCCTCCGACGCGCCCGCGCGCCGCTACTCCTGCACGGACGAGGTCCGGGCCCGGCCGGGCAGCAACGAGCCGCCGTCCACCGAGGTCACCGACGGCTGACGGGCGGGAGCGCCACCGGGGCCCGTAGTAGGGCGCCGGGCCCCCTCCCGTCCGGTCGAGGGCGTGGGCCCGGGGCCGTGCGGCGTGGGCCGTGTGGCGCAAGCCTCACCCTTGCGTGGGAGGGGCCGGAACCGCGCGCGGCGGCGGCCGCGTCTAGGGGGGCGTGCAGCGTCATGGGTTCCTCGGCGGCAGCGCCACGCTCCGCATCCGTGTGACAGGAAGTGTTCTCCTGGTCGCACATCTCGCGTTCGTCGCCTGGTACACGCTGCGGCCGCTGGACGTCCCCTGGGTGCTGCCGCCGAACCTTCAGCCCTTCGACGGGATCCGCGCCGATCTGGCGCTGGGCTGGCCCGCGGCGGCGCGGGCCATCGGCGGGTCGATGGCGCTGCTGGCGCCACTGGGCGTGCTGCTGCCGGTGGCGGGGGGCCGGCTGACCGTCTCGCCGCTGGGCTCGCTGCTGCGCACCACGGCCGCGGGGGCCCTGTTGTCGCTGGGCATCGAGCTGCTTCAGACCGGGGTGCCCGGCCAGGTCGTCGATGTCGACTCACTGCTGCTGAACACGGCCGGCGTGGCCCTCGCGCACCTCGCCGTCGTCCCCGCGGGCCGTGCCCGGCTCCGTCGCGGGTCCGAGCGGGGGCGGCGGGAGGACGTCCCCCAGGAGGAGCCCACTCAGGGTCGGACCCCGACGATTCCCAGGGTCGGTATCGCCCCGTAGAGCGACGCTTTGTTCCGTTCGTCTCCGTAGCGTGGAGGGCAGATGAAGGGGAAGCCGACCAGGCAGACCCCGCCACACGCAGACGAAGGAGCCGCGATGTCCCGCCTCGCCCGCCCCACCAACGGCCGCATGATCGGCGGAGTGTGCGCCGCGCTGGCCCGGCGCTTCGGCACCTCCACCACCACGATGCGGGTGATCTTCCTGGTCTCCTGCCTGCTGCCCGGTCCGCAGTTCCTGCTCTACCTCGCTCTGTGGATCCTGCTGCCGTCCGAGGAGAAGGCGGCGCGCACGGCCTGGTAGGCCGTCACACGCACCTCCCTCCGGTACGCCGAAGGGGCGCACCCGGGGACACCGGGTGCGCCCCTTCCGGCGCGTCGGGAGGGCGCGGGTCAGCCGCCGAGCGGGATGCCGTTGACCGGCAGGCCCTGGGTGGGCAGGCCCTGGGCCGGCAGACCGCCGAGAAGTCCGGCGACCGGCTTGGTCGGGTTGTCGGCGAGCTGCTGCTCGACGACCTTCTCGACGAACGGCGGCGCGGAGGTCAGACCCGTGTTGGAGAGGTGGCGGCCCTGCTCCACGACGTTGGCCACGCCGGGTGCCACCTGGGAGACGGCGTCGGCCGGGAGCGTCCGAGCGACGGAGTCCACCGTCTTGGTGGCGTCCGGGAGCTCCGGGGCCGCGGTGGCCGCGCCCGCGCCGGCGGCGGCGAAGGCGGCGCCGAGGGCGGCGACACCGAGGGTCTTGGCAGCAGACTGCTTCATGAAATGCGTCCTCGAATGGAATGACGGGGATGTGAGCGGTCCTCGACCGTAAACACGCACCGCGTCCGGCGGCAAACATCGAAATGCGGACGGATTGTGAAAGCCCGCCCGCATTTCCGTATTACCGTCCCCGTTCCATCAGCCCTTCTCCTCGACAAAACCGCTGGTGGAAGCCGTCTGCTGGAACAGCCATTCGGACTTCAACTCGGCATATCCGGGCTTGATGACGTCATTGATCATGGCCAGTCGTTCATCGAAAGGGATGAACGCTGATTTCATCGCATTGACGGAGAACCACTGCATGTCGTCGAGCGTGTAACCGAACGCGTCGACAAGGTGCTCGAATTCACGGCTCATGCTGGTGTGGGACATCAGCCGGTTGTCCGTGTTCACCGTGGCACGGAAGTGCAGCCGGCGCAGCAGGCCGATCGGGTGCTCGGCGTACGAGTCGGCCGCGCCGGTCTGGAGGTTGGAGCTGGGGCACAGCTCCAGGGGGATGCGCTTGTCCCGGACGTAGGAGGCGAGCCGGCCGAGCTTGACCGTGCCGTCCTCGTGGACCTGGATGTCGTCGATGATGCGCACGCCGTGTCCGAGCCGGTCGGCGCCGCACCACTGAAGCGCCTGCCAGATGGACGGCAGGCCGAAGGCCTCACCCGCGTGAATGGTGAAATGGTTGTTCTCACGCTTGAGGTACTCGAAGGCGTCGAGGTGCCGGGTGGGCGGGTAGCCGGCCTCCGCGCCCGCGATGTCGAAGCCGACGACTCCGAGATCGCGGTAGCGGTTGGCGAGTTCCGCGATCTCCAGGGCGCGCGCGGCGTGCCGCATGGCGGTGAGCAGGGCGCCGACGCGGATGCGGTGGCCGCTGACGCGTGCGCGCCGCTCGCCCTCCCGGAAGCCCTCGTTGACGGCCACGACGACCTCCTCGAGGCTGAGCCCGCCCTCCAGGTGCTGCTCGGGGGCGTAGCGCACCTCGGCGTAGACGACGCCGTCCTCGGCGAGGTCCTCGGCGCACTCGGCGGCGACCCGGACCAGGGCGTCGCGGGTCTGCATGACGCCGACGGTGTGGGAGAAGGTCTCCAGGTAGCGCTCCAGCGAACCGGAGTCGGCGGCCTGGCGGAACCAGGTGCCGAGCCGGTCGGCGTCGGTCTCCGGGAGCTTCGAGTAGCCCGTGGCCCGGGCGAGTTCGACGACCGTGCCGGGACGCAGCCCGCCGTCGAGGTGGTCGTGCAGCAGAACCTTCGGCGCCCGGCGGATGTGGTCCGGCGTCGGAGTCCTCGCGCTGGTCTTCGCGGTGCTCTGGCTCGTCATTTCCGCACTCTAACTCCTACGCGCGTAGAGCACCGGGCGAACGCACGGACCCGCGGAACGCGCCGTGCGGGGCCGGGGTTTACGGATGCGTCGATATGTAACGGTGACTGCGAGGACGGGTGGCGTACACCCGGTCTTCTGAGAATGTTCTGCCATGGCACAGCAAGCGACGCCGGTCCGTCGGGCCCGGCTGGGGCGAACGCTCGGTCCGGAGCGGACGGCGGTGAGCGGGGTGGTGCTGCTGCTCCCCGGCGGGGACGAGGTCTCCGGCCGCAGACCGTCTCCGTTGCTGGCGGCGGCTTCCGTGCGCGCGCTCGGGCGCCGGCTCGCGCGCGCGGGGCGGGACGAGGGCCTGGCCGCGCACGTCGTGCACTACCGCTACCGCGGCTGGAACGGTGCGGAGGCCCACCTCGCCCGCGACGCCGACTGGGCCGCCGAGGAGGCCGTACGGCGCTACGGCGACGTGCCCGTCTGTCTGGCCGGCATCGGCATGGGCGGACGGGCCGCGCTGCGCGCTGGCGGGCACGAGGCCGTCAACTCCGTGCTGGCGATCGCCCCTTGGCTGCCCGACGAGGACATGGCCGCACCCCCCGAACCGGTGAAGCAGCTCGCCGGGCGTCAGGTGCTGATCGTGCACGGCACCAACGACGAACGCAGCGACCCCGAGCTGTCGTTCCGGCTGGCCTCCCGGGCGAAGAAGGCCAACCGCGCGGTGTGCCGGTTCGAGGTCCACTCCGACGGTCACGGTCTGCGCCACTACCGGGACGAAGTCGCCGCGCTGGCCGAGGATTTCGTGATGGGCGCGCTCTTCGGGCTGCCCTTCTCGCGTCCGGTGGAGGACGCGCTGGCGGCTCCCCCGCCGCTGGGGCTGCGGATGCCGTTGGCGGTGGGGTTCGGTAAGTCGTTGCGGCGGTAGGTCCGTGGTCGGTCGCGGCGGCACGGCGGCGATCAGTTCGGCAGGAGGTGCCCCCTCCTCGACAGCAGGAACTTCTTGAAGGCCGCCACCGGAGGCGTGTCCGTGCGTCCCGCCAGCCAGGCCACGCCGATCTCCCGGGCGGCGCGCGGCGCGGTGACCGTCAGTTCCACCACGCCGGGCCGGGGCACCGCGGGCGGCGGCAGGAGCGCGACGCCGAGACCGGCGGCGACCAGGCCGCGCAGGGTCTCCGCCTCCTCGCCCTCGAAGGCCACCCGCGGCCGGAAACCGGCCTCCTTGCACAGGGCGTCGGTGATGCGGCGCAGGCCGTAGCCGGGCTCCAGGGTCACGAAGTTCTCGTCGGCGGCCTCGGCGAGGCGGATGCGCCGCCGGCCGGCCAGGCGATGGTCGGCCGGCACGACCAGCCGCAGCTTCTGCTCGTCCAGGCGGCGGGTGACCAGGTCGGGGGCGTCCGGGACGGGGGACGTCAGGCACAGGTCGAGTTCGCCGGCGCGCAGCCGCTCCAGCATCGCCTCGGCGTAGTTCTGCACGAGGCTGAAGCGGACCCGGGGGTGGTCGGCGCGGAAGGCGTGCAGCAGGCCGGGTACGGTCTCGGCGCCCATGGTGTGCAGGAAGCCGAAGGCGACCTTGCCGGTGGCCGGGTCGGCGTCCGCGCGGACCTCCTCGGCGGCCCGCTCGACCTCGGCGAGGGCGCGTTCGACGGAGCCGAGGAAGGTGCGGCCGGCGACGGTCAGCGCGAGGGTGCGGCCGCGGCGGACGAACAGGTCGACACCCAGGTCCGCCTCGAGGCGGACGAGGGCCCGGGAGAGCGTCGACTGGGGGACGTTCATCTCCTGCGCCGCCCGGGTGACGTGCTCGGTACGGGCCACGCCCGCGAAGTGCGCGAGGCGGGGCGCGAGCAACATCACGATGTCTTCCGTGTCACCGGACGATGACAGACGCGTCCGTGAGCTCTGCTGATGCACCATGGGAACGATTATGGCCGTTCCATGCATTGGACGGATGAGTCAGCGGCTCCTTACGGTCACGGTATGACTCCCGCCGATACCGGGGCGTCCACCACCGTGGGCGCCGCTGCCTCCGTCTCCACCCCCGACGTCCCGGGCACACCCGACGTCTCCGACTCGCGCACGGCCCCGGGCGGCCCCGGCTACCGCCGCATGAGCCTCGCCCTCTTCCTCGCGGGCGTCGCGACCTTCGCCCTGCTCTACTCCACCCAGGCGCTGCTGCCGCTGATCTCCGGCGACATGGGCGTCACGGCGAGCGACGCGAGCTGGACGGTGGCCGCCGCGACCGGCGGCCTGGCGGTGTTCGTGCTGCCGATGAGCGCCCTGTCCGAGCGGTTCGGACGCCGTACGGTCATGACGGCGTCACTGGCGGTCGCGGTGACCGTCGGGCTGCTGGTCCCCTTCGCCCCGTCGCTGCCGGCGCTGGTCGCGCTGCGCGCGGTGCAGGGCGCGGCGCTGGCGGGGCTGCCCGCATCGGCGACCGCGTACCTCGCGGAGGAGGTCACCCCGCGTGCTCTGGTGACGGCGATCGGCCTGTTCGTCGCGGGCAACAGCGTCGGCGGGATGAGCGGCCGGGTCATCACCGGCTGGGTCGCCCAGGAGTGGGGCTGGCGGGTCGCCGTCGGCGTGATCGGCGTCGTGGCGGTGGCGTGCGCGGTGGCCTTCCGGATGCTGCTGCCGGCGCCGAAGCACTTCACGCCGGGCTCACTGCGCCCGCGCGTCCTGGCCCGCACGGTCCGCGACCACCTCTCCGACCCGCTGCTGCGCCGCCTGTACGCGATCGGCGCGCTGTTCATGACGGTGTTCGGCGGCGTCTACACGGTGATCGGCTATCGCCTGACGGAGGCCCCGTTCTCGCTCCCGCAGGGCGTCATCGGCTCGATCTTCCTGGTCTACCTGGTGGGCACGGTCTCGGCGTCGACGGCGGGCCGCCTGGTGGGACGCCTGGGCCGGCGCGGGGCGCTGTACCTGGGCGGCGGCACGACGGCGGCGGGCCTGCTGCTGTCGCTCGCCCCGTCCCTGCCGCTGGTCCTGCTGGGCCTGGTGCTGATCACGGCGGGCTTCTTCGCCGGGCACGCGGTGGCGTCCTCGGCGGTGAGCCGGACGGCCACGCACGGCCGGGCGCAGGCCTCGGCCCTGTACCAGTCCGCGTACTACATCGGCTCCAGCGCGGGCAGCACGGTCGGCGCGATGGCCTTCCACTCGGGCGGCTGGGCCGGGACGGTCGGCGTCGGTCTGCTGGCGGTGCTGGGCGTCGTGGCGATCACGGTGGCCGGGTCGCTGGCGGCGCGGCGTACGGGCGGGGGCGTGCCGGCGCGGGCCTGAGGCCCACCTTCCTCACCTGCGGGTTTCTCGACTGCACAGGCCATTGTCAGTCCCCTGCGGTAGCTTCCGAAGTGCGAGGCGCGAAGACGCGCACGACGGGAACGCCACAGGGGTGGGTGGACGATGACCAACGGCACCGTGACGACGGAGCTGGATGCCGCGCTGGAGAAGCACCGGGTCGAGCTGACGGGGTACTGCTACCGGATGCTCGGCTCCTCCTTCGAGGCCGAGGACGCGGTCCAGGACACCCTGGTCCGCGCCTGGCGGAGCTACGACAAGTTCGAGGGCCGCTCCAGCCTCCGCTCCTGGCTCTACCGGATCGCGACCAACGTGTGCCTGGACATGCTGACCGCGGGCAACAAACGGGCCCGGCCGATGGACCTGACGGAATCGACGCCGCTCGCCCAGGCCGCCCTGTCCCCCCGCCCGGACAACACCTGGCTGGAGCCGATGCCCGACGCCCGCGTGCTGCCCTCGACCGCCGACCCGGCCGAGGCCGCCGTCGCCAAGGAGTCGGTGCGCCTCGCCTTCATGGCCGCGCTCCAGCAGCTGCCGCCCAAGCAGCGGGCGGTGCTGATCCTTCGCGAGGTGCTGGCGTGGCGGGCGAGCGAGGTCGCCGAGCTGCTCGGCACCACGGTCGCCTCCGTCAACAGCGCCCTGCAGCGCGCCCGCGCGACCCTCGCCGAGCGGGAGGAGCGGGGTGACACGGCGGCGGTCTCCGACCCGCTGGACGAGGAGCAGCAGAAGCTCCTGGAGCGCTATGTCGCGGCCTTCGAGGGCTACGACATGACGGCGCTGACGGCGCTGCTGCACGAGGACGCGGTCATGACGATGCCGCCGTTCGACCTGTGGCTGGCCGGCCCGGCGGACATCACCGGCTTCATGACGACCCTGGGCGCCGCGTGCGCGAACTCGCGGCTGGTGCCGGTCAACGCCAACGGGCTGCCGGCGTTCGCGCACTACAAGCCGGACCCGGAGGCGGGCGGCTACGCGCCGTGGGCCGTGCAGGTGCTGGAGATCTCAGACGGCCGCATCACCGGGTTCCACTGCTTCCTCGACACCAAGCGGTGGTTCCCGCTGTTCGACCTGCCGCTCCGTCTCGAAGCGGAGGCCGACGAGGTCGAGTAGGGCGTGCAGCGCGGGGTCGGGGTCGCGCAGCCGGATGCGGCCCCCGGCCCGGCGGGCGGTGAGTTCCAGGCGGGCCAGCAGGTCGACGACGGCGAGCCCCGGCGGTCCCAGCCCGCCGACGTCGCAGACGACCACCCCGGCCCGGGTGCTTTCCAGCAGCGCGCGCACCTCGTCGCAGAGCCGGGGTGTCTCCCCTCGGGAGACGGGCCCCGGCAGCACGAGTACGGCGGGTGTCACGGCGTCCACGTGCGGTAGACCGGGGGTGCACCGGGAACTCATCGGTGCCCGCCATCAGAGATCACATTGACGTGCGCACACCCTCCCCCGGAGGGTTTGCTGTATGCCCCACGCATCCCCTCCCCCCGCCCCGCTGTTCCCGCTCCCTCCGCTCGGCGGGGAGGTGCCGTGCAAGGGGTGCTGACCGGCTTCGCGGTCATCGCGGTCGTCATCGCCGTGGGGTACGTACTGGGGGTGCGGGGACATCTGGGCCCGCAGGGACGTGAGGTCCTGACCAAGCTCGCCTTCCACGTGGCCTCCCCCGCCCTGCTGTTCACCACCCTGGCGACGGCCGACCTGTCGGTGGTCTTCTCCAGCCGTCTGCTGGTCACGGCACTGTCCACGGCGGCGGTGGCCGGGGTGTTCGTCGCGGTGGGTGTGGCACGGCGCTGGGGCGCGGGCCGCACCACGATCGGCGCGCTCTGCTCCGGCTACGTCAACTCCGGCAACCTCGGCATCCCGATCGCCGTGTACGTCCTGGGCGACGCCTCGCTGGTGGCGCCGGTGCTGCTGTTCCAGCTGGTGCTGGTGACTCCGGTGGCGGTGACGATCCTGGACCTGTCCGGAGGGGGCGGGAAGGGCCCGCTGTGGCGGCGGCTGCTGACGCCGGTGCGCAATCCGATAGCCGTCGGCTCGCTGGCGGGCGTCGCGGTGGCGGCGAGCGGGCTGCGCGTGCCGGCCCCGGTGATGGACCCGCTGACCCTGATCGGCAACATGTCGGTCCCGGCGGTCCTGCTGGCCTTCGGCATCGGCCTGTGCGGCTCCACGATGCCGCTGCGGGGCGTGGAACGGCGGCCCGTGCTGCTGGCGGTGGCGCTGAAGACGGTGGGGCAGCCGGCGGTGGCCTGGGCGCTGGCGTCCGGGGTCTTCGGACTGCGGGGCGCCCAACTGCTCGACGTGGTGGTGACGTCGGCACTGCCCGCGGCTCAGAACCTGTACACGTACGCGTCGACGTACGGGGTGGGCGAGCGGCTGGCCCGGGACGCGATCCTGGTGTCGACGGTGGTCTCGGTGCCGGTGCTGGTGGGGGTGGCGGCGGTGCTGGGGTGAGTCAGCGTCCAGGGAACTCACAGGTGTGCAGCGTGCACCCGAAGGGAGCCGGCAACACGACCTGATCGCCCACTTCCCCTGCTGAGGCCTTGGACGATCTCCACCTTGCAGCCCTTCGGGGCCCCTGTTCGACGCCAGACCCAGACGGTCTCGTCCCACACGTTGCCGGCCAGGATGTAGTCACCCCCGAATTCCGCATCCCGTCAGTGAACATGCCGAACGGGACCGGTGGCGGTCCACCGGTCCCGTTCACCCGATCGAGGAAACCCCTGGTCAGGCGATACGTTCCAGCACCACCGGCGAGGCGGTGAAGTCCGTGCCCGCCGGAGCCACGTCGTAGGAACCCTCCACCGCCGCGAGCGCGTACTCGAAGCGGTCCGGGGTGTCGGTGTGGAGGGTCAGGAGGGGCTGGCCCTCGGTGACCGTGTCGCCGGGCTTGGCGTGGAGTTCGACGCCCGCCGCGGCCTGCACCGGGTCCTCCTTGCGGGCGCGGCCCGCGCCCAGGCGCCAGGCGGCGACGCCGATGTCGTAGGCGTCGAGGCGGGTCAGGACGCCGGAGGCGCCCGCCTTGACGACGTGCTGCTCCTTCGACGTGGGGAGCGGGGCGTCCGGGTCGCCGCCCTGGGCGGCGATCATGCGGCGCCAGACGTCCATCGCGGAGCCGTCGGCGAGGGCCTTCGCCGGGTCGGCGTCGGGCAGGCCCGCCGCGTCCAGCATCTCCCGGGCCAGGGCCAGGGTCAGCTCGACCACGTCGGACGGGCCGCCACCGGCCAGGACCTCGACCGACTCGCGGACCTCCAGGGCGTTGCCCGCGGTGAGACCGAGGGGGGTGGCCATGTCCGTGAGGAGCGCTACCGTCTTCACGCCGTGGTCCGTGCCGAGGCCGACCATCGTGGAGGCCAGCTCGCGGGCGTCCTCGATCGTCTTCATGAAGGCGCCCGAGCCCACCTTCACGTCCAGGACCAGGGAGCCGGTGCCCTCGGCGATCTTCTTGGACATGATGGAGGAGGCGATCAGCGGGATCGCCTCGACCGTGCCGGTCACGTCGCGCAGGGCGTACAGCTTCTTGTCGGCGGGGGCGAGGCCGTCACCGGCCGCGCAGATCACCGCGCCCACCCCGTCCAGGACGTTCAGCATCTCCTCGTTGGAGAGGAGGGCGCGCCAGCCGGGGATCGACTCCAGCTTGTCCAGGGTGCCGCCGGTGTGGCCGAGGCCGCGACCGGAGAGCTGCGGGACGGCCGCGCCGCAGGCCGCCACGAGGGGCGCCAGCGGCAGGGTGATCTTGTCGCCGACGCCGCCCGTGGAGTGCTTGTCGGCGGTGGGGCGGGACAGGGTCGAGAAGTCCATGCGCTCGCCGGAGGCGATCATCGCGGCGGTCCAGCGGGCGATCTCGCCGCGGTTCATGCCGTTGAGCAGGATCGCCATCGCGAGCGAGGACATCTGCTCGTCGGCCACCGCGCCGCGCGTGTAGGCGTCGATGACCCAGTCGATCTGCTCGTCGCTGAGTTCGCCGCGGTCACGCTTGGTGCGGATGACGGAGATGACGTCCATGGCCATACCTGGCTTTCCTTACGGGGGTGCGGGGGGTTACTTGGTGAGGTGGTCGGGGCCGAAGGCCTGCGGGAGCATCCGGGACAGCGGGAGAATCCCCTCCGGCGTCTCCAGCAGCAGCTCCGGGCCGCCGAACTCGTACAGCAGCTGCCGGCAGCGGCCGCACGGGACGAGGACCGCCCCGTGGCCGTCGACGCAGACGAAGTGCGTCAGCCGGCCGCCGCCGGTCAGCTGGAGCTGGGAGACGAGCCCGCACTCGGCGCACAGGCCGATGCCGTAGCTGGCGTTCTCGACGTTGCAGCCGGTGACGGTGCGGCCGTCGTCGACCAGGGCGGCGGCGCCGACGGCGTACCCGGAGTACGGGGCGTAGGCGCGGGCCATCGCCTCGCGGGCCGCGGTGCGCAGCGCGCCCCAGTCGACGTCCGTCACTTGCCCTGTCCCTTCCGGTACTGCATGCCGTTCGCCTTCGGCATCCGCAACCGCTGTGCGGACAGCGCGAGGACGACGAGGGTGACGACGTACGGCGTGGCGGAGACGACCTGGTTGGGGACGTCGTCCGTGCCGGCGTACCAGGCGAAGACCAGGGCGCCGACGAGGACCGTGATCGCGGCCTTGACGTACTTCTTGCGGATCGCGAGCCAGATGGCGCCGGCGATCAGCAGCAGCGCGCCGAGCAGCAGCAGGGCGTGCACGTTGGCGGAGCCGCCGCGCAGGTTGAGGCTGTCGGTGTAGCCGAAGAGGCCGGCGCCGATGGCGAGGCCGCCCGGCATCCAGTTGCCGAAGATCATGGCCGCGAGACCGATGTAGCCGCGGCCGCTGGTCTGGCCCTCCAGGTAGAAGGGGTTGGCGACGATGGAGAGGAAGACGCCGCCGAGGCCGGCCAGGCCGCCGGAGATGATCACGGCGAGGTACTTGTACTTGTAGACGTTGACGCCGAGGGACTCGGCGGCGACCGGGTTCTCGCCGCAGGAGCGCAGGCGGAGGCCGAACGGGGTGCGCCACAGGATGTACCAGCTGGCCGGGATCAGCGCGACGGCGATCAGGGTCAGCCAGGACACGTGGGTGACCAGGCCGCCGAGCAGGCCGGCGATGTCGGAGACGAAGAACCAGTGCTGGTCGTTGAGGCTCTTCAGGCCGTCGGAGAGGCCCGGCACCGAGAAGTGGCCCAGCGAGTCGACCGGCGGGGACTGCTTGGCGGAGCCTCCCTGGTGGCCCTCGAAGGCGAGCGGGGCCAGGTAGCGGGTGGCGCCGAGGGCGAGGATGTTGATGGCCACGCCGGAGACGATGTGGTTGACGTTGAAGGTGATCGTCACGATGGCGTGCAGCAGGCCGCCGAGGCAGCCGCCGATGATGCCGACCAGGACGCCGGTCCACGGGCCCCACTGGAAGCCGGCCCAGGCACCGAACCAGGTGCCGAGGATCATCATGCCCTCGAGGCCGATGTTGACGACGCCCGCGCGCTCGGCCCACAGACCGCCGAGACCGGCGAGGCCGATCGGCACGGCGAGCTGGAGCGCGGTGGACATCTGACTGACGTTGGTGATGCCGTTGGCGCCGGTGATCAGGCGGACGATGGAGGTCAGTGCCAGGGCACCGGCGATGATCAGCAGCAGGACGGGCAGCGAGATCCGGCGGCCGGCCGGGGCCCCGTGCTCCAGCGTGGGCTGGTTGAGGTCGGTTGCGGTGGTCATCGGCCAGCCACCTCCTTCTTGGTGTTGTCGGTGGCGCCGAGGACGTGACCGGCGGCCAGCTCCGCGCCGACACGGCGCTGCTGGCGGCGCAGGCCCCACTCGCGGACGGCCTCGTAGGAGACGACGACCGAGAGGACGATCAGGCCCTGCATGATGACCGCGATCTCCTTGTCGTAGCCGTGGAAGTCCAGCTCGGGGCTGGCCTTGTCGAGCCAGGCCCACAGCAGGGCGGCGAAGGCGATGCCGACGGGGCTGTTGCGGCCGAGCAGGGCGATGCCGATGCCGAGGAAGCCGATGCCGGTGGGGAAGTTGAGGCTGTAGGTGTGGGTGTCGCCGAGGAGGATCGGCAGGCCCGCGAGGCCGGCGAGGCCGCCGGAGATCAGCATGGCGGTCAGGACCATGCGCTTGGGGTCGACACCGCTGGCCGCGGCGGCCGACTCGGAGGCGCCGGAGGCGCGCAGGTCGAAGCCGAAGCGGGTGCGGTTGAGGACGACCCAGTAGCCGATGCCGAGGAGGACGGCGAGGATCACCAGTCCGTAGATCTCGCCGGCCGCGCCCATGTCGATGCCGGGGATCCAGCCGGACTCGTGCATCTCGCCGGTGGTGTTGTTGTTGCCGATCTTGACGCCGAAGACGTCCGGCAGCCACAGGTAGCCGATGACGGAGGTCGCGATGGCGTTCAGCATGATCGTCGCGACGACCTCGCTGACGCCGCGGGTGACCTTGAGGACGCCGGCGATGCCGGACCAGAAGGCGCCGGTGAGGACGGCGGTCAGCAGGAGGAGCGGGATCTGGAGGAAGGCGGGGAGGTTCGCGTGGGCGCCGACGATGGCGGCCATCATGGCGGCGAGCTGGTACTGGCCGTCGACGCCGATGTTGAACAGGTTCATCCGGAAGCCGATGGCCACCGCGAGGGCCGCGATGTAGTACATCGACGCCTGGTTGATGATCAGGACCTGGATGTCGGAGAACCCGGCCTGCTCGAACATCAGGGCGAACGGTTCGACCGGGTTCTTGCCCGAGGCGATCAGGACGATCGCGCTGAGCACGAAGGCCACGGCGAGCGCGATGACCGGTCCGGCCACCGCGAGGAGCACGCGCTCCTTGTCGAACTTCTTCATCAGCGGGCCTCGTCTTCCGCGCCCGTGCCGCCGTCGGCCGGGGTCTCTTCGTGTTCGAGATGTCCGGAGGCGGCGCCGGTCATCGCCGAGCCCAGCTCCTCGGGGGTGATGGTGGCCGGGTCGGCGTCCGCGACCAGCTTGCCGTCGTAGATCACCCGGAGGGTGTCGGACAGGCCGATCAGCTCGTCCAGGTCGGCGGAGATCAGCAGCACGGCCAGGCCCTCGCGGCGGGCCTCGCGGATGTGGTCCCAGATCGCGGCCTGCGCGCCGACGTCCACACCGCGGGTGGGGTGGGCGGCGATGAGGAAGCGCGGCTTGTGGCTCATCTCGCGGCCGACGATCAGCTTCTGCTGGTTGCCGCCGGACAGGGAGGCGGCGGTGACGTCGATGCCGGGGGTGCGGACGTCGTACGTCTCGACGATGCGGCGGGTGTCCTCCTGGGAGCCCTTCGGGTCCAGCCAGACGCCCTTGCTGTTGGGCTTCTCGGTGACGTGGCCGAGGATGCGGTTCTCCCAGAGGGGTGCCTCCAGGAGCAGTCCGTGGCGGTGGCGGTCCTCGGGGATGTAGCCGACACCCTGCTCGCGGCGCTTGCGGGTGGGCAGCGCGGTGATGTCCTCGTCGAGGAAGCGGATGGTGCCGGAGTCGGCGTGGCGCAGGCCGATGAGCGCGTCGACCAGCTCGGTCTGGCCGTTGCCCTCGACGCCGGCGATGCCCAGCACCTCGCCGGCGTGGATGGTGAAGGAGATGTCGTCGAGCAGGGCCTTGCCGCCGGGGGCCGCGAGGCGCAGCTTGTCGACGGTGAGGACCTCGCGGTCGGTGACCGTGGACTCGGCGGTCTCGGGGGTGGGCAGCTCGCTGCCGACCATCAGCTCGGCGAGCTGGCGCGGGGTGGTCTCGGCGGGGACGGCGGTGCCGACCGTCGTACCGCGCCGGATGACGGTGATGTCGTCGGCGACCGAGAGGACCTCGCCCAGCTTGTGGGAGATGAAGATGACGGACAGGCCCTCGGCCTTCAGTTCGCGCAGGTTGTCGAAGAGCGCGTCGACCTCCTGCGGGACCAGGACGGCGGTGGGCTCGTCGAGGATCAGCGTGCGGGCGCCGCGGTAGAGGACCTTGAGGATCTCCACGCGCTGGCGGGCGGCGACGCCGAGTTCCTCGACGAGGACGTCGGGGCGCACGCCGAGGCCGTACCGCTCGGAGATCTCCTTGATCTTCCGGCGGGCCTTGGCACCGATGCCGTACAGCTTCTCGCTGCCGAGGACCACGTTCTCGAGGACGGTGAGGTTGTCGGCGAGCATGAAGTGCTGGTGGACCATGCCGATGCCGCGGGCGATGGCGTCGGCGGGCGAGGAGAAGCTCACCTGCTCGCCGTCGATCGCGATGGTGCCCTCGTCCGGCTTCTGCATGCCGTAGAGGATCTTCATCAGGGTCGACTTGCCCGCGCCGTTCTCACCGACGAGGGCGTGGACGGTGCCCTTGCGGACGGTCAGGTGGATGTCGTGGTTGGCCACGACGCCGGGGAAACGCTTGGTGATCCCGGCGAGCTCGACGGCGGTCACCGATCCGTTGACCGCCGCTTCGGCCGGAGGGCTGCTGGACGCGTTGATGGCGCACTCTCCATGGGGACGGGGGCCGTCTACGCGCGTAGCGCCCCTACGGCATCTAAAAGCGGCGGCGGCACATCGACACGACGGGGTACGAGGAGGGGACCCGGAGGTTCCTCCCCGTACCCCGTCGAGCGGTGCGACCACCGCGGTTACACGCTGTTCGAGGTGTTGCTGCTCAGCTGCTCTTGACCTTGATCTCGCCGCTGACGATCTTCTCCTTGGCCGTCTCGATGGCTGCCTGGAGTTCGGCGTTGTCCGCGAACTTCGGGTTGGAGTTCGAGAGGCCGACCTCGCCGGACTTCAGATCGCCCCGAACGATACCGGTCTCGGGCTTGCCGTCCTCGACCGACTTCGCGAGGTTGTACACGGCCTTCGCGACGTCCTTCGTGGCCGAAGTCAGGATCCAGTCCTTGTACTTCGCGAGGGCTTCCTGCTTGTACTGGTCGGAGTCGACGCCGATCGCCCACACCTTGTTGGCGGCGGCGGCCTCGATGACGCCCTGACCGGAGAGACCGGCGGCCGCGTAGACGACGTCGGCCTTCTTCTCGATCTGGCCCTCGGCGGCGGTCTTGCCCTTGTCGGGGCTGGAGAAGCCGCCCTCCTCCGCGGTCTGCGTCAGGTACTGCGAGACGACCTTGACCTTGGGGTTGGTGTCCTTGACGCCCTGCTCGTAGCCGGCCTGGAACTTGTGGATCAGCGGGATGTCCACGCCGCCCACGAAGCCGACCGTGTTGGTCTTGGTGCTCTTGGCGGCGGCGACACCGGCGAGGTAGGAGGCCTGCTCCTCGTTGAAGACGAGGTCGGCCACGTTCTTCGCCTCGATCGTGGCGTCGTCCACGATGCCGAAGGTGGTGTCCGGGTACTTCTCGGCGGCGCTCTTCAGCGCGGCGGCGTACGCGTAGCCGACGCCGACGACCGGGTTGTAGCCCTGCTTGGCCAGCGAGACCAGGCGCTGCTCCTTGTCGGCGTCGGTCTCGCCGTCGGTGGGCTCGACGTCGGCGGTCTCGTAGCCGAACTCCTTCTTCGCCTGCTCCAGGCCCGCATACGCGGCGTCGTTGAAGGACTGGTCGCCCTTGCCGCCGACGTCGTAGGCGATGGCGAGACCCTTGTCGCCCTTGGACTCCGACCCGGAGGAGGTCGAGGTGCCGCCGCAGGCGGAGAGGGCGAGGGCCAGGGAGGCGGTCGCTGCGCCTGCGACCGTGATCCGGGAAATCCGGCGCATGTCTGGTGCTCCTGTCGTACAAGCGCCGGGGACGGTTCGGGCACGGCGCTGGCTTCGCCGCAGATTAACGCGCGTAGACCTGCCTGAAAACCCCTTCTGTCCTTCTTGTTATCCGCCCGTGAGCAAGGCGGTGCGGGCGGAGGTACGGGGCTTGCCGGACGCAAACGGGGGGTGGCGGAGGGTGACGCCGGGGCGGCCGTCGCGGGCATGCCGAAGCGGGCGGGCGCCTCCCGGCACCCGCCCGCTTCATCCGGTTCTGTACGGGCCTGCGGGACTACTCGGTCTTCACCTTGATGGAGCCGGAGATGATGCCGTCCTTGGCCTTGGCGACGGCTTCCGTCAGGCCCGGGACCTCGGCGTACTTCGGGTTGGCGTCGGACAGGCCCACACCGTCGGACTTCAGGTCGAAGGTCTGGACGCCGGTCAGCGGTTTGCCGTCCTCGACCGACTTGGCCAGGGCGAACACGGCGCCGTCGATGTCCTTGAGGGCGGAGGTCAGGATGTAGTCCTTGTACGCCGCCAGGGCTTCCTGCTCGTACTGGTCGGAGTCGACGCCGATCGCCCAGACCTTCGCCTTCGCGGCGGCCTCGATCACGCCCTGCCCGGACAGGCCGGCCGCCTGGTACACGACGTCGGCCTTCTTCTCGATCTGCCCCTCGGCGGCGGCGCGGCCCTTGTCGGGGCTGGAGAAGCCGCCCTCCTCCGCGGTCTGCGTCAGGTACTGCGAGACGACCTTGACCTCGGGCTTGGTGTCCTTGACGCCCTGCTCGTAGCCGGCCTCGAACTTGTGGATCAGCGGGACGTCGACACCGCCGACGAAACCGACGACGTTGGTCTTGGTGGCCTTGGCCGCCGCGACGCCGGCCAGGTAGGAGGCCTCGTTCTCGGCGAAGACGAGGGACGCGACGTTCTTGCCCTCGACCACCGAGTCCACGATGCCGAAGGTGGTGTCCGGGTACTTCTCGGCGATGGCCTTCATCGCCGGTCCGTAGGCGAAGCCGACGCCGATGACCGGGTTGTAGCCCTGCTTGGCGAGCGAGGCGAGGCGCTGCTCCTTGTCGGCGTCGGTCTCGCCCTCGGTGGGCTCGATGGCGGCCGTCTTGTAGCCGAACTCCTTCTCCGCCTTCTCGAGGCCCGCGTGGGCGGCGTCGTTGAAGGACTGGTCGCCCTCGCCGCCGATGTCGTAGGCGATGGCGAGGCCCTTGTCGTCCTTGCCGCCCTCGTCACCGCTGTTGCTTTCGCCGCTGGTGCCGCCGCAGGCCGTGGCGGCGAGTGCGAGCGACGCGACCCCCACCGCGGCGCGGGTCAGTCTCGATATCCGACGCATCTGAAGTTCCCCATTCTCCAAAGCCCCGCAGCGGGTGCTCGGTTCGGCGCACATTAACGCGCGTAGAAACTCCTGGGAACGGGGTTCCGCAGCGCCGTTATCCATTCGTGCCGCTGGCCGGTTACGGCCCTGTGAACGACCGGAACGAACGGGAGCGAACGGTGTGTGCGGGCATGCCGCGCGACCTCGTGCGCTTGTGCATCAGGCTGCTCCCGGCCCGCCGGGGCCGCAAGCCGGCGGGCGGGGACGGCGGGCGGCGGGCCGGGCCGACGGCTAGACCGCGTCGATCAGCGCGGCGGCGGTGAACATCTCGACGCCGACGGTGATGGCGTGCTCGTCCACGTCGAAGTCGCCCTGGTGCAGGTCGCGGATCACGCGCTCGCCGGGCGGGCGGACGCCGAGGCGGGCCATGGCGCCGGGCACGTGCTCCAGGTACCAGGAGAAGTCCTCGCCGCCGAGGCTCTGCTCGGTGGACTCGACGGAGTCCGTGCCGCGCCGGGCGACCATGGCGGCCTGGAGCAGTTCGGTGCTGGTGACCTCGTTGACGACGGGGGGCACGCCGCGGACGTAGGTGATCTCGGACTTGGCCCGGTAGAGGTTGGCGATCTCGTCGATGGCGCCGACCACCAGGTCGGGGGCCTGCCGCCAGGCGTCGAGGTCGAGGCAGCGCACGGTCCCGGCGAGTTCGGCGTGCTGCGGGATGACGTTCGGGGCGTGGCCGGACTCGATCCGTCCCCAGGTCAGCGCGAGTCCGCTGCGGCTGTCGACGCGCCGGGCGACGAGCGGGGGCACGTCGGTGACGACGCGCGCGGCGGCGGTGACCAGGTCGGTGGTGAGGTGCGGGCGGGCGGTGTGGCCGCCGGGGCCGTTGAGGGCGATCTCCAGCCGGTCGCAGGCGGAGGTGATGGGGCCGACCCTGAGCCCGATCCGCCCTGCGTCCACCCGGGGGTCGCAGTGCACCGCGAGGATGCGGCGCACCCCGTCGAGCGCGCCGCCCTCGATGGCGTCGGCGGCACCACCGGGCAGCACCTCCTCCGCCGGCTGGAAGAGCAGCCGCACGGGCCGGGGCAGCAGGCCCTGCTCGTGCAGCTCGGCGAGCACCAGCCCGGTGCCGAGGACGACGGTGGTGTGGACGTCGTGGCCGCAGGCGTGGGCGCGGTCGGGCACGCGCGAGCGGTACTCGCACTCGCTCTTGGTGTCCGGGATGGGCAGGGCGTCGATGTCGGCCCGCAGGGCGAGCATGCGGGGGCCGCCGGCCCACTGCCCCGAGTCGGTGTTGGTGCCGATGTCGCAGACGAGCCCGGTTCCGATGGGAAGCACGCGCGGCTTGAGGCCGGCCCGCTCGAGCCGTTCCTTGATCGCGGCGGTGGTGCGGAACTCCTGGTTGCCCAGCTCGGGGTGCATGTGCAGGTCGCGGCGGAAGGCCACGAGCTCCGCGCGCAGCCCCTCGGGCAGCGCGCCGGGAAGCACGGCTTCCCCGGGAAGGTCGGCCTCGGACTCTGGGGACATCAGTTGCTTCACCCTCTGAAGGGTAGGACGCCCGGCCTGTCGCATGGCCCACGATCAACAAAAATTCAGCCCGTTAGGGGAAGAAACTCCGGCCGTCCTACGCATAGCTCTCGACTCGTTTGGGTAAACTCGCCCGCCTTCCGACCGAGCCGATCATGAGATCCACCGGAGTCGACGACACGGCCCGCTCCCCGGCACCCGTCCTGTCTTAGCGCGTACCACGCCCGGCCCGGCCCACGCGTCCGCGTTCACCGGCCGGGCGGCCCGCCGGTGCCGGCGGGCCGTCCGGCGCCTCGGCCCTCCTGCTCCTCAGCCCAGGAGGGCGCGCACGGCGGTGACGAGTTGGTCGGCGGCCTGGGCGAGCGCGCCGGTGCCGGCGAGGCACAGGGCGAGTTCGCGCACGCGGTCGGTGAGGGCGGGCCGGCCGGTGGCCGGGAGACCGGCCGACAGTTCGCCCTCGATCACGGCGAGGGCTTCCTCGGCGGTCTGCCGCTGGGCCGGTGTGACGCCGTCCGCCGGGCCCGCCTCGGCGAGGAGGGCGCGGAGCCGCGTGACCAGGGCGCCCACGTCCTGCTCGGTCCCGCCTCCGTGGGCCGCGCGGGCGCCCGCGCCGGCGGCCAGGGCGGAACCGGAGACGCCGGCGTTGCCGCCGATGACGATGCCGTGGTTGATGCCGCCGGGTTCGCTCACGGTGAGACTCCTCTGCGGTGCGGTGTGTGCGTGGTGAGGGGGATCAGGGCGTGGTGGCGGCGCCCTGACGGACGCGGGAGGCGGCGCCGGTCTGCGCACCGGGGCCGGTGGCGGCCTGGGCGCCGGGGCCTGCCGCGACGGCACCGTGCATGGTGCCGCCCGTCATGATGACGCCGTTGTTGAGGATGACGCTCCGGCGCTCCTCCAGTTCTGAGGTGTCGAGGCCGTGTTCCGCGAGCAGTTCGCCGAGGTCGGCGAGGAGCCGCAGCTCGATGCGGCGGGCGGCGCGCTGGACGTCGATGCGCTGGAAGTAGTTCGTGTACTCCCCCGAGTCGGCGTGCTCGCGCAGGCCGGTGCGCGCGCCGAAGTCGTACCGCCGGTCGTGGGCGATGACGTCCTGAAGGTGTTCCTCGCGGCGGCCCTCCGCGCGGGCGGCGAGAAGGCGGCCCAGCGGTCGGGCGACGGGGCCGCCGAGGCTTTCGTGCATCGCGGAGAGCGCGGCGGCGGCGATCCGCGGGGTGTCGTCGCCGTGGTGCCGTTCGGTGAGGCGGTCCACCTCCTGGTAGGCGCCGCGGACCGGGGTGAGGACCGACGCGGCGCTGTTGAGGTGGAGGGTCCCGGAGACGACGACGGCCTGTACGTGCACGGTGAGCACGATCTCGGCGTCCCACATCCGCACCTGGGCGCACACGCAGTGCCGTACGGGGCCGTCGACGCGTCCCCGCGCGGCTTCCACGACCGGGGCCTTCGCGTGCCGGGCCGGTCGGGACGTCAGGCGGGTGCCCGCGCCGTCCTCCGGCCAGAAGACGGAACGTGAGAAGGGTTCGGGCCCGTCGAGTTCGGTTCCGTCGACGTACAGCCGTTCCTCGACCAGGAGACCGGCGACGCCCCGCGGTTCGCTGCCGAGGCCGGCCAGGCCGTCGCGCAGGGCGACGACGAGCTCGTCCGTGGTGAGGGGGGCGGACGGCGCGGCGCCGGGGGCGGGCCGCAGCCGCAGGTCGAGGGACCAGGAGGTGAGCTCGGTGCCGGAACCCGTGAAGGGCCGGTAGCCGCTGTGGATGACGAGATTGTCGTCGTCGTGGGGAACGGCCGCGGTGTCCCGGGGCGGGGCGGGCGCCGGTGCGCCGGGCACGAGTTCGCGGGACGCGGTGTCCCACACCTCCTTCTGCTGCCGCCAGGCCGCCCACCACGGCACACCCGTCAGCAGGACCGCGGTGCACAGCAGCGCCGGCCAGAAGCCGGCGGGGCCCCACGGGCCCACCTGGGTCTGGGCGTACGCGCACAGTGCGGTGCCCACGGCGCTGAAGAGGCCGGCGGTGGCGAGACCGCCGGTCGCGTCCTCGACCCGCGGCGCACCGTCCTTGTCCCGGCGCAGGTCGTGCATGCCGGGCAGCCGCCGGACGCCGCCGCGCGTGCCGGCGGAGATCTTGGAGAGGAGGACGCGGGCGACGGCTGCGGCCGGCACGCAGAGCAGACCGGCCAGCCAGGCGGCGGAGACCACCAGGTCGCGGGTGTGCACGGCGGCGAGGGCGCGACGGGCGTGGTCGAGCAGCAGCCGCTGGTCGACGCCGTGGGAAGGGGCGTGGGCGCGGTGCCGCTCCTGCTCCAGTTCCCGGACGACGGCGCGGGCGAAGGACTCGTCGACCCAGGTGCCCGCGCACATGTGCCGGGTGGGAGTGTTCCACAGGTCCGGCGCCGGGCCGGGCGGTCTGGGCGCGGGAACGGTCGGTGTGCGGTCCGTGGTGGCGGGTCGGTGCTCCATGTGGCCCCCGTGCTGCGTGTCGGGACGAGGTGTGTCCCGGACAACGAGGAGCTACGACCGCTGGGTGCGGGCCTGGGGAGCCCGGTGGATGGCCACCGGGGGCGCGGGCCCGGGGCCCGCGCGCCGTCCCTCGGGCGCGCCCGGTGCGTTGTGACCCGCCGTCGGTACGGGGAGCTACCCGGCGCCCGCCACCGCCGACAGCCGGTGGACGTCCCGGGCCGAGCCGGTCACGCCGTTCAGGAAGCCCCGGGCGCGCGGTGAGGCGTGCTGGGTGAGCCAGGCGGGGTCGATGTCGCAGACGGAGACGCGGACCTCGGTGCCGGCCAGGGCGAGGGGGAGGGTGTGGACGACCGTGGACGGGAAGCTGAGGATGGTGCGGCCGATCGGGCCGCGGCGGGCGATCAGTTCCAGGGGGAGGTCGGGACGGACGATCTCCAGGCCCGTTTCCACCGCCAGCCGGTGCAGCTTCTCGGTGCTCTCGCGGCGGTGGGCGAAGTAGCGGGCCGCGCCGTGGGTCCTCGCCAGGCCGCGTACGGCCTCCAGGTAGCGGTCGGCGTCGACCACGCCGGTCTCCACCAGCGAGGTGCCGACCATGTCGGCGCCCTTGGTGATGCGGGGCGGGCCGAAGCGGGCGCGGGTCCAGGCGAAGTCGTTGGCGGTGACGGTGACGCCGTCCGGGGTGTCCTCGATCGGCATGGAGGAGAAGACCGAGACCTGGCGGTCCTGGTTCGGGGTCAGGCGGTGCCGGGCGGAGCGGGAGACGGGGGCGAAGAGGAGGTCGCGCGGGCCGGGGCGGCTGCCCTTGCGGTGCCAGCGGACCAGGCGCTCGCCGTGGGCCAGTTGGGTGACGAACTCCATCGTGGCCGTGCCGTCGTCGACGACGACGAGGTCGTGGGCGCGGGTGATGGTCAGGAGCAGTTGTACGTAGCGGGAGAACGGGTCGCCCATGACGATCCGTTCGGCCTGGCGCAGGGCGCCGGCCAGGCCGCCCACCGTGCGGAAGGGGGCCGTGGCGCCGCCGCGCGCCTCCTCCCAGCGGATCTCGTGCCCTTCCCGCCGGGCCAGTTCCGCCATGCGGCGGAGCTGGCCCCGGGTCATCGGATCGACCGGGGACAGGACCACGAGGGTGAGCTCCGCGCCGGGTGCGCGGGTGTGCGCCCACTCCAGCACGTTCAGCAGTTGTACCGGGCTCTCGACGAAGGCGAGAGTGCGGGGGCCGGCGTTCCCGGCGCGGGGGCTCATCGGTGTGGGACCGTCCCGTGGTGAGGGCCTGGTGGGGGTGTCGGGCCGGGTGTCAGACGGTGACGGGCTCGCCCGCGGCGGCGGCGATCTCCGCCTCGGCGACGACGCCGGTGACGCGGCGGAGCTTCTTCATCGGGCCCAGCTCGGACTCGTAGACCTTCTTGACGCCGTCGCCGAGGGAGGCCTCGATGGTGCGGATGTCGCGCACCAGGCGGGTCAGGCCCTGCGGCTCGACGGAGGCGGCCTGGTCGGAGCCCCACATGGCGCGGTCGAGGGTGATGTGGCGCTCGACGAAGGTGGCGCCGAGGGCGACGGCGGCGAGGGTGGTCTGCAGGCCGGTCTCGTGGCCGGAGTAGCCGATCGGGACGTTCGGGTACTCCTGCTGGAGGGTGTTGATGACGCGGAGGTTCAGCTCCTCGGCCTGCGCCGGGTACGTCGACGTGGCGTGGCACATGAGGATGTTGTCGCTGCCCAGGACCTCGACCGCGTGGCGGATCTGCTTCGGCGTCGACATGCCGGTGGAGAGGATGATCGTCCGGCCCGTGGCGCGCAGGGCGCGCAGCAGCTCGTCGTCGGTCAGGGAGGCGGAGGCGACCTTGTGGGCGGGGACGTCGAACTTCTCCAGGAAGGCGACGGCTTCGGTGTCCCACGGGGAGGCGAACCAGTCGATGTTCTTCGACTTGCAGTACTCGTCGATCTGGCGGTACTCGTCCTCGCCGAACTCCACGCGGTGGCGGTAGTCGATGTACGTCATCCGGCCCCAGGGCGTGTCGCGCTCGATGTCCCACTGGTCACGCGGGGTGCAGATCTCCGGGGTGCGCTTCTGGAACTTGACCGCGTCGCAGCCGGCCTCGGCGGCGGCGTCGATCAGCTTGAACGCGTTCTCCAGCTCACCGTTGTGGTTGATGCCGATCTCGCCGGTGATGTACACGGGGCGGCCGGGGCCGGCCTCGCGGGTACCGAAGGTGCGGATGCGGGAGTTGGTGCTCATGACAGGGGGTTCCTTACTTGGACTGGGTGATCGTGGGGGATTCGAGGGAGTCGAGTGAGGGGCCGAGGATCCAGCTCGCGATCTCCCGGATCGCGCCGTCACCGCCGGGGACGGTGGTGACCGCACGGGCGGCGCCGCGTACGGCGTCGTGGGCGCTCGCGACCGCCACGGGCCAGCCGACGAGGGCGAAGCACGGGAGGTCGTTGACGTCGTTGCCGACGTAGAGCACGCGTTCGGGCGCGATGCCCTGCTCCTCGCACCACTGCTTGAGGGCGAGGTCCTTGCGGTCGATGCCGTGCAGCACGGGGAGCTTGAGCTTGCGTGCGCGGGCGGCGACGACCGGGTTCTGTTCCGTGGACAGGATGAGCATCGTCAGGCCGCTGCGGCGCAGGGCGGCGATGCCGAGCCCGTCGCCGCGGTGGACGGAGACGAACTCCCGTCCGTCGGAGTCGATCAGCACCCGGTCGTCGGTCTGGGTGCCGTCGAAGTCGAGGACGACCGCGTCGATGTCGGCGGCGGTCGGGAGGGCGCCGGGCCGGGCCGCGTCGAAGTGCGGTGCCAGGGCACGGGCGCGGGCCAGGTCGTGCGGGTCGTCGATCTCCAGGACGCGGGCCGGGTCGGTGCGGACCAGCTCGGTGCGGCCGAAGAAGCGGTGCCGGTGCTCGCGGAAGCCGGGTGCGGCCATCGCGTAGGCGGCGCCGGTCTCCAGCAGGTCCTGGGGGCGGTCCTGGCGGCGGGGGCGGTAGGACTTGTCGTGGTTGACGCCGTAGCCGCCCTCCTCCGGGCCGTCCTCGTCGGCGCCGTCGCGCCACACGAAGCCGTGGAACGGGGCCACGGTCACCGCGGTGTCCGCGCCGTTCTCGGCGACCGCGCCGGCCACCCCGTCGATGTCCTCGCGGACGATGAAGGGGCTGGTGCACTGCACGAGCAGCACCACGTCGACGGCGGCGCCGTGCAGGGCCTCGTGCGCGTCCATGGCGTGCAGGACGGCGGCCTCGGAGGTGGCCGTGTCACCGGCGATGGCGGCGGGCCGCAGCACGACCTCGGCGCCGGCCTCGCGGGCCACGGCGGCGATGGCCTGGTCGTCGGTGGAGACCACGACGTCCGTCACCAGCCGGGTGGCCAGGCACTCGCGCACCGCGCGGGCCACCAGGGGGACGCCGCCGACGGGGGCGAGGTTCTTCGCGGGCACGCCCTTGGAGCCGCCGCGCGCGGGGATCACCGCGAGCACTCGGCGCACCGAGGCGCCCCGGCCCGCTTCCGGGTTGGACATGGGGTCTGCTCCTTGCGCAGGTGACGCCGGTGACGCGGATGTCCGGGGAACCGCGGGGGTCCCGGGTATCGGCCCGCTCACAGCTCCCCCATCCGCCGGATCACCGGGGCGACGCGCTGGACGCCGTGGCGGTAGGCGCCGCGGGCGGCCCGGCGGACGACCTGGCGGACCGGGCCGGGTGCCTTGTCGGCGGCGGGGGCGCCCGGCAGCGGGGCGCCGTCGGGGGCGAGGTGGTGGCGGGCGAGGATGCCGGGGAGGTACCGGGGGGCGGTGACGGTGGTGTAGTACGGGGCGATCGGAGGCAGGCCGCCGGGCCGGCCGCGCAGGGCGGCGATGCGCTCCCTGGCCCGGTCGAAGGCGCTCTCGTAGGCGCCGCCCTCGGCCGCCACGCCCTGCCGGGCGACCCACTCGGCGTCGGGCACCGGGCGGTGGCCCTCGTCGAGCTGGTCCCAGGAGGCGAGGCAGCCGGAGCCGACGAAGTGGTGGTTGCCGAGCGTCTCGCGGACCCCGAGGTCGGTCAGTACGGCCGTGGGGATACGGCGGTGCAGGGACTCCAGCGCCGCCGTGGAGCTGATGGTGACCAGCAGGTCGGTGCGGTCGAGGACCTCGCCCATGTGCCCGTACACCAGGCGGAAGTTGGGCGGCGGGTCGGCCCGCTGCACCAGCTTCTGGTACGGCAGTTCCTCGATGTGCGTGGTGTGCTCGCCGGGCTTGGAGCGCAGCTTGAGCACGACTTCCCGCTCGGGGTGGCGGCGGGCGTGCCGGATCAGTCGTTCGAGGAGGTACACGCGGTCCCCGCGGTTGTCCGGCACCGAGGGCTGGGCGGCGAAGACCACCGTGTACGGGCGGTCGTCCCGGCCGGGCTCACCGGTGTAGGCGGCTCCGCCCAGGAAGGGCAGGGCGACCTCGGTCACCGCCGAGGCGTCGGCGCCGACCCCCTCGTACACCGCCCGGAAACGCTCCGCGTCCTGGCGGGAGTTGGCGAGGACGACGTCGGCGCCGTGGCGCAGCAGCAGGCCGTCGGCGAGCTTCTCGTAGACGACGCCGACGTAGCCGGTGACGACCACGGGCCGGTCGGCGCGGTCCTGCCAGACGCGTCCCAGGCCGTGCAGCATGGCCTGGACGCCGCCGCCGACCAGGGCGAGGACGAGGACGTCGTAGCTCTCCTCGCCCGTCGCGTCGCCCATCGCGCGCAGGAACTCGACGGCGGTCACCTCGCGGAGCGTGTCCGCGGTGACGCCGACTTCCCTGAGCTGGCGGGGGGTGGGGGTGGCTCGGCCGCGCAGGAGGTAGCCGTCGAGGTGGACGTCCGTGCTCCCGGGGGATTCGGGGGCGATGCGGCTCGCGGTGAGCGCGCCCCATTTCCACCGGGTGTCGGAGTCCGCCAGGACGGCGACTCGCAGGGCCTTCGTTGCACTTGCTGGCACGTCGTAGACGCTAGGAAGCCATTTCTAGGAACCGCCCAACCGGAATCCAACAAATGGTGAACAGCACATCGCCGAATGGAGAATCGGCTCGTCCGGTGTCCGGAAAAATGTTCGCTTCACTGCTTCGCCACGCCGCGTTCACCTCATATCAAGGTGCGGGTAAAGCCGAATGACGGGCCGCCGCATAACCTCGCCGACGTGCCCAAGCTCTCCGTCATCGTGCCGTTCTACAACGTGCGGCAATACGCACCAGACACCCTGCGGAGTCTGCTCGCCAACGCGCGGGACGACTTCGAGTTCATTCTCGTCGACGACTGTTCCACCGACGGGACCGTGGACCTCCTCGCCCGCGCCGAGCGCGAGCTGCCGGGGGCGGTGCTGGTCATACACGAGAAGAACGGCGGGCTGGCCACCGCCCGCAACACCGGCATCGACCGGGCGCGCGGCGAGTACGTCACCTTCCTGGACGGCGACGACTGGCTGGCGCCGGGCCACTGCGCCCGGCTGGTGGCCGCGATCGAGCGGCTGGGCGTCGACTTCGTGCGCACCGACCACGTGCAGTGCACGGGCCGGGCCCGCACCCTGCACCGGGTGCCGCACGGCCGCCGCAACGTGGCGCTGCGGCCCCGCGACGCGATCCTGCCCGCGCACCGGACGACCTCCGTCGACTACGCCTACGCGTGGGCGGGCGTCTACCACCGCCGGCTGGCCGAGAACGGCCTGCTGCGGTTCACCGACGGGCTGCGCACGGCCGAGGACCGGCCGTGGATCTGGAAGCTGCACCGGGAGGCGGAGTCGTTCGCCGTGACCGGGCTGCTCGGCGTCTTCTACCGGCGCGGGGTGGCGTCCTCGCTCACCCAGATCGGTGACGTCCGCCAGCTCGACTTCATCCGCGCCTTCGACGAGGTGCTCGCCGGGGCGGCCGGGGACCCGGACGCCGCGCGGCTGGTGCCGAAGGCGGTGCGCACGTACTGCGCGATCATCTCCCACCATCTCGGTTCCATCGAAAGGTTCGAGCCTGCCGTGGCCCGGAAACTGAAGGCGATGAGCGCGGCGGCGCTCGGACGGATGCCGCAGGACGCCCTCGACGAGGTGCTCGGCTCGATGGACGCCGAGCGCGCCACGCGGCTGCGCCGGCTGCGGCGCCGTGCGGGGGCGGCCCGGCGGGAAGCGGAGGCGGCGGCGTGACCACGCAGATCTTCCTGGCCTCGACGCTGTACGGCACCGCCACGCTCGCCGCGGCCCTGGACTCCGGCTGCTTCGACGCGGCCGACCGGCGGATCCTGCTGGTCTCCAACAACGCGGCGACGCCCGAGACGACGCCGTCCCTGGACGCGATGCCCGGGTTCGAGCAGCTGCGGGGCCGGTTCGACGACGTGCTGTCGTGGAACGAGACCGTCTTCCCCTTCCATCCCGGCGACTGGTCGCCCCGGCCGGGGGACGTGCCCCTGTGGGAGCGGCACCTGCGGCTGGCCTGGGGGCTCGGCGACGACGACGTGGCGCTGGCCGTGGAGTCGATCCAGGTGCACCCCGCTCTCGGTGTGGCGCAGATCTTCACCGACGCGCCCCTGACCGTCTACGCGGACGGCCTGATGAGCTACGGGCCCACCCGCACCAAGCTGGCCCCGCTGGTCGGCACGCGCGTGGAGCGCCTGCTCCACCTCGACCTGGTGCCGGGGCTCACGCCGCTGCTGCTGTCGGAGTTCGGCGTGGAGCGGGAGATCGTGCCGGCCGCGGCGTTCACGAAGGTGCTGGCCGGGCTGGCGGGCACCGGCGCCGGGCTGCCCGACGTCGAGGGGCCGGCGGTCCTGCTCGGCCAGTACCTGTCGGCGCTGGGCATCCTCTCCGCCGAGGAGGAGGAGCGGCTGCACGTGCGGATGCTGACGGGCGTCGCCGGCCTCGGGCACACCCGCGTCGTGTTCAAGCCGCACCCCACGGCACCGGCCCGCTTCACCCGCACCCTGGAGGAGGAGGCCGGCCGGCTCGGCGTCGACCTCACGGTGGTGGACACGCCCGTCCTCGCGGAGGTGCTGTTCCAGCGGACGCGTCCGGCGCTGGTGGTCGGCTGCTTCTCCACCGCGCTGCTCACCGCGTCCGCGCTGTACGGGCTGCCGGTCGCCCGGGTCGGCACCGACACGCTGCTGGACCGGCTGACGCCGTACGAGAACAGCAACCGCGTGCCCGCGACGATCGTGGACGCGCTGCTGCCGGACCTGTCCGACGCCGCCGCCGTCGCGGAGGGCCGGCCGGGCACGGACGCCGACGCCCTCGCCGCGCTGGTGCGGGCCGTCGGGTTCGCGATGCAGCCGAAGGTGCTGCCCGAGCTGCGTCCGGCGGCCGAGGAGTACCTGCGCGAGCACCTGGACGCGCGGACCCGGCGGTACTTCAAGAAGCGGCGGCTGACGTCGCTGGGGCTGCCCGGCGGGATCCCCGCACGCCTGGGCTTCCTGCCGCACAACTCGACGGCGCGCCGGGTGGTCCGGCGGGCCCGGGCCATCCGCCGCTCGATCCGGAGGTGAGGCCGGCGGGTGAACCCTCGCCGCCGGGCGCGACCGGCGGGTGAGCCGCCCGGGCGGTCGTACCGGTCACCCGTCCGGACGGTCGTACCGGTCATCCGCCCGGACGGTCGTACCGGTCATCCGCCCGGACGGTCGTACCGGTCATCCGCCCCCAAGCGGGCGTACCGGTCACCCGCCCGCCGGCGGCCGTACCCGTCACCCGCCCGCGGGCGAGTGTTCACCCGCCGTGCGCCGCGAAGCCACCCGCGGCCCGTCGCGCTGGGGCACATTCGGCCTCCGGTCGCAGAACGGTGGAGCGGATGACGAAGCCCCTGGCGGGATTGTTCAAGGCACGGCAGAAGGAGGCAGCCAGGCCGGCGCTGTACGCCCGGGGCCTGCGCCTGTGCGGCGAGCACCTGGCGGCGCGGGGTGCCGGGTCCACTCCCCCGCGAGCCCGGCTGACCGAGGCCATCGGCACGTTCGCCGCCTCCCTCGACGACCCGGCGGCCGACCCCTTCGACGCCCTGCTCCAGGTCGGCGAGCGCGCGCTGGAGGCCGGCGGGGAGGACGGACCCGGCCTCGCGCTCGGGGTCGCCGAGACGGCGAGCGGGATCCGGCAGCGGTCCAAAGGCGCCTGGCGGCTGCGCGGCCTGGCCCTGGACGCGCTGGGCCGCGACGACGAGGCGCTGGCCTGCTACGAGCGCTACGCCGCCCTGCTGCCGGACGGCCGGCCGGCCCCGGAGGTGGCCCGCAGGACGGACACCCTGCGGCGCCGCCGGGAGTGCCTGGACGCGGCGATCGCCCTGTTCCCGGAGACCGGCGGCCCGCTGCGCGAGCTGCTCGCCGGGCCCGGCGCGACCACCGCGGCCGTCGCCCCGCGGTTCGCCGCGTTCGTGCGGGCGCGGGTCGCCGAGCACGGGCCGGGCGACCCCGCCGTACGGCGCCTGCTGGCGCTCCACGGCGACTACCGGCGGCTCGTCGAGCGGGCCGGGATGCCCGACCCGCTGCTGGGCGGCACCACGCCGGTCGGCGTCGGCGGGCTGCGGAGCCTGGTCGCGGGGCGGACGGTGTGCGTGGTCGCCAACGCGGGCGACGTGGCCGCGAGCACCCTCGGCGCCGAGATCGACGCCTACGACCTGGTGGTGCGGTGCGACGCGTTCCGCGTGCGGCCCGAGGGCACCGGCGAGCGCACCGGCCTGCACGCCGTGACCCTGCGCGGGGACACCCCGTGGGACGGTCCGGCCTGGACGCGGCGGGCCGGCATCCGGCTGGTGTTCGGTGATCCGGCCGCAGCCTGGCGCCGCGCCACCCGGCAGCGGCTGGTGCCCGGAGCGCAGGAGCACGTCGGTGACGCCTCCCTGCGCCGGCCCCTGCACGACCCGGCGCTGCTGGGCGAGGACGCCTGGGGGACGGCGCCGACCACCGCGTTCACCGTCCTGAGGCTGCTGGACTTCCTGGACGCGTGCCCCCGCCTGGACCTCGTCGGCTTCACCCTGCCCGGCCGGCTGCGGCCGAGGGAGGCCGAGTGGGTCATGGACCGCGCCACGCACGTCGACGACCGCAAGATGAGGATCGCCCTGCGATGACCCACTCCTCCGCCCCCTCCGCGGACGACCGGAGCACCGTCACCGGCAGACGCCGGATCGCCTTCGCCGTCCACACCGACGAGGACGGCCTGTCGGACCTCCTCGTGCTGATACGCAGCCTGGTGCTGACCAACCCGGCGGTGTGCGAGGACTTCGTGGTCCTCCACCCGGGCCTGGCCGACGCCTCCTTCGACGCGCTGCGGCGGCTGCACCCGCGCGTCGTCACGCGTCGGGCGGAGGACCGCCGGGACGTCTTCCGGCTGGAGGGCTACGACACCGTCGTCGCCCTCGACCCGGGCATGGTCGTCGTCGGTGACCTCGGCGAACTGCTGCGGATGCGCCACGGGGTGGGCGCCGTCCAGCAGTTGCTGTGTGCCGGGGAGCCCGGGGAGCGGCGCGCCGTGCTGCCGGACGGCCTGTTCGTCGTCCAGCGCGCCGACGTGGACGACGCCCTGGCCGGCCGGCTCGCGGACGCCGCCGACGGGGATCTCGGCCCGGCGCTCGACGGCGTACTGGTCCCTCTCGACCCGCGGTACGACTTCCTCGCCCGCCGCCTCCACGACGACCTGCCGGTACCGGCGCACGTCGCCGTGGTGCGCTTCACCGGCCCGCCCGACGCGCCCGGGTACGGGCCGGCGACCGAGGCGCGGCGCCGCTTCGAGATGAGCGACGAGGAGTTCCGCGCCGCCTACTGCGCGCTGCCCGGCCGCAGGCACCCCGACCTGCTGGCGCACCTGGCCCCGCCCCTGCTGGCGGCCCGCCCCTCCCTGGACCTGGCCCGCACGGTCGCGGACGTGCACCGGCAGCAGGGCCGCTACGCCGAGGCCGTGGAGGTCCTCGCCCCGGTCGTCGGGGACCGCCTGGACGCGCCGCGCTGCCACGAGACCCTCGGCGTCTGCCTGATGGCGCTGTCCCGCTACGAGGAGGCCGAGGCGCACCTGCTGCTCGCGGCGGCCTCCCCCGACGTCGCCCCGCGCGCCTTCGCGCAGCTCGCCCGGCTGGCGTGGCTGTGCGGACGGGAGGACGAGGCGCACGCCTACGCCCGCGACGGCCTGGAGGCCGACCCCACCGACGCCGGCTGCCACAGCTGGTACGTGCGCACCCGGCCGGACGTGCCGGAGCCCCGACAGCCGGGTGACGCCGCCGACCGGCAGCTGGCGCACGTGGCGCTGTTCGCGGAGGGGCAGGAGAACGCCGGGGACAAGGTGCTGCCCGAGGCGGTGCGCATGTGCTTCGACAGCGACACCGGCCCGCGCCGCTGGTACCGGCAGCCGGTGCACCGGCTGGTCGACGAGGCCGCCCTGGAGCAACTGAACGCGCGGCGCGGGGTGATCGTGGGCGGCGGCGGGCTGTTCCTGCCGGACACCTCCCCCAACGGCAACAGCCACTGGCAGTGGAACGTCCCGGACGATCTCCTGGCCCGCCTCACCGCGCCGCTGGCGGTGTTCGCCGTCGGGTACAACGTCTTCGACGGGCAGCTCTACCGCCGGGGCCGGTTCGCCGAGAGCCTGCGGGTCCTGGTCGAGCGCTCGGCGTTCTTCGGGCTGCGCAACCACGGCTCGATCGACCGGGTCCGCGAGCTGCTGCCCGCCGGGCTGCGCGACCGGGTGCGCTACCAGCCCTGCCCGACCACGGTGGCCCGGCACCTCGCCCCGGACCGGTTCGCCTCGGTGGAGCGGTCCGACACGGTCCTGGTCAACTGCGCCTACGACCGCGCGGGCCTGCGCTTCGGGCACGACTACGGCCACTTCCTCGCCCAGATGGCCGGCGCGCTGCGCAGCCTGCGCGACCGGGCCGACGTACGGTACGCGGCCCACATGCCGGCCGACGAGAAGTTCGTGCACGACCTGCGGCGGGAGCACGGGCTGGCCCTGCCCGTCGAGCAGCTCTACGACCTGTCGAACGACGGCATCCGCGACCTGTACGGCCGCGCGCGCCTGGTGATCGGGATGCGCGGGCACGCCGGGATGATCCCCTTCGGCTGCGGGACCCCCATCCTGAGCCTCGTCTCCCATCCCAAGCTCGCCTACTTCCTCTCCGACATCGACCGCCGGGAGTGGGGACTGTCCGTGCACGACCGGGAGCTCGGCCCCCGGCTCGCGGAGCGGGCGGCGGCGGTCCTCGACGATCACGCGGCGGCGGTGGCGGACGTGCACGGCGCGCAGGAATTCCTGTGGAAGACCACTCGGTCGAACATCGAGGAACTGCGGAACACCTTCCGCATGGGGTGAGACACCAAGAATTCATGTCCGCTGCGAATGGAGTTCGCCTCCGCGCGTTCCGTGCGACACCGCCGGCTCCGGGCGCGTAGTTAGCCTGTTCCAATCCCCGACCTACGAGCGTGAGAGGCCCGCGTGCCGAAACTGTCCGTCGTCGTCCCCATGCACAATGTGGAAGCCTTCGCCGAGAGCACTCTGAGAAGTCTCGCCAACAACGCGGACCCGGACTTCGAGTTCCTCCTCGTCGACGACTGCTCCACGGACGCCACGTCATGGGCGATCGACCGCTGGGCGGAGTCACGCGCCGACACCCGGGTGATCCGGCACGAGACGAACATGGGCATCGCCCAGGCGCGCAACAGCGGGATCGACGCGGCCCGGGGCGACTTCGTCACGTTCCTCGACGGTGACGACTGGTACGGTCCGGGATACCTCGCCGAACTGGTCTCCTGGGCGGAGGAGTTGGACTGCGACTTCGCGCGCACCGACCACGTGCAGGCCACCGGGACCGAGCGGGTGATCCGGCGGCCCCCGGCCCCGGCCCGCAACACCGTGATGGACCCGCGCGACGGCATAGCGCCGCCCCACATGGAGACGATGGTCGACTACCCCTTCGTCTGGGCGGGGATCTACCGCCGGCACCTCTTCGACGACGGCGCGATGCGCTTCGCGACCGAACTGCGCACGGCCGAGGACCGGCTGTGGATCTGGCGCCTGCACCTGAAGGCCGCCTCGTACGCCTCCGTCGGTCTGCACGGGGTCTTCTACCGGCGGGGCGTGGCCACCTCCCTCACCCAGATCAAGGACGCCCGCCAGCTCGACTTCATCCCGGCCTACGACATGCTCCTGAAGGACCTGCTGGCGGACCCCGAGGCCGAGCGCTTCCTCCCGAAGGCCGTACGCACGTACTGCGCGATGATCGCCTTCCACCTCGGCAAGGTGGACGAGTACGAGACCTCGGCGGCCCAGCGGCTGCGGCGGGAGGCGCGGGACGCGCTGCACCGCATGCCCCAGCACGTGCTGGACGAGACCCTGCGCACCATCGACAAGACTCGGAGCAGGTTGCTCAGCCGCCTGCGTGACGGGCGGAAGGCTGCCTGATCCATGCCCCACAAGACCCAGATCTTCCAGGTCTCCACCCTGTACGGGGCGGCCACCCTCGCCGCGGCGCTCGACGCGGGCCTGTTCGGGCCGCGCGACGGGGCCCGGCGCATCCTGCTGGTCTCCAACAACGCGGCGATACCCGAGACCGCGCTGCGCCTCGACGAGATGCACGGGTACGAGCGAATATCCGGCCGGTTCGACTCCGTGGTCAGCTGGAACGAGGCGATCCGCCCGCACCACCCCAGCTCCTGGGGCCCGCGCGGCAACGACACGGCGCTGTGGCAGAAGGCGTTCCGGCTCGCCTGGGGCATCGGCGAACGCGAACTGATCGAGCTCGCCGTCGAGTCGATCCAGGTCAACCCGGCCCGCGCGCTGGCGGCGATCTTCTCCGAGGCGGCGCTGCACGTGTACGCCGACGGCCTGATGAGCTACGGCCCGACCCGCGAGAAGCTGCCGCTGACCCTCGCGCGCCGCATCCGGCGGCTGCTCCACCTCGACCTGATACCGGGTCTGAGGCCGCTGCTGCTGTCCGAGTTCGACGTCGAGCCCGAGGTCGTACCGGACGACGCGTTCCGCGCGGTGCTCGACGAGATATCCCGGGAGGCGGCGGACGACCCGCGGCTGGCGCCCGTGGTCCGGGAGAAGCCGACCGCCGTGCTGCTCGGCCAGTACCTGGCGGCGATCAACATCCTGAGCGCGGAGGAGGAAGAGGACCTCCACGTCCGCATGCTCACCGGGGCGGCGCGCGCCGGGCACCGCTCCGTGGTCTTCAAGCCCCACCCGACCGCCCCCGCCGGTTACACGGCGGCGCTGAGCAAGGCGGCGGCGGACGCGGGCGTGCGGCTCACCGTCCTGGACGCGCCGCTGCTGGCCGAGACGCTGTACGACCACTGCGCGCCCGAACTCGTCGTCGGCTGCTTCTCGACGGCGATGGTGACCGCCTCCGCCTACTACGACGTGCCCATCGCCCGGGTGGGGACCGCGCTGGTGATGGGGCGGCTCAAGCCCTACCCGAACAGCAACCGCGTGCCGCTGGCCGTCGTCGACCACCTGGTGCCCGACCTGGAGCGCGGGCAGAGCCCGGCCCTCGTCGAGGCGGCACCCGCGACCCTGTCGCCGCTGGTGCGGGCGATCGGCTTCTGCATGCAGCCCAAGACGTACGCGGAGCTGCGCGAGCCGACGGAGACCTGGCTGCGGGCCAACCTGGCGACCAGCCCCGGCTACTACTTCCCCGAGCTGCGGCTGACCGAGCTCGGTCTGCCCGGCAGCCGCCCGCAGCTGCGCGCGAAGCTCCAGGTGCGGCGGGCCCGTCGGGTGGTGCGCAGGGCGGTGCGGCGCGGCGCCGGGAAGAAGTGACGCGGTAGGACGGTGCCGGAAGCGACCCGGTAGGACGGTGCCGGCCCCCGCCACCAGGCGGGGGCCGGCCTTCGTGTGCCGTCTGCTCAGCCCAGCCAGCGGCCCAGCCGCAGCCGCGTCCACAGCAGGGCGGCGGCGAACGACAGGACGACCGTGGCCAGCGTGAGCCCGGCGAGCCCGCCCACCGCGGCCGGCCACCCGGCGTCCGCCGACACCAGGCGCGGGGCGACGGCCTCCAGGAACATCAGGTGCACCAGGTAGGCGCCGAAGGAGGCCCCGGCGAGCCTCCCCAGCAGCGGGCGGAACCGCTCGGGCACCCTGATCCGGTTGAGGGCCATCAGCAGCGTCCCCGCCAACAGCGCCACCACGAGCGAGGCGTACGGGCTCGGGAAGTGCACCCGGTGCTCGTACACCGCCACCGCCCCCCACGCGCACAGTCCGCCGGCCAGCCACACCAGGCGCCGCCCGCGGCCGGTGACCGCGGAGCCCGGCAGCGACAGCAGGACGGCGCCGGCGACCGCGTACACGATCTGGTAGACGCCGAACTGCCAGGCGAAGGGCGGGAGGCGGACGTCGAGGAGGCGCGCGAGGTCGCCGAGGAGGGTGGGGGCGAGCGCCAGGGCGAGCAGGGCGGCGCCCGCGCCCCAGGGCCGTTTGCCCGCCCGGACCAGGACGGCCACCGACAGCAGCAGGATCACCGGGACGTACGCGTACAGGTACCAGAGGTGGAAGGCCGGCCGCACCGAGCCGAACAGCGCGTCCCACGCGAGGTCGCGGGTGGGGTCGGAGTTGGCGTCCCGGATCCAGTCCCACGCCAGGTAGGCGACGGTCCACACGGCCATCGGCACGACGATGCGGGCCAGCCGCTTGCGGATCTGCCCGCCGTCCCGGGGCGGCGCCCCGCTCAGCACCACCCAGCCCGCGATCGCGAAGAACAGCGGCACGGCGCACCGGCTCAGCGCGTCCCCGGCGAGCGCGGTCCAGTAGACGGGCCCGCCCTCGGCGGGCGTGCGGTCCACGGCCTTCATCATCTCGCCCGCGGCGTGGCAGACGATGACCCCGACGGAGGCCAGGACCCGGACGAGGTCGATGTCGTACCGGTGCTCAGCCCGGGGGCGCGGGGCCGGTGTCTCCGCGGTGGCGGGGACGGGTGCGCGCGGGGACTCGGTGGCGGTCAAGGGCTCGGCGGCGATGGGTGGTCACTCCCGGACAGTACGCGCGGGCCCGCCGGTTCTCCGGCCGGGCGAGGGGATCGAAGGCCCGCGCCGCGCGCACCCGCAGCCGCGGCGCCCGCGCGGCGCACATCGGTGCAGGCTACGAGGGCGCCGGGCGCGGCCGGAAGCCGTCCCGCGTGAACAATGGCCACGCGCGCATGACCTTCCGGTGAACTCCGGGTGCCTCCATCGTCCCGTCACACGGCGTTCGGCAGAAGTTCCCCCGGCCGCCCGTTCGACAGCTCCGCTTCCGGTCGTGACCTCCCTAGTCTGGCCCCATCCACCCCACTGGCGTTCCGCGTACTCACACGTTCACCTCCGTGACGGATTGAGGTCGTTGCCCCATGAACAGCCGCTCCCTGCTCCGCAGTCCGGCCTCCCGGCGTCTGCTGCGTCCCGTGGCCGACCTCATCGACCAGCGCATCGACCGGCGTGTCGAGCGAGAGGTCCGCTCGGCGGTCCGGGAGGCCTCGGCGCACCGGCTCAGCAACGAGCTGCTGCTCGGCTCCCCCGGGCGCGGCCTCTCCCGCGTGGTGTCCGACGGCCCGCTGAAGCGCCTGCACGCCGAGGTCGCCGCCCTGGCCGGCGACCGTGACGCGGCGGTCCGCAACGTCGCCACCGCCTACCGGCTGCTCGTGGCGCTGGAGTCGCTGGGCGTGGGCCGGGTCGCGGGCGGCACCATGAACATCTGCGGCAAGCTCGGCACGATCCCGCTCCTCGACCCGCCGAACGACGAGATCCTGGAGATAGGGACGCTGTACGGCATGTTCTCCACCGGACTGCTCCGGATGATGGAGCGCGACGGCCGCAGCCCGAGCCTGACCATCGTCGACCCCTTCGCCGGCGTCCAGCTCCAGCCGGGCACCACCCCGCGCCCCGACCCGACGGGCACCCCGGTCGACGAGCACGCCGTGCGCACCAACCTCGCCCTCGCCGGTCCGGCGGGCACGGCGGCGCGGATCCGGCGCGGCTACTCCGAGGACCCCGGGACCCGGGCCGCGGTCTCCGACCGCGCGTACGGCGTGATCGTCGTCGACGGCGACCACTCGGCCGAGGGCGTCCGCCAGGACCTCCAGTGGGCCGAGGAGATCGCCGCGCCGGGCGCGGTGGTCGTCCTGGACGACTTCGGCGACCCCAACTGGCCGGGCGTCAAGGAGGCCCTCGACGAGCACCTGAAGGACGACACGCGCCTCACCTACCTGGGCAAGGCGGCCCACTCCGCCTTCCTGCGGGCGTCCTGAACACCCACGTACGACCGGGCCGGCACGGCCGAAGGAGCAGCAGCGGTGACCGAGGCGGTCGTGAGCGCGCCGGTGGCGCGCCCCGGCGCGGACAGCGCTCCCGCCCCGGCGCGGGCGACGCGGGCGAAGGGCGCGCCCGGCCGGCTGCGCGCCCTCGACGGGCTGCGGCTGGTGGCCGCGCTGATGGTGGCGGCGTACCACTACGGCGGTCGCGGCGGGGCGGTCGCCGAGGCCTGGGGCGGTTCGCCGGCCCGCCAGTTCCCGACGCTGCACGGCTTCTTCGCCTACGGCTGCCTCGGGGTGCAGATCTTCTTCGTGATCAGCGGGTTCGTCATCTGCATGAGCGGCTGGGGCCGCTCCGTGGCCTCGTACTGCGCCTCCCGCGCCGCCCGGCTGCTGCCCGCCTACTGGGTGGCGGTCGTCCTGGTGACGGCGGTGTTCGCGCTGCCGGTGGTGGCCTACGACGCGGTCTCGCCGAGCGACGCGCTGGTCAACCTGACCATGCTCCAGCAGCCGTTGGGTGCGGACCGGGTGCTGGGGGTGTGCTGGACCCTGTGGGTCGAGGTCCGCTTCTACGCGCTGTTCGCCCTGTGCGTGGTCCTGCCCGGCGCGAACCGCAAGCGGGTCGTGGTGTTCTGCGCCGGCTGGCTGCTGGCCTCGGCGCTCGCCGAGGCCGCGCACGAGCCGCTGCTCGACCTGGTGCTGATGCCGGAGTACGCCCCGTTCTTCGTCGGCGGCATCGGCCTGTACCTCGTCCACCGCGACCGGCGGGACGCCCACGCGTGGGGGATCGTGGCCGCCGGTTTCCTGGTCGGGCAGCACTACGCGGTACGTGAGTTGTGGAACGCCGCCGATCCGGACGCCTTCGCCCACCGGACGTCCCTCGGCATCGTCCTCGTCGTCGCCGCCGGGTTCGCGGCGGTCGCGGCGATCGCGCTGGGGCTGCTGGACCGGGTGACCTGGCACGGGCTGACGGTGGCCGGGGCGTTGACGTACCCGTTCTACCTGGTGCACGAGCACCTCGGGTGGGTGGTGATCCACGCGCTGCACCGCGGTCTGGGGGTGCCGTCGGCGGTGACCCTCGGGCTGACGGCCGCCGCGATGCTGGCGCTGGCGTGGCTGCTGCACCGGTACGTCGAGAGACCGCTGGCGCCGAGGATACGGAGGGTGCTCGTCCGGAAGCGTTGAGCGATTCGTGCGATTTTCCTTCCACCGGATTGCGCGTGCCCGCTCCATTTCAGGCGTCGAGAAGGCATCCTCCCTGCATGGCCACTGCGCAAGAGACGCACAAGTACCCCGGCGACCTGAACGACGTACCCGGCTGGTTCTGGCCGCTCGACCAGGTTCTGTTCTCCTGGTTCCTGGAGCGTCAGGAGCGGCAGGGCACCCGGGGCGACCTGCTCGAACTGGGCGCCTACATGGGCAAGAGCGCGATCCTGCTGGGGCACCATCTGCGGGACGGCGAGACCCTCACGGTCTGCGACCTGTTCGGGACCGAGCCGCCGGACGCGGCCAACCGGGCGGAGGCGGCGAAGTCGTACTCCACGCTCACCCGGCAGGCCTTCGAGCGGAACTACCTCTCCTTCCACGACGCGCTGCCGACGATCGTCCAGGACGTCAGCTCCACGATCACCGACGAGGTCGCACCCGGCACCTGCCGCTTCGCCCACATCGACGCCTCGCACCTGTACGAGCACGTGCACGGGGACATCGGCGCCGCCCGGGACCTGCTGCTGCCCGACGGCATCGTGGTCCTCGACGACTTCCGCAGCGAGCACACCCCGGGCGTCGCCGTCGCCGCGTGGGAGGCGGTGCTCAACCGGGGGCTGCGGCCCGTCTGCCTGAGCAGCCAGAAGCTGTACGGCACCTGGGGCGACCCGGAGCCGGTCCAGGAGGAGCTGCTGGCCGCCCTGCGCGAGCGCGACGACGTCGCCGTGACCGTGGAGCATGCCGCGGGACACCGGCTGGTCCGGGCCCGCGCCAAGGGGAAGCGGATGCAGCCTCCGTCGCTGCCGTCCTCACGGCACCCGGCGCCCGCGCCCGCACCGGCGGCCCCGACGCCTGCGCCGACGCCGCGAGCGCAGGCCCGGCCCGCGCAGGCACGCCCGCCCCGCCCGCGGACCCCTCGCGAGCGTGCCCGCCGGCTCGCCCTGGACGTGCTGCCGCCGGTCGTCACCCGCGCGGTGCGCCGGTACCGGGCGGCGCAGCGGGCGAAGGCGGGCGCCACGGCCCGGAACACCGGCGGTACGCCTCAGTCGAGGCCGTAGGTCGCCCCGATCCCCGCGATCACCAGGGCCAGCCCTTCCTCGAAGTGCCGGTCGTAGTCCGTGAAGATCTCCGCGCCCGCCTGAGCCGTCAAGGGATAGTCGGCCATCAGGCGGGCGCGTTCGTCCAGGTCGTAGCCCTCCCGGCGTTCGCCGGGCAACGGCTGCACGCCCTGTTCCTCGGTGACGAAGCCGAGGGTGAACGCATACGACGTCGTGGTCGCCCGCACCGCCTGCGCGAGAGTGAGTCCCGCGGCGGTGAACAGGCGCAGGCTGTCCTCCATCTGCTCGGCGTGCACCAGGCCGGTGAAGCGTGAGCCGCTGAACACCTTGGCGCCGTCGCGGTAGCCGAGCAGCGCCGCGCGCAGGCCCCGGTTGGCCTTGAGCAGCCGCTCCCGCCAGGTGTCGGCCGGGTCGAGGGGGGTCCCGGCGACCATCCGCCGGTACATCTCGGTGGCCATCTCGTCGAGCAGGGCCTGTTTGTCCTTGAAGTGCCAGTACAGAGCGGGCGCCTTGACGTCCAGCTCCCTGGCGATGGTGCGCAGGGTCAGTCCGTCGAGACCGACCTCGTTCAGCAGTTTCAGCGCCGTGTCCGCGACCCGTCGGCGGTCGAGGGGGGCGCGTCGTTCCGTACCCACGCTTGACAGCTTAACGGCGTTAAGTCCATTCTCGGAGCCAAGCAGCACTTAACACTGTTAAGGAGAATGTCATGGAAACGGTGCCGGACACGGACGTCCTGATCGTCGGCGCGGGCCCCACCGGTCTCGCCCTCGGGGTCGACCTGGCCCGGCGCGGGGTGGACGCGCTGGTCGTGGAGCGCGGGGCGGGGCTGTTCCCCGGCTCGCGCGGCAAGGGCATGCAGCCCCGCACGATGGAGGTCTTCGACGACCTCGGCGTCGTGGACGCGATCCACGCGGCGGGCGGGACCTACCCGGTGGGCATGATCTGGCAGAACGGGCAGCGGGTCGGCGAGCACCAGATGTTCGACCCGGCCGAGGTGAGCGAGGACTCGCCGTACAACGAGCCGTGGATGGTGCCGCAGTGGCGCACGCAGGAGATCCTGGCGGCGCGGCTGGCGGAGCTGGGCGGCACGGTCGCCTTCGGCCGTGAGGTCACCGGCGTCGAGCAGGACGCGGACGGCGTCACCGCGCACCTCGCCTCCGGCGGGGCGGTCCGCGCCCACTACCTGGTCGCCGCCGACGGCGGCCGGTCGGCGGTGCGCCGGGCCCTGGGCATCGGCATGCCCGGCGAGACCGTGGACCCGAGCCCGATGCTGGTGGCGGACGTGCGGATCAGCGGCCTGGACCGCGACCACTGGCACGTCTTCCCGCCCGCCGACGGCAGCCCGCACTTCCTCGCCGTCTGCCCGCTGGCCGGCACCGAGGACTTCCAGGTGGTCGCGCGGTTCCCCGAGGGCGCGGCGGTGGACCTCAGCGCGGACGGCATCCCGAAGGTGATCGCGGAGCGCTCGCACCTGGCCCCCGAGGACGTCACCGAGGTGCGCTGGGCCTCCGATTTCCGGCCGCGCGCGGCCCTCGCCGACCGGTTCCGGGCGGGCCGGGTCTTCCTCGCCGGGGACGCCGCGCACGTCCACTCACCGGCGGGCGGGCAAGGGCTGAACACCAGCGTCCAGGACGCCTACAACCTGGGCTGGAAGCTGGGCGCGGCGCTGACGGGCGCGGCCCCGGCCGGGCTCCTGGACAGCTACGAGGAGGAACGGCGCCCGATCGCCGCGCAGATGCTCGACCTGTCGACCGGCGTCCACCGCGGCGAGGTACGGCGCGGCGGGGCGACGCGGCAGCTGGGGCTGGGGTACCGGGACTCCTCCCTCACGGTGGAGACCCGGGCGACGGTCGCGGAGGGCGCGGTGCGGGCCGGGGACAGGGCGCCGGACGGGAGCGTGGACGGCGTACGGCTCTTCGACGCCTTCCGGGGGCCGCACTGGACGCTGCTGGCGCTGGGCGTGGACCTGCCCGGCGGTGTGGGAGCGTCGGTGCGGGTGGTGCGCGGGGCGGCGCACGGGGCGTACGGGGCGGGGGTGTTCCTGGTGCGGCCGGACGGGTATGTGGGGTGGGCCGGGGACACGCCGGAGGGCGTGGGCGGCTACCTGCGGCGGTTCGGGCTGGGCGGCTGAGGCCCGAACCGGGAGCCGCCCGGCTCAGCGGCCGCTAGAACGCATCCGAAGGCACATAAGTCCCCCAGACCTCCCGCAACGCGTTGCACACCTCGCCCACCGTCGCCCGGGCCCGCAGCGCGTCCTTCATCGGGTACAGGACGTTGTCCTCACCCTCGGCGGCCTTCTTCAGGGCCGCCAGTGCCGTGTCCACCGCCTGCTGGTCGCGCTCCGCGCGGAGCTTGGCCAGCCGCTCGGCCTGCTGGGCCTCGATGGCCGGGTCGACGCGCAGCGGCTCGTACGGCTCCTCCTCGTCGAGCTGGAAGCGGTTGACGCCGACCACGACCCGCTCGCCGGAGTCGGTCTCCTGGGCGATGCGGTAGGCGGAGCGCTCGATCTCGCTCTTCTGGAAGCCGTGCTCGATGGCGTTGACCGCGCCGCCCAGGTCCTCGACCTTGCCCATCAGCTCCAGCGCCGCCGCCTCGACGTCGTCGGTCATCTTCTCGACGACGTAGGAGCCGGCGAAGGGGTCGACGGTCGCCGTCACGTCCGTCTCGTAGGCGAGGACCTGCTGCGTGCGCAGGGCGAGCCGGGCCGACTTGTCGGTGGGCAGCGCGATGGCCTCGTCGAAGGAGTTGGTGTGCAGGGACTGGGTGCCGCCCAGGACCGCGCCGAGGCCCTGCACCGCGACGCGGACCAGGTTCACCTCGGGCTGCTGGGCGGTCAGCTGCACGCCGGCCGTCTGCGTGTGGAAGCGCAGCATCAGCGACTTGGGGTTCTTCGCGCCGAACTCCTCCTTCATCACCCGCGCCCAGATCCGGCGGGCCGCGCGGAACTTGGCGACCTCCTCCAGGATCGTCGTACGGGCCACGAAGAAGAAGGAGAGGCGGGGCGCGAAGTCGTCGACGTCCATGCCGGCCGCGACCGCCGTGCGCACGTACTCGATGCCGTCCGCGAGGGTGAAGGCGATCTCCTGCGCGGGAGAGGCGCCCGCCTCGGCCATGTGGTAGCCGGAGATCGAGATCGTGTTCCACTTCGGGATCTCGGCCTTGCAGTACTTGAAGATGTCCGCGATCAGGCGCAGCGACGGCTTGGGCGGGAAGATGTACGTGCCCCGCGCGATGTACTCCTTCAGCACGTCGTTCTGGATCGTGCCGGTGAGCTTGTCGGCGCTCACGCCCTGCTCCTCGGCGACGAGTTGGTAGAGCAGGAGCAGCAGGGAGGCGGGCGCGTTGATCGTCATGGACGTCGAGACCTTGTCCAGCGGAATTCCGCCGAACAGCACCCGCATGTCGTCGATGGAGTCGATCGCCACGCCGACCTTGCCGACCTCGCCGCTCGCGATCGGCGCGTCGGAGTCGTGGCCCATCTGAGTGGGCAGGTCGAAGGCGACCGACAGCCCCATCGTGCCGTTGGCGATGAGCTGCTTGTAGCGGGCGTTGGACTCCGTCGCCGTGCCGAAACCGGCGTACTGGCGCATCGTCCACGGACGGCCCGTGTACATCGTCGGGTACACGCCCGGGTGAAGGGGTACTTCCCCGGCTCGCCCAGCTTCTCGGCCGCGTCCCAGCCCTGGAGGTCGTCCGGCCCGTAGACCGGTTCGATGGGCAGTCCGGACTCCGACTCGCGCGCCATGGTGTGTTGCCTCCCGCTGAGCACATGTTCGAAAAGCTCGAACTACCCGTCAGTTACTCGCCAGTACAGACCGACCCTGTCGACGGACTGTATCGGCGCACGCACCACCCGTGGAGGGGCGCACGCTGGGACCTTGCTCACAACTTCGATGCGGTCCCGGTCACAACGATGCCGCGCCGTTCGCGGCGCGTCATCCGCGGGGAACATCTCAGGGGACGTCCGTACGGGGCGGTGAGACGGCGGGGGGTCGTGATGCGTACGACGGGCATGGGGTGCGTGGGCAGCACCAGGAGGGCGGTGGCCGTCGCGCTGGGGGGCGTGCTGGCGGTCGGCGGCTGCACCGTGCAGGGCACGGGCCCGGACGGCAAGGGGCGTGCGCCGGTGCACATAGACGTCACGAGCGCGCCGTCGAAGGAACCGAAGCAATCGGGGCAGCCGAAGACGCCGAAGGCCCCGAAGGCCCCGCAAGGGACGGACGGGCCGAAGGGTGCGCCGGCCGGTGACCGGTCCCCGAGCGCGCCGCCCGCCCCGACCGCGGGCCCGGTGCTGTGGCGGCCCGGCGACAGCGGCCGGGACGTGCGCGAACTCCAGGCCCGGCTGCGCCAGGTCGAGTGGCTGGTCGACGGCCCGACCGGGACGTACGACGACCTGACCGAGCGTGCGGTGAGCGGCTTCCAGGGCAAGCGCGGGCTGCCACGGACCGGCAGGACGGACACCGTCACCTGGCAGCGGCTGCTGGGGATGACGCGCGAGCCGGGCAAGTGGGAGCTGTACCTGATGGGCGGGCAGCCGGCCGCCGCACCCGACCCGCGCTGCCTCACCGGCCGGGTGCTGTGCGTGAGCAAGGCCAGCCGGACCCTGCGCTGGATGATCGACGGGCGGACCGTGTCGACGATGCCGGTGCGGTTCGGCTCGCAGTACACGCCGACCCGGGAGGGCGTGTTCCAGGTCTACTGGAAGTCCCGCCACCACGTCTCGACGCTCTACGACTCGGCCATGCCGTACGCGATGTTCTTCAGCGGCGGCCAGGCCGTGCACTACTCGGAGGACTTCGCCGTCCGGGGCTACGCGGGCGCCTCGCACGGCTGCGTCAACGTGCGGGACGAGGCCGCCATCGCGGAGCTGTACGCACAGGTGCGCAACGGCGACAAGGTCGTCGTGTACCGGTGAGGCGGGGACGGACGGAATGGGCGCGGGCGGGACCGGGGGAACGTGTCCCGCCCGCGCCGAGTGCACGAGCCGTAGGTACGGGGGGAACCCCGGCTCGGTGCGAAAGCCGATGACCAGTCGGCTCACTCATTACTGCGTCACGGCGGCCGAAAGTGTCACACCCTCGCCGAGGCAATTCCGTACGTCCCGGGAAAGCGCAGGTCAGAGGCGGTCACGGAGGTGATGTCACCGGTCGGGAGCGACACCTGCGGCCGATACGCCGACCACGGCCGGTCCGGGTGCGCCGGCACCGAGGGGCCGTGTGGGCGGTGGTGCTGTCCGGCGGGCGGGACTATGTGACCGCCGTCGTCGTCATCGCCCTTGCCGTCCTTGTCACCGCCGCCTTTTCCACCGCCCTTTCCGCCCTTGGATCCTTTGCCGTCCTGGCCACCGCCGTCGCCGCCCTTGTCCCCCTTGCTCCCCTTGTCCCCTTTGTTGCTCGCGTCCTTGCGGGGTTCGCGTTCCCGCGCCGCCTCACCGGCGTCGCCGTTCTCCCCGGCGTCCCGGCCGGTGTCGCGGTCCTGGACGGCGGTGCCGGGGTCGGCGAGCAGGTTCCGGCAGTACTTGCCGACCTTCGAGGAGCTCCCGGCGGCCTCCTCCAGGGCGCGCCTGCGGGCGTCGTCGAGTCCCCGGCCGGTCCGTACGTCCTGGCAGGCCGTGGCGAGGGCCTGCCGCCCTCCCCCGGAACCGCCGGTCCCCTGGTCCCCGGAGTCGGCGTCGCGGTCCTCGGCCGTGCCGTCCGCCGAATCGTCGCGGCCGGGCGCGCCGCTCGTGGGACCGCCGCCCGGCACCGAACCGCCCCGCTCGCCGGCCGGCGACGAGGGCGAGATGAGCGGACGGTCGGGGGACGCGGCGGCCGACACGGTGGCGGCGGGGTCCGGTGCGGCGTCGTCGAACGGCCGCGGCAGGACTCCGGTTCCGGCCGCGACCGCCACCCCGCCGACCATGCCGACGGTCAGCGCGGCGGCCAGCCCGAGGCGCAGCGGGCGGCCCCGGCGGGGGCGCCGGGCGCCTTCGCCACGCGGGCCGATGCGAATCAGCCCGGCGTCGGACGGCGGTACCGCGCCGGCGCGTCCGCGACCGGCCGGCGTCCCCGCCGCCTCGTCGGCCCGCTCGGCGCGCACCTTGCGGAATGCGGCCAGCGCGGCGGCCTCGCCGGGGAGTTCCCCGCTGGTCGGCACGGGCGGGGAGGCGAGCGCGCCCAGGGCCTCGACGAGCCGCTCGGCCCGTTCGCGGGCCGCGGGGTCGACAGCCTCAAGTGACTCTCCGCGCAGCAAGATCTCCGCCGTTTCGCGGTCCAGCCACCTGTCCTGCTCGTCGGCCATCACATGTCCTTCTGCGTCCGCGCACGCGTATGCGTCACACTCGCGGACGTCACCGTACGGCGGTGCGGTTCTCGCTGGGGCGGCAGGGCGTCGAGCCCGCCGCCCGATTCCGGATCGCCGCCGAGGAGTTCGGCCAGGCGCTTCAGACCGCGGTGCGCCGCCGTACGGACGGCACCCGGCCGCTTGCCCAGCGTCTCCGCGGCGCTCTTGGCGTCGAGGCCCACCACCACGCGCAGGACCACGGCCTCGGCCTGGTCCTGGGGCAACCGGGCGATGAGGGAGAGGGCGCGGCCGGTGGCCAGGGCCTCGATGGCCTCGCCCGCCGTGTCGGACTCGGCCGGTCTGCCGGTCAACTCGGTCTCGTCGCCGCCGATCGCGGGCCGGCGTCCCCGCATGCGGATGTGGTCCAGGGCGCGGTTGCGGGCGATGCGGGCGGCCCAGCCGCGGAACCGGTCGGCGTCGCCGTCGAACCGCTCCAGGTCACGGGCGATCTGCAGCCAGGCCTCGGACGCCACGTCCTCGGCGTCCGGGTCGCCCACCAGCGTCCGCACGTATCCCAGCAGTCGCGGATGCACCGCGCGGTACACAGTCCGGAACGCGGTCTCGTCCCCGTCCTGGGCCGCCCGCACCGCGGCGGTCAGCTCCGCGTCGTCCCCCAGCACCGAGCCTCTCTTTGCGCCTAAGCCGGCGCCGCTCTCGCGGACCGGGTACTCGCCGTCGTGTTCCCGATTGATGGTCGCGGTGGTCCACCGCTCACGTGATGGCGGAGGAGACCCCCGCTGATCGGCGCGAATGGCACGTTACGTCTTGAAACCGCCACTCGTCCATGTCCCCATCGCATAGCCGTACAAGATGCAACTAAGCCGTGACGCGGTGAGGTGTGACAGAAAACGCAGTGGCGGCGCTGTAGGGAGTACGGGCCGCCGCGCGGCCCGTGCCGCGCGACGGCCGGGGCCTCTCCTGTGGGGGGTGGCGGCCCCGGTCGTCTCCGGCGCCACTCACTCAGATCCGGGGCGCCGCAGAACACCGTCTGCCGCACAAGCACGGCGGCGTCCACGCGGATGTCGACCTGGGAATCGGCCAGGTCAAGCTGCACGAGGACGTTCCCCCGCTCAGCGTCGGCGACGTTCCCGTGCTCGGGCCGCAGCTGCGCGACAGGTCGCGCTCATGAACGAGGGTGCGACCGCGGGCGACTACGAACCTGCAACCCGAGGGAGCCGACGCCCTCCACCCGAAGGTGAACCGGCTCACCGAGGAGAGCGAGAACCAGTACTACGAGGGGCACTGACCGCCGCGGCGGCGGGACGGGCGGCTTTTCCCGGCCGGGCCTAGGGCTGTCCGCCCGTCCCGGAAGACAGGCCGGACCGCCCGGCGACGGTGCCGGCCGCCGCGCCGGCCGCCGCGCCGCCGCCCGCGTCCAGGCCGGTCCCGCCGACCGCGCCCGCTCCGTCGTCCCCGGCGTCCGCACCGCCGCCGGCCGTGCCCCCCATCGCACCGCCCGCCGCGTCCGCGGGTGCCCTCGACGGCGCCGGGGCGACCGAGGGGACCAGCCCCTCCGCGCCGTCCCCGGCGTCTTGCCGGGCGTCTTGCCGGGCGTCTTGGGCACGCACCTCGGCGCAGTGGGCGGCCACGTCCTCCTCCTCGCCGCCCGCCGCCGCGACGAGCCCTTCCCAGACCGCCGCGTCCAGCGCCTTGCCCCGCCCGTCCAGCCGCTGGAGGGCGCGGCATGCCTCCTCGGTCTCCTGGACGGGGGCCGGGCTGCCGGACCGAGCGGGGTCGTCCGGGGCCGCGGTGGCGGGAGGCGGTGCCGGGACGGGCCGGACCTCGACGCCGTCCGCGCCGTCCGCGCCCTGCCCGCGACCCCCGCCGTCCCCGGCCGTGGTGGCGGACGAACGCGGGTCGTCCGGTTGTGCTCTGTCGGCGGCGGAGCCCCCCGCGCCGATCGCGGCGTAGGCGACGCCGCCCAGGGTGAGGCTCGCCAGCAGCACGGACAGGGCGGTCTTCAGCGGGCGTCCGGCGCGCCGGCGCTCACGGGGGCGCCAGTCGTCCCGCCGGCGGGTGCGGGCCGCCCGGGCCGGTGCCGCGTCGCGGGCGGCGCGGAACGCGGCGACGGCCCGCCGTTCACCCTCGGGGTCGACGTGGACCCGCCGCAGGGCGGCGGCGATCAGGGCTTCCGCGCCGGGGGTGCCGTGGTGGCCGGGCCGGGGGCCGGCGCGGCCGGTGTCGCCGTCGCCGTGCTGCGCACCCATGTCCGCCTCCGTTCCCGCTCGGTCCGCCGGGCCCGTGCCGCCCGTGCCCGTCATGTCGACTCCCCCAGCGTCCTGGGCGCGTCATCCGTCACACCGTCGACACCCAGTTGGCGGGCCAGCCGCTTCAGCCCCCGGTACGTCGCCGTGCGCACCGCGCCCGGCCGCTTGCCGAGAACGCGCGCGGCGGCCGGCCCGTCCAGGCCGACGACGACCCTCAGCAGCACGGCCTCGGCCTGGTCGCGGGGCAGTCCCGAGATCAGGGTGAGGGCGGCCTCCGTGGACAGCGTCTCCAGCGCCTGGTCGTGCGTGGAGTGCGGGCCGGGCAGGTCCAGTACGTCCTGTTCCAGCGCCGCCGGCCGGGGACGGACCTTCTGGCGGCGCAGGTGGTCCAGTGCCCGGTGCCGGGCGATCGTCGCCGTCCAGCCCCGGAAGCCGGCCCCGTCACCTCGAAAACGGCGCAGGTCGCGAGCTATCTCCAGCCACGCGTCCGACGCGACGTCCTCGGCGTCGTCCCCGACCAGCCCGCGCAGGTAGCCCAACAGGCCGGGCTGCACGAGCCGGTAGGCGACCGCGAAGGCCGCCTCGTCACCATCCTGGGCCCGCGCGACGGCCGCGCCCAGTTCCCCGTCGTACGTCTGTACGCGGCGGGGTTCCCCTCGCTGGCCCAAGAACCGTCCTAGTCCGTACCGAGTCTTACGCGCGCCCGGTTGAGCCCGCCCCCAAGGTCATCAGCGTCGGCGCGCACGGAAGTGTCACAGGCGGCGGTCCCGGCGCGGCCCGCACCGCGCTCGCGGGGCCGCGCCCGCCGTCACCTCATCTCATCCGCCCGCCGTCGCGTCGCGGCACAGCAGCCGCAGGGAGCCGTGACCGGCGAAGCAGCGGCGGGCCTCGTCGATCGGGTCCCACAGACGGCCGTCGGGAGTGCGGACCCAGTGGTCACCACCGGTCGCCCACCACTCGCCGCCCGCCTGACGCACGATCACCTCGCCGCCGTAGGCGCCGAGCCCGCGCAGCACGGTCTCCACGGCGGCGTACGGCGCTCCTTCGCGCCGGATGCCGTCGATGACCCGGTCGACGCGCCACAGGCTCTGCGCCGAGTAGTCCAGGCGCAGCCGGGCGCCCTCGCGCAGCACGGCCGCCGCGTCGGCCGCCCACCGCACCGGCTTGGCGGCGGCCGCCGGCCGGGTCGTCGATTCGCTGGTCACAGTCGTCACACGCGCTGTCGTCACATGGGCTAGAGCGCCACCGGGCGACGATTCGTCACACGAATCCGCCGCCCGTTCCGCAACCACCGCAGGACCGCCCCAGCTCCCCCACGACCCCCGCAACGCCGCCGCGCGTCCCCCGCAGGACGGTCACAGGTGGGCGGGAGCGGACCTCTCCCCAGGTCCCGCGGTGGGCGCGCCCCCGGGGCCGGGTTGCCGCGTCGGTGACGGCGCCGGCGGTGGAGCGGGGGTCAGCGCCGGCGGTGGAGCGGGGGTCAGCCCCGGCCGCGGGCGCGGCGGGAGACCACCGCGCGCAGTACCCGGCGGCCCTCCGTGGAGATCTCCAGGGCGCGACGCAGCCCGGCCGGGCCGTTGCCGGTGAGCGCGTCCAGGACGGTGAGCTGGCGGCGCAGTTCGGCGGCGACGAGCGGGGACAGCCCGTCCGCGCCGTCCTCGCGGCGGACGCCGTCCCCGAGGGCGGCGGCGTCCGTCGCGGGGTCGAGGAGCCGGTGGATGCGGAGCGAGGCGGCGGAGCAGGCGTCGGCCCACGCCCGCAGCCCGGCCCCCGAGCACTCGGCCGGCGCCGCGGCCAGCATCCGGCGGGCCAGCACCACGGACTCGTCCTCGCCGGTCGCGTCGGGACCGGCGAGTGCGTCGCGCACCCGGTCCAGTTCCCGCGCCCAGCCGGGCCCGGCCGGAGCGTCGTCGGCGAGGGCCGCCCACAGGGGCCGCAGGACCTCGTCGCCGCCGTCGAGCAGAGGGACGCAGCGATCCAAACAAGCCAGTCCACTCCCGGCGAGTCCGCGTGCGTCGGCCCGCGCGATCAGTTCCACCAGGCTCATCCGGTGCCTCCCTTTTCTGCCGTTCCGCCCCGTTCACGACCACGGAGCCCGCACTTCCCCTTACTGCGCGCGACGGCCCGGGAGTGTCACAGCGGCACCACGCCCAGCCGGTCGAGGAACCGGAAGAAGAGCTTTTCGGCCACCGGGTCACCGGCGGCACCACCAGCGGCTCCGGCCTCGGAGTCCGCCTCGGGACCGGCCTCGGAGTCCGCCTCGGAACCGACGCCCGGGTCGGCCGCCAGCACCTCCGTCAGCTCCCCGGCGCTCGCGGTGCGCCCGGCCTCGGCGGCCCAGGCGACGGCGCGCTCGGCGGCGTCGCGGGGCTCGAGGAAGTAGTCCTCCAGGGTGAGCCCCTCCTGCTCCGCGCCGAGGTACCCGGCCATCGCGGACCGCGCCAGGCAGGTCGTCCACGCGCCGCTCTCGGGCGCCGCCGCTTCCACGACCACGCAGTCGCTGTCCATGACGTACCCGAAGAGCGCGGGCGCGCCGGTCTGCCCGGCGAGGTCGTTCATGTTCCCGACGTCCCCGTCGCCGCCCGGGAACTCCCACACCTGCCAGCCGTCCGGCGCGGACTGGCGCAGGGTCATCTCCGCGGCGCCCGACAGCGCGTCCAGCTCCGTGAGAGGCCGCTCGGCGCGGCCCACGACGAAATACCCCCAGTAGCCCATGTTCCGGCTCCCCCCGGCGTGTCCGTTTCGGCTCGTCAAAAGACCACCACAGCCGTACGGGAGTTCGCAGCCGTATCGGACAATCTCGTGCCGGACTCTCGGCCGGGCACCGGGGCGGGGTCGCCCGAGCATCGGCTCCGCCGTCGTCCGAGCGCCGGGACCGCCGTCGTCCGAGCGCCGGGACCGCGGTTGCCCGAGCGCCGGAGCCGCCGTCGCCCGAGCGGTCGGTCGCGCGGTCGGTCGCGCGGTCAGTCGAGCCGGTTCGCCAGCGCCTTGAAGTCGGCCCAGGACAGCTCCGGCTCGCCCGGGTCCCACAGCTTCTGGACCGTCGCCGCCAACGGCAGCCGGATGCCGTCGGCGACCTGCGCCTGGGTCTGGGCGCTCGGGATGTCGCCCCAGACCGCGAAGCTGCCGCCCAGTATCTGGTCGTCGTACTTGGCGTCGACGGCCGTCGTGCCCCGGATCACGCGCGGGGTCCACTGCTCGTAGATGCGCTCGCCGGTCGGGTAGACGAAGGTCTGCGGCTCGCCGAGCACGTAGTAGAGGAACTCGTCGTTGTAGTTGATGACCTCGCGGCCCGCGCTCAGGTACTCGGTCGGCTGCCGGGCGCCGATCTCCTTGCCGGTCCAGTAGGCGACCTTGATCTCCTTCAGCGGCTCGACGGACGTGTCCTTGAAGAAGCCGTCGTTCCAGGCGCGCGGGGTGCGGTCGTGGGCCATGACCGTCTCGGCGCGGCCGTTGAGCCAGCCGGTGGTGAGGTCGGCGACGGTGCCGCCGGAGCCGTACGCCTCGCGGGCGGCGGCGGCCAGGTCCGGGTAGGACGCCTCGGGGTCGGGCACGACGAGCGCCTGGTACTCGTCGGCGCCCAGGTGGAACTGCGACCCGGGGAAGAGGTCGGCGTACTCGTTCAGCAGATCGTCGACGATCTCGGCGGCCTCCGGCTTGGAGATGTCGATCGCGCCGCGCGTGGGCGTGCCCCGCGCGTTGCGCAGCTGGAGGTCGGGGTGGGCGGCGATCACGGCGCCCAGGTGGCCGGGCGAGTCGATCTCGGGGACGACGGTGATGTGGCGCGAGGCGGCGAGGTCGATGATCTCCTTGACCTCGGCCTTGGTGAGGTGGTCCTCGGAGACGACCTCGGGGTGCGAGTCGGACTCGATGCGGAAGGCCTGGTCGTCGGAGAAGTGCAGGCCCAGCTCGTTGAACTTCAGGTCGCCGAGCTCGCGTATCCGGTCCTTGATCCAGTCGGCGTCGTAGTGCTTGCGGGCTATGTCGAGCATGAACCCGCGCCGTTCCTTGGCCGGCTCGTCCTTCACCTCACCCTCGGGCGCGGTGCCGCCGCCGTCCACGGCCTGCTTCAGGGTCCGGGTGCCGTAGTAGACGCCCGCCTCGGCCGGCCCGGTGACGGTGACGCGTCCGTCGCGCACCGTCATGGTGTACGACTCCGGGTCCGCGCCCTTGTCCTGCCTGACGTCCAGCAGCAGGTCCCCGGCGCGCTCGTCGTCCTTCTCCCCCGCGTACGTCAGTCCCAGCTCGCCCGCGATCAGGCGCCCCTCGTCGGCGAGGGAGGCGTCGGCGACGACCACACGGTGGTCCTCGGCCGGCTGCCAGCCGGGGCCGCGCGCCGGGGTGTGCTCGCGGACCGCCGGTATCGTGCGCGGCTCCTGGGACAGTGGGTAGGAGCGGCTGGGGCTGGGGGCCGCGGCGTTCTCGGAGGAGCGGGCGGCCGGTGCTCCCGGCCCGCCGTCCCCGTCCCCGTCGGTGGCCCAGAGGCCGACTCCCACGCCGAGGGCGGCGACCACCGTGCCGGCGATCACAGCCCGCTGTCTCACCTTGTGCGCCGGCGTCCGGCGTCCGTACTGGCTCACAGCGCCAACCTAGGGCCGCGAGCCGCACCATGCGTCCACCACATGTTCTGAAACTCTCCCGTTCAGGTGAAATTCGGGCACCGGTCGGACACGCCATGCCGTCACTCGATAACGTGACGCCACTTCCTTCGCACAATCCCCTGCCGACACACACGTGACGCCCACAAGGATCCACGCCGCCTGTGCACCGTCTCCCAGACCTCCCCGGCCGAGTGGCCATACCGGTACCGGTGCAAACACGCGCCACACCGGTAACGCCGTCATCCCTGGAGCGCTTCAACGCCGCGCCCGCCGAGGAAGCCGTCGCCACGCTCCTGACCTGCCTGAACAGCCACCACTGGGCCCACCGCCTCGCCTCCCACCGCCCCTACCCCGACCTCCCGTCCCTCCTGGCGGCCGCGGACGAGGCGTCGTACGACCTCCCCCCTGACGACCTGACGAAGGCGCTGGCCGCGGAGAGCCTCCCGCCCCTCCCGGAGGACACCTACGCGGCGGCCCACACGGCCCTGAACGCGGCGTACGCCGCGTACGAGGCCAGATTCGGACACGTGTTCGTCATCTGCGTGGAGGGGCTGAGCGCCCACGAGGCCCTGGACCGCGTACTGGCAGGCATCCGGTCACGATTGGCCAACGATGCGGACGAGGAACGCCTCGTGGCGGCCGACGAACTCCGGCACCTGGCAAGGGCGCGGCTGATCAGCCTCCTCAGGAGCGCGGGAGCCTGACATCAGCGGCTCCGCCGTGCGGGCGCGACCAGCCACTGACGACCCACACCCGGCATACAGGACAAACCCCCACCCCGGTGGCCGCCCCCGCACCCGACCCACTGCTCCTTTGAGTGCAACTTTGATCACACAGGCAGGCCCCCCGTAAGCGCCGCAGGCAACCGTCGCTACGATGCTGGGGGCCGGTGGACCGTACCCGGCCGGGCCCGACCGACAAGGAAAGCCGGCGCGGCCCCAATCCCCGCTCCCGGAGGAAACTTCCGTGCCGGCTGGAACGCTGTACCGCGGCCGGGAAGGAATGTGGTCCTGGGTGGCTCACCGAGTCACCGGCGTCCTCATTTTCTTCTTCCTGTTCGTTCACGTGCTGGACACCGCTCTCGTCCGTGTGTCCCCCGAGGCCTACGACACCGTCGTGGCCACGTACAAGACGCCGATCGTCGCGCTGCTGGAATACGGCCTCGTCGCCGCCATCCTGTTCCACGCGCTCAACGGCCTGCGTGTCATCGCCGTCGACTTCTGGATCAAGGGCGCCCGCTACCAGAAGCAGATGCTCTGGACCGTTGTCGGCCTGTGGGTCGTGCTGATGCTCGGGGCGATCTACCCCGTCCTCGGCCACGCCGCTCGTGAACTGTTCGGGAGCTGACGCACATGTCGACCACTGAAACCACCGCCTCCGGCATCGGCCCCGTCGAGGGCGCCGGCGCCTCCGTCTACTCCGTGGACAACCCGGCGCCGCTGATCGAGCCGCCCCGCAAGCGGACCAAGAAGTCCCCGAAGTCCACGCGCGGCAACTTCGAGATGGCCGCGTGGCTCTTCATGCGCCTGTCCGGCGTCGTGCTGGTCGTCCTGGTCATCGGCCACCTGCTCATCCAGCTGGTGCTGGACGGCGGCGTCTCCAAGATCGGCTTCGCCTTCGTGGCCGGCCGCTGGGCCTCGCCGTTCTGGCAGGTCTGGGACCTGCTGATGCTCTGGCTCGCGATGCTGCACGGCGCGAACGGCCTGCGCACGGTCATCAACGACTACGCGGAGCGCCCGAACACCCGGCTGTGGCTCAAGGGCCTGCTCTACACCGCCACGGTGTTCACCATCCTGCTGGGCACGCTGGTGATCTTCACCTTCGACCCGAACATCCGCTAGGCACGGGGCTGCGAAAATCATGAAGGTACACAAGTACGACACCGTCATCGTCGGCGCCGGTGGCGCCGGCATGCGCGCGGCCATCGAGTCGACCAAGCGCAGCCGCACCGCCGTGCTGACGAAGCTCTACCCCACCCGCTCCCACACGGGCGCCGCGCAGGGCGGCATGGCCGCCGCGCTGGCCAACGTGGAGGAGGACAACTGGGAGTGGCACACCTTCGACACGGTCAAGGGCGGTGACTACCTGGTCGACCAGGACGCCGCCGAGATCCTGGCGAAGGAGGCCATCGACTCGGTCCTCGACCTGGAGAAGATGGGCCTGCCGTTCAACCGGACGCCGAACGGCACGATCGACCAGCGCCGCTTCGGCGGTCACTCCCGCAACCACGGTGAGGCGCCGGTCCGCCGCTCCTGCTACGCGGCCGACCGCACCGGTCACATGATCCTCCAGACGCTGTACCAGAACTGCGTCAAGGAGGGCGTGGAGTTCTTCAACGAGTTCTACGTCCTGGACCAGCTGATCACCGAGGTCGACGGCGTCAAGAAGTCCGCCGGTGTGGTGGCCTACGAGCTGGCGACCGGCGAGATCCACGTCTTCCAGGCGAAGTCCGTGATCTACGCCTCCGGCGGCACCGGCAAGTTCTTCAAGGTGACGTCCAACGCGCACACGCTGACCGGTGACGGCCAGGCGGCCGTGTACCGGCGCGGGCTGCCGCTGGAGGACATGGAGTTCTTCCAGTTCCACCCGACCGGCATCTGGCGCATGGGCATCCTGCTGACGGAGGGCGCCCGCGGTGAGGGCGGCATCCTCCGCAACAAGGACGGCGAGCGCTTCATGGAGAAGTACGCGCCGGTCATGAAGGACCTCGCCTCCCGTGACGTCGTCTCGCGCTCCATCTACACGGAGATCCGCGAGGGCCGCGGCTGCGGTCCCGAGGGCGACCACGTCTACCTGGACCTCACCCACCTCCCGCCGGAGCAGCTGGACGCCAAGCTGCCCGACATCACGGAGTTCGCGCGGACCTACCTCGGCATCGAGCCCTACACGGACCCGATCCCGATCCAGCCCACCGCGCACTACGCGATGGGCGGCATCCCGACCAACGTCGAGGGCGAGGTCCTCGCGGACAACACCACCGTCGTCCCGGGCCTGTACGCGGCCGGCGAGGTCGCCTGCGTGTCCGTGCACGGCGCCAACCGCCTGGGCACCAACTCGCTGCTGGACATCAACGTCTTCGGCAAGCGGGCCGGCATCGCCGCGGCGGAGTACGCCCAGAAGGCCGACTTCGTCGAGCTGCCGGAGAACCCGGAGTCCCTGGTCGTCGAGCAGATCGAGCGCCTGCGCTCCTCCACCGGCAACGAGCGGGTCTCGACGCTCCGCCGCGAGCTGCAGGAGTGCATGGACGCCAACGTCATGGTGTTCCGCACCGAGCAGACGATCAAGACGGCCGTCGAGAAGATCGGCGAGCTGCGCGCCCGCTACAAGAACGTGGCGATCCAGGACAAGGGCCGGCGCTTCAACACCGACCTGCTGGAGGCCGTCGAGCTGGGCAACCTGCTCGACCTGGCCGAGGTCATGGCGGTGTCCGCGCTCGCCCGCAAGGAGTCGCGGGGCGGTCACTACCGCGAGGACTTCCCCAACCGCGACGACGTCAACTTCATGCGCCACACCATGGCGTACCGCGAGGTGGGCGCCGACGGCACCGAGACCATCCGGCTCGACTACAAGCCGGTCGTCCAGACCCGCTACCAGCCGATGGAGCGTAAGTACTGATGGCTACCCCTGTCATGGAGAAGAGCGACAAGGCCCCCGAGCCCGGCTTCGCCGACTCCCCGTACATCACGGTCACCTTCCGCGTCCGGCGGTTCAACCCGGAGGTCTCGGCCGAGGCCACCTGGGAGGACTTCCAGCTGGAGATCGACCCGAAGGAGCGTGTCCTCGACGCGCTGCACAAGATCAAGTGGGACCTGGACGGAAGCCTCACCTTCCGCCGTTCCTGCGCGCACGGCATCTGCGGGTCGGACGCCATGCGGATCAACGGCAAGAACCGCCTCGCCTGCAAGACGCTGATCAAGGACATCAGCCCCGAGAAGCCGATCACGGTCGAGCCCATCAAGGGCCTGACGGTCCTCAAGGACCTGGTCGTCGACATGGAGCCGTTCTTCCAGGCGTACCGGGACGTGATGCCCTTCCTGATCACGAAGGACACCAACGAGCCGACGCGTGAGCGGCTGCAGTCCGCCGAGGACCGCGAGCGCTTCGACGACACGACCAAGTGCATCCTGTGCGCCGCGTGCACGTCCTCGTGCCCGGTGTTCTGGAACGACGGCCAGTACTTCGGCCCGGCCGCGATCGTCAACGCCCACCGCTTCATCTTCGACTCGCGTGACGAGGCCGGCGAGCAGCGGCTGGAGATCCTCAACGACCGCGACGGCGTCTGGCGCTGCCGTACGACCTTCAACTGCACGGACGCCTGCCCGCGCGGTATCGAGGTCACCAAGGCGATCGCGGAGGTGAAGCGGGCGCTGATCACGCGCCGCTTCTGACGCGTACGCGCCGAGCACACGGCCGAGGGCCCCGATCGGGACGATCGGGGCCCTCGGCCGTTCTACGGGGCCGTACGCGGCGTCAGCCGCGCAGCACGCGGCCTTCCTTGTCCGTGCGGTCCTTGCTGGTCAGGAAGAGGATGCCGTCGATCAGGGCCCAGAAGCCCAGGCCGCCGCAGGTGAGGAGCTGGGCGACGCCGACGCCGACGGAACCCACGTAGAAGCGGCCGATGCCCAGGCCGCCCAGGAATATCTGGAGCAGACCGGCGACGATCTTCGACTTGTCGGAGTACGGGCGACCCTGCGGGTCGAAGCCGTAGGGCGCGGCGGGGTTCGGGGGGACGGTCATGGTGGTGCTCCTGGGGAGAAGTGGGAACGCGCCGGGACGGACGGCCGCCCGGGGGCCAGGAAGGAACACCGCTGATCGCGCACGGAATTGCACGGCGGTCCACGTAGCGCCGTGGACGTCCCCCCTGTGCGAGGAGAGCTTAGAGAGACCGGTGGGGCCGGTGGGAGTGAATTCGAGCGAACGTTCCCATTCCGTGATCATACGCTCGTCAACCCGCGCCGTGCTTCCGGCGTCTCAGACGAGGTTGCGCACCACCGTCCACGCCACCGCCGCCAGCAGGATCAGCGCCTGGACCCACGGGGCGATCCGGGGCCGGTAGAAACGCCCGCGCAGGCCCTCCACGGTCCAGCGGCCCCACAGCGCCAGCGCGAACGGCGCGGCGAGCAGCAGGGCGCGGTTGTCCAGCCAGGCCGCGGCGAAGTGACCGTGCATCAGGTCATACGTCATGCGGGTGCCGCCGCAGGCCGGACAGAGCAGTCCGGTGACGTACCGGAACGGGCACTGGGGCAGGAGGTGGCCGGGCTCGTGCGGGTCGGTGAACCACAGGTACCCGGCGCCCGCGGCGCCCGCGGCGAGCACCGCGAGGGGCGCCGCCGCGGGATGCCATGACGGGCGCCGCCCCTCGGACGGTGCGGAACGGGCCGCGTCAGCCACGCAGGATCCGCCCCTGGGCGTCCGTGCGGTCGTTGCTGACGAGGTACATGATGCCGTCGATCAGCGCCCAGAAGCCGAGCCCGCCGCAGGTGAGGAGCTGGGCTATGCCCATGCCGACGTTGCCGACGTAGAAGCGGCCTATGCCGAACGTGCCGAGGAAGAGCTGGAGGATGCCGGCGACGATCTTGGACTTGTCGGAGTACGGGCGCCCGTAGGGGTCGTACCCGTAGGCCGCGTTGGGGTCGCCGGCGTAGTACCCGGGCGCCTGCTGGTAGGGGGCCTGGTGACCGCCCGCGGGCTGCTGGTAGCCGCCGGGAGGCTGCTGCTGGTAGCCACCCTGCGGGTAGCCGTAGGGGCCGGCCTGGCCGGTCGGGCCGGAGGCCGGGTTCGGGTAGCCGTAACCGGGCGGCTGGGACGGCTGTTGCGGCTGCTCGCTCACAGTGGTGTCACTCCTGGACGTTGCGGAAAACTGCCGGTCATATTGCAGGACTGTACGAACAAAGAGAAGTCGGGCCCCGGAAGCACCGGTCCGCCCCAACGAGTGACCCCGGCGCCACCCCGCCGTCTGTTGCGCCCACTTCACTCGCCGCACACCTAATGTGACGTCATGTCAGATCATGAGTCGTACGAACTGCTCGGGTTCGACAACGTGCTGCTGCCCGTCGGGGACCTCGGCGTGGCCGTCGACTTCTACGAGCGGGCCGGCTTCCCGGTCGCCTACCGGCTCGACGAGGCCGGGATCGCGCTGCTGAAGGTGGGGGTCGAGACGCCGGGCCTCCTGCTGCGCCTCGAGGAGGAGTTCGGGCGCCAGCCGCCGATGTGGCCCTCCGCGCGAGTGTGGCTGGAGGTGACGGACGCCCGCAAGGCGGCCCGCGAGCTGCGCGACGCCGGGGTGCCGCCGCTCGACGAGCCGTTCCCCGTCGCCACCGGCTGGACCGTCGAGTTCGCCGACCCGTGGGGGAACGTCATCGGCCTCACGGACTACAGCAAGCGGCCGGAGCTCGGCCGGCGGCCGTGACGCGGACCACCCCCCCCATCGAGTTGAACGTGTTCAAAAGCAGGTCTACAGTCAGCCCTGTCAGCGTTTTGAACGCGTTCAAGAAGGGGTGGGGCATGGACCGCACCGTCATCGCCTACGTCATCTACCTGGTCGTCAGCATCGGTCTGACCGTCTGGGTGGCCCGCACGCTCAGCCGCAACGGCCGGGTCTTCCTCGCCGACGTGCTGCACGGCAACGAGAAGCTCGCCGACGCCGTCAACCACCTCCTGGTGGTCGGCTTCTACCTGGTGAACCTCGGCTTCGTCGCCCTCTACCTGAGCGGCGACGAGACCATCGCCGACACCCGCGGCATCTTCGAGGCCCTGTCGACCAAGCTGGGCGTGGTGCTGCTGGTGCTCGGCGTGATGCACCTGGGCAACGTGTACGTGCTCAACAGGATCCGGCGGCGCGGGATGATGGAGCGGGAGCAGGTGCCGCCGGTCCCGCCGCAGGGCTGGGTGGCCCCGACGGCCGGGGCCTGAGCCGATGGCCCACGCCCCCGGGACGGCCGGCGCCCCCGTGCGCCGGCTCACCGTCCTCTACGACGCCGAGTGCTCCCTGTGCACCCACGTACGGGACTGGCTGCTGCGGCAGCCGCGGCTGGTCCCGCTGGACCTGGTCCCGGCCGGGTCGGACGAGGCCCGCCGGCGCTGTCCCGGCCTCGACCACGCGGCCACCCTCGACGAGGTCACCGCCGTGGGCGACGCCGGCCAGGTCTACCGGGGCGCCGCCGCCTGGGTCGTCGTCCTGTGGGCCCTGCGCGAGCACCGCGCGCTCGCCCACCGGCTCAGCACGCCCACCGGGGCGGCGCTGGCCCGCGGAGCCGTCCTCGCCGCCGCGAAATGGCGGGGCGGACAGCAGCGGTGGGGCGGTGGCGGATACCGCCGTACCGACGGGTGGGTCTACGAGCCGCGCCTCGGCTGGACGTACACCGGACCAGGCTGTGCCGACGGCGCCTGCGCCACTGACTAGGCTCTGGTCCCGTGCCCGCGAAGAACGACGGCCCCCACGACGGCGCCCACCCCAGCAAGTCCGAGCAGACCCGCGCGCTGATCCTGGAGACGGCCATGCGGCTGTTCCAGGAACGCGGCTACGACCGGACGACGATGCGGGCCATCGCCCAGGAGGCCGGGGTGTCCGTGGGCAACGCCTACTACTACTTCGCCGGCAAGGAGCACCTGATCCAGGGCTTCTACGACCGGATCGCCGCCGAGCACCAGGCAGCGGTCCGGGAGGTCCTGGCCCGCGAGAGCGACCTGGAGGCGCGGCTGGCGGGCGTGCTGAAGGTCTGGCTGGACATCGCGACGCCGTACCACGAGTTCGCGGTGCAGTTCTTCAAGAACGCCGCCGACCCCGACAGCCCGCTCAGCCCCTTCTCCCCGGAGTCGGAGCACGCGCGCGAGGAGGCCATCAGCATCCACCGCGCGGTGCTCTCCGGGGCGAAGACCAAGGTGCCCGAGGACCTGCGCGACATCCTGCCCGAGCTGATGTGGCTCTCGCAGATGGGCCTGGTCCTGTACTGGATCTTCGACCGTACGGAGGGCCGCGAGCGCAGCTACCGGCTCGCCGAGCGCGGCGCCCGGCTCACCGCGCGGGGCGTCGCGCTGGCCCGGTTCCGGGTGCTGCGCCCGCTGGTGCGCGAGGTGCACGAGCTGTTCACGGACTTCCTGCCGGGGATGACGAAGGCGCTGCCCGACCCCGCGAAGAAGCCGGCGACGCCGGAGGACGGCGCCGGTCAGGCCTGACGGGACGCCAGCTCGATGACCGTGATGTCCGACTCCGCCCCGACCCGCGTGGGCGGCCCCCAGGCGCCCGCGCCCCGGCTGACGTACAGCTGGGTGTCGCCGTAGCGCTCCAGGCCCGCCAGCGTCGGATTGGCGGCGCCCGCGATGAGGTTGCCGGGCCAGAGCTGGCCGCCGTGGGTGTGGCCGGAGAGCTGGAGATCGACGCCGTGGTCGACGGCGTCGTGGATCATCACCGGCTGGTGGGCGAGGAGCACGCAGGCGCGGGCGCGGTCCCGGTCGCCGAGGGCCTTGGCGTAGTCGGGGCCCTGGCCGTCGTCCTCGCCCGAGATGTCGTTGACCCCGGCGAGATCGAAGTGCGGCAGCTCGGTGCGGGCGTTCTCCAGCGGGATCAGGCCGAGCCGCCGCACCTCGGCGACCCACTGCTCGGCGCCGGAGAAGTACTCGTGGTTGCCGGTGACGAAGTACGCGCCGTGCCGGGCCTTCAGCCCGGCCAGCGGCGCCGCCGCCGGGCCGAGGTCCTTCACGCTGCCGTCCACCAGGTCGCCGACCACGGCGATCAGGTCGGGCTGCGTGGAGTTGATCGTGTCCACGACCTTCTGCGCGAAGCCCCGGCCGAGCACCGGACCGAGGTGGATGTCGCTGACCACGGCGATGCGGAAGCCGTGCGCCGCGCGCGGAAGCTTGGCCAGCGGAACGGTGACCCGCTTGACGCTCGGGCCGTTCAGGACGCCGTACGTCCCGTAGCCGACCGTCCCGACGGCCGCCGCGGCGGCGGCACCGGCGACGACACGGGAGACGAAGAGGCGGCGGGAGGGGAGGGCGAGGGGGCTCTCGGGCGTGGCGCCCGCGCCGTCGGGGCCGGAAGCACCGGGGCCGGCGGCTGCGTCCGGGGTGCCCGGGTGGCCGGTGCCGGGGTCCTGCGTCTCGGTGGTCCTGGGCGGGGCCGTCCCCGCCGGTATGCGCTCGGTGTCCGTGGCCGGGGCCCTGTGCGGCTCCGGCTCCGGCTCCGGGCGGCGGGCCGCCGCCCGGCGCTCCAGGAACCGCCTCAGCAGCGGCCGTACGACCTCACCGGCCAGCACGGCGAGCAGCAGGTAGATGGAGAGGGCGAGCCACAGGAAGCCCGGCCAGGCCAGGACCTGCTGGAGCCAGAAGGGGGCTCCCGTGCGCTCGGCGACAAGCGCGCCGACCGCCAGCACCCATCCCCCGGCGATCACCACCGCGCCGACGCGGCGCACGGGGCCGGGACCACGGGTCGTGTCACGGAACAGGCGCCGCCACACGTACCAGTTGGCCGTCGCGATGACGCCCACCACGGCCAGCGCGACGAGCGCGAAGACGACCACCATGCCGTCGATTCCCCTCAGTTGTGACGTCCGCGACGCCTATGACGTTCGGCGCAGTGCGCGCACCCCGCGCAACCCGATGACCCCCACGACCGTCCCCAATACGAAGGAGACGACGGCGAGCATCAGGTGCACCCAGAAGTACGCCGTGGGATCGCCGTCCTCGAACGCGAGCCCGCTGCTGTCCTTGATCAGATTTTTGACGAAAGTGATCCAGATGATCCAGCTCCACACCCCGAAAGCGAGCAGGAACCAGGAGACGGGGCGGCTGAGCTTCATGCCTTCAGTATCGCCGCCGCGTGTCCGGAACCGTGCGCGGGGTGGGGAGCGGGGTAGGAAGGCGTCGCCCGCGGGAGGTACGTTCTCGCTCGTGCCCGCACCCAAGAAGACCGTCAGGCGCTCCCTGCCGGTCACCGCCGCCGCCCTGACCGCGCTCGGTCTCCTCTCCCCCGCCGCGCTCGCCGCCCCCGGCCCCTCGACGAGTCCGTCGGCGAGTCCCTCCGCCACTCCCCCCGCCTCGATGTCGAGTGTGGGCGGCGCGCGCCTCGGCAGGCCAGGCACGCAGGTGGATCTGGCGGGCGGGGCGCCCGTGCTGCCGAAGGACCTCACCGCCCGCTCGTGGATCGTGGCCGACGCCGAGTCCGGTGACGTGCTCGCCGCGCACAACGCGCACTGGCGGCTGGCCCCGGCGAGCACGCTGAAGATGCTCTTCGCCGACACGCTGCTGCCGAAGTGGCCGAAGGCCACCGAGCACAAGGTCACCCCGGCCGACCTGGCGGGCATCGGGGCGGGCTCCAGCATGGTGGGCGTGAAGGAGGAGGAGACCTACACCGTCCACGACCTGTGGCTCGGGGTCTTCCTGCGCTCCGGCAACGACGCCGTGCACGTGCTGTCCGCGATGAACGGCGGAGTGGAGAAGACCGTCGCGGAGATGAACGCGCACGCCGAGGAACTCCAGGCCCTGGACACGACCGTGGTCACACCCGACGGCTACGACGCGCCGGGCCAGGTCTCCTCCGCGTACGACCTGACGCTGTTCGCCCGTTCCGGGCTCCAGAAGAAGGACTTCCGCGAGTACGCCTCGACGGTCCGCACCAAGTTCCCCGACGAGACCAAGAAGGACAAGAAGGGCAAGACGTCCCGCGACCCCTTCGAGATCCAGAACACCAACCGCCTGCTGGCCGGCGACTCCGACGTGGAGGTCTACCCGGGCATCGCGGGCGTGAAGAACGGCTACACCACCAACGCGGGCTACACCTTCACGGGCGTCGCCGAGCAGGGCGGCAAGGTCCTGCTCGTCACGGTGATGAATCCGGAGAAGGACGAGCACAACGAGGTCTACAAGGAAACCGCCCGCCTCTTCGACTGGGGCTTCAAAGCGGCCGGCAAGGTGAAGCCGGTGGGTGAGCTGGTCCCGCCGAGGAGCGCCGCGCAGGCGAGCCCCGAGCCGGGCGCCGGGCCCTCCGGGGAGGCGGGCGGCGCCGGCGAGGGCGCGGCGGGCACGCAGCCGGTGGCGGGCGCCACGGCCGCGGGCGGCTCCGGAGGCGTCGGCGTCGCGGCCGGCATCACCGCCGGGGTGCTGGTGCTCCTCGCGGGCGGGGCGTGGCTGATCAACCGGAGGTGGCCGCTGCCGGACCTGGTCCGTCGCCGGACGCGTCCGTGAGGCCCTGCTCGCCGCTCTCCTCCTCCCCGAGTTCCTGCTTCTTGCTCCCCGTCGCCGTCCAGGCGGCGCAGAACAGCACCAGCTTCGAGGTGAAGTTGATCCACAGGAGCAGGGCGACGGGGACACCGAAGGCGCCGTACATGCTCTTCGCGGCGACGCCCTGCATGTAGCCGCTCAGCAGCAGCTTCAGCAGCTCGAAGCCGATCGCGCCGATCAGCGCGGCCACCACCAGGCGGCGGCGCGCGGGGTGGACGCCGGGGAGCAGGGTGAGGACGTACAGGAGCAGCAGGAAGTCGGCGAGGACGGCGACGGCGAACGCCGCGACGTAGAGGAGCACGCTGCCGAAACCGCCGTCGAGGCCCGACTGCCGGACGATCCAGCCGACCAGCGCCGAGGCGACGGTGGAGATGGCGACGGTGACCAGGAGCGCACCGCCCAGACCGACGAGGACGCCCCCGTCCTTGGCCCGGTGCAGGAGGGGGTTCTCCTCCTCGTCGGGCAGCTCCCAGACGGCGCGCAGGCAGCCCCGGGTGGCGTCGACCCAGCCGATGCCGGTGAACAGCAGCAGGGCACCGGCGATGAGGCCGACGGTGCCGGCGTTGTCGATCAGGCCCTGGATGTTCAGCTGGTCCGAGATGCCGGGGACCTGCTCGGCGATCTTGTCCTGGAGCTCGTTCTGCTGGTCCTTGCTGAGCGTGGCGGCGGCGACGGCCGCGGCGAGGCTGAGCAGCGGGAAGAGCGCGACGAAGCTGGTGAAGGTCATCGCGGCCGCCAGGCGGGTCCACTTCACCCGGTCCAGTCGCTCGTAGGAGCGCCACGCGTGCGTGGTCATCAGCCGCGTCGCCCACGGCCCGACGACGGGGAGCTTCTTCAGCCAGTCCATGATCCGACCCTGCCCCCACTCGTCCCGGTCCATGATCCCGTCGTGCCACCGGTTCCGGCCCCGGTGCGGAAGACCAGTGTCCTAGTGCCCCAGAAACGCAGGATCGTGGCCAGGACCATGCCGATTCCGGCTCCGGAGATCGTGTCGGCGCGCTGCGAGGTGAGGCCGAGGCCGTAGTGGCTGACGGCCAGGCACAGCAGCTGTACGGCGGCTCCGGCGGCGTTGACCGCGAAGAAGACGGCGTACGGGCGCAGGCCCCGGGGGCGGGTGTGCCGGTAGGTGCCGAGCGCGTTGCCCGCGTACGCCACGGAGCAGCCGGCGACGAAGGAGAGGCTCTTCGCGGTGAGCGGGTCGAGGTCCGCCGGGCCGCGCAGGAGCGTGAAGAGGGCGAGGTCGACGGCGTAGGCGAGGAGGCCCGCGGCGGCGAAGCCGATCAGTTCGCGCCGCCGGGGTCCCTTGACGGTGCCGTCTACCAATTGGCCACCGCCAGGGCGTACATCGCCACCCACACCACGCCGATCAGGGCGAGCGCCCGGTCGCGCAGGACGACGTCCTCGGGTTCGCCCGCGGTGCCGCGGTCGGCGAAGACGGCGTAGCGCAGGACGGCGAGGATGAAGGCGACCATGGACAGCTGGCGCCAGGGCAGCACGCTGGTGTGCGGCACGCCGCCCTCCTCCATGGCCCACAGGCAGTAGCCGAGGACGGCGACGCCGGCCGCGAGCTGCCAGACGAAGCGGAGGTAGCCGGTGGTGTACTCGGTGAGCAGCGCGCGGGTGGCGCCCGCCTTCCCGGCCATCTGGACGGCCTCCGAGTAGCGCTTGGCGGAGACCATGAACAGCGCGCCGAAGCCGGTCGTGATGAGGAACCAGCGCGACAGCGGGATATCGAGCGCGAGTCCGCCGATCATCGCCCGCATCAGGAAGCCGGTGGTGACGACGGCGAGGTCGACGACCAGGACGTGCTTGAGGCTGATGCAGTACGCCAGTTGCATGGCGAGGTAGGCGGTCAGCAGCGCCGCGACCGCGGGCGGGCACAGCCACGCCGCGACGAGAGGCGCGCAGACGCCCAGGACACCCCCGACGGCGTACGCGACCGGGACCGGGACCTGTCCGGCGGCCACCGGGCGGTGCCGCTTGACCGGGTGGGCGCGGTCGGCCTCGGCGTCGCGGGCGTCGTTGACCAGGTAGACGGCGGCGGCGCAGGCGGTGAACAGGACGAAGACCAGGGCCAACCGGGTCAGGACGTCCGGGGCGAACAGCTCGCCGGCGGCGGCCGGGGCGGCGACGACCAGGACGTTCTTGACCCACTGGCGGGGTCGGGCGGTCCTCAGCAGGCCGGCCAGGAGCCCCTTGCCGCGGGGCTCGGCGGGCTCGGACGGCTGTTCCGGGGCGCGTTGCCGCAGTACGGCCGTGTCAGTCACGGGGACCTCCCCGCATCCAGTCGGCGCCGAGCCGGGCCGTGAGTGCGCCCAGGGCCGCGCCCGCCGCGACGTCCGAGGGGTAGTGGACGCCGACGACCAGCCGGGAGACGCACACCGCGGCGGCGAGCGGCCAGACGGCGTGCACGCCGAGCGCGCCGAAGGCGACGGCGGCCGCGGCGGCCGAGGTGGCGTGGGAGCTGGGGAAGGAGTGCCGGCCGGCGGTGCGCACCAGGGGCACGATGTGCGCGGGGCGCGGACGGCGCACGACCCGCTTCACGCCCATGCTGACGACGTGCGCGCCCGCGGTGAGGGCGGTGCCGCGCAGCCAGGCTCCGCGCCGCGGCCCGTCCACGGCGGCTCCGGCGAGGCCCGCCGCCAGCCACAGCGCCCCGTGCTCCCCGGCCCAGGACAGGGCACGCGCGGCGCCGGCCACGCGCGGGTCCGTGCCGCAGGCTCTGAGCGCCGTCACGATCCGGTGGTCCATGTCGAGGTCGTCCATGTGGACTCACTGTTCACGCCCGCGGCGCGGGAAGTCCGGCATGATCGAGCGACATACCATTAATCACCCGTTTCGGGGATGAGCCGGATGTTCCAGGACTAATCCCCCGTACCAGGGCGGTACGGTCGCCCGCATGTCCGCCGACACCGTTCCCGCCGCCGAAGGAGACCCCGGCACGACATGGGGTCCCGTCACCGGCTGGGGCCGCACCGCGCCCACCGCCGCCCGGCTGATCCGCCCCCGCACGTACCAGGAGGCCGCCGACGCCGTCCGGGAGTGCGGGGTCCGCGGCGGCATCGCGCGGGGCCTGGGGCGGGCGTACGGGGACGCGGCGCAGAACGCGGGCGGAGCCGTGCTCGACATGACGGGCCTGGACCGCGTCCACGCCATCGACGCCGACGGCGGCACCGTGCTGTGCGACGCCGGCGTCTCCCTGCACCGACTGATGGAGGTGCTGCTGCCGCTCGGCTGGTTCGTGCCGGTGACGCCCGGCACCCGCTACGTGACGGTCGGCGGGGCGATCGGCGCCGACATCCACGGCAAGAACCACCACGTGTCGGGGTCCTTCGCGCGGCACGTGCTCTCGTTCGAGCTGCTCACCGCCGACGGCCGGGTCCGCACCGTGGACCGGGGCACGCCGCTGTTCGACGCGACCGCCGGGGGCATGGGCCTGACCGGCGTGATCCTCACCGCGACCGTGCGGCTCCAGCCGGTCGAGACGGCGCTGATGTCGGTCGACACCGAGCGCGCCACCGACCTCGACGACCTGATGGCCCGCCTGACGGCCACGGACCACCGCTACCGCTACTCGGTCGCCTGGATCGACCTCCTCGCGCGCGGCGCGCGGACCGGCCGCGCGGTCCTCACGCGCGGCGACCACGCCCCGCTGGACGCGCTCCCCGAGCGCTCGCGCGCGCGACGGGACCCGCTGGCCTTCCGCACCTCCCGCCTCCCGGCAGCCCCCGACCTCGTCCCGGACGGCCTGCTGAGCCGGACGACGGTGGGCCTGTTCAACGAGCTCTGGTACCGCAAGGCGCCCCGCGTCAGCCGGGGCCGCCTTCAGCGGATCTCCACCTTCTTCCACCCCCTGGACGGCGTCCCGCACTGGAACCGCGTCTACGGCCGCGGCGGCTTCGTGCAGTACCAGTTCGTCGTCGGCCACGACCGGGCGGACGCTCTGCGCCGGATCGTGCGGCGCATCTCCGAGCACCGCTGCCCGTCCTTCCTGGCCGTCCTCAAGCGCTTCGGCGAGGCCGACCCGGGCTGGCTCTCCTTCCCCGTGCCCGGCTGGACGCTCGCCCTGGACGTCCCGGCGGGCCTGCCGGGCCTCGGGGCCTTCCTCGACGGCCTGGACGAGGAGGTCGCGCAGGCCGGCGGCCGGGTCTACCTCGCCAAGGACTCCCGGCTGCGGCCCGAACTGCTCGACGCGATGTACCCGCGCCTGGCCGACTTCCGCGCGCTGCGCGCGGAGCTGGACCCGCGCGGGGTGTTCGTGTCCGACCTGGCCCGCCGTCTCCATCTCTGAGCAATCTTCAGGAGCTGTCGTGAAGGACGCCTTCGGCATCCCCCAGTCCCTTCTCGTCCTCGGCGGTACGTCCGAGATCGCGCTCGCCACCGCGCGACGCCTGGTCGCCCGCCGCACCCGCACGGTGTGGCTGGCCGGCCGCCCCTCCCCCGCCCTGGACCGGTCCGCGCAGCAGCTGCGCGACCTGGGCGCCGAGGTCCGCACCGTCGCCTTCGACGCGCTCGAGCCCGAGTCCCACGAGGCGGCGCTCGGCAAGGTCTTCGCCGAGGGCGACATCGACATGGTGCTGCTCGCCTTCGGCGTCCTGGGCGACCAGGCGCACGACGAGCGGGAGCCGCTGAACGCCGTGCGGGTGGCGCAGACGAACTACACCGGCGCCGTCTCGGCGGGCCTGATCAGCGCCCGCGCGCTCCAAACCCAGGGCCACGGCTCACTGGTGGTGCTCTCCTCCGTGGCCGGCGAGCGGGCCCGCCGCGCCAACTTCATCTACGGCTCCAGCAAGGCGGGCCTGGACGCCTTCGCACAGGGCCTCGGCGACGCGCTGCACGGCACCGGCGTGCACGTCATGGTCGTACGCCCCGGGTTCGTGCGGTCGCGGATGACCGAGGGCATGGAGGAGGCGCCGCTCGCCACGACGCCCGAGGCGGTGGCCACGGCCATCGAGCTGGGGCTGCGGCGACGCTCGGAGACGGTGTGGGTGCCCGGCGCGCTGCGCGTGGTGATGTCGGCGCTGCGGCACCTGCCGCGGGGGGTGTTCCGGCGGCTGCCGGTGTAGGGCCCTAGCGGGTGGGCAGGGAGTCGCGTTCGACGCGGCCCGCCTGCGGGGGCACGGTGGCGCTGCCGAACGGGAACTCCCGCAGCTTGCGCCACACCCCGTCCGCGCCCTGCTCGTAGAGCGCGAAGCCGGTGCAGGGCCACTGGGCCTCGTAGTCGGACAGCTCCTCGTAGGCGCGGTCCATCGCCGCCTCGTCGATGCCGTGGGCCACGGTGACGTGCGGGTGGTACGGGAACTGCAGTTCGCGTGGGACCGGGCCGGAGGCGTCGCGGATCCGTTTCTGCAACCACGAGCAGGCCGCGCCGCCCTCGACCACCTGGACGTAGACCACGGGTGAGAGCGGGCGGAAGGTGCCGGTGCCGGACAGGCGCATCGGGAAGGGCCGGCCGCGCGCCGCGACCTCCGCGAGGTGCGCCTCGATCGACGGCAGCGCACCGCCGTCGACCTCGGTCGGCGGCAGCAGGGTGACATGCGTGGGGATACCGTGAGCGGCCGCGTCGCCGAAGCCCGCGCGCAGCTGCTGGAGCTTGCTGCCGTGTGGCTCCGGGACCGCGATCGACACGCCGATCGTTACGGTCCCCACGTCGTCTCCTGTCGTTACGCGTCACTCGTTGAGTGTCGCTGTGTCGGACACCCGGTTATCGACTGTACGGCCACGACCGTGCCCGGGGCAGGCGCAACCGGAGTGATGTGCAGCGCTACGGCGGCGTGCCGGGGCGCACGGGACGGGCTCGCGGCGCTGTGATCAGCACCGCGGGCGGTACCTCGGTCAGTGCTTGGCGGGCAGGAAGCCGACCATGTCGTACGCCCGGGCGAGGGTCTCCGCCGCGACGGAACGGGCCTTCTCCGCTCCCTTGGCGAGGATCGCGTCCAGGGTCTCCGGGTCGTCCAGGTACTGCTGGGTGCGGTCCCGGAAGGGGGTCACGAACTCGACCATGACCTCGGCCACGTCCGTCTTGAGGGCGCCGTAGCCCTTGCCCGCGTACTTCTCCTCCAGCTCGGTGATGTCGGCGCCGGTGAGCACCGAGTAGATGGAGAGGAGGTTGCTGACGCCCGGCTTGTTCTCCCGGTCGAAGCGGATCACGGTGTCCGTGTCGGTGACCGCGCTCTTGACCTTCTTCGCGGTGGCCTTGGGCTCGTCCAGGAGGTTGATGAGGCCCTTCGGCGTCGACGCCGACTTGCTCATCTTGATCGACGGGTCCTGGAGGTCGTAGATCTTCGCCGTCTCCTTGAGGATGTAGGCGGAGGGGACCGTGAAGGTGTCGCCGAAGCGGCCGTTGAAGCGCTCGGCCAGGTCGCGGGTCAGCTCGATGTGCTGGCGCTGGTCCTCGCCGACGGGGACCTCGTTGGCCTGGTAGAGCAGGATGTCCGCGACCTGGAGGACCGGGTAGGTGAACAGGCCGACGGAGGCGCGGTCGGCGCCCTGCTTGGCGGACTTGTCCTTGAACTGGGTCATGCGGGAGGCCTCGCCGAAGCCGGTGAGGCAGTTCATCACCCAGGCGAGCTGGGCGTGCTCGGGGACGTGGCTCTGGACGAAGAGCGTGCAGCGGTCCGGCTCCAGTCCGGCGGCCAGCAGCTGGGCGACGGCCAGGCGGGTGTTGGCGCGCAGTTCCTTCGGGTCCTGCGGGACCGTGATCGCGTGCAGGTCGACGACCATGTAGAACGCGTCGTGGGTCTCCTGGAGGGCCACCCACTGGCGCACGGCGCCGAGGTAGTTCCCGAGGTGGAACGAGCCGGCGGTGGGCTGGATACCGGAGAGCACGCGGGGTCGGTCATTCGCCATGTCCGTCATTCTCTCAGGTTCCACCGGCGGCTCGTTCCCCCGGTCGGCGACCGTCAGCCGAGGTCGATCTCCGGGTACAGCGGGAAGCCCGCCACCAGGTCCGTCGCCCGGCGGGAGATCTCGTCCGCGATCTTGGCGTCCAGGACGTGGGAGGCCTTCGAGGGGGCGCCCGACTTCGTGGTGCCCGGCTCGGTGGTGGTCAGGACGCGGTCGATCAGGCCCGCGACCTCGTCCATCTCCGCCGTGCCCAGGCCGCGCGTGGTGAGCGCGGGGGTGCCGATGCGGATGCCGGACGTGTACCAGGCACCGTTCGGGTCGGCGGGGATGGCGTTGCGGTTGGTGACGATGCCGGAGTCGAGGAGGGCGGCCTCGGCCTGGCGGCCGGTGAGGCCGTAGGAGGACGCCACGTCGATCAGGTTCAGGTGGTTGTCGGTGCCGCCGGTGACCAGGGTGGCGCCGCGCTTCATCAGGCCCTCGGCCAGGGCGCGGGCGTTGTCGACGATGCGCTGCGCGTAGTCCTGGAAGGCGGGCCGGCGGGCCTCGGCGAGGGCGACGGCCTTGGCGGCCATGACGTGCGGGAGCGGGCCGCCGAGGACCATCGGGCAGCCGCGGTCGACCTGGTCCTTGAGGGAGTCGTCGCACAGCACCATGCCGCCGCGCGGGCCGCGCAGGGACTTGTGGGTGGTGGTCGTCACGATCTGGGCGTGCGGGACGGGGTCGAAGTCGCCGGTGAGGACCTTGCCCGCGACGAGACCCGCGAAGTGGGCCATGTCGACCATGAGGGTGGCGCCGACCTCGTCGGCGATCTCGCGCATGATCCGGAAGTTCACCAGGCGCGGGTACGCGGAGTAGCCGGCGACGATGATCAGCGGCTGGAACTCGCGGGCCTGGGCGCGCAGGGCCTCGTAGTCGATGAGGCCGGTGGCCGGGTCGGTGCCGTAGGAGCGCTGGTCGAACATCTTGCCGGAGATGTTCGGGCGGAAGCCGTGGGTGAGGTGGCCGCCCGCGTCCAGGGACATGCCGAGCATCCGCTGGTTGCCGAAGGCCTGGCGCAGCTCGGCCCAGTCGGCGTCGGTGAGGTCGTTGACCTGGCGGGCGCCGGTCTTCTCCAGGAAGGGGACCTCGACGCGGGCGCCGAGGACGGCCCAGAAGGCGACGAGGTTGGCGTCGATGCCGGAGTGCGGCTGGACGTAGGCGTGGCGGGCGCCGAAGAGCTCGCGGGCGTGCTCGGCGGCCAGGGACTCGACGGTGTCGACGTTGCGGCAGCCGGCGTAGAAGCGGCGGCCGACGGTGCCCTCGGCGTACTTGTCGCTGAACCAGTTGCCCATGGTCAGCAGCGTCGCCGGGGAGGCGTAGTTCTCGGAGGCGATCAGCTTGAGCATCTCGCGCTGGTCGGCGACCTCCTGGCCGATCGCGTCGGCGACGCGGGGCTCGACGGTGCGGATGACGTCGAGGGCGGCTCGGTAGGCGGTGGACTCGGGGGACAGCTCTGCTGACATGGGGACCTCCGGACGTGGCGTTCTCACGGTACGGCCCAGGCGCACGGCACTCGTCGCTCGGGCCGCTCCCCGATGGTCGGTCCCATCCCAGCGCGCCAGTCACGGCCCACGGGCAGCCTACCGGGCGGCCCGGAGTGCCGGGCCGCGGCGTCCACCATGCGAGCGACGGTGATCAGAGGATCACGTGGGGCAGGAAGCGGGCGTACTCGTCCGTCACCAGGCCCGCGGACTCCCGGATGCCCAGGCCCGCCGACTCGTCCTCCACCACCCAGGCGCCGAGCACGACGCGGTTGCCGTCGAAGTCCGGGAGCGGGGCCAGCTCCTGGTAGCAGCACGGCTCGGTGCGCGCGGGGGCCTCGGTGCCGGGGCGGTGGACCGTGACGCCGGCGCCCTCGCGGCCGAGGAGGGGCTTGGCGACGTAGCCGGTGGTGCCGGCCAGCTCCCGGGGACCGTCGAGGTAGGCGGGGAGCAGGTTCGGGTGGCCGGGGTACAGCTCCCAGAGGATGGCGAGCAGGGCCTTGTTGCTGAGGAGCATCTTCCAGGCGGGCTCGATCCACAGGGTGGTGCCGGTGCCGCCGCCGTTGTCGAGGGTGTCCAGGACGTGGTCGGCGAAGCGGTCGGTGGTGAGCCACTCCCAGGGGTAGAGCTTGAAGATGCTGCGGATGAAACGCAGCTTGGTGTCGACGAAGCGACCGGAGAGGCGGTCCCAGCCGATCTCCTCCATGGAGATCCACTCGGTGGCCAGACCCGCCTGCTCGGCGGTCTCCTTGAGGTAGGCGACCGTCATCAGGTCCTCGCCCAGCTCGTCCGCCTCGGAGTTCGCGAAGTACAGCGGGCTGCCGGGCGGCAGGAGGGCGGCCTGCTTCTTCCAGGCGTCGATCAGGCGCTCGTGGAGGCTGTTCCACTGGTCGGCGCCGGGGAAGCGCTCCTCCATCCAGAACCACTGCGGGGAGGCGGCCTCCACCAGGGAGGTGGGGGTGTCCGCGTTGTACTCCAGGAGCTTGGCGGGCCCCGTGCCGTCGTAGCGCAGGTCGAAGCGGGCGTAGACGGAGGGGAGTTCGGCGCGGCGGTGCCAGGCCTCGGTGACCGCCCGGACCACGCGCGGGTCGGTGATGCCGAGGTCGGCGAAGCGGCCGTCGGTGACGATGTGCTCGGCCGCCGCCAGGCACATGCGGTGCAGTTCCTCGACGACCTCCTCCAGCGCCTCGACCTCGGGCAGGGAGAAGACGTAGTAGGCGCTCTCGTCCCAGTAGGGGCGCAGGGTGTCGTCGGGGTAGCGGGTCAGCGGGTAGACGCAGCCCTGCTCCTCCACGATCTGCTGCCAGCCGGGGCGGGGCTCCATGGTGCGGCGTTCCATGGTCCGGCCCTCAGCCGCCGCCGCTGCCGGAGCCGGAGCAGCCGAAGCCGCCGCGGTCGACGGCCTCGTCGCGGCTGAAGGTGCCGTAGTCGGCCCAGCCGTTGCTGACGTCGGCGTCGTAGTACCAGTCGGCGTCGCCGACGTCCTTGGAGCCCTTCTTCTTGCCGCCCTTGCCGTACGACCCACCGGACGAGCCCGACTTGCAGTTCTTGTCGGCGACGACCTTGTAGCCGTTGATGTAGTCGTAGCTGTCGCGGTCCACGCAGCGGCGGTCGGGGTCCGATCCGCACGCGCTCAGAGCCGCCGCGAGCACTCCCATGCCGCCGAGCACCACGGTGCTCGACCGCAGCCGCCGCCGGGTCTCCGCCATGTCCGTCTCTCCCCCGTTGTCCGCTTTCCGGTACGACAGTTGGGCCGATCGAGTGTACGGCCGTCGCCGGGGGACTCTACGGCAGCGAACGGCACAACGCGTCCAGAGCCCCCGCCCAGGCATGGTCCGGCGGAGTGCCGTAGCCGACGACGAGGGCGTCCAAGGGGGCGACGTCCGCCTCGGGGTGGCGGAAGGTGGACAGGCCGTGGACGGCGAGCCCGTGCCAGGCGGCGGCCCGGACCGCCTGCTGCTCGGTGCCGGGCGGCAGTCGGAGCACGGCGTGCAGTCCGGCGGCGATGCCGGTGACACGCACCTCGGGGGCGCGTTCGGCGAGGGCGGCGACCAGGGCGTCGCGGCGGCGCCGGTAGCGCAGTCGGGCGGCGCGGACGTGGCGGTCGTAGTCGCCGGAGGCGAGGAACTCCGCGAGGGTCAGCTGGTCGAGGACGCCGGGGGTGCGGCCCGCCATGGCGTCCATGGCGTCCGCGACCAGCGAGGGCGGCAGCACCAGCCAGCCCAGGCGCAGGCCGGGCGCGAGGGACTTGCTGGCGGTGCCGAGGTAGACGACGCGGTCGGGGTCGAGGCCCTGGAGCGCGCCGACGGGCTGGCGGTCGTAGCGGAACTCGCCGTCGTAGTCGTCCTCAAGGACCAGGCCGCCGGTGCGGCGGGCCCGGTCGATCAAGGCGGTGCGACGCTCGGGGAGCAGGGGCAGACCCATCGGGAACTGGTGGGAGGGGGTGAGGAGGACGGCCCCGGCGGTGGCCGGGTCGTCGTCGGGGGGACGGGTGCCGCCGTCGTCGAAGGGCAGCGGGGGTGTGGCGAGACCCGCGCGGGTGATCAGGCGGCGGTGGTGGGGCAGGCCGTAGGACTCGACGGCCACGGAGCGGGTGCCCCGGTGGCGCAGCAGGTCGGCGAGCAGGCCCAGGCCGCCGAGGAATCCGGAGCAGACGACGATGCGGTCGGGGTCGGCGTGCACGCCCCGGGCGCGGGAGAGGTAGCCGGCCAGCTCGGTGCGCAGTTCGACGCGGCCGCGGGGGTCGCCGTAGCCGAGGGCGCGGTCCGGGGCGGCGGTCAGGGCGCGGCGGGCGGCGCGCAGCCACTGGGGGCGGGGGAACGACGCGAGTTCGGGGGTGCCGGGGATCAGGTCGTAGGCGGGGCGGGCCGGTTCCCGGCGGTGGGGTGCGGGGTGCTGGTCGGGGGCGGCGGGGGTGCGGTCGGCGACGCGGGTGCCGGAGCCCTGGCGGGCGGCGAGCCAGCCCTCGGCGACGAGGTCGGCGTAGACCTCGGCGACGGTGTTGCGGGCGACGCCCAGGTCGGCGGCGAGGGAGCGGGAGGAGGGCAGCCGGGTGCCGGGCGCCAGTCGGCCGCTGCGGACGGCCTCGCGCAGGGCGTCGGTGAGGCCCCGGCGCAGTCCGGGGCCGGACCGGTCGAGATGCAGGTCCACACCGAAAGTGGCCCATGGTTTCGCCATGGGAATGGACCATACCCGTGGGCTGCCTCGCTCCTAGTCTCGAGGGCATGACGACGAACGAGAACATCACCGCGACGCCCGACGCCTTCGCGTCCGAGGAGGCCCCCCGACTGGAGTGGGCCAAGCACGCCCCCGAGGTCTGGAAGGCGATGCTCGGGCTGGAGAAGGCGGCGGGCCGGGGCCTGGACCCGAAGCTGAAGGAACTGGTCAAGATCCGCGCCTCGCAGCTCAACCACTGCGCCTTCTGCCTGGACATGCACGCCAAGGACGCCCTCGCGGCCGGTGAGAGCGTGGAGCGGATCGTGCAGCTCAGCGCCTGGGAGGAGTCGCGGCACTTCTACACGGAGAAGGAACTCGCGGCGATCGAGCTGACCGAGGCGGTCACCGTGCTGACGGACGGTTTCGTGCCGGACGACGTGTACGGGAGGGCCGCCAAGTTCTTCGACGAGACCGAGCTGGCCCACCTGATCGCCGCGATCACGGTGATCAACGCCTGGAACCGCTTCGGTGTGACGTGCCGGCTGGCGCCGGGCCACTACACGCCGGGGCAGCACGGATGACGGGCCGTACGGCTCGTGCCGCGGACCGTTTCCGGGCCCTGCACCACGGGCGGGCGCCCGGCGACCCCCTCGTCCTGCCGGGCCCCTGGGACGCGGTGAGCGCCCGGGTCTTCGCGGACGCCGGGTTCCCGGCGCTCGCGACGCCCAGCGCGGGCGTGGCGGCGTCCCTCGGGTACGAGGACGGGGCGACCCCGGCCGACGAGATGTTCGCGGCGGTCGCCCGGATCGTGCGGGCCGTGGACGTGCCGGTGTCGGCGGACGTCGAGGACGGGTACGGGCTGGCGCCGAAGGAGCTGGTGGAGCGGCTGCTGGAGACGGGCGCCGTGGGCTGCAACCTGGAGGACTCCACCGACGGGGTGCTCAAGGACCCGCGGGAGCACGCTCAGTGGCTGGCCGAGGTGCGGGCGGCGGCCGGGGACCGGCTGTTCGTCAACGCCCGGATCGACACCTTCATCAGGGGCGTCGGTGATCCGGAGGCGGCGATCGAGCGGGCCGCGCTGTACGTCGCGGCGGGTGCCGACTGCGTGTATCCGATCGGGGCCCCCGACGGCGTACTGCCGCTGCTGCGGTCCGGCATCCAGGGGCCGGTGAACGTCGGCGGGCGGCCCGGGGAGGGCCCCGCGTCCGCCGAGCTGCGCAGGCTCGGCGAACTCGGGGCCACCCGGATCACGTTCGGGCCGGGACTCCAGCGGCGCGCGGAGGGCGTGCTGCGGGAGATCGCGGCGGAACTGGCGGGGTGAGGGTCAGGGCAGCCACTGCTTCCAGACGGACTCGTGGCTGTCCACCCACTTCTTCGCCGCCTCCTCGGGCCGCATCTTCTGCTCGGCGATCATCAGCGAGACCTGGTTCTGGTCCTCGGTCGTCCACTTGAAGTTCTTCAGGAACCGAGCCGCGTCGCCGCCGTCCTTCGCGAAGTCGGCGTTCAGGTACTTCTGGAGCGGGGTGACCGGGTAGGCGCAGTCGACCTTCGCCGGGTCGGCGTCGCAGCCCTCCTTGTACGGCGGCAGCTTCACCTCCGTCATCGGGACCTTCTCGAACAGCCACTGGGGGGTGTACCAGTAGGTGAGGAAGGGCTTCTTCTCCTTGGCGAACTGCTTGATCTGGGTGATCTGGGCGGCCTCGGAGCCGGCGAAGACGACCTTGTAGTCCAGGTCCAGGTTCTCGACGAGGGCCTTGTCGTTGGTGACGTAGGACGGGGAGCCGTCCATCAGCTGGCCCTTGTCGCCGCTCTCGGCGGTGCGCAGCTGGTCGGCGTACTTGTTGAGGTTCTTCCAGTTCGTGACGTCCGGGTGCTGCTTCGCGAAGTACGTCGGGACGAACCAGCCGATGTGGCCGGTGACGCCGAGGTCGCCGCCGGCGGCGATGGTCTTCTTGTCCTGGACGTAGCGCTGTTCCTGCTCGGGGTGGCCCCAGTCCTCCAGGATGGCGTCGACCCGGCCCTGGCTCAGTGCGTCCCAGGCGGGGACCTCGTCGACCTGGACGGTGTCGACGCGGTAGCCCAGCTCGTGCTCCAGCAGGTACTGGGCGACGGCCACGTTGGCCTGGGCGCCGACCCAGGACTGCACGGACAGGGTGACGGTCTTGGCGCCCTGGGCGTTCGCGAACGGGGACGCCTGCTTGGTCATGTCGGCGGCGCCGCAGCCGGTGAGCAGCGTCAGCGCGGCCACGCCGGCGAGCGCGGAGGTGGTGCGCAGTCGCATGTCAGGCTCCCTTCCTCGGACGGCGGTCGGTGGGCTGGGTGACCCGGTCGAGCATCAGGCCGAGGCAGACGATCGCCGCGCCGGCCACCAGGCCGGTCGCCAGGTCGCCCTGCGCGAGGCCGAAGACCACCTGGTAGCCGAGGGCGCCGCCGCCGACCAGGCCGCCGATGATGACGACGGCGAGGACCAGGACGACGCCCTGGTTGACGGCGAGCAGCAGGGCCGGGCGGGCCAGTGGGAGCTGGACCTGGCGGAGCTGCTGGCCGCTGGTGGCGCCGAGCGAGCGGGCCGATTCCATGGCGGCCGGGTCCACCTGGCGCAGGCCCTGCGTGGTGATGCGGACGACGGCCGGGAGGGCGTAGACGACCGCGGCGGCCACGGCGGGCGCGCGGCCGACGCCGAACAGGGCGACGACCGGGATCAGGTACACGAACTGCGGCATCGTCTGGAAGACGTCCAGGACGGGCCGCAGCGCGCGCTCGACGCGGTCGCTGCGGGCGGCGGCGACGCCGGTCGCGAAGCCGATGACCAGGGTGACGGCTACGGCGGCGAGGACCTGGGAGAGCGTGTCCAGGGACGGTTTCCACACGCCGAGCACGCCGATCGCGGCCATGGCGAGGACGGCGGTGAGCGCGGTGCGCCAGGTGCCGATCAGCCAGGCCAGGGCGGCGACGACGAGGAGTACGGACCACCAGGGCAGCCACTGGAGGCCGTCCCGCAGCGGGTTGAGGACCCAGTTGGTGAAGTGGGCGGCCCAGTCGGCGGTGCCGCCGACGACGGGGACGCCGGAGTAGAGGTGGGCGGTCATCCAGTCGACGGCCCGGTTGACGGGCTCGGCGATGTCCAGCTCCCACCCGTCGGGCCACTCCAGGAGCCCGGCGAGGCGTCCGGCGACCGCGACGGCCGCGGCGGCGGCGAGGGCGTACAGCCAGGTCAGCGGGGACCTGCCGGACTCCCCGAGCCGCTCCCCCGCCGCGCCGGTGACGCGGTCCAGGACGACGGCGAGCAGCACGATCGGGATGCCGGCCGCGAGGGCCGCGCCCACGTCGACCGAGGCGAGGGCCTGGTAGACGCGGTCGCCGAGGCCGCCGGCGCCGATGACGGAGGCGATGACGGCCATGGAGAGCGCCATCATGATCGTCTGGTTGACGCCGAGGAGGAGTTCCTTGCGGGCCAGCGGGACGCGGGCGGTCAGCAGCCGCTGGCGGGCGGTGGTGCCGAGGGACTCGACGGCCTCCAGCACCTCCTTGTCGGCGCCGCGCAGGCCGAGCGAGGTGAGCCGGGCCATCGGCGGGGCGGCGTAGACGACGGTGGCCAGGACTGCGGCGGGGACGCCGATGCCGAAGACCAGGACGACGGGGAGGAGGTAGGCGAAGGCGGGCAGCACCTGCATGGTGTCCAGCACCGGGCGCAGGACGCGGTCCATCCGGTCGGACAGGCCGGCGGCCAGGCCCAGCAGGGCGCCGACGACGACCGACGCGAGGACGGCGACGACCATCAGCGCGAGGGTCTGCATGGTCGGCACCCACATGCCGAGCAGGCCGCACGCCAGGAACGCCACGGCGGTGCCGAGCGCCAGCTTCACGCCGGCCACGCGCCAGGCGACCAGGGCGCCGATCGCGGTGACCCCGGCCCAGCCGACGGCGAGGAGGGCGAGGTAGACGGCGCGTACGGCGATGACGACGACGTTGCTGACGTGGCCGAAGAAGTAGAGGAACAGCGGGTGGCTGTCCCGGTTGTCGATGATCCAGTCGCTGGCCTTGCCGAGCGGTTCGGAGACGTCGACGGTGAGGGCGGACGGCCAGGTGGCGCCGCCCCACTGGGTGACGGCGAGGGGGACGAGGATCGCGGCGGCGACCGCGAGGGTGAGGAGCTTGCGGACGGCGGGGTGGGTGAGGATGCCCGGCGGGGCGGTCTTCCGGGCCGGTGCGGTGATCGTCGCCATCAGACCGCCTCCTTGGGCAGCTCCGCCTCCTCGGGGAGGACGGCCGCCCCCTCGGGGCGTTCCTCGGGTGCGGCCGTCCCGGCGACGACACCGAGCAGCGCGTCCGCGTCGACCACGCCCAGGCAGCGGCCGTCGTCCATGACCCGGGCGGCCGAACCGGCGCGCGCGACGGCCTCGATGGCCTCCGAGACGGTGGCGTCGGGGCGCAGGGCCGGGCCCGTGCCCGCCTCGTCGGACGAGGTCGCGGGGCGCATCGCCGTGCGGACGGTGAGGACCTGCTCGCGCGGCACGTCGCGGACGAACTCCCGGACGTAGTCGTCGGCGGGCGAGCCGACGATCTCCTCCGGGGTGCCGAGCTGCACGACCCGCCCGTCCCGCATCAGGGCGATGCGGTCACCGAGCTTGAGGGCTTCCTGGAGGTCGTGGGTGATGAAGACCATCGTGCGGCCCTCCTCGCGGTGCAGCCGGACGACCTCCTCCTGCATGTCCCGCCGGATCAGCGGGTCGAGCGCGCTGAACGGCTCGTCGAAGAGCAGCACCTCGGGGTCGACGGCGAGCGCGCGGGCGAGGCCGACGCGCTGGCGCTGACCGCCGGAGAGCTGGCCGGGGCGGCGGTGCTCCAGGCCCTCCAGGCCGACCTTGGCGACGACGGCGGCGGCCCGCTCGCGGCGCTCGGCGCGGCCCATGCCCTGGACCTCCAGGCCGTAGGCGACGTTGTCGAGGACCGTGCGGTGCGGGAGCAGGCCGAAGTGCTGGAAGACCATGGCCGCGCGGTGGCGGCGCAGTTCGCGCAGCCGGGACTTGTCCATGGCGCGGACGTCCTCGCCGTCGATGGCGATGGACCCGGCCGTCGGCTCGATGAGCCGGGTCAGACAGCGCACGAGGGTGGACTTGCCGGAGCCGGACAGGCCCATGACGACGAAGACCTCGCCCTTGCGCACGTCGAAGGAGACGTCGCGGACGGCGGCCGTGCAGCCGGTACGGGAGCGCAGCTCGGCCGGGGTCAGGTCGATCAGCTCGGGGTCGGCGGGGACGCGGGCGGCCTTCGGGCCGAAGACCTTCCACAGGCCGTCCACGGAGAAGACCGGGGGACGCTCGGCCACGGCGTCGGTGTCGGTGACAGTGGTGCTCATCGGGCGTCACCACCGATCAGCTCGACGGCGCGCTCCCCGACCATGAGCACCCCGATCATCGGGTTCACGGCGGTCATCGTCGGGAAGACGGAGGCGTCGGCGATGCGGATGCCCTCCAGGCCGCGGACGCGCAGTTCGGGGTCGACGACGGCCGTCTCGTCGGTGGCGGCGCCCATCTTGCAGGTGCCCGCCGGGTGGTAGACGGTGTGGGCGACCTTGCGGGCGTACTCGCTCAGTTCCTCGTCGCCGGTGACGTCCGGGCCGGGGCACACCTCGCGCTTGAGCCAGCCGGCCAGCGGCTCGGACTTGGCGATCTCGCGGGCGATCTTGATGCCGTCGACGAGGGTGCGGCCGTCGTAGTCGTCCTCGTCGGTGAAGTAGCGGAAGTCCAGGGCGGGCTTCACGGACGGGTCCGCGCTGGTCAGGTACAGGCGGCCGCGGGACTTCGGCTTGGGGATGTTCGGGGTCATCGAGACGCCGAACTCGGGCCGCTCGTAGCCGAGGCGCTCCGGGTTGTCCGTGAACGGGATCTGGTAGAAGTGGAACATCAGGTCGGGGCCCGCGTGTCCGGGGTCGCGGCGCACGAACAGGCCGGCGTCGGAGTCCATCGCGGAGTTGTCCGGGATGGGGCCGTCGGTCTCCCACACGATCACCGATTCGGGGTGGTCGAGCAGGTTCTCGCCGACGCCGGGCAGGTCGTGCGCCACGGGTATGCCGAGGGCTTCGAGGTCCTCGCGGGGGCCGATGCCGGAGTGCATCAGCAGGCGCGGCGAGTCGACGGCGCCGGCGCACAGGACGACTTCGTTACGGGCCTTGACCAGGATCTCCTCGCCGTCCTTGGTGCGCACGTGGACGCCCTCGGCGCGGGTGCCGTCGAGCTGGAGCCTGTACGCCCAGGTCTCCAGCATGATCGTGAGGTTGGTGCGCTCGTCCATCACCGGGTGCAGGTACGCCACCGACGCCGACGAGCGCTTGTTGTTCTCGGGGTGGTAGGCGAGGTCGAAGAAGCCGACGCCCTCGGTGAAGGGCTTCTTGTTGAATCCCTCGATCCGGGGGACCTCCAGCGCCTTCTGCGCGGCGTCGACGAAGTCGCGGGCGATGGCGTTCCGGTCCTTCTCGTCGACCGGGACGATGTTGTTCTTCAGCCGGGCGAAGTACGCCTCCATCTGGACCGCGCCCCAGCCCTTGGCGCCGGCCGCCTCCCACTCGTCCCAGTCGGACGGCAGCGGCTTGAAGGCGATGAGGGTGTTGTGGGAGGAGCAGCCGCCGAGGACGCGGGCGCGGCTGTGCCGGATGTGCGAATTGCCGCGCGGCTGCTCGGTGGTGGGGTAGTCGTAGTCCAGCTCGCCGCCGAGCAGGCCCATCCAGCGGCGCAGGGTCAGCACGTCGTCGCGGCCGACGTCGCTCGGGCCGCCCTCGATGACGGCGACGGTGACGTCCGGGTTCTCGGTGAGGCGCGAGGCGATGACGGAGCCTGCCGTGCCGCCGCCGATGACGACGTAGTCGTATTCGTGAGTGGTCTCGGACATGGGGGTACTCCAGTGGGGCGAGCGGATGGTGCGGGGGGTGTGACGGGTGCGGGAGGGGGTGCGACGGATGCGGGGCGCTCGGTCAGCCGGCGAACCAGCGGACGGGCTTCGGTGCGAGGTTCTGGTAAACGTGCTTGCTCTCGCGGTACTCGGCAAGGCCCGCGGGGCCCAGTTCGCGGCCGACGCCGCTCTTGCCGAAGCCGCCCCACTCCGCCTGCGGCAGGTAGGGGTGGAAGTCGTTGATCCAGACGGTGCCGTGGCGCAGCCGGCCGGCGACCCGGCGGGCGCGGCCCGCGTCGGCGGTCCAGACGGCGCCGGCGAGGCCGTACTCGGTGTCGTTGGCGAGGGCGACGGCCTCGTCCTCGGTGCGGAAGGTCTCGACGGTGAGGACCGGCCCGAAGACCTCCTCGCGTACGACCCGCATCTCGCGGTGGCACTGGTCGAGAACGGTCGGCTCGTAGAAGTAGCCGCTCTCCGGACGCTCGGGGGACGGCTCGGGGCGCTTGCCGCCGCAGCGCACCACCGCGCCCTCGGCGAGGGCCGAGGCCACGTAGTCCTCGGTCTTGGCGCGCTGCTGCTCGGAGACGAGCGGGCCGCACTCGACACCGTCCTCGGTGCCGCGGCCGAGGCGGATCTTCGCCGCGCGGCGGGCGAGTTCGGCGACGAAGCGCTCGCGCACCGACTCCTCGATGATGAGCCGGCCGCCGGCGGAGCAGACCTGGCCGCTGTGGATGAAGGCGGCGTTGAGGGCCTGGTCGACAGCGGTGTCGAAGCCCTCCTCGGTCTCGCAGGCGTCGGCGAAGACCACGTTGGGGTTCTTGCCGCCGAGTTCGAGGGCGACCTTCTTGACGGTGACGGCGGCGGCCTGGGCGACCTTGGTGCCGCTGACCAGGCCGCCGGTGAAGGAGACCAGGTCGACGTCGGGGTGCTCGGCGAGCCGGGCGCCGACGGTGTGGCCGGGGCCGGTGACGATGTTGGCGACGCCGGTGGGGAGGCCGGCCTCGACCAGCAGGTCGATCAGGGCGATCGTGGTCATCGGCGTGATCTCGCTGGGCTTGATCACGAAGGTGTTGCCGGCGGCGAGCGCCGGGGCGATCTTCCAGCTGGCCTGGAGCAGCGGGTAGTTCCAGGGCGTGATCATCGCGCAGACGCCGACCGGCTCGTGCACGACGACGCTGTGGATGTCGGGCGAGCCCGCGTCGACGACCCGGCCGGGGGCCTCCCCGGCGACGAGGTCGGCGAAGTAGCGGAAGGCGTCGGCGACGCAGTCGATGTCGACGCGGCCCTCCTCGACGGTCTTGCCCGCGTCACGGCTCTCCAGCAGGCCCAGCTCCTCGCGGTCGCGCACGAGGAGGTCGGCGACGCGGCGCAGCAGGGCGGCGCGTTCGGCGACCGGGGTGTGCGGCCACTCGCCCGCGTCGAAGGCGCGCCGGGCGGCGGCCACCGCGAGGTCGGTGTCCTTCTCGTCGCCCTCGGCGACCACGGCGAAGGGCTGGGCGTCCGCGGGGTCGAGGACGTCGCGGGTGGCGCCGGAGGACGCCGCCAGCCACTCGCCGCCCGCGTGGATGGTGCGGTGACCGCGCTCGGCCCGGGTTTCCGTTCTGTTCGCCATGGTGGGAATGCCTTTCGTTCCTGATCAACCCCCCTGTGTCACACGCGTGTCACTCTCGGGGACCGTGAGCCCCTGCCCCACGGCTCGATATGCATGCCGAATCGGTGTCCGAAAGTGCGGCTCATCACTTGCAAAAGGGACGAATGACACGAAAACGGGCCCCGTTCCGGTCGGTACCGGAACGGGGCCCGTGCGGGGCCTGCGGGGCCGCGGGCGGCCCGGAACGCGGGTGGCTCAGATGAGGCCGAGGGCGCGGACCGCGTCGCGCTCCTCCGACAGCTCCTTGACGGAGGCGTCGATGCGGGCGCGGGAGAAGTCGTTGATCTCCAGGCCCTGGACGATCTCGTACTTGCCGTCCTTGCAGGTGACCGGGAAGGAGGAGATCAGGCCCTCCGGGACGCCGTAGGAGCCGTCCGAGGGGATGCCCATGGAGGCCCAGTCGCCGTCGGCGGTGCCGTTGACCCAGGTGTGGACGTGGTCGATGGCGGCGTTGGCGGCGGAGGCGGCCGACGAGGCGCCGCGGGCCTCGATGATGGCCGCGCCGCGCTTGGCGACGGTCGGGATGAAGTCGTCGGCCAGCCACTTCTCGTCGTTCACGGTCTCGGCGGCGTTCTTGCCGGCGATCGTGGCGTTGAAGATGTCCGGGTACTGGGTGGCGGAGTGGTTGCCCCAGATGGTCAGGCGCTTGATGTCGGTGACCGACGCGCCCGTCTTCTTCGCCAGCTGGGTCAGCGCGCGGTTGTGGTCCAGGCGGGTCATGGCGGTGAAGCGCTCGGCCGGTACGTCCGGGGCGGCGGCCTGGGCGATCAGGGCGTTGGTGTTGGCCGGGTTGCCGACGACGAGGACCTTGATGTCGTCCGCGGCGTGGTCGTTGATGGCCTTGCCCTGCGGCTTGAAGATGCCGCCGTTGGCCTCCAGGAGGTCACTGCGCTCCATGCCCTTGGTGCGGGGGCGGGCGCCGACGAGGAGGGCGACGTTGGCGCCGTCGAAGGCGACGTTCGGGTCGTCGGTGATCTCGATGCCCTGGAGCAGCGGGAACGCGCAGTCGTCCAGCTCCATCGCGGTGCCCGCGGCGGCGTTGAGCGCCGGGGTGATCTCCAGGAGGCGCAGCTTGACCGGCACGTCCGCGCCGAGCAGCTGGCCGGAGGCGATGCGGAAGAGCAGGGCGTAACCGATCTGGCCGGCCGCGCCGGTGACGGTGACGTTCACGGGAGTGCGAGTCATGGCGTTCTCCGTATGACAGCTGGCGGTGGGGCGTCCCGGCCCCGGGCGTTTGATCGATCTCTTGGTATCAAGAGATCCATCCAGCGGTCAGGCTATCGCGCCCGCGGTGCCCGGCACGTCCGGGTCGGTGTGGCCCGGCCCACAGGGCCACTGTCGGAGCATCCGACGCCCGAGGCACGGACATGAGGAGGCGGCCGCCTGTCCGGGAGAGGGGGGACGAAGGCGACCGCCGTTCGGGGATACCGTTGCCGGACTCCCGTGGGGGTACTTCTCGCGTGCCCGCCCCTACGCGGGCCATGCCTGCCGCGGGCGGACTTTCTCCGGGGACCGTCCCGGGGCGGACCCGTCCCCGGTCGCGCCGGTCACTCCGTGCAGCCCTTCTCGCCCGACGCCAGCGTCACGCACGCCTTGGCTTCGGCCGCGGACTTCACGGCCACCATCGGGGTGTAGGCGACGGTGTCGGTGGCCCCGGTGACCGCGCCCGTCTGCCGGTTCGCCCCGTCCGCGCTCACCTCGACCTCGGCGCCCTGGGCGGCCTGGGTGACGCGGGCCCACGCGGCGCCGCACGTCTTGCTGTAGCGGACCTCGACGGCGGCAGCGCCGACGGTGGCGGTCGCGGAGGTGGTCACCAGGTCGCCGCCGCAGCCCATCGTCTCCGGGTCCTTGCCGGTGCAGGCGTCACCGCTGCACTTCACGCCCGGGGGCAGGGCGGGGTCGGTGGTCACGGTGGCCGACGGGGAAGGCTTGGCGCCCTCGTTCTTCTCGCCTCCCTCCTCGTTCATGACGAAGAAGGCCCCCGCGATCACCACGAGCACGCCGACGACACCCGCGACGAACGTGGTCGCCCGCTTGCCGCCGCCCCCTGAGGAGCGGCCCCGGGCGCGGGAGCCGCCGCGCGGAGGCTCGCCGTGCGGGTCCGGGTACGTCTCGGAGGTGCCGCGACCGCTCGGTGCCGCGGCGGCCGGTGGCGTCGCGGCCGTCCCGTGGCCGGTGCCGGTCCTCCCCGCACGGTCGCCGGTCGGTGCCGGGCCCCGGTAACCGGCGATCCCCCACGAATTGCCGTCGCTCGCACCGCCGGACGACGGGGCGGAGGGTGCGCCGGGGGCGGCACCGCCGCGGACCGTGCCGACGGCCGAGTCGGGGCTGTCGGCGGCGGTCGGCTGCACGGGGACCGACGGCGGCAGCGTGGGCGCCACACCGGCCGGTCCGGCGACACCGGGCCAGGCCGGCGAGCCGCCACCGTGCCGGCCCGTACGGGTCCCCCGGCCGCTCCTGCTGCCGCTGCCCGATCTGGCCGCGGGCGTGCCCAGCTCGCCGAGCGCGGCGCGCGCCTGGGAGATCCGGATGGCCTCCATGGTCATGTCGTGGCGCATCTCCGAGCGGCTCCAGGCGCGCTCGGCCAACTCCCACATGGTGGTCAGGTGGACGGGATTGGTGCCCGTCACCTCGGCCAGGGCCACGATGGCGCCCTTCGGCGCCAGCAGCCGGCCGTTCAGGTACCGCTCCCAGGACGTCTTGCTGTAGCCCGTGGCGTCGGCCACCGACGCGATGCTCAGCTCACTGCGGTCCACGAGTCGGCGCAGCTGACTCGTGAACTCCTTGATCTGCGGATCGAGTTCCTCCGGCAAAGCCTTCCAACGAGGCATTGCTTCCCCCCTCTTACCCCCGGTGACGTGCTTTTCGTTCCCCCGCTTGGTCCTCTCGCGCGGCGTCCCGCACGGAGTCCCCGTTCTGGCTACCCACAGGGATGCGCCCGGTCAGGATCTCAGTTCCCGGGGTGGGGGCGCACAGGAGCACAGAGGCCCGCGAGCATGCACCGTCGCACGCCCAACGGTTCGTGGTCCAGTGTCCCACCGGCGTTCCCGTGCCCGGAACCGAACCCCGTTTTTCACGGGCCGCGTAGCGGAGTAGCGGAACGGTCACTTCCGTGCCACAGCGCCCTGACAGGCGTTGATCAGGGCCTTCGCCGTGCAGGAGGGTTGGTTCCGGCGGCGGCCCGTCCTTCCACGGGGGTGAGGACGGGCCGCCGTACCAACACTCAGCTCACGGTGAAGTGCAGGATGTCCTGCAGGAACGGGAGTTTGAGCACCGGCTTCGGCTGAACCATCAGCGCCAGCAGGGCGATGGTGAGGCCCAGGACGCCGTAGGTGGCGATGTCCGTGAAGCGCGAGCGTACGGCGAGCATGCCGACGCCGGACATCGCCCAGCGGAGCGCGGCGCCCACGAGCAGCGCGGCGCCGATCAGGAACGTCCCCCAGCGGAACACGTCCAGCGCGGTCAGCAGGAGCCCCAGGCCGACCAGCAGCGCCACGGTGAGCACGGGCCACTGCCGGGCGGGCGCCGGTGCGTCGCCGGCCGCGGCCCGGCCGCCGCCCTCGGGGCGCGCGGTGTCGCGGGTGAAGAGCGGGAACCGCCGGGTGGTCCGGCGCGGTTTGCCGTCGACGTCGGGCGCGCTGACGGGGTCGCGGACGGTGATGTCGTCCTCGGGCTCGGCGGTGTCCTCGGGCCCGGCGGTGTCGTCGGGCCCGGGGGGCTCGGAGTGCTCGGGCGCCTTCAGGTTCTCCGAGTGGGTCGGGCTCCCCGAGCGCCCCCCGGCTCCCGAGCGTCCCGAGCGCCCCGCATCGGTGTCCTCAGCCGGCACTGCGCTCCGCCGCCTCCACCACGTTCACGAGCAGCTGGGCCCGGGTCATGGGGCCGACGCCGCCGGGGTTCGGGGAGATCCAGGCGGCGACCTCGGCCACGCCGGGGTGGACGTCGCCCACGATCTTGCCCTCGGCGTTGCGCGAGACGCCGACGTCGAGGACGGCGGCGCCCGGCTTCACGTCCTCGGGGCGGACCAGGTGCGGGGAGCCGGCGGCGGCGACGACGATGTCCGCGCGCTTGAGGTGGGCGGACAGGTCCCGGGTGCCGGTGTGGCACTGGGTCACGGTGGCGTTCTCGCTGCGCCGGGTGAGCAGCAGCGGCATCGGCCGGCCGATGGTGACGCCGCGGCCGACGACCACGACCTCGGCACCCTTGATCTCCACGCCGTAGCGGCGGAGGAGGGTGAGGATGCCGTTGGGGGTGCAGGGCAGCGGCGCCGGCTCGTTCAGGACGAGGCGGCCGAGGTTCATCGGGTGCAGGCCGTCCGCGTCCTTGTCCGGGTCCATCAGTTCCAGGATGCGGTTCTCGTCGATGCCCTTGGGCAGCGGCAGCTGGACGATGTAGCCGGTGCAGGCCGGGTCCTCGTTCAGCTCGCGGACGACCGCCTCGATCTCCTCCTGCGTCGCCGTGGCCGGCAGCTCGCGCTGGATGGACGCGATGCCCACCTGGGCGCAGTCCCGGTGCTTGCCGGCGACGTACTTCTGGCTGCCGGGGTCGTCGCCGACCAGGACGGTGCCGAGGCCGGGCGTGACGCCCCTCTCCTTCAGCGCCGCCACGCGGGCGGTCAGTTCGGACTTGATCGCGGCTGCCGTGGCCTTGCCATCGAGAATCTGGGCGGTCATGCCCCCATCCTCGCGGATGACCGGCCCCGGGTTCCAATCCGGCCGTCCAACGGACACCGCGGGACGCGTCCGCCCGGATTCGCACATGATCGGCGTTGTTGCACTTGCACAACACATTGCGCCCGGACTGGACAAGCGAGAGACCGGTCAAGAACGATTGGGGAGCACAGTGCCGCGGGGCCGTACCGGGGGGACGAACCGCTACCAAGAACCTCCTCCGAGTCGCGCCACGCGTCGTCCCCGCACGTGACAGCGACGGAGGAAGTCCCGCCATGAGTTTCGGCGATCCGAACAACCCCTACGGTCCGCCGCAGGGCCAGCAGCCCGGATACGGCAACCAGCAGCCGCCCCAGGGCCAGCCCGGCTACGGCTACCCCCAGGGCCAGCAGCCCGGCTACGGCTACCCGTCGGCGCCGCCCGTCCAGCAGCCCTACGGCGGCGGCGCGCCCACCACCATGCCGGGCACCGTCAGTGCCGCCCGGGTCATGCTGTGGGTGATCGTCGGCCTCCAGGTGATCGGCACGGCCCTGTTCGCCATCTCGGCCGTGGCGGTCGACCAGGCCAAGGACGACCCCGCGTTCGAGGAACTGGCCGACTACCCGACCGGCGTGCTGTGGGCCATCGCGGTGCTCGCGCTGGCGTGGCTCGTCTGGGCGGCCGTCCTGGCGGTGAAGTTCAAGACGGGCGGCAACGGCCTGCGCGTCACCGCCCTGGTGTTCGGCATCCTCACCGCGGTCATCGCCGTGTACCCGTTCACCCTTTTCGGCATCATCCACCTGGTGCTCGGCATCCTCATCGCCGTGTTCGTCGGCAACTCCAACGGCGCCGCCTGGTTCAAGCGCCCGCGCTACTGACGCACCACGGGACGCTTTCGCGCCATTCCCGTCACAGGGCCGTGTCTCACCCGTACGAGGGGACACGGCCCTGGTGCGTCGCAATACCCTGACGCGGGTAGCCGTCAGGCACCGGGGAGACGCACCTTGTACAGCATCATCGTGGTACCTCCGCCGACCACGGAGGACGAACGCACCCGCACCCAGTTCCGGCTCGCACCCGGTGAGCGCCTGCCGTTCGGGCGGTCCGTGCCCGAGGGCGGCCTGCTGATCGGGCACGACGGGGTGTCCCGCAGAGCCGGTGAGATCACCGCCCACGGCACCTTCTGGACCCTGAGCAACCTCTCCGCCCACCAGACCTACGTGGTGGAGAACCCCGAGGGCGCCGGCGAGCACATCAAGGTCGCGCCGGGCCGGCTGGACGCCCCGGTGCCCTTCGAGTTCTCGCGGATCGTGCTGCCCGCCGCGGGCGACCTGCTACCCCTCGAAGTGTGGGCGCCGCGCCACGACTACCTGCGGGCCGAGGACGGCACCGACGGCGAACCGACCGCCCCGGCCTTCTCCGTCGACCGCACCAAGCGCTACTTCGCGGTGCTCGCCGCCCTCTGCGAGCCACGGCTTCGCGGGACGCCGCACGCGCCGCTGCCGACCGTCGAGCAGGTCGTCGAGCGGCTGCGCCCGGGCTGGCCGGCCGCGTCGCGCACGTCCGTGCAGTGGAACATCGACTACCTGGCGGTGAAGCTGCGGCTGAAGCCGGGCCCGGAGACGGCGGAGGCGGGCGCGCGGCTCAACGGCAAGAAGGAGTCCCTGGTGTCCATGGCGCTCCGCTTCGACCTGGTCCGGGAGGACGACCTCGTGGTCCTGACCGCGCCACCGCGCCGGGTACCCCGGTGACCGAGCCGTACGCCGTCCCCGTGCCGAAGGGCTACCGGGTCGGCGGCTGGGAGGTGCGCGCGCCGATCGCGACGGGCGCCTTCGGCAGCGTGTACGAGGCCCGCCGGGTCGGCGACGACGGGTCCGGGCTGCCGCCCACGGCCGCCCTGAAGTTCCTGCCCACCGGCACGGGCACGCCCCGCCAGCTGACGCACCTGCGGGAACTGGTCGACCGCGAGGTCGAGTTGCACCGCAGACTGCGGCGGCCCCGGCTGGTGCGGATGTACGAGACCCTCGTCGTCGACGATCCGGCCCGCCCCGCCCTCGACGGCGCCACCGTCCTCGTACTGGAGAAGGCGGAGGGCTCGCTGTCCGCGCTGCTGTCCGCCGTGCCCCGCCCGGCCGGCGGAACCGCGCTGATCGCCCAGATCTGCGAGGGCCTGGTCCAGCTGCACCGTGCCGGGTGGGTGCACGGGGACCTGAAGCCGGCCAACGTGCTGCTGATGAAGGACGGTTCGGTCCGGCTCGCCGACTTCAACATGGCCGCCGAACTGGAGGGCACCCACGCCTACACGCCCGCCTTCTCCACCCCCGACTACACCCCGCCCGAACTGCTCTGGTCGGAGATCGGCGAACGCGGCCGCCGCATCCGCCCCTCCGCCGACGTCTGGGCCTTCGGCGTCCTCGCCCACCTCGTGCTCACCGGCTCCTTCCCCCTGCCCGGCCCCACCCCGACCGCCCGCCGCGACGCCGCGGCCGCCTACGCGCGCGGCACCGAGGAACTGCGCCTGTCGCCCGAGCTGCCCGAGGCGTGGCGGGAGATCGTGCGCGCCTGTCTGACCCGGACGCACGCCGAACGCATCGGCACGGACGCCCTGTCACGGCGGGTGGCGGCTACCACCGGCAGTGGCACGGGCACCGTCGGGTCCCTCCTGCCGCGCCGCGCACGGTCCCGGCGGCTGGTCCTCACCGCGGCGGCCGCCACCGCGGCCGTCGCCGCGCTGGGGTACGGCATCACCGTCCGCGGCGACGGCGGCGGCCCCGGACCGGGGACCCCGGGCGCCGACGGCACCGCGACCAACGTCTCCGCCGCCTCCTACGGCGCCCGTGAACTGCGCACCGACAAGGGCGTGCCGGCGGCCTACCGTCTGCTGATCGTCGAGACGGCGCACGATTGCGATCGCAAGGAGGTCAGTCCGCCGCTGATCGCCGCCATGCTGAAGGTGGAGAGCGACTTCGACCCGGACCTCTCCGACCCCGCCAAGGACGAGTACGGCATCGCCCGCTGGACCCCGAAGGTGCTGCGCTGGTGGATGAACGAGGACGGCACCCCCGGCGAGACCGTCCCCGAGCCCCCGTTCCCGCCCGCCGAGTCCATCCCGGCGATGGGCCGCTACCTGTGCTGGATCACCCCGCGCCTCGACGCCGGCCTGCCGGGCGACCGCCGGGTGCTGGTCGCCGTGGCCTACCGGACGTCGTACGACAAGGTGAACGACGCGGGCGGAGTTCCCCCGAAGTACCGCGACTACGCCGACCGCGTCGCTCACCACCTCAAGGAGTACACGCCGCCGGGCAGGACGTGACCCTGAGAGTTGCGAGGTACCGCGCGGCGGGCGCCGCGGGCACGGTGTGCTCAGACCGCTCCGGCGGTACGACACCGACGTTCATGGGGGAACAACAGTGAACATCATCAAGCCCGCAGCGCTGCTCCTCGGGGCCTCGGCCCTGGTCGCCGCCTCCACGGTCGCGGCGACCGCCGACGACGCCCCGGGCGGCACCCGGGTGACCGCCCTGCAGCAGGCGGCCGACGAGGTGCTGGCCGACAACCCGAAGCCCCTGCACGTGACCGCCGACGCGGTGAAGTACGAGGGCCTGACCGTCACCGAGGCGCCCCGGACCAAGGGCGCCCAGGACCTGGCCTGCGGCTACGGCCACCTGTGCATGATCGTCAACGGCACCAAGTTCGACTTCTACAAGTGCCAGACCTGGAACCTCACCAACTGGACCGGCGACGGCCCGTTCACCAACAACCAGACGCCGGGCACGGTCGCCAAGTTCTTCAACAAGGACGGCAGCGTCCGCTGGACGTCGACGGCCTACCAGGCGGGCACGGCGACCTGGGACCCGATCTGGTCGCTGCGCCCCTGCTGACCCGCTCCGCGGAGCCTGCCCGGACGGCGGCCCCCGGCCTCCCCCCCCCTCAAGGGAGGAGGCCGGGGGCCGCCTCACGCCGGGCCCGGCCTTCCGACGGGGCGGCCGGCGGCCCGTCGGCGTCACGGCGTGCCGCGGGACCTCGTCAGGGCCGCCCGCAGCACGGACGCCCCCGTCGGTGTGAGGGTGTGCAGCACGGTCGCGCCGTGCCGCACGCTGGTGACGAGCCCCGCGTCCCGTAACGCGCCGGCGTGCCGACTGGCCGAGGACGCCGCCACCCCGGCGGCCCGGGCGATCTCACCGGTCGTGGCACCGGCCGCCACGGTGTGCAGGGTGACGGCCCGCGCCCGCCCGAGCAGGGCGGTCAGGGACACGGCGGGTGAGCCGGCCGGATGGCCCGGCGGCGGCGCGGACGGCTCGTGGATCAGTGGATAGATCATGGCCGGGGGCAGGGCGGGGTCGGCGAGGGTGACGGGCCGCTGCCAGTTGAAGTACGACGGGACCAGGAGCACTCCGCGACCGTTCAGACGCAGGTCCCGGTCGACGGCAGGGTGGTATTCGACGTGCAGGACGGAGCGTTCCCAGCGCATCGTGGGGCGGAGGCCGGCCAGCATGCCCTCGACGCCGCCGTCCATGAGCCCCCGGCAGCGGGCCGCCCGTTCGGCCTCGATGCGGGCGTGGATGACTTCCTCGTACGGGGCGATGGCGGCCTCGTAGTAGGCGCGCAGCACCCCCACCAGTTCCTTGCGGATCGACAACTCGCCCAGCCTCGGTGCCCACGAGGGTGCTCCTACGACCCGGTCGAGGTGGGCGACCTCCTTCAGGACCCGGCGCCGCGGCGTGGCCAGGATGCCTTCGAGTCCGGCCTCGAGGCCGTCGGCGGCGTGGGTGGGCGTGAGGAAGTCCGGGAAGTAGGCCGCTCGCGGGAACAGCGGCAGCAGCATGGTGCGGAGCGCGTGCTCCATCCCCATGTCGCGCAACCGTTGCCGGATGGTGCGGTACCACTCCGCGTAGGCCCAGCGGCCCTGCCGGGTCTGGAGGCGGTGGAGGCTGGTGGCAATCTCCCACAAGGGGTGCGGCGCGCTGGAGAGTCTGGTTCTGGCCAGGTCGGCATCGCCGAAATGGACGCGTAACATCTCGTTCCCCCGAACTGAGTTTTTACGGTCGATTGACTTTAACTTGGCATGCCCCTGATGCGGCTGCGAAAGTTCCCGGCCCTCGGCGTCAGGAGCGGTATCTCCACGCACGGAACATCTGGTTCCCCGACCCGGCCTGGGCTTTTGCACTGAACCGCAACGGCATGGCGGGGCGCAGCACCGCTGGGCGATCGTGGGACTCGTGCCGACCACGGGGGGTGGCACCGCGGCAGACGGGGGTTGCACCAGCATGAAGCGAGCGTTGGCCGCCGGCTGCGGCGGCGCGTTGATCACCGCGGTCGCGGCGACCGGATGCACGGTCGGAGTCAGTGGCCCGGCGGGTCCCACCGCGTCCGAGAGGGCCGAGGTGGCCGGAGGCCAGGGGCGCCGACTGACGGACGACGAGCGGATCCTGCTGCAGCGCGCGGAAGCAGTGCTCGTGAAGAAGTGCATGGAGCGCCACGGTTTCAAGTACTGGGTGGGCCCGCTGCCGACCGCCGACGAACTCAAGGGCGGCGGTTACGTGCTCACCGACGTCGGCTGGGCGAAGCGGCACGGTTACGGCAGCCGGCTCCAGGAGAGGCTCAAGGACGCCCAGCACCGCGACCGCAACCACGCGTACGCCGATTCACTCCCGGAGAAGGAACGTATCCGCTACGGCAAGGCTCTCGAAGGCGGCCCGTCGGCGGGGATGCTGACGGCCGAACTGCCCGGGGGCGGCACCGTGAGGACTCCTCGCGAAAGCTGTCAGACCGACGCCAAGGAACGGCTGTACGGCGACTTCGACCGGTGGTTCAAGGCCGAGAAGACCGCCACGAACCTCACCTCCGTCTACGTCACGGACCTCCTCCGGGACCGGCGCTTCGTCGGCGCCGTCGAGAAGTGGGCCGCGTGCATGCGCGACGCCGGCCACGCGTACGCCGACCCGCCGGCGGTACGGGAGGCGCTGCCGCGGCTCACCGAAGGACTGGACGCGGACCGGGCGTTCGCCACCGAGGTGCGGCTGGCGGTCGCCGAGGCCACCTGCGCCACCGAGACACCGCTCGCCGAGACGGCACGGGCGCTGGACGGCGAGTACCGCGAGAAGCGGCTCACCGAGTACGCCGACGACATCGCCGCCTACGAGCGGATGAGCCTCGCCGCCCTGGCCCGCGCCGAGGACGTCACCGGCTCGACCACCTGACGCCGCCCGGACGCCCGGACGCCCGGCGAGACCGTGCACCCCAGACTTCCGCAGCGCCTCGCCGCGGAGGAACGACCACCGCACCGGACCACCACACCAAGGAGCGATGCATCATGCGCAAGACTCTCGCCGCAGCCGCCACCCTCGGCCTCGCGACGCTCGGGGTCCTCGTCCCCGCGTCCGGCGCCCAGGCCTCCGCGGCGTGCGACAACGCCTGGCACAGCGCGGCGTCCGGGTACTTCTACGCGTACGACCACGACAACTGCAGCGGCCAGCTCGGCAGGGACGTCGACGACGACGCCCACTGGGCCGACAGCTCCGGTGCGTTCCAGGGCGGCGACAACGACGACGCCCAGTCACTCCTGCACAAGGGGACCTCCGGCATGGCCGTCAAGGTCTACCAGCACGCGAACTACGGCGGCGGCCACGCCTGCCTCGCGAAGTCCGAGTACTACATGAGCGACCTCTCCGGTCAGAAGTTCAGCAACGGCGCCTGGGTGAACCAGAGCATCAGCTCCCACAAGTGGGTCTGGCACGCGGACTGCGGCAAGTTCCTGGACTCCTGATCCGGCCCGCTTCCCGGGGCGCGTGACGCACGGGGGCACCGCCGGTCGTCGACCGGCGGTGCCCTCGCCTGTCCGGGTCAGCGCGCCGCGGCTCAGTGGAAGAAGTGCCGCGTGCCCGTGAAGTACATCGTCACGCCGGCCTTCTTCGCCGCCTCGACGACCAGCTCGTCGCGGACCGAGCCGCCGGGCTGGACCACCGCCTTCACGCCGGCCGCGGTGAGGATCTCCAGGCCGTCCGGGAAGGGGAAGAACGCGTCGGAGGCGGCGTACGCGCCCTGCGCGCGCTCGGCGCCCGCCCGCTCCACCGCGAGCTTCGCGGAGTCGACCCGGTTGACCTGGCCCATGCCGACGCCGACCGAGGCGCCGTCCTTGGCGAGGAGGATCGCGTTGGACTTGACGGCCCGGCACGCCTTCCAGGCGAAGGCCAGCTCGGCCAGCTCCGCCTCGGACAGCGCCTCGCCGGTGGCGAGGGTCCAGGTGGCCGGGTCGTCGCCCTCGGCCTGGAGGCGGTCGGTGACCTGGAGGAGGGCGCCGCCGTCGATGGGCTTGACCTCGACCGGGGCGGCGGGGGCCTCGGGGGCGCGCAGCACGCGGATGTTCTTCTTCTTGGTGAGGGCCTCGAGGGCGCCGTCCTCGTAGTCCGGCGCGACGATGACCTCGGTGAAGATCTCGGCGACCTGCTCGGCCATCTCCTTGGAGACCGGGCGGTTGACCGCGATCACGCCGCCGAACGCGGACAGCGGGTCGCAGGCGTGCGCCTTGCGGTGCGCCTCGGCGACGTCCGCGCCGACGGCGATGCCGCACGGGTTGGCGTGCTTGATGATCGCGACGCAGGGCTCGGCGTGGTCGTACGCGGCACGACGGGCGGCGTCCGTGTCCGTGTAGTTGTTGTACGACATCTCCTTGCCGTGCAGCTGCTCGGCCTGCGCGAGGCCGCCGCCCTCGGGGGAGGTGTAGAGCGCGGCGGGCTGGTGCGGGTTCTCGCCGTAGCGCAGGGTGTGGGCGCGCTCGTAGGTGGCGCCGAGGAAGTCGGGGAACGAGGAGTCGTCCACGGGGGCGTACTCGCTCGCGAACCAGGAGGCGACGGCCACGTCGTACGCGGCGGTGTGCTGGAAGGCCTCGGCGGCCAGCCGCTTGCGGGCGGCGAGGTCGAAGCCGCCGTCCTTGACCGCGGAGAGCACGTCGGCGTACCGGGCGGGGCTGGTGACGACCGCGACGGAGGGGTGGTTCTTGGCCGCGGCGCGGACCATCGAGGGGCCGCCGATGTCGATCTGCTCGACGCACTCGTCGGGGGTGGCGCCCGAGGCGACGGTCTCCCGGAACGGGTAGAGGTTGACCACGACCAGGTCGAACGGCGCCACGCCCAGCTCGTCGAGCTGCTGCCGGTGGCTGTCCAGGCGCAGGTCGGCGAGGATGCCGGCGTGCACCTTGGGGTGCAGGGTCTTGACCCGGCCGTCCAGGCACTCGGGGAAGCCGGTCAGCTCCTCGACCTTGGTGACGGGGACACCGGCGGCGGAGATGCGGCCGGCCGTGGAGCCGGTGGAGACGAGTTCGACGCCCGCCTCGTGGAGCCCGCGGGCGAGGTCCTCGAGCCCGGTCTTGTCGTAGACGCTGACGAGCGCGCGACGGATGGCCCGCTTGTTGCTCTCGGCGGTGGCGGTCACTGGATAACTACCTTTCGTCCCTCAATGCGATAGCCGTTGCGGGCGAGCCGCCCCACGACATCGACGAGCAGCCTTCGCTCGACTTCCTTGATGCGCTCGTGCAGAGCGCTCTCGTCGTCCTCGTCCCGGACCTCCACCACGCCCTGCGCGATGATCGGCCCGGTGTCGACGCCGTCGTCGACGAAGTGGACGGTGCAGCCGGTGACCCTGGCGCCGTACGCGAGCGCGTCCCGCACACCGTGGGCCCCCGGGAAACTGGGGAGGAGCGCGGGGTGGGTGTTGACGAACCGCCCGCCGAACCGCGCCAGGAACTCCTTCCCCACGATCTTCATGAACCCGGCCGAGACGACGAGGTCCGGCTCGTGGGCGGCGACGGCCTCGGCGAGCGCCGCGTCCCACTCCTCCCGGGTCCCGTAGTCCTTGACCTTCGTCACGAAGGTCGGCAGCCCGGCGCGCTCGGCGCGCGCGAGCCCCTCGATGCCGTCGCGGTCGGCGCCGACCGCGACGATCTCGGCTCCGTAGGTCTCGACGCCGGTGGCGGCGATCTCGTCGAGGAGCGCCTGGAGGTTGGTGCCGGATCCGGAGACCAGCACCACTAGGCGCTTGGCTCGCTGGGCCACGGGCTTGGCGGCCACGGTGGGGGCCTTTCTCGGGGGAGCGGGTCTTCACGGCCGTACGTTTTGTACGTTCATCCGTTTGTGTGGTCGTACGAATGCTTCGCGCCCCGGGATACGGGGAAGTCTACGAAGCGGCCGACCGTCAGCAACGATACCGGCACACCGGACGGCCCCCTCGGGACGGGGGCGTGGCCGGAAGGTAGCGTCTGCGTGGAGCCGGACCGGGAACGTGGCCCGCGTGCCACACGTTCACCGGTCGGGCCGACCAGTTCGCCCGTTCGTCACCGTCAAGATCGCCAAGGGGAAGACGCTCACTTGATGCCGGACCGCAGCCTGCGACTGCTCACGCTCCCCCAGCAGTCGGCGCAGCCAGGGGAGCGCAGCACCGTGTTGCTGCGGGAGCGTCCCTCCTCACCGCCCGACACCCCCTCGGACCGGAGGGACGGCGGCGGGCAGGACGGCGCCGACGACAAGAAGACCGACAGGGACAATCCGTTCGCCCCGCCCCCGGAGGGCACGCCGGACAGCCCCTGGCAGCCGCGGCACCCGTCGGGTGACGGTGACGGCCAGGGCTCTTCCGGTCCACAGGGCGGTGGCGGCCGTTCCCCGTGGGGCGGCCAGTGGAGCGACCGCCAGCCCGGCCGCTCCTCGGGCGGCTTCGGTGAGCGTCCCGGCGGTGCCGGTTCCGGCCCCGAGGGCCCGGGCGGCGGCACGGGTCCGCGCTGGGACCCGACGGACCCGGCCCAGCGCCGCGCCCGCTACGCCCTGCTGAGCGGCATGTGGGCCCTGTTCTTCGCCCTCTTCACCTGGCCGTACGTGGCCCTGCTGCTCGGCGCGCTCGCCCTCTACTGGGGCATCAGCGCCCTGCGCACCAAGCCGCGTGCCGCCTCCGACCCGGACACCCCGGCCCGGCCGGCCGAGCAGACCGGCCGCCCGCAGCGCACGGCGGCGATCAGCGGCCTGGTCACGTCCTCGCTCGCCATCCTGCTGGTCGCCGCGTCCTTCGGCGCCCAGCTGGTCTACAGCGACTACTACACCTGCCGCAACGACGCCCTCACCAACGAGGCGAAGCAGGCCTGCGACCGCCACCTGCCCGAGCAACTGCGGGATCTGCTGGGTACGGAGGGCTGAGAGCCGGGACGCCGGGCGACGGTGCTTCTGGGCTGCCACCACGGGACGCTCCGGGACGCCGGTGGCGGCGCTTCAGGCCGCGCACGGGACTGTTCCGGGACACCGGCCGGCAGCGCTTCAGGCTGCCGCCACGGGACGCTCCGGGACGCCGGGCGCGCTCCATTCAGCCCGTCCGGCGTTTGAGGACGAGGCCCGTTCAGGGCCGAAGCGGGGGTCTGGGGGCGGCAGCCCCCAGGGACGGGAAGGGCGGGGGCGGCGGGGGCGAAGGAAGCCCCCGCGGCACACGTCCGAGGCGGACCCACCGCTCACGGCTCACGGCGCCCGCGGCGGCCGGCGCCCAGGAGAGTCCACCGGCAGAAAATCATACGGCGAGTCGGCACCACCGCCACCAGCACGACCGCCACCTGCACCACCACCGCCGCCCCCGCCCCCGCCCCCGTCGTAGAGCCCGAACGACACAGCGTCCTCGTCGGCCTGCTCCCCTCCCGCTCCCCCGGCGCCCTCACGGCGCCCCCTGAACGGCGACGGCACCCACCCCCACCGCCGCGCACCCCCGTCACCACTCGCCACGCCCGCCCCCGGCGCCTCCGCCTCCTTCCCCCGCGCCGCCGTGGCAGCCCCCCACACCCGCCACACCCGCACCACCAGCGCCACCGGCACCGCCACCACCCCGATCCACCCCAGCACCGCTCCCCCGACCTGCCACCACACCGGCCCGAAGCGGGCGAGGGCGGCGCTCCCGAGCGGCCCGCCCGCCAACGCGGCCAGCAGGGCGACGAGCACCGCGCACAGCACGGCGGCCACGACGGCGGCGCCGACGGTCCGCCGCCAGGACCACACCGCGACGCCGTCGTCGCCCCCCGGCACCCGACGCACCCCCGGCACCACCTCCCCGCCCACGCCCGCCGTGGCCGCCCGTGCCGTGAACCACCCCACCACCGCCCCCGCCGCCAACGGCACCGCCCCGGCCGCCCAGTGCAGCGGCGTGCCCGGCCCCGCGTCCGGCACCGCCGCCAGCAGGGGAAACGGCGGCAACAACGCCGCCGGCGCGGAGGAGAACGGGTCCACGACATGACCGGTGCCGAGCACGAAGCCCGGCCCCAGGGCGTACGCCGCCGCCCACACCGCCGCGTTCGGCACCAGCGTCAGGCAGAGCAGCAGCACGGCGAACCGCCCCGCCCACCCCTCGGTCAACCGCAGGAACGCGTCCTGCGCGGCGGCTCCGTGCCAGACCAGTGACACCGCGAGCAGCAGCGCACCGCCCCCGACGAGCACCGCCGCACCGGCGCCCGCGGCGCGCGTGGCGGCGCCCAGGCGGGCGTCCGGCTCCACGATCAGCACCCGCAGGTTCCGGGGCAGCACCCGCAGCACCCGGCCCACCGGGCCGCCCGGACGGCCGAACGCCGTCCACACCCCGGCGCCCGCCGCGCCCATGGTGACCAGGGGCAGGCACAGCACCGTCCACCACCAAGAGGGCCGCAGCGCACCGTCGGCCGAGTACAGCACGACGGGCGTGGCGACGGCGAGGTAGCCGAGCACGACCCCCGTCCAGGCGTTGCGCGCGGAGACCGGCGGCGGCCCGGCATCCCGCGGGCCCCCGCCGCCAGGACGCCCGCCGGCCCCGGGCTTCACGCCCGCCCCCACGGCCACCCCCACGCCGTCCCCGGGGTCCGTGGCGTCCCGGGCCGCGCGGTGCAGCAGCCAGCCCGGCAGCAGGAGCAGCAACAGCGGGGTGACGCCCATGGGTGCGGGGGTGCCGGAGAGCGTGTCGGCACGGACCAGTTCGGCCCCGTGCGCCAGCACCCACAGCGCCGCGGCGACGTGCAGCGTGGCACCGGGTCCGTTGTCCGGGTACGGCGAACTGAACCAAAGCACCGTCACGAGCACGGCGCAGGAGGCCAGTCCCAGCCCCGCCGCGACCGCTCCGCCGAGGAGGCCGGCGGCCAGGCCGGGCGACCGGTCGCGCCAACGGGTGCGCAGCAGGGACAGCGGGGCTCGGCGAGCGGTCGTCTGCATCACGCCCGCCATGCTCCCAACGACACGCGCTTTACCGGCGTAACAGGCGAAGCCCCGCTGTGTCGCCCAATATATGTTTATGTACTTTTTCGTACGAAGGGGCACCCTGTGACACGGAGCCCCGCAACCCCGCTCCCTCCTCCCAAGGCACGCCGACGCCTGCGTGAGTCCGCCGCGCTGACGCAGGCTCAGCTCGCGGCGCGGATGGGTGTCACCCGCGAGACGGTACGTGCGTGGGAGTCCGGCCGCACCGCTCCCCGCGGCCGCAAACGGGAGGCGTACGCGAAGCTGCTGAACACCCTGGCCGAGGAGGCGGCGGCGCGGCGGGCCAGGCCGTCGCTCACACCGGAGCCGGACCGGAACGCGCGCCCGGAGCCGGAACAGGCGCCGGTGCCCGTCGTCGTGGCCGTCGGATCCGGTGGGCCGCGCGCCCCCGAGGAGGCCGCCGACAGCCTCGTACTCCCCGCGAAGCCGCTGGGCGAGTGTGAGCTGAGTCCGGGGCCGGAGCCGGAGGCCGAGTCGACGCCGGGTCCGACGCCGGGTCCGAGGCCGGATCAGGAGCCCGGACAGGAGCCCGGACAGGGGCCGGATCAGGGGTCGCAAGCGGAACCGGAATCAGCACCGGAAGCGGTATCGCTGTCGCAGTCGGAATCGGGGTCGGACCTGCAACGGGCCCCGGAACCCGCATCGGCGGCGGCGCTGAACCCCGAATCCGACCGGGGCCCGGCCCGGGACCCGGACCCGGCTCCAATCCCGGAACCGACCCCCGGCGCGGACCCACCGCAGCCCGGACCGGCCGTCCTGACTCCCGCTCAGGCCTTCGACGCGCTGTACGAGTTCAGCGCCCCGTCCCTCGTACGCCAGACCTACCTGCTGACCGGCCGCCGCGAACTGGCGCGCGAGTCGGTGGAGCGTGCCTTCCAGGTCGCCTGGGAACGCTGGCCCGAGGTGGCCCGCGACCGCGATCCGGTGGGCTGGGTGCGGGCGACGGCGTACGAGTACGCGCTCTCGCCCTGGCACCGGTTCCGGCTGCGCCACCGGCACCCCGAGCCGCCGCCCGCCGATCCCGGCGACCGCACGCTCCTGAACACCCTGCTCAGGCTTCCCCCGCCACACCGCCGCACGCTCCTGCTGTACGACGGTGTCGGTCTGGACCTGCCCGAGACCGCGGCGGAGACCGAGGCGAGCACCCCGGCGGCGGCGAACCGGCTGATGCGGGCCCGCGAGGCCCTCGCCGACCGGCTGCCCGAACTGGCCGACCCTCAGGTGCTGCACCGTCGGCTGGCCGAGCTGGCCTCGACCGAGCGGCTGCGGGCGTCCGAACCGCCGACGGTACGCAGGGGCAGCGAGCGCCGGGCGCGTTTCCTGACCCGGGCCGCGATCGCCTTCACGGTCGCCCTCATCGGGACCACGGCCCTGACCCTGCGCACGGCGCCCACGCACTACGAACCGCCGGTGTCCCCCGGGGAGACGGTGCGCGGGGTGCCGCCCAGGGTCGCGCCGGGACCGCTGTCGGACGAGCAGCTGGAGCTGCGGCAGAAGCTGCGGGACCAGTTGCAGGACGGGCCGGAACGGCTGGCGCCCCTCGTCGAATGACACCGCCCCGCCCCGACGACGCGACGCCGTACGCCGAGTGGGCCCGTCCCCTGACGAGGACGGGCCCACTCGGTGTGGTGCGCTGTGCGCTACGCGCACGGAAGGCGCTCAGCCGGCCAGGATCTCCCGGGCGAGCTTCGCCGTCTCGGTCGGCGTCTTGCCGACCTTGACGCCGGCGGCCTCCAGGGCCTCCTTCTTCGCCTGGGCGGTGCCGGACGAACCGGAGACGATGGCGCCGGCGTGGCCCATGGTCTTGCCCTCGGGCGCGGTGAAGCCCGCGACGTAGCCGACGACCGGCTTGGTCACGTTGGCCTTGATGAAGTCGGCCGCGCGCTCCTCGGCGTCGCCGCCGATCTCGCCGATCATGACGATCAGGTCGGTCTCGGGGTCGGCCTCGAACGCGGCGAGCGCGTCGATGTGCGTGGTGCCGATGATCGGGTCGCCACCGATGCCGACGGCGGTCGAGAAGCCGATGTCACGCAGCTCGTACATCATCTGGTACGTCAGCGTGCCGGACTTCGAGACCAGGCCGATGCGGCCCGGCTTGGTGATGTCGCCCGGGATGATGCCGACGTTGGACTGGCCCGGCGTGATGATGCCGGGGCAGTTCGGGCCGATGATCCGGGTCTTGTTGCCCTTCTTGCCCGCGTAGGCCCAGAAGGCGGCCGAGTCGTGCACGGCGATGCCCTCGGTGATCACGACGGCCAGCGGGATCTCGGCGTCGATGGCCTCGACGACGGCGTCCTTGGTGAACTTCTCCGGCACGAAGATGACGGAGACGTTGGCGCCGGTCTTCTCGATGGCCTCCTTGACGGTGCCGAAGACCGGTACCTCGTTGCCGTCGAAGTCCACGGACTGACCCGCCTTGCGCGGGTTGACGCCGCCCACGACGTTGGTGCCGTCGCCGAGCATGAGCTTGGTGTGCTTCATGCCGGTGGCGCCGGTCATGCCCTGGACGATGACCTTGCTGTCCTTGTTGAGCCAGATAGCCATGGTGTGTTGGTGTCCTCGTCCTGAGTGCTTACTTGGCGGCGTGGGCCAGCTCGGCGGCCTTGTCGGCCGCGCCGTCCATGGTGTCGACGCGCTGGACCAGCGGGTGGTTGGCGTCGGTGAGGATCTTGCGGCCCAGCTCGGCGTTGTTGCCGTCGAGGCGGACGACGAGCGGCTTCTCGACCTTCTCGCCGCGGTCCTCGAGGAGCTTCAGCGCCTGGACGATGCCGTTGGCGACCTCGTCGCAGGCGGTGATGCCGCCGAACACGTTGACGAACACGGAGCGGACGTCCGGGTCGCCGAGGATGATCTCCAGGCCGTTCGCCATGACCTGGGCGGAGGCACCGCCACCGATGTCCAGGAAGTTGGCGGGCTTGACGTTGCCGTGCTTCTCACCGGCGTACGCGACGACGTCGAGGGTGCTCATGACGAGACCCGCGCCGTTGCCGATGATGCCGACCTCGCCGTCGAGCTTGACGTAGTTGAGGTTCTTCTCCTTGGCGGCGGCCTCGAGCGGGTTGGCCGCGGCCTTGTCGTGGAGCTCCTCGAAGTCCGGGTGACGGAACTCGGCGTTGTCGTCGAGCGACACCTTGCCGTCGAGGGCGATGACGTCACCGGAGGCGACCTTGGCCAGCGGGTTGACCTCGACCAGGAGGGCGTCCTCCTTGATGAAGGTGTCCCACAGCTTGACCAGGATGTCGGCGACCTTGTCGGCGACCTCGGCCGGGAACTTCGCGGCCTCGACGATCTCGCGCGCCTTCTCGGGCGTCACGCCGTCGATCGCGTCGATCGGGGTCTTGGCGACGGCCTCCGGACGGGTGGCCGCCACCTCCTCGATCTCCACGCCGCCCTCGACGGAGGCGATGGAGAGGAAGGTGCGGTTGGCACGGTCGAGGAGGAAGGAGACGTAGTACTCCTCGACGATCTCGGGGGCGGTCTCGGCGATCATCACCTTGTGGACCGTGTGGCCCTTGATGTCCATGCCGAGGATGTCCGTCGCGCGGGCGACGGCCTCGTCCGCGGAGGCGGCCAGCTTCACGCCACCGGCCTTGCCACGACCACCGACCTTCACCTGCGCCTTGACGACGGACTTGCCGCCCAGACGCTCGGTGATCTCGCGCGCCGCCTCAGGCGTGTCGATGACTTCACCGGCCAGCACCGGTACATCGTGCTTGGCGAAGAGGTCCCTCGCCTGGTACTCGAACAGGTCCACGCGCTTCCGTCCCTATCAGTGATCTCGCGGTTCGTTGGATGCGTGGGCGTGCCGCGAAGGGCAACGTGACGTCCGCTGTGAGTCACAAGGGAGGCGCACACGGTGTCCGAGCGCGCGGCATGTCCGTCTCGCAGGTTATCGCCGCTTGCGGGGGGTCTCTAAATCGTGGGTCACACCTGAGCGGTGATGCCTGTCACATGATGCCGCGCTCACTGGCACGGGGTGCCTGGTGTGAGGGGGTGCGGGCGGGGCTCGACCGAGGTCGCAGGGTCCCGGAAACGGAGGGAAGGGCCTCACCGGGCTGGGGTTGACCCGGTGAGGCCGTGGAACGCCCCGGACGTCCGCGAGTGCGGCCGTCCGGGGTGCGGGCGGCCGGTCCCCACCCCAATGGGGATCGGCCGGCCCGGTCCGCGGGGCTGCGGCCCGACGGGGGCCGACGGATTTCGGCCGGACCGTCCGGGGCCGCGCGCTCCGCGAAGCCCGTTGGTCGTCTGACGTCCGTCCGATGTCCGGGCCGGTGGATCTCAGGCCCTGGCGGGATGCGGGCGTCAGACGGTGTCGCGCCACCGCGGTCGGCCACCGCGGTCGGCCACTCCGGTCGGCCGCTGAGGGCGGACCGGGACGTGCGACTGGGGCAGCGGCCTGCGGCGCCGCCCGTGGACGTGGATGAGAAGCGTCCGGACGGCGGGCAGACCTCTCCGCCTCCGCGCGGCGGGTCTGCGGTGGGGAAGGTCCCGCCCCTGGCTAGGCGGGAGAGACCGGAACGTCCCGGTACCGGTCCCGCGTCTCGGGCGCGTCGGCGCACACGAGGGCGCCGGGCACGAGTCGGAACGGAATCCGGTGATGCGGGGTGACCGCGTGTGCGTCACCGTGGCGGGCCGTGCCGTGGTCGGCACCGGTCCCGGTGCCCAGCGCGCCGTCGGGGTCGCCGGTGGGTGACCGGCGGGCGGGGGTGGGACCGGGGGTGGGCGTGGTCGCGCCGGACGCCGCCACGGTGCGGTCGGCGGCGACGTGCGCCGCCGTCCGGGCGGCGGACGCGACGGACGCCGGGCCGTAGACGGCGGTCGCCGAGGCTGCGGCTCCTCCGGTGGACCGGGCGTCGGGGACGCCTGCCGAGACCGTGGGGTCCTCCGAGGCACCGGACGCGTCGGCGGCGGCCGGCTCCGTGGTCGACGGCAGGGTCTGCGGGGACGGCGCGTCGGGCACCGTCCGACCGGGCAGACCGATCGGGGCGAGCAGATCGGGCAGGCCGGGCAGGTCGCTCAGACCGGATGGGCGGTCGGGCAGACCAGACGGGGGGTCGGTCAGGCGGGGCGGTGGGTCGGTCAGGCCGGGCAGGGTGGTCAGCGCCTCCAAGGGAGGCACCTTCGCCTGCGCGACCGTCCCGAGCCCGTCCGTCACCGTCTCCGCCAGATCCACGGGCCGCACGAGGCGGGTTTCGGCGGGCCGGACAAGGCGGGTCTCGGCGGACCCGGACCGGACGAGGCGGGATTCGGCGGGCCGCACGAGGCCGTCCTCCACCGGCCGCACGACACGGGCCTCCACGGATCGGACGACGCCCTCGATCACGGGACGGAGGCCGGGCTCGGGTACGACCGCCTCGGGTCCCCGGACGGCCGGGGAGTCCTGGCCGCTCCGCAGGCTCCGCGGGACGACCGGTTCCCGTCCTGTCGGCTCCCCCCGTCGGCGCTCCGGAGAGGCATCGACGACCTGCCCGGCGACGTCCCTCAGCGAGGGAACGCCCTCGGCGGCCTGCGCCCGCGCTCCGCAGAGCACCCCCAGCACGAACAACCCGCCCACCAGCAGCATCACGTGCAGCGCACGCCGCCCGGCCGCCGTGCGCATCATGCGCCGAGCGGCATCGGGCAGAACTGCTGACCAGATCAAGAGGGGAGATTCCTCCCGTGCGGCGGAACGGTTCGCGCGTCACACGGCACGCCGGGCGACGCGGGGCATCCAACAACACATCGACCGGCCGTATTCGTACGACCTATCGATACGACGCGCGATCCTCGCACGGGACTCTGTGGGCTACGCAAGCCTGGCCCGGACGAGGGCCCGTCATGTCCGTCATGACGGAGGGAATCGGGCCGCCCGGGTCGACAAGTCGTCACCCGGCGTCCGGTATCGGCAGGGCTCGCTTCTCGATCGCCGCCGCCATCACCTCCGGGAAGAGGTCGGGCGTGCAGGCGAAGGCCGGTGCGCCCAGCTCGGCGAGCGCCGCCGCGTGCTCCCGGTCGTACGCGGGCGCCCCCTCGTCCGACAGCGCCAGCAGCGTCACGAACTGCACGCCGGCCGCCTTCATCGCCGCGACCCGCTTGAGCATCTCGTTCCGTATACCTCCCTCGTACAGGTCGCTGATCAGCACGACCACCGTCTCCGCGGGCCGGGTGATCTGCGACTGGCAGTACGCCAGTGCGCGGTTGATGTCCGTACCGCCGCCGAGTTGCGTGCCGAAGAGCACGTCGACCGGGTCCTCGAGCTGGTCGGTGAGGTCGGCCACCGCCGTGTCGAAGACGACGAGCCGCGTGCTGATCGACCGCATGGAGGCGAGCACCGCCCCGAACACGGAGGCGTACACGACGGACGCCGCCATCGACCCCGACTGGTCGATGCAGAGGACGACCTCCTTCTTCACGGAGCGGGAGGCACGTCCGTAGCCGACGAGCCGCTCCGGCACGACCGTCCGGTACTCGGGGAGGTAGTGCTTGAGGTTGGCCGCGATCGTGCGGTTCCAGTCGATGTCGTGGTGGCGGGGCCTGCTGACGCGCGCACTGCGGTCCAGGGCACCGGTGAGGGCGGCGCGGGTACGGCCTGCGAGCCGCGCCTCCAGGTCCTCGACGACCTTGCGGACGACGGCGCGTGCCGTCTCCTTGGTCGTCTCCGGCATCGCCTTGTTGAGGGACAGCAGGGTGCCGACGAGGTGTACGTCGGCCTCCACGGCCTCGAGCATCTCCGGTTCCAGCAGGAGGGTGGCGAGACCCAGCCGGTCGATCGCGTCCCGCTGCATGACCTGGACGACGGAGGACGGGAAGTAGGTCCGTATGTCCCCGAGCCAGCGGGCCACGGCCGGCGCGGAGGCGCCCAGCCCCGCGGCACGGTCCCGTCCCTTCCGTGGTGCCGCCCCCTTCCCGTAGAGCGCGGTGAGCGCCCCGTCCATCGCGGCGTCCTGTCCGGAGAGCGCGTGGCCGGTGCCCTCGGCCTGGTCGCCGCCGAGCACGAGCCGCCACCGCCGCAGCCGTTCCTGCGCGGCCTCGACGTCCACAGGCTCGGTCGTCATGCGTCCACCCCCACCGTGTCGTTGCCGGCGCGGTCCTGAGGGACGGCGCCGGCGTCCACCTGCTCCACGGGCTCCGCCGGGCCCGCCCGGCACACTTGGCTCACTGGGCCCACTCGGTCTGTTCGGTCTGCTCGGTCGGCTCGGTCGGTTCGGTCGGCTCGGTCGGCTCGGTCGGCTCGGTCTGCCCAATCCGACAGGGCCACCCGATCCGACTGGCCCGATGGGTCCGTCCGGTCGGGTGGGCGCGTTCGGTCCGATGGGCGCGACTGGTCCGATGCGACCGACGGAACCGACAGGACCGATGGAACCGACGGGATCGTGCTGTCCGCCGGATACGCCCCGCCCGCCGCTTCCTCCACGCCCCCGTCGTCGAGGCCGAGCAACTGCCGGACCACCTGCAGCACCGCGTCGGCCCGCCCGGTGTCGAGGTCGGCCGCGAAGCCGGGTACGCCGGCGCCGGCCGCGGTCGCCGCACCCCGTCCCTCCGGTCCACGCCGGACCAGCTCGCCGATGCTGCGGCGGACTCCCGGCTCGTACGCCGAGAAGGTGCGCCTCAGCAGCGGCAGTACGTCCGTGAACGCCTCCGCCGGCACGCCGGTCAGCCACGCGTCGACCAGTGCGAGCAGCCGTTCGTCGTGGAGGAGCAGCATGCCGCCGCCCGAGCCGCCGCCGACGAAGCCCTCGATCCAGGCCGCGGCGTCCGCCGGACGGGTCCCCGGGGACAGCACCAGGCCCATGAGCCGCGCCGCTTCGTCCGGCGGAAGCTCTCCGTCGTCGAGCAGGAGCCGGACGGCGCGCCCCCGGACGACACCGGGCACGATGTCGCGTGCGGACAGGGTGCGCAGCACGTCCCGCCAGCGGGCTCGCAGGGCACCGTGGCCGGGCGCGGGCGTGTCGCCGAGCAGTCCCACCGCGCCGTGCACGGCGTCCACGTGCCGGCGCATCTCCTGGGCCGCATCGGCGTCCAGCGCGGCACAGGCCGGAGGGAGCCCCACGAAGATGCGCTCGGCGAGGCCCGCGGCGACCTCGGCCAGCGCACCGGTGCCGGTGCCGCGTACATCGCCGTAGCGCAGTGAACGGACGAGGGCCGGAAGGGCCTGGGCGAGGTGGCCGACGTCCGTGTCGAGCGCCGCGCGGTCGGCGAGTATCCGCATCACCGGGCCGAGCGCGTCCGGCAGTTCGGCCAGCAGGCAGCGTTCGGCGAGCGCGGTGACCTCGGCGAGGGTCTGTGCGGTGACGGCGTCCGCCTCCGCCCTGGCGGTCGCGGCGGCGAGCACGGTCGTGCCCCACACCCCGGCCTCGGCGACCCGCACCGACAGCTCCGGCTCCCACCGCAGTCGCCATGTCTCGCGGAACGTGCCCGTGCTGCCCCGTGAGGCGGCCGGCTCCCCCCAGCCGACGCCGAGCAGCCGCAGCCGGTGCAGCAGTCTGCTGCGCCCCGCGTCGGTCTCCTTGCGCAGGTCGAGCTCCAGCTCCCGCTCCACAGCCTCCGGCTTCAGCCGCAGCCGCCGCTGCAGGCGGGCCAGGTCCCGCTGCAGCGGCACCGCCGGCGCCCCGGCGGGCACCGCGCCCAGTACGTCGCCCACGACCAGGCGGTCGTGCACCAGGGCGAGCGGCACGTCCGAGCCCTCGCACATCACCGCGCGCACGGCCTCCGTCGTCTCGCTCAGTCCGGGCAGCGGGCGGCCGCGCATCACCGCGAGCGTCTCGGCCAGTCGCACCGCTTCGATGACGTGCGCCGAGGAGACGAGCCGGTCCTCCGCCCGGAGCAGCCCGGCCACCTTGGTCAGCCATCGCTCCACGGGCCGGTCCGGCGCGGTGAACAGGTGCCCGTACCAACCCGGCGACTCGATACCCGCCCCGTACCCGCCGGCCCGGGACAGCCTGCGGTGGGTCCAGGGCACCCAGGTCATCTCCACCTTCGTCCTGGGCAGCCCCTTCAGCAGCGCCCGGTCGGCGCCGACGGTGACCTTGCGCCGGAGAGCGGGCACGTGCCAGGCCCCGCACACCACGGCGACGCCCTGGGTGAACTCGCGCTGTGCCGCCCGTACCTGGAGCCGCATGTACGCCTCCCGCGCGAGGTCCCGGTCGGGTCCGCCGCCCTCCTCGGTCTCCCGCAGCGCGGTCATGGCCTCCTCGAGCGCGGTGAACGGTGCGAGCACGTCCCCGTCGCCCGCGCTCCGGTGCTCGACGGCGTCCTCCCACCAGAGCTCGGGATCGTCATAGCCGGCGGCCTCGGCGAGCGCGGCGAGCGGATCACCCCGGAGACCGGGGAGGACGGCACCGGACTCGTCCCCCTCACGAACTCCGGGCTCGCCCCCCTCGCCCGGCCCGTGTCCGTCCCCCTTGCCCGGCCCGTGTCCGTCCCCCTTGCCCGGCCCGTATCCGCTCCCCTTGCCCGAAGCCGACTCCTCCGGTTCGTCGGGCTCCGTCCCCTCCACCGCGCACTCCCCCGCCCGCCATGCCAGCGTGTGTGCCGCCGGCAGGTCGATGAAGCGGGCCGGTACGTCGTGCTCCAGGGCCCAGCGGACGGCCACCCACTCCGGGGAGAACTCGGCCAGCGGCCAGAAGGCCCAGCGGCCGGGTTCGTCCACGGCGTGGGCGAGGAGCGCGACCGGGGGACGCATGTCCTCGTCCGCGGCCAGCGGGATCAGCGCGTCGGCCTCGGGCGGCCCTTCGATCAGTACGATCCCCGGCCGGGCCGCCTCCAGCGCCGCCCGGACGGCCCGCGCCGATCCAGGCCCGTGATGGCGCACACCCAGCAGCAACGGCCCGCCACCGGCCACCGCGCCCCCGCGGGCCCCTCCACTCCCGCCCTCGCCACGCCCGTTCCCGCCCGGCAAGCCGCTCCCGGACCCACCCGGCAGGCCCCCACCGGCCCCGCCCTGTCGGCCGTTCCCGGAGCCGTCAGTGCCCGCCACACCGTCCCCCTCGCCTACGGGTCCAGGACGAGTCCTCGTCGTCCGCCGTGACACCGAGCACCGGAACGGCCGGTCGGGACAGCGTCCGGGTCCGCATGCCGCTCATACGCTCACCTCCCGGCACGCCCGGTAGAAGTCCTTCCAGCCGTCACGCTCCCGGACGACCGTCTCCAGGTACTCCTGCCAGATCACGCGGTCGGCGGCCGGGTCACGGACTACGGAGCCGAGGATGCCCGCTGCGACGTCACCGGGCCGGAGCACGCCGTCGCCGAAGTGGGCAGCCAGTGCCAGGCCGTTGGTCACCACGGAGATGGCCTCGGCCGTGGACAACGTGCCGCTGGGCGACTTCACCTTCGTGCGCCCGTCGCCCGTCAGTCCGTCGCGCAGCTCGCGGAAGACGGTGACGACACGGCGGATCTCGTCGATGCCGTCCGGTGCCGTCGGCAGGTCGAGGGAGCGGCCGATCTGGTCGACACGGCGCGAGACGATCTCGACCTCGGCCTCCGCGGTCTCGGGCAACGGCAGCACCACGGTGTTGAAACGCCGGCGCAGGGCGCTGGACAGGTCGTTGACTCCGCGGTCGCGGTCGTTGGCGGTGGCGATCAGATTGAATCCGCGGACCGCCTGCACCTCTTGGCCGAGCTCCGGTATCGGCAGGTTCTTCTCCGACAGGATCGTGATGAGTGTGTCCTGCACGTCGGCCGGAATGCGGGTCAGTTCCTCCACCCGGGCGGTCAGGCCCTCCGCCATGGCCCGCATGACGGGGCTGGGCACCAGGGCGTCGCGGCTGGGGCCGTGGGCGAGGAGACGCGCGTAGTTCCAGCCGTAGCGGATGGCCTCCTCGGGGGTACCGGCCGTGCCCTGCACCAGCAGGGTCGAGTCACCGCTGACGGCCGCGGCGAGGTGCTCGGATACCCAGGTCTTCGCGGTGCCGGGCACCCCGAGCAGGAGCAGGGCGCGATCGGTGGCGAGCGTGCTGACGGCCACTTCGACGATGCGGCGCGGGCCCACGTACTTCGGAGAGATCTCCGTGCCGTCGGGCAGGGTGCCGCCGAGCAGGTAGGTGGCGACTGCCCACGGCGACAGCTTCCAGCGGGGCGGGCGCGGGCGGTCGTCCTGCGCCGCCAGCGCGGCGAGTTCGGCCGCGAACGCGTTCTCGGCGTGCGGGCGCAAGGCCTCGGTGCCGGGTGCGGACCCGTCCCGACTCGGGTCGACGGATGTCGGTGCTACGGACACAGGCATGGCTGAATCCCCCTCCAGCTCGGCCGGTTCGATCTGCCGTCCACGGTGCACCACGCCACTGACAATCGCTCTGACCAGCCAAAACGCAAGCGCCGGCCCGATTGTCAGTGGCGGGATCTACCTTCGATGACATGACTCAGCAGGGGGTGCGCTGGACCGCGGACCAGGTGCTGGCACTGGCACCTGACGCCGCGTCACGCAAAGCGGGCGGCAGACTCGCCACGGCCGGCCCGTGGTCCGAGGTGGGGAGCTCCGACGAGGGGACGGTGTGGGGACTGTGCCAGGGCAGCGGCGGCAAGCCGTACCAGACGGTCGTCGACATCGCGGACGTGTCCGGGCCCGCGTACAAGTGCGGTTGTCCGAGTCACAAGTTCCCGTGCAAGCACGCGCTCGGGCTGTTGCTGCTCTGGGCGGGCGGAGACGGTGCGGTCCCGGCGGGTGAGCCGCCGCACTGGGTGGAGCAGTGGGTCTCCGGGCGACGCGCACGCGTGAAGGAGGGGACGACGGCAGGACCGCCCGGGTCCGCCGCTCGGTCCGGTGACCCGGCGGCGGCGCTGCGCCGCGCGGCACAGCGGGCCGAGCGGGTCACCGCGGGCGCGACGGAGCTGGAGCAACGCCTGTCGGACCTGCTGCGCGGCGGCCTGGCCGAAGCGGAGCAGGCGGGATACGCGCTGTGGGAGGAGACGGCGGCCCGCATGGTCGACGCCCAGGCTCCGGGCCTCGCCTCGCGCGTGCGGGAGTTGGGGTCGATTGCCTCGTCCGGTCCCGATTGGCCGGTCCGGCTGCTGGAGGAGTGCGCCCTGCTCCACCTCCTCGACCAGGGCTGGCTGCGGCGCGAGCGGCTGCCGGACGAGCTCGCGGCGACGGTCCGCACACGCGTCGGCCTGCCGTCGACGGCGGACGGCCCCCCGGTGCGGGACCACTGGCTGGTCCTCGCTCAGTACGACACCGCCGACGCCCGGCTGACGACCCGCCGCGTCTGGCTCTACGGCACGGAGACGGACCGCACGGCGCTCCTCCTCTCCTACGGCGCCGCGGGCCGGGCTCCGGAGCTGACGCTGCCCGTGGGGCTGTGCCTGGACGCGGAGCTGTCGGCGTATCCGGGCGACGGCCGACAGCGAGCGGCGCTGGGCAAACAGTTCGCGCCGCCCGCGCCCGCGGAGATACGTCCGAGAGGTGTGACGACGTCCCAGGCGGTCGCCCGTTACGGCAGGGCCCTCCGTGCCGACCCGTGGCTGGAGTCGGTGCCGGTGACGCTGGAAGGGGTCGTCCCGGTGCCGGACGGCGACGCCTGGCAGTTGGCGGACGCTGTCGGGGACACGGCGCTGCCTCTCACCCCGGCCGTCGGCAACCGCCCGGGGCTGTGGCGCCTCGTCGCCCTGTCCGGCGGTGCGCCCGTGAAGGTCTTCGGTGAGTGCGGCCACCGGGGGTTCACGCCTCTGACCGCTTGGCCGGACGGACCGGGCCGGGCGGTGTCGCTGCACTGACCCGCCCCACGCAACGGAACCGGAAGGGACCCGCATGACCAGGACGCCCGCGACCGCGACACCGGACGCCCCCGTGCAGACACCCGCGCCCAGCCTCTGGGAGGAGCTCGTCACCGCCGCGCTGCTCGGTACGGACCGGCGCACTCCCCGGGGCTGCGAGCCCGGGCCACGCGCACCGGCGGCACTGCTGGACGCGGCGGCCGCCGAGACCGTGCGCAGGCGCGCCGGACTGCGCCCGGCTCCCGCGGCCCGGCGTCCGGAGCCGGCTCCGGAGGACCCCCGTCCGCCCTTGCCGACCGCGGCCGCCCACCGGCTCACCACGCTGCTCGCCGACCGGCCCGGGCCGGCGGGCGGCGGGCGCCGAGGCACCGCGCCCGACCTGATGGAACTGCTGCCCCAGTGGCTGGCAGCGGCGAACGCCCGTGGTTTCGCGGCACCGCCCCAGACGATTCCGGCCCTGTTGGACGCGGCCCGGGGGCGCACGGACCTGCGTCCGGCGGCGCTGACGTTCGCGGGGCCCCGCGCCCTGTGGCTGGCCCGGCTGAATCCGGACTGGCGGTTCGCCCTGCGGTCGACGCCGGGCGGCGGCACCGCGCTGCCCGGCCCGGATGCCGCGGAGCGGGTACGGCGTCTGTGGGAGGAGGGCCTCTTCGCCGAGCGGGTGGCCCTGCTGGCGTCCCTGCGCGCCCGCGACCCCGCGGCAGCCCGGGCACTGCTGACCTCGACGTGGGCGACGGAGCGGGCCGAGGACCGGCTGATGTTCCTCGACTCGCTGCGGACCGGACTGGAGCCGGCGGACGAGCCGTTCCTGGAACAGGCGCTGACCGACCGCAGCCGCAACGTACGGGCGACGGCGGCGGAGTTGCTGTCGGCGCTGCCCGAGTCGGCGCTCGCCGCGCGCATGGCGGCGCGCGCCGTGACGTGCGTGTCCCTCGACCGCGCCCTGGATCCACCGGCGATCGCGGTCGAGGCTCCGCACGAGTGTGACGCGGCCATGGAGCGGGACGGCGTCACACCCAAACCGCCCTCGGGGCGGGGGGAACGGTCCTGGTGGTTCGGTCAGTTGGTGGAGGCGGCCCCGCTCGGGATCTGGTCGGCCCGGCTCGGCGGACGTACCCCCGAGGAGATCGTCGCCCTACCGGTGGCGGACGACTGGCGGAGCGATCTGCACGCCGCGTGGTGCCGGGCCGCGGTACGGCAGCGGAACGGGGCGTGGGCGAGGGCTCTGCTGGGCGCGCCCACGGCGCCCGAGGCCGGAGGGCCGGGAGCGGTGTCACTGGCCGAACGGGCCAAACTCCTCGGCACCCTGCGGGCCGGCGAACGGGCCGAGTGGGTCGCCGGGTTCATCGCGACGCACGGCCTGTCGGAGGCGTTCCAGCTGCTCGGAATGTGCGCTGTGCCGTGGGCACCGCCGCTCGGACGGGCGGTGGTCGACGCGCTCAACATCGCCCGGGACGCCGGGAGCTACCCCTGGAGCTTCAGCGGTGTCATGGGCCTGGCCGAACGCTGCCTCGATCCCTCGGAGGCAGGCCGCCTCGACGGCCTGCTGGCGATACCCGACGAACGGGAGGACGCGTCGCCGGGAGCCGGTGGGTACTGGGCGGAGGCGTTCCAGCGGCTCGTGACGACACTGCGGTTGCGTGCGGCGATGGCCGAGGAACTGGGGGCGGTGTAGCGGACAGGAGAGGTGCGGCGTCGACCGCCGGCCGGGCGACCGTAGCGGCCGGGTGCCCGCGCGACCGCGCCGCCGGGCGGTGGCGTCGCCCTGCCCACACCCTCACCGAACCGCCCTGGCCCACACCGCAGCGCGGACCGCCCTGCCCACACCACCTACCGCACCGACGGACCGGGCAAGGAGTCACACTGCCGCACCACACCACCGGCCCAGCGAGCGACCAGGCCACGCCGAGGGACGGCACCCGAGGACGGCACCACGGACCGGGCGGCCAGGCGGCCCGGGCGGTTATGCGGCTACGCCCCCGCCGGCTCCCGCACGTTGGCCCGTACCCAGTCCACGATCGACGCCGTCGTCGCGCCGGGGGTGAAGATCTCCGCGACGCCCTTCTCCTTCAGCGGGGCGATGTCCGCCTCCGGGATGATCCCGCCGCCGAAGACCAGGATGTCCGCCGCGTCGCGCTCCTTGAGCAGCTCGATCACGGCGGCGAAGAGCGTGTTGTGGGCGCCGGAGAGGATGGACAGCCCGATGGCGTCGGCGTCCTCCTGGATCGCGGTGTCCACGATCTGCTCGGGTGTCTGGTGGAGCCCGGTGTAGATGACCTCCATACCGGCGTCGCGCAACGCCCGCGCGATCACCTTGGCCCCGCGATCGTGGCCGTCGAGCCCCGGCTTGGCCACCACCACGCGGATCGGACCGGCTGCCACACCCATCACTGCCTCCATGAAGCGATTACATCCATCCGTACCGACAAGTACCGCACATCTCGCCGACGCGGACACCCCCGCACCACATCGTCCGGGGAAGTGAACGAACGTTATCGCCAGCATCCCGCAACCGGCAGTTTCGCGGTGGATACAGAGGGGGAAATCACACGGTGGGACACGTTCGCCGCGCACCGTCACAGGGCGCGGCGGCAATACGCGTACGGAGAGCCGCAGCGAGGGCAGGACCGGGCAGCAGCGGGCCTCGCAGCCGTATCAACGACACCACGGAGCTCACAGAGCACACGGGCACTGTGTGTCACTTCGGCACGCCCATTCAGGCACACCTCGCAAACATCATTGATCACTGGTGTCACGACTCTCCACGAGGGCACACGGGGGACAGAGGCGTCCCTGCGCGTGCCGACAGGAGGTCGGCCCATGAAGGTCACCACGGCAGCACTGCCCCTTCTCCCGCTCTGTCAGCGTCTCCTGCCAGGCCTCCCGGCACTGCCGGGGCTGCCAGGACTGACGAGCCTGGCGGGCCTCCCGGGTCGGTTGACCGGGCTCTCCATGACCCTCCTGAAGGCCAGCGCCCTGGAGGTCGCGATCCTCGCCGGGCATCTTCTGCTCTACCCCTCGGGGATCATCCAGGAGCGCCGCTCCGCCTCCGCCCTTCCGCCGGCGGAATCCGACGGCCCCCGAACCTCGCCCCCCGCTCCCCGGCTCCCCGCCCCCACCAGCCCCCCGGTCATCCTGCTGCACGGTTTCATCGACAACCGATCGGTCTTCCTGCTCCTGCGCCGCAGCCTGGCCCAGCACGGCAGACACCAGATCGAGTCGCTCAACTACTCCCCTCTGACCTGCGACATCCGCACCGCGGCCGAGCTGCTCGGACGACACGTGGAGGAGATCTGCGAGCGGACGGGCAGTGAGCGGGTCGACGTCGTCGGGCACAGCCTCGGCGGGCTGATCGCGCGGTACTACGTGCAGCGCCTCGGCGGAGACCTGCGCGTCCGGACACTCGTGACCCTCGGCACCCCGCACGCCGGCACCCGGGTGGTCCCCCTGGCCAACGCACACCCGATCGTGCGCCAGATGCGCCCCGGTTCCGCGGTGCTCGAGGAGCTGACCCTGCCCTCACCCGGTTGCCGCACGCAGTTCGTCAGCTTCTGGAGCGACCTGGACCGCGTGATGGACCCGCTCGAGACGGCCTGCCTGGACCACCCCGACCTGTCCGTACAGAACGTACGGGTGAGCGGCATCGGACACCTGGCGCTGCCCGTGCACCCGGCCGTGGCCACCGGCATCCGGGAGGCCCTCGACACCGTCGCGCCGCAGACGGGCGACGGGAGGGACGAACGCGCCGGCGGCCTGACGGTCGCCTGAGACACCGGAGGCCGCTGTCCCGTACGGCTCCCTGCCCGAGTCGGCCGACACAGAAGGTCGCGCACCCCGAAACTCTGCCGCCACCACCCGATCAGATTCGAACGCGCCTCGAACACAAAGCCAAACCCGTGCCCGCCGTCCCCCAAAACACGGCCGATTGCCCGTTTCCTGCGCTCGCGAAACCTGACGAAGATTGTCGTGCCCGTATACCGCCGGGTACAGTCGCCGCACTGCTCTGGCAGCCCCTGTTGTCGAGGCGAAAGAGAAGTTGGTGAACGACCGTCACCCGTCGGGGACCATGACCACCCCGGCTTCGGCTTCCGACGCCGATCCGGCGCAGTACGCGTCGTACGGCACAGGGGAGGCCCAGTACGGCGACCTCACCACGTACGGCGGCTACGACACCACTGGTTTTTCCACCGGCGGCACCGCCACGGCGACCTTCGACGCGGACCCCCTCTTCGGCAGCCTCCCGGGCCAGGACACCGGCACCTACGACACCACCGGTTCGTACGACGCCACCCAGTGGTCCACCGGCAGCGGGCAGGCGCCCGGCTACGACGCCTACGCGGCCCAGCACCACGCCGCCTACGACACCGGCGCCTACGACACGACCGCGTGGGCGGCCGAGTACCAGCAGTCCCCCGCCGTGCCGCCGCAGGCCGCGAGCGCCGATGCCACCGGGCAGTGGGACACGGGTGCCTGGGAACAGCCCGACCAGTCCGGCAATCCCGCCGACCGCACCCAGCAGTGGGACTGGGGCACGCAGACCTTCGAAACCGGCACCTTCGAGACCGGCACCTTCGAGACCGGCTCGTTCACGACCGGCACCTTCAACGCCGGTACGTTCGACACCGGTTCGTTCGACACCGGCGCCTACGACGCCACGCAGTGGAACTCGGCCGGCACCGCCCCGGAGACGCCCGAGGCACCTAAGGACTCCGCGCCCGACGCCGCACCGGCCACCGAGGAGACCGGCGCGAGCCCCGACTCACGCGACGACGAGTTGGCCGCCACCGGGGAACTCCCCGCCGTGACCGGCCTCCTGGAGGACCAGGAGGAGGTCGTCACCCCGGCCCCACACATCCCGGCCCCACGCGGGGCCTCCCGCAGCGGGGCGCGCTCCCGCCGCCGTCAGCCCGCCAAGCGCTCGGCGCTGATGACCATCGCCGTACCGTCGGCCTGCGTGATGAGCGTCGCGGGTATCGCGGCCGCCTCCGTCGGCAGCCTGAACGGCGACGACGGCACGGAGACCACGGCGTCCGCGGCGGACGCGGGCGAGGCGAAAGCGGCCCCGGTCAAGCCGTCGGCCGCCAACAACAAGCTGGACACCCAGCTCACCAGCCTCGCCGCCGGAGCCGACGACTTCGCCGACCGGGCCAGCCGCACCCAGGAGCGCATCGACCTCAAGGCCCAGCAGGCCGCCGAGAAGAGGCGGGCGGCGGAGGAGGCGGCCCGCAAGGAACGGTTGCGCCCGAAGTTCGCACTCCCCGTCCAGCAACACGGTCTCAGCGCGTACTACGGCCAGGCCGGCATCAACTGGATGTCCGTGCACAGCGGTATCGACTTCCCCGTTTCGTACGGCACGACGGTGATGGCCGCCACCGACGGCACGGTCCGCACGCAGTACAACTCCGCGTACGGCAACATGATGATCGTGACCGCGAAGGACGGCACGGAGACGTGGTACTGCCACCTCTCCAGCTACCAGGTGCCCTCCGGTACGACGGTGAAGGCCGGCGACGCGATCGCGTTCTCCGGCAACTCCGGCAACTCGACCGGTCCGCACCTGCACTTCGAGGTGCGCCCCTCGGGCGGTTCGGCCATCGACCCGCTCTCGTGGCTGCGCAGCCACGGCCTCAACCCGGCGTAGCGCAGTACCGTCTCAGCAGGCCGGCCGGGTCCGAGCCCTCCCGGCCCGACCCGTGCCCGCCTCTCCGGACCCTCAGCGCGCCCTCAGAGCTTCTCCACCGGCGCGTACCGCAGCAGCAGCCGCTTCGGCTTGGTGTCCCCGAAGTCGATCGTCGCCTCGGCGTTGCTCCCCGTGCCCTTGACCCCGACCACCGTGCCGAGACCGAACTGGTCGTGCGTGACGCGGTCGCCGACCGACAGCGACACCGTCGGCTGCTCGGCGGAAGCGGACCGGCGGGTGGCGAAACCGGACGCGCCCGACGCCGAGGAGCGGGAACGGGACGACGACAACGAGGCGGCCACCGCCGAGACCGGCGCGGAGGACGCGGGTCCGTTCGCCCCGGTCCGCTTCCACTCCAGGTGGGGCGCGGGGATCTCCTCCAGGAAGCGCGAGGGCGGGTTGTACGACGGCTGGCCCCAGGCGCTGCGCAGCGTGGACCGGGTCAGGTACAGCCGCTCACGGGCGCGGGTGATGCCGACGTACGCCAGGCGCCGTTCCTCCTCCAGCTCCTTGGTCTGGCCGAGGGCGCGCATGTGCGGGAAGACGCCGTCCTCCATGCCGGTGAGGAAGACGACCGGGAACTCCAGGCCCTTCGCGGTGTGCAGGGTCATCAGGGTGACGACGCCGTCGCCGTCCTCCTCGTCCGGGATCTGGTCGGAGTCGGCGACCAGCGCGACCTTCTCCAGGAAGTCGGCCAGCGTCCCGGCCTCCTCGCCCTCGGCCCGCTCCTGCTCGAACTCCAGGGCGACGGCCGCGAGTTCCTGGAGGTTCTCGATGCGGGTCTCGTCCTGGGGGTCGGTGGAGGTCTGCAGCTCGGCGAGGTAGCCGGTGCGTTCGAGGATCGCCTCCAGCACGGTGGCCGGTCCGGCGCCGGACTCGACGATCGTGCGGAGGTCCTCCATGAGCGTGTTGAACCGCTTGACGGCGTTGGCGGAGCGCGCGGCCATGCCGTACGCCTCGTCCACCCGCCTGAGCGCCTGCGGGAAGCTGATCTTCTCGCGCTGGGCGAGGGCGTCGATCATCGCCTCGGCGCGGTCGCCGATGCCGCGCTTGGGGACGTTGAGGATGCGGCGCAGCGGCACCGAGTCCTCGGGGTTGGCCAGGACCCGCAGGTAGGCCAGGACGTCCCGGACCTCCTTGCGCTCGTAGAAGCGGACGCCGCCGACGACCTTGTAGGGCAGGCCGACGCGGATGAAGACCTCTTCGAAGACACGGGACTGCGCGTTGGTGCGGTAGAAGACGGCGACGTCACCGGCCTTCGCCTCGCCCGCGTCCGTGAGGCGGTCTATCTCGTCGGCGACGAACTGGGCCTCGTCGTGCTCGGTGTCGGCGACGTACCCGGTGATCCGCGCGCCGCTGCCCTGGTTGGTCCACAGGTTCTTGGGGCGGCGGGACTCGTTGCGCTCGATGACCGCGTTGGCGGCGCTGAGGATGGTCTGGGTGGAGCGGTAGTTCTGCTCCAGCAGGATCGTGGTCGCGTCCGGGTAGTCCTCCTCGAACTGGAGGATGTTGCGGATGGTGGCGCCGCGGAAGGCGTAGATCGACTGGTCGGCGTCGCCCACCACGCACAGCTCGGCGGGCGGCACCTCGGCCTCGGGCGGCACGTCGACGGGGTGCTCCGAGGCCCCGCCGACCAGCTCGCGCACCAGGGCGTACTGGGCGTGGTTGGTGTCCTGGTACTCGTCGACCAGGACGTGCCGGAAGCGGCGACGGTAGTGCTCGGCGACGTCCGGGAAGGCGCGCAGCAGGTTGACCGTCGTCATGATCAGGTCGTCGAAGTCGAGGGCGTTGGCCTCGCGCAGCCGCGACTGGTACATGGCGTAGGCCTGCGCGAGGGTCTTCTCGAAGCCGTCGGCGGCCTGGGCGGCGAAGTCCTCCTCGTCGATCAGCTCGTTCTTCAGGTTCGAGATCTTGGCGCTGAAGGACTTGGGCGGGAAGCGCTTGGGGTCCAGGTCGAGGTCGCGGCAGACCAGGGCCATCAGGCGCTTGGAGTCGGCGGCGTCGTAGATCGAGAAGGACGAGGTGAAGCCGAGCCGCTTGGACTCGCGGCGCAGGATGCGGACGCAGGCGCTGTGGAAGGTCATCACCCACATCGCGTTGGCGCGCGGGCCGACGAGCTGCTCGACGCGCTCCTTCATCTCGCCCGCGGCCTTGTTGGTGAAGGTGATGGCGAGGATCTGGCCGGGGTGGACGCCGCGCTCGGCCAGCAGGTGGGCGATGCGGTGGGTGAGCACCCGGGTCTTGCCGGAGCCGGCACCGGCCACGATGAGCAGCGGGGAGCCGGAGTGGACGACGGCGGCGCGCTGGTTCTCGTTCAGCCCCTCCAGGAGCGCGGCCGGGTCCAGGGCGGGGCGCGGGGCGCCGTCCCGGTAGTACTGGTCCCGGTCCGGAGGCACGTCGAACTTCCCGCCGAACAGATCGTGCGGGACCGGCTCCGGCCCGTGCTCGTCCTCGGGCGGCGGCGGAGGTTCCTCCTCGTGACCGCGGGGGGTCTGGAGGCTCGCCAGGAAGCTGTCGTCAAAGAGGCTGCTCATCGCTCTCCGAGTCTAGGGCGCCCCACCGACAACCGGTCCCCGCCCCGGAAATCGGCCTCGATCACGCCATCGGACACGCCCCGCGACGGCCCGCGACACCGGGAGTGACCCTCCCACCGAAGGTCACGAAAATGTATCGGGCATATCACCCACCAACCTTCACAGCCGCCACACGAGTTGGCTACGGTGCGGGCAGGCCGCACGACCCCCTCCGGCGAACCTCGCCGGGCCGCGTGGCCTCCGCCGAGTCCGGCGTGCCCGCACGGCACCCGGAGCCGGGGACCCAACCGAGAACCTTGGGGTGAATCGGCACACACCGCCCTCCACGGGGCGGTCGAGCCGTAGGGCAACCCTTCCAGACCCACCCCGCCCGAACCCGACAGCTAACCCGGTAGGCGGATCTTCGGAAGGAGTCGCCTCCTTGGCGTCGCACCGCAAGCCGCGCTCCACGGGTACGCGCGTCGCAGGCATACGGACCCCCGCCCTCGCCACGGCGGCCCTCACCTCCGTGGCCCTGCTCTCCCAGACGGCGGACGCCACACCGTCGGACGACGGCAGACCGAGCCTCGAAGAGGTCGAGAAGAAGGTCGACGACCTCTACCGGCAGGCGGGTTCGGCGACCGAGAAGTACAACGCGGCCAAGGAGAAGACCGCCAAGCAGCGCAAGCGCGTCAACAACCTTCTCGACGACGTCGCCCAGCGCACCCAGAAGCTCAACGAGGCGCGCGAGGAGCTGGGGTCCTTCGCCTCCGCCCAGTACCGCACGGGCGCCGCGATCCCGCAGACCGCGACCTTCCTGCTCGCGGACTCGCCGCAGGACTACTTCGACCAGAACCAGCTGATGAGCCGGCTCACCGGCCGCCAGAAGGACGCGGTCGACGACTACGTCACGCAGCAGTCCGAGACGATGAAGAAGCGCCGGGAGGCCACGGAGAGCCTCGAGACGCTCACCGAGTCGCAGAACGACCTGAAGACGGCCAAGGCCACCGTCCAGAAGAAGCTCGCCACCGCGCGCGAGCTGCTGTCGGAGCTGACCGCCGAGGAGAAGGCGCGGCTCGCGGCGATCGAGAGGAAGAAGCAGGAGGAGGCCGCCCGCAAGGCCGCCGAGCTGGCGAAGCAGCAGGCCGCGGAGCGGGAGCGGCAGGAACGGGAGCAGGCAGCCCAGCGGGAGAGCGGAGCCGGCTCCGGGTCCGGCGGCTCTTCCGGAGGTACCGGTACGACGGAACCCTCCGCACCGGACGCCTCCTACGGCACCAAGGCCGAGAAGGCGCTCGCCTTCGCCCGCGCCCAGATCGGCAAGCCGTACGTCTGGGGCGCCACGGGCCCCGGCTCCTACGACTGCTCGGGCCTGACCCAGGCCGCCTGGAAGGCCGCGGACGTGACCCTGCCGCGCACCACCTACGACCAGGTGAACGCCGGCACGACCGTCCCCGTCTCCCAGGCACAACCCGGTGACCTGGTCTTCTTCTACGACGACCTCAGCCACGTCGGCCTCTACATCGGCAACGGCATGATGATCCACGCCCCGAAGCCGGGCGCGTACGTCCGCGAGGAGTCGATCTACTACGACGGCGAGGGGTCGATCCACAGCGTGGTGCGCCCGGCCTGACCCGCAACGCTCTCTAGCATCGGGTGCATGTCATCCGGCACCACTCCCGCCTCCCCCTACCCTCTGCGCGCCTGGTGGGCGCAGCGTCCGCCGGCGGCCGGTGCCGCGGTGATGGCGACCGGCATCCTGTCGGTCGGCCTGCACCTCACCGGCCACGAGGTCCTGTCCCGGATCGCCCTGGTCCTGGCCTGCGCCGCCTGGCTGACCCTGGCGGCGAACTTCGTCTACCTGCTCCTGGTCGAACGCGCGCAGTGGGTGACCCGGGCGGGGACGCCGGGCGCCCTCACCGCCGTGGCCGCCACGACCGTGCTCGGCACCCGCTTCTCGCTGCTGGACTGGGCACCGGTGGCGGCGGCGCTGCTGGCGCTGGCGGCGCTGCTGTGGCCGGGTCTGCTGTTCCTGGTCGTACAGCACTGGGGGCGCCGGATGCCCGGGGCGGTGTTCCTGGGCTGCGTGGCCACGGAAGGGCTCGCCGTGCTCGGCGCCACGCTCGCCGCGGCGACCTCGACGCCCTGGCTGGCGCACGCGTCCCTGGTGCCGTTCTGGCTGGGCATCGTGCTCTACCTGATCGCGCTGTTCCGCTTCGATCTCCGGCAGGTGGCCCGCGGCTCCGGGGACCACTGGGTGGCGGGCGGCGCGCTCGCCATCTCGGCCCTCGCCGGCGCCAAACTGCTCGCCGCCGCCGGGACGGGCATGTACCTGTGGAACGCGGACGACCAGGCCGTGCTGCACGACGTGACCGTCTTCCTGCTCGCCCTCGACCTGGCCTGGTACGCCGTCCTGCTCGCCGCCGAGATCGCGTGGCCGCGGTTCCGTTACGACGTACGCCGCTGGTCGACCGTCTTCCCGCTCGGCATGACGGCGGCGGCGACGCTGTCCGTCGCCGCCGCCGTCGACCTGCCGTGGCTGGACGCGCCCGGTCAGGCGCTGCTGTGGGTCGCGGTCGCCGCGTGGCTGGCGGTCGCGGCGGGGGCGGTCTTCCAGGCCCGGGCCGGGATGCGGTCAACGGGCACGGACGCGGGCCCGGCGGCCCTCAGGTCCACAGCACGGCGATGAAGACGTTCACCACGGTCAGCAGGCCCACCAGGCCGAACAGCGGCTTCTCCACCTTCTCGTCGTCACGCTTCACGTAGACGAGGCCGAGGATCACGATCAGCACGGCGAGCTTCACGCCGATCTTGATGTTGTCGACGGAGTGGTCCTGGGCCTGGTTGAGGCCGACCAGCGCCACTCCGGTGACCAGCATCGTCAGCGCACCGTGCAGCATCGCGGGAACGAAACGGGCCGTGCCCTGGCCCATCGCCTTCATCTGGGTCAGGAAGCCGCCCAGGAGCGACGCGATGCCGATGATGTGCAGACCGACGAAAACGTGGATGAGTACGTCCATGAGGCCGGAGCCTAATCAGGGGCCCGGACACGCTCCGACACCGGCCCACCCGGACGCGACCGCCTCGCACGGCGCTCCGGCGCACAGATGCGTGCCATAGCACCCCACCGCTCCCTCCCGCCCCAGATCCGGCGCTTCGGTCATCACCCTGCGTGAAGGCGACGGCCGCGGGGCGGGATCACGGTCACATACGGTCGCCCGTCGGCCCGGTATCGCCAGTTCCGCACAAGCCGTCACCGGGCCGTTACCGCCGCGCCTAGCGTCCTCCCCCAGGCAAGCCGAGCCGTACGGAAGGACGTGGATCGCAGGTGGGAGCGCACCGCAGGCCGCGACAGCGCATCACGGGTGGCGGGAGGGGCCGTACGGCGGCCACCATCACCCTCGCGGGGGCGGCCACCGCGACCGGCCTGGGCGGCGGCACCGGCCACGCCGCTCCGGAGCCGACGCCGGCGCAGGTCAAGGCGAAGGTGGACAAGCTCTACCAGGAGGCGGAGGTCGCCACCGAGAAGTACAACGGCGCGAAGGAGAAGGCGGACGCCGCCGAACGGCGCCTGGAGAAGCTGCGGGACGAGGCGGCCCGCAAGCAGGGCCGGCTGAACTCGACGCGCGAGGCCCTGGGTTCGGTCGCGGCGGCGCAGTACCGCAGCGGTGGCCTCGACCCGGCCCTGCGGCTCGCGCTCTCCGCCGACCCCGACCGGTACCTCGACGACGCCGCCCTCCTCGAGCGGGCGGGCAGCCGGCAGCAGGCCGCCGTGGGCCGGGCGCGCACGGACCTGCGGGAGATCGAGCAGCTGCGCGGCGCCGCACGCGTCGAGGTGACCTCGCTGACGTCGCGCCGGGCGGAGCTGAAACGTCACCGCGAAACCGTCACCGGCAAACTGGACGCGGCCCGCCGCCTGCTGTCACGCCTGACCGCCGAGGAACGCGCCCGCCTCGGCCACGGCACCGGTGACCGCGCCTCCCGCGCCTCCTCCGGCCCCCGGGACGGCCTCTCCGCCTCGGCCCAGGCACCCAACTCCCGCGCGGCGGCGGCCGTCACCTACGCCTACCGGAAACTCGGCAGCCCCTACGTCTGGGGCGCGACCGGCCCCGACGCCTTCGACTGCTCGGGCCTCACCCAGGCCGCCTACCGCGCCGCGGGCGTCTCCCTGCCCCGCACGACCTACGCCCAGATCGACGCCGGCCGCCGCGTCGCCCGCTCGGAACTGCTCCCCGGCGACCTGGTCTTCTTCTACTCCGGCATCAGCCACGTCGGCATCTACGTCGGCGACGGCAAGATGATCCACGCCCCGAACCCGTCGGCACCGGTGCGCGTGGCACCCGTGGACCAGATGCCGTTCGCGGGGGCTACGCGGGTGGTGTGAGGCCCCTGCCGACGGTGCCGACGTCCCCGCCGGACGGGACGGAGCGGCCGCGGGGGGTCAGACCAGCCGTCGTGCCGTCGCCCATCGGGTCAGCTCGTGCCGGTTGGACAGCTGGAGCTTGCGCAGGACCGCCGAGACGTGGGACTCGACCGTCTTCACCGAGATGTACAGCTGCTTGGCGATCTCCTTGTACGCGTAGCCGCGGGCGATCAGGCGCAGCACCTCACGCTCGCGCTGGGTGAGGCGGTCCATGTCCTCGTCGACCGGCGGGGCGTCGGTGGAGGCGAACGCGTCGAGGACGAACCCGGCCAGGCGCGGGGAGAAGACGGCGTCGCCCTCCTGGACGCGGAAGATGGAGTCGACCAGGTCCGTGCCGGTGATCGTCTTGGTCACATAGCCCCGGGCGCCGCCGCGGATCACGCCGATGACGTCCTCCGCCGCGTCCGAGACGGAGAGGGCGAGGAAGCGGACGGGCTGCTCGGTGTCGCTCATCAAGGGGGTGCAGCGGCGCAGTACTTCGACGCCGCCGCCGCCGGGGAGGTGGACGTCGAGGAGCACCACTTCGGGCCGGGTGGCGGTGATGACGGTGACGGCCTGGTCGACGTCGGCGGCCTCACCGACGACCTCCACACCGGTCTGCGCGGTCTGACCGATCTCGGCCTGGACGCCGGTGCGGAACATGCGGTGGTCGTCGACGAGCACCACGCGCACGTGACGCTCCCCCGTGCCCGCGTTCGCCGACTGTGCGGGCTCGGTCGCCTCTCCCGCTCCCGCCGTTCCGTTCGCCTCGGTCGGGTCGCTCATGACGTCTTCTCCGCCCTCTCCATCTCCAGCTCGACCTCCGTGCCGCCGTCCGGCACCGCGCGCAGCCGCGCCGTGCCGCCGTTGCGCTCCATGCGGCCGATGATCGATTCTCTGACACCCATGCGGTCGGCGGGTATCGAGTCGAGGTCGAAGCCGGGGCCGCGGTCCCGGACGGACACGAAGACCGTCCTGCCCTCGACTTCGGCGTAGACCTGAACGGCGCCGCCCTCGCCACCGTACTTGGCCGCGTTCACCATGGCCTCACGTCCGGCTTGCATCTGTGCCGCGATCCTCTCGTCGAGCGGGCAGTCGCCGACGACCACCACCTCGATGGGGACGCCGTGCTTGTCCTCCACCTCCGCCGCATTGCGCTTGACCGCCTCGGCGAGGGTGGTGGGCTCGTCGTCCTCGTCCTTGCCGTTGCCCTCCGGCTTGTAGAGCCAGGCGCGCAGGTCGCGCTCCTGGGCGCGGGCCAGGCGGCGCACCTCCCCGGCGTTCTCGGCGTTGCGCTGGATCAGGGTCAGGGTGTGCAGCACCGAGTCGTGGACGTGGGCGGCGACCTCGGCCCGCTCCTGCGCGCGGATGCGCATCAGCCGCTCCTCGGAGAGGTCCTGGGTCATGCGGACCAGGTACGGACCGGCGAGGAGCGTTATGCCGACGAGGACGGCGAGCGCGGCCTGGAGCACGGAGCCGAGGTGGGCGGCGGACCCCTGGAGGACGAAGATGCCGGTGACGCCCGCCGTCACCAGCAGGACGCCGGCCACGGAACGCAGCAGGGTGACGGTCCGCCGGTGGCGCCCCACCTCGGCCCAGCGGGCCCGGCGGGCGTTGTCCGCCTGCCGCCAGACGAGGGCGACGCCGGCGCCGACGAGCACGGTCGGCCAGAGATAGGCCTTCGCACCGCCGCCGAGGTCCACGTTGCCCACGAAGACAAGGGCCACGACGACCATGAGAAGCAGGGCCACGATCTGGCCCTTGTCCGGCTTGCGGGCGACGAGTCTGCGGCGGCCGTCCGGCGAGGTCTCGGAGGTGACGAGGGACGGCGGCTTCTGGGAGTCGACGCCGCCGACGCCCAAGGGCACGAAGAACCAGAAGGCCGCGTACAGCAGCGCACCGAGCCCGTCGGCCATGAACAAACCGACGAAGGCGAAGCGCACCCAGATGACGGGCAGCCCGAGATGCCCGGCGAGCCCCCGCGCCACCCCGCCCAGCCAGCGTCCGTCGCTGCTGCGGTAGAGCTTGCGCGGCGGCCGCGGTTCGACGAGTGGCGCTGCTGCGGCTTCCGGCATGACATCGATGGTCACACGGCCCAGGGAGCCGGAGCATCAGGGTCGGTCCCCTAGACTCCCCTGATCTTCGGGCCGGCGTGTCCTCGAACGCTCCCCCGGCACCGGGTCAGGGCCGATATCAGGGTCCGACCAGGGTCGAACCGACTGCCGCCACGGCGTCGCGCCCGTCACCATGGACTCATGACAGATCACGAGCACGCCGCGACGGGTCCGGGACCCGGCCCCGGCCCGCGCCCTCCGCGGGGCGCCGGGCCGCAAGGTGCCGCGCCCGCCGCGGATGCCACGGGTGCCGCGGCAGGCCCGGGCGCCACCACCGGCACGGACACCACCGCCGGCGCGGGCGCCGGTGCCGCCACGGGTGTCATGTCCGACGCGGAGGCCGCCGGCGGCGATGTCCCCGGGCCGCCCCACAAGTTCCGGCGCGACCGGGAGCACAAGACGTTCGGCGGCGTGTGCGCCGGCCTCGGGCGTCAGTGCGACATGGACCCGGTGATCTTCCGGATCACCCTCGCGGTGCTCTCCGCGACCGGCGGCATCGGCCTCATCTTCTACGGCTTCGCCTGGCTCTTCGTCCCGTACGACGACGAGGACGAGAACGAGCTGCGCAAGCTGCTGACCGGCCGCGTCGACGGCCAGGCGCTGGCGGCCGTGCTGTTCGCCCTGGTCGGCTGCGGGGTCTTCCTGACCATGCTGAACAACGGCGGAGTGCTGACCTTCGCCGTGGTGCTCTCCCTCGTCCTCGCGGGTGCCGGGTACTGGTCACGGCACCGGCGCACGCCCGACCCCGACCCCCTGGCCACCCAGGCCGTCGCCGACGCCCCACCCGAGGCTCAAGCACCGCCGATCATGTACACCTGGCCCTCCTGGTGGCGCGAGCCCATAGTCAAGGACGGCACCCACGTCGGCGGGACCGGATATCTGTGGGGCCCGCCGGACTCCGAGGACCGTGACATCGCGGCGGCCGTCAACATCGGCCGCGGTGTCCCGGGCGACCGCGCCCCCGTGGGCGACCGGCGCCCGCGGCCCCCGCAGCCACGCGGCCCGCGCGGCATCGGCGGCTCGGTCTTCACCCTCGCCCTGCTGGCGGGCTTCTTCGGCACCCGCCTGACGTGGGACGAGCACCCGCTCGGCACCAGCCTGCAGACCGGCCTGGCCTGTGCCCTCGCCGTCTTCGGCATCGGCATCGCGATCAGCTCCTTCCTGGGGCGCACGGGAGCCGGTTCCGTCTTCCTTGCGGTCGTCACGGCCGGCCTGCTGGCCGGCTCCGCCGCCCTGCCCAAGGACGTCGGCACCGACTGGGTCCGCAAGACCTGGGAGCCCACGACGGCGACCGCCGTTCGCCAGCAGTACGACATCGGGGCCGGCAGCGGCACCCTGGATCTGTCCCGGCTGGATCTGGAAGAGGGGCAGACGGTGACCACCCGGGCCGACGTGGGGATGGGCCGAATACAGGTCGTGGTGCCGCAGGACGTGACCGTGCGGCTGAGCATCGAGGTGGGCGTGGGCGACATCCAGTTGCCCGGCGACGACAAGAAGGACGTGGACGTGGCACCGGGCAAGCACAAGGAGGTCACCCTGCCCCCCGCGACGGGCGGCAAGGACGCGGGCACTCTCGACCTCGACCTCCAGGTCGGCGTCGGCCAGGCGGAGGTGACCCGTGCTGCGTCATAGGTTCCAGCCCGGGCGCCTGGTCGCCGGCCTCTTCCTGACCCTTGCGGGCGTCATCTACGCCGGTGACGCGGGCGGTGCCTGGGAGACTCCGTGGTTCGTGGTGATCCCCGTCGTCATGGGCGGCCTCTGCCTCGCCGGAGCGGTCGGCGTCGTGGCCCGGTCCGCGCACCGGCGCCGGGGGACGCTCCGCGCGAAGGCGGACGAACCGCGGGCGGACCTGCCCGGCTGACGACCACCGTCCCGGCGTCACCCCGGCCCCGGCAAGGCGCCCCGCCCGGCCGACTCCACCGGCGCCGGGGAGGCGACGCGCGTGGGCGGGCCGCCGGGACGGCAGCTGTCGAAACCGACAGGAAGAAACCGGCCGAAGGAGGATTGAGCGGGGCTTCCGCGTCGTACGTATGGACTGATGAGGGGGTCTCGGCACGCGCGGGCGAGAGGCGGCTGGCAGTGATGACTCACGGTATGCGGACGGATGCGTACACCTCACACCCGGGCGGCGGCGGAGGCTGGCGGGACCACGCCACCCGCTACGCCCTCGTTCCTCTGCGGATCTTTCTGGGCGTCACGTTCATCTACGCCGGCCTCGACAAGCTCACCGACAGCGCCTTCATGAAGGACTCGGGCGCCGGTTCCGTCGGCGACATGATGCGGGCGGTCCGCGACTCCTCGGCCATCCCCTCCCTCGTCGACCTGGCCCTGAAGAGCCCCTCCGGCTTCGGTTACGCGATCGCCCTGGGCGAGCTGGCCGTCGGCATCGGCACGCTGCTCGGGCTGCTGACCCGTCTCGCCGCGCTCGGCGGCGCCCTGATCTCGCTCAGCCTCTGGCTGACCGTCAGTTGGGCCTCCGACCCGTACTACTACGGAAACGACCTTGCCTACCTCATGGCCTGGATCCCCCTCGTCCTGGCGGGCGCCCCGTTGCTGTCGCTGGATGCGGCACTGCGCTCCAGGCGGCACCGCGGGACGGGTGGGTACCGGTAGGAGCCGGCGGACGACGCCGGTGGGCGCACGGGTTCGGCGGGGGGCCGGCCTGGTCAGTCCGTCACGTCGATCGCGTACCGGTTGGTCTCCACTCCCGCGCTCGTGACCACCTGGACGTCCACCCGGCCCGGTTCGACGTCCGCCGGTACCGGGACCGTCAGCAGGTCGTCCGCGGGGTTGCTGAAGCCGCCGGTCACCGGCACCAGGGGGACGTGGACGTTGACCGCGCCGATGCGGACGACCATCCGGGAGAGGCGGTCCGCACGCTGGGCGCCCGGTGGTACGAAACCGGCGCCACGGATCTCGATGTCGTCGCCGGTGCGGATCGGCGCGTCCAGGTCGCCCGCCTCGCGGGCCCGGACCACGGAGAGGATCACGGGACGCCCGCCCTCCGCGTACTTGCCGGCCACGTAGGTCGCCGCCGACACCAGCACGACGACCGCCAGTCCCCACGGCAGGTCGGGCAGCTGGTCCGGGCGCCGGGCCAGCCGTACCGCCGCGAAGACCAGCGCGACCGCGCTGATCACGACGTACTGGATGTCGGCGAAGGTGCCGCGCCCGGCGTCGTCCGTCAGCAGGTCGGATGCGCGTGGCCGGTCCGCCCGCACCTTCTGCAGCCGCTGCGCCAGTACCCGCAGGCCGACCACCCGGCGCACCAGCACGGCGATCCCGCACACCACCGCGAGCACCGTCACGGCACCGGCCCCGCGGGTGAGTTCGAGCCCGGAGACCAGCGCGTCCCGCCGGGCGGGCCCCGAGGCCACCGCCAGCTGTCCGGCCAGGACGAGGACCGCGTACGCGACGAACAGCACCCAGGCCGCCGCCACGGCCCGGGACGTGGACAGGCGGTTGTCCTCACCGATCACCGGGGCCAGCGCCCCGCCCCGCGCCCGGTGGAACCACGAGGCCGCCGTCAGCGCGCCGGCCACGACCAGCGCCGCCGCGAGGCCCGCGGTGCGCGCCGCCGTCCAGCCGGTGCCGATGACGGTGAGCGACTGCACGAGGAGCAGCAGTACGACGCCGGCCCACACGGTGGCCGCCGTACGACGGCCGAGGCCCGCGAGCCACGCCTCGCCCTCGGCGCGACCGCGTTCGGCGACGACTTCCGCGGACTGGGTCAGCTCCTCGGAGACCCACTGCCGGGAGGCGGAGGCCGAGTGGGCCACCGCGGCCGGCAGCCCTTGACCGGCGGCGAACTCGTCGCGTCGCGACAGGAACGCGGCGACCGCCCGGCGGTGCCCCTCACGGGCGCCGTGCGGACAGTCCCCGCAGGTGCAGCCACCCCCGTGGACCGCCTCGTACGCGCCCTTGCCCGAGCCGCTCCCGTGTCTCGCCTCCTGCACCGCCACGCCCGACGCCCGCCTTCCCCGACCCCTGTGACAACCCGCGCGAACCGCGGTGAACCCAGCAACGACACCTGCACGGGGCGCCCACCGCGCCACCCGCGCCGGCCACCCCAAGTCCCATGGGACGACAGCGAATTGTGCCGCACAACGCACCCTGCGCGCCCGGCACCCCCACCCCCTCTGCCCAACGCGGGTGACACGCGGACCGCCATGTTGACCCGGCCCCGGGACCGGCCGCGAACCGCCTGCGGGAACCGGCCACGAACCGACTGCGGGAACCGGCCACGAACCCATCGCGGGGACCGGCCACGAACCGACTGCAGGAACCGGCCCCGAACCGGTTACAGGAACCGACCACGAACCGACTACAGGCACGCCCCCCAACCGCCTGCGGGCACCCGCCCTCAGTCGAAGAGATCCGGCTCGCCCCGGCTGATCTCCCGCCACAGCGGCTGGTAGTTGATCCACGCCACCAGATCGCCGCCGAGCTGCTCGCGGGTGGCCACCGCCTGCCGGTGTTCGATCAGCACCGGCCGGCCCGCCGCCCTCGCCGTCAGCTGCACCTGGCAGGACCGCTCCAGTGACAGGAACCACCAGGCCGCGGCGTCCACCGAGTCACCGACGGTGAGCAGCCCGTGGTTGCGCAGCACCAGTGCCTTTCCCGAACCGAGCACCCCGGCGATGCGCCGCCCTTCCTCAGCGTCGACCGTGACGCCGGAGTAGGTGTCGTACAGGGCGTGGTCCTCGTAGAAGGCGCAGCTCTCCTGCGTGATGGGGTCCAGCAGGTCGCCGAGGGCCGAGAGGGCGCGCCCGTGCACCGAGTGGCAGTGGGCCACCGCGACGACGTCCGGCCGGGCGGCGTGCACCTGGGCGTGGACGGTGAAGGCGGCCTGGTTCACGTGGTAGCGGCCCTCCACCACCTGGCCGTCGGAGTTGGCCAGCACCAGGTCGCTCACCGTGACGTGCCCGAACGGCATGCCGAACGGGTTGACCCAGAAGCAGTCGCTGTACTCGGGATCGCGGGCCGTGATGTGCCCGGAGACCCCGTCCTCGAACCCGTACCGGCCGAAGAGCCGCAGCGCGCCCGCGAGCCGTTCCTTGCGGTGCCGGCGCTCGTCCTCGACCGAGTCGTGCATCGGCGGCATCGCGAACCGCAGTCTGTCGGTGGGCAGCGGCGGGGGCGGGGTGGCCCCGGGCGTCCCGTGCATGTGTCTCTGTCCTTCGACGAGCGAGTCCGGCACCGGAGGTGCCCTACGCGTCGGGCACCGTAGTGCCGGGTGCCCCACGCGTCGGAAGTTACCGTCGGTGAGGCCGGGACGACAGCTTCCCGGCCGATACCGGGTCGATCCGCGGCCCGATACCGGACAGGGGGTGTCGGGTATCGGGTCCACACTCGACGTATGGCATCGAGCACCGCAACAGGCAGCACGACAGCGAACTGGTCCCGCTTCGCCACCGCCGAACCCGAGCTAGCCGCCACCGTCGAGGCGCGCTTCGGCGCCTACACCCACCACGTCCTCGCCACCCTGCGCAGGGACGGCTCGCCGCGCACCACCGGGCTGGAGGTGCGTTTCCTGGACGGCGAGCTGTGGCTCGGCATGATGCCGGGCTCGGTCAAGGCGCTCGACCTGCGCCGCGACCCGCGCTTCGCGCTGCAGGCGAACCCGGGGGACGGGACCGGGATGGGCGGCGGTGACGTGCGGATCGGCGGACGGGCGATCGAGGTCGAGGACTCCGCGACCCGGGCCCGGTACGTGAAAGAGGTGGAACCGCCGGAGCCGTTCCACCTCTTCCGTACCGAGCTGACGGAGGTCGTGCGGACCTACGTGGAGGACGACGCGCATCTCGTCGTCCAGGTCTGGCAGCCCGGAAAGCCCTTGCGCACCGTCAAGCGCACCTAGGGGCTACTCCCACTCGATCGTGCCCGGCGGCTTCGACGTCACGTCGAGGACGACGCGGTTGACGTCCTTGACCTCGTTGGTGATGCGGGTCGAGATCTTGGAGAGCACGTCGTACGGCAGCCGCGACCAGTCGGCCGTCATGGCGTCCTCGGAGGAGACGGGCCGCAGCACGATCGGGTGGCCGTAGGTGCGGCCGTCGCCCTGGACGCCGACGGAGCGGACGTCCGCGAGCAGCACCACCGGGCACTGCCAGATGTCGCGGTCGAGGCCCGCCGCGGTCAGCTCCTCGCGGGCGATGGCGTCGGCCTCACGGAGCAGGTCGAGCCGCTCCTTGGTGACCTCGCCGACGATGCGGATGCCGAGACCCGGGCCCGGGAAGGGCTGGCGCTGGACGATCTCGTCCGGCAGGCCCAGCTCCTGGCCGACCATCCGGACCTCGTCCTTGAACAGCTTGCGCAGCGGCTCGATGAGCTTGAACTCGAGGTCCTCGGGGAGCCCACCGACGTTGTGGTGCGACTTGATGTTGGCCGCGCCGGTGCCGCCGCCGGACTCGACGACGTCCGGGTAGAGGGTGCCCTGGACCAGGAACTCCACGGCCGGGCCCTCGTCGGCGATGATCTCGGCCTGGGCCTGCTCGAAGACCCGGATGAACTCGCGGCCGATGATCTTCCGCTTCTCCTCGGGGTCGGAGACCCCGGCCAGCGCCTTCAGGAACCGCTCGCTGGCGTCCACGACCTTCAGCTGCACGCCGGTCGCGGCGACGAAGTCCTTCTCGACCTGCTCGGTCTCACCCTTGCGCATCAGGCCGTGGTCGACGTAGACGCAGGTCAGCTGGGAGCCGATGGCCTTCTGGACGAGGGCGGCGGCGACCGCGGAGTCCACGCCGCCGGACAGGCCGCAGATGGCGCGCTTGTCGCCGACCTGCTCGCGGATGGCCGCGACCTGCTCCTCGATGACGTTGCCCGTGGTCCAGTCGGGGGCGAGACCCGCACCGCGGTACAGGAAGTGCTCCAGCACCTGCTGCCCGTGCGTGGAGTGCATCACCTCGGGGTGGTACTGGACGCCGTAGAGCTTCTTCTCGTCGTTCTCGAAGGCGGCGACCGGGACGACGTCCGTGGAGCCGGTGACGGTGAAGCCCTCGGGGGCGGCGGAGCAGGCGTCGCCGTGCGACATCCACACGGCCTGCTCGGCCGGGGTGCCCTCGAAGAGGGTGGAGGACGGCTTGGAGACCGTCAGGTCGGTGCGGCCGTACTCACGGGCGCCGGAGTTGTCGACGGTGCCGCCGAGGGTCTGCGCCATCAGCTGGAAGCCGTAGCACATGCCGAAGACGGGCACACCGGCCTCGAACAGGGCGCGGTCGACGGTCGGGGCGCCCGGCTCGTACACCGACGAGGGGCCACCGGAGAGGATGATGGCCGCCGGGTTCTTGGCGAGCATCTCGTCGACCGGCATGGAGCTCGGCACGACCTCGCTGTAGACCCGCGCCTCGCGGACGCGACGGGCGATGAGCTGGGCGTACTGCGCGCCGAAGTCGACGACCAGGACGGTGTCGGGGGCGGCGGCAGCGGGAGTCGCTGATGACACGGGGTGCCTTCCGGCGGTCGGGCGGGGGTCTTGTACTCCCGATTCTACCGAGGTGAGCAGGTGGCCCGTCCCGGCCGTGGTGCGCGGGCCGCCCCACGCACCACGTCTCACCATGCGAACCGCTTTGGACACGGAGCGTTCGGGGGGCATACTGGCGGCATGCTCACGCACCAGGCGTTCGTCTTTACCTATGGCAACCGGCCCACCGGCTGCCATGGTCGTGCTGCTTGAGCAACTGACAAGCGACTTCCCAGGCGCCCCGGGCCGACAAGGCCCGGGGCGCCTGTCGTTTCCGGTCCTGCCGAACCGGGGCACCGCCACCCACTCTGCGGCGAGGAGCCCACGACATGACCGTCACCACCGCACACACGACGACCGTGCACACCGCGACCGCGGACAGGACCGGCGCGGACAAGACCGGCGCCCGCACCCCCGAGGCCGCCGAGGTGATCACCGGCGCCCGGGAGCGCATCGACGCCCTCGACGACCGGATCATCGGGTTGATCCAGGAACGGATGGCCGTCTCCGCCGTCATCCAGCAGGCGCGGATCACCTCCGGCGGCCGGCGCGTGAACCTCTCCCGCGAGATGGAGGTCCTCGGCCACTACAGCGAGGCGCTGGGCAAGCCGGGTACGTCACTGGCGATGACACTGCTGGAGCTGTGCCGGGGCCGCGTCTGAACGCGTGTCCGTGCTCGCATCTGAGTTCGGGCGCCTTCTCACCCGTACGGCGCGTGACCGCCGCGCGGGACGCTTCGTTGGTCCCGGTGTCCGTGCCAGCCAGGGGCGGGCCCGAAAGAACCACGCGTGGCTCGCTGGGGCGATGAGACGTGCGGATCGTGCCGTACGTCGTGGGACCTCGCTCCAGGAAGTGACCGGACGGCAGGGGACAGCAGCCCGGTCACCCAAGAGAACGGCCGGCCCCGGGGACGCCCGGGGCCGGCCGACGGGAAACGTCCGGGCCCGGGACGTCCCCTCCCCCTCACAACCGCATGCACGACAGACCCGCGGCGCGACCCCCCCGGCGCCGCTCCGAGGCACCGGTGCCGCCCTGACGCCGGTGCTGACCGAGGAAGGGCCCCGCGGCCACGCCCCGCGGGGCCCTTCGCATGCCGGGCCCTCGCACGTGGGGCTCTCCGTTGCGGAGGACCTTCGCATGTGTGGCGCAGGACACATAAAGATTCCGTGAGTGCATGGGCAACCATTCACAGGCTTCGCTGATCAAACAGGCCGAACCGATCGAGCAGATCGGCCGAAGGGTCCACCGCGCCCACACGCGGAGGCCTCCTCAGAGCCCCGTACCGCCCGAGCGCGGTACGCCTGACTTCACGAGGTCTTCATGAAGCTTCGCCGCGCCATCGTGACCATGGCCGCGACGTCCGTCATCGCCCCGCTGGCACTGCTGTCGGCACCGGCCGCCTTCGCGACCGAGAGCCCCTCGCCGGCGGCGAGCGAAACGTCCGGAACCGGCACCACTGCCCCGGACGACCAGGCTTCTCCCACCGATGGGGAGACGTCTCCCACGGACGGGCAGAGCACGCCGTCCGACGCCGAGAGCACTCCCACCGACGAGGAGAGCACTCCCACCGACGCCCCGTCGACCCCGACCGACGGCGAGAGCACCCCCGGCTCGGGGACGACCGAGCCCGCGCCCTCGCCGTCGACGTCGGCGCCGACCGACGAGCCGACCGAGCCGGAGCTCCCCGAGGTCCCGGTCTGTGAGGAGATCGACGCCGACTACGCGGGTGCCAAGGTGTCCGCGGACATCAAGGGACTGCCGGGCAAGATCGTCGCCGGCGACGGCTACCACCCGTTCGAGCTCGTCGTCACCAACGAGTCGAAGACCGACGTCAAGGAGGTCGCCTTCTACGCCGAGGTGGAGAACTACGAGTTCGAGGACGAGTCCAAGTTCCTCAGCTCGTACGTCGACCTCGAGTTCAAGAACCCCGAGACCGGGGCCTGGGACCGCGTCGGTGACGACGACTGGGCCGGTGACTACTTCTTCTTCATGGAGAAGCTGAAGGCCAAGGCCACCCAGACCGTCGACATGAGGCTCAGCGTCGACGCCAAGGCCCCGGCCGGTGACGCCTACTCCTTCGCCTTCGGTGCCTACCTGGACGACATCGACGGCCAGGAGTGCATCGCCGCGGGCTGGAGCCAGTACGACTTCCAGATCCTGGCGTCCGGCTCCGGCAACCCGAACCCGGGCACCGCCAAGCCCAGCGACAAGGGTGACGACAAGGACGGCAAGATCTCGGTGAAGAAGCCGCAGGGCGACGTCTCGAAGCTGCCGACCGGCAGCCTCGCCGAGACCGGCTCCAGCTCGGCACTGCCGACGATCGGCCTCGTCGGCGGCCTCGCGGTCGTCGTCGGTGCCGGTGCCGTGTTCGTCGTCCGGCGTCGCAAGGCCGGTGCCCAGGCGTAACGCCTGACCGGCACGGCGTGCCGCAAGACGAGAAGGACCTGCGCTCGGAGGGGGGCGCAGGTCCTTCCCTTTGTCCCGCGGGCCGCTACTTCTTCGGCGGCACCGCCGGCATCCCGAGGAACGGCAGCCTCAGCGCGCCGAACGCCTCCGCCGGGACCGCCGGGGACTTGGGCTCGACGGGGGCCAGGCGCCGGTACTCCGTGCCCTGCGCCGGGCGCGGGTCCTCCTCGCCCTTGTTGGGCCAGTACGCCATCGCGCGCTCGGCCTGCGCCGTGATGGTCAGGGACGGGTTGACGCCCAGGTTCGCCGAGACCGCGGCGCCGTCGACGACGGAGATGCCGGGGTGGCCGTAGAGCCGGTGGTACGGATCGATGACGCCGGACTCGCGGGAGGCGCCGATCGGGCAGCCGCCCAGGAAGTGCGCGGTGAGCGGGGTGCCCATCAGTTCGCCGACGTTGGAGCCGGCGAAGCCGTTGATCTCGGCGGCGAGTGCGGAGGCGCCCTCGGTCGCGGCCTTGATCTGCTTGGGGTTGGGCGAGCCGTGGCCCTGGCGGGCGGTGAGCAGGCCCTTGCCGACGCCCGTCGGTTTCAGGTGCGTGGTCAGGGAGTTGTCCAGGGACTGCATCACCAGGCCGATGATGGTCCGCTCCGACCACTTGCGGTTGGAGAGCGAACGCAGGGCCAGCACGGGGTGCTTGGCCACGTGGCCCAGGAAGCCCAGGACGCGGGACGTGCCCGAGGCGGTGTGGCCGGCGTAGGGGACCTGGAGGATGGACAGGCCGCCCATGGAGTTGGAGCCCTTGCCGTAACGGACCGGCTCGATGTGGGTGTTGGCGTCCGGGTGGATCGACGAGGTGATGGCGACACCGCGCGTGAAGTCGGCGCGCGGCTCGCCGGTGGCCTTGCGGTAGCGCCGGTCGTCGGTCTGGGCGCCGACGAGGGCTTCGGAGTTGGTGCGGGTCAGCTCGCCGAGCCTGTCGGATATGTGCGGCAGCCGGCCGTTCGCCTTCATGCGGTGCAGCAGGGTCTGGGTGCCGTAGGTGCCGGCGGCGATGACGACGCGGCGGGCGGTGAAGGTGCGGCCGGCGCCCTTCTTCTTCCGGTCGGTGGGGAGGGTCGCCACGGCGAATCCGCCGCGCGAGTCCTCGGTGACCGACACGACCGATGTCATGGGGTGCACGACCGCGCCGGCCTTCTCGGCGAGGTACAGGTAGTTCTCGTTGAGGGTGTTCTTCGCGCCGTGCCGGCAGCCGGTCATGCACTCGCCGCACTCGTTGCACGCCTTGCGGTCGGGCCCCGCGCCGCCGAAGTAGGGGTCGGGCACCCGCTCGCCCGCCTTGGCCTTCACCGTGCCGTCGGCGTCCTCGCCGTCGCCGAAGAAGACGCCGACCGGCGCCATGTGGAAGGTGTCGCCGACCCCCATCCGCTGCGCGGCGGCCTTCAGGTGCACGTCGGAGGGGGTCATGGTCGGGTTGAGGCGGACGCCGAGCATGCGCTTGGCCTGGTCGTAGTACGGCGTCAGCTCGTCCTGCCAGTCGGTGATGTCACGCCACTGGGGGTCGTCGAAGAAGGGCTTCGGCGGTACGTAGAGGGTGTTGGCGTAGTTGAGGGAGCCGCCGCCGACGCCCGCGCCCGCCAGGACCATGACATTCCCGAGCAGGTGGATGCGCTGGATGCCGAACATGCCGAGCTTGGGGGCCCAGAGGTAGTTCTTGAGGTCCCAGGAGTTCTTCGGCAGCGACTCGCGGGTGAAGCGGCGGCCCGCTTCCAGGACGCCGACCCGGTATCCCTTCTCCGTCAGGCGGAGGGCGGAGACGGAGCCGCCGAAACCGGAACCCACGACGAGGACGTCGTAGTCGTACCCGTTCTCGTCCCGGGTCTGGACAGAGTTCTCCTGCGACACGTGCTCTCCTCGTTGAGAACGGGCGGTGGTGGGGTGGATCAGCGGAAGCGGAACGCCTTCATCAGCCGCAGGCTCCGGCTCATGAACGCCGCGTACTTCTCGTCGTCCATGCCGAGCGACGGCGCCATCGGCAGCAGCCTCTGGTGGGCGACCGTCTGGGCCTCGGTGTACTTGAGGATGCCCTCGGAGCCGTGCCGGCGGCCGAGGCCGGAGTCCTTCATGCCGCCCATGGGGGACTGGACGCTGCCGTAGGCGGGCGCGTACCCCTCGTTGATGTTGACGGTGCCGGTGCGCATCCGGGCGGCGACCTCGCGGCCGCGCCGGGCGTCCTTCGTCCAGACCGAGGAGTTCAGGCCGTACGGCGTGGAGTTGGCCTGCTCGACCGCCTCGTCCTCGGTCTTGAAGCGGTAGACGGACACCACCGGACCGAAGGTCTCCTCGGCGCACACGGTCATGGGGGCCGCGACGCCGTCGAGGATCGTCGGCTCGTAGAAGTACGGGCCGATGTCCGGGCGGGCGACGCCGCCGGCGACCAGCTTCGCGCCCCGCTCCACGGCGTCCGCCACGTGCGCCTTCACGGTCTGAAGCTGCCGCTCCCCCACCAGCGAGCCCATGTCGGCGCCGTAGGAGAGGGAGGTGCCGAGCCGCATGGCCTTGGTGCGGGCGGCGAAGCGGTCCAGGAAGGCGTCGGCGACCGACTCGTGGACGTAGAGCCGCTCGATGGAGATGCAGAGCTGGCCGGCCGAGGAGAAGCAGGCGCGTACGGCGCCCGCCGCGGCCTTCTCGATGTCGGCGTCCTCCAGCACCAGCATGGCGTTCTTGCCGCCGAGTTCGAGGGAGACGCCGACCAGGCGGGCGGCGGCACCCTGGGCGACCTCGCGGCCGGTGCGGGTGGAGCCGGTGAAGGAGACGTAGTCGGCGTGCCTGACGACCTCGGGGCCGACGACGGGGCCCTCGCCGAGGACGACCTGGAAGACCTCGGCGGGCAGGCCGGCCTCGATGAGCAGGTCACGGGCCCACAGGGCGGTCAGGCAGGTCTCGGTGTCGGGCTTCATGACGACCGCGTTGCCCGCGACGAAGGCGGGGAGCGCGTCACCGACGGACAGCTCCAGCGGGTAGTTCCACGGGGCGATCTGGCCGACCACGCCGCGCGGGTGGCGCAGCTCGGTGACCTTCGTGAGGGTCGGTACGGCGCCGGTGTGCCGCTTGGGGCGCAGGTACGCGGGGGCCTTGCGGCCGTAGTGCCGGGCGGCGACGGCGACGGCCTGGACCTCCTCGTGGGCGTGCAGGCGGGCCTTGCCGGTCTCCAGCTGGATGAGGTCGAGGACCTCGGCCTGCCGCTCCAGGACCAGGTCGTGGAAGCGGAGCAGGACGGCGGCGCGCTGCCGTACCGGCGTGCGCTCCCACACGGCCTGTGCGGCACGGGCCCGCTCGAAGGCGCCGGCCACGTCCTCGGGCGTCGACTCGGGCAGGTCGGCCAGCTTCTCCCCGGTGAAGGGCGTGTGGTTGGCGGTCCGCCCGGAGCCGGCCACGCCCTTGGTGAGCTGGGCGACCAGCTCGGGTGTGACCACGTCCGCAGCGGTGCGGGCGCCCGCCGGGCTGGGGGCGAGAGGGTTCGTGCCGGTGATTTCCGGGGCCTGCGCGTCCGTCATGAGCCGCAGGGTATGACGCCGCGACGGCTTTGTGTACCCGTCGGTAATCGGGATTCACCGAGTGCTCACATGGCGCCAGTGATCGCTGGCAACAAACGTGCTGATCAGGGCGTTATGCGGAAGGGTTGCAGCTGACCCCTTCGTTTCGCGGCGGGGCGGGCCGGAGGCCGCCGGCCACCTCCGCCAGCCCCTGCGCGACCTCCTGGGCGACTTCATCGGCGATGGCGCCCGCGTTCGGCCGCCGCCCGTCGTCCGCCGCCAGCAGACGTTCGACCAGCGGGCCGAGCGGTCCGGCCGCCGGCTGCTCCGCGACGGCGGTGCGCAGCAGGGTCCCCAGGGCCCGTAAGTCGGCTGCGGGCCCCCCGCCGGGCAGGGACTCCTCGCCCGCCGCGGGGCCCCGCGAGGGCCCGGCGCCCGGCACACGGCGCCGCGGGGGCCGCTCCCGCCTCGTACGGCCCCGCGGGGTCTCCTCCCCCGGGACGTGGGCCGTGCCGAAGCCGGTGAGCACGACCCGGCCGTGCGGGCCGAGCAGGACCCTGCCGGCGCTCACACCACGGTGCACGATGCCGACCGAGTGCGCGGCGCGCAGCGCGCCCAGGACCGCGTGGCCGACGCGGGCGGCCTCGGGCGCCGGCACCGGCCCGCGCCGCAGCGCCTCGTGCAGGGACTCGCCGCCGACCCACTCCATGACGATCCAGGGCGGTCCGCCGTCCCCGGCCGTCTCCTCCACCACGTCGTGGATGCGCACGGCGGCCGGGTGGTCGACGCGGGCGGCGGCACGCGCCTCGCGGGTGAGACGGTGGGCGGCCCGGCGGTATGCCTCGTCCGCCGGGTCCCCGGGCAGTACGGGCCGCTCGACGGCGACCTCGCGGCCCGCGGCCTCGTCGAACGCCCGCCAGACGCGGCCCGCGCCACCGGGGCCGACACGCTCCACCAGCCGGTACCGCTGCCCGACCAGCCGGTCCTGGACTTCCATCAGGGCTCTACGACCTCCCAGTTGGCGATCACCGTCCGGGCGATCTCGCGCCCCTCGTCGGCGAAGTAGCCCTTGCGCGGGTAGTCGATACGCACCCGGTACATGTCGCCGTTGGCGGCCCGGTAGTAGAGGATGTGGAGCTCACGCTCGCGGGGGTCCTGCGTGTCCGTGGTCGTGTACGCGATGACGTTCTCGGTGGCCTTCTCGCCCCGGTACTCGATCTCGCTCGGCTCGCCCCTCGGCGCGGGCTTCTCGGCGAAGTCCCAGGAGTACTCGCCGTCCTGGAGCATGTTCCAGTCCGACCAGGCCTGTGCCGCCGCGGCCTCCGGGATGTCCCCGTCCTGGTCGTCGGCCTTGATGTCACGTTCGAAGAAGACGGTGACCGCGCCGCTCGGGTCGGTGAACGTGACGTCGGTGCCGTCCCAGTCGTCGCCGTGCTCCTGCCTCACGAACGCCGTCGGCAGGCCGACGCTCACGCCGGTCTTCGCGCCGAGTCCGTACGTCTTCCACCCCTTCGGCAGCGGCCCCGCGAACGGATCCGCGATCACCAGGTACGACGCCGCGGCCGCCGCGACGACCGCCGCTCCCAGGGCCATCCACGCGTTGCGGCCCAGCCGTACGCCCCACTTGGACACGGCGCCGGAGGGCCCGCCCGGACCGTCCGCCCCGTCGCCCGGCACCACGCGGGTCGGCGCGGGCTCGGGCGGGTTCGCGGCGGCCTCCAGCAGGGCCCGGGTCCGGACGGCGTCCGGGCGGCGGGCCGGGTCCTTGTCGAGCAGGGCCGTGATGACCTCGGCGAGCGGGCCCTGCGCGGCGGCGGGCGGCGCGGGAGCGGCGTTGAGCACGGACTGCAGGGTGGCGGGGGTGTTGCTGCGGCGGAACGGCGAGACGCCCTCCGTCGCCGCGTACAGCACCACGCCCAGCGACCACAGGTCGCTGGCCGGGCCGGGGCGCCGGCCCAGCACCCGCTCCGGTGCGATGTACTCGGGCGAGCCGACGAATCCGCCGGTTTCGGTCAGGTCGGTGTCGCCCTCGATCCGGGCGATGCCGAAGTCGGTGAGGACGACCCGGTCGTGCCGGCCGAGCAGGACGTTGTCCGGCTTCACGTCCCGGTGCAGGACGCCGGCCGCGTGCGCGGCCTCCAGCGCGCCGAGCACCTGGAGACCGATCCTGGCCGCCTCGTGCGCGCCCAGGGTGCCCTCCTGCAACGCGTCGCCCAGCGAGCGGCCCCGGACCAGCTCCATCACGATCCAGGGCTGGTCGTCCACCACCGCCACGTCGTACACGTCGACCACGGCGGGGTGGTCGAGCCGGGCCGCCGCGCGGGCCTCGCGGCGCATCCGCTCGAAAGTGTTGGCGCGTTCGCGTTCGGGAAGATGGTCGGGCACGCGGGGTTCCTTGACCGCGACCTCGCGGTCCACGGTCTCGTCCTTCGCCCGCCACACCGTGCCCATGCCGCCGTGCCCGAGTTTGGCGATCAGCCGGTAGCGGCCGGCGATGAGGCGTCCGGCGCCCGGGTCCTGTGTGCCCGCGGGCCGGGGCGGCTCCTGCGGCCGCGCCTGGGCCTGCGGCGGCACGACCTGGGTGGGCGCCGCGTAAGGGTTGCCGGGATGGGGCACGGCAACGGGCGGCGCAGGTGGTTGCAGGCCGAAACTCGTGGGCTCGTCCGGCCCGTTGTGCGGTCCCCCGTCGCTGCTCATGGGTCCATCCATATCGCGCTGGACGCGTCCGCATCCACCACTCGTGCGCCGCGGTCACAGAGCCGTGACGCGGACTGCCGCTTATCTCCCGTTTGAGTGTGTTGCGGAGGGCGCGGAGGAGAACGGTGACGCGGAGGGTGACGCGGACTCGGTCGTCGGGGTCGCGGAGGCCGAACTCGGCGGCGCACCGCCCCCCTCGCCGTCCCCGTCGTCGAGCAGAGCCGCCGTCGTGACGCCCGCGCCGGCCGCCGCGAGGACCAGCAGCACCGAGGTGAGCACGGCCCGGGTCGCGCGCCGGGGCTCGCCCGTCCCGGGTGGCGCGGGCGTGCGACCGGTGGCCAGGAAGGCCCCCAGCATCCGTTCCGCCTCCGCCGCGTCCAGACGGCGCCGCGGGTCGCGTTCCAACAGGCCCTGGACGACCGGGAGGAGCGGCCCGGCCTCGGCGGGCGGGCGGATCTCCTCGGTGACCACGGCGTGCAGGACGCCGCCCAGCGAGTCCCGGTGGAAGGGCGAGGCGCCGCTGAGCACCGCGCACAGCAGCACGCCCACCGACCACAGGTCGGACTCCGGCCCGGTCCCGGCGCCCGACATCCGCTCGGGCGCGGTGTACTCGGGGGAGCCGACGAAGGAGCCGGTCTCGGTGAGGGTGGTGGAACCGGCGACCTGGGCGACGCCGAAGTCGGTGAGCACGACCCGGCCGTCGTCGGACACCAACACGTTCGACGGCTTCACGTCCCGGTGCAGGATGCCGGCCGTGTGCGCGGTGCGCAGCGCGTCGAGCAGGGCGATGCCGATGCGGGCGGCCTCGGCGGCGCCGAGCGGGCCGTGGCTGAGCACGCGGTCGGCGAGCGAGCCGCCGTCGACCAGCTCCATGACCATGTACGCGCGTTCGTCGTCCTCGACGACGTCGTGCACCACGATGATGTGCGGGTGGCTGAGCTGTGCGACCGCGCGGGCCTCGCGCAGGGTGCGCTCCCGGCGTCGCCGGGCCTCGGCCGCGGAGAGCGTCTCGTCCAGCGGGAGCGCCTTCACGGCCACCTCGCGGCCGAGCAGCTGGTCGGTGGCCCGCCACACGATGCCCATGCCGCCGCGGCCGAGCCGCTCATGGAGCCGGTAACGGCCCGCGATGACACGCCCGCCCGCCTCCTCGGTCACCATGCGTCCCATCATGCCCCACCGGACGCATCGGCTCCGGGCAGCCGTGACCAGGGTGGCCGACAACCGACGGACGTCCGAACGCCGTTGCGACGACTTCCGGCCACCACCGCGTCCGTCATCCGGCGCGGGTCAGGCGGTCTTCTCCTGCCAGCTCTGCAGCACCGTGCGGAACTGCTGCCGCGTGGTCTCCCAGTCGTCGACGGGTCCCGACATGTTCAGGGCGTACTCGACACCGTCCCGGGACATGTACGTCTGCGACACGGCGCGGCGGGGTCCGGGGAAGGCGGTGTCCTTGGCCAGCGCGGTCCAGGTGTACTCCCAGCGGGCGCAGTCGCGGTCGCGGTAGTCGGCGCGTTCCAGGACGACGCGCCGGTAGTCGACCAGCCGCTGGAGCTGCACCTCCAGGTCCAGCTGGTGCGCGTACGGGTCGTTGTAGTCGGGAGCGGCGTCGACGGAGATACGCAGGACGTGTTCGCCGCCGTCGGGGGTGTAGTCGATCTGCCGGAGTTCGCCGCTGTCGCCGCCGAAGTCCGTGCGCTTCCAGTCCTCGGGCAGGTGAAGGCTGAAACCCAGCGGGTCGTCGCGGCGGACCCAGTCGGCCGGAACGGCGCCACCGGAGCCCGTGTCGTCCGTGGCGGACGAGGAGGCGGAGGGTGAGTGCGCGGGGGCCGGGCCGGCCGACGAGCCGCCGTCGTCCCGCTGTTGCAGCACCACGGCGGTGCCCGCGCCGATCAGGGCCGCCACGGCGACGACCAGGGCGACCGTGCGCAGGCGACGGCGGCGCCGGGGAGCGGCGCTCGCCGGCGGGTGCCCCACCGCCGTGGGCCCGGTGGGCACGGGGCCCGTCCCGGGGTGCCCCGGCGGCACCGGGCCGACGGCCGTCGGGCCGGTCGTCGTCCGGTACGGCGTCGCGGCGGACCCGCCCGCCGGTCCCGTCGCCCCCGGGTGGACCGTGCCGTCCTGCCGCGAAGGGCCCGAGTACTGCGTCGGCACGTACGCCTGGGCGGATCTCGGCCGGCGGCCCTCCGCCGCCTCCGCGAGCATCTGCTCGGCCTCGGTCACGTCGGGGCGCGTGGCCGGATCCTTGCGCAGCAGGGCGTCGATGACGGGCGCGAGCGGTCCGGCGTACCGGGGCTCTGTGGCCTCCTCCTCGACGACCGCCTGCATGGTGGTGAGGGGTGAGGTGCGGCGGAAGGGCGACCTGCCCTCCACCGCCGTGTACAGCGTCGCGCCCAGCGCCCACAGGTCGGAGGCGGGGCCGGGGTCGTGGCCGCGGACGCGCTCGGGGGCCAGGTAGTCGACGGAGCCGACGACCTCTCCGGTCCGTGTGATGGTGGAGTCGCCCTCTATCTGCGCGATGCCGAAGTCGGTGAGCAGCACACGGCCGTCGTCGGCGAGCAGCACGTTGCCGGGCTTGACGTCACGGTGCAGCACGCCCGCGGCGTGCGCGGCGCGCAGGGCCCGCAGGACCCACAGGCCGATCCGCGCCGCCTCCCGCGGCTCGACCCGCTCCTCCTCCTTGACCGCGTCGGCCAGTGAGCGGCCCTCGACCAGCTCCATCACGATCCAGGGCCGGCCGTCGTGCTCGAGTACGTCGTGCACGGTGACGACGGCCGAGTGGTTGATCCGCGCGGCGGCCCGCGCTTCCCCCCGGGTGCGCGCCAGCAGTATCGCCTGGTCGCTCTCGGAGACGTAGAGCGCGGCGGTCAGCTCCTTGATGGCGACGACCCGGTGCAGCACCTCGTCGTGTGCGCGCCACACCCGGCCCATGCCGCCACTGCCGATGGCGTCGCCGAGCCGGTAACGGCCCGCGACGAGCCGGCCCTGCATCTGATTCACGTTGCCCCGCAATTGGTCTGGTCAGGGCCAGACTAGGGACCGGTCACCCCGCGGGGAACGGGTGGGGTGGCATGGAAACCGGTCTGTGACGGTTGTCGCTTTCCGCGTCGCGGCGCAACCATGGGGCCGCGCGCGGCCCCTGAGTGGTCATCCGGTGAACTGATAACTGGACGAAGCCTGTTCGAACAGCCGGGTCACCTCGTCCCGCTCCGCCGCCGGGCCGCGGACCTGGACCACGTGGTATCGCCCGTCGACGAGCATCGCGAGGTTGCGCACGTACAGCTCGCCGTCGGCGCCGGTCCAGGTGAACTGGCCCTCGGCCATGGTCCGTCCGCCGACCTCGATGGTTCGCAGCCCGCTGGAGGTGGCCCAGCTGGAGGCGCGGTACGACGCCAACTCCGGCTCGGTGTCGCGCTGGTAGGCCATCGGGTCGTCACCGAACTCGGACGCCCGGTCCCGGCCCGGTACGACGATCAGCTCGAAGTCGCCCTTGCTGTAGACGACCTGCCCGCTGCCGTTGCGGGGCGTGCGGTCCCAGCCCTCGGCGACGGCGACGCGGAAACCCTCGGCGTCCTTGCGCAGGGTGAACCCGTCGGCCACGGCGGGGTCGTTGCTCTGCGTCTCGGTGGAACCCGACTCCGTCCGGGAGGGGCTGGGGTCGCTCTTCGGGGGCGTCTTCTCCGGCCGGGGCTCGCTCCCGCCGTCCGGGGACTGCCCGGGCGGCGCCTGGCTCACCTCGCCGGCCGCGCCCGTGCGGTCGGTGCCGCCGGCGCCGCTGGTGTCGCTCTTCGGCATGAAGAGCATGGCGTAGGCGATCGCCCCGCCCAGGGCGAGCAGTATCAGCAGGAGCAGGGTGCGGCCGAGGCTGCGCGGCGAACGGGCCGCCTCCCGCCGGTCCCGTTTGTGCCGCCCGTGGTGCGCGGGCAGGCCGGCGCGCCGCTTGCGCACCAGTTCGCCCCGGCGGCGGACGATGGGCAGCCGGCTGGTCTCGGCGGGCGGGGCGGAGACGACGTGGAGTCCGGCCTCCGGTTCGGGCGCCGACCTGACGAGGGAGCGCAGCCAGCCGCGCAGTTCCTCGAAGTCGATGCGCTCGGTGGGGTCCTGACGCAGCAGCGACTCGACGACCGGTCGCAGTGGTCCGCACTCCTCGGCGAACGCCGGCGGCTCCGCGCACACGATCTGCACCAGCTCGGCGGTGGACTCCTCCGGGTAGGGCGCGTGCCCCTGCACGGCGCGGAAGAGCAGCGCGCCCAGCGCCCACAGGTCGGTGGCGGGGCCGATGGGCGCGGCGAGCTGCCAGTTCTCGTGCACCGGCCCGGCCTGTTCCGGCGCCCAGCGCTCGGTCACCGGTCCGACCACGGCCATCCGGGTCTGCCGTGCCCGTTCGGCGGCGAGCGCGGTGGCCGGGCCGCGCCGGGCGGGGGTACGGGCGACCGGGTCGTCCCAGTGGCCGTGCGCGGGGGCCGTGTCCTGCTGCGGGGCGGCGGGCGGGGCGTGCCCGGCCGCCGGGGAGGCGGCGGCCGGATCGCCGGTGGGGCGGGGGGCGGCACCGTGCCAGGAGGTCGTGCCCACGCCGTAGGGGTCGGTGATCTGTCCCGGCGGGGCGGCCCGGCCGACCGTGTCGGCGGGCCGGGGGGCGGCGGGGTGAGGACCGGAGGTGCGGGGGGCGGGCCCTGCGTCGCGGTCGACAGGGTGGGACCCGTCCGGTGCGTACGAGGGTCGCCCCCGGTCGGCTTCGGGGCGGGCCCCCGGTTCCGTGCCGGTGCCCGCGCCGACGGCGTGGGGAGGCCGGTCGGGGCCGTTGTCGGCGGCGGGGCGGGCGCCGGGCAGGGCCGCGCGGCCGTTCCGCCCCTCCTGGACGCGGGCGGCGGCCCGGGCACCCGCGCGGTACGCGGCGATGGCTCCGGCGCGCGCGGCGCGGACGTCCTCGCTGGTCGCCGGCGGTGCGGGGGCGAGCCCGGAGGCGGCGCCGCCGGGACCCTGGGGTACGGGCAGTCCGCCCACGTCACGGGCCTCGATGGCGGCCCGCCGGGCGGCCTCGGGGTCGGTAGTGCCGGGTCCGTAGCTCCCGGACCGCGCACCCTGCGGGCCGACGCCGGTCGCCCGGGGGCCAGCGGCGTCACGGGCCCCGGGCACCAGAGCGCCCGCGCCGGCAGCACCGGGCCCCCCGGTCTCCGCGCCGCCACCCCGTCCGAAGGTCCCGTCGGGAGCGACCGCGGCGCCCCCGCCCTCCTCGACGTCGGGGGCGGGCACCGGGTCGTACCCGCACAGCGCCTCCTCCGCCGCCCCGACCGCGAGGCCGGTCAGCATCACGCGCCCGTCGTCGCAGACGAGTACCGTGCGCGCGGTGATGTTGCGGTGCACCCAGCCGTACGTGTGCAGCACTCGCAGCGCCAGCAGGATGTCGGAGGCCACCTCGGCCGCCCGGTAGGGGGTCAGCGGCTGCTCGGCGAGCAGGGCGGCCAGCGGCCTCGCGGCCACCAGTTCGCTGACGATCCACAGGGAACCGCCCTCGGCGAACACGTCGAAGACCTGGTCGAGGCGTGGGTGGTCGGGTACGGCGGCCGCGGCCTGCGCCGCCTCGACGGCACGGCGTACGACCGGATCGGCGGGCTTGCGGGAGCCCTGGCGCGCGGCCGCCGAACGGCCGCCCGCGTGCCGGAAGCCGCCGTCGCGGGCGGTGAATCCGTCGGGCAGGCCGTCCGCGTCGAGCACCTCCGCCTCGACGACCTCGGGCAACGGCACCTGCCTGACCAGGACTTCCTGACCGCTGTAGGTGTCGAAGGCCCGGGTCTCGGTGAGTTCGTACTCGTCGGACGGCGGCAGCGGCAGGCGGTAGCGGTCGGCGAGTACCCGTCCCGCATAGTCGTCCACGTCGCCACCCCCGGCAGCCGTCGGTCAATTCCGTTCGCACGGCGGGCCGTTCCGGCTGCGTACGGTCCGCAAGCACTCACGATACGTGCCGGAGGCAACCCGCAAAGAGGGGATGCCAGATATCGGACCGCTCAAACCCGGACCGGCCGGTTCAGGACTTGGGTTCGAAGGTCTTCGTCAGCGTCTGCCACGTGTCCCGGCGCAGGTCGCTGTCCCAGGCGTCGGCCTCGGCGGTGTACATCAGCGCGTAGCCCTGGTGGTCGTTGACGACGAAGCCCCGGTCCACGGTGCGGTACTCGGTACCGCCGTCCGTGTAGGTGAACTCCCAGTCGGCCGCGTTCCAGCCGCGGTAGCCCACCTTCTCGATGCGGATCTTCTTGTACTGGGAGCGGACCATGTACCGCTCCTGGTTCTTCCAGTCGGCGACCGGGTCGCCCTTGGGCGTCGACGTCCAGGCGACGAGCAGCTTCTGGCCGTCGGGGCCGGTGAAACGGTCCCCCGCGGAACCCGTGCTCCGGAACTTCCAGCCGTCGGGCAGTCCGATGGAGTAGCCCTGGTCGCCCTGGTGGGTGGCCGCCGCGCCCTCGTCGGCCTTCCCGGCGTCGCCCGATCCGGCGCCGTCCGACCCGGTGTCGCCGGACGCGCTCGCGCCGGAGTCCGGCGCGCCGGCCGAGGACCCGTCCGTGGCCTCCTCGGAGGCGGAGCCGTCGGTGCGGGCCCCGCCCTCGTCGTCCTGCTCGGTGTCGCCGCTCGCCCCCGCGGTGGCGACGGTCCTGTCACCGTTCCCGTCCTGGGCGCCCTTCTCGTCGTCGCCGCCGAGCGTGAGGGCCAGGACGGTGCCGAGCACGGCCAGCGCCACGACCACCGCGATGATGATCAGCGTCCGGCGCGGTACCACGTCGGTGAGCGGCGCCCGGGGCGCGGGCCGGGGCGGCAGGTCCGGGGGCGGCACGACGGGCCAGCCGGAGCTGCGGGTGCCCGCGGGCGCGTTCGCCGCCCCGGTGCCGGCACCCGTACCCGGCCGGGCTCCGGACACCGCACCCGCACCGACGCCCGAGCCCGCACCGGAGCCCGACCCGTCACGGACACCGGCGCCCGGCGCACCGGCCGGCGCCGACGCGCTGGCGGCCGTCCCGCCGGACGCCGACGCGGCGGCCGAACCGGCGGCGCCCGACGCGGCCCGGCCGGCGCCGCCCTGCTTGGCGCGGGAGGCGGCCGCGGCACCGACGGCCCCGGCCCCGACGGCGGCCTTGCGCACGGAACGCAGCGCTCCGCGCAGCCGCTCCCCGGCTTCCTCGCCGCGCTTGCCCCCCGCACCCGAGGGACCGCCCCCGCGGTTGCGCTCGTCCGGCTGGGCGGGCAGCGGCACGACCTTGGTGGCGTCGGCCGGCTCGTCCGCCGGCTCCGGGGCGTGGATGACCTTGTTGAGCAGCGCACGGGCGCCCGCGTCGTCGAGCCGCTGGGCGGGGTCCTTGTTGAGCAGCCCGAAGATGACGTCCCGCAGCGGGCCGGCGTTCTTCGGCTCCTCCAGACTCTCCGTCATCACGGCGGTGAGCGTGGCGATGGCGGAGCCCTTGTCGTAGGGCGGGGTGCCCTCGACCGCCGCGTACAGCAGTCCGCCGAGCGACCACAGGTCGGCGGCCGGGCCGGGCTTGTGGCCGCGGGCGCGTTCCGGGGAGATGTAGGAGGGGGCGCCGACGAGCATGCCGGTGGAGGTGATCGACGGATCGCCCTCGACCTGGGCGATGCCGAAGTCGGTGAGCACGACCCGGCCGTCCTCGGCGATCAGCACGTTGGACGGCTTCACGTCGCGGTGCAGGATGCCCTCGCGGTGCGCCGAGCGCAGCACGTCGAGGATGGCGAGACCCACCTCGGCGGCGCGCCTCGGCTCCAGCAGGCCGTCCTCGCGAATGGCCTCGGCGAGCGACTTGCCCTCGACGAGTTCCATCACGATCCAGGGACGGTCGTCCTCCTCGACGACGTCGTAGACCGTGACGGCGCTGTTGTTACGGATCCGCGCGATCGCCTTGGCCTCACGCAGCGTGCGCGTGATCAGGCGCCGCTTCTCCTCCTCGTCGATGTTCCCCGGGAACCGCAGCTCCTTGACGGCGACCGTGCGTCCGAGGGTCTCGTCCTCGGCGCGCCACACCGTCCCCATGCCGCCGCGGCCGAGCACGTCTCCCAGCCGGTACCGCCCGGCGAGGAGACGTGCGCTCTTGTCCGTACGGGATGTCCCCGCCCGCTCCGCCTCCGACATGCGTCCCCTCATGCAACCCGCCCTGACAGAGCCTTCATTGTCTCTCACCCGACAAGTGCTCGACGCCCAGGGTGCCTCTCGGGGCGGCGCGGCTCGGGGGCGGGCGGCCGTGGGGCTACGGGGCGGGCTGACCTCCTGTCACACCCGCCCCGGCGGCCCCTACCTCGGCACGATGTCGGGGGCGCCCAGCCGCGCCGCGTCGGCCGTCAGGTCGTCGGGCTGGCGCTGCGACTCCCGCTCGGCCTCGACCCGCTTCTCGTAGTGCTGGACCTCCCGTTCGATCTGGTCCTTGTCCCAGCCGAGCACCGGCGCCATCAGTTCGGCGGCCTCGCGGGCGCTGCGGGTGCCCCGGTCGAAGGTCTCGATGGAGATGCGGGTGCGCCGGGTCAGTACGTCGTCCAGGTGCCGCGCGCCCTCGTGGGAGGCGGCGTAGACGACCTCGGCGCGCAGGTAGTCGTCGGCGGCGTGCAGGGGTTCGCCGAGGGAGGGGTCCGCGGCGATCAGCTCCAGCACCTCCTCCGTCATGGCGCCGTACCGGTTCAGCAGGTGCTCGACGCGCACGACGTGCAGGCCGGTGCGCGCGGCGACCCGCTTCCGCGCGTTCCACAGCGCGCGGTACCCCTCGGCGCCGAGCAGCGGCGTGTCCTCGGTGACGCAGTCGGCCACCCGCAGGTCGAGCCCGTGCACCGCCTCGTCCACGGCGTCCTTGGCCATCACCCGGTACGTCGTGTACTTGCCGCCCGCGACGACGACCAGGCCGGGCACCGGGTGGGCGACGGTGTGCTCGCGCGACAGCTTGCTGGTGGCGTCGGACTCACCGGCCAGCAGCGGGCGCAGCCCTGCGTACACGCCCTCGACGTCGTCGCGCGTGAGCGGCACGTGGAGCACGGAGTTGACGTGCTCCAGGAGGTAGTCGATGTCGGCGCTGGAGGCGGCCGGGTGGGCCTTGTCCAGGTCCCAGTCGGTGTCCGTGGTGCCGATGATCCAGTGCCGGCCCCAGGGGATGACGAACAGCACGGACTTCTCGGTGCGCAGGATCAGCCCGGTGGTGGAGTGGATGCGGTCCTTGGGGACGACCAGGTGGATGCCCTTGGAGGCCCGGACGTGGAACTGTCCGCGCTCGCCGACCATCGACTGGGTGTCGTCCGTCCACACCCCGGTCGCGTTCACGATCTGCTTGGCGCGGATCTCGTACTCCCCGCCCGCCTCGACGTCCTGCACGCGCGCGCCGACCACGCGCTCGCCCTCGCGGACGAAGGATGTCACCCGGGCCCGGTTGGCGACGTGGGCGCCGTACGCGGCCGCCGTGCGCACCAGCGTCGTCACGAACCGGGCGTCGTCCATCTGGGCGTCGTAGTACTGGAGCGCGCCGACCAGCGCGTCCTTCTTCAACGCGGGCGCCACCCGCAGGGCGTGACGTCGGCTCAGGTGCCGGTGCATCGGCAGGCCCCGGCCGTGTCCGCGGGCCATCGACATCGCGTCGTAGAGGGCGACGCCCGAGCCGGCGTAGAGCCGCTCCCAGCCCTTGTGCTGCAAGGGGTACAGGAAGGGCACGGGCTTCACGAGGTGCGGTGCGAGCCGCTCCAGGAGCAGGCCGCGCTCCTTCAGCGCCTCCCGTACGAGCACGAAGTCGAGCATCTCCAGGTAGCGCAGGCCGCCGTGGATCAGCTTGCTGGACCTGCTGGAGGTGCCCGACGCCCAGTCCCGGGCCTCGACCAGGCCGGTGGACAGGCCACGCGTCACCGCGTCGAGCGCGGTGCCCGCGCCGACCACGCCCGCGCCCACCACCAGAACGTCCAGCTCGCGCTCGGCCATGGCCGCGAGCGACTCGGCGCGCTGCGCCGGCCCCAGTGTCGCTGTCCTCACTGCTGCCTCCCGCTGTCGGTCGCGTCGGCCGCACCCGTCGGGCGAAGCCCGGTTCCTGGTACCCACCATGCCCAGATTCTGACCGGCTCGCCCGACATCGGCCGTCGGACGGCCCCAGCCTGTGGACAACAGAACCTGTGGACAACATGCCTGTGGACAACCTCCCCACCGCTCCCCCTCGACACTCGCCGAAACCAGGCCGACCAATCCCACAAATCGGTCATATTTACTCCTAGTCTGACGTTGTGCTCGCCCATCCTGTCCACCGGGCTTGCGCACCTGTCCCGCTTCGGCTACTGGGAAGGACGGCCCACGCCATGCCCGCAGATCTCGCCGTCATCGGACTCGGCCCGTACGGCCTGCCCCTGGCCCAGGCCGCCGTCGCCGCGGGCATCCCCACCCTCGGCTACCGCACCGGCCCCGAGGCCGACCCGCTCACGCCCGCCGAGGTGCGCCGGATGCTCGCGACGGGCTTCCGCACCCCCGCCACGCCGGCCGAGCTGGGCCGCGTCCGCACCGCCGTCATCTGCGCGCCCACCCCGCCCTCTGCGGACGGCGGCCTGGACCTCACCCAGGTGGAGGCAGCCGCCCGCACCCTCGCCGACCACATGCGCCCGCACACCACGGTCATCCTGGAGTCACCCGTGCGGCCCGGGACGACGGAGGAGTTCCTGCGCCCGGTCCTGGAGCGGGGCTCGGGGCTGCGCGCCGGCCGCGACTTCCACCTCGCGTACTCCCCCAGCCGCGTCGACCCCGGCAACCGCGACTTCACACCGGCCAACACCCCGAAGGTCATCGGCGGCCTCACCCCCGCCTGCACCGAGTCCGCCGCCGCCTTCTACGGCCGCCTCACCGACAAGGTGGTCCGCGCCCGCGGCCCCCGCGAGGCGGAGACGGTCCAGCTCCTGGAGACCAATTTCCGGCACGTCAACATCGCCCTGGTCAACGAGATGGCCGTCCTCTGCGACGACCTCGGCGTCGACCTGTGGGACGTGCTGCGCTGCGCGGAGACCAAGCCCTTCGGCTTCCACGCCTTCCGCCCCGGCCCCGGTGTCGGCGGCCACTCCGTCCCCCAGGACCTGACCGGCCGGGCCCCCCACAGCCTGCGCATGGTGGAGCTGGCCCAGCAGGTCAACGGCCAGATGCCCCGCTACGTCGTCCAGCGGGCCGCCGCCCTCCTCAACGAGCACGGCAAGTCCGCGCGCGGCGCCCGCGTCCTCCTCCTCGGCGTCACCTACAAGGCCGACCTCGCCGACCAGCAGGCCACCCCGGCCGAGGAGATCGCGACCCGCCTGATGTCCATGGGCGCCGCGGTCAGCTACCACGACCCGCACATCCCGTCCTGGAACGTCGCCGACCGCCCCGTCCCCCGCGCCGACTCCCTCTACGAGGCCGCCGCCGACGCCGACCTGACGATCCTCCTCCAGCAGCACCGCACGTACGACCTCCAGGGCCTGTCGGTGAAGGCCCAGCTGCTGCTGGACACGCGGGGGGCCACGCCCACGGGGGCGGCGCACCGGCTCTGACCGCGACGCGCACACGCGAGGGGCCCGGAGCAGACGCTCCGGGCCCCTCGGTACCGCGTACGGGTGACTACCGCCGGTGCTGCGAGTCCGCCACCGTCACCTCGACGCGCTGGAACTCCTTGAGTTCGCTGTATCCGGTCGTGGCCATCGCCCGGCGCAGGGCGCCGAAGAAGTTCATCGAGCCGTCGGGGGTGTGGGACGGGCCGGTGAGGATCTCCTCGATGGTGCCGACCGTGCCGAGGTCGACCTTCTTGCCGCGCGGCAGCTCCTCGTTGACCGCCTCCATGCCCCAGTGGTTGCCCTTGCCGGGCGCGTCGGTGGCGCGGGCCAGCGGGGAGCCCATCATCACGGAGTCGGCGCCGCAGGCGATCGCCTTGGGCAGGTCGCCGGACCAGCCGACGCCGCCGTCGGCGATGACGTGCACGTACCGGCCGCCGGACTCGTCCATGTAGTCCCGGCGGGCCGCCGCCACGTCCGCCACGGCCGTGGCCATGGGCACCTGGATGCCCAGCACGTTGCGCGTGGTGTGGGCGGCGCCGCCGCCGAAGCCGACGAGGACGCCCGCCGCGCCGGTGCGCATCAGGTGCAGGGCGGCGGTGTAGGTGGCGCAGCCGCCGACGATGACCGGGACGTCCAGCTCGTAGATGAACTGCTTCAGGTTCAGCGGCTCGTGCGAACCGGAGACGTGCTCGGCCGAGACCGTGGTGCCGCGGATGACGAAGATGTCGACGCCCGCGTCCACGACCGCCTTGGAGAACTCGGCGGTGCGCTGCGGGGAGAGCGCGGCGGCGGTGACCACGCCCGAGTCGCGCACCTCCTTGATGCGCCGCCCGATCAGCTCCTCCTTGATGGGAGCCGCGTAGATCTCCTGGAGGCGGCGGGTCGCGTTGTCCGGGTCGAGACCGGCGATCTCGTCGAGCAGCGGCTGCGGGTCCTCGTGCCGGGTCCAGAGCCCTTCCAGGTTCAGGACGCCCAGGCCGCCCAGCTCGCCGATGCGGATGGCGGTGGCCGGGGAGACTACCGAGTCCATGGGAGCGGCCAGGAACGGCAGCTCGAAGCGGTAGGCGTCGATCTGCCAGGCGATCGAGACCTCCTTCGGGTCCCGGGTACGGCGGCTGGGGACGACGGCGATGTCGTCGAAGGCGTACGCCCGGCGGCCGCGCTTGCCGCGCCCGATCTCGATCTCAGTCACGTCTGTGGCCTTTCCCTGATGCGTTGCAGCGCCTTCCAGTATCCCCGACGGGCACACCGAGGGCGGCCCCGGATGCTCCCGGGGCCGCCCTGGAAGGCCTTCTGCCTACTTGCTGCGGCTGTAGTTCGGTGCCTCGACCGTCATCTGGATGTCGTGCGGGTGGCTCTCCTTGAGGCCGGCGGAGGTGATCCGCACGAACCGGCCGTTGTCCTGGAGCTGGGGCACGGTCCGGCCGCCGACGTAGAACATCGACTGGCGCAGGCCGCCGACCAGCTGGTGGACGACCGAGGAGAGCGGGCCGCGGTAGGGCACCTGGCCCTCGATGCCCTCGGGGACCAGCTGCTCGTCGGAGGCGACGCCCTCCTGGAAGTAGCGGTCCTTGGAGAACGACTTGCGGTCGCCGCGGGTCTGCATGGCGCCCAGCGAGCCCATGCCGCGGTACGACTTGAACTGCTTGCCGTTGATGAACAGCAGCTCGCCCGGCGACTCCTCGCAGCCCGCGAGCAGCGAGCCCAGCATCACCGTGTCGGCGCCCGCGACCAGGGCCTTGGCGATGTCGCCGGAGTACTGGAGGCCGCCGTCGCCGATGACCGGGATTCCGGCCTCCTTGGCGGCGAGCGATGCCTCGTAGATGGCGGTGACCTGCGGGACGCCGATGCCGGCGACGACGCGGGTGGTGCAGATGGAGCCGGGGCCGACGCCGACCTTGATGCCGTCCACGCCGGCGTCGATGAGGGCCTGGGCGCCGTCGCGGGTGGCGATGTTGCCGCCGATGACGTCGACGCCGGAGGAGTTCGACTTGATCTTGGCGACCATGTCGCCGACCAGGCGGGAGTGGCCGTGCGCGGTGTCGACGACGATGAAGTCGACGCCCGCCTCGATCAGCGCCTGGGCGCGCTCGAAGGCGTCACCGGCGACACCGACCGCGGCACCGACCAGCAGCCGGCCCTCGCCGTCCTTGGCGGCGTTGGGGTACTTCTCGGCCTTGACGAAGTCCTTGACCGTGATCAGGCCCTTGAGGACGCCGTTGTCGTCGACCAGCGGCAGCTTCTCGATCTTGTGGCGGCGCAGCAGCTCCATGGCGTCCGCGCCGGAGATGCCGACCTTGCCGGTGACCAGCGGCATCGGCGTCATGACCTCGCGCACCTGCCGGGAGCGGTCGGTCTCGAAGGCCATGTCGCGGTTGGTGACGATGCCGAGCAGCTTCTTGTTGCCGTCGGTGACCGGGACGCCGCTGATGCGGAACTTGGCGCACAGCGCGTCGGCCTCGCCGAGGGTGGCGTCCGGGTGGATGGTGATGGGGTCGGCCACCATGCCCGACTCGGAGCGCTTGACCAGGTCGACCTGGTTGGCCTGGTCCTCGATGGACAGGTTGCGGTGGAGAACGCCGACGCCGCCCTGGCGGGCCATCGCGATCGCCATGCGCGACTCGGTGACCTTGTCCATGGCGGCGGACAGCAGCGGGATGTTCACCCGCACGTTCTTGGAGACGTACGAGGCGGTGTCGATCTCGTCGGGTGCCATGTCCGACGGGCCCGGCAGCAGCAGCACGTCGTCGTAGGTCAGCCCGAGCGTCGCGAATTTCTCGGGCACTCCGTCGACGTTGGCAGTCATGACACCTTCCCCAAATGGCCTTGATCGGTGCGGATGTCCATGCTAACGGGAACTGGAGGTGGCTCATTCCACGATCAAGGACCCGTCCGACCTTCGTAGTTTCGTACGGACACCGGACACCGCCCGTTCACCCCCGGCGCTACTGCTCCGCCAGGGCCCGCAGGCGGCTCAGCGCCCGGTGCTGGGCGACCCGGACGGCGCCGGGTGACATTCCCAACATCTGCCCGGTCTCCTCGGCCGTGAGGCCCACGGCGATGCGCAGCAGGAGCAGCTCGCGCTGGTTCTCGGGCAGGTTGGCCAGGAGTTTCTTGGCCCAGGCGGCGTCGCTGTTGAGCAGCGCACGCTCCTCCGGGCCGAGGGAGTCGTCCGGCCGCTCCGGCATCTCGTCGGACGGGACGGCCGTCGAGCCGGGGTGCCGCATCGCCGCGCGCTGGAGGTCGGCGACCTTGTGGGCGGCGATGGCGAAGACGAACGCCTCGAAGGGGCGGCCGGTGTCCTTGTAGCGGGGCAGCGCGAGCAGCACCGCGACGCAGACCTCCTGGGCGAGATCCTCGACGAAGTGCCGGGCGTCGCCGGGCAGGCGGGACAGACGCGTGCGGCAGTAGCGCAGCGCCAAGGGATGGACATGGGCGAGCAGGTCGTGCGTGGCCTGCTCGTCCCCGTCGACGGCGCGGTGCACGAGCCCGCCGACCGTCCCTTGATCAGGGGCCGCCTCGTCGTCACGCATCGGTCCATGGTGCCTTGCGGCCGTCCGATCCGTGGCGTCGCGCCCGTTGTTGTGCACCGAAGCGTTATGAGCAGGTGCGCCGGAACTCATCCCCTGCGCCCTCCCCTCCCGCTCGACCGACTCGTCCCCGAGGAACTCCACACCTCAAGGATGCGTCATCCGCGCCGAAACGAGCAGCGGGCACCCGGCGGGTCGCCTTGTCACCCCCGCTCACCTCGCGATAAGCGGGGATCGCCGCTTCCCCGACGGGCCCTTTCGGACTCCCTCGCACGGGGTGCCCTAGCGGACCAGGCCCCACCGGAAGCCGAGCGCCACCGCGTGTGCCCGGTCCGAGGCGCCGAGCTTCTTGAAGAGCCGCCGGGCGTGGGTCTTGACGGTGTCCTCGGAGAGGAACAGCTCACGGCCGATCTCCGCGTTGGAGCGGCCGTGGCTCATGCCCTCCAGCACCTGGATCTCACGCGCGGTGAGCGTGGGCGCGGCACCCATCTCGGCCGAGCGCAGCCGGCGCGGGGCGAGCCGCCAGGTCGGGTCGGCGAGGGCCTGCGTGACCGTGGCGCGCAGCTCGGCGCGCGAGGCGTCCTTGTGCAGGTAGCCGCGGGCACCGGCGGCGACCGCGAGGGCCACGCCGTCCAGGTCCTCGGCGACGGTGAGCATGATGATGCGCGCGCCGGGGTCGGCGGACAGCAGCCGCCGGACGGTCTCGACGCCGCCCAGGCCGGGCATGCGCACGTCCATAAGGATCAGGTCCGAGCGGTCGGCGCCCCAGCGGCGGAGGACTTCCTCGCCGTTGGCGGCCGTCGTCACGCGCTCGACGCCGGGCACGGTCGCGACCGCGCGGCGAAGCGCCTCTCGGGCAAGCGGGGAGTCGTCGCAGACGAGGACGGAAGTCATGGCCGTCCTCCGCAGCTGATGCGCGTCACGTTGAGCCTCCAGGCTGGTACGAAATCGTCACCTGTGCGGTCGACCGTCCCGGACGCCCGCCCGAGCACTTGTTCCTTCAACCGCCTCCGCACTCTCAACGACGGTCACTCGAAAGAGTTACGGGGCCGTGTGTCGTCTTCGGCACTCTACGTGAGGGGTCGGCCACGCAGCAGACATGCGCGTGGGACCCGCCCCGTTTCATCACATCCGATGCCCCATTTAGCCGCTTTTCTTCCACTTCGCTGGTGTCTGAGGCTAGATTCGCAATGAGTCATATTTTCATCTCCTTAGATCGTAGTTGTACGGTCGTGGATGCTGGCATCCCGCATCTACCCATATCGGCTACAAGGGGTCACGCAATGGCAGATTTCTCCCGCCTTCCAGGACCGAACGCGGACCTGTGGGACTGGCAGCTCCTGGCTGCGTGCCGCGGGGTGGACAGCTCGCTCTTCTTCCACCCGGAGGGCGAACGGGGAGCGGCGCGGAGTGCTCGCGAGAACTCGGCCAAGGAGGTCTGCATGAGGTGCCCGGTCCGCGCCGAGTGCGCGGCGCACGCGCTGGCGGTGCGCGAGCCGTACGGCGTGTGGGGCGGCCTGACCGAGGACGAGCGCGAGGAGCTCATGGGACGGGCCCGCAACCGCCTGGTGGCGGCGACGGCATCGGCGACGGCCGGCGGGGAGGCGGCCGCGCATCACTGAAGGAACGTTTCTCTAGAACATGGACGCGGAGGCGAGAACACGGGCGCCGAGGTGCGCCCGCCCTCAGCGCGACGCCGACTGGCGCGCCCCCGCCCGGGCCAGCTCGTCGAGCGTCGCCTTCACCGCCGGCACCTGTCCCAGGTCGGGCAGGGTGAGCGCGACGATCTCCCGCCGCACCGCCGGCTCCAGCGCCACCGTGCGCACACCCCGGGGCCGTACGGACTCGACGGCGAGCTGGGGCAGCACGGCCACGCCCAGGCCGGCCCCGACCAGGCCCACGACGGCCGGGTAGTCGTCGGTGGCGAAGTCGATGCGGGGCGTGAAGCCGGCGCCCTCGCAGACCTCGACCAGTTGGCTCCGGCAGCGCGGGCAGCCCGCGATCCAGGGCTCCCGGGCCAGCTCCCCGATGGCCACCGACCCCGTGGGCTCCGTGTGCGCGAGCCGGTGCCCCTCCGGGACCAGCGCCACCAGCCGGTCGGTGAGCAGCGGCCGTACGACGAGGTCGTCCCACTCCTCCGCGCCGGCCGCCCCCTCGTAGCGAAAGGCCAGCGCCACGTCGCAGTCGCCCTCGCGCAGCAGCTCGACGGACCTCGGCGGCTCGGCCTCCTCCAGGGACACCCGGGTGCCGGGATGCGCGGCACGCAGTGCGGCCAGGGCAGTCGGGACGAGGGTGGAGCTGCCGCTGGGGAAGGAGACCAGGCGGACCCGCCCCGCGCGCAGCCCGGCGATGGCGGCGACCTCCTCCTCGGCGGCGGTCAGCCCGGCGATGATCCCGGCGGCGTGCCGCACCAGCGCCTCTCCGGCTTGGGTGAGCCGCATCTCCCGGCCGGTGCGCACGAGCAGGGGCGTGCCGACGGAGGCCTCCAGGGCCTTCATCTGCTGGCTGACGGCGGGCTGGGTGCAGCCCAGCTCGCGCCCGGCGGCGGAGAAGGAACCGGTCGATGCCACGGCGCGCAGCACGCGGAGATGACGAGCCTCGATCACACGGTCGAGGATAAGCGACCCTTTGACCGGATGCCGAATAATGCGTCGACGCTTTGATGAGGATTGTCCTACCGTTCGGCCATGAAGCTTCTCTCTGTGAATCTCGGCCGCGCGAAATCGGTGCCGTACACGGACCACCCCGAGGGCGTCACCGGCATCGACAAGCAGCCCACGGACGGGGCCGTACGGGTGACGGCGCCCGGGCCGAAGGGCACCGGGGCGAGCGGGCTGGCCGGGGACACGGTCTGCGACACCCGTCACCACGGCGGCCCCGACCAGGCGGTCTACGCGATGGCGCGCGAGGATCTGGACGACTGGGAGCGCGAGCTGGGCCGCCCGCTGCCGAACGGCTCCTTCGGCGAGAACCTCACCACGACGGGCGTGGACGTCTGCGGCGCCCTGATCGGCGAGCGCTGGCGCGTGGGCACCGACCTGATCCTGGAGGTCACCTCCGGCCGCATCCCCTGCCGCACCTTCCAGGGCCACCTGGGCGAGGAGCGGTGGGTGAAGCGGTTCACGGAGAAGGGGGTGTCGGGGGCGTACCTGCGGGTGATCGAGCCCGGGGAGATACGGGAGGGCGACCCGGTCGAGGTCGTCCACCGGCCCGCCCACGAGGTGACCGTGGCCCTGCAGTTCCGGGCGGTGACGACCGAACGGGAGCTGCTGCCCCGGCTGCTCGCGGCGGGCGGTGCGCTGCACCCGGAGGCGCTGGCGACGGCGCGGAAGTACGTGGCGGGGCAGGCCCCCTGACCGTGTCTCACCAGGTGCTGGTCACCGGTTCCTCACGATCGGCGATCACGATGTGAGCGAAGCGGACGTGCTCGGTCCGGACCCATAACCTTGCGCCATGACAACGGCATTGATTACGGGATCGACGGCGGGCATCGGTGCCGCGTTCGCGCGGCGGCTGGCGGCGGACGGACACGACCTGGTGCTGGTCGCCCGCGACACCAAGCGGCTGCGCGAACAGGCGACCGAGCTGCACGACCGGCACGGCATCGAGGCGGAGGTGCTGACGGCCGACCTGGCGACGGACGCCGGGATCGACGCGGTGGCCGCCCGGCTGGGCGAGCGCAGGAACCCCGTCGACCTGCTGGTCAACAACGCCGGCTTCGGCAACAAGGGCCGCTTCCTCGAGGTCTCGATGGCCGACGAGCTGACCATGCTCAAGGTGCACTGCGAGGCGGTACTGCGGCTGACCTCGGCGGCGACGGAGTCGATGCGGGAGCGGGGGCGCGGCGGGGTCGTCAACGTCGCCTCGGTCGCCGCCTTCGTCCCGCGCGGCACGTACGGCGCCTCCAAGGCGTGGGTCGTGCAGTTCACCCAGGGCGTGGCGAAGGACCTGGCCGGCAGCGGGGTGCGCCTGATGGCCCTGTGCCCCGGCTTCGTGCGCACGGAGTTCCACGCGCGGGCCGGGATGGGCACGGACAACATTCCGGGCTGGATGTGGCTCGACGCGGACAAGGTGGTCGCGGCGGCGCTGGGCGATCTGGCGCGCGGGAAGTCCCTGTCGATCCCCGATCCCCGCTACAAGGCGCTGATGGGGGCGGCGAAGCTGGTGCCGCGGGGGGTGCTGGGCGGGATCACCTCGCGGACGGGGCGGAAGTACGGGCCGCGGTAGGGGTGGGGCGGGGAGGGCTCAGGAGTCCTCGGGCCAGACGCACACGGCCCGCCACCGGTACCCGTCCTGTTCGGCCCGCTCGGCGGTGAACGTGACGGACCGGCCCGGGATCAGCTCACGGAAGCCGTCGGCCTCGACGGCCGAGAAGTGCGCCCACACCCTCTCCTCGAGAACCTCGGCCGCGAGCACGCCCCATCCCTCTTCGCGGTGCCACTCCAGCACACGTCCCGTGAGTACCTCGTCCGGCGTGGTTTCGGACATCTTCTCGCCTTCTCCCTTTCGCCGGTCGGAGCCGCCCGGCAACAAGCCGGGCGGGGCGGACGGGGCCCCGACGCCCCGCCGAACGCACGGTGCCCGGCACCCCCGCAGGGGCGCCGGGCACCGTCGGCTCAGCTCAGCTCAGCGCTGCGCTCAGTGGGCGTGGCCGTGGCCGTGGCCCGCGGCGGCCGGCTCTTCCTCTTCCTTCTTCTCGACGACCAGGGTCTCGGTCGTCAGGAGGAGGGAGGCGATGGAGGCGGCGTTCTCCAGGGCGGAGCGGGTGACCTTCACCGGGTCGATGACGCCGGCCTTGACCAGGTCGCCGTACTCGCCGGTGGCGGCGTTGAAGCCCTGGCCCTTGTCGAGCTCGGCGACCTTGGAGGTGATGACGTAGCCCTCCAGGCCGGCGTTCTCGGCGATCCAGCGCAGCGGCTCGACGGCGGCGCGGCGGACGACCGCGACACCGGTGGCCTCGTCGCCGGTCTTGCCGAGGTTGCCCTCGAGGACCTTGACGGCGTGGACCAGCGCGGAGCCACCACCGGAGACGATGCCCTCCTCGACCGCGGCGCGGGTCGCGGAGATGGCGTCCTCCAGACGGTGCTTGCGCTCCTTCAGCTCCACCTCGGTGGCGGCGCCGACCTTGATCACGCACACGCCGCCGGCCAGCTTCGCGAGGCGCTCCTGGAGCTTCTCGCGGTCCCAGTCGGAGTCGGTGGACTCGATCTCGGCCTTGATCTGGGCGACGCGGCCCTCGACCTCGTCGCGCTTGCCGGCACCGTCGACGATCGTGGTGTCGTCCTTGGTGACGGTGATGCGGCGGGCGGTGCCGAGCACCTCGAGGCCGACCTGGTCGAGCTTGAGGCCGACCTCCTCGGAGATGACGGTGGCGCCGGTGAGGACGGCCATGTCCTGGAGCATCGCCTTGCGGCGGTCGCCGAAGCCCGGGGCCTTCACCGCGACGGCGTTGAAGGTGCCGCGGATCTTGTTGACGACCAGGGTCGACAGGGCCTCGCCCTCGACGTCCTCGGCGATGATCAGCAGCGGCTTCGAGGAGTTGGTCTGGATGACCTTCTCCAGCAGCGGCAGCATGTCGGCGATGGAGGAGATCTTGCCCTGGTTGATGAGGATGTACGGGTCCTCGAGGACGGCCTCCATGCGCTCCTGGTCCGTCACGAAGTACGGCGACAGGTAGCCCTTGTCGAAGGCCATGCCCTCGGTGAAGTCCAGCTCCAGACCGAAGGTGTTGGACTCCTCGACGGTGATGACACCGTCCTTGCCGACCTTGTCCATGGCCTCGGCGATCAGCTCGCCGACCTGCTGGTCCTGGGCGGACAGCGCGGCCACGGCGGCGATGTCGGACTTCTCGTCGATCGGGCGGGCGGTGGCGAGAAGGTCTTCCGACACGGCGGCGACGGCCGCGTCGATGCCCTTCTTCAGCAGCGCCGGGGAAGCACCGGCGGCGACGTTCTTCAGGCCCTCGCGGACCAGCGCCTGGGCCAGGACGGTGGCGGTGGTGGTGCCGTCACCCGCGATGTCGTTGGTCTTGGTCGCCACCTCCTTCACCAGCTGGGCGCCGAGGTTCTCGTACGGGTCCTCGACCTCGACCTCGCGGGCGATGGTGACGCCGTCGTTGGTGATGGTCGGGGCGCCGAACTTCTTGTCGATGACGACGTTGCGGCCCTTGGGGCCGATCGTCACCTTCACCGTGTCGGCAAGCTTGTTGACGCCGCGCTCGAGGGCGCGACGGGCGTCCTCGTCGAACTTCAGGATCTTCGCCATGGGAGCGTGAGCCCTCTTCCGGAAATCTTGGGGTTATACGGCAACTGCGCCCCCGACGCCCGGCTTTTTAAGGTCGCGGGAGCCAGGGGCGCAGCTGGAAAGCAAGGTGCTTCGGGTGAACTACTTCTCGACGATCGCGAGCACGTCGCGGGCCGAGAGGACGAGGTACTCCTCGCCGTTGTACTTCACCTCGGTGCCGCCGTACTTGCTGTAGAGCACGACGTCGCCGACGCTGACGTCGAGCGGAAGACGGTTGCCGTCCTCGAAGCGGCCCGGGCCCACGGCCAGGACGACGCCCTCCTGGGGCTTCTCCTTGGCGGTGTCCGGAATGACCAGGCCCGAAGCCGTGGTCTGCTCGGCGTCGAGCGGCTGGACCACGATGCGGTCCTCGAGCGGCTTGATGGCAACCTTGGAGCTGGCGGTCGTCACGATCCGACCTCCCCCTTCGGAGATCTCACGGGGTTAACTGTCTGAGGTGGCGACCAGGTCGATCCGTCGTCGCGGGTGCCGGACCTGCCCGTCGCTGTGTTGGCACTCTCCAGGGGGGAGTGCCAGACCCGAGACTATGACCGCGATTAGCACTCGGTCAAGCGGAGTGCCAATGCCGACGGCGCGTCGGCGGGGTTTCGTCCGAACGCCGGTCCGTGGAGGCGCCCCGCGCCGGCGCCGGGAAGTCAGAGGTAGTCCCCCAGCCGCCCCACCCGCAGCCCCTGCTCCTCGATCGTCTCCAGCAGGGCCTCCGTGCGCGCGCTCAGGCCCGTGCCCGTCGGGTGGTCCGGGTCGACGGCCACGATGTCGCCGGGGTGCAGGCGGTGGTCGCCGCGGGTGTAGGTGAGGCCGCCGTCGGCGCTCAGGGCCGCCCGCCACAGCACGACGGCCGTGATGCCGCAGTCGGCGGCGGCGCGCAGGGTGGTGGTGTCGTACGTGCCGTAGGGCGGGCGGAAGAGGTGGGAGCGGACGCCGAAGCGGGACCTGAGCTTGGTCTGCTGGCCGCAGATCTCGGCGCGCTGGCCGGCGTAGGGCAGACCGCGCAGGGAGCGGTGGTCGAGGGTGTGGTTGTGCAGGCTCGCGCCGACCGAGCGCAGCCGGGCGAAGTGGCCGTACGCCGGTCCGGCGACCGTGTCGGTGAGGAACAGGGTGACCGGGAGGCGGTGCGCGCGGACGAAGTCGGCGAAGTGCGGGTCGCGCTCGGCGCTGTCGTCGAAGGTGAGGAAGACGACCGGGTCGGTGGTGCGGACGTGGTCCACGACGGGCGGCAGGCTCTGCCCCCGGTCGCTGCCCTGGGCGGGCTCCCCGCCCGCCGGAGGCTGCGCGGACCCGGCGAACTGGGCGCATCCGGTGAGCAGTACGGCGGCCAGGGCGGCCCCGGCCGGCCGCAGCCGCCCCCGCCTCACAGGTAGTCCTCCAGCCGGGCCACGGCGTATCCCTCGGCGGTGACCTTGTCGAGGAACTCGCGGACCATGTCGCGCATGGTGCCGCCCCAGTCGCCCTCGCCCCGGAAGTGGGTGAGCACGATGTCGCCGGGATGGATCTCCCGGTCCCACTCGCGGTAGTCCCAGTGGTCGGCGAAGACCTCCTCGTTCCAGATGGGGGCGTACTCGATGCCGCATGCCTTGGCGGCGCGCAGGGTGTCGCGGTTGTAGTTGCCGTAGGGAGGGCGGAAGACGGTCGGGCGCTTGCCGTAGCGCTTCTCGATCACGTCCTGCATGCCGCAGATCTCGCGCTTCTGCTCGGAGTAGGACAGGCCCGGCAGGTAGGGGTGGTTCAGGGTGTGGTTGTTGAGGGTGACGCCGCGGTCCTGCATCTCCTTGAAGTAGCCGTAGTCCTCCTTGACCAGGTAGTCACTGAGGAAGGCCGTGTACGGGATCTTCAGCTCGCTCATCATCCGCAGGAACGCCGGGTCCTTCTCGGCGCCGTCGTCGATGGTGAGGAAGACGATCTTCTCCTTGGTGGGGATCGAGGTGAAGACCGGCGGGAGGTTCGCCTGGCCGGTCACCTCGAAGCCGTCGCGGGTCTTGATCTCCGGCTTCTTCGCGGGGGGCGGCGGGGCGGCCAGCGGGACCTTCTTCAGCTTCCAGCGCTCGGCGGCGGCGACCCGGGCGGCGTGCACCGCGCCCAGCTTGGACGCGTAGGCGTCCAGGGCGCGGGCCGGGGGCGCCTGGAGGGGCTGCCGGCCGGCGGCGCCGCGCACCTCGGAGGCGTCCTGCGCACAGCCGGAGGCGAGGGCGGCGACGGCGAGGACGGCGACGCCGCCGCGCGTCCGGAGCCTCGCGGACGGCGCCCGATACGCCCTGAACACCCGGCTCTTGTCATTTTGTACGACTACTCGCATGGTGCGGGATCCTCGCAGTCCCCGGACCCCGAACCCGGCCCGACACCGCACCGGAGGCACACCATCCACCGACTGGCCCACAATGTTCCGGTGAACGACCTCGACGCCCTCCTCGCCCTGCTCACCCCCGAGGGCCGCGCCCTCCTCGACGAGGTGCGCGACACCGACCCGGCACGGGAGCTGGCGGTCGCGACCCGGTTGCGGCGCACGCACCCCGCGGAGCTGGTCTCGGCGGCGCTCGGGCAGGCGCGGCTGCGGCAGCAGGCGGTGGCGAAGTTCGGGGCCGAGGACGCCGGGCGGATGCTCTTCACGCCCAACGGGGTCGAGCAGTCGACGCGGGCGAGCGTGGCGGCGTACCGGGCGGAGCGCCTCAAGGACCTGGGCGTGACCTCCGTCGCCGACCTGTGCTGCGGGATCGGCGGCGACGCGGTGGCGCTGGCCCGCGCGGGCATCCGGGTGCTGGCGGTCGACCGGGATCCGGCGACGGCCGCGGCGGCCCGTGCCAACGCCGAGGCGCTGGGGCTGGGCGAGCTGATCGAGGTGCGCGAGGCGGATGTGACGGAGGTGGACACGGGCGGGTACGACGCCGTGTTCGTCGATCCCGCGCGGCGGGGCGGACGAGGCCGGATCTTCGATCCGGAGGCGTACTCGCCGCCGCTGTCCTGGGCCGTCGAGGCCGCCCGCAAGGCTCCGCTCGGCGCCGCGCTGAAGGTCGCACCGGGCATTCCGCACGAGGCGGTGCCCGAGGACGCCGAGGCCGAGTGGATCTCCGACGGCGGGGACGTGAAGGAGGCGGTGCTGTGGTTCGGCACCGCGCCGGGGGCGGTGCGGGCCACGCTGCTGCCGGGCCCCCGCACCCTGCTCGGCACCGGCCTGCCCGACCCGGAGGTCCGCGCGCCCGGCCGGTACCTGTACGAGCCGGACGGCGCCGTCGTCCGCGCCCATCTGGTCGCCGAGGTCGCCGAGCAGGTCGACGGCGGGCTGCTGGACGCGACGATCGCGTACGTCACCTCGGACGAACTGCGGCCGACGTCCTACGCCACGGCGTACGAGATCACCGACCGGATGCCGTTCAACGTCAAGAAGCTGAAGGCGCTGCTGAGGGAGCGCGAGGTCGGCACCCTGACGGTGAAGAAGCGCGGCTCGGCGGTCGAGCCGGAGGAACTGCGGCGGAAGGTAAAGCCGCAGGGGCCGAACGCGGCGACCGTGTTCATGACCCGGGTGGCGGGGGCGCCGACGATGCTGATCGGGCACCCCGTCCGCTAGGCGGTGTCCGTCTCCCGCACCCGGCGCAACAGGAGCACGCGTTCGCGTTCGTTGCGGGCCAGGGACGCGGCCCGTTCGAACTCCGTGCGGGCCTCGGCCCCGCGGCCCAGGCGGAGCAGGAGGTCGCCGCGGACGCTGGGGAGCAGGTGGTAGTCGCGCAGGGCGGGTTCCTCGGCGAGGGCGTCCACGAGGGCGAGCGCCGGGGCCGGGCCCTCGGCCATCGACACGGCGACCGCGCGGTTGAGTTCGACGACCGGTGACGGGGCGCGGGCCGCGAGCAGGCCGTAGAGCGCGGCGATGCGCGGCCAGTCGGTCTCCTCGTACGTGTACGCCGTCGCGTGGCAGGCGGCGATCGCGGCCTGGAGGACGTACGGGCCGGGCACGCCGGAGGTCCTGGTGGCGTGGGCGTGGTCGAGGGCGGTGACGCCGCGGGTGATGAGCAGGCGGTTCCAGCGGCGGCGGTTCTGGTCCTCGAGCAGGACCGGAGTGCCGTCGGGGCCGGTGCGGGCGGCGGTGCGGGACGCCTGGAACTCCAGCAGGGCGGTCAGGCCGTGGACCTCGGGCTCCTTCGGCATCAGGGCGGACAGTACGCGGGCCAGGCGCAGGGCGTCCTCGCACAGGCCGGGGCGGAGCCAGTCGTCGCCGGCGGTGGCGGCGTAGCCCTCGTTGAAGATCAGATAGATGACCTCCAGGACCGAGCCGAGGCGGGCCGCGCGGTCCGGGCCGTAGGGCACCTCGAAGGCGATGTTCTTGCGGGCCAGGGTGCGTTTGGCGCGCACGATGCGCTGCGCGACCGTCGGTTCCGGGACGAGGAAGGCGCGGGCGATCTCGGGGGTGGTCAGGCCGCCGAGCAGGCGGAGGGTGAGGGCGATGCGGGCCTCGGCGGGCAGCACCGGGTGGCAGGCGGTGAAGACCAGGCGCAGCAGGTCGTCGTCGATGTCCTCCGGGTCGGCGGGCTCCTCGGGCGGCGGCGTGGCGGCGGGCAGAGCGCGGGTGATCTCCGCGAGCTTGCGGGCGTAGTTCTCGCGGCGCCGGATCAGGTCGACGGCGCGGCGCCGGGCGGAGGCCATGAGCCAGGCGCCCGGATTGTCGGGCACGCCGTCCCGGGGCCACTGTTCCAGGGCCGCGACCATCGCGTCCTGCGTGAGTTCCTCGGCGATGCCGACGTCCCGGACCAGGCGGGCGACGCCGGCGATGACGCGCGGGGACTCCAGGCGGAAGACCGTCTCGATGGCCTCTGCGGGCTCGGGGGCACCGGCGGGCTCGGTGGGCTGTGGTTCCACAGCCCACCATGCAACAGCCCTGGGGCCTACGGCGCAAAGCGCGGGCTCAGCCCTCCATCAGCTCCCGCACCTCGCAGGTCACCGTCCAGTGCTCCTCGTGCACCTTGAGGAAGCGCTTGGTCCACTCGACCGCCTCCGCCTTGTCCTTCGCCTGGAGGAGCGAGTAGCCGCCGATGACCTCCTTGGACTCGGTGAACGGCCCGTCGGTGACGGACAGCTGCCCGCCCTCGTAGTGGACGCGGGTGCCCTGGGCGGTCGGGGTCAGCCCGGCGGTGTCGAGCAGGACGCCGGCCTTCGTCATCTCCTCCATCAGCCTCTCCATGCGCTGCACCAGCTCGGGGCTGGGGCCGCCGGAGAGGGCGTCGTTCTCCTCGATCCGGATCAGCGACAGGAAGCGGGGCATGGTGACTCCTCGGGTGGGTCGGGGGCCGGGTCCGTCCCGGCCTCTCACCCGTGCGTCGAACGGGCGGGGCGTGGATCGACAGCTGCCCCGGGCTTTTTTCGGATTTCCTCCGGGACTTCTCTCAGCGCAGCGATTCCCACAGCTCACCGGCGTCCGGCTCCAGGGCCACCACCCGGTTGACGTCCCAGGGGGCCGGTACGACGGGCATCGTGACGGTGCGTACGTCGTCCGCCGACAGGTCGCCCAGGCTGCGGCCGAGGCTCGTCAGCTCGCCCAGCGAGTCCAGGCCGGTGTCGGTGGTGAGGCTGCCGGTGACCGCGTCGGCGACCTGGTAGAGCCGGGTGGGGTCGGTGAGCAGGTCGGTGCCGGAGATCTGCTCCAGCAGGGCCTTGACCAGCTTGTGCTGGAGTTCTATGCGGGCGAGGTCGCTGCGGCCCTCCAGGCCGTACCGGGTGCGGGCGAGGCCCAGGGCTTCGGTGCCGTCGAGGTGGTGGGTGCCGGCGTCCAGGTGCAGGTGGCTCTTGTCGTCGTCGATGTCCACGTCCGTGGTGACCGTGACCCCGCCGAGCGCGTCGACCAGCTCGGCGAAACCGGCGAAGTCGATCTCCATGTAGTGGTCCATGCGGACACCGGTCATCGACTCGACGGTCTTGACCGCGCAGACCGGCCCGCCCAGCGCGTAGGCGGTGTTAAACATGGCGCCGCTCGCCTCCCGGGTCGAACCGCCGGACGGCAGCGGGCAGGAAGGACGGTCGACGAGCGTGTCGCGGGGGATGCTGACGACGGTGGCGGCGGTCCGGCCGGCGTCGAGGTGGACGACCATCGCCGTGTCCGAGCGGGCGCCCTCGCTGTCGCCGCCGCCGAGTTCCCGGTTCTCCTCGCCGCCGCGCGAGTCGGAGCCGAGGACCAGGATGTTCAGGGCGCCGGTGGGCACCGGGGACGCGGAGGACGAGGCGGAGGGGACGGTGACCGGCCTCGCCGGGCGGTCGTCGCCGAGCGCGCCGTCAATGTCGACGCTCTTGATGTTGTCGTTGAGGTGCCAGTAGGCCCAGCCCGCCGCGGCGGCCCCGAGCAGCAGGGCACCGACCAGGGCGAGACCGGCGGCCCGCAGCCCTTTCGACCGCCCGCTCGTCCCACCCGGCCCGCCCCGCCCCGCCATGCGTCCGCCCCCGCTCGTGCCGGTCCCATTCGCGTCCCCACCCGAATGCCCTATCGACAGGAACATACGTCTGAATTGTTGAAAGCAGGAACAGGCGGGACGGCATTCTGCGGGAATTCTCAGACTTCGAAGCCCGTCGAATGTTTCGGTGAGGGGCGGTGGCCGGCCCCGGGCGTCAGGCCGTCGGAGGCGCCGCCGTGCTGCTGCGCACCTCCAGGCTGGTGGCCAGCTCCACCCGGGTCGCCGCCGCCGAGCCGTCGTCGCGCCCGAGGTCCAGGACCAGCCGGGCCGCCGCCTCGGCCATCTCCATCAGCGGCTGCCGTACGGTCGTCAGCGGCGGGCCCACCCAGCGCGCCACCGGCAGGTCGTCGAACCCGACCACGCTCAGGTCCTGCGGGATGCGCAGCCCCAGCTCGCGCGCGGCCTCGTACAGTCCGAGCGCCTGGAGGTCGTTGCCGGCGAAGACGGCGGTCGGCCGGTCGGGGCGGCGCAGCAGCTCCAGGCCCTGGCGGTAGCCGGCCTCGTGGTGGAAGTCCCCGGTGACGATCAGGCCCGGGTCGACCGGCAGCCCGGCCGTCTCCAGGGCGGCCCGGTAGCCGTCGACGCGGGCGCGGCTGCACATCATCCGGGTGGGTCCGCTGATCGCGCCGATGCGGGTGTGGCCGAGGTCGACCAGGTGCCGGGTGGCGGCGAGTCCGCCCTGCCAGTTGGTGGCGCCGATGGAGGGCACGTCGGCGCCCGGGTCACCGGCCGGGTCCATCACCACGAACGGGATGGAGCGGCTGGTGAGCAGGGCCCGCTGGGACTCGTCGAGGCCGGACAGGACGAGGATCACGCCGTGCGGGCGGCGGGCGGCGACCTGGTCGGCCCAGCTGCGGCCGGGGGTGAGGCGTCCCGCGCTCTCCGAGAGCACGACGCTGAGCCCCGCGTCCCGCGCCACGTTCTCCACCCCGCGGATGACCTCCATCGCCCAGGCACTCTCCAGCTCGTGGAAGACCAGGTCGATCAGGGGCGAGCGGGTCGCCTCGGCCCGCCTGCGCCGGTAGCCGTGGGTGCGCAGCAGTTCCTCCACGCGGGAGCGGGTCGCGGGGGCGACGTCGGCGCGGCCGTTGAGGACCTTCGAAACAGTCGGCGCCGACACACCGGCCTCGCGCGCGATCTCGGCGAGGGTCGCGGTCTGCGCGGGGCGCCTCTGCGTCCGGGTTTCGGCGGGCTGCGGGGATGTCATGGTGGCGATCGTAACCCTGCGGGCCCTTGCGACGTACCCCCCGGACGGCCGGGGATCACCGGAACATTCGCCCCATGCGTCGAAACGTTCGACATCCGGGTGGCCCCGGGTGTCCGGCTGTCGGCGTCCGGATCGGAACCCGGCGTGGGGTGAGGCCGACGGGGCGGCCTTCCCGTTCACGCCGGCCCCTCGGTGTTCACCGGCTGTTCGGGCACGAGCGGGTGGTCCGGCCGGAGAGCTGAGACTACGGTCGGCGGGGCCCGGCGCGCGCGTGCGCCGCACGGGGCCGTGCGGCAGCTCGGAAGCGGATGGACCGGCGGCCGTACTGCGACACAAAAGACACACTGGGACGCAGGGCACGCACTGCGACACAGGGGACGCCGACGGCCCGAGGCCGCCGCGCCGGGCGCACGGGGGGGCGCGCGATGGACCGGATCCTGTACCACGAGACGAGAGCCACCGGAGCGGCGCTGGCCGCCACCGCCGTCTGCGCGGTGGCGGGTGGCGCCGTGCACGGGTTCGACCCGTTGCCCGCGGGAGACGCAGGCAGGTTCCCCTTGTGGTTGCTCGGGCTCGTGGTGCTGTCGGTGCTCGTGGAACTGGTCGTGGAGGTACGGCGTTTCCGCAAGGCCGTTCCCCTGGCCGGCGGCGTGGAACCGCCGCCGGACGAGCCGCTGCGCGAGCGCCTCTTCCTCCCGGGCCTCTTCGCCTTCATGGCCGTGCCGACACTGGTGGCGGCCCTCGTGTGGGGGACGTGGCCCGCGCTGTTCCCGCTGGCGTCCGCCGCTCACTGGGGGACGCAGGCCCTGCTCGTCACCGTCTGGGAGCGCCGGAACGGCAGGCTGCTGTGGCGGAAGCCCACGATGGGCGACGTGGGCCTCGCGACCTCCCCGCTCAGTCCGCGGCCACCGACTCGAACCGCCACCGGTGCACCGCCCGGGTGACCAGACCGGCGTCCGGCTCCGGCAGTTCCGGCAGCTCGGCGTCGTAGGCGGCGTCCCACCAGGTGATGACGAGGACCCGGTCCTGCGGGGCACGCAGGGTCTCCCGGCGGACCGGGGCGTCGGCGAGCGTCTGTGCCCGCGCCCAGGCGAGCAGTTCCTCGCCCCGGCCGGGCACCGCCCGCGCCTCCCACATCAGCGCGACGGTCACGAGTACAGGTTCTCCTTGCTGACCTCGTGCACGTGGTCGTGGCCGTGCGTGTGCCCCAGCCCCGGCACGTGCGGGTCGGTCACCGGCAGCGACGAGTCGGCCGACAGGTCCCAGTCGGAGGCGGCCCGGTTCCGGGCGACCATCTCGGCGCCGAGCGCGGCCACCATCGCGCCGTTGTCCGTGCACAGCTTGGGACGCGGCACGCGCAGCCGGATGCCGGCCGCCTCGCAGCGCTCCTGGGCGAGCGCCCGCAGCCGGGAGTTGGCGGCCACGCCGCCGCCGATCATCAGGTGGTCGACGCCCTGGTCCTTGCAGGCCCGCACGGCCTTGCGGGTGAGCACGTCCACGACCGCCTCCTGGAAGGACGCCGACACGTCGCGCACCGGCACCTCCTCCCCCGCCGCCCGCTTGGCCTCGATCCAGCGGGCCACGGCCGTCTTCAGGCCGGAGAAGGAGAAGTCGTACGCCGGGTCGCGCGGGCCGGTGAGGCCGCGCGGGAAGGCGATCGCGTTCGGGTCGCCCTCGCGGGCGTAGCGGTCGATGACCGGGCCGCCGGGGAAGCCCAGATTCAGCACGCGGGCGATCTTGTCGAAGGCCTCGCCGGCCGCGTCGTCGATGGTGGCGCCCATCGGGCGGACGTCGGAGGTGATGTCGGAGGAGAGCAGAAGCGACGAGTGGCCGCCGGAGACCAGCAGGGCCATCGTCGGTTCGGGCAGCGGGCCGTGCTCCAGCTGGTCGACGCAGATGTGCGAGGCGAGGTGGTTGACGCCGTAGAGGGGCTTGCCGAGGGCGTAGGCGTACGCCTTGGCCGCCGAGACGCCGACCAGCAGGGCGCCCGCGAGGCCGGGACCGGCGGTGACCGCGATGCCGTCGAGGTCCCGCGCGCTCACCCCCGCCTCCTTCAGGGCGCGGTCGATGGTGGGGACCATGGCCTCCAGGTGGGCGCGGCTCGCCACCTCGGGGACGACGCCGCCGAAGCGGGCGTGCTCGTCGACGCTGGACGCGACGGCGTCGGCCAGCAGGGTGGTGCCCCGGACGACACCGACACCGGTCTCGTCGCAGGAGGTCTCGATCCCCAGGACCAGAGGTTCGTCAGGCATGGTTGTCGGTTCCTCGTTCGGTTCCCGGCAGGGAGGTGGAAGGGTCGGTCAGGCGCATCACCAGGGCGTCCACGTTCCCCGGCTGGTAGTAGCCGCGTCTGAAGCCGATGGGCTCGAAGCCGAAGCGCTCGTACAGCCGCTGGGCGCGGGTGTTGTCGACCCGGCACTCCAGCAGCACCTCGGTGCACTCGAAGGCGGTGGCCGCCCGCAGCAGCTCGGTCAGCAGCCGGGCGCCGAGGCCGGTGCCCCAGTGGTCGCGGGCGACGGCGATGGTCTGCACGTCGGCCTGCTCGCCGGAGGTGACCAGGCCCGCGTAGCCGACGACCCGTCCGTCCGTCTCGGCGACCACGTACCGCCGGGACGCGCCGGGGCCGCGCGCGTGGGCCAGCTCGGACCAGAACATGCCGCGCGACCAGGCGTCCTCCGGGAACAGCTCCCGTTCCATCAGCAGGACGGGGTCGATGTCCCACCAGCGCATCTCGCGCAGCACGACGGTCGCGGGCCCGGCAGTGGCTGACTCGGTCACTTGGGGGTGACCACCTTGTAGTTCTTGGGCACCTGGGCGTCGGGCCGGCGCAGGTACAGCGGCCGGGGCGCGGGCAGTTCCTCGCCCGCCGCGAGCTTCTCGGCGGCCAGGGACGCCAGGGCGGCGGCGGACACGTGCTCCGGCTCGTGCGCCTTCGGGAAGGTGTCCGGGTACAGCAGCGCGCCCGCGCCGACGGCCGGGAGCCCGGCGACCTGCTCGGCGATGTCGGCGGGGCGGTCCACCGCCGGGTCGGTGAGGCGGGTGCGGGAGTCGGCGTACCGGGCCCAGTAGACCTCCTTGCGGCGGGCGTCGGTCGCCACCACGAAGGGTCCCTCCAGGTCGGCGGCGTAGGCGAGGCCGTCCAGCGTGCACACGCCGTGCACGGGCACGCCGAGCGCGAGCCCGAAGGTGTCCGCGGTCATCAGGCCGACGCGCAGCCCGGTGTAGGGGCCGGGGCCGATGCCGGCGACGATGCCGGTGACGGCGTCGAGGCGCAGTCCGGCCTCGGCGAGCACGCGGTCGACGGCCGGCAGCAGCAGCTCACCGTGGCGGCGTGCGTCCACCTGGCTCGACGAGGCGATGACGTCCGTACCGTCGTGCAGCGCGACGGTCACGGCGGGCGTGGCGGTATCCAGAGCGAGCAAGAGCACGCAAACAGCCTACGGCGCCGCGGGGCCCGTGTCGGACGCCCGGTGGGCGGCGGACCGCGGGCGGCGGTGATGCGCGCCGGGACCGCGTCGGCGCGCGCACCCGTCGGCGGACCTCACCGTGTCGCGCAGCGCGGTCATACGGTCACGTACTGCTACCTTCGCCGGTGACGGACGCACGGACGCACGACGTACGACGACGAGGTGGTCGCCCAGTGGCAAGCAGCAGCGCCGGTGTCGTCGCCGGGCTCACGGCGGCGGCGCTGGCCACGATCGGGTACCTCGCCCACCAGGCGTCGGTCGCCGCCCCGCACGACCCCGGCCGGGCCCACGCGACCAGCTCGCCCGCCCCCGGCGCCTCCAAGGCCCCCCGCGACCGGCTGCATCCGGACGCCCTGCCCGCGGGGACCGGAAGGGGTGAACGGGTGGTGTACTCGGTGGACGACGACCGGGTGTGGCTGGTCGGCGCGGACAACCGGGTCCGGCGCACCTTCAGGGTCACGCCCAGCACGGTCGACCCGGCGCCGGGCACCTACGCGGTCACGTCCCGTTCCAACCGGGTCACCGGCTCCGACGGCATCCCGGTCGAGCACGTCGTGCGCTTCACCAGCGTCGACGGCGTGGTCATCGGGTTCAGCGCGGCCGTGGACGGCTCGATGGCGAAGCCCGACCCGGACGAGCGCACCGGCGGCATCCGGGAGACCCGGGCGGACGGCGACGCGATGTGGGAGTTCGCGACGATCGGGCAGCAGGTCGTCGTCGTTCGCTGAGTCCCGGAATCCGCCTCGGCGACCGCGAACTCAGGCGCTCTCCGGCGATCTCAGGCGGCCTCGCGGTGCTCCCGGACCGGTCGGCGGGTCTCCGGCTCGGGTGCGCGCGGCGGCGTCGAGATCGCCTTCGCGGCGGCGCAGGACGCGAGCAGGTCGTACATGGACACACGGGTGGGCGCGGGCCCCGGCTGCGGCTCGGTCTCGGACATGGACGCCTCCTGATGGTCGGGGGCGGGCGTGGTTAGGCATGCCTAACCACGAGCTGGATACCATGTGACCACGCGCAAGACCCGGAACGCAATATCTTGCCGACGTCTTGTCGGGACGACCCGCGAGCGGCGCGGGGCCCGCGGGTCAGACCGCGAGCACGCCCAGGTCGGCTGTGGTCCAGCGCTCGCCGATGCCCGTCAGCGTCACGTGCCGCACCTCGTCGGTGGTGTCGCCCACGGCCCGGTGGATCCGCACCTGCAACCGGTCGTCGGTCAGCTCCTCGACCTTGCCCTCGCCCCACTCCACGACGATCACCGAGTCGGGCAGCGAGACGTCGAGGTCGAGGTCCTCCATCTCGTCCAGACCGCCGGAGAGCCGGTAGGCGTCGACGTGGACGAGCGGCGGGCCGTCGCCGAGGGAGGGGTGCACGCGGGCGATCACGAAGGTCGGGGAGGTGACGGCGCCGCGCACGCCCATGCCCTCGCCGAGCCCGCGGGTCAGCGTCGTCTTGCCCGCGCCCAGCTCCCCGCTGAGCATCAGCAGGTCACCGGCGCGCAGCACTTTGGCGAGCCTGCGGCCCAGCTCCCGCATCTGCTCCGGGGAGGTGACGGTGATCTCGACGGCGGGGGTGGGCTCGGAGGGCCCGGCCGGGCCCTGCGGTGCTGCTGGTGCTTCCATAGGCATCCACGGTAGCCGCTGCCGGCGCGACGGCCCGCCCGAGCCGCCGCCCTCACACGACCGCGCCGCGCGCCGCCTCCTGCGCTCGTGCGAGCAGGTCGGCGAGCCGGTCGGTGACCAGTTCCGGATGCTCCAGCATCACCAGGTGCCCCGCGTCGGGCACCAGCACCAGTTCGGCGTCCGGCAGCAGGTCGGCGATCGCCTCGCTGTGCTCGCTCGGCGTCACCAGGTCCCGCACCCCGGCCAGCACGAGCACGGGCAGGTCGGCGAAGCGGGCGAGGGCCCCGGTCTTGTCGTGGTCGTTGAAGGCCGGGTAGTACTCGGCCACCACGTCGATCGGCGTCGACTCGATCATCCGCTCGGCGAACCGCGCCACGGCCGGGTCGACGTCCCGGGACGCGAACGAGTACCGCTTGATGATCCCGGCGAACAGGTCCGCCGTCGCCCGCCGCCCCTTCTCCACCAGCTCGGCCCGCTGCCCCAGCGCCTTCAGCACGCCCGGCAGCACCCGCCGCACCGCGTTGACACCGGCCACGGGCAGCCCGAAGTTCACCTCGCCGAGCCGCCCGGAGGACGTGCCGACCAGGGCGACGCCGACGACCCGCTCGCGGATCAGGTCGGGGAACGCGTCGGCCAGGGCCATCACGGTCATGCCGCCCATGGAGTGCCCGACCAGCACGATCGGGCCCTCGGGGGCGGCCGCGTCGATGACGGCCTTCAGGTCGCGGCCCAGCTCGTCGATGGTGACCGGCCGGTCGTCCCGCACCTGGGCCACGCCCCGCCCGGACCGGCCGTGGCTGCGCTGGTCCCAGTGCACGGTGCGGACGACGCCCCTGAGGGCCGCCCGCTGGAAGTGCCAGGAGTCCTGGTTGAGGCAGTACCCGTGGCTGAAGACGACGGTCACGGGGGCGGGCTCCTTGCGGCCGAACAGCCGCCGGCGGCGCCGGGTGAGCGCGGACTCCGTCTCCGGCTCGACGTCGTCGACCTCGTAGTACAGCTCGGTGCCGTCGTCGGCGTACGCCCTGCCGGGGGTGCCGCGCAGTCCGCCGTAGGGCCCCGCCGAGTCGAGGGCGAGCCGCGCCTTCTGGCGCATGCCGCGGCCGACGGTCAGCCGCTCTATCGCCACGCCCGCCGCGGCACCCGCCGCGACCACGCCTATCGCGACGCCTGCGATGCCGGTCGCCCGGCGCCAGCCGCCGGCGGCGGCCTCGGTGGCGGCCTCCGTGGCGGAGACGACGGCCGACGCGACGGCCTCCGCGTTGCTCTCGCTCACGTACACCGCTCCTCTTCGCCGGGCCCGCCGGGCTGCCGTGCGGATACCCGCTGGTCGTCGGTTCACCTGTGACACGCGCGTCGTGCGCGTCACGTCGTGGACGGGCGCGTCACCCGTTCACGTCACCCGTTCACGTCACTCGTTCACGTCATCCGGGCCGAGCCGTCCGTTCACGCCACCCGCCCGAGCCGTCCGTTCGCGTCGTCCGTCCGGGTCGTCCGTTCACGTCGTCGGTTCGAGTCACTCGTTCACGTAGACGCGCGGAACGCGTGTTCCGATCCGGGTGACGATCTCGTACGCGATGGTGCCCGCCGCCTGCGCCCAGTCCTCGGCGGTGGGCTCCCCGCGGTCGCCGGGCCCGAACAGCACCGCCTCGGCGCCCGGCTCGAGCCGCTCCCCGCCCAGGTCGACGACGAACTGGTCCATCGCGATCCGCCCCGCGACCGTGCGCCACTTGCCGCCGACCAGGACCGGCCCGGCGGACGAGGCGTGGCGCGGGATGCCGTCCGCGTAGCCGAGGGGGACGAGGCCGAGGGTGGTCTCGCCCGGGGTGGCGTAGTGGTGCCCGTAGCTGACGCCGTGGCCGCCGGGGACCTGCTTGACCAGGGCCAGCGAGGCGGACAGCGTCATCACGGGGCGCAGTCCGAAGTCGGCGGGGGTGCCGATCTCGGGGCTGGGCGAGACGCCGTACATCGCGATGCCGGGGCGTACGAGGTCGAAGTGGGTCTCGGGGAGGGTGAGCGTGGCCGGCGAGTTGGCGATGTGCCGGACCTCGGGGCGTACGCCCTGCTGCTCCGCGTACGCCGTCATCTCCCGGAAGCGGGTGAGCTGCGCGGCGATGGAGGGGTGCCCGGGCTCGTCGGCGCAGGCGAAGTGCGACCAGAGCCCGGTGACGCGCAGCAGCCCCTCGGCCTCGGCCCGCAGGGCCTCGCGGACCAGTTCCTCCCAGTCCGCGCCGGGCTGGCAGCCGCCCCGCCCGAGCCCGGTGTCGGCCTTGAGCTGCACCCGCGCGGGGACCTCGGCCCGCCGTGCCGCCCCGACGGCCTCCGCCAGGGCCCACATGCCGCTGACGGACACGTCGAGTCCGGCCTCGACGGCCTCGCGCCAGGGGCCGCCCGGCGTCCACAGCCAGCACATGATCCGCAGGTCCTGCGGCAACGCCGGGTCCGCGCGCAGCGCGAGGGCCTCCTGCGGGGTGGCGGTACCGAGCCAGGTCGCGCCCGCCGCGACGGCCGCGCGGGCGCACTCGGTGGCGCCGTGGCCGTAGGCGTCGGCCTTGACCACGGCCATGAGAGCCGCCCCGGGGGCCCGTTCGCGCAGGGCGCGGACGTTGGCCCGCAGGGCGGCCAGATCGATCTCGGCCCGGGCCCGCGCCTCCGCGTCCCACCGAGCAGCTGTCTCACTCATCGTGCCCCCAGTCTCTCAGAGCACCCGCCGCCCGCTCCGCCCTCAGTCGTTAGGGTGCCCGGCATGAGCATCATCGGGGTCGGGATCGACGTGGCCGAGATCGAGCGGTTCGGCGCGTCGCTGCAACGCACGCCGGCCTTGGCGCGGCGGCTCTTCGTGGAGAGCGAGTTGCTGCTGCCCGGCGGTGAGCGCCGGGGCGTCGCCTCGCTCGCCGCCCGGTTCGCGGCGAAGGAGGCGCTGGCGAAGGCGCTCGGCGCGCCCGCCGGGCTGCACTGGACGGACGCGGAGGTGTACGTCGAGGACAGCGGGCAGCCGCGACTGCGGGTGACGGGGACGGTGGCGGCGCGGGCGGCGGAGCTCGGGGTGGCGTCGTGGCACGTGTCGATGAGCCACGACGCGGGGGTGGCCTCGGCGGTGGTGATCGCGGAAGGGTAGGCCGGCCGCAGACCGGTGAGGCCGGTTGCCTGTCGGCCGGCCCCGGAGCGGTGGGGTCGGTTCCGTGCCGGCCGGACCCGGAGCGGTGGGATCGGTTCCGTGCCGGCCGGACCCGGGCCGGTGGGGTCAGTTCTGCGCCGGCCGGACCCGGGCCGGTGAGGTCAGTTCTGCGCCGGCCGGACCCGGGCCCGGTGGGGTCAGTTCTGCGTCGACCGGCCCCGGGCCGGTGAGGTCAGTTCTGCGCCGGCCGGACCCGGGCCGGTGGGGTCAGTTCTGCGTCGGCTGGACCCGGATGTGCATGCGTTCGCCCTGCGCGCCGTACAGGGCGATCCATTCCACGGGCCGGTCCCCCGCGTTGGCGATGCCGTGCGGGACGCGCGTGTCGAACTCCGCCGTCTCACCGGCCGTCAGGACCAGGTCGTGGTCGCCGAGGGCGAGGAGCAGGCGGCCGGAGAGGACGTAGATCCACTCGTGGCCCTCGTGCGAGCCCTGCTCGGGCCGCGGGGTCCACTCGGTGCGGGCGACCGCGGGCGCGGGCAGGATCTGCTTGTACGCGTGCAGCCCGTCGTTGGGGTTGCGGGTGAGCGGGACCCAGGTCTGGCCGTGCCGGGTGAACGGGCGCGGGTGGACGCGGGGGTCGCCGGTGCGGGAGCCGACCAGTTCGTCCAGGGGCAGGCGGTGCGCCCTGGCCAGCGGCAGCAGGTGCCGCAGCCCCGGCTCGCGCTGCCCCGACTCCAGCCGGGACAGCGTGGACACGGAGATGCCGGTGGCGGCGCCGAGCTGGGCCAGCGTGAGACCGCGGGCCTGCCGGATGGCGCGCAGGCGGGCCCCCAGCGAGGTCATCACCTGTGCCGTCTCGTCGTCACCCATGGGACAACTGTCCCCCATCGCGGACGGCGGGACCGTGCGTGTTCACCGCGTACGGGGAAGACTCGACGGCATGCGGACTGCGTACGGCGTGGAGATGGTCAGGACGGCCGAACGGGAGCTGATGGCACGGCTCCCCGAGGGGGCTTTGATGCAACGGGCGGCGGCCGGGCTCGCCGCCGCCTGCGCCCAGGTGCTCGGGCGGGTGGCCGGCCGGGTCTACGGCAGCCGGGTGGTGCTGCTGGTCGGCAGCGGGGACAACGGCGGCGACGCCCTGTACGCCGGGGCCCGCCTCGCCCGGCGGGGAGCGGGGGTGACGGCGGTGCTGCTCACGCCGGAGCGCGCGCACGGCGGGGGGCTGACGGCGTTGCGCCGGGCGGGCGGGCAGGTCGCGGAGGCCGGCGGCGGGAGCGCCGGGGAGCTGATCGGGCGGGCCGACCTGGTCGTCGACGGCATCGTGGGGATCGGCGGCAAGGGCGGGCTGCGGGAGGCCGCGGTACCGCTCGCCGACGCGGCGGCGCGGTCGCGGGCCCCCGTCGTCGCGGTGGACCTGCCGAGCGGGGTCGACGCGGACACCGGGCAGGTGCACGGGGCGGCCGTACGGGCCGACCTGACGGTGACGTTCGGGGCGCACAAGCCGGGGCTGCTGGTCGATCCGGCGCGGGAGTACGCGGGGTCGGTGCGGCTGGTGGACATCGGGCTGCCGCTGCCGGACGACGCGGCCGAGCTGGAGGCGTTGCAGCACGCGGACGTGGCACGGCTGCTGCCGGTGCCGGGTGCGGAGAGCGACAAGTACCGGCGGGGGGTCGTGGGCATCGCCGCCGGGTCGGCGCGCTACCCGGGCGCGGCCGTGCTCGCCGTCGCCGGGGCGCTGCGGGGCGGGGCCGGGGCGGTGCGGTACGTCGGCCCGGCCGGGGACGCGGTGCTCGCCCGCTACCCCGAGACGCTCGTGTCGGACCAGGGGCCGCAGCGGGCGGGACGCGTGCAGGCGTGGGTCGTCGGGCCGGGGGCCGGTGACAACGCCGGGACCGTGGCCGAGGTGCTGGCCGCGGAGGTGCCGGTGCTGATCGACGCGGACGGGCTGCGGCTGGCGGACGCCGACGCGGTGCGGCGACGTACGGCACCGACTCTGATGACGCCGCACGCCGGGGAGGCGGCGGCACTGCTCGGGGTGGCCCGCGAGGAGGTCGAGGGGGCGCGGCTGGCCTCGGCGCGGGAGCTGGCGGGGCGGTACGGGGCGACGGTGCTGCTGAAGGGGTCGACGACGGTGGTGGCCGGGGCGGAGGGCGGGCCGGTGCGGGTCAACCCGACGGGGACGTCGTGGCTCGCGACGGCGGGCAGCGGGGACGTGCTGTCCGGGCTCGCGGGGTCGCTGCTGGCGGCGGGGCTGTCGGCGCGGGACGCGGGGAGTGCCGGGGCGTATCTGCACGGGCTGGCGGGGCGGTTCGCGGCGGACGGGGCGCCGGTGGGGGCGCACGAGGTCGCGGAGGCGGTGGGGAGGGCTTGGCGGGATGTGCGGGGGGCCGGGCACGGGGTTTGAGCGAGGGCTCGGTGCGAGGCGGCGTCGAGTGGGGGCCACGGCTCGGGAGCGCGTCATTACTGTTCTGCCATGACGCCTGACTCCGCCTCGGCCTTCTCGCACATCGACACCGACACGCTGCCCAGAGTTGAGTTCGCGTTCCCCGGCCCCCTGCGCGACCAGCTCGTCGCGGCGATCCTCGACGGGTCCAAGACCTCCACGACCGGCCTCGCCGTCGAGTACGAGCGGGACGGGGAGCCGCTGCCCGAGGCGGGGCAGCGGTCGGTGGTCGTCGGCTCGGACGATCGGCCGGTCGCCGTCATCGAGGTGACCGGGGTCCGCGTCGTCCCGCTGGCCCGGGTGGACCTCGCCCACGCGATGGACGAGGGCGAGGGGTACACCAGCGTGGCCGAATGGCGGGCCGGGCACGAGCGGTTCTGGCACAGCGCGGAGATGCGCGCCGCCCTGGACGACCCCGGATTCGCGGTGGACGACGAGACGCAGGCGGTGCTGGAGCGCTTCCGTCTCGTCGCCGACCTGCGTCACGCGGACCGGTAGGTCACTCCACCGTCACCGACTTCGCGAGGTTCCGCGGCTGGTCCACCTCGTTGCCCCGGGCCGTCGCCAGTTCGCAGGCGAAGACCTGGAGCGGGACCGTCGCCACCAGCGGCTGGAGGAGCGTCGGCGTGGCCGGGATGCGGACGAGGTGGTCGGCGTAGGGCACGACCGTCTCGTCGCCCTCCTCGGCGATGACGATGGTGCGGGCGCCCCGGGCCCGGATCTCCTGGATGTTGGACACGATCTTGTCGTGGATGACCGAACGCCCGCGCGGGGACGGCACGACCACGACGACCGGCAGGTCCTCCTCGATCAGCGCGATCGGCCCGTGCTTCAGCTCGCCCGCCGCGAAGCCCTCGGCGTGCATGTACGCCAGCTCCTTGAGCTTCAGGGCGCCTTCGAGGGCGACCGGGTGGCCGACGTGCCGGCCCAGGAACAGCACCGTGTTCTTGTGGGCCAGGGAACGCGCCAGTTCCCGCACGGGCTCCATGGTCTCCAGGACCTGCTCGACGGCGCCGGAGATCCGGGACAGGTCGCGGACGACGTCGCGGATCTCGTCCCCGTACTTCGTGCCCCGCACCTGTCCGAGGTAGAGGGCGACCAGGTAGCAGGCGACCAGCTGGGTGAGGAAGGCCTTGGTGGAGGCGACCGCGACCTCGGGGCCGGCGTGCGTGTAGAGCACGGCGTCGGACTCGCGCGGGATCGTGGAGCCGTTGGTGTTGCAGATGGCCAGCACCTTGGCGCCCTGTTCACGGGCGTGGCGCAGGGCCATGAGGGTGTCCATCGTCTCGCCGGACTGGGAGATCGCGACGACCAGGGTCTGCTGGTCCAGGATCGGGTCCCGGTAGCGGAACTCGCTGGCCAGCTCCACCTCGCAGGGGACGCGCGTCCAGTGCTCGATGGCGTACTTGGCGATCAGCCCGGCGTGGAAGGCCGTGCCGCACGCGACGATGACGACCTTGTCGACCTCCCGGAGCACCCCGGCGGGAATGCGCACCTCGTCCAGGCTGAGCGTGCCGGAGCCGTCGATGCGGCCGAGCAGGGTGTCGGCGACCGCCTTCGGCTGCTCGGCGATCTCCTTGAGCATGAAGTAGTCGTACCCGGCCTTCTCGGCGGCCGAGGCGTCCCAGTCGACGTGGTAGGAGCGGACGTCGGCCGGGGTGCCGTCGAAGCCGGTGACCGTGACGCCGTCCCGGCGCAGCTCCACGACCTGGTCCTGGCCCAGTTCGATGGCGTCCCGGGTGTGCGCGATGAAGGCGGCCACGTCCGAGGCGAGGAAGGACTCGCCCTCCCCGACGCCCACCACGAGCGGCGAGTTGCGGCGCGCGCCCACGACCACGTCCGGCTGGTCCGCGTGAACCGCGACCAGCGTGAACGCGCCCTCCAGACGCCGGCACACCAGCCGCATCGCCTCGGCGAGGTCGGCGCAGGCGGAGAACTCCTCGGCGAGCAGGTGGGCGACGACCTCGGTGTCGGTCTCGGAGGCCAGCGTGTGGCCGCGCTCCTCCAGTTCGGCCCGCAGCGGCGCGAAGTTCTCGATGATGCCGTTGTGGACCACGGCCACCCGGCCCGCGTTGTCGAGGTGCGGGTGGGCGTTGGCGTCGGTCGGCGCGCCGTGCGTGGCCCAGCGGGTGTGACCGATGCCGGTCACGGCGCTCGGCAGTGGTCGCTCGGCCAGTTCCTTGTCCAGGTTGACGAGCTTCCCGGCGCGCTTGGCGGTGGCGAGGCCACCGTCCGCGAGCACGGCGACGCCCGCCGAGTCGTATCCCCGGTACTCGAGTCGCTTCAGCCCGGCCATCACGACGTCGAGCGCCGACTGTGACCCCACGTATCCCACGATTCCGCACATGACCGGCAGCCTACGATCAGTTTCGATCGCGAACCGGCCTTCCCGTGCCCGAAATCGGAAATTCCCACCGGGGTACGAACGCCTCCGACGGGCCCCGGCGTCAGCCGAGCTTGGCGATCTGCGCGTCGATGACGGCCGCGGGGACCTCGAAGTCCGCACCGGTCGCCATGGAGGAGAGGTTGGCGGCACTGAAGGAGGCGATCGTGGCGCCCTTGCGGACCACGACGACCTTCATGGGCGCGTTGGCGTCCTTGCCGATGTCCACCCCGAGGGTGACCGCGAAGCCCTCGTCCCCGCCCTTGGGAGCGGCGGTCGTGGTGACTTCGGCGATCCGCAGCTTGTCGCTGCCCACGCTCGCGGTGAAACCGCCGGCGCACTGCTCGACGGCGGCCTTCAGCTCCGTCAGCGCCTGCCCGGCGCCACCGTCCGCATAGGAGGCGACGTTCAGCCTGACCATGTCCACGCTGATCTCGGTCATGTCCTGACCGTCAGGGCCCGAGCCCTCGGACTCGGTCTCCGTCTGGCCCGTCCAGGAGCGCTTCACGTCCGCCGCCGGCTCGCCCTGGGCCACCGCGGCCTGGGCGTGGGCGAGCGGCAGACATGCCTTGCCGTCCGTCGAGACCTGGTCCTTGGCGATGTCCTCGTCCGCCGGGATCTCGCTGGTGACCTCACCGTTCTCGACGTCCGCCTGGGCGAGGGCGACCTTCTCCAGCTCGGCGGCGGTCAGCGCGTCGCCCGCCGGGGCCGAGTCGCCGGCGTTGCCCCCATCCGCCGGCGCGGACCGGTCCGCCTTGGCCTTGTCACCCTCGGCCGCACCGTCGTCATCGGACGATCCGCCACAGGCGGTGGCGAGCAGGGCGAGGACGGCGGCGGAGGCCGCCAGAGCGGTGCGGCGGACAGCGGTCGATCTCACGTCGGCACTCTTTCATCGGGACGATGTCGGATTGCGTCCGGGACTGTCGGAAAAGGCAGACGCGTTCCGCTCGGGGTTGCGCACGCTACACACGGCAATCGCACCTGTGATCGATAACCGGCCATCCGTACCCGCCCGTAACTTCCACGGAGTCGTCGGTCACGGCGTTCCGGCCGACGTGACACACCCCACCTGCCGCCCTGTTCGAACTCCGTTAACAATGGACTGTGATCTCTCCGGTCTCCTCGATGCCCCGGAGCGCCCACCGGCAACGGCCGGAGGCGACTCCCTACGTCGACCTCACCCGCCCCGAGTGGAGCGCGCTGCGCGACAAGACGCCGCTGCCGCTGACCGCCGAGGAGGTGGAGAAGCTGCGCGGTCTCGGCGACGTCATCGACCTCGACGAGGTGCGGGACATCTACCTCCCGCTGTCCCGGCTGCTCAACCTCTACGTCGGCGCCACCGACGGCCTGCGCGGCGCGCTGAACACCTTCCTCGGCGAGCAGGGCTCCCAGTCCGGCACCCCCTTCGTCATAGGGGTCGCCGGCTCGGTCGCCGTCGGCAAGTCCACCGTCGCCCGCCTGCTCCAGGCGCTGCTCTCCCGCTGGCCGGAGCACCCGCGCGTGGAACTGGTCACCACCGACGGCTTCCTGCTGCCCACGAAGGAGCTGGAGGCCCGCGGCCTGATGTCGCGGAAAGGTTTCCCCGAGTCCTACGACCGCCGGGCCCTGACCCGCTTCGTCGCCGACATCAAGGCGGGCAAGGCCGAGGTGACCGCCCCGGTCTACTCCCACCTCATCTACGACATCGTCCCGGACCAGAAGCTCGTCGTCCGCCGCCCGGACATCCTGATCGTCGAGGGCCTGAACGTCCTGCAGCCCGCGCTGCCCGGCAAGGACGGCCGCACCAGGGTCGGACTCGCCGACTACTTCGACTTCAGCGTGTACGTCGACGCCCGCACCGAGGACATCGAGCAGTGGTACCTCAGCCGCTTCCGCAAGCTGCGCGATACCGCCTTCCAGAACCCGTCCTCGTACTTCCGCAAGTACACCCAGGTGTCGGAGGAGGAGGCCCTCGACTACGCCCGCACCACCTGGCGCACCATCAACAAGCCCAACCTGGTGGAGAACGTGGCGCCCACCCGCGGCCGGGCCACCCTGATCCTGCGCAAGGGCCCCGACCACAAGGTGCAGCGGCTGAGCCTGCGCAAACTGTGACGGCGCCCGTCCCAGCCGGTACAAATACCGGATGCTGCATCTGCGCCTGATCACCCCGGCCGACCGCACCGACGAGGTGGTCCACCTGATCGAGGGGACGGTCGGCACCACGCACCTGGTCGTCCTGCCGGGCGCGGCCCGCGATCCCGTGGGCGACGTCGTCATGTGCGACGTCGCCCGGGAGGCGGGCGACGCGCTCATCAACCGGCTCCGGTCGCTGGGCATCGACAGCTGCGGCGCCATCACCGCGGAGAACATCGACCTGTCACTGTCCGAGCGCGCCGACAAGGCCGAGAAGGACGCGCCGGGCGAGCCCGCCGACGCGGTGCTGTGGGAGCAGTTGGAGGAGGCGACGCACGAGGAGTCGACCCTCTCCATCACCTACATCGCCTTCATCACGCTCGCCACGATGATCGCGGCCTGCGGTGTGGTGCTGGACAACGCGATCCTGATCGTGGGCGCGATGGCGGTCGGCCCGGAGTTCGGCCCGCTGGCCGGCATCTGCACGGCGATCGTGCAGCGCGCCCCGCGGCTGGCGCTTCGCTCGGCGATCGCGCTGCTGGTGGGGTTCGCTGTGGCGATGGCAGTGACGGTGGCGTTCAGCTGGGTGATGGACGCCTTCGACCTCTTCAGCGAGAGCAAGCTGGAAGCCGACCGCCCCAATACCGGTTTCGTCTACGCCCCGGACTGGTTCTCGTTCGTGGTGGCGATCCTCGCCGGCGCCGCGGGGACCCTCTCCCTGACATCCGCCAAGTCGGGTGCTCTGGTCGGTGTCGCCATCTCGGTGACGACCGTGCCGGCCGCCGCGAACGCGGCCGTGGCGCTCTTCTACGGCGACGCCCACCAAGCCTGGCGCTCGACCGAGCAGCTGCTGTTGAACCTGGCCGCCATCATCCTTGCCGGAACCCTGACCCTGCTGATCCAGAAGGCACTGTGGGCGACACAACGACGCCGGATGGTGAAACCCACCTAGGGGCGCGGGGAACTGCACGCCGGGCCACGACGAACCCGCGGCCCGCACCGCACCGAACCCCCGCCCCGAACCCGGCCCCCGGAAACTACCCGAGCGCCGACTTCACCGAATCGGCCAGCCGCCCCGCGACGGCCCGGGCCTGCTCGATGTCCGCCGCCTCGACCATCACCCGTACGAGCGGCTCGGTCCCGGAGGGACGCAGCAGCACCCGCCCGGTGCTCCCCAGCTCCCGCTCGGCCTCGGAGACCGCCGCGGCCAGCTCGGCGGAGCTGGTCACCCGGGACTTGTCCACGTCCGGCACATTGATCAGCACCTGCGGCAGCCGCTCCATGACGGACGCCAGGTCCTGGAGCGTACGGCCCGTCTGCGCGACCCGCGCCGCCAGCATCAGGCCGGTCAGCGTGCCGTCGCCGGTGGTGGCGTGGTCGAGGATGATGACGTGGCCGGACTGCTCGCCACCGAGGGCGTAGCCGTGCTCCTTCATCTCCTCCAGGACGTACCGGTCGCCGACGCCGGTCTGCGCGAACCGGATGCCCTCGCGCTCCATGGCCAGCTTGAAGCCCAGGTTGGACATGACGGTCGCGACGACGGTGTCGGACCGCAGCGCGTCCCGCTCCCGCATCGCCAGCGCCAGCACGGCGAGGATCTGGTCGCCGTCCACCTCCGCGCCGGTGTGGTCCACGGCCAGGCAGCGGTCGGCGTCACCGTCGTGGGCGATGCCCAGGTCGGCGCCGTGCTCGACGACGGCGGCCTTGAGCAGGTCGAGGTGGGTGGAGCCGCAGCCGTCGTTGATGTTGAGGCCGTCCGGCACGGCACCGATGGTGACGACCTCGGCCCCGGCCCGCGCGAACGCCTCGGGCGAGACCCGGTGGGCGGCGCCGTGCGCCTCGTCGAGGACGATCTTCAGCCCGTCGAGGCGGTTGGGCAGGACACCGACGAGGTGCGCGACGTACTGGTCGAGCCCCTGGTCGTAGTCGCGGACGCGGCCGACGCCGGCGCCGGTCGGGCGGTCCCAGGGGGCGCCGGTGCGGTGCTCGGCGTAGACGGACTCGATGCGGTCCTCCAGCTCGTCGGCGAGCTTGTGGCCGCCGCGGGCGAAGAACTTGATGCCGTTGTCGGGCATGGCGTTGTGGCTCGCGGAGAGCATCACGCCGAGGTCGGCGCCGAGCGCGCCGGTCAGGTGGGCGACCGCGGGCGTCGGCAGCACGCCGACCCGCAGCACGTCCACGCCGGCGCTGGCCAGGCCCGCGACCACGGCGGCTTCCAGGAACTCCCCGGAGGCGCGCGGGTCCCGCCCGACCACGGCGGTCGGCCGGTGCCCGGCGAAGGTGCCCGCCTCGGCCAGTACGTGCGCCGCGGCGACGGAGAGTCCGAGCGCCAGCTCGGCCGTCAGATCCGCGTTGGCGACGCCGCGCACGCCGTCCGTGCCGAAGAGTCGTCCCACTTGTCCTCCTGAGGAAGCGTCACGGACGGGAGCGCTGCCGGTACGGCCCACGCAGCCGGCTCCCGTCGTCCCGGGCACACCGCCCGGTCATCCGATCACATGAGCCTTAGAACGTCTTGTGCCGTTATACGCCCAACGGCGGGGATAAACGAATGCCCCGGCAGCACAGTGGCGTGCCGCCGGGGCGTTCGGAGTACAGGCAGGCGCGGCTTAGCGCTTGCTGTACTGCGGAGCCTTGCGGGCCTTCTTCAGACCGGCCTTCTTGCGCTCGACCGCACGGTCGTCGCGCTTGAGGAAGCCGGCCTTCTTCAGCGGGCCGCGGTTGTTGTCGACGTCGGCCTCGTTCAGGGCGCGGGCGACACCGAGACGGAGCGCACCGGCCTGGCCGGAGACACCGCCACCGGCGATGCGGGCGATGACGTCGTAACGGTCGTCCAGCTCGAGCACCTTGAAGGGCTCGTTGACTTCCTGCTGGTGCACCTTGTTCGGGAAGTAGTCCTCGAGGGTGCGGCCGTTGATCTTCCACTTGCCGGTGCCCGGGACGATCCGGACACGGGCGATGGCGTTCTTGCGACGGCCCAGGCCGGCGGCCGGCTGGGGCTCGCCGAAGGCGGAGGCCATGGACTCCGAGGTGTACTCACCCTCGACGGGGACCTCGGACTCGGTGGTGTAGCTGTCGATGTCGATCTCTTCGAGCGGCTGCTCGGCAGTGGTCTCGGCCACGATGCTCCTCAGATTCTCTTCAGTCTTAGGGGGTGGCCGGACTTACTGCGCGACCTGGGTGATCTCGAACGGCTGCGGCTGCTGCGCGCCGTGCGGGTGCTGGTCACCCTTGTAGACCTTCAGCTTCGAGAGCATCTGACGGCCCAGGGAGTTCTTGGGGAGCATGCCCTTGATGGCCTTCTCCACGGCCTTCTCCGGGTTCTTGTCCAGCAGCTCGTCGTAGCGCACCGAGCGCAGACCGCCCGGGTAGCCGGAGTGGCGGTACGCCATCTTCTGGGTCCGCTTGTTGCCGGAGAGGTGCACCTTGTCGGCGTTGATGATGATGACGAAGTCACCAGCGTCGACGTGCGGCGCGTAGATCGGCTTGTGCTTGCCACGCAGCAGGGTGGCGGCGGTCGTGGCGAGACGACCCAGGACGACGTCCTGAGCGTCGATGACGTGCCACTGGCGCGTCACATCGCCGGGCTTGGGGCTGTACGTACGCACGGTTCGTAGCCTTCGCTTCTTCAGTGAATGGTCCTGACAAGGTCACCGAAGACGATCACGACAGCCCTGACCGCACCGCGGTGACGCAAACCGCGTGCTGGTCGCTGGTCATCGGTCCCGGTGGACCGGTGTAAGGGCCCCTCACGTGAGAATGAGCAAGCCAATACACATACGACTGTGCAGCGTACCCGGGGTGGCACAGCCTGGTCAAAACGGAGCCGCCGCGACCTGAGCGGGCTCCGCCCCGGGCCCGGTGCGCAGGCCGTCACCGCCGCTCGCCTCCGCCCCGCCCCGGGCCTGCCGGGCGACCGTCACCGCCAGCACACACAGCGTGAACGCGTCCCTGAAGGCCCGCCGCTTCTCCGACTCCAGCCAGGGCCAGGTCACCCCCGGCACCTGGGGCACCAGGGAGATCCAGAACCAGACCACGCGGGCCGCCGACCCGGCGTACGGCAGTCCGGCGAGCAGCAGCGGGAGGACGACCAGGAGGTAGTGGTCGTAGGAGGGCCGGGAGACGAGGAACGCCGCGAGCATCAGGCCGGCGCCGGTCTCCGCGAGCCGCAGCGGCCCGGGGTCAGCGCGGCGCCAGCGGACGTACGCGCACAGCACCCCGGCCCCGGCCGCCGCCACCGCGAGGCCCTGGGCGAGCGCCTCCGGCACCCCGAGCCGGGGCAGCACGGCCGCCGGGGACGCCTCGTACAGCCGGACGAAGCCGTCGTCGCCGTGCAGGAGGAAGGGCAGGGTGCGGGTGAAGAAGCCGGCCGGGTCGGGCATCAGCAGCGCCGCCGCCCCGGAGGCGAGCGCGGGCAGGGCCACCGCCGCCGTCAGCGCCCGCCACCGCCCGGCGAACAGGAAGAGGAGGACGACGGGCGCGAGCAGCGGCTTGAGGGCCACGGCCGCGCCGATGGCCACCCCCGCCGCCGTCCACCGCCCCCGGCTCGCCAGCAGCAGGGACAGGGGCAGGGCCACCGCCGCCGTCACCGTCCAGTTGCCGAGGCGCACCAGGTGCCCGAACGGAGCGAAACCCGCCGCGAGCCCGGTGAGCCCGAGGACCGCGAGCCGGCTGCCGAGCGGCACCCGGTGCAGCCGCAGCGCGCACGCCCAGCCCACCGCCAGCAGGACCGTCACCGCGCACGGCACGAGCCACCGCAGCACCGCCGGGGGCAGCATCGCCTGCGGGGCGGCGGCCAGGACCGCGCTCGGGAGGTAGAGGAAGTGCGGATCGTCGTACGGGGAGCCGCCGGCCAGCCAGGCGCGGGCGGCCCGCACGACGATCGCGTTGTCCATCCCCCCGTCCGAGGTCACGCGCGCCGCGTGTCCCGCGCACGCCGCCAGCACCGCCACGAGCACCGCCCACAGGGGCCCGCCCGCCGGTCGCACCAACCAGCCGGAGATGTCGCTTTTGCCCGTCCGCATGGACGGAACGCTAGGCGCTGAGAGGCTCCGGGAGCCGCACCAGCACGCCGCACAGCCCGTCTAAGATGCCGCCCATGAGCTTTGGGCAGGGGGGACCTCAGTCGCAGTGGGATCCCTGGAAACCGCAATCGCAGCAGCCGTCCCAGCAGCCCTGGAACAGTGGCCAGGGCGACAACACCCCTGACTGGGCCGCCCTCGCCGAGGCCTCCGAGGCCCGCGCCAAGCGCCGCCGGCTGCTCTTCATCGGCGGCGGCGCCCTGGCCACCGTGGCCGTCGCCACCGCCGTCGCCGTGGCCGTGGTCTCGGCCAACGGCTCCGGGCAGGCGTCGGACGGCCCCTCCTCCCAGCTCCCCGCGACCGCGGACATACCCAGCGCGTCGGCCACCGCCCCCTCGTTCGCGCCGACCAGCGCGCCCCCGCCGCTGGACCCGAAGGACTTCGTCTCCAGCGTCAAGAAGGACAAGGCCCCGCTCAGCCCCGACCTGCTCTTCCCCGGCACCCAGCTCACCATGGGCGAGACGGTCTACAAGAAGGGCCCGACGGCGGACACCCGCACCTGCGGCTCCGCCGCCCAGAAGACGCTGCCGAAGGTCCTCACCGACAACGGCTGCACCCGCATGATGCGGGTCACCTACACCCAGGGGGACGTGGCGGTGACGGTCGGCGTGGCCGTCTTCGACACCGAGGCGCAGGCCGCGAAGGCCAAGCAGCAGGCCGACAAGAAGAGCATCATCCGCTCCCTGTCGGGCGGCGGCGTGAAGTCCTTCTGCACCGGCGCCGTCTGCCGCTCCACGACCAACTCCTACGGCCGCTACGCCTACTTCACCGTCGCGGGCTTCACCGACGGCAAGGACGTGACGGAGAAGACCACGGAGGTGTTCAAGGCGGGCGACGACCTGGCCGAGTTCGCCTTCCGCCAGATCCGGCGGCGCGGCGAGGCCCAGGCCTCGGCGGCGGCCGAGGCGGGCTGAGGCACCGACTCGTCAGTCGCTTCCCGCGAGCGTGTTCACGTGCCTCGTGCCCGCGGCGGCGAAGCCGGCCACGGCCTTCGCCGCGTCGTCCGGGGAGACGGCCTGGCCGGACCTGAAGTACACCCAGTCGACCTTCATCTCCCAGGACCGCTCCCCCTTGAAGGGGAGGTCGATGAACCAGTTGCTGAAGTTGACGCTCATCGCCTCGCGCGGGAGGTACGACTTCCCACTGGTGAACAGCACCTCGCCGTCCACCGAGTAGGTGACCTTGCCGTCGGCCGCGGTCATGGCCAGGGTGTGCCAGCCGCCGAGCTTCAGCTGATGGGGCCTGGTGACCCGGTCGCCCTCGTCGCTGCTGCGCCAGCTGGTGGTGTCGAGGATCGGGCCGTAGCGACCCCAGCCGCCGTTCGCCATGTACTCGAAGTCGAGTTCGCTGTACTTCTCCGACTTGTGGTCCGGCGAGATGGCGAAGACGGACTGGGAGACGTGATCGCCGTCCTCGCCGCTCACCGGCTCGTCGGTGAAGTACACGCGGGCGACGAACGTGCCCTCGCGGAACACCGGACGCGCGGTGTGGAACTCGGACTGCACCGTCCCCTTCTTCGTGCCGTCGGTACGGGCCTCCAGTCGCAGCGCCTGCCCGCCGTCGTCCTTCTCGCCGGCCGGGAACGTGACCCCCTTCGCCGACCACGAGTCATCGACGCCCGGTCCGCCCGCGCCGCTGCGCACCACCCAGCCGTTGGCGGCGAGCGACGGATCCTCGGGGCCCGCGTAGGCGAAGTCGTCGAAGAGGAGGCCGGCGGGCGGCCGAACCGCTTCGGCGAGGGACCCCGCGTTCGCGGACCGCCCGGATCCCGTGGTCTCGCCGCCCGGCCCTTCGCCCCACACCTGGACCCCGTCCAGGTAGGCCGTGACCCGCTCGGACTCCTGGTACGACGTCTTCTCCGCGTCGAACGAGTAGTCGTCCGACTGGTCCAGCTTCTCGTCGTCGACGCGGTACAGCTGGAGCCCGATCGCCTGGGTCGTCCCGCCGGGCTTCAGGGTGCGGGCCTCCCCCGTGAAGCCGATCTCCAGGTAGCGGTCGGCCTTCGGGCCGGCCTTCTGCGCGGCGGCCGTCCGCAGGGTGACCGTGGAGCAGTCGAGCGACGTCTGCACGCAGTTGGCCGCGAACCGGGCACCGTCGTCGGCGGTGTAGTGGTACCGGACGGTGACGTCGGCGAGGTCCACCGCCTTGCCGGACGTGTTGATGACTTCCAGCCAGGGCTTGGCGGCGTCCGTCACCGTCGGACCTTCGGTGCGGTAGCGGACGGTCAGGGCCGCGGAGTCGTCCCCGTCCGACGGCCACCACCGGTAGGCGGCCGCGCCGGCGGCGGCCAGGAGGACCACCACGGACGTGAAGATGACGAAGCTTCGCCCTTTACCAGACGATTTACCGCGATGGGACATGAAATACCCCAGATTCCATGGCTGGTTGACCTGCGAATCTTAGGCACATGCACACCGGACTCTCACAACCCGTCCCAACTCGTCACGCACGTGACCTTATTCACTCCGACATCGCACAACCCCTGACGTAATTGCCTGAATTGACTGGATTCATGATCCGGTAAAGGACATCTCCGGACGAAGGCATTGTCCAAATTGCGCCACATACCCCCACTCGTGGACGCGCGCTCAAACTTTCAACAGCCGGACATGCTTGCGGTATCTTCACAAGCGCGTTCGCACGGCCCGCAAAGAGTGGGTCTGTCGCCTAAAAGAAGAACAGGGTGGGGGGATCGCCTTGTCCATCATCGACACGGGCCAAAACCGGGCTGAGTCGCAGCCCGCGGCCCGGAGCCGTCACCGAAGAGGCCGCGGCGGGAGCGTCCGCGCCGCCCCCACCACGACCTCCATGGTCTACGAGACCGTCGTCCTGGTTCCCGCGAGGAACGAGGAGGTCGGAGTCTTCACCTCTCTCGAGTCGCTGGCCAAGCAGACCCGCCGGCCCGACCTGATCGTCGTGGTGGTCAACAACTCCACCGACCGCACCGAGGACTACGCGCTCCAGTTCGCCGAGGACGAGAGCACGCCGCCGACCGTCGTGCTGAACTTCCCGGACAACCCCCACAAGAAGGCCGGCGCCCTCAACTACGGCCTGAGCTGGCTCAGGCAGGCCGTCGGCGGCCGTCTCAACGGCCGTGTGGGCCACATCCTCGTCATGGACGCCGACACCGAACTGCACTCCCGGTTCATCGAGCGCGCCCGCAACGTCCTATCGACCGACCCCGAGATCGGCGGCGTCAGCGCGGCCTGCCTCGGCCGTACCGACCTGTGGCGCAACCCCTGGCAGCGGTTCCTGCTCGGCATGCAGATCATCGAGTACGGCCGGGCGGCGACCTCGCGCTTCCGCAAGGACGTCCACACCATGTCGGGCGCCGGCTCCTTCTACCGGGCCGAGGCCCTTCAGGGCCTGATCGACTGGCGCGGCGAGGTGTTCTGGGAGGACCACCGCAACCTCGTCGAGGACTACGAGACCACGCTGGCGCTCAAGGAGTCCGGCTGGAAGGTCACGGCCAACCAGCTCTGCATCGCGTACACCGACCTCATGCCCACCCTGCGCGAGCTGGTCCAGCAGCGCGAGCGGTGGAGCCGGGGCACCGTGGACGCACTGCGCCGCCGTGGCTGGACCAAGTTCACCTGGCACTCCATCATCACGATGATCCTGGGCCTGTTCGGCTTCTCGTACATCTTCATCTGGGGCGCCCGCCAGCTCCTCGCCGCGGCCCAGTACAGCCTGAACACGCACCCGCTGCTGTGGGCCCTGCTCGCCTTCTGGATCATCTATCCCGCGCTGCGGGTACGGACCCTGGGCTGGAAGGCGATGCTCGTCGAGGCCCTGCTCATCCCCGAGCTGGTCTACACCGTCGTACGGGCCTACTGGCTCGTGTCATCCATTCTCAAGTCCTACGTGACGCGTGTGTCCGCCTGGAAGTAGAAAATGAACACCCTCAGAGGCCTCGGGGCCTGCGCGGTCCTCGCGGGCATCGCCTACACCGTCACGAAGGTCACCCAGGTCGAGATCGTCGTCATCGGCTTCACGTGCCTGGCCGTCATCCTCACCATCCTGGGCTGGATACTCTCCGTCAAGCGGAGCCGGCATGACCGCCGGGCGGCCGGCGGCGGCAGGCGGGCGCGCCGCTCCTGACCGCACGCCGCACGCCGCACGCGTTCGAACGCCGGGGGCGCCGCACGGATTCTGTGCGGCGCCCCCGGCCTCGTGTCAGGCGTAGTACGCCATCGCCTCCTGCACCGTCAGTACCTCGATGCCCCGCTTGTCGATCTCGCGCATCAGGCGGTCGAGGCCCTCGGTGCTCAGTTCCGTGTTCTGCGTGGGAACACCCTCGACGATCCGGTGCAGACACAGGATCAGCCAGTCGCCGCCGCGCGCACAGCGGTCCAGCGCGCCACCCGCCTCGATCACGTCGGCGAGCGTCTCACCACCGATCTTCTTCCCGTCGTTGATCCCCGTCAGCGCCTTGAGCCGGTACGGCATCGCCGGGGCGAAGCTCTCGGTCGTCTCGGAGATGATGGACCGCGCGGTGGTGAAGTGCCGGGCGGCCAGCAGGTCGACGGGCACACCGTCGCGGGTCTTCCCGAACGCCCCGTGCGGGTAGGCGAAGTGCTCGCTGGTGAAGCCATGTCCGACCAGCCACTCGCGCAGCTTGCGGAAGTCCTCGTCGACCTCCTCCGCGGCGAGTTCCGGGTAGCTCGCGTCGTGCGCCTCGAGCGAGTAGGCGTGTCCCGCCATCTCCCAGCCGGAGGAGTCCTGCAGGGAACGCATCTGTCCGATGCCCATGAAGGGTTCGGTGCCGATCGCGCCGGCGATGTTGTAGAGCGTGCCGGGCATCCCGTACCGGTCCATGACCGGGCGGGCGAGACCGTGCACCGACTCGTGCGAGTCGTCGAAGGTGATCGAGACGACGCCCTTGGGGAAGACGTCCGTGGTGTCCGGCACCACCTCGACGGCCTGGAGGCGGTAGGTGACCGGCCCCTTCCCGTCGTCGTACACGGCGAACGACATGTCCGTGAAGCCCGACCGGACCGACGGCTCACCGCGCGACGACAGCTTCCTCGTGCCGTCCGCGCCGGTGACGTCCGCCCACTGCAGGTGGACGGTGACCCAGTCCCCCGACTGCACGTAGTTGGTGCCCTCGGCCGAGTGGTAGTGGAAGGTCCAGCTGAAGTGGTTCGCCAGTTCCCGGCTGCCCACGTAGAACTCCATCCGGTCCAGGTGAGCCACGTCCTCCACCTGGAAGAGGAGACGGATCATCTTCCCCTCGAGGTCGATCGGTTCCATGCCGGTACGGCGTACGAAGGACTGGACACCGTCACCGCGCGTGGTGACCCGGCACGAGCGGTCGCCCCGGGTGAAGACCTCGGTGTCCGCACCGGCGGACCCGACGCCCTCACCGCCGGGCGACCACTCGTGCCCGTCCTGGAACTGCTCGCTCCAGGTAGCCCTCCGGTACCGCGGGCGGCGCCCGGTCGGGGCGTACGTCGGTGGGGTCAGATTCTCCAGACGCCCGCCCACACCGAGATCGACGGCTCCGGTGCCGCTCTCGGCCGACGCGGGCAGGATCAGGTCCTTGCCCGCCACGCCCGCGGCCACGCCGCCGGCCGTGAGCAGACCGCCGAGCCCCATCAGGCCGAGGGCCGAACGCCGGCCCACCTTCGCCCTGGAATCCCGTTCGGCGGCCGCCGAGGCCGAGTGCTTTCTGGCTCTGGACAATGTGACTCCCCCTCGCAGCTGGCCCGGCCGCACGCGACAGCACCGGACGGCCGCTCCCCATGGGCGCGTCCGGTGTGCAGGACAGATGTCAGGACAGAAGTCGTGGCGGCCCGACGGCCTCGCCGTCCTTCGGCATCCCACCGGCCAGAACTCCGGGGGACGACGGGAACGAGGCATCGTCGAACGTCAGTCTAGCGGGGGCACATCCGCACCAGTGGGTTCAGCAGCAACCGCTCCCCGGCAGCGTCCTCCTGTTCCGCGCCTCCCTGTTCCGGGCCGCCAGCAGCTCGTCGGCCGGGTAGCCGACCTCCTCCAGCGTCAGCCCGTGCGGCCGTACGACGTGCACCGCCGAGTCCCGTACGCCGGCGGCCAGCACCTTGGCGGGCCAGTCGGGCGTGCGGTGGCCGTCCCCGACGAAGAGCAACGCGCCGATCAGCGAGCGCACCATGTTGTGGCAGAAGGCGTCGGCCCGCACGGTGGCGGTGATGATCCCGTCGTCCGCCCCGCGCACCAGGCTCAGCTCCTGGAGGGTCCGGATGGTGGTGGCGCCCTCACGCTTCTTGCAGTACGCGGCGAAGTCGTGCTCCCCCAGCAGTCCGCGGGCGGCCTCGTTCATGGCGTCCACGTCGAGCGGCCAGTCGTGCCACAGGACGTGGCCGCGCAGCAGCGGGTCGACGCCGCCGGGGTTGTCCGTGACCCGGTAGGCGTAGCGCCGCCAGATCGCGGAGAACCGGGCGTTGAAACCGCTGGGTGCCTCGCGCAGGGCCCAGACCCGCACGTCCCTGGGCAGCCGCCCGGCGAGCCGCTTGAGCAGCTTCACGTGGTGCTCGGCCCACACCTCCCGCGGCAGGTCGACGTGCGCCACCTGCCCCCGGGCGTGCACACCCGCGTCGGTCCGCCCCGCCACGGTCAGCTCGTACGTCTCCTTGGACCTGGTGACGGTCCGCAGCGCGTCCTCGATCTCCCCCTGCACGGTCCGCCGCCCGCCGGCCTGCTTGGCCCAGCCGGAGAACTCACTCCCGTCATACGAGAGATCCAGCCGCACCCGCACGAACCCGGCCTCTACTTCGTCACTCACCCGGAGATCCTCTCACCAAAGAAAAACGGGCCCGCCCCTCGAAAGGAACGGACCCGCAACGCCCTGAAGGGGCGCGGGGAACTGCGCGAACAACCACGACGAAAGCCGCGGCCTCGATCGCACAGCCACCCGGCAGACGCTTACGCGTCCTTCGACTCCTCGGCCGCGGCCTCGTTGTCGGCCTTGGCCGTGTCGACCTTGGTCTCCTCGGCAGCCGGAGCGGCCTCGGCGTCCTTGGCGGCACGCTTGGTGGCGGCCTCGGCCTCACCCGTGGCCTGCTGCGCCACGGTCAGCGCCTCGACCAGCTCGATGACGGCCATGGGCGCGTTGTCGCCACGGCGGTTACCGATCTTGGTGATCCGGGTGTAGCCACCGGGACGGTTCTCGTAGCGCGGGCCGATCTCGGTGAAGAGCGTGTGGACGATGCTCTTGTCCGTGATCACCTGGAGCACCTGACGGCGGTTGTGAAGGTCGCCCTTCTTCGCCTTGGTGACCAGACGCTCGGCGTACGGACGCAGCTTGCGCGCCTTCGCCTCGGTGGTCGTGATCCTGCCGTGCTCGAAGAGGCTCTTCGCGAGGTTCGCGAGGAGCAGCTTCTCGTGCGCGGCGCTGCCGCCCAGACGGGCACCCTTGGTGGGCTTCGGCATGATGTTTCTCCTAGGTGTCTGCCCCGGCCGTATCAGGTACCGGGGTCAGTATCCGAGCAGGCGGTCGCCTGTCGGAGATCCGGGGCGGCCCCGAAGGGGCGCCCCGGAAGGGCACGGGGCGGTGTCGCACCCGCGTACGGACCGGAAGGCCCGAGCTCTCAGTACTGCTCGGTCTCCACGAAGCCCGCGTCCGCGTCGTCGTCGGCGCCGAAGGCGTCGGCCGCGGCGGTCGGGTCGAACCCGGGAGGCGAGTCCTTCAGCGCAAGCCCCATACCCGCGAGCTTGGCCTTGACCTCGTCGATGGACTTCGCACCGAAGTTGCGGATGTCGAGCAGGTCCGCCTCGGAACGGGCCACGAGCTCACCCACGGAGTGGATGCCCTCGCGCTTGAGGCAGTTGTACGACCGAACGGTGAGCTCCAGCTCCTCGATCGGCAGCGCCAGGTCGGCGGCCAGGGCGGCGTCCGTGGGGGACGGGCCCATGTCGATGCCCTCGGCGTCGATGTTCAGCTCGCGGGCGAGACCGAACAGCTCGACCAGCGTCTTGCCGGCGGAGGCCATGGCGTCGCGCGGACGCATCGCCTGCTTGGTCTCGACGTCGACGATCAGCTTGTCGAAGTCGGTGCGCTGCTCGACACGCGTGGCCTCGACCTTGTACGTGACCTTGAGGACCGGCGAGTAGATCGAGTCGACCGGGATGCGCCCGATCTCCTGACCGACCTGCTTGTTCTGCACGGCGGAGACGTAGCCGCGACCGCGCTCGACGGTCAGCTCCATCTCCAGCTTGCCCTTGCCGTTGAGCGTGGCGAGGACGAGGTCGGGGTTGTGCACCTCGACACCGGCCGGGGGCGCGATGTCGGCGGCGGTGACCAGACCCGGGCCCTGCTTGCGCAGGTACATCACGACGGGCTCGTCGTGCTCCGAGGAGACGACCAGCTGCTTGATGTTGAGGATCAGGTCGGTGACGTCCTCCTTGACGCCCGGCACGGTGGTGAACTCGTGCAGGACACCGTCGATGCGGATGCTGGTGACAGCAGCGCCGGGGATCGACGAGAGGAGGGTGCGGCGGAGGGAGTTGCCGAGGGTGTAGCCGAAGCCCGGCTCCAGCGGCTCGATGACGAACCGGGAGCGGAACTCGTCGACGACCTCTTCGGTCAACGAGGGACGCTGAGCGATCAGCATGTGGTGATCCTTCAGTCAGGGGCGCCCGCTATTTGACGCCCGACTAGTACTGCAAGGGTACGGGCGATACGACCCGGAAGAGCCGTACCGCCCGGAAAACCCTGGTGAAGCGAGATCAGACGCGACGACGCTTCGGCGGACGGCAGCCGTTGTGCGGGGTGGGCGTGACGTCCTGGATGGAGCCGACCTCGAGGCCGGTCGCCTGCAGGGAGCGGATGGCGGTCTCACGACCGGAACCCGGGCCCTTGACGAAGACGTCGACCTTGCGCATGCCGTGCTCCTGGGCGCGGCGGGCAGCCGACTCGGCGGCCATCTGCGCGGCGAACGGCGTGGACTTCCGGGAGCCCTTGAAGCCGACGTGGCCGGCGGAGGCCCAGGAGATCACGTTGCCGGTCGGGTCCGTGATGGACACGATCGTGTTGTTGAACGTGCTCTTGATGTGCGCGTGGCCGTGAGCGACGTTCTTCTTTTCCTTGCGGCGCACCTTCTTGGCAGCGCCCTGACGACCCTTGGGGGGCATCTATAACTCCTACGGGAGGTGGTCGGTCCTACAGCGAAGACCGCTGGACGGCGAGTCCGCTGCGGACTACTTCTTGCCCGGCTTCTTCTTGCCGGCGATGGCGCGACGCGGGCCCTTGCGGGTACGGGCGTTCGTGCTGGTGCGCTGACCGCGGACGGGCAGACCGCGACGGTGACGGAGACCCTGGTAGGTACCGATCTCGACCTTGCGGCGGATGTCGGCCTGGATCTCGCGACGGAGGTCACCCTCGGTCTTGATGTTGTTGTCGACGTACTCGCGGATCGCGACGAGCTGCTCCTCGGAGAGGTCGCGAACACGGGTGTTCGGGTCCACGCCGGTGGCAGCGAGCGTCTGCTGCGAGAGGGTCCGGCCGATGCCGAACACGTAGGTGAGGGCGATCTCCACGCGCTTTTCGCGCGGGATGTCAACACCGGAAACGCGTGCCATTCAATGGCTCCAGTTGATTGTCGGAGGTCTTCCACAGAACCGGATCCCGGCCGCCGTATGAGGTACGGATCGGGTCCCCGGCCTCCGAACCGGGGGTGTCGGGCACCTGGGCGCCCGGGTCCTGCGTATGAACATATTCAGCTCGCGTCGCGCGAAGTCCTGCGAATCGCGGAGGGAACGGTCCGGCGTCAGCCCTGGCGCTGCTTGTGGCGCGGGTTGTCGCAGATGACCATGACCCGGCCGTGACGGCGGATCACCCTGCACTTGTCGCAGATCTTCTTGACGCTCGGCTTGACCTTCATGGGATGTGAGGTTCTCCGGGTCAGTTGCCGGCGGTCCCACGCACAGGGTGCGCGGGGCGTGGGCAAGATCTACTTGTACCGGTAGACGATCCGGCCACGGGTCAGGTCGTACGGAGACAGCTCCACCACGACCCGGTCGTCAGGGAGGATGCGGATGTAGTGCATGCGCATCTTGCCGCTGATGTGTGCCAGGACCTGGTGGCCGTTCTGGAGCTCCACCTTGAACATGGCGTTCGGAAGAGACTCGACGACAGTGCCTTCGATCTCGATGGCACCTTGCTTCTTGGCCACGCTTCGCCCTTCGAATCGACTACCTTGATCGACTCCCGTGCGATGTAGCGGTCGCATGCGGACATGCGGGTGCACCAGAGCCGACGAGTCAGTCTACGTCAGCGAACCCGGAAAGGCGAAACGGAGAAGTCTGCCCCGGGTGCCTGATCGTTATGCGAGGGGGTCGGGAGCGGCGGTGATGCCCAGCTCCGCCAGCTTCGCCCTGCCGCCGTCGACCGCCGTCAGGACCAGCGGGCCCTGCTCCGTCAGGGCCACCGAGTGCTCCCAGTGGGAGGACCAGGTGCCGTCCGTCGTGATGACCGTCCAGTCGTCCTCGAGGACCTCCGTGCGCGGGGTGCCGAGGGAGACCATGGGCTCGATGGCCAGGCAGAAGCCGGGGACCAGCTTGGGGCCCTTGCCGCGCTTGCGGTCGACGTAGTTCAGCAGGTGCGGGTCCATGTGCATCTCGGTGCCGATGCCGTGGCCGCCGTAGTCCTCGATGATCCCGTACTTGCCGCCGCCGGGCTTCGGCTGGCGGCGGATGTACGTCTCGATGGCCCGGGAGACGTCCACGAGCCGGTTGCCCTGCTTCATGGCCGCGATGCCCGCCCACATCGACTCCTCGGTCACCCGGGAGAGCTCGACCAGCTCCGGGGAGTGACCGGAGCCCACGAAGGCCGTGTAGGCGGCGTCGCCGTGCCAGCCGTCGATGATCGCGCCGCAGTCGATGGAGATGACGTCGCCGTCCTTGAGGACCACGTCGTCGGAGGGGATGCCGTGGACGACGACCTCGTTCACGGAGGTGCAGATGGTCGCCGGGAAACCGCCGTAGCCGAGGAAGTTCGGCTTGGCGTTGTGCTCGGCGAGCACCTTGCGGGCGACCTGGTCCAGGTCCTTGGTCGTGGCGCCGGGGACGGCGGCCTCGCGGGTGGCCGCGTGGATGGCGGCGACGACCAGCCCCGCCTCACGCATCTTGGCGATCTGCTCGGGGCTCTTGATCTGCACCATGGGGACTGCGGCCTTTCTGGACCGGAGGGGACGGAAACGCTTCCAACGATACGGGCGGTGACCTCCGCACCCACAACTCAGCCGCGGCCCCCGAGCCAGGGACCGCGGCTGCAGCCGGGAGGAAGAACTACTGGTCGCGCTTGAGCGCCTCCAGCGCGCGGCCCGTGACCTCGTTCACCGGTCCCGTCGCCGCGATGGTGACCACCAGGCCCTGGGCCTTGTAGTAGTCGATGATCGGCTCGGTCTGCGTGTGGTAGACCTCGAGCCGCTTGCGGACCGTCTCCTCGGAGTCGTCGTCCCGCTGGTACAGCTCGCCGCCGCAGACGTCGCAGACGCCTTCCTGCTTCGGCGGCGTGTACGTCACGTGGAAGACGTGCGACGAGTCGTTGCGGCAGACGCGCCGGCCGGCGATCCGCTTGACGACCTCGTCCTCGGGAGCCTCGAGGTCCAGCACCGCGTCGAGCTTCATGTCCTCGGTCTCGAGCAGCTCGTCCAGCGCCTCGGCCTGCGACACGTTGCGCGGGAAGCCGTCCAGCAGGAAGCCGCCCTCGGCGTCGGGCTGCTCCATGCGGTCCTTCGCCATGGCGATGGTGACCTCGTCCGGTACGAGGTTGCCGGCGTCCATGTAGGACTTCGCGAGCTTGCCCAGCTCGGTCTGCTGGCTGATGTTCGCGCGGAACAGGTCGCCCGTGGAGATGTGCGGGATGTGCAGCGTCTCGGCAAGGCGGGTGGCCTGCGTACCCTTCCCAGCACCCGGCGGCCCGACGAGGACGATTCGCATCAGCGGAGGAACCCTTCGTAATTGCGCTGCTGGAGCTGGCTCTCGATCTGCTTCACCGTCTCGAGACCGACACCCACGATGATCAGGATGCTGGTCCCGCCGAACGGGAAGTTCTGGTTTGCCCCGAAACCGGCCAACGCCATTGTCGGTACGAGAGAGATCAGGCCCAGATACAGCGAACCCGGCCAGGTGATCCGGTTGAGTACGTAGCTCAGATACTCAGCGGTCGGTCGGCCAGCCCGGATGCCCGGGATGAACCCACCATACTTCTTCATGTTGTCCGCGACTTCCTCGGGGTTGAACGAGATCGCCACGTAGAAGAAGGCGAAGAACACGATCAGGAGGAAGTACAGGACGATGTGCGGCGCGGCCTCGGGGTCGGCCAGGTTCTTCTGGATCCACACGGCCCAGCCCGCCTGCGAGCCGGAGAACTGGACGATCAGCGCCGGGATGTAGAGCAGCGACGAGGCGAAGATGACGGGGATGATGCCCGCCTGGTTCACCTTGAGCGGGATGTACGTCGAGGTACCGCCGTAGGAGCGGCGGCCGATCATGCGCTTCGCGTACTGCACCGGGATGCGGCGCTGGGCCTGCTCCACGAAGACCACCAGGCCCACCATGACGAAGCCCACCAGCATGACGATGCCGAACTCGATCCAGCCGCCCGCCAGGTCGCCCTCCTGCTTGATGGCCCACAGGGCGGAGGGGAAGGTCGCGGCGATCGAGATGAACATCAGGATCGACATGCCGTTGCCGATGCCGCGGTCGGTGATCAGCTCGCCGAGCCACATGACGACGGCCGTACCGGCGGTCATGGTGATGACCATGACGATGGTGGTGAAGATGGCCTGGTCGGGCACGATCTGACCGGCGACGGTGCAGCCGGAGAACAGGGCGCCGCTGCGGGCGGTGGCGACGAGGCCGGTGCCCTGGAGGATGGCGAGGGCGATGGTCAGGTAGCGGGTGTACTGCGTGATCTTCGCCGTGCCGGCCTGGCCCTCCTTCTTCAGGGCCTCCAGGCGCGGGATCACCACGGTCAGCAGCTGCAGAATGATGCTCGCCGTGATGTACGGCATGATGCCGAGCGCGAAGACCGTGATCTGCAGCAGGGCGCCACCGCTGAACATGTTGACCAGGCCGAAGAGGCCCTGGTTGCCGGACGCCTGGTCCACGCACTCCTGGACGTTCTTGTAGTCGACGCCTGGGATGGGGATGTGGGTACCGAGCCGGTAGACCACGATGATGCCGAGCGTGAAGAGCAGCTTCTTGCGCAGGTCGGGCGTCTTGAACGCCCGGGCGAACGCGGTGAGCACGGTGCCTCCTGCGACCCCCGCGCTACTGCGTCAAGGGTGACGGTCTTGAGGTTCGACTGACGACAAAGTAAGTAACGGTCAACTGCCGCCCAGGGTGCCCCATGTGACGCACCCGTGAAAGAGGGCAGCGCAGGCCACCTTACCGGCGGGAGCACTTCCCTTGGAACGACCAACCGGGGATACCCCTTTTGTGGGGCATCCCCGGTTGGGATCGCTCATGTCATCGACACGCCTGAGTGGTTCAGACGAGCTCGGTGACGGTACCGCCGGCGGCGGTGATCTTCTCCTTGGCGGAACCGGAGACGGCGTCGACCGTCACCTGCAGCGCCACGGAGACCTCGCCCTGGCCGAGGACCTTGACGAGGCTGTTCTTGCGAACGGCACCCTTGGCCACCAGGCCCTCGACGGTGACCTCGCCACCCTCGGGGTACAGCGCGGCCAGCTTGTCGAGGTTCACGACCTGGTACTCGGTCTTGAACGGGTTCTTGAAGCCCTTCAGCTTCGGAAGACGCATGTGGAGGGGCATCTGGCCACCCTCGAAGCGCTCCGGAACCTGGTAACGGGCCTTCGTACCCTTCGTACCACGACCGGCCGTCTTACCCTTCGACGCCTCACCACGACCGACACGGGTCTTGGCGGTCTTGGCGCCCGGGGCGGGACGGAGGTTGTGGATCTTGAGCGGGTTCTGCTCACCCATGATCAGTCGACCTCCTCGACCGTCACGAGGTGGCGGACGGTGTGCACCATGCCGCGGAACTCGGGGCGGTCCTCCTTGACGACCTGCGTGTTGATCCCCTTGAGACCAAGGGAGCGCAGGGTGTCACGGTGGTTCTGCTTGCTGCCGATGTAGGACTTGACCTGCGTAATCTTGAGCTGCGCCATGATTACGCACCCGCCCCGGCACGCGCACGGAGAAGAGCCGCGGGGGCGACGTCCTCGAGCGGCAGACCACGGCGGGCCGCGATCTCCTCGGGACGCTGCAGGCCCTTGAGGGCCTCCACGGTCGCGTGCACGATGTTGATCTGGTTGTCGGAGCCGAGCGACTTCGACAGCACGTCGTGGATACCGGCGCACTCGAGCACGGCGCGCACCGGACCACCGGCGATAACACCGGTACCGGGGGACGCGGGCTTGAGCAGCACGACGCCGGCAGCCTTCTCACCCTGGATGGGGTGCGGGATGGTGCCCTGGATGCGGGGGACCTTGAAGAAGTGCTTCTTGGCCTCCTCAACGCCCTTGGCGATGGCGGCCGGCACCTCCTTGGCCTTGCCGTATCCGACACCCACGGTGCCGTCACCGTCGCCCACCACGACCAGCGCGGTGAAGCTGAAGCGACGACCACCCTTCACAACCTTGGCGACACGGTTGATCGCGACGACGCGCTCAACGTAAGCGGTCTTCTCGGCGGCAGCTGCGCCGCCGTCACGGCCCTTCCGGTCCCGCCGCTCGCCGCCACCGGCACCGCCACCGCGGCGCTGGGGTCCAGCCATTGGAATTACCTCTCTCTGTTTCCGCTAGCGATACGGAACCGGCTCAGAACTTCAGTCCGGCTTCGCGGGCGGCGTCCGCCAGGGCGGCGATGCGCCCGGCGTACTGGTTACCACCACGGTCGAACACGACGGCCTCGACACCGGCGGCCTTGGCGCGCTCGGCGACCAGGGCACCGACCTGCTTGGCCTGCGCGGACTTGTCCGCCTCGCCACCGCGGATCGAGGAGTCCAGGGTGGACGCCGACGCGAGGGTGTGACCCTTCAGGTCGTCGATCACCTGGGCCACGATGTGGCGGTTCGAGCGAGTAACGACCAGACGCGGACGCTCCGCCGTACCCGAGAGATTCTTGCGAATCCGGATGTGACGGCGCTTGATCGCGGCGCGCTTGTAGGCGTCGCCCTTGAGGATCTTCTGCCCGTATGCCATGGCTTACTTACCCGCCTTTCCGACCTTGCGGCGGATGACTTCGCCCTCGTACTTGACGCCCTTGGCCTTGTACGGGTCGGGCTTGCGCAGCTTGCGGATGTTGGCCGCAACCTCGCCGACCTTCTGCTTGTCGATGCCCTCGACCGAGAAGCGGGTCGGGGACTCCACCTTGAAGGTGATGCCCTCGGGGGCCTCGACGGTGATCGGGTGGCTGTAACCGAGGGAGAACTCCAGGTTCGAACCCTTGGCGACAACGCGGTAACCGACACCGCTGATCTCGAGCTTCTTCACGTAACCCTGGGTCACGCCGGTGATCATGTTCGCCACCAGCGTGCGGGACAGGCCGTGCAGGGCCTTGCTCTGACGCTCGTCGTTGGGGCGGGTGACGTTCAGAACGCCGTCCTCACCCTTGGCGATGTCGATCGGCGCCACGACGGTGTGGGTCAGCGAACCCTTGGGGCCCTTGACCGCGACCGTACGGCCGTCGATGGTGACGTCCACGCCGGCGGGAACCGCGATGGGGAGCTTGCCGATGCGCGACATAGCTGTTTCCTCCGTTCCCTTCCGCTACCAGACGTAGGCGAGGACTTCCCCACCCACGCCCTTCTTGCCGGCCTGCTTGTCGGTGAGGAGCCCGTGCGACGTGGAGATGATCGCCACGCCGAGGCCACCCAGCACCTTGGGCAGGTTGGTGGACTTCGCGTACACCCGGAGACCGGGCTTGGAGATCCGCTTGATGCCCGCGATGGAGCGCTCACGGTTCGGGCCGAACTTCAGCTCGAGGACGAGGTTCTTGCCGACCTCGGCGTCCTCGACCTTCCAGCCCGTGATGAAGCCCTCCTGCTGGAGGATCTCCGCGATGTGAGACTTGATCTTGGACGCCGGCATCGTCACGGAGTCGTGGTACGCCGAGTTCGCGTTCCGCAGACGCGTAAGCATGTCTGCGATCGGATCAGTCATGGTCATGAATTGGCCTTCGGCCTCTCTCGCCGGGGTTTCCTGGTGCGCCATCCCTCTCCCCGATCCGAGACGGGACGGGTGCGGCGCGGTGGACCTACGGCGTAGTAAGTCGTACGGGCGGCAGACGCCCAACCCCACAAGCCTAAGGCATGTGAGGACGGGCCCCTGCCGACCCAGATGCTTACCGAGAGTCTGAATAACCCGGGATTACCGGATTACCAGGAGCTCTTGGTCACGCCCGGCAGCTCGCCACGGTGAGCCATCTCACGAAGGCACACGCGGCACAGGCCGAACTTGCGGTAGACGGAGTGCGGGCGGCCGCAGCGCTGGCAGCGGGTGTAGCCACGCACACCGAACTTGGGCTTGCGAGCAGCCTTAGCGATCAGAGCCTTCTTCGCCATCTCGCTCACGCCTCCTTGAACGGGAAGCCGAGGTGACGAAGGAGCGCGCGGCCCTCAGCGTCGTTGGTCGCCGTGGTGACCACGGTGATGTCCATACCCCGGACGCGGTCGATCTTGTCCTGGTCGATCTCGTGGAACATGACCTGCTCCGTGAGACCGAAGGTGTAGTTGCCACGGCCGTCGAACTGCTTGGGGGACAGGCCGCGGAAGTCGCGGATGCGCGGCAGCGCGAGCGACAGGGTGCGGTCCAGGAACTCCCACATGCGGTCGCCACGGAGCGTGACGTGGGCACCGATCGGCTGACCCTCACGCAGCTTGAACTGCGCGATGGACTTGCGGGCCTTGGTGACGGCCGGCTTCTGACCGGTGATCGTGGTGAGGTCACGGATGGCGCCCTCGATCAGCTTGGAGTCGCGGGCGGCGTCGCCCACACCCATGTTGACCACGATCTTGACGAGGCCCGGAACCTGCATGACGTTCTCGTACGAGAACTCCTCACGCAGCTTGCCGGCGATCTCCTCGCGGTACTTCGTCTTCAGACGCGGAGTGGTGGTGGTAGCCATCAGATGTCCTCACCCGTCCGCTTGGCAACGCGGATCTTGTTGCCCTCGTCGTCGAAGCGGTAACCGACGCGCGTGACGACCTTGTTGCCGTCCTTCTCCACGACCAGCTGGACGTTGGAGACGTGGATCGGGGCCTCGGTGGTCACGATGCCGCCGGCCTGCGAACCGCGAGCGGTCGGCCCGGCCTTGGTGTGCTTCTTGACCCGGTTGACACCCTCGACCAGGACGCGGTCCTCACGGGGGAAGGCCGCGATGACCTTGCCCTGCTTGCCCTTGTCCTTACCGGTGATGACCTGGACCAGGTCGCCCTTCTTGATCTTCATGCTCACAGCACCTCCGGCGCGAGGGAGATGATCTTCATGAACTTCTTCTCGCGCAGCTCACGGCCGACGGGGCCGAAGATACGGGTGCCGCGGGGGTCGCCGTCGTTCTTCAGAATGACGGCGGCGTTCTCGTCGAAGCGGATGTACGAGCCATCCGGACGGCGACGCTCCTTGACGGTGCGAACGATGACCGCCTTGACGACGTCACCCTTCTTCACGTTGCCACCGGGGATCGCGTCCTTGACGGTGGCGACGATGACGTCACCGATGCCCGCGTAGCGGCGACCGGAGCCACCGAGCACACGGATGGTGAGAATTTCCTTCGCACCCGTGTTGTCGGCGACGCGCAGTCGCGACTCCTGCTGGATCACGTCTATCTCCTGATTGTCTGCCGGTTCCCGGCAGGGGCCTCAGTACGAGGACCCCTGCCGAGCCTGGCGGAACTGACCTGCGGGGTTGGCCGCAGGAATTACTTGGCCTTCTCGAGGATCTCGACGACGCGCCAGCGCTTCGTCGCGGACAGCGGCCGGGTCTCCATGAGGAGGACGCGGTCGCCGACACCGGCGGCGTTCTGCTCGTCGTGGGCCTTGAGCTTCTCGGTACGGCGGATGACCTTGCCGTACAGCGCGTGCTTGACGCGGTCCTCGACGGCGACGACGACGGTCTTGTCCATCTTGTCGCTGACGACCAGACCCTCACGGGTCTTGCGGAAGCCGCGGGCGGCCTTCGTCTCTTCAGTCACGTTGCTCTCGCTCATCAGGCGCTCTCCACCGTCTCGATGCCCAGCTCGCGCTCACGCATCAGGGTGTAGATCCGCGCGATGTCCTTACGGACGGCCTTCAGCCGGCCGTGGTTCTCGAGCTGACCCGTGGCCGCCTGGAAGCGGAGGTTGAACAGCTCTTCCTTGGCCTCGCGGAGCTTCGCGAGAAGCTCCTCGTTGCCCAGCTCGCGCAGCTCGGACGCCTTGGTACCGGCCGACATCACGCTTCACCTGCCTCGCGCTTGACGATCCGGCACTTCATCGGCAGCTTGTGGGCCGCACGAGTCAGCGCCTCACGGGCGATCTTCTCGTTGGGGTAGGACAGCTCGAACATGACCCGACCCGGGTGCACGTTCGCGATCCACCACTCCGGAGAACCCTTACCGGAACCCATGCGGGTCTCGGCCGGCTTCTTCGTGAGCGGACGGTCCGGGTAGATGTTGATCCAGACCTTGCCACCACGCTTGATGTGGCGGGTCATCGCGATACGGGCCGCCTCGATCTGGCGGTTGGTCACGTACGCCGGCGTGAGGGCCTGGATGCCGTACTCGCCGAACGCAACCTGCGTACCGCCCTTGGCCAGACCACGGCGCTTCGGGTGGTGCTGCTTGCGGTGCTTGACCCTACGGGGGATCAGCATGACGGTCAGGCCTCCGTTCCGGTGCTCTCAGCCGGAGCGGCAGCGGCGGGCGCCTCGGCCTTGGGGGCCTCGGCGGCCGGAGCCGACTGCTGCTGCGGCTTGCGCCCGCGACGCTCGCCACCGCGGCCACCACGGGCCGGGCGGTCGTTGCCACCACGTGCCGGGCGGTTGCCCGCACGGGCGGCGGCGTTCTCGGCGCGGACCTCGGCGATGTTCTTGACGTCGCCCTTGTAGATCCAGACCTTCACACCGATGCGGCCGAAGGTCGTCTTGGCCTCGAAGAAGCCGTAGTCCACGTTCGCGCGGAGCGTGTGCAGGGGCACACGGCCCTCGCGGTAGAACTCCGAGCGGGACATCTCGGCGCCGCCGAGGCGGCCACCGCACTGGATCTTGATGCCCTTGGCGCCGGCCTTCATCGCCGACTGCATGCTCTTGCGCATGGCACGGCGGAAGGAGACGCGGGAGGAGAGCTGCTCGGCGACGGCCTGGGCAACCAGCTGAGCGTCGGTCTCGGGGTTCTTGACCTCGAGGATGTTCAGCTGGACCTGCTTGCCGGTGAGCTTCTCGAGGTCACCGCGGATGCGGTCGGCCTCGGCGCCGCGGCGGCCGATGACGATGCCCGGACGAGCGGTGTGGATGTCCACACGCACGCGGTCACGGGTGCGCTCGATCTCGACCTTGGAGATGCCGGCGCGCTCCATGCCGGACGTCATCATCCGACGGATGGCGACGTCTTCCTTGACGTAGTCCTTGTACAGCTTGTCGGCGTACCAACGCGACTTGAAGTCGGTCGTGACACCGAGCCGGAACCCGTGCGGGTTTACCTTCTGGCCCATTACCGGGTTCCTTCCTTGCTGCTGACGACCACGGTGATGTGGCTGGTCCGCTTGCGGATCCGGTAGGCGCGGCCCTGGGCGCGCGGACGGAACCGCTTCAGGGTCGGGCCCTCGTCGACGTAGGCCTCGGAGATGTAGAGGCTGTCGGCGTCGGTGTGGTCGTAGTTGTGCGCGGCGTTGGCAATGGCGCTGTCCAGCACCTTGCCCACCGGCACGCTCGCGGCCTGCGGGGCGAAACGCAGGACCGCCTGAGCCTCCGTGGCATCCATGCCACGGATGAGGTCCACCACGCGGCGGGCCTTCATGGGCGTGACGCGGATGTACCGCGCCTGGGCCCTGGCTTCCATGGTTGTCCCTTCAGTGTTTGTCATGGTCTTTCACACCCCGCTGACTAGCGGCGCTTCGACTTCCGGTCGTCCTTGACGTGACCCCGGAAGGTGCGCGTCGGCGAGAACTCGCCGAGCTTGTGGCCGACCATGGACTCGGTGACAAACACCGGGATGTGGGTCTTGCCGTTGTGCACCGCGATCGTGTGGCCGAGCATCGCCGGGACGATCATCGAGCGACGGGACCAGGTCTTGATGACGTTCTTGGTACCGGCTTCGTTCTGCGTGTCCACCTTCTTGATCAGGTGGTCGTCGACGAAGGGTCCCTTCTTCAAGCTACGAGGCATCTCAACCCGTCCTTAGCGCTTCTTGTTCGTCTTGCGGCGGCGGACGATGTACTTGTTCGACGCCTTCTTGGGCGAACGAGTACGGCCTTCCTTCTTGCCCCACGGGGACACGGGGTGACGACCACCGGAGGTCCGGCCCTCACCACCACCGTGCGGGTGGTCCACCGGGTTCATGACCACACCACGGACGGTCGGGCGAACGCCCAGCCACCGCTTGCGACCCGCCTTGCCCCAGTTGATGTTGCTCTGCTCGGCGTTGCCGACCTCGCCGACGGTGGCGCGGCAGCGCACGTCGACCAGGCGGATCTCTCCGGACGGCATGCGCAGGTGGGCCATCTGGCCCTCCTTCGCGAGCAGCTGCACGGAGGCACCGGCGGAGCGGGCGAACTTGGCACCGCCACCGGGACGGAGCTCGATCGCGTGGATCGTGGTACCGACCGGGATGTTGCGGAGGGCCAGGTTGTTGCCCGGCTTGATGTCGGCCCCGGGACCGTTCTCGACGCGGTCACCCTGCTGCAGGTTGCGCGGGGCGAGGATGTAGCGCTTCTCGCCGTCGGCGTAGTGCAGCAGCGCGATGCGCGCGGTGCGGTTGGGGTCGTACTCGATGTGCGCGACCTTCGCCGGCACGCCGTCCTTGTCGTGACGACGGAAGTCGATCACGCGGTAGGCGCGCTTGTGTCCGCCACCCTGGTGGCGAACGGTCACACGACCGGCGTTGTTACGGCCGCCCTTGCTGTGCAGCGGGCGGACCAGCGACTTCTCCGGCGTGGACCGCGTGACCTCGACGAAGTCGGCGACGGAGGAGCCACGGCGGCCCGGCGTCGTCGGCTTGTACTTGCGGATTCCCATTTCTCAGTCCTCGTCCGATTCCGGACGATCCGGACCTCCGTCAGGAGGTCGGACCGCCGAAGATGTCGATACGGTCGCCCTCGGCAAGGGTCACGATCGCGCGCTTGCTGTCGGCACGCTTGCCGAAGCCCGTGCGGGTCCGCTTGCGCTTGCCCTGGCGGTTGATCGTGTTGACCCCGGTGACCTTGACCGAGAAGACCGCCTGGACGGCCTCCTTGATCTCGGTCTTGTTGGAGCCCGGCGCGACGATGAACGTGTACTTGTTCTCGTCGAGGAGCGCGTAGCTCTTCTCGGACACGACCGGCTTCAGCAGGACGTCACGGGGGTCCGTGAACGACTTGCTCGCCGGGGTGACGACGGTGTTCTTGCCTTCGGCGGCGTGCCGACGCGCCTTCTTGACGCGCGCTTCCTTGGCCTTCTTCGCGGCCTTGGAGGCGATGGCGGGGTGACGGATGGCCATCAGGCCTCGCTCCCTTCGGTGTCATTGGCCTTCGGGCCGGACACGAAGGACTCGAAGGCGGCCTGGGTGAAGACCACGTCGTCCGAGACGAGAACGTCGTACGTGTTCAGCTGGCCCGGCTCCAGGATGTGGATCTGGGGCAGGTTGCGGGCGGACAGCCACGCGGCCTCGTCGGCGCGGTCGACGACCAGGAGCAGGTTCTTGCGCTCCGAGATCTTGCCGAACAGCGTCCGGGCGGCCTTCGTCGACGGGCTGTCGCCCTCGACGACGCCGGAGACGACGTGGATGCGGTTGTGGCGGGCCCGGTCGGTGAGGGCGTGGCGCAGGGCCGCGGCCTTCATCTTCTTCGGGGTGCGCTGCGAGTAGTCGCGCGGCACGGGACCGTGCACGACGCCACCACCGGCGAACTGCGGCGCGCGGGTCGAGCCCTGACGGGCGCGGCCGGTGCCCTTCTGGCGGTACGGCTTCTTGCCACCGCCGCGGACTTCGCCACGGGTCTTGGTCTTGTGCGTGCCCTGACGGGCAGCGGCCAGCTGCGCGACGACGACCTGGTGGATCAGCGGGATGCTGACCTTCTCAACGTCGAAGATCTCCGCGGGGAGCTCGACGGTGCCGGCCTTGTCGCCCGCCGGCGAAAGGATGTCAACAGTGCTCATCGGTTACCTCAGGCCCCCTTGGCCGCGGTGCGGACCAGGACGAGGCCGCCGTTCGGACCGGGAACCGCGCCCTTGATGAGCAGCAGACCCTTCTCCGCGTCAACGGCGTGGACGGTCAGGTTCTGGGTGGTGACCCGCTCGTTGCCCATACGGCCGGCCATGCGGAGGCCCTTGAACACGCGGCCCGGGGTGGCGCAGCCACCGATGGAACCGGGCGAGCGGTGCTTGCGCTGGGTGCCGTGTCCGGCGCCGAGGCCCTTGAAGTTGTGACGCTTCATGACACCGGCGAAGCCCTTGCCCTTGCTCTTGCCGGTCACGTCCACCTTGATGCCGGCCTCGAAGACCTCGGCGGTGACTTCCTGGCCGAGCGTGTACTCGGAGGCGTCGGCCGTGCGGATCTCGACGAGGTGGCGGCGGGGGGTGACGTCGGCCTTGGCGAAGTGGCCCTTGAGGGGCTTGTTCACCTTGCGCGGGTCGATCTCGCCGAACGCGATCTGGACGGACTCGTAGCCGTCGACGTCGTTCGTGCGGACCTGGGTGACGACGTTGGGGCCGGCCTTGACGACGGTGACCGGAACAACACGGTTGTTCTCGTCCCACACCTGCGTCATGCCGAGCTTCTCGCCCAGGATGCCCTTGATCTGCTTGTTCATCTTCAGATCACCGGCCTCAGAGCTTGATCTCGATGTCGACACCGGCCGGGAGGTCGAGTCGCATCAGAGAGTCAACGGTCTTGGGGGTCGGGTCGAGGATGTCGATCAGGCGCTTGTGCGTGCGCATCTCGAAGTGCTCGCGCGAGTCCTTGTACTTGTGCGGCGACTTGATGACGCAGTACACGTTCTTCTCAGTGGGCAGCGGCACCGGGCCCGCGACCGACGCACCAGTACGCGTCACCGTCTCGACGATCTTCTTCGCCGAGCTGTCGATGACCTCGTGGTCGTAGGCCTTGAGCCGGATGCGGATCTTCTGTCCCGCCATGGCTACTTCGTAGTCCTGTCTCTCGTAACGCTCTGGTACCCGGCGGTTCCTTGCAGTCCCGCTCCCCCTCCGACCCACGCGGTCGGGCGTGTCGCACTCTCGCTGACACAGATGTCCCTTGTTCGAACATCCCTGCTCTGGGAGGTGCGGGCCCTTCCGGTACCGCGGACCGGGGGCGAGAGGCCCACCGGGCGCCTGGCCGGTACCCCGCTGACACTTCCCGGAAGATTCCCGTACGTCCGCCCCTGATCAGGGACGACGAGTACTGTGGGACTCGCTTCCGGTCCTCCCGGCGGGAGGCGCGCAGCATCGGCACTCGACCGAGCAACCCCGCTAGTCTGCCATACGGGGCGTGTCGCTGGCCAATCGAAGCGGATGACTGTACCCCACGTGATCACGGGGTACACCTCGCGGCGTCTTCAGCTCGCCTGCTTCAGGAATCGCTCGAACTCGGCCAGCGCATGCTCCAGGTCCTCGCGGCCCGCGTCGTCCGCCGGAAGCAGAGGCAGATGCTCCCCGGCGAACCGCTTCGCGGCCGCGTGGACGGCGGCGGCGACCGCCTCGGCGGGCGAGCGGTCCACGAGCACCCCCTGGTACGACGTCTCGACCGAGCCGTCACCCGTCCGTGTGAAGGCGAGCGAGAACGAGGAATCGACCGCGGCCGAGCTGTACGAGCGCTCCTTGCCGGAGAGGAATCGACGCAGGCCGTCGAGGAGCAGCGTCACGGACAGGTAGGTCATCATCGCCCCGTCCGGGCCACGGTCGCGCGGGCTGACCGCTCCCCGCACCGCCCGACGACGCGGGGAGTCGCTTGCTCCAAGGAGCAGGTGAGCGCCAGTCCGATCGCGGCCGTGCCGAGGTGCTGCGCGCGGCGTTGGTATGCGGCATCCCACTCTTCGGGATCGTCCAGGGCCGGCAGACCTTCGCCGGTCTGCCGGTTCCAGTCGGGCATCAATTTTCCGCCGACGTCCAGAACGGCGAGTCCTTCGCGGGGGCCGGGTGGACCGGCAGCCGGGAGAAGTCGATGTGCGCATCGGCGTCCGGGTCGCCGGTCGGGAGACGGTCGTGCTCGTCCGGGCCGTAGTAGGCGGGCAGGGCCCAGAATTCCGGGTGCTCGTGGCACATGAGGTCCGGGTACGGGCCGATCTCCAGGTTTGCGTACTGTCTGTTGATCCTCGCGACAGCCTCCGGGCGGGAAGTGCCGCAGCGTTCGACGAGTACGTCCGCCATCTCCCGGAAGTACTCCAACATGCCCTCGTCCAGGTCGAGTACGAACTCCTCGGTCACGGGCTTCGCCTCTCTCCTCAGCCCACGAACCGGAACGTCGACGTGATCGCGTCGAAGATGTCGAAGAAGGAGACGGCGAGGTCGAGGACCTGGCTGCTGCCCGCGACCAGGGCGACCTCGCCCTCCTGGCCGGGGACGGGGATGTACGTCTGCATCAGGACGGCGCGGACCGTGCGGTCGAGGGCGTCGCCGGGGACCGGGATGCCCTCGACGCCCTGGGTGCGGGCGGCCGGGCCCACGCCGGCGATGTCGACCGTCGTCACCTTGCGCCAGGAGTCGCCGGGCTTCTTCGTACGTCGAACTCCCACCAGGTCTCCGGGACCTTGATCCGGAATCCACCGCGCTCGACGGTCAGTGCCTCCGTGTAACGGGCCATGTCGTGCCCGGCCTCCCCGTTCGGTGCTCGATCAGCTGCTGCGCCATCGTCCCACTGGTCGAATAGTCCGGCACAGGGCCCTGCCCTGCCCCGCCCGGACAGGCTCCAGGGCAGATAATCGTTCACTCGTTTGGTCGGAAATCTGTTGTGGCTGATGTAGACATTCGGCAGTCGTCGGGGTTACCGTTGGGGTGTAGACGAGAAGTCCGTGAGGCGCGGCAGAGACGAACTGCCCGCATGCAGCACCGACAGGTACAACTACGAGAGAAGAAGGAGGAGGACGCCATCAGGATCGCCCGGTCGAGAACACTCTCACCGGGTACCGCAGGCCCCGGAACGGAAGGTGGTCCCACGGTCACGCATCCGCGATCCCTCAGAAGGCCGGCCGTGCAGTAGGCCGGCGGATGGTGTTACAAATCCTCGGGGCCTTGGTGCCGTACGGCACCAAGGCCCCTCGACGCATTTCCCGACTCGGTTCCCCCGACGCAGTTCCCCGACAGAGGTGCAGATGACCGCAGACACACCGCTCGACCGCATCGACGACGACGACTACCCCGCGTACACCATGGGGCGGGCGGCCGAGATGCTGGGGACGACCCCTGCCTTTCTGCGGGCCCTCGGCGAGGCCCGGCTGATCACGCCGCTGCGCTCCGAGGGCGGGCACCGCCGCTACTCCCGCTACCAGCTCCGCATCGCCGCGCGCGCCCGGGAGATGGTCGACCAGGGAACCGCGATCGAGGCGGCTTGCCGCATCATCATCCTGGAGGACCAGCTCGAAGAGGCCCGGCGCATCAACGACGAGCTGCGACGCGGCCAGGCCGGGGCCGCCTCCGGCGGCAGGACGGGGAGTGCCCGTACCGCCGAGTAGCCCCCGCCGCCTCCCGGCCGGCTCACTCGGACCGGTACATTGCGGTCTCATGCCGAAGCCTGACGAGCTGATCGTTGACATCGCCGCCCTTGTGGAGTCCGGGCGGAGCAGTCGGATGTCCCTGACCGTGGTCACCGACGGTGCCGTGATCACCGGTCGCCTGGCCCCCGAAGCAGTGTGGCGGCAGCGGGTGTCCGAAGTACTGACGGGCTCCACGGACCTGGCCGAGTTCTCCGCCGTCTTCGACGCCCCCGCGCGCGAGGACGGGCCACCCACCCACCTGCACTTCCACGTCGCCCGGATCCTCCAGGGGACGATGGGCATCCCCGAGACCGGCGGCATGTACCGCGTGGCGATCGAGGACGTCAGTGCCTGGACCGTGGGGGATTTCAGCTACTCCGACCAGTGACCGCGTCCGCGCCGGATCATGGCGCGGCAAAGGGTGAGGGCCCACCGGCAGACCGGTGGGCCCTCACTGCTTTCCGCCGCTCAGAGGGACGCGCAGGACCCGGCGATGTCGCGCAGGCGGACCCGGTCCGTGTACCCGGAGCCGTCGCGCACGGCGGTGAGCCGGTCCCGGGTGACCAGGCCGGTGCGTCGGCCGTCCTCGTCACGGATGACGAGGTGAGCCGTGCGGGCGGCGGTCATGACGGCCAGTGCCACCTCGACCGTCATGTCGTCCCAGACCTGGGGCCCGGTCGTGTCCACGGCGTCGGTGACCGTCCTGGGCGCGGTGCGGGCGCGTGTGGAGCCGGGGTGCGTCTGGAGCAACGTCAAGAAGTGCCTCCTGCGGAGTTGGGTCGGCGTTCCGGTCGGGGCCGTGCAGGGCCCCGGGGCCCTGCCGGGCCTCGGGGCGGTTCTCAGGCCGCGGCGTCGGTGGCGGAGCGCCGTGCGGGCGCTCGCCGGGCCGCCGCGGCGGGACCGCGCCGGCCGCGGGAGGCGGGGCGCCGCTTGGGGCGCTCCACGACCGGTGCGGTGATGACGACCGGGACGCCGGAGGGGGCCTGGGCGCCGGTGATTCGGTGCAGGGCCTCCGCGCCGGCGCGGACCTGGGTGGTCTGCGGGACGATCCCGGCCGTCGCCATGAGGCGCGTCATGGCGCGGCGCTGGTTCGGGGTGACCAGGGTGACCACGCTGCCCGACTCTCCGGCGCGGGCCGTGCGGCCACCGCGGTGGAGGTAGTCCTTGTGGTCGGTCGGGGGGTCGACGTTGACGACGAGGTCCAGGCTGTCGACGTGGATGCCGCGGGCGGCGACGTTGGTCGCGACCAGCACGGTGACGTGCCCGGTCTTGAACTGCGTCAGCGTACGGGTGCGCTGCGGCTGCGACTTGCCGCCGTGCAGCGCGGCGGCCCGTACCCCGCTGCTGAGCAGGTGCTCGGTGAGGCGGTCGACCGCGTGCTTGGTGTCCAGGAACATGAGCACCCGGCCGTCGCGGGCGGCGATCTCGGTGGTGGCCGCGTGCTTGTCGGCGCCGTGGACGTGCAGCACGTGGTGCTCCATCGTCGTGACGGCGCCCGCCGAGGGGTCGACGGAGTGCACGACGGGGTCGCTCAGGTAGCGGCGCACGAGCAGGTCGACGTTGCGGTCGAGGGTGGCGGAGAACAGCATCCGCTGGCCGTCGCCGCGCACCTGGTCGAGCAGTGCGGTGACCTGCGGCATGAAGCCCATGTCGGCCATCTGGTCGGCCTCGTCGAGGACGGTGATCCTGACCTGGTCCAGCCGGCAGTCGCCGCGCTCGATGAGGTCCTTGAGGCGTCCGGGGGTGGCGACGACGATCTCGGCGCCGCCGCGCAGCGCCGACGCCTGCCTGCCGATGGGCATCCCGCCGACCACCGTGGCCAGCCGCAGCCTCACGGAGCGGGCGTACGGGGTGAGGGCGTCGGTGACCTGCTGCGCCAGCTCGCGCGTCGGTACGAGGACCAGCCCCAGCGGCTGCCGGGGCTCGGCCCGCCGCCCGGCCGTGCGGGCCAGCAGGGCCAGCCCGAAGGCGAGGGTCTTGCCGGAACCGGTGCGGCCCCGGCCGAGGACGTCGCGGCCGGCCAGGGAGTTCGGCAGGGTCGCGGCCTGGATCGGGAACGGGACGGTCACGCCCTGCACGCCGAGTGCGGCCAGCAGCTCCGCGGGCATGTCCAGTTCGGCGAAGTCCGCCGCGGCGGGCAGCGCCGGGGTGATGGTCTCGGGGAGGGCGAACTCGCCCTGGGGCGCGGGCCGGCGGCCCCGGCCTCGATCGCGGCTCGGCCCGGCGGAACGGCTCGGGGTCGGAGATCCGAATCGCCTGCCGTTCCGGCCCGGGACGGCGGCGCCGTTCCGGGTGCGGGCGGAACGGTCGTTCGTGCGTGTGCGGTTCATGCTGAACCTTCCTCGATACGGCACGTATCAAGGAATTCCCGCAGCAGAAGCGCACGGAGAATCGCAAGAACGAGCCGAATGGAACGGGAATCCCTCTTAGTGAGTCCGTGGATTCCGCGTAGTCGCTCCGCAGCGGTATTCACCGCGAAACATGAATGCAGCTGGGGCCCGCACCCCGAGGGATGCGGGCCCCAGCTACGAAGTGCGCGCCCGGAGGCGCGCCGAAAAATCAGGCGATGACGATGTTCTCGGCCGTCGGGCCCTTCTGGCCCTGCGCGATGTCAAAGCTCACCTTCTGGCCTTCGAGCAGCTCGCGGAAGCCCTGGGCGGCGATGTTCGAGTAGTGGGCGAACACATCGGCGCCGCCACCGTCCTGCTCGATGAAGCCGAAACCCTTTTCCGCGTTGAACCACTTCACGGTGCCAGTAGCCATGTCTTGCTCTCCTTCGGGGCAGTGCATCGGCGTCCGCACTTTACGGACGCCGTGTCGCCGCGATGATCACCCCGACCGGAAAAGAAGACCGGTGTCAAAAAACTTCGGGAACCACAACTGCAACTGATAACGACAGTAGCACGTTGTGGCGGCCCGTGCATGCTCCGCAATTTCACTCCGGTGCGGGCGACAGGGAAACTGTGCGCCCGTTCCGTAAAATCCTCACCCCGCGGGTACAGATTTACGGGTGCCGGAATTCGACGAATTCGTCAGATGACACCCTGCGCCAGCATCGCGTCCGCCACGCGCTCGAAGCCCGCGATGTTCGCGCCGGTGACGTAGTCGCCGGGGGCGTCGTAGCGCTCGGCGGTCTCGTGGCAGGTGGTGTGGATGTCGTTCATGATGCGGGTCAGCTCCTCCTCGACGCGCGCCGCCGTCCAGGACGTACGGGCGTGGTTCTGCGCCATCTCCAGGGCGCTGACCGCGACGCCGCCCGCGTTGGCGGCCTTGCCGGGGCCGAAGGCGACGCCGGCCTTCTGGAGGAGGTGGACGGCCTCGGGGGTGGCCGGCATGTTGGCGCCCTCGGAGACCGCCTTGACGCCGTTGCGGATCAGGGTCGCGGCGTCGTTCTCGTCGAGTTCGTTCTGCGTGGCCGACGGGAGGGCGATGTCCGCCGGGACGTCCCAGACGCTGCCGCCCGGCACGAAGCGTGCGGAGGAGCCGCGGCGCTCGGCGTACGCGTCGACCCGGCCGCGCTCGACCTCCTTGATCTGCTTGAGCAGGTCGAGGTCGATGCCCTTCTCGTCGACGACGTAGCCGGAGGAGTCCGAGCAGGTGACGGCGTTCGCGCCGAGGGCGGCCAGCTTCTCGATCGTGTAGATCGCGACGTTGCCCGAGCCGGACACGACCGCCGTCTGGCCCTCCAGGTCCTCACCGCGCTCGCGCAGCATCGCCGCCGCGAAGAGCACGTTGCCGTAGCCCGTCGCCTCCGGACGGATCAGCGAGCCGCCCCAGCCCTGGCCCTTGCCGGTGAGGACGCCGGCCTCCCAGCGGTTGGTGATGCGGCGGTACTGGCCGAAGAGGTAGCCGATCTCCCGGCCGCCGACGCCGATGTCACCGGCCGGGACGTCGGTGTGCTCACCGATGTGCCGGTACAGCTCCGTCATGAACGACTGGCAGAACCGCATGACCTCCGCGTCGCTGCGCCCGTGCGGGTCGAAGTCGCTGCCGCCCTTGCCGCCGCCGATGCCGAGGCCGGTCAGGGCGTTCTTGAAGATCTGCTCGAAGCCCAGGAACTTGATGACGCCCAGGTTCACGGACGGGTGGAAGCGCAGACCGCCCTTGTACGGGCCCAGGGCGCTGTTGAACTCCACGCGGAAGCCCCGGTTGACGTGGACGCGGCCCTGGTCGTCCTGCCACGGCACCCGGAACATGACCTGGCGCTCCGGCTCGACCAGCCGTTCGATGAGGCCGGGTTCGGCGTACTCGGGACGGGCCGCGACGACCGGCGCGAGCGTTTCCAGGACCTCGTGGGCGGCCTGGTGGAACTCGGGCTGGGCCGGGTTGCGGTGTTCGATCTCCTTGAGGAGCTGGTCGAGCCTGGTCTGCGTCTCGCGTCGGGTCGTCACAAGGGTCCTTTCTGGCACGGCTGACACCGGAGACCGGGGGCCTGGCACGGGGGCCAGGAGCCGGGGGCCGGGGAAGGCCACGGTCCGGTCGGTCCGGTGATGGGCGCTCGGCGCCGTTGCCGCGCGCGGGACACTTCAGTGTTACGCCCATGTAAACGTCCTGGCCAGCACTCGGTGTCCCGCGCGACCACTATGTGAGACCGCGCTTCCGTGTATCGGGGGTTTTCATGACGTATGCGACGAAGGTCACCTGGGCTGCTCGGGCCGCTCCGTCACGCGTCGCCGTTCAGCATCGCAGCCGTGAGGACGTTCCCCGCGACGCCCCACCCGCCGTCGGCGACCTCGTCGACCAGCACGACGGTGGTGGGGCGGGCGCGCTCGCCGTAGATCTCCGCGTAGAGGTCGGTGGTGCGTTCGACGATCTTCCGCTTGTCCTCCGGGGTGAGGGTGCCCTCGGGGACCTTGAAGTGGGCGAAGGGCATCTCAGATCATCCCCCCGTTGGCGCGCAGGACCTGGCCGTTCACCCAGTGACCTGCGGGGCTGGAAAGGAAGGCGACGACCTCGGCGATGTCCTCCGGGGTGCCCAGCCGCTCCAGGGGCGGCGTCTTCGCCAGCTGGTCGATCTGTTCTTCGGTCTTGCCGCTGAGGAACAGGTCCGTGGCCGTGGGACCGGGGGCGACCGCGTTCACGGTGATGTCCCGTCCGCGCAGTTCACGGGCGAGGATCAGGGTCATCGCCTCCACCGCGCCCTTGCTCGCCGCGTACGCCCCGTAGGTGGGGAACTGCGTCCCGACGACGGAGGTCGAGAAGCCCACGAAGGAGCCGCCGGTGCGCAGACGCCGGGCCGCCTCCCGGGCGACCACGAAGGTCCCCCGGATGTTGGTGCGGTGCATGGCGTCCAGGGCGTCCAGGTCCAGGTCGGCGATCGGGGACAGGGCCATGCGGCCGGCCGAGTTCACGACGACGTCGACGCCGCCGTACTCCGCCTCCGCCCGGTCGAACAGGGCGGCGACCTCCTTCTCCTCCGCCACGTCCGCCGGTACGGCGATCGCCCGCCCGCCGGCCCCGGTGATCGCCGCCACCGTCTCCTCGGCGGACGTCGTGTCCCGGGCGTAGTTCACGACGACGGCCAGGCCGTCCCGGGCGAGCTTCTCTGAGACGGCGCGGCCGATGCCGCGTGATCCGCCGGTGACGACGGCGACGCGCGTGTCCGCCGGTGCGGGTGTGTCGGGTGTGTTCTGGTGCGTGGTCATGCGTCCACGATGCGCCCGGCCGCCCTGCGCAACCAGGGGATGCCATCCCCTGGGTCACGGCCCCCGCCCGGCACACAATGGACGGCATGAGCGCTGTGAAGTACGCCGAGCTGGGAGCGTTCCTGCGGTCGCGGCGGGAGCGCATCCGCCCGGCCGACGTCGGGCTCCCGGCCGGGCCGCGCCGCCGGGTCCCGGGGCTGCGCCGCGAGGAGGTCGCCCAGCTCGCGGGCGCGTCGGTGGACTACTACAACGAACTGGAGCGCGGGGCCGGATCGCAGCCGTCCGAGCAGATGATCGCCGCGCTGGCGAGGGCGCTGCGGCTCTCCGCCGACGAGCGGGACTACCTGTACCGGCTGGCGGACCGGCCGGTGCCCGTGCAGGGCGGGGCCGCCTCGCACGTGCACCCGGGCATGCTCGACCTGCTCGGGCGGATGCCCTCGACCCCGGCGCAGGTGATCACCGACCTGCACATCACCCTCGTACAGAATCCGCTGGCCGTGGCGCTGGTCGGGGACCAGTCCGGGTTCCGGGGGCCCCGGGCCAGCTTCGTCCACCGGTGGTTCACCGAGCCCGACACGCGGCTCCTGTATCCGGAGGCCGACCACGAGAGCCAGTCCCGCGCCCTCGTCGCCGACCTGCGGGCCGCGGCGGCGCGGAGGGACGCGAAGGACGCCGAGGTCGGCTCGATGATCCGTACGCTGCTCGCCGTCTCCCCCGAGTTCGCCGCGCTGTGGGCCGACCACGACGTGGCCTTCCGGCGGGACGACCGCAAGCGGATCGTCCATCCCACGATCGGCGTCATCGAGGTCAACTGCCTCAACCTCTTCAGCGAGGACGGGCGGCAGCGGCTGCTCTGGTTCACACCGGCCGTGGGGACGGAGAGCGCGGGGTTGCTGGAGCTGCTGGGGGTGGTGGGGACGCAGGAGGTGGTCAGCGCCGCTCCGACGCGTACGGGAGGAAGGTCGTCCAGGCGGTCGGGGTGAGGGCCAGGCGGGGGCCGCCCTCTACGTGCTTGGAGTCGCGGACGTGGATGGTGCCGGGGGTCGTCGCGATCTCGACGCAGGAGTTCCCGTCCGTACCGCTGCTGTAGCTGCTCTTGAACCACACCAGTTCAGAGGCGTCCCTGGTGGAGGCCTTGCGGGTCATGTTTCTCCCAGCACTCGTTCACGGTGTGGGCGGAACTGCGGTGCGGGTCACCGGAACCCAGCTTCTGAGGTTTCGGTGCCGTCGGCGCCCTACCGAGGAAAGAACCGGGGGAGAAAGAACCCCACCAAGCCCCACCCCTCCGCCCGAGGCGCGCGATCACTCACGCGGGTGAACATCGCCGCCTCGACTGGATTTCCGAGCCCTCGACTCCCCTACGCTCAGCGCACACAACCGAAGAAAGACATCGGCCCCCGCCGGGACGGCAATCCCAGTGCGAGGGCCTGACCACCAAGGAAGAAGAGACCTTCCCGATGGGTACCCAAAACCCTAGCGCGCCCCCGCGCGCCCAGTCAGCCTCTGCCGCCAACCCGACCCGTACGCGTCACCACGGCGGCGGCATCGTCCACGAGAACACCCGCCACACCGCCCGCTTCGTGGTGATCGGCAACCACCTGGTCCAGCACAAGGAGCTGTCGCTCCTGGCGATCGGCCTCGCCTGCCACATCCAGTCGCTGCCCACGGGCGCGGGCGCCGACATCAAGTCACTCACCGCCCGCTTCCCCGAGGGCCCGACCCGCATCGCCGCCGCCCTGCGCGAGCTGGAGACGCACGGCTACCTGCGCCGCGAACGCGTCCGCACGCCCACCGGCCGCATCGTCACCCGCACGGTCTCCTGCAACCAGCCGGGCAACCGGCCGGGCCACCGGCCGAAGGCGCCCCACCGTGAGGCGGCCGACACCGGATGCCCCGACCGCCGGCCCGCACGACCGGCGACGACGGACCGGCCCTCCAGGCCCCGCGAGCCGCGCCCGCGCAAGGCGCTCCCCGCCGTGCCGCAGCCCGACTGCAAGGTCCCCGGCCTCCTCCGGACGGCCGTCGACCTCCTGACCGACCTGCGCCGACACGACTCCCGGCTGCTGCTCTCCACCGCCGACACCCCCCACCTGGCCCCCGGCGTCGCCGCCTGGCTGGAACGGGACGTCCTCCCCAGCGCCGTACGCCGCGCCCTCACCGCCGGCCTGCCGGACGAACCCCTGCACCGCCCGGCCGCCCTCCTGGCCCACCGCCTCGCCGACCGGCTCCCGCCCCCGGCACCGTTCCGTGCCCCGGCGCCGCCGCCACCGGCCAGACTCCCGCTCCACAACTGCGACGGCTGCGACCGCGGCTTCCGCGCCCCGGAGCCGGGCCTGTGCCGCGACTGCCGTACGACGGCGGCCCCGGGCGGGGGCGTCCCCGCCTGATGTCCCTCTCATCCTCGCTGACCAGGAGAAACACCTCACGATGTTCGCGTCTCAGTACCCCAATCGCCCCGGACGGCTACCCTGGCCAGTGCACTCCCGGGAGGTCTCCATGAGCACGCAGGCCGATCACGGGCACGGGTTGGTCCCCCGCCCCGAGCAGACGCCGGACGCTTTGCGGGCCGCGCTTGCCGCCGTCGATCCGAAGCGCCTTCCGGAGATGCAGCGGACCAAGGACGAAGCCTTCGCCAAGGCCGTGGAGTGGCAGTCGCTCAGCCCCGTGCGGAGCTGGGTGCTGACCTGGGCCCGCGACATCGAGATCGCGCGACGGCCCGACCTCGCTGCCCGACACACCCATGCCAAGAACAACCTGGAACACGAGGACGCGGACGTTGCCCGGGAGGCGCTGCGAGAGCTGAGTGCCGTACTGGACGAAGCGATGAAGGCTGTTCACGCTTGAGCTGGGCCTGGGAGTACGCCTTCGGCGCGGAGGAAGCCGCCCGTACAGCGCCGACCGCCTTCCTCACCGAGGTGGAACGCAAGGCCGCCGAGCTGGTCAGAGCGGCAGAAGCGCAGTATCTGCACGGTCGCTCGCACACAGGGGGCGACCCAAAGGGCGGGGACATCACGGTTCCCGGCGGCATGTTCACCTATCAGATCGTCGTGCGGGCCGAACGCGTCTACGTCGTGCAGATCACCCACCTGGGCTTCTAAAACCTCACGCGAGCTGACCGTCACAGGTCCGGACCAACCTCTTGCCCCCGCCCCTCCCCCGTCGCAAGCTCCCCTCATGGAGCTGGAGTTGCGGCATCTCAGGACGGTCCGGGCCATCGCCGACGCCGGCAGCCTCACCAGGGCGGCGACGGTCCTAGGTCTCGCGCAGCCCGCGTTGAGCGCACAGCTCAAGCGGATCGAACGGGCCCTGGGCGGAGCACTGTTCGAGCGGGGCCGGCACGGAGTGCGGGCCACCGCGCTGGGGGAACTGGTACTGGAGCGGAGCCGGATCGTGCTGCCCGCGGTGACCGAGTTGCAGCAGGAGGCGACGCGGTTCGCGCGAGCGCCGCGTACCGCGCGGCACCTGCGGCTGGGCGGGACGCACGGGCCGCTGCTGGGTGCGCTGGTGGACCGGCTGGCGGACGTGGTGCCGGACGCCCGGATGACGACCTGTACGTCGTGGTCGGAGCGGGAGTTGGCCGAGCAACTGGCCGAGGGGCGGCTGGACTTCGCGCTCGCCGGGACGTGCGGTTCCGCCGCGCCGCCCGGTGCGGCGGGGCTGGTGTGGCGGGAGGTCGCCGTCGACCCGGTGTTCGTGATGGTGCCCGAGCGGCACCCGCTCGCCCGGCGGGCCGAGGTGGACCTGACCGAGCTGGCGGACGAGGAGTGGGCCTGCGTGCCCGGTGACGGCTGCTTCGGCGACTGCTTCACCGCCGCCTGCGCCCGCGCCGGGTTCACGCCGCGCCGCATGTACGAGACGGACACCGCCTCGCTGGTGCACCTGGTGCAGGTGGGGCGGGCGGTCGGGCTGTGCCGGGCGACCTTCCCGACCACGCCCGGCATCGTCACCCGGCCGCTCACCGGCACGCCGCTGGCCTGGCGGCACCTGCTGGGCTGGCACGCGGTGACGGGGCGGGCGGACACCGCCGCGACCGTGCTGGCGCAGGCCCGCATGGCGCACGCGGGGGTGGCGGCGAGCAGCGACAGCTACACCGAGTGGATGGCGGCGCACCGGGTGCCCTGACAGGCCTGTGCGAGCTTCCATAACGCCGGGGAGAGGGCCGGCCGACGTCTTACGGCATCCGGTCGGCCCTCCCTACGGTTTCGGCACCTCCCCACCGAAACCGAGGAGATCCCCCATGCCACCCATCCCCCACCGTCACCGGCACACCAGAGCCGTGGGCGCCGCCGTCGTCGCGACGGCCGCCCTGCTCGTGGCCGGGCTCAGCGGCTCCGCGAGCGCCGGGACGGCCCCCGACGCGACGGCCCCCACCGCGGCACAGACCCTGCGCACCGACGCCGCACCGCCCGCCCTGCTCCGGGCCATGGAGCGTGACCTCGGCCTCGACCGGCGGCAGGCCGAGCGCCGTCTCGCCAACGAGGCCGACGCGGGTGCCGTCGCGGGCCGGCTCCGCGCCGTGCTCGGCGACGACTTCGCGGGCGCGTGGGTGCGGGGCGCCGAGTCCGGCACGCTGACCGTGGCGACGACCGACGCGGCCGACGTCGCGGCGATCGAGGCGCAGGGCGCCGTGGCGAAGGTCGTACGGCACTCGCTCGCCGACCTGGACGCGGCCAAGTCCCGCCTCGACCGGGCCGCCGCGGGGCGGGACGGGGACGCCGCCGACGCGCCGGTCCGGTACGTCGACGTACGGACGAACACGGTCACCGTGCAGGCCGTACGGCCGTCCGCCGCCCGGGCCCTCCTCGACGCGGCCGGGATCGACGCCGGGCTCGCGCGCGTCGAGAAGACGGCCGAGAAGCCGCGTCCGCTGTACGACCTGCGGGGCGGCGAGGCGTACTACATCAACAACAGCGGGCGCTGCTCGATCGGCTTCCCCGTCACCAAGGGCAGCCAGGAGGGCTTCGCCACGGCCGGTCACTGCGGGCGGACCGGGGCGAGCACCACCGGGTACAACCGGGTGGCGCAGGGCACCTTCCAGGGCTCGATCTTCCCGGGCCGGGACATGGCGTGGGTGGCGGTCAACTCCAACTGGCGGGCGACCCCGTACGTCAGCGGCGCCGGCGGCCAGAACGTCCAGGTCACCGGGTCCACCCAGGCGCCGGTCGGGGCGTCCGTGTGCCGTTCCGGCTCCACCACCGGCTGGCACTGCGGCACCGTCCAGCAGCACAACACCAGCGTGACCTACCCCGAGGGCACCATCACCGGCGTCACCCGCACCACGGTGTGCGCCGAGCCCGGCGACTCGGGCGGCTCGTACATCTCCGGCAGCCAGGCGCAGGGCGTCACCTCGGGCGGCTCCGGTGACTGCCGCAGCGGCGGCACGACGTTCTTCCAGCCGATCAACCCGCTGCTCCAGAACTACGGCCTCACCCTGAAGACCACCGACGACGGCGGCCCCGAGGAGCCACCGCCCGGTGAGGGCGGCACCTGGGCGGCCGGCACCGTCTACCAGCCGGGCGACACGGTGACGTACGGCGGCGCCGCCTACCGCTGCATTCAGGGGCACCAGGCCCACGCGGGCTGGGAACCGCCGAACGTTCCGGCGCTGTGGCAGCGCGTGTGAACGGCTGAGTGACCCACGGGGGACGGCCCCCTGGGACGGCCCGCGGGGGGTACGGCCCACGGGGGACGACGGGGACGGGCCCGGGCGCGCGAAGGGAGAGCGCCCGGGCCCGGTCACGTCGGTCACGACCGGCGGTCAGGTGCGGGTGACCTTGCCGCACTCTTCCGACTCGGTGCCCGTGAGGGGCTTGCTGCGGTCGTACGGGTCCGTCAGGGGCCCGGTGGCCGGGTCACCGCCGGCCGCGTCGTCGCCGAACCCGGGGTGCAGATAGCCGTCGTCGACGCCGCAGGCGGTGTTCCCGTGCTCGGAGAAGTACTTCTCCACCAGCAGCCTGCCCTCGGTCACGTTCCATCGCGCCGGGTCGTTCAGCGTCAGGGTGAGCACACGCCGGACGATCGTGCGCGCCACCCGCCCGTCGTCCCCCTGGGCCCGTACCAGCGGGTAGACGAAGGTGTAGTCCGCGTCGACCTTCACGACGCCCTTCTCCCCGGCGGACAGCTCCATGCGGCCCCGGACCTTGACGACGTCCCCGGCGAGGCGGACCTCGTCCGGGTCGAAGCGGGTGAACATCCGCAGCGGGTCGTGGTCCTCGTCCGGCTCCCGCAGGGACCGGCGCAGCCTCGGCAGCAGTTCCGGCTGCTTCGGGTCCAGGACCGCCAGGGCCTCCTCCGGCCACTCCCCGCGCAGTACGGCGGGGTCCAGGTTGGCGGCGACCAGCAGATCCTTGGTGCGGCGCAGAGCGAACGCCACGTCCTTCTCGCTCATCCCGGACAGCGCCTTCGCCTCCGGTACCTCGATGGCGTCGGCACCCTCGGCCCACTGCTCGGCCGGGGAGCCGCGGAAGGGGTGCTCGCGGGTGGCCCGTCCGGACCGGGCGGGGTCCGCGGGAGCGCCGGTCGGCTGCGCGGACTCGGCGGCAAGCGGTCCGTCCGAGCCGTCCTCGCCACCGGGGAACAGGTCCGTCACCAGCGAGGGGCGTACGGCGACGACCGCGAGCAGCGCCAGCACCAGTACGCCGACGACCGCGCCCACGCGGCGCCGGCGGGAGCCGCCGTTTCCGAGCCGCGTCGCCGGGCCCGTACGCCAGCCGGGCGGGGAGGCGTGCGGCGGGCCCTGCTCACCACGCTTGCGGCCGCCCTGGGCGCGCCGCGCGGCCTCGTCCTCCTCGCGCAGGCGCCGGGCCACCATCCGCGCACGGGCGGAGGGCTCCTTGGGAGCGGCTGCGCCACCGCCCTCGGTGGCCTCCCGCAGGAAGGACTCCAGTTGCTCGTCCGAGAGGGACGGGGCCGGGTCGTCGTCGGGGCGGTCGGGAGGCGGGACGGTACTCACGGACTCACTTTCCGGGTGACGGGGGCGGGTGACGGGTGATCAGGGGCAGCACGGGGCCGGGCTCGCGGCGATCAATCGTGCCGCCCTGCGGAGGAGAAGTGCACAGCTGTGCGGGATTCGTGACCGAACCCGTACACGCCCCGCTCCCGCCCTCCGTCCTCCGCCCTCCGCCCTCCGCCCTCCGCCTTCCGCCCTCGGTCCGCTGCCCGTCGCCCGTCGCCCGTCGCCCGCGTCACGCCCGCAGGAACGCCAGCACCGCCAGCACCCTGCGGTGCGTGTCGTCCGCCGGGGGCAGGTCCAGCTTGGCCAGGATGCTGCCGATGTGCTTGCCCACGGCCGCCTCGGAGACGACGAGCCGGCGGGCGATGGCCCCGTTGGACCTGCCCTCCGCGATCAGCGCCAGCACCTCCCGCTCGCGCGGACTGAGCCGGGCCAGGGGGTCCCGGCGGCGGCGCAGCAACTGGCGTACCACCTCCGGGTCGACGACCGTGCCGCCGTCCGCCACCTCGGCCAGCGCATCGACGAACTCCTCGACCTGGCCGACGCGGTCCTTGAGCAGGTAGCCGACGCCGGTGCCGTCGCCGGAGTCCAGCAACTCGGCGGCGTAGGACCGCTGTACGTACTGGCTGAGGACGAGGACGGGCAGGCCGGGGCGCCGCTCCCGCAGCCCCACCGCCGCGCGCAGGCCCTCGTCCTGGAAGCCGGGCGGCATGCGCACGTCGGTGACGACGACGTCCGGGGCGTGCTCCGCGACGGCCGCCACCAGCGCCTCCGCGTCCCCCACCGACGCCACGACCTCGTGCCCGAAGCGGGTGAGCAGGCTCGTCAGGCCGTCCCGCAGCAGGACACTGTCCTCGGCCAGTACTACGCGAAGGGTTCGGTCGTCCACTCGCAAGGGATCTCCACGCGCAACAGGGTCGGTCCGCCCGGCGGGCTGGACAGCGAGATTCTGCCATCCAGGACCGACACCCGGTCGGCGAGTCCGGTCAGGCCGCTGCCCGCACGGGCCTCCGCATCGACATCGGCACCGGGATCGGGATCGGGATCGGCATCCGCACCGGCACCGGCACCGGCACCGGGCTCGGCAGCACCGACCCGGGCACGGTCCTCGGCGCCGCCCCGGCCGTTGTCGCGGATCTCCAGGCGCAGCCGTCCGTCGCGGTGTCCGCCGGTCACCTCCGCACGGTCGGCGCCGCTGTGCTTCGCCACGTTGGCGAGGGCTTCGCAGACCACGAAGTAGGCGGCGGCCTCGACGGCCCGGGGCAGGCGGCCCGGCAGCTCCAGGCTTACGTCCACGGGGACGGCGGAGCGGTCGGCGGCGTCCTCCACGGCCGCCGCCAGGCCGTGGTCGGCGAGCACCTTCGGGTGGATGCCGTGGATCAGCTCGCGCAGCTCCTCCAGGGCCCGGCCCGCCTCCCCGTGGGCCTTGGCCAGCTGGTCGGCGAGCGGGCCGGGCGGCGCGTCGAGGCGGGCCAGGCCCAGGGTCATCGTCAGGGCGACCAGGCGCTGCTGGGCGCCGTCGTGCAGGTCGCGTTCGATGCGGCGGCGCTCGGCCTCGAAGGCGTCCACCAACCGGACGCGGGAGCGGGTGAGTTCGACGACGCGGGCGTCCAGGGCCGCCTCGCGCGGAGTGCCCAGGAGTACGCGGGCGAGGGCGGCCCGTGCGCCCGCCGCCAGGCCCAGCGCGTAGGCGCCCAGGACGAGCAGCAGCAGTCCCAGCACCGCCGCGCCGAACGCCGTCGGCCAGGTGGTGACCGTCCACTGCTTGAGCACCTTCGCCTCCTCGCCGTCCCCGACGGTCGCCATCAGCAGGGGCGTGGCGAGGGTGGCGAGCGGGAGGGCCAGGGCCGCGGTGACGACGAGGGCGTCCAGCGGCCAGAGAACGGTGGCGAACAGCAGGGCGTGGCCCAGGTCCCGCCAGCTCGCGGGCTCGCGCAGGCGGGTGGTGAGCCAGGGCCAGGGGCCGTAGGCGGTGGGCTGCCGCCGGGGCCGGTCGGGTGCGGGGGCGCGGTCGGCAAGGCGCAGCCGGAGCCGTTCCAGCCGGGCCACGGGAAGACCCGCGAGGGCGGTGAGCACCAGGAGCGGGAGTCCCACCACGACGACGGAGAGGACTCCCCCGACGGTCACCACGACCACCAGCCCCACCAGGGTCACGGCACCGGCGGACGCGCCGGTCAGCAGATAGGCGGCCGCGCGCCAGGGCCACGCCGACAGCAGGAAGCCGGGGGCGGACATGGCCTGCCACACGTTTCGGGGACGCATGCCGATCACCGTAGGACCGCGGTGCGCGGCGCGGCCATCGGCCTGGGCCGAGGAACGGGGGTAGGGCCTGCCATACCCCCGTTCTCGCCCCTGCCGCACTGCGCCGGGGCGGCCCCGCGCGGTTTCGTGAGGGCACCGATCAAGACACCGGGCTGACCGGTGCCCGACGAGTGGGGACAGATGACCGACCACACGATCCACGCGATCCGACTGAGCTCCGTCAGCAGGCGGTACGGCGCGGGCGACAGCGCGGTGACGGCTCTGGACGAGGTCTCCCTCGCCTTCCCGCGGGGCACCTTCACCGCCGTCATGGGCCCCTCGGGCTCGGGCAAGTCGACGCTGCTCCAGTGCGCCGCCGGCCTGGACCGGCCCACGTCGGGGTCGGTGGTCGTCGGCGGCACGGAGCTGACGGGGCTGAGCGAGCGGAGGCTGACCCTGCTGCGGCGCGAGCGCATCGGCTTCGTCTTCCAGGCGTTCAACCTGCTGCCCTCGCTGACCGCGGCGCAGAACGTGGCCCTCCCCCTGCGCCTGGCCGGCCGCCGCCCCTCCCGGTCCCGGGTCCGCGAGGCGCTCGCCCAGGTCGGTCTCGCCGACCGAGCCCGGCACCGGCCCGCCGAGTTGTCCGGCGGCCAGCAGCAACGCGTCGCGCTGGCCCGCGCCCTGATCACCCGGCCCGAGGTGCTGTTCGGCGACGAGCCGACCGGTGCCCTGGACTCGCGGACCGGACGGGAGGTGCTGGCCCTGCTGCGCGGCATGGTCGACCGCGAGGGCCAGACGGTCGTCATGGTCACGCACGATCCGGTGGCCGCCGCCCGCGCCGACCGCGTGGTCTTCCTCGTCGACGGCCGGCCGGCGGGCGAGCTGACCGGGGCGGACGCCGACGCCATCGCCACCCGCATGACCCGGCTGGAGGCCGCCCCGTGCTGACCGTCACCCTGCACACCCTGCGCACCCGCTGGGCCACCCTCGTCGGCAGTTTCGTCGCCCTGTCCCTGGGGGTCGCACTGCTCACGGTGACGGGACTGGCGCTCGCCTCCTCGCTGGACGCTCCCGGCCGCGCACCGGAACGGTTCGCCGCCGCGCGGGTCGTGGTGCGGGGGCAGGACGCACTGCGGGTGCCCACGCCGGTCGGCGACCGCACGGAGAGGCTCGCCCGGCCGCGTGCCGTGCCCGCCGGGACGGTCGCGGAGCTGCGGCGGCTCGGCCGGGTCGTCGAGGACCGGTCCTTCGCCGTACGGGCCGAGCGCGGGCCGGGGGACCTCGTGGGCCACCCGTGGTCGACCGCCGCGTTCGCCCCGTACGGGATCGACGCGGGCCGCGCGCCGCGCGCCGCCGGCGAGGTCGTCGTCACCGGCGACTGGGCCGCGCCCGGCGAACGGCTCCGCACGGACCGGGGCGTCGTGGAGGTCGTGGGCACCGTGCCCGACCGCGGTTTCGAGAACGCCGTCTTCTACACCGACGCCGAGGCCGCCCGGCTCTCCCCCGTCAGCCTCCAACTCGTGGTCGACGCGGACACCTCGGCGGTGCGGGACGCGGTGCGCGGCAGCGCGGGCGTGCGGGTGCTCACCGGCGACGAACGCCGGTACGCCGACGCCGACCCCGAGCGGGACAGCGAGGCGATGACCGCGATGAACGCCCTGTTCGGCACGGCCGGCGGCGTCTCCGCCTTCGTGTCGGCGTTCGTCGTGGCGTCCACCTTCGCCTTCGCGGTGGCGCAGCGGCGGCGGGAGTTCGGGCTGCTGCGCACCGCCGGGGCGACGCCCGGACAGGTCCGCCGGACGGTTCTGGCCGAGGGGCTGGCGGTGGGGGCGGTCGCCTCGGCGGCCGGCTGCGCGCTCGGTTCGTACGGTGCCCCGCACCTGGCCGCGTGGGTCGTCGACGAGGGCCTGGCACCGGCGTGGTTCAGCATCGGCGACCACACCTGGCCGTACCACACGGCCTTCTGGACGGGGCTGCTCGTCGCCCTGTGCGGCGCGGTCACGGCGTCCTGGCGGGCCGGCCGGACCGGTCCGGCGCAGGCACTGCGCGAGGTGTCCGTGGACACCCGGACCATGACCCGGGGGCGGTGGCTGTCCGGCGGGGGCCTGCTGCTGACCGCGCTGGTGACGCTCGGCATCGCACTGGCCGGCGATCCCGGAGACCTGCTGCACCGCAAGACGTACGTGACCCGGCCCATGCTGCTGATCACCGCCGTCGCGTTGCTCGCCCCCGTCGTGGTGCGCCCGCTGACCCGGCTGCTGGCCTGGCTGCCCGCCCGGCTGCCGGGCGCGGCGGGGATGCTGGTGCGGGAGAACGCCGCCGCCGGGGTGCGCCGCACGGCGGCCGTCGCGGCGCCGGTGCTGGTGACGGTCGCTCTGGCCGGGTCGCTGCTCGGCGCCACCGCGACGCTGAACAAGGCCGGCGCGACCGAGACGCGCGAGCGGACCACCGCCGACTTCGTGGTCGAGGCGCCGGGTGACGGCGGCTTCGACGCGGAGACCGTCGACCGGCTGCGCGCGGTGCCGGGAGCGGCCACGGTCTCCCCGGCCTCCTCGACCGCCGTGTACGTCCTGGAGGAGGGCGTGGCGCTGGTCAGGTCCGACGCGCGGGCCGTCGCCGACCCCGCGGCACTGTCGGCCACCGCCCGGCTGCCGCTCGCGGCGGGCAGGGCGACCGACCTCGACGACGGCTCGATCATCGTCAACGAGGAGTGGGAACGGCACTCCGTCGGCGAGAGCGTGCGGGTGTGGCTCGGCGACGGCACGGAGCGGAAGCTGCGCATCGCCGCCGTGATGACCACCGGAACGGGTGACAACGGCGCCTACGTCACCTCCGCCAACGCCCCGGGCGTCCCGGTCGACCGGGTCGACGTCACCGTCGCGGCCGGCGCCGACGCCGGTGCGGTGGCCGACGGGCTGCGCGACGCGGTGGGGCCGTCCGGCGGTCAGGTGTCGAGCAGGGACGAGTGGGTCGCGGCCGCCTCCCCACAGACCAACGGCACGACCCGGGCGGGCCTCCTCCTGGTCCTCGGCATCGCCCTGCTCTACACCGGGATCTCCCTGGTCAACACCATGGTCATGGCCACTTCCGACCGGACGCGCGACCTGGCCGTGCTGCGGCTGGCGGGGGCCACCAGATGGCAGGTGCTGAGGCTGGTCGGCGCGGAGTCGCTGACGGTCGTCGTGGTCGGCGCGGTCCTGGGTCTGGTCGTGGCCGTGCTCAATCTGGCCGGAATGTGGGCGGCGCTACGCCTCCTGTCGGTGCACAGCGCCCCCGACCTGCCCTGGACGCCCCTGGCCGGCGTCGTCGCGACCTGCGCGGTACTCGCCGTCACCGCCTCGGTGATCCCGGCGGGCCTGGCCCTGCGACGCCACGCGGCGGAATCGGCGGGAGTACGGGAGTGACCCCTGACCCACCCCAGGGCTTCAGCTTCCCTCGGACTCGAACACCTCCGCCGCCGTAGAGGCAGTGATCGCCCGCGTCAACCAGACGTCCAACACCTCCACGTCGGAACACCCCACGATGCGCGCACGCTCCCCCTCCGACAACGAGACACCCCGCCGGTCGAGCAACAGCAGAAGAGCACCGGCACGCCCCTCGGCACGCCCCTCGGCCCGCCCCTCCGCCCTGAGGCTCTGCGCAGTCTCCGACTGAAAGAAGGAAAGGTCGGCGGCCATGATCTGCCTCCAGAGGTCCGCGGCCGGCGTCTTGCCGAGGCCTTGTTCCGTGAGCTCGATGAAGATGCTTGCCGTGTTCTCGTCGTGGGCCGTCAGGCCTTTCAAGGCCGATGCCAGCGCTTGCAGTATGGCACCGGCGTCAGGATCCCGGCGGTGCAGCGCTGTGGACAGGACGGTCAGCGGGATGTCACGCGCCGCCTCGTCGGGGGGCTGTCGATCACGGGCAGCTGGTCCGGCCCGAGGACCAGTCTCCACCCCCGTGATTGACGCCCCCCCGCCGGCAACGCGAAAGGGACCCGCACGACCGAAGTCGTACGGGCCCCTTCCCAGGCATCAGCCCATGTCAGGTCATCGGACCGACAAGCAAGCGGACTTACTTGTTGATCTTGGTGACCTGGCCGGCGCCGACCGTCCGGCCACCCTCGCGGATGGCGAACTTCAGGCCCTCTTCCATGGCGACGGGCTGGATGAGCTCCACCTTCATCTCGGTGTTGTCACCCGGCATGACCATCTCGGTGCCCTCGGGGAGGGTCACGACGCCGGTCACGTCCGTCGTACGGAAGTAGAACTGCGGACGGTAGTTGTTGAAGAACGGCGTGTGGCGGCCACCCTCGTCCTTGGACAGGATGTAGGCCTGCGCCTCGAACTCGGTGTGCGGGGTGACCGAGCCCGGCTTGATGATGACCTGGCCGCGCTCGACGTCCTCGCGCTTGATGCCGCGGAGCAGCAGACCGACGTTCTCACCGGCCTGGCCCTCGTCGAGGAGCTTCCGGAACATCTCGATGCCGGTGACCGTGGTGGTGGTCTTCTCCTGCTTGATGCCGATGATGTCGACGGTCTCGTTGACCTTGAGGACACCACGCTCGATGCGGCCGGTGACGACCGTACCGCGACCGGTGATGGTGAAGACGTCCTCGATCGGCATCAGGAACGGCTTGTCGACGTCGCGCTCGGGCTCCGGGATGGCCTCGTCCACGGCCTTCATGAGCTCGAGGACCGAGTTGCCCCACTCCTTGTCGCCCTCGAGGGCCTTCAGAGCGGAGACCTTGACGACGGGAACGTCGTCGCCCGGGAACTCGTACTCGGAGAGGAGCTCACGCACCTCGAGCTCGACGAGCTCCAGGATCTCCTCGTCGTCCACCATGTCGGCCTTGTTCAGGGCGACGACGATGTACGGAACGCCGACCTGGCGGGCCAGGAGCACGTGCTCCTTGGTCTGCGGCATCGGGCCGTCGGTGGCGGCGACCACGAGGATGGCGCCGTCCATCTGCGCCGCACCCGTGATCATGTTCTTGATGTAGTCCGCGTGACCGGGGCAGTCGACGTGGGCGTAGTGACGCGACTCGGTCTGGTACTCGACGTGCGCGATGGAGATGGTGATACCGCGCTGGCGCTCTTCGGGAGCCTTGTCGATCTGGTCGAAGGCCGAGGCCTCGTTCAGGTCCGGGTACGCGTCGTGCAGCACCTTGGTAATGGCGGCCGTGAGGGTCGTCTTACCGTGGTCGATGTGACCGATGGTGCCGATGTTGACGTGCGGCTTAGTCCGCTCGAACTTCGCCTTCGCCACTGGGGTCCTCCTGTGGAGTGGTTCTGTACGCCTTACTCATCGGCGCCAGGTGATCTTTGCTGGGAAACCCGGGCCAGGGGGCATTCCGCCGGGTTGGCGGCGGAATGCCTCTTGCAGGCTCCGGGGTCAAGCCTAAAGCGTGTGAACGGGGTCCGTTAAACGGAGTAGCCCGTTACTCGCCCTTGGCCTTCGCGATGATCTCCTCGGCGACGTTCCGGGGAACCTCGGCGTAGGAGTCGAACTGCATCGAGTAGCTTGCGCGACCCGACGTCTTGCTGCGGAGGTCGCCGACGTAGCCGAACATCTCCGACAGGGGCACGAGGCCCTTGACGACGCGGGCGCCCGCACGCTCCTCCATGGCCTGGATCTGGCCACGGCGGGAGTTGATGTCGCCGATGACCTCACCCATGTAGTCCTCGGGCGTGGTGACCTCGACGGCCATCATCGGCTCCAGGAGCACGGGCGAAGCCTTGCGCGCGGCCTCCTTGAAGGCCTGCGAACCGGCGATCTTGAAGGCGAGCTCGGAGGAGTCGACCTCGTGGTAGCCACCGTCGATGAGCGTGACGCGAACGCCCGTCATCTCGTAGCCGGCCAGGATGCCGAACTGCATGGCCTCCTGCGCACCGGCGTCCACCGAAGGGATGTACTCCTTCGGGATGCGGCCACCGGTCACCTTGTTCACGAACTCGTACGAGGCGTCGCCGCCCTCGATCGGCTCGATCGCGATCTGCACCTTGGCGAACTGACCGGTACCACCGGTCTGCTTCTTGTGGGTGTAGTCCACGCGCTCGACGGTCTTGCGGATCGTCTCACGGTACGCGACCTGCGGCTTGCCGACGTTGGCCTCGACCTTGAACTCGCGCTTCATCCGGTCGACCAGCACCTCGAGGTGAAGCTCGCCCATACCGCCGATGACGGTCTGGCCGGTCTCCTCGTTGGTGTGCACCTGGAAGGAGGGGTCCTCCTCCGCGAGACGCTGGATGGCGACACCCAGCTTCTCCTGGTCGCCCTTGGACTTGGGCTCGATCGCGACCTCGATGACCGGCGCCGGGAAGTCCATGGACTCCAGGATGACCGGGTTCTTGTCGTCGGACAGCGTCTCACCGGTGGTGGTCTGCTTCAGGCCCATGACGGCGACGATGTCGCCGGCGCCCACCGACTCGATCTCCTCACGCTTGTTGGCGTGCATGCGGTAGATCTTGCCGATGCGCTCCTTCTTGCCCTTGACGGAGTTCAGCACCGCGGTGCCGGACTCCAGGCGGCCCGAGTAGACCCGGACGAAGGTGAGCTTGCCGAGGTGCGGGTCGCTCATGATCTTGAACGCCAGCGCGGCCAGCGGCTCGTCCTCGGACGGCTTGCGCTTGATGACGACCTCGGGGTCCTTGACGTCCTGGCCCTCGATGGCCTCGACGTCGAGCGGGGTCGGCAGGTAGCGCACGACCGCGTCGAGCAGGGGCTGGACGCCCTTGTTCTTGAACGCGGTGCCGCAGAACACCGGGGTGACGGTGGTGTCGTCGGACTTGCCGGTCGCGATGGTGATGCGACGGATCGCGGCGTACAGCTGCTCCTCGGTGGGCTCCTGGCCCTCCAGGAACAGCTCCATGATCTCTTCGTCGTTCTCCGCGACGGCCTCGACCAGCTTGCCGCGCCACTCCTCGGCGGCCTCGGTGTGCGTGGCCGGGATGTCGACGGTGTCGTACATCTCGCCCTTGGCCGCGTCGGCGGACCACACGAGCGCCTTCATGCGGACGAGGTCCACGACGCCCTGGAAGTCGGCCTCGGCACCGATCGGGAGCTGCATGACGAGCGGCTGGGCGCCCAGGCGGTCCGAGATCATGTCCACGCAGCGGTGGAACTCGGCGCCGGTACGGTCCAGCTTGTTGACGAAGCAGATGCGCGGCACGCCGTAACGGTCGGCCTGACGCCACACCGTCTCGGACTGCGGCTCCACACCGGCGACACCGTCGAACACGGTCACGGCACCGTCGAGCACACGCAGGGAACGCTCCACCTCGACGGTGAAGTCGACGTGCCCCGGGGTGTCGATGATGTTGATCGTGTAGTCGTTGTCCTCGAGCGGCCAGTGGCAGGTGGTGGCAGCGGACGTGATCGTGATGCCACGCTCCTGCTCCTGCTCCATCCAGTCCATCGTGGCGGCGCCGTCGTGGACCTCACCGATCTTGTACGACACACCCGTGTAGAACAGGATCCGCTCGGTGGTGGTCGTCTTGCCCGCGTCGATGTGGGCCATGATCCCGATGTTGCGGACCTTGGCCAGGTCAAGTGAAGTGGTAGCCATAAGGCTTCAGTCTTCTCTCGGTCTCGATGTGGGTAGCGACTACCAGCGGTAGTGCGCGAAGGCCTTGTTGGACTCGGCCATCTTGTGCGTGTCCTCGCGCTTCTTCACAGCGGCACCCAGGCCGTTGGAGGCGTCGAGGAGCTCGTTGAGCAGACGCTCGGTCATGGTCTTCTCGCGACGGGCGCGGGAGTAACCGACCAGCCAGCGCAGCGCGAGGGTGTTGGCGCGACCGGGCTTGACCTCGATCGGCACCTGGTACGTCGCACCACCGACACGGCGGGACTTGACCTCGAGGGTCGGCTTGATGTTCTCGAGAGCGCGCTTCAGCGTGATGACCGGATCGTTGCCGGTCTTCTCGCGCAGGCCCTCCATGGCGCCGTAGACGATGCGCTCGGCGGTGGAGCGCTTGCCGTTCAGCAGCACCTTGTTGATCAGGGAGGTCACCAGAGGAGAACCGTAGACCGGGTCGATGATGACCGGGCGCTTCGGGGCGGGGCCCTTACGAGGCATTCTTACTTCTCCTTCTTGGCGCCGTAGCGGCTGCGAGCCTGCTTGCGGTTCTTCACACCCTGGGTGTCAAGCGAACCGCGGATGATCTTGTAGCGAACACCCGGCAGGTCCTTCACACGGCCGCCGCGCACGAGCACGATGGAGTGCTCCTGCAGGTTGTGCCCCTCACCCGGAATGTAAGCGGTGACCTCGATCCCGCTGGTCAGACGCACACGCGCGACCTTACGCAGGGCCGAGTTCGGCTTCTTCGGGGTGGTCGTGAACACACGCGTGCAGACGCCACGGCGCTGAGGGGAACCCTCGAGTGCGGGCGTCTTGTTCTTCTCGACCTTGTCCTGCCGGCCCTTGCGGACCAGCTGCTGGATCGTAGGCACTACTTCTCCGGTTTCTGTGTGCCGAATGGTGAAGCTAACCTGGAACGTCACCGACCCACGCGGTCGGGTGTGTCGAAGCCGCGAAACCCTGCCGCAAGGCGGAGGACAGGCGCGGATTGCGGTGGCCGGTCACGACCCCCATTGCGGTTGAAGGCACGCACGAGGGCCAGGGCACACCCCAGGCACAAGGTCTGAGCGTACCTACCGCACTCGCTGCGGTCAAAACAAATGGGCGGGACCGGCAGCGACGCCCGGACTGCCCCGTTTTCTCCCGTTCGGCTCCGGGGCTCAGGACCTGGGCGCGGGCACCCTCACCCCGGTCTCCTCGCACTCCCCGGCCTTCGTCGGCGCCGCCGTGTCGTGCCGGACGAAGTACGTCGGCCGGTTCTGCACCGCCGTGTAGATGCGCCCGACGTACTCCCCGAGCAGACCGACGCAGATCAGCTGCACGGCGCCGATGAACACGATGCCGGTGAACAGGGAGGTCCAGCCCGGCACCGTCCGGCCCAGCGCGAAGGCGGTCAGGGTGTAGACCAGCAGGCCCAGGCAGACCAGGAAGGCACCGGCACCCAGCCAGGTGGCGATGCGCAGCGGGGCGGCGGAGAAGCCCGTGACGCTGTCGACCGCGAGCCGGATCATCCGGCCCAGCGGGTACTTCGTGCGCCCGGCGGTGCGCGGGGCACGCTCGTACGTCACCTGGCCGCTCGGGAAGCCCAGCCAGGGCACGAGGAGGCGGTAGACCCGCTGCTGGTCCGGCAGCGCCTTCAGGGCCTCCACGGCGGCGCGGCTGAGCAGCCGGAAGTCACCGGCCTGCGCGGTGACCGACGGGCCCGCCAGGCGCCGCATCAGGCGGTAGTACACGCCGGCCGTCCAGCGCTTGAAGCCGGTGTCGCTGCTGCGGTCGGCACGGACGCCGTAGACGATGTCGAGGCCCTCGGCGCGGGCCAGTGCCAGCATCTCCGGGATCTTCTCCGGCGGGTCCTGGAGGTCGGCGTCGAGGCTGACGACGTAGGCGCCCGCCGCCCGGTCCAGACCGGCGGTCAGCGCCGCCTGGTGGCCGGAATTGCGCCGCAGCGCGACCACGCGCAGCTCCGGCCAGCCCAGCCGGAAGGCGGCGAGCAGCTCCGCCGTGCGGTCCACGCTGCCGTCGTCCACCGCGACGACCTCGTGCGCGACGCCCAGCGCGTCGAGGACCGGCCGCACCCTGCTGACCAGCGCGGGCAGCACCTCTTCCTCGTTGTACATCGGAATGACGACCGACAGCTCGACCGGCTCCTGCCGTTCCGCGTCCGGTTCCTCGGGCACCGCGCCTCCCCTCCCCCGAACACTGAGCACAGATGTGCGACTCTTGTGCGATCTTATGGCAGCAATTGACGCTTGAGGGCGGACCGAGGGGGATGACAGCCATGGACACGGCTGCCGACGACACGGTGACCGACGGGTCGCGCGGCGCCCGGGAAGGGCTGCCCGACGACTCCCGCAAGGAGCGCCCTCCGCGCGACCTGCGGACCTGGCTCCCGCCCCTGCCGGACGCCGCCCGCCCCTACCTGCCCGCGCTCGCCCTGTACGCCGTCACGAAGCTCGTCGGCCTCGCGGTGTTCGCCTCCCTGCTGGAGTACGCCGGGGACTACAAGGGCAAGAACCCGCGCTTCGGCGGCGGTGCCCACTGGTGGGACGTCCTGGCCACCTGGGACGGGTGGTGGTACCTCCAGGTCGCCGAACACGGCTACAGCCCCTCCCTGGTGCGGCTCGGCGGCGACGGCCTCTTCACGGTCCAGCAGAACTCGGTCGCCTTCTTCCCGCTCTACCCGGCGCTGATCCGCATGGTCTCGGAGACCACGGGCCTCGGCCTGTACGGCTCGGGCATCCTCGTCTCCGTCGTCTTCTCGTTCGTCGCCGCCGCGGGCATCTTCGCCGTGGTCCGCCTGATCGCCGGGGCCCGCGCCGGCACCGTCGCCGCCGGGCTGTGGGCCGTCGCTCCCGGGGCCGGCGTCGAGTGGGCGGTCTACTCCGAGTCCCTGTTCGTCGCCATCGCCGCCTGGGCCTGCTACGCCGTGATGACCAAGCGCTGGGTCGCGGCGGGCCTGCTCGCCTTCACCGCGGGACTGAACCGCCCCACCTCCGCCGTCCTCATCGGCGCCGTGGGGCTCGCCGCGCTGGTGACCGTCGCGCGCCCGTCCGGCCGGCGCGAGCACGGGGTACGGGGCCCGGTCTACGCCATGGTCGTGGCGCCCCTGGGCCTGCTCGGCTACATCGCCTGGGTCGGCTACAGCACCGGCGAGGCCACCGCGTACTTCACCCTCCAGCGCGAGGGCTGGGCGCACTTCTTCGACTACGGCGCCTACACCCTGGACGTGCTGCGCAACCTCGCGGTGGGCAAGGGCGACTACGTCTTCGCCTTCTCCACCCCTGACCTGCTCTCCCTCCAGCTGGTCCTGGCGCTGCCCTTCCTCATCGCCCTGATGCTGCGCAAGAAGCCCCCGCTGGTCCTGGTCGCGTACACCCTGGCGACGATCATCACGGTCCTGGGCACCCAGCAGATGTTCGGCAACACCATGCGCTACCTGCTGCCGGCCTTCCCGCTGCTCCTGGCCCCGGCCGCGGCCCTGGCCCGCCTCAAGCTCCCGAGCCTGGCGGTCTTCTTCACCACGGCCGCGCTCGCCTCCGGCTGGTACGCGCACTACGTCATCTTCGAGCTGGGCGTGCCGTAGACCCGTCCCGCACACACGCCGAAGGGCGGCCACCCACTCGGGGTGACCGCCCTTCGGTCGTATCAAGCTGCTCGCTTACTGGTTGTACGGACCGTAGTCGTAGTCCTCCAGCGGAACGGCCTGGCCGGAGCCCGTGCCGAACGGCGAGTAGTCGATGTCGTCGTAGCCGACGGCCGAGTACATCGCGGCCTTGGCCTCCTCGGTCGGCTCGACCCGGATGTTGCGGTAGCGGGACAGGCCCGTACCGGCCGGGATGAGCTTACCGATGATGACGTTCTCCTTGAGGCCGATGAGGCTGTCGGACTTGGCGTTGATCGCCGCGTCCGTCAGGACTCGGGTCGTCTCCTGGAAGGAGGCGGCCGACAGCCAGGATTCCGTCGCCAGCGAGGCCTTGGTGATACCCATCAGCTGCGGACGACCGGAGGCCGGGTGACCGCCCTCCTGGACCACACGACGGTTCTCGGTCTCGAACTTCGACCGCTCGACCAGCTCGCCGGGCAGCAGCTCGGCGTCGCCGGACTCGATGATCGTCACGCGGCGCAGCATCTGCCGGATGATGATCTCGATGTGCTTGTCGTGGATCGACACGCCCTGCGAGTTGTAGACCTTCTGGACCTCGCCGACCAGGTGGACCTGGACGGCACGCTGACCCAGGATGCGCAGCACGTCGTGCGGGTTGGTAGCACCCACGGTGAGCTTCTGGCCCACCTCGACGTGGTCGCCCTCGGAGACCAGCAGACGGGCACGCTTCGAGATCGGGAACGCCGTCTCGTCGCTGCCGTCGTCCGGGGTGACGACGATCTTCTTGGTCTTCTCGGTCTCCTCGATCCGGACGCGGCCGGAGGCCTCGGAGATCGGGGCGACACCCTTCGGGGTACGGGCCTCGAAGAGCTCGACGACACGCGGCAGACCCTGGGTGATGTCGTCACCGGCCACACCACCGGTGTGGAAGGTACGCATCGTCAGCTGGGTACCGGGCTCACCGATGGACTGGGCGGCGATGATGCCGACCGCCTCACCGATGTCGACCAGCTTGCCGGTGGCCAGCGAGCGGCCGTAGCACATGGCGCAGGTGCCGACCTGGGACTCGCAGGTCAGGATCGAGCGGGTCTTGACCTCCTCGACACCGTGGCGCACCAGCTGGTCGATGAGCACGTCACCGAGGTCGACGTTGGCCGGCGCGATGACCTTGCCGTCGATGACGACGTCCTCGGCGAGCATGCGGGCGTAGACGCTGGTCTCGACGTCGTCCGTCTTGCGCAGGACGCCGTCGGCGCCGCGCTCGGCGATCCGCAGCCGCAGACCGCGCTCGGTGCCGCAGTCCTCCTCGCGAATGATGACGTCCTGGGAGACGTCGACCAGACGACGCGTGAGGTAACCCGAGTCGGCGGTACGCAGAGCGGTGTCCGCCAGACCCTTACGGGCACCGTGCGTGGAGATGAAGTACTCCAGCACGGACAGACCCTCACGGAACGACGCCTTGATCGGACGCGGGATCGTCTCGTTCTTCGCGTTCGACACCAGACCACGCATACCGGCGATCTGACGCATCTGCATCATGTTGCCTCGTGCACCCGAGTTCACCATCATGAAGATCGGGTTGGTCTTCGGGAAGTTGTCGTTCATCGCCTCGGCGACCTCGTTGGTCGCCTTGGTCCAGATCGCGATGAGCTCCTGCGTGCGCTCGTCCTTGGTGATCAGACCGCGCTCGTACTGCTTCTGGACCTTCTCGTCCTGCGCCTCGTAGCCGCGGACGATCTCCTTCTTCGCCTCGGGAACGACGACGTCGGAGATGGCCACGGTCACGCCGGAACGGGTGGCCCAGAAGAAGCCGGCCGCCTTCAGGTTGTCGAGCGTCGCCGCCACGATGACCTTCGGGTAGCGCTCGGCAAGGTCGTTGACGATCTCGGAGAGCTGCTTCTTGCCGACCTCGTAGTCGACGAAGGGGTAGTCCTCGGGCAGCAGCTCGTTGAAGAGCGCGCGGCCCAGCGTGGTCTTCAGGGTGAAGGTGTCACCCTGCTGCCACTCCGGCTCACCCTCCTCGCGGGCCGGGGGCTCCCAGCCGCGGGGCGGGATGGTGCCCACCGGGAAGCGGATGTCGACCTTCGACTGGAGCGACAGGTCGCCCGCGTCGAACGCCATGATCGCCTCGGCGGCGGAGCCGAAGGCACGGCCCTCGCCCTTGAGGTCGCGGCCCTCGCCGTCGGTGGTGAGGAAGAACAGACCGAGGACCATGTCCTGGGTCGGCATCGTCACCGGACGGCCGTCGGCCGGCTTGAGGATGTTGTTCGAGGACAGCATCAGGATGCGGGCCTCGGCCTGCGCCTCCGCGGAGAGCGGCAGGTGGACGGCCATCTGGTCACCGTCGAAGTCCGCGTTGAACGCGGTGCAGACGAGCGGGTGGATCTGGATAGCCTTGCCCTCGACCAGCTGCGGCTCGAAGGCCTGGATGCCGAGGCGGTGCAGCGTGGGCGCACGGTTCAGCAGAACCGGGTGCTCCGCGATGACCTCTTCCAGCACGTCGTACACGACCGTGCGGCCGCGCTCGACCATGCGCTTGGCGCTCTTGATGTTCTGCGCGTGGTTCAGGTCGACCAGGCGCTTCATCACGAACGGCTTGAAGAGCTCCAGCGCCATGGCCTTGGGCAGACCGCACTGGTGCAGCTTCAGCTGCGGGCCGACGACGATGACGGAACGCGCGGAGTAGTCCACACGCTTACCGAGCAGGTTCTGACGGAAACGACCCTGCTTGCCCTTGAGCATGTCGCTCAGGGACTTCAGCGGGCGGTTGCCCGGACCGGTCACCGGGCGACCACGACGACCGTTGTCGAAGAGGGCGTCCACGGCCTCCTGGAGCATGCGCTTCTCGTTGTTCACGATGATCTCGGGCGCGCCGAGGTCGAGAAGCCGCTTCAGGCGGTTGTTGCGGTTGATCACGCGGCGGTACAGGTCGTTCAGGTCGGAGGTCGCGAAGCGGCCACCGTCCAGCTGCACCATCGGACGCAGGTCCGGCGGGATGACCGGCACGCAGTCCAGCACCATGCCCTTGGGGCTGTTGCTGGTCTGCAGGAACGCGGAGACGACCTTGAGGCGCTTGAGCGCACGGGTCTTCTTCTGGCCCTTGCCGGTGCGGATGATCTCGCGGAGGCGCTCGGCCTCCTCGTCGAGGTCGAAGGACTCCAGGCGCTTCTGCAGCGCGGCGGCGCCCATCGAGCCGTCGAAGTAGGTGCCGAAGCGGTCGCGCAGCTCGCGGTAGAGCAGCTCGTCGCCCTCCAGGTCCTGGACCTTGAGGTTCTTGAACCGGTTCCACACCTCGTCGAGGCGGTCGATCTCGCGCTGCGCACGGTCGCGCAGCTGCTTCATCTCACGCTCGGCACCCTCGCGCACCTTGCGGCGCACGTCGGCCTTGGCGCCCTCGGCCTCCAGCTCGGCGAGGTCCGTCTCGAGCTTCTTGGCGCGGGCTTCCAGGTCGGCGTCGCGACGGTTCTCGATCTGCTGGCGCTCGACGGAGACGTGGGCCTCCAGCGACGGCAGGTCGCGGGTGCGGCGCTCCTCGTCCACGTACGTGATCATGTACGCGGCGAAGTAGATGACCTTCTCGAGGTCCTTCGGGGCGAGGTCGAGCAGGTAACCCAGCCGCGACGGAACGCCCTTGAAGTACCAGATGTGGGTGACGGGAGCGGCCAGCTCGATGTGGCCCATCCGCTCACGGCGCACCTTGGCGCGCGTGACCTCGACGCCACAGCGCTCACAGATGATGCCCTTGAAGCGGACGCGCTTGTACTTGCCGCAGTAGCACTCCCAGTCCCGGGTCGGACCGAAGATCTTCTCGCAGAAGAGTCCGTCCTTTTCGGGCTTGAGGGTGCGGTAGTTGATGGTCTCGGGCTTCTTGACCTCGCCGTGGCTCCACTGACGGATGTCGTCAGCGGTGGCCAGACCGATCCGGAGCTCGTCGAAGAAGTTGACGTCGAGCACTATGCGTCAATCCCTCTCAGGGTTGTAAGTCTTGGGGTCTGATACGGGGGTCCTGGGGCCGGCCGGAGGCTCAGGGATCTTCATCGCTGAACCTCCGGACCGGACTCCCGTCAGACCTCTTCGACGCTGCTCGGCTCGCGCCGGGACAGGTCGATGCCGAGCTCCTCCGCTGCGCGGAAGACGTCCTCGTCGGTGTCACGCATCTCGATGGACATACCGTCGCTGGACAGCACCTCCACGTTGAGGCACAGGGACTGCATCTCCTTGATGAGCACCTTGAAGGACTCGGGGATGCCGGGCTCAGGGATGTTCTCGCCCTTGACGATGGCCTCGTAGACCTTCACGCGGCCGGTCACGTCGTCGGACTTGATGGTCAGCAGCTCCTGGAGGGCGTAGGCCGCTCCGTACGCCTCGAGTGCCCACACCTCCATCTCGCCGAACCGCTGGCCACCGAACTGGGCCTTACCACCCAGCGGCTGCTGGGTGATCATCGAGTACGGGCCGGTCGACCGGGCGTGCAGCTTGTCGTCGACCAGGTGGTGCAGCTTGAGGATGTACATGTACCCGACCGAGATCGGGTCCGGGAACGGCTCACCGCTGCGGCCGTCGAACAGCCGGGCCTTGCCGGACGGGAGCACCATGCGCTCGCCGTCGCGGTTCGGGATGGTGTGCTCCAGCAGACCGGCGAGCTCGTCCTCACGCGCACCGTCGAAGACCGGCGTGGCCACGTTGGTACGCGGCTCCACCTTGTCGGCGCCGATGTTCTGGAGGCGCTGCGCCCACTCGTCCGCGAGACCGGAGACGTCCCAGCCCTGGCTGGCGAGCCAGCCGAGGTGGATCTCCAGGACCTGTCCCGGGTTCATTCGGGACGGGACACCCAGCGGGTTGAGGATGATGTCGACCGGCGTGCCGTCCTCCAGGAACGGCATGTCCTCGATCGGGTTGATCTTGGAGATGACGCCCTTGTTGCCGTGACGGCCGGCGAGCTTGTCACCGTCGGTGATCTTGCGCTTCTGCGCGACGTAGACGCGGACCAGCTGGTTCACGCCCGGCGGCAGCTCGTCGCCCTCTTCGCGGTCGAAGACGCGGACGCCGATGACCTTGCCGATCTCACCGTGCGGCACCTTCAGGGAGGTGTCGCGGACCTCGCGCGCCTTCTCACCGAAGATCGCGCGGAGCAGGCGCTCCTCCGGGGTCAGCTCGGTCTCACCCTTGGGCGTGACCTTGCCGACGAGGATGTCGCCGGCGACGACCTCGGCACCGATGCGGATGATGCCGCGCTCGTCGAGGTCGGCGAGGACCTCCTCGGAGACGTTCGGGATGTCCCGGGTGATCTCCTCGGGGCCGAGCTTGGTGTCACGGGCGTCGACCTCGTGCTCCTCGATGTGGATCGAGGAGAGGACGTCGTCCTGCACGAGGCGCTGCGACAGGATGATCGCGTCCTCGTAGTTGTGACCCTCCCACGGCATGAAGGCGACCAGCAGGTTCTTGCCGAGCGCCATCTCGCCGTTCTCGGTGGCCGGACCGTCGGCGAGGACCTGGCCCTCGATGACGCGGTCGCCCTCGGAGACGATGACCTTCTGGTTGACCGAGGTGCCCTGGTTGGACCGGGAGAACTTGGCCAGGCGGTACGTGATGTACGTGCCGTCGTCGTTGGTGGTGGTGATGTAGTCCGCGGAGACCTCCTGGACCACACCCGCCTTCTCGGCCTTGACCACGTCGCCGGCGTCGGCGGCGGAGCGGTACTCCATGCCGGTGCCGACCAGCGGGGACTCGCTCTTGATGAGCGGCACCGCCTGACGCATCATGTTCGCGCCCATGAGGGCACGGTTGGCGTCGTCGTGCTCGAGGAACGGGATCATGGCGGTCGCGACCGACACCATCTGGCGCGGCGAGACGTCCATGTAGTCGACGTCGTCACCGGGGACGTAGTCGACCTCGCCGCCACGACGGCGGACCAGGACGCGGGCCTCGGCGAACCGCATGTCGTCGTTGAGCGTGGCGTTGGCCTGCGCGATGACGAAGCGGTCCTCCTCGTCGGCGGTCAGGTAGTCCACCTCGTCGGTGACCTGGCCGTCGACGACCTTGCGGTACGGCGTCTCGATGAAACCGAACGGGTTGATCCGGCCGTACGAGGCGAGCGAGCCGATCAGACCGATGTTCGGGCCTTCGGGCGTCTCGATCGGGCACATGCGGCCGTAGTGCGACGGGTGGACGTCACGGACCTCGAAGCCGGCCCGCTCACGGGAGAGACCACCCGGGCCGAGGGCGTTCAGACGACGCTTGTGCGTCAGCCCCGACAGCGGGTTGTTCTGGTCCATGAACTGGGACAGCTGGCTGGTGCCGAAAAACTCCTTGATGGAGGCGACGACCGGCCGGATGTTGATCAGGGTCTGCGGCGTGATCGCCTCGACGTCCTGGGTGGTCATGCGCTCGCGCACGACACGCTCCATACGGGCGAGACCCGTACGGACCTGGTTCTGGATCAGCTCGCCGACGTTGCGGATGCGGCGGTTGCCGAAGTGGTCGATGTCGTCGGTCTCGACGACGATCTCCCGGCCCGACTCGCCGACCGTCTCGGTCTCACCGGCGTGCAGCTTCACCAGGTACTTGATGGTGGCGATGATGTCGTCGGTGGTCAGAACGCCGGCGTCCAGGGGCTCGTCGGCGCCGAGCTTCTTGTTGACCTTGTAGCGGCCGACCTTGGCGAGGTCGTAGCGCTTCGGGTTGAAGTACAGGTTCTCAAGAAGCGTCTGCGCGGCCTCACGCGTGGGGGGCTCGCCCGGACGCAGCTTGCGGTAGATGTCGAGCAGCGCGTCGTCCTGGCCCTGGGTGTGGTCCTTCTCCAGGGTGGCGCGCATGGACTCGTACTCGCCGAACTCCTCGAGGATCTGCTCGGTGGTCCACCCGAGCGCCTTGAGCAGGACGGTCACGGACTGCTTGCGCTTGCGGTCGATGCGGACACCGACCATGTCGCGCTTGTCGATCTCCATCTCCAGCCAGGCACCCCGGGACGGGATGATCTTGGCGGAGAAGATGTCCTTGTCGGACGTCTTGTCGATCGAGGAGTCGAAGTAGACGCCCGGCGAACGGACGAGCTGCGACACGACGACACGCTCGGTGCCGTTGATGACGAAAGTGCCCTTGTTGGTCATGAGCGGGAAGTCGCCCATGAAGACCGTCTGGGACTTGATCTCGCCGGTCTCGTTGTTGGTGAACTCGGCGGTGACGAAGAGCGGGGCCGCGTACGTGAAGTCACGGTCCTTGCACTCGTCGATGCTGTTCTTGGGGGGCTCGAAGCGGTGGTCGCGGAACGTCAGCGACATCGACCCGGAGAAGTCCTCGATCGGCGAGATCTCCTCGAAGATCTCTTCCAGACCGGACTTGGTGGGGACGTCCTGACCGGACTCCAGAGCCGACTCGACGCGAGCCTTCCAGGCGTCGTTGCCGAGGAGCCAGTCGAAGCTCTCGGTTTGCAGCGCGAGAAGGTTCGGAACCTCGAGGGGCTCCTTGATCTTTGCAAAGGAGATGCGCAGCGGGGCGGTGCTGGCAGCGTTGTTCGTATTCGCGGTCGAGGCATTGCGCGAGGCGGCCAAGAGGGGGTCCTTCCGAGGGCTCGGACTCACTACGCGCGTACCGGCCCCTCTTCCTCACACGAAGACAGGGGGTGCCTTTTGTGGCTGAAGAGCCAGGTCAGGCATGCTCTGGTCGTCAGTGCTCGGGCGAGGGCAGACCCCTGGTGACGGGCAGGGGGCAGCTAACAGGCAGCGCAAAGGGTCAGTGTAGCCACTTGGCACACTGATGTCCAGTGCGGTTCTCGGGGACCGTGTTCGCTCCTCGTTGTTCTCACCACCTGTGCGGCAAGGCCTCGCCCTCAACGCACCCAGATACTGCCCTCTTCGCCGTCGATCCATGCCTCGGATTCGGATCCTTTGACGACGCCCTGAGAATTGCGCGCTGCGTGCGGTTCGTCAAGGCCCCCCTTGGCCCGAACCGGTTGCCTCCAGCGGCTCTCAGGGCCCCGGAGACGGCACGACGAAGATCACCATACTCTTCGCCGCGACGCGCGCAAGGCAGCCACCGCCGGACCCCCGGCACGCCGAAGAGCGACCACCCGGATGGATGATCGCTCTTCGGTGCTACGGCGTTACAGACCCTGACGGATCCGTGGTGCCGGTGCGGTCTTACTTGACCTCGACGGAGGCGCCGGCGCCCTTGAGGGACTCGGCGGCCTTGTCAGCGGCCTCCTTGTTGACCTTCTCGAGGACCGGCTTCGGGGTGCCGTCGACGAGGTCCTTGGCCTCCTTCAGACCCAGGGAGGTCAGCTCACGCACGACCTTGATGACCTGGATCTTCTTGTCACCGGCGCCGGTGAGGATGACGTCGAACTCGTCCTTCTCCTCGGCGGCCTCGGCGGCGCCGCCACCAGCGGCACCACCGGCGACGACGACCGGCGCGGCAGCGGCGGCGGTGACGTCGAACTTCTCCTCGAAGGCCTTCACGAACTCGGAGAGCTCGATGAGGGTCATCTCCTCGAACTGGGCGAGGAGGTCTTCCTGGCTGAGCTTCGCCATGATGGCGGTCCTTCCACTAATTCGGCAGGTGCCGGGTGTACGGGGTGAGGCGGGCGTACGTCGGGCCCGCTGCGACCCGTGCCGCTAGGCGGCGTGGGTCAGAAAGCGAGCCGAATTACTCGGCACCGCCCTGCTCGTCCTGCTTGGCACGGAGCGCGTCCACGGTGCGGACGAGCTTCGACGGCAGCGCCTGGAAGACAGAGGCAGCCTGCGACTGCTTGCCCTTCATGGCACCGGCCAGCTTGGAGAGCAGAACCTCGCGGGACTCGAGGTCCGCAAGCTTCTTGATCTCGTCGGCGGACAGCGCCTTGCCGTCAAGGACACCGCCCTTGATGACGAGGTTCGGGTTTTCCTTGGCGAAGTCGCGCAGACCCTTCGCCGACTCCACCGGGTCACCGGTGACGAAGGCGACGGCCGTCGGACCAGCGAAGAGCTGGTCGTCGAGCGTGATCCCGGCCTCGTTGGCCGCAATCTTGGTCAGCGTGTTCTTCACCACGGCGTACTGGGCGTTCTCACCGAGCGACCGGCGCAGCGTCTTGAGCTGCGCCACGGTGAGACCGCGGTACTCGGTCAGCACGGCGGCGTTGGAGCTGCGGAACTTGTCCGTCAGCTCGGCAACCGCGGCAGCCTTTTCGGGCGTCGCCATAGAGCCTCGGCCTCCTTCCGGGTGATTCGGACCGCGCGGACCCGAAGGAGGACTGGGGAAACGAAACGCCCCGGCGCAGGCGCACGGGGCGTGACTCGACCGGTCGGCATCCGCACGGGGCGGGCACTCCGGGAGTTCATCCACAGTCACCTGCGCGGGTCGTCCGCAGTTCAGCGGATCCTTCGGCCACCGTGACTCTCGCGAGCACACGGCAACGACCAGCGGTCTTTGGCTTCGTCGAAGAGCGTACGTGAACGGGTCAGTGTCAAGCAAATCCGCCCGTACGGCGACCCGGGCGACGGGCCGCCGGCGGCTCAGCCCTGCTGGGCCTCCTGCATCATCTCGGCCAGGTCGACCGTGTCCTTCGCCGGCGGCGCGGCGACCTTCACGGGCTCGTTGATCCCGAGGAAGGTGATGGTCATGTCCAGCGGGCCCTTGTCGGCGTCGCCCCGCATCCGGAACTGCTTGGTCTGGTCGTCGCCGTCGACCCACATGTCCATCGTGAGCTTGTCGACGCCCATCTTCTCGTACTGCTCGAGGCTCTTCTGCCGCTTCTCCTGGGTCGCCTTGTCCTCGCCCTCGAGGGACTTCTCCAGGTCGGCGAGGGTGACGGTGCCCTTGTAGTGGGTGGTCTCGACACCTTCGACGGTCTCGGTGCCGACCTTCTCCACGTCCTTGGCGCCGGTGAGGAAGGTGGACTCCGTCGCCGGGTTCTTGTCGGCCTGGGAGGCTCCGCCCAGCTGGTTCAGCTCGTCGCCGGCGCCCATCGCGGCCAGGTCGAACTTGATCCAGCTCTTGCCGTCCATCTCCTTGGCCGCCGCGGCTCCGCCGCCGAGGTACATGGCCTTGTCGACGATCCGGATCTCCGCCTTGGCGTCGGCGCCCTGGTCGAGTGCGGTCATCTTCATGCTCATCGCGAGCGTGGGCTTGATCTGCATCTGGGCCTCGGCCTCGACCCGGCCCTCCTCGGGGGCCCGCCCCGTCATCCGGTAGCGGAGGGAGTCGATCTCCTCCGTGTTCTTGGCCGCCTTGGCGACGGCCGCCGCCGGCGTCATCTTCGGGGACTCTGCCGCCTCGTCCCCCTTGGAACAGCCGACCGCGCCGGCGGCGAGCAGCAGTGCGGCCAGTCCGGCGCCGACGGGCATGCGTACGGAAGTCTTCATGCGTTCCCCCCACGGGAATCAAGGAGCAAGGGAGACAGACGGTTTCTCCACACACGGAGATCGCTTCTCCACAGCAAGGACGCGAGCGTATCCGGAATGGTTCGAACCGTCTTGTGATTTGCGTGGTCAGCCGCCGCCCGGCGTCTGCCGCAGCAGCTCCGCGAAGTCCGCGGTGTCGGAGGCCGGCGGGCGCTCGACGGAGACGGCGACGCCGTAGTCGCTGTAGTAGGCGGTCTGGGTCAGCTCCCCGGTCTTCGTCCGTCCCCGCTCGACCTTCTTGACCAGCAGGTCCCGGTCGTCCACCCAGATGTCGACGGTCTCCTCGGTGGCGCCGTCCACGGTGCCGCTCCAGTGCGTGGTGCGCCGGCCCCGGGTCGTCTCCTCCCCCACCCTGCGTACGTCGCCGGAGGCCAGGAGTCGCTTCACCGTCCGGTCGGGCGTCGTCTCGCGCATGCCCTCCGCGAAACCGGCCGCACCGCTGCCGAGGTCCTCCAGGTCGGCGTACCCGTACTTGATCCAGTGTCTGCCGCCCACCCGGCCGGCGAACTCGTCGCCCATCCGGGCGTAGTACGCGTCGGGCAGGTAGCGGGCCTCCATGGCCGTGGTGCCCAGCCGGCGCATGGTCTCGGCGGTCGTCCCACCCGTGTAAGTGATCTTCAGGGTGCCGGTGAGACCGCCGTCCCAGCCGAGGGCTCCCGTGGCGTCCAGGGAGAGCTCGGTGCCCATGACGGTCGTGGACTCGACCCTCGCCGAACCCGCCCGCGCGGTGGCCCGCTCGACGGCGCGCAGGGGCTCGGCCGACGGGTCGGCGGACGCCCTGGAGTCGCTGGACCCGCCGGCGGAGGTGCAGGCCGTGACGCACGCCAGCGCGGCCGTCACCGCGATCGATACGGCCGTACGGCGTGCCGTCGTGCTTCTCATCAGCCCACCCCCTGTGCCCCGTGCGCCCCGTGCACGGGTCCTGCCCCGCACGTTAACGCAGGGCTGCGACACCCGTACGGAAAAGGGAACGGGCCCCGCACCTCGGAAGGTGCGGGGCCCGTGAACCGGTTGGGCGAGCCGTTGGCTCAGACCGCGGCCGGGTCCTCCTCGACGAGGAGGTTGCGGGTGCGGTTGGAGTCCAGCGGGATGCCGGGGCCCATCGTGGTGCTGAGGGCGGCCTTCTTGATGTAGCGGCCCTTGGCGGCCGACGGCTTCAGACGGAGGACTTCCTCCAGGGCCGCGGCGTAGTTCTCCACCAGCTTGGTGTCGTCGAACGACGTCTTGCCGATGATGAAGTGCAGGTTCGAGTGCTTGTCGACGCGGAACTCGATCTTGCCGCCCTTGATGTCGTTGACAGCCTTGGCGACGTCCGGGGTCACGGTGCCGGTCTTCGGGTTCGGCATGAGACCACGGGGACCGAGCACGCGGCCGAGGCGGCCGACCTTGCCCATGAGGTCCGGGGTGGCGACGACGGCGTCGAAGTCCAGACGGCCCTTCGACACCTCGTCGATCAGCTCGTCGGCGCCGACGATGTCGGCGCCCGCGGCACGCGCGGCCTCGGCACGGTCACCGGTCGCGAAGACCAGGACCCGGGCGGTCTTGCCGGTGCCGTGCGGGAGGTTCACGGTGCCACGGACCATCTGGTCGGCCTTGCGCGGGTCGACACCCAGGCGGAAGGCGACCTCGACGGTGCCGTCGAACTTGGTCGTGGAGGTCTCCTTGGCGAGACGGACGGCCTCGAGCGGGGCGTAGAGCTTGTCCCGGTCGATCTTGGCGTCCGCAGCGCGGAGAGACTTGCTGCGCTTGCTCACTACTGCTCCTGTTGGCTTCTTAGGAGTCGTGGTCCGGGCCGAGCAGGCCCTGCCACTTCTGCTGGCTTACGGGGGTGGAGGTCAGCCCTCGACCGTGACGCCCATGGAACGCGCGGTGCCGGCGATGATCTTCTCGGCGGCGTCCAGGTCGTTGGCGTTGAGGTCGGGCATCTTGGTGGTGGCGATCTCGCGGACCTGGTCACGCGTGATCTTCGCGACCTTGGTCTTGTGCGGCTCGCCGGAGCCCTTCTCCACGCCCGCGGCCTTGAGGATCATCTTCGCGGCCGGCGGGGTCTTGGTGATGAAGGTGAAGGAGCGGTCCTCGTAGACCGTGATCTCCACCGGGATGACCCAGCCACGCTGCGACTCGGTCGCGGCGTTGTAGGCCTTGCAGAACTCCATGATGTTGACGCCGTGCTGACCCAGCGCGGGGCCGACCGGCGGAGCCGGGTTGGCGGCACCGGCCTGGATCTGGAGCTTGATGAGCCCCGTGACCTTCTTCTTCTTGGGAGGCATAGCTCTCCGGGTCCTTTCGATTCGGGTCCTGCCCGCCTCCGGGGAACCACCCGGACACAGGCATACCGCACAACGATAACGGGTATGGATGTGCGGCCAAAAACCGAGCAGGTCAGACGGGCAGCCTGGGCCCGTCCGACCTGTTCGGAAGCTGTGCGCCAGAAGCCCTGGCCCTGGAAGGGCTAGTTCTTCTGGATCTGGTCGAAGCTGAGCTCGACCGGGGTCTCGCGGCCGAAGATCTCGACGAGGCCCTTGACCTTCTTCGAGTCGGCGTTGATCTCGTTGATCGTGGCCTGCAGCGTGGCGAACGGGCCGTCGGTGACGGTGACCGAGTCGCCGACCTCGAAGTCCAGGACCTGGACCTCGACCTTGCGCTGCGGAGCCGGCTTGCCCTCGGCCTCGGCGGCCTCGCGGGCGGCCTTCTCCTCGGCCTCGGGGGCGAGCATCTTGACGATCTCGTCCAGCGTCAGCGGGTACGGGTCGTAGGCGTTGCCGACGAAGCCGGTGACGCCCGGGGTGTTGCGGACGACGCCCCAGGACTCGTTGGTCAGGTCCATGCGGACCAGGACGTAACCCGGCAGCTTGTTCTGGCGGATCGTCTTGCGGTCGCCGTTCTTGATCTGGACGACCTCTTCCTGCGGCACCTCGGCCTGGAAGATGTAGTCCTCGACGTTGAGCGAGACGGCGCGCTGCTCGAGGTTGGTCTTCACGCGGTTCTCGTAACCGGCGTAGGTGTGGATCACGTACCACTCGCCGGGGAGGACGCGCAGCTCACGGCGGAGCGCCTCGATCGGGTCGAGCTCGGGCTCCTCGGCCTCCGCCTCGCCGGCCTCCGCTTCGGCCTCGTCGGCCGCCTCGGTGGGCTCGTCGGCCTCTTCGGTGGTCTCGTCCTGGGCCTCGACGGTCTCGTCCGCGTCCGCGGCGGCGTCGTCGGCAGCCTCGGTCTCGGCGGAGACCTGGGTGTCCTCGTTGTCGGCGCCCTCGACGGTGCCGAGCTCGTCCTCGACGGACTCGACCGGCTCGATGGCGTCGTTCACGTTCGGGTCAGACACGGTGGCTGCTTCTTCCTGGATACATAGGGGTGGAACACGCGAAAGGGGCGCCGGGTACCTCGGCGCCCTTCGCTCTCGACTCAGCCGAAGACGTACTTGGCGGCGTGAGAGAAGCCATAGTCAATCAGAGTCACCAGGCCGATCATGATGACCACGAAGATGATCACCACGGTGGTGTACGTCGACAGCTGGTTGCGAGTCGGCCAGACGACCTTGCGCAGCTCCGCGACGATCTGGCGGTAGAAGAGCGCCAGCCGCTTCAGCGGGCCCTTCTTGGCGCGCTTGCCGCCCTTGCGGGACTTCTTCTTGGAGTCCGGAGCCTCGTCCTCGGCATCAGGCATGTCGATGGAGCCCACGGCGTCCGTCACTCGTCCTCACCTGATTCCGGGTCGTGGCCGTGCCGCGCCCGGTCTGAGCCGCACGGCGGTGCATTGCTGTACGTACATGCGCACACATCCTGGCGAAGGTGTGTGTAGCAGGGCCGGAGGGACTTGAACCCCCAACCGCTGGTTTTGGAGACCAGTGCTCTACCAATTGAGCTACGACCCTTTGTGTGTCCCCAACGTACCGCATCCGCCCGGATGCTCGGTGTGCACCGGATGAGCGCGGGCCGCTGAAGGCCAACGAGGTGAGAGTGTACGTGCTCAACGGCCGGGCGTCGAACAGAAAGCGCGTCCGGACTGATGTTCAGGCCCCCGCCCGGTCCGGTGCCGGTCCTGTTCAGTCCGTGAAACCCCTGTGCCCGGGAAGTTTCCGGTCTGGAACGATGGCCCCATGAGCGCTGCAACCCCTCCCACCGAGCGCCGGGTCTCCGCCCGGGTCGGTGCGATCTCCGAGTCCGCCACCCTCGCCGTGGACGCCAAGGCCAAGGCCCTCAAGGCCGCCGGACGTCCGGTGATCGGCTTCGGCGCCGGTGAGCCCGACTTCCCGACCCCGGACTACATCGTCGAGGCCGCGATCGAGGCCTGCAAGAACCCGAAGTTCCACCGCTACACCCCGGCCGGCGGCCTGCCCGAGCTGAAGGCCGCGATCGCCGCGAAGACGCTGCGCGACTCGGGCTACGAGGTCGACCCGTCGCAGATCCTGGTCACCAACGGCGGCAAGCAGGCCATCTACGAGGCGTTCGCCGCGATCCTCGACCCGGGGGACGAGGTCATCGTCCCGGCGCCGTACTGGACGACGTACCCGGAGTCGATCCGGCTGGCCGGCGGTGTCCCGGTCGAGGTCGTCGCCGACGAGACCACCGGCTACCGCGTGAGCGTGGAGCAGCTGGAGGCCGCGCGCACCGAGAAGACGAAGGTCGTCCTCTTCGTGTCGCCGTCGAACCCGACGGGCTCCGTGTACACCGAGGCCGAGACCGAGGCGATCGGCAAGTGGGCCGTCGAGCACGGGCTGTGGGTGCTGACGGACGAGATCTACGAGCACCTCGTCTACGGCGACGCCTCCTCGGTGTCCATGCCGGCGGTCCTGCCCGAGCTGCGCGACAAGTGCATCGTGGTCAACGGCGTCGCCAAGACGTACGCGATGACCGGCTGGCGGGTCGGGTGGGTCATCGGCCCGAAGGACGTCGTCAAGGCCGCGACGAACCTCCAGTCGCACGCCACGTCCAACGTCTCCAACGTGGCCCAGGCGGCGGCGCTGGCCGCGGTCTCCGGCGACCTGGACGCCGTGGCGAAGATGCGGGAGGCCTTCGACCGGCGCCGCAGGACGATCGTGCGGATGCTCAACGAGATCGACGGCGTGCTGTGCCCGGAGCCGGAGGGCGCCTTCTACGCCTACCCGTCGGTGAAGGGGCTGCTCGGCAAGGAGATCCGCGGCAAGCGTCCGCAGGACACGGTGGAGCTGGCCGCGCTGATCCTGGAGGAGGCGGAGGTCGCGGTGGTGCCGGGTGAGGCGTTCGGTACGCCCGGGTACCTGCGGCTGTCGTACGCGCTCGGGGACGAGGACCTCGTCGAGGGTGTCTCGCGGATCCAGAAGCTGCTGGCGGAGGCGCGGGACTGACCGTTCCCCCTTCCGCAGGGCCATCACACATCAACGTTGAGGTGTGATGGCCCTGTTTGTTTGTGCGAGCAAGACCACGTACGGGGAAAGTGCTGTCGGGTCGGGCGTGTCGTGCGGCAGGATCACGGAATGGAGCGTGTACGTGATGTCTCTGAACTGCCGAAGGCCCATCTCCACCTGCACTTCACCGGGTCGATGCGGCCCACGACCCTGCTGGAACTGGCCGACAAGCACGGCGTGCGGCTGCCCGATTCGCTGACCGAGGCGCTGGAGCGCGGGGACTCGCCGAAGCTGCGGGCGACGGACGAGCGGGGCTGGTTCCGCTTCCAGCGGCTGTACGACGCGGCGCGGTCGTGCCTCCAGGAGCCGGAGGACATCCAGCGGCTGGTGCGGGAGGCCGCGGAGGAGGACCTGCGGGACGGATCGGGGTGGCTGGAGATCCAGGTCGACCCGACGTCGTACGCGCCCCGGCTGGGCGGGCTCATCCCGGCGCTGGAGATCATCCTGGACGCGGTGGAGACGACCGTTCGGGACACCGGGATCGGGATGCGGGTGCTGGTGGCCGCGAACCGGATGAAGCATCCGCTGGACGCGCGGACGCTGGCGCGGCTGGCCGTGCGGTACGCGGACCGGGGGGTCGTCGGGTTCGGGTTGTCGAACGACGAGCGGCGGGGGATGGCGCGGGACTTCGACCGGGCGTTCGCGATCGCGCGGGAGGGCGGGCTGCTGTCGGCTCCGCACGGGGGTGAACTGACCGGGCCCGCGTCGGTGCGGGACTGTCTGGACGACCTGGAGGCGGACCGGATCGGGCACGGGGTGCGGGCCGCGGAGGACCCACGGCTGCTGAAGCGGCTGGCCGACCGGCAGGTGACGTGCGAGGTGTGTCCGGCGTCGAACGTGGCGCTGGGGGTGTACGAGAAGCCGGAGGACGTGCCGCTGCGGACGCTGTTCGAGGCGGGGGTGCCGATGGCGCTGGGCGCGGACGATCCGCTGCTGTTCGGGGCGCGGCTGGCCGCGCAGTACGAGATCGCACGGGACCACCACGGGTTCACGGACGCGGAGCTGGCGGAACTGGCGCGGCAGTCGGTGCGGGGGTCGGCTGCGCCGGAGGAGGTGAAGGGGAAGCTGCTGGCGGGGGTGGACGAGTGGCTGGCGGGGTAGGGGGCGCCTGCGGCGGCCCGTGCGGGTTCGTGGCGGGGATGGGGATGCCCGCGGCGCAGCCAGGGGCAGTGGCCTGCCGCCGCAGCTGCGGACGTGGGTGCCGCCGCACCCGCGTAGCTGCGGGCAGTCGTGCCTCCCCCAGTGCCTTGACGGCCTGGGAGGTGCCCCCCCCCAGGGGCGGCACGGGTGGGCGGTGGGGGCACCTCCCGCTCGAGCGAAGCCGAGAGTGGGGGAGGCACCCCGCAACGCCGGGCCGCGCCACCCATCCCCCCGGGCGCGAAGAAGGCGCCGGGTGCCGTCACCCACCCACCCCGCCGATCCCCACCAGCACCGTCCGGACCAGTCGCCGCGCGAACGCGTCGGCCGGCGGCATATCGCCCTCCCTCGTCGCGTCGTACGCGAACGCCCGCTGCGCACAGGCGCCCAGCAGCAGCGACGCCGCCGCGAAGGTGTCCGCCTCGGCGCGCACCCGCCCCGCGGCCTGCTCGGCGCGCAGATAGGCGTCCAGGCCCGCGATCGGCAGGTGCGGACCGGTGCCCAGCTCCCGCATCGCCTCGTCGTGCCGTCGCTTCAGCTCCGTCTGGGCGTACAGCGACGCGGCGATCGGGAAGCTCTGCTCGTAGAAGAGCGCGGCCCGGTGGGCGATCTCCGTGAGGTTCTCCTCCAGCGAGGCCCGGCCCGGCTCGGCGGCAAGGCTCTGCAGCAGGGGGGCCAGCCGGGGCAGCCGCTCGGAGAGGACGCGGATGAACAGTTCCTCCTTGCTCGCGAAGTGCTTGTACAGCGCCGCCTCGGAGCAGTCCGCGCCCTTGGCGATCTCCTTGGTGGTGGTACGGGCGAGCCCGACGGAGAGCATCAGCTCGTGTGCGGCGTCCAGGATGCGTTCGCGAGCCGGCTTGGCGGTCGGCATGGCTGCTCCAGTCGGGGCTTGACGGTGGGTGAGTACTTACTCACGATAGGGGAGACGGGGTGAGTGAGTACTCACCCACCGAATCGTGGGATGGGGTCCGCCATGAAACTCACCGTCTTCGGTGCCACTGGAGGCATCGGCCAGGAGGTCGTCAGGCAGGCGCTCGGCGCGGGACACCACGTCACGGCCGTCGTACGGGACCCCGCGCGGCTGTCCGTGACCGGGGAGCGCCTGGAGGTGTTCCGCGCGGATCTGAGCGATTCGGCGTCGGTGCGTCCGGCGGTGGCCGGGCGGGACGCGGTGCTGTCCGGGCTCGGCGCGCGCAGCCGGAAGGACGCGGGCGTCGCGACCCGGCTGACCCGGACGGTGCTCGACGCGATGCGGGCCGAGGACGTGCGCCGGGTGCTGGTGGTCAGTGCCGCTCCGGTGGGGCCCGAGCCGCAGGACGCGGGGTGGTTGGACCGGGGGGTGCGCGGCATCGTGTCGGCGGTGCTGAGGGATGTGTACACCGACCTGCGCGCCATGGAGGAGGAGCTGGCGCGCAGCGGCACGGACTGGACGGCCGTCCGGCCACCGCGGCTGCAGGACAAGCCGCTCTCCGGCCGGTACCGGACGGTGGTCGGCGGTTTCCCGTCCAAGGGGCGTTTCGTCGGCCGCGCCGACGTCGCTCACGCCATGCTGGCGATGACCGAGGACGCGGGCACCGTGAAGCAGGGGGTGGGTGTGGCCTACTGAACGGCCCGGGTGGCCTGCTGGACGGCCCGGTCCGGCCTACTGGACGGTCCGGGGAGCGGGCCTACGGCTAGAGGCTGACGCCGACCGTCACCGGTTCGTTGACCAGCGTGACGCCGAAGGCCTCCCGGACCCCGGCGACGACCTCGCGGGCCAGGGCGAGCAGGTCCTCCGTGGTCGCCTCGCCGCGGTTGGTGAGGGCGAGGGTGTGCTTGGTGGAGATGCGGGCGGGGCCGATGCCGTAGCCCTTGGTGAATCCCGCCTTGTCGATCAGCCAGGCGGCGGAGGTCTTGATCCGGCCCTCGCCCGCGGGGAAGGCGGGTGGTTCCGCGGCGTCGCCGAGGCGGTCGGCCACGCGCGCGCGGAAGGCGGCGAACTCGTCGTCCGTGAGGATCGGGTTGGTGAAGAACGACCCGGCCGACCAGGTGTCGTGGTCCTCCGGGTCCAGGACCATGCCCTTGCCGGCCCGCAGCTTCAGCACGGTGTCGCGGGCGGTGGCCAGCGGCACCCGGTCCCCGGCTTCGACGCCGAGGGCGCGGGCGGTCTCGGCGTAACGGAGGGGCGCGGAGAGCCCGTCGGCGTCCTCCAGCTCGAAGCGGACGCGCAGGACCACGTACCGCTCGGGCTCGGCCTTGAAGCGGCTGTGACGGTAGGAGAAGGCGCAGTCGGCGTTGGTGAGGGTGACCGTCTCGCGGCTCCTGCGGTCGTACGCGGTGACCTCGGTGATCGTCGAGGAGACCTCCTGGCCGTACGCGCCGACGTTCTGGATGGGGGTCGCGCCCGCGGAGCCCGGGATGCCGGCCAGGCACTCGACGCCGGCGAGTCCGGCCTCGACGGTGCGGGCCACGGCGTCGGTCCAGATCTCACCGGCCGCGATGTCGAGCGTCGTGCCGTCGAGCAGGACGCCGCGCGTGGCGATGTGCAGGGCGGTGCCGTCGAAGCCCTTGTCGCCGATGACCAGATTGGACCCGCCGCCGATGAGCAGCAGGGGCGTACCGGTGTCGTCGGCCTCGCGGACGGCGGCGATCACCTCGGCGTCGGTGGTGGCCGTGATCAGGCGGGTCGCGGGGCCGCCCAGCCGGAAGGTGGTCAGCGGGGCGAGCGGGGCGTCGTGGAGTTCCTGCACGCGGTCAAGAGTACGAGACGGCACTGACAGGGATGGGCAGCGGGAAACGCCCCGGCCGGTCGGCCGGGGCGTTCCTCGGTTCAGGCGAGGCGCCTTCGTACGTCGGCCCAGTCCACGGGCAGGTCGTCGCTCGACGCCGGCCAGGAGGCGAACTTGGAGTCCCGCATCTGTGCGGACAGGCCGCGGGAGGTGGGCCCGTGGGTTCCGGAGCGGGCGAAGGCCTTGAGGGCCGCCGGCGACTCCCAGGCGGACAGGGTCCAGAAGGTGCGCTTGAACGGTTCGGCCTTGAGCGTGGCGCCGTACGCACCGGGCGCGGCCTTGACCTGCCGCCACACTCCCGGCGTACGGGCCAGGAACTTCAGCGCTCCCCACAGGGTGCGCGTCTCGAAGCGGGAGGCGAAGACGTGGACCTCCGTCCCCGGCGGCGGCTGGTTCGGCACGGTCCAGGGCAGGGTGGGCATGTCGAGCTCCTTTCGCGTCGTGCGAGCGGGTCAGCGGGTGGTCGCTTCGGCGGTGGGAAGGGGTGCCGGTTCGACGGCGGAAGCGGGTGCCGGTTCGACGGCGGGAACGGGTGCCGGTTCGGCGGGCGGCAGGGTCGCGGCGTGGCCCGTGGGTGTGTGCGCGTCGTGGCGGCGGGCCGGGATCAGCAAGGCCGCGACACCCGCGAGGACCACGACGGCGGCGCCCGCCGCCACCGCGGGCCGCAGCCCGTCGACGAAAGACTGCGCGGAGTCGTAGCTGCCCCGGGCGGCGAAGATCGAGGACATGACCGCGATGCCGAGCGCGCCGCCCACCTCGCGCAGGGCGTTGTTGGCGCCCGAGGCGATGCCCTGCTCCTCGGCGACGACGCTGGACATCACCAGGGCGGATGCCGGGGCGACGAACAGGGCCATGCCGATGCCGCTGACGATCAGGCCGGGCAGCTGGACGGCGTAGGAGGCGTCGGCCGTGACCACGGAGGCGAGGTAACCGAGGCCGGCCGCCTGCAGGAAGAGGCCGGCCGCGACGACCGGGCGTCCTCCGATCCGGTCCGAGAGGATGCCGGCGATCGGCGCGACCAGCATCGGCATGCCGGTCCAGGGCAGCATGCGCAGCCCCGCCTCGGTGGGCGTATAGCCGAGCACGCCCTGCATGTACTGGGCGAGCAGGAAGATCGAGCCGAACATCCCCAGGAACATCAGCAGGCTCGCCGCGTTGACGCCGGCGAAGGCACGGGAGCGGAACAGCCGCATCGGAAGCATGGGGTTCTTCGCCCGTGTGCTGTAGAGGACGAAGCCGACGAGCAGCGCGGCGCCGGCGAACAGGCTGGTCAGCACCACGGGGCCGGTCCAGCCGTCGACCGGCCCGCGGACCAGCCCGTAGACGATGCCGAAGAGTCCGCCGCTGGCGAGCAGTGTGCCGGGGACGTCCAGAGGGGCGCCCGTGCCGTGCGACTCGGCGAGGCGGAGGCGGGCGAGCGGCAGCAGGGCCAGGCCGAGCGGAACGTTCAGCCAGAAGATCCACTGCCAGGAGATGTGCTCGGTGAGGCTGCCGCCGACCAGCGGGCCGGAGGCGACGGCGAGCCCGTTGACGGCGCCCCAGATGCCGTACGCCATCCCGCGCCGTTCGGCGGGCACGGCGGCCGTCAGCAGGGTCAGCGTCAGCGGCATCATGATCGCCGCGCCGACGCCCTGCACCGCGCGGGCGGCGATGAGCGAGTCGAGGCCGGGTGCCATGGCCGCGGCGGCGGACGCGGCGGTGAAGACGGCGATGCCGACCAGGAAGAGCTTGCGGCGGCCGAAGCGGTCGCCGAGGGCCGCGCCGAACATCAGCAGCACGGCGAAGGTGAGCGTGTAGGCGCTCACGGTCCATTCGAGGTCGTGCAGCGCCCCGCCCAGGTCCTCGCGGATGGAGGGCAGGGCGGTGGTGACGACGAGGTTGTCCAGGGCCGCCATGAATCCGGCGACGCTGGTGATGACGAGGGCCCAGGCCGTTCCCCCACGGCGGGTGCCCGGTCGTGCGCCTTGCTGTGACATCTCTCCCCCAGAGGGTGTGCACTGCTGCGTCGGACTTCTCTTCCACGATCTATTTAGTTATTGCTGACTAACTTTCGCGGGCATACGGAAGGGCCGCCCCGCGCGGGCGCCGCGGACCTACGCCTTGTCGCCCTGGCCCGGCTTCGCCCGCGCCGAGAGGTAGAAGCCCTCCCAGACCCGGTGCTCCGGCGGGAAGCCCATGCCGGACAGGGCGTTGACGAGCATGCCGTACGCCATGAAGGTCGTCGTCTCGTTCACGTCGCCGCCGAGCGGCACATGGACGGCGTCGAAGATCTCCATCCAGCCCTTGCGCACCATCTCGCCGAACTCGTGGTCCCCGGCGGCCTCGGCCGCCGACACCGCCACATACGTCTGCAACTGCATCTGCAGCTTTTCGGGCTGCTCGGCGATCAGTCGCGTGTAGGCGTCCGCCATGGCGTGCAGCGCCTCTTCGCCGTGGAGGCCCTCCGAGGCCTCCACGAAGACCTGGCGCGTCTCCTGGAGACACCGCTGCGAAGCCGCCAGGAAGATCGCCTTCTTGCCCGGGAAGAGCCGGAAGAGGTACGGCTGGGAGACCCCCACCCGCTTGGCGATGGCCTCGGTGGACGTGCCGTAGTAGCCGCCCCGGGAGAACTCGCTCATCGCCGCGCGGATGACGCTCTCGCGCCGCTCCTCAGCGCTCATCCTGACCATGGAAGTAAGTTAGTACTCAATCACTAACTGCGTCAAGCGCCGACGGGACGCGGACACGCGTAAGGGGCGCACCTCCCTGGAGGCACGCCCCTTACGCCTCGGACCGTCAGGCGAGCCGCACGACCGCGCGGGACATGCCCAGCACCTTCTGGCCGGCACTGGTCGCCGTCAGGTCGACGCGGACGGTGTTGTCGTCGAGCTTGGCCGCGACCTTGGCGCTCACCTCGATGAGCGCACCCTTGTCGTCGTTGGGGACGACGACGGGCTTGGTGAAGCGGACGCCGTACTCGACGACCGAACCCGGGTCACCGGTCCAGTCGGTGACCACACGGATCGCCTCGGCCATGGTGAACATGCCGTGCGCGATCACGTCCGGGAGGCCGACCTCCTTGGCGAACTTCTCGTTCCAGTGGATGGGGTTGAAGTCGCCGGAGGCTCCCGCGTACCGGACCAGCGTGGCGCGGTCCACGGGGAAGCTCTGGGCGGGCAGCTCGGTGCCGACCTCGACGTCGGAGTAGGAGATCTTCGCCGTCATCGGAACGCTCACGCCTCCTCGGCCGCGCGGGCCACCAGTTTGATCCAGGTGGTCACGACGTGCTCCCCGGCCTCGTCGTGGACCTCACCGCGGATGTCCAGGATGTCGTTGCCCGCCATCGACTTGATCGCCTCGATGGTCGAGGTGACGCTCAGCCGGTCGCCGGCGCGCACGGGACGGGAGTAGGCGAACTTCTGGTCGCCGTGCACCACCCGGCTGTAGTCCAGGCCGAGCTGCGGGTCCGAGATGACCTGTCCGGCCGCCCGGAAGGTGACGGAGAACACGAAGGTCGGCGGCGCGATCACGTCCGGGTGGCCGAGCGCCTTCGCGGCCTCCGTGTCCGTGTACGCCGGGTTCGCGTCCCCCACCGCCTCCGCGAACTCACGGATCTTCTCCCGGCCCACCTCGTAGGGCTCGGTGGGCGGATAGGTCCGCCCCACGAAGGACTGGTCGAGCGCCATGGGCTCGGCACCTCCTGATGGTGTCTGTCGACCTGCTGGTGTCGGTGCTGCAGTCGACCTGCTGCTGTCGCCTGCTGCTGTCTGCTGCTGCCTGCTGCGGGTGACGAAACGACGTGAGGCCGCCCCCGGTGTTTCGGGGACGGCCTCACGTACGAGCCTGGTTTATCGCGTTTCGCGGTGCGCGGTGTGCGCGTTGCAACGCGGGCAGTGCTTCTTCATCTCCAGTCGGTCCGGGTTGTTACGCCGGTTCTTCTTGGTGATGTAGTTCCGCTCCTTGCACTCCACGCAGGCCAGCGTGATCTTCGGGCGGACGTCGGTGGCAGCCACGTGAGTGCACTCCTTGACGAACGGATTGATGGAATTAACGCAAGAAAGAGTAGCCGACTGAAGGACCGACCCCGCAATCGGCTACTGAGAGTAGCGGTGACCGGACTTGAACCGGTGACACAGCGATTATGAGCCGCTTGCTCTACCGACTGAGCTACACCGCTGCGATGCGATCGGGCCCCGCCTTGCGGCGGGAACCTCTCACACCAGAGCCCCAAAACGGAATCGAACCGTTGACCTTCTCCTTACCATGGAGACGCTCTGCCGACTGAGCTATTGGGGCGAGCGATGAAGACATTACACGGTCGCCCGCCGTTCGCCCAAATCCGTTTCGCCGCCCCTGCCCCGGCCCGTCCCGACCACCGGGGCGGACGGACCGCACCGGTACGACTATTGCGCTCCTCCGCGCCACGGGGTGATCACCGTCCTAGGCTCGACTCACTCTGCGTGATCTTGCGTCCCCCACTGCGCAGCCCCGAGCCCAGAGGAGCGCGATGCCCGACAGCCAGCCGCAGCCGTCCCCCTCGCCCTCCCCCTCGGGCTCCGCCGGCCCCGGCACGCTCCTGCTGACCGGGGCACGCCTCACCGACGGCCGGACCGTGGACGTACGCCTGCACGACGGCCGCATCGAGGCGGTCGGCACGGCCGGCAGCCTGGCGTCGGCCCGCGCCTGCGGCCCCGGAACCCGCGTCGACCTCGGCGGCTACCTGCTCCTGCCCGCCCCGGCCGACCCCCACGTCCACGGCGACACCGCGCTGACGGCGGAGACTCCCGGCCCCGCCTCCTGCGACCCGCAGGACGTCCAGCGCCGGGCCACCGAGGCCGCCCTGCTCCAGCTGGGGCACGGGGCGACCGCACTGCGGGCACACGTACGCGTGGGCGACGTAGCGGGACTCGGCTCGCTGACCGGCGTACTGCGGGCCCGGCGCTCGCTGCGCGGGCTGGCCGATCTGACCGCGGTGGCGATGCCGAGAGTGCTGACCGGGGCGGCCGGTGCGGACGGACTGGCGCTGCTGCGGGACGCGGTCAAGATGGGCGCGGACGTGGTGGGCGGGTGTCCGGACCTGGATCCCGATCCGGCGGGGTACGTCGAGGCGGTCCTCGAGGTCGCCGCCGAACACGGCTGCCCTGTCGACCTGCACACGGACGCCGCCGACCCGACACGGCTGGCCCGGCTGGCGGCGATGGCCGGCGGGCTGCGCCCCGGGGTCACCCTGGGCCCCTGCGACGGCCTGGGCCGGCTGCCGTCCGACGTGGCCGCCAGAGCGGCGGAACGCCTCGCGGCGGCCGGGGTGACCGTGGTGTGCCTGCCGCAGGGCCCCTGTGGGGCCGTGGAGGGCCGCGACGGCACGGCTCCGGTACGGCTGCTGCGGGCGGCCGGGGTGCGGGTCACCGCCGGGAGCGGTGCCCTGCGGGACGTGTCCAACCCGGTCGGACGCGGCGACCCCCTGGACGCGGCGTACCTGCTGGCCTCACGCCACGGGCTGCGTCCCGAGGACGCCTACGACGCGGTGAGCACGGCGGCGCGTACGGCCCTGGGCCTGCCCGAGGTACGGGTGGAGGCGGGCTTCCCGGCCGAACTCCTCGCGGTGCGCGGGGACCGGCTGGCAGGGGCGTTGTCCCTCGCGTACAGCCGGATCGTGGTCCACCGGGGGCACGTGGTGGCACGGACCAGTGCGGTACGCGAGTACGGCGACTCGGCGACCGCGACGGACCTGGGGCTGCCGCGGCAGGGGCGTGGGAGGCCTGGGAGGGCCTGACGGGCTGGGGCCGGAGGCCGTTGAGGGGCAAGGGCCGGGGAACGGCAGGTACGGCACAAGCGCCCCGATGCCACGCGTAAACGTGGAAACGTGGAGACGCGCGGACGGGCAGGGGCCGGGCGGCCGTTGGAACGCGGCGCAAGTCGTGCGGCGCGGGCGACCGTCGCGGCGTACGGTCGAAGACATGCGCATTGTCATCGCTGGTGGTCATGGTCAGATCGCGCTGCGGCTGGAGCGGTTGCTCTCCGCGCGCGGAGACGAGGTGGCGGGCATCATCCGCAAGGCCGAGCAGGCCGACGATCTGCGGGCGGCCGGTGCCGAACCGGTCGTCCTGGACCTGGAGTCGGCCTCGGTCGAGGAAGTGGCGGAGCGGCTGCGGGGCGCGGACGCGGCGGTCTTCGCCGCGGGCGCGGGCCCCGGGAGCGGGGCGAACCGCAAGGACACGGTGGACAAGGCGGCGGCGATCCTCTTCGCCGACGCGGCGGTCCGTGCGGGCGTACGGCGCTTCGTGGTCGTGTCCTCCATGGGCGCCGACCCGGAGCACCGGGGCGACGAGATCTTCGACGTGTACCTGCGCGCCAAGGGCGAGGCCGACGCGCACGTGCGTTCGCTGGACGGGCTGGACTGGACGATCCTGCGGCCCGGCCAACTGACGGACGACGCAGGTACCGGGCTGGTCCGTCTGGAGGCACAGACCGGCCGCGGACCCGTGCCGCGCGACGACGTGGCCGCCGTACTGGCGGAGCTGGTCGACACCCCTGCCACGGCCGGCCTGACCCTGGAGCTGATCGCGGGCTCGGCACCGGTGTCGGTGGCGGTGAAGTCGGTGGCCGGGAACTGAGGGTCTGAGGACGCGGTGCCGGCGCGTACGGGTCACGCGAGTGGCCGCGCGTACGGTCACGCCAGTGGCCACGCGCACGGTCACGCCAGTGGCCGCGCGCACGGTCACGCCAGTGGCCGCGCGTACGGTCACGTGGGTGGCCCCGCGTACGGTCGCGCGGTGCCGGCGCCTACCGGTCAGTCAGAACAGGGGCAGTTGCCCGGGGAAGTCGGGAACGACGTACCCGTCCAGGGACGGCTGCACCGCTCCGAGTTGCGCCGGCCGACGCGACCCGGGGCAGGAGACCAGCTCGCCGCTCCCCCGCACGCCGGGCGGGTCGTGACGCGCGTACCGCCCCGCGACGACGGCGATCTCACGACGGCACTCGGGACAGATTCTGCGGCGCGAGGACGGTGGCATGCCCCCAGTCTGCCCGGAACGCGCACACCTCTTCGGCACCGCACATGACGAAGGGCCCCGTGACCTGCTGTTCGGACAGGTCACGGGGCCCTTTCGTTCCCGTGTGGCGGCGCCAGGATTCGAACCTGGGAAGGCTGAGCCGGCAGATTTACAGTCTGCTCCCTTTGGCCGCTCGGGCACACCGCCGGGGTTTGCCGCCCTTCGAACCGCCTTTCGGCGGTGCTCCGTGGCAACGACGTAAACAATACCTGATGTGGAGGGGTGCTTCGCCACCCGATTGATCGCCACCCGGAGGACGGCGGGTGGCTAGGCTTGTCCGGATGCGGCCGGGGACCTCTGCGGAGCTCGGCGGCCGTTGACGCACGCCGGTACGGAGCCGATACGCGGCCCGACACGCACCCAGATACAAGGAGCCACAGGACATGGCCGACTCCAGTTTCGACATCGTCTCGAAGGTCGAGCGGCAGGAGGTCGACAACGCCCTCAACCAGGCCGCCAAGGAGATCTCGCAGCGCTACGACTTCAAGGGCGTGGGCGCCTCGATCTCGTGGTCCGGGGAGAAGATCCTCATGGAGGCCAACTCCGAGGACCGGGTGAATGCCATCCTCGACGTCTTCCAGTCCAAGCTGATCAAGCGCGGCATCTCGCTGAAGGCTCTGGACGCGGGCGAGCCCCAGCTCTCCGGCAAGGAGTACAAGATCTTCGCGTCGATCCAGGAGGGCATCTCCCAGGACAACGCGAAGAAGGTGGCCAAGCTCATCCGTGATGAGGGCCCGAAGGGTGTGAAGGCCCAGGTGCAGGGTGACGAGCTGCGGGTCTCGTCCAAGAGCCGGGACGACCTGCAGACCGTGATCGCCCTGCTGAAGAACCAGGACTTCGACTTCGCGCTGCAGTTCGTGAACTACCGGTGATCTGTTGAGCGGTCGTACCGGGAAGGGCGGGTGCCGACGGTGGGCCCGCCCTTTCGTATGCCCGCGGGTCCGGTCGGCGTCAGTCCCGTGAGTTGCCGAACAGGAGCCGGTAGGCGATCAGCAGCACCAGGGAACCGCCGATCGCAGCCGCCCACGTGGCTCCGTCGTAGAAGTCCTTGCTGACCGGGTGGTCCAGCCAGCGGGCCGATATCCAGCCGCCGATGAACGCGCCCGCGATGCCGATGAGGGTCGTGCCGACGAGCCCTCCCGGGTCGCGGCCCGGCAGCAGGAACTTTGCGATGGCCCCGGCCAACAGTCCCAGGATGATCCAGCTGATGACGGTCATACCCCGACCCTGCTCTCTCTTGCTGTGCCCGCGCTGTCCCTGTGCTGTGGGCTCGTCCTCCGCGCGTGATCGTGTCCTCTTGGAGGGAAGGACGTCGCGAACCCGCCCGGTGGTTTCGGTGATCGGTGGTCATGGGTTCATGGTGCGGGTCGCGACCGACATGCGGACGGGCCTGTGGACAACTCCGCGCCTGTGGACAACGGCGGCTCCTACCAGCCGGACCGCTGTGTGCCGGCGGTGGCCGTGAAGGGCTGGTCCGTCCGTACGATCTCGCGTCCCAGCGGGAGCAGGGAGACCGGGATCAGCTTGAAGTTGGCGATGCCGAGCGGGATGCCGATGATCGTGACGCACAGCGCGATGCCGGTGACGATGTGGCCGATGGCGAGCCACCAGCCGGCGAGGACCAGCCACAGCACGTTGCCGATGCAGGAGGGGGCTCCGGCGTCCCGGCGCTCGACCGCCGTGTACCCGAAGGGCCACAGGGCGTAGACGCCGATGCGGAATGCGGCTATGCCGAACGGGATGCCGATGATCGTGATGCAGAGCAGCGCGCCCGCGACCACGTAGGCGAGGAACAGCCAGAAGCCGCTGAGCACGAGCCAAATGACGTTGAGGATGGTCTTCACTGCTGACGACCTGCCATCTTTTCGAGTCGGGCGATTCGCTCCGCCATCGGCGGATGGGTGGAGAACATCTTCGAGAGGCCCTGCCCGGGGCGGAACGGGTTCGCGATCATCATGTGGCTCGCGGTCTCGATCCGGGGCTCCGGGGGCAGCGGGAGTTGCTTGGTGCCGAGTTCGAGTTTGCGCAGGGCCCCGGCCAGGGCGATCGGGTCTCCGGTGAGCTGGGCGCCGGATGCGTCCGCCTCGTACTCCCTGGAACGGCTGATCGCCAGTTGGATGACGGTGGCGGCGAGCGGACCGAGGAGCATGATGAGGAGCATGCCCAGCAAACCGGGTCCGTCATCGTCGTTGGAGCGGCCGATCGGGATCAGCCAGGCGAAGTTGACCAGGAACATGATCACCGAGGCGAGGGCGCCGGCGACGGAGGAGATGAGGATGTCCCGGTTGTAGACGTGGCTGAGCTCGTGGCCGATGACGCCGCGCAGTTCGCGCTCGTCGAGCAGGCGGAGGATGCCCTCGGTGCAGCACACGGCCGCGTTGCGCGGGTTGCGGCCGGTCGCGAAGGCGTTCGGCGCCTCCGTCGGTGAGATGTACAGGCGGGGCATGGGCTGGCGGGCCTGGGTGGAGAGCTCCCGCACCATGCGGTACAGCGCCGGGGCCTCGAACTCGCTGACCGGGCGGGCTCGCATCGCCCGCAGGGCGAGCTTGTCGCTGTTCCAGTACGCGTACGCGTTCGTGCCCAGGGCGACTAGGACGGCGACGACGAGCCCCGCTCGGCCGAAGAAGCTGCCGATGACGATGATGAGCGCGGACAGTCCCCCGAGGAGTACTGCGGTCCTGAGCCCGTTGTGCCGGCGGTGCACGGTACGCCCTCCAAGTGGTGCAGCAGGGGAACCCTTTGCTTGCTGGTGTCGCTCGCTGTGGTTGCTTCCTGGTCTCCGATGCCACCGGTGCCGTGGCATCACATCCAGTGGACCCTTCCGTACTGGTCAACGCCAGGCGAGGGCGCCCAGTTCCCCGGCGCCCGCGGCGGCGCGCGTGGTCCGTACGGGTGACGGGGGATCGCGGGCGGTACGCGCGCGTGGAGGCCGGGTGCCCGCACACGCGCGCGGCAGCCGTCGGCCCTTCGCGCGCGGCACCGTCGACTGCTCGCGCGCCTGACGGCTCAGAAGAGGCCGGTGTCGGCGAAGCGCAGGATCAGCTGGGGTGCGCCCGAGAGGGCGACGGCGGCGACCGCGGTCACGGTGATCGCGGCTGTGAGGGGGACGGGGAAGCGGTGTCCGGCTGCCCCTTCCTCGGGTGCCCGGAACAGCAGGGCCGTCCACTGGAGGTAGTAGAACAGCGCGATGACGACGTTGACCGCCATGACGACGGCCAGCCAGCCGAGCCCGGCGTCCACGGCCGCGGAGAACACGGTGACCTTGGCGAAGAGGCCGATGATGCCCGGCGGCAGTCCGGCGAGGCAGAGCAGGAAGAAGGCCAGGAGCAGGGCGGTGAGCGGGTTGGACGCGTACAGGCCGCGGTAGTCGGCGACGCGGTTCAGGGCCCGCGTGCGGCCCACCAGCGCGGCCACCGCGAAGGCGCCGAGGTTCACCGCGGCGTACATGAGGGCGTAGGCGACGGTGGAGCCGATCGAGCGTTCCGGTTCGTCGGAGTACGCGGCGGCGGCGATCGGCACCAGGAGGTAGCCGGCCTGCCCGACGGACGACCAGGCGAGCAGGCGTACCGCGCTGTACGCGCGCGTGGCCTGCTGGCGCAGGGCGCCGACGTTCCCGACGGTCATGGTGAGGGCCGCCAGCGCCGCGAGGGCCGGGCCCCAGACGTCGGCGTATGACGGGAGGGCGATGACCGTGACGAGGATCAGGCCGGAGAAGCCGACCGCCTTGCCGATCACGGACAGGTAGGCGGCGATCGGCAGGGGCGCGCCCACATAGGTGTCGGGCACCCAGAAGTGGAAGGGCACGGCGGCCGTCTTGAAGGCGAAGCCGACGAGGGTGAGGACGACGCCGGTCTGGGCGAGCGTGGTGAGCTGTCCGTCCACGTCCTGGATGCGTTCCGCCACCTGGGTGAGGTAGAGGGTGCCGGTGGAGGCGTACACGAAGCTGATGCCCATGAGACTGACCGCGGTCGCGGTGACCGAGGACAGGAAGAACTTCAGGGCCGCTTCGGAGGACCGGCGGTCGCCCTGACGCAGGCCCACGAGGGCGAACGCGGGCAGGGAGGCGACCTCCAAAGCGACGATGAGGGTCGCGAGGTCGCGGGAGGCGGGCAGGAGCGCGGCACCGGCCGCGGAGGAGAGCAGCAGGAACCAGAACTCGCCCTCGGGGAGTCCGCGGTCGGCGTCCTTCACGGCGGTGACCGAGAGCAGGGCGGTCACCAGGGCGCCGCCGAGCACCAGGAACTGGATGGCGAGGGTGAAGGTGTCCGCGGTGTAGCTGCAGACGTCGGCGTCGCCGGTCAGGCAGAACGTCGAGCGGTCGCCGTTCACCAGGGGCAGCAGCATCAGCGCGGAGGCGGCGAGTCCGGCGACCGAGATCCAGCCGAGCAGGGACTTGCGGGCGTCCTTGACGAACAGGTCGGTGACGAGGACGACGAGTCCGACGACCGCCGTGATGGTGGGCGGCGCGATGGCGAGCCAGTCGACGGACTGGACCAGGTTCTGGGCCAGTGGCTGCGACGCGGCCTCGGCGAGCGGCTGGGCCGGGGAGCTCATCGGGTGCCTCCTGAGAGGAGCTGCTGCACGGCCGGGTCGGTCAGCCCGAGGAGGGTCCTGGGCCACAGTCCGGCGACGACGGTGAGGGCGACGAGCGGCGTCCAGGCGGCGAACTCGTAGGTGCGTACGTCGGTGAGCTTCGGGGCTTCGCGCGGTACGGCGCCCATGCAGACGCGGCGGACCACGATCAGCATGTACGCGGCAGTCAGCAGCGTGCCGAACGCGGCGATCGCCATGAAGGTGAGGAAGGCGGGGCGGCTGAGGTCGTCGTGCGGGTCGAAGGCCCCGAACAGGGCCAGCATCTCGCCCCAGAAGCCGGCCAGACCGGGCAGGCCGAGCGAGGCGACCGCTGCGAAGGCGAGGAGGCCGCCGAGGCGCGGGGCCTTGCCGTACAGGGCGGCGCCGGTCTCCTCCGCGAGGGTGTCGAGGTCGGTGGTGCCCGTGCGGTCCTTGAGGGCGCCGACGACGAAGAAGAGCAGGCCGGTGATGAGGCCGTGGGCGATGTTGGCGAACAGGGCGCCGTTCACGCCGGTCGGGGTCATGGTGGCGATGCCGAGCAGGACGAAGCCCATGTGGCCGACGGAGGAGTAGGCGATGAGGCGCTTGAGGTCGCCCTTCGCGCCCTTCTTGGCGAGGGCCAGGCAGGCCAGGGAGCCGTAGATGATGCCGACGACCGCGAAGGCGGCGAGGTACGGCGCGAACGTGTGGAAGCCGTCCGGAGCGACCGGGAGGAGGATGCGGACGAACCCGTACGTACCCATCTTCAGCAGGACGCCGGCCAGCAGGACCGAGCCGACGGTCGGGGCGGCGGTGTGGGCGTCGGGCAACCAGCTGTGCAGCGGCCACATCGGGGTCTTGACCGCGAGCCCGATCCCGATCGCCAATACGGCGATGACCTGCACGGATGTGGTCAGCGACCGGCCGTTGTCAGTGGCGAGTGCCACCATGTCGAATGTGCCCGCCGTGATTCCGATCAGGAGCAGGCCGAGCAGCATGACGACGGAGCCGAGGAGGGTGTAGAGGATGAACTTCCAGGCCGCCCCGGCCCGTCCCTCGCCGCCCCAGCGGGCGATGAGGAAGTACATCGGGATGAGCACCATCTCGAAGGCGAGGAAGAACAGGATCAGGTCGAGGACGGCGAAGGTCGCGAGGGTGCCGGACTCGAGGACGAGCAGCAGTGCGACGAACGCCTTCGGGCTCGGGCCCGACGGCGTCTTGAAGTACGAGTAGAGCGCGCAGAGGAAGGTCAGCAGCGCGGTCAGGACCAGCAGGGGGAGGGAGATGCCGTCGATGCCGAGGTGGATGCGCACGTCGAGTGCGGGGATCCAGCTGATGTCGGTGCTGGCCTGCATCTTCGACGGTTGGTCGTGGTCGAAGCCGAGCACGAGGACGATCGCGGCGATGAGGACGGCGCCGGTGACGGTGACGCCGTGCCGCAGGACGGCCTGGTCGGGGGAGTTCCCCTTCAGCCCGGGCGGGGCCGGAAGGAGAGCGGCGGCGGCGCCGATGAGCGGGCCGACGACGACCAATGCCAGAAGGAACTGCATCACGGACTCGTTGATATCGATCACGCCTGCTCACGCTCCCGTGGCGACGAGGACGGCGGCGACCGCGAGGACGACGGTGCCGGCGAGCAGCGCGCTCACATAGGTCTGCACATTGCCGGTCTGGGCACGGCGTACGGCGGTCCCGAGCACACGCGCCAGCGTGCCCGCCCCCCGTACGTAGGTGTCGACGACCTCTCGGTCGAGGAACCGCACGAGACTCGCGCCGGCCATGACCGGGCGGACGAAGAGGGTCGTGTACACCGCGTCCAGGTGGAAGCCGACGGCCGCGTGCCGGTGCAGCGGGCCCAGCAGGAGCCGTCCGGGGTCCGACGGGTCGGGGGCGTAGGCGATGTCTCCGTAAGCCGGTTCGTGGCTGGCGATGGCCTCGGCCTCCACGAGCGCGGCGTCGCCCTCCGGGTGGGCCGCGACCGCGCCCAGCGGGGGGCGGGCCGCGAGCGCCGTGGTGTGGCGCCAGGCGGCGTAGGTGACGATGCCGCCGACCAGGGCCACGCCCGTGCCGAGCACGGAGGTGGTGAGGGTCGGGGTGAGGTCGTGGCCGTCGAACCAGTCGGGGAGGAGACGGAAGGCGAGCCCGCCGAGAGCGAGTGACGGGATCGCGAGCACCCAGAGCACGGCGTTCATGACCACCGGCTGCCGGCCGTGGTCGGGGGCCTCGGCGCCCCGTCCGCGGAAGGCCAGCAGCCACAGGCGCGTCGCGTACGCGGCGGTGAGCAGGGCGGTGACCAGGCCGGCGAGGAGGACGGTCCAGCCTGCGGCGCCGGGAGCATTCTCGGTGTGGCCGGTGGCGACGTGCTCCGCGACGACGAGGACGGACTCCTTGGAGAAGAAGCCGCTGAAGGGCGGGATCGCGGCGAGGGCGAGCAGCGCCACGGTCATCGTCCAGTAGGCGTCCGGGACGCGGTCGCGCAGGCCCCGCATGCGGGACATGGCGGCCAGCGAGTTGGTGCCGGCGGCGTGGATGATCACGCCGGCGGCGAGGAAGAGCAGCGCCTTGAAGGCGCCGTGGGTGAGGAGGTGGAAGACGGCGGCCCCGCGGTCGCCGGTGGCCAGGGCGCCGGTCATGTAGCCGAGCTGGCCGATGGTCGAGTAGGCGAGGACGCGTTTGATGTCGTCCTGGGCGAGCGCGGCGAGCGCCGAGCCGAGCATCGTGACGGCGGCCATGACGGCGAGGACGACCATCGCGGCCCGTGAGGCCTGGAAGAGCGGAAGGAGCCGGGCGACGAAGTAGACACCGGCGGCGACCATCGTCGCGGCGTGGATGAGCGCGGAGACGGGCGTCGGACCCGCCATCGCGTCGGGAAGCCAGGTGTGCAGCGGGAACTGCGCCGACTTGCCCGCCACACCGGCCAGGAGCAGCAGGGCGATCAGCGTGGGGTGGTCGAGCGAGCCGCTCGCGACCGCGCCGAGGATCTTGGTTATGCGGAAGGAGCCGGCCTCGGTGGCCAGCGCCAGCAGACCGATCAGGAAGGGGACGTCACCGAGCTTGGTCACCAGGAAGGCCTTGAGGGAGGCGGCACGGGCCTCCGAGGTCTCCCAGTAGTGGCCGACCAGGAAGTACGAGCAGATGCCCATGATCTCCCAGCCGACCAGCAGCACCATCAGGTCGCCGGAGTAGACGACGAGGAACATGGCGGAGGTGAAGAGGGAGACGAGAGCGGCGTACGAGGGGTAGCGCGGGTCGTCGCGCAGGTAGCCCGTCGAGTAGATCTGCACGCAGGTGGCGACGCAGCCGACCAGGACGGCGACCAGGGCCGCGAAGCCGTCGATGTGCAGGGCGAGTTCGACGGGGACCGAACCGGTGGGCGTCAGCTCGGTGACGGCGTCGACGGCACGGCCGCCGCCCTGACGGGCCGCCACCAGTACGGCGAGCACGAGCGCCGCCAGGGTCGGCAGCACGGCGAGCGGGCGGACGAAGCCGGGTGCCGAGCGGCCCAGCAGGAGTCCGGCGGCTGCCCCGAGGAACGGGAGGACGGGGACGAGTACGGCGAGGGTGGTCGTGGTCACGCGGTGGCCTCAGCCTTCTCGGCCGGTCCGGTCGCGGAGGCGCCGGTGCCGGGGGCCTCGCCGTCGGGGCCCTCGGCGGTGTCGCGGAGCTTGTCGATGTCGGCGGTGCCGCGGTTGCGGTGGACGGCGAGCACGATCGCCAGACCGATGCCGATCTCGGCGGCCGCGATGGCGATGGTGAACAGGGTCAGGGCCTGGCCGGAGTGCAGGGTCTCCTCGGCGGCCTTGCTGAGCCAGACGTCGAAGGCGACCAGGTTGAGGTTGACGGCGTTGAGCATCAGCTCGACCGACATCAGAACGAGGATCGCGTTGCGGCGGGCGAGGACGCCGTACAGGCCCGTGCAGAACAGGAGGACGGAGAGAACGGCTGGATAGGCGAGGTGCATCAGCGGACACCGCCCTTGCCGGAACCGTTCGGGCCGGTCGGCCGACCGGCTTCGGTCGAGGGGCCGGGCTCGGTCGCGTGGCCGGCTTCGGTCGAGGGGCCGGCTTCGGTCGCGTGGTTCGCCTTGGCCCTGCGGGAGAGGACGATGGCGCCGACCAGGGCGGCGAGGAGGAGGACCGAGAGGGCTTCGAAGGGGAGGACCCAGTTCTGGAACAGACTCGCTCCGGTGACGGCGGTGGAGCCGGCGGCCGGGCCGTCCAGGTCGATCCAGGTGGTGCGGAAGGCGTCGACGACGACCCACACCAGGGCCGCGGCGGCGGCCACGGCCACGGTGAGGGCGGCCCAGCGGTTGCCGGAATCGGCGTCCGGGGAGCGGCCGATGGGTGCTCTGGTGAGCATCAGGCCGAAGAGGATGAGGACCACGACGGCACCGACGTAGATGAGGACCTGTACCCAGGCGATGAACTCGGCGGTGAGGAGGAGGTACTCGACGGCGAGGCCCCCGAGGGCCACCACCAGCCACAGGGCGGCGTGGACCAGCTGCCGGGTGGTGACGGTGACGACGGCGGCACCGAAGGTGACCAGGCCGACGAGGAGGAACGCGATCTCGACGCCGGTCGGGGAGAGGAAGCCGTGCGATTCGGCGGCCGCGGTCGTGGAGTCCGCGGCGAGGTGACCGAGGGTCGCTGCGGGGGTCATTCCCGGCCCTCCTGTTCCGGTCGGTCCGGCTTCGGGCTCGGGTTCGGCTGGTTCTGATCCGGCCTCGAGTGGTCCGTGCGCGGCTGGTCCGTGCGCGGTTGGTCCGTGCGCGGCTGGTCCGTCTGCTGCTTGGAGTCGCCCATCGCGCGGGTGGGCCGTTCCGCTGCGCGGGCCTGGTCGTCGGCGTGCCGCTCGGTGGCCTGGGCCGGCTCCTGTCGGGCCGTCTCCTGCTGGGCCGCCAGTTTGTCGGCGGTCTTGCGGGCCGCGGCGAGTTCCTTCGGCTCCTCCGCGCCGGGATCGAGGGCGGGCGGCGCCGGCACCGTCCACATCCACTCGCGGAGCTTGTCGCGTTCGTGGGTGAGGTCGCGGATGTCGGTCTCGGAGTACTCGAACTCGGGGGACCAGAACAGGGCGTCGAAAGGACAGACCTCGATGCAGATACCGCAGTACATGCACAGCGAGAAGTCGATGGCGAAGCGGTCGAGGACGTTGCGGCTGCGGTCGCGCCCGCCCGGGGTCGCCGCCGGGACCGTCTCCTTGTGGGAGTCGATGTAGATGCACCAGTCCGGGCATTCGCGGGCGCAGAGCATGCAGACCGTGCAGTTCTCCTCGAACAGGCCGATCACGCCGCGCGTGCGGGGCGGGAGTTCGGGCTGGGCGTCCGGGTACTGCTCGGTGACGGTCTTCTTCGTCATCGTGCGGAGGGTGACGGCCAGGCCCTTGGCCAGACCCGAGCCGGGGATGGGGGGCATGGTTACTGGATCACCACCTTGACGATGCCGGTGAGGGCGATCTGGGCGAGGGAGAGCGGGACGAGGAGGGTCCAGGAGAGCCTCTGGAGCTGGTCCTCGCGCAGGCGCGGGTAGGTCACGCGCAGCCAGATCACCACGAAGGCGAGGACGGCCGTCTTCAGCAGGGTCCACACCCAGCCGAGGCCGTCGGCGCCCCAGGGGCCGTGCCAGCCGCCCAGGAACAGGACGGTGGTCAGGCCGCACAGAACGACGATTCCGGCGTACTCGGCGAGGAGGAACAGGGCGAAGCGCAGGCCGGTGTACTCGGTGTACGCGCCGAAGATGATCTCCGAGTCGGCGACCGGCATGTCGAACGGCGGGCGTTGGAGTTCGGCCAGCCCGGCGACGAAGAAGACGATCGCGCCCACGATCTGCCAGGGCAGCCACCACCACTCGAAGGCGTCGAGGATGCCGACGAGCGAGACGGTACCGGCCGCCATGGCCACCGAGGCCGCGGTGAGCAGCATCGGGAGTTCGTAGGCGAGGAGTTGGGCGGCGGTGCGCAGGCCGCCCAGGAGGGAGAACTTGTTGGCGGAGGACCAGCCCGCCATGAGCGAGCCCAGGACGCCCACGCCCATGACGGCGAGTACGAAGAAGATGCCCGCGTCGACGACCTGGCCGACCGCGCCCTCTCCGGGGCCGATGGGGATGGCCAGGAGGACCAGGAGGTACGGCAGCAGGGCCACGGCGGGGGCGAGTTGGAAGATGCGGCGGTCGGCGTCGGCCGGGACCACGTCCTCCTTCTGCGCGAACTTGACGCCGTCGGCGACGAGCTGGGCCCAGCCGTGGAAGCCGCCGGCGTACATCGGGCCGAGGCGGCCCTGCATGTGGGCCATCACCTTGTGCTCGGTCTGGCCGACGATCAGGGGGAAGGCGAGGAAGACGGCGAAGACGATCAGGAGGCGCAGGGTGACGTCGAGTGCGTCGTTCACTGCGGGCCTCCTGGGGGAGTCGGGCGGTTCTGATTCCGGGGCCGGTCCTGGTTCTCGTTCCGGTCCTGGTTCTCGTTGTTCTGCGAGTCCTGGGGGTCGTCGGAGTTCTGCGGCTCGTCCGAGGCGTTGGGCTCGTCCGAGGCGTTGGGCTCATCCGAGGTGCTGTCCGGTCGCCGTTCCGCGCCGTCGCCCGGCTCGGGCTCGGCGTTGTCGAAGGCAGGGCGGGCGTGGTGCCACGGGGCGTCCGGGCTGCGTGGGGTCGCGGGGGCCGTCGGCTTCGGGGCCGGGGCCGGTGCCTCGAGCCCCGGGGACGTGCCCGTGGGGTCGTCGGCGGGGCCGGGAGCCCGCGTGTCCGTGCCCGTGTCCCCCGTGCGGGCGTCGGAGGCGGCTCGCTGCGACGCCGAGCCCTCACCGGCGGTGCGCGCGCGTCGCGTCGGGGCGGCCGGTCCGGCGGCGGCCTGCCCGGTTCCCGTGCGCGCGTCGGTCTCCGTGGTGGGCTCGGCTTCCGGCGCGCCCGTCCGCTGGGACGCGGAACCCTCGCTCGCGCTGCGCGCCCGCCGGGGCGCCGGGGCGGCCTGACTGGCCGAGCCCTCCGCCGCCGTACGGGAACGACGAGGAGTCACCGGCGCGTCACCGCCGGACGCCGACTGACTGGCCGAGCCCTCCGCAGCCGTACGGGCACGGCGGACCGGGCGGTCACCCGCCGCGCGGGCCGGACGCTCCCCCGCCGCACGTCCCGCTCCTCGCGCGGGTCGGGCCGGAGCGGGAGGCAGCTGGCCCTTCAGCGGGCCCCACTCGTTGGGATCGGGGACGCCCGGCGGCAGCATCTGCCGGCGACGCGGACCGCCGTGGTCCGACTCACCGGGCTCCTTGGCCCCCGGCCAGGCCTTCGCGACGCGGGCGGCGAGGACGAAGTCCTTCCGCAGGGGATGGCCCTCGAAGCCCTCGGGCAGGAGCAGGTGGTCCAGCGCGGGGTGGTCCTCGAAGGCGACGCCGAACATCTCGTGGGTCTCGCGTTCGTGCCAGGCCGCGCCCGCGTAGACCGTGACGGCACTGGGCAGGACCGGGGACCCGTGCGGGACCGTCGTGCGCAGCAGCAGCCGGCGTACGGGTCCCAGCGCCACCACGTGAGCCGAGACGAGGAAGCCCGTGCCCGGTTCGTCGACCGCGCTCAGCCAGTCGAAGTAGGTGCAGCCCAGCCGGTCCCGCGCGGTCTCCAGCGCGGAGATCCAGGTCGACGGCGGCACGTCCACGGTCAGGACGTCGTACGACTCCTCGGCCGTGGCCTGTGTGCCGAAGAGTTCCGTGGCGTCGGCGGGCAGCCAGCCGACGGCGGTCATCGGGCCTCCCTCGACGAGTCCGAACCAGTTCCCGTTCCCGTTCCCGTGCCCGTACCGGCGTCCGACCCCGGCGGCCGTACCAGGCCGCTCTGCAGCGCGGCCGCCGACGGCCGGTGCGAGGTGCCGTACCGCTCCCCCAGTGACTCCCGCGCGATCTTCTCCTGGAGCTTGAGGATGCCCTGGAGCAGCGCCTCGGGGCGGGGCGGGCACCCGGGGACGTAGACGTCGACGGGGATGATCTGGTCGACGCCCTTCGTCACGGAGTAGGAGTCCCAGTAGGGGCCGCCGCAGTTGGAGCAGGCGCCGAAGGAGATGACGTACTTCGGCTCGGGCATCTGCTCGTACAGGCGCTTGACGGCCGGCGCCATCTTGTCGGTCACCGTGCCGGACACCACCATCAGGTCGGCCTGGCGGGGGCCCGGCGCGAAGGGGATGACGCCGAGCCGGATGAAGTCGTGGCGGGCCATCGACGCGGCGATGAACTCGATGGCGCAGCAGGCGAGGCCGAAGTTGAAGACCCAGAGGGAGTACCGGCGGCCCCAGTTCAGGACGACCTTCATCGGCTCGGGGGCGAGGCGTGCGAGGGCACCGAGCCGCTTGGGCTCGGGGAGCGGCACGGGCTCGGCAGGATTCCCGGCGGGATTCTCGGCAGGGTTCACGTCCATGACAGGACGCCCTTCTTGTATGCGTAGAGCAGGCCCACGGCGAGGAAGCCGAGGAAGACGAACATCTCCACGAGGGTCGTCGCTCCGTAACCAGGATCGGCGAAGACCGTCGCCCAGGGGAAGAGGAAGATCGAGTCGACCGCGAAGATGACGTAGAGGAACGCGTAGACGTAGTAGCGGACCTGCGTGTGGGCCCAGCCCTCGCCGACGGGATCGACGCCGCACTCGTACGTCAGCAGCTTCTCGGGCGTCGGGACCACGGGCCGCAGCAGGCGCCCGGCTCCGAAGGCGACGGCGACGAAGAGCACGCCGACGACGGCGAGCAACCCGACGACCGAGTAGGACTGGAAGTAGTCCGCCGCTAGGCCGACGGTCGCGTCGGCGACGCTGGTGTCGGCGACGGTGGCGTGGGGGGCGGTGGCGTGGATGGCGGTGGCGTGGATGGCGGTCTCCACGGGCACATCGCCGGCGGTCACGGCACCGGCGGTCGGTTCCGGCACGTCCGTCCTCGCTCCCTGCGCTTCCCGCGCTCCCGGTCGTGAACGCCGCTGTTCGACGATCTGTACGCACGGGAGTCTAGGGCCTGATAAAGAGACGGTAAGCAGCCCGTCACACCTTGGGACACGAGTGGGCTTCGGGGGTGGGGTTTTCCTCAGTGCATCCTGGCGGTCCACCTCATGGCGCGGCGTCGCGCCGCACGGCACGCTGACTCGTATGACCGAACGCCTCTCGACAACGACCCCGCGGGGGACCGCCGGCGCCGCGGCCGGTGACCGCCCGCCTCCGGCCCGTTTCGCCTACGACCGGCACACCTGGATGGAGATCGCCCACCTGCTGGCGAACTTCCCGGCGTCGCTGCTCGGATTCGTCTACGTCGTGACGATGCTCTCCATCGGGGTCGGGTTGACGGTCACGGTGATCGGGTTCCCGCTGCTGGCCGCGGGGCTGATGGGTGCGCGACAGCTGGGCAGGCTGGAGCGGGCCCGGGCCCGGGCCCTGCTCGGGGTGCGGGTGGACGAGCCGAGCCGGCTGCCGATGCGCGGCGGGGGCGGGTTCTTCCCCCGGTTGTGGATGGCGCTGAAGGACCCGGTGGGCTGGCGCACCGTCCTGTACGACTTCATACGGCTGCCCTGGGGCATCCTCACCTTCGTCGTCACGCTGACGTCGCTGTTCGTGCTGTGGCCGGTGCTGCCGTTCATCGCGCGGGGCCTGGCCAACGCGGACCGGGCGATGGTGCGCGGGCTGCTGTCCCCCTCCGACGAGCTGGAGCGGCGGATCGCCGAGCTGGAGTCGGACCGGGGGATCGTGGTGGACACGGCCGCGGCCGACCTGCGGCGCATCGAGCGCGACCTGCACGACGGGGCCCAGGCCCGCCTGGTCAACCTGGCCATGGGGCTGGGCCTGGCGAAGGAGAAGCTGCTGGAGGACCCCGACGCGGCGGCGGCCATGGTCGACGAGGCGCACGGCGAGGTGAAGCTGGCCCTCCAGGAGCTGCGGGACCTGGCCCGGGGCATCCACCCCGCGGTCCTGACCGACCGCGGCCTGGACGCGGCACTCTCCTCGGTCGCCTCACGCTGCACCGTGCCGGTCAGGGTGACCGTCGACCTCTCGGAGCGTCCGGCCGCGGCCATCGAGGGCATCGCCTACTTCACCGTCTCGGAGCTGCTGCAGAACGTCAGCAAGCACAGCCGGGCGAAGTCCGCCTCCGTGGAGGTGTGGCGGTCCTCGGACCGGCTGCTCATACAGGTGGGCGACGACGGCCGCGGGGGCGCGCGCCTCGACGGCGGTACGGGGATGAAGGGCCTGGCCGACCGGCTGACCTCGGTCGACGGTCTCTTCGTCGTCGACTCGCCGGAGGGCGGCCCGACGACGGTCACCGCCGAGCTGCCGTGGCGCGACCGCACCAACGCCGACACCGACGCCACCGCGCGCGCTTCCGGCGCCGCCCGCAGGCGCTGAAGGGGCGCGGCACAGGGGCCGGCACGTGCCCCGGAGGTGGGGAAAACCCCCCTCTCGAGACGCCGACGGGCTCCATGGTTCGCGGGCGTGCGGTCGAGGAGGGTGGAGTTACGACAGCACAGCCGTAGGACGAGGAGAAGGACGGCACCGATGGCCACGGATTACGGACACAGTTACGGGTTCGGGAGCGGGTCCGGCTTTCCCGAGGACACCGCCGAGCGGCGCCACCGGCTGCCGGCGGGGCTGCGGGCGCCGTTCGAGGCGCGCAGCTGGCGGGAGTTCGGCTATGTGCTGTTGAGCCTGCCGATCGGCATACTCCTCTTCACCTACGCCGTCACGATGGTGTCGCTGGGGGCGGGCCTGCTGGTGACGTTCCTGGGAGTGCCGGTGCTGGCGGCGGCGCTCGCCGGCCTGCGGGGGTTCGGCGCGATGGAGCGGGCGCGGGCCCGAGCCCTGCTGGGCCTGCGGGTGTCCGACCCGGAGCCGCTGCGGATGAAGAAGCAGGGCGCGATGGGCTGGATAGGGGCCGTCCTGAAGAGCGGCGTGTCCTGGCGGAGCCTGCTGTACGCGGTGCTGCAGTTCCCGTGGTCGGTGTTCTCGTTCGTCGTCGCCGTGAACGTCTGGGCGTTCGGGTGGGCCATGCTGACGTACCCGTTGTGGTTCTGGGTGTTCCCGATGTACGCCGGTCAGGACGGGCTCCAGCTCTACGGTGACGAGACACACCGGATCTACCTGGACAACCCGTTCGAGATCACCATGACCGCGCTGGTCGGCCTGCTGTTCACGCTGGCGACGCCGTGGATCGTCCGGGCACTGACGACGGTGGACCGGGTGATGGTGCACGGGCTGCTCGGACCGTCGCGGCTGGCCACCCGGGTGGTCGAGCTGGAGTCGGACCGCGGGGTCGTGGTCGACACGGCCGCGGCCGACCTGCGGCGCATCGAGCGCGACCTGCACGACGGGGCCCAGGCCCGCCTGGTCAACCTGGCCATGGATCTCGGGCTGGCCAAGGAGAAGCTGAAGGAGGACCCGCGGGCGGCGGCCGTCATGGTGGACGAGGCGCACGGCGAGGTGAAGACGGCGCTCCAGGAGCTGCGGGACCTGGCCCGGGGCATCCACCCCGCGGTCCTGACCGACCGCGGCCTGGACGCGGCGCTCTCCTCGGTCGCCTCGCGCTGCACCGTGCCGGTCAGGGTGGAGGTGGACCTGACGGAGCGGCCGGCGTCGGCGATCGAGGGCATCGCCTACTTCACCGTCTCGGAACTGCTGCAGAACGTCAGCAAGCACGCGCGGGCCACGGCGGCCTTCGTGGAGGTCTGGCGCGTGGAGAACCGGTTGATGCTCCAGGTCGTGGACAACGGCGTGGGCGGCGCGGACGTGTCGGCCGGGTCGGGGCTGGCCGGCCTGGCGGAACGGCTCGACGCCGTGGACGGGATCCTCGTGGTGGACTCGCCGGCCGGAGGCCCGACACGGGTGACGGCGGAACTGCCCTGGCGGAGCGAGCCGGTGACCGGCCACTGAATCGAGCCGGTGACCGGTGACCGGCCACTGGAACGCTCCGCGCGCCGCCCGGCACCGCACGTGCCGGGCGGCGCGCGGAGCCGTGTGGGGCGGGGCCGGGCGAGGCTGTGCCGGGCGGTGCGGTACGCGGGTGTGCCGGGCGGTGCGGTACGCGGGTGTGCCGGGCGGTGCGGTACGCGGGTGTGCCGGGCGGTACCGGACTGTGCCGGGCAGTGAGGGCATGATCGGAAACCGGCCGCCGGGCAGCCGGACCCCGCCCACCACCCGGCGCTTCCTCGCCCTCTTCCCGTTGCCCGAACGCATTCGGCCTCCGATGCTGGAATGCTGGTCCTGTCACACGGACGGGTTCGTGGACGCGGCGTGGGCCGCGCGGGCCGTGCGGTGGACGGGCTGTGGGGGGCCGAGGATCGTGGAGGACAGGGTGCGGGTGGTCATCGCCGAGGATTCAGTGCTGCTCAGAGAGGGGCTGACCCGGTTGCTGACCGACCGGGGGCACGAGGTCGTGGCCGGTGTCGGCGACGGTGACGCATTGATCAAGACCATTACCGAGCTGGACGCGCAGGGCGAGCTGCCGGACGTCGTGGTGGCGGACGTACGGATGCCGCCGACACACACCGACGAGGGCGTGCGCGCCTCGGTCCAGCTGCGCAAGGCACACCCCGGTCTCGGCGTGCTGGTGCTGTCCCAGTACGTGGAGGAGCGCTACGCGACGGAGCTGCTGGCCGGTTCCAGCCGGGGCGTCGGCTATCTGCTCAAGGACCGGGTGGCCGAGGTGCGGGAGTTCGTGGACGCGGTGGTCCGGGTGGCCGGGGGCGGTACAGCGCTGGACCCGGAGGTCGTCGCGCAGCTGCTCGGGCGCAGCCGCAAGCAGGACGTGCTCGCCGGGCTCACCCCGCGGGAGCGGGAGGTCCTGGGGCTCATGGCCGAGGGCCGGACGAACTCGGCGATCGCCAGGCAGCTGGTGGTGAGCGACGGGGCGGTGGAGAAGCACGTCAGCAACATCTTCCTGAAGCTGGGGCTGTCCCCGAGCGACGGTGATCACCGGCGGGTGCTCGCCGTCCTCACGTATCTCAATTCCTGACACCGGTCTCAATCCCTCACACCGGTCTCAATTCCTGACACAGGCAGCCCACGCCTCGGAAGCACCGGCCGGGCCGCCGACCCGGCCGGTCATCCGATGGAATGAGAAACCGAAGCACGGACCGGGAGCGTCCTCACAGGCGCCGGAGGGCAGGAAAACCGTGGGATATCGGGGTGGCGGGCCATCTCGTGGTCGTGTCCATCATGCGAATGTCCACCGGAAGTGAAGCCCCGCGGACGTAGGGTTGATCCTGGGATGGTCGGTGGGAGACCACTGGCCGGACAGCCGCCTCGAGGGAGGTCCAGTTCAGTGACCAGCCAGGTCAGCAGCCCAGCGGAGCAGGCCGACGGAACCGTCGTAGGAGAGCAGCGCAAACCGGCCGGGGCGAAGGATGTCCGCCGGCTGAACCGGGTGATCATCCGGTTCGCGGGAGACTCGGGTGACGGTATGCAGCTCACCGGTGACCGTTTCACCTCGGAGACCGCGTCGTTCGGCAATGACTTGTCGACGCTGCCGAACTTCCCGGCCGAGATCCGGGCGCCCGCCGGCACACTGCCGGGTGTCTCGTCCTTCCAGCTGCACTTCGCCGACCACGACATCCTCACCCCCGGTGACGCCCCGAACGTGCTGGTGGCGATGAACCCGGCGGCGCTGAAGGCGAACATCGGCGACATGCCCCGCGGTGCGGAGATCATCGTCAACACGGACGAGTTCACCAAGCGGGCCATGCAGAAGGTGGGATACGAGACCTCGCCGCTGGAGGACGGTTCCCTCGACGGTTACCACCTGCATCCGGTGCCGCTGACGACGCTGACCGTCGAGGCGCTCAAGGAGTTCGACCTCACCCGCAAGGAGGCCGAGCGCAGCAAGAACATGTTCGCGCTCGGGCTGCTGAGCTGGATGTACCACCGGCCCACGGAGGGCACGGAGAAGTTCCTGAAGTCGAAGTTCGCGAAGAAGCCGGACATCGCGGCGGCGAACATCGCCGCGTACCGGGCGGGCTGGAACTTCGGCGAGACCACGGAGGACTTCGCGGTCTCCTACGAGGTAGCGCCGGCGGCGAAGGCGTTCCCGCCGGGCACCTACCGCAACATCTCCGGGAACCTGGCCCTGTCCTACGGCCTGATCGCCGCCTCCCGCCAGGCCGACCTGCCGCTGTTCCTCGGTTCGTACCCGATCACGCCGGCCTCCGACATCCTGCACGAGCTGAGCCGGCACAAGAACTTCGGTGTGCGCACCTTCCAGGCCGAGGACGAGATCGCGGGGATCGGGGCGGCCCTGGGCGCGGCGTTCGGCGGTTCGCTGGCCGTGACGACGACGTCGGGCCCGGGTGTGGCGCTCAAGAGCGAGACGATCGGGCTCGCGGTCTCGCTGGAGCTGCCGCTGCTGGTCGTGGACATCCAGCGCGGCGGCCCGTCCACCGGCCTGCCCACCAAGACCGAGCAGGCCGACCTGTTGCAGGCGATGTACGGGCGCAACGGCGAGGCGCCGGTCCCGGTCGTCGCCCCCCGCACCCCGGCCGACTGCTTCGACGCCGCCCTGGAGGCCGCGCGGATCGCGCTGACCTACCGCACCCCGGTCTTCCTGCTGTCCGACGGCTACCTGGCCAACGGCAGCGAGCCGTGGCGCATCCCGGAGGCCGGCGAACTGTCGGACCTGACGGTGCAGTTCGCGCAAGGGCCGAACCACACGCTGGACGACGGCACCGAGGTCTTCTGGCCGTACAAGCGTGACCCGCACACCCTCGCCCGCCCCTGGGCCGTACCGGGCACGCCGGGCCTGGAGCACCGGATCGGGGGGATCGAGAAGCAGGACGGCACCGGGAACATCTCGTACGACCCGGCCAACCACGACTTCATGGTCCGCACCCGCCAGGCCAAGATCGACGGCATCACCGTCCCGGACATCGAGGTCGACGACCCGGACGGGGCGAAGACCCTGGTGCTCGGCTGGGGATCCACCTACGGGCCGATCACCGCGGCCGTGCGCCGGCTGCGCGCGGCCGGGGACGCGATCGCGCAGGCCCACCTGCGTCACCTCAATCCCTTCCCGCACAACCTCGGCGACGTGCTCAAGAAGTACGACAAGGTGGTGGTCCCCGAGATGAACCTCGGACAGCTCGCCACCCTCGTCCGGGCGAAGTACCTGGTCGACGCCGAGTCGTACAACCAGGTCAACGGCATGCCGTTCAAGGCGGAACAGCTCGCCACCGTCCTGAAGGAGACCATCGATGGCTGACGCCAACGCGCTGCTCCAGCTCGTGCCCAGGGCCGAGGGCAAGCAGTCCATGAAGGACTTCAAGTCCGATCAGGAAGTGCGCTGGTGCCCCGGCTGCGGTGACTACGCCATCCTCGCCGCCGTGCAGGGCTTCATGCCCCAGCTCGGCCTGGCGAAGGAGAACATCGTCTTCGTCTCCGGCATCGGCTGCTCCTCCCGCTTCCCGTACTACATGAACACCTACGGGATGCACTCCATCCACGGCCGCGCCCCCGCGATCGCCACCGGCCTCGCCGCCTCCCGCCGCGACCTGTCCGTCTGGGTCGTCACCGGCGACGGCGACGCCCTGTCCATCGGCGGCAACCACCTCATCCACGCCCTGCGCCGCAACGTCAACCTCAAGATCCTCCTCTTCAACAACCGGATCTACGGCCTGACGAAGGGGCAGTACTCCCCCACCTCCGAGGTCGGCAAGATCACCAAGTCGACGCCGATGGGATCGCTGGACGCCCCCTTCAACCCGGTCTCCCTCGCCCTCGGCGCCGAGGCGTCCTTCGTCGCCCGGACCGTGGACTCGGACCGCAAGCACCTCACCGAGGTCCTGCGCCAGGCCGCCGACCACCCGGGCACGGCCCTGGTCGAGATCTACCAGAACTGCAACATCTTCAACGACGGCGCCTTCGACGCCCTCAAGGACAAGCAGCAGGCCGAGGAAGCGGTGATCCGCCTGGAGCACGGGCAGCCGATCCGCTTCGGCGCCGACGGCGCGAAGGGCGTCGTGCGGGACGCGGGAACCGGTGACCTGAAGGTCGTCACCGTCACCCCGGACAACGAGGCGGACATCCTGGTCCACGACGCGCACGCCGCCTCCCCCACCACGGCCTTCGCCCTGTCCCGGCTCGCCGACCCCGACACCCTGCACCACACCCCCATCGGGGTCCTGCGGTCCGTCGACCGGCCCGTCTACGACACCCTCATGGCCGGCCAGCTCGACACCGCGATCGAACAGAACGGCAAGGGCGACCTGGCCGCGCTGTTCGCCGGCGGAGACACCTGGACCGTCGTCGGCTGAGGCCGAGACTGAGGCTGAGTCCGGCCGTGGTGCACGGCGTACGGAAGGGGCCCGGGCGTTCTGCCCGGGCCCCTTCCGTACGTCCGCCCTGATGGAGACCTGCGACTTACCTGTAGGTAAGTACCTTACTTCAAAGTGGGCACTTTCCCTTGGTTAGCGCACCGCCTAGGGTTAGTGGCACCGACCCCCACAAGGAGTACCGAAGCCATGAGCATCGTCGTCACCGGAGCCACCGGACACCTCGGCCGCCACGTCGTACAGCAGCTGCTGGAGAAGGTGCCGGCCGACCGGATCACCGCCGTCGTCCGCGACCGCGACAAGGTCGCCGACCTCGCCGCCCGCGGCGTACGGCTCGCGGTCGCCGATTACAACGCCCCCGAGACCTTCGACGGCCTGTTCGCGGCCGGCGACCGCGTGCTGCTGGTCTCCGGCAACGAGTTCGACAAGGGCCGCGTCGGCCAGCACACGGTCGTGATCGACGCGGCCAAGAGGGCGGGGGTCGCCCTGCTCGCCTACACCAGCGCCCCCAGCAGCCTCACGGCCACGCTCGCCGACGACCACCGGGCCACCGAGGAGGTACTGGTCGGTTCCGGCGTGCCCTACGTGCTGCTGCGCAACGGCTGGTACCACGAGAACTACACCGAGCAGCTCGCCCCGGTCCTGGAACACGGAGCCGTCGTGCAGGCGGCCGGCGAGGGACGCGTCTCCTCCGCCTCCCGCGCCGACTACGCGGCCGCCGCGGTCGCCGTCCTGACCGGCGAGGGCCACGAGAACAAGGCGTACGAGCTGGGCGGTGACGAGGCGTGGAGCTTCGCCGAGTACGCCGCCGAGCTGAGCCGGCAGACCGGCCGGGACATCGCCTACACCCCCGTCTCCACCGAGGCCTACACCGGCATCCTCACCGGCGTCGGGGTGCCCGCCCCGCTGGCCGAGGTCTTCGCGGGAGTGGACGCCGCCATCGAGAAGGGCGAGCTCGTCGTCTCCACCGGCGACCTGTCGCGGCTGACCGGCCGCCCGACCACACCGCTGGCCGAGGCCGTCGCCGCCGCGCTCAAGGGCTGACCTGCGCCGCAGGCCCCACAACACCCTCCTGTCATGACCGTATGCCGATACGGGCATGACAGGAAGCCGGGTACGGCGCTACCTTCGTCCTGGCATGCATCCGTCCCGGCATGCCGAGTGCGAGAAGGAGGTGCCCGTGGCCGGGTCGTCCAGGAGTGAGCAGCGCGTAGGCCTGCTGAACGGCTTCGCGGCGTACGGGATGTGGGGCCTGGTCCCACTGTTCTGGCCGTTGCTCAAGCCCGCGGGCGCCGGGGAGATCCTCGCCCACCGGATGGTGTGGTCCCTCGCGTTCGTCGCCGTCGCCCTGCTGGTCGTGCGGCGCTGGGCCTGGGCCGGGGAGCTGCTGCGGCAGCCGCGCAGGCTCGGTCTGGTCGCCGTGGCCGCGGCGGTCATCACCGTCAACTGGGGCGTCTACATCTGGGCTGTGAACAGCGGCCATGTCGTCGAGGCCTCGCTCGGGTACTTCATCAACCCGCTGGTCACCATCGCGATGGGCGTGCTGCTGCTGAAGGAGCGGTTGCGGCCCGTGCAGTGGGCGGCGGTCGGCACCGGCTTCGCGGCGGTGATCGTCCTGACCGTCGGCTACGGCAGGCCGCCGTGGATCTCCCTCTGCCTCGCCTTCTCCTTCGCCACGTACGGCCTGGTGAAGAAGAAGGTCAACCTCGGCGGCGTCGAGTCACTGGCCGCCGAGACGGCGATCCAGTTCCTTCCCGCGCTCGGCTACGTGCTGTGGCTGGGCGCGCAGGGCGAGTCGACGTTCACCTCCGAGGGCCTCGGGCACTCGGCGCTGCTGGCCGCGACCGGTCTGGTCACCGCCATCCCCCTGGTCTGCTTCGGCGCGGCGGCGATCCGCGTGCCGCTGTCCACGCTGGGGCTGTTGCAGTACCTCGCCCCGGTCTTCCAGTTCCTGCTCGGCATCCTCTACTTCGGCGAGGCCATGCCGCCCGAGCGCTGGGCCGGTTTCGCGCTGGTCTGGCTGGCGCTCTCCCTGCTCACCTGGGACGCCCTGCGCACGGCCCGCCGGAACGCCCGGGCGCTCAGGGCCGGACTGGACCGGGCGGGCGCCGGCGTGCCGCCGGCCAAGGGCGGGCCTGGGCGGGACTCAGGGATCGTGGCCTCCGGAGTGCCGGCTCCGGACTCCGCCGGGAACGGACAGAACGAACAACTCGACGCGCCGGCGGCGGGGAAGCCCTAACGCACCCCTCCCCTCCTCCGGCCGCCTCCCCGTCCGGCCTTCTTCAGTCCGCTCCGGGGGCCCGCCGGGCGCGGTGCGCCCTGGCCTTCTCGCGGTTGCCGCAGTGCTCCATCGCGCACCAGCGGCGGCGCCCGGGGCGTGAGGTGTCGACGAACAGCAACCGGCAGTCATGGGCGCCGCACTCGCGGATGCGGTGGGCGTACGGGCCGGTGAACAGTTCGATCGCGTCGCGCGCGACCGTCGACAGCAGGCGGCCCCCCGTGGCCCCGGGAGCCCAGCCGCGGGTGCCGTCGGCCTCGATACGGGCGGCGAGCGGCGGCTCGGCGGCTGCGGCGTTGACCGCGTCCAGGTGCTCGGGCCGCAACGGACGTCCGTGGGCGCGGTCCGCGGTGAGCAGGAAGAGGGCGTCTCGCAGGGTCCGGGCCCGCCGCACATCGGCCTGTTCCAGAACGAGGTCCAGCCCGTCCGGCAGCCGGCTGCGGTCCGCCCAGGCCGCCAGGTCCGCGGGCTCGTGCAGTACCTCCCAGCGCGCGTAGGCGCCCGGCCCGCCCGTGGTCAGCAACTCCAGGCAGAGCGCCCCCGGGTCGAAGCGGTACGGCTTGCCGTCGTACGACAGCAGCGTCAGTCCGGGGGACGGTTTCGGCGTTTTCGTTGCCCGCTCACTCACGTAACCACTATAACTGGTTACATGACATCGACTTCGGGGCCCGCCCCTCTGCACTTCAAGATCGTCATCGACGCTGCCGCACCCCACGCGCAGGCGGACTTCTGGGCCGCCGCCCTGCACTACGAGGTGGAGGACAACAGCGCGCTCATCGAGAAGCTGCTGGGCTTCGGGGCCGTACCGGCCGAGCTGACCGTCGAGTCCCACGGCCGGCGCGCCTGGCGGGACCTGGCCGCCGTACGGCACCCGGAAGACCCGTACCAGGAGGAGAGCGGCGCGGGACTGGGGCGGCGCCTGCTGTTCCAGCGGGTACCGGAGGCCAAGACCGGCAAGAACCGGGTCCACCTCGACGTGCACTCGGCCGAAGGGCGGCGCGAGGAGGAAGTGGCCCGACTGGAGGCACTGGGGGCGAGCGTGCTGCGGCAGGTGAAGGAGCCCGGCGGGGAGTGGGTGGTGATGGCGGACCCCGAGGGGAACGAATTCTGCGTGCACTAGGGGGACGGGGGCGATGCCTGGATGCGCGGCCGCGCGGCCACTTCTCTCCGGTATGCGCAACAGCGTGGCCGGATAGCGGTCTTGACGGGTGGTCAGTCCCGGCCACACCATCCAGGCACCCCATTCACAGCGGAGTCCGCTCCCCAGAGACTCCCCAGGAATCCGGAGCCCCCCACATGAAGCTCCCTCTTTCCAGGCGCGCGCTGACGGCCGGCGCCGTCGCCGTCGCCACACTGATAGCCGGCGGATCGGTGGCCGGTGCGGCACCCGCCGCCGGGCACCCCGCCGAGTCCACCGCCCCCGCTTCGGCGGCCGCCGCGCCCGACATCCCGATAGGCAACGTCAAGGCCCACCTGGCGCAACTGCAGTCGATCGCCACGGCGAACGGCGGCAACCGCGCCCACGGCCGTCCCGGCTACCAGGCCTCGCTCGACTACCTGAAGGCGAAGCTGGACGCGGCCGGGTTCACCACCACCGTCCAGCGGTTCACCGCGTCCGGCCGCACCGGCTACAACCTGATAGCCGACTGGCCCGGCGGCGACGCGAATCAGGTTGTCATGGCCGGGTCACATCTGGACAGCGTCTCCTCGGGTCCCGGAATCAACGACAACGGCTCCGGTTCGGCGGCCGTCCTGGAGACCGCGCTCGCCGTCGCACGATCGGGCCACCGACCCGCCAAGCACCTGCGTTTCGCCTGGTGGGGCGCCGAGGAGCTGGGGCTGGTCGGATCCCGCCACTACGTCAGCAACCTCGGCTCGGCCGGCCGCGCGAAGATCAGCGGCTACCTGAACTTCGACATGATCGGCTCGCCCAACCCCGGCTACTTCGTCTACGACGACGATCCCACCATCGAGAAGACCTTCAAGGACTACTTCGCCGGCCTCGGCATCTCGACGGAGATCGAGACCGAGGGCGACGGACGCTCCGACCACGCTCCCTTCAAGAACGCGGGCGTTCCCGTCGGCGGCCTCTTCAGCGGCGCCGACTACCGGAAGACGGCCGCGCAGGCCGCCAAGTGGGGCGGCACCGCGGGCCAGCCGTTCGACCGGTGCTACCACTCGTCGTGCGACACGACGGCCAACATCGACGACACGGCCCTGGACCGCAACAGCGACGCCATCGCGTACGCGATGTGGGAGCTGTCGCAGTAGGGCCGACGTCGGCCTCCGGGCAGGAACCGGTCAGCCGGCCTGGGCGCGAGCGGCTCGTTCGGTGAGGCGGCCCATACGGGTGCGGGCCGACGCCAGTTCCTCGGCGTCCTCGGCGGCCGGGCCGTCCTCGGCGGCGAGCTCGCTCCACAGGCCCACCAGGTCGTGACCGAGTTCCAGGCCGCGCGCCGGGTCGCGTACGGCGCGCCAGGCGGTGGCCGCGCTCTGGACGTTGCCGTACGTGGCCTCCGCGTCGCCCGCGCGGCGGTGGATCCGGGCCAGGTCCAGGGAGAGGCGGAACGCACGGTCGGGGTCGCCGGACAAGTAGGCGATGTAGGCGGTGAGTTCGCGGAGCCGGAGCACCTCGGGGTGCTCCGGCCCCAGCGTTTCGGAGGCGTCCGCCACGGCCTGCTCCGCCAGGGCGGCCGCGGCTTCCGTACGCCCTTCCTTGACGGCCTCGTTGATACGGGCCGTCGGCTCCGCGAGGAGCGCGGGGGTGGTGGCGTCACCGGGGGCGGTCAGCGGCTCGTCACCGAGCACGGCCTCGGCCACGGCGTCGAAGCCGCGGGCGGGGGTGGGGGTGGTCTTGGGACCGGGATCGGCATCGAGGCCGATGAGTGGACCGGGGGCGGCCACCGGAACAGGTGCCACCGGCTCACGGACCGCACCCGGCACAGGCGCCACCGGCTCACGGACCGTCCCCGGAACGGGCGCCATCGGCTCACGGGCGGCCATCGGAACGCCGGGGCCTGCCGCCTCGGGTCCGGCCGTCGCCTCGGGTCCGGCCGCCGCGGCGGCCCCGGTGCCGGCCCCAGTCGTGGGCGGGGCTCCCTCGCCTGCCGGACCGTCGGTCGCCGCGCCACCGTCCATCCGGGGCGGCGGCCCGAACTCCCCCGTCGGAGGAGCCACCGTGCCGGGCGCCACGGCCCTCTCCGCGGCCCCCGTCGCCCCGGGCAGGGCCCGCAGCGTGAAGGTCGGCGAGGAGTCGCCGGCCGGCGTCGGCTGCGGCTCGGGCACCGCCGACAGGCGGAACGTGGGGGCGGCGTCCCGCACCGGTGCCACCGAGCGCAGGACGTAAGTGGGCCGGTCCTGCCGTACGGCATGGTCCTCGGAAACCGTCGGCACCGGCTCCCCCGCGAGGTGGCTGGAGCCGTCCGGGTCGACCCGGAGCGGAACGGAACATCCGATGCGCTCGTCGTGGATCGTGGCGAGGACGGGGTGACCGGCGGCGACGGCGAGGCGGTGGAGGCGGTCGAGGACGGCGTTGTGGATCTCCTCGCCGGGCGCCGCGAAGACCGGTGAGCCGTCGACCGAAGCACTGCGCGCGCCGGAACCGGCCGAGGCGGCCTCCGGCACACGGACGTCGATCGGCGTCGCCGCAGGGCCGGGCGGTCGCTCGGCGCCGTCGTGTTCCCGTTGCCTGTCGCGGCCGAGTCGAGACATCGTTCCCCCACTCATCGGCGGCTTCCGTCGGCGGCTTCGTGCCCGTACCGTCCAGAGCCTGTCATGCCTGTCGTACACCTACCGTCGAGTTTCGCCGCTCGCCCGCGATTCTCACGTCACCGGGGTGTCACAGGCTCGTTCCAGCTGCAAGAGGCCCTCGGTGTCACGCGCCGGGGCGCCCTGAACGGCTCGCTCACCGGCGGGCCGCTCCCGGCAGGGGCGGCGTGGAAGCCACGTCGCCGCGGACGTCCGGCCCCGGCCTGCCGGCCACCGCCGGCGCCGCCGCACTCGCCCGGCGTCGCGCCGTCGGCCGTTACGCCGTGATGTCCTTCGCCGTGAACCGCGCCCACGCCGCCGAGCCGAAGACCGCCGCGTAGAGGGCCTGGAGGCCGAGGTTCCTGGTCAGGTCCTCCCAGTAGACCGGTTCGCGCATCAGGTCGGCGAAGGACAGCCAGTAGTGCGAGAAGAAGTACGGCTGGAGCGCGTCGAGCTGCGGGATCTGGTCGAGGATCTGGACGGTGATCAGCAGCCCGACGGTGGTCGCCATCGCCGCGATGCCGCTGCCGGTCAGGGTGGAGACGAACAGGCCGAGCGCCGCGACGCCGACGAGTGAGGCGGCGACGACGAGGGCGATCAGGAACGCGCGTCCCAGGCCCTGCGCGTAACCGATCCGGGTGCCGGAGATGGTGATCAGATCGCCGACCGGGAACAGCAGCGCCCCGACCGCGAGCGCCGAGACGGCGACCACCAGGGTCGCGGCGAGGCAGAAGGCGATCACGGTGGCGTACTTGGTGAGCAGCAGACGGGTGCGGCCCGCAGGTGCGACCAGGAGATAGCGGAGCGTGCCCGCGCTCGCCTCGCCGGCGATCGCGTCGCCCGCGACGACGCCCACGGCCATCGGCAGGAAGAACGGGAGGGTCGCGGCGAGCGCGGTGAAGACCAGGAACAGGCCGTTGTTGCTGATCTGCGAGATGAAGGCCGGTCCCTCGCCGCCGCCTCCCCCGCCGAGGGAGGAGCCGTCGCTCGTCTCGATCTTCACGGCGATGCCCACCAGGACCGGCACGGCGGCCAGCACACCCAGCAGGGCGAGGGTGCGCCAGCGCCGGAAGGTGATCGACAGTTCGCTGCGGAGCAGTCCGAAGGTCCACAGCGGGCTCGGGGTGCGCACCGGCCGCCGCGTCTCAGCCCGCGACATCGAAGCCCTCCCCGGTCAGCGCCACGAACGCGTCCTCCAGGGACGCCCTTTCCACCCCGAAGCCGCGGACCCGGACGCCGGCCGTGACCAGCGCGGTGTTCAGGTCGGCGAGGTCTCGGTCGGGTGGCTCCGCGGTCACCCGGTCCTCGGCGACGACCACGTCACCGGCCCCCTGCTCCTTGAGCACCCGGGCCGCGTCCGCCGCGTCCGGCGTGGTGACCACCAGCCGGCCGCGCGCCCCGGCCGACAGGTCGGCGACCGGGCCCTGGGTGATCAGCCGTCCCTGCGCCATCACGGCGGCGTGCGTGCACACCTGCTCGATCTCGTCCAGCAGGTGGGAGGAGAGGAAGACGGTGGTGCCGTCGGAGGCCAGTTCGCGCACCAGCGTGCGGATCTCGCGCATGCCCTGGGGGTCGAGTCCGTTGGTGGGCTCGTCCAGGACGAGCAGGCGGCGGGGCTGGAGCAACGCCGCGGCGAGCCCGAGGCGCTGCTTCATGCCGAGCGAGTACGCCTTCGCCTTCTTGCCGGCGGCGGCCGAGAGGCCCACGCGGTCGAGCGCCGCCGCGACGCGTTCGCGCCGGGTGCGCGGGTCGGCGCCCGGGTCGGCGGCGTCGTAGCGCAGCAGGTTGTCGCGGCCGGAGAGGAAGCCGTACAGGGCCGGGCCCTCGATGAGGGCGCCGACCCCGGGCAGTACGGCGCGGGCTTCGCGCGGCATCGGTCTGCCCAGTACGCGGGCGGTGCCCGAGGTCGGCTCGATCAGGCCCATCAGCATGCGGATGGTGGTGGTCTTGCCGGAGCCGTTGGGGCCGAGGAAGCCGAAGACGCTGCCCGCCGGGACGGTCAGGTCGAGACCGTCCACGGCGAGCTGCCCGCCGCGGTAGCGCTTGGTGAGCCCGCGGGTGGCGATGACCGCGTCGTCCGTGCTCCCCCGCTCCCGGTGCTCAGAGCGCCCTGGGGACTCCGAGCGCCCGGGGTGCTGCGGGCGCTCCGGGCTCTCCGGGCTCTCCCGCTCCGTGGCGGACGGTTCGGCCATCGGCTCCCTCTCCTCGTCGCTCCCCGCTCCGTGCCGGCGTCTACCGCGCCGCGTCGGCCGCCTTCACCAGCGCGTCCTTGGTGACGGCACCTGCGTAGATCTTGCCGTCGTCCGTGATCAGGGCGTTGACCAGGCGGGTCTTGAAGACCGTGCCGGAGCCGAAGTCGCCCTTGACCTGGTCGCCGAAGGAGCCGAGGAAGCCGCCGAGGTCACCGCCCGCGGAGGCCGTGGGCAGGCCCTGGCCGCCGGTGTCGAAGGTGGCGATCGAGTTCCAGCCCTCGCCGATGACCTTGAGGCCGTCCAGTTCCTCGGCCACGTCGCCGCCGGCCGCCTCGCGCTCGTGCTCCGGGGCCCCGGTCATCTCGTCGCCCTCGGTGACCTTCGCGCCCTTGGGCGGCGTGAAGTCGAAGGTCGACGCGTCCGGCTTCGCGAAGCTGACCTGGGTGAAGCCCGCGTCCACGACGGCGGCGCCGCCGCTTGTCGGGGTGAGCGTGAACTTCAGCGGCATGCCCGTCTTCGCGTCCACCGCGATGCTGACGGCGCCGACCGTGGAGCCCTCCTGCTTGGGCTTGATCACCAGTCGGTACGCGTCCCGGCCGGCCACCTGCGCGGTGCCGTCGACGGTCACGGAGGTGGTGTCGTCGACCGCCTTGAGGGCCTGGTCGGCGAAGTCCTTCGGCGTGGCCGGCGCCTCCTTCTCCGGCTGCCCGGCGGACTCGGAGGTGGTCGAGTGGTAGACCTCGTTGGACTTGCTGTCGTAGCCCCAGACGTCCTTGCCGTCGTGGATCAGGCTGTACTCGGCGGCGTTCTCCAGCAGCGAGAGCTTCTGCCGGTCGGGGCCGTCCGCCGCGACCCGCAGCGTGTGCGTGCCGGACACCAGCTCGGTGAGCTTGGCCGACGGGTCCGCGGCGGAGCCGTCCTCGTCACCGGCCGCGCCCGGCGTACCGGACATGCCGGACATGCCGGACATCAGGCCGCTTTCCAGGCCGCCGAGATCCGGCAGACCCAGATCCGTGGTGATCTTCACCGTGCCGGACAGCTGCTCGACATCCGACTTGGCGATCTTCTCTATGAGTTGTTCCGCCGTGACCTTCGGAAGGTCGGGGTCCCCGGAGTCGGCGATCGCGGGGACGAGCCCGATCGTCGCGGCCGCCACTCCCATCACCGCGACCGGGACGACGTACCGCGCGGCCCTGCGCCGTCCGGGGCGCAGGTCCTCGCCCTCCCCGGCGGTCCTGTTGTCGTCGGAATCGATCGGTGCCATCTGTGCCCTACCTCCGTCGTCGGCGGCGGCTGTCTCGCGACTTCGCACTCGTCGTCTCACCCGTGAGCCGCCATTCTCACCCGAATCGGTGAGGATTGGTGTTTTCCGTGGTGTCCATCTGACCAAATCGGCCGGGAAGAAGCGTCAGACCGCGGGCTCAACTCCGCGTACTCCTGCGGGATGACACGGACGGGCGGCGACTCCCCCGGCCCGTAGGGGGTGGGGTGCGACCCCCGCACCGGCGCGCCGCCCGGCGGTGCCGGGGCGTCGAGTACGCCGAGCATCCCGAGGCCCGGGGGCCCGGGGGCCCGGGGGCCCGGGTCATGATCCCGACGCAGAACACACCGGGTCGTGGCGGTGGCCACCACCACGACCGTGAGGCACGTCACTGAGACCGGACGTTCAGCCCGCCCGGTGCACCACGGCGTCGCACAGCTCCACCAGCGCGGACTTCGCCTCGCACTCCCGCAGCGGGGCCAGTGCCGCCCGGGCCTCCCTGGCGTACCGGACGGTGTCCTTGCGCGCCTGCTCCAGCGCGGGGTGGGCGCGCAGCAGGCGCAGCGCCTCGGCGTGCCGGGCGTCGTCACTCAGGTCGGAGTCGAGCAGCTCGGACAGCGCGACGTCCTCGGCGAGCCCCAGCCGTTCCGCGCGCTCGCGCAGCCGCAGCACCGGAAGGGTCGGGATGCCCTCGCGCAGGTCGGTCCCGGGCGTCTTGCCGGACTCGTGGGAGTCGGAGGCGATGTCCAGGACGTCGTCCGCGAGCTGGAAGGCGACGCCGAGCCGCTCGCCGTACTGGGTGAGCACGTCGACGACCGTCTCGTCGGCGCCGGACATCATCGCGCCGAACCGGCAGGAGACCGCCACCAGCGACCCCGTCTTGCCGCCCAGCACGTCCAGGTAGTGGTCGACCGGGTCCCGTCCGTCCTGGGGGCCGGCCGTCTCCAGAATCTGACCGGTGACGAGCCGCTCGAACGCCAGCGCCTGCACGCGGACCGCCTCGGGCCCGAGGTCGGCGAGGATCTGGGAGGCACGGGCGAAGAGGAAGTCGCCGGTGAGGACGGCGACCGAGTTGCCCCAGCGGGTGTTCGCGCTGGGCACTCCGCGACGCACGGCCGCCTCGTCCATCACGTCGTCGTGGTACAGGGTCGCGAGGTGGGTCAGCTCGACGACTACGGCCGAGGGCACGATGCCGGGGGCGTAGGGGTCGCCGAACTGTGCCGAGAGCATCACCAGCAGTGGCCGGAACCGTTTGCCACCGGCTCGCACCAGGTGCTGGGCGGCCTCCGTGATGAAGGGCACCTCGCTTTTGGTTGCCTCAAGCAACCCTTCCTCGACCGCAACCAATCCGGCCTGGACATCGGCTTCCAGAGCCTGGTCCCGCACGCTCAGCCCGAACGGCCCGACGACGGTCACGAGGGGTCTCCTGTCTGCTGGTGTCTACTGGCGATTACCTGGTTTGTCGATAGGTCGCTGCCACCACTCAAGTCAGCGTATCCGGTCACGTTTCGATCACCGCTAGCGCCCACCGTTACAGGCCGGTCGGTATCGGATCATGCGCCGTATGTTTTTGATCAGTCGATATGAGCAGATATTGATCGACATCGCCGCGACCGGAAGTCGCCACCGAAGATCACATCACCCCTCCCAACGCCCCGCACTCCGAGCGCGTCACCCACTCGGCCTCCCCTTCCTGAACGAGCGCCTGCCCGCGCGGCGAGCAGGCGAACACCGGACGGGGCGGCGGCCGGAAAGTCGGACGGAACGACGGACGGAGCAACGGGCGGAGCAACGGACGGAACAGCGAGCCCGACAACAGGCGACACGCCGAACGGGACACCCGCCGAGACCTGGAGCCAGCCGGCGGCAACCCGGCCGGCCACCGACCGACCTCGAACCCGACCTCGAAGCCGACCTCGAAGCCCTCCTAGCCTGCGGCCGATTGACTCACACTTGGCCCTAATGCCCGTTTTGACGCACTTATTGAATCCAGTGAGTTGGCTCACTTGGCGCCACCCGTAGGCAACCCGGCCGCCGACTGTGCCCTCCCTTTGTGCCGCAAGCCAGTTGAAGCTTGGCAGCCGCAAAGGATCAAGCACCCCAAATGCCCCAGACCAAGGTCAACAGGCGTGTTGGGTGATTCCTGCACTTGTTCCGGACATGTGCTCTCGCATACGTTCCCGGCCTGTCGGGCGGACGCCGAATCCTGCCACCGCCCGGACGCACAGTCATCCGCCAACACACTCGCCGGCAGGAGCGGGGGACCCAGGTAAGTCGCCGCACCGGTCACGACCGGAACGGCTAGGGGTGAAGCCGTGCCCGTCAGGGCCCGGCCGGGCACCTCCCCGCCCGAACCCGACAGCTCACCTCGCAGGCGTAAGGAGAGGGACTCAGCATGTCTGCCAACAGTCAGAACCGACACGCCCGTACCAGCCGCCTCGCCCGCAAGCTGGCCGTCGCCGGCACCGGTGCCGCGGTGCTCGCCCTGCCGCTGATCGGCGCCACCAGCGCCTCCGCGGCCACCCCGGCGGCCGCCACGACCGCCACCACGGCGGCGACGACGTACCCCGACAACCTCGACGGCTGGATCCGCGAGTCGCTCGACATCATGGCGCAGCACGGCATCCCCGGGTCGTACGAGGGCATCCACCGCAACATCATGCGGGAGTCCTCCGGCAACCCGCTCGCCATCAACAACTGGGACATCAACGCCATCAACGGCACCCCGTCCAAGGGCCTGCTCCAGGTGATCGACCCGACCTTCCAGGCGTACCACGTGCCCGGCACCTCCTGGGACCCGTACGACCCGGTCGCCAACATCACCGCGGCCTGCAACTACGCCGCCGACCGGTACGGCTCGATGGACAACGTCTTCGGCGCGTACTGAGCCGCGGCGAGCCGTACTACGAATCGCTGAAGATCCGTTCGAGGACGACGGCCACGCCGTCGTCCTCGTTCGTCGTGGTGACCTCGTCGGCGACCGCCTTGAGTTCGGGGTGGGCGCCGGCCATCGCGACGCCGTGGGCCGCCCAGTGGAACATGGGGATGTCGTTGGGCATGTCCCCGAAGGCGATGGTCCGCCGCCGGCTCACCCCCAGGCGTTCGGCGGCCAGCGCCAGCCCGGTCGCCTTGGTGATGCCGCACGGCTGGAGCTCCACCGTCCCCGGCCCGGACATGGTGACCGTGGCGAGGGAGCCGACCACCGCGCGCGCCGTCGCAGCCAACTCGTCGTCGGACAGGTCCGGGTGGCGCAGCAGCACCTTGCTGATCGGCTTGGCCCACAGCTCGTCGCGCCGGTCGACGCGCACCGCGGGCAGCGTCGGGTGGGGCATCAGGTACCCGGGCTCGATGAGCGTGAGGCCGTCGACGCCGTCCTGGTCGACCGCGGCGTACACCTGCCCGACCTCCGCCTCGATCTTGCCGAGCGCCGTTTCGGCCAGTTCCCGGTCCAGGGTGACCGACCACAGCATCCGGTGCGCGCCCGCGTCGTAGACCTGTGCGCCCTGACCGCACACCGCGAGCCCCGTGCAGCCGAGGCGTTCCAGGAGGGACCGCACGCGGGGCGCCGGCCGTCCCGTCACCACCAGGTGCCGCGCACCGGCGCCGGCCGCCCGGGCCAGCGCGGCCAGCGACCGGTCGGAGACGGTGTCGTCGCCGCGGAGCAGCGTGCCGTCGAGGTCGGTGGCGACGAGTGAATATGCGGTGCGGTCCATGATCAGAGAATACGGACGCCGCACCTGCCCGACTCACCCGCGACCACTTCCGAACGAGGAGGCGGCGAGTACGCCCGAGTACGCACGACGACGCCCGAACGTGTCCAAAACCTGGCACATCATCGGCTAAAGCCGGTTAAGGGCCTGTGCACCGGTTGGCAACAAGATGGCCCGCTACCTACCGGCCGGGCGGCCCCGGGGGTACCTTCCTTGTGTCCAGGGGGACTTGATCGGGGGGTCGGGTTGAACAGCGGACGTGTGCGTGTGCTCAGGCCTGAGGAGCTGGGCGAGGGGGAACGGGAACGCTGGCGGGAGCTGCGCGCCAAGTCGACGGCGCCACGCAATCCCTTCATGGAACCGGAGTTCACCGACGTCGTGGGCCGGGTACGGCCGCGGGCGCGGGTGGCGGTGGTGTACGACGGCGGCGAGGCGGCGGGTTTCCTGCCGCACGAGCGCGGGCCCCTGGGGCAGGGCCGCGCGATCGGGCTCGGGGTGTCCGACTGCCAGGGCGCGGTGCTGCGCCAGGACCTCGCCCCGGACACCCGCCAACTGCTGCGGGCCTGCTCCCTGTCCAGTTTCGCCTTCGACAACCTGGAGGCGGAGCAGGGGCTGTTCGTGCCGCACGCCGCGGAGGAGCACGCCACCTACGTCATCGACGTGGAACAGGGTTACGAGGCGTACGAGAACGTGCTGCGCGCGCAGTCGCCGAAGTTCCTGAAGACCACCCTGGCCAAGGAGCGCAGGCTCGGCCGCCAGGTCGGGGACGTGCGCTTCGTGTTCGACGAGCGTGATCCGGCCGCGCTGCGCACGCTCATGGGGTGGAAGTCGGCGCAGTACCGCAGGACGGGGCGCCGGGACCGGTTCGCCCAGGAGTGGATCACCCGGCTCGTCGCACGGCTGGCCGTGACGCGGGCGCCGGAGTGCACGGGCACCCTGTCGGTGCTCTACGCCGACGGCCGGCCCCTCGCCGCCCACTTCGGGCTGCGCTCGGCGACGGTCCTGGCGTGCTGGTTCCCGGCGTACGACCCGGACTTCGCGAAGTACTCGCCGGGGTTGATCCTGCACCTGCGGATGGCCGAGGCCGCCGCCGCCGAGGGCATCGGCATGCTCGACATGGGGCGGGGCCCGGCGGAGTACAAGGACTCGCTGAAGACCGGCGAACTGCCCGTGTACGAGGGCACGGCGACGCGTCCGGGCGCGGGCGCCGCGCTGCAATGGCTCGGGCGGGAACCGGTCCGCCGCGCGCACGGCTTCGTGCGCGCGAGGCCGCGGCTGGCGTCGCTGGCGGTACGGACGCTGCGGGGCGCGGCCCGGCTGCGGCGGTCATGACGGAGAGCGACACGGAGGGCAACCACGAGGGGGTGGGCGCATGGCCGGTGGGCGGCGTGCGCGGCAGGAGACACGGCGGGAGATAGAGCAGTTCCTGAGCATCGGGGCGGTGCAGGTCGCCGAGCTGGATCTGCCCGGTGCTCTGGGCGCGGAGGGCAAGGGGGGCACGGACACGGAAGGCGTTGAGCTGAGACCGGGGCCGGGCAGCGCACCGGTGACGTCCGGTGCGGTGTTCCTGCTGGTCAGACGGGCGGGGAGGCCCATCGGCACGGTACTCGGGCAGGTACCCGACGGCGCGGATCCCGTGGAGGTGCTGGCCGGACTCGCCCGGGAGCTGCCCCCGCAGGCGCCGTCGGAGCCGTTGCCCGTGCCGCCGTCCGCCAGTGTCGTGGTCGCCACGCGGGAACGCGCAGACCAGCTCGCCCGGGCCCTGGACTCGCTGCTCGCCCAGGACCACCCGGACTTCGAGATCGTCGTCGTCGACAACGCCCCCGTGACCGAGGAGACCCGGGAACTGGTCGAGCGGAAGTACGGCGAGCGGGTCCGGTACGTGTGCGAACCGGTGCCCGGACTGGCGATCGCGCACAACCGGGGGCTCGCGGCCGTACGCGGCCAGGTGGTCGCCTTCACCGACGACGACGTGGTCGCCGACCCGCGCTGGCTCACCGAGCTGACCGCGCCCTTCGCCGCCGACCCGGGTCTGGGCTGTGCCACGGGGCTGATCCTGCCCGCGCGGCTGCGCACCCCCGCCCAGGTGCTGCTGGAGAGCCACGGGGGCTTCGCGAAGGGGTTCACCCCGCGGACGTACGACCCGGCGCACCCGCCCGCCGACGAGCCGCTGTTCCCGTTCACCGCGGGCCGCTTCGGCTCCGGCGCCAACATGGCCTTCCGCACGGCGGTGCTGCGCTCGGTCGGCGGTTTCGACCCGGCGACCGGCGCGGGCACGCGCGCTCGGGGCGGCGACGACCTCTACGGGTTCGTCCGCGTCCTCGCCGAGGGGCGGCGGCTGCGCTACACGCCGAGCGCTCTGGTCTGGCACCACCACCGGGAGACCTGGCGCGACCTGGAGACTCAGGCGTACGGCTACGGCGCGGGCCTCACCGCGTACCTCACGGCGATCCTGGTGAACCGGCCCGCGCTGCTGCCGGCCTTCCTCGCGCGGGTACCGGGTGGGCTGGCGCACGCACGGGGGCTGACCGCCGTGCGCGCCACCGCTGCCGGTGACACGGAGGCCGCGGCGGAGACGGGGGCGGCGGCGGGGGCCGGGGCTCCGGGTGGGCACGACTCCCGTACGCATCCCTGGCCGCGGCGGCTGTCCCGGCTGCAGCGCCGGGGCATGCTGTACGGCCCCGTCGGCTATCTGCGCGCCCGCCGCGCCCTGCGTACGGTCGGGCTGGAGGCGCGGTGAGCGGGTCCGGGGGGCCGAGAGCGGCGGGGGGCCCGTCGGCGCGCCGGCGGGCGGGGGCCGGAGCAGTGGCACGCGGGGCGGGGGTCGGGCACATACCCGTCTTCCTCTACCACGCGGTGATGGACGACCCGCCCTCGTGGATCGCCGAGTTCACCGTCCGGCCGAAGGAGTTCGCCGCGCACCTCGACGCGATCGTCGACAGCGGCCGGACGCCCGTCACCATCAGCGCGCTCGCCGACCACCTCGCCGGGCGGGCACCGCTGCCGCCCCGGCCGGTGCTGCTCACCTTCGACGACGGCTTCGCCGACCTGCCCGGTCCCACCGCCGAGGCGCTGGCCGCGCGGGCGCTGACCGCCACCGCCTACCTCACCACCGGCGCCATCGCCCCGGGCGGCCGCAGCCTGCTGCCGCCCGCACCGATGATGACGCTGGACGCGGTGGCCGACCTGGAACGTTCCGGCATGGAGATCGGCAGCCACACCGTCACCCACGCCCAGCTCGACACCCTGTCCGCCAAGGACCTGGCGTACGAACTGCGCAGCTCCAAGGCGGTACTGGAGGACGCCCTCGGGCATCCGGTGCGCCACCTCGCCTACCCGCACGGCTACAACAGCGCGAAGGTGCGGTCGCTGTCGGCCCGCGCCGGGTACGAGACCGCCACCGCGGTGCGGCACGCGCTCAGTTCGGACCGCGACGAGCGGTACCGCATCGCGCGGCTCATCGTGCGGCAGAGCCACACGGTCGCCGACGTGACCGCGTGGCTGGCGGGAGAGGGCGCCCGGATCGCCCCCTACCGCGACGGTCCCAGGACGGTGGCGTGGCGCTGGTACCGGCGGGGCCGGGCCGTGGTCCGGGGGCCCGAGTTCGCGGGATGAGCGGGCCGGGTCATCCGAGCGGCTGGTTCAGGTGGGGGTCGGCGGCCGCCTTGCGCAGGCTGGCCCACGCCTGGTCGCCCGCGACGGCGAGATTGCAGTGCGGTCCCGGGTCGCGGTAGTTCCACTGGAGGGCCGCCTTGACGCCCTCCAGGTCCTTGAGCACCGCGGGCACCTGCGCGTACCAGTCCGCCTGCCGGTCCGGCCGCTTCGGGTCGGACGCGCTGCCGAACTCCGACAGCATCAGGGGCTTGTCGTCGGAGATGTTGGCGCGGATCCAGTCGTGGGTGGCGTGCTGGGTCTGGGCGAAACTCAGCCAGTCCGTCTTGTGGCAGAGGTAGTAGTTGTACTGGTTGTAGCCGATCCAGTCGACGTACTCGTCCCCCGGGTACATCTTCTCGAACAGGTCGGCGTGGTCCAGGTAGCCCGTGATGATCCAGGTCCACACGACGTTGTCGACGCCCAGCTCACGGAAGCGGTCGTGGATGTGCCGGTAGGCCCGGACGTAGTCGGCCGGGGTGCCGTTGTCGGGGGTACGGGTGTCCATCTCCAGGTCGAAGGAGAGGAACACCTTCTTCCCCGTGCGCTCCCCGTAGTCCTTGATGCGTCGCGCCTGGACGTCGACCACGGAGTCGTCCAGGTCACCGGCGGCGATCTGTTTCCAGGTCGGCTGCTGCTTCTTCGTGCCGCCCCACCACTTGCTCTCCCAGGACAGCAGCAGCATGCGGTCCTCGCCGACGCGCTGCTCCTGCTCGGTGAGGAGTTGTCCCTCCAGGCGGGTGTCCGTGACCGCGGACATGTCGTGGTACGTGTACACGATGTCGAGCCTGCGGCCGACGTTCTCCTCGTAGGCGTGCACCTTCTCGGCCAGGTCGGTCTTGTCGTGCGGCACGAAGGCGCCGAACCAGGCTCCGCAGGGCGGTTCGAGGAGTTCGGTGGGGCGGCACTTGGGATCGTCGGCCGGGTCGGCCGGGCCGGAGGCGTCGCGCAGGGCGAGCACCGCGACCAGGGCCGCGCAGGTGGCCGCGACGGAGGTGATCAGCAGTCGGCGCCGGCCCCGGCCCCCGCGGTCCCTGGGGGCCTTGGGCCGGCGGTGCTGTCCGGTCGTCGTCGAGTCCCCGGGCGTACGGCGCGCGGGACGGGCGAACCTCACAGAGTGGAACCCTTCCGTGTCCTCGGCGCCGCTCCCGGCGCCGTCCTGGGCATCGGGGAGGCACGCAGGCGCGGGCAGAACGCGGCCAGCGTGGTCAGCAGGGTGAGCGTCAGCAGGACACGGTCCCCGCTGAAGGCTTGCGCGGCTATCAGCACCGTGGCGACGAGCATCGCGGCGCCGACGCTGAGCAGGACGGCCAGCATCAGCCGTTCCAGCAGGTCGGAGTGGCGTTCGAAGCGGGCGCCCCGGCGTTCGACGGGGCCCTCCGCGCGGCGGGCCCGCAGCGCCGGGCCGCAGATGCCGACCAGGGCCGCGCCCGGACCGACGGCCAGGAAGGCGGCGACCGCCGCGCCGCGCAACGGCGAGCCGCCGGGCAGGGCGAGTGCGGCGAGCGCCAGCCAGCCGCCGAACGGGGGGAGCATGCGGATCACGAGGTCCTGCGGTGTCATGCCGTTCTGCGGTGCCGTGGCGGACTGCGGTGTCGTGGCGTTGTGCTGCGTCGGGGCGTTCTGTTGTGTCGTGGCATTCTGTTGTGTCGTGGCGTGCTGCTGCTTCATGGGGTTCTGCTGCGTCTTGGCGTTCTCTCGTGTCATCTTCTGGCCCGCCCTTCCTCAGCTCGCCGGTTTCAGGACGTAGAGCACGCCGGCGTCGTTCTCGGCGACCAGTTGGAACCTGGGTGACGAAGCCACGGACTCGCGGATGCGGTCCAACTGGGCCTTGTCCAGCTGGCCGTTCATCTCCGAGTTGGCCACCTGTCCCTGCGTGAGCAGGAAGTACGCGCGGGCCGGCGCCTCGACGGCGGCCATGTCGCGGGCCAGGACGGTGGCGGGGTCGCGGACGATCTCGTCGACGTGGCGCCGGTCGTCGTCGAGGAACCAGTAGTGGTCGACCCTCCAGTACTGCTCGTAGGCGAGCGGGTAGTTCCGGTTGGCGGCGACGACCATGGAGTCGTCGGGCGCCTGGCCGAAGAGCTGCTCGACGAGGGCGACCTCCCGGGGCGGGAAGTAGTTGACGCGGTCCTTGCCGGAGTAGCTCGGCACGAACGCCAGGGTCCCGGCGAGCAGCACGAGCAACGGCACCCACACGCCGTACCGCAGCGGTGGCAGCGAGGGCAGTGGGATGCGCCGCCGTCGTGCGGAGGTGGCCGGAGAGGCTCCCGCCGTCTCCCCCGCCGCGGCGTCGGCGGCCAGCGTGCGGACCTTGGGCAGCAGCGCGGCGGCGGCGAAGAAGGCGGCGCCGGGCATCATGAACATCAGTACCCGGAAGATCATCTCGCTGCCGTAGCTGCTCGCCACGAACATCGGCAACGGCGCCGCCGCGACCAGCAGCAAGGGCAGCGCCCGGTGCCGCAGCACCCGTTGGCGCAGCACGCCGGCCAGCGCCAGCAGCAGTACCGAACCCGACAGCAGCCGGGCCGCCCAGGAGGTCGCCACCGCACCGGTGCCCGTGGGCGTTGCTCCGTACCCTGTTTCGACGTTGGCGCCGACGTCACCGACGGACCGGATCATGTCCGGCAGCGCGGCGGACAGGAAGGGCAGCGCGGCCGTGAGGCACCAGGCCAGGAAGATCACGACCGTGGTGACCACCGGGACCCAGTCCCGGTGGCGGCGGGTGAGGGCCAGGGCGGCGAGCGTGACCACGAGCATGCCGGGCGTGAGCTGGTGCGAGACGACGATGGCGGTGACCAGCACGCTGAGCAGCACGGTCCACACGGCCTGCCCCTGCCTGCCGCGCCGCCCGCCGGAGCGGCCGTAGCGGCGCAGCACGACCGCGATGACGCCCAGGTGCAGGGCGAAGGCGATGGACTGCGGGGAGAAGTAGTCCTGGCCGACCCAGTTGCCGACGCAGAACAGCCACACGGCGGTCCAGATCAGCCGCCGGTCCTCTGTGAAGGTCCGGTAGATCAGCAGCAGCGGGAGCAGCAGCAGGACGCTGGAGACCAGGGGCCACCAGGCCATGTACATCGCGGCGTTGTCCACGCCCAGCAGCCGCACCAGCGCGGCCTGGGCGGCGAAGAAGCCGGGCCACTGGTCGTAGACGGCCATGTCGCCGAGCTGGTCCGCGCTCTGGAGGCTGCCGGACGTCAGCAGGTGGTCGATGACGGCGTCGTGCTTCCACGCCCACGCGTACAGCGGGGTCGGGTAGAGCAGGGCCTGGGTGGCCCGCTCCATCACCAGCAGGCCCAGGACGTACGCGAACGACCACGCGCCCGGGCGGCGCGGGTCGCGGACCGTGAACCAGAAGCCGGCGGTCAGCACGGCGAGACCGGCCCAGAAGGTGGGGTGCAGGGCGCTGACGAGGCCGAAGTCGTCCAGGGCGGACACGTCGGTGTGCCGTATCGCGTAACCCCACAGCGCGAGCGCGACGAGCAGGGGCAGGGCCGGCCAGGCGGCGGCCGCGCGGGCCGGCCAGGCGGCGGGGGTGAGGTCGGACAGATCCGTCACGGGCGGCTCGGTGGCGGAGCCGGAGGGCTCCGGGGTAGGGGGTCGGTGGGCGCGTGCCGGGTCCCGGTCCCGGGGGGGTGGACTCCCGGGCGGCGGACTCCCGACCCGGCCGGGCGGACACCTCCTGCGAGGTCCTGGTGGCCGTCTCCTGCGAGGCGCGGGGGGACGCCGTCGCTTCGTGGGCGTGTGCGTGACCGCGCTCGCGCCGTTGTTCCTCCTCGTGCTCTTCCTCGTGCTCGTGCTCGTGCTCGGACACGGTGGCGGTGGTCCCCGTCGCTCCGGCCGTTCCGGTCGTTCCGGTCGTTCCGGCCGCTCCGGCCGCTCCGGCCGCTCCGGTGGTCCTCTTGGTCCCGGCCGTCCCTGCCGTCCCGGCCGTCCCTGCCGTCCCTGCCGTCCCTGCCGTCCCTGCCGTCCGAGTAGCCTCTGCCCCCTCCGAGGGCGTCGTCGCGGGCTCCCTGTTCGACGCGTCCGGGTTTTCCTGCCCGGGCACGGGCTCTGGTACGGATCTCTCCCGTGGAGTTGCTGGCGGACGCACGACGGTTCCCCCCTGGCGATTCGGCTCTGTGCTTGATCAGTCCCTGGACATGCCGTTCGGTCTGGTGTGGTGCGGGGGCCGTGTCGTGTCCGTCGTGAGGGCGGGTCGGCGCAGCGACAGGAGCGGGACGGCCAGGACGAGCAGCAGGAGGAGCGGCGGCGCGAGAGGCGCGAGCTCCGCACGCCAGACCCAGCCCCCCACCGCGGCGAGATACACAACCCCCCAGCGCCCCTGCCACGACAGTCGGCCACCCGCCTTCGCGAGCAGCAGCCACAGCGGTACGAGACACAGCAACTGCAGGACGAGCGGCGCCCAGCGCAGCAGCGGGCCGGGCCCGTCGAGCCCTGCCGCTTCCGCCAGAAAACCGGCCGTCTCGGTATAGAACGCCCCACCGACCGCCTCCGGTTCCCGGCCGAGGGCGACGGGCGCCGCGTACAGGGTGAGTACGGCGGCACCCAGCGCGGTGCCGGGCAGCCACGGGTCGGTCGCGACGCACAACGTCACGGACGCCACGAACACCACGAGCAGCAGGGCCCCGGCGGCGAGGGCCGACAGGGGCAGTTCCCGCAGCAGCTCCCGTCCGGTGAGCTCGGCCTCCGTCACGCCGGCGCCCAGCCACGGCAGTTCCCTCGACGCAATCAGGAGGACGACGGTGGCGAGGCCGAGGAGCAGCCACAGTACGGGGCGCAGAAGCCGCTCCGGGACCGGCCCGATCCCGCCCTCGTCCTCGTCGTCGCCGAAGTCGGCGACGGACTCCCCGAACTCGGCGCGGGACCCGGCCTCGGGGGCAGGGGCGGCGACTGGACCGGAGTCCACCCCCAAGTCCGAGTGCACGTCGGGATCCGAGCGCACGTCGTTCGCGACGGACTTCGCGCCCCGGCCGGACGCGGCCGGACGCTCGGTGCCGGCCTCGGAAGCGGCACCGCCTTCGGCCGCGTGCTCTGCGCCAGGCGCGGACGCGGCATCGGTGTCCGACGCGGACACGGACTCGGCGTCCGGCGCGGACGCGGCATCGGCGTCCGGCGCGGACGCGGCATCGGCGTCGGAGTCACGTGGCCGCCGGACGATCACCGCGAGGGTGTCCGCCTCCAGGGCCTCCCGTTCGTAGCCGGGGCGCCCTATGAACAGGGCGACCGTGTCCTCGCGTGCCGCCTCGTCGGACTGTCCGTGCTCGTACGCCGCCCGCCGCGCCCAGCTCGTGCCGTACCCGGCGGTGGCGTTCAACCGGGCCCAGCGGGTGCCGTACGAGGTACCGGGCCCCGGATCCCGGCTGCCATTGAGCCCGGCGCCGCCGGGAACGGCGTCCGGTCCGCCGGCCCCTCCGGAACGACGCCCGCCCCCCTCGCCGCCCCGCAGAACGGCACGCAGCCCGGGCGCGCAGCCGAGGGCGACCACGGTCATGCCGCCCAGCACCGCCCAGCCGGCGCCCGCGATCCCGGCCGGCGTGAAGAGCACCGCAGCGCTGCCCAGCACGAGGACGCACATGGCGCCCTGCACGGCGGCGAGCATGCCGGTACGTCCCTGAACGCGCAGCACGCCGATGTACAGCTCGACCACGATGCGCGGCAGGGCCCCGACTGCGAGCAGCCGCAGCACCGTGGAGCCGTGCTCGGCGTAGCCCTCGTCGAAGGGCGCGAGGATCTGCGGGGCGAAGGCGACCAGGAAGAGGACGACCGGCACCAGCAGCAGCGTCATCCGGCGCAGCGCCCCGCGGACACCGTCGGCGAGGCGGCGCGGGTCGTGCGAGGCGTGTGCGGTGAGAGAGGAGGCCATGTTGATGGCCATGAACTCCATCGTGCCGCCGACGGTGTAGGCCACGTAGAAGTAGCCGTTCTCCGCGGCGCTGAAGTTGACCGCGACCATCACCGGCAGCAGGTTGATCATCGCCAGGCTGAACAGCGCGCCCAGCGAGTCCCCGGCCAGGAACCGCCCCATCTCACGGACCTTGGGCGGCTCCACGTCGTGGTCGGCGGCGGCCTGGCGCGGGATGAGCCGGCGGAAGATCAGCCAGCCGAGCGGCAGGGTGGAGAAGGCGATGGCCACGGCCCAGGACACGAAGATGCCGAGCACCGGCAGCGTGGTGGCGAAGACGGCGAGCAGGATCAGCTTGCCGACCGAGAACACGGCGTTCCCCGCGGGCACCCACTCCGCCTTGCGCAGCCCGGTCAGCACACCGTCCTGGAGGGTGAGCAGCGCCCAGGCCACGCAGGCCGCGACGAACAGGGCGCCCGCCTCCGCGGTGCCCAGCGGAGCGTACGAGGCGCCCCACAGGTCGAGGGTGAGCAGGAAGACGACCGCGGCCAGGGCGACGACCACGGAACTGGCCGCGTACGCGCGCCACACCAGTGGCCCGGTCGCCCGTCCGGCCCGCGGCACGAAACGGACGACGGCGCCGATCATCGTGGTCGCCGTGATGCTGGCGAGCAGCCTCATCGCGGCGATGGCGGCGGAGCCCTGGCCGACCGCCTCCTCCGAGTAGTAGCGGGCGGCCACCAGCCAGAAGCCCAGGCCGAGCACGGCGGAGACGCCGGTGCTGAGCATGAGGAAGTAGGCGTTCTTGAAGAGCGAGTCGCCGCCGTGCCCGCTGCCGGACGGCGCCGGGCCGCCACCCGCGGGTGCCGCGGCCGTCTCGTGCACCTGGGTCTCAGCCACCGGTGGGACCCAGCCCTTCCGGTACCTCGGCCGGCCCCACTCCGGACTCCTCCAGCGCCGCGATCACCGAACGGGCCCGCAGCGGGTCCACGGGCAGCGCGTGCCGCGCGAACCAGCGCGCGCCCTCGGGCGACGGGGACGGATCGGTGAACTCCGCGCCCGCGTAGTCGTCCAGCGGCGGGTCGTAGAGGTAGCCGACGACGATGCCGCGCCGGGCCAGCGCCCGGGCCGCCGCGTCCCGGTCCGCCACGAGCAGCGGTACTCGGAACAACGGCTGGACGGACGCTCCTGGTTGTCCGCCCGCCGGCTGTCCCCAGCGCGTCGACAGCAGCAGCTCCGTCCCCGAACGGCAGGCCGCGAGCACGTCGTCCAGCCGGTCGAGTCGCCGCCCGATGCGCCCGAGCCGGAACCGGCCGGCCCGCAACCGGTAGTCGTGCATGTCGACGCGGACCCAGGGGTCGTGAGCGTCCAGGTCGGGGGCCGAGGCGACCGCGCGGGCCAGCTCGTCCGGACGCAGCGGCATCCGGATCTCCTCGCGTTCCATCAGCCCCAGCAGCCGCATCGTGGCCCAGGCGGCCCGACGCAACCGCAGTCCGCGTACGGCGGCCTCGGCGTACGGCCGTACGGCGTAGGCGAGTTCGGCCGTCGTGCGGCGCGGCAGCAGCAGGTCGTCGCAGGCCTTCTCCAGCGCCTCGCGCAGCCCCGGGTCGGCGATCGCGAGGATGCCTCCGGCCTTGGCGCCGACGTGCTTGGACAGGCTGAAGACGGAGGCGTCGCCCCAGGCCCCGACCGGCCGTCCGCCGACCTCGCTGCCGATGGCGTGCGCGGCGTCCTCGAACAGCGGGATGCCCAGCGTGTCGCAGCGGGCCCGCAGCCCGGGTGCCGGGTCCGGGTTCCCGTACAGGTTCGTCGTCAGTACGGCGGACAGTGAACCCCACACGTCCTCGGGCACGGCATCGATGTCGATGGAGGCGTCCGACGGGTTCAACGGCGCCTGCACCGGCCGCAGTCCGGCCGCGAGCACGACGAAGAAGATGACGTCGTCGTTGACCGGCGACATCAGCACCCGGCCGCCCGGCGGGCACCAGTGACGCAGTGCCGCGTACAGCCCGAAACGGCACGACGGTACGTACACGCATTCCCGGCCGAGTCTGGCGCGCATGGTCTCTTCCAGCCGCTTCCTCGGCTGCGAACCATCCCGCACCGACCCCGGACCGGCCTCCCCAATGGCCATCCGCCCCCCTGGTGTGCCATCGAAAGCCCCCTCCCCGAGGCCTTCCGGCACCCGCCCAGAGTCACCCCGTTCGCACCGCTCCGTCAAGATTGCGTACCGGCCTGTGGACAACTTCCCGCACTCAAACGGAAGCGGAGCGCAACACTTCCCCGCGTTCACGCGGGCGTGCGCCGACTGCCGAGGCACCGTCCCACGGGCCACTCCCCCCGTCTCCCGCACCGGCCCCCGGGCCACTCCCCGCACGTCAGCACACCTGCGCACGCTCCCCCACGCCACGCACCGCTCCCTCCCGACACACTGCCCAAGACCGGTATGTCACCCGTAACGTGTGGCCCGGCCACGAACCACGTGGCACACCCGGCGCGCACGGCGCACATGGCGAGCACGAAAGCGAGGCAGCACCCGATGCCCCCCTTCGATGTCCCCGAGGGCGACCCCTTCGGCCCGCACAACCTCCCGTACGGCGTGTTCTCGATCCCCGGCACGCAGGACCGGACGGTGGGCGTCCGGCTCGGCGACCACGTCCTCGACGCCGGCGCGGCGGCCCACGCGCTCGGCTCGCCGTACGCCTCCCTGCTCGCGCGGCCCACCCTCAACCCGCTGCTGGCCGCCGGCCGCACCGCCTGGTCCGACGTACGGCGCGCCCTGACCGCCTGGGTGACCGTCCCCTCCCACCGCGAGACCCTCGAACCCCTCTTCCACCCCCTCTCGTCGGTGACCCTCCACCTGCCCTTCGAGGTCGCGGACTACGTCGACTTCTACGCCTCCGAGAACCACGCCCGGAACGTCGGCCGGATCTTCCGCCCCGACGCCGCCGACTCCCTCACCCCGAACTGGAAGCACCTCCCGATCGGTTACCACGGTCGCTCCGGCACGGTCGTGGTGTCCGGCACGGACGTCGTACGCCCGTGCGGGCAGCGCAAGGCCCCGACCGACGCCGCTCCCGTCTTCGGCCCGTCCGTCCGCCTGGACATCGAGGCCGAGGTCGGATTCGTGGTGGGCGTGCCGTCCGAGCCGGGCACCCCGGTGCCGCTCGGCGACTTCCGCGAGCACGTCTTCGGGCTGTGCCTCCTCAACGACTGGTCCGCGCGGGACGTACAGGCCTGGGAGTACGTCCCCCTCGGCCCGTTCCTCGGCAAGTCCTTCGCCACGTCGGTGTCGGCCTGGATCACGCCGCTGGACGCCCTGGAGGAGGCGCGGGTGGCGCCGCCGGAGCGCACCCACGAGCTGCTGCCCTACCTCGACGACACGGCCCCGGAGCAGGACGAACCCGGCGGCTACGACCTCCGGATCTCCGTCGCGATCAACGGCCACGTCGTCTCCGAACCGCCGTTCTCCACCATGTACTGGACGGCCGCCCAGCAGCTGGCCCACATGACCGTCAACGGTGCTTCGCTGCGCACCGGCGACCTCTACGGCTCCGGCACGGTGAGCGGACCGTCCGAACGGGAACGCGGGTCCCTGCTGGAGCTGACCTGGAACGGACGCGATCCGCTGGAACTCCCCGACGGCAAGCGGATGTTCCTCGAGGACGGCGACGTGGTGACCCTGTCGGCCTGGGCGCCGGGGCCGGACGGCGTCCGGGTGGGGCTCGGCGAGGTGACCGGACGGATCGCCGGACCGCGGACCGGGCGGTAGCCCCCGGGTCCGGGGCTCGTGCGGGCGGTGGCCACGGGGGGGCTCGTGCGGGCGGTGCTTGGGCACGGTGCTCGTGCGCGGTGCTCGTGCGGGCGGTGGCCACAGGGGCCGTGCTCGCAGGAGCGATGGACCCACGACTCACGCGAGTGGCGGCCGTACGACCCACCCGCCCCGATCCGTTGCCCGCCGGGCCTGACTCGCACCGCCCGTCACCGTCATACTGGCGTCGGGCGGTGTGCGCGGCACGTCCGCACCCGCGTCGGCGCTCCCACCTGGACCCGCCGAAGCCCAGGCGCCGCCCACCGCAACCGCACCACAGCCAGAGCCGCCCTTCCGACCAGGATCCGGAGCCCGTGGCATGACCCTCTGCCTGCTCCTGCTGTTCGTCGTCGCCGTGACCGCCGCGGTACCGGTGCCGCGCGCGCTGACCCGGTCCGCGTGGCCCGAACGGGATCCGGTGGTCGCGCTGTGGGTGTGGCAGTGCCTGGTCGCCACCGTCCTGCTGTGCTGTCTGACGGCGCTCGTCCTCGGGGCCGCCGCCGTCTTCGGCACCGTCCGCGCCCAGCTCTTCGCACCCGCGCCGCCCGCGGTGACCGCGGCGTACAACCTCTCCGCCGGCCCGCCCTGGGCCGCGGCCCTCACGCTGCTGCTGGCCGGTGGCGCCGCCTGGACGACCGCCATGCTCGGCCGCGAACTCGTCGAGGCGCGCCGGCGTCGCGCCCAGTCCCGCGCCCACCTGCGCGAGCGAGCCCCCGATCTGCCCGCCGGGCTCCCCACCGCCCGCGGCCCCCTCCTGGTCCTGGAGGACGAGTACCCGGACGCCTGGTGGATGCCCGGCAGCCCGCCCCAGCTGATCGTCACCACCGGCGCCCTGCAGCGTCTCACCGACCACCAGCTCGACGCCGTCCTCACCCACGAGCGCGGCCACGCACGCGCCCGCCACGACTGGCTGCTGCACCTGTCCACGGCCCTGGCCACCGGCTTCCCTCGAGTCCCCCTCTTCGCCCACTTCTGCGACCAGACCCACCGCCTGGTCGAACTGGCCGCCGACGACACCGCCTCCCGTCGCTGCGGTCACCTGACCACGGCACTGGCCCTGATCGAGCTGAACCAGCACCGCGGCGTCCTGTCCTGCGCCTCCAGCCACCGCCTCCTCGGCGAGCGGGTCGACCGCCTCCTGGAACCGCCGCCCCGCCTGACGCCGCGCCACCGGGCCCTGACCACGGCGACAGCCGCCCTCGTGCCCCTCCTCCCCCTGCTGATCACCTTCGCTCCGGGGCTGACCGCGCTGGCGTAGGGCAACCGACCAGCCCGGGGCGGGGCGGGAGCGGGCACGGGCTGTGACCGTCCGGTCGCCGACGCCCGCCGCGAGCTCCTTATATCCAGTCGTCCGGCTCGGGCTCCACCTCGGGCCAGTCGTCCGCTCCTGGGTCGGAGACGGAGCCGACCGACGGGCGGCCCGGGGCGGGCTCCGACACGGGCGCGGACACGGCGGCCGGTCCCTCCAGCCCGGCCAGTACGGCCAGCACACCCTCCCCGTACGTCGCCAGCTTCTTCTCGCCCACCCCGCTGATGCCCCCGAGCTGCCCGATCGAGGTGGGCCAGGCGGTGGCGATCTCCCGCAGTGTGGCGTCGTGGAAGATGACGTACGCCGGAACGCCCTGCTCCCGGGCCTGCTCCGCCCGCCAGGCGCGCAGCGCCTCGAAGGCCGGCAGCAGCTCCTGGGGCAGTTCGGCGACGGCGGCCTTCTGCTTGCGGTCGCTCCGTCCGCCGCCCGCCGCCCGTGCCGAGGCCGGCTTCTTGGGCTCCTTGCGCAACGGCACCTCGCGCTCCCGCCGCAGGACCGCGCCGCTGGCCTCGGTCAGCACCAGCGTGCCGTACTCGCCCTCGACGGCGAGCAGGCCCTGGGCCAGCAGTTGCCTGGCGACGCCACGCCACTCGCCTTCGGTCAGCTCCTCGCCGATGCCGAACACGGAGAGCTGGTCGTGATCGAACTGGATCACCTTGGCGGTGCGCTTGCCCAGCAGGATGTCGATGATCTGCCCCGCGCCGAACTTCTGGCCGCGCTCCCGCTTCAGCCGCACCACCGTCGACAGCACCTTCTGCGCCGCCACCGTGCCGTCCCAGGTCTCCGGCGGGGTGAGACAGGTGTCGCAGTTGCCGCAGCCGGCCGGGTCCGGGTCCTGGCCGAAATAGGCGAGGAGCTGGCCACGGCGGCACTGGGCGGTCTCGCACAGGGCGAGCATCGCGTCCAGGTGCGACTGGGCCCGTCGGCGGAACGCCTCGTCGCCCTCGCCGGACTGGATCAGCTTGCGCTGCTGTATGACGTCGTTGAGGCCGTACGCCATCCATGCCGTCGAGGGCAGCCCGTCCCGCCCCGCGCGGCCGGTCTCCTGGTAGTAGCCCTCCACCGACTTGGGGAGATCCAGGTGGGCGACGAACCGCACGTCCGGCTTGTCGATGCCCATGCCGAAGGCGATGGTCGCCACGACCACCAGGCCCTCCTCCCGCAGGAACCTGGACTGGTGCGCCGCGCGGGTGCCCGCGTCCAGGCCCGCGTGGTACGGCACCGCCTCGATGCCGTTGCGGGAGAGGAACTCGGCGGTCTTCTCGACGGAGTTGCGCGAGAGGCAGTAGACGATGCCCGCGTCGCCCGGGTGCTCCTCGCGCAGGAAGCTCAGGAGCTGCTTCTTGGGGTCGGTCTTGGGCACGATCCGGTACTGGATGTTGGGCCGGTCGAAGCTGGCCACGAAGTGCCGCGCCGTCGGCATGTTCAGCCGCTCGGTGATCTCACGGTGCGTGGCGTGCGTGGCCGTCGCCGTGAGCGCGAGGCGGGGCACGTCCGGCCAGCGCTCGCCGAGCAGGGACAGCGCGAGGTAGTCGGGGCGGAAGTCGTGGCCCCACTGCGAGACGCAGTGCGCCTCGTCGATCGCGAAGAGGGAGATCTTGCCCCGGGAGAGCAGGTCCAGGGTGCCCTCCAGCCGCAGCCGCTCGGGCGCCAGGTACAGCAGGTCCAGCTCGCCGGCGAGGAACTCGGCCTCCACCACGCGCCGCTCGTCGAAGTCCTGTGTGGAGTTCATGAACCCGGCCCGCACGCCGAGCGCCCGCAGCGCGTCCACCTGGTCCTGCATCAGCGCGATCAGCGGCGAGACCACGATGCCGGTGCCGGGCCGGACCAGGGACGGAATCTGGTAGCACAGCGACTTGCCGCCGCCGGTCGGCATGAGCACGACGGCGTCGCCGCCCGCGATCACGTGGTCGACGACCGCTTCCTGCTCGCCGCGGAAGGCCTCGTACCCGAAGACCCGGTGCAGGGTAGCCAGCGCCTCGCTGTCCAGCTCCCTCGCCTGTGCTGCCTCTGCCATCTCGCCGATCACGCCCGTCCCGCCCATCGCCTGGTCCCCCGTACGTCCTGCCTTGCCTACCCGGGCCTTCTGGTCCCGTCCTGTCCGTCTGGTCCGCCCTGTCCCGACCACTGCCTCAACGATAGGGGGCCGCGCCGACAGCGCCGGAGTTATCCACAGGCCGCACACCGTAGCGATCGCCACCCGCGTCAAGGACACAACAGTCGTTCACACGTTCGCGGGAGACCCGCCCGTTTCCGGCGGATAGTCTGATTGCACCCGCGAGACTCCGTCCCATGGGAGCACTGATGAGCGTCGCACCGAAGGCGTCCGCGCCCCACTGGCCGATCCCGCCGGAGGACGGCTGGACCGCGGACGACCTGGACCGGCTTCCGAACCTGCCTCCACATACGGAGCTGATCGACGGGAGCCTCGTCTTCGTCAGTCCGCAGACCGCCTTTCACGAACGAGCTGTCGACTTTCTCAAGTGGCAGCTCCAGTCACTGGCACCTGCCGAGTTCGAGGTCTTCCGTGAGTTCACGATCGATATCGACGTGCAGAACAGGCCTGAGCCGGACGTCATCGTGTTTCGCGCCGATGCCTGGACGGAGACCGCACAGACCCGGTTTCCCTCATCTGCTGTCCTTCTGGCAGTCGAGGTCGTATCCACCGACTCGATCTCCAGAGACCGCGAGACCAAGCCACTGAAGTACGCCAGGGCGAAGATCCCCCACTACTGGCGCGTGGAGAACGAGAACGGACATGCCGTGGTCCACGTCTTCGAGCTGGAGCCGACCACTGGCACCTACACAAGCATCGGCATCTTTCGTGAGCGTATGAAGCTGGACGCGCCCTTTCCCATGGAACTGGACCTGACCGCCCTCAAAGCACGGCCACGCGGCACATAGGGCACCGGCTTGCGCGGCAGCGGCCCGGCACCTCTGCGAGAGTGCCGGGCCGCTGCCGTAGAGACGCGAGCGCCGCGTCAGCGCACGAACACCCCCGCCTGCCCCGCCAGGTCCAGGAAGTACTGCGGCGCCACGCCGAGCACCACCGTGACCGCGACCCCGACGCCGATGGCCGTCATCGTCAGTGGCGACGGCACCGCGACGGTCGGGCCCTCCGGGCGCGGCTCGCTGAAGAACATCAGGACGATCACGCGGATGTAGAAGAACGCCGCGATCGCCGACGAGATCACGCCGATCACGACCAGCGGAGCCGCCCCGCCCTCCGCCGCCGCCTTGAACACGGCGAACTTGCCGGAGAATCCGGAGGTGAGCGGAATGCCCGCGAAGGCCAGCAGGAACACCGCGAACACGGCCGCCACCAGCGGCGACCTGCGTCCGAGCCCCGCCCACTTCGACAGGTGGGTCGCCTCGCCGCCCGCGTCGCGCACCAGCGTGACGACCGCGAAGGCGCCGATCGTCACGAAGCTGTACGCGGCCAGGTAGAAGAGGACGGACGAGATGCCCTCCGGCGTGGTCGCGATGACACCGGCGAGGATGAAGCCCGCGTGCGCGATCGACGAGTACGCCAGCAGCCGCTTGATGTCGGTCTGCGTGATCGCGACGATCGCGCCGGCCAGCATGGTGACGATCGCCACCGCCCACATCACCGGCCGCCAGTCCCAGCGCAGGCCGGGCAGGACGACGTAGAGGATGCGGAGCAGGGCCCCGAAGGCGGCCACCTTGGTCGCCGCCGCCATGAAGCCGGTCACCGGTGTCGGCGCGCCCTGGTAGACGTCCGGCGTCCACATGTGGAACGGCACCGCGCCCACCTTGAACAGCAGGCCCATGACGATCAGCGCGGCCCCGACGAGCAGCAGCGCGTCGTTGCCCATGGTGTCGGCGAGCGCCGGGGTGACGTTCTGCACGGTGCCGTCGACGACCGAGGCGATCGTGCCGTACGACATGGAGCCCGCGTAGCCGTAGAGCAGGGCGATGCCGAACAGGGTGAACGCGGAGGCGAACGCGCCGAGCAGGAAGTACTTGACCGCCGCCTCCTGCGACATCAGCCGCTTGCGACGGGCCAGCGCGCACAGCAGGTACAGCGGGAGGGAGAAGACCTCGAGGGCCACGAAGAGCGTCAGGAGGTCGTTGGCCGCCGGGAAGATCAGCATGCCGGCGACGGCGAAGAGGAGGAGCGGGAAGACCTCCGTCGTGGTGAAGCCGGCCTTGACCGCCTTCTGCTCGCTCTCGCTGCCCGGCACGGCCGCCGCCTGGGCGGCGAAGGAGTCGACGCGGTTGCCGTGCGCCTCCGGGTCGAGCCGCCGTTCGGCGAAGGTGAAGAGGCCGACCAGCGCCGCCAGCAGGATGGTGCCCTGGAGGAAGAGGGCCGGGCCGTCGACGGCGATGGCACCCATCGCGGCGATGCCCGCCTTGGTCGTGCCGTATCCGCCCGCCGCCAGCGCCACGACCGCGGCGAAGGCGGCGACGAGCGCGACGACGGACAGGAACATCTGCACGTAGTAGCGGGACCTGCGCGGCACGAAGGCCTCGATCAGGATGCCGATGATCGCCGCACCGATGACGATCAGGGTGGGCGAAAGCTGCCCGTACTCGATCTTCGGCGCGTCGATCTTGCCGATCGGTTCGGCCGCCGTCGCCGCCGTTGTCCACAGGCTGTGGACGGCTGTTGCGCTCACTTGGCCGCCTCCACCTCAGGCTGGGGGTCCTTCTTCTGTACGTCGGACATGGTCTGCTCCACCGCCGGGTTGACGATGTCCGTGAGGGGCTTCGGGAAGACGCCCAGGAAGATCAACAGAGCGACCAGCGGCGCCACGACCACCAGCTCCCGCACCCGCAGGTCGGGCATCGCCGACACCTCCGGCTTCACCGGGCCCGTCATCGTCCGCTGGTAGAGGACGAGGGTGTAGAGCGCGGCGAGCACGATGCCGAAGGTGGCGATGATGCCGATCACCGGATAGCGCGTGAACGTGCCGACCAGGACCAGGAACTCGCTGATGAACGGTGCCAGGCCCGGAAGCGAGAGGGTCGCCAGGCCGCCGATCAGGAAGGTGCCGGCGAGCACCGGGGCGACCTTCTGCACTCCCCCGTAGTCGGCGATGAGCCGCGAGCCGCGCCGCGAGATCAGGAAACCGGCGATCAGCATCAGGACGGCGGTCGAGATGCCGTGGTTGACCATGTAGAGCGTCGCGCCGGACTGGCCCTGGCTGGTCATCGCGAAGATGCCCATGATGATGAAGCCGAAGTGCGAGATCGACGCGTACGCGATCAGCCGCTTGATGTCGCGCTGGCCGACCGCGAGCAGTGCTCCGTAGATGATGCTGATGACCGCCAGTACCAGGATCACCGGCGTCGCCCACTTGCTCGCCTCCGGGAAGAGCTGGAGGCAGAAGCGGAGCATCGCGAAGGTGCCGACCTTGTCGACGACCGCCGTGATCAGCACGGCGACCGGCGCGGTGGACTCCTGCATGGCGTTGGGCAGCCAGGTGTGCAGCGGCCACAGCGGCGCCTTCACCGCGAAGGCGAAGAAGAAGCCGAGGAACAGCCACCGCTCGGTGCTGGTCGCCATCTCCAGCTCGCCGTTGGCCCTCGCCTGGGCGATCTCGGTGAGGGAGAAGTTCCCGGCGACCACGTAGAGGCCGATCACCGCGGCCAGCATGATCAGACCGCCGGCCAGGTTGTAGAGGAGGAACTTCACCGCCGCGTACGACCGCTGGGTCGCCGCCGTCTTCTCGCCGTGCTGGTGGGCCCGGTCCCCGAAGCCGCCGATGAGGAAGTACATCGGGATGAGCATGGCTTCGAAGAAGATGTAGAAGAGGAAGACGTCGGTGGCCTCGAAGGAGAGGATCACCATCGCCTCGACCAGCAGGATCAGGGCGAAGAAGCCCTGGGTCGGCCGCCACCGGCTGCTGCCGGTCTCCAACGGGTCGGCGTCGTGCCAGCCCGCGAGGATGATGAACGGGATCAGCAGGGCGGTCAGCGCGATCAGTGCCACCGCGATGCCGTCCACGCCCAGTTCGTAACGGACGCCGAAGTCCGCGATCCAGGAGTGCGACTCGGTGAGCTGGTAGCGGTCGCCGCCGGGGTCGAAGCGGACCAGTACCGCGATCGCCAGCGCGAGGGTGGCCAGCGAGAACAGCAGCGCGAGCCACTTGGCCGCGGTGCGTTTCGCGGCCGGTACGGCGGCCGTGGCGATGGCCCCGACGGCCGGGAGGGCCGCCGTGACTGTCAGCAGGGGAAAGGACATCGGTATCAGACCGCCCTCATCAGCAGGGTCGCGGCGACGAGGACCGCCGCACCGCCGAACATCGAGACCGCGTAACTGCGCGCGAACCCGTTCTGCAGCTTGCGCATCCGCCCGGACAGACCGCCGACCGAGGCCGCCGTGCCGTTGACGACGCCGTCGACCAGGGTGTGGTCGACGTAGACCAGCGAGCGCGTCAGGTGCTCACCGCCGCGGACCAGGACCACGTGGTTGAAGTCGTCCTGGAGCAGATCGCGCCGGGCGGCCCGGGTGAGCAGCGATCCGCGCGGGGCGACGGCCGGGACCGGACGCCGTCCGTACTGCGCCCAGGCCACCGCCACGCCGATCACCATCACGGCGACCGTGGAGATCGTGACCGTCAGGGCACTGATCGGCGCGTGCCCGTGGTCGTGCCCGGTGATGGGCTCCAGCCAGTGCACGAAGCGGTCGCCGATGCTGAAGAACGCGCCGCCGAACACCGAGCCGACGGCCAGCACGATCATCGGGATCGTCATGACCTTCGGGGACTCGTGCGGGTGCGGCGGGGTGTACTCGCCGCGCGTCTCGGCCGCGGGCTCGACATCGGGCTTCGCGGGCGACGGCGTGGGGGCGTTGCGCCAGCGCTCCTCGCCGAAGAACGTCATCAGCATCACGCGCGTCATGTAGTACGCGGTGATGGCCGCGCCCAGCAGGGCGCAGGCGCCGAGGATCCAGCCCTCGGTGCCGCCCTTGGCGAACGCCGACTCGATGATCTTGTCCTTGGAGAAGAAGCCGGACAGGCCCGGGAAGCCGATGATGGCGAGGTAGCCGAGGCCGAAGGTGATGAAGGTGACCGGCATGTACTTGCGCAGTCCGCCGTAGCGCCGCATGTCGACCTCGTCGTTCATGCCGTGCATGACGGAACCGGCGCCGAGGAACAGCCCGGCCTTGAAGAAGCCGTGCGTCACCAGGTGCATGATCGCGAAGACGTAGCCGATGGGGCCGAGACCGGCCGCCAGCACCATGTAGCCGATCTGCGACATGGTCGACCCGGCCAATGCCTTCTTGATGTCGTCCTTCGCGCAACCGACGATCGCACCGAACAGCAGCGTGACCGCGCCGACGATGGTGACGACCAGCTGCGCGTCGGGCGCGCCGTTGAAGATGGCGCCCGAGCGGACGATCAGGTACACGCCCGCGGTCACCATGGTCGCGGCGTGGATGAGGGCCGAGACCGGGGTCGGGCCCTCCATCGCGTCCCCGAGCCAGGACTGCAGCGGCACCTGGGCGGACTTGCCGCAGGCGGCGAGCAGCAGCATCAGGGCGATCGCGGTGAGCTTGCCCTCGCCGGCCTCGCCCGCGAGCCCGGCCTCCCCGTGGCCGCCGAGCACCGGCCCGAAGGCGAAGGTGCCGAACCACAGGAACATCAGCATGATCGCGATGGACAGGCCCATGTCGCCGACGCGGTTGACCAGGAAGGCCTTCTTCGCGGCGGTGGCGGCGCTGGGCTTGTGCTGCCAGAAGCCGATCAGCAGGTAGGAGGCGAGACCGACGCCCTCCCAGCCGACGTACAGCAGCAGGTAGTTGTCGGCGAGGACGAGGATCAGCATCGCCGCGAGGAACAGGTTCAGGTAGCCGAAGAAGCGGCGGCGGCGCTCGTCGTGCTCCATGTACCCGATCGAGTACAGGTGGATGAGCGAGCCGACGCCGGTGATCAGCAGCACGAACGTCATCGAGAGCTGGTCGAGCCGGAAGGCGACGTCGGCCTGGAAGCCCTCCACGGGGATCCAGCTGAACAGGTGCTGCGTCAGGGTGCGGTCCTCGGCGCCGGCACCGAGCATGTCGGCGAAGAGGACGACGCCGATCACGAAGGAGGCGGCCGCCAGCACCGTGCCGATCCAATGGCCTACGGCGTCCAGTCGGCGACCGCCGCACAGCAGGACCGCCGCTCCGAGCAAGGGCGCCGCCACCAGCAGCGCAATCAGGTTCTCCACGTTTCAGCCCCTTACAGCTTCATCAGGCTGGCGTCGTCGACCGAGGCCGAGTGGCGGGAACGGAACAGGGACACGATGATCGCGAGCCCGACCACGACCTCCGCGGCGGCGACGACCATCGTGAAGAAGGCGATGATCTGGCCGTCGAGGTTGCCGTGCATGCGGGAGAAGGCGACGAACGCGAGGTTGCAGGCGTTGAGCATCAGCTCGACGCACATGAACACCACGATCGCGTTGCGCCGGATCAGCACACCGGTGGCGCCGATCGTGAACAACAGGGCCGCGAGATAGAGGTAGTTGACCGGGTTCACTTCGGCGCCTCCTCGGACCGCTTGAAGGTGGCCGGCGCGACCGCCCCGCGCTCCAGGCGCTCCTCGGCACGCTGCTCCAGCGCCTTGAGGTCGCCCAGCGCGTCCGTCGACACGTCACGGATCTGGCCCCGCTCGCGCAGCGTCTTGCTGACGGTGAGCTCGGAGGGGGTGCCGTCGGGCAGCAGCCCCGCGATGTCGACCGCGTTGTGCCGGGCGTAGACGCCGGGCGCGGGCAGCGGCGGCAGGTACTTGCCCTCGCGGACGCGCTGCTCGGCCAGCTCCCGCTGGGTCTTGGCACGCTCGGTGCGCTCGCGGTGGGTGAGCACCATGGCGCCGACGGCGGCCGTGATGAGCAGGGCGCCGGTGATCTCGAAGGCGAAGACGTACTTGGTGAAGATGAGGGACGCGATGCCCTCCACGTTGCCGTTCGCGTTCGCCTGGCCGAGGCCGGTGAACTCGCTGACCGAGGCGTTGCCGATGCCGCCGATCAGCAGGATGCCGAAGCCGAGCCCGGACGCGAGGGCCAGCCAGCGCTGGCCCTTGATGGTCTCCTTCAGGGAGTCCGCCGCGGTGACGCCGACGAGCATCACCACGAACAGGAACAGCATCATGATCGCGCCGGTGTAGACGATGATCTGCACCACGCCGAGGAAGTAGGCGCCGTTGGCGAGGTAGAACACCGCCAGGATGATCATGGTCCCGGCGAGGCAGAGCGCGCTGTGCACGGCCCGCTTCATGAAAACGGTGCACAGGGCGCCGATCACCGCGACGGTGCCCAGGATCCAGAACTGGACGGCCTCTCCGGTGGAGGTGCCGGCGGAGAGAGTCGCCGCGGCGGCGAGCTGCGCGCTCATCGGCGGATCACCTCCTCGGACGCAGGCTCGGTGCCGCCGAAGGTCGAGTCGGCCTCCTGGACGACCTCTCCCTTGGAGTGGGCGACCTGCTGGACCGTCCCGGGCGCGGCCTCGGTGACCAGGCCCCGGTAGTAGTCCTGCTCGTCCGTGCCCGGGTAGATGGCGTGCGGCGAGTCGACCATGCCCTCCTCCAGGCCGGCGAGCAGCTGCTCCTTGGTGAAGATGAGGTTGGCGCGGCTGGAGTCGGCCAGCTCGAACTCGTTGGTCATCGTCAGCGCACGCGTGGGGCACGCTTCGATGCACAGGCCGCACAGGATGCAGCGGGCGTAGTTGATCTGGTAGACGCGGCCGTACCGCTCGCCCGGCGAGTAGCGCTCCTCGTCCGTGTTGTCCGCGCCCTCCACGTAGATGGCGTCGGCGGGACAGGCCCAGGCGCACAGCTCGCAGCCGACGCACTTCTCCAGGCCGTCCGGATGGCGGTTGAGCTGGTGCCGGCCGTGGAAGCGCGGAGCGGTGGTCTTCTTCTGCTCCGGGTACTGCTCGGTCAGCCGCTTCTTGAACATGGCCTTGAAGGTCACGCCGAAGCCGGCCACGGGGTTCAGGAAACCGGGGTCGGTCTCCTTGGGTTCCTCAGCCATCGGACGCCTCCTTTCCATCCGTAGATCCGCCCGAAGATCCGTCACTGTGAGTATCGGGTCCACCACTGACAATCAGCTCCCGCTCCCGGCGCGGACGGCGCCTGGGCACCGGCGGCAGCTCCTGTCCGGGCATCGGTGGGACGGGGAATCCGCCGGCCATCGGGTCGAAGGCGGCAGGCTCCTCGGCGGGCGGCTCGGCCTGCTTGCCCTTCTCGCGGTACATGTCGACGACGAAGGACAGCACCAGCAGGACCAGCACGCCGCCGCCGATGTAGAGGGCGATGTCGGTGAACTCGTAGTTCTCGTTCCTGAGGGCCCGCACGGTCGCCACGAGCATCAGCCAGACCAGGGAGACCGGGATGAGGACCTTCCAGCCGAGCTTCATCAGCTGGTCGTAGCGGACGCGCGGGAGCGTGCCGCGCAGCCAGATGAAGAAGAACAGCAGCAGCTGCACCTTGACCACGAACCAGAGCAGCGGCCACCAGCCGTGGTTGGCGCCCTCCCAGAAGGTGCTGACCGGCCACGGGGCCCGCCAGCCGCCGAGGAAGAGCGTGGTGGCGACCGCCGAGACCGTCACCATGTTCACGTACTCGGCGAGCATGAACATCGCGAACTTGATCGACGAGTACTCGGTGTTGAAGCCGCCCACCAGGTCACCCTCGGACTCCGGCATGTCGAACGGGGCGCGGTTGGTCTCGCCGACCATGGTGACGATGTAGAGGATGAAGGAGACCGGCAGCAGCACGATGTACCAGCGGTCGCCCTGCTGGGCGACGATCTCCGACGTCGACATCGACCCCGAGTAGAGGAACACCGAGGCGAACGCGGCGCCCATCGCGATCTCGTAGGAGATCATCTGCGCGCAGGAGCGCAGGCCGCCGAGGAGCGGGTACGTCGATCCGGAGCTCCAGCCGGCGAGCACGATGCCGTAGATGCCCACCGAGGCGACCGCCAGGATGAACAGCATCGCGATCGGCAGGTCGGTGAGCTGCATCGCGGTGCGGTGGCCGAAGATCGAGACCTCGTTGCCGGCCGGCCCGAAGGGGATCACCGCGATCGCCATGAAGGCCGGGATGGCCGCGACGATCGGCGCGAGGATGTACACCGCCTTGTCCGCGCGCTTGACGACGACGTCTTCCTTGAGCATCAGCTTGATGCCGTCGGCGAGCGACTGGAGCATCCCCCAGGGGCCGTGCCGGTTCGGACCGATGCGCAGCTGCATCCAGGCGACGACCTTGCGCTCCCACACGATGGAGAACAGCACGGTCACCATCAGGAAGGCGAAGCAGAAGACCGCCTTGATGACGACGAGCCACCAGGGATCGGTGCCGAACATCGAGAGGTCTTCAGCGGCGAGGTACGGGCTCATGCCTCCACCTCCTTGGGGGCCTCGCCGGCGAGCGTGGCCGGACCGATGCGGACGAGGGTTCCGGGCAGCACCCCGGCGCCGGAGGCGACGCCGGTGCCGGCCGAGTTCAGCGGGAGCCAGACCACCCGGTCGGGCATCTCGGTGACCTGGAGCGGGAATTCGACGACACCGGCGGGCCCGGTGACGGCCAGGAGGTCGCCGTCCTTGACGCCCGCCTCGGCTGCGGTGGCGGCCGACACGCGCGCGCGTGCGGCGTGCCGGGTGCCGGCCAGCGCCTCGTCGCCCTGTTGGAGGACGCCCTGGTCGAGCAGCAGCCGGTGCCCGGCCAGTACCGCCTCGCCGGCGGCCGGCCGGGGCAGCGCGCCCGCGGTGTACAGCGGTTCACCGGCCCGCGGTCCGTCCCAGGCGCCGAGCCGGTCGATCTCCGCGCGGGTGGTGCGCAGGTCCGGCAGCCCCAGGTGGACGTCCATGGCGTCGGCCAGCATCTGGAGGACGCGGGCGTCGCTCGGTGCGAGGCGGCGGGTCATCTGGTCGGGCTTGAGCGCCGCCTCGAAGAAGCGCACCCGGCCCTCCCAGTTCAGGAAGGTCCCGGCCTTCTCGGCGACCGCGGCGACCGGAAGGACGACGTCGGCCAGTGCGGTGACCTCGCTGGGCCGCATTTCCAGGGAGACCACGAAGCCCGCCTCGGCGAGTGCCGCACGCGCGCGTGCCGGATCGGGCAGGTCGGCGACCTCGACCCCGGCCACCAGCAGCGCCTGGAGTTCGCCGCGCGCGGCGGCCTCGACGATCTCGCCCGTGTCGCGGCCGTAGCGGTGCGGAAGGTCCGCCAGGCCCCAGACGGCGGCGACCTCCTCACGCGCGCGGGGATCGGTCGCCGGGCGCCCGCCCGGCAGCAGCGAGGGCAGGGCACCCGCCTCGATCGCGCCGCGCTCCCCGGCCCGGCGCGGGATCCACACCAGCCGGGCGCCGGTCGCGGTGGCGGTGCGCACGGCGGAGGTCAGGCCCCCGGCCACGGACGCCAGTCGCTCGCCGACGACGATCACGGCGCCCTCGGTGCGCAGGGCCTCTGCGGCCCGGGCCCCGTCGTCCTCCAGGCCGACCCCGCTCGCCAGGGCGTCCAGCCACTCGGTCTCGGTGCCGGGAGCGGCCGGGAGCAGGGTGCCACCGGCCTTCTCCAGACCCCGCGTGGCGTGCGTGGCCAGCGAGAAGACCTTCTGCCCGTGCTTGCGCCAGGCCTTGCGCAGCCTCAGGAAGACGCCGGGCGCCTCCTCCTCGGCCTCGAAACCGACCAGCAGCACGGCGGGCGCCTTCTCCAGCGCGGTGTACGTGACGCCCGTGCCGTCGAGGTCGCGGCCGCGTCCGGCGATCCGGGCGGCCAGGAAGTCGGCCTCCTCGGTGCTGTGCACGCGCGCGCGGAAGTCGATGTCGTTGGTGTCGAGCGCCACGCGCGCGAACTTGCTGTACGCGTAGGCGTCCTCGACCGTGAGCCGCCCGCCGGTCAGGACCCCGGTCCGGCCCTTCGAGGCGAGCAGCCCCTGTGCGGCGATCTGCAGGGCCTCCGGCCAGGAGGCGGGCTCCAGCTCGCCCTCGGCGTTGCGCACCAGGGGCGTCGTCAGCCGGTCCCGCTGCTGTGCGTACCGGAAGGCGAAGCGGCCCTTGTCGCAGATCCACTCCTCGTTGACCTCGGGGTCGTCGGCCGCCAGGCGCCGCATGACCTTGCCGCGCCGGTGGTCGGTGCGGGTCGCGCAGCCGCCGGAGCAGTGCTCGCACACGGACGGCGAGGAGATCAGGTCGAAGGGGCGGGAGCGGAACCGGTACGCCGCCGAGGTGAGCGCGCCGACCGGGCAGATCTGGATGGTGTTGCCGGAGAAGTACGACTCGAAGGGGTCGCCCTCGCCGGTGCCGACCTGCTGGAGCGCGCCCCGCTCGATCAGCTCGATCATCGGGTCGCCCGCGACCTGGTTGGAGAACCGGGTGCAGCGGGCGCACAGCACGCACCGCTCACGGTCGAGCAGCACCTGCGTGGAGATCGGCACCGGCTTCTCGTAGGTCCGCTTCTTTCCCTCGAAGCGGGACTCCGCCTGGCCGTGCGACATCGCCTGGTTCTGCAGCGGGCACTCGCCGCCCTTGTCGCAGACCGGGCAGTCCAGCGGGTGGTTGATGAGCAGCAGCTCCATCACACCGTGCTGGGCCTTCTCGGCGACGGGCGAGGTGAGGTGGGTCTTCACCACCATGCCGTCGGTGCAGGTGATGGTGCAGGAGGCCATGGGCTTGCGCTGGCCCTCGACCTCGACGATGCACTGGCGGCAGGCGCCGGCCGGGTCGAGGAGGGGGTGGTCGCAGAACCGGGGGATCTCGATGCCGAGCTGCTCGGCGGCCCGGATGACCAGGGTGCCCTTGGGCACGCTGATCTCGGCGCCGTCGATCGTCAGCGACACGAGGTCCTCGGGCGGGACCGCCGCCTCTCCCCCGCCGGAGGGAGCGCTGGTGGTCACAGTCATGCGTTCACCTCCGTACGGTGGTCGGCCCAGGCCGTCGACTTGGCCGGGTCGAAGGGACAGCCGCGGCCCGTGATGTGCTGCTCGTACTCCTCGCGGAAGTACTTGAGCGAGGAGAAGATCGGCGAGGCGGCACCGTCGCCGAGGGCGCAGAAGGACTTGCCGTTGATGTTGTCGGCGATGTCGTTCAGCTTGTCGAGATCGGCCATGGCGCCCTTGCCGGCCTCGATGTCGCGCAGCAGCTGCACGAGCCAGTACGTGCCCTCGCGGCACGGTGTGCACTTGCCGCAGGACTCGTGGGCGTAGAACTCGGTCCAGCGGGTGACGGCGCGCACGACGCAGGTCGTCTCGTCGAAGCACTGGAGCGCCTTGGTGCCGAGCATGGAACCGGCGGCGCCCACTCCTTCGTAGTCGAGGGGGACGTCGAGGTGCTCGTCGGTGAACATCGGCGTCGAGGAGCCGCCCGGGGTCCAGAACTTCAGCCGGTGGCCGGGCCGCATCCCGCCGCTCATGTCGAGGAGCTGGCGCAGCGTGATGCCGAGCGGGGCCTCGTACTGGCCGGGGCTCGCGACGTGGCCGCTGAGGGAGTAGAGCGTGAAGCCCGGGGACTTCTCGCTGCCCATCGACCTGAACCAGTCCTTGCCCTTGTTCAGGATCGCGGGAACCGACGCGATCGATTCGACGTTGTTCACCACAGTCGGGCACGCGTAGAGGCCCGCGACGGCAGGGAAGGGGGGACGGAGCCGCGGTTGACCCCGGCGGCCTTCGAGCGAGTCGAGCAGTGCGGTCTCCTCACCGCAGATGTACGCGCCCGCGCCCGCGTGCACGGTGAGTTCGAGGTCGAGTCCGCTGCCCAGGATGTTCTCGCCGAGGAAGCCGGCCGCGTAGGCCTCGCGCACGGCCTCGTGCAACCGCCGCAGCACCGGTACGACTTCACCACGCAGATAGATGAAGGCATGCGAAGACCTGATGGCGTAACACGCGATGACGATGCCCTCGATGAGGCTGTGCGGGTTCGCGAAGAGGAGCGGGATGTCCTTGCAGGTCCCCGGCTCCGACTCGTCGGCGTTGACAACTAGATAGTGAGGCTTGCCGTCTCCCTGGGGAATGAACTGCCACTTCATCCCCGTCGGGAACCCCGCGCCGCCGCGTCCGCGCAGACCCGAGTCCTTGACGTACGCGATCAGGTCGTCCGGCGACATCGCCAGCGCCTTGCGGAGCCCCTCGTACCCCTCGTGCCTCCGGTAGACGTCGAGAGTCCAGGACTCCTCCTCGTCCCAGAAGGCCGACAGCACGGGTGCGAGCAGCTTCTCCGGGCTGGTGCCCTTGATCTCGGCTGCCACGGTCATCACTCCCCCTCCTCGGCGGTAGGCCCTGCCGGGTTGGAAGGGTCGGATGCCGATGTGTCCTGCGGCGCGTCGTGCGAGCTCAGGTGTTCCGTCGGGGACGGGTCGTGCACGGCCCGGTCCTGCGGTGCGTCGTGCGGCCCGCCGTCCCGCGGGTGCACCACGCGCGCGGCGGACGCCTCGCCCTTGGCCAGCTTGAGTCCGGCCAGGGATGCGGGACCCGCGCTGCCGCCGGCCGCGACGGCGCCGTCCCGCTCGTCGGGGAAGCCCGCCAGGATCCGGGCGGTCTCCTTGAAGGTGCACAGCGGCGCACCGCGCGTGGGCGTCACCGGCCGTCCCGCGCGCAGGTCGTCCACGAGGCGCCTGACGCTCGCCGGGGTCTGGTTGTCGAAGAACTCCCAGTTGACCATCACGACGGGCGCGAAGTCGCAGGCCGCGTTGCACTCGATGTGCTCCAGGGTGACCTTGCCGTCCTCGGTGGTCTCGCCGTTGCCGACGCCCAGGTGCTCCTGGAGGGACTCGAAGATCGCGTCGCCGCCCATGACCGCGCACAGCGTGTTGGTGCAGACGCCGACCTGGTAGTCGCCGCTCGGCCTGCGCCGGTACATGGTGTAGAAGGTGGCGACGGCGGTGACCTCGGCCGTGGTCAGGCCCAGCACGTCCGCGCAGAACTGCATCCCGGTCCGCGTGACGTGCCCCTCCTCCGACTGCACGAGGTGCAGCAGGGGCAGGAGGGCGGACCGGGAGTCCGGGTAGCGGGCGATGATCTCGCGCGCGTCGGTCTCCAGCCGGGCCCGGACGTCGTCCGGGTAGGCGGGCGCGGGCAGTTCCGGCATGCCCAGGCTGATGCCCCGCTCCGAAGAAGAGGTGGTCACCGGTCGACGCCTCCCATCACGGGGTCGAGGGACGCCACGGCCACGATGACGTCGGCGACCTGGCCGCCCTCGCACATCGCGGCCATGGCCTGCAGGTTGGTGAAGGACGGGTCGCGGAAGTGGACCCGGAAGGGGCGGGTGCCGCCGTCGGAGACGACGTGCACCCCTAGCTCGCCCTTGGGCGATTCCACCGCCGCGTAGGTCTGGCCCGGCGGCACCCGGAAGCCCTCGGTGACCAGCTTGAAGTGGTGGATCAGGGCCTCCATGGAGGTGCCCATGATCTTCTTGATGTGGTCGAGGGAGTTGCCCAGTCCGTCCGGTCCCAGGGCGAGCTGGGCGGGCCAGGCGATCTTCTTGTCGCCGACCATGACCGGGCCGGGCTGGAGCCGGTCCAGGCACTGCTCGATGATCCGGAGCGACTGGCGCATCTCCTCCAGCCGGATCAGGAAGCGACCGTAGGCGTCACAGGTGTCGGCGGTCGGGACGTCGAAGTCGTACGTCTCGTAGCCGCAGTACGGCTGGGTCTTGCGCAGGTCGTGCGGCAGGCCGGTGGACCTGAGGACCGGGCCGGTGGCGCCGAGGGCCATGCAGCCGGCCAGGTCGAGGTAGCCGACGTCCTGCATACGGCCCTTGAAGATCGGGTTCCCGGTGGCGAGCTTGTCGTACTCCGGGAGGTTCTTCTTCATCTTCTTCACGAACTCGCGGATGTGGTCCACCGCGCCGGGCGGCAGGTCCTGGGCGAGCCCGCCCGGGCGGATGAACGCGTGGTTCATCCGCAGGCCGGTGATCAGCTCGTAGATGTCGAGAACGAGTTCACGATCGCGGAAGCCGTAGATCATGATCGTGGTGGCGCCGAGCTCCATGCCTCCCGTGGCGATGCACACCAGATGGGAGGAGAGCCGGTTCAGCTCCATCAGGAGCACCCGGATGACGGTGGCCCGGTCCGGGATCTCGTCCTCGATGCCGAGCAGCTTCTCGACTCCCAGGCAGTACGCCGTCTCGTTGAAGAACGACGTCAGGTAGTCCATGCGCGTCACGAACGTGGTGCCCTGCGTCCAGGTCCGGTACTCGAGGTTCTTCTCGATGCCGGTGTGCAGGTAGCCGATGCCGCAGCGGGCCTCGGTGACGGTCTCGCCGTCGATCTCCAGGATCAGGCGGAGCACGCCGTGGGTGGACGGGTGCTGCGGTCCCATGTTGACGACGATGCGCTCGTCGTCGGCGCGGGCCGCGGACTGGACGACCTCGTCCCAGTCGCCGCCGGTGACCGTGTAGACGGTGCCCTCGGTGGTCTCGCGAGGGGAGGCGTGCGAAGTGCTCATGAGTACGACCTCCGCTGGTCCGGAGCCGGGATCTGGGCGCCCTTGTACTCGACGGGGATGCCGCCGAGGGGGTAGTCCTTGCGCTGCGGAAAGCCCTGCCAGTCGTCCGGCATCATGATCCGCGTCAGCGCCGGGTGGCCGTCGAAGACGATGCCGAAGAAGTCGTACGTCTCGCGCTCGTGCCAGTCGTTCGTCGGATAGACCGAGAACAGCGACGGGATGTGCGGGTCGCTGTCGGGCGCGCTGACCTCGAGGCGGATCAGCCGGTTGTGGGTGATCGAGCGCAGGTGGTAGACGGCGTGCAGCTCGCGTCCCTTGTCGTTCGGGTAATGGACGCCGCTGACGCCGGTGCACAGCTCGAAGCGGAGGGCCGGGTCGTCGCGCAGGGTGCGGGCGACGCGGACCAGGTGCTCGCGCTCGATGTGGAAGGTCAGCTCGTCGCGGTCGACGACCGTCTTCTCGATGGCGTTCTCGGGCAGGAGCCCCTGCTCCTCCAGCGCGCCCTCGAGCTCGTCGGCGACCTCGTCGAACCATCCGCCGTAGGGCCGGCTCGCCGGGCCGGGGAGCCGGACGGAGCGGACCAGGCCGCCGTAGCCGGAGGTGTCGCCGCCGTTGTTGGCGCCGAACATGCCGCGCTGGACGCGGATCTCCTCGCCGCCCTGGCCGCGCTGGCCCGGGAGGTTCTCCGCGGACAGGTCCTTCTCCGGGTTCACCCCGTTCGCGTCACCCGCGGTGTTGTTCGCGTCGCTCACCGCAGCAGCCCCTTCATCTCGATCGTGGGCAGGGCCTTGAGCGCCGCCTCCTCCGCCTCGCGGGCCGCCTCCTCGGCGTTCACGCCGAGCTTGGAGCTCTGGATCTTCTGGTGGAGCTTGAGGATGGCGTCCATCAGCATCTCGGGCCGCGGCGGGCAGCCGGGCAGGTAGATGTCGACCGGGACGATGTGGTCGACGCCCTGGACGATCGCGTAGTTGTTGAACATGCCGCCCGAGGAGGCGCAGACCCCCATGGAGATCACCCATTTCGGGTTCGGCATCTGGTCGTAGACCTGCCGCAGCACCGGCGCCATCTTCTGGCTCACCCGGCCCGCGACGATCATCAGGTCCGCCTGCCGCGGCGATCCGCGGAAGACCTCCATGCCGAAGCGCGCCAGGTCGTAGCGGCCGGCGCCGGTGGTCATCATCTCGATGGCACAGCAGGCGAGGCCGAACGTGGCGGGGAAGACGGACGACTTGCGCACCCAGCCCGCGGCCTGCTCGACGGTGGTCAGCAGGAAGCCGCTCGGCAGTTTTTCTTCGAGTCCCATGTCAAAGGCCCCTCAGTCCCATTCCAGGCCGCCGCGCCGCCATACGTACGCGTACGCGACGAAGACGGTGAGCACGAAGAGCAGCATCTCCACGAGCCCGAAAATCCCCAGGGCGTCGAAGGTGACGGCCCAGGGGTAGAGGAAGACGATCTCGATATCGAAGATGATGAAGAGCATCGCCGTCAGGTAGTACTTGATGGGGAAGCGCCCGCCGCCGGCCGGCGTGGGGGTCGGCTCGATGCCGCACTCGTAGGCCTCGAGCTTCGCCCGGTTGTACCGCTTCGGACCGATCAGCGTGGCCATCACCACGGAGAAGATCGCAAAGCCTGCCCCGAGGGCTCCCAGTACGAGGATGGGCGCATACGCGTTCACCGCTCCTCGCTCCTCTCAGTCGGCACTGACTGCTGGCGGTTGCACTGGACTCACAGCCGCCCCAACAGCCCCACGAGCCCCGCTCGTCCCGGCGAAGATCGCGAACATGTGAAGCAGGTCACAAGCCCAACTGCCTCGCATCTTATGCCCGCCGCTCTGTGATCTGCGACACGGGGTATTGCACAAGCTTTGTGATCTCCACCACCTGACGAAGGATCATGAAGTCGGATGAGCGGTGATCTTCACACAAGAAGCGTTCAGGTGATCACTAGAGGTGACAATTTCGATCGTCACCGCTGGCCAGAGGGGGCGCATGGCGGGCGTCTCAATATCAAGATGCTTCCCTTGCATGCAAACTGGTGCTGGACGCGATCACTTGATAGAGGACCCGTTCACACATCAGAGGGAGGGCCGGGCGCGATGTGGACACGTGCACGCGTTCACGAGCACCCCGACGGCGACCGCGGGGCTCGGTCGCGCGCCGCGGACGCGGCCGACGAGGCAACCGTTCCGTGACCTGTGCCACATTCATGAGAGGCGGCTGAGAACCGGGCTTGGCCAACTGCTCCAACAAGTGGTAAGCGCGGGGCAATTCGGGCGTAACGATCAAAGACCGTGATCACAGGCTGGTCACGGCCCGCCCGCAATGTCCGTTAGGGCGTCAATACGGGGCGACACGCCCGGGATTCGAGGCTGGATTGAACAACTGTGGCACAGCCCACGTTTCTTGAAGGTATGGAGGAGCTCCTGATACCGGTTGTCCCTATGTCCCACACCGCTCACATACGCAGCCACCGGAAGCCCCGCCGCAGCGCGTCGACCATCGCGATGCGGGCCGGAGTTGCCGGTGGCGTCCTCAGCACCCTGGCAGTGGCCGGGGCGTCGGGTTCGGCCAACGCGGCCGAGCCGGTGACGCAGACCCTCGAACTGCCCACCCTGACGGCCGACCTGGCCGCTCAGGTCGCCCAGTCCGCGGACGTCACGCAGCAGGCGGCCGCGAGCTACGAGCTGCAGGCCGAGCGTGACGCGGCCGCCGCCAAGGCCGCCAAGCAGGCCGAGGCAGACCTCGCCGAGGCCAAGAAGAAGGCCGAGGAGGAGAAGAAGAAGAAGGCCGAGGAGGCCGCGCGCAAGGCGGCCGCCGAGCGCGCCTCCCGCACCGCCGAGCGCGCCACGCTGAGCGCCTCCGTGGACACCGGGTCCTCCGACAGCTCGGGCAGCAGCGTCAGCTCGTCCTCGGCCACCGGTTCGGCCGCCGCGGTCATCGCCTTCGTGCAGGCCCAGGTCGGCGACGCCTACGTCACCGGCGGCACCGGCCCCAACTCCTGGGACTGCTCCGGTCTCGTGCAGGCGGCCTTCAAGCAGGTCAACATCGACCTGCCGCGCGTTTCCCAGTCCCAGTCGACCGCCGGCACCCAGGTGAGCCTCGACAACCTCCAGCCGGGCGACATCCTGTACTGGGGCGGCGCGGGCAGCGCGTACCACGTGGGCGTCTACGTCGGCGACGGTATGTTCGTCGGCGCCCAGAACTCCTCCACCGGCGTCGTCCAGGCACCGCTGTCGTACGACCCGCCGAGCGGCGCGGTGCGGGTGCTGTAACGCCGGCGCACCACGAGCACGAACGACGCGGACACGTCCGCACGCGGGGCCGCAGCCACTCGGGGGCTGCGGCCCCGCGGTCGCTCCTGCCATGCTCGTGGCCGGGCCGGATCTCCACCGGCCCGTCCACGAGCCGAAGGAGAGACCATGCCCAGCGTGTTCGTACAGGGGCGGCCCACCGCCGCCTACCCCCCGCTCGCACCCCAGGCCCGGCGCGGGTCGGTGCGGCGGGTGACCGAGGTCGGCGAAGAGGTGCTGCACAAGCCCTGCCGGGACGTCACCGAGTTCGGGCCCGACCTCGCCGCGCTCATCGACGACATGTTCCGCACGATGTACGTCGCCGACGGCTGCGGCCTGGCGGCCAATCAGGTGGGGGTCGATCTGCGCCTGTTCGTGTACGACTGCCCCGACGACGACGGTGTCCGACATGTCGGGCACATCGTGAACCCGGTACTGGATTCCCTCGACCCGGCCGGGCGCCGGCTGCTGGACGAGGGCGAGGGGTGTCTGTCGGTGCCGGGCGCCGTCATGGCCGTGCCGCGGCCCGACCGGGCCGTCGTGCGGGGCCTCGACAAGGACGGCGAGCCGCTCGTCGTCGAGGGCACCGGCTACTTCGCACGCTGCCTCGCCCACGAGACCGACCACGTGAACGGTCAGGTGTACCTGGACCGGCTCTCCGCGCGCGACCGCAAGCGGGCGCTGCGGCAGTCGGCCGACCGGCGCGACGAGGTGCTCGCGCGCCGGGCGGCCAAGGCCAGGGCCCTCGAGGAGGCCGAGGGCTGATCGGGCCTGCTGCTCAGCCCGGATGCGCAGGCCGCTGCTCAGGCCGGATGCTCAGGCCCGATACTCAGGCCGGCAGCCCAGGCCCGATGCTCACGCCTTCGGCGCGACCTTGCTCAGTCCGTTGATGATGCGGTCCATCGCGTCGCCGCCCGTCGGGTCCGTCAGGTTGGCGAGCATCTTCAGGGTGAACTTCATCAGCAGCGGGTGGGTGAGGCCGCGCTGGGTCGCGATCTGCATGACCTTCGGGTTGCCGATGAGCTTCACGAAGGCGCGGCCCAGCGTGTAGTAGCCGCCGTAGGTGTCCTTGAGGACGCGCGGGTAACGCTGGAGCGCGATCTCCCGCTGGGCCGGCGTGGCCCGCGCGTGGGCCTGGGTGATGACGTCGGCGGCGATCTGGCCGGACTCCATGGCGTAGGCGATGCCCTCGCCATTGAAGGGGTTCACCAGGCCGCCGGCGTCGCCGACGAGCAGCAGGCCCTTGGTGTAGTGGGGCTGGCGGTTGAAGGCCATGGGCAGGGCCGCGCCGCGGATCGGGCCGGTCATGTTGTCGGGGGTGTAGCCCCAGTCCTCCGGCATGGAGGCGCACCAGGCCTTCAGCACCTCGCGCCAGTCCAGCTCCTTGAAGGAGTCCGAGGTGTTCAGCACCCCGAGTCCGACGTTCGAGGTGCCGTCGCCCATGCCGAAGATCCAGCCGTAGCCCGGCAGGAGGCGGTCCTGGGCGCCGCGGCGGTCCCACAGCTCCAGCCAGGACTCCAGGTAGTCGTCGTCGTGGCGGGGCGAGGTGAAGTACGTGCGGACCGCGACGCCCATCGGGCGGTCCTCGCGGCGGTGCAGGCCCATCGCCAGGGACAGCCGCGTGGAGTTGCCGTCGGCGGCCACCACCAGCGGCGCGTGGAAGGTGACCTCGCGCTTGTCCTCGCCCAGCTTGGCGTGGACGCCGGTGATGCGGCCGGTGCGGTCGTCGATGACGGGGGCGCCGACGTTGCAGCGCTCGTGGAGGCGGGCGCCGGCCTTCTGGGCCTGCCGGGCGAGCTGCTCGTCGAAGTCGTCGCGCTTGCGGACGAGTCCGTAGTCGGGGAAGGAGGCGAGATCCGGCCAGTCGAGCTGGAGGCGGGAGCCGCCGCCGATGATGCGCAGGCCCTTGTTGCGCAGCCAGCCGGCCTCCTCCGAGATGTCGATGCCCATGGCCACGAGCTGCTTGACCGCGCGGGGGGTCAGGCCGTCGCCGCAGACCTTCTCCCGGGGGAAGGCGGTCTTCTCCAGGAGCAGGACGTCGAGCCCCGCCTTGGCCAGGTGGTACGCGGTCGTGGAGCCGGCCGGCCCCGCGCCCACGACGATCACGTCGGCGGTGTTCTCGGAGAGTGGCTCAGTCTCGACGGTCACGGCGGGATCTCCCCAAGTTCGAAATCTGCGTGCCGACCGGCACTGGTCATGGGCAGTCTATTCAGCGACACCCACGACCCGGCTGAAGGGCTGCCCAGTGAACCGAGCTCTGCCCGTTGTACGGTTGCGCGTTCCCACGGACGAGGACGCGGTCGCCTGGCACCGGATCTTCGACGATCCGGACGTCATGGAGTTCCACGGCGGGAGGTCCGCGGAGCTGTCCGTCTACGAGGAGCTCACCGCCCGCCAGCGCCGGCACGACGCGGAGCGCGGCTTCTGCCTGTGGACCATGGTGGACGAGGAGGGCACGGTCATCGGCTTCACGGGCGCCCAGCCGTGGCCGCAGGACTGGGGCCCCAAGGGCGAGATCGAGATCGGCTGGCGCCTGGCGCGGGCGTACTGGGGCAAGGGGTACGTCACGGCGGCGGCCCGGCAGACGCTGGAGCGGGTGCGGGCCGCGGGCGTACCGGAGGTGGTCGCCATGGTCGACGCCCGCAACACCCGGTCCATCGCGGTCACGGAGCGGCTGGGCATGCGCCTCGCCGAGGTCTTCACCACCCCGGCCGCGCGGCGGCAGGGGCACTGCTACCGACTCCCGCTGCAAAGCCGGTGACTCACCGCCACCGACGGACCGGACGCGGGAGGGCCCGGCCGGGGAGGGCCGCCGTACTGCGCGGCCCTCAGCTCTCCTTGAACCCGCGGTGCAGCGCCACCACGCCGCCCGTCAGGTTCCGCCACGCCACCCTCGACCAGCCGGCCTTGCCCAGCCGCTCGGCGAGCGCCGGCTGGTCGGGCCAGGCGCGGATGGACTCGGCGAGGTAGACGTACGCGTCGGGGTTGGACGACACCGCGCGGGCCACCGGCGGCAGGGCGCGCATCAGGTACTCGGTGTAGACGGTGCGGAACGGCGTCCAGGTCGGGTGCGAGAACTCGCAGATGACGACCCGGCCGCCGGGCCGCGTCACCCGGTACATCTCGCGCAGCGCGGCGTCCGTGTCCTGCACGTTGCGCAGCCCGAAGGAGATGGTGACCGCGTCGAAGGTGTCGTCACGGAACGGCAGCCGGGTCGCGTCGCCCGCGGTGAACGGCAGCCAGGAATGTCGCTCCTTGCCGACCTGGAGCATGCCGAGGGAGAAGTCGCAGGGGACGACGTAGGCGCCGGTGCGGGCGAAGGGCAGGGAGGAGGTCGCCGTGCCCGCCGCGAGGTCCAGGACCTTCTGCGCGGGGCGGGCGTCGACGGCACGGGCGACCGCCTTGCGCCACGCCCGGTCCTGGCCGAGCGAGAGCACGGCGTTCGTCAGGTCGTACCGTTCCGCGACGTGGTCGAACATCGAGGCGACTTCGTGCGGCTGCTTGTTCAGGGAAGCGCGGGTCACGGGCCCATTGTTGCAGCACGCCTCCCTTCCGGCGCGGACGGGCTCACGGCAGCAGGCGCGGCCTCTTGCGCGCGGCGGCGTCCTCCACCCAGCCGAACAGCAGCACGAACACCGCGACCAGGGCCCAGCCCACCCCCAGCAGGAACCACTGGCTGCCCAGCGGCAGGTGCGCCTCGAAGGCGGGCACCTCCCAGAACCGGTCGATCAGCGGAACGGCCAGCACGAGGGCGAGTTCGTGCCAGAGGTAGATCGTCACCGCGCGGGCGTTGAAGACGGTCACCAGCCGGTCCAGCGGCCGGCACCGGGCGAGCCCCGCGAAGCCGAGCTCGAGCCGCGCCTTGGAGTACATCAGCAGCGTCACGAACCCGGCCGACCAGAATGCCTGGGCGAGCGGGATGTCGTCGAGGTCGTAGGTGCCGTACTCGCCCTGGTGCGCGAAGGCGTACCAGGCACCGCAGGAGAGCGCCGCGAGGGACAGGACGACGACCGCGGCCGGCTTGAGGCGGGCCAGCACGCCGTCGCGGTGCGCGAAGCCGAGCATCCAGCAGAACAGGTACGTCGCCAGGTCCAGCAGTCCGGTCCCGAAGCGGTTCTCCTGCGGCTGCCCGCCGTAGCCGAGCACCACGATCGGGGCCAGGGACAGCAGCAGCACCGGCACCGGGGCGAGCCGGAAGAGCCGCAGCAGCAGCGGTGAGAGCAGGACGAACCACAGGTAGGTCCGCAGGTACCAGAGGATCTCCCAGGCCTGCTCGCCCCACGCGCTGCCCGGCGGGTCGCCGAGCGGCACGATCCAGAAGACGATCTGCCACCCGGGCATCCAGCCGCGCACCAGCATCGCGCCCACCACGAACAGCCCCCAGCACCAGAACGGCGGGAGCAGGCGGCGCAGCCGGCCCCGGATCACCGCCGGGGCCGGCCGACTGCCGAGCGACCTGGCCATCAGGGTGCCGGCCAGGCCGAACATGACCCCCATGGAGGGGAAGACCAGCCCGGCCCAGGGCCAGCCGCAGACGTGGTACGCGACGACCCGGACCAGGGCCAGGGCGCGGAGGACGTCGAAGTAGCGGTCCCGGCCGCCGGCCGCGGGGGCCGGCGGCGCGGCGGGGGACGCCACCTGGGCCGGGAGAGAAGGTGCCCGGCCGGGTGCGGACGGCGCTGTGGCCGACGCGGACGGCGCCCGGTTCGGTACCGGGTCACCCTTGCGGTGCGCCCCCATCACCCGGCCCCCGTCGGCGTCCCCACCTCACCCGTCCGCTTCAGCTTCTGCCAGCGCAGCCGGCCACCGGTGAGGGCGGTGACGCAGGAGTGGATGAGGACGAGGTACATCATCTGCCGGTACGCGAGCTGCTGGAGCGGCATCATCAGCAGGTACCGGTACTTCTCCCGGTCGAGCCGGAAGGCGTACGCCGCGCACAGCAGCTGCACGCCGAGCACCGCCAGCCAGGCGAGCAGCGCCGACCGGAAGCCGACGAAGATCATCGAGTAGACGGTGAAGACGTCGATCAGCGGCGCGAAGACCGGCGTCACGACCTGGAAGAGCACGACGAGCGGCATGCCGACCCGCCCGAAGCGGCCCGAGGGCCCCTTGTCCTTCAGGGAGCCGCGGTGCTTCCACAGCGCCTGCATGGTGCCGTAGGACCAGCGGTAGCGCTGCGACCAGAGCTGCTTCAGCGAGCCCGGTGCCTCCGTCCAGGCCCGCGCGTGCTCCTGGTAGACGACCCGCCATCCGGCGCGGTGCAGGGCGATGGTGATGTCGGTGTCCTCGGCGAGGGTGTCGTCGCTCATGCCGCCGACCTCCAGGACCGCTTGCCGACGGAAGGCACCGATCGCGCCGGGGATGGTCGGCATGCAGCGCAGCAGGTCGTACATGCGCCGGTCGAGGTTGAAGCCCATCACGTACTCGATGTGCTGCCAGGCGCCGATGAGGGTGCGCCGGTTGCCGACCTTGGCGTTGCCCGCCACCGCGCCGACGGACGGGTCGGCGAAGGGCTGCACAAGATGCCGTACGGTGTCCGGCTCGAAGACGGTGTCGCCGTCCATCATCACGACGATGCCGTACCGGGCGTGCCGGACGCCGTTGTCGAGGGCGGCGGGCTTGCCCGCGTTGGCCTGCCGGATCACGCGGACGCCGGGCAGCCCCAGCGACTCTGCGATCTCGGCCGTGCCGTCCGTCGAACCGTCGTCCACGACGATGATCTCGATCGGATGGGTGCTGCGCGCCAGCGACCGGAGCGTGTTGGCGATGCACTCCTTCTCGTTGTACGCCGGGACGACCACGCTCACCGGGCCGGTGACGGGCGGCCCCCAGCTGAAACGGCGTCTGTTGCGCTGTCTGTGGTGGCGGCGGGCGAGGATCAGCATCATCCCGAACCGCCCCATGACGGCCACGCCCACGACCATGAGGCCGACCGAGAGCGCGGGCACCGTCCACTCGGCGACGGCGACGGCCGCGATGAGCGCCTTGCCCTCGTAGAGGGTGGTGCCGGTGGCCTTGTGGTGGGCGGCCTGGAGGCCGCCGTCGGTGCCGGAGGCCTGCGCCGGGGCCGCGGGCCCGTCGGTGGGCTGCTGCTCGGCCATGGCGCCGCTGATGGTGGTGAAGGTGTAGCCCTTCGCCTTCATCTTCTCGATGTACTCGGGCAGCGCCTCGATCGTCTGCGCACGGTCACCGCCCGCGTCGTGGAAGAGGACGGAGGCGCCCTCGCCGTCCTCCGGCGTCGCCCACTCGACGATCTTCGAGACGCCGGGCTGCTTCCAGTCGTCGCTGTCGGTGTCGATGAAGACGCTGGTGTAGCCCTCCTCGCCGAGCTTCTCGTAGACGGGCCAGCTGTAGTTGTCGATGGCGTCGGTCTCGGAGGAGTACGGCGCCCGGAACAGCGTCGTGGTGATGCCGGCCGCGCCCGCGAGGGCGAGCTGCGTCTGCTCGATCTCGCGCGTGACGCGGGAGTCGCTCTGGTAGGAGAGGTCGACGTGGGTGAAGGTGTGGACGCCCACCTCGTTGCCCTGCTCGACCAGGTCCTGAACGATGTCCGGGTAGCGCGAGACCATCGACCCGACCAGGAAGAACGTGCCGGGCACGTCGTACTCCTCGAGGATCTCCAGCACCTTGGGCGTCCAGGTGGGGTCCGGGCCGTCGTCGAAGGTCAGGGCGATCGTCTTGTCCGGGACGGAGAGGGTGGTGGCCTGCCCGCCGGGGAAGGTGAGGATCGGCCCGCCGTCGAGAACTTCGTCGGGGACGTCGCTCGCGCTGGCGCCGGTGCGTACGCGCTGGTCGCCGCCGACCTCCGCGCGCAGGTAGCCGTCGAGGAGCATCACGCAGGTCAGGGCGAGCAGGAGCAGCAGCGCGAGGAGCACCCGCGGCCGTTGCAGCGCGGCGGCGCGGCCTGCGGCCCGCTCGATGCGGGAGGGGGCGCGGCGGCGGCCCCGTGCGGGCGGGGAGGGGGGTGTGGGCGTGGTCATGGAGGTGGGGGTGTCCCGGTCAGTCGGTGGTGGCGGCGCTGGAGGCGGTGGCGGCGCTCGATGTGGCGGCTGCGCTGGAGGTGGCAGAGGGGGTGGCGGCGCCGGAGGGTGCGGTGGGCGCACCGGAGGGCGGCGCGCCCGTGGGCATGACGCCGCCCTGCGGGCCCGCGCCACCACCGCCGGGGCGGGGGCCGCCGCCGTTCTGCCCGCCCCCGAAGGGCAGCAGCGAGGACGGGCTCACCGAGGTGCCGATCCCCATGAAGGCCAGGCCCAGTACGGCCGCGTAGCCGACGCAGACCGCCCCGACCAGGAGACCCACCCGGCGCAGCAGCCGTGCGCGGCGTCCGGAGGTGTCGACGAACACGGGCCCCTCCGCGGACCCGCTGCCGCGTTTGCGGCGCCGGCCGCGCGCGGGCTTCTCACCGAGGGCGGCACGGGAATCGAAGGCAGGCTCGGAATGCATTCCCCGGACGCTAGGGAGCTTTGCCTGCCGCGAACTCGGACCGCGTTATGAGATCCCGGTGAAAAGCGCCGCAGCCTGTCCGCTCCCTGTGAGACGGCGGGAACCCGGCCCCTTTTCTCAGGAATTACCCAGCGACCCGTGGCAGGTTCACTCGTCCGACGACGAGAACGGGAGCGTGCTGCACATGAGGGCTTACCGGAAGGCGGCGGCCGGGTGCGCCCTGCTGTTCGCCCTGGCCACCGCGGGATGCGCCGGACCGGACGGCGGCACCGGCGACACGAACGGCACGGAGGACCGGGCCACCGCGGCACCGTCCGGGTCGTCCACACCGGTCACCGCCTACGCCCCCTACGTCAGCGCCACCACCGCCTCCGCCGACGACTCGGCGGGCTCCCCCGCGACGTACAACCTGGCGTTCGTCATCTCCTCCGGCGACGACTGCGTCCCGCGCTGGAACGGTGACCAGGACATCGACGACACCTCCGTCGCCTCGCGCATCGCGAAACTGAAGGAGTCCGGCGCCACCGTCCGCGTCTCCTTCGGCGGCGCCTCCGGCACGGAGCTGGCGGCTGCCTGCGCCAGCGCCTCCGACCTGGCGGACGCGTACGGCGCGGCCCTGGACGCGGCCGGTGCCACGCGGGCGGACTTCGACGTCGAGGGCGACGACCTGACCGACACGGACTCCGTCGCCCTGCGCTCGGAGGCGATCGCGCTGCTCCAGGAGGAACGCGACGGCCTGGAGGTCTCCTTCACCCTCCCGGTGATGCCCTCGGGCCTGGACTCCGACTCCCTGGCGCTGCTGGACTCCGCCAACGACCACGCCGTACAGGTCTCCGCGGTCAACCTCATGACCATGAACTACGGGGAGTCCTACGACGGCGACATGGGCGACTACGCCCTCGCCTCGGCGAAGGCCGCGCACGCGCAGCTCACGGAGGTCTTCGGCACCTCGGACGCGGACGCCTGGCGGGGCATGGCGCTCACCTCGATGCTCGGCGTCAACGACGTCGCCGGCGAGACCTTCACCCTCGCGGACGCGGCGGAGGTCCGCGCGTTCGCCGAGGAGAAGGGCATCGCCTGGGTGTCGGTGTGGGCCGCCTTCCGGGACAGGCAGTGCGCCGAGGACGCGTCGGCCGCCGACGCGCTCACCACGTGCAGCGGCGTGGAGCAGGAGGACGGGGCGTTCGGGGCGGCGTTCGGCGCGTAGGCCCGTCGCACGTTCGGCGCGTAGGTCTGTCGGGCGTTTCGGCGCGTAGGCCCGTCGGACGTTCGGCGCGTAGGCCCGTCGGACGAGCCCCGTGGGACCGCGCGCTCAGCGCCCCCGGTACACCAGACGACCGCCCACGACGGTGGCCACGCACGTGGACGCGCCGTCCCGCACGAGCGCGCCCCGGTCGGGCACGTCGAACACCGCGAACCGGGCGGGCTTCCCGGCGGCGAGCGCGGGAAGCAGCACCAGCGGGACCGGCGAGAAGGACGCGGGCCCGGGCAAGGTGGCCGGACGCGCCGCCACGGCGAGCCCCGCCCCGCGCACCGCGTCCAGCGCCGCGCGACTGCGCAGCTCACCGGCGACGGCGACCGTCCCGTGCGCCAGCATGCGCTGTACCCCTCGGCGTGCGCTGGCGCCCCGCGCTGACGGGTTCGCGCCGAGGAGTGCGAGCGCGCGCTCCCCGAAGATCGGCTCGGTGCCCAGCCGGTCCGCTTCGCGCGGGTCGGGGTGGTACGCCTGCTCCAGCAGTTCCGGCCCGTACACGTTGAGCAGTCCGGGCGTCAGGATGCCGGGCCACCGGCGCACCCGCGCCCGCGGGTGGTCGGCGACGAGTGCCTCGTACGGGCCGACGGCGGCGAGATGCGCGCCGTCGACCACGACGGCCGTCTCGGGCGAGGCTTCACAGGCGTGGATCGTGAGCACGACGGCCTCAGTTGGGGGCGAGCAGCTTCAGCTCGGGGTGGGCCGTGCCGCCCTCGATGGCGGTGGACGAGATGTGCGAGACGACGCGCTCGTCGACGGGGTCGTTCGCCGGGTCATCGTGCACGACGAGGTGCTCGTACGTCGTGGCCCGCTGCGCCGGGACGCGCCCCGCCTTGCGGATCAGGTCGATGATCTCCAGCCGGTTGGACCGGTGCTTGGCGCCCGCGGAGGAGACGACGTTCTCCTCCAGCATGATCGAGCCGAGGTCGTCGGCGCCGTAGTGCAGGGAGAGCTGGCCGACCTCCTTGCCGGTGGTCAGCCAGGAACCCTGGATGTGGGCGACGTTGTCGAGGAAGATCCGGGCGATGGCGATCATCCGCAGGTACTCGAAGAGCGTGGCCTGCGTACGGCCCTTCAGGTGGTTGTTCTCGGGCTGGTAGGTGTACGGGATGAAGGCGCGGAAGCCGCCGGTGCGGTCCTGCACGTCCCGGATCATGCGCAGGTGCTCGATGCGCTCGGCGTTGGTCTCGCCGGTGCCCATGAGCATGGTCGACGTCGACTCGACACCCAGGTTGTGGGCGATCTCCATGATCTCCAGCCACCGCTCGCCGGACTCCTTGAGCGGCGCGATGGCCTTGCGCGGACGCTCGGGCAGCAGCTCCGCCCCGGCCCCGGCGAAGGAGTCGAGCCCGGCGGCGTGGATGCGCTGGATCGCCTCCTCGACCGACACCTTCGAGATCCGCGCCATGTGCTCGACCTCGCTCGCCCCCAGGCTGTGGATGACCAGCTCGGGGAACTCCTTCTTGATGGCGGCGAAGTGCTTCTCGTAGTACTCGACGCCGTAGTCCGGGTGGTGGCCGCCCTGGAACATGATCTGGGTGCCGCCCAGCTCGACCGTCTCCGCGCAGCGGCGCAGGATGTCGTCGAGGTCGCGGCTCCAGCCCTTCTTGGTGTCCTTGGGGGCCGCGTAGAAGGCGCAGAACTTGCACGCCGTGACGCACACGTTCGTGTAGTTGATGTTGCGCTCGATGATGTACGTCGCGATGTGCTCGGTACCGGCGTACTTGCGCCTGCGCACGGCGTCGGCGGCGGCGCCCAGCGCGTGCAGCGGGGCGTCGCGGTAGAGGTCGAGCGCCTCTTCGGGGGTGATCCGCCCACCGGCGGCGGCGCGGTCGAGGATGGGCTGAAGGTCGGCCTTCTCGGTCACCGGCGTCCCTTTCGCAAGGTTCGTAAGGGTTGTGGACGGACCAGGCCAGCCTACGCCAGCCCTTTGCGGCGCTGATCCTCAGGCCGCGTAGGCGCCGGCGAGCACGCCGAGGAAGGCGCCCGCGATCAGGAACGGCCCGAACGGGATGGCCGTCTTGCGCCCCGCCCGGCGGGCGACGACGAGGGCGCCGCCGTAGAGCGCGCCGAGCAGGAACCCGGCGAAGGTGCCGAGCATGACCGTCGGCCAGCCGTACCAGCCGAGGACGGCCCCGGCGGTGAGGGCCAGCTTCACGTCGCCGAAGCCCATGCCGGCCGGGTTGATGAGGAACAGCACGCCGTAGCCGCCGCCGAGGGCGAGGGCGCCCAGCAGGGCGGTCGTCCACTCCCCCGCGTGCTCGGGCACGAGCGCGGTGACGCCGAGGAGGACGAGGGCGGCACCGGCGAGCGGCAGGGTGAGGGGGTCGGGCAGCCTGCGTACCCGCAGGTCGACGACGGCGAGCAGTACGCCCGCCGGTGCGAGCAGCAGCCAGACCGCCAGCTCCGGACGGGTCCCGGTGGCGGCGGCGAGGGCGGCGCAGACGAGGGCGGTGACGGTGGCGAGGGATGCGGTACGGGGGCCGTACGACGCCTCGCCGGTCGCGCACCGCGCGCACCGGGCCCGGCCGAGCCAGCCCGGGACCTCGTGCTCGTGCGGACACCGGTCGCGCCACGCCTCCCCCGAGGGGGCGGAGAACCGGTACGCGGCCCGCGGCAGCAGCGCCCCCGTCACCGCGCCCCAGAGCGCGGCGACGAGGACGACCGCGAGATCGACGCTCATCCGGCGGCGGCGACGCCCTCGCGCCAGGTCGGCAGCAGTTCGTCCAGCAGCGCCTCGGTGCGCGGCGGCACACCGCGCGCCCCGCTGCGGCCGACGAGGTCGGAGGCGAGGGCGTGGAGCCGGTCGGTGTCACCGGTGGTGTGTGTGGCGCGCAGCAGCTCGTGCCACAGGCGCTCGTCGGCGGGGGCGGTGCGCAGGGCCGCGTTCAGCGCCTCGATGGCCTTCTCCGCGCGGTTCTTCTCCAGGTGGAACTCGGAGAGCGCGAGGCCGGTGTCCGCGACGAGCAGCGGGAGCTGTGCGTCGATGATCTCGTGGGTGAGCCAGCGGTAGCGGCCCTCGGGCCGGTCGGCGAGCAGCGGTCCGCGCACCAGCACCAGCGCGTCGGTGAGCAGCCGCCCGCGCACCTGCCGGCTGCCGACGCCCCGCCCCTGCGTGGCCTCGTAGTAGAGGGAGCGCAGTACGTCGAGGTCGGAGACGACGGACTTGGCGAGTGTGAGCCGTCCGGTGGCGTCGGTGCTGAGCCGCGGGGTGCCGTCGGGGTCGGTGCCGAGCCAGGCCCGCAGCCGCTCCAGCAGCGCGTCGCGCACGTCCGCCGTCACGCCGCGCGGCCACAGCGCGGAGGACAGCACGCGCGGGTGGACGCCCTCGCGGTGCAGCAGCAGCAGCGCGAGCGCCTCGTGGAGCAGGGCGCTGCGCTCGCCGTCGGGCGCGTCCAGGCCGATGATCTCGTACGACCCGACGAGGCGGGCGTACACCGCGGGCCGCCCCTGCTCGCTGATGTCGACGAGGAAGGGCGGGGTGTTGGCCGTCCCGGACGCACCGCCGGGCCCGCCGGACCCACCCGGTCCGTGCTCCGGGTCGGCGGCCGTGAACAGCTCGACGACGGCCCGCTGCTGGGCGGCCGGCAGCGTCTGGGCCTCCAGCTCCAGTCCCAGCAGCGGCGCGAGCAGCTTGCCCTCGCCGGTGATCTGCATCTCCCAGGCGGCGCCCGGGAGGTCGGTGCCCTCGGTGCCGACGAGGTAGCCGATGCCGAGCCGACCGGCGTCGGCGGCGAGTTCGGCGAGGCGGAGGGCGTCCTCGTCGGAGGGCTGGGTCGCGAGCAGGACCAGGTGCGGGGCCCAACGCGTGTGCTGGGCGGGCCCGGTGCGGCCGGTGAGCACGGAGTCGTGCCCGGCGGCGCCGAGTGCGCCGCGCCGCTGCCGGGTCTCGGCCGACATGGTCTCGAAGAGGTCCTCGAACCCGTCGAGGTGCCGGATGCGGTTGGGGGCGAGCGGCGTGAGGTCGTCCCCGAACCCGACGAGCGTGATGGTCATGCGGTCCGACCAGCCGTTGGTGGCCAGTTCGGCGGCGACCGACGCGAACACGGCGGTCCGGTCGGCCTCGCTGCCGCCGAGCGAGACGATGCCGGGCACCGACTCCAGGTTCAGCAGGAGCCGGGAGTCGTCCATGGTGCCGAGGCTGACCAGCCCGGGGTACGGCGCGGCGGTGTCGACGTCCTCGTACCGCTCGGCGTCGGCGCGGGCCAGCAGCCAGAAGGTCTGGTCCTGCCCGAGCTGCCAGGGTGCCGGCGGCTTTCCGGCGGGCTGGGCGAGCTGGAGGTGCAGGTCGCCGTTGCCGCCCATCCAGGCCGCGTACACGACGGGCAACGGCCGCGACTCGGCGGCGAGTGCGGCGGCGAGCCCGCGCAGCGCCCGGTCCAGCAGGCGTACGCCCTCGGGGTCGGCGCCGACGAGCAGCGCGTCCTGCACGTCCTGGGCGTCACCGGTGGGCGTGGGCGGCTCCATGCCGCGCCGCCCGCCGACGCTGCCGAGCGCCGACTGCCACAGCGCCTGCCGGCGCCGGCGGCCGAGGGCGCCGAGGAGACCGGCGGCGAGGAGGGGGGCGGCGAGGAGTGCCTCGGGGAGACCGAAGGAGTGGTCCGCCGCCGCGGGGGTGGCGGCGTGGTCCTGGCCGGTGCTGGGGGCGGGAGTGGCGGGAGCGGCGGGCGCGGGTCGCTGCTCGGGAAGGGAGACCTGGGCGTTGTCGCCGCCGCCTCCGTGGGCGCCGGAACCGCCACCGCCCTGTGCGTGGTCGCCGGTCCGGGCGTAGTCGCTGATTTGCTGCTGCACCTGCTCGGAGACGTTCGGCGCCTCGTCGGGCATCTCGACCAGCTCGCCGCCGCGGGCGTCGCCGGGCATCTCCATGATCCAGCCGGGCCGGATGAGGCTGGCCTCGGACAGCTTGGACCCGTCCGGCTGCACGCGGTCCTTGTTGAGCTCGAAGATCTCCTTGTACCGGCGCCCGTCGCCGAGGTGCCGGTCGGCGATCTCCCAGAGGGAGTCGTGGTGACGGCCCTCGGGAGGCTGGATCCGGTAGTACTTCGTGTCGCCGTGCGCGGCCGAGCCGCCGTCGGCGCGGGCGGCGGCCTGACCGGCCTGCTCGGCGAGGGCGCTCGCCGTCCCGGCGGCCTGCTCCTGCTGCTGCGCGAAGATCCCCGGCGTCTGCTGCGCCGCCGCCACGGAGGGCTTCTGGTTCCCCTCCATGCTCTGCCCGAGCTGCGACAGCCCCGGCGTGAGGCTGGCCGCGGTGGCGCCGACGAGCAGCAGCGCGGCGACGAGCTGCCGGGCCAGCAGCTGACTGGGCCCGGCCCCCGGCACCCGCCCCGGCACGCCGACGCCGGACAGCGCGGCCTTGACCTCGACGAGCACGCAGGCGGTGAACTGCGCCCAGGCGAACCAGACGACGACGGTCAGGATGTGCAGGAAGGTCTGGACGGTGATCTCACGCTGCAACCAGTCGAGGCTGGGCGCCCCGTCGGGCAGCGGCCAGCCGATCTGCGTGGCCAGCGCGAGGGGCACCCCGACGACCAGCACGAGCAGCACGACGAAGGCGAGGAACGCCTTGACGAAGTCCCCGAACGACCGCCGCCGCACCCGCACCGGCTGCGGTGTCCGGTTCCTCGGTGCCGCCGAGGGAGCCGTCGAGCTTGATGAGCTTGAGGTGCGGCGTCGCGGCATGGGCGGAGTCCTGGGTCGTGGGCCGTGTCGGAGAAGGGCGGCGGGAGCGTCCGGTATGAGGGATGTGCTGAGCCTACAGAGATCTTATGGACTACCGCCGACAGCGTCGAAGGCCCGCGTGAGCGGGCCACCGCAACATCCGTCCGCTTGACACCCTTTGCCCCGTAACGCCGTCAACCCCTTCACCGCCCCCACACAATCCCCAGAAACCGCCCAGGTCCCCTGCACCACCCCCTGATAGCTTCGTTCCCTCTCGCAACGCCGTACCCCGGGGGGAACAACCGTGGCCCGCAGCGCCCTCACCATCACCGCAGCCACCTTCACCGCGACGGCGGCACTGCTCCTGACCGCGTGCGGAGGGGGCGGGGACGACTCGTCGTCGGAGGACATCAAGGGGGCGGACACAGGGGCGGGCAGTTCCTCGCCGTCGGCGTCCGCGTCTGCGGCTGCAGGCGCCGGGCGTCCGGAAATCAAGCTTCCGAGCAGCTTCCGGCTCACCTTCGAGAACTGGACGGCCGACGACCCCGCCCGGCAGGCAGTCCTGAACGATGGCAAGGAACAACTCCGGGCGGGCTACGCGGCCATCATCGCCGACAACCCGGACAGTGAGGCGCTCGCCTTCTACGACACCGAAGCCGGCCTCTCCCAGGACCGCGAGTGGATCAAGTCGTACACGGACAAGGGACTGACCGTCATCGGTGAGCTGCCGGTGTTCGAACCGGAGGCGACGCTCTTCGCGAAGGAGACCAAGGCGCAGCTGAGGTACTGCACGGACGAGAGCGAAGCACGCACCAAGAACCGCAAGACGGGCAAGGTCGAGGCCAACCCTCCCGGCACCGACCCGAAGGTCGCCTACACGGTGACGATGCAGAAGAACGACCAGGGCGTGTGGCAGGCGGTGTCCACGGAGTCGAAGAGGGGCGGGTGCTCCTGATGCGCTGGCAGACGAAGTTCCTGGCGGGAACGCTGGCTCCGGTCATCACGCTCGTTCTCACCAGTACGTCGGCGCAGGCGTTCGGTGGCGGAGGCACCAAGGACGAGACCAGCGGCAGTACGGACGGCAAGGGGTCGCTGTCGTCCTCCGTCTCCAGCATTCGCATCACGTACGTCAGCGGTGGGGACGGCGGCGGCGAGCAGGGCAACCTCACCGCCATCGATCCCGACTGGGAGCCTCCCGCTTGCTGGTACGAACCCGCATTCACGCCCGAGCAGCTCAAGAAGTTCGTCGAAACGGACGGTGGGGGCGACGTCGGTATCCATGAATCGTGGTTCGGCGAGGAGTTGTGGACCGACCACTATCGCGACGGCAAGCCGGCGGACAACTTCGACCTGCACAAACCCACGAACAGCGTCGCCGACGGCTACAAGGACTACAACCTCGGCAAGAAGGGCTACTTCTGGCGAGGCGTGGCGCCCGACGACTCGGACCCTGAGTCCTGGGACTGCGGCCGCATCATGTTCTGGGTCGACGCGAACCAGATCCCGGACGACCCGCACGCACCCACCCCGGAGATGCTCGCCGACTACGCGTACAACAAGGTGAAGATCCCGAAGACAGAGGTGGATCTGAAGCCTCAAACCAAGTCCACCGTGAACCTCCCCACCTGGGTCTGGCTCGACAAGGGCACCTTCAAGGAGGTCAAGGTCCGTGCCGAGCTGCCAAACACGGGCCTGTGGGCCGAGACCACCGCCAAGCCGGTCGCCCTCCACCTGGAGCCCGGCACCGACGATGCCGAGACCTTCCCCGCCTCCGGCGAGTGCGAGATCAACGCCGACGGCTCCATCGGCACGCCGTACACGAAGGGCAAGGCCGACGAGACCCCGCCCTGCGGCATCCGCTACCTCCGCGCCTCGAACGGCGAGCCGTACCAGCTGAAGGCGTCGGTCACCTGGGAGATCTCCTGGGAAGGATCGGGCGGCACCGCGGGCGACCTCCCGGACGGCACCTTCGAGACGACACAGGACATGCAGGTCCAGGAGATCCAGTCCATCAACCGCTGAACGACCCTCGGCCCGCTCCGCGGTCATCTCCTTGGCTCGGGAATCCGCCAGGCACGATCCGATGAGCTGCCCGGACACCGCCGCACTCTCGGCGTCGACAGTCCGCAGAGCGAAAGCCGACGGCTCAACGCCCTACGCCGCGACGAGGTCGCACCACACGTACTTGCCCCGGTTGGCTCCCCTGGCCAGCGGCTGCCACCCCCACACGTCGGCGCACGCCCGCACCAGCGCGAGCCCCCGCCCCTCCTCCGCCTCCGCGAGCGACGCCCACTTCCCCGGCGGCTCGGGCGGTTCGGGGTCGGCGTCCCACGCCCCCACCCGCAGCACGCCGGCCGCCCACCGCACCCGCAGCGCGGCGGGTCCCTTGGTGTGGCGTACGGCGTTGGAGACCAGCTCGGCAGCGATCAGTTCGGCGGTGTCCACGAGGCGGATGAGGCCGTGCATGGTGAGGATGAGCCGGAGGGTGCGGCGGGAGACGGTGACTGCGCGCAGGTCGTTCGGGATGTAGAGGGTGTACTCCCAGGGGGCGGCCGGGTCGGCCGGTCGGGTTTCGGGCATGGGTGAACTCCGGTCGGGTGGGAGGGAAGCGGCCGGTGGCATCGCCGCCTCGCCAGGGCATGACGAAGCGGTGCACTTCCGACCTCGGAAGTAGCGCCGCGTATGCAGTACGCCACTGAACGTAGAGCAAAAATTTTTGCCCGCGCAAGCCGTTGCCCTAATCTGACCCTCGTAAGCGGTACATCGGTGGGTGAGTTGAGAGCCGGAGGGGACGCGTGGCACCAAGGAGCCGACCGACGGCGCGGCAGGTACGTCTGGGCACGGAACTGCGCAGACTGCGCGAGGCCGCCGGGCTGAAAGCCCGTGAGGTCGCCGGACTGCTCAGCTCGACTTCGGCTCAGATGAGTCAGGTCGAGGCCGGCTTCGCCGGAGTGAGCGAAGAGCGCGTGCGCCGATTGGCCGCCCACTACGCCTGTCCCGACGACGCCTTGGTCGATGCTCTCGTGGCGATGGCCACCAACCGCACCCACGGTTGGTGGGAGGAGTTCCAGGGCGTCCTTCCCCCGGTCTTCCTGGACGTCGCCGAAGTGGAACAGCATGCGACGTTCCTGCGCGAAGTCGTCATCACGCACGTGCCCGGACTGCTGCAGACCCCGGACTACGCCCGCGCGGTCTTCGGCTACATGGTCCCCGAGCTGCCCGACAGCGAGCTGACTCCGCGCGTCGAGCACCGGATGAAGCGCCGGGCAGTCATCGAGCGCGCCCCTGCTGTCCCGTACGAGACCATCGTCCACGAAGCCGCGCTGCGCATCCGCGTGGGCGACCGCGAGGTGACTCGCGCCCAACTGCACAGAATCCTGGAGGAGTCGGAGAGGGAGAACATCACGGTACGAGTCGTCCCCTTCGACACCGACCACTTCGCAGGTGCCAGCGCCGCCATGATGCACGTGGGCGGCCCGCTGCCCCGCCTGGACACCGTGCTGCGCGACTCCCCCAGCGGCACCGCCTTCCTGGACGCCGAATCTCAGCTCGACCGTTTCCGGAAGCTGTTCCGTAAAGTGGAAAAGGCTGCACTCGACCCCGCCCGGACGCGGGACTTCATCCATAACCTGGCGAAGGAACTGTGAGGCGCGACGCGTGACCGTCCCCATCGACTGGCAGAAGTCCTCCTACTCCGAGGGAGGCGACGGCAACACCTGCGTGGAGATAGCCCCACTCGCCACCCGCGTCGCGATACGTGACTCCAAGGACCCCTCCCAGGGCACAGTGACCGTCCCGTTCGAAGCCTTCACCGCGCTCGTCCGGAGCTTCAGGGCAGCCGCTCCCTGACCCCCTGTCCGCCTGTCCGCCTGTCCGCCTACTCCGCGACGATCCACTCGTGCGATAAGTTCATACGCACGTTCCAAGCGATAGGCATCGCGCGTGTACGGGGGAGAACACGGTGTCCCACAGGCCGACGGACTGGCACGTACTCGACCTGGAGAAGGACCCGACCCCGGGCGACCCGCAACGCATACGCAAACTCGCCGGCACGCTGCACGACTTCGCCGACGACGTGGCGGAGGCCCTCCGCGACCTCAAGGGCATAGCCAAGGAGGACGAGATCCTCTCTTGGGCGGGCAAGACGGCGGACGTGTTCGCCGAGGAGTTCGAGGACGTCCCGAAGAAGCTCCGGAAGCTGAAGAGGTCGTACGACCTGGCAGGCGACGCGCTGGCGAGCTTCTGGCCCGACCTCCAGGACGCCCAGGAGAAGGCCGACAAGGCCCTGCGCGACGGCCGTAAGGCGCGCGACGAACTCACCACCGCCCAGACGGCGTTGTCGGGAGCGAACGACTGGGTCCGCACCGCTACCGAGAAGGTGGACTCCTACGACCCCGCCAAGAACGGCGGCAAGGACATCCCCAAGCCCGACGAGGCCGACGTACGGCGTGCCACCCGCGACGCCCAGCACGCGAAGGCCCGCCAGGCCACGGCCGAGCGGAACGTCGAGAGCGCGAAGGACGCCCTGGACGCGGCCAGGAAGCTCGCCGCCCAGGCCAAGGGGCTGCGCGAGGACGCCGCGCGCCGGACGGTGACCAAGCTCCAGGAGGCGTCGGACGCCGGTATCCCGAACCGGCACTGGTGGGAGGAGATCGGCGACTGGGTCTCCGACCACTGGGACGAGATCGTCACCGTCTGCAAGTGGGTCGTCGCCGTCGTCGGGATCATCGTGATGATCGTGGGCGGCCCGCTGGGGTGGCTGGTGTTCGCGGCGGCCCTGGTCGTGATGGCCGACACGATAAGAAAAGTCATCAAAGGCGAGGCCGGCTGGGGCGACCTCCTATGGGCGGCACTGGATTGCATACCGGCGACCAAGGGCATCACGAGCCTGGCGAAGCTCGGCAAGCTGTGGAAGGCCGGCGGGCTGAAGGCGCTCGGCGCCGGGTTCATGGGAGGCATCGGCGGTGGCCTGAAGAACCTCGCCGGCGGACTGCGCGGCTTCGGTGCGGGGACCCGAAACATCTTCCGAGGCCTCGACGGATCATGGCTGGGCAAGGCGGCGTCGAGAGGTTCCGGGGGCCCGCTCCCCTCGATCGACCAGATCAAGCAGGCCCTGGTCCAGCTGAATCCGCAGCTCTCGAAGAAGGTCTACACGTCCGACCAGGGCCACTACTACGCGACTCGGGTCTTCCAGGGCGGAAGGACCGATGAGACGGTACTGGCTGGGCACGGCTTCCTGGAAGAGGGCGCGGGCACCATCCGGGTACCGGAAGGTACGTCCATGTCGTTCTACGTGGAACACGGCGACCGACTCGGCGGCCTGGACGGCCTCACCGTCGAGGCCGGGGTTTATCCGGGAGAGGCACTGCAAGTGGCTCGGTCCGGAGACGTCATTCCCAATTACACGCTGGCCGCCCCGGCAGGCAGCGGGGGTGGCTCCTTCAGCGTATTCGAGAACTCGGTCACCGTTGCTGAACGGACTAGGCTGAACGAGCTGCTCCAGCCCGGTATGGGGAACGTACACTGGGCGGCGTGCCGTGAGATCTTCTGAAGGAGCCGGGCGAATGCAGTGGGACCACGAGGAAGGCGCCTGGGCGGAAACGGGCGTGCAGTTGGTCGTCCGCAAGACCGACCTCGACCCTTCCCTCCTCGCAGAGGTGATCCGGACGCCCCCGACCTCGTTGTCCGTCCCGGACGCGGACAGCCGACGGGCCGGTCAGCCCCAGGAAGGCGTCTGGTCGCTGGCCGTGCACAAAAGGTACCCGGGAGGGGTGAACGAGCAATTCCTGGAACTGCTCGCACAAATCGAACCGTACTCCTCAGGAATCAATCACCTGGCCGCACAGGGATATGAGGTCACGATCAGTGTCACGGGCTTCGTGGGAAACGGCAGCAGCTTTACGCTGACTCCTGATGTGGTCTCCCGAATGGCCGCCCTGAACGTGCCGCTCACCGTTTCTCCGAGCACCAGTGACCGATAGCGAGAATGATGACGATCTCGGCCCCCTCGTGGGACAGCCCGACAGCGGCCCTGCTCATCTCCGGTGAGGACCTGGCCCCGCAGGACGTCACCCGAGCGCTCGGTATCACTCCGTCACTCACCCGTGAGCCAACGGTGGCTTCCCGCTTCCGTCCCGGCGAAGGAGTCTGGGCGCTCCAGGTCACCGCCCGACCCGATCAGGGCCTCGACAGTGCGCTGGACGAGTTGGCCGACCTCGTCTCCGGCAAGCTGCCGAGCATCCATTCGCTCAGGGAGTCCGGGCTGACGGTGCAGATCGACCTGAGCGGTCACGTGGACGGACGCGCCCGCGTCCCCGTCTCACCGCACAGTCTGTCGCGCGTGGCGGCGCTGGCCCTGCCGCTGTCCTTCACCACCGGCGCGGTCCCGGTCGAACGTTCTGAGGAGGCATGGGACTGGCTGCCCGAAGCAGACGGTTCTCACCGCACTCCCGCACCGGACCCCGACGAGGAAGCGAACCCCACAGCGGCGCCGGCGCCCGTCGGTGTGTCGCTGGCGGTCCCCGACTCGTGGTGGGAGTTCGACATCCGTCCGGAAGGCCGGGAGGCCACCATCCGTGGCCTCGTCGACGAGCGCGTCCGCGAGTTCCCCGACCTCGCCCCCTACCGCGCCGAACTGACCGCCATGCTCCGCAAGATGGCGAAGGACGCCCACGACTCCGGTGCGATCTACTTGGGCTGCATGGCCGAGAACTTCGACGGCGTGCCGCTCTCCGCGACCGTCACCGTCTCCGTGCTCGGTGCCAAGAACAAGCAGGGCGCCGCTCTGTCCACCGACCCCCGTGCCATCGCCGAGAGCCTGCGTACGATCACCCCTCGTCGTGAAGGGGACGCCTGGCGAACGGTCACGACCGTGGACCTGCCGGAGGTGGGCATGGCGGCGCGGACGTACGGCGTCGAGGACGTGCCCGTGGCCCAAGGTGACAGTCGTACGCTGCGCATGGTGCTGACCCAGACGTACATTCCCGTCCCGGGAACCACCGATCAGGTCGTCCTCGTCTCCGGGGCCAGCCCGGTGCTGGATCTCGCCGAGGCGTTCCACGACATCTTCGACGCGGTCACCAGCACCTTCCGTTTCGTCTGACTGTTGGGGGCTTCGGGCCATGGCCAAGGGCAAGAGCGACCTCGCGCTGCCGCTCTCCGAGATGGAGGACTACGGGCGCCGGCTGCGGTCGCTGAAGACGCGGCTGAACCACACCAAGAAGCTCTTCGAGTCGTACAAGGACGACATCGGCGACGGCAGCGTCAACGACGCCCTCGGCGACTTCGAGTCCAACTGGGAGGACGGCCGTGAGGACATCACCCAGCAGCTCGACGCCCTCGCCGACATGTCGGACGCAGTGGTCCGGGAGTTCAAGAAACTCGACGACGACCTCACCAAGAAGGTCAGCGGCTCCGTGAAGACGGAGGACAAGCGGGGCGGCGGTGGCGAGAAGTAGGCCGTCGGGGGCGGGCGCGCTGTCGGTGACGTCCGGCTCGACCTGCGCGACGTGGGCTTCCACGGGACGCGCACCGGCGACGGCTTCGTCCCGCTGGCCACCCATCTGGCTTCTCAGCGGCGCAGGCAGGGGATTGTGCCGCGAGAGGTCCGTTCGCGTACATCGGCCGACGACCTGAACCGACGTGAGGAGCCCTCAGTGGCCATCAGACCCGCCCGGGGCGAACGAACGGTCCGCACTGTCGGCTTCTTCACCGAACTCGCGCCCGGATGGGGCTTTCCGGCCGAGGGCTCCATCACGGACGCGGTGAGGGACTTCGGGGTGGCCGACGAGAGCCGAGTCGTCTCGTACCTTCGTGGAGGTGCCTGGATCTGGGCGGAGATGGGGGCGGAACGCGACGTGCTGGACCCTGAGGGCCCGACGCTGGTCAGCGCCGGGTCGCTCTGCACGGACGGGGCCTGGGTCTGGCGGGAGGACCTGTCGTATTACTTGGCCACGTATCACCTGGCGCTGCCCGACGACTTCGTCACTCGGGTCCGGGAGCTGGCCTATTCGCCTCCGGTGGTCCCGGAGAGCCGGCTCGTCGAGATCGCGACGCGGGATCTCGGGATATCCATGGACCAGGCGTAGTCGCTCGGCTTGATGGCCTGACCCTCAGCGGTTCACGGACTGGATCTCCTGCACCGTCACGTCCTGCGTGGCGCCGAACGTGCCCTCCGGGAGGTCGCCGCCCTCGCCCGTGGTGCTGGACCACGAGATCTTCCAGGTGACGGTGGCCTGCAAGGCGTACGCGCCGTCGGAGCCCGATGCGCGGAGGTAGGTGACGCCGCAAGGTGGGGTGTCGTTCGCCTTGCCGTCCGCGTACGGCTCGCCGATGCTGCCGTCTGCGTTGATCTCGCAGTCGCCCGATGCGGGGTAGGTACGGGCGTCACCCGTGCCCGGGTCGATGTGCAGGGAGACGGGCTCGGCGGTCGTGGTGGCGGACAGGCCCGTGCCGGGGAGGCTGGCGGTGACGGAGATCTTCTTGAACTTGGCCTTGTCGAGCCAGATCCAGGTGGGGAGGTTCACCTTTGTGGCTCCGGCCGGCTTGATTTCGATTTCCGTGCCGGGGACCGGGAGTTCGTCGTAGGCGTATTCGGCGAGCACTTGGGGGGTGAGGGCGAGGGGCTCGTCGGGCGTATCGCCGTTGTCGACCCAAAACGGAGGCTTGTCGCACGCCTGGGCTTCCGGTTCGTCTTCCCTGTTCGGGTTGGCCACGCCCGCCCAGAACATGCCCTCGCCCTGCTTATCGAGGTTGTAGTTCTTGTAGGGATCACCGTCCTTGAAGTACTCGTCGTACATGTCGGCGACCATGTTGCCAAGTCCGAACGGATTGAACTTCCGGAGGGCGTCAAGGGTGCCCTTCAGTTGTTTGGGGGAAAAGGCGGGCTCATACCAGCAGGCTGGCGGCGTCCAGTTGACGTCTCTAGAGGTCAGAGAACCCGTCTCGGTGGTGGTGGAACTCCCGTTGACCGTCGTCGTGACCTTCGTCTGGGCATAGAGCGTCTTGCCGCTTCGACCGCCCTGGCCACTTCCGCGTTGCTGATCGGTGCCGCCCCGGCCGCCAGCGGCGTAAGACGTCATCGGCACGGCTGTCAGAGCGAGCGCCAACACCGGCACAGCAAGACGGCGAAACCTGGACAGCCCGTTCACATGCACTTTTCGGCACCCGCCCCCGACGTCACCTTGGCCGACTGCCAGACGCCCTGATCGTTCTTCTCCAACCGTTCAGTCACGAAGGTGTAGTCGTCGGCCGACGCCGGGATCGACTTGTCCACCTTGCCGGTCTTGCGGTCCTTGGGGTACGTCTTGGTCCCGTCGATGCAGTAGGTGAGCGCCGCCGCCCCACCGTTGAGAAGCGTCACCTCGCGCTTGTAGTAGCGCGTTGTCCCCACGAAGCTGCGGTCGTTGTCATAGAATGACTGGATGTACTCGGCCGCCGACAGCAGTGCGGCGTCCTTGTTATAGAACTTGACCGCAGGTTGGGCTGCAGCCTGGTCACCGGTGATCGCGGCGTCGATGGCGGTCATGTTCCGCTCGTGGTCCGCCAACACGGCGTCCTTCTCATCGTCTCCGGTCTCACCGTCTTCGAAGACATCCTTCACACCTTGAGGCAGCCTGACCTCGGGCCTCCCGATACCGTCGTCCGAAGAGGACGGCGTCGGTGACGCCGACGCCGAAGCCCCCGTGTCCGCCCCCGCGATCTTGTCCTTGCCGGAGTCCTCGGAGTCCGAGCCGCCGCAGCCGGAGAGGAGCAGGGTGACCGCTGCCGTCAGGGCGGCGGCAGCGGTGGCGGTGGTCGGGCGTGTGCGCATGGGAGTCGTACCTCCGTTGGTGGGGGGGATGGAAGCGAGGGGCGGGAGGGTGGCGGCGGGTGGGTCAGCCCACCTCGTTCTCCGCCACCGCCTGCCCGTGGACGACCACGTCGCCGCCGTAGAACAGCCCCGTGAAGACCGGGGAGTAGGTGAGCTGGACCTCGACCTGCACCTGCGCGGCGTCGGCCACCACGCAGTGCGTCCCGGCGATGTCCGCGCCGGTCATGTTCATCTCGGCGGCGAAGGCCTTGACCCTCGCGTCGCAGTTCTCGTAGTTGATGGGGGCGGGGCCGCCCACGTCGTCGTAGAGGGCCTCGCGGTCGATGTCCTGGGCGGCGTACCGGGCGGCCTGCTCGGCGATGTCCGCGGCGCGTTCCCGCTTGGAGATGGACATGCCGCCGTCGATGACGAAGGCCGAGAGGGCGAGGAAGACCAGGGCGAAGATGATGACCGCGCCGGCGCCCGAGCCGCGGTCGTCCAGGTGGGCGCGCAGGTGGGCGAGCCGGACGCGTACGAGGGATCTCACGCCGTCCTCCGGTACGGGTCCAGCGGGGAGCTGAAGGTCGCCGAGAGGGTGGTGGGGATGTCGAGGCCGATCATCGCCAGGCCGCGCACCTCGCAGCTGACCTCCACCGTGAAGAGGGTGTCGGGCTCGAAGCCCGCGCTCTTCTGGACGACGGAGACCGGGCCGGAGCAGACGTCCGCGAGGTTGGCCTCGGCGGCCCTCTTCGCCTCGGCGATCGCCGTGCCGTGGTCCTTCTGGATCGAGCCCGCGCGGGCCGCGTCCCGGGCGGCGCCGTCGAGGGCGCCGCGGCCGTCGACCAGCTGGCCGAAGGCCACCAGGACGAGGATGAACAGGATCATCACCGGGGCGAGGATGACCACCTCGATGGTGGACAGGCCGGCGTCGTCCGGTGTCCGGCTGCGGTTCTCGGGCGCCGTCGGGCCGGGCGCGCGCAGGGTGCCCCGCATTCAGTTCCCCCCGTCCTCGACGAAGCGCTCCACCGGGCCCATCGACTCCGCGTGCACCGTCAGGTCCAGCCCCGGGAACACCGTCGGGATGCGGGCTGTGATCTCCACTCCGACCGTGTCCTGTTCCGGCTGGAGCATCTTCACGTCCGGTGCGATGACCAGTTGGGGGCCCAGTTGGCTGATGTAGCTGTCGACCACGTCCTGCGCCTCGCCGCGCCAGCCGCCGGGCTGGGCGTCGGCCGTCGCGCGGGCCTTGCGGGCACCGGCCTGGGCCGCCGCCTGTGCCACGTGGTCGGCGAAGAAGTACAGCCCGAACTGCACCGTCGCGAAGATCATGAAGAACAGGACCGGGGTGAGCAGTACGAACTCGATCGCGGTCATGCCGGAATCGCCGCGGGTGGCCACCGCCTCGCGCGCGGTCTCCACCCTGCGGCGCACCCGTCTCAGCATGCTCCCCGGCATCCCCGTCAACCCCGTTCGTCGCGTCGTGCGATCAGCAGGTGCTGCCCGCGTCCGCGCCCTTGATGCAGTCGCCGACCTTGTTCGCGCCCTCGCTGAGGGCGGCGTTGATGATGGCGGCCACGACGCCGACGATCGCCACGACGACCGCCGAGATGATGACCCACTCGACCGCCGACGCGCCGCGGTCCAGTTCGCCGGAGCGGGCGCGCTCCACGCGGGCCTTGAGGAAGGTGATCAGGAAGTCCACGGGCACGATGCCCGTGGTGCCGGTGCGGAAGTTCCGTCCGTTCATGGTGGGTTTCTGTCCTCTCGTATCAGTTTCTGGAAGCGAAGTCGCTCTGGAGCCTCTGAGGCCTGTGAGGTCTGTGAGGCTTGGAGCCGTTGGAGCCTCTGGAGCTGATAAACCGCGTCACACCTGAAACACCCGCATCGCCGCCGGATAGATCAGGAACACCAGGAACCCGGCGCACAGCAGGAGCTGGGCCACGAGCATCGACTGGGACTTCTCGCCCGCGCTGCCCTCGATCTCGGCGAGTTCGCGGTGCCGCATGGTCTCGGCGCGGGAGGCCAGGGACTCGCGGACCTTGGCGCCGTCGTCGGCCACCAGGGCGAGGGAGGCGGAGAGGTCCTTGAGTTCCTCGACGCCCAGGTCCTCACCGAGCTGGCCGAGCGCCTGCCACTGGCTGATGCCCGTGATGCGCGCGTCGGCCAGGGCGTTGCGGATGCGGTGGGTGGCCCAGCCGTCCGACACCTCCGCCGCCGCCATCAGCGCCTCGGGCAGACCGCGCCCGCCGGCCAGGCTCATGGAGACCAGGTCCAGGTACGCGCCGATCACGCGCCGCAGGTCACGGCGCTTCTCGGCGGCGTCCCGGCGTACCTCCAGGTCGGGGAGGAAGAAGAAGATCACCGCGCAGAGCAGGGCCAGCCAGACGGGGATGACCGGGCTGTCGTTGAAGCCGAGGGTCCACACGATCGCGAACAGGAACGGCCCGAAGAACAGGCCGCCCACCGCCAGCAGCGCCTTGGTCGCCAGGAACTTCTCCCAGCTGCGGTCCAGCACCGCCAGGTCCGCGCGCAGCGAGCGCTGCTCCCAGCCCTGCTGCAGGTACAGCTCGGCGACGCGGGCACCGACCTGGGCGCGCAGCGTGCCGAAGCGGCCGGTGTCCTTCGCCGTGCGCGACGACGATTCGTACGCCGCCCCGCGCGCCCGCATCGCGTCGATGCGGGCGACCTGCTGGATCGGGCTCTGCCTGCTCGGCATCAGGGCGCGGACCAGGGCGTAGATGCCCAGGCCGATGACCGCGCCGACCAGGACCGGCATCGTCAGGTTCATCGTCGTACCCCCTCGTCCCCAGACGCCTGCGACGGCTGGGACGGTTGCGGCAGGCGCTGCGCGGTCTGGCCCGGCTGGGCGGCCGCGTGCTGCGGCTGCCCCGGCGTGCGGGGGCGCACGAACCGGACGTCGGAGTTGTCCCGGACGAGGAAGCGCTCCGGGGTCTCGATGGTCGACAGCTTGCGCAGCCACCAGAAGCCCAGCGCGAACAGTCCGCACACGCAGGCCAGGACGAGCTGGCCGACGGGCGATCCGTACGGCTCGACGAAGTCCCGGTTGAAGATGGACAGGCCGAGGACGAAGAGGACCGACACCGCGACCACGATCTGGACGGAACGGCGGGTCGAGGCGCGCTGGGCCATCACGCGCTGGCGCATGTCGACCTCCTCGCGCGCCGACTTGGCGAGCGCGCCGAGGACCTGGCGCAGACCGGGACCGCGCAGCCGCGCGTTGAGGATCAGCGCGGCGACGATGATGTCGGCGGACGCGTCGTCGATCTCGTCGGCGAGGTGCTGGAGCGCGTCGGGCAGCGGGGTGCGCGAGCGCAGCCGGTCGACCAGGGCGTCCAGGTGCGGGCGGAGCACGGGCGCGGCGGCGCGGGCGGAGGCCGGGATGGCCTGCTCCAGGCCGACGGCGCCGGCGATGGTGTCGCGCAGGGACTCCGTCCAGGAGGCGAGGGCCTCCACCCGCTTCATGGCGGCGCGTTCTTCGGCGGCGCCGCCGAAGAGGCGGTCCCAGAAGAAGACGAGGACGCCGGCGGCGATGCCCAGGACCGCCCAGCGGGTGACGAGCAGGACGACGAGGCCGACGATGGCCGCGAGGGAACCGCGCTGACCGGCCCAGCGGATCAGTTCGTTGGCCCGCTCGGTGGCCTGGCGCTTCTCGTGCTCGGGCTTGGCGGGCAGGCCGCGTACGGCGAGCAGGAGCAGGGCGATGCCGCCGCCGACGGCGACGCCGCAGCCGAGGGCGTACAGGACGGTGGTGGAGAAGAGGCCGCCCATGGAGCCGAGGGAGTCGAGCGCGGCGAGAGTGGTGTGCGTGGTGTGCGTGGTCATGTCCGTCACCCCCACGTTCCGTTGGGCCGGTAGCCGTAGGCGATGAGTTCCTCCAGGCAGGCTATGGGGGCGTGCGGTACGACCCGGCCGTCGGGGGTCTCGGCGAAGACCTCGCTGGAGAGGACGCGTCCGTCGACGCCGTTGACCTCGCGGACGGAGGTGACCATGCGCTGGAGGCGTCCGCCGCTGTGGAAGTTGTTGCGCCGCTGGATGAAGACGACGAAGTTGACGGCGCCGGCCACCAGCATCTGGCTGGCCTCGATCGGCAGCCGTTCGGCGGCCTGGAGGGCGTACGTCGAGATGCGGTTGAAGACCTCGTGCGAGCTGTTGGCGTGGATCGTGGACAGCGAGCCGTCGTTGCCCTGCGACATCGCGTTGAGCATGGTCACGATCTCGTCGCCCAGCACCTCACCGACGATGACGCGGGAGGGGTTCATACGGAGGGACCGGCGGACCAGCTCCGCCATGCTGATGGTGCCCTGGCCCTCGGAGTTCGGCAGCCGCTCCTCGAAGGCCACCACGTTGGGGTGGAGGTCGGGGAAGGTGTCGAGGCCCAGCTCCAGGGCGCGCTCGACGGTGATCAGGCGCTCGTTGGGCGGGATCTCGTTGGCGAGGGCACGCAGCAGTGTCGTCTTGCCCGCGTTGGTCGCGCCCGCGATCATGATGTTCTTGCGGGCCCGGACCGCGCAGGCCAGGAAGTGGCCCAGCTCCGGGGTGAGGGTGCCGTTGCCGACCAGGTCGGAGATGAAGACCTTGCCCATGCGGGCGCGGCGGATGGACAGCGCCGGGCGCCGGGCGACGTCCATGACCGCAGACAGACGCGAACCGTCCGGCAGACGCAGGTCCAGCTGCGGGTTGGCGGAGTCGAAGGGGCGGGAGGAGAGGCCGGAGTAGGCGCCGAGGATCTGGATCAGCTCGATCAGTTCCTCGTCGGTCTCGGCGACCGGCTCGCCGCGCTCCTCGCGTCCGTCGGAGTAGCCGACGAAGACCTGGTCGCAGCCGTTGATGTCGATGTTCTCGACCTCGGGGTCGTCCAGCAGCGGCTGGAGCCGCCCCACGCCGAACAGCGCGGCGTGCACGGCGGCGGCGTACGCCTCCTCCGTCTCCGCGTCCAGCGGCGTGCGCCCGGCGTTGATCTCGGCGCGGGCGTACTCCTCCAGGATCTGTGCGATGACGGCGCGCGCGTACTGCCGCTCGTCCTCGGTGGACATCGGCGTGACGCCGCTGACCTGGTCCTGGCGACGCTGCTCGGCGATGCGGTCACCGGCGTCCTGCCGGAACCGCTTGACCAACGAGTGGTCGACAGCGGTCATCGGCCGGCCCCCGCATGGCCGTTCATGTCGGCGCCGGCGGGTCCGGTCGGTGCGGACCAGGCGGCGCCGAACTGCTGGTACAGGTCCGAGGTGACCTTGCGGGCGGAGCGGATGAGCAGCGACTTCTCCAGCCGGCCGCGCCTGCGCCCGGCCAACTGGTCGGCGCCGGCCGGGTCGTCGGCGATGGTGCCGACCACGCGGGCGCCGGTCTGGGCGGCCACCAGCATGTCGTTGACCTGGCCCGAGAGCTTGGCGGCGTTGTTGGTGTCGGCGACGAGGACGACGCCGATCAGCGGCATGCCGAGGCTCGCGGCACCGCGCGGGCCGCCGTGCAGCTTGTTGGACAGTGCGGCGGCGCGGTCGCGGACGCGGGCGATGGCCTCCGGCTCGGTACGGGAGATCAGCAGGACCAGCGCGGCGTGCGGGAACAGCTCCGTCGCCGGCGAGTCGCCGCTGATGCGGCCGCAGTCGGCGATGACGTCGGCGGGCGCGTTCGGGGAGTCGGCGAGGGAGGCGAAGGCACGGCCGAGGGTGGGCCACAGGCCCGCGAGACCGGCGGCCTGCTCGGAGATGCCGAGTCCGACGAGGACCTCGAGGCCGCCGCTGAGCGGCTGCACGTGGTCCCAGAGCTGGTCGGGCACGAGGCCGCGGCGCGCGGTCGCGGCGATCGAGAGCATGCCGGTGTTGGGGTTGAGCGGCCCGCCGTGCGCGGCGGCGGACCGGTACACCAGGTCGCCGCCCGCCGGGTCGGTCTCGGCGAGCAGGACGCGGCGCGGCCAGACCGCCGCGAGGGCGACGGCCGCGGTGGTGACGCCGGGGGAACCCTTGTCGGCGGCGAGGGCGATGAGGGCCATGGGTGGTTGGTCGCCTTCTACTTGCCGGGGACACGCACGATGGCGACCTCGCCGGCGGACGCCGCCGAGGCCAGGGCAGCCGCGTCGGCCTCGTCCACGAGGAGGGTGAGCGACTTGCTGCCGGTGCTGACGGTGGAGTCGCTGTCCTTCGTGACGATCTCCACGCGGGCCTCGGCGATGAGCGCGTTGGAGGAGGAGGACGACGACGATTCGTTGTCGGAGGCGTCCGAACTGCCGGCGCTCCGGGTACCGACGCGGTAGGCAGCCACGCTGTCGCCGCTCTTGATGTCCGAGGGGTACTGCCCCTCCTTGAGGGCCACACCGACGGACGCCTTGCCGGCGGGCAGCTTGGCCTCCTTGGCGAACATCTCGCCGACGACGACGGAACCCGCGGGGATCGCGGACACGGCCTTGTACGTCTTGATCGTGTCGAACTGTTCCCACTTGACGTAGTGGATACCGGGGTCGTCCGCGACCATCACCGAGGTCGAGTTGCTCTTGTTGATGGAGCCGCCCGCCGGGATGGGGGCCGTCACCTTGACGACCTCGACCCGGTCCCCGGCCCGCAGCACCAGCATCGTCGCACCCAGCGCGCCCAGCAGGATCAGCAGCACCGCCAGCGCGGCCAGCGCGGGTTTGCGCTCGCGGGGAGGGCTGGGAAGCCGGTCACCGACCGATGGCTGAACCGGAGCCGCGGAACGTCCCGCGCCCGCCCCCGTACGCTCCTGGATCTTCACGCAACCGCTCCCCGTACACCCAAGAAATTGTCTGCCGCGTACTCGCTCGAGCAGCAGTCACCGCTCAAGCAAGCGCAATCGTCTGTAAATTCGGACACTTCGCTCGTGTCCGCCCGACCGGTGGCGTCCCGGGACAACCCCTGACGCACCCGCCTGACCTGGGCGAATAGCCAGCAGCGAGGCGGGTGTCAAGCCATCGCACCGTATCAGCCGCACATAAGCCCCTCAAGGCTCGCCCGCCCCCTCGGGCCTCGCACCTCCCGCCGTTACCCGTCTGCAACTTCGTTGCAGCTCAACCCCTTTGAGAGCCGCCGGCCAGTCGCCCCTTCGACTGTGCGCGCGCGAATCCGACCGCACCTCGGCCGAACACCGTCCGCGTGCTGTTCGTCACCGTGCGGCCATGATGCCTGCACGATTCACTCACGAAGGCGCGGACGGCCCGTGCCATGATCTTCGCTCGGACCGGTGAACGATCGGCACAGCGCAGAGGGGGAGACGGTGGACCTGCTTCCGGTGAACGGTGCGGCCCTGGCCGCCGACACCAGAGTTCTGGCAGCGGTCCGGGCCATCAGCACGCGTCACGGCTTCGACTACACCGACGACACGGCGGTGACCGCGCTCCTCGCCGAGCGACGGCGGGCCCTGGAAGCGGAACAGCGTCGGCCGGCGGCGTGGCTCGGGGTGCTGGCGGTGACGGCCGGTCTGCTCCTTCCCTTCGTCGTTCCGATGGCCCCCGCGCTGACCGACCACCTCTTCGCCGCGCTCGGCGCCGCCGGGTCCCTGCTCGTCGTCGGCGTGGCACTGGTGGTGCACGCGCGCACCTGTTGGAAGCGCGCCCTGACCCACGGCCCGCTCGCCGGCTACCGCGAGGTCCTGGGCGTGGCCCGCGCGCACGGCGTTCCGCTGACGCACGTACCGGCGTGGCTGGAGGGCCGTTCGTCGACCGGGGGCGGGAAGGGCGCGGCGCCGATTCCGACGTACGAGACGGTCGAGCCGCTGTCGGACGACGCACTGCGCGACGAAGCGCTGCCGGGCCCGGCACCGTCCCAGGGTGCGGCCGAGCCCGTCACCGCCCAGGCCGCCGCCCCGGTCGCCGTACCGCCGAAACCCGAAGCCGTCCGGTCGTACGAGACGATGGCCGACGTCGGCGGCTGGCACGACGAAACGGGCTGTCTGCTGATCCTGGTCGGCGCGGGCGGCGCCATGTGGGCCGCCACTTCCGCCGAACCCGTCGGCTACGGCGCCCTCCTCCTCGTACCCCTCGCCGTGTACGTCTGGCTGGTCGGCCGTCGGCAGGGCAGGGAGAAGGAGCGGTTGCGGGAGGCGGCACTGGCCTACGTCCAGGAGGTCGCGGCAGCGCAGGCGGCCGGGGCCAAGGTGCCCGAGCTCTCCCCCGAGCTTCGCAAACTGACAGAAACACCGCACGCCTGACCGAGCACACCCGCTCTCGTATCTCTCCCACATCTCCCATCCCTCCCATCCCTCCCATCCCTCCCATCCCTCCCATCCCTCCCATCTCTTCCGTCCCTTCCATCTCCCCCCTCCCCCACACCCGCACTCCGCGACGCGAAGCTGCCGGCTGCGGTGGTGAAGGCGCAGAACGCCAAGCCGGGCCGAGGAAGGGCGGTTTCGCAGCAGCGAAGCCGTCAGTAGAGTGCCGCGGGCAGAAAACCCACGACCGGGGACGGGGGCACGGGGAGTGCGAGTGCTGACCACACTCAGGGCGACGGCTGGACGGCCGCCGACCGATCACACCGCGAGCGGCGTGCTCCGCCTGCTGCTCACCCTCTGCGGCCTAACCGCCCTCCTCCTCACCGCCGCGACCCTGGTGGCCGCACCGGCCCGCGCCGCCGACGCCCCCGCGGCGAGCCGTCCGCCCACCCAGGCCGCCCACCTGGCCGACCGCCTCCGCGAGAACCCGGTCCACATCACCGACCAGCTCCCCCGCGCGGTCCCCCGCTCCATGGCGCCCGACTTCGCCCGGCTCGCCGAACGCACCGGCGTACCGACGTACGTGCTCGTCCTGCCGGGCCAGGGCGGTTCCGTCGAGGACCTGCTGGGCGCGGTGCACGACCGGCTCGGGCGCGACGGGCTCTTCGTGCTCCTCGACGAGTCGGGAGTGAGGAAGGCGGCGGCCTACGGCGTACGCGCCCCCGCGGAGGCCGCCCGTACGACCACCGTCTTCGAACTCCCCTACGACGCGGGCCCGCTGCGCAGCTTCGAACGCTTCGTGGACGTAGTGGCGCAGGGCACCGAGAAGGCCGAGGCGCGGGCGGACGCGGCCCGCGAGAGCTTCCGGGAGGGCAACGAGCCGGAGGAGATGTACATCGGCCCGGCCGACCGCAGGAACCAGTCCTTCGTCACGGGCATCGCGCTGACCGGCGTACCGCTGACCATCCTGCTGTTGGCGCCGTGCGTACGGCGGGCCCGTCGCCGCTTCCCGCGAGCGACCCCGCTTCGCCCCGCCAAGGGCCGGACCGCCAAGGGCCGGACCGCCAAGGGTGTCGCTGCCACGGGTGTCGCTGCCACGGGTCGCCCGACCTCGCCCCGCACCGCCGCGGGCCGTTCCGTCCTGCGGCGCCTGCTCATCCCGGGCCTGGCCCTGGCCACCGCGGCGGCGATCGCGGTCACGGCTCCGCTCGTCTTCGACCAGACGAAACGCGGCGCCGCTCCCCTCCCCGGCCACGAGGAGATGACGGCACGGGTCGAGCGGGTCGCGGAGGGCCTGGCCCAGGACCCGGTCTACGTCGACCCTGAAAGCCCACCGGTACTGGACGAGGCCCAGCTGTCCCGGCTGCACGACCGCATCGAGCGGTTCGGGCGCTCGGAGGGCGGCGGGCCGGTGTACGTCACTGTCGTTCCGCACCTGCCGGAGGACGAGTCCGCCGGTGACGAGGAGCTGTTCGCGGCCGCGGTGCGGTCACAGCTGAGCAAGGCGGACGGGGTCGGCGAGGCGGACGGCGTGTACGTCGTCGCCGACCCGCTGGACGGCTACATCGATGTCTTCAACCACGGCCTGCGCCTGGACAGTCTGCGCCTTCTCTTCGACGTCCCCGAGTTCATCTCCTACGGGGACGACCGGTCGCACGAGGCCGACGACCACCTCCTGGGCGAGCGCCTCGACGCGCTGATGACCTACCTCGACGAGTCGCCGCGCACCGACGAGCCGGCCTCCTCCGGCGAACCTGCCCGCCCTGTCAGTCCCGAGGCGGAGAACAGCCTCCCGCCGCTCTACGCCACCGACTTCTGGCCGGGCCTGTTCGTCGGCGCCGTGGCGGCACTGCTGCTGCTCGGGCTGGTGGCGGGCGTCCTCGGGATCGTCGCGGCGGTCCTGCGTCGGCGCACTCCGCCGGTGCTGCGGACGCAGGCGCTGAAGCTGGCGGCACCGGCCAAGCCGTCCGAGGCGTACCTGCGCCGAACGGCTGGTACGGAACTCTCGGCGGCGGCAGACGCCCTCGCAGAGACCGACGGCGCCGGGTGGCAGGATCTCGCCCTCGCCTGGGAACGTTTCGACGCCGCGATGTTCCTCGTCGACGGTGACATCGAAGGCCTGAGCTCACCGGGTGGGCCGCGTACCGACCCGGCGACCCTCCTGGCCGTCATCATCCTCGCCCGCGGGGCCCGCAACGCCCTCGACGGCGACACCAACGACCGTTGCTGCGCCGTCAACCCGCTCCACGGCCCCTCGGCCGGCCGCCGCCACGTCCGCGTCCCCGCGCAGGGCAACCGCAGGCGCAGGCTGTCGCTGTGCCCGCTTTGCCTGGACGCGTCCACGAACGCACCGCACGAACTGCCCGAACGCATGCTGACCCTGCCGGGCCCGTCCGGCACCCGCGTGCCGTACGACGAACCGGCGGGCAGTCCCCTGTCCGTGCTCGGCGACGGGATCAACCGCCTGGCGGACAAGGTGAGGGAGACATCACCTGCCCGATGAGTTCGGGCCGCATCCCGGTCCGTGCCGTCTCGGCGCAGGTAGCCTCTGTGTGAGAGATCATCTCGTGGCTTGGAGGAAACACCCATGACGAAGGCCCCGTTTGTCGCGATGTCCGCCGCCACCGCCGCACTCGGAACCGCTCTCGGCTCCCTGGCACTTCAGCTGCGCGCGACCGGCCACGAGCAGTACGTGGACTCCGTGGCCACCTTCAGCATCCTGATGTACATCACCGCGGCCCTGGTCATGGTGACGTGGATCCGGGACGGCCGTCCGCACACGAACTGACCACCTGCTCCGACGCCCGCCGGAGGAGACCCCGGCCCCTCCTACCGCCCGGCGCCGGCGCGGCGACTCTTACCCTTGCCCTTCTTGCGCAGCTTCCGCAGCCGCGCCCGCTCCCGCGCACGCCGCTCTTCGACGACGGCGCGACGCCGACGGTAGTAGATCCAGCCCAGTCCACCCGCGACGGCGACATACGCGAACAATGCCGGCCCGGTCCCGGAGATGTACGCACAACCCGGCTCGTACGACCGGCAGTGCTTCCCCCGAAGGCCACTGCCCAGAAACACGACCGGCGCCACCGCGGCCAAGCCGCACACCACTCGGGCCACGACGCGCGCCACCCGCGACACCCCACTCGCGCGGGCCGCGTCGCGCCAGCCGTCGAACCGGCCCGACAGAACGCCCGCCCAACCGGCAAGACTGAGTAGTCCCAGCATGGCTCCGACCGCCCAGGAGCCACCGGGCACGTCGTACACGACCGGCGCGATGTGCCGCGAGAACCACCGCGTGCCCCCGATGGCGAAGAGGAGCACTGCCCCGCCCACCACGAAGCACACCAACAGCCCGACCGCATCCCGCTTCCGGACCGGGACGTCCTCTTCCACCTTCTCGCCGGCCGGAAGTTGTCTCCCACTCCGCATAGCGCCTCTCCTCCGCCGAAGACCTTTCCGAACCCCTTCAGCCCCGAGAGGCCCCTTGAGCCCCTTGAGAGCCGTTAATTCCTTGAGCGCTCCCAATCACGGGAGGACCCCGTGGACATTAATTCCGAGCTTGAGTCAATTCACCTTCCCTCCACGAACTTTTATTCTTTTGCGGCTCCGGAGCAGTCCCTAATCGGGTCCAGTCGGACACCCCTGTCGGCCATTGCTGCCTCCATCGAGAGACGTGAGAGACTACGGCGAAGCACGGCCACGTACGCAGTGCGGAGGGAATCGACTTGGCCAGCAGCACGGACCGAATGCTCCACAGTCGCCTCGGTGTCACCCCGGACGCGGGAGCTTGGTGTGAGATCGGCAAAATCCCCAAGCCTCCCCCAGATGTTCATCGCAATGCCGGAAATGGAGCACTTAGGTCCGGCTTGATCCGACCCCTGAGGCTGCTCGCTCTCGTACTCGCTTCCCCACTCCTGCTCATTCTTGGATTTCTACTCCTGCTCGCTTCTGGCGAAGAGGTGCTCAAGAAGTGGCTGGCGACTGGGGAGGAACGCGAGCGTCTCCGTATCGAAGACCTCGACGCCAAGCGGCGAGACACCGCCATAGTCGAACTCGGCTTGAACCAGACCTTCGACGGAGACTGGAACGGCGCAGCCGGCCAGTTCCTACTGCGTTGGTATGGCCATTCCTCCCATAACAAGCGGTATGTCGCGCTCTCCGAGGGCCGGATCTTGCTGGCCGCTCCGCCCAAGCGAGTCTCCTTCCGCGCGGAGAGCCGCATGGCAGTCGTCGCCGAACTCCCTACCGCCGAAGCCGAACTGGAAGACCCTCTCCCCGAGTACGAGAGCACCAAGCTGCTCCTCCGTTTCAAGGACGGCTCATGGATCGTCCTGACCACCGAGAAAATGCGCAGCAGCCTCCACAAACACTTGATGCGCCATCCTGCGAACCACGAGACGAAGTGCACCGGAACTTGAAGACGGGGGTGCGATGGAAGTTGATGCCTACATCGCCCCCCCGACTTACGCGGTCTGCGGGTACCGGTGAACAGCCCGGCTGGCGTCACGGTACGGGTGAGCAGGCCATCGTGCTCCAACGACGGTAGCGTCTGGGTCAGCATCTTCTGGCCGCGTCTGCGTGGGCGGCACCGGGCTGGCCCTTCTTGCCGGGCATGCTCGCCGCCCCGGAGTGGGCTCTTGTCATGGGCGTTGCCTATGCCGTGGAACTCCCAGCTCCGAAACTCGGGAGCTCGACGACACCGCGGCCCTGCGCTCGGAACGGGATGTAGCCGCCGACGCGGCGCAGGGCGTTGACGTCGCTCACCGTCGGGTCGAGTACTTCGTGCTGGTCCCGGACAGTGCCCCCGACCACAACCTCGCCTTCTCTACAATCCAGCCGGAATGCCTCGGCCGGGCTCGTCAGAGGTCCACTGTCAGCGTCTCCGCAATGCTGTCGGCGGCTGTCTCCATCTCCTCCGACACCCCCGGCACAGTCCAAGACATGAGCATCATCAGCGCAGACTCGGCACCGGTCGGCACAACCCCGTATGTCAGTGTTTCCATGAGAATTCCCGGCCTGCGACGTGAACGAGCACCGGAGGCGAAGTTCTGTCTGATGCGCACGGCAGGGCCGACCGGCAGGTCAGTGTGGGAGATCATCGGGGGACCGAAATCGTCGGCGCTGAAGGTCTCTGCCAGCCAGTCGAGAGTGATCTCAGGGACCGTTTCGTCGGGATGGATCAGGTCGACTTCCAGGGTCGCGAGAGCAAAGTCGAAGCCGTCGGGGTAAAGGGCGAAGGCGTAGAAGGGTTTGCGGCTTCGGCTGTCCTCGGCCCGGGACCGCAGATCCTTCCTCAAAGTCGTCTTGTCAATGTCGTAACCCTCCGCCTGGCTTCGGTCCCGAAGCTCCACCGCGGTGGTTTTCGACCAGCTCCGGACATCGTCCGACGGCTCGATCGGGAGCGCCACCCAGTCGCTTGGGGTCACGATTCCGACGGCACTGATGTCACTCACCGGTGTCATCACCGCCCATCCATGTCAGCGACCCCGCCACAGCGTCGAAGAGCTCAACCATGGCGTCGGCGATCTGTACCAGTGGCGTGGAGAAGGTCAAGAGCAAGTGGGTCTCGGTTCCTGGCACGGACAGTTGGTAGTCGAGGGTGAGCGAAGGCAGCGTTTCCTCGGCCTTCCCCGGTAGCCCAGCCGGCGGAGCTTGATCAGGCCCACCTGTTGCGCGACGAACGCGTACGGCTGTTCCCGCAGCGAGTTCGACGACCTCAACCTCCGCCTGCCCGTCAGACGCCAGCCGAGTGGCGACATCCTCAAGGCTCGTAGTGGTTCCGCTGGACGAGGCCGGCAAGAAGGTGACCAGAAGGGATGCCGGAATGGTCAAAGGTCCTGCTTGCTGCAGGCTGAGATAAAGCTCGATCCCGCCCTCACGAAATGCGGCGGTTGCCTGTGCCAGCAAGTCCTGCCTCAGTTGCCGCTTGATGTGCGGGACATTGTCCATGCCCTCGAACCGGCGGTTCACCAGGGCGTCGACCGAGCGTTCACGTCGCTCGGGGTCGATGTCCAGGCGGAACCACCCCTCAGGCAAGAGCAGGCGGTAATCAGCAGGCGGCCCTGTGCGGCTGCCGGGGGGTGTGTTCACTAGTACTCCGTTGTCCTTGACTCGTATCACGTCTAGCCCTGCGCCGCCTCGACCGTTCTGTCGTACGAGATACGGCTGACCAGCGCGCTCGCCACGGCGGGTCCCAGCGAGAACACGACGGTCAGAGCGGACAGCAAGCCCGCCAGAAACACCGGCACCACGTCGCTGAATAGCCCGAACAGCAGCACAGCGCTGAAGAACGGGAGAACCACGGGTTCGTTTGCACCGACGACCGAGCGGTACCAGCCGATTTGCTTACGAGCTGCCTTGCCCTCCATCGGTGACATCTTGCGGGCGTCGCCCGCGAGCTGGTGCCCCTGCCACCACGGTTGCACACCTCGTGACTTCTGATACTTCTGGTCCGAGACCGGCACCCCCAACGCTCCTACCAACGCCGCCCAGCCATCGCTTCCCTGCGGGCCCGCGAACCAGAAGCGCCACGGCAGCAGTGCCCGCGCTTCACCCTCTCTGTCCCGTACCTCGACGCCGAGCGGCTCCCCGGTCGCGGCATCGATCAACCGCACCAGTCGCGCCACCCCGTGTGCGCCAGCGCGCCCGAGCCAGCGTTCCTCACCGAGCGCATTGATCAGAACCAGGTCATGGGCAAGCACACCTACAGATGCGGTCCGCAAGAACCGCCTCGTCCCTCCGCACCCCGTCGCCGGGGACGGCGTGATCTCCGTCTTCTCGACATGGCGACGATGCCGTCTGTTGCGCCACCAAGCCCGGATTCGTACCACCGCATCAGCTGCCGGTAGAAGAAAAAGGGATCCCGCAGCGACCGGCAGGGCCCAGCTGAGCTCGGTAGCAAAGCCGATCACGAGAGCGATGAACCAGCCGAATAGTCCGACGCCTCTGGCCCAGGTGTGCCACCCAGGCAACTCGGCGTAGAGCGCCCTGTACGGCCTTCCCTCCCGGCCATCGTCCGGCACCCCCGAGGAAGAGAGGAACATCGGGCCCTCTTCCAGGGGAATGCCAAGTCTTTCAACGAGACCCCTCAGCCCAGTCCGGCTGAGGCAGTTGTGCGGCCGCAGGTCCAGGGCACCGATACTTGTCGCCTCGGGAAGCCACCCGGCAAGAGGCACGTGCAAGAGGTCACGCTCATCGTCGCCCTTGAAGACCAGGACACCCCAGCGGTCGGCCGGGCGCTTCTGCACGATCCCCCACACGTCTTCGGGCGGGAGGAAGACCACCCGCCGAATACCCCCGACGCCAACGGCATACCGACGTTCCTGGCAGCGGGCATCACGCACGACCAAGGACGATCCAGAGGCATACAGTCGAGCCCGACGTACCACGTGAGCGCTGTGCGGCCGCATTCCCGCTGGGCGTACCACCGGCTCGTCCGGTTGCCGCATCGCACCTCGTCCTGCCTGTTCAGACATCACTCGCCCACTCGCACACGGCTTGCCTCACTCACCCGTCACTCGTCGTCGTGGCGTCCTTGACCCCCGTAGCCGACCAGACTCCATCGTCCAGTGCCTGGCTCCCGACCAGGTCGCCGGCCAATCCGGTGATCTCCCCCTTGTCGAGAGCGTCGGTGACCGACGCGACCGCAGTCGAGCCCGCCCAGATGCGCGTCTGTGTCTGAAGCACGTCTGCCGCTCCTTTGACCGCACTATCAGCCTGCAGGGCGTCGGACATCGCGTCGATGCCCTTGGCTGCCTCGCCAATACCTGGGTCGCCCGGCCTGACTCCTGTCCATGTGTCTCCTTGGCCGAGCTTCCGAACGTTACTCCAACTCAAGTCTTTGACACCCTTGAGGCTGTCGATCGAATCCCGATAAATCAGCTTCGGGTTAAAAGCGTCCGCCACCCGCTGGGCGCCGGGGAACCATCCCTTCGGCGCATTGGCTCGAGCATCGGCGGCAGCCTTGCCGCGCACAGCGCCGCCACTTTCGGCGTTCGCCTTCTTCCACGCCTTGTTTTCGGCCCTCTTGAAGGCAGCCGTGCCACGCTTCGCTTTGACTCCTTGCATGGCTTTGTGGAAGGCGGCCGTCCGTCCAGTGCTCTGCGCCGCGGCCGACGCACCTTTTGCGCCCGCGAGGGCAGCACGACCGATGCCGAGCGTCGCGAGACCAACGACGTCGAGGGCGACATCGAACCAACTGCCTTTACCGGCCAGAGCTAGCAGGGTGTGACCCACAAGAGACACCAGAGTGGCGGCCAAGGCGATGGTGCCGAGAATTCCTGCGAGCGCCTGCCCGATGACCGGTATCCAGCCGACCATGAGCGCCAAGGTGCCACAGATGGTAGAGACCCAACCCGACACTTTGAGGACCTTCTCGATCCAGCCAGAGTTGTCGTTCACCCAGTCCTTGAACTTGTCCCAGGTGCCGTCCTTCAACCCATCGTTCTCGATGGCGTAACTGATGGCTTCACGGGCCCTCTTGGCGGCCCCGTCCCGGACCTCCTTGGCGACTTCCAGCGCCTTCCTGGCCCGTTCCAGGGCTGAAGCCGCCTCTTCCTGGCGCTTCTCCAGTTTCTTGCGCTCAGGATCGTCGTCAACCGTGTCCTTGGGCAGCTTGTCGATGGCGCCACCGCTCGCCTTGGCCTCACGGTCGGCGTCCTGGGCATCGCGCAGCGCCTTGTCAGCCATTTTCTGCGCACGGTGAAGTTCCGATGCGTACTCGGTGAAGCAGGCATCGCCCTCCATCACCTTCTCGCCCAGGGCATCAGCAGCGGCGTCGTAGCGTTTGTACGCCTTGCGCAGCTTCCCCCCGGCCTCTTCTGCCTGCTCCCGGAACTCCTTGGCCGCTTTGCTCTTCCACGCCTCAACCGACGAGAGCGCCTTGATCTCTTCCGCTTGCTTTTTGATGGACTCTGCTGTTTTTCGCAGATCTTTGCCGAGTCTGGCGATTTCCTCTGGGTCGCCCGGGATCGGATCCCCGGGCTCGCCGATGACCGCCCACTCGTCAGCTCTGGGACGCCTCACTTGGTTCCCCCGTCGGCACCCGGCTTCGTCTTGTCGGTTCCTCGAAGGGCCTCGGCAAGTTGGTGATCAATGTCCTCGTATGCTTTGGCCGCCGTGGAGAGGATCTTCGACAGCTTCTCCAGTTCTTCCATGAGACGCTCACGGTGGATCTTCCAGTTGTCGCCAAAGTCGTCGAAGACCTTGACCAATCCCTGGTCACCCAGTGTGCTCACGCCCAGCCCTTCCGCCGGGTTCGCACGGTTCTTGAAGTCACGGTGAATCTTGGAGAGAGCGCTGCCGCTCTCTTTGATACGCGCGATGTCGGCAGTCTGATCCGACATTGGCCCCCCTATGGCATACGGTCAGGTACTGCTGGCATTCCAAACATCCGCGTCCTCATCCGGGCTGACCCGGATGGTGCGGGCGAATTCGTCGATGTCGTCCAGATTCCGCAGGATGCGGCCGGCGTCGGGATCGGCCAAGATGATCAGGACATCCGCGGCTTCCGTGCCCTCCTCGTAGCGCCAGGCATAACGGAGGCCGACGTGCACCTCGTTGCTGTCTTCGTCCTGGTAGTAGCGCAGCACCCGCAAGCCGGTTCCCAGACATGGGGAGTCGAATTCCTCGACAATGGGGGGCTCGACGGTGTAGCTGGCGTCGGCATGGGTCAGCTCACGCAGTGCCGTTGTCCGGTCCTCCCCCTCCTCAATCTCCACTAGGTCGACGTACACGGGGAGCGGGATCTCCCGTGGGTGCGGGAGGTGGAGGAAGACCTCGAAGTCCGGATAGGCTGCCGGCGCCCTGATGGCGTACATCAACAGGATGTTGGTCAGCAGGTCGACTTCGCCCGGTTCTGGCTTCTCCGACGCGAAATCCTCCCAGAGGCCCTCGGCAAAGTAGCGAGCCCACGCCTCCGGCGTTTGCGCCTCCTCGACTTCCTCAAGTCCCGGTTCCGGCCACATAAGCGGGATGCGGATCCAAGGTGACAGCTCCATGGCGTGCTTGACGTTCAGCCAACTCATCTGTAGCTCCATTTGAACGTGGAGACCACCGCGTCGAACAACTCGACCAGCACGCCGGTGAACTCGCTGTCGATGTCGCCGTCCCCCGGTGTGGAGAAGTTGATGCTGATCCAGCGACCGGGATCGTCCGGCACGGGAATCACATAGTCGACCCGCTTGGTCAGCAGGGGGGACTGCTGTACGCCTTCGGGGGTAGAGCTCGGCTGCTCCTCGTCAAAGGCGGAGCGGTAGGCTCGGCGGACTGCGGGCGCCCCTGCCACATCAATCTTGGTCGACGCTCCGCCGGGGAGTTCCTCGTTGGCCAACTGCGCGATCACCGCCTGTACAGGGACCTGACGGTCCTGGCCGATCGGCATCTCGGCGACGATGAAGGAGGCCATGAGGAAGATGCCGCCGCGCGGGAGCACCGGAAGATAGAGGTCCAGGCCACCGCCCTTTCTTCTGGCCGTACGAACCAGCTTCTCCATGCGGCGACGCATGTCCAGTCGGAAGCGCATCGCGTCGTCCCGGGGAATGCCCTCCGGGACTTTCTCCATGTGCGAGAAGAGGACCCTTTCGAGGGCTTCCTTCGTGCCCTCACGCAAAGGGATGCGAACCCAGCCGGGTGGCAGGATGAGCTCATAGCCGCGGGGAGGGGCCTCCTCGCCAAGAAGATGCTGCTCTTCCGAGTCGGACGTACTCATACGCCAGCCCGCTTCTTGAGCTGCCAGTCACCCACCAGGATAGCCAGGCAGGAGAGAATTGGAATCACAGCCAGCCAGCTGTAACCGAGGGCTCCGATGATATTCCAGACCAGGTACATGACGGCAACGATTTTAATCGTCTGGGAGAAGTTGGCGCCGAGATGCGGGTTGCAGACAATTTTTCGATTCCTGAAGAACAGGAAAAGCATTAGCACTGGGGCGACCATAATGGGCCAGGCCACATAATCGTAGGTGAGCCAGCCCATCCCGCCGTATTCACTTCCAATGTCCTGGAAGGCAAGAGCCAGAATCGGCACCAATGTGCACACGGCAAGGAACTTCATGGCCCGTGATTCCTGTGGACTCTTTGCTGGGATTGTAGCCACTCTCTCCGCTCCCTCGGGTTCTGCTTTACGTGCTGCCACACTCGGACATTGGAGGTTAATTCGCACTCCGAGTGATCACCAACGACTCCCGACTTCACGCGTCAGGACGTCCTTTGCATCACCGTATTGCTCCCCGAATGGACCCTTCTCTCCGAGTTTGTCGCCTACGTCCACCACGGTGGCAGCGCCATAGTTCAGCCTGAACTTCAGCGCAGCCTTGCCCACTTGGTCGGCTGCCCTCACCACATCGGGATTCCCGCCGAACTCCGCGCGCATGGCCTTGGCGAACTTGGTTGCGCTGACGACCTCCGGATCACCGCCCACCAGGCGTTCGAGCGGCGCGGACCCGGGCCGTGTTTCCTTCGCCCCGATCTGGCGCAGCGCATCCTTCGCACGCACAGCCTTCGCGCCGCGGGTCGAGTCGGCGCCGTATCGCATGACGTTCCTGTCGAGCAGCTTGCGTAGATTCGCGTACCGCTGAAACCGTCCCGACCTGCTCGCACTCTTGAGCGCCGTCGTCGCGGACTTCACGCCCTTCATCGCGACGCTGCCGAATCCCAGCGTCGCCAGCGCGAAGACGTCCATGGCAACGTCCGCCCAACTCCCGTCACCGGAAAGGGCCAGCAACGTGTGCCCGGCGAGGACGAGCGACGTGAGACTGATGGTGGCCACCATGATGGCAGTCGCCACCCATCCGACGGGCGTGCAGAGGAGGGCGATAGCGCCAATGAGGGTCGCTGCATAACTCAGGATCTCAACGATGGATTTGATCGTATCCGCATGCTCGTGCACCCAGTCCTTGAAGTTCTCCCAGTCGCTGTCCTTGATGATGTCGGAAATGTCCTCGCCGATGTTCTTGGCATAAAGCTGGGCGCTGGAATTCCGATCGGATATGACCTGGTTGAGCTGCCTGTGGTATGAGGCCAGATGGCTGTTGGGGTCGGCCTCCGCCGGCGGCTCGTCACCGTTCTCCTTAGCCTCGGCTTCCTTTTTCTTCACCTCGGCAGCGTGTTCCTCGTCGGCCTGTTTCGCGGCGCGGAGGATGCCATCAGCCCGCTCCTGGAATCCCTCCAGTTTGTTGGCCCAATCACCGAGGTCACCGACGACACGTTCGTAGCGGGCTGCCGTCTCGCGGAAACGCTTTTCGAGATCGCCGGACTTCTCGCGGATCTTGTCGGCGTACTTGCCCTTCAGGGCGTCGCCGTCGGCGGCCTGACGCAGGATGCCGGCCTGTTCACGGAGGGTCGATGCGAGGTCCTTCATCCTGGTGACCTCGTCGCGGATGTCCTCTGGCTCACCGGGGATGGGATCTTTCTCCGCCAGCGGATGCCAGTCCACCGGCCGACGCCTGCCCTTGCCCGTACCCACCGGTTACTTCCCCCCGGTTGTGCCGTGTTTCTTCTCGGCCGCGTTCTTGAGATCGAGGTCCAGCTTGTCGAACGCTTTGAGCGAAGTATCTACTTGCTTGCCCAAATTCTCGACATTCTCGAGGAGCTCACGTCGATAGTTGTCCCAGTTGTTGACAAAATCGTCCATCTTGTCGGCGATGCTCTCATGGCCCCATATGTCACGAATGTCGGCACGGTGTTCTTCGATGCCTTTGAGGGATTTCTTGATGTCCTTCAGATTCTTCTTCGAAGATTCCAAGAGTTCGTAGTCGACCACCAAGCGGTCGTGCTCCCCCATGGGCCCCTCCATTTACACGTGCGAGGTCGGCAAGATCCGGTCGGGCCGGCTCACCCGACTCATCAGCCGGATCGCCACCGCGCCCGGGCGTGGTGGGCCACTGCGTGCACCCCACCGCACCCGGACGGCGTGGTGGCCGCCGTTGACGTCTCTAGCCCTTGGCCGTCTTCGCCAGCTGCTCGTCCAGGTCCTCGTACGCCTTCTTGGCGTTAGTAAGGAACTTGGACAGGCCCTCCAGGCCCTTGACGGTCTTGGCCGCGCCCTTGGTGAAGTCCTTGATGGACTCGTCGTAGGCGCCGGAGGCCTTCTGCGTGGTGAAGCCGTTGGCCACCAGTTCCTCGACGCCCTTTTCGATGGCCTTCAACATGTCTTCCATGTCGCCCATCGCCTTGATGAGGTCGGTGGCCTTCTTCTCCATCTCGGCGTATGTAAGGTCTGCGTCCTTGGCCATGACGGCTCTCCCTCCCGTTGGTCGCCGCAGGGCCTTCCCCCGTGGCTTGACTGACGCGGTCCGTCCGGTCGTCTGCCGACGGTCCGCATGAGCAAAGATCTTACGGGTGGGGCTGTTGGGACAACAGGGATGCCTGGCAAGGGAAGCGTGAACCAATGCGCACCCTGGCAGGCCCTGATGGCAGTGTGCATCCCGTTGCACAGGGGAAAGGTGCGGCGGCTAAGGTCGCTGCACTGTGTTCAGCGTTCCGGGGGCGGCCTCAGCCCAGCGAGGAGGACGAACGTGCGCCTGAGTCTGACCGTCGTCGACCCGATCGGCGGGGCCAGCGCCGATGTGGTGCTCGACGCCGATCCGGAGTCGTCGGTCGGCGACATCACTCGGGAGCTGGCGCGCCATGTCGGTGTCGCCGGTGGTGCGGAGATCATCCCCATCGGCGGGCGACCCGGCCCCGGCGGCGCACCGCAGGCCTTCGTCGACGGCTACGCCCTCGATCCCGACGCCAACATCGTCGGCTCACCGCTGCGCGAGGGCGCTGTCGTCAGCCTGCACGATCCGGCCGGCTGCGTTCCCGGTGAGCCGGCCGGTGTCGTGGAGTTCCGCGTGGCAGGCGGTCCCGCCGCCGGTGTCGTGCACCGGCTGGGCGTCGGCCGGTACGACATCGGCAGCGGTCCCGCCGCGCACATCCGCATCGACGATCCCGAACTCGCGGCCCGCGCGGCCACTTTGTCCATCGCCATGGACGGCACCTGCGACGTCATCCTTCACGGCGTCGAGAGCAAGAGCACCGGGGACGAGGAGGAGAAGAAGGAGAAGAAGAAGCGGAAGGGCAAGGGCAAGGAGGAGGAGAAGGGAGAGGAGAAGGGGCGCGACAGCAATCACCCCCGCCTCGACGGCGACGACTTCGACGGTGGCCCCTGGCCCCTCGGCTCCCAGCTCGCCCTCCGCAACACGCTTCTGGAGATCGACGCCTACTCCCCTCCCAACGCGGCCCTGAAGTGGTCGGAGGACGGAGCCGGGCTCGACTACAACCGGCCTCCGCGACTGCGCCCGGCAGAGCGCGAGACCCACTTCCGGCTGCCTGCTCCGCCCAGGGACTACGAGGCCCGCCCGCTGCCCTGGCTGATGGCTCTGTTCCCGCTGGTCGGAGCGGTCGTATCCGTCATGATCTTCGGGCGCTGGTACTACATGATCATGGCTCTGCTGAGCCCGGTCATGCTCTTCGGCAACTACTTCATGGACAAGAAGCACGGGCGCAAGTCCCATGCGCAGCAGGTCAAGGAGTACAAGGAGACCAAGGAGCGGATCGAGAAGGACGCCCAGGAGGCGCTGCGGCTGGAGCGGCTCGAGCGGCGCAGCACCATTCCCGATCCCGCCTCCGTGCTCGCCTTCGGCACCGGTCCCCGTACCCGGTTGTGGGAGAGGCGGCGCACGGACGCCGACCACCTGCTCCTTCGGGTCGGCACCGGCCGGGTGCCGTCCGAGGTCGTGCTCGACGATCCGGAGCAGGACGATCACAAGCGTCAGGTCACCTGGGACATCGAGGACTCGCCCGTCGCACTGCCTTTGAAGGACCTGGGCGTCATAGGTATCGCGGGGCCCGGCGACTCGGCGCAGGCGCTCGCGAGATGGGCCGTTGCGCAGACCGCGGTGCTGCACAGCCCGATGGACGTCCAGTTCTGCGTGCTCACCGAGAACAACGCGCAGCCGCGCTGGGACTGGGTGCGCTGGCTCCCGCACGCCCGCCCCGCGAGCGGGCAGGACGTCAACGTGCTGGTGGGGACGGACTCCGAGACCGTCAGCGCCCGGGTCGGTGAGCTGACGCAGTTGCTCGACGCCAGGCAGAAGGCCCTGAAGGAGAACAACCGCAGTGGAGCCGGTCCCGCCTTCGCCGACCCGGACATCGTCGTCGTATGGGACGGGTCGCGTCGGTTGAGGTCGCTGCCGGGCGTCGTACGACTCCTGCGGGAAGGGCCTGCGGTCGCCATGTACGCGATCTGCCTGGACGAGGAAGAACGCTTCCTGCCCGGCGAGTGCCAGGCCTTCGTCGTCGCCGAGCCGCTGCGTCACAGCGACACCGTCAACGCTCGGCCCGGCAGCTCCCCCGCGGCCGCCGCCGGTGGCTTCCCCTCCTTCCATGCCTGGCACCAAGGCGCCCAACAGACCCAGCAGGCCGCCGAGCGGGCTCCCGAACTGCGGCTGCGCGTCGAGCAGACCGGCGCCCGGCGCAGGTCCGGTGTACGGCCCGACTTCGTCTCCCCCGCCTGGTGCGCCCGGCTGTCCCGGGCGCTGTCGCCGCTGCGCGACATCAGTGGCGAGACCGAGGACTCCGCGCTTCCGTCCTCGAGTCGGCTCCTCGACGTGCTCCAGTTGGAGCCCCCGACGCGCGACGACGTCGCCGCGCGCTGGCGCATGGGCGGCCAGTCCACCATGGCGGTCATCGGTGAGTCGTACGACGGTCCCTTCGGCATCGACATCCGGCGGGACGGTCCGCACGGACTCATCGCCGGTACGACCGGTTCGGGTAAGTCGGAGCTGCTCCAGACCATCGTGGCCGCGCTCGCCGTCGCCAACACGCCGGAGAACATGACGTTCGTCCTCGTCGACTACAAGGGCGGGTCCGCCTTCAAGGACTGCGTCAAACTCCCGCACACCGTCGGCATGGTCACCGACCTCGACGCGCACCTCGTCGAACGCGCCCTGGAATCGCTGGGCGCGGAGCTGAAGCGGCGCGAGCACATCCTCGCCGCCGCCGACGCCAAGGACATCGAGGACTATCAGGACCTGGTGCGCCGGGACCCGTCCCACGAGCCCGTGCCGCGACTGCTCATCGTCATCGACGAGTTCGCGTCCATGGTGCGTGACCTGCCCGACTTCGTGACCGGCCTCGTCAACATCGCCCAGCGAGGCCGCTCCCTCGGCATCCACCTCCTGCTGGCCACACAGCGACCGAGTGGTGTCGTGTCGCCCGAGATCCGCGCCAACACCAACCTGCGGATCGCCCTGCGCGTGACCGACGCCGGTGAGTCGACCGATGTCATCGACGCTCCCGACGCCGGTCACATCGCCAAGAGCACGCCGGGTCGCGCGTACGTCCGTCTGGGCCACGCCTCCCTCATCCCCTTCCAGTCCGGCCGCGTCGGTGGCCGCCGCCCGGGTGCCGCCGATCCGGCGGCGCTCGCCCCGTGGGTCGGGCAGCTCTCCTGGCAGGACCTGGGGCGGGCCGGGCTCGCCAAACCCAAGTCCGAGGCCAGGGAGGACGACGAGATCACCGATCTCAAGGTCCTGGTGGACGCCATCCGGGAGGCCAACGCGGCCCTCGGCATTCCGGCCCAGCACTCTCCGTGGCTGCCCGCCCTGGACGAATCGCTGCTGTTGGACGACATTCCGCAGGTGACCAGCCAGGGGCCGCTGCCGGCTGCCCCGTACGGCATCGCGGACCTGCCGGCCGACCAGGCCCGCCGCCCGGTGGTCGTCGACTTCGCCACGTTCGGCCACCTGCTCATCGCCGGTGGTCCGCGCAGCGGCCGCTCGCAGGTGCTGCGTACCGTCGCGGGCTCCCTGGCCCGCACCCTGTCGAGCGCTGACGTCCATCTGTACGGCATCGACTGCGGCAACGGTGCCCTGAACGCGCTGACCCGGCTGCCGCATTGCGGCGCGGTCGTCAGCCGTAATCAGCAGGAGCGGGTCATCCGGCTCTTCAACCGGCTCACCGGCGAAGTCTCCCGGCGGCAGGATCTGCTGGCGGAGAAGGGCTATGCCGACATCGGGGAGCAGCGAGCCGCCGCGGCCGAGGACGAGCGGCTGCCTCACATCGTGGTCTTCCTCGACCGCTGGGAGGGCTGGCTGCCCACGCTCGGTGAGTACAACCACGGCGACCTCACCGACCAGGTGATGGCGATGATGCGCGAGGGCGCGAGCGTCGGCCTGCACCTGGTGATCACCGGTGACCGTCAGCTGCTGACGGGGCGGATCTCCTCCCTCACCGAGGACAAGTACGGTCTGCGCCTCGCGGACCGCGGTGACTTCTCGTTGCTGGACATCAACGCGCGCAAGATCCCCGAGGAGATCCCGCCCGGCCGCGGCTTCGCGAGCGGGACGGCGACCGAGACCCAGTTCGCCCTGCTCGCCGAGGACACCACCGGTCAGGGTCAGGCTGCCGCGCTCGTCGCGATCGGCGAGGCGGCGACCGCCCGGGACGCCGGGCTGCCGCGCTCCCGGCGCCCGTTCCGCGTCGACGTCCTGCCCAGCCGGATCTCCTTCGCCGATGCCTGGGCCATGCGCGACCCGGCGGCGAGCGCCTCCCCGCTGTGGACGCTGGTGGGCGTCGGCGGCGACGAGCTGACCGCCTTCGGTCCCGACCTCGCCCAAGGTGTCCCGGCGTTCGTGATCGGCGGACCCGCGAAGTCCGGGCGCAGCACGGTGCTGCTGAACGTCGCACGCTCCTACCTCGCCCAGGGCGTACGGCTGATCCTGGCGGCGCCTCGCCCGTCCCCGCTGCGTGATCTGGAGGGGACGGAGGGCGTCCTGAAGGTCTTCACCGGCCGGGACATCGACGAGGACGAGATGGAGGAACTCGTCGAGTCGGCCAGTCCCGAGCAGCCGATCGTCGTTCTGGTCGACGACGCCGAGGTGCACGACGACTGCGACGCCGAGGACATCTTCAAGCGCATCGTCGAACGCGGCGTGGAGGAGGGCCTGGCCGTCGTCATCGCCGGTGACGAGGAGGAGATCTGCGACGGCTTCTCCGGTTGGCAGGTCGACATGAAGAAGGCCCGCCGCGGCATCCTGCTGTCTCCGCAGGACAGCTCCGCGGGCGAGCTGATCGGCATCCGTACCAACCGGAGCATGGTCGGCGGCCAGATCACTCCGGGCAAGGGCATGCTCCACCTGGGCAGCGGGGAGCACATGACGGTCACGACACCGATGTGACGGGCACCGGCCGCCCGGGAAGGACGACGGGCCGCGGGACCGAGGGGTTCCTGCGGCCCGTCGCCCTCGCTACACCGCCGGCAGCGCGTAGATCGCGTGGCCGTGCGTCGCCATCAGCCGGTTGCCCGCGAGGGCGAGCTGCCACGGCTCGCCGACGGCCTTGCTGTCGGTGTACGTCCAGCGGAGCTTGCCCGTCCTCGTCTCCAGGGCGACGATGCCGCCGTCGACGGAGCCGGTGGCGCCGTACAGGGTCGAGCCCACGCGGAGGAACGACTCCGGGCCCTCGACCTCCAGTTCGTCGCAGAGCCAGGTCCGCTTGCCGGTCTTGACGTCGACGGCCCACACGCCGTCGTCGTGGTCGCTGACGTAGAGCACGCCGTCGAAGACCGTCGGGTTGTCGAAGCCGCGGCGGCCGGCCGGATCGAGGGTCCAGACGGTGCGGCCCTTCTCCACGTCGACGGCCTCCAGTTCGTCTCCCGGGAGGAAGACGAGGCCGTTCGCGACCGTGGGCTTCCAGGACCACTCGTCGCCGATCTTCCGGGTCCACACCTGGCCGCCGGTGGCGGTGTCCCGGACGGTGAGGTTGAGGTTCGAGTCGGCGTAGACCAGGTACTTGCCCGAGGCGGTGCCCTGGACGTCGTAGTCCTTCGTGCCCCAGTCCCGGTGCTGGACCCACGCGGTCTTTCCCGTGGTGTGGCTGATGGCCGCGACGGCCGTGCGGTACTCGGTGGCGCTCTTCGACTGACCGTGGTCTTTCGCCGTGACGTAGACGTTCTTGTCGTCGATGGCGATCGTGTCCTCGACGGACAGTTGCTTGCCGAGGCGGCTGCGCCAGGCCTCTTCGCCGGTCTTGACGTCGTAGGCGACCAAGGCGCCCTTGTAGTCGCCGTCGGCGAGGAACACCTTGCCGTCGTGGAAGAGGAGCTGGGCTCCGGGCCGGCAGATGCCCGCCTGGGTCCAGCGGGCCTTGCCGGTCCGGACGTCGTAGGCCACGAGCGGGTCGCCGCTGACCAGGAGCAGTCCGTCGTGGGTGAGGAGCGGTACGCGTGTGCTTGTGCTGTCCTTCTGGGCCGACTTGTGCCACAGCGGCTGCGGGGCCACCCCGGCGGGCGGGGTCGTGAAGTTCTCGTCCGCGGGCTGGGCCGAACCGCCCTTGCCCGGCGCGTCCGTCGCCTCGTCGGAGGCGCCGTCCCCGTCCCCGGAGGCGAGCAACCACCCGCCGCCGGCTCCGGCCACCGCGACGGCCGCCGCGGCGCCGAACGCCAGGCCGAGCGCCCGCCGCCGGGAGCGGGCCGGCGCCGGCGCCCCGCCCGCGCCGACCTGCACCGTGCCGGGGAAGGGGGTGCCGTACCCAGGGGACGGTGCCGGCGTACCACCGGGCGGCGTGCCGTATCCGGCCGACGGCGTACCGGTCGGCGGTGTCCCGGTCGGCATCGCCGGCGCCGGACCGAACGCGGACGCGGCCTGCGTCGGCGGGACGTTCGGGGATGCCTCGGGTGCCTCCAGGTCCAGAATCCCCGCGGCGTGGGTCGCGATCGTCGAGGCCACCGCCGACGGCAGCCAGTCGTGCAGGGCGGCGTCGATGCCCTGCCCGGCCAGCGCGGTCACGATCTCCGTGGGCGCCGGACGCTGCGCCGGGTCCTTCATGAGGCAGGCGCGGATCAGCCCCAGCAGGGACGGGGGTACGCCCGTGAGGTCGGCCTCGCCGTGCACGACCTGGTAGAGCAGCGAGGCGTGCGAGGCGGTGCCGTCGCCGAAGACGCCGCGCCCGGTCGCCGCGAAGGCGAGCACGGAGCCCAGCGAGAACACGTCGCCCGCCGTGCCGATGTCCTTGCCCAACGCCTGCTCCGGCGACATGTAACCGGGAGAGCCGACCACGACGCCCGTCTGGGTCATCCGGCTGCCGTCCACGGCTCGCGCGATGCCGAAGTCGATGAGGCGTGGCCCGTCGGCCGCCAGCAGGACGTTGGACGGCTTGAGGTCGCGGTGGATCAGGCCCGCCGCGTGGATGTCCTGGAGGGCGGCGGCGAGTCCGGCGGCCAGCGCGCGGACCGTGCGCTCCGGCAGCGCTCCGTGGGCCGCGACCACATCCGTCAGGTCGGGGCCGAGGACGTACGACGTGGCGAGCCACGGCAGCGGCGCGTCCGGATCGGCGTCCACGACGGGCGCGGTGAACCGGCCGGAGACCGCCCTCGCGATCTCGACCTCGTGCCGGAAGCGGGCCCGGAAGTCGCCGTCCGCCGCGAGGTCGGGGCGGACCACCTTCACGGCGACCGTACGGCCGCCGGGCGACCGGGCCAGGTAGACGCGTCCCATGCCACCGGCGCCCAGTCTGCGCAGCAGGCGGTAGGTGCCCAACTCCCGCGGATCGTCCGCTTGCAGTGTGTCCATGGCCGGCCTTCCCCGTCCTGACGCCTCGTCGAACACCTCTCTCCCGTGCCGGTGTTCGCTGTCGCAGACACAGTAATGACAGGGGCGACAGAGGCGGTTGCAGGGGGACGACCGGCGGACCACTCGGCCCGGTCCGGCTACTCGACCTTCGACAACCGCGCCTTCGGCCGCCCCGAGTCCTCGCTGTCCGACGCGTACTGGAGGTCGTCGCCGACCGGGGTGAGGCGGACGGTGTGGAGGGCCTGGTTGCAGACGTCGCGGTTGCCCTCGGCTCCCACGGCGCCGGTGACGATCTCCTTCTGCGTGACCTTCTTCAGGGTCAGTACGTCGTCGCAGGTGCCGCCGAAGATGTCGGTGTGGCGCAGGGTGCCCAGCTTCTCGCCCACCGCGGCCTCGCGGACGGTCAGGCGGAAGGTGCCCAGGGGCAGGTTGCCCTCGACGGCGACGGCCTGGCCCTCCCAGGTGCCGACGTAGCGTTCGGGTACGGCGACCGGATCGGCCGGCGAGTGGGTGGCGGTGTCTGAGCCGCCGGGGGTCGTCTTGCCGCCCTCGCCGGGCAGCAGATCGAGGACGAACACCGAGCCGACCGTCACCGCCGCCATCGCCCCGGCCACCGCGAGGGCCACCGTGCAGCTGAGCCGGCGGCCCCGGCCGCCCGCGCCCGCCTGCGTGGAGGTGGCCGCGACGGAGACGGAGAGCCTGCCGGGAGCGTGATCGCCCTCGCGCGGGGCCGGTACGTCCGCGGCCGGCGCCGTCGGCGGGGGCATCACCGGCGGGGGGCCGAAGACACCGGGCGCCACCGCGCCACCCGCGCCGCCCTCCCCGGCCGTGACCGACGGCCGGCTGAAGCCCACCGGGCCCGACACCGGCCCCGACGACGACCCGGGCTCCGCCTCCGCCGCCTCCAGGTTCAGCAGCCGCACGGCGCTCCGGCTGACCCGTTCCACCAGCGGACCCGGCAGCCAGCCGCCAGAGATCAGGCGGGCCGCGCCCTCGGGGGCGAGGCGCCGGGCCACCTCGCCGGGGGCCGGACGGGCGGACGGGTCCTTGGCCAGGCAGGCGGCGACCAGATCCCGCAGCTGCCCGTCGAGGGTGCCGAGCCGCGGCTCCTCGTGGACGACCTTGTAGAGGAGCGCGGCCGAGGAGTCGCCGGGGAAGGGCGGCTCGCCCGTGGCCGCGTACGCGAGGACCGCGCCCAGGGAGAAGACGTCCGCCGCGGCCGTGACGCCCTTGCCGAGGATCTGCTCGGGGGACATGTAGCCGGGGGAGCCGATCGAGACGCCCGTCGAGGTCAGGGACGCGGTGCCGTCCGTGGCGCGGGCGATGCCGAAGTCGATCAGGAGGGGGCCGTCGAGGGTGAGCAGGACGTTCGACGGCTTCACGTCACGGTGGACCAGGCCCAGGTCGTGCACCGCGGCCAGCGCCTCGCCGAGGCCCGCGCCGAGCGCCCGTACCGAGTGGGCCGGCAGCGGGCCGCCGTCCGTGACCGCCGCGGTGAGGGACGGGCCGGCCGCGTAGGCCGTGGCGACCCACGGGACGCGGGCGTCCGGGTCCGCGTCGAGCACGGGGGCCGTCCAGGCGCCGCCGACCCGCCGCGCGGCCTGCACCTCACGCCGGAACCGGGCGCGGAACTCCTCGTCCAGCGCGAAGTGCGGGTGCACGATCTTCACGGCGACCGTGCGCCCGCCGGCGCTGCGGCCCAGGTAGACCCGGCCCATGCCGCCGGAGCCCAGCCGGCCGAGGAGCCGGTAGGGCCCCACGGTGGTGGGTTCGTCGGCTTCGAGCGGCTGCATGGCGTCCACCCCTCCCCCGTACGCCAGTACCTGGGAGCAGGGTAGTGGGCCGCCCCGGGAAGGCCCCCGCGCGCGTCAGGGCCGGAGCAGTTCCACCCGCACGTCCGCCGGGAAGCCGGTCGTCGGGCCCACCCGTCGGGCGAACTCGGTGACCGCTTCGAGCTGCGGGCCGCCGAAGCGGAAGTCGAGGGTGGTGAAGTACTTCGCGAGGGTCTCCTCGTCGAAGGCCTCCCAGCGGGCCGCCTGCTCGGCGACCTTGTCGACCTCCTCCAGGGAGAGGTTGCGGGAGGCGAGGAAGGCCTCGTGCACCTTGCGGGTAAGCTCCGGCTCGCGCTCCGCGTAGTCCTTGCGCGCCGCCCAGACCGCGAAGACGAACGGCAGGCCCGTCCACTCCTTCCACAGCGCGCCCAGGTCGTGCACGGCCAGGCCGTAGCGCGGGCCGTCGATCATGTTCGCGCGCAGCGCCGCGTCGCCGATGAGGACGGCCGCGTCGGCCTCCTGCATCATCAGGCTCAGGTCGGGCGGGCAGGTGTAGTAGTCGGGCTGGACCCCGAAGCGCTCGGCGAGCAGGAGCTGGGCGAGGCGGACGGAGGTGCGCGAGGTGGAGCCGAGGGCGACGCGGGCGCCGTCCAGCTTCTCCAGCGGCACCTGCGAGACGATCACGCACGACATCACCGGGCCGTCGCAGCCGACGGCGATGTCGGGGAAGGCGACGAGATCGTCGGCGTTCTTGAGGAATTCGACCAGGGTGACGGGACCGATGTCGAGGTCGCCCTGCACCAGCTGCTCGCTGAGCTTCTCCGGGGTGTCCTTCGTGAGCTCGAAGTCGAGGAGCGTGCCTGTTCTCGCGAGCCCCCAGTACAGGGGCAGGCAGTTCAGGAACTGGATGTGGCCGACGCGCGGCCGGGTGCGAGAATTGTCCACATCGCGAGGCTAGCCCTCCCCCGGTTTCCGCCCGTGGCCGACCCCCGGCGTCAGCCGAACGGCCGGATGGTTCAAACATTCGGGTGAAGTGATCTTGGCCTCTGTTGCGCCAGGGGGCCTGCGTGCTAGGCTCACAGCAAGTTGCAGTTTGGTTTCCCTTGCAGTACAGAGCCTGCGGAGCATGTGACCGCGGGCTCTCGTCGTTCTCAGACGTATGCAGTTGTGCGGCATTCAAAGTCTTCACACTTGCTGGTTCTGGAGCAGGGCAACCCTTTGAGCCCAAGGAGGGCTTATGGCTACCGGAACCGTGAAGTGGTTCAACGCCGAAAAGGGCTTTGGTTTCATCGCCCAGGAAGGCGGCGGCCCCGACGTCTTCGTCCACTACTCCGCGATCAACGCGACCGGATTCCGGTCCCTCGAGGAGAACCAGCAGGTGTCCTTCGACGTCACGCAGGGTCCGAAGGGCCCGCAGGCGGAGAATGTCACTCCTGTCTGATCGACAGCAGTACCCAAGGAGCCCCGCGCCGGTTTCGGCGACGGGGCTCCTGCCCTTTCCGGGGGTCCGGTGGGCTCCTTCCTGAATTCTCGGTGAATTCCGCCGCCGGTCGGCCGCTGCCGCCGGTGCCGTTGCCGCCGTTGCCGCCGCTGCCGCTGCCGCCGTTGCCGCTGCCGCCGGTCGGCCGCTGTCAGTGGCAGGCCCTAGGGTCCCGCCATGACCCACGACACCGGCTTCCTGGACACCACCCGGACCTTCTACGACACCATCGCCGAGGACTACGCCGGCCTGCACCGCGCCACGGGCGCCGGCACGCCGCTGGACCGGGCGCTGATGGGCGCCTTCGCCGAGCTGGTGGGACCGGAGGGAGAGGTGGCCGACCTGGGCTGCGGGCCCGGCCGGGTCACCGCCCACCTGGCCTCGCTCGGCCTGCGGGTCTTCGGCCTCGACCTGTCCCCCGCCATGCTCGCGATCGCGCGCCGCGAGCACCCGGACCTGCGGTTCGAGCAGGGCTCCATGCTGGATCTCGACCTGCCCGACGGGGCCCTCGCGGGGGCCGTCTCCTGGTACTCCTCGATCCACACGCCGTGGGAGCGGCTGCCGGACCTCTTCGGGGAGGTGCGGCGCGTGCTGGCGCCCGGCGGGCACTTCCTGCTCGCCTTCCAGGTCGGTGACGAGCCGATGCACCTCGACCGCCCCTTCGGCCACCCGGTCGCCCTGCACTTCGAGCGGCGGCAGCCCGAACCGGTGGCGGAGCTGCTGGAGCGGGCCGGGTTCACGGTGCTGTCGCGGACCGTGCGCGTGCAGGAGGAGGACACGTCGGCGAAGGTGCCGCAGGCCTGCCTCATCGCCCGCCGCTGAGCGCACGGCGTTCACGGGTTGTCGTACAGCGCCTCCACCGCGTCCGCGAAGTCCCGCATGATCGCGTCGCGCCGGAGTTTCATCGAGGGCGTCAGATGGCCGTCCCACTCGGTGAAGTCCCTCGGCAGGACGGCGAAGCGGCGGATGGACTCCGGGCGGGAGACGAGCTTGTTGGCCTCGTCGACGGCGCGCTGGAGGACCGCGTGCAGCTCCTCGTCGTCGACGAGCAGCTCCGGCGGAACCGGGTGCTTGCCGTTCATGCGGCGCCAGTGGTCGAGGCCGGCGGGGTCGAGGGTGAAGAGGGCGGAGACGTAGGGGCGGCGGTCGCCCAGGACGATGCACTGGGAGATCAGGGGGTGTGAGCGCAGCCAGTCCTCCAGGGGCGCCGGGGCCACGCTCTTGCCGCCCGCGGTGATCAGCAGCTCCTTCTTCCGACCGGTGATGGTCAGGTACCCCTCGTCGTCCAGGCTGCCGATGTCGCCGGTGGCGAACCAGCCGTCGGGGGCGGCCTGGACGACGCCGCCCGCCTGGGGGTCCCAGTAGCCGTGCAGGACCTGCTCGCCGGCGACCAGGATCTCGCCGTCGGCGGCTATGCGGATGCGGGTGCCGGGCAGCGGCCAGCCGACCGTGCCGAGGCGCGGCTTGAGCGGCGGGGTGACCGTCGCGGCGCCCGTGGTCTCGGTGAGGCCGTAGCCCTCGAAGATCTCGATGCCGGCCCCGGCGTAGAAGGCGGCCAGGCGGCGGCCGAGCGGGGAGCCGCCGCAGATGGCGTACCGGACCCTGCCGCCCATGGCGGCGCGGATCTTGCGGTAGACGAGGGGGTCGTAGAAGGAGCGGGCGGTCTTCAGGCCGCGGCCCGGGCCGTGGCCCGTGCCCGTCTGGCGGGCCTCCATGGCCTCGCCGTAGCGCTCCGCCACGGTGGCGGCGCGGTCGAAGGCGGAGGCCCGGCCGCCGGACTCGGCCTTGGCGCGGGCGCTGTTGAAGACCTTCTCCAGCATGTACGGGATGGTGAGCAGGCAGGTCGGGCGGAAGGCGGCCAGGTCGGGGAGCAGTTCCTGCGCCTTGAGGCTGGGTGCGTGGCCGAGGCGGACCCGGGCGCGGACGCAGGCCACGGCGACCATGCGGCCGAAGACGTGGGACATGGGGAGGAAGAGCAGGATCGAGGGTTCCTCGCCCGTCTTCGCCTTGAAGACGGGGTAGAGCAGCTCGATGGCGTTGTCGACCTCGGCGAAGAAGTTGCCGTGGGTGAGCGCGCAGCCCTTGGGGCGGCCGGTGGTGCCGGAGGTGTAGATCAGGGTGGCGAGGGTGGACGGGCTCAGCATGCCGCGGCGTACGTCCACCTCGGCGTCCGGCACCCGCTCGCCCAGCTCCGCCAGCCGCTCCACGTGCCCCTTGTCCATGACCCACAGGTGCTTGAGGTCGGGGATGCGGTCGAGTTCGGGGCCGAGGGCCGCGGCCTGCGCGGTGGTCTCGGTGACCAGGGTGACCGCGCCGGAGTCCTGGAGGATCCAGCGGGTCTGGAAGAGGGAGGAGGTCGGGTAGACGGGGACGGTGACCAGGCCGGCGGCCCAGGCGGCGAAGTCGAGCAGCGTCCACTCGTAGGTGGTGCGGGCCATGATGGCGATGCGGTCGCCCGGGGTCAGGCCCTCGGAGATCATGCCCTTGGCCACCGCCAGCACCTGCGCCGCGAACTCCCCGGCCGTCACGTCGGCCCAGTTCCCCTCCGGTGACCTGCGGCTGAGAACCACCTGGCCGGGAACCGCCGCCGCGTTGTCGAAGGGCAGGTCGGCGAGGGAGCCGCGCCGCACCGGCGGGGCGAAGGGGGGTACGTACGCCTCCCGCACGGTCCCGTCCAGCCGCCGTGTCTCGGGCGCCACCAGGGTGGGGCCGGGCGAGTCGGCGTAGGCGGCGGATGCGGCGAAGGAGGGAAGCGGGGTGGACACGGGCGGCTCCTGGAAGGTGCAGCGGCGGCACTGCTCTGCGGGCGACCGCGCGGTCGGCGGTGCTCTGCTGCATGACGTACGTGCCTCGCGCGCCGAGGCGTTCATCGCCGGGTCCGCGGTGGTGGGTTACCGGCGGTCAGTTTGGGGATCGTACGGTTCTTCCGTGGGGAGTCGGTGCGGGTTCGGGGACGGCCCTGCGCCGGGGGTGTGCAGTCTTGGGGGTTACCTGCCAGTAAGTCACGTTCGTTCCAGTATGGCCGTGACACCCTGACCGCCCGCCGCGCAGACCGAGATCAGCCCGCGTCCCGGGCCCCCGCGTTCGGCGAGCAGCCGGGCCAGCGTCGCCACGATGCGGGCGCCGGTCGCGGCGAAGGGGTGGCCGGTGGCGAGCGAGGAGCCGGCCACGTTCAGGCGGGCGCGGTCCACCGGGGCCAGGCCCCGCTTCTCCCAGGCGGCGAGCGTGGCCAGCACCTGCGACGCGAACGCCTCGTGGATCTCCACCAGATCGAAGTCCTCGATGCCGAGCCCGGCCCGCTCCAGCATGCGCGGCACGGCGTGCGCCGGGGCCATCAGCAGGCCGTCCTCGCCGCCCGCCACGTCGCCGCCGACGAAATCGACGGCCGCCGTCTCGTACGCGGTCAGATACGCCAGCGGTTCCAGCCCTCGCGCCTCGGCCCACTCCTCGCTCGCCAGCAGCACCGTGGCCGCGCCGTCCGTCAGGGGGGTCGAGTTGCCCGCCGTCATCGTGGGGCCGGGGGCGTCGAGGCCGAACACCGGTTTCAGCGTGGCCAGTTTCTCCACCGTCGAGCCGGGGCGCAGGTTCTGGTCGCGGGCCAGACCCCGGAAGGGGACCACAAGGTCCTGGAAGAAGCCGCGTTCGTAGGCCGCGGCCAGCCGCCGGTGACTGCTGGCCGCCAGCTCGTCCTGGGCCTCGCGGGTGATGCCCCAGGCCCGCGCGGTGACCGCGGCGTGCTCGCCCATCGACAGGCCGGTGCGCGGCTCGGCGTTGCGCGGGATGTCGGGGACCAGGTGGGCCGGGCGGATCTTCGCCAGCGCCTTGGCCCGGCCGCCGAGGGACTTGGCCCTGCGCGCCTCCAACAGGATGCGGCGCAGCCGGTCGTTGACGCCGAGCGGCGCGTCGCTGGCCGTGTCGGCGCCGCCCGCGACGGCCGACTCGGTCTGGCCGAGGGCGATCTTGTTGGCGGCGGCGATCACGGCCTGGAGTCCGGTGCCGCAGGCCTGCTGGACGTCGTACGCGGGGGTGCGCGGGTCCAGTGCGGAGCCGAGGACCGTCTCGCGGGCGAGGTTGAAGTCGCGGCTGTGCTTGAGGACCGCGCCGGCCACGAACTCGCCGACCGCGCCCGGTTCCGTCAGGCCGTGGCGCTCGGCCAGGCCGTCGAGGGCCGCGGTGAGCATCTCCTGGTTGGAGGCGGTGGCGTACGGCCCGTCGGAGCGGGCGAAGGGGACGCGCGCACCGCCGATGATCGCGACGCGGCGCGCCCGGGGCGGCTCCAGAGGGCTCATCTCGACCTGCTCCTCACCCGTGACATAGGCTTACCTCCGGTAACCTTACTCCAGAGTAAGCAAAGCGCCTACGCAGCCGTTGGGGAGACAGGACATGGCCGACCGCTATCTCAGCTTCACCGGCACCGCACCCGGCCGTTTCCTCACCCGCCGCCTCGGCCTGCCGCAGCCCGCGGAACTGCGGCGCGACGCCCTCGACGGCGGGCTGCTGCACCTGACGGCCGGCCGGACGCACCTCGACCTCGCGCCCGTACTGGGCCGGGCCGGCCTCGCCCCGGACGACGACGGGCGTCCCGCCGCCGTCGTCCTCGACGCCACCGGCGTCCGCGACGTCGACGCCCTCGCCGAGGTGCACGCCGCGCTCCACCCCGTCGTACGGTCCGTCGCCGTGAGCGGCCGGGTGGTGGTGCTCGGTGCCCCGCTCGACCCCGAGGACCACCACCAGGCCGCCGCGCAACAGGCGTTGGAGGGCTTCACCCGCTCGCTGGGCAAGGAGATCGGCCGCGGCAGGACGGTCAACCTGATCCGGCTCACCGACGCGTCCGCCGCCGAGTCCACGCTCCGCTTCCTCCTCTCCCCCGCCTCCGCCTACGTCAGCGGCCAGGTGATCGAGGTCGGCCCCGCGGCCGACTCCCCGGCGGCCGTCCCCGACGACCCCGAACACCCCCTCGCCGGGCGCACCGCGCTGGTCACCGGCGCCGCGCGCGGCATCGGCGCGGCGGTCGCCGGGACGCTCGCCGGGCAGGGCGCCCGGGTCGTGGTCCTCGACGTGCCGCAGGCCGAACGGGAGGCGCGCGGGCTCGCCGAACGCCTCGGCGGCACCTGCCTGGCCCTCGACATCACGGCCGCCGACGCGGGCGAACGCATCGCCGCCGCCGTGCCCGGCGGGCTCGACGTCCTGATCCACAACGCGGGCGTCACCCGCGACCGACGCCTGGTCAACATGCCCGCCGACCGCTGGAGTTCCGTGCTCGACGTCAACCTCGCGAGCGTCCTGCGCACCACGGACGCGCTGCTCGCGGCGGGTGCGGTCAACCGGGGCGGCCGGATCGTGGCGACGGCCTCGATCGCGGGGCTCGCGGGCAACGCGGGACAGACCAACTACGGCGCGAGCAAGGCGGGGATCGTCGGCATGGTCCGCTCGCTCGCGCCGCGCGCGCTGACGGAACACGGGGTGACGGTGAACGCGGTGGCGCCGGGCTTCATCGAGACGAAGATGACGGCGGCGGTCCCCCTGTTCATCCGCGAGGCCGGCCGACGCATGAACTCCCTCGCCCAGGGCGGCCTGCCGGCCGACGTCGCCGAGACCACCGCCTGGCTCGCCCACCCGGCCTCGGGCTCGGTCAACGGCCAGGTCGTGCGGGTCTGCGGCCAGAGCCTGCTGGGGGCGTGATGACCGTTCCGACCGCCTCGACCGGCACGCTCACCGGCGTTCCGTCCCTGCCGCCGCTCCTCCTGCGCGGCGCCCTGCTCTCGCCCCTCAAGCGCCCCCGCCCGGACGCGGACTTCCCCCGTACCCGGCTGGTGCTGCCCGGCCTGCGCGTGGACCTCGCGCGGCTGGCGGCGTACGAGAGGGTGTGCGGGTTCCCGACCGGCGCCGACGCGCTGCCCGTGACCTACCCGCACGTACTGGGCTTCCCCGTCGCCATGCGCCTGATGAGCGGCCGGGCCTTCCCGCTGCCGCTGCTCGGGCTGGTCCACACGTCGATCGGCATCACCCGGCGGGCCGCCCTGCCCGCGACCGGGGAGTACGAACTCACCGCGTACGTCGAGGGCCTGTCCCCGCACCGGCGCGGCACCGAGGCCCGTGTGGTGACGGAGCTGCGGGCCGGGGGGCGGGCCGAGCCCGTGTGGGAGTCGCGCAGCACCTACCTGGCGAGGCACCGGGTGGACGGGAGCGCGACGCCGCGGGACGGCGAACCGTCCGCCGCGGGCACGCCGGCTCACGGCCCGGCCGCCGCGGACGCCGGCCCCCTGCCCGTCCGGGCCGAGTGGCGCATCGCCGGCGACGTCGGGCGGCGCTACGGTGCCGCCTCCGGCGACCGCAACCCGATCCACCTGCACCCCCTCACCGCCCGTTTGTTCGGCTTCCCGCGGGCCATCGCGCACGGCATGTGGACCGTGGCCCGGTGCCTCGCCGAGCACGGGACGCCGGACGCGGCCGTGGTGCGGGCGGAGTTCCGGGCGCCGGTGCTCCTGCCGGGGACGGTGGCGTACGGGGCCGGGGACGGGAGGTTCGAGCTTCGCGGCGGCGACGGACGGCGGCAGCACCTGTGCGGTGAGGTCGTGCCCTACCCGGCCTGAGCCGCCGGTACCGACGGGGCCACCGGCTCCTGCTCCGGGTCCGCCTCGGGGTCCTCAGGCGCCACCCAGGGCCGGCCCGCCATCAGGTCGCCCAGGCCCGCCCAGGCGAAGTTCATCAGGGTCGCCGCCGCCTGCTTGGCGGTGACGCCCTCGGTGGCGCCGGCCCAGTCGGCGAGCGACTCGGCCGCTCCGACCAGCGCCTCGGCGAGTCCCGCGACCTCGCCCTCGGCCAGGTGCGGGCGGCGGTGCGCGTCCCGTGCGGCGGCGGCGATCAGCTGCGTCACGAAGGCCACGATGTCCTCGCGCATCGCGGCGACCTCGGCGGCGAACCGCTCGCCGTGGGTGCGGGCGTGGAGGTGCAGCACCCGCCAGGCGTCCGGGTTCCGCGCGGTGTGGGTGAAGAACGCCCGAAGCCCCGACCAGAGTTGTCCGTCGGCCGGGAGCCCCGGACACACGCCTGCCCGCACCGCCTCGGTCAGGGCCCGGGCCTCGCGTCGGATGCAGGCGCTGAACAGGTCGTCCTTGGAGTTCAGGTACAGGTACACCAGCGGCTTGGAGACACCCGCCAGTTCGGCGATCTCGTCCATCGACGCCGCCATGTACCCGCGTTGTCCGAAGATCCGCACGGCGGCGTCCAGCATCTGCTGCTCACGGACCGCCCGCGGCATCCGCTTGGTCTTCCCAGCACCCATGCGCATCAGCGTACGGTCCGCGCGGCGGTGATCAGGACGTCCGCGCTCCGGCGGCCTCCCAGGCCGCCTCGATCATCCGGAAGATCTCGTCCACCGCCGCCCGGGGGTCGTCCGCCTCACGGGCCAGCGCGCGGGCGTCGACCACGAACCTCGCGATCGCCCGGCAGGCCGTCGTGGTCCCCGGCAGTCCGAGATCGGCGGCGAGGGCCGCCGCCAGCGAGTCCGCGTGGCGCGCCATCATCGACTCCTCGTACTGCCGCAGCGCGGGTGACGCGTCGATCATGCGCCAGACCGGGGCGGCGCCGGGCGCCGCGCAGTGCGCCACCAGGGCCTGGACCTCGCGGCGCAGCGCGGACACCAGCGGCTCGTCCGGTGCCCGGCCGGTGACCGCCTCGGTGAGGCGCCGCTCGAAGTCCGGGTCCCGCTCGAACACCAGGGCCTCTTTGGAGGCGAAGTGGGCGAAGAGCGTGGTGACGGCGACATCCGCCTCCGCGGCCACGTCACGGATGCCCACCGCGTCGTATCCACGTTCCAGGAAGAGCCGCAGGGCGGTGTCGGCGATCTTCTGACGGGTCGCGGCCTTCTTGCGCTCACGGCGTCCGGTCGGCACGGTCATGCGCCAACGCTACCAGGTAGGAATCCACAACCGTTCCAAAACACTAACCGTTAGTGTTAGGTTCGGCGGCATGAAGAAAGTGAGCTTCGCCGAGTTCGGCGGCCCGGACGTTCTGGAACTCCTGGATGCCGAGGAGCCCCACGCGGGCCCCGGTCAGATACGCATCGCGGTGCGGGCGGCAGGGGTGAACCCCGTCGACTGGAGACTCCGTGAGGGCCAGGTCCTGGGGGCCCATCCGCTGCGGCTGCCCGCCGGTGTCGGGCTGGATGCCGCCGGGGTGGTGGACGAGGTCGGCGAGGGCGTCGACGGGGTCGCGGTGGGCGACCCGGTGTTCGGCGAGGGCTTCGACACCTACGCCGAGTTCGCCGTGCTGTCGGCCTGGGCCCGTATGCCCGAGGGCCTGACGTTCGAGGAGGCGGCCGGATATCCGTCCGTGGTGGAGACCGCGCTGCGCGTCATCCGCGAGGTCGGTGTGCGGCCCGGGCAGACGCTGCTCGTGAGCGGCGCGTCCGGGGGAGTCGGATCGGCGGTGCTGCAGATCGCCCGCGACCGGGGCATCACGGTGATCGGCACGGCCGGCGCCGCGAACCAGGACTACCTGCGGGACCTGGGCGCCGTTCCCACGACCTACGGCGAGGGCTGGGTCGAGCGGGTGCGCAGGCTCGGGCACGTCGACGCGGCTCTCGACCTGGCCGGCTCGGGAGTGATCCGCGAGCTCGTCGAGCTGACCGGGGACCCGCGGAGGGTGGTCTCCATCGCCGACCTCGGCGCGCCGGAGCACGGCGTCCGGTTCTCCGGCGTTGCCGGGAGCGTGCCGGACGCGCTCGCCGAGGCCGTCGACCTGATCGCGCGGGGCAGGCTCCACATCCCGGTCGAGAAGGCGTACCCGCTCGCCGATGCCGCGGCGGCGCACATCGACAGCCAGGCGGGGCACACGCGCGGGCGCCGGGTCCTGATCGTCTGAGGGACGCGGCACGGGCGCGAGAAGCGGGCTGTCCCCCTGCCGGAGCGGGTTCGCTCCGGCAGGGGGACAGCCCTTGGTCGTCCTGGTCGTCCCGCTCGTGCCGATGGCGCGCGGGAGGCCGGTCGGCGATCAGGCGGCGACGGCCACCGGCTGCGGGTCGTCCGCGTCGACGGGCGTCGCGGCGACGCTGTTGAACTTGTCGCGGTCGAGGATGTTCTCCCGGGCCGCCACGATCAGCGGGGCCACGACCTGGCCGGCCACGTTGGTCGCCGTGCGCATCATGTCCAGGATCGGGTCGATCGCGAGGAGCAGACCGACGCCCTCCATGGGCAGGCCCAGCGTGGACAGGGTCAGGGTCAGCATCACCGTGGCACCGGTGAGGCCGGCCGTGGCGGCGGAGCCGACCACCGAGACGAAGGCGATCAGGAGGTAGTCGCCGACGCCGAGGTCGATGCCGAAGATCTGCGCGACGAAGATCGCGGCGATCGCCGGGTAGATCGCGGCGCAGCCGTCCATCTTGGTCGTCGCACCGAAGGGCACCGCGAAGGACGCGTACTCCTTCGGGACACCGAGGCGCTCGGTGACCTTCTGGGTCAGCGGCATGGTGCCGACGGACGAGCGGGAGACGAAGGCCAGCTGGATCGCGGGCCAGGCGCCCTTGAAGAACTGCAGCGGGTTGACCTTGGCGACGGTGGCGAGCAGCACCGGGTAGACCACGAACAGCACGATCGCGCAGCCGACGTAGATGTCGGCGGTGAAGGTGGCGTACTTGCCGATGAGGTCCCAGCCGTAGGTGGCGATGGCCTTGCCGATGAGGCCGATCGTGCCGATCGGGGCGAGGCGGATGACCCACCACAGGGCCTTCTGGAGGAGTTCGAGGACCGACTCGCTCAGGTTGAGGATCGGCTGGGCCTTCTCGCCGAGCTGGAGGGCGGCGATACCGGCGACGGCGGCCATGAAGACGATCTGCAGGACGTTCAGCTCGGTGAACGGCGTGATGACGTCGGTCGGCACGATGCCGGTCAGGAAGTCGAGCCAGGAACCGGTGTGCTCGGGCTTGGCGCCGTCGGCCGGGGTGAGGCCGGTGCCGGCGCCGGGGTTGGTGACCAGGCCGATGGCCAGGCCGATGGCGACCGCGATCAGCGACGTGACCATGAACCACAGAAGGGTGCGGGACGCCAGGCGGGCCGCGTTGTTGACCTTCCGCAGGTTGGTGATCGACACCAGGATCGCGAAGAAGACGAGCGGGGCGACGGCCAGCTTCAGCAGGCCGATGAAGATGTCACCGACCTTCTCCAGGGTGGTGACCAGCCAGGATATGTCCTGGCTGCGGGCCAGCCAGCCCAGCAGCACACCGAGGACGAGACCGGCGAGTATCTGGGCCCAGAAGGGCATTTTGAAGGACTTCTTGGCCGGGGACCCGGCGGAAGGCTTCGCGGGCGATGAAGAGGACACGGACGGACTCCGTAGGGGGACGGGACGCGGGGACGGACGCGCAGGGCTGACGTGGAGAACGACGGGATGAGGGGGAACGTCAGGGGCGACAGTTCGCGGACGCGCACCGACAGAGGTCCACGTGCAGGCGCGCCACGAGCCCGAGGCTCGGGGGTGTGTGGGGCGCGGCTGCGTGCTTCATGCACACGACTTTAACACCTGTGCTTTGAGACCCCCAAAGCCTCACTTTGACAGGCAAGACGGGCTCAGCGCCCGTAAAACGCAGATCGCCCCGGTTTCCTGTGAAACGAGGAAACCGGGGCGTACGAGTGTGACGGACTGTCTGTGACGGACGTTACGAGGTCTGCCCCTGCGCCCGCGCCGTGTCGTCGGCGATGTCCTCCTGGCCGCGATTGGCGTCCAGGTTGGCCTTCATGCGGTCGACTCGGTTCACGACCTGCACCGAGGCCCGGTCCCGCTCCTTGCGCAGCGCCACGTAGCTGATGGGGGCGGAGATCAGCAGGGCGAGCAGGATGATCCACATGCCGTTGGAGTCGCCGAGACCGCGCGGGAACACGCCGACGTAGACGAGCCCCCAGACGGCCACGAGGCAGCCGACGAAGATCCCGAGGCGCATCAGCGTGTAGCGGAGCATCTCAATCCACTCTTCCGTTTCTGGCACAAAGAGGCACTGTCCAGTGAAACATGCCGGGCTTCGGCCCTTGCACGGGGGTCGGTCAGGTCAGCGGCAGCAGCATGAAGACGTCGTCCCGGTCGTCGCCGGGCGCGACCCGGATCGCGCCGGGCACCCGGCCGACCTCCTTGTAGCCGCAGGACTCGTAGAACCGCTCCAGGCCGAGGCCGCCCCGGCAGGTGAGCCGGATCGCCTCGATGCCGTCGAGGGTGCGGGCCGCGTCCGCGGCGGCGGCCATCAGGTCCCGGCCGTACCCCCGGCCCTGGTGGCGCGGGTGGACCATCACCGTGTAGAGCCACAGCCAGTGGGTCATCAGCCGGTGGGTGTTCAGCGTGAGGAACGCGGTGGCGGCCACCCGGCCGGTCTCGTCGTGTCCGACGAGGAGACGGGTACGGCCCTCGGCCATGGCGACCATGTGCTTGACCAGCTCGGCGCGGATGTCCTCGCGTACGGCGGGCGGGACGAAGCCCACGGAGCCGCCCGCGTCGGTGACGTCGGTCCACAGGTCGAGTACGCCGTCGCGCAGGTCCGGGGTGAGGGCGGGATCGAACGTGAAGGTAAGGGACACACGGCAATAGTAACCATTACCCCAGGGCGCGGGCAGCTACTTTCAGGTCCGAGAGCAGCCCCCGATACGCCCCGTCCCGGTCCTCGGCGCGCAGCACGGCCGAAGGGTGCACCGTCGGCACGAGCCGCTCGGGGCGCCCGTGGATCTCCTCCTCCAGCACGGTGCCGCGCACCCGCGTGACCCGGAACGAGGAGCCGAGCAGCGCCTTGCCTGCCGTGGCGCCGAGCACCACGATCAGTTCGGGTTCGACCCGGGCCAGCTCGGCGGCCAGCCAGGGGCCGCAGGCGGTCATCTCGCGCAGGGTGGGCGCCTTGTGGATGCGGCGCTTGCGGGGCTCGGACCGTGTGAACTTGAAGTGCTTGACGGCGTTGGTCACGTACGCGTCCGCCGGGTCGATGCCGGCGTCCGCCAGCGCCCGGTCGAGGAGCCTCCCGGTGGGACCGACGAAGGGTTCGCCCTGCCGGTCCTCCTGGTCGCCGGGCTGCTCGCCGATCAGCATCACGCGGGCGGTCGCCTTGCCGGCACCGAAGACCGTCTGCGTGGCGTCCCGGTGCAGGGGGCAGCCGCGGCATTCGGCTGCCGCCCGGCGCAGGGCGGGGAGGCCGCCGCGCTCGGGAACGAAGGGTTCGGCGGTGTAAGCGTCCTCGGTACCGGCCATGCGGCAGCGGGTACCCACCGCCGTCCTGCGGACCCGTGCCGGGTGCGCTGGGCGGGTGGTCGCTCGCGCGGTTCCCACCGGCCCGCACCCGGCGGACGACCGGACGCCCCGTGTCACACCCGCATCGGCTGCGGCGACTCCCGGCGCGCCGGGTCGGGACCGTCGTACTCCCGGATGATCTCGTACCGCGTGTTCCGCTCCACCGGCCGGAACCCGGCGTCGCGGATCAGGTCGAGCAGGTCGTCCCGCGTCAGCTTGTTCGGCGTGCCGAAGTCGTCCGCGTCGTGCGTGATCTTGTACTCGACGACCGAGCCGTCCATGTCGTCGGCGCCGTGCTGGAGGGCGAGCTGCGCGGTCTGGACGCCGTGCATGACCCAGAAGACCTTGACGTGCGGGACGTTGTCGAAGAGGAGCCGCGAGACCGCGAAGGTCTTCAGCGCCTCCGCGCCGGTCGCCATCTGCGTCCGGGCCTGGAGCCGGTTCCTGACCTTGCCGTCCTTCATGTCCACGAAGTCGTGCTGGTAGCGCAGCGGGATGAAGACCTGGAAGCCGCCCGTCTCGTCCTGGAGCTCACGCAGCCGCAGCACGTGGTCCACGCGGTGGCGGGGCTCCTCGATGTGGCCGTAGAGCATGGTGCACGGGGTCTTCAGGCCCTTCTCGTGCGCCAGGCGGTGGATGCGCGACCAGTCCTCCCAGTGGGTGCGGTGGTCGACGATGTGCTGCCGCACCTCCCAGTCGAAGATCTCGGCGCCGCCGCCGGTCAGGGACTCCAGACCGGCGTCGATCAGCTCGTCGAGGATGTCGGAGGCGGACATCCCGGAGATGGTCTCGAAGTGGTGGATCTCGGTGGCGGTGAACGCCTTGAGCGACACGTCCGGCAGCGCGGCCTTCAGCTCCCGCAGCGAGCGCGGGTAGTAGCGCCAGGGCAGGTTCGGGTGCAGGCCGTTGACGATGTGCAGCTCGGTGAGATTCTCGCCCTCCATCTCCTTGGCGAGTCTGACCGCCTCCTCGATGCGCATCGTGTACGCGTCCTTCTCCCCCGGCTTGCGCTGGAAGGAGCAGTACGCGCAGGACGCGGTGCACACGTTGGTCATGTTGAGGTGGCGGTTGACGTTGAAGTGGACGACGTCGCCGTTCTTCCGCGTCCGCACCTCGTGCGCGAGGCCGCCGAGCCAGGCCAGGTCGTCCGACTCGTACAGCGCGATGCCGTCCTCGCGGGTCAGCCGCTCACCGGAGCGGACCTTCTGCTCCAGCTCCCGCTTGAGCCCGGCGTCCATGCGATACCTCTTTCTCCGACAGGGTCCGTCAGACCCCGTAAACCGTACGCCCCGCGCCCTACACCTCTTCGGGCAGCTCGCCCACCCTGTTCTCCCACTTGGTGGACAGGACGATGGTGGTACGGGTCCGGGAGACGCCCTTCGTCCCCGACAGCCGCCGGATGATGCTCTCCAGGCCGTCCACGTCGGTGGCCCGCACCTTGAGCATGTAGGAGTCGTCGCCGGCGATGAACCAGCAGTCCTCGATCTCCCGCAGGTCCTTGAGCCGCTGCGCCACGTCCTCGTGGTCGGCGGCGTCGGAGAGCGAGATGCCGATCAGGGCGGTGACGCCGAGGCCGAGCGAGGCGGCGTCCACGGTGGCGCGGTAGCCGGTGATGACCCCGGCCGCCTCCAGCCGGTTGATGCGGTCGGTGACGCTGGGCCCCGACAGTCCGACGAGGCGCCCCAGCTCCGCGTAGGAGGCCCGGCCGTTCTCCCTCAGGGCCTGGATGAGCTGCCTGTCCACCGCGTCCATGCGATCGAAGCCTTCCACTGAAGAGGTCTGACGATGTGGGTAACAAACGTGTGGGGGGAGGTGGTACTCGCGTGATGCTCGGTCGGTGCTCAGTCGGCGGGGCGCGCCCCGCCGAGGTCGCCGCTCCAGCGGCGGTAGAGGCCGTGTCCGACGCCCGCCGCGTCGAGTACGCGTCCGGCGACGAAGTCGACCAGGTCCTGGATGTGCGTCGCCCCCGCGTAGAAGGCCGGTGAGGCGGGCACCACGGCCGCGCCCGCGTCGTCCAGTGTCACCAGGTGCCTGAGGGTCCGGCCGTCCAGCGGGGTCTCCCGTACGGCCACGACCAGCTTGCGGCGTTCCTTCAGGGTCACGCTCGCCGCCCGTTGCAGCAGGTCCTTCGACAGCCCGAGGGCGACGCCCGCCACGCAGGCCGTCGACGCGGGCACGATCAGCATGCCCTTGACGGGGTACGAGCCCGAGGACGGCCCGGCCGCGAGGTCGCCGGCGCTCCAGTGCCGTACCCGGTCGCCGGAGACGTCCACGTCGAACGTGTCGGGCTTCCCGTCGGCCCCGCGCGCGAGCCAGGCGCGCAGGTCGTCGCGCCAGTGGGCGTCCCGGAAGGAGATGCCGGTCTCGTCGAGCAGGGTGAGCCGCGAGGCCCGGCTGACCACCAGGTCGACACTCTCACCGGCGGCGAGCAGCGCACGCAGCACCGCTGCCGCGTAGGGCGTACCGGATGCCCCCGACACCCCCACGATCCAAGGCGTGCGCTGGGTCTGTCCTGGCTTCATGATGCCGAGCCTAGTCGCAGGCCCAGGGTTTTCAGACCGTGAGCCCCCGCACCAGCAGATCCAGCAGCGCGCACACGAACAGCGCGATGCCGATGAAGCCGTTGACGCTGAAGAACGCCCTGTTCAAGCGGGTCAGGTCATGGGGGCGCACGATGGTGTGCTCGTAGACGAAGGCGCCGGCGACGATCAGCAGGCCGAGCCAGAGGAAGACTCCCGCGCCGGTGGCGACGGCGTACCAGACGAACAGGGCCGTGGTGACGGTGTGGCAGGCGCGGGCGCCCCAGATGGCGGCGGGGATGCCGAAGCGGGCCGGGACCGACTTCACGCCGACCTGCCGGTCGGTCTCGACGTCCTGGCAGGCGTAGATCAGGTCGAAGCCGCCGATCCAGATGCCGACCGCGAGGCCGAGGATCACGGCGTCCCAGGACCAGCTGCCGGTGATCGCCAGCCAGCCGCCGATCGGGCCCATCGCCTGGGCGAGACCGAGGATGGCCTGCGGGAAGTTCGTGAACCGCTTGCCGTAGGGGTAGACGACCATCGGGACGACGGCGACGGGGGCGAGGGCGAGGCAGAGCGGGTTGAGCAGGGCCGCCGCGCCCAGGAAGACGACCAGGGCGACCAGCGCGCCGGTCCAGGCGTGCTTGACCGACATGGCGCCGGTGACCAGTTCGCGGTGGGCGGTGCGGGGATTGCGGGCGTCGATCTCGCGGTCGATGATCCGGTTGACCGCCATCGCGAAGGTGCGCAGGCCCACCATCGCGACGGTGACCAGGAGCAGCCGGCCCCAGTGGATGTTCTCGTCCCACTCGTACATCGCGGTCAGCGCGGCGATGTACGCGAAGGGCAGGGCGAAGACCGAGTGCTCGATCATCACCAGGCGCAGGAACGCCTTGGTGCGCCCCGGCTGCTGCGGCAGCGCGGCGGAAGCCGACGTCACAGTCCGTACTCCTTCCAGCGGCGGTCGACCTTCGCCGCCGTCTCCGGGTCGGACAGCACCATGTCCGGCCAGCCCCCGTCTCGTGTGTACCCCTCCTCGGGCAGCTTCTTCGTGGCGTCGATGCCGGCCTTGCCACCCCAGAACTGCTGGTAGGAGGCGTGGTCGAGGTGGTCGACCGGGCCTTCGACGACGGTGAGGTCGCGGGCGTAGTCGGTGTTGCCGAGGGCCCGCCAGGCGACCTCGTGCAGGTCGTGGACGTCGCAGTCGGAGTCGACGACCACGATCAGCTTGGTCAGGGACATCATGTGGGCGCCCCAGATGGCGTGCATGACCTTCTGGGCGTGCTTGGGGTACTTCTTGTCGATCGAGACGATCGCGCAGTTGTGGAAGCCGCCGGCCTCGGGGAGGTGGTAGTCCACGATGTCCGGGACGATGATCTTGAGGAGCGGGAGGAAGAAGCGCTCCGTGGCCCTCCCCAGCGGGCCGTCCTCCGTCGGGGGCCGCCCGACCACGATCGACTGGAGCAGCGGACGCTTCCGCATCGTCACGCAGTCGATCTTCAGGGCGGGGAAGGGCTCCTGCGGGGTGTAGAAGCCGGTGTGGTCGCCGAAGGGGCCCTCGGGGAGCATCTCGCCGGGCTCCAGCCAGCCCTCGATGACGACCTCCGCCTGCGCCGGGACCTGGAGCGGGACCGTCTTGCAGTCGACCATCTCGATCCGCTTGCCCTGGAGGAACCCGGCGAACAGGTACTCGTCGATGTCGCCGGGGAGCGGGGCGGTGGAGGCGTACGTCACGGCGGGCGGGCAGCCGAAGGCGATGGCGACCGGCAGGCGCTCACCGCGCCGGGCGGCGACCTGGTAGTGGTTCCGGCTGTCCTTGTGGATCTGCCAGTGCATGCCGATGGTGCGCTTGTCGTGGCGCTGGAGGCGGTACAGGCCCAGATTGCGGATGCCCGTCTCCGGGTCCTTGGTGTGGGTGAGCCCGAGGTTGAAGAAGGAGCCGCCGTCGTCCGGCCAGGTGAAGAGGGCGGGGAGCCGTTCGAGGTCCACGTCGTCGCCGGTGAGGACGACCTCCTGCACGGGGGCGCTGTCGCCCTTCACCTTCTTCGGCGGTACGTGCGTCATCGCGCCGAGCTTGCCGAAGGCCTCGCGGATGCCGACGAAGCCCTGGGGCAGCTCGGGCTTCAGCAACCCGCCGATCTTGTCCGAGATGTCGGAGTACGACTTCAGGCCGAGGGCCTTGAGCAGGCGCCGGTCGGTGCCGAAGACGTTCATCGCAAGGGGCATGTCGGAGCCCTTCACGTTCTCGAAGAGGAGAGCGGGGCCGCCGGCCTTGTTCACCCGGTCGACGATCTCCCCGACCTCCAGGTACGGGTCCACCTCGGCCTTGACGCGCTTGAGGTCACCGTCGCGCTCCAGGGCCCTGAGCAGGGAGCGAAGATCGTCGTAAGCCATGCGGTCCAGTATCCCCGAGCGGCTACGCTGGGCCTGTACCGACCCTGTACCCCACCGCTTTCGCTGGAGAGGCTCCATGCTTCGGGTGCTGATGTTCCTGATCCCACTGGCATTGAGCGTCTACGCGTTCATCGACTGCATCAGCACGAAGAACGACGACATCCGTCACATGCCCAAGCCGCTGTGGGCGATCCTCGTGCTGCTGTTCCCGCTGGTCGGGTCGATCTCCTGGATCATCGCCGGCAAGAAGCGGCAGCCGGCCGGCTCGTCGCCCTGGCAGGGCGGCGGCGGGCGGCGGCAGTGGGTGGCGCCGGACGACAACCCGGACTTCCTGAAGTCCCTGGGCGACCAGCCCGGCGACACGGGCAAGGACCGGGGCGAGGGAGGCTCGCAGGACACCGGCCGGAGCGGCCCCGAGGACGACGAGGACCGCAAGGGCGGCAAGCGGGACGAGGCCTGACCTCTCCCTCCGCCGGATCCCCGTGCCGGCGTCAGATCCCCGTGCCGGCGTCAGATCCCGGTCCCGGCGTCAGATCCCGGTCCCGGCGTCAGATCCTGGTCCAGCGCTGGGAGGCGGAGCCGGTGCACGTCGTGGTCGTCAGGCCGATCCTGGACGCCCGGCGGTTGAGATCGAGGCAACCACCCGTGTTGAGGTTCCTGAGCGAGCCGTTCGCCCCCTCTTTCCACTCTCCCCCCACCTGACCGCAGGCGGCCCTGACGAGCCAGGCGTTCGCGCTCCTGGAGTGGATGCACTCGGCCGTCCCCATGTTGAGGATCCTGAACGCCCCGTCCGAGGTGCTCTGGAAGCGGAAGAGGGCCATGTCGCCCGAGCAGTTGCCGTCGTCGATCGGGGTGCCGACGTACATGCACTTCCCGCTCGATCCGTTCTTCAGCATGAAGGCGTCCGACGCCGACCCGCCGTCTCCCGAGCCGCCACTGGCGGACCCACTCGTCCCGGACCCGCCTCCGGAGCCCGAGGACCCTCCCGAGCCGGACGATCCCCCCGCACCGGACGAGCCCCCGTCGCCGGACGCCCCTCCCGTGCCGGTGGACCCTCCCGAGTCCGCAGAGCCGCCGGGCGCTCCTCCCGTGGCAGCAGCGTCACCGCCCCCGCCGGGCGCGGTGCCGTCGCCGTCCCGCCCACCGTCTTCTTCCTCCCCGTCCTTGCCCTTGCCCTGGTCCTTGTCCTCGCCGTCCTTCTTCCCCTCGTCAGGGCTGCCGGAGGCGGAGGCGCTCGGGCCGGTCGAGCCGGTGGCGGAGTCGGCGGGGCCCGGAGCGGCGGTTCCGGTGGCCGCGGGCCGCGCGCCGGCGTCCCGGCCGCCGTCCGATTCGTTCATCGCGTACGGCAGCAGCGTGAGACCGAGCGTCGCCCCCGTCACGACGACGGGAACCACGATCGCCAGCACCTTCGTACGGCCGCGCCGCTCACGCTTCTGCGGACTCCCGCCCGGAACGACCACGGGAGCGGACGGCTGGTCAGGCACCGCCTCGTCCGGCTCGGGCAGTTGCGCGGCGTCCGGAACCGTCGAGGCGAACGCCGCCCGCTCGGCCAGCGGGCCGTTCACCGCGTCGGGCCACAGGGGCGCGGTGAACGGCCCGTGCCGCTCCGCGGTCTCCACCAGTTCGGCCGCCGTCGGCCGGCCCTCGTGGTCCTTGTCCAGGCAGGCCGCGACGACCTCGGCGAGCTCGGCGTCCAGCTCGCGCAGCGGCTGGAGGTCGGGCTCCTCGTGCACGATGCGGTACAGCACCGCGTGCCCGGACTCGTCACCGAAGGGCGGCCGGCCGGAGGCGGCGTAAGCGATCACCGAGCCCAGCGCGAAGACGTCGACGACGCCGCTGGACTCCCGTTTCCCGGAGGCCTGTTCGGGCGACATGTAGGCGGGCGTGCCCACCACCATGCCGGTCCGGGTCAGCTGGCTCTGCTCGGCGGCCCGGGCGACGCCGAAGTCGATGAGGGTGAGGCCGTCCTGGGTCAGCATGACGTTGGACGGTTTGAGGTCGCGGTGGACCATGTCCAGGGCGTGCACCGCCGCCAGCCCGGCGGCTGCCTCCCTGAGGACGAGCCACAGTGCCTCGGCGGGCAGCGGACCGTGCAGGTCGACGGCCTCGCGCAGGGTGATGCCGGGCACGTACGCGGTGGCGAACCACGGCGGCTTGGCGTCCCGGTCCCCCGCGAGCAGCGGCGCGGTGGCCTCGTCGGGCAGCCGGGAGAGGTTGTCCAGCTCGTGTCCGAAGCGGCGCAGGAAGTCCTTGTCCTCCCCGGCGACCGAGGGCAGCACCTGCTTGACGGCCGCGTACCGGCCCTCGTGGACACCGAGGTAGACCCGGCCCATGCCGCCGGCCCCGAGCCGTCCCAGCAGCGGGATCGGCCCGATCCGGCGCGGGTCGTCGTCCTCCAACGGCTCGGCACCACTGCACGTGAGGCCGGATCCGGCTTCCCCGCTCAACTCTGTCCCCGTTCACCTGCTGCCGCGAGCTCCCGTACGGGCCGCCAAGGCCACTCACGGGAAGCTACATCTTTAGCACGGGAGGCCCAAGTACGGTGCTGTACACGTCTGGTGAAACAGGGTCAGGCGCGTCCCGTCAGCGTCTTGATCCCGGCCGGGGACAGGGCCCGGTCGAAGGCCCGTACGTCGCGCACGGCGCCGGGGAAGAAGTCGCGGGGCTCTCCGTCGAAGGACGCGCGGCCGATCATGAAGGCGCCGGTGGCGGGCATCGGGTCGGGGTCCTCGACGACGGCCTCCTGCACGCCGTCGACGTACAGCAGCAGCTTGCGGGCCTCGCCGTCGCAGACGCCGGCCAGGTGGGTCCAGACGTGCGCCGCGGGGGCGGTGCGGCCGACGGCGCGCCGGCCGGGGCGGGCGAAGGCCCAGCCCTTGTCCTCGCTGGAGTACTGGAGGTAGAAGCCGCTGGCGCCGCCGCTCTCCTGGCTGACAGCGGTGGCGAAGATGCCCGGTACGGCGGCCAGGCGGACCCAGGCCGCGACGGTGAAGCTCCGGCCCGCTCCCGTCTTCAGCACCGGGCCGTCGGTCACGATCTGGCTGCCGGCCCCGTCGAAGGCGGCGCCCGCCCCGCCGGGCTGCCAGGCGACGGCGGTCGCGGTGCCGTCGTGCCCGCCGGCGGTGTCCCGCGCGATCGCGCCGGAGGTCTCGTCGAGGGGCCAGCGACCGACGGGGCTGGGCAGGCGCGGGCCGGTGGTGGTGGGCGAGGGTGACGGCGCGGGCGCGGCGCCGGTCTCCTGCGAGGTGGACGAGCGGTTGAGCCAGAAACCCGTTCCGACGCCGAGCGCGGCGATCGCGCCCGCGCCGGAGAGCAGGAAGGCCCGTCGGCCGCGGGCGCCTCCGCGCGGGTCCGGCGGGGCGGGGCGCACGTCCTGTGCACCGGGCGCCGACGGCCGCACGGCCTCCACCCGGGTCGCCGGGTGCGCGGCGGTGGGCGGGGGGACCTCGGTGGGGCGGGCGGGAGCCGGGACGCCGGCGGGCGGGGCGGCCCCGACGGGACGGACGGGAGCCGGTGCGTCCCCGCTGGGTGTCGTGTCCGTGCCGGTCGGGCTAAGGCCCGGGGTCCAGTGACCGGCGAACGGGAGAGCCACCGTGGTCTCGCCGACGGACGGGCCGATCCGGGCGAGGATCTCGCGCGGGGTCGGCCGGCGGGCCGGGTCCTTGACGAGGCAGTCGTCGACGAGGGCGCGCAGGACCGGGTCGGTGACGGCGTCCACGTCGGGGGCGTTGTGCACGACCCGGTAGAGAAGCGCGGGGGTCGGTCCGTCGCCGAACGGGTTGGCGCCGGTCGCCGCGTAGGCCAGGACCGCGCCCAGGCAGAAGACGTCGCTGGCCCAGGTCACCTCGCCCCCGTTGACCTGCTCGGGGGACATGAATCCCGGCGAGCCCGCCATGTGCCCGGTGCCGGTGATCGAGTCGGCGTCGACGCTGCGCGCGATGCCGAAGTCGATGACGCGCGGCCCGTCCTCGGCGAGCAGGACGTTGGACGGCTTGAGGTCGCGGTGGACGAGGTGCGCGGCGTGGATGGACACCAGCGCCTCGGCCAGCCCGGCCGCCAGCGCGAGCACCGCCGCCGGCTCGAACGGCCCCCGCTCGGCGACCGCCCGCTCCAGCGACGGCCCGGCGATGTAGCTGGTGACCAGCCAGGGCCGGGGCGCGTCCGGGTCGGCGTCGACGACGGGAGCGGTGAAGGCGCCGCTGACCGTCCGGGCCGCCTGCACCTCGCGGCGGAAGCGCTGCCGGAACTCCGGCCTGCGCAGCAGCTCGGCGTGGACCACCTTGACCGCGACGAGCCGGCCGCCCGGCGAACGGCCGAGGTAGACCCGGCCCATGCCGCCCACGCCCAGTCGGCTCAGCAACCGGTACTCCCCGACGGAGCGCGGATCGTCGGGTTCCAGCGCTGACACAGATGCCTCCCGGCGTGCGGTCCCTCCCCGTATCCGTCTCTCCGTACGGGCAGTGCCAGCATAGGGGCGGCTCTCAGCCGGTGGCCGCGGCGGACCTCTCGACGGCTTCCGGGGTCACGGGGGTGAAGAAGTTGACCAGGTTGCCGTCGGGGTCGCGGAACAGGAAGGCACGGTTGCCCCAGGGCATCGTCGTGGGCTCCTTGACGATGTCGTCGACGAAGCCGGCCAGGTCGCGGTGCACGGCGTCCACGTCGTCGACGCGGAACTCGATGACGGCGCTGCGGTTGGCGGCCGGACGGGCGGAGCCGGGGGCGAAGAGCGGCACGGTCCGCGTGCTGCCGATCGCGAGGGTGCCGGAGCCGGTGCGGAGTTCGGCGAAGTCCTCGGTGTACCGGTTCGCCTTCACTCCGGTGACGCGTTCGTAGAAGTCGACGAGGCGGTCGACGTCGCTCGTGATGACGCGGATCGAGACGAGGTTCATGGGTTCGCTCCTGGTCGGTCGGGGCTGTCTCGATCGCACGCTAGGAGCGATGTAGGACAACTGCCGACCGCTGTCCCGGCGGCGGGGCCCCGGTCGCCGCGCTGGAGTCGTTCCCGTACGTGTCCGTCCTGGTGGTGCTCCTCCAACACGTCACTGGTCACAGCGGCGGGTGCCTGCTCCGGGGGCCGCGCATAGGCTGCGGACCGATGACCACCGACGACCGCCGCCGTCTCCGCACCGTCGACCTGGCCCGCACGGCCGGTCTCTCGACACAGCAGATCCGCAACTACGAGGACGCCGGCGTCCTCCCCGCGGCCGAGCGGACGGAGTCCGGGTACCGGGTCTTCGGCGAGCGGCACCGCCAGGCGCTGCTGACCTACCGGACGATCCGGAAGGGCTACGGGCCGGTGACGGCGACGCGGATCATGCGGACCGTGCACGAGGGGGACGTCCCCGGCGCGCTCGCCCTCGTGGACGCCGCGCACGCCGCCCTGCACGGGGAGCGGGGCTCGCTGCGGGCCGCGCGCGAGGCGCTGGACGCGTTGGCGGGGCGGGGGGAGGGACCGGTGACGGGCGACGGCGGCCTGCGCATCGGTGAGGTGGCCGCGCTGGTCGGCGTGAGGACGTCGGCGTTGCGGGTGTGGGAGGCGGCGGGGCTGCTCACGCCCGGGCGGGAACGCGGGACCGGGTACCGCGTGTACGCCCCGGCAGACGTGCGCGACGCACGGGTCGTGCACACGCTGCGCCGCAGCCACTACCTGTTCGACCAGATCCGGCCCGTCCTGGACGGCCTGCGGCGGGAGGGCGGCGGCGAGGCGCTGCGGACGGCGATCGCCGCCAGGGAACAGGCGGTCACCGCCCGCACACGGGCCGCCCTGGAGGGCGCCGGCCGACTGCACACGTATCTGACTTGCATCGACGACACCCTGCGTGGTTAATGGATCACTCACTGACGGCCCATCAGTCGACGGAGGGTCAGCAAGACATGGAGAGCGCCCCGCACCAGGAGTTCCAGCCACCCGGCCAGAGAACCCAGCCACCGGGCCAGTACGACATCCCGCCGCCGCCCGCCGTGCCACCGCGGACCGTACGGGCCGTCGACCTGCGGGTCGGCAAGCGGCTGCTGTGGGTCGGCGCGGCGGCGTACCCCTTGCAGAACATCACCCGGGTGTACACCTTCACCATGACGCCCCGGCGCAAGGAAGCCACGCTGCGGTTCCTGAAGCGCACGGCGCTGATCCTGTCGGTGGCCTTCGCGCTGACGATCGTCGCCGGGCTGACCGCGATCGCCGACAGCTCGATGGCCGGCGGCATCCTCACCTTCGTGTGGATAGGAGCCGTCGCGGCGCTGGTGTTCAGCATCGTGGACCTGTTCTCCGTGCTGTCGGCACCGGCCCAGTACGTCCTGGCGGTGGAGACGTCCGGGCCGTCCATCGCGATGGTGACCAGCGCCGACCCGCACCAGCTCGACCGACTCGTCGCGCCCATCGTGCAGGCCATCGAGAATCCCGAGGCGGAGTTCCACGTCAGGGTCGAGCAGCTCCTGGTCAACCCCAGGAACTACTACTTCGGCGACAACGTCAACATGTACGGCGGATCGGGAAACGTAGGGGTGGGGAACTCATGAGCGGCGACAACTACTACTTCGGCGACAGCGTCTCGATGCACGGCGGCCTCGGCAACACCGGCATCGTCAAGAACCAGGCGGCGCCCGCCGCGACCGAGGCGTCGCCCGCCCTGGAGGCGGCGATCCAGCAGCTGGTCGAGCTGGTCGACGAGCTGCGTGCACAGGTGCCGCCGGCCAGCGCCCGGTCCATCGACGACTGCCTGCCGGACATCACCACGGCTCCCGGCGTCCAGCCGCAGCAGCGGCACCGCGCCCTGATGGCGGTGGCGGGCATCGCCGCCACGGTGGGAGCGGTCGGCCAGCCCGTCGTCGAGGCGGTGAACAGCGTCCTCGCGCTGCTCGGCGGTTGACGCCCGGCCCCCGTACCGTCGTTCGAGGGGCCATCCGTTCCGTTGAACCGTGCCGACACAGCAGGTGCGCGGCCGCGGGCTCGTCATTCCCTTGGTCGGGTCTGTACATCTGCGAACGGAGACCCCTCGTGCGACTGACCGACATCCACCGCTGCGAGATCCGGCCCGGGCGCCTCGTCGAGTGGACGCTCAGTCCGGCGACCGTCCAGGTCGCGGCAGCGCTGCCCGAGGACGCGCGGCCGCCTGCGTACATCCAGGAGTCGCACATCCGGACGGCCCGGTCGGTCCGCGACGACGGTCTCTTCGTGCCGACCTGGCTCGGAGCGGCCTTCGACATCCCGGGCCCGGTCGACCTCGACGTGCTCCAGGAGGCGCTGCGCGCCTGGACGCTGCGGCACGAGACGCTGCGCAGCGGCTTCCGGTGGGGCGGCGGGAGCGGGGACCCGATGCGGCGCTTCACCCTCGACGCGGACGCCGTGTCCCTGCACCGCGAGGACGTCGGCGACTTCCCGGACGCGACGGAACTGGCCCGCCACCTCCAGGACCGCTTCGACGGCGTCGCCGACGCGCTGCGCTGGCCCAACCTCATCTACACGGCGGTCGTCCGCGACGACGGCGTCAGCGTCTACATGGCCTTCGACCACAGCAACGTCGACGCCTACTCCATCTACCGCATCCCCGCCGAGATCGACGAGTTGTACGCGGCCGGCGTCGAGGGCCGGTCCGTGCCGCGGCCCCGGGTCGGCAGCTACGTCGACTTCTGCGAGGCCGAGCGCGCGGACGCCGACCGGATCGACGGCGACCACGACATCGTGGGCCGCTGGCGGGAGTTCATCCGGCGGTGCGACGGGAGGCTGCCCTCCTTCCCCGTCGACCTCGGCCTGGAGCCGGGCGGCCCGCTGCCCGAGCAGAAGCTGCTGCGCGAGCCACTGGTGGACGCGGCCGACGCCGCCGCGTTCGAGGCGTACTGCCGCCCCTACGGCGGCAGCCTGGTCGGCGTCCTGGCCGCCACCGCGCAGGTCGTCCACGAGATCGGGGGCGAGCCCGTCTACCGCACCGTCGTGCCGTTCCACACCCGGTCGCGGTCCCAGTGGTCGGAGTCCGTGGGCTGGTACGTGGGCGGCGCGCCGATCGAGGTCCCCGTGGCGAAGGCCCACGGCTTCACGGACGCCCTGCGCACCGTCCGCGCCCAGCTCCAGGCCAACCGGCGGATGTCCCGCATGCCGATCGACCGGGTGCTGCGCCTGCTCGGCACGGACTTCCGGCCCACCTCGCCCGACCTGTACTCGATCGTCTCCTACGTCGACGCCCGCGACGTCCCCGGTTCCGGCGGCTGGCCGGACCGGACGGCGTACGCCCTGCTGCGGGTGTCGTACGGCGATCAGGTGTGCGCGTGGGTCACCCGGCTCCCGGAGGGCCTGTGGTTCGCCGCCCGCTACCCGGACACCGACGTGGCGCACAAGAACCTGCGCCTGTACGTGGAGCGGCTGCGGGACATCGTCACGGGCGTCGCCCGCGCCCGTGACTAGGGGCGCGCCGGCCCGCCCGGTCCAGGACGGCGAAGCGTCCGGTCACCTCGCCCTTCTCGAAGCCCCGGGGCAGGTCCTCGACGGCCACCTCTCGCGTTCACCCGGTCACCGGTGAGACGGAAGGCGTGGTTGTGGACGGAGCGTGCGTGCGCGTCGAAGAGATCACCGAAGGCGTCCTGGGCCGCCGCGCGGACGCGTTTGCGCGGATTCGTATCCACGCCTTCTTGTCTGTCCGCACGCGGAAGGCCGGTTCCCGTGACGTGGGTCACGGGAACCGGCCTCGCTCGGCGTCTTGTTCAGAAGCCGACGGACTGGAGGGCGCCCAGGCCCACGTCCGCGTAGGAGTGCTTGCCGGAGACGAAGATGTTCACGCCGTAGTAGTTGAACAGCCAGCAGGCGAAGGCGGCCAGGGCCAGGTAGGCGGCCTTGCGGCCCTTCCAGCCGGCGGTGGCGCGGGCGTGCAGGTAACCGGCGTAGGCGACCCAGGTGATGAACGACCAGGTCTCCTTGGGGTCCCAGCCCCAGTAGCGGCCCCAGGCGTCGCCCGCCCAGATCGCGCCCGCGATGATCGTGAACGTCCACAGCGGGAAGACGGCGGCGTTGACGCGGTAGGCGAACTTGTCGAGGGAGGCGGCGGCCGGCAGGCGGTCCAGGACCGAGTTGGCGAAGCGGCCGGGGGTGCCGCCGGAGGCGAGCTTGTTCTCGAACGAGTCCTTGAACAGGTAGAGGATCGTGGAGACCGCGCCGACGTAGAACACCGCGCCGCAGAAGATCGCCGTCGAGACGTGGATGTACAGCCAGTACGAGTGCAGCGCCGGGACGAGCTGGTCGCTGGCGGTGTACAGGACCGTGACGGCGAGGCCGAGGTCGAGCAGGACCGTGGTGGTCAGCGGGAGGCCGAGCCAGCGGACGTTCTTCTTCAGGGCGAGCAGCACCAGGTACACGCCGACGGCGGTCGTCGTGAAGGTGATGTTGAACTCGTACATGTTGCCCCACGGCGCCCGCTTCACGGACAGCGCGCGGGCGATCACACCGGCGGCCTCCAGGGCGAAGGCGAGCACGGTGAGCGAGATGGCGATCCGGCCGTAGAGGTCGCCCTTCTCGGTGCCGCCGTGCGCGCCCGGCCCGTCCGGTACGTCGCGGGAGCCGGTGGCGGCGCGGACGACGACCTTGGGCCGCTCCAGTACGGCGGTGGAGCCGGCCTTGTTCACGGTGACGTCCGGCCCGGTCTTCGCCGTCGCCTTGGCCTCACCGGTCGCGGTGAGCGCGGCGGCGGTGCGGCCGACCTTGCTGCGGCTGCCGAAGAGCCACTCGGCGATGTACGCGAAGAAGGCCAGCGTGTAGACGGCCATCGCGGAGTAGATCAGCGTGTTGCTGGCGTTCGCGAGGTTCTCGTTGGTCGCGGCGGCCAGATCGATTGCGGCGGCGAGAGTCACTTCTCAGCCCCTTCGGCAGGTACGACGTGGGTGTCGGGGGAATCGGGGGTGTCGTCGTCGTTCTTCGGCGCGTCGGGTGCGTCGGGTGCCTGCTCGTACAGGATCCCAGCCAGGTCGCCGAGCTCTTCGGGGACCTTCGCGGACTCGCTGCGCCCGAGACCGGCCATCTCCACGACCGTGACGCCGTCGGCGCCCTTGACGGCCCGCACCCAGACGCGGCGGCGCTGGATGAACAGGGAGCCGGCGAGGCCGAGGATCGCGGCGACGGCGCCGGCGAGCGCCCAGCCGCTGGCGGGCTGCCGGGTGACCTGGAAACCGGCCCATTCCTGGACGCCGTCGAAGGTGACCGTGCCGGCGCCGTTCGGCAGCGTCATGGTCTCCCCGACCTTGAGCTGCTTCTTGAACAGCTCCCCGTCGGAGTCCTTGAACTCCTCCAGGTTGGTCTTGTCGAGCTGGTAGATGCTCTTCGCGAAGCCCGCGTCCACGCCGAGGTCGCCGTGGTAGGCGGAGAGCGCCAGCATCGGGTTGATCAGGGCGGGGAAGGTCGACAGCATCGTGCTGCCCTCGCCGCCGTAGGTCGGCAGGAAGAAGGCGTTGAAGCCGAGCTGTTCCCTCTCGCCCTCGGCGTTGCGGTAGCCGTCGCGGACCATGACGGCGCCGGAGGAGGTGACGTTGGAGTCCAGCGGCAGCAGCGCGGTCGCCTCCTTGTCCATGACGACCTTGCCCTTGGCGTCCCTGACGGTGAGGACGGGCGCGTAGCCGTGGCTGACGAGGTAGACCTTCGAGCCGTCGATCTCCAGCGGCTCGTTGACCTTGATGGTGGTCGACTTCTCCTCGCCGTAGGCGCCCTCGCTGTAGGCGACCTCGGCCTCGTAGATGCGGGGGGTGCCGCGGTTGGGGCCGGACGGCTCGTAGGTCCCGTGGAAGTCCTTCAGGGTGAAGCTGAAGGGGGCCAGGTCGTGGTCCGGGTCGAAGAGGTTGCCGGACTTGAAGTCGTCGTACTGCGTGAGGGTGTTGGAGAAGCCGTCGCCCTCCAGGATCAGCTTGTTGCCCTCGTACTTGAAGAGCTGGCCCCAGGCGAAGGCGATCAGCATCACGATCAGCGCGACGTGGAAGGCCAGGTTGCCGGCCTCGCGCACGTAGCCCTTCTCGGCGGCGACGGCGTCACCGACGGCGTGGGCGCGGAAGCGGCGCTTCTTCAGCAGCTTCAGCGCGGCCTCGCGGACCTCCTCGGGCTCGGCCCCGGTGCGCCAGGTGGTGTACGCGGGCAGCCGGGTCAGGCGCCGGGGGGCGCCGGGCGGACGGCCGCGCAGCTGGCCGACGAACTGCCAGGTGCGCGGCACGATGCAGCCGATGAGGGAGACGAACAGCAGGATGTAGATCGCGGAGAACCACACCGAGCTGTAGACGTGGAAGAGGCCGAGCTTGTCGTAGACCGGCGCGAGGACGTCGTGGTTCTCGCGGAACTCCTCGACCTTGAGGGCGTCGACGCCCTCCTGCGGGATCAGCGAGCCGGGGATGGCGCCCAGCGACAGCAGCAGGAGCAGCAGCAGCGCCACCCGCATCGAGGTGAGCTGCCGCCAGAACCAGCGGGCCCAGCCGATGACGCCGAGGGAGGGGAGGTTCGGTGTCTCCTCCCTGGGAGCGGTGGTCAGCTGGGAGCCGGCGGCGCCGAGGTCCTGGTCCTCGCCTGCCGCCGGGGTCCTGGCCGCCGGGGCCTGGTCCGCCGAGGTCTCGTCCGCCGGGGTCTTGCCGGTCGTGGTGTTGCTCATCGGGTCAGATCCCTACAGTGAAGCCGTTGGACCAGGTCTGCATGTCCTGCACGATGCTGTCCCAGGCACCGGTCAGCAGGAGCAGGCCGGTCGCGATCATCATGCCGCCGCCGATCCGCATGACCCACACATAGTGGCGCTTGATCCAGCCGAAGGCGCCGAGCGCCTTGCGGAAGGCGACCGCGGCGAGCACGAAGGGCAGGCCGAGGCCCAGGCAGTAGGCGACGGTCAGTATCGCGCCGCGGCCGGCGGTGCCCTGCTCGGCGGAGAGCACCAGTACGGACGAGAGCGTCGGGCCGATGCAGGGCGTCCAGCCGATGCCGAACAGGGCGCCGAGGACGGGGGCGCCGATCAGGCCGCTGACGGGCTTCTTGTGGAAGCGGAACTCGCGCTGGGTGAGCCAGGGCATCAGGCCCATGAAGAAGACGCCCATGAGGATCATGAAGACGCCCAGCACCTTGGTCAGCACGCCCCGGTTGGACTGCAGCGTTTCGCCGAAGTAGCCGAACAGCGCACCGCTGGAGACGAACACGGCGGTGAAACCGAGGACGAAGAGCGAGGCTCCGGCGACCATCCGCCCGCGCCGGGCCTCTTGGAGGTCGGTGCCGGTGACGCCGGTCACGTAGGAGAGGTAGCCGGGGACGAGCGGCAGGACGCAGGGCGAGAAGAAGGAGACGAGGCCGCCGAGCAGCGCGATGGGCAGGGCCACCAGCAGCGCGCCGTTGAGCACCGTGCCGTTGTATCCCTCCACGGCGAGCGTGGTCACTGCGGACACGTCACGTCTCCGACTTGCCGGAGGAGTCCTTGAGGTAGGGCTCGAGCATCTTGCGGAGCTTTTCCTCGCTGAGCGCCTGGAGGGTGCGCGCGGCGACCTTGCCCTCCCGGTCGATGATCAGCGTCGAGGGGATGGCCTGCGGGTTGAGGGTGCCCTTCTCGAAGCGGAGCATCAGCTTGCCGGTCGGGTCGTACAAGCTCGGGTAGCTGACCCCGAACTCCTCCTCGAATGCCTTCGCCGGGCCGGTGGAGGTGTCGCGGGTGTTGATGCCGACGAACTGGACGCCCTGGTCCTTGACGTCCTGGTAGACCTTCTCGAAGTTCTTGGCCTCGGCCCGGCAGGGCGGACACCAGGAGCCCCACACGTTGAGGACGACGACCTTGCCCTTGTAGTCGTCGACGTCGATGTGCCCGCCGTCGACCGTCTTGCCGGACAGGTCGGGGGCGTCGGCCCGCTCACCCTTCTTGGCGGTGGAGATGCCGTCGGCGCCCGTGACGAAGCCGGTCTGGCCACCGCCGCCCGAGGTGCCGCCGGAGCCGCACGCGGACACGAGCAGTGCCGAGACTGCCGCGCCGGCGGCAAGGGAGACGCGACGGCGGACGCGGACGGCGGTGCGGGTCGAGCGCAGGGGGGCGCAGCTGGCGGCACTCATGTGAAAAGTTTCGCATGTCCGTTCCGGGGATCTTGCGCACCCCCCTCACGGGCGGAAACCCGCATTTCAGGCGGCGTTTCCGGTGGGTGCCGAGGAGCCGGCGCCGGTCTCCTTGAGGAAGGCGTTCCAGCCGCCGGCCGGCCGCTGCCCCACCTCGACGCTCCGGAGCTTGGCCAGCACCTCCGGCTTCTGCACGTCCAGCCAGTCGGTGAACTGGCGGAAGGAGACGAGCCGGATGTCCTCGCCCTTCTCCTTCTCCCGGGCGATGTACTCGAGGGCGTTCTCGACGGCGTCCATGTAGATGCCGCCGTTCCACTCCTCGAAGTGGTTGCCGATGAAGAACGGCGCCCGGTTCGTCTCGTATGCCCGTTTGAAGCCGGATATGTAGGCGTTGGTGGCCTGTTCGCGCCAGCCCGGGTAGTTGTGGGCGGGCGCCTTGGTGGAGTTGACGGACTGGTTGGCGAGGATGTTGTAGTCCATCGAGAGCACCTCGAAGGAGTGCCCGGGGAAAGGTATCTGCTGGAGCGGCAGGTCCCAGATCCCGTCCTTCTTCGCCGGCCACACCTGACGGCCGCCGGGCGAGGAGGCGTCGTAGCGCCAGCCGAGCTCGCGGGCGGTGGGCAGCAGGTTGTCCTGGCCGAGGAGGCAGGGCGTGCGGCCGCCGACCAGTTCCTTGTCGTAGTCGAAGGGCAGGGAGGGCAGGTCGGTCCAGCCGGTGTTGGTCCGCCACTCCTTCACGAAGGACTTCGCCTGGTCGATCTCGCTGCGCCACTGCGCGGGCGTCCAGGTGCCGACGCTGCCGCTGCCGCCGCAGAAGTGCCCGTTGAAGTGGGTGCCGATCTCGTGGCCGTCCAGCCAGGCCCGGCGGACGCCCGCGAGGGTGTCCTTGATGTGGGCGTCGGTGAGGTATCCGATGTCCGAGGCGCCGCGCGGGTTGTTCGGCGGGTCGTAGAGGCGCTTCTTCGACTCGGGCAGCAGGTACAGCCCGGAGAGGAAGAAGGTCATGTGCGCGCCGTGCTCCTGGGCGAGGTCGAGGAAGCGCGGGAAGAGCCCGTTGCCGACCTCGCCCGCCCCGTCCCAGGAGAAGACGACGAACTGCGGCGGCGTCTGACCCGGCTCCAGCGGCACGGGCGCGTCCGGCTGGTGGGGCTGCTTGCCGGTGTACGACGTCGAGCCGTCGCCGATGGGCTTCGCGGGGGCCTTGTCACTGCCGGAGGGCGAGGGCTTCCCGGAACCCCCGGCCGGGTGCGAGCCGTCCGACGCCGTGTGGGAGCCGGTACCGCAGCCCGCGAGCCCGACGGCGGCCGCGGCGCCCGCGCCGAGTTGGAGCATCCCCCTGCGGGTGAGAGTGCGGGTGGAAGTGCGCATCGCAACCTCGTTCGTCACGTCCTCTGGTGGTCACTCAGTCAGAGGACGTGACGAACGTGCGGGTTCCGGAAATCTGTGCGGATTCCGTAACGAGCGTCACATGCCGCCGGGTCTTACGGCGGACCGGTGGGGCAGGCCGCCCTCAGGCCCCGTACGCCTTGCCCTGCCCCTTGACCGGCTTGGCGCCGGCGAGGAGGTGGGGCGGGACGAGGTCGCGGGCGGGCTCGGTGTAGCCGACGGAGACGATGCGGTCGCCCCGGTACGTGAACGTCGTCAGGGACGCCAGCGTGCACTGCCGCTTGCGCGGGTCGTGCCACAGCCGCCGCCGCTCGACGTACGAGCGCAGGATCCAGATCGGCAGCTGATGGCTGACGACCACGGCCTCGTGCCCGCGCGCCCGCTCCTTGGCCGCGTCCAGCGCGCCCATCATCCGCACCACCTGGTCGACGTACGGCTCGCCCCAGGACGGCTTGAACGGGTTGACCACGTGCTTCCAGTTGCCGGGCCGGCGCAGCGCGCCGTCACCGATGCCGAAGGTCTTGCCCTGGAAGACGTTGTCGGCCTCGATGAGCCGCGCGTCGGTGGCGAGGTCCAGCCCGTGCGCCTTGGCGATCGGCGTCGCCGTCTCCTGCGCCCGCTCCAGCGGCGAGGCGACGACGTACGTCACGTCGCGCGGGGCGAGGTGCTCGGCGACCCGGTCGGCCATGCGCCGGCCCAGGTCGGAGAGGTGGTAGCCGGGCAGGCGGCCGTAGAGGACACCGGTGGGGTTGTCCACCTCGCCGTGCCGCATGACGTGGACGACGGTCAGCTCGTCGTTGTCGTGGCTCACGCGGACGCCTCCGCAGCCGCGCGGGCCGCCGCCGGGAGGGCGTCGGCGATGCGCTGGACGGCCCGCTCGTCGTGGGCGGTGGACACGAACCAGGACTCGAAGGAGGACGGCGGCAGGTAGACGCCGTTGGAGAGGAGCGAGTGGAAGAAGGCGGTGAAGCGGAAAGACTCCTGCGCCTTGGCGTCCTCGTAGTTGCGCACCGGGCCGTCGGTGAAGAACACGGAGAACATGTTGGAGGCCGTTTGCAGCGTGTGCGCGACGCCCTCCTTGCTCAGCGCCTCGGTGACCAGCCCCTGGATCTGCTCCGACACGGCGTTGACCTCGGCGTACGCGGCGTCGTCGAGGAGGCGCAGCTGGGCGAGCCCGGCGGCGGTGGCGACCGGGTTACCGGAGAGGGTGCCGGCCTGGTAGACGGGCCCGGCGGGGGCGAGGTGCGCCATGACGTCGGCGCGCCCGCCGAACGCCGCGGCCGGGAAGCCGCCGCCCATGACCTTGCCGAAGGTCATGAGGTCGGGAACGACCCCCTCCACCCCGTACCACCCGGCGCGGCTGGTCCGGAAGCCGGTCATCACCTCGTCGGAGACGAACAGCGCGCCGTTCGCGGCGCACGCGTCCTTCAGTCCCTGGTTGAACCCGGGCAGCGGCGGCACGACGCCCATGTTGCCGGGGGACGCCTCGGTGATCACGCAGGCGATCTCGCCGGGGTGGGCGGCGAAGGCCGCGTGCACGGCGTCCAGGTCGTTGTACGGCAGCACGATCGTGTCGCTCGCCTGGGCGCCGGTGACCCCGGGGGTGTCGGGCAGCGCGAAGGTGGCGACGCCGGAGCCGGCGGCGGCGAGGAGCGAGTCGACGTGACCGTGGTAGCAGCCGGCGAACTTGACGACCTTCGTGCGCCGCGTGAACCCGCGGGCGAGCCGGATGGCGGACATGGTCGCCTCGGTGCCGCTCGACACGAGCCGCACCTCCTCCAGCGGCGCGACCCGCTCCACCATCGCCTCGGCGAGGGCGACCTCGCCCTCGGCGGGCGTACCGAAGGACGTCCCGCGCGCGACCGCCTCCTGCACGGCGGCGACCACCTCGGGGTGGGCGTGCCCGAGGATCATCGGGCCCCAGGAGCAGACCAGGTCGACGTACTCGCGGCCGTCGGCGTCGGTCAGGTACGGCCCGGTGCCGGAGACCATGAACCGGGGCGTGCCGCCGACGGCGCCGAAGGCCCGCACCGGCGAGTTCACACCGCCGGGCGTGACGGCCGCCGCGCGGTCGAACAGAGCCTGCGAGGCCGGTGCTTCGTATGGATATGCCAGTTCGCTCATGACCTGCGACTTCTCCGACCTTCTCGACCTTCTCCGACTTCCCGGGCCCGGCCCGGACCTTCCTCGGCCCCTGCCCGGCTCCCGCGCGGCCCCTGGTTGCCCAGGGTGACCTCATTCAGGGTAGACAACCCGCCCGACCGCCGTGCCGTCTGCCAGACTGGAGACCATCCACGCAGCTCACGCGGGCGGCGAGGAGAGGGGCTGCAGGCCGTCCCGCGGATGTACGACGGACCCACGACGGGCATATGTCCGACCGTACGTTTCGGCGAGCGGCCGTGGGGGAGGTCACTGACACGATGATCGGGTTGCGCGGCGGGGGCCACGCGTCCTAGAAAAGCAGTCGGGTGGAGATATGCATCGCGGTGGCGGACTGGGCGAGGGGACCGACGACCTGGGTCCTCGACGTGCCCGGCGGGGAAGGCACCGGCGCGAGGCGGCGGAATCGACCGAAGCACGTCAGGCACACGGCACCCCGGGCGAGCCCGACCGGCTCGACGGACAGGCCGGCCGGCTGGGGGCGGGGAGCAGGAATGGTGGTCGGGTGGGGGTGACCTACAAGTACTTCGGCGCGCCCGACGGCGCGACCGCGGCCCGCGTCCCGATCTCGATGCGCCCCGAGGAACTCGGTGGTGACGAGCTCGGGATGAACGGCATGTTCACCAAGATCAAGCCGGAGACCATGGCCGCCATGGTCCTCACCGGCATCGAGGGCGTCCCCCTCCACAAGGTGCCCCCGCTGGAACTGGTCGTCCTGCATCCCGACTACGCGGTGGTGAAGCTCCCGATGACCGTCGTCGACCCCCTGCGCGGCATCGGCGAGGAGGCGGTCGGCGCGGCGGCCTTCATCTGGTCGACGGTCCCGGACCGGGGTGGGCCGCGGGACGCGTTCAACGTGTACCAGTTGCTGCACGAGTGGCAGGACTTCTCGCACCGGCTGCATGAGGCGGGGCATCAGCCGTATTGCCTGGTGTGGCCCTGAGCTGGCCTGACCTGGGGTTTCGCGGGATTCGGGCGGGGCTTTCGGGCTCCGCCCTCATCGTGTGGCGGAGGGGCCTTCGGGGGGCCAGGGCACTTTGAGGGCACATTGGTTCGGCCGGGGGCTCAGGTGTGCCCTGCCGTGCGGGCGTGCCGCCGTACGCGCCACGCCGTAACGGTGAGCGGTCTGCCGGGGATGGACGGCACCCTCATCTGCCGTCCATCCCCGGTTCCCGCACTGCACGCGTCCCGCCAGGACCACTGTGCGGCGGGGTCCGGCCAGCGAGCGACGCGTGGTGCGGGGGTCTGGCTGAGGCCGCGGTCAGTGGGCGAGCTGGGCAGCCGCGTTGATGGCCTCACGCATCTTCTGCTCGGTCTGCTCCTGGGCCAGGGTCCGTTCGATGACGGCGGTGAGATCACGTCGAGGGATGACGACGATGCCGTCGCGGTCGCCGAGGATGGCGTCGCCGGCGTTGCAGACGACGTTGCCGCATGCGACGGGGAAGCCGATGCGGCCGGGTCCGTTCTTCCAGGGGCCGGCGGGGGAGATACCGCGGGCGTAGACGGCGAGTCCCTGGCCGGCGAGTTCTTCGACGTCGCGGACGGCTCCGTCGATGACGATGCCGGTGACGCCCTTGGCGAGACAGATCTCGCCGAGAAGGTCACCGAACACGGCGCGGTTGATCTCGGCGTTTGCGTTGACGACGAGGACGTCGCCCGGGCGGGCGTCGTCCAGGGCCCGGTGGATGGCGAGGTTGTCGCCCTCGCGGGCGAGGACGGGCAGGACGGTGCCGGCCAGTCGCGGTGCGGGGGTCACAGGGCGGATGGCCGCGGCCATGATGCCCATGCGGGCCTGCACGTCGCCGACGAGCGCCACCGGGTATGGGGCGAGCCTTTTCACCTCGTCCAGGTCGGCGCGTTCCCAGGCGGGGGCGATGTCGATGTTGTCGGTCGAGGCGTTGATGAACAAGGCGTTCTCGTCTCCGGGAAGGTGAGGGGCGGGGATCAGGCTGCGGCGCTGACGGTGTACGGCGTGCTCCGGGTCCTGGCCTGCGAGGGCCTGCTGGATGCAGGCGAGGGCCTGGGTGCCCGCGGCCAGCAGCGACTGGCTGGTCTGCCCGGCGATGTGCGGCGTGACGATCAGGTTGTCCAGGCTGCCGAGCCGGGCCGCGAGTTCCGGACTGTGCGGGAGGGGGTCCTGCATGTCGGTCGACTCGCCGTCGAGGACATCGAGGGCTGCTCCGCCCAGGTGGCCGGACTCGAGCCCCGCCAGAACGGCGGTCTCATCGACGAGTCCGCCGCGGGCGGTGTTGATCAGTACTGCTCCCGGGCGCATCCGGGCGATGGCCGCAGCGTCGATGATGTGTTTGGTCGCTGCGGTGAGCGGGGCGTGCAGGCTCAGTACGTCGCACTGGGCGATGAGGTCGTCGAGGAGGACGAGCCGGGCGCCGTACTGCTCCACGGTGTCCGGGGCGACGTAGGGGTCTGAGACGAGTACGGGCATGCCGAAACCGCGGGCGATGCCCGCGGTCAGTGAGGCGATGCGGCCGAAGCCGAGCAGGCCCAGTGTGCGGCCCTGCAGTTCGAACCCGGTGAGCGCGGGCTTGATGGCGGCCCACTGGCCGGCGGCGGTTCCCGCCGTGGCGGCCGGGATGCGACGGGCGAGGGCCAGGGTGAGCGCGAAGACATGCTCGGCGACGGACCGGGCGTTGCTGCCGGGCGTGACGGTGACCCACACGCCGGCGTCGGTGGCCGCCTGGATGTCGACGTTGTCGGTGCCCACCCCGTGCCGGGCGATGATCTTCAGGCGGCTGGACGCCTGGATCTTGTCGGCGGTGAACCGCTCGGCTCGCAGCATGACCGCTTCGACACTGTCCTGGAGGGCCTGTCCTGAGATCCGTGTACGCCCGGTATGACCGGATGGCGTTGGGGTGACCGGCGCCGGGAAGGATCATGATGGGCGACAGGGACGAGCCCGGCAAGCGTTCGAGCGTCGTACGTACGGAAGCCGAGTTGACGCAGCGACAGGTGGAGGACCAGGAGATCGCGCGGCAGTTGGTCGAGCGGGCTCGCAGCGAGGGCGTGAGTCTGGTCGGGCAGGACAGTCTGTTCAAGGGGCTGCTGAAGAGGGTGCTGGAGGGTGCTCTTGAGGCGGAGATGACGGAGCATCTCGGCTACGAGAAGGGCGATCCGGCCGGCCGTGGGGTGCCGAACGCGCGGAACGGGACGGGATCGAATCGCTGAACTCGCGGTTCCGGCAGGCCAGCCGTCGCCGTGGGCACTTCCCCAGCGAGGACGCGGCCCTGAAGGTCCTCTACCTCGCCATCCGGCACCGCGAACCCAACCGCCCGAACCCGACCGGCCGGACCCACAACTGGAAAGCCGCGATCAACGTCCTCGTCGGCTACTACGGCGACCGCATCGACCTCGACGGATTCCGCCTGAACACCACCGAGTGACCCACCGAAACTAAACCAGCAGAACGTCAAAGAAGGGGCATACACGGAAACCGAGACACGCCCCCCTCATGGGGATCGGCGGCCTCACGGGGTGGAGGCGCGCAGCAGTCGAGCCAGATATCAACCGGTATTCCGCAGAACCAGGCAGCCCGACACGCTATGGACCGGGCGCGGCGCATTCTGGTGACCCTTCTTTTGGAAGCAACGGCTATCGGTGGGCCGCGCCAAGAGTACGGACCGACGTACTCGGCCCCGGCGAGGCGCGGCATCCCAGCCACGGCACACCGGTCATCGGACGCCTCGACGACACTCTTATCGGGGGAGCTTGGTCCCATAACGCTAAGCTCACTACTGGCAGTTGGACCCTCGCGAAGAACGATGCGTGGATACAGACCATCATCGATCAACGCGGTACCGTGTACGTCACGTCACCCACCGCAGGAAACTACTGGAAGACGTCCCGAAGGGAACCAACTGTGTTCGCCCGCGAGATCCAGCAGCTCCTCCAGTCTGGGTACAAATGGAAGGGAGACTATCTTGTCGCGCCGAAGGGGTAGCAAGGAAGCCGAACAACCACCTGTAAGCGTGGCAATCCTCAAAGACAAGCGCTTCGATGGCTATCTGCGCTACGTCATTCCACACGATCTGGACGCTGCTATCGATGTCGTGATCCAGTCGTACATGCAGAGTTCTGCGCCGGTCAGGCAGAAGGCGATCGACGACCTGAATGATCGAAGCGCATCCGTTCTCAGCGTTTATGGGCAGCGAATGGCCTCGACCGCAGTCCGCGCCGGATCAATTGACCCTCTACACCGCGGGGTCGTCGCAGTGGGCATGGCGGAAGAGCGCCTCAGCGACGCTCGCGAAAACCTGTACCCGTTGGCAGCGATCAACGATGGCGCTTCTCTTGTCGGCACTTCACTCCGGGAGCTGATCACGGACGCCTCGGCCTTTCTGCCGCTGACAGCAGTAGACCGATTGCGTGCCTTTGATCAGCGTCAAGAGCAGGATAAATCTCTCGAAGCTATGGGCATGAGAAGAACCGGTAGCGGCCAGAAATTCCTCTACTTCTAGCTCACTTCAGGCACCTGAAGCTCACCACGATTGACGGTCCTGAAATCTGCGAAACGTCCTACTGGCGTTCCGTTCCCGCTCCTCGGCGCCAACGACCGCTTCCGTCTAGCCGCTAAGCACTGGACGGAAGCGGCCACGTGGGTCTCCCAGTTCACCCGTGTGACTGTCTCGGAGATTCCCATCCGACATGCTTCGCTGCGGCCGCGGCTGGCCTCGCCTGTCACGTACTACGCATCAGCGGTCCGGATCGCGCATGTACCTTTTGATCCCCGATGATCGTCAGCCCGGGCGGCTGGGACGGCCATTCTGAGCCTCGGTCGCCTCCGCGTCCAGGAAGCCGAGTCCTTACACGGCAACGACGGCGCCAACGTCTCAGTGCCGTTCATGCACTGCGGCGATCAGCCGGCCGACGGCAGCGACCCCTGCGGCGCAGTCCACGACCTACAGGAACGGCTTGTCGTGCTGGTCACTCACGCGGATACTCTCAGTTGGCGGCTGACACGGTACGCGTACAGCTCGGACAAGGCTTCAGCCGACGCACGTTTCGCCGTCGTCGCAATGACCCAGCAAACTGTCCAGGGCGGAACGGCCGAGGATCACGGGTGACCGACCGAGGTCCTTGGAATCCCGTACCGCCGCGTACGCACCGAGGTCGGCGATCTCGACGCAGTCGTTGGCGCCTCCGCTGTAAGAGCTCCTGCGCCAGTGCGCGTTGTACAGTTCCTCGGCGCGGGGGCGGCGGGGTGGAATCGTGCTCAAGGTTCGAGCTCCTCGGCAGTGCGGATGAGGCGGGTAAGGGTCTCGCCCGGGCTGAGGGCAGAGGCCCTGAGCTGGTCGAAAATGTCCGTGTAGTTTCGGACGTCGCTTTGGCATTCCAGATACACGGAGTTGTTGGGGTTCTCCAGCCAGACCAGCGGAGCTGTGGGCTGGGGGAAGGTGAGGATGACGAAGGGGCCGTACAGGCCCGGATGGGCGCCGAGGGCGAACGGGAGGAGCTGGATGGTGACGTTCGGCTGTTCGCCGACCTGGGCAAGGCGCTCGAACTGCTGGCGCATCACGCCGGGTGAGCCGATAACGCGGTGGAGGACTCCTTCGTCCAGGACGGCACGCAGTTCGGCGGGGCGCTCACCGGACAAGCGGCTTTCCTGGCGTTCCATGCGTACCTTGACCAGAGCGTCCACCTGATCGGCACCGAGATCAGGACGCATCTGGGCGATGACGGCGCGAGCGTAGTCCTCCGTCTGAAGCAGGCCGGGAACGAGCAAGGGCTGGTAGTTGGCCAGCGCGACGGCACCTGTCTCCAAGGCGAGGTATCCGTCGTAGCGGGTCGGGGCGAGAACCGTGGAGTACTTGCGCCACCAGGGCTTCTGCTGTTCCTTGTCGGCACGCACCAGGTCCAGGATGTCGTCACGCAGCTCGGCGTCCGTGACGGAGTAGCAGTCGAGGAGAGCCCGCACCAGCACCGGGGTGGTACCGCGCTCGCCGGTCTCGATCCGGCTGAGAGACCCCTGATTGACCTCGATTCGCTCCGACACCTCGGTGAGGGTCAGGCCGGACGCCTCCCGTAACTCGCGCAGCCGTGCGGCGAGCTGGCGTCGGTAGACCGACTGAGGGACCAGCTTCCTCTTCAGTGCCATGCAGGCAGTCTGTCCATCCACCCGTTGGCGGACAACCCGAACGGGCCAACTTGGCCAGACATATTGTCTAGTTGCCTTTTGCGTCAGCACTCTTGCGTAGGACATCCCGTACGCCGCACGGTCCGGCGTGCGTGCCGTTTACCAAGGAGCCCTTGGCTCCGCCGACGTGTTGGGAGGTCTCCATGCCCCGGAACACGCTGCTCCGGCAGTTACTCGAAGAGCGGCACCTCACGACTTACACGGCGTTCGAGGTGCAGTTCTCCCGCGCGGCCCGAAACCTGGCCGAGGAAGCGGGTGACCCTCGGCTGGCCTCGGTCGCGGTCTCTTCGCGACAGTTCGACCGGTGGATGAGCGGGGAACTGAAGCAGCTTCCCCGCCCCGACACGTGCCGCATTCTGGAGGAGCTGCTGGGCAGGACTGCCCGCGACCTGTTCGCTTCGCCCTCGGCCTATCCGCCGACCGCCCCAGAACCACTTCCTGCGGACGTTCCACCTTCTCCCCAGCCCGGCCCGACGGCCCCCGCCGACGATCCGACGCACCTTCTCGCCCGAGCCCGACAGCTGGCCTGCGGCAACGTCGACCAGACCACTCTGTCCTTTCTCGCCTCCCGGATCGAGGTGATCACCGAGCGGTACGAGAAGGACGGTCCGGACGGCCTGTGGGGACAGACAAAGAGCCTGCACAACATGGGGCACACCCTGCTCGCCGGTCAGCAACCTCCATCCGCACGCAGGGAACTCTTCCGGATCACCGCACGCGCCGGCGGACTGCTCGGCTACATGGCGGTCAACACCGGCGCGTTCCGCCTGGCTGAGGCGTACTGCGCCGAAGCGCTGGAACTGAGCCGGGCGATCGGCGATCTCGACACCGAGCTGTGGACCTGCGGCACCCACTCCTTCGCGGCGTACTACGCAGGCCGTTACGACGAGGCCAACGCGCGGGCCGCCGCCGCGGTGGACCGGGCGCCGAACCACCCGCAGGCCATCCGACTGCTGGTCAACGGCCGGGCCCGGGCGCTCGGCAAGCTCGGTGACCGGAACCAGGCCGAGCGGGCCATCGGACAGGCGCTGGAGCTCTCCGACCAGCATGACGTGGCCCCTGGCCTGACCTCCTGCATCTCCTTCTCGCCGTATGGGCGGGCCCGCACCCTGGCCAATGCGCTGACCGCCCGCGTCGCCCTGCAGGACACCGGGCACGTGCTGCGAGACGCCGAGAACCTCGACGACCTGGTCGAGAAGTCCGACTCCGCGTGGAGCCGCTCGCTCGTCCGCCTCGACGTGGCCACCGCGATGCTTCAACAGCTAGCACCCGACGTGGAGCACGCCATGTCCCTCGGGCAACAGGCGATCACTCTGGCCAGCCCGCTGCCGATCAGCTCGGTGCGACAACGCTCCCGAGACCTGTACGAGCGAGCAGCCCCTTGGCGATCCCGGCCAGCGGTGCGCGAGTATGGCGAACAGCTCCGCGCCTGGGGCTGTCAGTTCCCGCCTGCCGAGGTGGGGTGATCACGAAGGAGTTCGCCGGGTGCCTTGGCCGCACATCCAGCTCAGCGCCGATCCCGCAGCCTTCCCCGCCCACCCGCCGGCCGACCTGGGTGACCCCACGGTGATCGCGGCGCACGACCAGGCCACCTTCGACGCCGTGGAGACCATGGTCGATCACTGGGACCGCCCCGGCTGGACGGCACAGACCCGGGCGTACTACTGGATGCTCACCTTCCCCGACAGCCCAGCGCTGGCCGACCTCGCTCTTCGCTGTCAGCAGCACCTCGCGCCGCTCGGCCTGGATCCTGTCCCCGACGACGGGTTGCACATCACGCTCACCCGCGTCGGTTCCGCCGCAGAGCTGCCGCTGAGCCGTCTCGATGACGTCATCAACGCGGCGGCCCCGCTATGCCCGGCGGCCTTCCGCCTGCGGGCGGTCCCCCTCGCGGGTTCTCGGGGAGCCGTACGTCTGACAGTCGCCCCTTGGGGCCCGGTACTGGCGCTGCACGCGGCCCTCAGCGAGTCCATGGCTTCGCTCGGGCTGGCGCCCCGCAAGCCGACCGCGCTGTTCCGCCCCCACCTGAGCTTGGCCTACAACAACCGGCCACGCCCCGCTGCCCCGGTCATCGAGGCCGTCTCCCCACTCCGGGGCCTTGCACCAGTCGATCTGCACGTCCAGGAGGTGCAGTTGGTGGAGCTGCGACGCGAGGACCGCGCCTATCGGTGGAACGTCGTCAAGAGCCTGCCGCTCGGCTGACTGCCGTTTCCCCGCGCGGCAGGACGGCAACGACCGCCTTGCCGACGGCGGTGGTCTCCACGTACCACCGACGTGCCAGCGTCTGCACCAGCCACAGCCCACGGCCGGACTCGGCAAGCGGATCGGCAGCCGTCTCCGACAGGTGCACACGACCGTCGTCAGGCTCCGGGTCGTGGACCGCGATGACGACCTGATCCCCGTCGATCTCGATGGTCAGACAGTCAGGGCCGGCCACCGTGTGTCGCACGGCGTTGCCCACCAGCTCGGATACGACCAGCACAGCGTCGTCCACGCAGGGGGCGACGTCGGCCAGCATCGTACGAACCCGGTCACGGGCCGCAACAAGCGGCTCGCGCTGACCGGCCAGGGCCACCCAGTGCGTGGGAGAACTGGGGACCGTCGGGCGTGAGTCGTTCAGCATCGCGATCGCTCTTCCGGTCGTACGAACGGGTGTGACCCACAGGTTCCGCTTGTCTCCAGTGCGTTTCCACGCCGTCCGGCCGACGCTTCTCCGCCGTCCAGACGGCGGGGAGACGGCGTATCGACGGCGTGGAAACGCCGCTACCGCAACGGGAACCTCGAAGCCGACGGCCAGCCCTTCCAGGGGCGTCCGGTTCGCCGACTTCGCGTAGAGGAGATCATCGTGCCCGCCCCCGTACGAGCTACCTACCGGCTGCGCCTCGCTGTGCCAGAGAAGGCGGGGCGATGACGGCCACCACCCTCCGCCCCGGTTGGTCCCATCCCGTGCGAGCCGCCGTACCGCTCTTCAACGAGGCCGGCTTGAGGCAGATTTTGGAGAAGGTGCAGCGCTGGGCCCCGTATGTCGACGGGCTGCTGCTCGATGACGTGGCAGTCGTCCTGGACGACTACACGCCCACCGAGCACGAGGTCGACGAGCACGCGCAGCGCCTTCGTGGCCACCTGAGGCGACTCGTCCACCTCGCCGTGGTTACCAAGGTGGCCGAGAGAGACGCGCAGACAGCCGACCTCGTCGAGCGCGGGCGCACCATCCCGTCCGAGGAAGTGCCAACGGATCACCGCCGTGCCGTCGGACACATCCGACGTATGGCGTGGACGCTCGACGAACTCCTCGAACGCCTGGTGGCCCACCAGTGCCTTACGGAGGCGCCGTGACCTTCCCGCCTCTCCGCCTCACGTACAACCCGCGGGCCGTCGAGTCGAGAGACAAGACCCTCTCCCTGATCCCGTACATCACCCAGAGGGAAGGGGAGGACGCGGCGCCGGACAACCTCGTCATCACGCGGCACTCCTCCGGTCCGCAGCTGTACTACGCGGACGAAGACCCCCGGGACCGAGACCCGCGGGGCGTGCTTTGGGCCCGGTGCGGGTGGAACCCTGTCGACGCCGAAGGCCGGATCTCCGGTGAGCCGCAGTGGAAGCTGATGCACCCCCACCGGCAGATGGTGTGCATGCAGACACTCACCTGCCAGGTCTGTACAGGTCCCGCCCGCACGCCCCTCGGGTTCATCTTTCTCGCAGGCCCTCGGGATCACGATGCAAGTCCGACGGGCATTCTCACCAATCAGCCTCCGGTGTGCCGCAGGCACACCCGTGCCGCCGCGAGGCTTTGTCCGCACCTGGAGGACGACCCGACGGTGTTCCTGGCCAGGAGCGCACCCCTGTACGGCGTGCACGGCACTCTGTACGGCCGGGACGAGAGTGGTGTGAAGGTCATCGCACAGCCGGATACGCCCTTGCCGTACGGCCATCCGAACCTCGGGACGTTCCTCGCCTCGCAGTTGGTTCGCCGCCTCCAGTCGTTCCGCGTCGTCGGCCTCGACGAGCTGATCAACGATCTGGCCACTGCCTCGTAGAGCCCCGCGTCGGGGCCCTCCAGCCTCACCGGCCGGCCAGCCGAAGGACAGGTGGCCGGTGAGCGGGGCGGGTCCGAGGAGTTCCCCCGACTCCACCTCTGCACGGACCCGTCCCACCCCTGCCAGACGACATGGAGGCAACGTGCACCAACTGATCGCGAGTCCGTTCCTGGGCCAGTACCTCCTCCTCCGGCCCGGTCACGCCAAGGGAGTGGCCATCCCCGAGTCCCGCTTCGAGGAACTGCACACGGCGGTCACCGCGGACCGGTCGGCCCCGGCCTGGCTCACCGAGGCGACCACGGCTGCATGGCAGATGCCCATGCCCAACAGGCCACTGCGAGACACCCTCATCGTCCGCGAACGCTCCGCCTACGGGTACGCGAAGGCGTCCTGGGAGATCAACCTCGGCTGCGACCACGACTGCGGCTTCTGCTACCTCGGCGAGAAGCGGTTCGAGGGCCTGGACTGGGACGACAAGACGCGTCTGCTCACGATGCTGCGCGATGCTGGCGTCCTGTGGCTCCAGATCACCGGCGGCGAGGCCCTGATCGATCCGCAGTTCGCCGCCGCGTACGAGTACGCCACCGGGCTCGGGATGATGATCCAGGTATCGACGAACGGCAGCCAGCTCCACAAAGTGAGGATGCAGGAGCTGTTCGCCCGCCTGCGGCCCTACCGCCTGACGGTGAGCCTCTACGGGGCGACCGGGGAGACCTACGACGCCGTCACCCGCAACCGCGGCGCCTTCGACCGCTTCAGCCGCGGCCTGGACGCCTCCCGTGCGGCGGGCCTGCCCGTGCGAATCAACATCATCGTCGCCGAGGAGAACGCCCACGAGGTGGATGACATGGTCCGCCTGGTGGAAGACCGCTGGGGCTTCCCGTACCAGGTCTTCACGAACATGTCCCCGACGATCGACGGAGAGGCGAAGCCGCTCGCCTCACAGGCCCAGAAGTACGTCCGCGCCCGCCGTGTCTTCACCGGCTGCAACGCCGGCCACACCTTCTTCCACGTGGACCCGCACGGCATCGCCTCGGTCTGCAAGATCGGCCGCGACCCCAGCGTGAACCTCATGACCGAGGGTCTGACCGCCCTTCCCCGACTCGGCGGCATCGCCGAGTCCCTCCAACTCCGCACCGGTGGATGCTCCGGCTGCTCGAAGGTCGGCACCTGCAGGACATGCCGACCGCTGGCCAAGCTCCACCAGGAGGCGGGGGACAACCGATCGCTCTACTGCCAACACGGAGGTTACGGAGCATGACTCCCACCAGCGCCACCCTGACCCGGCCCGCACCGGTCCCGGTCACCATCGGCCTGCGCCCGCCCACAGAGGCCACCGGCACCCTGCCCGTGCCCATCTCCGCGCCCCCGGTCCCTGAGGGCACGTTCCGGATCATCGGCGACCTGGACGTCGACGTCGCCGAGTCCGCCGGGTGCAGCTGCTCGGCCGGCGACGACCAGCCCTACTAGACCGGGGCTCCGCTCCGGCGCGCTGCCCCGGCCGTACGCTGGCCGGGGCAGCCCATCGTCTTCTCCGAGGAACCGCGCCGTGTCCATGATCCGCCGCCACTTCCACGACCTTCCCGTGGAGGCACGCCAGGCCACCGCCGACAAGGCGGGCCCCGTCCACGCCGCCCGCACCGCCGACGGAGGGCTGAACTCGGGCATCGCCGCGTTCCTCGAGACCGATCACGGCCCGGTCTTCGTCAAGGGCATCCCCACCGACCATCCACAGGCCCCGGCCCAGCGTCGAGAGGCCGCGATCAACCCACACCTCCCCCGTGCCTGCCCCCGCCTGTACTGGCACATTGAGGTGGCCGGCTGGGACCTCCTCGGATACGAGGTCCTCCCGGGGCGGCGCGCCGACTACAGCCCGGGCTCCCCAGACCTGCCCCTCGTTGCTGCCGCTCTTGCGGAACTCCAGGAGACCACCGCTCCCACGGACGTTCCCATCAAGGCCGCCGAACAGCGCTGGGCCGCCTACGCCCCGCCCGGAACCGCCGCCCTCTTCTCCGGCGACACCCTCCTGCACACTGACCTTGCCCCGCACAACGTGCTCGTGGACAGCCGTGCCCACATCATCGACTGGGCCTGGCCCACACGCGGCGCCGCCTGGATCGACCCCGCCACCCTCATCCTGCGCCTGCTCGAAGCCGGACACACGCTCGCTGAAGCGGACGCCTTCACCCACCGCTTCCCTTCCTGGCGCACCGCACCAGCGGAGGCCAAGGAAGCGTTCGCCGCCGCCAACGCTGCGGTGTGGGAGGAGATCGCCCGCGCCGACAGCGCGTCGTGGAAGGCTGCGATGGTCGATCACGCGGTCTCCTTCCATGCCCACCTGCGCGCGTTGCCCGGCAAGAGGTAGATCGGGAGCTCAAACAACTCCGACCCCATGTCATGAGAATGCGTCTCCCGGACCTCTCCAGTTGTGTACGGCCGCAGCCCAGCGTCTGGGCAGGGCGGCCAGCTACTTCGAGGAGGTCTTCGTGGAGATCATGGGCGCACCGAGGGCGAGCACCCCGACCCCACGCAGCGCGAGAAGTAGGGGAGGCCGCGATGTCCGAGCTGAAGACCCCGCACGCCGGGGACGACCGAGCCAAGGACGATGACGTCGTCGCCCTACTGATGCGCCAGCACGGCGACATCCGCAACCTCTTCGACGAGGTCGAGGCCACCCAGGGCGAGGAACGCCGCGACGCCTTCCGCCGCCTGGTGCGCCTGCTGGCGGTGCACGAGACGGCCGAGGAGGAGGTGGTTCACCCCTTCGCCCGCAAGGGCTTCCCCGGGGGCGAGCAGGTTGTGAAGGAACGTCTCGCCGAGGAGAAGGCCGCCAAGGAGACCCTGTCGGCGCTGGACGAGATGGACACCGACGACCCGAAGTTCATGCCCCAGCTGCTCAAGCTGCGCAGGGACGTCCAGGAACACGCGCGGGCCGAGGAACGCTACGAGTTCACCCACATCCGCCGCAGCACCGATGTCACCAACCTCGCCGCGATGGCCAAGGCGATCAAGGCCGCTGAGGCGATGGCACCGACCCGGCCCCACCCGGGTGTCGAGTCCGGGGCGAAGAACATGGCCCTCGGGCCGGTCGCAGCGCTGATGGACCGCACCAAGGACGCCGTGCGCCAGGCCATGGGCAAGGGCTGACTCCGCGTCCTCCTGGCCAGCCGGGGCATCCGCCCGGGCGGCGGGGAGGGCGGAGCCGGCCTCCCGGCCCGGCCGCTGTTTGCCCCCTGCCCCCCGGGGGACCCTGCGCCCATGAGCCAGAAGCCAGGTCGTCGCCGTATGGGCCAGAACCGGATGCTGTGGCTGCTCGACGCCCTGGAGCGCGATCCCAGGGCGGACGCGGCGATCGACAAGCTCACCAAGGGCGTGCGGGCGCTTCCGCTGGGCCGGGCCCGAGACGCGTTGCACGGCAGGTGGCTCGGCCATCCCGTGCACCCCCTGATGGTCCAGGTGCCGGTCGGCAGCTGGATGTCCGCCGCCGTGCTCGACCTGTGGCCCGGCCGCACCCGAGAGGCCGGCCTCCTGGTCGGGGTCGGGCTGGCGGCGGCCGGTCCGGCCGCGTTGGCGGGCGCGGTCGACTGGGCCGAGCTGCACCGGCAGCAGACCCGGGTGGGGCTGGTGCACGCCGTGGCCAATACGGCGGCCGTGGGACTGTACGGCGCCTCGCTCCTGTGCCGCCTCACCGGACGGGCCACAGCGGGCCGCGCCTACGGCTTCCTCGGGCTGACGGCGGTCGGCCTGGGCGGCATGCTGGGCGGCCACCTCGCCTACCGGCAGGCTTCCGGCGCCAACCACGCCGAAGAGGTACCGCACGTCGTCGGGGAAGGCTGGCACCGGATCGGCACCGTGGACGAGTTCCCCGCCGGCCGGCCCGTGCGGCGCTCCGTGGACGACGTGCCGGTCCTGGTGGTGCGCGAGACCGGCGGCGCCTTCCACGCACTGGCCGACCGGTGCAGTCATCTGGCGGGCCCGCTGTCCGAGGGCACGGTCGCCGACGGGTGCGTCGAATGTCCCTGGCACGGCAGCGTCTTCCGGCTCTCGGACGGCTGGAACGTCCGCGGTCCCGCCACCGCGCCCCAGCCCGCCTTCGACACGCGCGTCGTCGACGGACACGTGGAGATCAGGCTGCGCCGCGAGGACGGCACGGAGAGCGCGGACGAGGACCGAACGGCCGGGACACCGGAGCGGGCAGGAAAGGACGAAGGCCATGGGCGCGGCGACTGACGGCGGTGTCACGGAGCGGCTGAGGCGACGGCTGCGACGCACCGGGCGCACCTACTCGGCGGGAGAGGACCGCCCGCTGCTCGGCTACGCGGCGGCCATGACGGCGTTCGGCGTCTACACGGCGGGGTGGGCGGCGGTGGTCAGGACGCGCGGTCGTCCGCTGCCGGACCGGCCCCTGCCCTGGGACGTGGCACTGACCGCGGTGGCCACCTTCCGACTGAGCCGACTGCTGAGCAAGGCGTCGGTGACCAGTCCGCTGAGGGCGCCCTTCACCAAGTTCCAGGGGCCGCAGGGTCCGGCCGAGCTGCACGAGGAGGCGAGGTCCGAGGGCGCCAAGGACACGGTCGGCGAGCTGCTGACGTGCCCGTTCTGCATGAGCGTCTGGGTGGCCTCGACCCTCACCGCCGGGCAGCTGCTCTGGCCGCGCGCCACCCGCACCGCCATGGGGGCGCTCACCGCTCTGGCCGGCGCGGACGCGTTGCAGCTGACGTACAGCGCGCTGGTGGCCAAGACGACCGGCGACTGACCACGCCACACCGCGCCCGCCCGACCGCCTCGCGGCCGCGCGGGCGCACGTGGCGGTCACCGCCCCCGGGGCGGAGGTCCCACGTCGGATCGGCGGCCGGGGCGCATCGCCGCGTGCCGCTGCCCGGGACCGGGGCCCGACCGGGCGGCCAGGGCGTCGGCGACCGCGCCGGTGACGAAGGCGGTACACCGTCTTGTGCAGCAGGTCGACGACGAGTTCGCGGCGCGGCCAGGTCTCGGGTGGGGCGCCGACACCGGTGGCGTTCTCCAGGATCTGGTCGGAGGTGACCCGGACGACGGCGAACTTCCCCGACGACCAGGGCCCGCGCAGCCCGGCCTGCGCCATCACCGACCGCAGGATCCCGAGGAGGGCCCCCTGCCCCACGTGCATGGCCAGGTTCACCGGCACCGGCTGACGCCCGGAGTGCTCCCGCATGCCGGTGAGGCGTTCCAGTGTGCGGGCGGGGACGTGGGAGTCGGGCCGGCCGGTCAGCCGTTGCTCCGCCTTCTCGCCCAGCGTCATCACCAGCACTCCGGTCGTACCGGCCAGCAGTCCCTGCCAGAGTGCGCGCTTCATCATGTGGCGGCGAGTACCCAGCGCGCCTCGGCTCACCTGCTCCCCGGCCTCGGGCGGAGACGGGCCGTCCGGGTCCGCACAGCGGGGGGGCGGCCGGATCCGCTCAGCGGACCACCGTGCACAGCGCACTGCTGACGGCGGCCGCGCAGGCCAGCAGGCACGATGCCCAGGCACCGTGGCGTCTGAGCAGGTCGCGTCGCAGCCGCAGGTACCGGGCCTCGTACTCCCGGCCCAGCTCGTCGGCACGGCGCAGGGTCGCCTCGAACATCTGGTGGAAGAGGCGGAGACGGTGGGCGACATAGTGCCGGGTGAGATCCTCCGCCTGCGCGGTGGTCAGCCAGGGGAGGGCGTCGCAGAGCGCTTGCGCCTCCCGGTGTGCGTCGTGCCGGTGCTGCCGGGCCAGGAGGACGCCTTCCGCCTCCGCCGCGATGGCCGAGGCCGGACCGGGGACCGGACCGTGGAGGTGCCCGTCCGTGATCTCCGGTCGCCCTTGTGACCGCTCGTGTCCAGCACGTCGCGCTGCCCGGTGTTCTCCGCCTGGTCGAGGCCGGCCAGGTGGGGGTGGTGCAGGTCGAAGGCGGGCGACTCGGAGCGCCTTCACCTGATCACGGGCCGCCGACGCTTACCGGGTCGGTGCGTTGACTCCCTGCTTCACGAAGCCGCCCAGCACCGCGACACCGCCTCCGCGGCCGCCGTCGGCCCGGACACGTTCTCACTGGTCATCGCAGCACTATCCGTGATCGGGAGCTACTGCGAACGATGCACAGTCCCGCAGGGCGCCCTATCGGGCGGAGCCACTGGGGCCGTCCGGTGACCGGCTGCTGCGCGGAGAGAGAGGCCGGAGCCTGAGAGAGTGGGGGTATGGATATCGAACGCCGGAACAATGTCACCGTCACCGGCAACCCCCAGGGCCGGGCGGTGGTGCTGGCTCATGGGTTCGGTTGTGATCAGAACATGTGGCGTCTGACCGTGCCTGCTCTGGCTGAGGACTACCGGGTGGTGCTGTTCGACTACGTCGGTGCGGGCCGCTCTGACCTGTCCGCGTTCTCGGAAAGCCGCTACGCCTCATTGGACGGTTACGCCCGTGATGTGGTGGAGGTGTGCGAAGCGCTCGATCTGCGCGATGCGGTGTTCGTGGGCCACTCGGTCAGCGCAATGATCGGCGTGCTGGCCGCCGGAACGGCCCCGGAGCGCATCGGGGCGCTGGTGATGGTCGCGCCGTCTCCGCGGTACATCGACGACCCGGGCTACCGGGGCGGTTTCAGTGCGGAAGACATCGACGAGCTGCTGGAGTCTCTGGAGTCCAACTATCTGGGCTGGTCGGCTGCGATGGCGCCCGTGATCATGGGGAACGCGGACCGGCCCGAGCTCGGCGAGGAACTGACGAACAGCTTCTGCGCCACCGACCCGGACATGGCACGGGTCTTCGCCCGCACCACGTTCCTGTCCGATTCGCGGGACGACCTGAAGGCTGTGACGGTGCCGACACTGATCCTGGAGTGCACCCAGGATGTGATCGCCCCCCGGGAGGTCGGCGCCTTCGTGCACCAGATGATCGCGGGCTCCAAGCTGGTCACGCTCGATGCCACGGGGCACTGTCCACACCTTTCCGCGCCCGAGGCCACCAACGGGGCGATCACCGACTTCCTTGCGCGCCTACGGTGATGTGCCGCAACGGGCCGGAGCCCGACTGCGAGAAGAAGTCGACCGAGTCATTCGCCGCCCTGCTGGAGGACAGCGCCGAGGAACTCTACGAAAACGCGCCCTGCGGTTACCTGTCCACGCTGATGGACGGCACCATCGCCAAGATCAACGCGACCCTCCTGGACTGGCTCGGCCTGAAGGCCGATGCGGTGGTGGGCCGGATGCACTTCGCCGACCTGCTGACTGTGGGCGGCAAGCTGTACCACGAGACGCACTTCGCCCCTCTGCTGCGGATGCGGGGCGAGATCAGCGGCATAGCCCTGGAGATCAAGCAGGCCGGAGGCGGCCGTATCCCGGTGCTCGTGTCCTCCGTGGTCAAGCACGGCGGGAACGGCGAGCCCCTGCTGATCCGCACCACGGTCTTCGACGCCCGGGACCGCCGTGCGTACGAGCAGGAGCTCCTGCGGGCCCGTAGAGCAGCCGAGCAGGCCCAGAAGCAGGCGGAGGCCGACCGGGCCCGGCTGCAGGACGCGCTGGCGGTACTGCAGCAGTCACTGCTGCCCGCCACCCTGCCACCGGTGCCAGGGATGGAAGCGGCAGCCCATTACCGCACCGCCTCTCCGGACCGGCTCGGCGGCGATTTCTACGACCTCTTCGCCATCGACGGCGATCGCTTCGCCTTCTTTCTCGGCGACGTGTGCGGCAAGGGCCCACAGGCTGCCGCCGTCACCTCGCTGATCCGCTACACCCTGCGGGCCGCAGCCCTGCACGACCCCGATCCCGTTGCCGCACTGAAGACGCTCAACCACGTACTTCACGAGCGCTACACGGGTGACGACCCGCGCTACTGCACCACCATCTTCGGCACGCTCGAGCCCCACCCCACAACGGGAGAAGCCACCGTCCGCATCGCCTCCGGCGGCCACCCGCCGGCGCTCGTCCTGCGCGCCGACGGCAGGGCCGACTACCTGTCCACCCCCGGCGGCCTCCTCGTCGGCGTCCTGCCGACCGCACCCTTCACCGCCGCCACCACCACTCTCGGCCCTGGCGACGCCCTTGTTCTCTACACCGACGGCCTGACCGAGGCCCGCACGGGCGAAGACCGCACCTCCCTCTACGGGGACGAGGCCCTGCTCGAGTTCGCCGCCAGTCACGCGGGCAAGTCCGCGCCATCCGTCATCCGCGCACTGACGGACCTGCTGGACGACTTGGCTGACGGCCTCGACGACGACACCGCCCTCCTCGCCCTCGGCGTGCCCGCCTCCCCTCCACCGACAAGAAAAGCCGCATGAACCCGATGTGGATCACCACCCGAGACGCTGCCACCGGTCCCGTACTGGGCATCGTCGGGGACCTCGACTACACCACCGTCGGTGAGCTGCGCGAACGGCTCACCACACTCACCCTCCGCCCAGGCCAGCGCCTCGTCCTCGACCTGGCCGGGCTGACGTTCTGCGACTCCAGCGGCATCACCGCCCTGATCGCAGCCCGCAACCACGCCGATGCCTTGCATGCCGACATCGCACTCGCCGCCGTACCCGCCCACACCCTCCGTGTGCTGCGCATGGTCGGCCTCGACCAGATCTTCCCCCTTCACCCCGACAGCGACGCCGCCACTCGGCCCTGAACCGCGAAAGACGACATGACTTCGATGGGCGGGGGCCTGATGATCGAGCGGGTGCGAGTGGGGTGGGCAGAGCTATTGGCGGGCGGCCGGCAGGCGGCTCCTCGTCACCGTAGCGGCCATTGAGGCCCTCGCCGCCGAGATCGACGCCCCGGGAGACATAAGTGTACTTTGCACGTATCTCGGTCGCCCCATAACGGTCCGGTCTCACGTGCTGGGATTTCCGCTGGTCACGGTTTGTTATGTGACTTACATCACTAAAGCTTCGGCAAAGTCGTGGTAGAACATCGCAACTCCGCAGGTGACTGGGCCCAACGCCACGCTGTGGAGGGACGGCAGCCATCAGCAGCACCACCCGGCGTGATCACGGTCCGAAACCGCACCGTGTGGCCGGGTTCGCCCATCGGACAACGACGTTCGCTCAGAGACCGCCCTTCCCCTCGCCCGGCGGGAGTCCCCGGCCCGTCGGCACCGCTCCACGAGGTAGCCAAGTGTCACTCGAATCCGTCACCGAGTCCGTCGACGAAGCCGTCAGCGGATTCTTCGAACCCATAGCCAAGTGGCTGGGAGAGGTCGTCTTCTACGCCGTTCCCGTCGGCGGCACCGACCTGCCCCTCATCGTCGCCTGGCTCGTCGTCGCCGGCCTGGTCTTCACCGGCTGGTTCGGGTTCGTCCAGATCCGCAAGTTCCGACTCGCCGTCGACGTGGTGAGGGGGAAGTACGACGAGAAGGGCTCGGCCGGCGAGGTCAACCACTTCCAGGCGCTGACCGCCGCCGTCTCCGGCACCGTCGGCCTCGGCAACATCGCCGGTGTGGCCGTCGCCGTCTCCATCGGCGGCCCCGGCGCCACGTTCTGGATGATCCTGTGCGGCCTGCTCGGCATGGCCACCAAGTTCGTCGAGGTCACCCTCGGCGTGAAGTACCGCGAGGTGCACGCCGACGGCACCGTGTCCGGCGGCCCGATGCACTACCTGCCCAAGGGCCTCGCCGAGCGCTTCGGCAAGAACGGCAGGACCCTCGGCAAGGTCCTCGCGGTGCTCGCCTCCTTCATGATCCTCTTCTTCGGCCTCTTCGGCGGCAACCTCTTCCAGGTCAACCAGTCCTACGCGCAGCTGGTCTCCGTCACCGGCGGCGAGGACGGCGCCGTCGGCTCCTCCGCCGGCGCCCTGCTCTTCGGCATCCTGGTCGCCGCGCTGGTCGGCATCGTGCTCCTCGGCGGCATCCGCTCCATCGCCAACGTCACCAGCAGGCTCGTGCCCGCCATGGCCGGCATCTACATCGTCGCGTGCCTGGTCGTGATCCTGGTCAACGTCACCGCCGTCCCGGACGCCGTCACCGCCATCGTCGAGGGCGCCTTCAACCCCGAGGGGGTCGCCGGCGGTGTGCTCGGCGCACTGATCATCGGCTTCAAGCGGGCCGCCTTCTCCAACGAGGCGGGCCTGGGCTCCGCCCCGATCGCCCACTCCGCGGTCAAGACCAAGCACCCCGCGAGCGAGGGCCTGGTCGCCCTGCTGGAGCCGTTCATCGACACCGTCGTCATCTGCACCATGACCGCGCTGACCATCGTCATCGCCAACCCGGCCACGCTCGGCAAGGACATCGGCGGCGTCACCATCACCTCCGACGCCTTCGAGACGGTGCTGCCCTGGTTCCCGTACATCCTGACCGTCGCGGTGATGCTGTTCGCCATCTCCACGGTGCTCACGTGGGGGTACTACGGCCTCAAGGCGTGGACGTACCTCTTCGGCCGCAGCCGGACCAGCGAGGTCACGTACAAGGTCCTCTACACCGTCTTCGCCATCGCCGGATCGCTGCTGACGCTGCAGACCCTGATCGACCTGGCCGACGCGGTGCTGTTCTCGCTCGCCGTCATCAACATCATCGGGCTCTACCTCCTCGCCCCCGTCGTCAAGCGCGAACTCGACTCGTTCCTGGAGTACGTCCGCGCCCGCAAGGCCGGTGCGGAAACCGGGGGCGACGAAGACCAGGAGTCGGCGAAGACCACCGTCTGATCCGCCTCACGCGGACCGGCTCCTGAGCGGGCCCGTACTCACCTCGCGCCTTGGTGAGCACGGGCCCGCTCGCCGTACCGGCGCACGGCTCAGCCCCAGACGGCGTCCGCGACGGCGGCTCCGAGGAAGGCGGCGCCCAGGCCGGCGACGACCCCGGCGACGACATTGGCGGCGGCGAGGAACCTCGCGCCCTTCTCGGCCAGCCGCACGGTCTCGTAGGAGAACGTGGAGTAGGTGGTCAGCGCTCCGCAGAACCCGGTGCCGACCAGCAGTCGGAGCGAGTCGGAGGCGGCGCCGTGGGTGGCCGCGCCGGTGAGCGTGCCGAGGATCAGGCAGCCGACGACGTTGACCGTGAAGGTGCCCCACGGGAAGACGCCGTCGTGCCGGGTCTGGACCGCGCGATCGGTCAGGTACCGCAGCGGCGCCCCGGCCATGGCACCGGCCACGACGAGCAGCCAGTTCACTTCTGCCTCCGGGAGATCAGGCGGCGGGTGAGGCTCGCCGAGCACCACACCGCCGCGAGGGCGGCGACGACGGTGGCGGCCAGGTGGGCCAGGCCCGTGCCGGCCTCGCCGGAGGCGATCAGGTGCTGGGTGTCCACGGCGTAGGTGGAGAAGGTGGTGAAGCCGCCCAGGACGCCGGTGCCGAAGAAGGGGCGTACCAGCCGGTGGACGGTCCATACGTCGGTGATGAGCACCATGAAGACGCCGATCACCGCGCAACCGGTGACGTTGACCAGCAAGGTGGTCCAGGGGAAGGTACCCGCCGCCGTGGGCCACAGCAGCGAGGCGCCGTAGCGGGCGGCGGCACCCAGGGCGCCGCCGATCGCGACCGCCGCGAGGACGGGGGCCTGTCCGTCGGCGAGTTCGCGCCGCTGGGCGGGCACCGACAGGTCGATGTCGGGGTCGACGGGCTCCGAGGGGGCGATCGGTTCGGCGGAGTCGATCACCCTGGCGGAGTCGATCGCCTCCGAGGGTTCGGTCGCCTCCGAGGGTTCGACGAGTTCGGGGCTGTCGTGGCTCGCGGCGCGGGGCTTGCGGGGAGCGTTCGGCAACGCGGGTCTCCTACTCGTGCGGCCGCCCGGGCATGCGGACGGTCCTGGTCACCAGTAGGGACTGTTGGCGGCGTCGGTGCCGCGGTTCGGGTACGGCGAGCCCCACCGCCGCGCGACCGCCCGGACCGGGCCGGCCGCTGCCGCCCCAGGGTAGCCCAGCCCGCCCGCGCGAGTTCCGGGCCGGGCGTGCCGGGCCTCGTAGACTCGATGGCCGATATCGGTTTCGTCACTGCCGGAGGTGGGCCGGGTGCGGGAGTTCCAGCGGGGCGCGGTGCGGCTGCACATCCTGCACCACGCGTCCCGGGAGGAGATCCACGGCGCCTGGATGACCGGCGAACTGGCCCGGCACGGGTACCGGATCAGTCCCGGCACCCTGTACCCGACGCTGCATCGCCTGGAGGCGGACGGGCTGCTCACCTCGGAGCAGCGCGTGGTGGACGGCCGCACCCGCCGCGTCTACCGGGCGACCGAGGCGGGGAGGGCGGCCCTCGCCGAGGACCGCAGGGCCCTGGAGGAGCTGGCCCGCGAGGTGCTCGGCGACGAGCGGCCCCGACCTGACGGCGCGCCCGGGACCTGACCCCGCTACGCGCCTCGGGACGCGAGCGCGCGGCGGACGCCGTACGCGGTGACGCCGGCGGCGAGTACGGCCGCCCCGGAGATCACGGAGGAGACCGGCAGGGTGAACGCCAGCAGCAGGCAGCCCGCGAGCCCGGCCGCCGGGAGCGCGCGCGGCGGGCGGCCCTCCTCGGGGGTCAGCGTCCACGCGGCGGCGTTGGCGACGGCGTAGTACGCGAGGACCGCGAAGGACGAGAAGCCCATCGCCCCGCGCAGGTCCGCCGTCGCGGCGAGCACGGCCACCACGGCGCCGACGAGCAGCTCGGCACGGTGCGGGACCTCGAACCGCGGGTGGACGGCGGCCAGGGCGTGCGGCAGGTGCCGGTCGCGGGCCATGGCCAGGGTGGTCCGCGAGACGCCGAGGATCAGGGCCAGCAGCGAGCCGAGCGCGGCCACCGCGGCTCCCGCCCGCACGACCGGCGCCAGCCAGTCGTGGCCCGCGGCCCGCACGGCGTCCGCCAACGGAGCGGCGGACTCCGCCAGCCCCTCGGGGCCGAGCACCGACAGGACGGCGAGTGCCACGAGGACGTACACGGCCAGCGCGATGCCCAGGGCGAGCGGAACGGCGCGGGGGATGGTGCGGGCAGGGTCGCGGACCTCCTCGCCCAGGGTGGCGATGCGCGCGTACCCGGCGAAGGCGAAGAACAGCAGGCCCGCCGCCTCCAGCACCCCGCCGGCGGTGGCGTCGCCCCCGACGTCCCAGCGGGCCGGGTCCGCGGCGCCGGAGCCGAGGGACGCGATCACCACGGCGGCGAGCACCGCCAGGACCACGGCGACGATCACGCGGGTCAGCCACGCCGACTTCTGCACCCCGGCGTAGTTCACCGCGGTCAGCGCCACCACCGCGGCGACCGCGACGGCGTGCGCCTGGCCGGGCCAGACGTACGCGCCGACGGTCAGGGCCATGGCCGCGCAGGAGGCGGTCTTGCCCACGACGAAGGCCCAGCCGGCGAGGTGGCCCCAGAACGGCCCGAGGCGTTCCCGGCCGTAGACGTAGGTTCCGCCGGAGGCCGGGTAGCGGGCGGCGAGCCGGGCGGACGAGGTGGCGTTGCAGTACGCCACCACGGCGGCCACCGCCAGCCCGATCAGGAGCCCGGAGCCGGCCGCGCGGGCGGCCGGGGCGAGGGCCGCGAAGATGCCCGCGCCGATCATCGAGCCCAGCCCGATCGTCACGGCGTCGGACACGCCCAGCCGCCGCCGCAGCTCGTCCGGCGTTCCCGTGGCGGTCGAAGACTCACCCATCGGCCCACTCCTCACGGCCCGGCCCCATGTCTTACGGCTCCCGATATCGGCTGACGATATAGGAGCCGGACGACTCGACGGTGAACTTCCGGTGCCGAACCAGTACGTCGTTCCCCCCTCTCCCCTTCGGCTCCCCCTCCCTCTCTCCCTTCGGACTCTCCCCCTCGGACCGGCCGCGGCGGAGTGCGTGCCGGTCGCCGGGCCGCCGCGTCCTTCCCGGCCCGGACCCGTAGCATGACGTGCGTGACCAGAAGCGCCCCGTCGATCAACCGCCCGGCCGGGCGGCTGCTCACGCTGCTGGTGATGGCGGTACTGGCCGGCCTGCTCGGCATGCACGGCCTGGCCCCCGGGGTGCCGACGGGGCACGCGGGCCCCGGACACACGGACCCCGGACACGCGCGGGCGATGAGCGCCGCGGCCGGTGTCCCGCGCGAGGGCCGGGCACACGCCACGGACGATGCGCCGCAGGCGTCGGCACACGGCACGGACGACGCGCCGCAGACGTACGGCACCCACGGCACCGACAGTCCTCCGTACGCGGATCGGGCCTGCGGGCACACGGACGGCGGGTCGGGGCATGTGGATCACGCCGACGGCACGTGCGCGGCCGCCGGGACCGCCTCCGCCTACACGCCACCGGCCCTGACCGGCGCCGCCGCCGACGCACCGGCCTCAGCTTCGCCCGCCGTGACGGCCGTGCGAGCGCCCGGGGACGTGCGGGGGCCGCCCGACCTCTCCGAACTCCAACTCCTGCGGATATAGAGCGGCCCGCACGGCATCCCACGCGCCGGTGGTCTCCGGCTGTCCCGGCTTCCACCGGGTGACGGGTGCCGTGCCGCCGCACGCCCTCACATCCGCTCGACCGCGCGCCGCGAACGGCGCGCGGGAAGGAGTCGCACCCATCATGAAGCGCAAGCGTTCCCTCGTACGCCGTACCGCCGCCGCAGTCGCCGCCGGCGCGGCGGCACTCACCCTCGCCGCCTGTGGCGGAGCCGACGACGGCGACGCCGGCGGCTCCGCCGGACACGGCGGCCACAACGCCTCGGCCTCGGCTTCCGCACCTGCCTCCGCACCGGCCTCGCAGGGCCGGCACAACGCCGCCGACGTGGCCTTCGCGAAGGGGATGATCCCCCACCACCGCCAGGCCGTCGAGATGGCCGACCTCGCGCCCGAGCGGGCGGGGTCGCCCGAGGTCGAGAAGCTGGCCGCGGAGATCAAGAAGGCCCAGGACCCGGAGATCAGGACGCTGTCCGGCTGGCTCACGTCGTGGGGCGAGGATGTGCCCGCCGATGACGCCGCCATGGACCACTCCACGCACGGCAAGGAGGGCATGGACGGCATGATGACGGACCAGGAGATGCGCGGGCTCGAGGACGCTTCGGGCGAGGCGTTCGACACCGCCTTCCTGGAGCTGATGATCAAGCACCACGAAGGCGCGGTCGCGATGGCGAGGACCGAGCAGACCGACGGCGCGCACGCGCCGGCCAAGAAGATGGCCGGAGAGATCATCACGTCCCAGAGCGCCGAGATCGAGCGCATGAACCGGCTGCTCGGCAAGGGATGACCCGTCGGCAAGACGTCCGTCACGGGAGTACGGAATACCCCTAGGGGGTATATGGTTTCCCGTCCGTGGGGCCCACTCCGGGCCCCACGGGACGTCGATTGGGGTTGGAAGGTCATGGAGCATCACCACACGCACCAGGAGCAGCACACCCCCGCGCACCAGGGACACCACTCCGGTGCCGCGCACGGCGCGACCTGGGCGACGGCGGTGCGGGCGACCCTGCACTGCCTCACCGGGTGCGCCATCGGCGAGATCCTCGGCATGGTCATCGGCACGGCCCTCATGTGGGGCAACGTGCCGACGATGATCCTGGCGATCTCCCTCGCCTTCATCTTCGGCTACTCCTTCACCCTCTTCGCCGTGGTCCGCGCGGGGGTCTCCCTGAAGGCGGCGGTGAAGGTGGCGCTGGCCGCCGACACCGTGTCCATCGCGGTGATGGAGCTGGTCGACAACGGCATCATCGCGCTGACGCCGGGGGCGCTGGACGCGCACCTGTCGGACGGACTGTTCTGGTACGCGCTGCTCGGCGGGTTCGCCGTGGCGTTCCTGATCACCACGCCGGTCAACAAGTGGATGATCGGCCGCGGCAAGGGCCACGCCGTGGTCCACGCCTACCACTGACCCGGCCGCCGCGACGCCGGACACGGAAGCCGGGCCCGAGTACGGGCCCGGCTTCCGTGCGGGTCGGCTCCCTCAGGCCGCGCGGCCGGTGAGCTCGTACCCGGCGTCGTCGACGACCCGGGCCAGCAGCGCGTCGTCGGGCTCCCCCACGGTGGTGACGGAGACCCGGCCCGCCCCGCGGTCGACCTCGACCGCCCGTACGCCGTCCAGGGCGCCGATCTCCTTGGTGAGCGTGGCCTCGCAGTGTCCGCAGGTCATGCCGGCGACGGCGTACACGGTGGTGACGCCCTCGGTGACCGTGGCGGTGGTGGCGGCGGTGGAGCAGCTGCCGTCAGGAGTGCAGCAGGACATGGTTCCTCCGGACAAACGATCGGTGGGTACCCCCCAGGGGTACAGTTGACGTCTCCAATGTATACCCCTAGGGGGTATATGCGAAAGCCTGAGCAGCGGCGACGTACCGCCGCCCATACCGGAAGCCGATCGGAAGCGCATCGGAAGCCTCGAAATCTGGTTTCGGAAGCGCCGGTACTGGTCGGATCGGGCGAAGCGCAGAGCACATCGACCCACTGGGGTCGGCCGGAATCCGCTCGGGCGGAAGCCGGAGGCATCGAGGTGACAGATGAGTGATACACGTGTCCCGCCCCACGGCACCGGCTCCTACCCCGCCCCGGGCCTCGCGCCCGAGCCGGGGCGGATACGCAACCAGGCGCTGGTTGCCGTCGGCGCCCCGTTCCTCCTCGTCGCGGTCCTCGTCGTCGCCTTCGGGACGGCCGGCGGCGGCAGCGACACGGTGTCGTCCTCCGGCGGCTTCAACGGCGGCACGCTGGGCGGCGCCTTCACCGGGGACCCCTTCGGCGACGGGACCGACGACGACTCGTCCGACGACTCGTCCGACGAGACGGACGGCGCCTACGGCACGACCGACGGCCTGACGGGCGGCACGACCGACGGCACGTCGGGGGACACCACCGGCGGCTACGGCACGACCGGCGACCACGGCCTCCCCGGCGACGACGCCTCCTCGTCGAGCGGATCGCCGGCCGACGACGCGAACGGCGACGAGCCGGGCGCCGGCGTCACCGCACCGGCGGCCGGTCCGGAGGCGACCGTGACGGCGTACTTCGACGCCATCAACGACCGCGACTTCAGGACGGCTTGGGAACTGGGCGGCAAGAACATCGACCCGGACTACGACCACTTCGCCGAGGGCTTCGACACGACCGAGAGCGACGAGCTCACCGTCCACGGCACGACGGGGGACACCGTCTACGTCACTTTCGTCGCCCGGCAGACGGACGGCTCCGAGCAGACCTACGACGGCAGCTACACCGTGCGCGACGGGCTCATCGTCTCGGCGGTCGTCCAGGAGAGGGGCTGAGAAGGCCGCCATGACCACGCACTCCGCACCCCCGTCCCCCGCCGCGCCCCTGCCCCCCGACGCGCCCCCGCCGCCCGACGCGACGAGCAACGCGACCCGCCTGCTCTGCGCCGGCACCTACCTCGACCCCGTGTACCGCAAGGCGGTGATCCGGGAGCTGCTGACCGAGCGCTTCCGGGTCGTGGCACCCTCGTACGGCTACGACGCCGTGCCCGTGCTGGCCCACGCGCTCGCCGCCCACAACCTCCGGCTCCAGCAACTGCGCACACTGCTCGCCGGTGCCGCCGTCGTCGTCCTGCTCATGGCCACCGGCGTCCTGAGCACCCTCGGCGCCGCACTCCTCTTCGTCTGGCTGGCCTGGGCCACCATGTTCCTGCGCCGGATCGCCGTCCTGCGGACACTGGCCGCCCACCTCGCGCCGCCCGCCGACGGGGCCCACTTCGACGGGCGGTACCCCCGGACCACGCGTCTCACTCCGGAACTCGTCCGCAAGATCACCGACGAACAGGGGTCGGAGACCGTGCGCTACGGCGGGTACAAGCCCTTCATCGGGGCGGGCGCACTCTGGCGCCGCTGGTCGAACGCGGAGCTGCTGATCGGGGCCCCGGTCGCGTCGGCCGGCTCCTTCGACCAGGGCCTCTTCGACGGCCGCGTCCCGCGCCCGGCCGGCCCGGCGAACGGCGCCCCGAACGGCACGCCCAACGGCGCGGGCGCACCCGCGCACCCCGAGCGCAGGCCGATCATCCCCTTCACGACCGAGGAGATCACCTCCCAGGTCCGCGACCGGATGCTCGCCGAACTCCGCGACCGGCCCAGGCCCTCCGACAGCATCCGGCTGCTCTCCGTCGACCGGCGCCGCTTCACCACCGCCGTCCGCACCCTCGACGGACCGACGCTCCGCGTGCCCGCCGACGGCCGTCCCGGCACCGGCGAGCACTGGCGGGAGGCCTACGACGCGGACCGCGAGTACCTGTGCATCCGGATCGGGTCCTGGAACCAGGAGCTCGTCACCACGGTGTTCGTCGGGTTCGACATCAAGGGCGCCACCCTGCACACCGAGTTCTACACCTACGTCCTCGCCCCCGTGGCCGAGAGCTTCCACCTGGTCGACCGGCTGCCCGCCACCATCGACGGCCGGCTGATGGGCCGTATCGCGTGGGACGTGACCCGCAGCGTGCCCGGCGAACTCCTGCGGCTGCTCACCAACCCGCTCCAGGAGCGCCTGCCCAGCCGCTCCGGCACCGTCAAGGTGACGGTCCCCCAGCCGGCCGACCGCAGCGAGTTCCGGCTCGGCCGCTACGCGGACACCGTCGTGGACTGCGGCGCGCGCACCAGCGTCCGGGAGATGGCGGCCAGCAGCGATTTCCACCACTTCTTCCAGGAGACCGACGCCCTCAAGTACACCCAGATCGTCGAGCGCCACCTCCTGCAGATCGTCGGCGACTTCCTGCGCGAGCACGACGTGGACACCCGGGACCACGAGGCCAACCAGACCAACATCCTCCAGCAGAACTTCGGCGCGAACAGCACCAACAACTTCGGCGGCAACCAGAGCGTCGGCAACAGCGGCACCCAGACATTCGGCAACAACTCCGGCGTCACCAGGGAGGCTCGGCCCGCATGAGAAGCCAGCAGTTCGGCGACCACGGCTTCGGCCAGCACGGCAGCAACACCAACTTCGGCGGGAACCAGAGCGTCGGCAACAGCGGCACGCAGAGCTTCGGCGACAACTCCCCGGTCGTACCGGCGCCCGCCGGACCGGGAGCACCTGGCGGACCTGGCTCACCGGCAGGGCAGCCGTACGCCGGCACCCGGCGCCACGACCTGGCCCCGCCGCCCGGCGACGGCGACCGGGCGCGCAGCGTGTTCGTCGTCCACGGCCGCGACGAGCAGGTACGGCGCGAGATGTACGAGCTGCTGCGCCGCCTCGACCTGCGCCCCAAGGAGTGGGAGGACCTGATCAGGGCGACCGGCCAGGCCTCCCCCTTCCTCGGTGACGTGGTCGCCGGCGCCCCCGCGCAGGCCCAGGCGGCACTCGTCCTGCTCACACCGGACGACATCGTCACGCTCCACCCGGAGCTGCGCGGACACGACGAGCCCGACCACGAGACGCGGCCCGTCTGCCAGTCCCGCCCGAACGTCCTGATCGAGCTGGGCATGGTGCTGATGGCCTACCCCGAGCGCACGCTGATCGTCGAGGTCGGCAACCTGCGGCCGATCGCCGACATCGCCGGGCGCAACGTCATCCGCTTCGACGGCTCCGCCACGGCCGTCGGCAAGATCGTGCAGCGCCTGAAGCTGGCGGGCTGCACGGTCGACGACACCGGCTCGGACTGGCGCCAGACCTACCCGTTCCAGCACCTGTCCGCCTACCACCGCCGGCCGTAGTCCGGCGGATCCGGCGCCGATCGGGGGACCGGCGCAAACGGCCCCCGGGGGGCGTGCCGCGGCCTCGGCACGCCCCCGGGGGCCCACTGATGTCCACCGATGTCCGCCGAAACCCCAACTCTCCCGAAGAGACCGTTGGTACGCTGCCGACACCTCCCCCGCCACCGCCCGGCGGGAGAGAGTGAAGCGAGTGGAGACCACTTGTATGGCGCGCATCCGTGTCAGCGTCCTGGGCCCGGCGAGACTCCAAGTCGACGGCGAACCCGTCCGGTTGACCCCGTTGACGACACGGCTGCTGGTCCGGCTGGTGGCGGCTGACGGCGAGCCCGTACCGATCCGCCGACTGCACCGGGACGTATGGGCGGTCCCCGGCACGCAGCCGCACCGGACCGGACGCCACCGCAACGACGTGCAGAAGCGCGTCCTCGAACTGCGCCGCGCCCTCGACCCCGATCAGAGCGGCGAGGGCACCCGCATCCTGCGCACCGAGCAACTGCCGTCCGGCCCGGCGCCCGAGACGGCGTACCGGCTGGTGCTCACCCCCGACACACTGGACTGCGCGGAGTTCACCGACCTCGTCCACTCCGCGCTGCTCGCGGCCCCCGCGTCGGCCGCCGACCGGCTGGGCGCGGCACTCGACCTCGTCCGCGGCCGTCCCCTGGCCGACGCGGCCGACGAGGACTTCGCGCAGCCCCTGATCCGCCGGCTCACCGCACTGCACGAGACGGCCCGCCGCCAGCTGATCCGCAGCCGCATCGACCTGGGCCGCCACGACCTCGCCCTGCCGGTCGCGGAACGGATGGCCCGGGAACGCCCGGACGACCCCGGCATCGCCGAACTGCTCGGCTCCCTGCGGGCCCGGCTGCGCGAGCGCCACGGACACGAACTGCTGCGGCAGCCCGTGCCCGGTGCGGGCGGCGGCGAGCTCGTGGTGGTGCGCGGCGACCTGTTCGGCCAGGAGGACGCCAATCTGGTGGTCGGGTTCACCGACACCTTCGACACCGCCACCGAGCGGGACCTGGTGATCAGCCGGGACAGCGTGCAGGGCCAGCTGGTGGACCGGCTGTTCGGCGGCGAGCGCAAGCTGCTGGACGACCGCCTCCAGGCCGGGCTGAGGGCGTTCACCCCGGTGCGCACGGAACGCCCCCAGGACAAGCCCCGCGGGCGGCGCGTCCGCTACCCGGTCGGCACCACCGTCCCGCTGCCGGTCGACGGCCGCCGGGTCTTCGCCGTGGCCTACTCCCGGCTCGGCAACGACCTCGTCGCCCGCTCCTCACCGGACGACCTGAAGGCGAGCCTGGAGCGGCTCTGGCCGGCCGTCGCCCGGTACGGCATGTACAAGCCGGTGGCGATACCGCTGATCGGCGCCGGACTGGCCCGGGTCGTGGAGCTGGACCGCACCCAGCTTCTGCTGATGATCGTCGAGAGCTTCGCCGCCCATTTCCGCCGGGACCCGACGACCGCCCCGGAACTGCGCGTCGTGATCCGCCCGGCCGACCTGGAACGGACCGACCTGTCCGCGCTGGGCTCGTATCTGCGGACCTCGCGGTACGACAGCCCGTACGCCGTCGGCACGCCGCGCACCGCGAGCGTCGTGGGCACCGGTGGCACCGGTGACACCACTTGTACCGCGGGCACCACCAGCACCGGTAGCAACGTAAGCACTGCTCACACTGCGAGCACCGACAGGTCCGCCAGCACCGAAGACACCACCAGGACCACCAGCTCCACCGACACCAGGGTCACCAAAAACGCCCCGAGCCCCCACCACCAGTAACGCCCGTCCCTCGGGACACCCGGGGTCCCTCAGTCACCGTCCCCGACCCCGCTCCCCGCGGGCCACCCGCCCACCGTGAATCCGACCACCGACCCGCCTCCGTCCCGCCGGAAGGCGAACGTCGCTCCCCCGTGCGCCAGTGCCACCTCCCGCACGATGGACAGGCCGAGGCCGGAACCGGGCCGGGAGCGGGCGCCGGCGGTGCGGAAGAAGCGGTCGAAGACCCGGGTCAGGTCGGCTTCGGCGATGCCCGGACCGCGGTCGCGGACCTCGACGCGGATCGGGCCCTCCAGGGCCGGCCCGGCGACGGCGACCTCGATGGGGCCGGTACCGCCCGGGTCGAACTTGGCGGCGTTCTCCACCAGGTTGGACAGTGCACGGGTCAGCATCGCGGGCCGGCCCTCCGTCACCGTCTCGCCCCGGACGCTCACCCCGATCTCCCGCCCGGTACGGCGCCGGGCCAGGCTCGCCACGTCGCGTGCGATCCGGGCGAGGTCGACCCGTTGCGGGGGCTCGCCGGCGGACTGCCCGGCCGCCAGCTCGACCAGTTCGTTGACCAGGTCGGTCAGCTCGCGGGCCTCCTGGCCCAGGTCGGCGACGAGTTCCTCGCGTGCGCCGGGCGGCAGCTCGTCCATCCTGCGCAACAGCGAGATGTTCGTCCGCAGCGAGGTCAGCGGCGTACGCAACTCGTGGCCCGCGTCCTGGACCAGGCGCCGCTGGTCCTCCTCCGACTGGGCGAGGCGGACCAGCATCAGGTCGATGGCGCGGCCCAGGCGGCCCACCTCGTCGGGGCCGGTGACCGGCACCTCGACACCGAGCCGGCGAGTCCGGGCGACGTCCTCGGCGGCGGAGGTGAGGAGCACCAGCCGCCGGGTCATGCGCCGCGCCAGCCACCAGCCGAACAGCCCGGCGGCCGTCACCACCGCGGCCATCAGCAGCAGCGTCCGCCGCTGCAGCGCCCGCAGCAGTTCCTCGGTGTCGCTGAACTCCTGCGCCACCTGCACCGCGCCCCGGCCACCGCCCAGGGACACCGTCGCGACCCGGAAGACGTCGTCGCCGACCCCGACGTCCTCGTGCTCGACCGTCCGCCCGGCCACGGCGGCGTGCGCGGTCCGCCGGTCGGCGTCGGTGACCGGCAGCCGCGGCACGGCCGAGTCGGAGACCTCGCCGTCCGGCCCGAGGACCTGCACGTCGGTGCGGGCCGGGCGGACGATCTCGTGGCCCGGCGCGGAGGAGGAGAAGTCATCGGGCGACATCCGCCGCTCGCGCACCTCGGCCCGCAGGTCCTGCACGACCTGCGCGAAGACGGACTCCTGGTCCACCCGCACCAGCCGGGCCGCCGCGTTGTACGACAGCACCCCGACCAGGACCGTGACCACGGCGGTGACCGCCGCGAACGACACCGCGAACGTCGTCCGCAGCGACAGCAGCCGGGGCCGGCGCCCGAGCGGGGAGGGGCCCACTCAGTCCTCCCGCAGCACGTAACCCACCCCGCGCACGGTCTGGATCGGCTGCGGCGCGCCCGGCTGGTCGAGCTTGCGGCGCAGGTAGCCGACGTAGACGGCGAGGTTCTTGGAGCCGGGCCCGAAGTCGTAGCCCCAGATGCGGTCGTAGATCGTGGAGTGGTCGAGCACGATGCCCGCGTTGCGCACCAGCAGTTCCAGCAGCTCGAACTCGGTGCGGGTCAGCTCCAGCTCGCGCCCGTCCCGCCAGGCGCGGCGGGCCCGCGGGTCCATGCGCAGCCCGGCCGCCTCCAGGTAGCGTGCGTCCGGCTCGCGCTCCGGGTCCGCCCCCGGGGAGGCGGTCTCCGTCTCCTCGCGGTCGGTGCGGCGCAGCAGAGCGCGCAGCCGGGCGAAGACCTCCTCGACGTCGAAGGGCTTCACCACGTAGTCGTCGGCGCCCGCGTCCAGGCCCGCGATCCGGTCGGCGGTCTCCACCAGCGCCGTCAGCATCAGGATCGGCGTGGGGTCGCCCTCGGCGCGCAGCTCCCGGCAGACCTGGAGGCCGTCGATGCCCGGCATCATCACGTCCAGCACGAGCACGTCCGGCCGGCCGCTGTGTGCCTGGGCCAGTGCCTCGGTGCCGTCGGCGACCGCGGTGACCCGGTAGCCCTCCAGGGTGAGGGCGCGCTCCAGGGCGTGCCGGATCGCGCGGTCGTCTTCGGCGAGCAGAACAGTCCGGGGCACGCGTCCAGTCTGCCAAGGTGATCGGGCCCGTGACCGGAGGGCCGGGCTTCTTACCGGGTTCTCACCCTGTGGGCCGCAGCGCCGCGAGGCGTTCCTCGAAGGGGACGACCTCGAAGGCGTCGTCCGCCGGCTTCCCGGCCGGTTCCGGGGCCGCCGACAGCCCGCCCGTCAGCGTGGCCAGCTCGGCGGCGGCCCGCTCGATCCGCCCGTCCAGCCCCTCGGCGCCCCAGTCCTCCGATGCGGCGTACACGCCGGTCGGGACGACGACGGCCTTGAGGTAGGCGAAGAGCGGCCGCAGGGCGTGGTCCAGGACCAGGGAGTGCCGGGCCGTGCCGCCGGTCGCGCCGATCAGCACCGGCTTCCCGGCGAGGGCGTTCTCGTCGGTGACGCTCAGCGCGTCGAAGAACGACTTGAACAGCCCGCTGTACGACGCGGAGAACACCGGCGTGACCGCGATCAGGCCGTCGGCCGCCGCCACCGCGTCGAAGGCGGCGGCGAGGTTGCGGCCAGGGAAGCCGTTGGTGAAGGTGTGGGCGATCTCCACGGCGAGGTCGCGCAGCTCGACCACCTGCACCTCGGCCGGGGTCCGCTCGGCGGTGGCGGCGGCCAGGCGGTCGGCGAGCAGCCGGGTGGAGGACGGGACGCTCAGTCCCGCCGAGACGACGACGAGCTTCATGCCCGTGCTCCTTCCTGTCGGTCCTCGCGCTCCTTGCGGGCGGTGGCCAGCTGGGAGGCGTGCGTGGGGGCGTCCGGCACGTTCGCCGGGCGGTTCTTGGCGAACTCCTCGCGCAGTACCGGTACGACCTCCTCGCCGAGCAGGTCGAGCTGCTCCAGGACGGTCTTCAGGGGCAGTCCGGCGTGGTCCATCAGGAACAGCTGGCGCTGGTAGTCACCGGCGTAGTCGCGGAAGGCGAGCGTCTTCTCGATCACCTGCTGCGGCGAGCCCACGGTGAGCGGGGTCTGCGCGGTGAAGTCCTCCAGCGACGGCCCGTGCCCGTAGACCGGGGCGACGTCGAAGTACGGGCGGAACTCGCGCACCGCGTCCTGGCTGTTCTTCCGCATGAACACCTGCCCGCCCAGGCCGACGATCGCCTGCTCGGGCGTGCCGTGCCCGTAGTGGGCGTAGCGGTTGCGGTACAGCTCGACCATGCGCTTGGTGTGGTCGGCCGGCCAGAAGATGTTGTTGTGGAAGAAGCCGTCGCCGTAGTACGCGGCCTGCTCGGCGATCTCCGGCGAGCGGATCGAGCCGTGCCAGACGAACGGCGCGACCCCGTCCAGCGGACGCGGCGTGGACGTGAAGCCCTGGAGCGGGGTGCGGAACTTCCCCTCCCAGGTGACGACGTCCTCGCGCCACAGGCGGTGCAATAGGGCGTAGTTCTCGACCGCCAGGTTGATGCCCTCGCGGATGTCCTTGCCGAACCAGGGGTAGACCGGGCCGGTGTTGCCGCGCCCCATCATCAGGTCCACCCGGCCGTCGGCCAGGTGCTGGAGCATCGCGAAGTCCTCGGCGATCTTCACCGGGTCGTTCGTGGTGATGAGGGTGGTGGAGGTGGACAGGATCAGCTTCTCGGTGCGGGCCGCGATGTAGCCGAGCATCGTGGTCGGGGACGAGGGCACGAAGGGCGGGTTGTGGTGCTCGCCGGTCGCGAAGACGTCCAGGCCGACCTCCTCGGCCTTCAGCGCGATGGCGACCATGGCCTTGATCCGCTCACGCTCGGTCGGCGTCCGGCCCGTGGTCGGGTCCGGGGTGACGTCGCCGACGGTGAAGATGCCGAACTGCATGGTCGCTCAACCTCCGAGTTGTTGACGGTTCAACTATACCCGTGAACGGAGGACCCCCGGACGTTATTCCGCCCCCCGTTCCTCCCCGTGCGAAGCTGCCCCCATGCTGGTCCTCCGCTCCGCCGCCCTCTTCGTCGTCGCCGCCCTCTTCGAGATCGGCGGCGCCTGGCTGGTCTGGCAGGGCGTGCGCGAACAGCGCGGCTGGCTGTGGGCCACCGGCGGGGTCCTCGCCCTCGGCGCCTACGGCTTCGTCGCCACGTTCCAGCCCGACGCCCACTTCGGCCGCATCCTCGCCGCGTACGGCGGGATCTTCGTGGCCGGCTCGATCCTGTGGGGCGTGGTCGCGGACGGCTACCGCCCCGACCGCTGGGACATCACCGGGGCACTGGTCTGCCTCGCCGGGATGGCCGTGATCATGTGGGCGCCCCGCAACGGCGGCTGACTACCCTGGTCGGCGACCGTCCGCACCGCACCCGTCACGCAACAGGAGCAGCCCATGGCCACCGCAGCCGCCCCGTCCGCCGCCTCCCGCATCGCCGTCGTCACCGGTGCGAGCAGCGGCATCGGCGCCGCCACGGCCCGGCAGCTCGCCGAAGCCGGCTACCGCGTCGTCCTCACCGCCCGCCGCAAGGACCGCATCGAGGCACTGGCGGCGGAGATCCAGGCGGCAGGCCACCAGGCCACGGCGTACCCCCTGGACGTCACCGACCGCGCGGCCGTCGACGAGTTCGCCACCGCCTTCAAGACGATCGGCGTCCTCGTCAACAACGCGGGCGGAGCACTCGGCGCCGACCCGGTGGCCACCGGCGACCCCGAGGACTGGCGCCGCATGTACGAGACGAACGTCCTCGGCACCCTCAACCTCACCCAGGCCCTGCTCCCCAAGCTGGAGGCGAGCGGCGACGGCACGGTGGTCGTCGTCTCCTCCACCGCCGGCTTCGCCACCTACGAGGGCGGCGCGGGCTACGTCGCCGCCAAGCACGCCGAACACGTCCTCGCCGAGACCCTCCGCCTGGAGATCGTCGGCCGCCCGGTACGCGTCGTCGAGATCGCGCCCGGCATGGTCAAGACCGACGAGTTCGCCCTCACCCGCTTCAGCGGCGACGAGGAGAAGGCGGCCAAGGTCTACGCCGGCGTCCCGGCCCCCCTGACCGCCGACGACGTCGCCGACACCATCACCTGGGCGGTCACCCGACCCGCCCACGTCAACATCGACCTCCTGGTCGTCCGCCCCCGCGCCCAGGCCTCGAACACGAAGGTGCACCGGGAGGCGTAGGCCCCCCGGCGCACCGGCGCGTCAGCCCTTCACGCAGACGACCTGCTTCAGCTTCGCCACGACCTCCACGAGGTCGCGCTGCTGGTCGATGACCTGGTCGATCGGCTTGTACGCACCCGGGATCTCGTCCACGACGCCGGAGTCCTTGCGGCACTCCACGCCACGCGTCTGCTCCTCCAGGTCCTTGGTGGAGAAGCGGCGCTTGGCGGCGTTGCGGCTCATGCGCCGGCCGGCGCCGTGCGAGGCGGAGTTGAAGGACTTGGCGTTCCCGAGACCCTTGACGATGTACGAACCCGTGCCCATGGAGCCGGGGATGATCCCGTACTCGCCGGAACCGGCCCGGATCGCGCCCTTGCGGGTGACGAGCAGGTCCATCCCGTCGTAACGCTCCTCGGCCACGTAGTTGTGGTGCGCGCTGATCTCCGGCTCGAAGACCGGCTTGGCCTTCTTGAACTCCTTGCGGACCACGTCCTTGAGGAGCGCCATCATCAGCGTGCGGTTGTACCTCGCGTACTCCTGCGCCCAGAACAGGTCGTTGCGGTACGCCGCCATCTGCGGGGTGTCCGCGACGAACACCGCGAGGTCGCGGTCGATCAGACCCTGGTTGTGCGGAAGCTTCTGGGCGATGCCGATGTGGTGCTCGGCGAGTTCCTTGCCGATGTTGCGTGAACCCGAGTGGAGCATGAGCCACACAGAACCGGTCGTATCCGTGCACACCTCGACGAAATGGTTGCCGCTTCCGAGCGTTCCCATTTGCTTTTCGGCTCGCTCGTGACGGAATTTGACCGCCTCCGCCACCCCGTCGAACCGCCCCCAGAAGTCGTCCCACCCCGCCGTCGCCAGCCCGTGGAACCGCCCCGGATCGACGGGACTGTCGTGCATCCCCCGCCCCACCGGAATCGCCTGCTCGATCTTCGAGCGCAGCCGCGACAGGTCGCCCGGCAGGTCGTTGGCCGTCAGGGACGTCTTCACCGCCGACATCCCGCAGCCGATGTCCACGCCCACCGCCGCCGGGCACACCGCGCCCCGCATCGCGATCACGGACCCGACCGTCGCGCCCTTGCCGTAGTGCACGTCCGGCATGACCGCGAGGCCCTTGATCCACGGCAGGGTCGCGACGTTGCGCAGCTGCTGGAGCGCGCCCTCCTCGACCGTCGCCGGGTCGGTCCACATGCGGATCGGCACCTTCGCGCCCGGCATCTCCACGTACGACATATCGTCCTCATTCCCCCGGAAAACAAACAGAAGTCTCAAAGCGCAAAACCGGCGCCAAGGGCAGCCAATGGGACGGCTGACCGGCGTTCACGGCGACGCGTGCGATACACATTGTCTGCAGGGGGCGCCCCCGCGCGGCAAGCGAATAACCAGCGGGGACACTGGAGTACCGACCACAGCCACACCGGCGAGAGGAGCCGCACCGTGCAGCGGAAGGCCTACGTACCCGGCGTCGCCGCCTGCTTGGCGGTGCTGCTGGCCGGCTGCACCGGCGGCTCGGGTGACGGCGCCACGGCGGACGACTCCAACCCGGGCAGGCCCGGCGTCGCGACCGAGGCGGCCGAGCCCGGCAAGTACCGCACCCTGCCGGAGCCGTGCGGCGCGGTCAGCGACAAGACCCTCGACTCGCTCCTGCCCGGCATCAAGGAGATCGCGGACGAGGAGCAGCGCGAGAAGGCGTACGCGGGTGAGCCGACGCTCGCCTACGACACGGACCGCAAGGTGGGCTGCCGCTGGAAGGTGGAGTCGGCGGACGCCACCAACCACCTCTTCGTGGACCTCCAGCGGATCGTGTCGTACGACAACTCCGTGAGCGACGACAGCGAGGCCGAGCAGCTCTTCGCGGAGCAGGTGGAGGAGGCCGATCTGCCCGAGCCGGTGGCCTCGGGCTCCGAGTCCGCCTCCGGCTCCTCGTCCCCGTCCGGGTCCCCCTCCTCCGGCGCCCCGTCGTCCGGGGAACCGACCGCCGGTCCGAGCGGCACGCCCTCCGCCCCCGCCGCCTCGGGCTCCGGTTCGGCCACCGCGCCCTCGTCGGGCGCCTCCGCCGATGCCACGCCCGCCGAACTCCAGCCCCGGCTCCTCGACGACCTGGGTGACGAGGCGTTCGTGGACGACGAGCTGAGCAGCTCCGGTTCCACGGCGAAGCGGCGCACGGTGACTGTGGCGTTCCGCACGTCGAACGTCGTGGTGACCGTGGAGTACGCGGAGCAGTCGGCGACGCTCGGAGTCGTGCCGGACAGCGAGGAAATGCAGGACAAGGCGCGGAAACTGGCTTCCCAGCTGGCCGATTCACTGGGTGGCTGAGCCCGGCGGGGGCTTCCGGGTGGCCGCGCGTGAAGCACCTGGAGAGGAGCCACACGGTTTCCTCACCGCGTACCGTGACCCCTCGGACCCGTTCCGAACGCAGGAACCACGAGTGCCATGAGTGAAGGAACCATGCAGCGACGAGCCCAGCGTGACCAGCAGGATCAGCGTGCGAAGCGACTCACCCGCGCCCTTGTCTGCGCGGCCGCCGTCCCCGTGATGCTGGTGGCAGCCGGCTGCTCCTCGGACTCCGGCTCCGACGACGGCAAGGAGAAGGCAGCGGAGAAGTCGGCCGCTTCCCCTTCCGCGAAGCCGTCTCCGACGGTGCAGGCGGCGGCGTACGGGAAGCTTCCGGAGCCGTGCTCGGTGCTGGCGAAGAAGACGCTGGAAGAGCTGGTGCCGAAGGCCGACGACGGCAAGGAGGGCGCCTCGAACGACACGGCGATGCGCGGCGGTTGCTCCTGGGACAGCCTCGACGACAACGGCGTGAAGGGCTCCCAGTTCCGCTGGCTGAGCGTGTCGATGCTCCGCTTCGAGTCGGACCAGACGCGCGGCGCGGGCGACAAGCTGGCCCGTGACTACTACACGAAGCAGTTGCAGGACGCCCAGAGCACCGAGAACGCGAAGAGCGTGAAGACGACGCCGGTGAGCGGCACGGGCGACGAGGCCGCGATCGTCAGCTACGACCTGAAGAAGAAGGAAGGCACCTTCAAGCAGCAGACGGTCGTGGCGCGCGTCGAGAACGTCGTCGTCACGGTCGACTACAACGGCGCGGGCCTGGCGGGCGACGAGACGCCGGACGCCGGCGACCTGGGCAAGGACGCGCAGAAGGCGGCCAAGGAGGCGGTGGCCTCGGTGATGAAGGCCAACGGCGCGGGCTCGTCGAATTCCTCGCCGTCCGAGTCGAGCGCCGGCTCGGGCTCTGGCTCTGGCTCTGGTTCGGGCTCGGGCTCCGGCTCCGACTCGGGCTCCGACTCCGACTCGGATTCGCAGTCGGGCAAGTCCTCGTCGAAGAAGAGCTGACGGGTCGTATCACCCCACCGGCCACCCGTCCCCCGCACACATGTGCCACCCTGTTGCGCGCAACAACTGGCACTGGGAGGGGAGTACGGGTGGCCGCGCCACTACAGCTGACCCGGACGCATCGCGTTCTCATCGGCATGGTCGTCTTCGGCGCCGTCATCATCGCCGGGATCGGCTTCGCGGGTTCGTACGCGGCGGTGCGTGAACTGGCCCTGCAGAAGGGCTTCGGGAACTTCAGCTACGTCTTCCCGATCGGCATCGACGCGGGCATCTGCGTGCTGCTGGCGCTCGACCTGCTGCTGACCTGGATCCGCATCCCCTTCCCGCTGCTGCGGCAGACGGCCTGGCTGCTGACGGCGGCGACGATCGCGTTCAACGGCGCGGCGGCCTGGCCGGACCCGCTGGGCGTGGGCATGCACGGGGTGATCCCGGTGCTGTTCGTGGTGTCCGTGGAGGCCGCCCGGCACGCGATCGGGCGGATCGCGGACATCACCGCCGACAAGCACATGGAGGGCGTCCGCCTCACCCGCTGGATTCTCTCGCCGGGGCCGACCTTCCTGCTGTGGCGGCGCATGAAGCTGTGGGAGCTGCGCTCCTACGAGCAGGTGATCAAGCTGGAGCAGGAGCGGCTGGTGTACCAGGCGCGGCTGCGCTCGCGGTTCGGCCGCGGCTGGCGGCGCAAGGCGCCCGTGGAGTCGCTGATGCCGCTGCGGCTGGCCCGCTACGGCGTTCCCCTGGCGCAGACGGCCCCGGCGGGCCTGGCGGCGGCGGGCATCGAGCCGGCGCTGCTCCCACCGGCGCCCAGGGAGCAGACCGAGGAACCGCAGGCCGTCGCGCCCGCGGCGGAGCAGCGTCCCGAACTGGTCAAGGCCCCCGCTGCCGGGACGCCGGCCGCGCGCGCCGTCCCGGAGGCCGGCGGCGAACCCGAGGAGCAGAGCCCTTGGTTCAACACCCGCCAGGTCGAGTACCAGGGCGGTTACGACCCCACCTACGACCCCGCCGAGCACTACGCCGAGTGGTACGAGGAGCAGCAGCGGGCCGACCAGTACCGGGACCAGTACGAGGAGGAGCCGCCGCTCCAGGAGCCCTCGCCGGAGGAGACCGGCAGCTTCCCGATACCGGTCGTGCCGGGCCGTACCCGCGAGCTGGGTGAGGGCGGCGGGACCCCGGCGGCCTCCGAGCCCTCGGCGCAGGGGCAGGGCCCGGACGAGGACGCCTACTACCAGGTCTTCAAGCAGTCGATCAACGGCAGCTATCCGACACCGCGCGAGTTCGGCGACAACGTGGAGGCGACGTTCGGTACGCAGCTTCCCGACCACGAGACCAAGCGTCTGGTCACCCACTTCACCAACCGCCACAGCGCGGAGCTGGAGGAGGACCACATCGCGTAGGGAGCGACGCGCAGGGAGCGTGCGTACGGCGAAGGGGGCGCCCGGCAAACACCGGGCGCCCCCTTCTTCGCAGCGGCGGGACCTACTCCCCGAGCAGGGTCCGCACCCGCTCCTGTCCCACCGCCAGCAGCAGCGTGGGCAGGCGCGGGCCGGTGTCGCGGCCGACGAGCAGGTGGTAGAGCAGCGCGAAGAACGACCGCTGGGCGGTCTTGATCTCCGGCGGCAGCTCCTTGGGCGTGGCGTCGGCGGAGAAGCCGGCCTGGACCTTGGGCACGCCGTAGACGAGGTGGGTGAGCCCGTCCAGGGACCAGTGGTCGGCGAGGCCGTCGAGCAGCAGCCGCAGCGAGGCCCGGCCCTGCTCGTCGAGGGACTTCAGCAGCTCGGCGTCGGGCTCGTCGCGCACGATGGTGCGCTGGTCGGCGGGGACGTGGGTGTTGATCCACGCCTCGGCCTTGTCGTACCGCGGCCGGGCCTCCGCCAGCTCCGTCAGCGGGTGGGCGGGGTCCAGCTCGCTGAGGATGCGCAGCGCCTGGTCCTCGTGCCCGGCGGTGATGTCGGCCACGGAGGCGAGCGTCCGGTACGGCAGCGGCCTGGGCGTGCGCGGCAGCTCACCGGCGGCCGTGCGGACGGCGCGCGAGTGGGCGGCGGCGTCGGCGGGCAGGGCCGAGCCGTCGGCGACCTTGGCGTCCAGACGGTCCCACTCGTCGTAGAGGCGCTGGATCTCGTGGTCGAAGGCGATCTTGAAGGACTGGTTGGGGCGGCGGCGGGCGTAGAGCCAGCGCAGCAGCTGGGGCTCCATGATCCGGAGCGCGTCGGCCGGGGTGGGCACCCCGCCCTTCGAGGAGGACATCTTCGCCATGCCGCTGATGCCGACGAAGGCGTACATCGGGCCGATCGGCTGCTCGCCGCCGAAGATCCCGACGATCTGCCCGCCGACCTGGAACGACGACCCGGGGGACGAGTGGTCGACGCCGCTGGGCTCGAAGATCACGCCCTCGTACGCCCAGCGCATCGGCCAGTCGACCTTCCAGACCAGCTTGCCGCGGTTGAACTCGCTCAGCCGCACCGTCTCGGAGAAGCCGCAGGCGGTGCAGGCGTAGGTCAGCTCGGTCGAGTCGTCGTCGTAGGCGGTGACCGTCGTCAGGTCCTTCTCGCAGTTGCCGCAGTAGGGCTTGTACGGGAAGTACCCGGCGGAGCCGGAGCTGCCGTCGTCCTCGGCGGCGGCGCCGGAGCCCTCGGCGGCCTCCAGCTCGGCCTCGTCCACGGGCTTCTGCGACTTCTTCGCGGGAGCCTTCTTGGTCCGGTACTGGGCGAGGATCGCGTCGATGTCCTGGCGGTGCCGCATGGCGTGCAGGACCTGCTCGCGGTAGACGCCGGAGGTGTACTGCTCGGTCTGGCTGATCCCGTCGAACTCGACGCCCAGCTCGGCGAGCGAGGCGATCATCGCGGCCTTGAAGTGCTCGGCCCAGTTCGGGTGGGAGGAGCCCTTGGGCGCCGGGACGGAGGTCAGCGGCTTGCCGATGTGCTCGGCCCACGTCTCGTCCACGCCCGCGATCCCGGCCGGGACCTTGCGGTAGCGGTCGTAGTCGTCCCAGGAGATCAGGTGCCGGACCTCGTGGCCCCGGCGGCGCACCTCGTCGGCGACCAGGTGCGGGGTCATGACCTCGCGCAGGTTGCCCAGGTGGATGGGGCCGGACGGGGAGAGTCCGGACGCGACGACGACCGGTTTGCCCGGGGCACGGCGCTCCGACTCGGCGATGACCTCGTCCGCGAAACGGGAGACCCAGTCGGTGGTCTCTGTGCTCTGAGCCACGATCGGCACGTCCTCTTTCCTGGAACTTCTCTGGAACTGCTCCTGAAACAGCCGGTACGGTCGCACGGCTGACCGCTCCATTCTCCCAGCCCGGCCCGCATCCGCGAAAACCGCTTTTCACCGCGTGGGATACTCGGTTCCCACAGCTTCAGAAAGCCTCACTCCCGGAACCCCGAGCAGAACGGCGAACCACTCCATGGCCTCGGTCACGTCCCTCAGCGACTCCGTCCAGCAGCAGCTCGCGTCCGCCCTCACGGCCACCCGGCCGGAGGCAGCCGGCGCGGACCCGCTGCTGCGACGAAGCGACCGGGCGGACTACCAGGCCAACGGCATCCTCGCCCTGGCCAAGAAGGCCAAGGCGAACCCGCGGGAGCTGGCCGCCGAGGTCGTCGCGCACATCACCACCGGCGACCTGTTCAAGGAGGTCGAGGTCTCCGGGCCCGGCTTCCTCAACATCACCGTCACCGACCGGGCGATCACCGAGAACCTGGCCGCGCGGTACGCGGACGACACCGGCCGCCTCGGCGTGCCGCAGGCCGAGCACCCCGGCACGACGGTGATCGACTACGCCCAGCCGAACGTGGCGAAGGAGATGCACGTCGGCCACCTGCGGTCGGCGGTCATCGGTGACGCCCTGCGCGGCATGCTCGACTTCACCGGCGAGAAGACGATCGGCCGGCACCACATCGGCGACTGGGGCACCCAGTTCGGCATGCTCATCCAGTACCTCTTCGAGCACCCCGGCGAGCTGGCCCCGGCCGAAGAGGTCGACGGCGAGCAGGCCATGTCCAACCTGAACCGGGTGTACAAGGCCTCGCGTGCGCTCTTCGACTCGGACGAGGAGTTCAAGGAGCGGGCCCGCAGGCGGGTCGTCGCCCTCCAGTCCGGTGACAAGGAGACCCTCGAGCTGTGGCAGCAGTTCGTGGACGAGTCGAAGGTCTACTTCTACTCGGTCTTCGAGAAGCTCGACATGGAGATCCGCGACGAGGAGATCGTCGGCGAGTCCGCGTACAACGACGGCATGCCGGAGACCGCCCGGCTCCTGGAGGAGATGGGCGTCGCGGTGCGTTCCGAGGGCGCGCTCGTGGTGTTCTTCGACGAGATCCGCGGCAAGGACGACCAGCCGGTGCCGCTGATCGTGCAGAAGGCCGACGGCGGCTTCGGCTACGCGGCCTCCGACCTCACCGCGATCCGCAACCGGGTGTCCGACCTGCACGCGACGACGCTGCTGTACGTCGTCGACGTGCGCCAGTCGCTCCACTTCAAGATGGTCTTCGAGACGGCCCGCCGGGCGGGCTGGCTGAACGACGACGTCACCGCGCACAACATGGGCTACGGCACGGTGCTCGGCGCGGACGGCAAGCCGTTCAAGACCCGTGCGGGCGAGACCGTGCGGCTGGAGGACCTGCTGGACGAGGCGGTGCAGCGGGCCGCCGAGGTCGTGCGGGAGAAGGCACGGGACCTCACCGAGGAGGAGATCCAGGAGCGGGCCGCGCAGGTCGGCATCGGAGCGGTGAAGTACGCGGACCTGTCGACGTCGCCGAACCGCGACTACAAGTTCGACCTGGACCAGATGGTCTCGCTCAACGGCGACACCAGCGTGTACCTCCAGTACGCCTACGCCCGCATCCGGTCCATCCTCCGCAAGGCCGGCGAGGTCCGCCCCGCCGCCCACCCGGAGCTGGACCTGCACGAGGCGGAGCGGGCGCTGGGCCTGCACCTGGACGCGTTCGGGGACACGGTCTTCGACGCGGCCGCGGAGTACGCCCCGCACAAGCTGACCGCGTACCTGTACCAGCTGGCGTCCCTGTACACGTCGTTCTACGACAAGTGCCCGGTGCTGAAGGCCGAGACGCCCCAGCAGGTGGAGAACCGCCTGTTCCTGTGCGACCTCACGGCCCGCACCCTGCACCGGGGCATGGCCCTGCTGGGCATCAGGACGCCCGAGCGGCTCTGACACCTTCACCGGCGCACGGGCAGGGCGGCCCGTCCTCTCCCCGGCGGAGAAGGCGGGCCGCTTCGCGTACCGCGTCTTCCGTCCGCGGACACAGCCCTGGGAGAACCCAGTGCGAACTGGGAAGGCGTCCGCCAGGTCAGGCGCGGGTGTGTCGTGGCCCTGACCGGCCGTCCTCCGCGCGTGGCCCCCCGGCGACGATCCGATTCGGACTCGGATCACCCGGTCCGCAGTGCCTCCCCCAGCCTCCGCAGCCCCTCCGCGATCTCGTCCGGCGCCTGCGTGACGAAGCACAGCCGCATGGTGGCGCGGTCGGGCTCGCCGGCGTGGAAGGGGGCGCCGGGGACGTACGCCACGTCGTGGCGGACCACTTCGGGGAGCAGGGCCGTGGTGTCGTACCGCTCCGGCAGCCGCACCCACACGAACATGCCGCCCTCGGGGCGGGTCCACGCCGACCCCGCCGGGAGCGCGTCCGCGAGGCCGGCGAGCATGGCGTCCCGGCGGGCGCCGTAGGCCGCGGCGACGCGCGCGACGTGGGCGTCCAGGTCGCGGTCGGCCAGGTACCGGGCGGCGGCGAGCTGGTTGACGGTCGGGGTGTGGAGGTCGGCGGCCTGCTTGGCGACCGCGCAGGCCCGGCGCAGTTCGGCGGGCGCCCGCAGCCAGCCCAGGCGCAGGCCGGGCGCCATGACCTTGGAGAAGGAACCCATCAGCACGGTGCGGTCCCGGGCGCCGTCGTAGGAGGCGATCCACGGCACCCGCTCGCCCTCGAAGCGCAGTTCGCCGTACGGGTCGTCCTCGACGATCCACACCCCGCGCCGCCCGGCGACCTCCGCGACGGCGGCCCGGCGGTCGGCGGGCAGGGTGCGGCCGGTGGGGTTGGAGAAGGTGGGCACGGTGTAGAGCAGCTTGGGCCGCTCGCGCACCACCAGCTCCTCCAGGGCCGCCGGGTCGATCCCGTGCTCGTCGCCCGGCACCGCGACGACCCGGGCGCCCGCGAAGCCGAATGCCTGGAGGGCGGCCAGGTAGCAGGGGTCCTCGACCAGGACGGTGTCGCCGGGTTCGATCAGGGCGGTGGCCAGCAGGGACAGGGCCTGCTGCGAACCGGTGGTGACGAGGAGGTCGTCGGGGTCGGTGCCGAGGCCGCGCGCGGTGGTGCGGGCGGCGAGCGCGGCACGCAGGGCGGGCTCGCCCTCGGTGGTGGAGTACTGGAGCGCCCGCGCGGGCACCTCGGTGAGGACCGCCTGGTACGCGGCGGCGATGCCCTCCGCGTCGAACAGCACCGGGGCCGGCAGCCCGCCCGCGAAGTTGATCACCTCGGGGCGGGCGGTGACGGCGAGGATGTCCCGTACGGGGGAACCGCCGATCGACCGGGTCCGCGCGGCGAGCGGCGGGAGCGGGGCGGCGGGAGCGGACACATTCTCAGTCACGGTCATGCCCGCACCCTAGAGAAGTGCGTGGCGTCTACATGCGCCTTTCCGCGATCCGGACACCCGCGCGACCGCCGGACCTTCACCCCTTGACGCCGAGCCCTCCGTAGACGTTGATGTCGGCGTCCGTGACGTCGTTGATGTCCTTGTACCGGACCTTCTCGATGTCCTCCAGGCTCGCCAGGTAGGACTCCTCGGGCTGCTCGGGCACGGGGGCCGCGTGATCCGGGCGCCAGTGGTGCACCGGGACGACCCCGGGCTCGGCGATCTTCAGCCCGGTCTCCGTGAAGAAGCGCTCGACGTCGTTGCGGGAGCGCAGCACGAAGGTGAACCCCCGCTCGGTGTACGTCCGCTGGACCGCGCGGATGTTCTCCGGGTTGAGGTCCTCGGTGAGGTGGCTGAGGACGAGTCGGCTGCCGGCGGGCAGCGCGTCCATCAGCCCGCGGACGATCGGGTACGCCTCCTCGTCCTCGACGAAGTGCAGGATGGCGACGAGGCAGAGCGCGACGGGGCGGCTGAAGTCGAGGGTCCCGGAGGCCAGTTCGAGGATCCGCTCGGGGCTCTTCAGGTCGGCGTCGATGTAGTCCGTGCGGCCCTCGGGACCACTGGTGAGCAGGGCGCGGGCGTGGGCGAGGACGACCGGGTCGTTGTCGACGTAGACCACCCGGGACTCGGGGGCGATGCGCTGGGCGATCTGGTGCACGTTCTCGGCGGTCGGCAGGCCGGTGCCGATGTCGAGGAACTGGCGGATGCCGTCCTCCTCGGCCAGCGCGGTGACGGCGCGGCGCAGGAAGTCGCGGTTGTGCCGTACGTCGAGGTAGCCGCGCGGGTTGGCGGCGAGCCCGGCGGCGGCCGCGTCGCGGTCGGCGGGGTAGTGGTCCTTGCCGCCGAGGAAGACGTCGTAGACGCGGGCCGGGTGCGCCTTGCTGCTGTCGATCCTCCTTCTCAGCTCCGCGGGGTCCTGACCGAGGGCGTCACCGGGCATGGGCGTCTCCTGACGAGAGAACCGTTGGGTGGTCAACAACCTAACGTCCCGGCCGAGTTGCCGGTGCCCGACGTTCCCTCCCGTCTCCCCTCAGCCCTCCTCGACCAGCTCCCAGTGGTCGCTGCCGAGCGGGTACGCGTAGTAGGAGTCGTCCTTGGAGGCGCTGGTGCGGAACGGCCGGCCGTGGTCGTCGACCCGCAGGGTGCCCTCCCGGCCGCCGCTCGACCACTCCAGCTCCAGGTACCAGCTCACGTCGTGCTCGCTGGTGTGCGCGTTGACGTGGAACACCTCGAGGTCGGACTCGGTGACCGAGTACGGGAAGTCCTGCTGGCCGCCGATCGGCATCGCCAGGGGGTCGCCCAGGTCGAGCGCGACGTCGAAGGCCTCGACGTCCACCTTGCCGCCGCAGCCGTTGCCCATCACGTACTGGTTCCAGTCCAGCGGCTGCTGGCTGCTCACCACGCGCACGTGCAGGTCCTTCAGGACGACGGTCTCCGGGCCGGTGCCCTGCACGGTGAGGACGACCGTCTGCCGGTTCGCGGAGACCGCGCCGTAGGCGGTGGCCCAGCCGACCGCGTCCTGCTGGGCGGGCGGCTTCAGCACGTTCTTCGGGCTGCGGTCGACCAGGAAGGCGTGGTCGCAGGGGGAGTCCCAGTGGTACGGGGTGGTCGAGACGGTGAGCGCGGGGCCGGAGGCGGGCGCGCGGCGGCTCGGCGAGGCGGCGGCACCGGGGCGGGACGTGGAGGCGGAGGCGGAGGCGGAGGGGGTCGTGGAGGGGGACGCGGACGCCGACGCGGAGGGACTCCCGCTCCCGCTCGCGGTCGTCGACGCGGTGGCGCTCGCGGACGCCGACAACGAGGGCGACACCGCCCCGGCGGCCCCGGCCGGGCCGTGCCGCCCGTCGTCGCCCGTACCCGACACGAGGTTCGCCACGAGCGCCACGGCGACGCTGACGGCGACGACGCCGGAGGCCGCGTAGAGGGCGGCGCGGGGGACGCGGCGACGGGGCGCGGGCGGTGCGGAGTCGGCGGGCGCCGGTGAGGTGCCCGCGACGGCGCCGACGGAGACGGTCGCCTCCTCGGAGCCGCCGGTCTGTCCGCCGCCGACCGCGACTTCCGGGACTTCCGGGGCTTCCGGGGCTTCCGGGGCTTCCGGGGCGTCTGGAGCTTCTGGAGCTTCTGGGGCGCCTGGGGCTTCCGTGCTCTCCGTTCCGGCCGCAGCTCCCGTTCCGGCCGCGGCGTCCGTGCCCTCTGTCTTCTGGGCTTCCTCCGCCCGTCCCTCCCCCTCGCTCTTCTTCACGCCCCGCAGCGCGTCCGCGCGGATCCAGCGGCGGTGGAGTTCGAGCAGTTCCTCAGGGGTGGCCCGGCAGACACGGGCGAGGCGTTCGACCGGGGCGAACTCGACGGGGACGACCTCCCCACTGACGTACCGGTGGAGGGTCGACGCGCTCATGTGCAGCCGTTTGCCCAGTGCCCCGTAACTCAGCCCGGACCGCTCCTTGAGCTCCCGCAGCAGTCCCGCGAAGTCGTCCCCCGCCACTGTTCCTCCCTCTCCCGCATCCCCGTACCGCATCCCAGAGGGATGGCATTCCCGCAGGTCAGAGCCGTTGTAGCCATCCCATTGTCCCGCATACCCCGGCTGCTCTGGCGACCGGGACGACCCCGGGCCCAAGCTGTGGTCATCCAAGCAGCCGCTCCCGACGAACGGTCGAGCGGCTCACCTGAACTCACCCGAAGGAGCCCACCCATGTCCGCACGCACCGCCCGCACCGCACGCACCGCCCGCCGCACCCGCCTGTTCGCCGCCACCACGGTCGCGCTGGCCGCCCTCGCCCTGACGGCCTGCGAGGGCGACACCTCGGACACGGGCGCCTCGGCCCCGGCGGCGTCCTCCTCGTCCTCCTCTCCGGCCGGCGCGCAGAGCGAGTCGCCCACGGGTGAGAAGGAGTCGGGCAACGGCGCGGAGGGCAACGGCTCGAAGGAGACGAACGGCTCCGCCGGCTCGACCGGCTCGGGCTCCTCGGGCTCGGGCTCGGGCTCCGGCTCCTCGGGCTCCGGCTCCTCCGACAAGTCCGACAAGGGCTCCGCCGCCGGAGTGAGCGACGACTCCGACTCCGACAAGCCGGGGAAGTGCTCCGCCTCCGACGTCAAGATCACCGCGAAGAAGGTGTCCCGCCCCCTCAACCACCTGCTGCTGACCGCCACCAACACCGGCTCGAAGACGTGCATGCTGCCGCAGTACCCGGCGGCGCGCTTCGGCGAGGCCCAGTCCGTGCCGCCGGTCGCGGAGGCGACCAAGCCGCAGTCCCTGACCGGGGTCGAGCCCGGCAAGTCCGGTTACGCCGGGGTGCTGCTGTCGTCCGGCGACGGCAGCGGCGAGAACGGCTACGAGACGAACACCCTCACGATCCCCTTCGAGGACGGCTCCATCGCCACCGTCGCCCTGCCCGCCGGCGGCGTGTACGTCGACACCGCGCTGACGGTGACCTACTGGCAGACCAGCATGGACGCCGCGCTCGGGTACTGAAGGGGTGCCCGCACCCCTTGCACGGACCACCGGGCGAGGTCGCTCAGCGCAGCGTGCGAGCGACCTCGGTGGCCCAGTAGGTCAGGATGTTGCGCGCACCGGCCCGCTTGATGCCGGTGAGCGACTCGAGGATGGCCCGGTCGCGGTCGATCCAGCCCTTCTCGGCGGCGGCCTCGATCATCGAGTACTCGCCGGAGATCTGGTAGGCGGCGACGGGCACGTCCACCGCTTCGGCGACCTTGGCGAGGATGTCGAGGTAGGGACCGGCCGGCTTGACCATCACCATGTCGGCGCCCTCCTCGAGGTCGAGGGCCAGCTCGCGCAGGGACTCGCGCACGTTGGCGGCGTCCTGCTGGTAGGTCTTCCGGTCCCCCTTCAGCGAGGATCCGACGGCCTCCCGGAACGGCCCGTAGAAGGCGGACGCGTACTTGGCGGTGTACGCGAGGATCGCGACGTCCTCCCGCCCGATCTGGTCGAGCGCGTCACGGATGACGCCGATCTGGCCGTCCATCATCCCGCTGGGCCCGACCACGTGGGCGCCCGCGTCGGCCTGGACTTGCGCCATCTCGGCGTACCGCTCGAGGGTGGCGTCGTTGTCGACCCGCCCCTCGGCGTCGAGCACACCGCAGTGGCCGTGGTCGGTGAACTCGTCGAGGCACAGGTCGGACATGACGAGCAGCTCGTCCCCGACCTCGGCCCGCACGTCCCGCAGGGCGACCTGGAGGATGCCGTCCGGATCGGTACCCGCCGTCCCGGCGGCGTCCTTCTTCTCCTCCTCCGGCACGCCGAAGAGCATGATCCCGGAGATCCCCGCCTCGACCGCCTCGGCGGCGGCCTTCTTCAGCGTGTCCCGGGAGTGCTGCACGACCCCGGGCATCGCCGCGATCGGCACCGGCTCGCCGACGCCCTCGCGGACGAAGGCGGGGAGGATGAAGTCGGCGGGGTGCAGCCGGGTCTCGGCGACCATCCGACGCATGACAGGAGTGCTCCGCAGCCGCCTGGGCCGCGTGCCGGGAAAGGATCCGTACGTCGACATACCACCTACGCTACGCCCGCCCCACCCGTGCCTTTGCCGACGGAGAGTCGGCCCGGACACCCCTTGACCTCAACCATGCTTGAGCTCCTACGGTCGCCGTCATGGAGTACTCACACACGGACGCCGAACTGATCCAGCAGCCCATCGGCTACTGGAGCTGGGCCGCCTACAAGGCCGTCGTCACCCGCACCCGTGCCGCCCTCGCCGAGATCGGCACGACCCAGCCGCAGTGGTGGACCCTGGCCCAGGTCGCCCGCGCGGACACCCCGAAGACCCGCGCCGAGATCTCCCGCCTCCTGCGGAACTACCTCGACACGGGCCCGGAGACGATGGAGGCGGAGATCGACGCGACCATCACCCGGGGCTGGACCGTCCAGACCGCCGACGGCCTGCTCACCCTCACCCCCGAGGGCAGCGCCTTCTACGAGAAGGCGGCAGCCCTCCAGTCCGACCTGTGGACGGAACGCCACGCCGGCATCTCCGACGAGGAGTACCTGACCACCATGAAGGTGCTCCAGCGCTTCATCCACAACACGGGCGGCAGGGCCTGGCACCACTAGGGCGTCGGCCGGAGCCTCTCCGGCGGCCACGGCACGTCGGCCAGGAGCGGGAGCAGTGCCTCCTCCTCGTGGTCGAGGTGCGCCTCCAACTCCTCCGACATGGCCCTCAGTTCCGCGCGGAAGCGTTCGGGGTCGGCGATGTGGACGCCGGCCAGCAGCTTCGCCAGCTCGCCCTGGACGCGGGCCACGGTGCGGTGCTCGTCGGCGAGCCGGCCGAAGACGTCGGACAGGTCGGGGTGGTGACGGGCGATGCCGGGGAACAGGTGCTCGTCCTCACTCACGTGATGGAACTCCAGCGCCTGGCAGAACGCCAGGCACCGCTGCCGGATCTGGAGCCCGAGCCCCGGCGCCGGCGGCTCACCGGGCCCGGAGTGCGCGGCGCGTGCGGCGAAGTGCGCCTCCACCTCCGCCCGCACCTGACGCAGCTGCCCGCGCAGCCAGGTGTGGACCTCCAGCAGCTTGTCGGCGAGGGTGCGGTCCTCCCCGGGGCCGGACCACCCCGAGGGCTCGGCCCTCCCCAGCACCACCACCGGCAGCGGCCGCCGGGTCCGCTCCTGGTAGTCGCCGTAGCCGGGCACGGCCCGCACGACGTACGCGAACAGCTCCTCCCGCCGGGCTCCCTCGGCGGGGACCGCCAGCGCCTCGAAACTCGACGTGCCCACCTCCACCCGGACCACGGGGTGGGCGAGCAGGTTGTAGTACCAGCCGGGGTGCCGCGGGCCACCGAGGTTGGAGCCGACGACGAGGAGGGAGTCTTCGTGGCGGACGTACCCGAGCGGTGTGGTCCGCGAGGCCCCCGAACGGGCGCCGGTGGTCGTGAGCAGCAGCAGGTCCCCGCCTTCGAAGGGACCACCGACCTTCCCCCCGTTGGCGCGGAACTCATCGATGACGGACTGGTCGAAAGACGTGGGCATACGTTTCCGTGTCTCCATGACGGCAGGCCGCGGCGCGGCACGGTGCCGGGAAATGTGAAGAGAAGAAGAAGAGAGGACGACGACGTGCGGAAGCGCTGCGTCGTGTCAGGGCGCGGAGCAGTAACTCATCACGTACCCCTTGATCCAGGGCGCTCGCCCGATCGCCGGCCGGCCCACTGCTCTTTGACCGGCGCCACGCGGCACCGCCCTCATTACACGCACGCCGCCGCCGGCTGTCAACGCACCGCGATCACGGCCGCCCACGCACGGACCGGGCACGCGTCGAGGAACACAGAATCCGCCCGGCCGCGGACGGGGCTGCGGCACGGGCGGATTCGGCTACCGGTACGGCTACGGCTACGACCGGGGACGACCCTCGATCTTCGCCTGCTCGACCAGCTCGGCGTAAGCGTCGGGTTCGTCCAGGTGGTCCTCGCTCAGCAGGAGCATCGACCAGGGCACCGGGCACGGCGGCGCGTGGTCGGGATCCGGGCACAGGAGGGCGGCGACGCGTTCCTTGATCTTCTCCGCCTCCTCCTGACTCGCGTACAGGCCCAGCCGCAGCTCGTAGACGCCTCGCTCTTCGGACACGGGCACTCGCTCCTGTTCGGGGAGGGACGGGAGGAAGGGGGGAGACGCGTCTCCCCCCTTCCTCCGCACAACTTCCGTGGGGCCTGCGTGCGGCCTCTTCTCCGTTCTACCAGACACGCTTCGCGTCGCAGTGGCGCTTGTAGTGCCCCGCCGGGACGGGCACGTTGCGCTTGGCGTCCTTGATGGCCGCGTCCTTGGAGTTGCCGGAGCCGTCCGCCCGGTCGTATCCGACGACGTTGTTGTCGCTGATGCGGACGATCTGGCACTGCACGGTGGCGTGCCAGGTCTTCAGGACGCCCACCTCGGCCGCGGGGGGCGCGGCGGACGCGGTGCCGGCCGACGCGACCGGCGCGACGAGGCCGCCGAGCGCGATGGTCATGGCGCCGACGGCGAGCGTGCGGCGCAGCGTGCCCGGCTTCGTCTTCTTCATCGTGGCCCTCCTTGACAGCAGTGGAACCGGAACGTCCACGAGCCTCACATCCGGCCCCGGTGCCTGTCCCCGTCCGCCGGGTCGATTGGCAGGCGGCTGACACCATCGGGCAGCTGTCCGCCGACTGCCACCGCGCCGGCGGTGAACCGGTCCCCCCGCCGCCGCTACGTACCCGTACGTACTCGTCGTCCATGGCGTCACCGACAGTGGCCAGGCAGGAGAACTCATCGTGCACGAGACGGCCGTCCAGCCCCCTCCCGCGCCGGGGAAACGCGACAACCCCTCGCTGGTGACCGTGGTGGGCACCGAACTCGCCCGCAACAAGCGGGGGTTCCTGCCGTGGTACCACCTGCTCGCCCCGGTGATCATCACCGTTCCGCTGTTCCTGGGCTCCCTCGGCTCCTCCGAGGCGAAGGCCGGGCAGACCTTCGAGGTGTTCCGGAACGTGACGCTGGAGTTCTGGGGCGTGCTGGTCCCGATGACCGCGGGTCTGGCCGCCGCGCTGTCGGTCCGCGCCGACCAGGACGCCTGGCGGCTGCTGCTGTCCTACGGGGTGCCCCGGTGGCGCTACTTCGTCGGCAAGGTGGCCATGCTGGGCGTGCTGGGCCTCGTCTCCTCCACGGTGCTGCTGGTCATGCTCTCCCTGGGGGCGGCGATCAGCGGGAAGTTCCCGGAGGCGATGGGCACCGTCGCGGCGGCGGTGTACCTGCCGTGGCTGGTGGGGCTGTCCATGACCGCGCTGGCCGTGCTGGTCGTCATGGTGTGGGGCATGGGCCCCGGCATCGGGGTGGGCGTCGCGGGGCTGCTGTGCGGTGCGCTCGTCTCGGACAAGTCCTTCTGGTACGCGGTGCCGTTCTCCTGGCCGATGCGAGTGGTGCTGCCGCTGGCCGGGATCGGGCCCAACGGGGTGCCGCTGCCCGACGACAGTCCGGTGACCGAGATGTCGGCCATCCCGCTCGCGGTGGCCCTGGCCGCCGTGCTGACCGCCCTCCTGCTGGTCGCCGGCAGCCTGCACATGAGCCGTAAGGAGATCTGACCGTGAGCATGCCGACACCGCACAGCCCGGGCGCCCCGGCGACGCCGGCGCTCGTCATCCGCCAGCTGCACAAGCACTACGGCTCCCACCGCGCCCTGTCCGGCGTGGACCTCACGGTCGGCGCCGGCGAGGTCTACGGGCTGCTGGGGCCGAACGGCGCGGGCAAGACGACGCTGATGAAGGCGCTGCTGGGCCTGCAGCGGCCGACGTCGGGCGCCATCGAGATCCTCGGTCGGCCGGTCGGGCGGGAGTCGCTGGCCCAGGTCGGGGCACTGATCGAGGTGCCCGGTCTGTGGCCGACGCTGACCGGCGACGAGACGATGCGGGTGCACGCGAGGCTGCGCGGGGTGCCCGAGGAGTGGATCGAACCGGCGCTGCGGCTGGTGTCGATGACCGAGTCGCGGGGGCGCAGGGTCAAGGAGTACTCGCTGGGCATGCGCTGGCGGCTGGGCATCGCCGTGGCCCTGCTGGCCCGGCCCCGGCTGATCGTGCTCGACGAGCCCACCAACGGCCTCGACCCCGTCGGCATCCGCGAGATGCGCGGCATCATCCGCTCGCTCGCCGCCGAGGGGGCGGCGGTGCTGATCGCCAGCCACCAGCTCGCCGAGGTCGCCCAGGTGTGCGACCGGGTGCAGGTGCTGGTGGCCGGCCGCACCCGGTACGAGGGTTCGCTGGACGGGCTGGCCCTGGACGGGGACGTGGAGGCCGGGTTCTTCCGGCTGCTGGAGACCGCCGATGCCGGCGTCGGCTGACCGGCCGTCCGCCGACGGCCCGGACCTCTCCGGTGCCGTCGGCGGACGGTGGGCGGGTGGCGCGCGCTCAGCCGACGCGGTCGCGGCACTGCCGGTGCAGGCCGAGCCGGCCGGCGGCCGACATCAGCTCGGCCCGGCTGCCGACGCCCAGCGCGTCGTACAGCTTGCGGATGCGGCGGTACATGGACCGCTCCGAGCAGTAGTAGTGGCGGGCGATCTCGGTCACGGTCATGGCCGTGCAGAGCAGCCGCACCAGCTCCCTGTCGTACTCGTGCGGGGCGGGCGCCGGGGGCGGTTCGGGCGAGCCGCGCAGGGCCTGGTCCGCGCGCCGGTCGTCGGTGCCGTACCTGACGCCGTGGCCCCGGCCCTGGTCCTGCTCGCGGCCCCCCTCCCGGCCGTTGCCCTGGTCCCGGCCGTTGCCCTGGTCCCGGACGTGGCCGACCGGTATGGCGCGGAGCCGGGTCATGGCGGGGTCGGCGGCCGGGCCGGAACGGGCCGGCGTGGTCATGCGGTGGGCCCGGATGTGCGCGCGCAGCAGGTCGGTCTGGGCGTCACCGGGTATGGCGAGGTTGAGGACGAAGTCGGCGCCGGCCCGGATCCCGTAATAGGTCCGCAGCCCGGAGATGTCGTGGGTGACGGCGACGAGCAGGGACATCGGGTGCCGGGTCCGGACGGCCCGCAGGCTGTCGGCCTGGGGTTCGCTGATCACCGGCACCAGCACCGGCAGGTCGAGCGGGCGGCCGGGCGCGGTGAGGTCCTCGTCGTCGACGAACTCCACGCGGCGCAGGCCTGAGCGGAGTCGGCAGAGCGGGGCGTACGGCGTGGTGAAGTAGTCGCCGAGGCCGGAGTGGACCAGGACGTCGGGCCCGGTCGTGGTGTCCGCGGCGTGGCGGCTGTGGAGTATGGGACGGTTCTGCTGGTCACGCTGGTCGTGGTCGTGATCCTGCGGTTGCACGGCGGTTTCCCCCGAGTTGATCGTTCTTGCTTGGTTGCGGTGTCCTGACTTTCTGGGTGTCGGCTTCTTCGGTTCTTCGGCTCGTTCGGCTTCTTCGGCTCGTTCGGCTTCTCGGCCTCCTCCACCTCTTCGGTGTACGCGGCCTCCTCGGCCCCCTCGGCTTCTTCGGCCTCCTCGGCTTCTTCGGGCCCCTCGGCTCCTCGGCTCCCGGGCGTCACCGGCGGTCAACCCGCTGACGCGCGGACCCTGTTGGGCTACCCAGAGGCCCGGCAGAGACCCATCGTGCGGCTGAGCAGCGGGCCGAGGCTCACCTTGTCGCCCCCGTCGCCGGTCGCGCGCACCGGCCCGATGTCCCGGTAACCGGCCTCCCGGGCACGGCCGTTGAGCGCGTAGGTGGTGCCGTCGGGGACGGTGAACACGGCCTGGTCGCCCTCGCGGCACTCGGCGGTGCCGTGGTCGACCGTCAACGGCCAGGTGTAGCCGAGGTTCTTCTCGCTCATCTGCTGCGCGGTACCGGTGGGGCTGGGCAGCGGCACCGGGTCGGTGGTGTCGGGGTCGGTCCGGCCGCTGCCCCCGCAGGCGGTCAGCACGAGCAGGGACAGACCGGCGAGGCCGGCCAGGACACCCGGCGCGGTTCGCCGGCGGTGCGGTGCGGGGCGCTCGTCGGCGGCGCGGCGGACGTGGACGGTGGTGGTCATGTGCCGGTACCTCACTTTCCGGTGGTGCCCGCGCGGTGTCCCGCACGGTGGGCGCCGAGCAGGGCGGCGTACCCGTCCTCCAGGGACGGTTCGACCGGCCGGGAGCCGGCGGGCGGGGTGGTCGTGACGATGCGGTACTGGGCGCCCTCGGCGGTGGCCACCGCGCTGACCACCTCTGCGCCGGGCGGCGGTCCGCCGACGGCGCCGGCCGGACCGTACACGTAGGTGCAGCCCGCGGCCTCGCTGACCAGGGCGGCGGTGGCGTCGTGGAAGACCAGGCGGCCCGCGGAGAGGACCGCGACCTCGGGGCAGGTCTGGGCGACGTCGTCGAGGATGTGGGTGGACAGCAGGACGGTGCGGCCCCGGCCGAGCCCGGCGAGCAGGGTGCGGAACCGCATCCGCTCGTGCGGGTCGAGGCCGGCGGTGGGCTCGTCGACGATCAGCAGTGACGGGTCGCCCAGCAGCGCCTGAGCGATGCCGACCCGGCGTTTCATGCCGCCGGAGAAGCCGGCCAGCCGGTCCCCCGCCCGTTCCTCCAGGCCGACCTCGGCGATCCGTGCCTCGACCTGCCGGCGGCGGTCGCGCTTGTCGTGGATGCCCTTCAGTACGCCTATGTAGTCGAGGAACTCGCGCACCGTCAGGTCCGGGTAGAGGGAGAGTTCTTGCGGCAGGTAGCCGAGGCCGCGTTTGACGGCGGTGAGGCCCGCGGTGGTCGCCAGGTCGTGCCCGCCGACGACGATCCTGCCGGACGTGGGGCGCAGCACTCCGGTGACGAGCCGCAGCAGCGTGGTCTTGCCCGCGCCGTTGGCGCCCAGCAGTCCGACGGTGCCGCTCTCGATGTGCAGGTCCACACCGTCCAGTGCGCGCCGGCCGCCGGGGTGGTCCTTCGTCAGTCGCTCCGTGGTGATGTTCATGATGCTCCGTGTCGTCTGATCGTGCCGACGAGCCGGGCGAGCGCGTGGCAGACCAAGGCCGTCGTGAGGACGCAGGTGAGGTTGAGCAGCGCGGTGGCGTCGTCGGCCGCGGGGCGCAGCGCGCCGGTGCCCTCCCGGGCCGCCCACACCTGCGGGGCGTGCGCCCAGGCGACCAGCGGGTAGCCGCCGAGGGGCGACAGGACCGTGCCGGTCGGGGTGGGGACGGGCGAGAACGCCGGCGGGAAGTGGCAGGCCCACAGCCACGCCACGACCACGACGGCACGGGCGGCTGCCACCGGCAGCAGGACGCCCAGCAGCCCGCCGAACGCCGTGACCAGCACCGTGGCGGGGAGGATCACCGTCAGCAGGGCAGCCGCCGCCGAGCCCAGGGGTGCCGGGGAGGCGCCGGTCACGGACAGCACGGCCGCGTGGAGCAGCAGCAGGGCGGCGACCGGGGTGAGCGCGGTCAGGAGCGGCCCGACGAGGCCGCCGGCGGCGCGGGACAGCGGGCCGGTCGGCGTGGCGGCCAGCAGTTCCGGCATGCCGTGCTCCTCGCGGGCGCGGCGCAGCCGGTCGGTGAGGGCGAGCCCGATCCCGAGGGTGCAGAAGGTGTTGACGAGCACCGCGGCGGCGCCGACCCGTGCCGCCGGGTCGTCGTGCCCGGTGACCACGGGCGAGGTCGCGGCGAGCAGCAGGCTCAGCAGGGCCAGGGGGAGCACCGTGCCCCAGACGACCTTGCGGCGGGCCGCCATCAGCGCCTCGTACCGCACGGTCCACAGCAGCGCGGTCATCACGCCTCCCCCGGGCCGGGGTACATTCCGCCGCCCCGGCCGAGCCGTACGCCCGCAGGGCCGCCGGGGCCCAGCGAGCGCAGGGCGCGGACGGTCAGCCAGCCGCCGGCCAGCAGCGCGGGCAGCGCCCGGCCGGCCCCCTCGGGAACGACCGGGTCGACGAGGAGCAGCTTGGCCAGGACGCCGGCGGCGACCAGTCCGCCGGCGGGCGCCGTCGCCCCGGACCGTACCGTCGCCCACACCGCGGCCCCGCCCAGCAGTACGCCCAGCCCGGCCAGCTCCAGCAGGGCGGCACCCGGTTCCAGTGGTTCCCCGGTCGCCGTCAGCAGCGCCACCAGCGCGAGGGCGGTGACCGCGGCGACGGCGGCGACCCAGGCGAGCCGGCGGGCGACGGTGCGCGGGTAGGGGGTGGGCAGCGACAGGTGGAGTTCCGGCATCGGCTCGCGGGCCACCACCGCCGCGCAGACCAGCGCCGTGGCGGCGGGCAGCGCGCTGGTCAGCAGGGTGCGGCCGAGCAGGGTGGCGTCCTCGGAGCCGGCGGCCACACCCACGTATCCGAGAACGGCGGCCAGCACCGGAAGGGTGACGGCCTGATGTCCGCAGCGGCGCACCTCGTACGTCCACCAAGTGGCGACCGTCATCTGCCCGGCTCCTCCCGTGCTTCCCCGTGGCCTGCCGCGCTCCCGTCCCTCGGGGCGCCGCCCGCGCCGGGTGCGGCGCGGATGTACCGCCGCTCCGGCCGACCGGGGGATTGCCGGCCGGGAGCGGCGGTACATCCAGTACGTAGCGGCCGGGGCGCCGGCGGTTCGCGCCGTCATCGTTCGGCCGGTTCCGGCAGTGCGTACGCCCGCATGGCGCCGGCGGCCCAGGCGAGCAGCACCGCCGACAGGGCGACGGTCCAGGGCGTCGTCGACAGCAGCGTGTCCACCATCGCGCCCACCGGGGTGCTGAACAGGCCCTGCGGACCGCTCGTCACGCCCAGCAGCCACACCGCGCCGCCCGCCGCGGCACCCGGCGCGGGGCCCAGTCTGACCGCCAGGGCCAGCGCGAGGGACGCGGCCAGCAGGGACTGGCCGAGCCAGCTCGACACCACCGGCCACCAGCCGGGTCCGTCCACGAGCGCCGAACAGGCCATCGCCATCGCCAGGTCGGCGCTGAGCACCACCGTCAGTCGCGCGAGGAAGACCGCCGCGGGCGACACCGGAAGGGTGAAGAGCAGTTCCTGGCGGGGGTCGCGCCGGGGCAGGGCCGCCGCCAGCGCACCGAACGTCACCAGGAGCACCACCACGGCGCCGAACAGCCGGAGGGCGAAGCGGTCCGCCTCCTGCGCCGAGGCGAGCAGGGCGGCTCCGACGAACCCGCCGGCGCTCAGCGGAGCCCACGCCTTCGGCATCAACGCGGCCTGCCGCCCGACGAGTTGCCAGGCGGTCCGCAGCGACCGCTCGGACGCCCCGGACCGGGCACCGGCACCCAGCCGGCCGACGAGGGCGCGCAGCCCGCCCGCTTCACGGGCCGCGCCCGGAGGCGCGGTGGCGGACCGCGGCGCCAGCACGGGCCCGAGCAGCGCGTCGAAGGGCGGCGGGGCATGCGCCGGCCCGGCCTCCTCCGTACGCAGGGCGGTGCCGATGTCCCGCCAGGCGGCCAGGCGGACCCGGCAGTCGGGGCAGGCGTCGAGGTGGCGGCCGTCACGCCGGTCCCGGGACGCGGTCTGCGCCAGGCGGGCGAGGACGTCGTCCGCGAGGTGTTCTGTCATCGTCGTCCCGTTCCTTCCAGCCGCCTGGCGGCGAGCATCCCCGACAGCCGCTTGCGCGCGTGGGACATCCGGCTCTTCACGGTGCCCACCGGGATGGCGAGCACGGTGGCCACCTCCGGGTAGGCCAGGTCCTCGACCAGGACCAGGGCGAGGACCTCGCGCAGATGGCCGGGGAGGGAGCGCACGGCGGCCAGCAGCTCGGCGCGCTCGGCCTCCCGCACGACCTGGTCCTCCACGCTCGGCGCGGGGTCGGGCACGTCCTGCGCCTCGGCGAGGTCGGCGAGCTGCGGCCGCGACTTGCGCAGGTGGTTGTGGGCCTGCCGCCGGGCCACGCCCAGGAGCCAGCCCCGTACGGAGGACTCGCCGCGGAATCCGGCCGCCGAGCGCCACACGGCCAGCCACGTCTCCTGGAGGATCTCCTCCGCGACCGACCGGTCCGAGGTGAGTCTGCGGATAAGGCGGAGCATGGCGGCGGCGTGCCTCTCGTAAAGGGCACGCAGGGCGGCCTGGTCGCCACGGGCGACGGCGCTGAGCAGAACCTCGTCCGAACACACGGTAGGTACGTATCCGACGCCGCCCGCCCGGTTCACGCCCAACCGCCGGTGCCACCCGGATCTGGCCGGAATCCTTCGCCCGGCCCGCCCCGCTCTCCGGGGCAGCGACGTTCGGGGCGGAACCGGAGAAACCGGAGGACAGCCCTCGGAAGCGGGGCGGACAGGGTGGCAGGGGCGCCGGAACCCGTCGCCGCCCGCGCCGGCACGAATCGGCCGGGACCCGCCCCCCGGGAGTGCCGGCACGGCACGGCGGAACACGGCGCCGGCGGCGCGGCGGCGGCGCGGCGGCGGTGCGGCGGCGCGGCGGCGGTGCGGCGGCGGTGCACGGCCTCGACACCGGGTGGTGGTGTCTCGCCTGCCATCGGACTGCCACGCACTGCCAGCCCGATCCGAAGCCGTTGAGCCGTCGCCGAGGCCCGTGGTTGCGTGTTCGACGGATCGCGACCCGACGAACATCCATTCGGCCTGTACGAAGGAGTCAGTATGGGAATTCACGCCCCCACCACGGGACAGAACGACGCGAACCTCTTCGACCTCGACCTCGAGATCGGCGTCGAGAAGTCCGTCGCCGGCCCGGCCATCACCAGCGTGTCCTGGTGCACCCCCGGCTGCACCAGCGAGGGCGGCGGCTCCGGCTGCAGCCACTGCTGCTGACGACGGCAAACGGTTCACGCACACCCGTGGGGCCGGCGGGCCGCCCGCCGGCCCCACGGGGCCGAACACACCGCGGCACACGACACAGGACACCGGCAGGACCGGACGAGTGACGAGCAGGGGGACAGCCATGGGGGCAGCGCCACCCAGGACACCTTTCGAGGCGAACGACGTCTTCCTGTACCGGGCGCCGCTGGGCGGATCACCCGCGCTGCCGCTGCCCGCCGCCGGACCGCACGACCTCGGCGCCTGCGCCGAGTTGCTCGCCTCCGTCCCCGCCGACCCGCTGCTCGCCGAGGCGCTCGACCTCGCCTCCCCCAGTCTCAGCGCCCTGGTCCGCCGGGTCGCCGAGCGCGGCGCCGCGGGGATCAAGGCGGGGCAGCTGCGCCGCGCGGCACTCGCCGTGCTGCGCTACGACATCCGCAGGCGCACCCGCCCGACCCCGTTCGGCCTGTTCGCGGGCGTGTCGACCGGCCACTTCGACTCCACCGCCAAGCTGGAGCGCGGCCCCGGCCACCGCACCCGCACCCACGTCGACATGCAGTGGCTGACCAGGCTCGGCCACCGCCTCGAAAGCGACCCCGCGGTGCTGTCCGTGCTCACCGTCCAGGCGCACCAGGCGCTGACCGTGCGCGGGGACCGCGTGGTCCTCACCGCCTCCTCCACGCAGGGCGTCCGCCTCACCGAGGGCGGCGAGGCCCGCGCCACCGTCTCCGTGCGCCGCACGCCCGTCGTCGCCCGCGCCCTCGCCGAGTCGGCGGCGCCGCTGCCGTACCGGGAACTGGTCCGGCGCACCGCGGAGGCGTTCCCCGGCGCGCCCCTGGACCGGATCGAGGCACTGCTCGCCGAGCTGGTGCGCCAGGAACTGCTCCTGACGGGGCTGCGCCCGCCGCTGGACGGCGGCGACCCGCTCGCCCACGTGCTCGGACTGCTGGCGGCGGTCACCGACCCGGCGCCGGAGACCCGCCGCATCCACGAGGCGCTGCGCGAGATCGACGACGCCAGGCGGGCGTACGACGACCGGCCGGTGGGCCGGGGCCGCGCGGAACTGGAGCGGCTGCTGCGGCTCGCCCGGTCGGTGGAGCCCGACGACACGCCACTGCACATCGACACCCGCCTCGACACCGGGCTGCACCTGCCGTACGCGGTGCGCGGGACCGTCGAGCGGGCCATGGGCGTGATGTGGCGGCTGTCCCGGCCGAAGCTGGGCTCTTCGCGCTGCGGGACTACCACCGCCGCTTCCTCGACGTGTACGGCGCCGACCGGCTGGTGCCGGTCCTCGACCTGCTGGACGAGTCGACCGGCCTGGGCGCCCCCGCCGGCTACGGCTGGCCGAACAGCGAGGCCCCGCCGCTGCCGCCCGAGGACCCCCGCACCACCCGCCGGGACCGTGCCATGGCCCGGCTGGTCGCCGCCGCGCAGCGGACCGGTGCCCGGGAGGTTCTCCTCGGCGACGACGAGGTGGCCGAGCTGTGCCACGACACCGCCGACCCCGCCGACCTCCAGGGCTCCGCCGAGGTGACGGTGCAGGTGGTCGCGCCCTCGGTGGAGGCGCTGGACGACGGCGAGTTCCGGGTCTACCTGTCGCCGTCGCCGGGCTCGCACCGGGCCGGGGCAACCTTCGCCCGGTTCGCCGACCAGCACCCCGCCTGGGGGCCCGCGTTCGCCGCACTGCACCGCGACAGCCCCGTGCACGTACAGGACGCGGTCCCCGTCGACCTCGCCTTCCGCACCCGCTCGGGCCGGGCCGCCAACCTCGCCCACACCGTTCCGGCCACGGGCCGGCGCATCGGCGTCGGCGTTCCCGACGTCCCCGGCGGCGGCGTCGAGGAACTGCGCCTGTCCGACATCGGCGTCGGCGCCACCCTGGACCGGCTGACCGCCGTCCACCTGCCGACCGGGCGGGAGATCGTGCCCGTGCTCGGCAACATGGTCAGCGCGCCCGCGCAGGCACCCAACGCGGCCCGGCTGCTGTGGGAGATCGGCCTGGAAGGGCAGCGCCTGTGGGAGCCCTGGAACTGGGGTCCGCTCGCCGACGCGCCGTTCGTCCCCCGCATCCGGTACGGCCGTTTCGTCCTGGCCTGCGCCGTCTGGCGGCCGGACGTCCTGCGCACCCGGGCCGAACGCCTGCGCGCCGAAGGCGAGAAGGGCGGGCCCACCGCGGGGACGCCGGCCGCCCGGCCCCGCCCCGAGCCCCGCCAGGGCACCACCGACGGTGCGCGAACGGACTCCACGCACCGCACACCCGGCGCGCCCCGCGCGGCGGCGGACCCGGCCGCCCGGACCACCCACACCGTCGAGGACCGGCAGCCCTCCGCACCCGCCGACCGCCCCGAGAGCCGGCCCTCCTCGCCCACCGACCACCCCGACGCCCTCCCCCGCACCGACTGGGACCGCGCGGTCGACGACTGGCGGGCGGACTGGGGCGTCCCCCGGCACGTGCTCGCCGTCACCACCGACCAGCGGCTGCTGCTCGACCTCGACGACGCCTGGCACCGCGCCCTCCTGTTCGACCAAGTACTGCGCCACCCCGACCTCATCGCGCAGGAGATCCCCGGCGAGGACGAGGGCTGGCTGGACGGCACCCTGGCCGGGCACACCAGCGAGCTGGTCGTCCCGCTGACCCGCCGGGAGAACGGCGTGCCCCGCAGGCGGCCGTACGCCGGGCACCCGCAGCCGGACCGCACGGTGCACGGCCTGGGCGGCGAGTGGCTGTACCTCAAGGTGCACGGATCGGCGCGGACCCAGGACGACCTGCTGCGCGACCACGTCCCCGGCCTGGTCTCCCTGGCCGCCGAACACGGCGCCGACCGCTGGTTCTTCATCCGCTACACCGACGAGGCCGGCCACCACCTGCGGCTGCGCCTGCACGCCGCCCGCCCCCAGCAGCTGTGGGGGCAGGTCGCCCCGGCCGTCGGCGGGCTGCTGGACCGCTGGCAGCGCGAGGGCCTGGTGCGCGGCCACACCGTCGCGCAGTACGACCCGGAGACCGAGCGCTACGGCGGCCCCGCGGCGCAGGCGGCCGCCGAACGGGTCTTCCAGCACGACAGCGAGGCCGCCGTCGAGCTGCTGCGGGTGGCCAGGGACCCGGCGAACGACTTCGCGACGGACGACCTGGCCGTCATCTCCTGCGCCGCGCTGGCCCACGCCTTCGGCCCGCCCTCGCCCGGCAATCCGCTGGCCACCGAGGACTGCGGCGACGACGCGGCAGCGGCCTGGCTGTCCATGACCGGCGCCCGCCGCGACCTGCCCACAGCCTTCCGCACCAGGGCGGCCCACTGGCGCCGCCTCGTCGACCCCCACGGCGGCTGGCCCGCCCTCGCCGCCGACCCCGCCGGGTCCCGGGTCCTGGCCGCGCTGCACGCCCGCGACCGGGCGGTGGCCGAACTGTCCGACGCCGTACGGCGGTCCGGGCCGACGCCGGAGGGCCGGGTGGTCGGCAGCCTGCTGCACATGGTCTGCAACCGCCTCTTCGGCGGCGAGGGCGCCCGCGAGCTGACCGTGCTCGGCATCGCCCGGGGCGCCGTACAGGACCACCTCAACCGCCGGAGGCACCAGTCGTGAACGCCGTCACCGCCCCCCGCGCCGCGGAGGCCGTCGCCCTCGTCGCCGAACGGCTCGCCGACCCCGCGCACGTGGCCGCCGTCGCCTCCCGCGACGACAACCGCGACCCGATCTACGGCGCCGTCATGTGGGGCCCGCTGACCCTCTCCAACGGCCTGCCCGGCACCGCCCTGCTGTACGGCGAGCTGGCCCGTACCGACGAGGGCCGGCGGGCCACCGCGCACCGCCACCTCGCCGCCGCCGGCCAGGCGCTGAACTCCGCCCCCAGCCGGGGCCTGTTCTCGGGCCCCGCCGCACTGCTCGCCGCCGCGCAGACCTGCGCCGGCCCCGAGGGGCACTACGCCTCGCTGCGCCACCGGCTGGCCGCCTGGGTCGCCGAGGACCAGACCGAGCGGCTGGCCGTCTTCCGCTCCCGGACCGGGCCCGGCGTCGACTGGGGCGCGTACGACCTGATCAACGGCCTGTCGGGGACGACCCGGCTGCTGCTCGACGCAGCGGCCGACCCGGCGGAGGCCGGGCCCGGCGTCGAGTCCGCCCTGACCGAGTCCCTCCACCACCTCGTCCGGCTCACCGCGCCGGTCACGGTCGACGGCCACGAGGTGCCCGGCTGGTGGGTGCCGACCGAGCTCCAGCTCAGCGAGCGCGACCGGGCCGACTACCCGCGCGGCGACTTCAACCTCGGCATGGCCCACGGCATCACCGGCACCCTGGCGGTGCTCTGCTCGGCGTACGCGGCGGGCCGCGAGGTGCCGGGCATGCGGGACGCCGTGCACCGCGTCGCCGACTGGCTGCTGGGCTGGACGCTGCACGACGAGGCGGGACCGTACTGGCCCGCCCGCGCCGGCTTCACCGACGAGGTGGCCGCCGACCGGCCGCGGCACCTGTTCACCCGCACCGCCTGGTGCTACGGCACCCCCGGAGTGGCCGCCGCCCTGTTCCGCGCCGGGACCGTCCTGGACCGCCCCGAGTGGCGCACGGCCGCCGTCGAGGCGCTGCGGGCGGCGCTGCGGCGGGACGAGTCGCGGTGGGCCGTCGAGGGCGCCACCGTCTGCCACGGCTACGCCGGACTGCTGCGCGTCGTGGCCCGCGTCGCCCATGCCGTCCCCGGCGACACCGACCTCGGGGACGGGGTCGCACGGCTGACCGGCCGGGTCCTGGAACTGGCCGACGAACAGGCGCCGTTCGGCTTCCGCCACCTCATGCGCTTCCCGGCCGCCGCCCGCTCGCCGCACCCGCACCGGGCCGTGGACACCGCGGGCATGCTGGAGGGCGCGGCGGGTGTGGCGCTCGCGCTCCTGCCGGTCGACGACGCCCCGCTGCCGTGGGACCGCACGCTCGGACTGGCCTGAACCGTGGAGGGAACCCCCGTGCCGTCACCCGAACCACCAGCCGCACCCGTCATCCCCCTGCCCGGGGCCGTACCGCCGGCCTTCGAGCTGACCGACCTCGTGGTGCGCTACGGCAAGGTCCGGGCCGTCGACGGGGTGTCCGTCAGCTCCCCGCCGGGCCGGGTCACCGCACTCCTCGGCCCCAACGGGGCCGGCAAGTCCTCCCTGCTCGGCGTGTTGTCCACGGCGTCGCGGCCGGACTCGGGCGACGTCCGCATCTTCGGGCACGACGTGCGCGAGGCCCCGATGGCCGCGCGCCGCCGCCTCGGGCTGGTCTTCCAGGAGCGGACCCTCGACAAGGAACTGTCCGTGGAGCGCAACCTGTGGTTCCACGCACGGCTGTTCGGCATGAAACGGGCCGACGCCCGCTCCCGCATCGACCTGCTGCTGGACCTCTTCGAGCTGACCGACCGCCGCCGCCGGCCGGTCGAGGAACTGTCCGGCGGCCTCTCCCGCCGGGTGGAGATCGCCCGCGCCCTGCTGCACCGCCCCGGTTTGATCATCCTCGACGAGCCCACCAACGGCCTGGACCCCACCGCGCGGGCGGTGGTGTGGCGGGACCTGCTGCGGCTGCGGGACGAACTGGGCGTCACCGTCCTGTACTCGACGCACTACATGGACGAGGCCGAGTACGCCGACGAGATCGTCATCCTCCAGCAGGGCCGCGTCGTCCGACAGGGCAGCCTGGCCCGGCTCAAGAGCAGCCTGGACTCCTCCCGCATCGTGGTCTCCTGCACCGACGACGAGGCCGCCGCCCGGCAGCTGCGCGCCGCGGGCTTCGAGCCGCTGACCGAACCGGGCGGCGTCGCCGTCCACTGCGCCGACCCGGAGTCCCGCATCGCGGACGTGGTGCGGGCCCTCGACGTCAAGGGCCTCACCGTCGCCGTGCACCACCCGTCCATGAACGACGTCTACCTGGCGGCGGCCGGCCCGCAACGGCCGAGCCCCCGGCCGGAGAGGGTGAGCACACCATGACCGCGACCACCGTCGGCGCCCCGCCGCCGCTCGCCGCGGCCGACGGACGGCTGCGGGTCGCCCTGCGCGCCATCGGCGTCATCGCCCACCGCGACCTGCTGCGCCAGTTCAAGCGCCCCGGCGTGCTGTTCAGCCAGGGCGTGCAGATCCTCTTCTTCGTCCTGGTCTACGCGGTCGGCTTCGACGGCATGATCGACTCGGTCGGCGGAGTCCCCTTCAGCGCCTACGTGTTCCCCGGCATCATCGCCATCCAGGTCGTCTCGATCGGCGTCGCGTCCGGGCAGACGTACGCCTGGGACCGCGAGTACGGCGTGCTGCGCGAGCTGCTCGTCGCCCCGGTGCCGCGGATCTGTCTGCCGCTGGGCAAGGTCGTCGCCGGCGCGGGCATGGTGACCGTGCAGAGCGCGGTGATGCTCGCCTTCTCGCCCACGGTGGGGGTGCAGCTGACGCCGGGCCGGTTCGCCGCCGCGATGGGCTGCTACGCGCTGGCCGCCGTGGTGTTCAGCGTGATCGGCCTGTGCCTGGCCACGGTCATCAAGCGGGTGCAGACCCTCCAGGCGACCGTCCAGCTGGCCATGTTCCCCATGCTGTTCCTGTCCGGCTCGGTGTTCAGCGCCGAGGACGCGCCGGGCTGGCTGTCCGCGATCATGCACGTCAATCCCATGACGTACGCCGTCGACCTGGCCCGCCAGACGCTGCTGGGCACCCCCGGGCTGCTGCCGTGGTGGGCGGACCTGGGCGCACTGTGCGGCATCCTGGCGGCGGTCCTGACCGTCCTGCGCCTGCGGAGCGGCCGGTGAGCACCACGCCGGCGACCTCGGCCCCGCCGTCGTCCCCGCCCTCGACCTCGTCCTCGTCCCCGCCCTCGCCCTCGTCCGACGGCCCGTCGTGGGCCCCGCTCCCGGCGCACGCCGTGACGGACGACGCGGACGCACCGCCGCCGGACCCGGACGCGGCACCGGAGCGGGTACTGGCGGGCGCGCTGCGCTGGATCGAGGCCGGCCTGGAGTGGTTCCGCCCCCGGCGCTGGGAGGAGTACCTGCCCCCACGCCCCTTCCGCCCCGGCCCCCTGCTCGAACTCCTCGGCCTGCTCCGCGTCCTGGACCGCGAAGGCGTCCTGCCCAGGACCGCCCCGCTGCCGGGCCGCGCCCTCGACCTCGCCGCCGAGACCGCCGCGGACCCCGCTTTCGAACGGTCGCTGCGCCGCGGGGACGCCTACTTCCCGTACCACCTGAACCTCGTCATGCTGCTGGAGCACCTGGGCCGCCCGCAGCCCGCGCTGCGGGCCCGCTGCGAAGCCCTGCTGGCCGCCGACGCGGGCGGACACCTCCGCCCGTACAAGCCGGTGCTCAACCGCCTGGAGCTGCGCTACTTCCTGGACCGCGGCGGCCTCACCGCCCCGCCCTCCCTGCCCACGGTCGACGCGCTGCTCCGGGAGAGCGTCGCCGCACTCGACCCGGACGTCCTGCAACTGACCGAGAGCGAGACCTACGCCCTCACGCACGCCGTGTTCTACGCGACCGACTTCGGCCGCCACCGGCTCGACCTCGGCGACGGCCCCCGGGCCGGGGCCCGGCTCCGCGAGACGGTGCGCGTCCTGCTGGCAGTGCACCTCGCGAGGGGCAGCCTGGACCTGCTGGCCGAACTGCTGCTGTGCACGCGAGCCCTGGCAAAAGGCCCGGAGACCTCGCCGGCCGAACGAACCGCCTGGCACACCCTCGCCCGCGCGGCCCGCCCCGACGGCGCCGTGCCCAGCCCGGTCCACCGCCCGGAGGTCCTGGCCACCCTGACCGGCGACAAGGCCGCCGCGTACCTCTTCGGCACCTGCTACCACACGACCACGGCCGCCGCCCTCGCCGCCGCCACGCTCCGCCACCGACCGCCGGACACCCTCCGCCCCGCCACCGGCACCCCCCGGCCACCGCGTGCGGAGCCGGCGGAGATCCGCACCTGGGCGCGACGGGTGGCAGCGGAGGCCGCCACCGCGCCGACGACACTGCGCACGGCCTGGCGCGACCAGCTCGCTCCCCTGCTGACCCTCGCCGTCCAGGCCCGCGACCCCCACGTCCTGGCCGAGCTGCTGACGGCCGCCGAGTCCCTGGGCACCACCGCCCACTCCCCGGCCCGCGAGGCGGCGGCCCACCTGACCGCCTGGACCGACTGAACGGCCGCCCGCGAACGCTCCGGACCGAAAAGCGGGGCGCCCCCCTGGAGCGCCCCGCCTCATCTCACCTCACATCACCTCACGTGGAGGACCGCCGCCGACGCGCCCCCGGCCGCCGCTCGCTCGGCCGCGTCACCGGGTCGCCGGCCTCCAGGGCCGCCGCGCGGCGCCGGGCGCCGAAGTCGGCCAGGGCCTCCGCCAGCTTGGTGACGGACGGCTCGGGGGACATGACGTCGACCCGCAGCCCGTGCTCCTCCGCCGTCTTGGCGGTCGCCGGACCGATGCACGCGATCACCGTCACGTTGTGCGGCTTGCCCGCGATGCCCACCAGGTTGCGGACCGTGGACGACGAGGTGAAGAGCACCGCGTCGAAGCCACCGCCCTTGATGGCCTCCCGGGTGGTGGCCGGGGGCGGCGAGGCGCGCACCGTGCGGTAGGCGGTGACGTCGTCGACCTCCCAGCCCAGCTCGATCAGACCGGCGACCAGGGTCTCCGTGGCGATGTCGGCGCGGGGCAGGAAGACGCGGTCGATCGGGTCGAAGACCGGGTCGTACGGCGGCCAGTCCTCCAGCAGGCCCGCGGCCGACTGCTCGCCGCTCGGCACCAGGTCCGGCTTCACGCCGAAGGCGATGAGCGCCTTCGCGGTCTGCTCGCCTACCGCGGCGACCTTGATGCCCGCGAAGGCACGGGCGTCGAGCCCGTACTCCTCGAACTTCTCGCGGACCGCCTTCACCGCGTTGACCGACGTGAACGCGATCCACTCGTAGCGGCCCGTCACCAGGCCCTTGACCGCCCGCTCCATCTGCTGCGGGGTGCGCGGGGGCTCCACCGCGATGGTCGGGACCTCGCTGGGGACGGCCCCGTAGGACCGCAGCTGGTCGGAGAGCGACGCCGCCTGCTCCTTCGTACGCGGCACGAGGACCTTCCAGCCGAACAGCGGCTTGGACTCGAACCACGACAGCTGGTCGCGCCGGGCGGTCGCACCGCGCTCACCGACCACGGCTATCACCGGACGGCCACCGTCCGGGGACGGCAGCACCTTGGCCTGCTTCAGCGTCTGGGCGACCGTGCCCAGCGTCGCCGTCCAGGTCCGCTGCCGGGTCGTCGTACCGGCGATCGTCACCGTCAGCGGGGTGTCCGGCTTGCGGCCCGCCGACACCAGCTCACCGGCCGCCGCGGCGACCGAGTCGAGCGTCGTCGAGACCACGACCGTCCCGTCGGAGGCGCCCACCTCCGTCCAGCACCGCGCCGACGCCGTACGGGCGTCCACGAACCGCACGTCGGCGCCCTCGGCGTCCCGCAGCGGCACACCGGCGTACGCGGGCACACCGACCGCGTTCGCGATACCGGGGACGACCTCGAAGGGCACCCCGGCCGCGGCGCACGCCAGCATCTCCTCGGCGGCGTACGCGTCGAGCCCGGGGTCCCCGGTCACCGCACGCACGACCCGCCTGCCGCCCCGCGCGGCCTCCATGACAAGATGTGCGGCATCCCGCACAGCGGGGGCGCCGACGGAGGTTGACGCACCGTCAACCACTGTCAGCTGGGGCGCGCCTGTGCCCGGATCCGACGGATCGGCATCCGTGTGCACTTCCGACACGCCCTGCCTCGCATGCGTGCGTACGACGTCGAGCACCTCGTGCTCGGCGACGAGGACGTCCGCGTGCGCCAGCGCCTCCACGGCGCGCAGAGTCAGCAGTCCCGGATCTCCGGGTCCGGCACCGAGGAAGGTGACGTGCCCTTGTTCCGGACCGGCGGGAAAGGTGGTGGGGCTCAATGTGCTCGCTCCCCCATCAGACCGGCCGCGCCCTGGGCGAGCATCTCGGTGGCGAGTTCGCGACCGAGTGCCATCGCCGCCTCGTGCGTCTCGGGCACGGGACCGGTGGTGGACAGCTGCACCAGCGTCGAGCCGTCGGTCGTGCCGACGACGCCGCGCAGGCGCATTTCCTTGACAATCTGCCCGTCGGCCAGCAGGTCGGCCAGCGCGCCCACGGGGGCGCTGCAGCCGGCCTCCAGGGCGGCGAGCAGTGACCGCTCGGCCGTCACGGCGGCCCGCGTGAACGGGTCGTCGAGCTCGGCGAGCGCGGCGACGAGGTCCGCGTTGTCCGCGGTGCACTCGATCGCCAGGGCCCCCTGGCCGGGAGCCGGCAGAACCGTGTCGACCGACAGGAAGTCGGTCACCTCGTCGATGCGGCCCACCCGGTTCAGCCCGGCGGCGGCCAGTACGACGGCGTCCAGTTCACCGCTGCGGACGTATCCGATGCGGGTGTCGACGTTGCCCCGGATCGGGACCGTCTCGATCTCCATGCCGTGGGTGCGCGCGTACGCGTTCAGCTGCGCCATCCGGCGCGGCGCGCCCGTCCCTATGCGGGCGCCGCGCGGCAGGTCGGTCAGCTTGCGCGCGTCCCGGGCGACGACCACGTCCCGCGGGTCCTCCCGCTCGGGAATCGCGGCCACCACCAGGCCCTCGTGCTGCGCGGTGGGGAGGTCCTTGAGCGAGTGAACCGCGAAGTCCACCTCGCCCCGCAGCAGCGCCTCGCGCAGCGCGGCCACGAACACGCCCGTGCCGCCGATCTGCGCCAGATGCTCGCGCGACACATCGCCGTACGTGGTGATCTCGACCAGCTCAACGGGCCGACCGGTCACCTGGCTCACGGCGTCCGCCACCTGCCCGGACTGGGCCATGGCGAGCTTGCTGCGCCTGGTCCCCAGCCTCAGTGCCTTCTCAGTCATGCCGGCCCTCGGTTCTTCTCAGTGCTGTTCTCGGCGCGGGAGACGGAGGCCACCGTCTCGGGGTCGAGGTCGAACAGGGTGCGCAGCGCGTCCGCGTACCCGGCACCGCCGGGCTCGGCGGCGAGCTGCTTGACCCGCACCGTCGGCGCGTGCAGCAGCTTGTCGACCACACGCTTGACGGTCTGGGTGATCTCGGCGCGGTGCTTGTCGTCGAGGCCGGGCAGCCGCCCCTCGAGGCGGGCGATCTCACCGGCCACGACGTCCGCGGCCATGCTGCGCAGCGCGACCACGGTCGGCGTGATGTGCGCGGCCCGCTGGGCGGCGCCGAACGCCGCGACCTCGTCGGTGACGATCCGGCGGACCATGTCGACGTCGGCGGCCATCGGGGCGTCGGCGGAGGCGTCGGCCAGCGACTCGATGTCCACCAGGCGCACCCCGGCCAGCCGGTGCACGGCGGCGTCGATGTCGCGCGGCATCGCCAGGTCGAGGAGGAAGAGCACGGGCTGCGGACGCGGCACCTCGGCGACCGGCTCCGGGCGTCGGCGCTCGGGGATGCGGCCGGCCCGCGTCGCCGTGGCGGCGAGCGCGGTGATCAGCTCGGCGTCCGTCTCGGGGCCCGGTCGCCCGGCCTCGCGGGACCGGTCCACCGTCGTACCGCTCGCGGCCCAGGCCCCGTGCTGCTCCAGCGTCGCCGCGTCCATGCCGGCCACGGCGGCCTCCCCCATCACGGAGAAGCCGGACGGCACGGCGGACAGGTCCAGCGGGCAGTTCTCGTCCGTGCCGGCACCCGGCAGTGGCGTTTCGGCAGCCTCCCGTACGCCGGTGGAGCCGGCGTCGCCCGCGGCGCGTACGCCGGCCGGCTCGGCGGCGGGCGCGCCGGTGCGGCCCTCCACCGTCGCCGCCACGGCGTCCGCCGTGAGGACCAGCCCGGTCGCGCCGGTGCAGGAGACGGCCACGTCGGCACGTGTCAGCTCGGCCGGCACCGCGTCCATCGGTACCGCGCGGGCCAGCACGTCCGTGTCGTCGCCCTCGGAAAGGATCTGGGCGAGCCGCTCGGCCCGCTCGAAGGTGCGGTTGGCGACCACGATCTCGGCGACCCCGGCCCGCGCCAGCGTCGCGGCGGCCAGCGAGGACATCGAACCGGCGCCGATGACCAGGGCCTTCTTGCCCCCGGCCCACGTCCGCACGTCGGCGCCCGCGGCCAGCTGCTCCAGGCCGAAGGTGACCAGGGACTGCCCGGCGCGGTCGATGCCGGTCTCCGAGTGGGCCCGCTTGCCGACCCGCAGCGCCTGCTGGAACAGGTCGTTCAGGAGCCGTCCGGCGGTGTGCAGGTCCTGGGCACGGGCCAAGGAGTCCTTTATCTGGCCGAGGATCTGGCCCTCGCCCACCACCATCGAGTCCAGCCCGCAGGCCACCGAGAACAGGTGGTGGACGGCCCGGTCCTCGTAGTGCACGTAAAGATAAGGAGTGAGCTCCTCCAGGCCGACCCCGCTGTGCTGGGCGAGCAGCGTGGACAGCTCGGCGACACCGGCGTGGAACTTGTCCACGTCGGCGTAGAGCTCGATGCGGTTGCAGGTGGCCAGCACCGCGGCCTCGGCGGCCGGTTCGGCGGCGACCGTGTCCTGGACCAGCTTCAGCTGCGCGTCCGCGTTCAGGGACGCCCGCTCGAGCACGCTGACCGGCGCGCTGCGGTGGCTGAGTCCGACGACGAGGAGGCTCATGCCGGCATCACGGCGGGCACGTCCCCGTCGGGTCCCTGGTCGGTGGAGGGCTGCTGCTTGCGGGCGACGGCGGGCGGCACGGCACCGGCGTCGGCCACCGCCTCCTCGCCCGCCTTGCGCTGCTCGTGGAAGGCGAGGATCTGCAGCTCGATGGAGAGGTCGACCTTGCGCACGTCGACGCCCTCGGGGACGTTCAGCACGGTCGGCGCGAAGTTCAGGATGGAGGTGACACCGGCGGCCACGAGCCGGTCGCAGACCTGCTGGGCGGCACCGGCGGGGGTCGCGATCACGCCGATGGAGACACCGTCGTCCTGGATGATCTTCTCCAGCTCGTCGGTGTGCTGCACCGGGATGCCCGCGACGGGCTTTCCGGCCATCGACGGATCGGCGTCGATGAGCGCGGCGACCCGGAAACCGCGGGAGGCGAAACCGCCGTAGTTGGCGAGCGCGGCGCCGAGGTTACCGATACCGACGATCACAACCGGCCAGTCCTGGGTGAGCCCCAGCTCGCGCGAGATCTGGTAGACGAGATACTCGACGTCGTAGCCGACGCCCCGGGTCCCGTAGGAGCCGAGGTAGGAGAAGTCCTTGCGCAGCTTCGCGGAGTTGACGCCCGCCGCCGCCGCCAGCTCCTCGGAGGAGACCGTGGGCACCGAGCGCTCGGAGAGCGCGGTCAGCGCGCGGAGGTACAGCGGAAGCCGGGCGACGGTGGCCTCGGGAATCCCTCGGCTGCGGGTCGCCGGTCGGTGTGTTCGGCCAGTTGCCACGGTGCTCCTGCGGGTAGAGCGGGGCTGTAGGCGGTCATACGTCCCTACATGACCGCCCCGTCGAATGCAGGCTATGTCTTTGTGAACGCGTGCACAAAGATGGTGTCCGATTTGCCCGGCCAACGTGACCGGGCTCACGCGCGCCCGGCGCACGAACCGGGAACCGGCGCGCACGCGCACGCGTTCCTCTCCCATCGAGGGCAAAGCCGCACACGCTCCTCACGATCAACGCCCCCGAGACCAAGTCACCATCGATCCTAAGCGACCATCCGGACTACTTGGACTCATCGGTCAGTGCCTTGCGCAGGCGTTCCTCGTTCACACGCCAGAAGGTGTGCTGCCTGCCGTCGATCAGGACGACCGGGATCTGTTCCCAGTACTCGTCGTGGAGTCGGCGGTCCTGGGTGATGTCCTTCCCCTCCCAGGGGACACCGAGGTCGGCACAGACCTTCTCGACGACGAGCTGTGCGTCATCACACAGGTGACAGCCGGGTTTGCGGATGAGGGTGACGAGATGGTTCTCGGAGTGCTCGGAGGACTGAGCGGGCTGCGGGGCCCCCGGCGTCTGCGGGGCCTGCCGGCGCTGCGCGGCCTTTCGGCGGAAGAGCGGACTCATGCCGGCCATTCTCGCGCGCGGGGCCACTCCTGCGGCGAGCCCCGTGCGGGGTCCCCCGACGGGCTCTTCGACGCGCCCCGCGACACACCCTTTAACGGCACGGTCGCCCAGAGTTCACAGCCTCCGAACCTCTCGACTCCGAAGCCCCCGAACAAACTGGCTATGCTCACGGACATGGCCGCTCTTCAATGGCTCACTCCCCGTAGGCGCTCCGCCACGGCGCGGAGCGTGTTGGCAGGCGAGGCCTCGGCGGAGGCAGCCCGCAAATCCGCGCAGTCCGCCGAGGAGACCGCCCCCGACACGGGCGCGGAGGCGGAGTTCCCGGTCCACGGCGACGAGCGGGCGGCCGCCTTCTTCGACCTGGACAACACCGTGATGCAGGGCGCCGCGATCTTCCACTTCGGGCGGGGCCTGTACAAGCGCAAGTTCTTCGAGACCCGCGACCTGGCCCGGTTCGCCTGGCAGCAGGCGTGGTTCCGGCTCGCCGGCTTCGAGGACCCCGAGCACATGCAGGACGCCCGCGACTCCGCGCTGTCCATCGTCAAGGGCCACCGCGTCTCCGAGCTGAAGTCGATCGGCGAGGAGATCTACGACGAGTACATGGCCGAACGGATCTGGCCGGGCACCCGCGCCCTCGCCCAGGCCCACCTGGACGCCGGGCAGAAGGTCTGGCTGGTCACCGCGGCCCCGGTGGAGATCGCCCAGGTGATCGCCCGCCGCCTCGGCCTGACCGGCGCGCTGGGCACGGTGGCCGAGTCGATCGGCGGCGTCTACACGGGCAAGCTCGTCGGCGAACCCCTGCACGGCCCCGCCAAGGCGGAGGCGGTACGGGCACTGGCGGCGGCGGAGGGCCTGGACCTGTCCCGCTGCGCCGCCTACAGCGACTCGCACAACGACATCCCGATGCTGTCCCTGGTCGGCCACCCGTACGCGATCAACCCGGACTCCAAGCTGCGCAAGCACGCCCGGGAGCTGGAGTGGCGCCTGCGGGACTACCGAACCGGCCGCAAGGCGGCCAAGGTCGGCATCCCGGCGGCCGCGGGCGTCGGCGCCGTGGCCGGCGGCACGGCGGCGGCCATCGCGCTGCACCGCCGCCGCCGTTGACCCAATCGATGTGACGTACCCCCGAGACACCCCCTCCAGTCCCCTTTCCTCACATCGACCACAACACGCTCTGTAGTCACAAGGAACCCGAACCGTTCCGGTCATTAACTGATCACTCTGTCGCATCTGATCGAGCGTCAATCGGGCACGGAAGCGACGTAATCGATGATTTGAGCAACTGGGCGTAGCAGTGCCTGCACGAAGCGTTATTCTCCTCAGACGCATTCCGGTACCCCACCTTCGCTACGACGGGTGAATGGTTCCGTACTGCACGTGATGGAAGCTCTGCCTCTGGGAGTCCCGTGTACCCACACGTCGGGGTTGACGCCTCGGGCCTGGCTACGCTGCGCGCAACGGTCAAATCAGCCCAAGACCTGTTGCGCGGCTTCGTCCCCACCGCGTACGCCGTCCCCGCCCTCGCCACGGCCACCGCCCCCGTCGGCCCTTGCTACGCACTGGCCGACTCGGGCGCCGCCGTCGGCAGACGCGCTCGATCGTCCGCGTCCGGGGCCGCCGCCACCCACCGGCGCCCCGCCGCGGACAGCGACAGCGCCCGCATGATGGACCTGGTCGAGCGGGCGCAGGCCGGCGAGGCCGACGCCTTCGGGCGGCTCTACGACCAGTACAGCGACACCGTGTACCGCTACATCTACTACCGGGTGGGCGGCAAGGCGACCGCCGAGGACCTCACCAGCGAGACCTTCCTGCGGGCCCTCCGGCGCATCGGCACCTTCACCTGGCAGGGGCGCGACTTCGGCGCCTGGCTGGTGACCATCGCCCGCAACCTGGTCGCCGACCACTTCAAGTCCAGCCGCTTCCGGCTGGAGGTCACCACCGGCGAAATGCTCGACGCCAACGAGGTCGAGCGCTCCCCCGAGGACTCCGTCCTCGAGTCCCTCTCCAACGCCGCCCTCCTCGACGCCGTACGACGGCTCAACCCGCAGCAGCAGGAGTGCGTGACCCTGCGCTTCCTCCAGGGCCTCTCGGTCGCCGAGACCGCCCGGGTCATGGGCAAGAACGAGGGCGCCATCAAGACGCTCCAGTACCGGGCCGTGCGCACCCTCGCCCGGCTCCTCCCGGACGACGCGCGCTGAGCCCTCACCCTGTGCGTTCCCCAAATCACCACCGGTGAGAGTCTGTTGAGACATCGGTCCGATCATCCACCGTGCGTAACCCAAGTGCCGCGCCGCTCGTTGTGCGGGATGCAGGCTCCCTGTGGTCACACTCCGGCCTACTCCGATCACACGATCGAGTGGTTCCGATCAGGGTGTGCAACCCTCAGGACCCCCTGGGGAGTCGACCGTCATGACGAGAGGAGGTGCCGCCAGTGATCGCGAACGTATCGGCACACCGGCGGGCGAACGCCTTCGCCCAGGCTCTGGAGGAGCAGTCCGATCCCGGGGCGGCGGCCGAGCAGTCCGGAGGACCGGCAGCCGCCGGGGCCGCCGGGGAACCGACCGAGCAGGGTCGTCTGTTGACCCTTGCCCACGGCCTGGAGACGCTGCCCCGGCCCGAGCTTGATCCGGAGGTCAAGGTCGTCCAGCGGGCCCAGCTGGTGGCCGCGTTCGAGGCCATGCTCCAGGAAGGCACCGCGGGCGGCGGGGCGACGGATCCCGCGGTACCCGAGCAGCGCCGGGCGCGCGGCACCCACCGGGCGGCCCCGCTGAAGAGGTTCCGGCCGCGCTCGCGGCTGGCCAAGGGCCTCACCGCGGGCGGGCTGAGCGTGAGCGTCGCCGCCGGAGCCTTCGGCGGAGTCGCCGCGGCCAGTTCGGACGCCCTGCCCGGCGACTCGCTCTACGGCCTCAAGCGCGGCATAGAGGACTTCCGCCTCGGCCTCGCCGACGGGGACGACGAGCGCGGCCGGGCCTACCTGGACCTGGCCTCCACCCGGCTGAACGAAGCACGCCGGCTGATGGAGCGCGGTCGCAGCGGGCCCCTCGACCACGAGTCCCTCGGCGAGATCCGCCGCGCGCTGTCCGGCATGCAGCACGACGCCTCCGAGGGCCACCGGCTGCTCAGCGCCGTCTACGCCCGCGACCCCGGCTCCCTGGCCCCCATGCAGGCCCTCTCCACCTTCTCCCGCTCCCACCGGGACACCTGGGGAGCGCTGCGCGATCGGCTGCCCGTGCAGCTCGGGGACGTCAGTGAGCAGGTGTCGTCGGTCTTCGACGCCATAGAGGACGACGTGGCGCCGCTGCAGTCCATGCTTCCGCGGTCGCCGGACCAGGAGACCGACGGCACGGACCACGGCAGCCCGGGCAGTTCCGGTTCGGCGACCAGCGACGCCCCCGGCTCCGGTCACTCGTCGACGCCGAGCACCGGCGACGACGGCACCTCGGAGAGCGGGCGCTCGGACAGCGGCCGGCCCAGCGAGTCCACCGACTCCGGCCAGGAGGAGGACGGCCTGCTCGGCGGCGGTACGGGCGGCCTGCTCGACCCGCCGAAGGACAGCAGCCCCGCCGCCCCGTCCACGGGCAACAACACCCCGCCCGTGGAACCGGACGTCACCCTCCCGCCCCTCCTCCCGGGCCTCCTGCCCGGCCTGGGCATCGAGGCGGACGACACGGAGTGAGCACGTGGGGGTGCCCTCGCGGCACCCCCACACAGCCCCGCTCACAGGTCAGAAGGGACCACGGGTCAGAAGAACACCGACCGCCGCTGCACCAGCAACTTGTAGAGCGTGTGCTGGATCTGCTCCCGCACCTGGTCGGTCAGGTTGAACATCAGCATCGGGTCCTCGGCCGCCTCCGGCGGATAGCCGTCCGTCGGGATCGGCTCGCCGAACTGGATCGTCCACTTCGTCGGCAACGGCACCGCCCCCAGCGGCCCCAACCACGGGAACGTCGGCGTCAGCGGGAAGTACGGGAAGCCCAGCAGCCGCGCCAGCGTCTTCGCGTTGCCGATCATCGGGTAGATCTCCTCCGCGCCCACGATCGAGCACGGAATGATCGGCGCACCCTGCCTGAGCGCCGTCGACACGAAGCCGCCGCGCCCGAAACGCTGGAGCTTGTAGCGCTCGCTGAACGGCTTCCCGATGCCCTTGAAGCCCTCCGGCATCACCCCGACCAGTTCACCCTGGGCCAGCAGCCGCTCGGCGTCCTCCGCACAGGCCAGCGTGTGGCCCAGCTTGCGGGCCAGCTCGTTGACCACCGGCAGCACGAACACCAGGTCCGCCGCCAGCAGCCGCAGGTGCCGGTCGGCCGGATGGTGGTCGTGTACGGCGACCTGCATCATCAGGCCGTCCAGCGGCAGCGTCCCCGAGTGGTTCGCGACGATCAGCGCCCCGCCCTCGGCCGGGATGTTCTCCACGCCCTTCACCTCGACCCGGAAGTACTTCTCGTACACCGGGCGGAGCATGGACATCAGCACCTGGTCGGTGAGCTCGGCGTCGTAGCCGAAGTCGTCGACCTCGTAGTCACCGGTGAGACGGCGGCGCAGGAAGGCCAGACCGCCCGCGATACGGCGCTCCAGACCACCGTCCGCCGCGTCGTCCGGCCGCGCCCCGGGCGACCCCTGCGGCTCCGGCGTCGCGGCGCCGTCGTCCTCGGCGGCCCCCCGCACCGGCAACGGCTGCACCTCCCGTACGGGCACGGACTCCGCCGAGCCCTTGCGCCGGCTCCCCGCGCCGCGGCGCCGGGCCGGGCGCTGGGCCGCGTTCCCACCGCTGCCGCCGCTCCCCCGCGACCTGTCGTCGTCGAACGGAATGACCTTGGCGTCCGCCATCGTTGATGCGCTCCTCAGTTGGCGCTCTGCGTCGGGAGGTGGCCGCTGCCCCGCCGGGACAGCTCCGCGATCCGGTCGACGGCCCCCGCGAGGGCCTCGGGCGGCAGCAGACCCGCACCGCGGCCGCGCGCGAAGTCCGCGAACGCCCCGGCCGTCGAGTACTTCGGCCGGAACCCCAGGGTCTCGCGCATCTGCGTGGTGTCCACCACCCGCCCGTGGGTGAGCAGCCGGATCTGCTCGGGGGAGAAGTCCGTCATCCCCAGCGTACGCACGAGCGAGCCCGCCCAGGTGACCGCCGGCAGCAGCAACGGCACCGTGGGGCGACCCAGCCGGCGCGAGCACTGCGACAGCGTCAGGACACCGTCGCCCGCGATGTTGAAGGTGCCGCTGTTCAGCGTGCCCCGCCGCGGCTCGTGCGAGGAGATCCGCAGCACCTCGATCACGTCGTCCTCGTGCACGAACTGGAGCCGCGGGTCGTAGCCGAACACCGTCGGCAGCACCGGCAGCCCGAAGTACGAGGCGAGCGGCGTGTCCGCGGCCGGGCCCAGGATGTTGGCGAACCGCAGGACGGTCACCGCGACGTCGGGACGGCGCCGGGCGAAGCCCCGCACATACCCCTCGACCTCGACCGCGTCCTTTGCGAAGCCGCCGCTGGGCAGTGACTTGGGCGCGGTGGTCTCCGTGCAGACGGCCGGGTCGCGCGGCGCGGACCCGTAGACGTTCGTACTGGACTTCACCACCAGCCGCTGCACGGCCGGCGACTTCTGGCAGGCGCCGAGCAGCTGCATCGTGCCGATGACGTTGGTCTCCTTGACCGACGTCCGGCTGCCGCTGCCCAGCGGGGTGCCCGTGACGTCCAGGTGGACGACGGTGTCGGCCCCCGTCTCCGCGAGGATGCGCCCGATCGCCGACTGCCGGATGTCGGCCTGGACGAACTCCGCGCCGCCCAGATGGTGCTCCGGCGCGACGGCGTCCACGCCGACGACCCGGTCCACGTCGGGATCACGCTGGATGCGACGGACGAACCGGCCGCCCAGCTGGCGGGCCACCCCGGTCACGAGCACGACCTTGCCCAAGATCAGCGCCTTCCTTCCACCCTGCTGCGTACCTGCCGCGTTCCCCGCCTGCGGGCCAACTTAGCCGGTCGGCGTTGCGCTGTGATGACCGACGGACGCGGCGAGTGACAAGAATTCGTGCCTGCCCCCCGGCCGGGTGCGGCCGTCGTTCCGGGCCCCGGTACGACTGTGGCCCCCCACCGGATGCGGTGGGGGGCCACAGACCACGCTGACGGCGCAGCGTCGCTTACTTCTTGTTGCGACGCTGAACGCGCGTGCGCTTCAGCAGCTTGCGGTGCTTCTTCTTGGCCATCCGCTTGCGCCGCTTCTTGATAACAGAGCCCACGACTACCCTCGCTCACTTCTCATCACTCGGTTGTTGGGCGCCATGGGCCCACACGACCTACGAGGGGCCAGCCTACCCGCCCGAGCGCTGAGACTCGTAATCGAGGTCGTCAGGCCGTTTCCACCCCCACGTAACTCTCCCGGAGGTACTCGTGAACCGCTTGCTCCGGGACGCGGAACGACCGTCCCACCCGGATCGCGGGCAGATGACCGCTGTGCACCAACCGGTACACGGTCATCTTGGACACGCGCATCACCGAGGCGACCTCCGCCACGGTAAGGAACTGAACCTCGTTCAGAGGCCTTTCGCCAGCTGCAGCCATGACACACCTGAACCTTCCGCACTCGACGGCCACCGGCTTCCCCTTCCGGTGACTCTTCGTCGCTGCGTGCTCACTCCCCAATGTAGGGGCGGGTGATGCGAATGGGGAAGAGGTGCACCCATCGCTTCCCTACCGTGACAGACACGCCCGATTGAGTACGTAGCGGGTAAGCGGCCGGTAGTACTCAGACCGCACAGCGTCATCAAGTGGAACGGCGACGGACACGATCCCCTCCGCCTCTCCCACGAAGAGCGCGGGATCGTCCGTATCGGCCGGCCCGATCGCCTCGAACCCCAGCTGACCTGCCCCGCAGGCCCATCCGTGGTCCCCGATCACCAGCTCGGGAAGCGGCCCGCCGGCCTCGGCGGCGGCCGCCAGCGCGGTACGAACCGGGAGCGGCGAATGCGTGTGCGCGCCGGGCTCACCACCGGCGCGAACGGCGCCGGGTTCCCGCACCAACGCGACTCCCCGGACGTAGTCGAGGTTGTACGTGCGTAGACCGAACCGGGTCGTTATGTCGACACGGCGACCCTGCGCCGGGGTGAGGACAGCACATCCCGCTGCCGACAGCGCCTCGGCCAAGGCGACGTAGAAACCGAGCAGCCGGTGCGGGTGGCCGGTGCCGAGGAGCACCGGCCCGCGACGCTGAGCGACGACGGCGAGCCGGCCGGCGAACGCGTCCAGCGCCGCCAGCGTCCGCTCCGGGTCGATCACGTCCTGCCCCGACGTGTCGCGCGGATCGGCCGAAACCCCGCACCTCTCCGCCATCAGCCCGAGCAGGTCCCGGTGCCCCCAGTCCCGCTCCGGATCGATCCCGATCAGCACCCGCGGATCCCGCGCCGCGAACAGCCGGTAGCTCCGCAGACTCACCTCCCGGGAAGTCGCCACGACCCCGGCAAGACGAGCGTCCAGAAGATGAGCCCGAAGAGCTCGACGGGTCAGCACGCTCTCGATGCTGCCGGGCCGCCCCACCTCCTGGGCGGGAAACGCGACAATCTACCCACGGTCGGCGTAGCGTTCCCGCGCAAGTCCGCTCCAGACGCGGTCAGTCGTGCCGCATAGCCGCGGGCAGCCGCACCGCGTAGCCGCGGGCAGTCGTGCCGCTGGGGCGGCACGGGTGGGCGGTGGGGGCACCTCCCGCTCGAGCGAAGCCGAGAGTGGGGGAGGCACCCCGCCACGCCGGGCTGCGACACCCACCCCCGGCCGGCACAGACGCCGGGCACCCTCACGTCACGCCAACAACCCCCGCAACGGAAACACCGCCCGCCGAGCCGCCACCACCGCCTGATCCAACCGATCCGCAGGGTCGTACCCCGCATCCCACGGCGCCCACCCCACCGGCCACCGCCCATCAGTCATCCGCATCGGCCCCAGCTGCCGCGTCCGCGCGAACACCTCCTGGCGCCACCCCTCCGGAATCACCGTCTCCGGCGCCACCGGCCGCCCCGCCGCGATCCCCACCAGATGCGCCCACGACCGCGGCACCACATCCACCACGGCGTAACCGCCACCCCCCAGCGCCACCCACCGCCCCCCGGCGTACTCGTGCGCCAGCTCATGACACGCCACCTGCACCGCCCGCTGCGCGTCCAACGACACCGCCAGATGCGCCAACGGATCCTCGAAGTGCGTGTCCGCCCCGTGCTGCGTCACCAGCACCTGCGGCCGGAAGTCCGCGAGCACCTCCGGCACCACCGCGTGGAACGCCCGCACCCACCCCGCGTCCCCGGTCCCCGCCGGCAACGCGACGTTCACCGCCGACCCCTCCGCGCAGTCCGCGCCCGTCTCCTCCGGCCACCCGGTCTGCGGGAACAGCGTCCGCGGATGCTCGTGCAGCGACACCGTCAGCACCCGCGGGTCCTCCCAGAACGCCGCCTGCACCCCGTCCCCGTGATGCACGTCCACGTCCACGTACGCGACCCGCTCGGCCCCCAGCTCCAGAAGCCGCGCGATCGCCAGCGCCGCGTCGTTGTACACGCAGAACCCGGACGCCGCCCCCGGCATCGCGTGGTGCAGTCCTCCCGCGAAGTTCACCGCGTGCAGCGCGTCCCCGCGCCACACCGCCTCCGCCGCCCCCACCGACTGCCCGGCGATCAGCGCGGACACCTCGTGCATCCCCGCGAAGGCCGGATCGTCCACCGTCCCGAGCCCGTACGACACGTCCGCCGCGCCCGGATCCGCCGACGCCGCCTTCACCGCGTCGATGTAGTCCTCCCGGTGCACGAGCCGCAGCGTCGACTCCCCGGCCGCCCGCGCCGCGACGACGTCCACCTCACGGTCGAGTCCCAGGGCACCGACCAGACTTCGCGTCAGGGCGAGCCGGACCGGATCCATCGGATGCTCCGGCCCGAAGTCATAGCCCGTTACTGCCTCGTCCCACATCAGCTGTGCGCGGCCGCTCATGCCCGCCACCGTATCGGTCGGGTCGAGCCTCGAACGACCTGGCGTACACGACCGTCACCAGCACCAACACCATCGGCACGAGCATCGCCCCGCGATAGCTCCAGGCGTCCCCGAGCGCCCCCACCAAAGGCGAACCGATCAGAAAACCGACGTAGTTGAACACATTGAGCCGCGCCACCGCCGCATCCGACGCCCCCGGACGGCCGTCCCGCTCCTCCGCCAGCCGTCCCGCCGCCGCGAACGTCTGCGGCACCAGCACGCACAGCCCCAGCCCCAGCAACGTGAACCCGAGCATCCCCACCCAAGCCCCGGGCGCCCCCGCCACCACGGCGAACCCACCGGCCGCGACGACGGCCCCACCGCGCACCACCGCCACGGCCCCGAACCGCCGCACCCCGAAGTCCCCGACGGCCCGCCCCACCAGCGTGGTCACCATGTACACGTTGTACGGCACCGTCGCGAGCTGCTCCGAACTGCCCAGCACGTCCTGGAGGTACTTGGCGCTCCAGTTGGAGACGGTCGAGTCCCCGATGTACGCGAACGTCATCACGAGGCACAGCGGCAACAGCACCTTGAACCCGACTCCCGCGGCCTCCGCCTTCGGCGGCCCACCCGCCCCGGCCTCGCCGGCACCGCCACCGTCCCCGTCGACGTACCACCGGCTCCCCACCAGCGCGAGCGGCAACAGCACCACCACAACCGGCAGATACGACACCCACAACGCCAGGTCCCAGTGCGCCCCCGCCCAGGCCAGCGAGGCTCCCAGAATCCCGCCCAGGCTGTACGCCGCGTGGAACCCCAGCATGATGCTGCGCCCGTACGCCCGCTGCAGACTCACCCCGAGCATGTTCATCGACGCGTCCAGCGCCCCCACGGCGAGCCCGAAGACGCCCAGCGCCACGGCCAGCACCGCCACCCCGTCCCCCGCCCCGACCCCGAACAGTGCCAGCAGCACCACCGGCTGGGACCATCGCAGCAGCCGGCTCGGCCGCACCCGCCGCACCAGGCGCCCGGTCACGACACTCCCGATCCCCGCCAGGATCGGCACGGCGGCCAGGAAGACGGGCAGCAGCGCGTCGGACACCCCGTACCGGTCCTGGACGGCCGGGATCCGCGTCACCAGCAGAGCGAAGGCGACGCCCTGGGCGAAGAAGCCGAACGCCAACGAGACTCTGCCGTGCCGCAGCACATCCGTCATGGCGGCGAGCGTAGAGGTCCCGCTTACCCGTGGGTAGATCCAGCCAGAGATGAATTCTGCTCAGCTTTTCCGGTCAGGTCGTCAGCAACCCCGCCAACTCCCCCATGTCCCGGAAGAGCCGCGTGGCCCCGGCCAGCTTCCCGGCCGGCGTCATCGCCGTGAACCCGTACACGTCCATCCCCGCCGCGACAGCCGCCTGAACGCCCAGCGGACTGTCCTCCACCACGACACACCGCTCGGGCGCGATCCCCATCCGCTCGGCCGCGTACAGGAACAGGTCCGGGGCGGGTTTCCCCCGCCCCACGTCCTGGGAGCTGAAGATCCGCTCGTCCTCGAACCACCGGTCCAGCCCGGTCTTCCGATGCCCCACCCGAATGCGCTCGTGGCTCCCGGAAGACGCCACGCAGTACGGCACCCCGTCCACCGCGAGCTTCTCCAGCAGGCCGACCACCCCGGGCACGGCCTCCAGGTCCTCCGCGAAGGCGGCGAAGACCCGCCGGTGGAACACGTCGTCGAAGCCCTCGGGCAGCTTTCGCCCGGTCCGCTCCAGTACGAGGTCATGCACCCGATGCATCGCGGCACCCATGTAGTCCCGCAGCGAGTCCTCGTACGACGTCGGGTGCCCCAGCTCGGTCAGGTAGCCGGCCAGGAGCCGATTCGAGATCGGCTCACTGTCGACGAGGACGCCGTCGTTGTCGAAGATAACCAGGTCGTAGCGCATAGGTGAGACACTAAACGACTCCGAAACGCAGAAAGCCCCGCACCGTTCCCGGTGCGGGGCTTTCTCGCAATAATTGTTCGGCGGCGTCCTACTCTCCCACAGGGTCCCCCCTGCAGTACCATCGGCGCTGTAAGGCTTAGCTTCCGGGTTCGGAATGTAACCGGGCGTTTCCCCTACGCTATGACCACCGAAACACTATGAAACTGACAACCGCACCACACCCTGTGACAAGTGTGGGGTTGTTCGTGGTTTCAGAACCAACACAGTGGACGCGAGCAACTGAGGACAAGCCCTCGGCCTATTAGTACCAGTCAACTCCACCGGTTACCCGGCTTCCATATCTGGCCTATCAACCCAGTCGTCTACTGGGAGCCTTACCCCATCAAGTGGGTGGGAGTCCTCATCTCGAAGCAGGCTTCCCGCTTAGATGCTTTCAGCGGTTATCCCTCCCGAACGTAGCCAACCAGCCATGCCCTTGGCAGAACAACTGGCACACCAGAGGTTCGTCCGTCCCGGTCCTCTCGTACTAGGGACAGCCCTTCTCAAGACTCCTACGCGCACAGCGGATAGGGACCGAACTGTCTCACGACGTTCTAAACCCAGCTCGCGTACCGCTTTAATGGGCGAACAGCCCAACCCTTGGGACCGACTCCAGCCCCAGGATGCGACGAGCCGACATCGAGGTGCCAAACCATCCCGTCGATATGGACTCTTGGGGAAGATCAGCCTGTTATCCCCGGGGTACCTTTTATCCGTTGAGCGACGGCGCTTCCACAAGCCACCGCCGGATCACTAGTCCCGACTTTCGTCCCTGCTCGACCCGTCGGTCTCACAGTCAAGCTCCCTTGTGCACTTACACTCAACACCTGATTGCCAACCAGGCTGAGGGAACCTTTGGGCGCCTCCGTTACTCTTTAGGAGGCAACCGCCCCAGTTAAACTACCCATCAGACACTGTCCCTGATCCGGATCACGGACCCAGGTTAGACATCCAGCACGACCAGACTGGTATTTCAACGACGACTCCACCCACACTGGCGTGCGAGCTTCAAAGTCTCCCAGCTATCCTACACAAGCCGAACCGAACACCAATATCAAACTGTAGTAAAGGTCCCGGGGTCTTTCCGTCCTGCTGCGCGAAACGAGCATCTTTACTCGTAGTGCAATTTCACCGGGCCTATGGTTGAGACAGTCGAGAAGTCGTTACGCCATTCGTGCAGGTCGGAACTTACCCGACAAGGAATTTCGCTACCTTAGGATGGTTATAGTTACCACCGCCGTTTACTGGCGCTTAAGTTCTCAGCTTCGCCTGGACGAATCCAAGCTAACCGGTCCCCTTAACGTTCCAGCACCGGGCAGGCGTCAGTCCGTATACATCGCCTTACGGCTTCGCACGGACCTGTGTTTTTAGTAAACAGTCGCTTCTCGCTGGTCTCTGCGGCCACCCCCAGCTCACGGAGTAAATCCGATCACCAGACGTGGCCCCCCTTCTCCCGAAGTTACGGGGGCATTTTGCCGAGTTCCTTAACCATAGTTCACCCGAACGCCTCGGTATTCTCTACCTGACCACCTGAGTCGGTTTAGGGTACGGGCCGCCATGAAACTCGCTAGAGGCTTTTCTCGACAGCATAGGATCATCCACTTCACCACAATCGGCTCGGCATCAGGTCTCACCCTCATGTCATCCGGATTTACCTAGATGACGGGCTACACCCTTACCCCGGGACAACCACCGCCCGGGATGGACTACCTTCCTGCGTCACCCCATCACTCACCTACTAACCGCTTGGTTCAGCGGCTCCACCACTCCCCTCAACTCCGAAGAGATCAGGGCGGCTTCACGGCCTTAGCATCACGATGCTCGATGTTTGACGCTTCACAGCGGGTACCGGAATATCAACCGGTTATCCATCGACTACGCCTGTCGGCCTCGCCTTAGGTCCCGACTTACCCTGGGCAGATCAGCTTGACCCAGGAACCCTTAGTCAATCGGCGCAAACGTTTCTCACGTTTGTATCGCTACTCATGCCTGCATTCTCACTCGTGAACCGTCCACAACTGCCTTCCGGCGCTGCTTCACCCGGCACACGACGCTCCCCTACCCATCACAGCCGGCGTTGGCCGTATTGCTGCAATGACACGACTTCGGCGGTACGCTTGAGCCCCGCTACATTGTCGGCGCGGAATCACTAGACCAGTGAGCTATTACGCACTCTTTCAAGGGTGGCTGCTTCTAAGCCAACCTCCTGGTTGTCTGTGCGACTCCACATCCTTTCCCACTTAGCGTACGCTTAGGGGCCTTAGTCGATGCTCTGGGCTGTTTCCCTCTCGACCATGGAGCTTATCCCCCACAGTCTCACTGCCGCGCTCTCACTTACCGGCATTCGGAGTTTGGCTAAGGTCAGTAACCCGGTAGGGCCCATCGCCTATCCAGTGCTCTACCTCCGGCAA